>CAVTQQ010000005.1:0-657846 GCA_963736865.1 uncultured beta proteobacterium | reverse complement strand
ATCCATATCACTGTATGGCGTTTTGTATGGGCTAGTGCTACTCTGTGTCCATGGCAAAAACTCGCTTTGATTGGGACCCCGACAAGGACACCGAGAATCAGGGAAAGCACGGAGTCTCTTTCTCCCGCGCCCAACATGCCTTTGCAGACCCACAGCGCGTGATTGCCAAGGACGAGACGCACAGCCAGACCGAAGAGCGGTTCTATTGCTTTGGCGAAGTTGATGGTGGTGTGCTCACCGTGCGGTTCACTTACCGCGCTTCGGTAATTCGAATCATCGGCGCCGGCTATTGGCGCAAAGGAAAGGACGATCTATGAGCGCGAAAATCAAATACACCGATGAACCCCTTGGCAAGGTTCAGGTTGTCCCTGACTTCCTCCCTTCGCCGGCCGAATTGGCATTTCGTGAAGAAGGCGTGAAAGTAACCTTGGCTCTGAGCAAGAAGAGCATCGAGTTCTTCAAGTCCGAGGCCACGAAACACCACACGCAGTACCAGCGCATGATTCGGCGGCTTCTCGACGCCTATGTTGACGGCCAAGCCCCAACCCGGCAGTCCACACGGACGCTGCGCGATAAAGCCGCGCAAGGCCGGTGACTTCTACGTTGGGCGTCACATGACCCGCACCTACAAGGTGACTGAATGAATTGGTACGTTGCCCTTTTTCGTGGCATCAACGTTGGTGGCAATGGCTCTCTGCCGATGAAGGAGCTTGTCGCCGCCTTGGAAGAAATTGGTGCCCGGAAGGTCAGGACATATATTCAAAGTGGCAACGCCGTATTTGAGAGCACCGAAAAGAATGTGGCACGACTTTCCAAGAAACTCTCCGCTGAAGTCATGAGGCGTCGTGGCTTCGAGCCACATGTACATATTCTTGCCCTCGAGGCACTCGCCAAAGCCGTGGCAGAAAACCCATTTCCTGAGGCTGTAAGCGCCCCGGCTAGTTTGCATCTCGGATTTCTCGCCTCTCCACCCAAGAGCCCTAATCTCGACAAGCTCGCCAGTTTGAGAAAGGAGAGCGAGCGGTTTCAACTAACCGAAAGTGTGTTCTACCTGCATGCCCCTGAGGGCGTCGGTAGATCGAAACTTGCGGCAAGCTCCGAGAGGCTTTTGGGTGTTCCAATGACTGATCGCAATTGGAGAACGGTTTGCAAAGTCATGGAAATGGCAGGAACGTGAGCGCGACGCCCAACCCTGCCGTGCAGGGGCCTGGCGCATAAAGCCGCGCCAGGCTCCTGACCTTGAACGTTAGCGCGCATAGCCATGTACATTCCCAAGCACTTTGCCGAGCCGAGAGTTGACGTCTTGCATCAGCTCATTCGCACTCGTCCACTCTCCACCTTGGTCACGCTCTCATCGAGCGGGATCAACGCCAATCACGTTCCGCTGCATTTATCTCTGGAACCAAGTCCCTTCGGCACATTGCGTGGCCACGTCGCCCGCGCCAATCCAGTCTGGAATGACATCAACGACAAAACCGAAACCTTGGCTATCTTCCATGGTCCCGATGCTTACGTTACGCCGTCTTGGTATCCCACCAAGGCGGAAACTGGAAAGGTCGTGCCCACTTGGAACTATGCAGTTGCTCATGCCTACGGCACCCTCCGCGTCGTTGATGACCCCACTTGGTTACGTGGTCACCTTGAGGAACTCACAGCCCACAACGAGGCTGCATTTTCTGAGCCATGGCAGCTTGACGACGCACCTCCCGACTTCATAGAAAAGCTGATTGGCGCCGTGGTAGGTATCGAGATCGTCATCACCCGTTTGGTCGGGAAGTGGAAGGCCAGTCAAAATCAGCCCACCCAGAACCAGGAGGGTGTTGTTCGCGGGCTGCGCGCCAGCGGGGTCTCAGACGCCATAGAAATGGCGGCCCTGGTCGAGAGGGTCAACAATGCGCGCTAACCCATCACTCAACCTCGCTCCTAAGTGTTGTTCCGGTTTTCAGCTCCCCCCGATTTCCTGATCTGATTTCTGGTTGGCTGCGCGTGTTGGCCAACAAGATGGTGGACTGCGAAACTACAACCGGTCATGTTGGGCATCTTGCCCGGACCCTGATGAAAGACGCGCGCCGGGGCCTCAATCGTTAGTCGGGAAGCGAAGCTCCCCTTGAATCAATCAGGCACTCCCGGCCACCACCGTGCGCCGAAACACCGCCTTGCCGTGTTCGTCGCCCCCATGCATCCTGAATACACTCTTTGCCAAATCGATGCCGACGGTCGTAATCGTCATGATGACTCCTCCTCTCGTGATTGGAACGACTGCACCCTTCCAATCTGGCACGTCCGATGGCTCCGGAGTAGGGGGAGTCCATTTCATTCCGTTGGGCGTCATCAGCGCATAATCGCATCGGCACCCTGTCGGATGCTTGGCGCGTTTGCCACTCGTCGGGGCTGGCACTCGTACTCCAGTGATCGCCTCGGCAGATAAGGACGTCAATATGCTACGCGCCCCAACCCTTGCAGCCGCCGCATTTGTTGCAACTTCTGCGCTCGCACAGGATGCTGTTCAAACCGATGGTGACAAATACAAGGTCATCCTGGAGAACGAGTGCGTCAGAGTCCTTGACTATCACGACCTCCCTGGGGAGAAGACACACCAGCACAAGCATCCGCCGTTTGTCCTTTATGCGCTGTCGCCGTTCAAGCGGACACTGACCCTGCCTGGCGGAAAGGTACTGACTCGCCAGTTCAAAGAGGGAGACGCCATGTGGTCGGATGAGCAGATCCACGTCGGTGAGAATGTCGGTGAAACACCCACGCACGTCGTGATCATGGAGCTCAAGAAGGCCGCCGGGGTATGTTCCAAGCAGTGACGCCCAGCCCCTCGGTCAACTGGACCGCCGGCAAGCGTTGCTTGCCGGTTCGCTCCGGGCTTCGCCCTCCGGCGGCCGGTTGCCTTGGACGTTGGGCATCTTGAGGAGTGCGCCATGGAACCACGCATTAGCCTGATTACGCTTGGTGTCGCCGATCTGGAAAGAGCCACTCGGTTCTACGCAGAGTGTCTCGGCCTACCCCGGATCGAAACCCCTCCGTCGGTCACGTTTTTTGAGCTTGGGAAGACTTGGCTTGCTCTTTGGTCATGGGAAAGTTTGGCCGCCGATGCTGGTCTTTCGCCCGAGGGCTCCGGATTCCGCGGCTTTGCTCTTGCGCACAATGTCCGCTCTCCGGCCGAGGTAGATGCATTGCTTGAGCGGGTTGCCGCGTTTGGTGCCAAAGTCACGAAGAAGGGGCAACCCACAGACTGGGGCGGCTACTCCGGGTACTTCACTGACCTGGACGGTTTTCTGTGGGAGGTCGCGCACAATCCGGGTTTTCCTCATGTGTAGCCCGATGCCCAGCCCATCATTCCACCGGACCGTGCGCATAAGGCCGCGCAAGGTTGGTGAATTCGAACTTCGGACGTCAGCGCTCATGCCCCGACTCTGTTCCGCTCATTGAATATCCCCCATGCCGATGCAACGCTCGCAAGTTCTTCTGATCGCGTTGGTGGCCCTGGTGCTGCTGCTGGTGGCATCCGGCCTGCGTCCCTTCGATCGCGGCACCTGGGTGCTGGAGGTCTTTCCCATCGTCATCGCGTTGCCGGTGCTGTGGGCCACGTATCGGCGTTTTCCGCTGACCAGTCTCCTCTACGTGCTCATCTTTGGCCACGCCGTGGTCCTGATGGTCGGGGCGGCCCATTCGTACGCCCGGGTGCCGCTGGGGTTCGAGATTGCCGATCTGCTGCACCTGAGCCGCAATCCCTACGACAAGATCGGCCACTTCTGCCAGGGTTTCGTGCCGGCCCTGATCGCGCGGGAAATACTGCTGCGGGGTGGATTTGTCCGGGCGGGACGGATGCTCGGTTTTCTCTCGGTTTGCGTCGTGTTGGCGATCAGTGCCAGCTACGAATTGATCGAATGGGCCGCGGCTCTCTGGCTCGGGCAGGGCGCAGAAGAGTTTCTGGGGACCCAGGGCGATCCGTGGGATACCCAGTCCGACATGTTCTTCGCGCTGATTGGCGGCGTCACGTCCCTGCTGCTACTCGGGCGCCTGCATGACCGGCAACTGGCGAAGCTGGGCCGGGACGGCGCCAGCCCGGCCGGTGACCGCGGCTGAGGTGGGTGGGGTCAGGCCAACTCGTCGTGGTAGGCGAGGTGCCCTTCGATCAGCGTGAAGCGCACCTTGCCTTTGAACTCGCGGCCGAGCAGCGGGGTATTCCGCCCCTGACTTCTTAGCGTGGCGCGGCTGACGACCATGCGTGCTTCAGGGTCGAAGACGCAGATGTCGGCGGCGGCGCCGGTCGAGAGGGTGCCGGCCGGGACGCCCATGATGCGGGCGGGGTCGCGGGTGACGCGCGCCAGCGCCGTGCTCAGGGGTACCTTCATTTCCGTCGCCCACTTCAGGGTCAGCGGCAGCAGCAATTCCAGCCCGGTGGCGCCGGGCTCGGCGTCGGCGAAGGGCGCCTGCTTGGCGTCGTCGTCGACCGGCGTGTGGTCGGAGCAGAGGGCGTCGATGGTGCCATCGGCCAGGCCGGCGCGCAGGGCATCCCGGTCGTGGTCGCCGCGCAGGGGCGGGTCGAGCCGGCAGTGGGGATCGAACCAGCCGATGTCGTTTTCCGACAGATGCAGATGATGGACGGCCACGTCGCAGGTGACGCGGACGCCCGCCGTGCGGGCGGCGCGGACCATGTCCAGCCCGGCGGCCGAGGAAATGCGCGTCAGATGCAGGTGCACGCCGGTTTCGCTTGCCAAGCTGCAGCAGGGTGGCCAGGGCAATGGTCTCGGCGACCACCGGAATGCCGGTCAGCCCCAGGCGCGCGGCCACCGCGCCGTCGTGGGCGACGCCCCCCTTGGCCAGATGCGGGTCCTGCGGCTGCAACCAGACCGAGAAGCCGAAGGTTGCCGCGTATTGCATGGCGCGCAGCAGAACCTGGGTGTCGAGCACGGCCGTGTTGGCCTGGCCGAAGGCGACGCAGCCGGCTTCGGTGAGTTCGGCCATTTCGGTCAGGCGCTTGCCGGCCAGCTTTTCGGTCAGCGCGCCGACCGGATAGACGTGGGCGAACTCCGGCAGCCGCGCCCGGTGCTTGAGCATCTCGACGAGGCCGGGCTCGTCGAGCGGCGGGTCGGTGTCGGGCGGGCAGGCGAGGCTGGTGACGCCGCCGGCGGCGGCAGCGGCCATTTCCGATTCGAGCGTGGCCCGGTATTCGAAGCCGGGTTCGCGCAGCCGCGCCGAGAGGTCGACCAGGCCGGGGCAGACGACGCAGTCGGCGGCGTCGATGGTGGCTTCGGCCTCGAAGCCGGCCGGCGCCTTGCCGATGCCGGCGATGACGCCGTCGGCGATCGCCACGTCGGCGAGTCGATCAATGCCGTTGGCGGGGTCGATGACGCGGCCGTTCTTGATCTGTATGTGCATGGTCAGGCTCCCGCCAGCATGGCCATCACGGCCATCCGCACCGCGATGCCGAAAGTGACCTGCGGCAGGATCACCGCCTGGCGGCCATCGGCGACGGCCGAGTCGATCTCGACGCCGCGGTTCATCGGCCCCGGATGCATGACGATGGCGTCCGGCTTGGCCAGCGCCAGCGTGTCCGGCGTCAGGCCGTAGGACTTGAAGTACTCCTGGGTGCTGGGCAGCAGGGCGCCGTTCATGCGCTCGTTCTGCAGGCGCAGCATCATGACGACATCGACGCCCTTCAGGCCCTCCCGCAGGTCGTTGAAGACGCGCAGCCGGCCGGGGCCGACCATCTGCTCGACGCCGGTGGGCAGCAGCGTCTTGGGCCCGACGACGCGGATCTCGGGCACGCCCAGCGTGGCCAGGGCATGGAGCTGGCGAACGCGCGACCCGCGAGTGCAGGACGTCGCCGACCACGGCCACGGTGAGCTTGGTGAAATCGCGCTTGTAGTGGCGGATGGTGTACATGTCGAGCAGGCCCTGGGTCGGGTGGGCATGGCGACCGTCGCCGGCATTGACGACGTGGATGTGCTCGGCGCCGGTGGCTGCGAGGTGCTGGGCGATCAGGTAGGGCGCGCCGCTGGAGGCGTGGCGCACGACGAACATGTCGGCCTGCATGGCCGCCAGGTTGTCCACCGTGTCGAGCAGGGTCTCGCCCTTGGCGGTGCTGACGAGGTGTTGATGTTGAGGTTGATGACGTCGGCCGAGAGGCGCTTGGCGGCGATCTCGAAGGTGGTGCGGGTGCGCGTCGAGTTCTCGAAGAAGAGGTTGAACACGCTCTTGCCGCGCAGCAGCGGCACCTTCTTCACCTCGCGCTCGGCGACCTCGGTGAAGGGCGCGGCGCGGTCGAGGATGCCGGTGAGGATCTCGCGCGGCAGGCCTTCGAGGGTGAGCAGGTGGATCAGTTCGCCGTTGGCGTTGAGTTGCGGATTGCGCGTCTTCATTTCTCGCTGACCCGGAAGACCAGTTCGCCGTCGTCGCGGCGCGCCAGCTCGAGCATCTGGCTGGCCGGCAGCGTCAGCGTTTCGGCGCACCAGCGGGCGGCGATCGGCAGCTCGCGGCCGCCGCGATCGACCAGCACGGCAAGGTCGATGCGCGCCGGCCGGCCGTAGTCGAACAGTTCGTTCATGGCGGCGCGGATGGTGCGGCCGGTGAGCAGCACGTCGTCGACGATGACCACGTGCGCGCCTTCGACGTCGAAGGGCAGTTGCGAGGCCCGGCCACCGTGGCGGCCACCGCCCAGATGGTGGTCGTCGCGATGGAAGGAGACGTCGATGCTGCCCAGGGCGCCGTCAGTCCCAGCGTCTGCGCGCAGCCATTCGGCGATCCAGACGCCGCCGGTGTGGATGCCGACCAGCACGGTGTCGGGGGTGACGTGGGGGCGCATGGCCTCGGCCAGGCGCTTGAGCAGTTCAACGGCGGGAGTGGGCTGGTTCATGGCGGCGATTCGATTCGATCTCGGGTACGGCATTCGTCAAAGTGGCTTTGCAACAGGATGGCGGCGGCCTCGGCGTCGAGGCTGGCCTTGCGCTGGCGCCAGTCGAGCCCGCGCTCGCGCAGGCTTTCCTCGGCGGCGGTGGAGGTGAGGCGCTCGTCGACCAGCGCACCGGCAGGCGATAGCGGCCTTCGAGCTGGCGGGCGAAGCGGCGGCAGCGCGCGGTCATTTCGTGGCTCTCGCCGTCGAGCGAAAGCGGCAGGCCGACCACCAGGCTGCCGGGCTGCCATTCGGCGATCAGTTGGCCGATGGCGGCGAAACGTGCGTCGTTGGCTTCCGCCGAGATGGTGGTCGAGGGGGCGGGCGCTACCCAGCATCATTTCGCCGACGGCGACGCCGATGCGACGGGTGCCGAAGTCGAAGGCCAGGACGGTGCCTTCAGGCATGTCCCGCGACGTCGGAGAGGTTGGCGAAATCGATGCCGAGCAATTGCATGGCCGCCGGCAGGCGTTCTTCCGGCGGCAGGTCGAAGATGATGCGCGGCTTGGCCGCCACGGTGAGCCAGGCGTTCTGCGACAGTTCCCACTCCAGTTGGCCGGCCGCCCAGCCGGCATAGCCGAGCGTGACCAGGACCTCGTGCGGTTCGCCCGTTTCGCTCATCGGTCTGCAGGATGTCGCGCGAACTGGTCAGGGCGATATCGTCGCTGACGTTGAGGGTGGACTGCCAGGCGCCGACCGGGCGGTGCAGCACGAAGCCGCGGTCGGTCTGCACCGGGCCGCCGAAATACACCGGCAGCTCGGCGAAGCTGGCGGTGGCCTGGTCGGCTTCAAGCGGAATGTTGACCCGCTCGAACAGCGTGGCCAGGCTCATGTCGATGCGGGCGATTGACGATGATGCCCAGCGCGCCTTCGGCGTTGTGCTCGCAGATGTAGGTCAGCGTGCGGGAAAAATTCGGATCGGCCATGGCCGGCATGGCGATCAGGAAGTGGTGGGTGAGGCTGACGTGTGTCCATGGCTTGCCAGGCATTGTAATCTGTCGGCCCGCGATTAGCGCATCACTCCCCCCGCCCGCCCATGACCGCCCTCGTCTGGTTCCGCCGCGATCTGCGCGTACGACGATCACGCCGCGCTGGCCGCCGCCTTGCGGGCCCATCGACGCGTGTGCGTGCCTGTTCGTCTTCGACACGGAAATCCTCGAGCGTCTTGCCGCGCCGCGACCGGCGCGTCGAGTTCATCCTGCGCTGCGTGGAGGAGCTCGACGGCGGCCTTGCGACAATCGGCGGCGGCCTGATCGTGCGCCACGGCCGGGCCCGCGACGTGGTTCCCGCCGTGGCGACGGAACTGGGCGTCGACGCCGTGTTCGCCAATCGCGACTACGAACCGGCGGCCGATCGATCGCGATGCCGAAGTGGCCCGGCGCGCTGGCCGCCGACGGTCGGCAATTCCGCGACTGCAAGGATCAGGTGATCTTCGAGCGCGACGAGGTGCTGACGCGGTCCGGCACGGCCATTTTCGGTGTTCACGCCCTACAAGAGCGCCTGGCTGGCGGCGTCTGACGCCCGCTCGATCTGCAGGGTCACGGCTGTCGGGAATCCGGATCGACTGATGCCGCCGCCCGCCGGCGAGCGGCTGCCGACACTCGCCGAGCTGGGCTTCGAGCCGACCGACCTGGGCACGCTGCCGCTGCCGACCGGCATGTCGGGCGCCGCCCGGCTGTTCGAGGACTTCCTCGACCGCATCGACGACTATGCCACGGCGCGCGACTACCCCGCCGTCAAGGGGCCGTCCTACCTTTCGACCCACCTGCGCTTCGGCACCATGTCGATCCGCCAGCTGGTCGGCCATGCCCAGGCCCGGGGCGGGCGGGGCGCCGAAACCTGGCTGTCGGAGCTGATCTGGCGCGAGTT
Organism: uncultured beta proteobacterium; assembly: GCA_963736865.1. GTDB lineage: Bacteria > Pseudomonadota > Gammaproteobacteria > Burkholderiales > Rhodocyclaceae > Fen-999. Next base: position 649,073 of record CAVTQQ010000005.1, on the reverse strand, counting down.
CTATCAGATGCTGCTCTGGCACCATCCCCGGGTGGTCGGGCATGCTTTCAAGCCGGCGTTCGACGCCATCGCCTGGGAGGACGCCCCGGAGCGGTTCGCCGCCTGGTGCGCGGGCCGCACCGGCTATCCGCTGGTGGACGCGGCCATGCGCCAGTTGAACCAGACCGGCTACATGCACAACCGGCTGCGCATGGTGGCCGCCTCGTTCCTGACCAAGGACCTCGGCATCGACTGGCGGCGCGGTGAAGCCTGTTTCGCCGAACGGCTGAATCGACTACGATCTCGCCGCCAACAACGGCGGCTGGCAGTGGGCGGCCTCCACCGGCTGCGATGCCCAGCCCTGGTTCCGCATCTTCAATCCGGTGACGCAATCGGAGAAGTTCGATCCGCACGGGAAGTTCATTCGCCGCTACGTGCCGGAACTGGCGCGCGTGCCGGACCGGTTCATCCATGCGCCCTGGCGCCTGCCGGTTGCCGAGCAGGAGGCGCTGGAGACGATCATCGGGCGGGACTATCCGCCGCCGGTGGTCGACCACGCGGCGGCACGGCAACAGACGCTGGAGCGCTACGGCCGGATCAGGAACCCTGCTTGACGTAGCCCGCGATCAGGCCGAGCAACTCGTCCTCGTCGTAGGGCTTGCCGAGGTAGTGGTTGACGCCGATTTCCTGCGCATACTGGCGGTGCTTGTCGGCGATGCGCGAGGTGATCATGATGATCGGCACCTTGCGGAGGCGCTCGTCGGCGCGCACGTTGCGGGCCAGGTCGAAGCCGTCCATGCGCGGCATTTCGATGTCGACCAGCATGACGTCGGGCTTGATGTCGAGCAGTTGCTCCAGCGCATCGACGCCGTCCTTGGCCATGAGCACGTGATAACCCTCGCGGGCCAGCAGACGGCTGGTGATCTTGCGCACCGTCAGCGAGTCGTCCACGATCATCACGGTGGCCGCATGGGACACCGGTGGCGCGCTGGCGACGGGGCCGGATGGCGTCGCCGTGGTGGCCGTGGTCGCCGCGGAGCCGACCGGGCTTTCGCGCCCGGCCAGCGCCACCGGGTTGAGGATCAGGACGATTTCGCCATCGCCGAGCACTGTGGCGCCCGCGATGCCGACGACGCGAGCCAACTGCGGCCCGGTGTTCTTGACCACCACTTCCTGATTGCCGAGCAGGCCGTCCACTTCAAGCGCGACGCGTTGCTCGCCGGCGCGCAGCAGCAGCAACCAATGGCGTCGCGCCGGTTCCGGTTGGGCGTCGGCCTGGCCGAGCAGGCTGGGCAGGTAACGCCACGGATACGATTGGCTCAGCCACTCGGCGGCGCCTTCGGCGCGGATGCGGGCAATCGCTTCCGGCTTCAGTTCCCGCACCTGGGCGATCATCGACGACGGAATGGCGTATTGGCGGCTGCCCGACCGGACCAGTACCGCCTGGGTCACGGCCAGCGTCAGCGGCAGGTAGATGTGGAATCGACTGCCCTGCCCGGCCACCGAATCAACGCGGATGCGGCCCCCCAGACTGGCCGTTTCGCTCTTGACCACGTCCATGCCCACGCCACGACCCGCGATGGCGGTGAGTTGCTCCGCCGTGGAGAAGCCGGGCAGGAAGATGAGCTGGGTCAGTTGTTCCTGGTCGACCGTCTCGTCGGCGGCGATCAGGCCGGCGGCGATCGCCTTGGCGTGGATGCGTTCGAGATCGAGGCCGGCGCCGTCATCGGCGAACTCGATGGCGACTTCATTGCCTTCCTGGGCAACGCGGATCGAGATATCGCCAATTTCCGTCTTGCCGGCCGCCAGCCGTTGCTGGGGCGTTTCCAGGCCGTGGACGATGGCATTGCGCAGCAGGTGCTCGAGCGGCCCGGTCATCTTTTCCAGAACGGAGCGGTCGAGTTCGGTCTGGCCGCCGATGATGTCGAGGTCGGCGCGCTTGCCCAGTTCCTTGGCCGTCTGCCGGACGATCCGGTAGAGGCGATCGGCGAGGGTGTTGAACGGCACCATGCGCACGTTCATCAGCGCCTGGGAATGCTCGCGATTCAGGCGCGCCTGGGCGGTCAGCGCGGCATCGGCGTGGTCGAGGTTCTGCAGCAGCGTGTGCTGCGCGGTGGCCACGTCGTTGACGCTCTCGGCCATCATCCGCGTCAGCTCCTGGAAGCGGGTGAAGCGGTCGAATTCCAGGGGGTCGAACTGAACGTTCTGTTCGGCGGCGAGGGCCTGGGTCGATTGCATCTGCGACTCGGCCTGGATTTCGATTTCCCGCAACTGGTTGCGCAGGCGGATGACGTTTTCCGTCAGATCGAGCAGCGCACCCTTCAGAGAGCGCATCTCGCCCTCGATCCGGCCGCGGGCAATGGCGATCTCGCCGGCTTCGTTGACCAGTTTGTCGACGATGTCGGCGCGCACCCGCAACATGGCCCGGGCTTCCGCCTCGTGGGCTTCGACATGGACTTCCGCGGTGGCGATCTGCGCCGGTCTGGCGGCGCTTGGCGACGCGGGCCCGGTCGCAGCGGCGGCCGGCATGGCCGGCGCTTCGGCGGCCGGCGGCTGTTCGCCCGTCTGTAGCCGTTCGGTCAGGATCGATGCGCGGTCGAAGGAGGCGTCGAGGTTGTCGAGGACGCTCGGCGTGACCGCGTTGGCGGCAACCGCCTGTTCGATGCGCGTCTCCATGCCATGCACGATCTGGCCGATGCTCATGGCGCCGGCCATGCGTGCGCCGCCCTTGAGGGTGTGCAGGAGTCGCTTGAGCTGTTCGGCGGTCTGCTTGTCGGTCGGTTGGTCGCGCCAGGTGCGCAGGCCGTTGCCGATGTCGCGCATCAGGTTGACGCTTTCCTCGAGGAAGATCGGCAGCAACTGAGGATCCAGCTCGTCGGTCAGCCGCAACTGGCGGCGGTCGGTTTCTTCGCCGGCATCGGCGGGCGGCAGGTTGCTGGTGGGCGGGGCGGCCGGAGCGGGTGATTCTGCTGGTTCGGGCGCGGCGATGGGCGCCGCCGCCATGACGGGCCCGGCGACTTCGACGGGAACTGGCGTCTCGATCGTAACGGCTGGTTCGACCGGGGCGGCTTCGGCGGGCAGTTCCGGCGTCAGCGCCTCGAGTTCCTGCGCCAGCGCGGTTTCCATCTGGGGCAGGCGGCGGTTGCCGACCGCGCCGACCATGCCTTCGAGCGCGCCGACTGTGCGTGCCAGCAGCAGATGCTGGCTCTCGGTGGGCCCGACGCCGGCCTTGTCGAGCCGGCCAAGCGCCATCTCCAGGGCATGGGCCAGGTGATTGACCGCCGCGAATCCCGCGGTGGCCGAGATGCCGGCCAAGGTATGGGCGGCGCGAATCAGGGCCGGCCGGGGTGGCTCGGTACGACCCAACTCATGGCTCAGGGTAACAATGTGCCCTTGCGCCTCGTTGATATAGAGCTCATAGAGCGTGGGCGAAAGCAGCAAATCACCGATCAGGATGTCCGGCGGCGTTGGCGGCACGAGGCGCAACACCGGCGCGGTGGGCGGCTCGACCGCGGCGGGTTCGATCGCGGGAGGCTCAACAACCGTCGGAGCCTCAATCTCAACGGCCGGGGGTTCGGCCGCAGGCGGCTCGGTGGATGGCGCGACCGCCGCGGGGGCCTCAACGACAGGCGACTCAACGACAGGTGGTTCAGCCGCCGGGGCTTCCGCCATGGGCTCGGTGGGTGCCTCCGGAGTCGGCTCGGGCGTGACTTCGGTCTCGGGCTCGCCGGTAGACTCGGTCGTTGGTGACGACGGAAGCTCCGGGCTCGGCTCGGGGGGCGCTTCTTCCATCGGCGCGACAACGATGGGCGGCGGTACGCCGGCTTCGGCTTTCAGTGGCTCGCAGAGTTCGACCAACGCCGACGCGTCGCGGTGAATTCCCCCGCCGGTCACCATTTGCGCGACCCATTCGCTGAACAGCCAATGGGCACCCTCGAGCATCTCGAGGAGCGGCGGCGTGGCTTCCTGTTCCAGTTGCAGCCAGCGATTCAGCACCTGCTCGACCTCCCAGGCGGCTTCACCCAGTTCGGTCAGGCCAACCATGCGGCCGCTGCCCTTGAGGGTATGGAAGCCGCGCCGGACGGTGGTCAGGCTGTCGCGGTCGTGGGGATGGCTGGTCAATCGAGGCAACTGGCCATCGATGGTGTCGAGAACTTCGTGCGCTTCCTCGATGAAGATGCCGAGCAGTTCGGCGTCGATCTCTTCGTTGCTGGCTTCGGCGAGGCGGACCGTCTCGGCCGACGGCGCCACCGCAGTCTCGACCGGGGCGAGCTGGGCGACGGCTTCCTCGATGTCCACGCGCGGTTGCGCGGAGTCGATGGCGACGATGGCCGCCCGGGCCTGGTCGGCAAGGGCCGTGTCATCGACCAGTTGCGCGTTGTCGCGCACCATCTCCAGGCTTTGCTTGATCTCGCCGCGCAGCGCCGTGTCTTCGGGCTGCTCGCGCAGCGCGCCGACCAAGGCCTGCGTCAGGCGCTTGGCCTGTTCCAGCTCGGCTTCGGCGCTCGGCTCGGGAGCCGCCTCGACGGGGGCGACCGTTGGGGTCGGGTTGAGAATGCTGTCGATATCGGCGGGGCCGAACTGGAGTTGTTCGACGAAGAAGCCGAGGGCGGACAGCTTGCCCGCCACTTCCTCGAATTCGCCCTCCAGTGGCTCGTGGCCTTCTTCGCCGAACCGGGCGATCAGGTTTTCGCACTCGCGCAATACGGCCACGGCGCGATCCTGGCCGAGAACGGTCAGCGCGCCTTGGATTTGCTTCAGCGGCTTGGCGAGGGCCGCCAATTCGCCGGCCTTGCCCGGGTCGCGGAAGTAGGCATCGAGCGCTTGTTCGATGATGCCCAGATTGGCGAGGATTTCCTTGGCGACTTGGTTGAGCAGCAGTTTTTCCTGGGCCTGGCGCGACATTTCGTCGAGCTGTGGCATTTCCATCGCCGTCAATGGTTCGCCGCGCAGCGCGGCATCCAGGCGGTTGCCCACCGTGGCGACCTGCTGGGCGAACTCCTCATCCAGGCGCTGGAAGCCGTCGAGGGCGTTGTCCATCAGCAGGAGCGCGGTCGCCACCTCCAGGCCGAGCGTGTCGTTGTGACTGAGCGGCGCCTTGCGCAGCTCGTCGGCGGTCGCCAGGATCAGCCTGGCGAGGCGCGACAGATCGGCATGTTTGAGCTCGTCGGTGCGGCTGGATACTTGGCGTATCCGGTCGTGGAACTGGGGTAGTCCGGCGGCGGTGCCCGCGCAGAAGCGATTCCAGTCGTCCATGGCCAGCGCCAGTTGCTCGCGACAGGCGCGCAATATCGGCCGCAGCGGTTCAATATCGCCTTCGGCGGATGGCTTTGGAATCAGATCGGCGAGGCGATAGGCCGCCTTGACACAGGCCACGTGGTCGCCGGCCTGGCCGGCGATGGCGACGTAGTACAGCGCATCCCGCATCAGCCGCTCGGCGACGGTGCGCGAACCCTGGGTCAGCTTCTTGATCTGGAGGTCGATGCGCGGGTACAGACGCCGCGCGCCGCTGTCCAGCGTCACCGCGTCAGCCGCAACGGCGTCAAGCAGGGCCAGCGTCACCCACCAGAAGGCGCGGGTGGCTGGCTGTGTCTGCGTCATTTCGATGCTGGCCACGGCGTCGCGCATTTCCGCGATGCCGCGCGTGTCTTCCTTCTTCAGCCACTTCAGCAAGCCACGCTGGAAGCCGAGTCGGGCGGCCTTGGCCCGGGCATCGAATTCCGCCGCGCCAAGCGCGGGCGGCTCGTGCTCGCGGCGCGGCGGCCGCAGGGATAGATCCGGGAAGAAGAGATCGGGTGGTGCGGGCTGGTTCTGGCCGAGCGCCGCCGCAAGTGCGTTGTACGCCGGCAGGAGGCGCAGGGTCTGGTTGGGCTGGCCGGCGACCAGGTCGTCCAGGTAGTGACGTATCGCGGCTATGCCTTGCCGGGCGGCTTCCGCCGCTGTCGGCTGGTAGTCAACGCGACCTTCCTCCACCGCTTCGAGCAGTTGTTCCAGCGCCTCGGAAAAACGCGTCACACCGTCGAGACCGACAATCGACAGGGCACCGTGAGCCTGGTGCAGATGCGTGCGCGCGGACTTCAAGTGGGGTGAGTCGCCACCCTCGACGCCGTGGCGGTCGAGGGCTTCGACCGCCCGCTCAAGGGCAAGATCGATTTCGCCCTTGACCCAGGTCAGGGGACCGATATCCAGTTCGGCGGAGGTGCTCATGGCTGGACTCTAGACCTTGAAGCCGGCAACCGACCCCTTCAGTTCGACCGCGAGATCGGTCAGTTCGCCGATCGATTCGGCCGTTTGCCGCGTGCCGGCACTGGTTTGGTCGGTAATCTTGAGAATTTCCCCCATCGTCGAGGCGACGTTGGTGGCGATCGCGGCTTGCGCCTGGGTATCCGACGAGATGCCTTCGATCAGACCGGCCAGGTTCGTGGAAACGGTGGAGATCTCGGTCAACGCCTGACCCGCCGCGTCGGAAAGTTTGGCGCCTTCAACCACGCCCCGGGTGGAGTTTTCCATGGCCGATATCGTGTCGTGGGTGTCGGCCTGAATCGTCTTGACGATCGCCGCGATCTGCTTGGTGGCTTCGCCGGAACGCTCGGCCAGCCGCTGAACTTCTTCGGCCACGACCGAGAAGCCGCGCCCCGCCTCGCCGGCGGAAGCGGCCTGAATCGCCGCGTTCAGCGCGAGCACGTTGGTCTGCTCGGTAATGTCGGAAATCAGTTCGACGATTTCGCCGATTTCCTGTGAGGATTCGCCGAGGCGCTTGATTCGCTTCGAGGTCTCCTGGATCTGGCCGCGAATTTCATTCATGCCCATGATGGAGTTCTCCACCGCCTTGGCGCCTTTTTGCGCCGCTTCCAGCGACTGGCGGGCCACCTGCGCCGATTCGCTGGCGCGCCGGGAAACCTCTTCCATGCTGTGCGACATGTCGCGTACCTGGCCACCGGCGCCGAGAATTTCGTCGGACTGGCGTTGGCTGGCGCCGAGGAGTTCCGTCGAACATCTTCTGCGCCGACTCGGAGGCGGACGTCAAGCGCACTGCCGCGTCGTTGATCCGCTTGACCAGCACCGCCAGCTCTTCGATGGTGTAGTTCACGGAGTCGGCGATGGCGCCGGTGATGTCTTCGGTCACCGTGGCGCGCACGGTGAGGTCGCCGTCGGCCAGATCGCCCATTTCGTTCATCAGCCGCAGAATGGCTTCCTGGGTGGCATCCTTCGCGCCCTCGGCCTCGCGCTTTTGCCGTTCCGCCAGCGCCCGGCGTTCTTCGGAATCCTTGTTGAAGACCGTGACGATCAGGTACAGCGATGCCAGCGCGGCGAGGCCGGCCACCAGGGCCAGTATCTTGAGCGCCACCGAACCGGATGCTTCGGTGGCGTAGGCGCCTGCCAGATCGTCCATGGACTTCAGGAACGTCGGGCTATCGTTGAGCAGCAGGCCGCCCGCCTGCTTGGCGGCCACCAGCCGCTGCAGGTTGGCCATGATGCCGCCCAGCGCTTCATGACTGACCTTGAATTCCGCTTCGAGGGCGTCGATCCGGGTGCGCGCGCCGCTCTCCGCGCCCTGCTTCAGCGCGGCGAGATTGTCGCGGAAGGTGTTGACGTCCTTGTCCAGTTGAAAGGCCACTTCCGGCCGCACACCGCCCACGGCCAGCAGGGTGTTGGCATTCTTGGCGATGCGCTGCGTCAGCGTGGCCAATTGCGCCGCCGCGCCGATCTCGCGGCTGCTGTTGCCGGCCAGCTTGAGGGCCAGCAAGTCATCGGCCAGGTTCTGCAGGGTGGCGTTTCTGGCATTGAGCAGGTTGACCGCCTTGCCCAATGTCGTCAGGTTGGCTTCCTGCTCGAGCACGGTGGTCGCGTTCGCGGCGGTCTTGTCCCACAACGCCACGGTGGCGTCGAGGGCCGGCCGATGGGTATCGGGCGTTGCCGGAATGACAAGCCCTTCCACTTCGCCGCCCGCTGTCAGCGCGGTGATGTAAGTGGTGAAGCGCTCTTTGGCGGCGCGCAGTTCCGCGAAGGCTTCGATGTTGCCCTGCAATGCGAGCGGCACCGCCTTGGCGATCTGTTGCGACAGCGTGCGCGCCTGGCCCGACGCGGCCAGCAGCGTGTCGCCGGCGCGCTCCTGGCGGAACATGAGCAGCAGGGCCAACGCGGCAATCAGCAGCGTGGCGCCGAAAGCCACGCCGAGAGTGCGCAACTGCTGGCCGATGGGCTGACCGCCTATCCAGGGCAGGCCCGACGGCTGGCCGGGGGCGGGCGCCTGCGCGCCGGCCGGCGAGAGATCGAGAACGGTGCTGAGAGCCGGTTGCGCGACACCGGACTTCTTGCCTAAGTTCGGCAGTTTGAAAGGCAGCGTGAATGCCATGAGGTTCCCCTGACTATCTTGGCGATATTTTCATGAGCCGACCTCGAGAAACCTCGAGTCGGCGAATAGTTCCCGCAACTTCAGCAAAGTCCATTTGCGCCCCTGGACGTCCTGGCGAACCGTGCCCGCCCAGGGCGCGCCGTCGGCGGCGGCTTCGAGCGGCTCCAGGTCGTCGAGACTCTTGAGGCCCAGGGTACGATCGACCAGCAAGGCGCTGTTGATGCCGTGGCGCGCACCCACCAGCAGCAGGCGCGCGTTGGCATTGCGTCGGGTGGGCTCGCCACCGCGAAAGGCGGAGAAGTCGACCACGCTGTAGAGCGAACCGCGAATGTTGGCGATGCCGGCAAACCAGGGCTTCGTGAGCGGCACAGTGGTGAGTTCCGGCAAGGGTACGACTTCGCCGGAGTCGGAGAGGTCGAGCAGCCAGAGGTCGTCGCCCGATGCCACGCCGAGCAGGGCGCGCCGCGTTGCGCCGCGCTGGGCCGAGTTGAGTCGCTCGACCAGGCTCTCCTGGAACTCCCGCAGACTGATACGTTTGGCCATGGCGGGGTCAGCCTCGTGCCCGACTGCCGCGGGCAAGACGATGCGCGCGGGTCGCGGACAGCCAAAGAACTTGAGCGTGGCGAGCCATGACGTCTATCCCAGCGCGCTGATCTTGCCGAGCAGCATGGCGCCATCGATCGGCTTGACCAGATAGTCGCGGGCTCCCTGGCGCATGCCCCAGATCTTGTCGGTCTCCTGCCCCTTGCTGGTACACATGAATACCGGGATGTGGCGGGTGATCTCGTCGCGCGTGATGGTGCGCGTCGCCTGGTAGCCATTCATGCCGGGCATGACCACGTCCATCAGGATCAGATCGGGGACTTCCTGCCTGGCGACATCGATCGCCTGCTCGCCGCTTTCGGCAATGACGACCGAGAAGCCCGCCTTCTGCAGGATCTCCGTCAGGACATGACGTTCGGTTGGCGAATCGTCCACGATCAGAACTTTCTTCACGGGCATGGCGGATTCCTTACGAAGCGTGACGGCGGGCCATATGGGCGGCAACCGTCTTCAGCAGGCTGTCTTTGGTGAATGGCTTGGTCAGGTATTCGTCGGAACCGACCATGCGGCCGCGGGCACGGTCGAACAAGCCGTCCTTCGAGGACAGCATGATCACCGGTGTCGCGGAAAAGCGCGCATTCTTCTTGATCAGGGCGCAGGTCTGGTAGCCATCGAGACGAGGCATCAGAATGTCGCAGAAAATGACGTCGGGCTGGTGATCGGCGATCTTCGCCAGCGCGTCGAAGCCATCTTCGGCCAGCACCACTTGGTAGCCGGCCTGCACCAGGAATATTTCGGCACTCTTCCGAATGGTGTTCGAGTCATCGATCACCATTACTTTGATGCCATTCGGATTGGCAATGTCACCCACGTGGTGCTTCTCCTCCCCGGCGGCGTAGTAGAAGCCAAATCGACTTGGCCACCTTGATCGCCGCGATACTATAGCGGAAAGACTGATTAGGCAATGGGTTGCGTTGGACTTCTGAGAAAAAGTCGAGATGCTGGGTAGCATGGCCGGGACATAACCTGTTTCGGATAGAATCGAGCGATAAATCACGTCCATCCATGCAATAGTTCCGCCAATCACCGCCGATGCCCCTTGATACCAAGCTTGCGCCTCCCGTCGTGCTGACTTTCGCAGCCTCGGACCCGACCGGTGGCGCGGGGATCCAGGCCGATCTGCTGACCCTGGCCAGCCTGGGTTGTCATCCGCTCTCGGTGGTGACGGCCCTGACGGTGCAGGACACCACGGGAGTGGAGGCCGTGCTGGCCATCGACGCCGGCTGGGTGGCCGATCAGGCGCGTGCGCTGCTCGAAGACATTTCTGTTGCCGCGTTCAAGATCGGCATGCTGGGCAGCGTCGAAACCATTGCCACCATTGCCGAAATCGTCAACGACTACCCGGACATTCCGCTGGTGTTCGACCCGGTGTTGGCCTCCGGGCGCGGCGACCAACTGGCCGACGAGGCCATGGTCGAGGCCATGGTCGGTCTGCTGCTGCCCAGGACGACGGTACTGACCCCGAACAGTCTGGAAGCCCGTCGCCTGGCGCAGGACGACGAGAACGACGCCGATGCTCCGGACCTTTCGGAATGCGCCCGGCGTTTGGTCGGTGCCGGGGCTGAATATGTCTTGATTACCGGCACGCATGAGCAGTCCCCGCAGGTGGTGAATACGCTCTATGGCCAGCGGGGCAGGGTGCGGGCCGACCAGTGGGAAAGGCTGCCGGGTAGCTACCATGGTTCCGGCTGTACCCTGGCGTCGGCCATTGCCGCCAACCTGGCCAGCGGACTCGATATCGAGTCCGCGGTGCGCGACGCCCAGGACTACACTTGGCGGGCACTGGCGGCGGGCTTTCGCGCCGGCATGGGGCAGACCATTCCCGACCGCTTCTTCTGGGCGCGTGACGAGGAGACCGACGATGACGACTGACCTGAGCGGTCTCTATGCCGTTACGCCGGACGACCGGCTGCTGCCCCGCCTTTCGGCACTGGTGGAGGCCGCGCTGGCGGGAGGCACGCGGCTGGTGCAATACCGCAACAAGCTGGCGCCAGCGCCCTTGCGGCGCGCCCAGGCCGCCGAATTGCTGCGCATCTGTCGGGCCTACGGCGCCAAGCTGATTGTCAATGACGATCTCTGGCTGGCCATCGAAATTGGTGCCGATGGCGCCCATGTCGGTCGGGACGACGTGCCGGGACACGATCTCCAGACGGCGCGCGAGGCACTCGGGGCGAAACGCCTGCTGGGTGTTTCCTGTTACAACGACCTGGAGCGCGTCACCGCCGCCGCCAAGGTCGGCGCCGATTACGTGGGCATTGGCAGCATGTTCCCCTCGGCCACCAAACCGGCCGCCGAGGCGGCGACGCCCGAGTTGCTAGCCGAAGCGCGCCACCGTTTTGCCGGGCCGGTTGCCGCCATTGGCGGCATCACCATCCGCAATGCCTCGCAGGTCATTGCCGCCGGTGCCGACATGGTCGCGGTGGTGAGCGACTTGTTCAACGCCATGGACATCCGGCGTCGGGCCAGCGAATTCCAGAAACTGTTTGACCGGAAGTAGAGGCTGTCATGACTCGAAATGAGGAGCTTTTTGCCCGTGCCCAGAAGACGATTCCGGGGGGTGTCAATTCACCGGTGCGAGCCTTTCGCTCGGTTGGCGGCACGCCGCGTTTTCTCACGCGTGGCGAGGGGTCGTCCGTCTGGGATGCCGACGGCAAGCGATACATCGATTACGTCGGCTCGTGGGGTCCGCTGATCCTCGGTCATGCCGATCCGGAAGTGGTGGCGGCGGTGCAACAGACCGCCGCCCGTGGCCTTTCCTTCGGTGCCCCCACCGAGGCCGAGATTGAACTGGCCGAGTTGCTGGTCAAGCTGGTGCCGAGCATGGACATGGTGCGGCTGGTTTCCTCCGGCACCGAGGCCACCATGAGCGCGATCCGCCTGGCGCGTGGTTTCACAGGCCGCGACGTGATCGTCAAGTTCGAGGGCTGCTATCACGGCCACGCCGACAGCCTCCTGGTCAAGGCCGGTTCCGGGGCGCTGACCTTCGGCAATCCTTCCTCCGAGGGCGTTCCGGCCGATCTGGCGCGCGACACCCTGGTGCTCGACTACAACGAACCGCACGAACTGGCCCGGATCTTCCACGACCGCGGGCGCGACATCGCCTGCATCATCGTCGAGCCGGTGGCCGGCAACATGAACCTGATTGTGCCGCGTCCCGAGTTCCTCGCGGCCATGCGCTCGCTGTGCGACCAATATGGCGCCCTGCTGATTTTCGACGAGGTCATGACCGGCTTCCGCGTCGGCCTCGGTAGCGCCCAGGGCCTCTATGGCATCACCCCGGACCTGTCGACCTTCGGTAAGGTGGTGGGCGGCGGCATGCCGCTGGGTGCCTTCGGCGGCCGACGCGACATCATGGAAAAGATTGCGCCGCTCGGGCCGGTCTATCAGGCCGGCACCTTGTCCGGCAACCCGCTGTCGGTGGCGGCGGGATTGACGACGCTGAAGAAGATCCAGGCACCGGGTTTCCACGCAGCGCTGGCCGCCAAGACGCGGTCGCTGGTCGACGGCCTGCAAGCGGCGGCCGCCAGTCAGGGCATCACCTTGGCGGCGCAGTCGGTGGGTGGCATGTTTGGCCTTTATTTCGCCGCCGAGCCGCCGGTCACCTATACCGAGGTGATGGCTTCCGACAAGGCCGCGTTCAATCGTTTCTTCCATGCGATGCTGGAAAAGGGCGTCTATTTTGCGCCGTCAGCCTTTGAGGCCGGTTTCGTCTCCGCCGCGCACTCGGATGCCGATATTGCCGCGACCATCGCCGCAGCCGAGGCGGTGTTCTCGGAAATGGCTAAATAACCACCGGTTCCGGCTAAAAAGTGACGTCAATCAAGGCGGACCCGCGCGGCTGAAGCGAAGATTTCGTCCGGTTCAACCAACCGGGGGGATGAAATGGGACGTCTTGTCTCGAATTGGGCTCGACTGGCCGCCCTGCTCGCCTGTATGGCGTTCATGGCTGGTGCATGGGCGCAAATCGCCGACATCAACTCGGCGATCAACAAGGCCGGTCGCCAGCGCATGCTGTCCCAGCGCATCGCCAAGGCCTATTTCCAGATTGGCCAGGACGTCGATGCCGAACGATCCCGGCGCGTCCTCGACAGCTCGATCGCCCTGTTCGACCGGCAATTGGTGGAACTGAAGAACTACGCGCCGACCCCGGAAATCAAGAGCACCTACCTGCAACTGGACACGTCATGGCTGGCCTACAAGGACGCCCTGGTGGGGGCGGCGCCGAACAAGGCCCGCGGCGGCACGGTGCTCAGGTTGTCCGAGGATGTGCTCAGGCTGGCGCACCAAGGTACGGTACAACTGGAGAAGCATTCCGGAACTACGGCGGGGCGTTTGGTGAATATTGCCGGCCGGCAGCGGATGCTGTCCCAGCGCATGGCGAAGTTCTACCAGGCCATCAACTGGGGCGTCGGCGACGGCGGCTCGACGGCTGAACTGGACAAGGCGCGCAAGGAATTCATCGCCGCGCACGATGAACTCAAGAAGGCGGCGGGCGACGACAAGGCGCTGAGCGGAGCGCTGGAACTGGTTGCCCGGCAGTGGATATTCTTCGATGCGGCGCTCGCGCAGCGCGGCGGCGACCGGCACTACTTCGCCACCGACGTCGCTGTTGCCAGCGAACTCATCGTGCAGGAGATGGAAGTTGCGGTCGGCTTGTTCGAAAAGCAGCCAAAGTGACCCTCAGGGGAGGGACGAAAGGTAGTCGGCCACCGCCTTGATATCGGCATCCTTGAGAGCCGCCGTCATCGCCAGCATCTCGGGTGCCATGCGGTCGCCTGTGCGGTTGCGGTAGTCGGTCAGCGCGCGTACCAGATAGACGGTCTGCTGGCCGGCCAGACGCGGATAACGCTCGTCGCCCAGGGCCCCGGCGCCATGGCAGCGGGTGCAGACGCGCTGGTAGAGGCCGCGTCCGGCGTCATTGGCTGTGGCCGAACGGACCGGCGTGACTTGCCTGGTCGCGTAGTACACCACGATGTTCATGCGCTCGCTTTCGCTGAGCAGCTTGATGGCCGGTTCCATCCATTGGTTCTTGCGTTCGCCGGTAGAGAACTTCTGCATCTGGTTGAGCAGATAGACCGGATTCTGGGCCGCCAGGTTGGGTACCTCGGGCAGCGTGCTGTTGCCATCGGGGCCGTGGCAGTTGGCGCAGAAGGAGGACGCTCTCCTGCCGGCCTCGGCGGCGGCTGCTCGCGCCGGGGGATCGGCCATCAGGACTTTCAGCTTGTCTGGCGATTGGGCCTGCGCCTGAAAACCGATAGCGCCGCCGAGGAACAGCAACACTAGCAGATGCCGAGGATGGGCCACCCATGTGAAGGTCATCGTTCGATCCCGTGAGAGTCCGCGACAGTCGTGAGTCTAGCAAGTAGCGGCCAATAATCAGCAGGATGATACGGGATGATGGCGGGTGCCGGTGTGGCACTGTCCCGGCCTCGACTTGCCGCCGGACTGGCTCCAGCCACCCGGAGCTCAGACCGGATGCGACAAGCCGGTGTGGGGCGCGTCTCGTTGTAGCCGGCTGGCCTCGCGGTTGCGCCGGACCTTGCGCCGTTCAAAGCGCTTGATAGCCAGATAGGTCGTCCAGCCGACGAGGGCCATGCCGATGGTGAAGGCGGCGTAGGCGATCGGCCACGGGATCCCGCTGGTCATCATCGAGAATTCGGACATGCCGCCAATGCCGGCCAGGATGTTGATCGGCATGAAGACCACGCTGATGGTGGTCAGCTTCGACACGCGCTGGTTCTGGTTGATGTTGATGAAGCCGACCGTGGCATCCATCAGGAAGTTGATCTTGCCGAACAGGAACGAGGTATGAACGTCGAGCGACTCGATGTCGCGCAGGATCTGTCGGGCGTCGTCCTGCTGATCGGCGGTGAGAAACTTGCCGCGCATCAGGAAGGACAGGGCGCGGCGGGTATCGAGCACATTGCGCCGGATGCGGCCGTTCAAGTCCTCGCCGCGAGCGATCTCGGAAAGAATGAGCGCCGCCTCGTCATCGGTGACGTGCGGGTTCAGCACTTTGCGGCCCACCGTCTCTAGGTCGGCGTAGACGTCCTCGAGCGCGTCGGCGGAATATTCGGCGTCGGCGGCATACAGGTCGAGCAGAACGTCCTTGCCCTCGGTGACGTAGCCCGGCTGGGTGCGCGCGCGCAGTCGTTGCAGGCGGAATACCGGCAGCTCTTCCTTGCGCACCGAAAAGAGAACGTCGTTGTGCAGAATGAAGGCGACGGCAACGTTGCGCGATTCGCTCTCGGTGTCGAGCAGGAAGTCCGAGTGCAGATGGACTTCACCGTTGTCATCGACGAAGAAGCGGGCGCTGGCCTCGATGTCGGTCAGGTCGTCCGGGTCGGGTAGATAGAGTTTGAAGAACTCGCCGACCCAGGTGCGCACGGCCGGTGTCGGGGCGACCAGGTCGACCCAGATCGGCTTGATGTTGGCGAGGTCGTCGCGGCTATCGACCTGAACCTGGCTCAAGCGGCCGTTGCGCAGTTCGAAGGCGTTCAGCATGTTGCGGGCGCTCGGGTAGGGGCGCGCCCCCACCAGTTCCTCGCGGACATCGTCCGACACGTATTCGAGGATGAGATCGCAGCGCCGCTCCTCGACCTGGTTCCACGCCGTGACGCGATCCTCTTCCGGCAGGGCTTCCAGCACGCGGGCGATTTCGGTCGATGTCAGCCGGCGCAGCAGGTTCTGCAATTCGACCAGGTGCTGCTTGTGCACCAGTCCTTCGACCAGATCGTGGCGTGGCATCTCCTGGCGATGAACCATGTCTTCGACCCGCCGATGGCGCGCGAGCAGGAGCTGAACCTCGGAGAGGTGCAGCTCGAACTGATTCTCGGCGCGGGGGCGGACAAGGGGGGCTTCGTTCATGGTGGCGACGACCGGGACCGCGCGATTCTACGCCCCAAGCCCGGGCTATGGCACCTCGGAGTCCCGCATGCGCGCCAGGATCGATTCGGTGCGGCCATTCATGTAGGCGGAATGCGGATTCTTCTCGTGACGGCGCGGCGCGGGCAGCATGACGGCCAGCCGGGCGGCCTGCTCGGCCGAGAGGTTGCCCGCGTTGACACCATAGTAGCGGCGGGCGGCGGCTTCGGCGCCGAAGATACCCTCGCCCCATTCCACCGAGTTGAGATAGACCTCCAGGATGCGCCGCTTGTCCCAGAGCAGTTCCAGCCAGACGGTGATGATCGCTTCCTGGGCCTTGCGCCAGGGCGTCTTGGCGGCCGAGAGAAAGAGGTTCTTCGCCAGTTGCTGCGAGATGGTCGAGCCCCCGGCCACCACCTTGCCCTTCCTGCGGTTTTTTTCCAGGGCCTTCTGCATGCCTTCCCAGTCGAAGCCTTCGTGGTCGACGAACTTGTCGTCCTCGGCCGCCACCACGGCGCGCTTGAGCTGATTCGATATCCGCCCGTAAGGCAGCCAGGAATGCTTCAATTCGGCGTCGGGATCCTGTTCCCGCCGTTCATCCAGCCGATGGCGCATGAAAGCGGTGGTGCCCGGGTCAACGTACTTCCACCAGACTACCCAGCCGACGTACCAGCCCTGCCAAAGGACGATCAGCGCGACCAGGCCCAACAGCAAACGGCTGAGCCACTTCGGTGCCGGCCTCATGGGCGGCGCAGCGTCTCGAGGATCGCGTCGGTGTGCGGGCGAATGCCACGCCAGATCAGGAAGGCCTCGGCGGCCTGCTCGACCAGCATGCCCAGGCCATCGGCGCCCGTGGCGCCGGCTGCCCGCGCCTGGCGCAGGAAGGGCGTCTCCCGGCCATAGACCATGTCGTAGGCGAGACAGTCGCGGAGCGAAGACACCGGCCGGCAGCGGCAGTTCGGCATTGGCCAGGCCGGCCGAAGTGGCGTTGACGACCAGGTCGAACGATAGGCCGGCAAGGGCCGCGAATCCGCAGCCGGAGGTGCCCGGAAAGTCCCTGGCCAGGCGTGTGCCTTGTCGGCCGTGCGGTTGACAATGGTCAGGGCGGCCGGCCGTTCCGCGAGCAAGGGCAGGATCACGCCGCGCGCCGCGCCGCCGGCCCCGACCAGCAGCGCGCGCCGGCCGGCAATTGCAACCCCCAGATTGGTCGTGATGTCGCGCACCAGGCCCGCGCCATCGGTGTTGTCGCCCCGGATCTCTCCCCCCGCGAAGGTAAGCGTATTGACCGCGCCGGCGGCCCGGGCGCGCTCGGACAAGTGGCTTGCCAGGCGAAAAGCCTCTTCCTTGAAGGGTACGGTCACATTCATGCCACGGCCGCCGGCCGCGATGAAGTCGCGCACCGTCGCCGTGAAGCCGTCGAGCGGCGCCAGCAGCGCTTCATAAGTCATGTCCTGGCCGGTCTGAGCGGCGAACAGCGTGTGGATGCGCGGCGACTTGCTGTGGCCGATGGGGTTGCCGATGACGGCGTAACGGTCCGGGGCCGGCATCAGTCCGATTGCAGCCGGTCCGAGGTGGTGAAGGACCAGGTGCGGGTGATTTCCAGAATGTCGGTGTCACGCCGGATGGCCTCCGGGAACGGAGCGTAGGGCGCCGCCATCTCGACGATGCGGCGGGCGGCGTCGTCGAGAATCTTGTGCCCCGAGGGCCGGCTGACATCGACCCGCTCCAGGTGACCGTCGCTCTTGATGATGACAGTGAGGACCAGATTGCCGTAATGGCGGCCCTTGGCCGCTTCGGGATAGTTGAGGTTGCCGACGCGTTCCACTTTCAGGCGCCAGTCCTCGACATACTGGGCGAAACGATATTCCTCGACGCGGGCGCCGATGAACTTCTTGCGCGGCCGCTTGTTGTAGTCCTCGACATTGCGGGCGATCTGACCTTCCAGGCGGGCGAGATTGAGCGCCGCCGTGGCCAGATCCAGGCCGGACGTGACCTGCGGCGCGGGCGGCGCCTGCACTTGGTCGTTGCGGCGATTGTCGACCACCACTGTTTTCTGGTCTTGCAGCCGGGTCATCATTTGCCGCTGCTGAGCCTCCAGCTCGGCCACCCGCTTCTGCGCATCCTTGAGGTCGGTGCCCTCGCGTACCTGGGGCGCCACGGGCAGCGGGGTCTTGGCCCGGCGGTCCTCGTCGGTATTGCCGCCGCCATCAAGGTTGGCCTGGGCCTTGGCCTGGGCCTTGTGGGGCTTCTTCGCGCTCTTGCTATTGACCAGAATGACGTCGAGCGCTTGCTCCGTTGCCTTGTTGAGCTTCTCCGGAAGCTTGAAGTGGATGGAGAGGAGCACCGCGTGCAGAAACAACGACACCCCCAGCGCCAGCGCGAAGTTGCGCCGCCGGGATTCCATGTCGGCAAGAAAAGGGGGCCAGGCGAGGGCAGGCATGGCCAAGAATTTTACTCTCCCGCCTCATCCTCGACGGGGGTGCCGAAAGCCTCGTCAGACCCCTCAAGGGGCAGCAGTTCGATGTATCGGGCGGCACATTCGGCATCCAGCAGGTCAATGTTCTCGATGGCCACGCGGACGCGGACACCGCGGTCCAGGGCTGGCAGCGAGGGTACGCGCAGCACCAGCGGCAGGTGCTCCAGGCGAACCAGGCTTTCGCGCAGCACCCGGGCGGCCGGAGTCGCTTCAGCCCGCTGGCGCAGCCAGCGCAAGCACCAGTAGCGTTCCATGCCGCGCTGGAATTCGGCATAGGCGGCATAGGTCAGTTCGAAATCGCGCAGGGCGGCGAGAAACTCGGCAGACTTGGCGGTGTAGGGCGGCGCTTCGCCGCGCAGGTGGGCGATCGAGCTGCCACTGGTTGATCAGGTCGACAAAGCGGCGCAGCGGCGACGACGACCAGGCGTAGCAATCGACCCCGAGCCCCTCGTGGGCTGCCGGCGCCGTGGTCATACGCACCTTGCCGACCGTCTGGGCGCGGTAGAGCGCCGCCACGCCGGCATCGCGCAGCAGTGCGCCCCACGTGGCATTGGCAACGATCATCAGTTCCGCGACCAGCTTGTCGAGCGGCGAGCCGCGCGGACGTTCGACGATGTCCACCTGCCCCGGGCCGTCTTCGCCGGTCACCTCCCAGTCGACACTGAACGTGTAGTCCTTCTGCTGGGGCGTCGCGGAGGGCTTGCCGCGCCCGGCTTCGAGCACCGTCGCGAGCTCCCAGAGCCGCTTGAGCTCGTCGCGGAACGGAAACTCGCCCAAGCCATCGGCGAGAGTCGCCTCGTTGAATGCCGGTTCGATGTCATGATGGCGCAAATTGGCGACCACCGGCACGCGCTCGAGTCGGGTCTCGTGGCTGGCCACCACGAGGTCGGCGCCGACGTCGAGGTAGAGCGAAATGGCGGGCACGGTGGCGCCCGCGGCCAGGGTGAAGTGGCTGACCACGCCATCCGGCAGCATGGTGATCTTGCGACCCGGCATATAGACCGTGGAGAGCCTGCCGCGGGCAATGCGGCCCAGATCGGAGTCCGGTCGGATACCCAATCCCGGGGCGGCGATGTGGATCCCGACGCGCATGCCGCCGTCACCGCGCGGTGTGACCGAAAAGGCGTCGTCAATTTCCGTGGTCTGGGCGTCGTCGATGGAAAACGCCCGGACCTTGGCGACCGGCAGATCGCCGATCTCGGTCGGCGCGGCGAAGTTCGGGAAATCGGTACCGTGCGGGAAGTACTCGAACAGAAAGCGGCCGAGGTGATAGTCGTGCGTCGCCGGCAGGGCGCCGCAGCGCTGTAGCAAGCGTGGCACGGACAGGCCGGTTTCACCGCAGGCCGCCTCGAGGGCTTTGGTCTCCGGCCGGTTGCGGTCGGGCTTGTAGATGAGCTGATTGAGCAGCGGCAAAAATTCGGCGGGCAGGGTGCCGGCCTGTAGCTCGGCCACCATGCGTTCGATGGCGAGCGCCTGCTGCCGCTTCTTTTCCTGGCCGGCGAGCGCCGCCTGGAGGATCTCCGGCGGCGCCTTCCTGAAGCGACCCTTGCCCTTGCGGTGAAAGTAGATCGGTGCCGAATGCAATCGGAGCAGCAGTGCGGCGGCTTCGACCGCGCTCGGCTTGTGGCCGGCGTAGTCGGCGGCGAACTCCTCGAAGCCGAACTCGGCGTCGGGACAGGCTTCCCAGAGGAAGTCGACATCGATCTCCAACGCATCCTGTTCCGCGCGATCCAGCAGCTCGGCCGCCGACAGATCGACGAAACGCAGCAGTATGTTGGCCGCCTTCACTTTGGCGCGTTTGCCGGTCGGCAGTTCGACCTGCAACGAGGTGTTGTTGTCGGCGAGGACGGTACCGGCGCGGAAGGCGCCGTCTTCCTCGAAAAGCACATTCATGGGGATGGGATTGAAACTGGGGCGGGGGAACGGATTATACCGTCGCCACCCGGCGGCGCGAGGCGGGGCGGGCGCCACTCGCGCCCGAGAAGAACAGCAGGTGCGGATTGTCGGGTAGCTGCTCCGGATCAGCAAAGAAAAACCCCCAAGGGTTGCCCCTTGGGGGTTCAGGCATACAGGGAGGCGATTACTTGCCGCCGATGGTGCCGATGTCGTTGGTGGCGGTGTTGCCCTTGCCGATGGCGACGGCATTGGTGTTCACGCCGAGGGCGTTGATGTTGGTGTTGCCCTTGATGGTCGTGCCGCCCTTGATGGCGCCGATGGCGTTCTTGGCGGTGTTGCCCTTGCCGATGGCGACGGCGTTGGTGTTCACGCCGAGGGCGTTGATGTTGGTGTTGCCCTTGATTTCGGTCTTGGGCGTGTCGTCGGCGGCGAAGGCGATGCTGGAAGCGGCAAACAGGGACAGAACGAGCAGAGATTTACGCATGGCTTGATACCTCATCATTGGTTAGGAATAGGGTTACAACCTGAAGGGAACTTGAAGCTTGCATCATCCCCACGCCGAAATAACGCGTCATCATGGGCGAGGTTGACAGAAGTCGTTTCCGGCTTCGCCGCATGTCCGAGGGAACGAAGTCGATTCAAGACACTCGAACTCTCCAATCTGGCGTTTCTGGTAGCCTGCCAGCCTTGTGGTGTAGGTGATGTTGGCCGAGCGAACGGTCCGGCGGATTCCCGGAATGGTCTTGCATGGGAAACCGGTCGCCAGAAAGACAAGCGGCCCTCCGTCTGGAGAGCCGCTTGAATTCTGGTGGTGATGGGGGGACTTGAACCCTCGACCTACGGATTATGAATCCGTCGCTCTAACCAGCTGAGCTACATCACCAGAGTGCGAAGGGCCGCGATTATCCGGCGTCGGCGCCTTTATTGTCAAGGAAAACACCCGGGGGTCCGGCTGAGCATGGATTTCGATGTCGTTATTGTCGGTGGCGGGCTGGCCGGTCTGGCGCTGGCCGTTGCCCTGAAGAAGAGTCGCCTGTCCATTGCCGTGGTCGAGGGGCGCGTACCGGTTCGTTCGGTCGACTGGGATACGCGAATCTACGCGATCAGTCCGGCCAATGCCCGTTTTCTCGAAGAAGTCGGCATCTGGGGTCATCTCGACAGCGCCCGCATCACGCCGGTGCGGACGATGGAGGTTCATGGCGACGCCGGCGGCCGGATGGACTTCTCCGCCTACGATGCCGGCGTCTCGGAACTGGCCTGGATCGTCGAGGCCTCGATGCTGCAAATGGAGCTCTGGGAGACCTCGCGCCGTCAGGGCAATGTCACCCTGTACTGTCCCGCCACGCCAGGGGCCCTGGCGGTGAACGAGGAAGCGGCCTCCCTGACGCTGGCCGATGGCCGTCGATTGACCAGCCGTCTCGTCGTCGCGGCGGACGGCGCCGACTCCTGGACGCGCGCCGCGGCGGGCATCGAAGTGAGCTTCAAGTCCTACGGCCAGCACGGCGTGGTCGCCAACTTTCGCACCGAACAGCCACACCGCGAGGTCGCCTGTCAGTGGTTTCGCGCCGACGGCGTGCTGGCCTACCTGCCGCTGCCGGGCAAGCTGATTTCGATCGTCTGGTCCACGCCCGCCGAACACGCGGCGGAACTGCTGGCACTACCGCCAGCCGCATTCTGCGATCGGGTTGCCGATGCCGGCGAACGCCGCCTTGGCGCCTTGTCGCTGGTAACGCCGCCGGCTGGCTTTCCGCTGCGCCTGATGCGCGCGCCGCGCATGGCGGCAGCGCGCCTGGCGCTGATCGGCGATGCGGCGCACGCCATACACCCGCTGTCCGGCCACGGCATCAACCTCGGTTTTCAGGATGCGCGCGTACTGGCCGAGACCTTGGCCGTGCGCCCCGGTCATGTGGATTGTGGCGACCTGGCCTGGCTGCGCCGCTTCGAACGGGCGCGCAAGGAAGAAGTGGTCGCGTTACAATCGGCCACCGACGGCCTGCAAAGACTCTTCTCCCAGCAAGGCCAGCCATTGACCCTGCTGCGCAACGCCGGACTGAATCTGACCCACCGGCTGCCCGTCGTCAAGGACCTCCTGGTCCGCTACGCGATGGGCTAGCGGCAACGGCCCTACACCCCCATACCCCTTCCCCTTCGGAGGCATCCATGATCAAACACTTGCTCCTCGCCGCCAGCGCGGCCCTGCTGGCGACTACCGCTCTTGCCCAGAATGTCGAGGCCAACCTCAAGAAGAGCGTCGAAGCCGCGCTCGGCGAGGGTGCCAAGGTCGACAATGTCCGCAAGGCGGGCGCCCTCAATCTCTACGAAGTGCAGATCGGCGGCGACATCCTCTACACCGACGAGAAGGCGACGCACCTCATCATCGGCCATATCATCGACCCCAAGACGCGCAAGGACCTCACCCAGGAGCGGATCGACAAGCTCTCCCAGATCAAGTTCTCGGACCTGCCGCTCGACCTGGCCATCAAGCAGGTGAAGGGTAACGGCGGTAATGGCAAGCGCATGATCGCCACCTTCGAGGACCCCAACTGCACCTACTGCAAGAAGCTGGCGAAGGAGCTGCAGAGCGTCACCGACGTGACCGTCTACACTTTCCTCTACCCGATCCTTTCCCAGGATTCGGTCGACAAGTCCAAGGCCATCTGGTGCGCCAGCGATCGGATCAAGGCCTGGAACGACTACATGATCAACGGCACGGCGCCGGCGGCGGGCAAGTGCGACACGGCCGCGCTGGACAAGGTGATGGTCACCGCCCGCAAGCTCAACATTCGCGGTACGCCGGCCGTCTTCCTCGCCGACGGCAGCCGCATTCCCGGCTTCATGCCCGCCGCCAAGCTGGAAGAAGCGATGAAGAACGCCGCCAGCAACTAAGGCCGCGCCGCCATGGGCAAGCCTGACCAGGAAACGATCTGGTCGAAACGGTATCGGGATGCCGGCGAAGACTATCTGTTCGGGGTGGCGCCCAACCGGTTCCTCGAGGCCCACCGGCATTTCCTGACCGCCGGCGCCACGGCGCTGTCGGTGGCCGACGGCGAAGGGCGCAACAGTGTCTGGCTGGCCGAACAGGGACTGACGGTGACGGCGCTGGAAATCTCGCCGGTGGCCCTCCAGAAGGCCGCCCGACTGGCCCGAGGCCGCCAGGTTGACGTCGAGTTCGTGCGAGCGGACATCATGACCATGAACTGGCCGATCTCCGCCTTCGATTTCGTCGTCGGCATCTTCATCCAGTTCGTCGGGCCGGAGGATCGGGAGCTGCTGTTTGCCCGCGTCAAACAGGCCGTCAAGCCCGGCGGGCTGGTCATGCTGCAAGGCTACACGCCGAAACAGTTGGACTACCGAACCGGCGGCCCCTCGGCGGTGGAGAACCTCTACACCGAAGCATTGCTCCGGGAGGCCTTCGCCGACTTCGAGTTGCTCGTGCTGAAGGAATACGAGGACGACCTGACAGAAGGCAGCGGCCATTGCGGCCGCTCCGCCGTCATCGACCTGATCGCCCGCCGTCCGGCCTAGTTGCGGCTCTGGATTTCCTCGATGTAGCCGAGCATGCCGGTGCTGGATGTTGGCGGCGTTGCCTTCGTCGGTGTCGATGTGCATGGCCAGCCGGTAGTTCGGGTTGACCCGCACCACCACGTCGCCGTAGATCAGCTCGCGGTCGCCTTCGACGCGCACCCGTACCACGTACTTGTCGCGCAGCGCGGAAGCGCATCGCGTCGTCGGGCGACATGTGGATGTGGCGCTGGGCGCAGATGACGCCGCGCTCGATGCGTGGCGCTGCCGTTCGGGCCTTCCAGCACGATGCCCGGCGTGTTGACCAGGTCGCCGGATTCGCGGATCGGCGGCTGCATGCCGACCTTGAACTGCTCGGTCATGGCGATCTCGACCTGGGTTTCCTTGCGGGTCGGGCCGAGCACGCGGACGTTGGCGATCTTGCCCTTGGGGCCGACCAGATGGACCTTCTCCTCGCAGGCGAACTGGCCGGGCTGCGACAGCTCGTGCTCGGGCGTCAGTTGATGGCCGGGGCCGAACAGCTTGTCCACATCGGCCTGCGACAGATGGACGTGGTGGGCGGAAACCTCGATGGGAATCGGCGTTCCTCGGGCTGCTCCTTGATCGCCAGTGTGATCTGGCTGCGCTCGATGGCGCGCAGGGTTTCCCAGGCCAGCAGCCGCTCGTCGTTGTTGGCGATGACGAGGATCTTCACCGGCGAATCGTCGGCGGAAATCACCGCGTGGCGCGCGCGCCGCGCCCAGCTTGCGGTTCTTTTCCTCGTCGAGCTTGATGCCCATGTAGCCGAGCCCCTGGCAGGCCAGGCTGCGCACGGTCGGAGCTGGTTTCGCCGATGTCGCCGGTGAAGGCCAGCACGTCGACGCCGCCCATGGCCGCCACGTAGGCGCCGATGTTCTTGCGGATCTGGTAGCAGAAGGCCTTGTGCGCCAGCAGCGCGCGGTGGTGGCCGTCGTTGGCGGCCGCCTCGATCTCGTGGATGTCGCTGGAAATGCCCGAGATGCCCTTGAGGCCGCTCTCCGAGTTGATCAGGGTATGCAGCTCGTCCGGACCCATCTTGTAGTGGTCCATCAGGTGGATCATCACCGCCGGGTCGAGGCTGCCGGCGCGGCTGGGCATGATCAGGCCGTCCGAGGGCGTCATGCCCATGGTGGTGTCGACCGAGCGCCCGTGGTCGATGGCGCAGATCGAGGCGCCGATGCCGAGGTGGCAGGAGATGATTTCCAGTTCGCCCAGCGGCCGCTTGACGATTTCCGCCGACTTCAGCGAAACGAAGCGGTGCGAGGTGCCGTGGAAGCCGTAGCGGCGAATGCCCTCCTTCTTGTAATAGTCGTAGGGCAGGCCGTAGAGGTAGGCGTAGGGCGGCAGCGTCTGGTGGAAGGCGGTGTCGAAGACGGCGACGTGCGGCACGTCGGGCAGGATCTTCATCGCCTGCCGGATGCCGTCCAGGTTGATCGGATTGTGCAGCGGGGCGAACACTGCCAGCGCCTCGATATCGGCCAGCACCTGGGGCGTGATCACCGCCGAGCTGGAGAACTTGTTGCCGCCATGCACCACTCGATGACCGACCGCCACCACTTCGTAGGGCGTGAACAGGAACTGGTCGCCGAGCGAGAGCATCGACTCGAATATCACCTTGAACAGGTCGTCGAGCGGAAAGACCGGCCGCTCGCGTGTCGTCACGACACCGCCGGCGGTGAGCGTGATGTAGGCGTGCTCGGTGTCGCCGCAGTCGATCACGCCATGCACGTCGCGCTTCTCGTCGCGGGTATCGTAGATGCCGAAATGGATCTGCGAGAGGCCGACATTCAGGCTGAGGATCTTGCCCGGCACCTCGGTCTTCAGGCTGAGCGCGTAGGGATCGTGGGAATGGGTGACCGCCTGGTCGTGCAATTGCCGGCTGGTGATGTTGACCGCCTGCGCGCGGGTGCGGTGGGCCAGCAGCTTGGACAGGAAGGTGACCGCCTGCGGATGCACCAGGATGCGGGCGTTGAAGACATCCTGCGGAATCATCAGCACGAAGCAGCGATTGCCGGCGATCACGTCCGCCACGGTGCGGTCGCCGGTAAGCAGGGACATTTCGCCGAAGACGTCGCCGGCCTCAAGCTTGCAGAAATCCATCCGGCCACCGGTGCTGTCGGCCACCGAGACCTGGGCATGGCCGCTCACCAGAACGCCGAAGAAACTTCCCTGGTCGCCGCATTCGACAATCGCCTCGCTGCCCTCGAATGTACGCAGTTGGCTCTCGGCGATGATCTGCTCGATCTGATTGAGATCGAAGCCCTCGAACAGGGGCACCTGCTTGCTAAGGAATTTTCGTAGTTCAACGGGAGTCATGGCGAATCTCTTCAAACGGAAACGGGCTGGAACGGGCTGGGAAGACCACCCCTCGAGCCTAAGGCTAGCACATTGCTGCGGCGCAGCAAACCGGAATCAGACGGGCAATGAACCAGTCATTGCGTCACCGAAAGGTCACTTTGGGGTAAATTTGCTGCACTGCAAACAAGTTATGGGCAAAGCCACCATGAGCACCAAGCACATCCGCAGCATTCTCGTCGCCAATCGCTCCGAAATCGCCATTCGCGTCATGCGGGCCGCCAGCGAGCTGGGCATTCGCACCATCGGCATCTACGCCAACGAAGATCGCTTTGCCCTGCACCGCTCCAAGGCGGACGAAAGTTACCTGGTTGGCGAAGGCAGGAAGCCGATCCAGGCCTATCTGGACATCGACGACATCATTCGCGTCGCAAGGCTGGCAAGAGCGGACGCCATCCATCCCGGCTACGGCTTCCTTTCCGAGAACCCCGACTTCGCCGAGGCCTGCGCCCGGGCCGGCATCCTGTTCATCGGCCCAAAGCCGGAAGTGATGCGCGAGCTGGGCAACAAGGTCGCCGCCCGGGCGCTTGCCGAGCGGGTCGGCGTGGCGGTGGTGCCGGCGACCGGCGCCCTGCCGGCCGACCTCGACGAATGCCGCCGGCAGGCGGCGGAAATCGGCTACCCGCTGATGCTCAAGGCCAGCTGGGGCGGCGGCGGTCGTGGCATGCGCGCCATCAACAACGAGCAGGAACTGGCGCCGGCCATCGAGGTGGCGCGGCGCGAGGCGGCGGCGGCCTTCGGCAACGACGAGCTGTACCTGGAAAAGATGGTCGTGCGCGCCCGCCACGTCGAGGTGCAGGTGCTGGGCGACACGCATGGCAACCTGGTGCACCTCTTCGAACGCGACTGTTCGGTGCAGCGCCGCAACCAGAAGGTGGTCGAGCGGGCGCCGGCGCCCTATCTGACCGCCGAGCAGCGCGACGCCCTCTGCCAGTCGGCACTCAAACTGGCCCGGGGCGTCAACTACACGCACGCCGGCACGGTCGAGTTCCTGATGGACGTCGATGCCGGACGGTTCTACTTCATCGAGGTCAATCCGCGCATCCAGGTCGAACACACCGTCACCGAGGAGGTTACCGGCATCGACATCGTCAAGGCGCAGATCCGCATCACCGAAGGCGCGCGGATCGGCGAGGCGTCTTCCTACATCCCGGCCCAGCGGGACATCCGCCTCCATGGCCACGCCCTGCAATGCCGTGTGACCACCGAGGATCCGGAAAAGAGCTTCACGCCCGACTACGGCAAGCTCACCGCCTACCGCAGCGCCTCCGGCGCCGGCATCCGCCTCGACGCGGGCACTGCCTACACCGGCGCGGTGATCACGCCCTTCTACGACTCGCTGCTGGTCAAGGTGACCTCCAAGGGCCACGATCCCGAAGAGGCGATTCGTCGCATGGATCGGGCCTTGCGCGAGTTTCGCATCCGCGGCGTTTCCTCCAACCTCGCCTTCCTGGAAAACGTCATCCTGCATCCGCTGTTCAAGAGCGGCGAATGCACCACGCGTTTCATCGACACCACACCGGAGCTGTTCAAGTTCAAGCACCACCGTGACCGGGCCACGCGCCTGCTGAAGTTCATCGGCGATGTGGAGGTGAATGGCAACCCGGAAATGAAGGGTCGTGCCGTGCCGCGCCAGCCGCTGGCGGCGGCGATCCGGCCAAAGTCGGATCTCTGCGCCGCGCCGCCGGCCGGCAGCCGCGACCGGCTGAAGGAACTCGGCCCGCAGAGATTCAGCGCCTGGATGCGCGAGCAGAAGCCCGTGCTGCTCACCGATACCACGATGCGCGACGCGCACCAGTCGCTGTTCGCCACCCGCATGCGCACGGCGGACATGGTGGCGGTGGCGCCGCACTACGCGCGCCTGCTGCCCGAACTGTTCTCGCTCGAATGCTGGGGCGGCGCCACCTTCGACGTCGCCATGCGCTTTCTCAAGGAAGACCCCTGGGAACGGCTGGCCAAGCTGCGCGAGGCGGTGCCCAATATCCTGTTCCAGATGCTGTTGCGCGCCTCCAATGCTGTCGGCTACACCAACTACGCCGACAACGTGGTGCGCTATTTCGTCAAGCAGGCCGCCGCCAACGGCATGGACGTCTTCCGGGTCTTCGATTCGCTCAACTGGGTCGACAACATGCGTGTGGCCATGGACGCGGTGATCGACAACGGTGCGCTCTGCGAAGCCGCCATCTGTTACACCGGCGACCTGTTCGACCCGGCGCGGCCGAAGTACAACCTCAAGTACTACGTCGACATGGCCCGGCAACTGGAAAAGGCCGGCGCCCACATCATCGCCGTCAAGGACATGGCCGGCATCTGCCGGCCGCCGGCGGCGCGGGCCCTGATCAAGGCGCTGCGCGAAGAGGTCGGTCTACCCATCCACTTCCACACCCACGACACCAGCGGCGGGTCGGTCGCCTCCGTCCTGGCGGCGATCGAGGTCGGCGTCGATGCCGTCGACGCGGCGATGGACTCGATGAGCGGGCTGACCTCGCAGCCCAGTCTGGGCGCCATCGTCGCCGCGCTGGAACACACCGAGCGCGCCCCGGCAATCCACCATGGCGACATCCAGCCCTTCGCCCGCTACTGGGAGGGCGTGCGCCACTACTACGCACCCTTCGAGGCGGAAATCCGCGCCGGCACCTCGGACGTCTATCGCCACGAGATGCCCGGCGGCCAATACACCAACCTGCGCGAGCAGGCCCGCGCCATGGGCCTCGATGCGCGCTGGTCGGAGGTGGCGCAAGCCTATGCCGACGTGAACCGGTTGTTCGGCGATATCGTCAAGGTTACGCCGTCGTCGAAGGTGGTCGGCGACATGGCCCTGTTCATGGTCGCCAACGGGCTGACGCCGACCGAAGTGGCCGATCCGGACAAGGAGGTCTCCTTCCCGGACTCGGTGGTCTCCATGTTTCGCGGTGAAATGGGCTACCCGGCCGACGGGTTCCCCAAGGCCCTGCAGGCGAAGATCCTCAAGGGCAAGACACCCATCGAAGGTCGTGTCGGCGCCCATCTGCCGGATGTGGACCTCGAAGCCAGTCGCGCCGCCGCCGAGAAGGCCGCCGGGCGGCTGATCGACGACACCGATCTGGCCTCCTACCTGATGTATCCCAAGGTGTTCACCGAGTTCGCCGAGCATCAGCGGCACCACGGCAATGTGTCGGTGCTGCCGACCCCGGTCTTCTTCTACGGCCTGCACGAAAAGGAAGAAATGGCGGTCGAGATCGACAAGGGCAAGATCCTGGTCGTGCAACTCACCGGTCGAGCGGATGCCGACGCGGAAGGCGAAGCGCACCTGTTCTTCGAATTGAACGGCCAACCCCGTTTGATGCGGATCACCAAGGCCGGCATGGAGTCGATGAAGAAGAGCCGCCCCAAGGCCCAGGAGGGCAATCCGAACCATGTCGCCGCGCCGATGCCCGGGGCGGTGGCGACCGTGGCCGTGAAGGCGGGGCAGAAGGTGGGCAAAGGCAATCCGCTGGTTTCCATCGAAGCCATGAAGATGGAAACCGCCATCACCGCCGAGCGCGATGCCACCGTGGTCAAGGTGCTGGTCTCGCCCGGCGACCGGGTCGAACCGAAGGACTTGCTGGTCGAGCTGGGTTAGTATCCAAGTCATCGGACAGCCCGGGCCGCCACCCACTCGAACCCGATCATGCCAATCGTCGCAGAACCTGACGGACCCGGTGCCGAGGGGTCGTTCCGCACCGCCCTGTTCCATCACAGTCCGGTCGCCACGCTCATCTCGCTGATCTCGAGCGGGGTGATCCAGGATGCCAACGAGGCTTTCTGCCAGTTGGTCGGCTATCGGCACGAGGACCTGGTGGGCCGCACCACCAATGATCTCAACCTCTGGGCCAATCCCCAGGATCGCCAGAGGCTGACCGAGATGTTCCAGCGCGATGGCCAGGTTCGCGACATCGAGATCGACTGCCGGACGCGCTCGGGCGAGATCCGTTACCTGGTGGCCTCGTTCGAGGCGATTCACTTGAATGGCCTGGACTGCTTCATCTCGACGGCGGTCAACATCACCCGGCGCAAGTCCGCCGAGCAGGCGGTTGCCGAGAGCGAAAGCCGCTTCCGGCATCTGACGACAATGACGAACGACTTGTTCTATTCCTGCCGTCGGATGGCGGACGGCTACTTCCGGGTCGAATGGCTCGGTGGCAACGCCGAGCGCCTGTTGGGGATCGGCAATCGGGAACTGGCGGCCCTGGGTTGCTGGCGCGGCTTTGTCCTCGAGGACGACCAGCCTCAGTTCGATCGGCACGTCACGGCGCTCACGGCCGGTAACACGAGCAATACCTTGCTGAGGGTCAGGCATCGCGACGGGACCGTCCGGCATGTCCGGAGCTTCGCCCATGTCGAAGAAGACCAGGAAGGGGCGAAGGACGAAAGACTTTACGGTGCCCTGCAGGATGTTACCGACCGTGTGGCCCTGGAACAGCGACTCGAGGCCCTGGCCCAAACCGACTTCCTCACCGGTCTCGCCAATCGTCGCCATTTCCTCGAGCTGGCCGACAAGGAACTGGCCCGGGTACGGCGCTATCGCAGCCCGCTTTCGATGGCCATGCTCGATCTCGATCGCTTCAAGGACATCAACGATACCTACGGCCACAAGGTCGGCGACACCGTGCTGGAACAGTTCTCGAAGGTCTGCCGCCCGACCTTGCGCGAGTCGGACATCATGGGACGCATAGGGGGCGAGGAATTCGCCATCCTGTTCCCCGAAACCATGCTTCCCGAGGCGATCGAAGTCGCCGAACGCTTGCGCGAAGCGGTCGCGGCGATACGCATTCCCCTGCAACACGGTCTGCCGATCCAGATCACCGTCTCCATCGGCGTAGCGTCGTTCGCCGACTCCGACGTCAATATCGACGTCTTCATGAATCGCGCCGACGGCGCCCTCTACGAAGCCAAGCGAAGCGGCCGCAACCGAACCGCCGAAGCGATCGTCAACACGCCGACCCAGCGCTTGCCCGAGAGGCCGTGACCCAGCCATGACCCATCTGTTCGACTCGTTGAAACTGCGCGACGTGACCCTGACCAACCGCATCGGCATTCCGCCGATGTGCCAATACTCGGCGGTCGACGGCCTGGCGGCGGACTGGCACTTCGTGCATTACGGCAGCCGGGCGGTCGGCGGAGCGGCCTTGATGATCCTCGAGGCGACCGGCGTGACGCCGGCGGGGCGCATCAGTCCGGGCGACCTCGGGATCTGGGACGACAGGCACATCGAACCGCTGGCGCGCATCGCCAGTTTCGCGCAGCGACACGGCTGCGTCCCCGCCATCCAGTTGGCCCATGCCGGCCGCAAGGGCAGCGCCGGGCTGGGCTGGCAGGCGCAGCGGACGCTGGCCGATAGCGAGGGCGGCTGGACGACGGTTGCGCCCTCGCCGCTGTCCTTCGGCGAGGGCTATGCCGTGCCGCGGCAACTCGACGAAGCCGGCATCCGCCAGATCAGCGCGGAATTCGTTGCTGGTACGCGTCGCGCGCGCCTGGCCGGTTTCCAGGCCGTGGAGATCCACGCGGCGCACGGCTATCTCCTGCACCAATTTCTGTCGCCTTTGTCCAACCAGCGTACCGATGCCTGGGGCGGTGGATTCGAGAATCGCACACGCCTGGTGCGGGACGTGGTCGCCGCCGTGCGCGCCGAATGGCCCGAGCGACTGCCACTGCTGATCCGGCTGTCGGCCACTGACTGGGTCGAGGGCGGCTGGAGCGCCGACGAGACCGTCGAGTTGTGTCGTGTTTTGAAGGGGTTGGGCGTCGACTTGGTCGATGTCTCCACCGGTGGCCTGGTCCCCACCGCCAGGATTCCCGTCGGGCCGGGCTTCCAGACCCGGTTCGCCGCCCGAGTGCGCCACGAGGCGGGGGTCGCCTCCGCCGCCGTCGGCATGATCACCTCGCCGGCACAGGCTGATCACATCGTGCGCAGCGGCCAGGCCGACGTGGTGCTGATCGGCCGGGAGATTCTGCGCAACCCCTATTGGCCGCTGGCCGCCGCTGGTGCTCTGGGACAAAGCACATCCTGGCCGGCGCAGTACTTGCGCGCCGCTCCGGCGGGGGCAACGCAGCGCTAGCTGATTGCAGCGAGTGGAGCGGGCGAAGGGAGTCGAACCCTCGTCATCAGCTTGGGAAGCTGAGGTAATGCCGTTATACGACGCCCGCGCGATGGACTGGCTGGCGGCATTTTAGCCTGAGCGTCCGGGCTGGCCAATGGGCAACAGGGGCCCGATGGTAAAATTGCATCATGATTGCCGTGCACATCAATGGCGACTCCGCCGAACTGCCCCAGCCAATGACGGTTACCGCCCTGCTCGAAGCGCGCGGGCTGGCCGGCAAGCGTGTGGCCGTGGAGAAGAACGGCGAGATCGTGCCGAAGAGCCAACATGCCGCCGTGGCGGTCGCGGCCGGCGACCGCATCGAGATTGTCGTCGCCGTCGGCGGCGGATAAGGAACCCAACCATGTCAGATCCACTGATCATCGCCGGCAAGGCCTATGCGTCGCGCCTGCTCGTCGGCACCGGCAAGTACAAGGATTTCGCCGAGACCCGTGCCGCTGTTCAGGCCTCGGGCGCCGAGATCGTCACCGTGGCGATCCGCCGCACCAACATCGGCCAGGACCCGGGCCAGCCCTCCTTGCTCGATGCCTTGCCGCCGTCCGAGTTCACTTACCTGCCCAATACGGCCGGCTGCTACTCGGCCGACGATGCCGTGCGCACGCTGCGCCTGGCCCGCGAACTGCTCGACGGCCACGACCTCGTCAAGCTGGAGGTGCTGGGCGATCCGCAGACGCTGTTTCCCAACATGCCCGAAACACTGAAGGCGGCCGAGACGCTGGTCAGGGACGGTTTCAAGGTGATGGTCTATTGCTCCGACGACCCGATTCAGGCCAAGCTGCTCGAGGGCATCGGCTGCGTCGCGGTGATGCCGCTCGCTTCGCTGATCGGCTCCGGCATGGGGATTCTCAATCCGTGGAACCTCAAGCTGATCATCGAGATGGCCAAGGTGCCGGTGCTGGTCGAT
Organism: uncultured beta proteobacterium; assembly: GCA_963736865.1. Taxonomy (GTDB): domain Bacteria; phylum Pseudomonadota; class Gammaproteobacteria; order Burkholderiales; family Rhodocyclaceae; genus Fen-999. Next base: position 615,981 of record CAVTQQ010000005.1, on the reverse strand, counting down.
GCCGGTGTCGGCACGGCCTCGGATGCCGCCATCGCCATGGAACTCGGTTGCCATGGCGTGCTGATGAATACGGCCATCGCCGGCGCCCGGAACCCGGTGTTGATGGCGGCGGCCATGAAGAAGGCGGTCGAGGCGGGTCGTGAGGCTTTTCTGGCCGGCCGCATGCCGAAGAAGTTGTACGCCGCGACGCCCAGTTCGCCGACGGGCGGCCTGATCGGTTCGTGAGGCGCGGTCTCGCCATCGTCGGCGTGCCGCTGATGCTGGCGGTGGCGCCGGTCGCGGCGCAGGAAGTCATGCTTCGCCAGGCGCCCGCCGGCTATGTGTTCAGCAACCCGCGCCTGCTGACCCAGCAACTCATCTGGGGCCGTCTCCACGGGGTGCGCCTGCTGGCGCTCGCTTGCCACGGCCGGGGCGATGGCGCCGGCGCGCTCGCCTATGTCGATTGGCTGGATCGGCAGTGGTCGCGCATTCGCGCCGCGGGCCGTGACCTGGCCCGGTACTATTTCCGTCAGGACCAGATGCCCCTTGATGCCATCGACACCGCGCTCCAACTCAAGGACACTCTCGATATTCCCGGCGAGGAGTTGATGGCCGCGTGCGCCACCCTGCCCGAGGCCCTGGCGGCACCGCGCAACGATCTGGAACGGTATTACGCCGAACGGCGCGAGGCCATCCGGCGCGGCGATCCGGAATTCCCCGGCGCGGTCTGGCAGGAGGCGCAATGAGCGACAACCTACCTTCCTTTGGCCATATCCGCAGTTTCGTGCTGCGCCAGGGCCGGGTGTCCAATGCCCAGGCGCGCTGCTACGAGACGATGATGCCGCGCTTCGGCGTTCCCTATCGGGCCGCGCCGCTCGACTTGGCGGCGGCCTTCGGGCGTGTCGCGCCCACGGTGCTGGAGATCGGCTTCGGCATGGGCGAGACCACCGCGACCATCGCCGGGGCCCATCCGGAGATCGACTATCTTGGTCTCGAAGTCCACACGCCCGGGGTGGGCAGCCTGCTGAAGCAGATTGCCGAGGCCGATCTGGCCAACGTCCGCGTCATTCAGCACGACGCCGTGGAGGTGGTGCGCGACATGATTGAGCCGGACTCCCTGGCCGGCATCCACATCTTCTTTCCCGATCCCTGGCCGAAGAAGCGGCAGCAAAAGCGGCGGCTGATCCAGGCGCCGTTTGTCGCCCTGCTGGCTTCGCGCCTGGCGCCCGGCGGCTATATCCACTGCGCCACGGACTGGGAGGAGTACGCCCTCCAGATGCTGGAGGTCCTGGGCGGCGAACCCCTGCTGGCCAATACCGCCGATGGTTTTGCGCCGCGTCCGGAATACCGGCCGCTGACCAAGTTCGAACAGCGCGGCCTGCGCCTCGGCCATGGCGTCTGGGATGTCGTCTTTCGGCGTCGTTCGGTCGTTTGAGTCCGATCACCGTCGTCGCGGTCAATTCCGCCGCCGCCATCGATGCCGCCGACTGGCGGCGTTTCTGTCCGCCCGGCGACCCCTTTCTGGCCGGTGATTTTCTGGCGATTCTCGAACGACACGGCACCGCCGGGCAGGAATGCGGCTGGTCGGCTTGCCACCTGGTTGCGAAGGCTGATACCGGTGTCGTGCTCGGCATCCTGCCGCTGTATCTGCGCACCAATACCTATGGCGATTTCACCGGCGACTGGTCGTGGGAGAACGCCTATCGGCAAGCGGGCCTGCGCTACTATCCGAAGCTCCTGAGCGGCTTGCCGCACACGCCGGCGACGGGGCCGCGGCTGCTGGTCGGCCCCGGTTCGGTGGGCGAGGCGGCGCGCGGCGCGTTGCTGGACGCGGCGAAGAACATGGTGGCCGGGCACGGGCTGTCTTCGTGGCATGTCGCTTTTCCCGCCGAGACGGAAATTCCGGCCCTGACCGAGGCGGGTCTATTGATTGGTGCCCATGTCCAGTTCCACTGGCTGGACCGGGGCTTCGGCGATTTCGACGGCTATCTGGCGAGTTTCAATGCCGAAAACCGGCGCAAGGTGAAGGCGCAGCGCCGGCGCGCGGCCGAGAGCGGGCTGGTCATCGAGGCGCGCCACGGCGACGAAATCGACCCGGCCGAGTGGCCGCTGCTCCATCGAATTTACGCTTCGACCTTCGAGAAGTTCGGCAACTGGGCGGTGTTCACCGTCAATGGCTTTGCCGACCTGGCGGCGGCGCTGGGGCGTCGCATGGTGCTGTTTGTTGCCCGCGCCGACGGCAAGCCGGTCGCCGCGGCGATCTGCTTTCGTGGCAACGACACGCTCTACGGGCGCTATTGGGGCGCGCTGGCCGACTATCACAGCCTGCATTTCGAGCTGTGCTTCTATCAGGGCATCGCCTACTGTCTGCACGAGGGGCTGACCCGCTTCGAGCCCGGTGCCGGCGGCGAGCACAAGGTGGCGCGCGGCTTCGCGCCCACCATCGTCCATTCGGCGCACTGGATCGCCGATCCGGCGATGCGGGTCGCCATCGGCCGGCACCTGGAACGACAGCGCCAGGCCATCGACCACTATCGGAACGAGGCTGCCGAGCATCTGCCGTTCCGGGGCGAGGAACGCTAAGCAGACTTTCGGGTGACGGTGGTCGCCGTCGCTACCAGGACAGCGTGGTGAAATCTCGGCAGCAGGGGTGGCCGGTTTTGGGGTGGTCGACCCAGCGGAAGCCGAGTTCCTCGTAGTGGCGGCGCAGGGCGCGGCGCTCTTCGACACTCACCGTATAAAGCTTGCCCTCGCGCTGATGGCCGGTGTCCGGCATCGAAATGTGGCTGTGGCCCTTCTTGGCGGCCGCGGCGATGCGCTGGTCGATCACCGTGACCAGGGCGTCGATGTCCGGACCCTTGAGATAGATCTCCGTCAGTTGGCGTGCTTCGGTGGCGTGGATCATTGCAGACGGTGCTGGGCTCGTCGCGGAGTCGAGAGGATGCGGGTGGCTCGGCCCGCCGCGGGGGCGGGCCGGGCACCGGGGGAACTGCTTCAGCTATTGTTGTTTTGCGCGCCCTGCACCGAGGGCATCGGCTGCTGTTGCAGCGGCTCCTGCATCGGCCGTTGGGCCATGTGGGTGCGCACCTGCGCTTCAAACAGCTTGTCGTTCAATTGCGTGGCCAGCATCGGGTTGCCTTCGATGATCGCCGGCAGCAGCGCCTCGGCGATTTCCGGCTGGTTCTGGTCGATCGCCATGCTGGCGGTGTCGAAGTAAGCCTGGGCGGCTTCGGTCACCATGCCGACGGCGTAGAGGACATTGCCCAATTCACCCCGGGCACCCATGTCTTCCGGGTTCTTGGCGATGATCTGGCGATAGCCTTCCAGGGCGCCATTGACATCGCCATTGGCGAATGCCGTGCGGGCCTGGGCCATGCTGTCCTCGACGGCGGCGGACGGGGCCATCGACGGGAAGGTGGCGGCGATCACGTCGCCGGCCTTGCCACCGATCTGCTTGAACCAGCCCTGGCTGTGGCCGTAGGCGGCCAGCGCGAGGAGGAACAGCGCGGCGAGAACCGCGTACAGCACCGAAGTCTTCCAGGACGAGGGCTTGGTTTCCTTGGTTTCGGCGCGGGACATCGGCATCCCTTGTTCGGTCATTTGTGCTTCCATTGTGTGTCTCCCAGTGATCAGGAAAGAACCTCGGCGACTCGACGGAAGCGCCTAGCCGCCGGCGCTCCCGTCCGAGAGGGAATGTTTACCACCAGCCGCCATTGCCACCATTGCGGCCGTAGCCCGTGCCATTGCCGACGGTATAGCCATCGCCATCGCCGGCGACATTGCCGCCGAAGCTGAAGCTGGCATTCATGCGGCCGCTACCATGGCCGTGACCCCGGCCGTAGCCGCGACCATAACCGCGGCCATAGCCGTCGTGACCATAGCCCGAGCCGTAGTAGGGACCGGAATAGGGACCGTAGTAGGCGCCCGGTGCGGCGTAGGCGGGGCCATAGGCCACCGGGCCGGAGCCTTGCGGCATCGGTTCACCGTAGTAGGCCCCTTGGGAACCCGCGACCGGTGCTTGCATGGCGACGATACCGGCGCCAGCGTCATTCTGGCTGTTCCGTTGCGTGTAGCCGTAGCCGGCGAGGGCGATGGCCACGGCCGGGACGGTGATCAGTGCCCACTTCGGCGTCTTGCGCAGCAAGGCGGCCGTAGCGGCGAAGCGGGACTTCTTCTCGGTGATGACCGGGGCTGCCGCCACGGTGTCGGTGGTCGCCGTGTCGGCGGTGGTTTGTGCTTCCATGTGTGATTTCCTCCAGAATTTGCCGGCCGCTGGCGCGGCCGGGTGATCGATGTCGCCTGGCAGGAGGTGCCGCGCGTGGCGGCTCCTGCCAGGGCGACCGGCCGATTACCAGCCGTTGTAACCGTTGTAGCCGTTGTAACCGCGGCCGTTGCCCCAGCCACCGCCGTCGTAGCTGTTGTCGCCCCAGCCGGAACCATCCATGTCGCCGCCCATGTTGAAGCCGAAGTTGCCACGGGCACGGCCGTTGCCGCGACCATAGCCGCGACCAGAACCGCGACCATAACCATAGCCGTCGCCACGGCCATAGCCATCGCCCCAACCGTTGTTGTAGTAGGGACGGCCATAGTAGCCGGGGCCGGGACCGTAGTAGGCCGGGCCGTAGCCGGGACCACCGTAGTAGGGGGCATTCGCTTGCTGTGCTTGCTGTTGCTGCTGCGGCGCGTTCTGTTGTTGCGCAAACGCCAGGCTGCTGGCGGCGACGGCCAGGGAGATGGCCAGGACTTTGATCGCTTTCTTCATTTCACATTTCCTCCAAGGATTGATCGTCGTTAAGCTTCGGGTAGCCATGTGATCAGCGTCTGCTTTGTGAAACTAGACCGGTGAGACCGCTTCCCTGCACCGGACCGAAGCGCCGCCAAATGCGCATTAGCAGCCGCTAATATAGACGATAAGCGAGTCTGTATATTTGAATGTGCTGATATTTGAATCGACACATTTTATGGCCGGATTTCCCAGTTTTTTACTCAGAGAAATCGTCCGATCAGCGCGTTGAGGTGACGTTGGCCTAGCAGGGTCGGCGCGATGTGTTGGGATGTGCAGACCAGCAGGCCATCCGCCTCGGCCCGTGCCAGGGTTGCGCCGATCACATCGACGGCGTCGCCGGTGCGCTCCTGGAAAAGACTCGGTGGGAAGCCATCGACAAGGCGCAGAGCGTTCATCATGAACTCGCCATGCAGGTCGGAGGCGCCAACTTCGTGACGTTCCTGGACAGGATCCGATGCCGCCAGATAGTTGGCGGGGTGCTTGCGGCGCATCTCCCGGATGACGCGGCCAGCGGAACTGAGCTTGCCATGAGCGCCGGCACCGATGCCCAGATAGTCGCCGAAAGTCCAGTAGTTGAGATTGTGCCGGCACCGCTGCCCCGTCTGGGCAAACGCCGAGGTTTCGTAGTGACCATAGCCGGCGTCGGCCAGCATTCCCTCGGCCATCTCCTGCATATCGGCGGCAAGGTCGTCATCAGGCAGGCCAGGTGGCGCGCGGTGAAAGGGGGTGTTCGGCTCGACGGTCAGGTGATAGGCCGACACATGGCCGGCGCCCAAGGCGATCGCGGTGGCCAGATCGTGGCGCGCTTCGACGAGCGTCTGGGTCGGCAGGGCGTACATCAGGTCCAGATTGACGCGGTCAAAATGCCGCATGGCCAGATCAGCGGCCCGACGAGCGTCGTCGCCGCCGTGGATGCGGCCAAGGGCATTCAGTTTGGCGTCGTCGAAACTCTGGATGCCCAACGAGATTCGATTCACGCCTGCGGCCCGGAAGGCGGCGAACTTCTCGGCTTCAATGGCGCCGGGATTGGCCTCCAGGGTGATCTCGATATCGCCCGAGAGCGGCAGCCGGGCGCGGACTGCCGCCAGCAGCCCGTCCAGGCCGAGGGGCGAAATGAGACTTGGCGTGCCACCGCCGATGAAAATGGTCTGTACGGTCCGACCCCAAACCGAGGGGAGGGCGGCTTCGAGATCGCGGATGAGTGCCGCAAGGTAATCCGCCTCGGGAATTTCGCCGCGCACCTCGTGGGAGTTGAAGTCGCAGTAAGGGCACTTCCGCAGGCACCACGGAAAGTGAACGTAGAGGGAAAGCGGAATCACCGCCTGGATTGCAGGCGATCGAGTAGATGCCTGAGCGCGATGCCACGATGAGAGATTGCGTTCTTCCGCTCCGCCGCCAGTTCCGCCGCGGTACAGCCGAAGTCGGGCAACCAGAAGTAGGGGTCGTAGCCAAACCCGCCGGCGCCACGCGGCGTATGCGCGATCTCGCCGTGCCATTCGCCCTCGGCGATGATGGGCTGCGGGTCGTCGGCATGGCGAACCAGGACCAGGATGCAGTAGTAATGGGCGCTCCGGTTGGCCTGCTGGACGAGATCGGCTATCAGCTTCTCGTTGTTGCGCGCGTCGGACTTCGGCTCGCCGGCAAAACGCGCCGAATAGACGCCGGGTGCGCCGCCCAGTGCGTCCACGCAGATGCCGGAGTCGTCCGCCAGCGCCGGCAGGCCGGTCAGACGCGCCGCGTGGCGGGCCTTGGCTATGGCGTTCTCAACGAAGGTGACGTGGGGCTCCTCCGCCTCGGGGACATTGAACTGTGCCTGGGGCAGAACTTCGAAATCGACGGTGGCAAGCAGCGCGGAAAACTCGCGCAGCTTGCCGGCATTGTTGGAGGCGAGAACGAGTTTCTTCATGGTCAGAGCTCGGCACGACAGTGAATACGGGTGAGCGCCACGGGCAGTCTGCTGGTGCGCGCCAGCAGGTAGCGGCCGAAGTCATCCAGAAACGGCTGGGTGACGTCGGCGGCGGCGCATGTGAAGGCGGCAATACCAAAGCCTTCGAGATTGCGGCTCAAAAGGTCGATGCGATTCCGCTGGTAGTTGGCGCGAAAGGTTACTTGCACCGGAACTTCAGGCGCCAGCAGCAGACGTACCTGTCCCTGCGTCAGCCGTTCCTCGGCGTTTATGTCCTCCATCGGCCGCAGATCGAGGATATGCAGTTCCTTTTGCAGGGCCTCCATCTGGTCCCAGCGTCGTACCACCGTTATCGGCTTCGGCGACCACAGGCCGACCCGGAAGACCACGTAGTCGAGCAGGGAGGTTTCCGCGAGGCTCTTCAGACGTGAACGCGTTGCCGCGTCGCGCCACTTGAGATCCACGAAGGCGGTTTGGGTGTCGAGCCGGTAAGCCCGGTCGATGGTCGGTGCCAGGGAGTTCGCGTGACGGCAGAGCGTGTTGAAGAAGTGGAATATCCGCCCGAGCGCGTCGTGAATTTGCCGCGCCTGCGTCGCCTCCAGTTGGGCCTGGCTGTGGCCGGTGCCGCTCGCGGCGCTGGCCTCCTCGGCCAGTTCGGCGAGAAAACCAAACGACTCGGACGGGGGAGGCGCGGCCGGGGCTTCCCGGGCGACTTCGTCGGGCGTCACGGCCGGAGCGGTCGGCCGTTCAGGCATCCGGCCGGGGAGCTGTTCCGTCGCATCGGGGGCGGCATCCTCGCTTCGCCGTGCTTCCAGGCGCTTTTCCAGGTCGGCCAGCGACGCATCGATATCCGCCATCAAGGCACGGACGTCGTCATCCATGGGGGCCACGGAATCGGCGGCGCGAAAGCGAGTCACGTCGACGGGCCTCCCCGGGGCGCGTCGATCGCCGCTCGCTGAGCCTGCATGATGCGGGCAATGCCATCGGTAGCCAAACCAAGCAGGGCATCGAGCTGCCGACGCGAAAAGGGTTCGCCCTCCGCGGTGCCCTGCACTTCGACGATGCCACCGCTCGCCGTCATCACGACATTCATGTCGGTGTCGCAGCCGGAATCCTCCTCATAGTCGAGGTCGAGTACCGGCACCCCCGCGAATATGCCCACCGACACGGCGGCCACCAGTTCCTTGATCGGGATGGCGGAGATCGAACCTGCGGCGACCAGCCCCGCGCAGGCATCGTGCAGGGCCACGCAGGCACCGGTGATGGCGGCGCAACGAGTGCCGCCGTCCGCCTGCAGCACGTCGCAATCGAGGGTGATCTGCCGTTCGCCGAGCGCCTTGAGGTCGGTTACCGCGCGCAGGCTTCTGCCGATCAGCCGCTGGATTTCCTGGGTGCGCCCTGACTGCTTGCCCTTGGCCGCCTCGCGCGCCGTGCGCGTGTGCGTTGAGCGCGGCAGCATGCCGTATTCGGCGGTGACCCAGCCCTGCCCCTTGCCCCGGAGGAAGCCGGGTACGCTCTCCTCGACACTGGCGGTACAGAGTACCTTGGTGTTGCCAAAAACCACCAGTACGCTGCCCTCGGCGTGCATGGTGTAGCCACGCGCTATCGCGAGCTCGCGCAGTTGGTTCGGCTCCCGGCCGCTTGGTCTCATGCCTTGCCTTTCTACTTGGAAAACTTGTTGATGGCGTTCTTGATTTCCGCGATGGCGCGTTCGATGTCGTCGTCGGTCAGTTCAGGTTCGCGGGCGCGCTTCTTGTCGAATCCTTCCATCTGTGTCGTGTGGGCATCAATCGGCATGGTGGCTGTTTCGACGCTGCCACTGGTTGTCTGCTCGCGGTAGCCATCCGCCCAGTCCACAGCGACGACCGAAAGATTGTCGCCCGTTTCGCCCGCCAGCCTTTCGGCCTGGTCCATCAGTCGCGGCGTCGCCAGCATTACGCTGCCGGCGGAATACCCATCGATCAGCGCCGCATTGCTCAGTGGCGACCAGAAACCGTCCGAGCACATGACGATGGTATCACCAGCCAGCAGCGGTGTCTTGCGCGAAAAATCGACCTGCGGCGCCAGATCGCCACCAAGGCAGGAATAGACACGGTTGCGCGCAGGGTGGTGCAGGGCCTCTTCCGCGCTGATCTGGCCGTCGTCGACCATCATTTGCACCCGCGAGTGGTCGTGGGTCTGGGCGAGGATGCGCTTGTCGCGAACGACGTAGAGCCTGGAATCGCCGGCATGCGCCCAGTAGGCGATATTGTCCTGAATGACGCAGACGACGCATGTGGTCCGGGGCGCGTCGGGCATGTCCCGCTCCAGCGCATAGTCGGTGATCGCGTGGTGAGCGTTGGTGATGCCGCTGGACAGGAACTGAATGGGGTCGGCGAGCTTCGACCGCGCCTCGCGCTGAAAGGCTTCGGTGATGTATTGGACGGCAATCTGCGCAGCCACCTCGCCATGCAGGTGGCCGCCCATGCCGTCGGCGAGCACCATCAGCAGCGCGTCGCGAGAGTAGCAATGGGCGATCCGGTCCTGGTTGGTCTTGCGCTGGCCGATGCGGCTTTCCTGATAGATCGTGAATTTCATGGCTTTATGAGACTCTTCAGGCCCTTGCTCAAGGTATCGAGCCAGGTCGGTTGGTTGACGACATGATGTCGCTCGGCCAGCGCCTTTTGCAGGGCAAAGACGCTCATTGGCCGTTTGTGCTGATCAAGCACCATGCACCAGTCGATGAGATGAAGCAATTGTTCGGAATACGTGTTCGCCCAGCGCTGCATCGCCGGTTGCACATGATCCCGTTCGACACGCTTGTCGGCGGCCTGCGGCGAGGCGCCGGCGAGCGTGGCGTATAGGCTGGCGCCGACGGCGTAAATGTCGGTCCAGGGGCCCATCAGTTCGGGGTCCTTGTACTGCTCCGGCGCGGCGAAGCCGGGCGTGTACATCGGTTTCAGGGTTGGCCCGTTGCTGTCCAGCGCCTGGCGCGCGGCCCCGAAGTCGAGCAGCACGGGATTGCCGTCGGTGCGCAGATAGATGTTGGAAGGCTTGATATCGAGGTGCAGCAGCTTCTGGGCGTGCACCTCGCGCAAGCCGTTGAGCAGCCGGGCGAACACGTTGCGGACAAAGACCTCGCGGATGTCGCCCTTGTGCTTCTGAATGTGTTCCTGAAGCGTCCGGCCACGCTCGTACTGCATCACCATGTACACGGTTTCGTTGGCGCGGAAGAAGTTGAGCACGCGAACGACGTTGGGGTGGTTGAGATGGGCGAGCGCCCGGCCTTCCTCGAAAAAACATTTCATGCCGTGCCGGAACGCGCCCAGGTGCTCCTCGGCAATCGCCGGCATTACCTGACCTTCGCCGCGCAGGGCCAGCGAGTTGGGCAGGTACTCCTTGATCGCCACCGGCGTGCCGTCCTCGTCGTAAGCCAGATAGACGATTGAGAACCCGCCAAGGGACAGTTGTCGCTCGATACGATAGCGATCGAGCTGAAATCCGGCGGGCAAGGGTTGGTTGGTCTGTTGCGAAGGCATGGTTGCTATACTGCACCGGATTGTAGTTCCGGCATAAGGCGCTGTGCGCATTAGCCTGTGTTGAAACGCAGTTTTCCCCGTTAGCCCGGCGCGGCGTGAAGCCGGGTCAAGACCGAAAAACACCATCATGATCCAAAGCATGACCGGCTATGCGGCCGGAGACCGCGCCATCGGGCCGGCAGCGCTGCATCTGGAGTTGAAGAGCGTCAATTCGCGCTTCCTCGACGTCGTGTTCCGTTGCGGCGACGAGTTGCGATTCCTCGAAATGCCCCTGCGCGAGCAACTGGCCGCGCGCATTCATCGCGGCAAGGTCGAATGCCGGCTGCATCTGGTGCCCCATCAGGCGGGCGTGCAACGCGAACTGACGCCCGATCTGGCGCTCGTCGAGCAGTTGGGGCGCCTCGAGCAGTCGGTGCGCAAGGTATTGCCCGCCGCGACGCCGCTGTCGGTCGCCGATGTGCTGCGCTGGCCGGGCATGCTGGGTGACGAAGGCATTGCCCCGGCGCTGTTGCAAAGCGAGAGTCTGGCACTGGCGGCAACGGTTATCGAGGAATTCTCAGCCAGTCGCGTTCGCGAGGGAGCCAAGCTGGCGGCGGTCATTCTCGACCGGGTGACACGCATGCGCGAACTGGTCGCCCGCGTTGGCCCGATGCTGCCCCAGGCGCTCGCCGACTACCAGCAACGGCTGGCCAACAAGCTGCGCGAAGCCGTGGCCAGCCTCGACGAGGAGCGCATTCGGCAGGAAATCGGGGTGTTTGCCGCGCGCATCGACGTGGCCGAGGAATTGGCGCGACTATCAACCCATCTGGATGAGGTCTGGCGAGTGGTGGACAAAGGCGGGGCGGTCGGCAAGCGGCTCGATTTCCTGATGCAGGAACTCAACCGTGAGGCCAACACGCTGGCCGCCAAGTCGGTTTCCACCGAAGTGACGGCGATTGCCCTGGATCTCAAATTGTTGATCGAGCAGATGCGCGAACAAGTGCAGAATTTGGAGTAGCGACTCATGAGTGTTTCAGGTTCCCTCTTCGTCATTTCCGCCCCCTCCGGGGCGGGCAAGACCACCTTGGTCAAGTTGCTGCTGGAGCGCGATGCCGGCGTGATTCATTCGGTGTCCTACACCACTCGGGCGCCGCGACCGGACGAGCGCAACGGCCGCGACTACAACTTCGTCGACGTCGCCACCTTTTCCGCCATGCGCGATCGTGGTGATTTCCTCGAATGGGCCGAGGTGCATGGCAATTTCTACGGCACATCGCGCGCCTGGCTCGAAGCGCAGATGGAGGCGGGACGTGACGCGCTGCTGGAAATCGACTGGCAGGGCGCGCAACAGGTGCGCCGACTCTTTCCAGCGGCGGTCAGCATCTTCATCCTGCCACCGTCGGTCGCCGAACTGGAGAAACGCCTGCGCAACCGCGGACAGGATGCCGACGAGGTCATCCGCCGTCGGGTGGCTGCCGCCCTGGGCGAAATGCATCACGTCGGAGAGTTTGATTTCGTTATAATCAACAATGACTTGCAGGTGGCGCTCAACGAGCTGGGCGTCATAGTGCGTGCCGCGCGCTTGCGCGTGGCGAGCCAGAGGGCGCGCGAGCCCGAGATGTTCCATTCCATTGAACAGAATTCAGCAAAAGGATAAGCAACATGGCCCGTGTGACCGTCGACGAGTGTTTGAAAAGAATCCCCAATCGTTTCGAGTTGACCCTTGCCGCAACCTACCGCGCTCGCCAGTTGACCATGGGCAGCACGCCGATGGTCGAGGCCGGGCGTGACAAGGCCACCGTCATTGCACTGCGCGAAATCGGCGCGGGCAAGGTGGGGCTGGAAATCCTCAATCGCGGCCAGGCGTAGTCATGTAGTCGGGGCGGGGGCGAATCGTGGCGATCGTTCTCCCGTCCTTCCCCGAGCGCCCCGAGTCAGCACGGGGTTCCCCGTTGCCCGGGTCGGCGCGGCCGCAGACCCCGGGCCAGGTCGGCGAAGAGCCCGCGATCCTGTCGGTGGACATGCATCCGCCCATCGATTTGGTGGAAGATCTCGATAGATTTCGGGCGGAACTGGCGACCTATCTCAAGCCGGAGGACGTCGCCCAGATCGAGGCGGCCTACTACTTTTCGGCGGAGGCGCATCGCGGCCAGTATCGGACCAGCGGCGAACCCTATGTTTCCCACCCGCTGGCCGTCGCCGGCACGCTGGCCGGCTGGCGGCTCGACCCGCAGGCGCTGATCGCCGCGCTCCTCCATGACGTCATGGAGGATACGGTCATCACCAAGGCGCAGCTCGCCGAGCATTTCGGCAAGACGGCGGCCGAACTGGTGGACGGCGTCTCCAAGCTCGACCGCATCGAGAACCAGTCCTACGAGGAGGCTCAGGCGGAGAACTTCCGCAAGATGCTGCTGGCCATGGCGCGCGATGTGCGCGTGATCCTGATCAAGCTCGCCGACCGCCTGCACAACATGCGCACGCTCGATGCCGTGCGGCCGGACAAGCGCCGTCGCATCGCTCGCGAGACCCTGGAGATCTACGCGCCGATCGCCAATCGGCTCGGACTCAACAATCTCTACCGCGAGTTGCAGGAGCTGGCCTTCCGGCACATGCATCCGATGCGCCACCGCGTGCTGGTCAAGGCCGTGCGCCAGGCGCGCGGCAACCGCCGCGAGGTGGTGGGCAAGATTCTCGATGCGATACGGCGCCGCTTGCCCGATTGCGGCATCGAGGCCGAGGTGATGGGCCGCGAGAAGCATCTATACGGCATCTACCGCAAGATGCGCGACAAGCACCTGTCTTTTTCGCAGGTGCTCGACATCTATGGCTTTCGCATCATCGTCAAGGACGTGCCCACCTGCTATCTGGTGCTGGGCGCCTTGCATGGCCTCTACAAGCCGGTGCCGGGCAAGTTCAAGGACTACATCGCCATTCCCAAGGCCAATGGTTACCAGTCGCTGCACACGACCCTGATCGGCCCCTACGGCACGCCGGTCGAGGTGCAGATCCGCACCTCTGAAATGAACCATGTCGCCGAATCGGGCGTCGCCTCCCACTGGCTGTACAAGAACGAACACGCTCTTTCGGAGTTGCATCAGGAAACCCACAAGTGGCTGCAATCGCTGCTCGATCTGCAATCGGCGACGAAGGATTCGGCGGAGTTCCTCGAACACGTCAAGGTCGATCTGTTCCCCGGCGAAGTCTATGTGTTCACCCCGCGGGGCAAGATCCTTTCCCTGCCGCGCGGCGCGACGGCCGGTCGACTTCGCCTACGCCGTGCACACCGACATCGGCAACCGCTGCGTCGCCTGTCGCATCAACTTCGAATCGATGCCGCTGCGCACCGAGATCAGGAACGGCGACCGCGTGGAAATCATCACGGCCATCTCCGCCGGCCCGAACCCGGCCTGGCTGTCCTTTGTCGTGACGGGCAAGGCGCGGGCGCAGATCCGTCATTTCCTCAAGACACAACATCAGGAAGAATCCGCCGCGCTAGGCGAGCGGCTGCTTGGCCAGGCGCTGCGCAATTTCGGCTTGCAGGGCCAGGATATCGACGTCGCCACGTGGGATCGCTTCCTGCGCGAATCGGGACCGAAGGGGAAACGGCAGGTGCTCACCGACATAGGCCTTGGCGTGCGCTTGCCCGTGATCATTGCCAGGCGCCTGGCGGAATTGCGCGACCGGCGCGAGCCGGCGGCCCCCGGTGCGGTCCAGAACCGGCAGGCCACCGCGATCCTCATCCGTGGTACCGAAGGTGTCGCGGTTCAGCTGGCCAAGTGTTGCCGGCCAATACCGGGCGACCCCATTGTCGGCGTCATCCGCAAGGGTCAGGGTCTGGTGGTGCATACCAATGACTGTTCGGCCCTGGCGAAACAGCGAGGCGAGCGCAACAATTGGGTGGATGTGGATTGGGAATCGGACGTGCGCGGCGCGTTCGAGATCGGTTTGCGCGTCGTGGCGCGGAACGAGCGGGGCGTGCTGGCGAAAATTGCCGCGGCCATGGCGGAAGAGGAGTCGAACATCGCCAATGTCAGCATGGACGATGATCGCGGCCTGACGACGTGCCTATACTTCACGCTTCAGGTGGCCAATCGCCTGCATCTGGCCAAGGTCATGCGTCGCGTGCGGCGCATACCTGAGGTCGTCAGGATCAACCGGACCAAAGACTGAGTACAGGAGGGGACGAAATGGCAATGTACGAATCGGAACACACCAAATGGATGCGTGAATGGCTGCAACAACATCCCGAGGAATTGCAGGAGCAGAAGGCCGGCCGTGCCCTCTGGTGGGACAAGCCGCCCGAGGACGGCGAGACCCGGCGCCGCCTGACTGAAAGCCGCGTTCCGGCGAAACCGTATTACTACGATGCAAACTGACCTTCAGGAGCCCACAACATGACTTCTTCCTCCACCGGACCGGACGCCGACATGCCGGACTTCTCGGACGTTCAGAGCGGCGTATCCAGCACCGCTCCCGAAGCCGCTCCGGCGTTCAAGACCTACACCATCGCTTCGGGCGATTCGTTGTCGAAGATCGCCAAGCGAGAATATGGCAACGCCAACGACTGGCGGCGCATATTCGAGGCCAATCGGGATGTGATCAAGGATCCGGACAAGATATTTCCCGGTCAGCACATCAAGATCCCGCTCTGACTCTCCGTCCAGCCTCCCATCACTCCGCCAGGGAAATCATCATGAAGCCGATCACCATGCACGTTTCGCACGTTTCATCCTTGCTGCTGGCCCTCGCCGTCGCCGCGTCGCTGGTTGCTTGCGGCAAGAAGGAGCAACCGGCTCCCGTTGCGGCGCCCGCTCCACCTCCGCTGGCGGCCGCGCCCGCGGCTCCCGATCTCGTCGCCGCGCCGGTGTCGGTCAAGCAAGTGGTGCTGAGCAACAAGATCGACGACGCCAAGAGAGCTGCCGGCCCAATGAGCGCTTTCGCGCCGACCGACACCATCTACGCTTCGGTCGAGACCGTCGGTTCCGGCAAGGCTGCCCTGAAGGCGCTCTGGACCTATCACAAGGGTGACAAGACCGCCCAGGTGAGCGAAGTGACGCAGGAAATCGACGCGAAAGGCCCGGCCCACACGGAGTTCCATGTCAGCAAGCCCGGTGGCTGGCCGACAGGGGACTATCAGGTGGAGGTCTTCATGAATGGCGCGTCGGCCTCGACCCAGAAGTTCGCGGTCAATTGATCGGCGCGCATCGCCCCGGCTTCCCCGCATCCCAGGGAAGCCGGTTACCCATTACCCTAGCGTAATCCTCGACATTTCAAAAGCTTGACGACCATCAAGTCTGACGGCCCGTCGATCTCACTAGGATGTCGATGTTGCGCCCAGGAGGCGCTGTTCGATCTTTGAGGGCTGTCACTTGAACATTTCCAGCGTCATTGTGCACCCCCGGCCGGGATCCGCCGACGCGGTACGCGCGCGTCTTGCCAGCCTTGCCGGCATCGAAGTACATGCCGTCGCCGAAGATGGCCGCATGATCGTTACCATCGAAACGGAGAGCGACGGCTCCATGGCCGACACGTTCGAAGCGATCAACAGGACCGATGACGTGATGTCGGCGTCGATGGTCTTTCACCAAACCGAATCCGATCCAGACAAGGAGGTCTGACATGCAACTGACACGGCGTGAATTCATCAAGGCGAGTGCGGTCACCGCGGCGGCAGGTGTTGCGGGGATGTCGGTACCGGTTGCGGAGGCTATCGCCCAGTCCGGCACAACGGATGGCGTGCGCTGGGACAAAGGCGCCTGCCGTTACTGCGGCACGGGTTGTGGCGTGCTGGTCGGTGTCAAGGACGGCCGTATCGTGGCCACCCAGGGTGACCCCGACGCGCCAGTCAACAAGGGCCTCAACTGCGTCAAGGGCTACTTCCTGTCGAAGATCCAGTACGGCAAGGACCGTCTCACCCAGCCGCTGCTGCGCATGAAGGATGGCAAGTTCGACAAGAACGGCGAATTCGCGCCGATCAGTTGGGACAAGGCTTTCGACATCATGGCCGAGAAGGTCAAGGCCACGATGAAGGATTCCAACCAGGGTCCCTTCGGTGTCGCGATGTTCGGCTCAGGCCAATGGACGGTGTGGGAAGGTTATGCCGCCGCCAAGCTGATGAAGGCCGGGTTCCGTTCCAACAGCCTCGATCCCAATGCCCGCCACTGCATGGCCTCGGCCGTCGCCGGCTTCATGCGCACTTTCGGTATCGATGAGCCGATGGGTTGCTACGACGATTTCGAGCATGCCGATGCCTTCGTGTTGTGGGGCTCCAACATGGCCGAGATGCACCCGATTCTCTGGTCGCGCATCACCAACCGGCGCCTGACCGCCAACCACGTCAAGATCCACGTGTTGTCCACCTTTACCCATCGTTCCTGCGAACTGGCCGACAACGAGCTGATCTTCAAGCCGAGCTCCGACCTGGCGATCCTCAACTACATCTGCAACTACATCATTCAGAACAACGCGGTGAACAAGGAGTTCGTCGCCAAGAACGTCGGCTTTTTCAAGGGCGTCACCGACATCGGCTACGGGCTGCGGCCCAACCATCCGCTCGAGAAGGTGGCCAACAACAACGGCTATCCCGGCGCCGACGGCAAACCGAAGGGTGACCCGAACGCTCATTCGCCGATCACTTTCGACGACTTCGCCAAGTTCGTTTCCGAATACACGCTCGACAAGGCCCACGAGATTTCCGGCGTGCCGAAGGATAGCCTCGAGATGCTGGCCAAGGCCTACGCCGATCCGAAGACCAAGGTGACCTCGACCTGGACCATGGGTTTCAACCAGCATACCCGCGGCACCTGGGTCAATAACATGATCTACAACGTGCACCTGCTGGTCGGCAAGATTTCCGAGCCGGGCAATGGTCCCTTCTCGCTGACCGGCCAGCCGTCGGCTTGCGGTACGGCGCGCGAGGTGGGCACGTTCTCCCACCGCCTGCCCGCCGACATGGTGGTGATGAATCCGAAGCACCGCGAAGCGTCCGAGAAGATCTGGAAGCTGCCGGCGGGAACGATTCCCGACAAGCCGGGCTACCACGCCGTGTTGCAGTCACGCATGGCCAAGGACGGCAAGATCGGCTTCCTCTGGACATCGACCACCAACAACATGCAGGCCGGTCCGAACGTCAATGACGAGATCTACCCCGGCTGGCGCAACCCGAAGTGCTTCACCGTGGTTTCCGATGTCTATCCGACCGTCTCCGCACTGTCGGCCGACCTGATCCTGCCCTCCGCGATGTGGATGGAGAAGGAAGGCATGTTCGGCAATGCCGAACGGCGCGGCCAGATGTGGCGCCAGCAGGTCAAGGCGCCGGGCGATGCCAAGTCCGACCTTTGGCAGTACATGGAATTCTCGAAGCGCTTCAAGACCGACGAGGTCTGGCCGGCCGAACTTGCTCGCCAAGAACCCGGAGTACAAGGGCAAGACGCTGTACGAGGTCCTGTTCGCCAACGGTCAGGTCAACAAGTTCCCGCCGAGCGAGCTGAAGCGGGTGAATGAGCACGGTATTCCGAACTACACGAACGACGAATCCGAAGCCTTCGGCTACTACGTGCAGATGGGCCTGTTCGAGGAGTACGCCGCCTTTGGTCGCGGTCATGCCCACGATCTGGCTCCCTTCGAGACCTACCACAAGGTACGCGGCTTGCGCTGGCCGGTGGTCGATGGCAAGGAAACACTGTGGCGCTTCCGCGAGGGCTACGACCCGTACGTGAAGAAGGGCGAAGGCGTGCGGTTCTACGGCTATCCGGATGGCAAGGCGAAGATCTTCGCCCTGCCCTACCAGCCGGCCGCCGAGTCGCCGGACAGCGAGTACGACCTCTGGCTCTGCACCGGTCGAGTGATCGAGCACTGGCACACCGGTTCGATGACTCGCCGTGTTCCGGAACTGTACAAGGCCTTCCCGGACGCGGTGGTGTTCATGCACCCGAAGGACGCCGAGAAGCGTGGCCTCAAGCGCGGCGACGTGGTCAAGGTGGCCACGCGGCGCGGCGACATCCAGTTGCGCGTCGATACCAAGGGGCGCAACAAGCCGCCGGAGGGTTTGATCTTCGTCCCGTTCTTCGACGAGCATCGTCTGGTCAACAAACTCACCCTGGACGCGACCTGTCCGATCTCGAAAGAGACCGACTACAAGAAGTGCGCCGCCAAGGTGATGAAGGTCTGAATTGACAACTGCCTAGAACGGGGCGCAGCGCAGGGGGCCTGCTCCCCGTCCCGTTATCATGGACAATGCCAGCAAAGCCAAAGGCTCCAGCTCGCCGTCAGTTTCTTGCCGATACCGCGCGCATGGCGTGCGGAGTCGGCTTGCTGGGGCTCGGAGTCGGTCTCTACGCGCGTCACGCAACGGCGCTTCCCCCGGCCGCGATACGACCGCCCGGCGCACTGCCGGAAACGGAATTTTCCGCCGCCTGCATTCGCTGCGGCATGTGCGTGCGGGACTGCCCCTACAACATCCTGCATCTCGCCAAGCCGGAAGAGCCCATGTCCACCGGCACACCCTACTTCGTGGCGCGCCAGTTGCCCTGCGAGATGTGCGAGGACATTCCATGCGTGAAGGCTTGTCCAACGGGCGCGCTGGACCATTCGCTCACCGACATCAACAAGTCGAAAATGGGCTTGGCGGTGCTGGTCGATCACGAAACCTGCCTGAACTTTCTGGGTCTGCGTTGCGACATCTGCTATCGCGTCTGCCCGGTGATCGACAAGGCCATCACCCTCGATCCGCAGATCAATGTGCGGACCGGCAAGCATGCCCTGTTCATACCGGTGGTGCATTCGGAGCACTGTACGGGTTGCGGCAAATGCGAGAAGGCCTGTCCGACGGAAATCGCCGCCATCAAGGTGTTTCCGCTCTATATGGCCAAGGGCCAGCTCTCGGCGCACTATCGGCTCGGCTGGGTGGAGAAGGAAAAGGCGGGCGGCAGCCTGGTGGCACCGGATATCGAGCACCAGTACAACCTGCCCGAGGGCATGAAGTATGAGGTCGGCAAGGGACTTTCAACTTTGCCACCCGCTGAACCGGTGCCTGGCGGAGAGGGTGTGGCACCGGCCGCGCCCTCGGTGCTGCCCAAGGCTTTCCAGGGAGGCAAGCTATGAGCGCCACCCCCGATCGCCCGGGCGCCGAGGCCGTTGTCACCAAAGGTTGGCTGGCCGCCCACAAGTGGTTGATTCTGCGTCGTACCAGTCAGATCGGCATCTTGCTGCTCTTCCTTGTCGGACCCTGGTTCGGCCTGTGGATTGTCAAAGGCAATCTCAACTACAGTTACACGCTGAACTTCCTGCCGCTGGCCGACCCCTACATCGTGTTGCAGTCGGTGCTCACTCGCCATTTGCCGGAGGCCAAGGCCTGGCTCGGTGCCGGCATCGTGATCGCCCTGTATTTGCTGGTCGGCGGGCGCACCTATTGCTCGTGGGTCTGCCCGGTCAATCTGGTGACCGATGCCGCCAACTGGCTGCGGACGCGTCTGGGCATCAAGGGAAGTGCGCACGTTTCCCGGCAGACCCGCTATTGGGTTCTCGGCATGACGCTGGTCGCGGCCGTACTCAGCGGTACGATCGCCTGGGAAATGGTCAATCCGGTTTCGATGTTGCATCGAGGGCTGATCTTCGGTGTCGGTTTCGCCTGGGCGGTGCTGCTGGCGGTGTTCCTGTTCGACCTCTTCGTGATGCGGCAAGGCTGGTGCGGTCACCTCTGTCCGGTGGGCGCCTTCTACAGTCTGATCGGCAAGTTCTCGGTGACGCGGATCCGGTTGCCGGCCCGCTCGGCGTGCAACGACTGCATGGACTGCTTCGCCGTCTGTCCGGAGCAGCAGGTCATCCGGCCGGCGCTGAAGGCCATCAACGGAGCGCCTCCGGTGATCCTGGCGGCGAATTGCACCAACTGTGGCCGTTGCATCGATGTGTGTTCAAAGGATGTGTTCGTGTTCGGCAGCCGCTGGGGTGTCGTCGCCACGAACAATGTTGCGGGCGGCAAGACAGTGGAACGCGTGTTGCCGTCGTCGGGTAATTAGGTACTGATATCAATTTCTCACGGGAAGGGAGACGATCATGAAACGAACCGTCACGATGGTCGCGGCACTGACCGCCGCATTGTTGCTTGGTTGCACCCAGCAGTTCGCCGGCATCAAGTCGATGCGCGGCGATGATGTCGCGGCGACGGACAAGGCGGCACCCGTCAGGGATTACCAGGGAGCGAAGCCGGGACTACAGCAAAAAATTGCCCGAACCTTCGAGGGCCAGCCGCCCGTGATCCCGCACGCGGTCACCAACTTCGACGAAATCACGCTCGAGGAAAACCAGTGCATGACGTGTCATAGCCGGGAGAAGTCCAAGGAGAAGAATGCTCCGGTGATCGGCGACAGCCATTTCCTGGATCCGGTCGCGGGCAAGGTGCAGGCCAAGATGTCGATGGCCCGCCACAATTGCACGCAATGCCACGTACCGCAGGTGGATGCGCCGCCTCTGGTGGAAAACCAGTTCGTCGGTTACCAGAAGCAGAAATAAGCGCTTGCTGCCCGCAGCCAGCGCCGTGCGACGCCGAACGCGCGGCGGGCTGCGATGGCTGGCCGATGGCTGACTTCCGCCGATCGGCCCAGCTTCGCCTGGTTTGCTTCGCCTTTCTCCCCGCCCCTGGCCAAGCTATCGCGCAGCCAGGGGTTTCCTTTTCCGGGGACGGCTACTCGACCACCTTGTCGATGGTGATGCGCAGGTTCAGGGTGCCGGGCTTCACCTTTGCGGCGCCGCCGGTGAGATCGCCGGGCTTCGCCTTGGCATCACCGCTCTTGGAGACCCTCGCCTCGACGACCAAGGCCTTGGCCGAGGAAATGGTCTGCGTTGGCATCACCGCATCGCTGTCGTCCAGGCTGAAGTCCATGGGCAGATCGGCCACCCGGATGCGCTTGGCGGCCAGGGGCATGGGGCTGCCGCCCGCCGCGCGGGCCAGAATGAACACCGTGTCCGACGGCGCTGCCTGGGCCTTCAGCGCCGCCGCCAACTCGACGCGACCACCAATACGGACGTCGTGGCCGCCGCGGCCATCGTCGTGCCGGTCTTGCCGGTCCCTTTGCCGGGGCCCATTTGCTGCTTCGCCTCGGCGATGATGCTGTTCAGCATCCGCGCATCCTCGGATTCCGGCGGTAGTTGACGCAGGCCGCGCTGCCAGTGTTCGATGGCCTTGCCGAATTCACGACGATTGAACGCCGCCGTGCCCGCCAGCCAGAGCGTTTGCAGATTGTCGGGGTCGAGCGCCAGCGCCTTGCCGATCAGTTGTTCGGGCCGGCCCGCCAGGTTGCCGCCGGACCTGGTGGCGAGCAGATCGGCGAAATCGGCCAGCAGTTGCGGATCCTGGTCGATCAGCGGGCCCGCCTTCTCGAACGCCCGCTCCGCCTCGTCGTAACGACGCATCGCCTTGTAGGACCGGGCCAGCATGACCCAGCCCGGGAGGTTGTCGGGCTCCTTCTCGAGCTTTGCCGCCAGGCCGGCTACCATGTTCTCGATGTCCTGGCGGCTGAAATCGCGGCGCGCCATCTGGTCCAGTGCCGCCGGGTTGCCCAGCCAGCCGTAGAGCCCGAGCGCCAGCAACGGCAAGGCGACGATCATGACGATCAGGGTCGGCCGTCGCAGCGCCGGCGCTGTCAGTGGCGCATCGGCTTCGGTGGCGTCCTCCAGCAGGCGGCGCTGAATCTCGCCGCGCGCCTCCTGGTAATCAGCCTCTCCGAGCTGGCCGGCACTGCGATCCCGCTCCAACTCGCCCAATTGGTCGCGGTAGATGGTGGTGTTCAGAGCCCGGCGGGTCGTGGCGTCGGTACGGTTCCGGCGCCACCAGGGACGGGTAAGCAGCGCGAGGCTGGCGAGCAGCAGCATCGCCGCGGCAATCAAGAAAGTGGTCATTGCTCTTCTTTCAGCAGTGCCTCGGCGCGCTGCTTCTCCTCGCCGCTAAGGCCCTTGACGACCACCTGCTGGCCACGGCGGCGCAGGTAGGTCACCAAGCCGGCGATGCCGACAATCAGAAACACAAAGGGGCCGATCCAGAGCAGCCAGGTGGTCGGCTTCACCGGCGGCCGATAAAGCACGAAATCGCCATAGCGGCTGACCAGGAAATCCTTGACCTCCTGATCGGTCTTGCCCTGCTTGATCAGCGAGCGCACCTCGCGGCGCAGGTCCTCCGCCAGGTCGGCATGCGAGCCGGCCAGCGACTCGTTCTGGCAGACCAGGCAGCGCAACTCCTCGGCGATGGTGATCAGGCGCTGTTCGACCGCCTCGTCAGCGGCCAGCGGGGCCGCTTCCTTGGCAACCGCGCCGCCGGCGACCAGCAGAACAAACAGCAATGCGACCAATACCCTCACTTTTCCAGCTCCTTCACCAGCGGCAGAATCTTCTTTTCCAGCGCTTCGGGCGTGATCGGCCCGATCTGCTTGAAGCGGATGATGCCGGCCTTGTCGATCAGGTAGGTCTCCGGCACGCCATAGACGCCGTAGTCGATGCCGACGCGGCCATCGGCGTCGAAGGCCGACAGGAGGTAGGGATCGCCGAACTGCGCCAGCCAGCGCAGGCCATCGGTGCGCTGATCCTTGTAGTCGAGACCGACGATGGGCAGCGTGCCGCCCGACTTGACGTAATCGACCAGGACCGGGTGCTCCTGCCGGCAGGAAACGCACCACGAGGCCCAGACGTTGAGCAGCCAGACCTTGCCCAGCATGTCCTTCGGGGAGAAGGTCTTCTCCGGGGCGGCCAGTTGAGGCACCTCGAAGACCGGCGCCGGCTTGCCGACCAGCGGCGACGGCACTTCGCGCGGATCGCGATTCAGGCCGACGGCGAGGAAACCGAGCAGGACGATGAACAGGCCGAGGGGGAGCAGAAAGCGATTCATGACGCGGCACCTTGCAGGGCAACCCGTCCCGCCGACTTGACCTTTAGGCGATAGCGCCGGTCGGACGCCGCCAACAGGCCGCCCAGCGCCATCAGCAGGCAGCCGACCCAGATCCAGTTGACGAAGGGCTTGTAATAAACGCGTACCGCCCAGGCGCCATCCGGCAGCGGCTCGCCGAGCGAGACATAGACGTCGCGGGTGAATCCGGTATCGATGGCGGCTTCGGTCATGGGCATGCTGGACGTGTGGTAGTTGCGCTTTTCCGGGTTCATGCGCCGGATGACCTTGCCGTCTTCGCTGAGATCGACATCGCCGATCGAGGCCACGTAGTTCGGACCTTCCGCTTCCCGGATGCCGACGAAAGTGAAAGTGTAGCTGCCGATGGCGACGGTATCGCCCGGCGCCATGCGCACGTCCTTCTCTTCCTGGTAGCCGCCGACCATGGTGACGCCGACGACGAACACCGCCACGCCGAGATGGGCCAGCTGCATGCCCCAGAAGCTGGG
Source organism: uncultured beta proteobacterium (assembly GCA_963736865.1). Taxonomy (GTDB): domain Bacteria; phylum Pseudomonadota; class Gammaproteobacteria; order Burkholderiales; family Rhodocyclaceae; genus Fen-999. Next base: position 592,433 of record CAVTQQ010000005.1, on the reverse strand, counting down.
TGGCGCGGAGCCGGTCTTCAGACGCTCGGCGATCTGCATCACGCCGGCGGCGGCGATCCACACCGCCGCCAGCAGGCCGATCGCCACCAGTGGCGTCCAGGCGCCCGCCAGCAGGGGCAGGCCGATGCCGGCAAGGATCGCGATCACCGCGACGATGCGACAAGCGGCGACCGATCTCCTTCAGGTCGGCATGCTTCCAGCGCGCGATCGGGCCGACGGCCATCAGGAACAGCAGCGGCACCATGATCGGCACGAACACCGCGTTGAAGTAGGGCGGGCCGACCGAAAGCTTGCCCAGACTGAGCGCGTCGATGAGCAGCGGGTAGAGCGTGCCCAGCAGCACGGAGCCGCAGGCGACCACCAGCAGCACGTTGTTGACCAGCAGCAGGGTCTCGCGCGAAATCAGCGCGAAGGCGCCGCCCAGGCTGACCTTGGGCGCGCGCCAGGCGAACAGGCTGAGCGAGCTGCCGACGACCACGGCCAGCAACACCAGGATGAAGATGCCGCGCCGCGGATCGGTGGCGAAGGCATGCACCGAGGTCAGCACGCCGGAACGCACCAGGAAGGTGCCGAGCAGCGACAGCGAGAAGGCGCCGATGGCCAGCAGCACCGTCCAGTTCTTGAAGCTGCCGCGCTTTTCGGTCACGGCCAGCGAATGGATCAGCGCCGTGCCGACCAGCCAGGGCATGAACGAGGCGTTCTCGACCGGATCCCAGAACCACCAGCCGCCCCAGCCCAGTTCGTAATAGGCCCACCAGGAGCCGAGCGCGATGCCGAGCGTCAGGAAGATCCAGGCCGCCGTGGTCCATGGCCGCGACCAGCGCGCCCAGGCGGCGTCGAGCCGGCCGGCCAGCAGGGCGGCGATGGCGAAGGCGAAGGCGACCGAGAAGCCGACATAGCCCATGTAGAGCATGGGCGGATGGAAGACCAGCCCGGGATCCTGCAGCAGCGGATTCAGGTCGCGGCCGTCGCCGGCGGCCGGCAGCAGGCGCTCGAAGGGATTCGAGGTGAGCAGGATGAAGAGCAGCAAGCCGCACGGCGACCAGGCCCAGCACGCCGAGCACGCGCGCGACCATGGCGTCCGGCAACTGGCGCGAGAACATGCGCCACCGCCAGCGTCCAGCCGGCCAGCATCAACACCCACAGCAGCAGCGAGCCTTCGTGGCCGCCCCACACCGCGGCCAGGCGGTACATCGTCGGCAACAGCGAGTTGGAATGCTGGGCGACGTAGCCGACCGAGAAATCGTTGGCGTAGAAAGCCCAGGCCAGGCAGCCGAAGGCGATCGCGATCAGCAGGAACTGCGCCTGCGCCGCCGGGCGGGCGAGCGCGATCCAGTGCGGCGTTGCCGCGCTGGGCGCCGATCAGCGGCAGCATGCCCTGCAGCGACGAGCGACGCAGCAGGGCCAGGATGAGGGCGAAATGGCCGAGTTCAGGGATCATGGCTTGAGGGTCTTCTGCGCTTTCTGCGCCTGGTCCACCGCGTGCTTGCGCTTCGGGCGGCATGTAGTTCTCGTCGTGCTTGGCCAGCACTTCGGTGGCGGTGAAGAGGCCGTCGGTGCCCAGCTGGCCCTGCACCACGGCGCCTTTGCCCTCCTTGAACAGGTCGGGCAGGATGCCGGTGTAGGCGACGGGAATGTCCTTGGCGGTGTCGGTGATGACGAAATGCACCGTCAGGTTGTCGCGCCTGCAGCGATCCTTCCTTGACCATGCCGCCGATGCGGAAGGCCTTGCCCTTGGGCGCCTTGCCGGCGGCCACCTCGCTGGGCGTGACGTACAAGCGCGATGTTGCTGTCGAGGGCGTTGAGCACCAGCGCCGCGGCGATGCCGATGGCGGCCAGGCCGCCGACGATGAGGGCGATGCGTTTCTGACGGGGTTTCATGGTGCTTTCCTGTCGAGTTCGTCGGCGAGGCGTTCGCGGCGCAGGCTGCGCAGAATGTCCTTCTGACGCTTGCCTGGCCAGAATCGGTTCCACGATCATGAGCAGGGCGCAGACGCCGAAGCTGCCCCAGACGTAAAGGGCGTAGCCGCCCATGGCGAAGAATTCGGCGGGCGAACCCCAGTTCATCGCTTCACCTCCGTCGAGCTGCTTCACCCATTCCGTATGCGTTTCGCGTTCGAGGATGATGGCGCGCACCCGCATCAGCGCCACGGCGATCGAGTACATCCAGAAGCACAGCGCCATGATCAGCATGCCCCACAGCATGGTCTGCGCCATCGACGGCGACTTCGTCATGCGACACCGAGGCGCCCTGGTGCAGGGTGTTCCACCACTTCACCGAGAAATAGATGATCGGCACGTTCACGACGCCGACCAGCGCCAGGATGGCGCCGGCCTTGTCGGCGCGGCGCGGATCGTCGATGGCGGCCTGCAGCGCGATGAAGCCGAGGTAGAGGAAGAACAGGATCAGCTCCGAGGTCAGGCGCGCGTCCCACACCCACCAGGTGCCCCACATCGGCTTGCCCCAGAAGGCGCCGGTCCACAGGCGACAGCAAGGCCATCAGCGCGCCGGTGGGCGCCAGCGCCTGCGCCATCATGCCGGACAGCCGGGTGTTGAGCGCCAGACCCAGCCCGGCCCAGAAGGCCATCACCAGATAGATGAACATCGACATCCAGCGAGGCCGGCACGTGGATGAAGATGATGCGGTAGCCCTCGCCCTGCTGGGCATCGGTGGGCGCGACGAAGAAAGCTGATCCACAGGCCGGCGACGCCGAACACGGCGGCCAGCGCCCAGAACCAGGGAATCATCTTGCCCGGCCAGCGGATAGAAGCTCTGCGGCGAGGCAAACTTGAACCAGTTGATCAAGCGATTGCTCATTCCAGAGCAATCCTCAAGGCCGCCGTGGTCGCCCACGGCGCGAAAAACGCGGCCAGCGCCAGCAGCGCGGCCAGCAGCGACAGATGGCCGCCGGCGCCCAGGCCGGAGATATGGGCCTCCACCGCGCCGGCGCCGAAGATCAGCGCCGGAATGTACAGCGGCAGCACCAGCAGGGTCAGCAACACGCCGCCGCCGCGCACGCCCAGCGTCAGCGCCGCGCCGATGGCGCCGATCAGCGACAGCACCGGCGTGCCCAGCAGCAGCGCGCACGACCAGGATGCCGAGCGCCGACGGCGTCCAGGTCGAACTGCAAGCCCAGCACGGGCGCCAGCAGCACCAGCGGCAGCCCCGAGGTCAGCCAGTGCGCGAGTATTTTGCCGGCGACCAGCAGTCCCAGGGGCGTCGGCGACAGCACCATTTGCTCCAGCGTGCCGTCGGCATGGTCGGTGGCGAACAGGCGCTTGCAGCGACAGCATGGTCGCCAGCAGCGCCGCCACCCACAGCACGCCGGGGGCGATCTTCCTCAGCAGCGCCGGCTCCGGGCCGATGCCGAGCGGGAACAGGCTGACCACGATGACGAAGAAGAACAGCGCGGTCAGCACCTCGCTCTTGCGGCGCATCGCCAGCAGCAGATCGCGGCGGACGATGGCGAGGATAGCGCTCACAGCCGGATGCGCCTTGCCGCCGGCGATGGGCATGGCTTGATGGCTGGTCAGCACGGCCAGGCCGCCGCCGCCAGATGCTCGCCGATCAGCGTCGACAGCATGTCCACCGCCTTCACATCGAGCGCCGTGAAGGGTTCGTCGAGCACCCAGAGGGCGGCCTGGCGGGTCACCAGACGGGCCAGCAGCACGCGCCGCTTCTGCCCGGCGGACAGGAAGCGCACCGGCAGCTCTTCGCGGCCTTTTAGGCCGAAGCGGTGCAGGGTGGTGATGGCCTCGCGGTCATCGAGATCGCGCCCGTCGAGCGCGGCCGCAAGCTGGAGGTTCTCCAACGGGGTCAGTTCTTCCTTGACCGCGCCGTGGTGGCCGAGGTACAGCATGTCGCGGCGGTAGTCCTCGCCCAGCCGGCGGATCGGTTCGCCACGCCAGCGAATCTCGCCATCGGCGGGCGGCGACAGGCCGACCAGCGCACGCAGCAGCGTGGTCTTGCCGGAACCGTTCTCCCCCTGCACGTGCAGCCACTCGCCGGGCGCCAGATGGAGACTGAGGCCGGAAAACAGGCGACGTTCGCCGCGAACACAGGAAAGATCGGAGACGGAAAGCATGGAGGGCCGAATTGTGCCCGAATTGAGGGGTGATCGGCGACGTCGCCGAGCGACGAAAACCTGAATGTTGTTGTGGTCAAGCGGCGGTCCGGCGATCGATCGGTCGCCGGGCTGTGGCTCCGTATTGCTTGTTACCCACCGAAGAACCCGATGGCGACGAGGACCAGCAGGGTGAGGCCAATGGCGATCAGGGTGAGGCCGAGGATCTTCGAGCCGACGGGTCATCGGCCGGACGGCGCATCGACCAGGTACTTCTGCAGTTCGCCCGAGTCCACCAGGCGCTGGTACTGGGCCGGGTGGTCGTGGCGGAACTCCTCCAGCGACTGGGTGCCGGTGAACATCACCACGTCCGGCGGCGGCAGCTTGTCGGGCCGGAAGTGGTTGTTGAAGAAGTGCACCGTGAAGAGGAACACGGCGGCCAGGAAGGCTTCCTCGCCATGCACCAGGGTCGCGACGTTGAACACCCAGCCCGGCAGGTAAGTGCGCGGTCACGTGCGGGAAGGCCAGCATCAGGCCGCTCCAGCCGATGATGTTCGACGCCCCAGAACACCGCCCAGTAGTCGAACTTCTCGAAGTAGGTCCAGCGGTCGAACTGCGGCTGCGGCCCCTTGCCGAAGAACCACTTGAACATGCCGCATGCAGTCGGTGAGGTCCTTCCAGTTCGGGATCAGCGAATCCGGGCCGAACCAGCGGAAGGTCTTGTCGCGCAGCAGCTTCTGCATCACGTAGACGAAGTGGATGACGAAGATGCCGATGAACAGCGACGGCCGCGACGCGGTGGATCAGGCCGAGCACCCTCGGCCCGCCGAGCAGCTTGGCGACGATCGGCGCCCAGGAGCTGTCGGCGAACAGCGCCGTCGTGCCGGTCAGCACCAGCGTCATGGTGATGAGGGCGAAGACCAGGTGGGCGATGCGCCAGCCCCAGCGGGAAGCGCTGGAAGTGCTTGGTCTCGTCCAGCGTCGAGGCCCTCGGTGTCGATGTGCGGCGTGCGGTCTTGCCCTGCTTGCGGTCCTGCCACTCGCGGTAGTACCAGAGGCCGGAATGCAGCCCAGAAGAAGGCGAAGACGAAGATCAGCAGGCCGACCATGAACTTGGTGGCGATCCACATCTGCGGATACTTCTTGAAGTCGTGGCCGTTGGCGTGCGGGCCGAAGGTCATGAAGCCGGCGTGGCGTCGTGCATGCCCGGCTTCTTGTCGTTGTGGCACTTCTGGCAGGTCTTCAGCCGGTTGTTCCGGCTGCACCTTGGACTTCGGATCGTCGGCCTTGACGAATGTCGTGGCTGCCGTGGCAGTCGAAGCACTTGGCCGTATAGGCGTAGCCGAGCCGGTTGACCTGGCCGTGGTAGGTGTCGCGATAGCTCTTCAGTTCGTCCTTGTGGCAGTTGCCGCAGGTCTGGGTGATGGCCAGCTTGACCGGGTCGGCCGAGGTGTTGCCGATGTCGTGGGTGGTGTGGCAGTCGGAGCAGACGGCCGCCTTGAGGTTGCTCTTCCAGGACGGCCTTGCCGTGCACCGAGTCCGTGTACTCCTCGAGTTCGTCGGTGTGGCACTTGTCGCCGCAGATATTGGGCACGGTCATGGTGCCAGTCGGTGCGCTGGCTGCGTGCCGCGCGGCGGCACGTCGAAGGTGTGGGTGTCGTGGCAGTCGGTGCAGGTGGCATTGACGCGGGTCGTGTCTTCCTTGTTCGGGCCGGGCGTGGAAGGAATTCTTGTAGGCGTCGATGTTCTGGACGACGATGTCGAGCCGTGACTTGGGATCGGTCTGGTTCTCGGTTCTTGAGGGTTGTCCACAGGTCTTCGTGGCACTGTGCGCAACTGGCCACCTTGGCGGCGGCTTCCTTCTGGTGCGGGGCCGCGGCGTCGGTGATCTCGGTGTGGCAGGCGACGCATTCCATCTTGGCGTGCACGCTCTTGCCATATTTGTCCGGCTTGATCGCGTTCAGCGCCCGCTCGCCTCCCTCATCCCCAGTAACCTTGATCTTCGGTTTCTTCGCGTCGTGACAGGAAAGGCAGGACGCGGCGCTCAGTGAGGCGGGAGCGGTTTCGGCCCGCGCCACCACGGTCAGCGTGGCGCAGGCGAGGCCCATTGCCAACCAGCTTGCGATCTTCCGGAGGGTCATTGCTGTGATCCTGAACCGTGTGAGGCTGCGATAGTGGTGAAAAAAGTGGGGGCGAAACTTCCGCCCCCGATGTTCCAGCATGCAGCAGAAATCACTTGAAGCTGTAGATGTAGCTAGCCGCGACAAGACTGACGGAGTGATTGGGCGCCTGCTGATTGGTCGGCATGCCGCGCAGCCCCGTGTAGCCGTACTGGTACCAGTTGTAAAAGTAGTCGTCGCTCTTTAGCTTCTGATAGATGTAGCCGACCGCGATCTTGGAACTCTTGTCCAGCGCATAGGCGCCCGTGAGTTTGAGCGTGACGAGGTCGCCCTTGATGTCCGGCAAATCACCGCAGCTAAGCGTCGTCGCCGCGCCGCAGGTGGCCAAGTAGATGACCTTGGTTGAATAGCGCGACTTATCGAGCGAGTAGGAGAGATCGCCCTTGAGCTCCAGCTTGCCACCCATTAGTTGATGTTTGGTGGTCAGACCAAAGGCGTTGCCGTCCTCTTCGAGCTGGTTCAGCCAGATATTGCTCGGCGCGACCAGGGCCGCATAGCTGGCACCCACGTTGGCACCGACCGCGCCTGGCGTTGTTCCTGGCGCCGCGCCGATCCGCATGTCTTTCTTGCTGTGATGCCAGCTGAAATAGGCGGAAATGGAACCATTCTCGGCGTAGCTATAGGTTGCATCGATATTCACGCCGATGGTACGGCTGCCTTGCACGCCCAGGATGGAGTCCGTGTATTTGTCATGGGCATAGCGGCCATCGACGCCGAACTCCAACTTCTCGGTTGCCTGCCAGTTAACCCCGGCCTTCAGGAGGTTTTGTTCGCGCGGGGCGTAGCTGAAGGAGAGAAAGCCCGGATAGTCCTGAGCGTTGACGTCATGAGGCGTCAGAGTGTCGAGACCGGCGAGTGGTGTTATGGCGTTGTGGTCATAGGTGGCCTTGCGCTTGGCGAACGAATAGCCCGCATTGACATTCAAGCCGTCGGCGGCCCTTAGCTTGTACTTGACGCCCAACTTATCTTCCTTGCCGGACGGGCTGACCAGGCAGTTGCTCGCGGCGATGGCGTAGTTGTTGCACCACCGGCTGGTTCGTTCGTGGTTGTAGGCGGCGCGCAGTGTCTGGCGCTTGTCGAGCCGATAGTCGGCGGCCAGCTCGAACTCCGACTTCTTGTTGCTGTAGGGCGCATTGGCGGCGACGTCGGCGACGGTGACGTTATTGATCGCGTAATACCGATACAGGTTGGAAGGTGTGCGGTTATCGCGCTCGTTATGTTTGAACGCGGCGGTCAAGGACAGGTTCTTCGCGGTCTGGTTGGTCAGCTTGAGATCGGCATGCTTCGTGATGACCTTGCCGTCGAGCGAGGCACGCGGCGCGAGGACAATTTCCGGCATGCCGGTGAGGAAGCTTTCGTTCTGGGTGTTCCGGCCGTAGGACAGCCCGCCGACCAGCTTGGTCGCCGATGTAAACGAATAGCCACCGGCCAAATTGAGTTGATGCAACTGGTTGTCCGGGGCTGTGCTCAATGTTCCGGTCTGATAAATGCCCGGCGCGGCCGTGCTGGTGGCGTTGTTCAGCATCGGGTTCTGCCAGGACAAACGGTCATGGTCGTCGCGAAAAAGCGAGGCATGGTAGCTGCCGCTGAGATGCCCCTTGTCGCCCGCCCAGTCGAGAGCGAGATTGAAGGTGTCGGTCTTGTAGCTGGTCGGGTTCATCAGGATCGCCACGGCTTCAGCGCGCCATGTCCCGGTGGTTGCAGCCGAGCCGAGTGCCGCGGCGCCGATCAGTTTGGCACCCGACTGGTCGAGTCGGCTGAAATCGGCTTTTAGCACCAGTTGCGGCGTCAAATGGATGCCGCCCGCGATCGACGTGTTCTTGCGTGTCGAGTGCACCGCTTCCGTGTGGAAGGCGCCTAGCTGGGTAGCGTTGAGGGTTCTGGCGCTCGGCGCCACAGCGGCGTTGAACGTGCCGAAGTTTGCCGGCAAGGTGAAGTTGTTGCCACCCATGCTGCCCTGCTGCGGGGTCTGGTAGGTGTCGGTGATGTTGTGGCGCAACTCGTCGTAGTCGACGCTCAGATTCCATCGCCCCTGATTGCCGACTGTCGCGCCCAATTCTCGCGAGGTGGTGCCAAGGTCACTGCCCCGTACTCCCCAGCGGAAGGTGCCGTCACCACCCGCGTAGCCATCGCCACCGCGCACGCTGAAGTTACCGATCAACTCCGGCCCAGACTTGTTCAAGCCGTTGTATTCACCAAACTTGGCCGAATCCCGCGAAACGTTCTGACCGCCGATTTCGACAAAATTGGTCGGGCGACGGATGGCGGCAACCTCATCCTGCAAGTCGTCCGCCGCGCCCACCATCATTGGCCAGGCGAACATCGCCGCCAGGGCGGCACGCACGGCAACGCTCAGCACGCCAATTTCCATTGCTTCGTTACGAATTCTCATGGCTATCTCCGATTCTCGAAATTAGCGTTGCAGGAGCGCGCCGCCCGGATGGTTGGATCCATGAACCAGCGAGTGACAGTTCATGCAGGCGCGCCCCCCGGCGTTCTCGGTCGGGTTGGTGCCGACAAAGCCTCCCTGGTTGCCGGCCGCCACCGGACCATAGGGCGCCTTGCTGTTGTGCGGGCCATCGTGACATTCGGAGCACATGAAGGGCGCCCGCGACTTCAGGAGTGGCGAGATGTTCGAGCCGTGTGGCGTATGGCAGTTCGAGCAGTCCTCGGTTACCGGTTGGTGCTCCCATAGGTAGGGACCACGCTTTTCGGCGTGACAACTGAAGCAGGTTTCGTTGATGGTGTTCTTCTTGAGCAGCTTCGATGCCGAAGAACCATGCGAGTTGTGGCAATCCGAGCAGGCCATCTTGCCGGCATCGAGTGGATGACTGGAAATGCGATGAGTTTCGGAGCGTTGTTCCTTATGGCAGGTGAAGCAGACTTCCGACTGTGTCTTCTTGCTCCGTACCTTGTCGTGCTCGGTATGCACCTTGTGGCAGGAATTGCAGGCCACGTCGTTGCTGGCGTGCTGGCTGCCCTCCCAATGGGTGCGCTTGTCGCCCTTGTGGCAGCTAAGGCAGGCGGTGTTCCGATCGGCCGCCGGTGTCGGTGAGTTCTTGCGGAAGCTGCGGTCGGGGCTCGGTGGCTTGTCCTTGCCCTTGTGGCTGAGATGCTTCTCGCTGTCACCGTGGCAATCGCTACAGGTGGGCGTGCGCGAATCCCCCTTGACGCCGTGACGTGTTGTTGCGATCGCCAGCACGCCCGGGTTCAATTCGAGCATCGTTGCCCGTCCTTGGGGTTCGTCGGCCTCGTCGTGGCAACCGGTGCATTTCGCGTCACCCTTGAGAATGAGATCTTTCGGGGCTTCTTTCTTGGCCACCGCCGGCTTCGGCGCATCGGCGGCAAAGGAGGGAACCGCGATCCCCATGGCCCCGATGAATGCACAGACGGTGAGCGCTTGTCGCAAGAGTTTCATTTGTTTTCCCCTACCCTTCGGATGACTCGGTTGCCTCCGGCGAGGGAGGCGCGAAATGGTTCCCGCCTGATTTCAGAGCGACATGATCCACTGGACAATGTTCTTGAGCGCGGTCTGGTCTTTCGTGTCGATGATCTTGTGTTCTTCCTCCGTCCCGTCATCGAGCTTCACCTTGGGCGAGGTGGTCATGTGCTTGATCATCTTCGGCTCGGCTTCGGCCTCCTTGCCTTTTTCCCTGTACTTGGCCGCGATCTTTTTCAGGGAGGGTCCCTTCTTGGCCTTGTCGATGGCGTGGCACTTGAAGCAATCGTTGCTCTTTAGCAGCGCTCTGGCGGCGGCTTCGTCGGCGCCCAGGCTGGGTGTCGCACCGAACAAGGCGGAAGTGGCAAGCAAAACGCCGAGACTGATGGATGCGGATGTGCGTCGATGCATTTATTCGTATCTCCCAATGGAACTTGTCGAGCGCCCTTGGCAACCGGCGGCCGATCAAGGCGTCAACATCAGTGGTCTCCTCAGCAAGACGTGTGCCATTCGGTTGCGGCGGTATCGGCAGCCACCCACCGCCGGGACTTGTTCGCCCAAATGGGAAAACCAACCCGACTTATTAGTAACTTAGGGGCTCAATGGCCAATAGGCTACGGGGAGGGCGTTGCCCGGGATGGTTGTTGGAAGCGCTGCGGAGCCGAGTGGCTGGCCGTCATGATGTTCCCGATCGGTAACCTGCAGTCGAGCAACACCAAATACGGGGATTCCGCAGGGCGGGTTCGATGGTTTCCCCTAGGTCTCTAAATCAATGGCACAAGACTTGCCGGTTTGACGGCAGGGGCGCGCGGAGCGTGAATTGGTCGCCCCCGGCAATCTTGCCGGGGCAAAAAATCGCGAAAATGCACTTTCTGTGAGCGCTTCCCGGATACCGACGGTGGCAATCCGGAGGGTATTGTTACCATCGAGTAACGATTATTGGTGTTTCTCGATTGATGTTACCAATGGGTATCGATATTACTTTCGTTAAGGATGCGGGATCATGTGGCAAGTAGTGGTGATCTGGTTGATTGCAGTGTTGTGCTCGGCGGGAGCGATGGCCGAATCGGCGCCGATACGGATCGGCATTACGCCGGCCATCGTTTACGATGAATACCTGCTGATGATGGACCTGCGCCATTATTTGGAGAAGAAGATCGGGCGGGTCGTCGAACTGGTGCCGCGCAATAGCTACCGGGAGACCATCGATCTGCTGAAGCGGGACAGGCTCGATTTCGCCTGGGTATCGGCCTATCCCTATGTGTACCTGCATCACAACCTTCAGATTCGCCTGCTGGCGGCGCCGGTGCTGCACGGGCGTGCCGATATTTCGGCCTACCTGATCGTTCCGGCGGGCGACAAGATCACCACCGGCTTACCGCAACTGAAAGGCAAGTTCTTCGCCTATGCCGATCCGTATTCATGTACCGGCTACCTTGTGCCCCGCTATGAATTGCGACAGGCCGGTCAGGATGTCGCCACGTTTTTCGCCAAGACCTTCTATACCTTGGGACACAAGAAACTGATCCAGGCGGTCGCCAGCGGTCTCGCGGATGGTGCTTACGTAGATAGTTTCGTCTGGGATTCTCTCGCTGCGATGGAGCCTGTCCTGATCGCGCAAACGCGGATCGCGGCACGATCCAAGGGGTGTGGCCCACCACCGTTCGTGGCGAGCCGAAAGGTGAGCGAGCGCGAGTTCAATGCGTTGCGCGGCGTTCTGCTGGAAATGGCGAAGGACCCAGAGGGTGTTCGGTTGCTCAAACGGCTCAATATGGATGGTTTCACCGTCGGCGATCCCAAGGCCTATGCGGAAGTCGCCAGGATAATGCGCTTCATGGGCGAGATATGAATCCGCTCGATCTGAGTTTCCGCCACAAGATTCCCCTCTGGGGCAGCGTGCTGGTAGTCATTACGGCGGTGGCGGTTTCGGTGACCCTGATGGTTCAGACCTATGAAGAACTTGAGGAGGACTTGGCCATCAATATGGGAACCCTGGCGCGGGTTCTGACCCCTCAGCTATTTCATGCCATCCTCAGGGACGATGTGTGGAAAGCCTATGAATTGGTACGAATGCCTTTGCGCGAAACGGCGACACCCGATCCACATGTGGACGAAATTGAAAACATCGTCGTCGTCAACAACGCCTTGCGGGTATTCGTGGCCGCGCATCCGATGGCGGCGCGCATGCGGACTCGCCTTGAGGATATCGGGCCGGACTATGCCATCGTCGCCGCTCGATTGAAGAGCGCCGACGGCGCCGAAGCCGGGATCATCCACGCCTCGGGTTCGTCGCGCATGTTCTTTCACACACCGCTTGTCGAAGGGAAAGCCAAGCTCGGAGTGCTGCTTATCGTGGTCCCCGAGGGCACTGTTCTGCCACGCTTCCTTGCTATCGCGCGATATGGCGGGGTGGCGGGCGCCTTGATTCTTTGTGTTCTGCTGCCTTTCAACTGGTACTGGGGGCGGCGCATGGCGGAGCCGCTGGTCCAACTGACGCAGCGAATGAGAGAGGTGGGCAGACAGTTGCCGGAAAAGCTCGACCCGACGCTCTATACGCACCGTGACGAACTCGGCAGTTTGTTCCAGACCTATAACAAAATGCTCGTCGAACTCGGTGAAAAGGAGGAGCTCGAACGGCAGATCGTTCAGTCGGATCGCTTGGCGGCGCTCGGCCAACTTGCCGCCGGTGTTGCGCATGAGATCAACAACCCGCTCGGTGGCATGCTGATGGCCATCGATACCCTGAAAAGCCAGACGGTTACGGACGCCCGTACCGCCAAGACCATCGCTTTGCTGGAGCGCGGACTGGACCAGATCAAGGAGACCGTCGGCGCGCTGCTGGTGGAGGCGAAGCTGAAGAGTCGCAATCTGTCGGGGTCCGATATCGAGGATGTTCTGGTCCTCGTATTGCCTCAGGTACACAAGAAAGCACTACATCTCGATTGGCACAACGACGTGGACGGCGAGACCCCGCTACCGGCGACGCTGGTCCGGCAGGTGCTCATCAACTTGCTGCTCAATGCGGTACACGCCGCCGAATACCAGGGGCAGGTCGCCTGCCGTGTGCGGGTCAACGGCGGCATGCTGCGGATGGTCGTCGCCAATGATGGCAAGTTGTTGTCAACGGAGCAGATGAGTCACTTGTTCGAACCGTTCTCGCCACTCAGCGAAGACGGGCATGGACTCGGTCTTTGGGTCAGTTATCAGATCGCTCACCAACTGGGCGGTGTCATTAGCGCTTCGCGCTCCACCGGCTGCATGCAGTTCTCGGTGGAGCTTCCGATGGGGAGTGGATAGTCATGGCGGGTCAATCCAAGCATGTCTGCGTGATCGAGGACGACGAAATAATGGGCGAGGCGCTTGCCGACCGCCTCGGCGTCGAGGGCTATGCCTGCGATTGGTTCAAGACCGGGTTGGCGGCGAGGAAGGCGCTTGGCGCGAAGCAATACGGGGCGGTCATTTGCGACATCAATCTGCCGGATATCAACGGCGAGGATCTGTTCATGCAACTGTCCGATAGCGAACGGGCGGTGCCGTTCGTCTTCATCACTGGCTACGGCAAGATCGACGCGGCCGTCCGGCTGTTGAAACTGGGCGCCAGCGACTACCTGACCAAGCCGCTCGACATCCATGCCCTGCTGGAGTCGCTGCAGCGGCTTTGCTGCCAAACACCGTCAGCCGCGCCGAAGGATTACACGTTGGGGGTTTCGAGCGCCATGCGGCAAATCGAGACCATGTTGCCCCAGCTGGCGCGCGGTGCCAGTTCGGTACTGATTACCGGCGAATCGGGGGTCGGCAAGGAGGAGGTGGCGCGGGCGTTGCATCGTTCACGCGATGCCGAAGGCCGCTTGCCCTTCGTGGCCGTCAATTGCGGCGCGCTCACCGAAAGCTTGATGGAAGCGGAACTGTTCGGTTACGTGAAGGGTGCTTTCACTGGCGCCGTGCGCGACAAGAAGGGCGTCTTCGAGCAGGCCGATGGCGGCACCCTGTTTCTCGACGAGATCGGCGAAATGTCGCCGCTCATGCAGGTCAAGCTGCTGCGGGCCATCCAGGACCGGACCATCATGCGGGTCGGTGCGGAAAGGCCGATTGCGGTATCGCTCAATCTCATCTGCGCCACCCATCAGGATCTGAGGCGGATGGTCGAGGAAGGGCGTTTCCGCGAGGACCTCTACTACCGCATCCATGTCGTCCATGTGCACGTGCCGCCGCTGCGAGAACGCCGGAGGACATCCTCTGGCTGGCCAAGCGCCTGCTCGACATCGGTAGCGCCGGGGGAGCGGCGCGGCGCGAGTTGCACCCGTCGGCGGAAAGGGCATTGCTCGATCATCCCTGGCCGGGCAACGTTCGGGAGCTGAAGCACTGTCTCGAGCGGGCCTGCATCCTGTTCCCGGACCGGGCGCTGACAGCCAAGCATCTGCTCGGTGACGCCCGCCACTTGTTGCCGGCCGGACCGACGCTCGGCGCGGCCACCCTGAGCAACTACCTCGATGCGCGGGAACGGGAATACATCGAGCAAGCGTTGGCCGCCAACGACAAGCGGATTGCCGATACGGCCGCCGTGCTGGGCATTAGTCGAAAGAATTTGTGGGAAAAGATGAAAAAGCTCGGCGTGGCGGTGAAATCCCCCCCTCCTGACGGCTAATCCATTTCATGTTGCGGAACGGCATTTCCTCTCCTGAAATGATGCAACTTTTTCTGCCATAAAGCACATATTTCCATTGTTGCAATGCGGTGAATTTTCCATATACTTGTCACTGTCACGAACACGCCAGCGGCGCAACCGTTGCCGTGCCCACCGGGGAAGCGCCAACCCGTTTCCCCGTCGAGTAGGCTGGATCTGATCTCCGGCCGCGCCGTGAGGGGTCTCGCGACCCGTGCCCGCAAGGTGCCTGTCGCGAGATTCCGGTTTCGGTTTCCTGCTTTGCTGCATTGCGGCATCCCTGTCGGATGTCGATGACTGTGGCGGTGCAACAAACGACTCGATACGGGAGTGGCAAGGATGGATTTCTCCAGTTTGGCAATCGCGGGTGGTTTCATGGCGCTGCTGGGCGTTGGCCTGGCCGGCATGCTCGCCTTTGCCAATCGCAAGTTGTATGTCTTCGAGGATCCGCGCATCGAAGCCGTGGAGAACCTCCTGCCCAAGTCGAATTGCGGCGCCTGCGGCCAGCCCGGTTGCCGGGCATTTGCGGAGAAGGTGGTGGTCGGCGACGTCGTCCCGGCCCAGTGCACCGTCAGCTCCCCCGATCAGCGCAACGACATTGCCGATTTCCTCGGTGTGTCGGCCGGCGACATCGAGAAGCGCGTGGCCCGGCTGGCCTGCGCCGGCGGCCGTCACGTGGCTTTCCTGCGCGCTCGCTACGCCGGCCACGACTCCTGTCGCGCCGCGGCGGTGGTGTCGGGCGGCGGCAAGGAATGCGTCTGGGGCTGCCTGGGCCTGGCCGACTGCGCGAAGGTCTGCACCTTCGGCGCCATCCACATGGATCTGCACGGTCTGCCGGTCGTCGATGCCGACAAATGCACGTCCTGCAACGACTGCGTCGAGGTCTGCCCCAAGGGCCTGTTCTCCCTGGAACCGGTCGGCCGCAAGCTGTGGGTGGCCTGCAAGAACCAGGCGGACGGCGACACGGCCGAGGCCGCCTGCGAAGTGGCCTGCACCGCCTGCGGCAAGTGCGTGGCCGACGCCTCGTCGAAGCTCATGAAGCTGGACAACAACCTGGCGGTCGTGAACTACACGTGGAACGACCTGGCCGAGCGCCGGATCATCGACCGCTGCCCAACCGGCGCCATTGTCTGGTTTGAAAACCCCAACCGTTCCGTCAAGGGCGCCGTGGCCAAGAAGATCCTGCGCAACGAGTCCCTGCCGGTACTGCACTGATTTCTAGATTGAGGAGTCGATCATGTTCAAGAAGCTGTTTCAATTCTCCCTCCTGGAGTCCGGCGGTGCCGCCAAAGAGACCAAGGCCGTCAAGTATCCCGGCGTCCGCGACGCCGTCGACGGCAACACCGCCGTCATCCATGTCGAGCGCGAGGCCTCCGACGCCGCCGGCGCCTACCCGATCACGCCGTCGACGCAGATGGGCGAATACTGGGCCGAGGAAGTCGCCGCCGGCCACCTGAACATCTCCGACAAGCCGCTGATCTTCGTCGAGCCCGAGTCGGAGCACGCCGCCGCCGGCGTGACCGCCGGCATGGCCATGACCGGCCTGCGCGCCACCAACTTCTCGTCGGCGCAGGGCGTGGCCTTCATGCACGAGTCGCTCTACGGCGCGGTCGGCAAGCGCCTGCCCTACGTGCTCAACATGGGCTGCCGCGCCATCACCAAGGCCAGCGCTCAACGTGCATTGCAGCCACGACGACTACCACTGCGTCGACGACACCGGCTTCATCCAGGTGATGGCCAAGAACGCCACCGAAGCCGCCGACCTGAACCTGATCGGCCGCAAGGTCGCCGAGTTGTCGCTGACCCCCGCCATCATCGGCCAGGACGGCTTCCTCACCACCCACCTGATCGAGTCGGCCCTGCTGCCCGAGCGCGCGCTGGTGGCCGAATTCCTCGGCAAGCCGGACGACCTCATCGACACGCCGACCCCCGCGCAACAGATGCTCTACGGCCCCAAGCGTCGCCGCGTGCCGGCCATCTGGGACGTCGATGTGCCGGTGGTGTCCGGCGTGGTGCAGAACCAGGACGCCTACATGCAGGCCGTGGCCGCGCAGCGTCCTTATTTCTTCGACCACATCGAGGCGCTCACCGAAAGCTGCATGACCGAGTATGCCGAGCTGACCGGTCGCCGCTACAACCGCGTATCCACCTACCTGGCGGCCGACGCCGAGTACCTGATCGTCGGCATGGGTTCGATGATCGTCCAGGCCGAGCGCGTCGCCGACTACCTGCGCGAAACGCGCGGCATCAAGGTCGGCGTGGTGAACATCACCATGTACCGCCCCTTCCCTGGCGATCTGCTGGGCCATGTGTTGCGCGGCAAGAAGGGCGTGACGGTGCTGGAACGCACCGACCAGCCGCTGGCCGAGGATCTGCCGCTGATGCGCGAACTGCGCGCCACGCTGACCAAGTGCCTGGAGAACGGCGCCGGCGGCACCGATGGCGACAAGCCGTATCCGGACTACGCGGCCTATGGCGCGGGCGACATGCCGCGCCTGTATTCGGGCTGCTTCGGCCTGGGCTCGCGCGACATGCAGCCGGAGGCCCTGATCGGCACCGTCGAGAACATGTTGCCGAACGGCGCCAAGCGCAAGTTCTTCTACCTGTCGGTCGATTTCTCGCGCGACCCCCTCAATCCCAAGGACGAGGTTCATCAGCAGGAATTGCAGGAGGCCTACCCGCGCATCCAGGAACTGGCGGTGCGCGGTTCGGAGAACCCCAACCTGCTGCCCAAGGGCGCCATCACGGTGCGCATGCACTCGGTGGGCGGTTGGGGCGCCATCACCACCGGCAAGAATCTGGCCGTGACGCTGTTCGAACTGCTCGGCTACGACATCAAGGCCAACCCGAAATACGGTTCGGAAAAGAAGGGCCAGCCGACCACCTACTACCTGTCGGCGGCGCCGGAGCCGATCCGCATCAATTGCGAATACGTCTTCGTCGATGTGGTGCTCTCGCCCGACCCCAACGTATTCGGCCACTCCAATCCGCTTTCGGGCCTCAAGCAGGGCGGTACCTTCATCATCCAATCGAACCTGGGCGCGGAAACCTGGGCCAACTTCCCGGTCTGGGCGCAGAAGTTCATCGTCGACAACGATATCCGCGTCTTCTATCTGGATGCCTTCCAGATCGCCCGCGAGGAAGCGGGCAGTCCCGAACTGCAATTGCGCATGCAGGGCAACGCCTTCCAGGGCGCTTTCTTCGCCGCCAGCCCGATCATGGCCAACGCCGGCCTGACCGACGAGCGCCTGTTTCAGGCCATCGAGGCCCAGCTCCAGTCCAAGTTCGGCGGCAAGGGCAAGAGCGTGGTGGAGAACAACCTCAAGCGTCGTGAAGCGCGGCTTCCTGGAAATGACGGAGATCACCGACAAGCAGGTCGGCGCGACGCGCAGGGCCATGGCCAAGAAGGACGCCGGCCTGCCGATCATGCTCCAGCAGATCCCCGAGGCCGGTGGCAAGGTCGCCGACATCCATCGTTTCTGGGAACAGACCGGCCACTTCTACGCCACGGGCAAGGGCTCGGACAACCTGGTCGATCCCTTCATCGGCATGTCCGTGATTCCCGCCGCCACTGGCGTGTTCCGCGACATGACGGGCATCCGCTTCGAGCATCCGGTCTGGATCGCCGAGAACTGCACCGCCTGCGGCAACTGCTACACCGAGTGCCCGGACAGCGCCATTCCCGGTCTGGTGTCCTCGGTCGGCGATGTCTTCAATACCGTGGTAAACCGCATCGAAACCAGCGGCCAGCCGACCCGCTTCCTGCGCCGCGCGACGCGCACCGTGGAGAAGAAACTGCGCGGCCTGATCGCCGGTGATGGCGCGCCAGTGCGCAAGCAGATCGACCAGGCCATTGCGGCCACCGTCGCCGAGGCGCCGGAAGCCGATCGCGGCAAGATGGCCGACGAATTCAAGCTGTTCGCCGCCCAGTTGGGCGACTTCCAGTTCGCCACCACCAAGCCCTACTGGACCGGCAAGGAAAAGAAGGCCAAGGGTTCCGGCGGCCTGTTCTCCATCACCATCAACCCGATCACCTGCAAGGCCTGCGCCCTGTGCGTCACCGTGTGCGAGGACGATGCCCTGAAGATGGTCACCCAGACCGACGACAGCGTCGACCGGCTGCGCCAGGACTGGAACTTCTGGCTCGACCTGCCGACCACGCCGAAGGAATACGGCCGCATCGACAGCCTGGACGAGAAGATCGGCGCGCTGGAAACCCTGCTGCTCGACAAGCACAACTACCAGTCGATGAACTGCGGCGACGGCGCCTGCCTGGGTTGCGGCGAAAAGACCGCCATCCATCTGTTCACCTCGACGGTCACGGCGCTGATGCAGCCGCGCGTCGCGGCCTTCCTGGAAAAGCTCGACGGCCTGATCGCCGGCCTTGAACAGCGCATCCGCATCAAGGTCACCGAGTCCATGGACGTCGGCGACACCAAGGCGATGATCGCCGCCGTCGACGCCGCCAAGGATGGCGACTTGACGCTGGCCCGGCTGTCCGACCGCGTCAGCGCCGGCAAGCCCTCGCAGCCCATCGACCCGGTCTGGATGCGCACCGTCGCCCAGACCCTGGAGCGCCTCAAGGACCTCCGCTGGCGTTATCTGGAAGGTCCGACCAAGCGTGGCCGCGCCGAGATGGGTATCGTCAACTCGACCGGCTGCACGTCGGTGTGGGCATCGACCTATCCCTATCACCCCTATCCCTTCCCCTGGACCTCGCACCTTTTCCAGGATTCGCCTTCGGTCGCCCTGGGGCTGTTCGAGGGCCACATGGCCAAGATGGCGGAGGGTTTCAAGGCGGTGCGCCTGGCCGAACTGGAACTGAAGGGCGAGTACATCGCTGATGTCCATGAGGACTTCCTGCGCCGTTTCGACTGGCATGGCTTCAGCGAGGAAGAGTGGCTGCTCTGCCCGCCGGTGGTCAGCGTCGGCGGTGATGGCGCCATGTATGACATTGGCTTCCAGAACTTGTCGCGCGCCTTGATGTCGGGCATGCCGATCAAGGTGCTGGTGGTCGACACCCAGGTGTATTCCAACACCGGCGGCCAGGCCTGCACCTCCGGGTTCATCGGCCAGGTTTCGGACATGGCGCCGTTCGGCAAGGCGCAGAAGGGCAAGCAGGAAACCCGCAAGGAGATTTCCCTGATCGGCATGGCGCATCGCACCGCCTACGTCATGCAGGGCACCATCGCCCACGTCAATCATCTGCTGGAGACCTACATCGACGGCCTCAATTCGCGCCGGCCGGCGCTGTTCAACATCTACGCCGTCTGCCCGCCGGAACATGGCGTCGGTGACGACACCAGCGTCGATCAGAGCAAGCTGGCGGTGGAAAGCCGGGCCTATCCGCTGTTCAAGTTCGATCCGGATGCCGGGGTCACCTTCAGCGAGTGCGTCAGCCTGGAAGGCAACCCGGCCATCGAGAACGACTGGCCGATCTACACCCTGAAATACAAGGATGAGGCGGGTACCGACCAGTCGATGGAACTGCCGATGACCTTCGCCGACTTCGCCGCCACCGAAGGCCGCTTCTCCAAACAGTTCCGCAAGGCGCCGCCGGATACCTGGAACGACCAGATGCTGCCGATCGCGGAGTTTCTGGAACTGCCCATCGACGAGCGCGACGGCAAGTTCCCCTACATCTGGGCGGTCGATCGCAAGAACCGCCTGATGCGCCTGCTGGTCACGGCGGATCTGGCCCGCTCCACCGAGGAACGCCTGCACTTCTGGCGCCAGTTGAAGGATGTGGCCGGCGTCGATCGGCAGGCGGCGGATACCGAGGCGGTGGCCGAACAAGTGCGTGCCGAACTGATCGCCAGGATCACGGCCAGCCTGGGTGGTGGCGCCGTATCGGCCGCTCCCGCCGCCGCCGGTGGCGGGACGACGACGGCGGCGAATTCGGAGAGCTTCGAGCCCTGCTGGATCGATACGCCGGAATGCACCGCCTGCGACGAATGCATCAACATCGCGCCCAAGGCCTTCGCCTACAACGACCAGAAGCTGGCCGTGGTCATCAATCCGAAGGGCGCCAAGTTCGCCGACATCGTCAAGGCGGCGGAGAAGTGCACCGCCGGCTGCATCCACCCCGGCACGCCATGGAATCCGGCCGAGCCGGGCCTGGAGAAGCTGAGCGCCCGCGCCGCCAAGTTCAACTAAGCCGCGACGATGAAGCTCCTCAACTACTTTCGCGGCGAAGCCTTCCAGCGCGGGGTGCATCCACCCTCGGCAAAGGAGGCGACGGCGGACCGGCGCATTCGCCGGCTGCCTTTCCCGCCCCGGGTGATCGTGCCGCTGGTCGCAGCATATCGGCAAGCCGCCCCATGCCACGGTCCACGTGGGCGAGGAAGTGGTGCGCGGCCAACCCATTGCCCGAACCGAGGACTGGCTCTCCGTGCCCCACCATGCGCCGGTCACCGGCGTGGTCGAGGCCATCGAGCTGCGGCCGACCGCGCGTGGCCCGTGGACGCAATCCATCGTCATCAGAAGCCATTCCGGCGCGACGCAGGAAGATCTCTGGGGCCAGCCGCGCGACATGGATGCGACGGCCCCCGGCGATATCCTGCAGGCGGTCTGGGACAGCGGCATGGTTGGCCTGGGTGGCGCCGCCTTTCCCACCCACGCCAAGCTCTCCGTGCCCAAGCAGGCCAAGGTGCATACCCTGGTGGTGAATGGCTGCGAGTGCGAGCCCTATCTCACCTGCGACCACCGGGTCATGGTCGAGGACGCCGACGACCTGGTGCTCGGCATCCGCTACGCCATGCGGGTGACGGGCGCCGTGCGGACCATCATCGGCATCGAAGACAACAAACCGGACGCCGTGGAGGCCATGAGGGCGGCCATTGCCCGCGCCAACGCGCCCGAAGGCATGATCCACGCCGAGGCGGTGCCGACCAAGTATCCGCAAGGTTCGGAGAAGATGCTGCTGATGGCGCTGTTCGGCGTCGAGATTCCCTCGGGGCAGTTGCCCGTCTCCATGGGCATGGTGGTCAACAACGTCGGCACGCTGGCGGCGCTCGGCAAGTTGTTGCCGCGCGGCCAGGGTCTGACCGAGCGTGTGGTGACGGTCACCGGTCCCGGTGTCCAGCGGCCCGGCGACTATCGGGTGCCGATCGGCACGCCGCTGCGCTTCGTGCTCGACTATGCCGGCGCGCCGGCGGCCGGCGCGCTCAACCGGCGGCAGGTGATCCTCGGCGGCCCCATGATGGGACAGGCGATCGCCTCGCTCGACGTGCCCATCACCAAGGGCGTCTCCGGGGTGCTGGTGTTCCGGCACGAGGACATGGGCGAACAGGACAGCCGCAAGACCTACCCGTGCATCAAATGCGGCGAATGCGTCGAGTCGTGCCCCATGGGCCTCAACCCGTCCACCCTGGGCATGCTGGCCGCCAAGCGGGAATACGACCTGATGGGTAGCGGCTACCACCTGGGCGACTGCTTCGAGTGCGGCTGCTGCACCTATGTCTGTCCGTCCAACATCCCGTTGGTCCAGCAGTTCCGCGTGGCCAAGCAGATTCTTCGCGAGAGGGCGTAGTTCAGATGGGAACCGTCGAGATCCGTCCCGCGCCCCACGTCCGGGGCGAACGCACCGTCGAAAAGATCATGCTGCATGTGGTCTATTCGCTGCTGCCCGTCTGCGCCTTCTACGTGTTTCAGTATGGCGTTTCCGCCCTGGCCTCGCTGCTGGTGATCACGGGCGCCTGCCTGCTCACCGAGCGCTGGTTCATCAAGACCGGCACCCAGTCCGGGCATCTGGGCGACTTCTCGGCCACCATTACCGGCCTGTTGCTGGCGCTGACCCTGCCGCCGGGCTTCCCGCTCTGGATGGGCGCGGTCGCCGGTTTCATCGCCATCGCCCTGGGCAAGGGCCTGTTCGGCGGGCTGGGCTTCAACGTCTTCAATCCGGCCCTGGTCGGCCGCGCCTTCGCCCAGGCGGCTTTCCCGACCGCCATCGCCACCTATACGCCGTCCTTCCTGGCGGGCCGGTTCACCGAGTTCATTCCGTCGTCGCTGGCCTGGCCCCTGATGATGCCGGCCGACGCCGCCCTCTGGCTCAAGGAGAAGCAGCTCGATGCCCTGGCCGGCGCCACGCCGCTGGCGAAGTGGAAGTTCGACGGCGTGGTGGCCAACGCCGGGGAATTGCTGACCTCGCTTTATGGCCACATGGCGGTCGGCCCTTCGCCGCTGCTGATCCTGCTTTGCGGCGGTTACCTGGCGTGGCGGCGCTATCTGGACTGGCGGGTGCCGATGGCGATCATCGGCGGTGCCGGGGCAATCGCCTGGATGCTCTTTGCCTTCAATCCCGGCCACTATCCCAATCCCTTCTTCATGCTTTTCTCCGGCGGCCTGATCCTCGGCGCCGTATATATGGCCACCGACATGGCGACGTCGCCGGTCACGCCGCGCGGCATGTGGCTCTATGGTGGCCTGATCGGCCTGCTGACGGTGGTGATCCGTTACTACAGCGGTCTGCCCGAGGGGGTGATGTACGCCATCCTGATCGGCAATGCCGCGACGCCGCTGATCGAGCGCATCACCCAGCCGACGCCCTTCGGCAAGACGCTGTTGGGCCGGCCGCGCAAGGGCGCGTCCTATCCGCTGCATCCGGGCTACATATCCCGCGAGGAAGCCAGCGCCGTGACGCCGAAGAAACGCATTCTGAGAAACAAGCCGAATCGAGATGAGCGCAGACCACCCAACCGCTAACCAGGCCAATCAGGCTCCGGCGGCCACGCCAACACTGGCCATGATCCGCACGCTCGGCCTGGTGTCGGCGATCTGCGGCCTGATCATCGTCGGCGCCTACCAGGGCACCTACGATGCCGTGGCCGCCAACAAGCGCATCGCCATGGAGCGGGCCGTGTTCAAGGTCGTGCCCGCCGCCAAGTCCATCGAGGAATACTACGCGTTGGCGGGCGGAAGCATCGCCAAGGCGGGGGCCGAAACCCCCGCCGGAGCGGCGAAGTTCTTTGCCGCCTACGACGACGCCGGCAAACTGGTCGGCGTGGCCGCCGAGGGCGGGGCCAAGGGCTATGCCGACACGGTGCGCATCATGTTCGGCTACGAACCCGCCTGCCAGTGCATCAAGGGCATCGGCGTCGTTTCGATGCGCGAGACGCCCGGCATCGGCGACAAGATCATCACCGACAAGGAGTTCCTGGCCAACTTCAAGGAACTCGATGCCAGGCTGAATGCGGAGATGGCCGCGCTGGCCAACGAGATCAAGACCGTCAAGCATGGCACCAAGGCCAGCAATTGGCAGATCGACGCCATCTCCGGCGCCACCATCACCTCGCGCGCCGTCGGCAAGGCCATCAACGATACCGCCCAGGCCCTGCTGCCCAGGCTGGTGCCCAACCTGGACAAGATCGGGAGCAAGTCATGACGACCGTCGCCACCGCAAAGAACTGGGACGAGTTCATGGAGGGAATCTGGAAACAGAATCCTGTTTTCGTCATGATTCTGGGCATGTGCCCGACCCTGGCCGTCACCGTTTCGGCCGTCAATGCGTTGTCCATGGGCGTGGCGACCGCCTTCGTGCTGGTTGCCTCCTGCGGCCTGGTGTCGATGATGCGCAATATCACGCCCAAGGAAGTCCGCATCGCGGTCTACATCGTGATCATCGCCACCTTCGTCACGGCGGTGGATTACGCCATCCAGGCGATCAGCCTCGCCCTCTACGACGCGCTGGGAGCCTTCATCCAGTTGATCGTGGTGAACTGCATCATCCTCGGTCGCGCCGAGGCCCATGCCGCCAAGAATCCGCCGCTGCCCGCCATGATCAACGCCGCCGGCATGGGAGTCGGCTTCACCATCGGCTTGCTGGCGCTCGGCGTGGTGCGGGAGATCCTCGGTGCCGGCACCCTGTTCGGCGTGTCGCTGTTCGGCGCCCATTTCCAGCCCTGGGTGATCATGGTGCTGCCGCCGGGCGGCTTCTTCGTCCTGGGTTCCTGGCTGCTGTTGTTCTCCTGGCATGCCCGCCGCAAAGCAGGCCAGGGAGGTGCCGCAAAATGCATGAGACCACCTTCCAGATCTTCATCAACGCCCTGCTGGCCAACAACTTCGTGCTGGCCATGTTCCTCGGCCTGTGTCCCTTCCTCGGCGTCTCCGGCAAGCTCGACACCGCCTTCCCGATGGGCGTGGCGACCACCTTCGTCATGCTGGTGGCGTCCCTCTGCGCCTACGGCCTCAACCTGCTGCTGACTGCCTTCCACCTCGAATTCCTGCGCCTGATCTCCTACATCGTCATCATCGCCTCGTCGGTGCAGCTGGTGGAAATGGTGTTGAAGAAGTACAGCCCGGCCCTGTTCCGCGCGCTGGGCATCTACCTGCCGCTGATCACCACCAACTGCGCGGTGCTGGGCGTCGCGCTGTTTCAGACCGCGCGCGAATACGACTTCATCCAGTCCATGACCTTCAGCTTCGGCGGCGGCGCCGGCTTCACCCTCGCGCTGGTGCTGATGGCCTCGCGTGCGCGAGCGCCTGCAACTGTCCGACGTGCCCGGCCTGGCGCAGGGCACCGCCCTGTCCCTGATGCTGGCCGGCATCCTGTCCCTTTCCTTCATGGGCTTCGCCGGGCTCGGGGGCTGAGCGATGAAGCTCTACGTCGTCACCATCGGTCTGGTGTTTGCGATTCTGGTCGGCGGCATCGTGGTGGACCGCATTTACGCGCACTTCGCCCGGCGCAACCCGCAACTCGGCCCCTTCCGCAAGAACGACGGTGGTTGCGGCTGTTGCGCGGCGAAAGCCGCCTGTAGCGACCGGTCGTCCTGCGCCGGCTGATCGTCCGTCGCCATACTCGGCGTCATGAGCGAGAAGACAGTGACCGTCGTCAATTGCCCCACCTGCAACAAGCCGGTCGAGTGGCGCCCCGAGAATCCCTATCGTCCCTTTTGTTCGGAACGCTGCAAGCGGATCGACCTGGGGGCCTGGGCCAACGAGGAGTACCGGGTGCCGGGGACCGGCTCAGAGCCAGGCGCCGCGGATGGCGGCGACGCCCTGGGCACCGGCGAGGCGGGCTGATTCCAGGTCTTCCCGGCCCAGCCCGCCGAGGGCATAAACGGGCAGGGGGCAGCGCTCCAGCAGTCTGCCCACCGCCGGCCAGCCGATGCCGGGTCGGCCCGGATGGCTGGCGGTGGCCTTGACGGGGCCGAGCACGGCAAAATCCAGACCCAGGTCGGCGGCGCGCCGCAGTTCCCCCGCATCGTGGCAGGACGCCGCGACCAGGGGCAGATTGGGGCGGCCGCGCGCGGCCATGAGCTCGGCGCTGGTCAGGTGCAGGCCGTCGGCGCCGACCGCCCAGGCCAGTTGAGCGTCGCCATTGACCAGCACCTGGGCGCCGTGACGGTGGCAAAGGGCCGTGGCGGCGGCAGCGAAGGCCTCGCGCCGGTCGGCGGGCAGAGCCGCTTCGCGTAGTTGTACCAGGCGCAGGCCTCGTGCCAGCGCCGCATCGAGGGCGGCGAGCTGCGCCTCGGGGCCGATTTCATGGGCGTGGCTGATAGCGTAGAAATCGGGCAGGGCCAGCGCCGCCAGCACCGGCGCGTTGGCCGGCAGCATGGGCGTAACGGTGAGGGCGTCTGCCCGCTGCCAAACCAGGGCCGAGTGAACGTGATCCTTGATCTCGCCGTCCCAGGCCGTGACGCGAAAGAAGTACAGCCGCACGTGGGCGTGCTCATAGACATGCTCGCGGACGATCCACGGCGTGGCCTGCCGGACCTCGATCTCCAGTTCCTCGTGCAGTTCCCGCACCAGGGCCTCGCGGGGCGATTCGCCCGGTTCCACCTTGCCGCCGGGAAATTCCCAGTAGCCCGGGTAGAAGGTGTCGGGGGCGCGCTGGCCAAGCAGAAAGCCGCCGTCCGGGTCGCTGGATGACGGCGGCGGCGACCTCGGTGAGTTTCATTTCTTGCCGGTTCTGCCGGCGAAGTCGCGGGCGAACTGCCAGGCGACGCGGCCGCTGCGCGAGCCGCGCGTGAGCGCCCACTGTAGCGCCTCCCCCGCGCCTCTTCGGCTTGCCGTGCCGTCAGGCCGAAGTTATGCAGCCACTGGCGCGCAAATGGCCAGATAGGCGTCCTGATCGAAGGGATAGAAGGAAAGCCAGAGACCGAAGCGCTCGGAGAGCGAGACCTTTTCCTCGGTGGTTTCGCCGGGGTGGATTTCGCCGTTCTCGGCGCGCGTGGTTTGCAGGTTCTCCGCCATCGCCTCGGGCATCAGGTGGCGGCGATTGGAGGTGGCGTAGATGAGCAGATTGTCCGGCATGCCGGCGATCGAGCCGTCGAGCACCGTCTTCAGCGCCTTGTAGCCCGGCTCCGAGGATTCGAAGGACAGGTCGTCGCAGAAGACGATGAAGCGCTCGGGACGTTCGGCGATCAGATCGACGATCTCCGGCAGGTCGACCAGGTCGTGCTTGTCCACCTCGATCAGGCGCAAGCCCTTGGCCGAAAACTTCTCCAGCACGGCCTTGATCAGCGAGGACTTGCCGGTGCCCCGCGCGCCGGTGAGCAGCACATTGTTGGCGCTCCGGCCGGCGACGAACTGGCGCGTGTTCTGCTCGATGCGCGCCTTCTGCTCGTCGACTTCCCTGCAGGTCGTCGAGGCGGATCCGATGGGGGTGACGAACCGCTTCGAGAAAGCCGCGCCCCTGGCGCCGGCGCCAGCGAAAGGCCTTGGCGGTCCAGTCCGGCGCGGGTGCCGGCGGCGGCAGCAGGGATTCGAGGCGGGCGAGCAGCCCTTCGGCGCGCTGGAGAAATTGGTCCAATTCCACTTCGGGTAAGCTTCACGTTTGGCTAAGGCCGCAACTCTAGCAGAACCCATGCACCGCTTTTTCGGCACTTCCCTGCTTCTGGCGCTTCTCGCCGCGCTGCTCGGCGCCTGCTCGACGCTGACCCCGGCCCCCGATGTGGCCACGGGTGCCGTCGCCGCGCATGGGCCGACCGGCCCGACTTGTCCGCCGCCCACGATTTGCCCCGCCTGCCCGCCGTGTCCCGGCGTCGAGCCCGCCAGGCCGGCCGAAAAGCCCTTGCAGCCGGCGGTCTGGTCCGATCTGCCGGGCTGGCGGAACGACGACCCGCAGCCGGCTTTCGATGCCTTCCGGGCCTCGTGCGCCACCCTGGAAACGCAGCCGCTCTGGCGCGCCGTTTGCGCCGCCGCGCGCGCAAGCGAACGGCTCGGCCGCCGGCGATGTTCGCGCCTGGTTCGAGGCGCAGTTCCAGCCCTGGGCGCTGGTCAATCCGGATGGCGGCCGGGAAGGGCTGATCACCGGCTACTACGAACCCGTGCTGAAGGGCAGCCGCACGCGCAAGCCGCCCTACCTGTCGCCCTTGTTCGCGCCGCCCGAGGACATGGTGGTGGTCGACCTCGCCGAGGTCTATCCCGAGCTGAAGAACTTGCGCCTGCGCGGTCGTCTGGAGGGCCGCAAGCTGGTGCCCTATTACACGCGCGCCGAATGGGCGAAGCAGGAGCACAAGCGCGGCGCGGAGACGCTGCTGTGGATCGACGATCCGCTCGACCTGTTCTTCATGCAGGTCCAGGGCTCGGGGCAAGTGGAGCTCGACGACGGCTCGCGCCTGCGCGTCGGCTATGCCGACCAGAACGGCCATCCGTATCGTTCGATCGGCAAGTGGCTGATCGAGCAGGGCGAACTGGAGGTCGAGCAGGCTTCGATGCAGGGCATCAAGGCCTGGGCCAGGGCACATCCCCGGCGCGTACAGGAAATGCTCAACGCCAATCCGAGTCTGGTCTTCTTTCGCGAGCTGCCAGCTCGAAGGTTCCGGTCCGCCCGGCGCGCTGGGCGTGCCGCTGACGCCCGAACGCTAGCATCGCCGTCGATCCCCGCCAGATCAGCCTCGGCGCGCCGGTCTATCTGGCCACGACCTACGCCCAACGACAGCCGCCCGCTCAACCGGCTGATGCTGGCCCAGGATACCGGCGGCGCGATACGCGGGCGTGGTGCGCGCCGATTTCTACTGGGGCAGCGGCCCGAAAGCGGGCAGCCTGGCCGGCCGCATGCGCCAGAAGGGCCGCGATGTGGGTGCTGCTGCCGCAAGGGCTATTCACCAAACTGAGGCGCCACCGGCCCGAGTCGCTCACGAGCGCACGATTGCGGTGCCACTATCGGCATATCGGCACCATGCCGGTGCGATAGCCGGTGGATCATCTTGCGTAAGTCACTGTTTTTCCATAGGGCTGTAGCTGCGGCACGCTTGTTGCATCCGCGCTCGGGATTCGTGCTTAACTCCCCCGAGGGCCCCAAGATGGAGAATCTCAAGACTTCCGCCGACGTGCTGTTCATCCTGCTCGGCGCCATCATGATCCTGGCCATGCATGCCGGCTTCGCCTTTCTCGAACTGGGCACGGTGCGCCGCAAGAACCAGGTCAATGCCCTGGTCAAGATCCTGGTGCGACTTTTCCGTCTCGACGCTGGCCTACTTCTTCATCGGCTACGGCATCGCCTACGGCGTCAATTTCTTCGCCGGCGCCGAGACCCTGGCGCAGAAGAGCGGCTACGAACTGGTCAAGTTCTTCTTCCTGCTCACCTTCGCCGCCGCCATTCCGGCCATCGTCTCCGGCGGCATCGCCGAGCGCGCGCGCTTCAACCCGCAGCTCGCCGCCACCTTCCTGCTGGTCGGCTTCGTCTATCCCTTCTTCGAGGGCATCGCCTGGAACCAGGCCTACGGCATCCAGGCCTGGCTGAAGGCCAGCTTCGGCGCGGAGTTCCACGACTTCGCCGGCTCGGTGGTCGTGCATGCCGTCGGCGGCTGGATCGGCCTCGGCGGCGGTGCTGATGCTGGGCGCGCGGCGCGGCCGCTACCACAAGGATGGCGGCATCGCCGGCGCCCATCCGCCGTCCAGCATCCCCTTTCTCGCGCTCGGCGCCTGGATCCTGACCGTCGGCTGGTTCGGCTTCAACGTCATGAGCGCCCAGACGCTGGACAAGGTTTCCGGCCTGGTGGCGATGAACTCGCTGATGGCCATGGTCGGCGGCACGCTCGCCGCGCTGCTCGCCGGCAAGAACGACCCCGGCTTCGTCCATAACGGCCCGCTGGCCGGCCTGGTCGCCGTCTGCGCCGGTTCCGACCTGATGCATCCCGCTCGGCGCGCTGGTCACCGGCGGCATCGCCGGCGGCCTGTTCGTCTGTGATGTTCACCCTGACGCAGAACCGCTGGAAGATCGACGACGTGCTCGGCGTCTGGCCGCTGCACGGCCTGTGCGGCGCCTGGGGCGGCATCGCCGCCGGCATCTTCGGCACCAAGGCCCTGGGCGGCCTGGGTGGCGTCTCCTTCATGAGCCAGTTGCTCGGCACGGCGCTGGGCGTGGCCATCGCCCTCGCCGGTGGCCTCGCCGTCTATGGCTTGCTGAAGAAGACCGTCGGCATCCGCCTCGATGCCGAGGAGGAATTCGACGGCGCCGACCTCAGCCTGCACCGGATCTCGGCCAGCCCGGAGCGGGAAACGAACTGGTAGCCCGAACGGCAACCGCTACGGCGGGCTCAGGGCTTTCAGGCGCAATCCGGGCAGACCGGCAAAGTCGCCCGGATTGAGGGTCAGCAGGGTGTAACCGTTTTCGATGGCCTGCGCGGCAAGCCACAAGTCGTTGTAGCGCGGTCGGGGCGAGCGGCCCGCCTGCTTCACGGCAGCCGCCAGGACGCCGAATGCCGCGGCGGTATGGCGGGTGACCGCCAAGGTCGGACGAATTTCCACCTGCCGCAGGCTCGCGGCGCGGGCCGCCCGTTCCGCCGGGTCGGTACAGGATTCCACACCGAAGGCCAATTCACCCAGCGAGATGACGGAGCCGAACACCTGCGCCTCGCCGGCCGCGTTGATCACGGTCTCGTGAGCCAACTGGCCCGTGGTCAATCCCACCCAGATGCAACTGTCGAAGATCATGCCCATGGATCGCGAACCGTTTCGTCGAAACCGGCGCGGCTATCGTTGAGCCAGGCGGAGCCCTGTCGCGGTGTCAGCGTCGGGAGCAGACCCGCCAGCGCCTGGCTTGCCGTCATGGTGGCATCGGACGGGACGATCTTGGCAATCAGGACGTTGTTGCGCTCGACCGCCACCGTTTCGCCCCGGCTGGCCACGGTATCGAGTATTTGGCGGGTATGGCGCGCCAAGTCGGTGGCCGTGATCGTTTGCATCGGACTCTCCACAAAATACGTATTGGTATGTATTGTAGGCGCCGAAGCCTCGAATATCCAGCCCAAGGCGGGAAGCGAACTGGCAAAGTCCTCTCTGTCCTCTGGATAGGACAGGTATTTCGACAATCCGCGCACAGATAGAGCGTGCCGGCCGTGATCTGGTGACCGAGTCAGATCCTTCCGAATCGCCTCCCGAAATCAATAGGGCCGGCACCGCATGGTTCGATGCCGCCCAACCGGCCTTACCTTCTCCGCCCCAGTGCAAGTGTCAGCAAGCCCGTGCCGGTGAGCAACAGCAGGCCCGGTTCCGAGACGGGCGCCGGCCCGCCCGTTTCGTACACGAAAGTCAGGGCCAGTCGTCCGGACCACGCGTTGAGATCGTTCTGCA
The DNA here is from genome assembly GCA_963736865.1 of uncultured beta proteobacterium. Lineage (GTDB taxonomy): Bacteria > Pseudomonadota > Gammaproteobacteria > Burkholderiales > Rhodocyclaceae > Fen-999. The sequence continues at coordinate 561,568 of CAVTQQ010000005.1, read as the reverse complement.
CAAACGAGAAATCAGGATCCCCGAAAGAGCTGAAGAACGGTGCCATGTAGACCGTGATGTCCTTGGTCAGCATGATGTCGATGGTCGCGTCCAGGACGTCCAGCCCATCCGCCAGGCTCAGCAGCGGCACATCGAGACCGCCGGCGGTCACCCAGGGTTGCCACTGGTACACGCCATCGATCGTGATATCTCCGTACGGGTCCTTGGGGCCGCTGCCGTCGAAATTGAGGTAAGAAAGGCCACTGTAACGGTGGCCGTATGCCTGCGTCGTCATCACGTCGCTATGGAGGGTCGCCCCGATCGGCCCATTCACCCCTGTGGCCGTCAAGCCAAAGAGGTACTTGTAATACGCGAGCCCCGCGACGGTTCCGCCGTAGACCACGCTTTCGAACGCTCCGGGCGGCCTCGTCCCCGCCTTCACGAAATACTGGATTGCGTGCTTGTCCTCGTACGACAAATAGGCGTCCTTGAGCGTACCCAATGACGAATCGAACCCGGTGAAATGGAGTGGCAACCCCTGCTTGTGATTGGTCAGCGACATCGTCTCCGGCGTCAAGGGCGCGTAGTGGATGTACTGAATGCTGGGCAGGTCGAATGTGAGAACCTGCCTCGACTCCATCAGGCTGGCCATGCCTGGACCAACCGTAAGGAAGAGCATCAAGGCAACAACAAAGCGTTGCGCGCGCATATCGACCTCCCAATTTTCGCAACAGGCAACGGCCCCGTTCGCAAGCGAGAGCTGGCCACCCATCACGTTCCGCCAAGCGGCACACCTCAACCCGGATCTCGGCGCCGCCAATTTCCTTATAGCTCTCGTGGGTACTATCGGCAAGTTCGGCATTGCGCCTGGCTTGGCGTACCGCGGTCCTGACACTTCAACAGGGCAAGGTCAGCCAGAGTCTTTGCCGCCACCGGTTTGTCGGCATGTGGATCCGGCTGGTGGACGAGTTACTGCTGAAATGGCTGGCGGCGCCGCGCCCTTGAGTGAATGGCCGGTTGCCCAGGGGCTCAAGACCGCGTTCGGTGCCAGCGGCGCCCAATGGCGGCCTGAGCTGAAGCAGCCGCGTCCAGACAATCCGAGCCGGCAAACAAATGGCAAAAGATTTCGGCGTTTGGGCCGTTAACGGCGGGGTATCCGTCTGCCTGTCCGGGAGGAATTCCGGCTGGCGCGCGAATATCCCGAACAGAAGAGCCATTCAACACAATAGGCTGTCGTGAAGTCCGTCGTCGCCCGCGACGCGGATCACCGTGTGCCCCATTCACGGGCACGATCACTTGGGAGAGCAGGAAACATGGCAATGACGGAAGGCAAGGCCGCCCCGGCAGGCGACGGAACGACGGCGACGAAGGCCAAGGGTTTCCTCATCGGATACCAGATACTGGTCGCGATGCTGGTGATCGCGTTGATACCGCTCGCGGGCCTCTACTACATCAGTATTTCCAAGGCCCGCGCCGACTGGTCCGCCAACATCCTCCACAACTTGACCATCACGACCAGCGGGCTCGCACGCAGTGTCGAAGAGTGGACGACGATGAACTTCCTCCTCCTTCAGCAGGTCAGCGCGACGCCGGCCATGAAGTCGATGGAGGCGTCCCAGCAGAATCCGGTACTGGCCACGATTTCCAAGACCTACCCATGGATCTATCTCGCCCACACGATCCAGCTTGACGGCAACAACGCCGGCCGCAGCGACGGCAAGGCCACGACGTTCTACGGTGACCGCGACTACGTCAAGAAGGTCGTCAGCGGCGAACCGGTGGCGCAGGAAGTCGTGATCGGCAAGACGTCGAAGAAGCCCGCCCTCATCCTTGCCGTTCCCATCGTGGGGGATGCGTCCCGCACACTCGGCGTGGCTTCCACGGCGATGAGTCTCGAGGATCTCTCCAAGACAGTGACAAGCACCAGGATCGGCACGAGCGGCTACGTCATCCTGGTCGATGAAAGAAATCGGCTGATTGCCCATGGCAAGGGCGAGATCTCCTCCGAACTGCAGGATTTCAGCAGCCACCCGGGTCTGCGCAAGCAAAACGAGATGATCATCCACAAGGATGAAGGCAAGCAGGTCATCGCCTACTCCAAGAAGACCCGCCAAGGCTGGACGCTGCTCGTTCAGCAGGATTATGACGAAGCGTATGCGGCCGCCGACAAGGCGCGCATGAACGCCCTGATCTTGCTCGTCGTCACCCTGCTGTTCGTCGCCGCTGCAGCCTACTTCCTGGCGGGGCGGCTGGCCACGCCGATTCGACGGCTCACGGTTGTCGCCGACGAGATCAGTTGTGGCAAACTTGACGCCAAGATCGGCGAAACGGGTCGCCAGGACGAGATCGGTGCTTTGGCCCGGTCCATCGAACGCATGGGGGTCAGCCTGCAGATGGCTTTCGACCGACTTCGCAAAAGGTAGCAAGCCATGACAAGGGACTTTGTTGGGTTCCCGGAAATCGTCGCCGAGATTCGCCGGCTTCACGAGCAGCGCGCCACCGGGACGCTTTCCATCGTCACCCGGGATAGCCACAGCGCGCAACTGATCCTGGCCGGCGGCGAAATCGTCTTCATCGTCTGCTCGAGCAAGCGCGGCCAGGAGGCCATCGCTCTGCTGGCCGAAATCGGTGACGGCAGATTCAGGTTCACCGAAGGCGGTATCGTTCCGCGCCCCATGCCCTTGCCAACCACGGAGGCCATTCTGGCGATGCTTGCCGAGGACCACCGGGCGATTTCCCTCCGGCCCTCCGCGCCAGCCACGGCGCCGACCGCACCGCCACCATCCCCGGCCCCCACGCGCCAGCCTGTGGCGGGCGCCGATATCAATGAGACTCAGAAGGCGATCCTCGAGCGCTGTCTGGCTGAATGTATCGGCCCCATGGCGACGATGATCTGCGAAGACCATCTCAATCAACCGATCTCCTTGGCCGAGGCGATGAACCGGCTCACTGGTGAATTGCCGTCCGCCGAGCAGGCGAAAAAATTCCGCAGCAGCGTCGCCGCCCGTCTGGGCTGATTCCCGGTCAGCCGGGAGCGGGAAACGAACAGCTTCCTTGGACGAAATCAAACCAGCCGGGCCGGCGTCGATGTGACAGACTCCGCCGGAGCGGCGGGGGCGCCTGACCCCACCGCACCACCGGAGCCGCGGCAGCGATGAACTTCTTCTCGGCGGTCTTTGCGCGGGCCCTCGCGTCGCGCAACTACCGCATCTACTTCGCCGGCCAGTTGATATCGCTGGCCGGTACCTGGATGCAGCAGATCGCCATGATCTGGCTGGCCTGGCGGCTATCCAATTCGGCCCAGGTGCTCGGCATGGTCGGTTTCGCCAGCCAGATTCCGATCCTGCTCCTGGGCCCCTTCACGGGCGTGCTGACCGATCGCTACGACCGGCGTCGCATTCTGCTCATCACCCAGTCGGTGGCCCTGTTGCAGGCACTGGTGCTGGCGGCGCTGACCTGGCAGCAATGGGTCTCGCCCGGCTGGTTGATCGGCATGGCCTTTGTCCTGGGCTGCGTCAATGCGCTCGACCTGCCGGCGCGCCAGGCGTTCTCCGTGCAACTGGTGGACAACCGCGCCGACCTGCCCAATGCCGTCGCCCTCAATTCGCTGCTGATGAACTCGGCGCGCTTCGTCGGCCCGGCGCTGGCGGGCCTCGCCGTCGCCAGCATCGGCGAGGCCTGGTGCTTCGCCATCAACGCCGCCTCGTACCTGGCGGTGATCCTGGCGCTGCTCGCCATCGACTCGAAAAGCCATACCACGGCGCATGAATCCGCCCTGGCCGCCTTTCGCGAGGGTTTGCGCTACGTCCGCGCGCACCCGGGCATTCGCGCGCGGCTGCTGGTCGTGGCCGCCGTCAGCTTTCTGGTCACGCCCTACGCGGTGCTGATGCCGCTCTTCGCCAGCGAGATCTTCCACGGCGATGCCCGCACCTACGGCTTCCTGATCGGCTGCGCCGGCGCGGGCTCGCTGCTGGCCGGCTTCTACCTGGCGAGCCGCAAGGGCACCGACGGATTGGCGCGGCGCGCCACGCTCGGCGTGATCGCCGCGGGGGTGGCCCTGTCGCTGTTCGCCGTGAACCAGGTGCTGCCGCTGGCCTTCGCCATCGTCATGGCGCTGGGGTTCGCGGCCATCCTGGTCATCGCCGGCAGCAATACCCTGATCCAGGTGTGGGTCGAAGACGCGTACCGGGGCCGCGTCATGGCCATCTTCTCGATGGCCTTCCTGGGCATCGCGCCGCTCGGCAGTTTCGCCGTCGGCCATCTGGCGCACTACGTGGGCGTTCAGCCGGCCCTGCTGGGCTGTGGCATCGCCACGGTGCTGGTCGGCCTGATGGCGCAGCGGCGCCTGCGCACCGGCCGCTGAAAGTCAGCCGTCGCGGCACGCCGCCGGGTCAGATCCGATCATGCGCGTCGCCGTCAATCCGGCGCCAGCAGGGCACGGGTCACCGCTTCGATCTGAGCCGGCACGGCCAGAGAAGGCGCGTGCCCGCCGCCGGGGAACGCCGGTTACCAACCGGAGGTGGCTGTTAAACCGTCGAGTATCGGACTACCGCAATTCGGCCATGGACTAAACCGCTCGCGCGGTAGGGAGGTTGCTGGACGGGAGTCGCAGGTTCTGGGAAGTCAGTGGTTTGCTACGGCAGGGAACTGCCGATGTTGGAAGCGAGGCAGTCCCGCCTCGATTTCTGACAGGAGCAAGCCATGGAAACTCAGAAGCCGAGCATCAGCCCGTTGCGCCAACGCATGATGGAGGACATGCGGATGCGCAAGTTTGGCGAGAAGACGCAATCCCAGTACCTTCGTGCCGTACGGCAGTTTGCCAAGTACCTCGGGCGCGCTCCGGACACTGCCAGCGTCGAGGAGCTGCGCAACTACCAGTTGTACCTGGTCGACAACGGTACTTCACCGGCATCGCTGAACTCTGCGATCTGCGGGCTGAAGTTCTTCTTCAGCATCACGCTGGACCGACCGGAGGTCATGGCCAAGATGAGACCGGTACATCTGCCGCGTAAGCTGCCGGAGATCCTGAGTCCCGACGAGGTCAGACGGCTGATAGCCGCCGCCGGCCACCTGAAGCACCAAACCGCACTGGCCCTGGCCTACGCGACCGGACTACGCGTCAATGAAGTGGTCCACCTGAAGGTCGGTGACATTGACAGCCAGCGCATGACCCTGCGGGTTGAACAAGGCAAAGGCCAGAAGGACCGCTACGCATTACTGTCACCGGTGCTGCTCGAGCGCCTGCGCGTCTGGTGGAGAGTGGCCCGCGCCCAAGGCAAGATGCTCGACGGTGGCTGGCTGTTTCCCGGCCTGGACCCGGTGCGGCATCTCAGCACCCGGCAACTCAACCGTGCCATCCACGCGGCGGCCGACGAAGCCGGAATCGACAAGCACATCTCGATGCACTCGCTGCGCCACGCCTTCGCTACGCACCTGCTGGAGCAGAAGGTCGACATCCGTCTGATCCAGGTGCTACTCGGCCACAAGAAGCTGGAAACAACCGCCCTGTACGCCCAGGTCGCGACCGATATTCTGCGTGAGGTGGTCAGTCCGTTGGAGAAGCTGAACTCCCCGTAGTACCGCCATGGGGCGGCCCGCCCTCGAGGTCGCGGACATCTTCCGCGCCCATGGGCCGGCGTGGCGAGCGAAGCAGACAGGCCACCTAAGCGTCGGCCAGCTCAAGGTCATGTCGGCCATCGAACAGTGCCGTACCGCGGCGCTGGGAGGACATGCATTGCGCTGCAATGCCTGCAACCACGAAGAGATCAGCTACAACTCCTGCCGTAACCGGCACTGCCCGAAGTGTCAGGCGCGTGCCGCGCAACGCTGGCTTGAAGCCCGGCAGGCGGATCTCTTGCCGGTCGAGTATTACCACGTGGTATTCACGCTGCCGGAGCCGATCAGCGCCATCGCCTACACCAACAAGGCCGTGATCTACCGGTTGCTGTTCGACGTGGCAGCGGAAACGCTGACGACCATCGCCGCCGATCCGAAACATCTGGGCGCCCAGATCGGCGCCACGCTGGTGCTGCATACCTGGGGTTCGGCGCTGACGCATCATCCGCACGTCCATGGCATCGTGCCTGGCGGCGGCATCTCCCCGGACGGCGACCGTTGGGTCGCGTGTCGGCGCGGCTTCTTCCTGCCGGTGCGCGTGCTGTCACGGTTGTTCCGGCGGCGCTTTCTCGAAGAACTGGAGAAGCTGCATCATGCCGGGCAATTGCAGTTCTTCGGAGAATACGCGGGCCTGGTCGATACCGGAGCGTTTGGTCGCTGGCTGGCGCCATTGCGATCCTGCGAATGGGTGGTGTATGCCAAGCGTCCATTCGCCGGTCCCGCGGCAGTATTGGCTTACCTGTCCCGCTACACCCACCGGGTGGCAATCTCGAACCGGCGATTGGTGGCGATGGATGAGAACGGCGTGGCCTTCCGCTGGAAGGACTACCGGACCAAGGGGCGTACGCGCCACAAGACGATGACGCTCGCGGCCGACGAGTTCATGCGCCGGTTTCTCCTGCACGTCCTACCCGTCGGGTTCCACCGTATTCGCCACTACGGGCTGCTGGCAAACGCCGGCCGACGAGAGAATCTGGTCAGGGTGCGGACCCTGCTCGACCTGCCTCAGTCAATGCCAATCGACGATGAAACCGCCGCCATGCCCGTGCCGACCTTCATCTGTCGGTGCTGCGGTGCCACCATGCGTGTCGTCGAGATCGTGATGCGCCAGCAACCGATCCGGGCTCCGCCATGATGCGTCCACGGCTGCTCCACCACTGTGCTCCTGCGCCGGCCTCCGGATCGCCAATGCCGAGGCCGCCCTGTTGCCGCTTGACGCCATATTGGTCGATTTCGATCCCGCGCACACCCGTGCCCGTGGCACAAACCACCGCTGGCGGTGTCGATCTCTGCGTCGCCGACCGTTCAGTGCTCCAATCATCGGCCATCTCAAGAGCAACGGCAGAGGTCAAATCCCCATAGGCCGTGGCCTATTCGAACCGCGTCGCAGCATTCCGCGGTTTCCTCCCTGGAGGTTTATTCAACGTCTGCCAACAGGCACCTTCCCAATCTGCACCTTCATCACGTGGAGGGCAGACGTCGAACAAACCTAAACCTTTGCCGTCGTTCGACTATCTCACAACTTCAGGCGGCAATGCGTTGTTTATCTGCCATTCGGCATTGAATCGCAAATAAGGGTTTCGTGAGGGGCCATTAAAAACGGACCGAATGAAACATTGAGAAGTCGACTCGGTCCAATGCTACATTCCTGCAGCATGATGAGGAGCGCATGTTGGCAAACGCCTTAAGCCATTTCGCAAAGCAGCAACGCCCAGCCGAATGCTGGCGGTATGCTGAGTTGAGCTTCGCTTGGCGCAATAGCGGTTTTCGAGCACGCTTGCCGTTGTTTGCGATTGCTGCCGAAGCGATTAATTGCGCGGCAGATAGCTTTGTCGTGCTGGCTACCGTGAACGGGCTTTTGTTACGCACCGGCTTGGTGTGGGACGATGGTCGTCAGTCGAGCATTGATCCCAAGAGCATCATCGACATGGCGCTTGACCAAGCGCGACAGGCGGTACTTGGCACCCCCGAACTTATGTCCGCAATCCATTTCGAGAACTACCTGCATCAATTCTTGGCGTTGGACGTGGCCGGCAAACAATGCTCGCCGAACAATGATCCGCGTGCAGTTAATGGCGACCAGACATCCAACTGGCTATCCTGGAAACTCGGCAGCACATTGTCTGTGATGAAGGATCAGGCGCTCTTAATGAGCGTTGCTGCACAAACGGCCCTCGCTTCGGCGTCCGGATGTGCGGCGGCCGTTCGATTCGATTGGGATCGCCGTCATTTCGCGATCTGGGCGAATCTGTATTTGGCATCTGATATTGCGTTGTCAAACAGTGGTCGTGCCTTGTTTGAGCGTCGAGCAGAAGCCGTCGTCGAACAGGTGTTGACGATATTGCGGCAACAGGAAAAAGCCTTCCGCGAGCCAGGCAACGCGTTGGCCTACTGAGGAGTCCTTGGCATGCGAATAACCGTCCTTCAACTAGTGGCCGTGATCGGCACTTTGTACATCGCTGATCCGGCCTTGGCCACCGTTTTTGGGGACGACAACCGCCGTCAGGCATCTGCGGATGAAAATCCGCTCTACAGGCGTGTTGGCGTCATCACCAAGGACGATCAGATATTTAGCGGCACAGCCTGGCTTTCAGGCGAGTGCCTCATCACCACAAACTACCATGTAGTCTTTTTAAAAAGCCTAAATGAAGATGGTAAACCTACGTTTTCGCGCGCCAAGAGGGGAGTCGTCGTAGATTTTCATGTTGATGTGTTTCCAGGGGCGGCCAAATCGTCGGGATGGAAAGTGGGAGAAGGAAAATCATTTGGCAAAAAAGTTCGTGCGGAAGTGGTCGATTTCGGGAATTTCATTGCTAGGGATACGAGTGGAATGTTTGAGGATTACGTCCATCTGAAGCTGGAGCGGTGCATCGGCCGGGACTTGGGCTTCCTTGAAGTCAAGCCCCCTAGTAATGGATACGAGCGACCAACGGGCGAGTTGATGGTGATTGGATACCCACAAGATCGCTGGACAGCCCCAGGGATCACAGTCGAAACAGGGTGTAAGGCACATCATGAAAGCGCGGGCATTGGTGGTGCAACTCACGATTGTTCGGGTAGCCCCGGTCTTTCGGGAGCGCCGGTGCTCGAAAGGCAAGGTGATGGTAGCTACCTAGTTGCAGGAATGCATGTGAGAGGCGGGCGTGGCTACGCGAAAACATATGATCTGCCCTCCGCCTCCGCAAACTGGATGGTTCTATCTGATGTCTTCGCCGAATCAATTCAGGAAGCTCGCTACGACATAGAACCACATACGCTTTCCGATGAGGTGCGCAAGCGTATTGCCACCCGCCGCACAAACGAAGCTGGCTCGGTCGCCTTCCGCGCAATGCCAGCTTCCTCGAAAGACATGAAAGCCAGCGCTTCCAGTTGGCGTGTCAAATTGGCGCCCGACGGACGAGATGCCCACATTTATTCGCTGCAACGGCCTGATGTTTGCACCCGACGAGGCTGCATGACGGTGGTGCTTTCGCGCCCATATGTCGGGAAGTACAGCGATACCAAAATCATCGGGAAGTTCATGGGCTTGCCGTTACCCGAATTTGTCGGCCCGGCCCGAACGGGTCAATGGCGAACGCTGTATGTGCCGGATGAGAAGCCGGGGCTCTACCGGGAAATCACTTTCGATGATGGCGAATACAGAGTGTCTTCAAGGCCCCCGATATCCGAGGCGGATATCCGCGAACAGGGCGGCAAGGCGACGGGGCTGAAGGCGCAATAAAATTCAGCGCAGGCAACGCATGAAAGGTTTGGCTGCAGCACGTAAACCGTCCTGACGCATCGCAAGACAGGTATCCCAAGCACGAGCTGATTGTTTTGCGCTACGCGTTTTGCCATCAGCCAAGGCGCGACGCGCATCCTCAAAGAACATCCAGCACTCCCGCTCGTACCTGCGAAACGGTGTAGCTTCCGGTAAAAGATGGGCAGCCACCAAGGTGACATAGGTGCCCGCCGCTGAACATGCCATGAAGTCAGGTGTCTTGTCGGCCCAATCCTCAAGTGCCGTCACGTAGCGGTCAAGCGCCTGCACGCGGGCAACGGGGGATTTGATTGCAGCGCAGTTGGGCAATGGAGGAAACCGTTGTGCTATGGATTCGGCGCTCGAAGACCAGGCACAAAATGCCAATCCAGCCATTAGCCATTCTTTACAGACTAACATCTACGCATCTATTGAATCTGAACTTTAATTCGCAAGTCTCGATCATGACTTAAGGCGCGCCAGATCATGAAGTGCCCACACCCTCGCGCAGATGCTGCATAAAACTCATCCGAGAAACCCCTGCATCCATCACCATCGCAAGCCTCCCATGGTGTCTCGTGGCCGCGATTAGATGGTCGCCATTCGTAGGTCCAAGAAACCGGCACGGATGCGAGACTTCCTCCACAAACGCGATAACAGATTGCGCCATCCATGTATTCCGGAATCCTTGCACAAACATCGCTGAGTTTGTTTACGCTTGGCATAGGCAGAGCGTTTGTTGTCCATATGATTTGTTTCGTCCCAATACCAGTTGTGTAGCTGGCTTCTATCTCCTTTGATTTCAGGTCGTTCAGGTCAAAGGAGAGACTGATTTGCGCATGGGAAGACGTCGTACAGATTAGTGTTAGTAAAGCGAAAATGAATATCGAGTTACGCACGGGAAGTCTCCTTTAGTGATGAGTGCAAATGCCACACCGATACAGTTAGAGCTCTAGTGTTGTGGGCTTACGCAATATCGCCTCGCTCAATGACCTACTTGAGTTGTTGATATGCGAACCCTAGCTGATTTGATGGGCAGCGGCTTGGAATTTGTGGCAATGTCGCCAGTACGTGCTGACCAATCGAACTGTTTGATGACATCGCTCGCGCCAGCAGGAGATACTGCAACAATTTGTCCCCGCAAAAACCACTCTCCACCTTGCGCGGACAGTGGTGTGGCCTGAACTATGATCTCGTGGTCGCCTGGCGCTAGGAATTGTTCATTGAGCGCAACTCGCGTCATACCACCAATGCCAGTCACCGGTGCGGTTGTCAGGAACGAACGAAAAGCGTTTTCGGCCACCTGAAAACATGCTTTCATTCCTGGTTCATGAAGTCCCGTACAACAGGTGTCGTTTCCATTGTCTCGAGTTGATTGATGCAAGGCGGATCGTGTCAGATCATACGATTCAAGCGTGATGGATTTGTCGGGTAGCTCCTTGTTAGAGAGAGTCCACCACTTAGGGTCATCAATCCAGGAGTCGAGTTTGAAGGCTCCCCGGTAGTCGATTACTTCGAGGTAAATTCGTTTATCTCTGAGTTCAAATACTCCCGTACCGAGACCAGCGTTAGAGAGTTGCAGCGTCAGCGACTGCAGCTGTTTCCGTAGATCTTCGTTATTCTCGACGAGACCACGAATTCCCGCGGGATCCACCTCGCTAAGCTTCGTAAGTCCAAGTTTTAGCTCGCTGGCGGCATCCGTAATATTTTTCGTTGCACGCTCTGCCGGGGACAAATCGACACCACAGCCGACAAGCGTAAGTGAGACAGCCAAGATCAGCGCGAAATATGAGCAAGAGCGCATTTACTGTTCCTCTCAATGCGTTGGCAACTGAATCTGTGACACCCCACAGCCATTCAGGTAATAAATCGGCCAATTCACTCTTTACAATACGGAAAGCGTGGAATTGAAATTACAGGAGGAATGACAAAAAGACAATACCATACGGGTATGCTGGTCACTAAACAATTGTACTGACTTGCCCGTTGCCACTGTGAAGTGCGATTTTTTTGGTGACATGGAGATCAGATTCTCCCCAGAGCAATGGTGATACAGAGGAAAACTCAGAGACTAGTGCAGTTCGAACTAACAGAAGCAACGAAAATCGCCGTTGCGGCATGGCTGGATAAATCCCATTTACGCGGTGGCCAATTTATATTCCCGAGCCGGGTGACGACATCACACCATATCTCGACCCGACAGTATGCAAGGATCGATCATCACTGGGCCGAAGCTGCTGGACTTGATTCGTCTATCTACGTGACACACTCGATGCGGCGAACAAAAGCGACCTTAATCTACAAACGCACGAAGTACCTGCGAGCCGTTCAATTGTTACTTGGTCACTCAAAGCTCGAAAGGACTGTTCGTTATCTCGGCATTGAGGTCAACGATGCACTGAAAATCTCCGAACAAACTGAAATCTAATAGCTAATCAGCGGCCGCACTTTGTGCGGCCATTTTGGCTACGATTGCGGCCTGATGTTTGACCGTTCGCCACCGACAGCTTTGGTTTAGGTTTGTTCGACGTCTGCCCTCCACGTGATGAAGGTGCAGATTGGGAAGGTGCCTGTTGGCAGACGTTGAATAAACCTCCAGGGAGGAAACCGCGGAATGCTGCGACGCGGTTCGAATAGGCCACGGCCTATGGGGATTTGACCTCTGCCGTTGCTCTTGAGATGGCCGATGATTGGAGCACTGAACGGTCGGCGACGCAGAGATCGACACCGCCAGCGGTGGTTTGTGCCACGGGCACGGGTGTGCGCGGGATCGAAATCGACCAATATGGCGTCAAGCGGCAACAGGGCGGCCTCGGCATTGGCGATCCGGAGGCCGGCGCAGGAGCACAGTGGTGGAGCAGCCGTGGACGCATCATGGCGGAGCCCGGATCGGTTGCTGGCGCATCACGATCTCGACGACACGCATGGTGGCACCGCAGCACCGACAGATGAAGGTCGGCACGGGCATGGCGGCGGTTTCATCGTCGATTGGCATTGACTGAGGCAGGTCGAGCAGGGTCCGCACCCTGACCAGATTCTCTCGTCGGCCGGCGTTTGCCAGCAGCCCGTAGTGGCGAATACGGTGGAACCCGACGGGTAGGACGTGCAGGAGAAACCGGCGCATGAACTCGTCGGCCGCGAGCGTCATCGTCTTGTGGCGCGTACGCCCCTTGGTCCGGTAGTCCTTCCAGCGGAAGGCCACGCCGTTCTCATCCATCGCCACCAATCGCCGGTTCGAGATTGCCACCCGGTGGGTGTAGCGGGACAGGTAAGCCAATACTGCCGCGGGACCGGCGAATGGACGCTTGGCATACACCACCCATTCGCAGGATCGCAATGGCGCCAGCCAGCGACCAAACGCTCCGGTATCGACCAGGCCCGCGTATTCTCCGAAGAACTGCAATTGCCCGGCATGATGCAGCTTCTCCAGTTCTTCGAGAAAGCGCCGCCGGAACAACCGTGACAGCACGCGCACCGGCAGGAAGAAGCCGCGCCGACACGCGACCCAACGGTCGCCGTCCGGGGAGATGCCGCCGCCAGGCACGATGCCATGGACGTGCGGATGATGCGTCAGCGCCGAACCCCAGGTATGCAGCACCAGCGTGGCGCCGATCTGGGCGCCCAGATGTTTCGGATCGGCGGCGATGGTCGTCAGCGTTTCCGCTGCCACGTCGAACAGCAACCGGTAGATCACGGCCTTGTTGGTGTAGGCGATGGCGCTGATCGGCTCCGGCAGCGTGAATACCACGTGGTAATACTCGACCGGCAAGAGATCCGCCTGCCGGGCTTCAAGCCAGCGTTGCGCGGCACGCGCCTGACACTTCGGGCAGTGCCGGTTACGGCAGGAGTTGTAGCTGATCTCTTCGTGGTTGCAGGCATTGCAGCGCAATGCATGTCCTCCCAGCGCCGCGGTACGGCACTGTTCGATGGCCGACATGACCTTGAGCTGGCCGACGCTTAGGTGGCCTGTCTGCTTCGCTCGCCACGCCGGCCCATGGGCGCGGAAGATGTCCGCGACCTCGAGGGCGGGCCGCCCCATGGCGGTACTACGGGGAGTTCAGCTTCTCCAACGGACTGACCACCTCACGCAGAATATCGGTCGCGACCTGGGCGTACAGGGCGGTTGTTTCCAGCTTCTTGTGGCCGAGTAGCACCTGGATCAGACGGATGTTGACCTTCTGCTCCAGCAGGTGCGTAGCGAAGGCGTGGCGCAGCGAGTGCATCGAGATGTGCTTGTCGATTCCGGCTTCGTCGGCCGCCGCGTGGATGGCACGGTTGAGTTGCCGGGTGCTGAGATGCCGCACCGGGTCCAGGCCGGGAAACAGCCAGCCACCGTCGAGCATCTTGCCTTGGGCGCGGGCCACTCTCCACCAGACGCGCAGGCGCTCGAGCAGCACCGGTGACAGTAATGCGTAGCGGTCCTTCTGGCCTTTGCCTTGTTCAACCCGCAGGGTCATGCGCTGGCTGTCAATGTCACCGACCTTCAGGTGGACCACTTCATTGACGCGTAGTCCGGTCGCGTAGGCCAGGGCCAGTGCGGTTTGGTGCTTCAGGTGGCCGGCGGCGGCTATCAGCCGTCTGACCTCGTCGGGACTCAGGATCTCCGGCAGCTTACGCGGCAGATGTACCGGTCTCATCTTGGCCATGACCTCCGGTCGGTCCAGCGTGATGCTGAAGAAGAACTTCAGCCCGCAGATCGCAGAGTTCAGCGATGCCGGTGAAGTACCGTTGTCGACCAGGTACAACTGGTAGTTGCGCAGCTCCTCGACGCTGGCAGTGTCCGGAGCGCGCCCGAGGTACTTGGCAAACTGCCGTACGGCACGAAGGTACTGGGATTGCGTCTTCTCGCCAAACTTGCGCATCCGCATGTCCTCCATCATGCGTTGGCGCAACGGGCTGATGCTCGGCTTCTGAGTTTCCATGGCTTGCTCCTGTCAGAAATCGAGGCGGGACTGCCTCGCTTCCAACATCGGCAGTTCCCTGCCGTAGCAAACCACTGACTTCCCAGAACCTGCGACTCCCGTCCAGCAACCTCCCTACCGCGCGAGCGGTTTAGTCCTCGGCCGAACAGCGGCCTTCGGATCACTCGCGCCACTCGTCACCTGTGACATCACTGCCCACCGCTTTCCCCCACGGCCTATCCGTTCCGAAACGCAACCATTCAGCTGCCAAATGCCCAGGCACTGGCATCCGGCTATCATGCCCCGATGCGCTCCGAGAAGATTCATCGCACGCTGGGCGGTACTGGCCAGGCAATTCTCGACCCGATTCGGGGCCGCGCGCATGGCGGTTAGCTGGCGGCCTTGTCTGCTGGCCACATGGGCCGCGCTGCAAGCCTGCGCCGGCATGGCCGCCGGGCCGGAGGTGGCGATCGACGTTGGCCATTACCTGGAGAAACCCGGCGTGATCAGTGCCAGCGGCGTTCCGGAGTTCGAGTTGAACCGGCGGCTGGCCCAGGCCGTCGCGGCTGTGCTGGCCGACGGCGGGGTGCGGGCTCGCCTGATTGGCGCGGACGGCCAGCAGGCTTCCCTGACTGCGCGCACCAGGGAAGCGCGCGGCGCACGTCTGTTCGTCTCGATTCATCATGATTCGACTCGGGAGAAGTTTCTGCCCATCCGCGACCCGCGCTTCGCCGGTTTCTCGCTCTGGGTATCGCGGCAAAACCGGGCTCCGGCCGCCAGCGTTGCCTGCGCCGGCCAGGTGGCGGATCGGCTCATCGGGGCCGGCTTTGCGCCGTCCCACTATCATGCCGACCCCGTGCTGGGCGAGGGTCGTCCGGTGATCGACTGGCGGCGTGGAATCTTTGCCCGGGATGCGCTGGCGGTTCTCAACACCGCCCACAGCCCGGCGATCCTGATCGAGGCGGGTGTGGTGGTCAATGCCGCCGAGGAGGCGCGCTTGCGTGATCCGGAAGTCTTCCGCGGCCAGGCCGCCGCAATCGCGGCAGGGCTGCGCGCCTGCCTGCGCGAATGACGCCAAGGTGAATGGCATCAGCCTTCCCGGCGGCCGCGGGCCAGTGGCCCATCAGTGCTCGTGGTCAGCCAGCGCGCGTTCGATGCGCCGATCGGGCACGAGCCACATCAGGGCGACGGCGACATAGATACCCTGGGCGATCCACGGCTGGACGAATGCCAGCGGAATGGCCGCGGCGTAGAGCACGATCGGATGCCTTGCCCTTGCGTCCGTGCCGATGGCCTTTGCCAGCAGCGAGTCCCGGCCTTCGGCGGCGATGATCGCCCGCTGCAGGATCAGGTAAGCGATCGCCGGCCATCAGCAGCACCACGCCATAGAGCGGCGGTCGGCAGCGGGGCGAAGTGGTTCTCGCCCATCCAGCCGGTGGCGAACGGGAACAGCGACAGCCAGAACAGCAGGTGCAGGTTGGCCCACAGCACGCCGCCGGTGACGTGCTGGCACGGCGTGCAGCATGTGGTGGTGGTTGTTCCAGTAGATGCCGACGTAGACGAAGCTCAGCACATAGCTGAGGAAGACCGGCAGCAGCGGCCGCAGCGCCGCCAGGTCGTCGCCGTGCGGCACCTTCAGCTCCAGCACCATGATGGTGATGATGATGGCGAGCACGCCGTCGCTGAAGGCTTCGAGCCGGCTCTTGCCCATTGGTGCGGACACGGGTCAGGTCAGTCCGGTCGGCCGTGACGGAGCATCACGCCGAGTAGTTCAGCACCGCGAAGAAGTGGCAACCGGTGCCGGCGGCGACGAAGCCGTGCCAGATCGCGTGCGCGTAGCGCCAGCGGTGGTCGAGCATGAAGAACACCACGCCCACCGTATAGGCCACGCCGCCGGCGACCAGCAGGGCGATGCCCGGCAAGGCGACGCGCTCGACCAGCGGCACCGCCGCGATCAGCACCAGCCAGCCCATGACCAGATAGAGCCCGGTCGACAGCCAGGGATGCGACAGGCGGTCGAAGGCCTTCAGGAGGGTGCCGAACACCGCCAGCGACCAGACGACGCCGAACAGCGACCACCCCCACGGGCCGCCCAGCGCACCGAGCGCGAAGGGCGTGTAGCTGCCGGCGATGAAGATGTAGATCGCGCTGTGGTCGAGCTTCATGAACAACCGCTTCAGGCGGCCCGGCCGCAAGGCGTGGTAGAGCGTCGAGGTCAGATACAGCAGGACCATGGTCGCCGCGAAGACGCTGGCGCCGACCACGTTGGCCGCGCCGAAATCCCGTGCCGCGATGATCAGGAAGGGCGCGCCGACGATGGCGGCCAGCAGCGCCACGCCATGGCTGACGCTGTTGGCGATTTCCTCGCCGAGAGTTTGCGGTCGTTGGTTCATGGTTTCATTGTCGCACGCCCCGGCATCGGACTGGCGCATCACCAACTACCGCGGCGTGGCCAGCCACCGCAACAGGGTCTCGAAGAGCACATCCGGATCGAACGGCTTGGCGATGTGATCATTCATGCCCGCATCCAGGCTGGCCTGCCGATCGTGCTCGAAGGCGTTGGCGGTCAGGGCCAGGATTGGTGTGTCCCGGTTCAGGGAGTCGTGGCGGATCGCCCTGGTCGCGTCGATCCCGTTCAGGTTGGGCATCTGCATGTCCATCAGGATCAGCGCGTACGAACGTTGCCGCGCCAGCGCCAACGCCTCGGCGCCGTCATTGGCAACGTCGGCCCGAAGGCCCGCATCGTCCAGGAGGAACAGCGTCAGCTCCCGATTCACGGGCTCGTCTTCGACGACCAGCACGCGCGCCCCCGCGAACTCGTCATGAAGCGTCCGCAAGGCCGACTCGGGCGCATGAACCGCGGCCCTCGCTTCAGGAGCAATCGTGTTCCTGGCCAGTCTGGCCGTAAACCAGAACGTGCTGCCCCGGCCCGGGCTGCTGTCCACGCCCATCTCGCCCCCCATCATGTTGGCCAGGCGTTTGCTGATCGCGAGCCCGAGTCCGGTGCCGCCATACTTGCGGGTAAGGGAACCGTCCGCCTGCTCGAAAGCGGTAAAGAGTCGTTGCTGGTCCTCAATGCTGATACCGATGCCGCTATCCCGCACGTCGAAACGCAGCAGCATGCCTTCGGGAGCCTCCTCGACGGCCTGAACGGCGACACTGATCTCGCCTTGCTCGGAAAACTTGATGGCGTTGCCGACGAGGTTGATCAGAATCTGTCCGAGCCGTTGGGGGTCGCCCAGGAAGGGCTGGCGCGCGAGTTCGGACGGGAGGTCATACTTCAGGAGCAAGCCTTTCTCGCTCGCACGATGCCCCAGCAGCGTATCGAGGCTATCCAGCACCGTGGCAAGTTCGAGTGGCACGCTGTCGATGACGAGGCGCTCGGCCTCGATTCTGGACAGATCGAGA
Source organism: uncultured beta proteobacterium (assembly GCA_963736865.1). Classification (GTDB taxonomy): domain Bacteria; phylum Pseudomonadota; class Gammaproteobacteria; order Burkholderiales; family Rhodocyclaceae; genus Fen-999. Next base: position 543,925 of record CAVTQQ010000005.1, on the reverse strand, counting down.
ATCTCGTTGAGCACTCCGAGCAGGCGCCTGGCCGAGGCTTCGGCATGGCCGAGTTTCTCAAGTCCCGCGGGGGCCGTCATGTACCGCTTCGCCAATCCCACCATCCCCAGGACACCATTCATCGGTGTTCGCAATTCGTGGCTCATGTTGGCCAGGAAGGTGGTCTTGGCCCGATTGGCCGCCTCGGCCAGTTCCTTGGCGACCATCAGCTCCTGCGTGCGTTCTTCGACCAGGCGCTCGAGGCGGTCTCGATACAGATCGAGTTCCGCCTCCGCATTCTTGCGCTCGGTGACGTCGTCGTAGATGCCGAGCACGCCGATGGTGTTGCCCCGGCTGTCGCGCAGGGGCACCTTTGAGGTCCGCAGGTAGATCGTCCGTCCGTCGGGAGTCGTCTGCGGTTCCTCGAAATTCAGTTTTCCGCTGCCCGATGCCATGACGTTGCGGTCATCGGCCCGGTAGAGGTCGGCCTGCGGCGCCCAGCCGAAGTCGTCATCCGTCTTGCCGATGACCTCGCCCGGTTCGGAACATCCGGCATCGCCGGCGAAGAGCGGGTTGCACCCAAGGTATCGCGAGTGCTGGTCCTTCCAGAAGATGCGCGCGGGCGCCGCGTCGATGACGGACTGAAGGAGCGTCTGCGAAGCCACCAGGGCGCTGCGCGAGAGCTCGAGTTCGGCATGCTGTCAACAAGCCATCAGCGCATTGGCCAGCTTGGCGGCCAGTTGCCCGATTTCATGAACCAGATCCTGCGGCAAATGCCGATGGGTCAGCACCAACGCGCCAAAACCGGGCAGCCACCACGCGTAGTGCTGGCGGTCCGCCACCGAGGCCAGCGGCACCGGAAGCGTGATGCCCCCATCCGAACGCGGCAGCAGGCCGATCACATCCGAGAAGTTGGCTTTCCTCGGCAGCCCATGCGTCACGCGGTACCCGGCCGTTCCCGTGCCGTCCGCCCAGTCACCCGCCTCAAGTACGCCGATCGCGGTGCCGCCAAGCCGGCGCAAGATGACCGGCAGGCAGCCGTCGAGCATCTTGCGCTCGTCGAGGTCGCCGCCGATCGCCATGGCGATCTCGTAGAGTACCTCCCGCTGGAGCCAGTTTTCCGCAGCCATCATGTTCCGCTACACCAGCGCGACCACGGCGGTCTTGTTGTAGAACTCCAGGTAGTCCTGGCCACTATTGGCAATCTCGCCGATGCTCAGGACGCCGACCATCGGCAGATCCGGTATCCGGGCGGCCTTCATCTCCAGATCGAAATCGCCCTCGAGGAACAGGACCCGCGAAATGCAATCCACGAAGAGCTCCAGGCTCGGCTGCCCGGTGCCGAATGAATGCTGGGCGCTCTCCCGGGCATGGACCGCGGCCGCCATCAAGGTGTCCTGGTTGCCGTGCAGGATCTGCACGAATGTTCCCACCGGCACCTCTCCCACGCAGACCAGATGGTTGCCGTGTGCCATGATCGGGTCGCGCACCACGACCTCGTTGCCGAGCTTGGCGATGCCCAGCGGATAGGACTTGGCGATGGCGAAGAAATTGTCATCGCCGAAGCGCTGCTTCGAATGCGACTCGACGATCTCGCGATAGACCTCGAAAGCGGGACGCCAATCCAGGCTGATGACGGTATTGCTGTTCGCCTCGGTGACCCGGAATGCGGTCGAGATGGCTCCCCAGCCGTGGGCGACGCCCACTCCGCTGGGTCTGTCCAGGTACGCGAGCAGCGCCGCATCCTGCTTCAGGCCGCTCGGGGTAATGACGCAGGGCTTCTGCACGAGGCTGAGCGAACCGCCACCACCGCCAAGGTAGTTGATGCCGAGCCCGAAGGTATCGAACAAGGCATCGATGAGCGCGCTGATGCGGCGGGAGAAACCGTCCACCAGCACGAACATGGTTCCCCCCTCGCCGATATCGGGAAAGGCCCGCTCGATCGCATCGACGAAGTCCGTCTCGGGGTCGGACAAACCTTCAATCACGGTCAGCTTCACCGCTTCGGGCAGCCCCACCGCCACCACGCCGTGTTCCAGGCGCTCCATCCCGTGGAGAACTTGCGGGAACAGGCCGCCAAATACCTGCTTGGTGGACGACTTCAGTATTTCGTCTATGGAATCCGGCGTCCAGCCATTTCCATCCGCCGCAAGAACCAGTACCGACGCGACCTCCGGGTCCGCATCCAACTGACGAAGCAGCCCGCGCAACACGTCCGGTTCCGACTGGCGTTCACAAAGAATCTTCACCTTGCACCTCCCACCGGTGACTTGATACGCCGGGCAATAGGTGGTTCTGCCACCGGTCTGCCCAGCCATTGCCTGGCCTCCGATCCAGTCATCAGCATACTCCGGAGGCAGGTCGGGCTTCGTTTACTTGAGCTTCATGTTTCGAGCAAGCGCATTTCTTGCCGCGGTACTGGTATTGGCCGCTTTGACGCGCTGTCTCGGCGTTTGTGGATCCCCGTCCAGATCGCCTGCCGGATAGAGGTTGGGCAAGAGCGACCCAAGCGCATGCATAGGGAAGCCGACTCGAATCTTGCCTCGCGGGGTATCCGAGACAAGGAATCCTTCGCGGACGAGCGCGTTGAGCACGTCTCTCGCCGTCCTTTCCGGGAGACCGGTGAGGCGGCTCGCTTCCATGCGCTCGAACTCGCCAGTACTGAAGGCATGGATGTAGAGGTATGCGGACTCGGGCTTGAGGTCGAAACGTACCTTCTGGAAAAAATGCTCGGCTCTGAACCTGAAGTTGTCGAGTGCGAACACCCGGGACATGAATTTGGCCTGATCGATGGCGGTTTGCATGGCGTACTCGCAAAACTCCGCCAGCCGCTGTTCGGACAGGTTGCCACGCCCATCAAGATCGCCCATTCGCGGTTGGTCGGCCGCCGCCAGTTTCGCCTTGTATTCTTCCGCGGTCTTCGCGAATCCTCGGGACATCGACCACAGACATGCGGTATCCACTCCGCACTCGCGGAGCATTGCGTCGATGACGATCCGTGCTACGCGACCGTTTCCATCAAGGAAGGGGTGAATCCACACCATTCGATGATGGGCTGCGAAAGCGGCGAGAATGCCATCCAGCTTGTCTATTCCGCCCTTCCTCGACCATTCGAGGCGAAGGCCATAGACCTTCTTGAAGCGCTCCAGAAATCGAGCGAGCGTGTCAGCTCTTGGTGCGACATGTATTCCTACGTGGACGTCCCTCGCCCGGACCTTGCCGGGCTCCACTTGGCTCCCGTCCTTGAGCTTCAGCATTTCCTTCGGCAAGTGCTCGCAAAAGCGCCGGTGAACTTCAAGGATAAAGGGGAGTAGGGAATCTTCGTCGAGCGACTGCGACCTTGCCCATCGATCAGCTTCGATGTGAGCAAATGCCAGACTCTGGAACTCTTGTTGCTCAATCTGTTCCTTGACCTCGAGCAGCGCCTTCTCGATATCGATTGGCAGGGTGTGATGGCCCTCGATCAAGTTCGAGTAATAGCAGTTCATCCCTGAGACAAGCTCGGAGAGACTTCTCGCGGTCGTGGGAACCAGTGCCGCGTCCAAGCAGGCGGACGCCTCGGACAGCTCGTGCGCACGCCCGATCAGCGAGTTGTACGAAGGCCGCGAGCTATTGATTACCAGCGGTTCCATCTGAGCCGGATCGTCGTACAACGCAATCATATTTCCTCTTAGTTCGCCGATGTCTGTGCCGATTATAGTTGCTTGTTAATTAAATAGTTGATTGTATATTTAACATATTATCTGCCGATGTCTGTGCCGATCTTTCCGCCGATGTGTCAGCCAGAACTCTTCTGGCGCGGTTGAGCCGGCTTCTTGGAAACCGTGTCTACCGGTTTGTTTGAGTCCCACCCCTTCCTTCCCATCACCGCCACCCAAGCCTATATTGGTTGCGACCACTGTCTCATTCGGCAAGGAAGTCGGCGATGATGAACTTGAACGTGAATGGCAAGACCCACGCGGTGGATGTGGAGCCGGAAATGCCGCTCCTGTGGGTGTTGCGTGACCACCTGGGGTTGCCCGGCACGAAGTACGGTTGCGGCATTTCGGCTTGCGGTTCGTGCACGGTGCTGGTCGATGGCGAGGCGGTGCGCGCCTGCGGCGTGCGTGCGGCGGAGATGGTCGGCAGGAAGATCGTCACCATCGAGGGGCTGGCCAAGGACGGCCTGCACCGCATCCAGCAGGCGTGGATCGACCACGAGGTGCCGCAATGCGGCTACTGCCAGACCGGGCTGATCATGTCCGTGGCGGCGTTGCTGGCGAAGAATCCGCGGCCGACGGATGCGGACATCGACCGCGACATCACCAACCTTTGCCGCTGCGGCACCTACCCGCGCGTGCGCGCGGCCATCCATGCGCTGGCAGGCAACGTTGCTGCCAAGACTTCCTGAGGAGGCGATCATGACGACGAAAGTTTCGCGCCGCGACTTCCTCAAGGTTTCCGCCACCGCCGGCGGTGCGCTGGCGCTGGAGTTCGTGCTGCCGGGGCGCGCGTTCGCGGCCGGCCCCGCCTTCGCGCGAGCCGCCGCGCCCGAGGTGAATGCCTGGATCGTGATCCACCCGGACGACCGCGTGGTGATCCGCATTGCCCGCTCCGAGATGGGCCAGGGCACCTTCACCGCGCTGGCCCAGCTGGTGGCGGAGGAGCTGGATTGCGACTGGGCCAGGGTGAGCGCCGAGTTCGCCTCGCCCAACGAGCATTTCCGCCGCAACCGCGTCTGGGGCTCGATGTCCACGGGCGGTAGCCAAGGCGTGCGCTCGTCGCAGGACTACGTGCGCAAGGCCGGCGCCAGCGCCCGCGAGATGCTGATCGGCGCGGCCGCGCGGCGCTGGCAGGTGCCGGCGGCCGAGTGTGTCGCCGACAGGAGCCTGGTCACCCACAAGCCGACGGGCCGGACCTTCCGCTACGGCGAGCTGGCGGCGGAAGCGGCCAGGATCGCGCCGCCCAAGGACGTGAAGCTGCGAGACCCTAAGGACTGGAAGATCGCCGGCAAGTCCGTGCGCCGGCTGGACATCCCGGACAAGGTGCTGGGCAAGCCGGTATTCGGCGTGGACGTGGCGCTGCCCGGCATGCTGCACGCCTCCATCGCGCAGTGCCCGGTGTTCGGCGGCAAGCCGGGGAAGGTGGATGCAAAGGAAGCGCTGGCCATGCGCGGCGTGAAGAAGGTGGTGCGGCAGGACGATTTCGTCGCCGTGATTGCCGACAGCTGGTGGCGCGCCGACCAGGCGCTGCAGAAGCTGGACATCGAGTGGGACGAAGCCGGCAACGGCAAGGTCGGCAACGAGCAGATTACCGCCATGCTGCGCGAGGGCCTCAACGCCAGCGGCCTGCCGAAGGCGCGCGACACGGGCAACGTCGAGACGGCGTTCGCCGATGCCGACAAGGTGGCGAAGGTGATCGAGGCCGAGTATTCCTCGCCCTACCTCAACCACGCGACCATGGAGCCGATGACCTGCACGGCGTGGTTCAAGGACGACGGCACGCTGGAGGTGTGGACCTCGACGCAGAACGGCGAGGCGGCGATGCACGAGGCGGCCGCGACCTCCGGCCTGCCGCTGGACAGGATCGAGGTGCACAAGATGATGCTCGGCGGCGGTTTCGGCCGGCGCGGCGCGGTGCAGGACTACGTGCGCCAGGGCGTGCAGATCGCCAGGGCCATGCCCGGCGTGCCGGTGAAGCTGATGTGGTCGCGCGAGGAGGACATGCGCCACGGCTTCTATCGCCCGGCCAGCATCGTGCGCATGAAGGCCGGCCTCGACAAGCAGGGCCGGCTGGTGGCGATGCAGGCGAAGGTGGCCTGCCCGTCGGTGCTCAAGGTGGTGATGCCGCAGATGCTGCGCGACGACGGCATCGACTTCACGGCGGTGCGCACGCTGAGCGACATGCCCTACGCGGTGCCGAACCAGCGCGTCGAATACGCGGCCCGCAACGGCCACGTGCCGGTCGGTTTCTGGCGCGCGCCGGGGCAGCAGAACGGCTACTACCGTGAATGCTTCATCGACGAACTGGCCCGCGCCGCCGGCCAGGACCCGCTGGCCTACCGGCTGGCCATGCTGGCGCCGGACGACAAGAACCGGCTGATCCTCGAAGCCACGGCCAAGGCGGCCGGCTGGGGCACGCCCGCACCGAAGGGGCAGCATCGCGGCCTGGCGGTGGTGGATGGCTTCGGCAGCTATGCCGCCGCGGTGGCCGAGGTCTCGGTGAGCGAGGCCGGTGCGCTGAAGGTGCATCGCGTGGTGGTCGGCGTCGACTCCGGCTACGTGGTCAATCCCGACACCTGCCGCGCGCAGGCGGAGAGCAACGTCGTCTACGGCCTCGGCCCGGTGCTCTATCAGGAGATCAACATCCGGAACGGCCGGGTGGTGGAGTCGAACTTCAAGAACTTCCGCCTGCCGGAGATTTCGGAGATGCCGAAGGTGGAGACGGTACTGGCGCCGACCGGCGGCTTCTGGGGCGGCCACGGCGAGCCGGCCATCCTGCCGCTGGCGCCGGCCATTTGCAACGCGATCTTCGCCGCCACGGGCAAACCGGTGCGCTCGCTGCCGCTGAGCCGTCTCGACCTGCGCCAGGCGTGATGCGGGCGCCTTGATGGACAGCGCCGACCGGCAGGTGCTCGACGCGCTGATCGGCTGGCGGGAAGCCGGCCGGCGCGCCGCGCTGGCGACGGTGGCTCAGACCTGGGGTTCGTCGCCGCGCCCGCCCGGCTCGTGGGCGGCCTTCCGCGACGATGGCGCCGTCGCGGGCTCCGTGTCCGGCGGCTGCATCGAGGACGATCTGGTACGCCGCGTTCGCGAAGGCCTGCTCGACAAGGCCGCGCCGGAAGTGCTGACCTACGGCGGCACGCCGGAAGAGGCGGCGCGCTTTGGCCTGCCGTGCGGTGGCACCGTGCAGGTCGTCATCGAGCCCAATCCCGATGCCGACCGACTGCGCGAGCTGCGGCAGCGCATCGTGGATGGCACGGTGACAGCACGCCGCCTCGATGTCGCCACCGGCGTCGTGACGCTGGCCGATGCCGCGCGGAACGATCCACTGGTTTGGGACAGCGCGCGGCTGACGACCATACACGGCCCGCGGCTGCGCCTCCTGATCATCGGCGCGGTCCAGGTGTCGAGCTATCTCGCCACCATGGCGCAGGCGCTCGGCTACGAAGTCACGGTGTGCGATCCGCGCGAGGAATACCACGGCACATGGAGGGTCGACGGCGCACACCTTTCCGCCGCCATGCCCGACGATGCGGTGACGGCGCTGCAGGCGGATTCCGGAACAGCCATCGTGGCGCTGACCCACGACCCCAAGCTCGACGATCTGGCGCTGCTGGAGGCGCTGCGCTCGCCAGCCTTCTACGTTGGCGCGCTCGGCTCGCAACGCAACAGCGCCAAACGACGCGAACGCCTCGCGCAGCACTTCGGCATGACTACGACGGAACTCGACCGCCTGCACGGGCCGGTGGGGCTCAACATCGGCAGCCGCACGCCGCCCGAGATCGCCGTCTCCATACTTGCCGAAATGACCGCCGCGAAATACGGCGTCGACAGTCATCGTGGCTGACGGCACGCCCCATTGCGGCATCCTGCTCGCCGCTGGCCGTTCGACACGTTTTGGTACCGACAAGCTGCTGCATCGACTGCCGGACGGCACCGCCATCGCCCTGGCCAGCGCCCGGGCCATGGCGGCGGCCATGCCGCGCGTGGTGGCCGTGGTGCGGGATGACAATCCGGCGCTGCGGGACTTGCTGACGGGCGTGGGGATCGCCATCGTGGCCGCGCCGACGACCGACGAGGGCATGGGCCGGAGCATCGCGGCCGGCGTGGCCGCCACGGCCGATGCCGCCGGCTGGGTGGTCGGGCTCGCCGACATGCCGTTCATCCGCGCGGCGACGATTGCCAAGGTGCTGGCGGCACTGGCGGCGGGATCGCCCCTGGCCGCGCCGGCAATTCGCGGGCAACGGGGCCATCCGGTGGGCTTCGACCGGCGGTTCCGGTCGGCCCTGGCGGCGCTCCGGGGCGAGGAGGGCGCGCGGCAATTGCTGCGGGAGCACCAGGCACAACTCGATCTGATCGAATGCGACGACGCCGGGATCATTGCCGACATCGACCGGCCCCGCGACCTTGGCCAGGACCGGGGAGTCGCCTGATGCCTAGTGAACCATGCTCCCGCCCGGATTGATGATCTCGAGGATCTCGAACGATTGCACCAGGGACTTTGCGATGATCTCCGGCACAGCCTGCGGAGCGATTCCGAGGCGGTTCCAGATTTCCGGTTCGTACGCCGGGACATAGTCGGCCGCCGGCTGGCGGCTCTGCACCGCCGGGGCGATGCGGGCGGCGATGTCGTTGGCGACATGGACGATCGTCGCTTCCCTGGGCCAGGCCTTGGCCGTGGCGGGCGCGAGGTGGGCGCCGACCAGGAACTGGAGCATTTGCGGCAACTTCCAGGCCTTCAGCAGTTCGGCGCCGAGTTCGGCGTAGTCGAAGCCGAAGATCCGCCGCTCGGCCGCCACCATCGCGGCCTCGCCCTGTCGCGCGACAGCCAGGACATCCCGGTACTGTTCGGGGCGCCGGGCCAGGAACACCAGCTTGCCGACCCCCAGCAACAGGCCGGCGATGAACAGGCGTTCCTGTTCTTCGATGCGACAAGCCTTGCCGAGCTCGCGGGCGATGACGCCGCAGGTGGTGCTGTTGTCCCAGAAGGCATGCATGTCGAGCAAGGTGTCGGGGATGCCGCGGAACGCCTTGACGATCGCTGCCGACAGCGCCAGGTCGCGCAGCGCCCGCTGGCCGATCAGCACGACCGACGAGGAAACCGTGTCGACCCGCGACGGCAATCCGTACCAGGCGCTGTTGGCCAGCTTGAGCACAGCGGCGGTCAAACCCGGGTCCAGTTCCACCAGCTCGGCCAGTTGGCCGGCCGACGCCTGGTCCGATTCGATCAGCGTGTTGAGGCGAATCACGACATCCGGCAGCGAGAACAGCGAACTGACTTCCTGGACCAGATCTTTCGGCTTCATCGCGAGTACTCCCTGCAATGGATGCGGGGCATCAGTCTGCCACCAACTGCCAGGCACCGTCCTTGAGCGTCATCATCACCCGGCCGCGCTGGTCGAATCCGGAATGGTCCTGCGGGCTCATGTTATAGACGCCCTGGGTGGCGACCAGCTCCCTGATCGACTCCAGCGCGTCGCGCAGCGCGGCGCGAAACTCCGGCGTGCCCGGTTTGCCCTTCTTCAGCGCCTCCGGCACGGCCTTCTGCAGCAGCAGGCCGGCGTCGAAGACGTTGGCGCCGAAGGTGGCCGGCTTGGTGCCGTGCAGCTTCTGATAGGCGGCGACGTAGTCCTGGGCAACCTTCTTCATCGCGTTGCCGTCCGGTACCTGATCGAGCACCACCATGGCGCTGGCGGCCATGAAGGCGCCTTCCAGCTTCTTGCCGCCGAGGCGGATGAAGTCGGGTGTCGCGGCGCCGTGGGTCTGGTAGATCCTGCCCTTGTAGCCGAGATCGACCAGCGTCGTGTGCGGCAGCACCGCCGGGCCGCCCGTACCGGCGATCAGGATGGCGTCCGGCTTGGCGGCGAGCAGCTTGATCGCCTGGCCGCCGACCGACTGATCGGTGCGCAGATAGCGCTCGACCACGCCCAACTGCAAGCCGGCCTTCTGCGCCTGCGCGGAGAATTCCTTGAGCCAGCTCTCGCCATAGGGATCGTTGTAGCCGATGAAGCCGACCGTCTTGACGCCATGCTTCAGCATGTGGGCGATCAGCGCGTCGGCGATCAGGCCGTCGTTCTGCGTGGTCTTGTACACCCAGCGCTTCTTCTCGTCCATGGGCAATACCACGGCGGGGGTGCCGACCGGCGCCAGCATCGGGGTACCGGCTTCGGCAATGAAGGGCAGCACCGCGACGGCGTTTGGCGAACCGGTCGGACCGATGATGGCGTCCACCTTGTGTTCCGATAGCAGTTTCTTGGCCAGTTGGACCGTCTGGGTCGCATCCGAGGCGTCATCGTAATAGATGTACTCGACGGCGATCTCGCCGATCCTGGCCGGCAGCAGGGGAACGGTGTTCTTTTGGGGAATGCCGACGAAAGCGGTCGGGCCGGTCGATGAAGCGATCACGCCCACCTTCATCTGCGCCGAGGCGGCACAAGCCAGCATGGCAAGGATCAGGGCCGAAACAAGCGATTTCATGGCGAGGCTCCACGGTGGTTCAACAAGCGAGCCGATTATGACATCCTTGCCGCTTCCGATTGATTTACCCATGTCCCGATGCCCGCCTCATCAGCCCAAACCGGCTTCGCCCAACGCCTGATCGCCTGGCAAGGCCAGCAGGGGCGCCACGACCTGCCCTGGCAGGGCAGTCGCGACGCCTACCGGGTCTGGCTGTCGGAGATCATGTTGCAGCAGACTCAGGTGACGACGGTCATCCCCTACTACCAGCGCTTTCTCGATCGTTTTCCCGACCTGGCCGCCTTGGCGGCGGCGCCGGTCGAGGCAGTGATGGCCCTGTGGAGCGGGCTGGGCTACTACGCGCGGGCGCGCAACCTGCACGCCTGCGCCCGGCTGGTAATGGCCGAGCACGACGGCGCCTTCCCGAGCGACCCGGAGACCATCGCCAGGCTGCCCGGCATCGGCCGCTCCACGGCCAACGCCATCGCGGTGTTCTGTTTCGGCGCCCGCCGGCCGATCCTCGACGGCAACGTCAAGCGCCTGCTGTGTCGGCATGGCGGCATCGAGGGCTTTCCCGGCACGGCGGCCGTGGCGAAGCGGCTCTGGGACCTCGCCGGGGCGCTGCTGCCCGCCGGCGACATCGATACCTACATCCAGGCCCAGATGGACTTGGGCGCGACGCTGTGCACCCGCCACCGGCCCCGGTGCGCCGCCTGCCCGGTGGCCGAGGACTGCGTGGCGTACCGCGACGGGCGCACCGCCGCCCTGCCGGCCGGTCGCCAGCGCCGCGACCGTCCCGAGCGCGAAGTGACGGTCCTGCTGCTCGTCCATGAAGGCCGGACGCTGCTGGAAGCACGCCCGCCCACCGGTATCTGGGGCGGCCTGCTGTCCTTGCCGGAACTGCCGGCGGCGGTCGGCCCGGCGGAGCACGCGGCGAAGCTGGGCTGTCGCCTGCTGTCCGAGCGCTCCTTGCCGCCGGTGATCCACGGTTTTACGCATTTCGTGCTGCGGCTCCATCCGCTGCTGTGTCGGGTGGAGTCCCTGGCCCGCGTCGCGGAACCCGCAGGTCGCTGGCTGACGGCGGACGAGCTGGCGACGGCGGGGCTGCCCGCGCCGATTCGCCGCCTGCTGCTGTCGCAGTTGGCGCCAGGGCAAGGAATCACGTAACGAATATTGACCGATGGGCCGGCGTGACGATGCTAGGCTACCGCCCACCTCGATCCACGGCGGCATCGGTCCGCCCTAACCTACGGAGATGAACATGGGACTTCTGGACAGTATTCTCGGCAGTGTCTTGAGCGGTGCCACCGGGCAAAATCAGGGCCAGGCGGCCCCGGCGGGCGGCGGCATGAACGCCGGTCTCCTGACAGCCTTGCTGCCCATCGTGCTTTCGATGCTGCGCGGCCAGCCGGCCGGCGGAGCCAGTGGCGGGGGCGGCGGCGGTGGTGGTTTGGGCGACGTGCTGGGTAGCGTGCTCGGCGGGGGCGGCGGTGGGAGTGGTGGCGGCGGCTTGGGCGGCATGCTGGGCAGCGTCCTCGGCGGCGGATCGTCGGGCGGCGGCATGGGCGGTGGCGGCCTCGGTGGGCTGGGCGGCCTGCTGAATCAGTTCCAGCGCGCCGGCTTCGCGGATCAGGCGGCTTCCTGGGTCGGCACTGGCGCGAACGCACCCATTCCGGCCGATGCCATCGGCCAGGTGTTCGGCAACGATACCGTGGCGCAAATTGCCAGGCAGGCTGGAGTAAGCGAGGCCGACGCCTCGTCTGGTCTGGCGCAGTTGCTGCCGGAACTGGTGGATCGCCTGACGCCGGATGGCCGGCTGCCGGCGCCGGACCAGTTGACCCAGGGCCTGGAAGCGCTGGGCCTGCGCCTCGGTTAGCGGTTTTCCTTGATCAGCCGGCTGTTGGCCGGCTGGATCGGCCGGGCGTTGTTCTTGTACAGGCGGGAGAAGATGCTCACCTGTTCAGCCGACACCGGCATGGGCTGCTTGAGGACCATCCACAGCACATCCTCGGTACAGGGAGGCGTGGTCAGCGAGCCCATGTAGGTGTAGTAACCGCGATTCTCCGGCAGCAGCGCCTTGAGGTCGATGGCGATCGACGGCGCAACCTCCTGATCGACTTCCAGCGGCATGTGGTTCCACAGGGTCTGGATCAGCGGATTCTCGGCGCCCTTCTCGAGCAACACGGCGACCATGGCGATCTTGCCCTCGTCGTCCTGGTGCACCAGATGCGCCGACATGTCGAAGGTCTTGCCGTTGACGCGCTCCTCGGCGGGCCGGTGGAAGTTGAACCGAAGCAGGCGATAGGTCCGGTTCATGACCGACATGGTGCTGCCTTCGCCGACGTTGACCTGGACCGTGTGGCCATTGTCCACGATGCGGAACTGGCTGAGCTTGTAGTCGAACTGTATCGGTTCGAGATCGACGCGAATGCTGTCGCGGATGTCGATCGGCGACTGGCGGCGTCCCGTCGCACAGGTGGTGAAGTCGCGGCGCAGCTTGCCCCAGTTGGCGGGCGAACCCTCGCCTTCATAACTCCATTGACCGTCGCGGTAGGGCACGATCACCGGGCTGGGCTCCTCGGCCGGCTTCTTGGCGCGCCACGTCGTCGGCGGCGCCCGGCGCGGTCCGGAGGTCGCATACAGGCGTTCCAGTTCCTGCCGGCTGGCGGCCGGCGCTGGCGCCGCCTTCTCCACCGGCTTTTCGGCGCTCTTCACCGATACCTTGCTGTCGGCGGGCTTGGTGGCGACCACCTTGGGCTCCGGACCCTTTGCCGGGCGCCTGCGGGCTTTCCAGTTGCGACTTGTCGATCTTCGGCAATTCTATGAAGCGCGGCCGTTCCACCAAAGGCTTCGTATCGGCCTTCTCTTCCGGCTTTGTCTCGGGCTTGGCCTCTGCCTTCAATTCGGGCTTGCCGGCATCGGCGACCGGCATGGTATGGGCCTTGGGGGTTTCGCCCGCCGTGCGCATGTCCGCGTGCATCACCCCCGGCTTGGCGCCCTGGGCTTCGGCGGCCACTTTGGCGGCCGCATCGGCCACCTTGTGTGCTTCGCCGACCGTCCTGAGCTTGCAGGCCTCGGCGAGCAACATCTCGTCCGCACCGCCCGCGACGGTGGCAATCGCCTTGGGCGAGGCAACGGTTTCTTCGCGGAGCGCCCGGTCATGGTTCGGACCACCCATGTACACGCGCTTGAGGGTGGCGAACTGGTGGTTTTCGCAGTCGTAGCGGTTCATGGCCTGCACGGCGGTATAGCTGCCGCCGGCGTCCGCCAGTTCGCGGCCCAGGATCAGCCGGGTCCAGGCCACCGTCTTGCCCGTGGCGAAACGCATGATGCGCGCCTTGTCGATCTCCACCCGCTCGCCGCCCGCCACCGCCACCGGCTGCCAGTTGGCGGCGATGGCCGCGACGGGTAGCAGGATCAGCGCGGCCGAAACCGAGAAAACAGTTGAGGTACGCATCGAAAGCCCCTGATTTATCTTGTCGTTTCGATCATTACGGTCGCGAGAATGCCTACTTTAGCGCCAAAAGTCACGCGATTGGTCATGTGGTTGCATTCCCCGGGTGTTTCCAGTAGCGTCGGGAGTTCCCCAAGGAGCATCCCATGAACGCCAACGACAAATTCATCGCCGCCAGTGCCCACGTGGACGAGGCGGCCATCAAGCCTCTGCCCAACTCCAGGAAGATCTACGTCACCGGCAGCCGCCCCGATATTCGCGTGCCGATGCGCGAGATATCCCAGACGCCTACGGTCGATGAGCCCAACCCGCCGATCTTCGTCTATGACTGCTCCGGCCCCTACACCGATCCCGTCGGTGAAGATCGACATCCGGGCCGGTCTGCCGGCACTGCGCGCCGGCTGGATCGCCGAGCGCAACGACACCGAAGCACTGCCCGGTCTGTCTTCCGACTACGGCCGTGCCCGCGAGGCGGATGCCGAATTGGCCGACCTGCGCTTCGATCTCAAGCGCCAGCCGCGCCGCGCCAAGGCGGGCGCGAACGTCACCCAGATGCACTACGCGCGGCGCGGCATCGTCACGCCCGAGATGGAATTCGTCGCCATCCGCGAGAACCAGCGCCTCGACGCGCTGCCCGAGATCCTGCGCCGCCAGCACCCGGGCGAGAGCTTCGGCGCCGCCATCCCGAAGGAAATCACCCCCGAGTTCGTCCGCGACGAAATCGCCCGCGGCCGCGCCATCATCCCGGCCAACATCAACCACCCGGAATCCGAGCCGATGATCATCGGCCGCAACTTCCTGACCAAGATCAACTGCAACATCGGCAACTCGCCGATCGTCTCCTCGATCCAGGAAGAGGTGGACAAGATGACCTGGTCGATCCGCTGGGGCGGCGACACGGTGATGGATCTCTCCACCGGCAAGAACATCCACGAGACGCGCGAATGGATCGTGCGCAACTCGCCGGTGCCGATCGGCACCGTGCCGATCTACCAGGCGCTCGAGAAGGTGAATGGCAAGGCCGAAGACCTGACCTGGGAAATCTTCCGCGACACGCTGATCGAGCAGGCCGAGCAGGGCGTGGACTACTTCACCATCCACGCCGGCGTGCTGCTGCGCTACATCCCGATGACCGCCGGGCGCATGACCGGCATCGTTTCGCGCGGCGGCTCGATCCTCGCCAAGTGGTGTCTGGCGCATCACAAGGAGAACTTCCTCTACACGCACTTCGAGGACATCTGCGAAATCATGAAGGCCTACGACGTGGCCTTCAGCCTCGGCGACGGCCTGCGCCCGGGTTCGCTCTACGACGCCAACGACGAGGCGCAACTGGGCGAGCTGAAGACGCTCGGCGAACTCACCGACGTCGCCTGGAAGCACGACGTGCAGGTGATGATCGAAGGCCCCGGCCACGTGCCCATGCACATGATCAAGGAGAACATGGACCTGCAATTGAAGTGGTGCAAGGAAGCGCCGTTCTACACGCTCGGCCCGCTCACCACCGACATCGCCCCCGGCTACGACCACATCACCAGCGCCATCGGCGCCGCGATGATCGGCTGGTACGGCACGGCCATGCTCTGCTACGTCACGCCGAAGGAACACCTCGGCCTGCCGGACAAGAACGACGTCAAGGACGGCATCATGGCCTACAAGATCGCCGCCCACGCCGCCGACCTGGCCAAGGGCCACCCCGGCGCCCAGGCACGCGACAACGCGCTCTCCAAGGCGCGCTTCGAGTTCCGCTGGGAAGACCAGTTCAACCTCGGCCTCGACCCCGACAAGGCACGCGAGTTCCACGACGAAACGCTGCCCCAGCATGCCGCCAAGCAGGCCCACTTCTGCTCCATGTGCGGACCGCACTTCTGCTCGATGAAGATCAGCCAGGACGTGCGCGACTTCGCCGCCAGCCACCACCTCTCCGAGCAGGACGCGCTGGAAGAAGGGCATGGAGGAGAAGGCGGTGGAGTTCGTCAAGGCCGGGGCGGAGATATACAAAAAAGCGAGTTAATTCGTCGATTTACCTTCACGGAATTCCGTTAACATTCGTCTATGAAATCCCGCGAAAGGGCCCATCTTCGATCAACCAGCCTATGCCCCCTCGGAGGCAGCACGCATTCTTGGCCTTCCGGTAGCTACGCTGAGGGCGTGGAGTTTTGGCCAAGCTTCCGGCGGCGGCCGCCGTTTCCAGCCTGTCATCGAGCCTGCCGACAAGGCGGCCAAGCTGCTTTCCTTCGCCAATTTGTGCGAATTGCATGTGCTGTCGGCCATTCGTCGCAACCACAAAATTTCGTTGCCGAAAGTACGCGCGAGTCTTGACTATGTCGCAGGAGCAACTTGGCTCAAGTCGCCCGCTCTTGGATCGCGACTTCATGACCAACGGATCGACTTGTTCGTTCGGCACGCGTCAAAGTTACTTAATGTTTCGCAAAGGATCAACAGGCTTTGCGGGAGAATTTGAGATGGCGCTCGCCCGCATCGAGCGCGACAAGCAGGGCACGCCAATCCGCCTGTTCCCGTTCAGTCGCACCTCTACGGCTGCCGTGGATAAGCCACGTACCGTGGTCATTGACCCCCGGCTGTCTTTTGGCCGCCCGGTTATTTCGAAAGTCGCAGTGCCCACTGGAATAATCTTGATCGTTTCCGCGACGGCGATTCACTTGCCGAAATGGCGGGGGATTATGGCGTCGCGAAGCCGAAATCGAAGAAGCGCTCAGGTTCGAGCAGCGGCTTGCCGCCTGAAGCGGCAGCAATACTCGTCATCGATCGCTGGGCCTGGAGCCGCCGGCTCGATGAGGAACGCTAGGTGACGCGGCGATGTACTCCCATCCGTCGCCCATCACGAGAACTTCGCGCCCGCCTGCCCTGACGAAGAATGAGCCCATGAAAGAGGCTGGTCGCGAAGGGTGGATCGTGATAACCCGCGATCAAGCCATCCGGCGCAAGCCGAACGAACTAAGGCATTTTGCGAAGCCAAGCTCATCAGTTTGCGCTGGCTTCCGGCAATGCCTCGGCCGAAGATACCGCCCGACTGGTTGTCGAACTCTATCCGAGGATTCTCCGCAAGGCACGAGCTCAAGCCCCCCGCAATGTTTTCGGCGACGCTGGTCAGCGCCGGCATCATGCCGGTGCGATAGTCGGCAGACTCTTCAGCCGCCAATACATCTCGAACAGGAACGCCACGCGCACCGCGTCGTTGGCGAAGCCCTTCTGGCTAGCCGAAACCGGCTAAGATTGCTTCCCTCTGTCCGAGCAACCGAAGATGAAGGATTCCATCCTATTGGCATTCCTGCTGTTTTCCCTGGCGACCGGCACGGCCAGCGCGGACGGTGTTTACAAGTGGGTGGACGGCAACGGCCAGGCCCACTTCGCGAGCACTCCGCCGACCGGCAAGAAGGCGGACAAGCTGAATATCCAGGCGGCGCCGGCCGATTCGGCGGCGCCGGCCGGGGCCAAGACCTGGCAGGACCAGTTGCAGCTCTCCAACCAGCGCCGCCAGTTGGCGCGCGAGAAGGAGCAGGAGGCCGCCAAGCGCCGGTACGAGGACGAGCAGCGCTGCCAGTCCGCGCAGCGCAACCTCGATACGCTCAATCGAAGTCGGCCGATCTACAGCGTCAACGATCAGGGTGCGCGGGAGTATCTGGAAGACGGCCAGCGTCAGGCCGCCCGCGAAGCCGCCAGCCAGCGCATCGCCACCTATTGCCGGAACTGAATCCCCATCAACCCGTCGCGCCCAAGGAGTTCACCATGCGCAGTGCCCTCAGTGCCCTTCCTCTCGCCGTCCTCGGCCTCGTCTTTTCCCTGCCCGCCGTTGCGGACGACTTCAGGCTCGACAGCCCCGATATCGAGGTCCGCAAGGCCATCGCCAACAAGCATGTCTTCAACGGTTTCGGCTGCGAGGGCGAGAACGTTTCGCCGGCGGTGGTTTGGCGCGGCGCGCCGAAGGACACCAAGAGCTTCGCCCTGACCGTCTATGACCCGGACGCCCCGACCGGCAGCGGCTGGTGGCACTGGGTGGTGATCAACATTCCCGCCGACCTGCACGGACTGCCGCAGGGCGCCGGCGACCCCGCCGCCGGCAAGGCGCCCAAGGGCGCCTTGCAGATGCGCACCGACTTCGGCAAGTCCGGCTGGGGCGGCCCCTGCCCGCCCAAGGGCGACAAGCCGCACCGCTACATCTTCACCGTCCATGCGCTCAAGGTCGACAAGCTGGACGTGCCGGAAGACGCCACCGCCGCGCTGGTCGGCTTCATGATCAACGCCAACCGCATCGGCAAGGCCAGCTTCACCGGCCAGTATGGTCGGAAATGAGCCGTCGGACATGAGCGGCCGCGGGATGGCGGTCTGAAGCCATGGAATGCCGGGCAGGCTGCGGCGCCTGCTGCATCGCCCCTTCCATCAGCAGCCTGGGCAAGCCGGCGGGGATCCCCTGTCGGCATCTCGCTGTCGATCTGCGCTGTGCCATCTTCGCCGATCCCGCCCGCCCGGCCTGCTGCGCCGGCCTGCGACCATCGAGCGAGATGTGCGGTACGACCCGGGAGGAGGCGCTCGACTGGCTGGCGCGCCTGGAAGAACTGACCACATAGACAAGCGGCGCGACGCCGCTCAGGGCCGGTCCAAACCCTGATCCACCAGCGACAACGGATCCTCCAGTGGCTCCAGGTGGGTGATGACATGGACGTGCGGCAGGGCCTGCCGGATGTCGGCCTCGATGCGTTCCGACCAGTCGTGTCCCTGCTGCACCGTCCAGCCGCCGGGCACCAGCACGTGCAGGGTGACGAAGGCGCGCGCGCCGGCCTGGCGGGTGCGCAGGGCATGGAAGGCCAGCCCCCGACCACGATAGCGCTCCAGCACCGCCTCGATCGCGGCGAGCTCTTCCGCCGGCATGGATACGTCCATCAGGCCGGCCGTCGAGCGACGCAGCAGTTGCCAGCCGGTCCACACGATGTTGGCCGCCACCAGCAGCGCAATGGCCGGGTCGAGCCAGAGCCAGCCGGTCAGCCAGACCAGGCCGACGCCGACGATCACGCCGACCGAGGTCCAGACGTCGGTGAGCAGATGGTGGGCATCCGCTTCGAGGGTGATGGATTTGTAGCGACGGCCCACGCCGAGGAGGATGCGGGCGGTGGCCAGGTTGAGAATGGAAGCCACCACCGAGACCGCCAGGCCGACGCCGACCGCCTCCAGCGGTTGGGGGGCAAGCAGCCGCTGGTAGGCCGCGTAGCCGATGCTCAGTGCGGCGAGCAGGATCAGGAAGCCTTCGAAACCGCTGGAGAAGTACTCGGCCTTGCCGTGGCCGTGGGCGTGGTTCTCGTCCGCCGGCGTGGCGGCCAGCGAGAGCATGGCCAGCGCCATCAGGGCGCCGGCCAGATTGACGAAGGACTCCAGGGCGTCCGAGAGCAGGCCGACCGAACCGGTCAGCCACCAGGCCACGCCCTTGAGCAGGATGGTGGCCAGCGCCGTGGCGATGGACAGCCACGCGTAGCGTCGCAGGGACGCAGTTCACAGGAAGCGGGCGGGGTCGATGCCCCACTTCTCCGGCGTCTCGTGGCCGACGATCTTGTCGCCGCCACCGTTGCCGAACGACCGGGAGAGATCCACTTCTTCCGGTGGCAGGTAGCGGGTGCGCTTGCCGTCGTAGAAGACCTTGACCACCGGCTGGAGCAGGTTGCTCTCCGATTGTTCCAGGACGACGCCGATGCGGCCCGACTCGAGCATCACCAGGGTACCGACCGGGTAGATGCCGATGGTGCGCAGGAACTGCTGCACCAGGGCGGGATCGAAGTGGAACTTGCTCCACTCGAAGATCTTGCGCAGGGCTTCGTGCGGCGCCATGCCCTTGTGGTAGACGCGGTCCGAGGTGATGGCGTCGTAGACATCGCAGATGGCGGCCATCTTGCCCATTTGCGAGATGGCGTCACCCTTGATGCCTTCCGGATAGCCCGAGCCGTCGTGGCGCTCGTGGTGCTGGTAGGCGACCTGGATCGACGTTTCGCTGATACCGTCGGTTTGATCGAGGATGTTCTTGCTCTCGACGACGTGGCATTTCATCACCGCGAATTCCTCCTCGGTGAAGCGGCCGGGCTTGTTGAGGATTGCGTTCGGCACCCGAACCTTGCCGATGTCGTGCAGCAGGCCGCCGATGCCGGCGAGATGAATGGTCGCGGCGTCCATGCCGATGGCGCGACAGAAGGACACCTGCAAGGCGCACACCGAGACGGAATGCTGGAAGGTGTAGTCGTCCTTGTTCTTGACCCGGCACAAGGAGAGCAGCGCACCGCCATTCCTGAGGATGGATTCGGTCATCTTCTCGACCGCCGGTTCCACCTGTTCCAGCCGGACCTGCTCGCCGAGCCGGACATCGTTCATGATGTTGTGGATGAGGTGGTTGGCCTCGGCGTGGATCTTCCTGGCCCTGCCGATCTCCTCGCTGGCGGTGCTGTGCCGCTTCGGTACCGTCTCGGCGGCGACGCGCAGCATTTCCTCCTCCAACTGGCGCTCCACCTCGTGTCGCGTCGGCGCGTCGTCCACATCCAGTCCCTTGCCGGGATCGATGTAGACCTCGTGGATGCCGGCATCGGCGATCCTGGCGATGGTCGCCTCGTCCTTGACCCGGAAGCTGCTGCGCAGGAAGGGATGGGCCATCCAGTCGGAGCCCAGTTCGGCGATGTACATGCCGGGCCGGAGCTGTCGGACGTTGATTCTTTTCGTCATGCTACACTCGCCCGCCTTTCCGCCGCGCCGGCCCGTCGTTGCCGCAACTGCTGCTATTGCCCGACTTTCCGCCCATGGACTTCACGCCCCTGTTGCACGCCCTGATTCTCGGCATCGTCGAGGGGCTGACCGAGTTCCTGCCGGTTTCCAGCACCGGTCATCTGATCCTGGCCGGCGATCTGCTGCATTTTAATGACGAACGCGGCAAGCTGTTCGAAATCGTCATCCAGTCCGGCGCCATACTCGCCGTCTGCTGGGAATACCGGGCCAGGATCGCCAGCGTGGTGGCCGGCCTGCCGCGCGATGTGGTCGCGCGGCGTTTCGTGCTCAACCTGTTCGTCGCCTTTCTGCCGCTGGCCATCCTCGGCCTGTTGTTCGGCAAGACCATCAAGGCGCATCTGTTCCAGCCGGTGCCGGTGGCCGTCGCCTTCATCGTCGGCGCCTTCGTCATCCTCTGGGCGGAAAAACGCGAGCACCGCATCCGTGTCGAGAGCGTGGACGATATCGGACCGCATCGACGCCCTCAAGCTCGGCTTCGCCCAGGCGCTGGCGCTGATTCCCGGCACCTCCCGCTCCGGCGCCACCATCATCGGCGGCCTGCTGTTCGGCCTCTCGCGCAAGGCGGCCACCGAGTTCTCCTTCTTTCTCGCCATCCCGACGCTGCTCGCCGCCACGGCCTACCAGCTCTACAAGGAACGGGCGCTGCTCAACGCCGACGATCTCGGCATGTGGGCGGTCGGCTTCGTCGCCGCCTTCGTCTCGGCCTTCTTCTGCGTTCGCTGGCTGCTGCGCTTCATCTCGACCCACGACTTCACGATATTCGCCTGGTATCGCATCGCCTTCGGCATCGTCGTGATCGCCACCTGGCAGATGGGGCTGGTCGATTGGACGAGCCCGCTGATCCTGTACCTGCACGGCTTCACCAGCGGCCCGCGAGTCGTTCAAGGCCCGCGCCCTGCTCGCCCACCTGCATCGACTCGGCCTGGCGGACCGCTTCGTCTGCCCGCAGTTGCCGCCCGCGCCGGCGGCGGCGGTCGCCCTTGCAGAAAGCCTGATCCGGCCGGGAACGACACTGGTCGGCAGCTCGCTCGGCGGCTACTACGCGACCTGGCTGGCCGAGACGCCATGATCTGCGGGCCGTGCTGGTCAATCCGGCGGTGGTCGCGCATCTCTCGCTGGAGCAATTCGTCGGCCCGCAGAGGAATCTCTACACCGGCGAAGCCTTTGAATTCACCCGCGCCCACGTCGACGAGCTGCGCGCCCTCGAAGTGCCCGCCCTGTCGCGCCCCGACCGCTACTGGCTGCTGGTCGAGCAGGGCGACGAGGTGCTCGACTACCGGCAAGCCGTCGAGCGCTATGCCGGCGCCCGGCAAACCGTGCTGCCCGGCGGCGACCACAGCTTCACCCGCTGGAACGACTATCTCGACGCCATCGTCGAGTTCGCCGGGATCGCGCAACGCCTCGTATGAACATCCGCGATGACGCGCGAACCCGGCCTATTGCGTTCGCCAAGGAATCGACACGTGCTTGTGCCGCGACCTTTTCGGACGCTTCGGTAACGATCGTTGCGCCCCATCAGGGTATCCGTGTAGCATCGCCACTCTTGCAGGGGGTAGGGAGCGAGGGCGTCGCGAAGTGTCCCGGTGAAGCCGTGTCTCGCTGTAGTCAGATTCTGGGGAGGGACACAACAATCCGAAACAACAACATGCGGAGGTTGACAATGATGGTTGGACAGATTCGGGTATTTGCCTTGGCGGTGGCCGTGCTTTTGCTGAGTGGCTGTGCGTCGACGATGAAGAACATGATGGTCACCGAACGGCAAAGTCCTTACGGTCTGGATGAAACCGTGGACAAGATCACCCAGCGCGCCAAGGAAAAGGGTTGGGTGGTCAGCGGTGTGAAGAAGATGGAAGACAGCATCAAGAAGCACGGCGGGCCGGATATCGCGCCCGTGCGCCTGGTGGAGCTTTGCGAACCGCAGCACGCGGCGAAGCTGCTGACACCGGACGACACGCGCTATGTATCGGTGATGATGCCCTGCACCATCAGCGTCTACACCAAGACCGACGGCAAAGTCTATGTCACCACGATGAACGCCGGAACGCTGGGCGGCATGCTGGGTGGCTGATTGCCGAGGTCATGGGCGGTCCCGTGGCCCAGGCGCAGGACTACTTCGTCGGTTTTGCCAAGTGAGCTTGGCAACCGGAACAGAACCCAAACCTACTGAGGAACATGGGATGAAAAACTTCTCTCTCGCGCTGCTTGCCGGTCTCACTTGCACGTTTTCCGCGCAAGCCCAGGAGCCGGTGGACCTGCTCGTTACCGTGACCAGCGCCGACGCTCAGAATCAGGGCATTGCCTTGGTCTTGGCCGGACAGGCAATGGAACAGAAGGCTCGCGTGCGGGTACTGCTGTGTGCCGATGGCGGCCAACTGGCGGTCAAGGCGAAAGAGTCGGTGGCGCTGAAGCCGCGCAACGTCTCGCCCAAGGAGATGCTCCAAGGCCTGATCAAGAAGGGCGCGCAAGTCGAGGTGTGCGCCCTGTTCCTGCCGAACAGCGACCTGAAGCAGACCGACTTGATTGACGGCATTGGCGTCGCCAAGCCGAATGAAGTCGCCACGACGCTCTTGCAACCGAATGCCAAGGTCTTGACCTTCTAAGCGATCTCGCCTCATCCCCGAGCGGTCGGGGATGAGGCGTACGCATTCGACCCAGCCGGTTCGAGCCCCACCCAGGCCCTCTACCAGCAACCGGAGCAGTGGCTGCAACTGCGAGGTGATCCGGCCATCCGGGCGGGGCTGTTCCTGCAGCAGCGGGTCGCCAGCCGCATGGACGAACAAATCGAACCTGTGCTGGATCTGCTCACGGAGCTGATCACCGTGCACGGCGTGTTCCACGCCAAGCTGCACTTTTCCAGTTCGCGCGCCACCCTCTGGCTGGTCGACGATCCCTATCGGTTCCGGATTCATGGCATCGACGATCTCGGCGACCCGGGACTGTGCATGGCTTATCCGCGCCGCGACTATCCGGCCGACGCGCTGGTACCCCGGCAGGCCATCCGAACCATCCTGAATGGTTTTCGGGATCTCCGCTTCATGGATGAAACCCTCTACCTGCGTTCGGGTTCGTTGAACATCTTCAATGGCGTCATCGGCCTGACCTTCTCGTGCGACGGCTCCCACTACATGCTGTGGAACGAGTTTCTGGAGAAGAGCGTCGGCTTCTGGGTGGGGAAGTCGGCTTCCCTCCCGGGAGGGCCGGCCGCGCCGGATCCCTCCCCTTAGGGCCACGCCTCGGTCGCTTGATGAAGCCGGCGAAGGTCCTGGTGACGCGCCGCGCCGGTAGTTCAGGCCGCCCGAGGCTGGCTGTCTACCCAGGCGTTCGCCCCCAGGCGATTGACGCCGCTCAGCAAGGCCTTGATCGACGCGGTGACGATGTTGGCGTCCATGCCCACGCCGTGGCATTCGCAGCCGCTGCCGGGGCGCGTCACTTCCATGAAGGCGCAGGCCCGGGCATCGCCGGCGTCGCCGCTGCTGCCCATCGAGCGTTCCTCGTAGCTGCGCACCTGGAGGTCGATGCCGATGCCGCGCAGCGCATGGACGGCGGCGTCGATCGGGCCGTTGCCTTCGCCGGCGAGCAGATGCGTGGTGCCGCGCATCGCGACGGTGAGGCGGATGCCCTGGGCGTTGCCATGTTCGAACAGGTGGTGCTCGACGTAGCGCACCGGCTCGCCGGTATCGAGATAGGTGGTCGAGAACAGTTGCCAGATATCCGCCGCGCTCATCTCGCCGCCGTGGTGGTCGGTGTGCCCTTGCACCACCCCGGAGAACTCGACCTGCAAGCGGCGCGGCAACACCACGCCGTATTCCGTTTCGAGCAGGTAGGCGATGCCGCCCTTGCCCGACTGGCTGTTGACCCGGATCACGGAATCGTAGCTGCGCCCGACGTCGGCGGGGTCGATGGGCAGGTAGGGAATGTTCCAGGGCGCATCCGGCGCTTGCCCAGCCGCGCGCCGAAGCCTTTCTTGATCGCATCCTGGTGCGAGCCGGAAAAGGCCGTGAAGACGAGGTCGCCGACATAGGGATGGCGCGGGTGGATCGGCAACTGGTTGCAGTGCTCGACGGTGCGGGCGACGGCGTTGATGTCGGAGAAATCGAGCCCCGGCGCGACGCCCTGGGTATAGAGGTTGAGCGCGAGGGTGACGATATCGACGTTGCCGGTGCGCTCGCCGTTGCCGAACAGGCAGCCCTCGACGCGGTCGGCGCCGGCCATCAGCGCCAGTTCGGCGGCGGCCACCGCGGTGCCGCGGTCGTTGTGGGGATGGACGCTGAGCACGACGCTGTCGCGGCGGGCGAGATGGCGGTGCATCCATTCGATCTGGTCGGCGTAGACATTGGGCGTCGCCACTTCCACCGTCGTCGGCAAGTTGAGGATGACCTTGCGGTCCGGCGTCGCGCCCCAGGCGGCGGTGACGGCGTCGCAGACCTCGAGGGCGAAATCGAGCTCGGTGGCCGTGAAGGTCTCGGGGCTGTATTCGAGCACCCATTCGGTTTCCGGCTGCTCGGCGGCCAACTCGCTTGATGAGCCGCACGGCGGCGACGGCCATGGCCACGACTTCCGCCTTGCTCATGCCGAACACGATGTCGCGGAAGGGCCGCGAGGTGGCGTTGTAGACATGGACGATGGCCCGGCGCGCGCCGCGGAGCGATTCCATGGTGCGGCGGATCAGGTGCTCGCGCGCCTGGGTGAGCACCTCGATGGTGACGTCGGCGGGGATGTGTCCGCCCTCGATCAACTGGCGCACGAAATCGAAGTCGGTCTGCGACGCGGACGGGAAGGCCACCTCGATTTCCTTGAAGCCGATGTCGCAGAGCGTGCGGAACATGCGCATCTTGCGTTCCGCGTTCATCGGCTCGAACAGGGCCTGGTTGCCGTCGCGCAAGTCGGTGCTCATCCAGACCGGCGGCGCGGTGATGGTGCGGCTCGGCCACTGGCGGTCGGCGAGCTGGATGGCGGGGAAAGGGGCGTACTTGGCGGCGGGGTTCTTCAACATGCTCGTGCTCCCGAATCGATTGACGATGACGGCAATGCTACGCAAGACCGGCCGGCAGGTGCTTGCGTTCTGAGGCTGGTACGTGGTCAAATTTGGCAGAATATTGCGACATTGCGCCAATGGAGGGCATGAGAATGAAGCTGGACCGCTACGATCGACAGATTCTCGATGCGTTGCAGGAGGACGGCCGCCTCAGCAACCAGGACCTGGCCGACCGCATCGGCCTGTCGCCCTCGCCCTGTCTGCGCCGGGTGCGCGCCCTGGAAGAGGCCGGCTACATCACCGGCTATCGGGCGCTGGTCGACGCCAAGGCGCTCGGCCTGTCGTTGATGGCGCTGATCCATATTTCCATGGACCAGCACACGCCCGAGCGCTTCAAGCATTTCGAGGCGGCGATCGGCGAGATTCCGGAGGTCATGGAATGCCTGCTGATCACCGGCCAGGCCGCCGACTACCAGCTCAAGGTGGTGGTAAAGGACATGGACGCCTACCAGGAACTGCTGCTGAACCGCATCACCCGCATCAAGGGCGTGACCGGCGTTCATTCCAGCTTCGTGCTGCGCCGCGTGGTGGACAGGACGGCGCTGCCCGTGGCGCGCGCTTGAGCGGGTGACAAGCGGGCGGCGACCCCGTTAACCCGCGGTCAACGCGGAGTAGAATGCTTTCACGTTTCGATAATCATGGAAATATAGAAATGGATGTTGCCGTCGCCGTCGCCGTCAACAAGCTCGCCGCCCTTGCCCAGGAAACCCGCCTGCGCATCTTCCGCCTGCTGGTGGAGGCGGGTCCGGAGGGCATGAATGCCGGGGCCATCGCCGAGGCGCTGGAAATTCCGGCGGCGACACTGTCCTTCCATGTGGCCCACCTGGCGCGCGCCGGGCTGGTTGCCGCGCGCCAGGAGAGCCGTTTCATCTTCTATTCGGCCACCTTCCCGGCGATGGATGACCTGATCGCCTTTCTCACCGACAACTGCTGCCACGGCGGCGCCTGCCTGCCCAAGACCGCGGCGGTGAATACCCTGACCAAACGCCGCCGCAAGGCGGCTTGAGGAGCTCTCATGTCATTCAATGTACTTGTGCTGTGTACCGGCAATTCCGCCCGCTCCATCCTCGGCGAGATGCTCTTCAATCATCTCGGTGCCGGTCGCGTCAAGGCCTTCTCGGCGGGCAGCAAGCCGGCCGGGCAGGTGAATCCGGTGGCGCTCGAAACTCTCGAGAAACATGGCGTGCCCTGTGCCGGCGCCCGCAGCAAGTCCTGGGACGAGTTCGCCACGCCGGCCGCGCCGGCCATCGACTTCATCTTCACGGTGTGCGGCAATGCCGCCGCCGAGCCGTGTCCGGTCTGGCCCGGACACCCGACCACCGCCCACTGGGGCATTCCCGATCCCGCCCACGTCGAACCCATCGAAGCGCGTCGGGAGGCTTTCGAAGAGGCCTACCAGTCGCTCAGGAAGCGCATCGAAGCGTTCCTCGCCCTGCCTCTGGAACGCTTGAGTCGCGACGAGGTGTTGGCCGCCGCGCGGCGCATTCACGTCGGAGACTGACCGTGAGCGCCCTGACCAGGAAGCTATCCTTCCTTGATCGGTACCTGACTGTCTGGATCTTCGCCGCCATGGCCTTCGGTGTGGCCCTTGGTTTCCTGGTGCCGGGCATCGAGGACTTCATCAACCGATTCCAGGTCGGCACCACCAACGTGCCCATCGCCGTGGGCCTGATCCTGATGATGTACCCGCCGTTCGCCAAGGTGCGCTACGAAGAGTTGCCCGACGTGTTCCGGGACACCAAAGTGCTGGCGCTCTCCCTGGTGCAGAACTGGGTCATCGGGCCGGTGCTGATGTTCGCCCTGGCGGTGATCTTTCTCCCCGACAAGCCGGAATACATGGTCGGCCTGATCATGATCGGCCTGGCCCGCTGCATCGCCATGGTGATCGTCTGGAACGAGCTCGCCAAGGGCTCCACCGAATATGCGGCCGGGCTGGTGGCCTTCAATTCCATCTTCCAGGTGCTGTTCTTCAGCGTCTATGCCTGGCTGTTCATCACGGTGCTGCCGCCGCTGTTCGGCTTGTCCGGTTCGGTGGTCGATATCTCCATCCGGCAGATCGCCGAGAGCGTCTTCATCTATCTTGGCATCCCCTGCGTCGCCGGCATCCTGACCCGCGTCGTCATGCTGCGCTTCGTCTCCAAGGACTGGTACCACACCCGTTTTGTGCCGAAGATCGGGCCGATCACGCTGGTGGCGCTGCTGTTCACCATCGTCGTCATGTTCAGCCTCAAGGGCAAGCTGATCATCGGCATTCCGCTCGACGTGGTGCGCATCGCCATTCCCTTGCTGCTCTATTTCCTGGTCATGTTCGTCTTCTCCTTCTTCATGAGCCGGCGCCTGGGGGCGAGCTACGAAAAGAGCGCCACCCTCTCGTTCACCGCCGCCAGCAACAACTTCGAACTGGCCATCGCCGTGGCCGTGGCGGTCTACGGCATCAACTCGGGCGTCGCCTTCGCGGCGGTCATTGGGCCGCTGGTCGAAGTCCCTGTGATGATCGGTCTGGTGAACGTGGCGCTGTGGTTCCAGCGCAAGTACTTCGTTTCAGGAAAGGAATTGGCATGAAAACGCTTGAAGTCTTCGACCCCGCCATGTGCTGCTCGACCGGCGTTTGCGGCATCGATGTCGATCCCGTTCTGGCGCAGTTTTCCGCCGACCTCCAGTGGTTGGCGGGGCAGGGCGTCACCGTCAGTCGTTACAACCTCGGCCAGGAACCGGCCGCCTTCGCCAGCAATCCGGCCGTGCTCAAGGAACTCGAAGCCGGCCTGCATCGGCTGCCGATCCTGGTAGTCGACGGCCAGATCGTCGCCACCGGGCTCTATCCGTCGCGTGCCCAACTGGCCCAGAAGCTCGGGCTGGCCACGATTGCGGACACGCCGGCGACCCCGGCGCAATCCTGCTGTTCGCCCAAGTCCGGCTGCTGTTGATGGCGCTGCCCACGGCAACGACCCGCCACCTGTTCTTCACCGGCAAGGGCGGCGTCGGCAAGACCTCGCTGTCGTGCGCCACGGGCCTGGCGCTGGCCGATGCCGGCAAGCGCGTGCTGATCGTCAGCACCGACCCGGCATCCAACCTCGACGAAGTGCTGGGCGTGCCCCTGGGCGCGGCGCCCACCGCCATTCCCGGCGCGGCGAATCTGTTTGCGCTCAACATCGACCCCGCCGCCTCGGCCGCCGAGTACCGCGAGCGCATGGTCGCGCCCTATCGCGGCATCCTGCCGGCGGCCGCCATCGCCAGCATGGAGGAGCAGTTCTCCGGCGCCTGCACGGTCGAGATCGCCGCCTTCGACGAGTTCTCCAAACTGCTCGGCGATCCGGCGGCGACCACCGAATTCGATCACGTCATCTTCGACACCGCGCCGACTGGCCACACCCTGCGGCTCCTGACCCTGCCCTCGGCCTGGAGCGGCTTCATCGCGTCGTCCACCGGTGGCGCGTCCTGCCTCGGTCCGCTCGCCGGTCTGGAAAGGCAGAAGGCGCTCTACGCGGCCACCGTGGCCCGTCTGGCCGACCCGGCGCAGACCACCGTGGTGCTGGTCAGTCGCGCCGAAGTCGCCGCGCTGCGCGAGGCGGAGCGTACCCGCGCCGAGCTGGCGGGCCTGGGCGTAAGCAATCTGCAATTGGCGATCAACGGCCTGTTCAGCGCCGCGGTTCCCGGCGACGCCGTGGCCGACGCCATGACCCGGCGCGGCGCCGAAGCGCTGGCGGCCATGCCCGCCGGCCTGGCGGAGCTACCCGGCAATGTCACCCCCTTCGTGCCGCGCGGTACCGTCGGACTGGACGCCTTGCGTGGCTTGGCGGCGCCTGTACCGGAAGTGGCTCCCGCCGCATTGTCGGCCGACACCGGTGATCTGCCGCCAGGTTTGAGCGGCCTGGTCGACGAACTCGCCGCCACCGGTCGCGGCGTCATCATGACCATGGGCAAGGGCGGCGTCGGCAAGACCACCGTCGCCGCCGCCATTGCCGTCGCCCTGGTGCGGCGCGGCCATGCCGCGCACCTTTCGACCACCGATCCGGCCGCCCACGTCGCCGCCGCCCTTGGCGAAGAAGTCGCCGGGCTTACCGTCAGTCGCATCGACCCGGCGGCGGAGGTTGCTCGTTACACGGAAGAAGTTCTCGATCGCGCTGGCGACCAGCTCGACGCCGCCGGCCGCGCACTGCTGGAAGAAGACCTGCGCTCGCCCTGCACCGAGGAGATCGCCGTCTTCCGCGCCTTCGCCCAAGCCGTTGACGAAGGCCGGGATGGTTTCGTCGTGCTCGACACCGCGCCGACCGGCCACACCCTGCTGCTGCTCGATGCCGCCGAGGCCTACCACCGCGAGGTGCTGCGCACCCGCGGCGAGATGCCCGAGAGCGTTGTGGCGCTATTGCCGCGCCTGCGCGACCCGGCCTACACGCGCATCCTCATCGTCACCCTGGCAGAGGCCACCCCGGTGCACGAAGCCGAGCGCCTGCAAGCCGACCTGGCGCGCGCCGGCATCCGGCCCTACGCCTGGGTCGTCAACCAAAGCCTGCGCGCCAGCGGCACCGCCGATCCGCTGTTGTGTCTGCGCGGCGAGTACGAACTGCCCTTCATCCGGTGCGTCCAGGCGTTGTCGCCGCGCGCCGCGCTGGTGCCCTGGCTGGCCGAGGCGCCGGTCGGTAGCGATGGGCTGGCGCGGATCGTGAGGTAGGCATGCGCTGCGTAACGGAAGCCTGGGCGAAGCACGAGACGGAACTGCGTCGCTTTCTGCGCCACCGGGCGGGCGGTGATGCCGAGGCCGAGGATCTGTTGCAGGAGGTCTTTCTGCGCGCCCTGCGGCGGGCCAACGGTCTGTGCGGCATCGACAACCGCCGCGCCTGGCTGTTTCACGCTGCGCGCAATTTGCTGATCGACCGCCTGCGCCTGACCAGGGAGCAAGTGCCACTGCCCGACGATCTCGCCGCCGAAGTGGCAGACGCACCACCGGCAGTTGACGGCCTGAGTCAATGTCTGCCGCGTGTACTCACCGAACTCTCGGCACAGGACCGCGAAGCCATCACCTTGTGCGACATCGAGGGCATGACCCAGCAGGATTTCGCCGGCCATATCGGGCTCTCGCTGCCGGCGGCCAAGTCGCGCGTACAACGGGCGCGGGCGCGGCTCAAGGCCAGGATGAGCGAAGCCTGCCAGGTAACCTTCGACGCCACCGGCGAGGTCAGCGGCTTCGTGGCGCGGCCACCGTTGTAGGACGAAGCCGCATCCATTCCGGCCTCGCCCCGGGAAAGGTGCGGGCTTTGGTCATGGGCCAGGTCGCCCAGGCCATGCGCAAGTACGGGATCAAGAGGGCCACGGAGGACGAGGCCGGCTAGTAGTGCGGCGGAATCTCGTCGCGCAGGCTGCGGCTTTCGGCAGGTGCGGAAGCAGCGAGTTGCTCGCGCAGTTCGCGAACCTCTCGTTGCAGGCGCTCGATCTGCTGCTGCTGACGGTACACCGTGGCGTTCAGCGCGTCGAGCAAATCCTCGGCGAAGGCCGCCTTGACTTCGAGTTCGTCGATGCGTGTATCCATTCCCTCGGTTCCGTCGATTACCCAGGCCGTCATGATAGCGGGGTGGCGTGCCGCCACGGCTGGCTTTCCTGAATGAGGGCGCCTTTGCCAAAATGCGCCCATGTCACTTCCGCTTCACCTCTTCGCGTCGCGGGAGAAGCCTTTTCCCATTCCGGGATCCCGTGTCGGGCAGCCCGGACCACGACGCGCCGAAGCAAATCGACGGGGGCGAGGCAGACGCTGGAGGAAGCCGCGCCATCGTGCCCGGCGACGATTCCCGCCCTGTTGCTGCGCTGACGATGAACCCTACGGAAGCGGAGGCCATCCTCGGCCAGCTTGGCCGAGCGCCCGCGCACGGACATCCGCTAGACCGAAGCCGCCCTGGATCGGGTGGCAGAAGGCAGCTACGGCCAGTGCCGCCGCCGCGGTGGCAAGCCTGCTGAAGGGCCGCTTCCTTCATCGGCAAATGGGTGCTTCGTGCCCAATGCTGCCTGCCGAGCCATCAGTGGTGGTACGGCAGGTATCCGAGGCGGAGCAGTCACACGGCACGGGCAATTACGGAGAGTGACTTTGGCCGCGACTTCGGCGAAATCGCAATCTCGATGCTACCAATCAATTTCAAGATCAAGAGTAGACGTCGTTAGTCCCGATCATGCCAATGTAAAAGCATTGCGTAGAGCGCCTCTGGAGCCACTGGCTTGGCCAAGAAGTCATTCATCCCGGCGCTCGGGCATTGCCATCGGCGCGGAACTGCTTGGACGCCAGGTCACGGGGGCGCCGCAGATGCCCCCGACGCCAGATGCGGCGGGCGAGCGCTAGGTCACTGAGTTGACGTGCGCTCCGTCCGCCGGGTAAGTCGCTCACCAACCCCAGCCACGGTTGCCGCCACCCCAACGGTCGTTGCCCGAACCGCCGCCGTTGCCGTTGTAGCCGTTGTTGCCGCCGCCGTTGAAGGAGTCGTCCATATTGCCGCCCATGTTGAAGCCGAAGTTGCCGCGCGCATTGCCGCGACCATTGCCCCGGCCGTAGCCGCGGCCATTGCCGTCACCGCGACCATAGGCGTCACCGTAGCCATCACCATAACCAGAACCGCCGTAACCAGGACCGCCATAACCGGGCCCAGGGCCGCCGTAGCCGGGACCGCCAAACTCGGGGCCGCCGTAGTAGCCACCCTGACCCTGATTGCCGTACGGGTTGCCGCGCGGCCCCTGCTGCATGTTCTGGTACGGGTTGGCCTGATAGGCGTTCTGTGGGGAATAAGCTCCGGGCGGCGGCATGGGTTGCGCCAAAGCGATGCCAGTTGCGCCGAACGTCACTGCCGTCGTCATGACAGCGGCCAGAGCTTTGATGATCTTCTTCATTTCGTGCTTCCTCCAATATGGGTTAATCTGCGCTGCACTGAGCCGGGTGGGCCGACAAGGACGCACGCCGATAGACCAAGCTACGCTGAAAGCGTCTTGCCGTATGTGCGACATCGCACATAGCCGGCTCGCTCGTCTTGGCGCACCCGACAGCTGGTTCCTGGCTGCCGAGTACGCTAGTTCACAGACTGACAACGGCAGTCATGATTACCGTCTACCTCCCAATCGACGCCCGTAGCGCCCGCAATAGTTCGCGGATATCTCGCCGCTCGGCTATCTTGGCCTTGGAACAGAGCCCATGCTTCGACTTCCTGCCAGCCTTGCCACCCTGCATGCGGCAACGTCCATTGGCCATCGCCCAACCTTTGCAGGGGGCACCGGAACTTTTATGCAAAAAGTAACGGGGGGATGGCGAGTTCCCAGGGTCAGCGGGATCAACGGGCTACGAGAGTTTTCGCGACGGCTACGCTGCTACGATTACTATTCGCCACCCAGTGCCGCACTTCCTATCGAGCGGTAATGCTGTAGCCTGTTGCCGTTTTGTACAACGTCAGCCGTCCCAGAAATTTCGGGCGGCAGCTTCGAGACAATGACGAAACGCCCAACCGCCAAATATTTCCGGCCCGCCAAAGCCCGCTTCTGGCCGATTTGAGTCCCAGTCAGCACTTGCTCTGCGACCAATAGACCCAGTACTCGCCCGCCTGGACGTCGTGGGCATCCGGGACATGAACATCTGGCTGCTGTCTGATCGTTGTCAGCCACTCCTTGTAGCTGCCACGGCCTCGGTGTGACCGTCCGTTGCATCCGTTTGCCGGGGCTTTCGTCTACGCTGTAGCAAAGTACCAACGACCAAGGAATGAATGCACCCGTCTTCGCGCGCATCACCCGGGGCGTCGCGCGGATCAAATTGTGAATTTCCCATGAGCGAACACGATCACTCCCACGGTCACAGCCACGGCGGCACCGATACCCCCGCGCAGCGCCGCCGCCTGCTCATCGCGCTTGGTCTGACCTGGGCCTTTGCCGTCGTCGAGGCCTTCGCCGGCTGGCGCGGCGGCTCGCTGGCGCTCTTGGCCGACGCCGGTCACATGGTGACCGACGGCGCGGCGCTGGGCCTGGCGCTGCTGGCGGCCTGGATCGCCGCGCGGCCGCCGTCGGCGCGGCACTCCTACGGCATGGGCCGGGTCGAATTGCTGGCGGCGCTGATCAACGCCTTGGCCATGTTGGCCGTGGTGTTCGGCATCGGCATGGAGGCCTGGTCGCGCTTCCAGTCGCCGCACGCCATTCAGGGCGGGTTGGTCAGCGTGGTGGCGGTGATCGGTCTGGGCGTCAATCTCTTCGTTGCCTGGATGCTCTCGCACGGCCAGCAAAACATCAACGTGCGCGGCGCCTTCCTGCATGTACTCGGCGACGTGCTTGGTTCGGTGGCGGCGATCGCCGCCGGTATCGTCGTCTGGGCCACCGGCTGGACGCCGATCGACCCGCTGCTCTCCCTGTTGATCGGCGGCCTGGTGCTGGCCTCCAGCCTGCGCCTGCTGCGCGACGCGCTGCATGGCCTGCTCGATGGCGTGCCCTTCGCCCTGTCGCTGCCGGAAATTGGTCGGGATCTCGCGGCCGTGCCGGGCGTCCTCGAAGTGCATGACCTGCATGTCTGGGCGCTGTCCGGCGAGCGGCTGGCGCTGTCGGCGCATGTGCGGATCAAGGACATGAACGACTGGCCGTCGGTGCTGGACGGCTTGCTGCGCGAGACCGGCGAGCATGGCATCGGTCACGTCACCTTCCAGCCGGAAGCCGTGCCATGGGTGCCCTTGATACGCGCCGAGTAGGCGACTCCGCCCTGCATCCTTTCCTGGGTTCTCTCGTCTTCAGATACACCAGACCATTTCCATCAACCACACTTGCCGAGAATGAGGAGAATGCGCGCCAATGGCACGAGAACCGCGATGAACCATATCTCGAAACCCATCGAAGCTTTCTGGCAAGGGCTGATCAGTCGCCGCGCCTTTCTCAACTTCTGCGCCATGACCGCCTCGCTTCTGGCGCTGGCGCCGGGTGCGGCGCCGATATTTGCCAAGGCCTTGAGCCGGGCGCGGCGGCTGCCGGTGGTGTGGCTGTCGTTTCAGGAATGCACCGGCTGCACAGAATCGCTGACCCGTTCGTCGGCGCCATCGATCGAGCGGCTGCTGTTCGAGCTGATTTCGCTGGACTATCACCACACCCTGCAAGCCGCCGCCGGCGCGGCGGCGGAAGAGGCACGAGACCGGGTGCTCGAGGAATCCGCCGGCCGGTTCCTGCTGGTGGTGGATGGCTCCGTGCCGACCGCGCTGGGCGGCGCCTGCTCGACCATCGCCGGCGAGGACAACCTGAGCCTGCTGCGGCGTTGCCTGGCAGCGGCCGAGGCGGTGCTCGCGGTGGGCACGTGTGCCAGTTTCGGCGGCCTGCCGGCGGCCGCGCCGAACCCGACCGGCGCGATGGGTATCGCCGAGTTGATGCGGCGTGAGCTGGTACCGCGCCGCCCCTTGATCAACCTCCCTGGCTGCCCACCGATCCCCGAGGTGATGAGCGCCGTGCTGGCCCATCGCGTCGCCTTTGGCACATTTCCCTTGCTCGATGCGCAAGGCCGCCCGCTCGCCTTCTACGGCGAGACTGTGCACGACCGATGCTCCCGCCGCGGCCACTTCGAGGCCGGGCGTTTCGCCAAGACCTTCGACGATGTCGGCGCGCGCAGCGGCTGGTGCCTGCTCGAACTGGGCTGCAAGGGGCCATTGACCCACAACGCCTGCGCGACGATGCGCTGGAACGGAGTCGGCAATCCGATCGAATCCGGCCATCCCTGCCTGGGTTGCAGCGAGGCGGGTTTCTGGGATCGCGGCGGCTTCTACCAACCCGTCGAGGCGAAGGTCCTCGAGGCGGCGGCCGCATCGCCGGAGCGCGGCGCGGCGGTTTACGAGAGCAACTGTGTCTATTGCCACGACGCCGACCAGGCCAGCCTGAAAACCCCGCCCGACGATGTGCCGGCGCTGCTGCGTTCCGGAAAGATCCGTTCGCACCGCTTCACTCTCGAGGACGCCGACATGCAAGCCCTGGTGGACTACCTGAAGGAGGCCCGCTGATGCGAACCCCGTTGTTGTTCTTCGCCCTGATCGGTCTTTGCGCCCCGCTGCTCGCCCAGCCGGGCGGCCCGAACCGTGCGCTGCCGCCGGCCTTCTCGGTGCACGATCGGGACCGGGATGGCTACCTCAACCGCGAGGAATACGCCTCTTTGTCCGCCCGTTGCCAGGATCGACGGGGCAGGGCGGGCCGACCGCGCTGCGATCCCGCCCGTCTGCTGGATTTCGACACGCTGGACGCCGACCATGACGGCCGGATCAGCGAGGACGAGGTGCTGAATACTCTGGGCCGGCGCTACCGTGGCGGACGCAATCCGTAGGGCGATGCCGTCCACGCGGCGACGCCGGGCGCGTCCCATCATTCATCGAACAGGAGTTATCGATATGCTGAACATCAAAGTCCTCGGCACTGGTTGTGCCAACTGCAAGACGACCCTCAAGCTGATCGAGGAAACGGCCCGCGCCAAGGGCGTGGTCGTACAGCTCGACAAGGTGGAGGACATCAAGGACATCATGAGCTACGGTGTGATGAGCACCCCCGGCGTGGTCATCGATGGCAAGGTGGTACACGCCGGTGGCATTCCCGGCCGCGACAAGATCGAGCAGTGGCTCGGCGGTGGCGCCTGACGAAGTAATGGGAGTCGACCAATGACCGAACCGGGTACTGCCGCCGTTCTGCCAGCGCCGACGCTTCGCCGTTGGCTTGGCGGCCTTTCCCTTGCCGCCATCGCCTGGCTGGCGGCCTACGCGCACCTGACGGACTTTGCCGACGCGCTGGTCGCCGTCCTTGGGCTGACGCGCGGCACTCATCTGGCCGAGGCGGTGCGCTTCTTCTTCTACGACACGCCCAAGGTGCTGCTGCTGCTCACCGGCATCGTCTTCGTGATGGGCATCGTCCAGACCTTCTTCTCGCCGGAGCGCACGCGCGCGCTGCTGTCGGGCAGGCGGCTGGGTGTCGGCAACGTTCTGGCGGCGTCGCTGGGCATCGTCACGCCG
This sequence comes from uncultured beta proteobacterium, assembly GCA_963736865.1. Lineage (GTDB taxonomy): Bacteria > Pseudomonadota > Gammaproteobacteria > Burkholderiales > Rhodocyclaceae > Fen-999. The sequence continues at coordinate 507,556 of CAVTQQ010000005.1, read as the reverse complement.
TTCTGCTCCTGCTCGGCGGTGCCGCTGTTCATCGGCTTTCTTTCCGCCGGGGTGCCGATGGGGGTGACCTTTTCGTTCCTGATTTCCGCGCCGATGGTCAATGAGGTGGCCCTGGTGCTGCTGTTCGGCATGTTCGGCTGGCAGGTTGCGGCGCTCTATCTGGTCATGGGTCTGCTGGTTGCCATCGTTGCCGGCTACGTGATCGGCGAGCTGAGGATGGAGCGCCACCTGGAAGACTGGGTGCGCGCCATCCAGGTGGGCGACGCGCAGGGGGCCAACGGCACCGACCTGACGTGGGTCGAACGTTTCGAGGCCGGCGGCCGGCACGTGCGCGAGATCGTCGGCAAGGTGTGGCCCTACGTGCTGGTCGGCATTGCGCTGGGGGCCGGCATTCACGGCTACGTGCCGCGAGGACTTCATGGCCTCGATCATGGGCAAGGACGCGCCCTGGTGGTCGGTGCCGGCGGCGGTGCTGATCGGCGTGCCGATGTACACCAACGCCGCCGGCATCATCCCCGTGGTCGAGGCGCTGATCGGCAAGGGCGCGGCGCTGGGCACGGTGCTGGCCTTCATGATGAGCGTGATCGCGCTGTCGGCGCCGGAGATGATCATCCTGCGCAAGGTGCTGAAGCCGACGCTGATCGCCACCTTCGCCGGCGTGGTGGCGGTGGGCATCCTGCTGGTCGGCTACCTGTTCAACTGGGTGCTGTGAGGAGAGATCCGTCATGCGCCGGCTGGCTGGCCCATTGATCTGGTTTTGCTTGCTGATGAGCCCGGCGGTCGCCGGCCAGCCGGCCTGGGTGGAAGCGGGCGGCGACGGGCTTGCCCGGGTTCACCTCTATTTCTTCTGGTCGGAAACCTGCCCGCATTGCCAGGAGGCCCGCCCCTTCGTCGAGGCCATTCCCCGTGAGCGGCCCTGGGTGCGCCTGCACTCGCTGGAAGTCTCGCGCCAATCGGGACAACTGCCCGCCGTTTCGTCGAGATGGCCGCAGTCCCTCGGGCCAGCGGCCGAAGCGGTGCCGACGCTGATCGTTCTGCGGCCGCATGGAAGTGGGCTGGCAGGACGACGCGACATCCGGCGGCGCCGCCTTCTGCGAGCGCTGGATGACTGCCGCGCGGGCGGCGCCGTGGCCATGGCGAGCGGCGTCAGGCGCGGCCGGTGCGGGTGCCCTTCCTGGGCGCGGTTGATCCGACCGCGCTCTCGCTGCCCGTGTTCACCCTCGTCATCGCCGGGCTGGACGCCTTCAATCCCTGTGCCTTCTTCGTGCTGCTGTTCCTGCTCAGCCTGCTGGCGCACCAGAAGGACCGGCGGCGCATGCTGATCGTCGGCGGCATCTTCATCCTCGCCTCGGGACTCATGTACTTCGCCTTCATGGCCGCCTGGCTCAACGTCTTCCGGTTTCTCGGCGCGCTGACCTGGATCACGCTGGCGGCGGGCATCGTGGCCATCCTCGTCGGCGCGATCAACATCAAGGATTTCTTCGCCTTCGAGCGCGGCATCACCCTGTCCATTCCCGAGGCGGCCAAACCGGACATCTACCGGCGGGCGCGGGCCATCACTCCAGTCCGAGAACACCGTGGCGATGCTCGCCGCGACGGTGTTCCTGGCGGTGGCGGCGAATTTCTACGAGCTGCTGTGCACGGCCGGCTTCCCCATGGTCTATACGCGCATCCTGACGCTCAGCGAGCCGGCGCACACCGCCCGCTACGGCTGGCTCGCCCTCTACAACGTCATCTATGTGGTGCCGCTGGCGCTGATCGTGCTGGCCTTCGTCGGCACGCTTTCCGCCCACAAGCTCACCGAACGGGAGGGACGCCTGCTCAAGCTGATGTCGGGCGTCATGATGCTGCAGCTGGGGCTGGTGCTGGCGCTGCGCACCGGCATGGCTCAACAGCCTGGCGCTGACCCTCGCCCTGGTGGCCGTCGCGTTGCTGGCCACTCTGCTGGCGGCGAGGCGCTAGCATCCGCCACGGTTGCCGAAAGAAGGCGCACCATTCGGCTAAAATCGTGGCCGAGTGGTGGCCGAGTGTTCCGCAAGGGTTCGGTTGGGCGTGACCTGGCCAACCTGCCAATCAGACCTGAGGGGTGTGTGATGCGCTTTGTACAATCGATACTGGCGGTGATTGGTGCCCTGGCCATCGTGGCTGGTGGCGTGGGCTATGCAAAGTACAAGCAGTTTTTCGGTGCGCTCGATCCGGATGCGCCGCGCGTCTTCGCCGAAATGTATGAGAAGTTCGCGCCGACCAAAGACTGGGCGGACGCCATGATCTGGTCGTTTCCGGTGGCCAAGGGCATCAGTCCCGAAGAGGTGAAGCAATCGCTCACCAGCCTGGCCTACGAGCGCAATTTCTTCTTCGCCGGCGAGGCGCCGTTCTACAAGCAGGCCGAAGCTACTCTTGGCAAACCCTATCGCTACGTCAATTTCCTCAGCTTCTGCGACGCTCGCGTTGGCGCGATGATGATCGATTACAACCCAAAGTATGCGGCCTTCATGCCCTGTCGCGTCGCCATCGTCGAGGACCTCCAGGGGCAGGTCTGGCTACAGTCGATGAGCCTCGACATGATGATCCACGGCGGCAAGCCCCTGCCGCCGGAACTGAAGGCCCAGGCGATCAAGGTGCGCAACACCATCTACGAAATCATGCAGGCCGCCGCCAGCGGCGAGTTCTGAGAAGGACGCTCCACAGCCTCGTCAAGAGGCCTTCCGGTTAGCGTCCCCGCTCGCTACCCCAGATGGCCTTGTGCAGTTGAAGCTGAAAGCGTACCGGCAGCTTGTCGCGCAGGATCCACTCGGCCAGGTGCGGCGGGGTCGAGTCGACCGGCGACCGGTGAGAACAGCACGGGGCAACGCTCGGCGAGCCGGTGTTCGGCAAGCATCTGTCCGGCCCAGTCGTAGTCTGCCGCCGACGCGAGCACGAGCTTGACTTCGTCGCGCGCCGTGAGCAAGTCGATGTTCGTCCAGCGGTTCTTCGCCCCCTCGCCCGAATCGGGCGCCTTGAGGTCGACGATGCGGGAGACGCGGGCGTCGACATCGGCGATATCGAGCGCGCCGCTGGTTTCCAGCGATACCGAATAGCCGGCGTCGCAGAGCGACTTGAGCAGCGGCAGGCAGGCTTTCTGCGCCAGCGGTTCGCCGCCGGTGACGCAGACGTTCGGGCAGCCGATCGCGTCGATACGCGCCTGGATCTCGGCCAGCGACATGATCTCGCCGCCGGTGAAGGCGTATTCGGTATCGCACCAGACGCAGCGCAGCGGGCAGCCGGTCAGGCGGACGAAGGTCGTGGGCAGGCCGACGCGCGTCGATTCGCCCTGGATGGAGTGGAATATCTCGCTGACGCGCAGCGTCTCGCCAGGGCCCGACACTACTTCTTCTTGAGCCTTTGTTTGGCGATCTGGGCGGCCGGCGCGGCGGGGTAGAGGCCGATCAGGGTATCGAAGATCCGCTTCGAGCCCTTGGCGTCGCCGGTTTCGGCGAGCGCGTTGCCCTGGGCCAGCAGCGCATCGGGCGCCTTCGGGTCGTTCGGCCAGGTGGCGGCAACCTTGCCGAAGGTGTCGGCGGCGCGCGGGAAGTCGCTCGAGCTGGTACTGGCTGGAACCGTCCCAGTAGTGGGCGTTCGGCAGCAGGCCGCTGTTCGGATGGCTCTTGATGAAGGCCTGGAAGGCGGCGGCGGCTTCCTTGTACTTGCCCGCCCTTGAAGGCCGCCAGGGCTGCTTCGTAGTCGCGTGTTTCCTGCGCCGGATCGACCTTCGGCGGCGTGTCGGGCTTGGCTTCGGCGCTGGTGGCGGCGGCGCGCGGCCGCTTCCAGCTTGCGCAGCCGGCTGTCGAGGTCGACGTAGAAATCCTGCTGGCGCTTCTGCGCGCGCTTCGACGCTCGTTGGTCAGCACTTCGATCTGGCCGCGCAGGCGGGCCAGATCCGCCTTCAGCGCTCTCGAACTGGTTGGCGAAGTCGATCTGGTTCTTGGTTGCCCGGTCGACGCGGGCCGTCAGGCTTTCGAGTTCGGTGCGCAATTCGGCGCGCAGCCTTGTCGATGCGGGCGCGGCCTCGTCGTCGTCGAACATGCCGGCCCGCGCCGGCAGGGCCAGCACGCCGAGCAAGGCGCAGGGCGATCGGTCGCCAGGCGCTTCATGGCGACTTCAGAACTCGCCGGAGTAGAGCATGTCGCCGCGACGGTTCTGCGCCCAGCACGCTTCGGTCTGGTTCCGTGCAGGCGCGGCTTTTCCTCGCCGAGGCTGACGGATTCGAGCTGCTCTTCGCTGGCGCCGAGCAGCGGCAGCGCCTTCTTGACCGCTTCGGCACGCTTCTGGCCGAGCGCGAGGTTGTACTCGCGGCTGCCGCGCTCGTCGGCGTTGCCCTGGATCAGCATCTTGATCTGTCGGATTCTCGGCCAGGAACTTGGCGTGCGCTTCGATCAGCGACTTGAATTCGTCCTTGACGACGTAGCTGTCGAGATCGAAGAAGACGCTGCGCTTGGACAGCGGCGCTCTTCGGATCCTTCAGTGCGGCCAGGCTGTACGGATCGATGTTGCCGCTGGTGACCGGCGTCGTCGTGGCGGTGCCGCCGGTCACGGCGCTCGGGCTTGCGCGTCCTCGACGCCCGCCGGGCTCTGCTCGGGGGCCGGCGGCTGGCTGCCGCAGCCGGCGAAGCAGCAGGGTGAGGGTGGCAAGGGCGATGATGGTGTGCTTGGCGCATGGTGATTTTCTCCGATAATCTCTGGAAAGTTACTTGCGGAAAGGGGCCCCAGGCCGGTTCGCGCACATCGGCGGCCTGCACGGACAAGTTTCTGTTTGACCCGGCCATCGGCCGAAACCGCCGCCAGCACGCCACGGCCGCCGATCTCGGTGGCGTAGAGGATCATGCGGCCGTTGGGGGCGAAGCTGGGCGATTCGTCCTTGGCCGAATCGGTCAGGATCTGGGTCTGCTTGGTGGCGAGATCCATCACGGTCAACTGGAAGCGGCCGCCGTCGCGGCGATACGTAGGCCAGGTTCTTGCCGTCGGGCGAGAGGCGCGGCGTGACGTTGTAGCTGCCGTCGAAGGTGACGCGTTCGGGCATTGCCGCCGCTGGCGCCGATGCGGTAGATCTGCGGGCTGCCGCCGCGGTCGGAGGTGAAGTAGATCCACTGGCCGTCGGGCGAGAACTGCGGCTCGGTGTCGATGCCGCGACGAGCTGGCCAGGCGGGTGACGCCGCTGCCGTCGGCATTGACCGATGTAGAGCTGCGAGCTGCCGTCCTTGGTCAGCACCACGGCCAGCTTGCTTGCCATCCGGCGACCAGGCCGGCGCCGAGTTGGAGCCCTTGAAGTTGGCGGCGACATGGCGCCGGCCGGTGGCCAGGTCATGCACATAGACCACCGGCTTCTTCGCTTCGAAGGAGACGTAGGCCAGCTTGCCGCCATCCGGCGACCAGGTCGGCGAAATGATCGGCTCGCGCGAGGCCAGCGCCGTCTGCGCATTGCCGCCGTCGGCGTCGGCGATCTGCAGCTCGTAGCGGCCGGCGCTCTTGACGACGTAGGCGATGCGCGTCGAGAAGACGCCGCGCTCGCCGGTCAGCTTCTCGTAGACGAAGTCGGCGATGCGGTGCGCGGTGGCGCGAATCTGGCCGCCAGCTGTGGCCGTAGGCCTGGCCGCCCAACTGGGCCTGCTTTTGCACGTCGTAGAGGCGGAAGCGCGTTTCGTAGCGGTCGGTCGCCGGACGCCGTCACGGCGCCGCCGACCAGCGCGTCGGCGCCACGCGACTTCCAGTCGGCGAAGGGGACGGCGCTATCGCCCGCCGCCAGACCATCGGGTCGACCAGCCGGAACAGGCCGCTGCGCTCGAGGTCGGCGCGAACGACGGAGGTCAGCGCCTGGGCGATGATGCGTTCGCCGCCGAAATCGGCAATCGCCACCGGGATGCGGTTGGCGCCGGCGCCGGTGATCTCGATGGACAGTTGGGCATGGCCGCGCCAAGGGGGCCGCCATGAGGGCCGCGGCCAGGAAAGAAGGGGCGAAATTTCATGGACGGATTATAACTTAGCCGCATTTGCCGTCTTCCTGGGGACAGAAGATCAGACGCAGGCTGCGCTCGAACAGCCCCGGTTCGTCGGGCCTGGGCAGCGGACTCGATTTGAGTATGGCCCGTTCGACGGCGGCATCGTAGCCGGCGTGGCCACTGCCCTTGACCAGCTTGGTCGAAATGACCTCGTCCGGTGGGCAGTTGCACCACCTCGAAGACGGCGGACGGGTTGCCCTTGAGTTCCGGCGGCAGCACGATGTTGCCGCGAATCTTGGCGCGGATGCGGTCGGTGTAGCTGGCCAGGGCCTTGCTGCGCGCGCCCGCGGCCTGGCTGGCGGCCTGGGCTTCCTGTAGCTGCTTGAGTCGGCGCTCGTCGTCGGCAATCTGCTTGTGCGTCGCCAGGCGCTTCTCCTCCTCGGCCATCTGCTGCTGGAAGGGATCGAACTTCGGCGGCTCCGGCTTCGGCTTTGCTTCTTCCTTGGGCTTTGGTTTGTCCTTGTCCTTGATGGCGATATCCGGCTTCACCGGCGGCAGGGGTTTGGGCTCCGGTTTGAGCACCGGTTTCGGTTCGGGCCTGGGCTCGGGTTTCGGGGTGGGTTCCTGTCGGGCCGCCGGCGCCGGCGCCGGCGAGGGCGTCGGCCGTACCAGTTCCACTTCCACGACGTCCTTCACCTTGGTCTGCCAGTGGATGCCGTAGATCAGAAAGATCGCCAGGACCAGATGCACCACGACCGCCAGGGCGATGGAGATCCGCTTGCCTGGCGCGACGACGCGCGGCGGAGGCGTGTCGCTCATTTGCTCGGTTGACCAGCAGGCCGATCTTGGCCACCGGGCTGCTGCAGCTTGTCCATCACGTCCAGCATTTCCGCGTACTTCACGTTTCGGTCGCCGGCGATCAGCACCGCCTGCTGCGGGTTCCTCGCCTGCGCGGCCTTCAGGCGGCCGGCCAGTTCCGCGCGTTCGATCACCTGCTCGCGATCGCCCTTGCTGCGGTCGCGCAGTGCCAGGCTGCCGTCGGCGTGGATGATCACCTCCAGCGGCGCGACCGGCGGCTGTGCGCTCTTGCCGACGCTGGGCAGATCGATGTTGCCGGTCTGGATCATCGGCGCGGTGACCATGAAAATCACCAGCAGCACCAGCATCACGTCGATGTAGGGCACGACGTTGATTTCGTTCATCAGCACGCGGCGCATGCGCTCATCTGAGACTGCCGTTGCAGGATGTTGGAGAACTCCTCCATGAAGCTCTCGAAGCGCACCGCCAGCCGATCGACGTCGTGGGCGATAGCGGTTGTAGGCGACCACGGCCGGAATCGCCGCGAACAGGCCGATGGCGGTGGCCACCAGGGCCTCGGCGATGCCCGGCGCGACGGCGGCCAGCGTCGCGCTGCTGACGTTGGCCAGGCCGCGAAAGGCGTGCATGATGCCCCACACCGTGCCGAACAGGCCGACATAGGGCGACACCGAGCCGACCGAGGCGAGGAAGGCCAGGTGCGCTTCCAGATCGTCGATTTCGCGCTGGTAGGTGGCGCGCATGGCGCGGCGCACGCCGTCGATGATCGATGGTCGGGTCGAGCGATTTCTGGCCGCGCAGCTTGGTGAATTCGCGGAAGCCGGCCTCGAAGACCCGCTCCAGCGCGCCGGTGCTGTGGCGGTCATTGACGGCGCTCTGGTAGAGCGTGGCGAGATCGCCGCCGCTCCAGAAGTCGCGCTCGAACTTGTCCGTCTTGCTCGCGCGCATCGCGAATCGCGAAAGCCTTGCGGAAAATCCAGTACCACGACATCACGGAAACCAGGGTCAGCAGCGGCCATCACCAGCTTGACCACCAGGCTGGCGTTGGTGATCAGTTCGAGTGATCGACAGGTCTTGGGAAATATTCATTTCAGCTTTTCAAATTGTTCGTAAATGGCTTGGGGCATTGCCGCCGCCTTGCCGCGTTGCAGATCCAGGCAGGCAACGCGGACCGTCGCCGTCAACAACACTTCGTCACCCCGTTCGACGCGCTGGTCGAAAACCACCTGCACGCGGCCGTGCGAGGCAATCCCGCTGACAATGTCCAGTTCGTCGTCCAGTCGTGCCGGTTTCAGGTACTCCGCGGTCAGCGAGCGGACGGCAAAGGCCAAGCCGGTTTCCGCCAGCAACCGGGCCTGCTCGAAACCCATCGCCCGCAGCCATTCGGTGCGCGCCCGTTCGAGAAAGCGCAGGTAATTGGCGTAATAAACCACACCGCCGGCATCGGTATCCTCGTAATAGACCCGTACCGGCAAGATAAAGTTCTGCATCATTCTTCCCAGAGCGCACCGTTGGGATTGGGCTGGGCGAGACCGAAGTGGCGCCAGATCGCCGCCGTGGCGATCCGTCCGCGCGGCGTGCGTTGCAGGTAGCCCTGCTGGATCAGGAAGGGTTCGAGCACATCCTCGATGGTGTCGCGGGCCTCGCCGATCGCCGCCGCCAGATTGTCCACGCCCACCGGACCGCCACCGAATTTTTCCAGCATGGCGCCCAGCAGTTTGCGGTCCATGACGTCCAGGCCGAGATGATCGACATCGAGCATCGACAAGGCCGCGTCGGCGACCTCGCGGCTGATGGCGCCATCGGCTTTCACCTCGGCGTAGTCGCGTACCCGGCGCAGCAGGCGATTGGCGATGCGCGGCGTGCCGCGCGAGCGGCGGGCGATTTCCGTGGCGCCCTCGCCGACGATCTCGCAGTTGAGCAATTGCGCCGAGCGGCGGACGATCAGCGCCAGTTCCTCGGCGGTGTAGAACTCCAGCCGGGAGACGATGCCGAAGCGGTCGCGCAGCGGGTTGGTCAGCATGCCGGCGCGCGTGGTGGCGCCGATCAGCGTGAAGGGCGGCAGGTCGAGTTTCACCGAGCGGGCGGCCGGACCTTCGCCGATCATGATGTCGATCTGGAAATCTTCCAGCGCCGGGTAGAGGATTTCCTCGACGACCGGCGAGAGGCGATGGATCTCGTCGATGAACAGCACGTCGTGCGGTTCCAGGTTGGTCAGGATCGCCGCCAGGTCGCCGGCGCGCTCCAGCACCGGCCCGGAGGTCTGGCGCAGATTGACGCCCATCTCGTGGGCGATGATGTGCGCCAGCGTGGTCTTGCCCAGCCCCGGCGGACCGAACAGCAGCACATGGTCGAGCGCCTCGCCGCGCCGCTTGGCCGCCTCGATGAAGATCTCCAGTTGGCCGCGGATCTTCTGCTGGCCGACGTACTCCGCCAGCTTCTTCGGCCGCAGCGCACGCTCGAGCGCGTCCTCCTGGGCCGAGGCGGGGGTGGCGGCGATCAGGCGGTCGCTGCCGCGGTCGCCAAACTGGTCGGTCTGGATGCTCATCAGTCTGCCAGTTTATCCGACCCTCGCTTGCGGCGGATGTAGAGGGTCTTGGCGACGGCGCCGACGAAGGGCGGCCAGAGGTTGATGCCGAACCGGAACAGGCCGGCCGAAAAGCGCAGGCGGGTGAGGGCGCCCATGCGCGGGTCAGCCCTTCGAGAGCGACTTGAGCGCCTGGCGGATGCCGTCCGACACGGCGACGCCGTCGGGTAGCGCCTTCATGGCGCCCTGGGCTTCGCGTTCGTTGTAGCCGAGCGCCAGCAGCGCGTTGAGGATGTCGGAACTCGCATCGGGAGCAGTGCCAGCAAGGCTGGCTTTCGTGGCCAGGCCGGCGGTCGACAGCTTGCCCTTCAGTTCCAGCAACAGGCGCTCGGCGGTCTTCTTGCCGATGCCGGGAACCTTCACCAGCCGACCGGTTTCCTGCAGGACCACCGCCTGCGCGAGTTCATTCACCGACAGGCCGGAGAGCAGCGCCAGCGCCGTGCGCGCGCCGATACCGGAGATCTTGATCAACTGCCGGAAGGCGGTGCGTTCATCGTCGCCGCCGAAGCCGTAGAGAATGTGCGCGTCCTCGCGCACGACGAGATGCGTGACCAGCGACACTTTCTCGCCCGGTGCCGGCAGGTTGTAGAAGGTGCTCATCGGCACTTCGAGTTCGTAGCCGATGCCGCCGACATCGACGGTGATCTGCGGCGGATTCTTCTCGATCAGCGTTCCGGTAATTCTTCCAATCACACCAGCCGTCCTTTCCTGACGCGAAAACCGCGCGTCGCGATATTGCCCAACCCCTGTCCGCCATGGGCGTGGCAGATGGCGCAAGCCAGCGCATCGGCCGCGTCGGCGGAAGGCGGACCGGGCAGTTGCAACAGGCGCATCACCATCTGTTGCACCTGTTCCTTGGCCGCCTTGCCATGGCCGACTACCGCCTGCTTGACCTGCAAGGCCGTGTATTCCGCCACCGGCAGGTCGGCGCCGACCAGCGCCGAGATCGCCGCGCCGCGCGCCTGGCCGAGCAGCAGCGTCGATTGCGGATTGACGTTCACGAACACCTTCTCCACCGCCGCCTGCTGCGGCCGGTGCAGCGCAATGACTTCGCCGATGCCGTCGAGCAGCGTCTTGATGCGCTCGGGCAGGCTGTCCTTGTCGTTGCTCTTGATGCAGCCGCTGGTGACATAGGCCAGCTTCTGGCCGACCTTGTCGATTACCCCGAAGCCGGTGACGCGGAGGCCGGGGTCGATGCCAAGGATGCGGACGGGTGTATTCATGCTGGTAGCGAAAGATACACCGAGGCATCGCCGCCGCGGGCGTTCTCCCGCCGATCGGTCATAATTGCCGAAAATATATGGGAGGACGCGATGAACCAAATGAACATCCGGACACGGCTCTATGTGTTGATCGGCTTTGCCGCCCTGATGCTGGTTGGCGTCGGAATCACCGGCATGACCGGGATCGCGGCTTCGGACGCGACCATTTCTGCACTCTATAACGACAACCTGCGGGCGATCGATCGGCTCAACGAGATCCGCAACAACCAGATGCAGATGAGCATCCGCCTGGCGGCGGCGCGTCAGGAAAGCGATGCCTTCGAGATCGTCGCCCACACGGACAAGGTGGGTAGCTACATCTTCAAGATCGAAAACCTGCTCAAGGAGTACGAGAGTCGCGCGCTGGCACCCGAGGAGCGCCAGCTTTACGACGCCTTCATCAAGGCGCGGCTGAATTTTGGGCGCACCGGCGTGATGCCGATGATCGACCTGCTGCAGCGCGAGAAGTTTTCTTCGGCCGACGAACTGCGCAAGTCGGTCTTCGAGCCGGCCTACGCTCAAGCCTCCGCCGCCATCGACGCCCTGCTCAACTACCAGGTGGAACGCGCGCGTACGGAGTACGAGGCGGCAAGCAAGTCCGCCACCCGCGTGCGTGCCATCACCATTGCCAGCATGCTGGTCGGCCTGGCGCTGTCCATCCTGGCCGGTGTTTTCATCACGCGCGCCATTACCCACAGTGTCGGGGAACTCATGAAGGCGGCCACCGGCCTGGCCGGGGGCAACCTGGCCGTGCGCGCAGAGATCCGCGGTGGCTGCGAACTCGGTCAGGTGGCGCTCGCCTTCAACAAGATGGCGGACGACTTTGCGGCCATTCTTAGCCAGGTGCAGCACGCCGCAGCGCGCGTGGTGGACACCTCGGCGGGCGTTGCCGACACGGCGAACCAGGTCGCTCAGGCTTCGCAGGCCCAAGCCGGACATGCCGCCGACGCCTCGTCGTCCGCGGAGCAGCTCGACAGCACCATCGGTGGCCTGGTTGCGCGCAGCGAGCAGGTGGCCGGCGCGGCCGAAAAAACCAGCGGCCTGGCGGTCGAGGGACAGCGGGTGGTGAACCAGGCGGTCGATGGTATCCGCGCCATCGCGGCCACCTTCAACCAATCGGCGCGGCTGGTCGATGCGCTCGGGCAGCGTTCCGACCAGATCGGCGCAATCGTCGCCGTGATCAAGGAAATCGCCGACCAGACCAATCTGCTGGCGCTCAACGCGGCGATCGAAGCGGCGCGCGCCGGCGAACAAGGGCGCGGCTTCGCGGTCGTCGCCGACGAGGTGCGCAAGCTGGCCGAACGCACCACCGGCGCCACCGCCGAGATTTCCACGATGATCGCCTCCATCCAGAGCGAAACCCGCGAGGCGGTGCGCAACATGGAGGACGGCAGCCGTCAGGTCGATACCGGGCTGCAACTCGCCGAACAGGCAGGCGTCGCCCTTGAACGCATCAACAACAGCATCCGGTCGGTTGCGGCGGGGATCCGCGAAACCGCCGCGGTGACACACGAGCAGGCCGCCACCAGCCGCGAGATCTTCGGGCGCGTCGAGAGCATCGCGCACATGGCGACCGACAACAGCGCCGCCGTGGCGGGTACCACCGATGCCGTGCGCGGCCTCAAGCAACTCGCCGAGGAACTGCGGCAACTGGTATCGCGCTTCCGCCTCGCCTGAAACGGCCGCCGGAACGAGCCTCGGCGCCACGAAAGTCGGCGCCGACGGTACGCCGTTACTCGCCCATCACCGCGGTGGTGTAAACCTCCTGCACGTCGTCGAGGCCTTCCAGCGCGTCGAGCAGCCTCTGCATCTTCTCTGCGTCCTCGCCGGCGAACTCGGTTTCGCTGCCCGGCTTCATGGTCACTTCGGCGAACTCGGGCTTGAGCCCCGCCTTCTCCAGCGCATCCTTGACGGCTATGAAGTCGCCGGGGCCGGTGATGACCTCGATGGAACCGTCTTCATTGGTCATCACGTCTTCCGCGCCCGCTTCGATGGCGGCGTCCATCACCGTCTCTTCCGACACGCCCGGCGCGAAGATGATCTGGCCACAATGCTTGAACATGAAGGCCACCGAGCCGTCTGTGCCCATGTTGCCGCCATACTTGTTGAAGGCGTGGCGGACTTCGGCGACGGTGCGCACCTTGTTGTCGGTCAGGCAATCGACCATTACCGCCGCGCCGTTGATGCCATAGCCCTCGTAGCGGATCTCGACGTAATCGACGCCTTCGAGTTCGCCGGTGCCCTTCTTGATCGCATTGTCGATCTTGTCCTTGGGCATGTTGACCGCCTTGCCCTTGTCTACGGCCATCCGCAAGCGCGGGTTGAAGCCAATATCACCGCCGCCCATCTTGGCCGCAACGGTGATTTCCTTCGCAATCTTCGAGAAGGCGGCGCCGCGCTTCTCGTCCTGGCGCCCCTTGCGGTGCTGGATGTTGGCCCATTTGGAATGGCCGGCCATATGATTTCCTTTGTTGCTGCGTAAAATGGCCGGATTTTACCACTTGGGGGGTGCCCGCCATGACTCGACCACTGCCCATCGCCAAAGCCGGCGATGCCGAAATCAGCCTGCTGCCGGCGCTGGCCAATCGCCACGGGCTGATCACCGGCGCCACCGGCACCGGCAAGACCGTCACCCTGCAACGGCTGGCCGAGCAGTTCGCCAGCATCGGCGTGCCGGTCTTCATGGCCGACGTCAAGGGCGACCTCTCGGGTCTGGGCGCCGCCGGCGTCAAGTCCGACAAGCTGGCCAAACGGCTGGACATGCTCAAGGTGAGCGACTGGGAACCGGTCGCCAATCCGGTGGTGTTCTGGGATGTGTTCGGCGAGAACGGCCACCCGGTGCGCGCCACGGTTTCCGACATGGGGCCGTTGCTGCTCTCCCGCCTGCTCGGGCTCAACGACACTCAGGAAGGCGTGCTGCAACTGGTGTTCAAGATCGCCGACGACAACGGCCTCTTGCTGCTCGATCTCAAGGATCTGCGCGCCATGGTGCAGAACGTCGGCGACAACGCCAAGCAGTACACGACCGAGTACGGCAACATTTCGGTGGCTTCCATTGGCGCGATCCAGCGCGGCCTGCTCAACCTGGAGCAGCAGGGCGGCGACAAGTTCTTCGGCGAGCCCATGCTCGACATCGGCGACTTGATGCAGGCCGAGCGCGGCCGCGGCGTCATCAACGTGCTGGCGGCCGAGAAGCTGATGAATTCGCCGCAGCTCTATTCCACCTTCCTGCTCTGGCTGCTGGCGGAACTCTTCGAACAACTGCCCGAGGCCGGCGATCTGGACAAGCCGAAGCTGGTCTTCTTCTTCGACGAAGCGCACCTCTTGTTCAGCGAAGCGCCACCGGCCCTTCTGGAGAAGGTGGAGCAGGTGGTGCGCCTGATTCGCTCCAAGGGCGTCGGCGTCTATTTCGTCACCCAGAATCCGCTCGACGTGCCGGACAAGGTGCTCGGCCAGTTGGGCAACCGCGTCCAGCATGCCCTGCGCGCCTTCACGCCGCGCGATCAGAAAGCCGTCCAGACGGCGGCGCAGACCCTGCGCGCCAATCCGAAGTTCGACGCACAGACGGCGATCATGGAACTCGGCGTCGGCGAGGCCTTGCTGTCCTTCCTCGACGAAAAGGGTTCGCCGCAAGTCGTCGAGCGCGGTTTCGTATTGGCGCCGGGTTCCCGCATTGGTCCACTGACAGCCGACGAGCGGGCCGCGGCGATCAAGAATTCGACCATCTACGGCCACTACGAAAAGGCCGTCGACCGAGAATCGGCCTACGAGAAGCTGAAGGAAAGGGCGGTGGCGGCGGCCGAAGCCGCCCCGGCCGCGCCGGCGGCGGCGGAAAAGGACGGCGGCGGTATCTTCGGCGGCCTGGGCAGCATCTTCGGCGGCGACGGCAAGCGCCAGGGCGTCGGCGAGGCAATGGTCAAGTCGGCGGTGCGCGCCATCGGCTCCAAGGTCGGCCAGGAGATCGTCCGTGGCGTGCTGGGCTCGATCCTCGGCGGACGCCGCCGCTGAACACATCACCCATGGCGGGCATCTGGCTCGCCGTACTAGCCGCCTTCGGCTTTTCCCTGAAGGCGATCCTCGTCAAACTGGCCTACGCCGCCGCGCCGGTGGAGGCGGTCACTCTGCTGGCGCTGCGCATGGCGTTCTCGCTGCCCGTGTTCCTCTGGGTCGGGCTCCGCTCCTCGCGTGGCGCGCCGCCACTGGCCGCGCGTGACTGGCTGGCCGTCGTCACCCTGGGCTTGCTCGGCTACTACGGCGCCAGCATTCTCGATTTCGTCGGCCTGCAATACATCACCGCCGGGCTGGAGCGTCTGATCCTGTTCACCTACCCAACCCTGACCCTGTTGCTGGGCGCGGTGTTCTTCGGCGAGGCCATTGGCCGCCGCGCCTGGCTGGCGCTGGGCCTTTGCTACGCGGGCATCGCCGCCGCCTTCGCCCACGACCTGCGCCAGAGCGCCGAGGTTTCCGCGGTTTGGGTCGGCGGCGCCTTCGTTTTCGCCTCGTCGCTGTCATACGCCCTCTATCTGTCGGGTAGCGGTCGGATGCTGGCGCGCGTCGGCGTCGCCCGCTTCACGGCCCTGGCCATGCTGGTCTCCACCGCGGCGACGCTGATTCATTTTCTCGCCACGCAGCCCTTTTCGGCGCTGGTTCAGCCGCTGCCCATCTATGGCTACGGTCTGGCCATGGCGGTGTTGTCGACTGTGATCCCGGTCTTTGCCCAATCGGCGGCCATTCGCCGGATTGGCGCCGGTCGCGCCGTGCTGATCGGCACGGTCGGACCGCTGATGACCATCGCCCTGGGCTGGTGGCTGCTCGGTGAGGCGATGTCGCTCTGGCAGCTAGCCGGCGCCGCGCTGGTGGTCGCCGGCGTCTTGCTGGTCAGTCTGCGCGCCCGGTCTTGACCTGCGCCGGCGAACCCTTGATAGTGTCAATAAGCATACTGGATGCCGGTCCATGCGAATCGGAGCGGCCCTGTTCAGGAGAGTGATCATCAGAATTCCGGCAAAATCAATCGCCCGCTTGCTGCCCGTTTGGTGCGTCGGCATCGGAGCCGGCGGTGCCGCGACGGCGGCAGTCTCCGAACAGGACTTCTTCACCGAAATGCCGGAGGTGCTGTCGGTAAGCCGACTTGCCCAGCCGCTCGACGAGGCGCCCGGCGCGGTGACCGTTCTCGACCGCGACATGATCCGCCGCTCCGGGGCTCGAACCGTCCCGGAATTGTTGCGTCTGGTGCCGGGCTTCATCTCTTCCCATTTCGAGGGCGCGGCCCGGCCGATCGCGCACTACCACGCCGAATACAACGGCATCGTGCGTCGGCTCCAGGTCTTCGTCGACGGCCGATCGGTCTATTCGAGCATGCTGGTCGGTTCGGCCAATCAGGGCATGCTGGCGGTGGTGCTGGAGGATATCGAGCGCATCGAGGTTCTGCGCGGCTCCAATTCGGCGGCCTATGGCGCCAACGCCTTCCTCGGCGTGGTCAATATCGTCACTCGCCACGCCGCCGACACGCGCGGCGGCATGGTGTCCCTGAGCGTCGGAGAAGCGGGAGTCAAGGATGGCGTGGCGCGCGTCGGCTGGGGCGGCGAGCATGCCCAGTTCCGCTTTACGGTGGCCAGACGGGCGGATCGGGGTTTCGAAAATCTTGCCGATACCAGCCGGCTGGGCCAGTTGCATTTCCGTGGCGACGTGCATCCCTCCGGCGCGGACGATGTAACCATTACGGCCGGCCACGCGGAGTCCCGCTGGAACGCCGGCAACGTCCCCAGTACCTGGCACGACGAATCGTGGCGGAACAGCTATGCCCGGCTGCAATGGACGCGTCGCCTCGACGCCACCGATCAGGTGAAAGTCAGCGGCACCATCGACGAGGAGCGCTATGGCAATTTCTACCCGCTGCTGCGCGCCGATGGCGTTGCCCGCCGCGGCGAGCTCGAGGCCGAGCACAGCCTTGCCGCGGGCAATGGCTGGCGCCTGGTCTGGGGCGGACAGTATCGCCACGAGGAGGTCGATTCGCGGGATCTCTTCCCCGACCGGATCACCGAGCGGCTCGACCTGTGGCGGGTGTTCGGCAACGTCGAATGGAAGCCGCATCCCGACTGGGTGGTCAACGCCGGCGGCCTGTTCGAGCGCCACAGCATCACCGGCGGCAACGGATCGCCGCGGCTGGTGGTGAACTACCACCTGTTGCCCGGGCACACCCTGCGCCTGGGCAAGACCACGGCCGACAAGCAGCCCACCCTGTTCGAATTGCGCGCCGACTGGCGATCCGGCACCACGCCCGTCGCGCTCGCCTCGGGCAACGCGCGCCCGGAGCGCGTCTATTCCACCGAGCTGGGCTACCTCGGTGAATTCCCCCGCCTGGGCCTGAGCGCCGATGTGCGCGTCTTCGAAGAGAAGGTTCGCGACCTGCTTGCCTACTCCAAGCCCTGTCCGACTTGCGCCAACGACATCATCAACAAGGATCCCAGTGTCCAGCGCGGCTGGGAGACGCAATTGCGCTGGCAGCCGGTGGCCGGCACGCAGGTCCTGTTCAACCACACCGAACTGCGCCTGATCCCCGATGCCAGCAGCACATCACCGCAGGACGCGGGCCTCGCGCCCCGCCATTTTTCGACGCTGGCCTGGTTCCAGCGCCTGCCGGCCGATTTCGAGCTGAGCGTGATTCACACCGAGATGGCCAAGTATTTCTATGTGCGCGCCTCCGACATCATTCCCGCCTATCGGCAAACCGACCTGCGCCTGGGCCGACGTTTCATGATCGGCGCCACCCGCGCCGAGGCGGCGCTGACCGTCCGGGCGGTGGCCGGCGACCACCTCGACTACGTGCAGCGCTCCTATCCGCCCTTGGTGGTCGATAGCCGCGCCTTTGCCACGCTGCGTCTGGAGTATTGAGCTGCCTACGGCGCGTCGCCTGTTTCTGCTCCTCGCCGCGGCGGCATCGTTGGCGCCGGGCTGGGCGCGTGCCGACGACGCCGGGGTCTGGGTGGTGCAGTCGGAGTCCGTCGGGCCGTATGTCGAGGCGGCCACGGCGCTGCGCAACGAATTGACGCAGTTGCCACGGGGCGGCGAGCTGAAGGTCGGGACCTGGCAGGAGTTCCAGGGTGCCCCGGCCAGGCCGCCGCAGTTGATCATCACGCTGGGGGCCGTCGCCTTGCGCAACATGCTCGACAGCGTGCAGCGCGAAACCAGCCTGGCCCGGGTGCCGATTCTGGCGGCGCTGCTACCGCGTGCCAGCTACGAGGCGTTGGTACCGAAAGCCCGGCCAGGCCTTTCGGCGGTGTTTCTCGACCAGCCGGTCGCCCGGTATCTCGAATTGCTCCGGCTGGCCATGCCCGAGCGCAAGCGGGTGGGTGTGCTGTTCGGCCCGGAGTCCGCGGCACTGGCGCCGGTTCTGGCCAAAGAAGCCGCTGCGCGCGGCTTGCGGTTGGTCACGGCCGAGGTGGGTGGCGACAGCGAAGAGATCTACCCGGCGTTGAAGACCTTGCTCGGCGAGGTGGATGTTCTGCTGGCCCTGCCGGACAACAAGGTTTACAACGCCAGTTCGCTACAGAACATCCTGATAACGACCTACCGCCAGCGCGTGCCGATGGTGGCGTTTTCGGCCGGCTATGTCAAAGCGGGCGCCGCGATGGCCCTCCATGTGTCACCGGGCCAGGCGGCCAGTCAGGCCGCCGCCGTGGCGCGGGGCAGTCTGGCCGGCCGCGGCTTGCCGCCGCCGCAGTGGGCGGCGGACTTCTCGGTGGTGGTGAACGACAGGGTGGCACGGTCGCTGGGTGTGGTCGCCGACGACCCGTCGGCGACCACCGAGGCGCTCAAGCGCAAGGAGGCCACGCGATGAGGATCGGTTTTCGCGCGCGCCTGCTGCTGGCGGCAACCCTGCCGGCGGTGATGGTGGTGGCGTTGCTGTTGATCGGTTTCCTCGATCGGCACACCGCCGATCTGGAGCAGGCCTTGCAGGATCGGGGCCGCGCCGTGGCCAGGCAGTTGGGCACGGCGGCCGAGTTTCCGCTGTTCGCCGGCAATCGCGAGGCGCTCGACCAGTTGGTGAGTGCTGCCCGGGGTGGCGACAGCCAGATCAAGGGCGCCGCCTTGCTCGACGGCGATGGACAGCTGCATGCGTCGTCGGGCGAGTTCTCCGCCTGGACGCCACGGCTCAACGGCGCCGAGCAGATGGTGGGTGGCGACCCGTTGATCGTTGTGATACCGATCAATCGATCGGCGGCGTCGGTCGACGACATCTACGCCGAAACGGCTCTGGCACCTACCAGTGCGAAAGCGGAGTTGCTTGGTTACGCGGTGCTCGAACTCTCCCGTGCGGCGCTGGAGAGCCAACGAAGCGACATGCTCTGGCGCGTCCTCGCCATCACCGCCGGCGCCCTGGTTCTGGCGGCGGTGCTGTCGACGGTGATCGCCAGCAGCGTCACCGCCCCGATCACTCATATCAGCGAGGTCGTGGCGCGCATCAAGGGCGGCGAGTTGAGCGCCCGGACGCGGGGCGCCGCGTCGGGGGTGCTGGAGCCCCTGGCGGCTGGCATCAACGACATGGCGGAGCGGATCGCCTTTACACAAGAGGATCTGCGCCACAAGGTGGTTCTGGCCACCGAGGAATTGCGCCAGCAGAAGGAAGCCGCCGAGCGCGCGGCGCGCATCGACGCGCTGACCGGCGTGGCGAATCGGCGCGCCTTCGACGAGATTGCCGAGCACGAGGTACAACGCGCCTTGCGCTACGGCATGCCGGTGTCCCTGGTAATGATCGACCTGGATCACTTCAAGACGATCAACGACAGTTATGGCCACCAGACGGGCGACGCCGTGCTGGTCAGCTTTGCCCGAACCGTCACGCAAGCGGTGCGGGAGGTGGACGTGGTCGGCCGCTGGGGCGGCGAAGAGTTCCTGGTACTGCTGCCGGGCACCGCCGCGGCGGAGGCAATGCGGGCCGCGGAACGCATGCGTGCCGCCCTCGCCGAATGCCACCTGCATCTGCAGGGCCGGCGGATCCACTTCACGGCCAGCTTCGGTGTCGCCGAGTTCAATCCCGCCGAACTGAGCCTGTACAGCCTGCTCGATCGCCTTGACGGGGCGCTCTACCGCGCCAAGGCGGCCGGTCGGAATCGCGTCGAACTGGCCGATCCGGACCCGGGTGACGCCGAATCAGAACCCTAGCCGGCGGGCCACTTCCATGGTCAGGCCGGCCTGGTTGAGGGTATAGAAATGCAGGCCGGGCGCGCCGCGCTCGATCAGACGCTGGCAAAGTTCCGTTACCACGTCGAGCCCGAAGGCGCGCACCGAGGCCGTGTCGTCGCCGTAGCTCTCGAACTTGCGGCGCATCCAGCGCGGAATCTCGGCGCCGCAGGTGTCGGCAAAGCGGGAGAGCTTCGAGAAGCTGGCGATGGGCATGATGCCCGGGATGATCGGCATGCTCACGCCGACCGACCGCGCGTCGGCGACGAAGTGCTCGTAGGCGTCGGCGTTGTAGAAGAACTGGGTGATCGCCGAATCGGCGCCGGCCTCGGCCTTGCGCTTGAAGTTGAGCAGATCGTCGCGCGGCGTCTTCGCCTGCGGGTGGTATTCCGGGTAGGCCGCCACTTCGATATGGAACCAGTCGCCGGTTTCCTGGCGGATGAACTCGACCAGTTCGTTGGCGTGGCCCAGTTCGCCGGCCTCGGCCATGCCCGACGGCAGGTCGCCGCGCAGCGCGACGATGCGGCGGATGCCGGCATCGCGGTAGCGTCGCAGTATCTCCCGCACGCGCGTCCTGGTCGAGCCGACGCAGGACAGGTGCGGCGCGGCTTCCAGGCCGGCGGCGCGTATCTCGGCGACGGTGTCGAAGGTGCGGTCCTGGGTGGAACCGCCGGCGCCGAAGGTGACCGAAAAGAAGGCCGGCTTGAGCGGCGGCGAGCGTGGTCCAGGTCGCGCGCAGCTTCTCCGCGCCTTCGGGGGTCTGTGGCGGAAAGAATTCCACCGAAAGTTCAATCGTGCTCATGGCGTGTCCAGATGAAAAATTCCCGATTGCCATCCGTGCCGGCGATCGGGCTGTCGAAATAGTCGAGAACGCGCAGGCCGGCGGCCTGCGCGGCTTGCCTGATCTTGTCGGCCACCACCGGATAGAGCGAGGCGTCGCGGACGATGCCGCCCTTGCCGACGTGTTCCGGGCCGACCTCGAACTGCGGCTTGACCAGCAGCAGCATGTCGCCCGCCGGCGCCAACAGGGCCGGCAGCCGCGGCAGCACCAGGGTGAGCGAAATGAAGGAGAGATCGGCGACGATCAAATCGAAAGCGCCAACGGGCAGCGCCGCCGGGTCGAGGGCGCGGGCGTTGGCGTGTTCGATGCACGTGACGCGCGGATCGGCGCGCAGGCGGGGATTGATCTGGTCATGGCCGACGTCGACACCGATGACCCGGGTGGCACCGGCCTGCAGCAGGCAATCGGTGAAACCACCGGTGCTCTGACCGACATCGAGGCAGACACGACCGGCCACGGCCAGCCCCGTGCGCGCCAGGGCGCCGGCCAGCTTGAGGCCGCCCCGGGAAACATAGCGGTCCGTTTCATCCGCCGCCACCGCCAATTCCGCCGACAGCGGCAAGACCAGTGCCGCCTTGGCCACCGGGCCGCCAGACCAGGAAACCCGACCGGCTTCGATCAGCCGCTGGGCGACCGTGCGCGATGGCGCCAGACCTTGCTCGACCAGCAATTGATCCGCCCGCAGGCCGTCGTGATGGCCGGCCGCCGAGGGGGCGGCCATGGGCGCCGGCCTCGGCGACGGGCGCGAGCTGCGCCGATGAAAGGACTTCATTCGCCCGGTTGCAGGAGACTGCTCAGCAGCCAGGAGATCAGGCTATAGAGCAGGGCGCCGAATACCCCCGGCCAGAAGCCGCCTACCGAGAATCCATCCAGCAGGTTACCCACCAGCCAGAACAGCAGGCCGTTGATCACCAGCAGGAAAAGGCCGAGGGTCAGCAGGGTCACCGGCAAGGTCAACACCACCAGCACCGGCCGGATCAGGGTATTGACCAGGCCGAGCACGAGGGCGGCGATCAGGGCGGCGCCGAACGACGCCACGTGAATCGATGGCAGCAGGTAGGCCACGGCCAGCAGGGCGATGGCATTGAGCAGCCAGCCGATCAGCATGCGGGCCATGGCTTTCCTCGTCTTAGTAGCGGTAGTGCTCGGACTTGTACGGGCCGGTCCTTGGGCACGCCGATGTAGGCGGCCTGCTGATCGGTCAGTTCGGACAGTTGCGCATTGAGCTTCCTCAATTGCAGGCGCGCCACCTTTTCGTCCAGATGCTTGGGCAGCGTATAGACGCCCACCGGGTAGTCGGCATTGCGCGTGAACAGCTCGATCTGCGCGATGGTCTGGTTGGCGAAGGAACTGACGACATCACGTAGCTCGGATGGCCGGTGCCGCAACCCAGGTTCACCAGGCGACCCTTGGCCAGCAGGATGATGCGCTTGCCGTCGGGGAAGATGACGTGATCGACCTGCGGCTTGATTTCTTCCCACTGGTACTTCTCGATGGAGGCGACGTCGATCTCGTTGTCGAAGTGGCCGATGTTGCAGACGATGGCCTGGTCCTTCATCTTCGCCATGTGGTCGTGGTTGATGACGTGGAAGTTGCCGGTGCAGGTGACGAAGATGTCGGCCTTGTCGGCGGCGTATTCCATGGTGACGACGCGGTAGCCTTCCATCGCCGCCTGCAGGGCGCAGATCGGGTCGATCTCGGTGACCCAGACCTGCGCCGACAGCGCGCGCATGGCCTGGGCCGAGCCCTTGCCGACGTCGCCGTAACCGGCGATCAGCGCGACCTTGCCGGCGATCATCACGTCGGTGGCGCGCTTGATGCCGTCCACCAGCGATTCGCGGCAGCCGTAGAGGTTGTCGAACTTCGACTTGGTGACCGAGTCATTGACGTTGATGGCCGGGATCTTCAGGTCGCCGCGCTCGTGCATCTGGTAGAGGCGATGCACGCCGGTGGTGGTTTCCTCGGTGACGCCCTTGATCTGGGCCAGGCGCGTCGAGTACCAGGTCTTGTCGATGGCGAGCTTGGCCTTGATGGCGGCGAAGAGGATGCGCTCTTCCTCGGAGCCGGGATTGGCCAGCACCGAGATGTCCTTCTCGGCCTTGGTGCCGAGGTGCAGCAGCAGCGTGGCGTCGCCGCCGTCGTCGAGGATCATGTTCGAGTAGCCGTTGTCCGGCCACTCGAAGATGCGGTGGGTGTAGTCCCAGTAGTCGACCAGCGTCTCGCCCTTGACGGCGAAGACCGGCGACGCCGTCCTTGGCGATGGCGGCGGCGGCGTGGTCCTGGGTCGAGAAGATGTTGCACGAGGCCCAGCGCACTTCGGCGCCGAGCGCGGTCAGCGTCTCGATCAGCACGGCGGTCTGGATGGTCATGTGCAGCGAGCCGGTGATGCGCGCGCCCTTCAGCGGCTGGCTCTTCGCGTATTCCTCGCGGATCGCCATCAGGCCGGGCATTTCGGTCTCGGCGATGCGGATTTCCTTGCGGCCCCAGTCGGCCAGCGCCAGGTCGGCAACAACGTAGTCTTGCTTGAGGTCAGTCACAGCGTTCATGTTCGCTCCTTGAACTTGTGACCGGGAGGGAGCGGGTCGAACTCGGGCTCACCTTTCCCGGTACGGGTTAGGCGAGCGCGGTTCTCAAAAAGACCGAGCCTGGGGACGGCAACGAATCACACGCCCTTGCAGCGCTCCTCGGAATGGCGGTCATTATACGGCGGAAGGGCCCCCTCTCTATATAATGGAGCGACTTCCGATTCCGACACCGAGATGAGCGACAGTTCCGCGGCGACGCTTTCCACCCTTCTGCTGGTCGACGATACGCCGGAGAATCTGGTCGTGTTGGGCGAGTTGCTGCGCCCCCACTATCGTGTGCGGGTCGCCAGTTCGGGGCAGCGCGCGTTGGAGGTGGCGGTGTCGGAGCCGCGCCCCGATCTGATCCTGCTGGATGTCATGATGCCCGGCATGGATGGCTACGCCACCCTGCGCGCCCTGCGCCAGGATCCGCGTTCGGCCGACATTCCGGTGGTCTTCGTTACCGCCATGGACAGCATTCAGGACGAAGAATATGGCCTGAGTCTCGGCGCGGTCGACTACATCACCAAACCCGTGCGGCCGGCGATCGTGCTCGCCCGGGTACGCACCCAGATCGAAGTCAAACAGGCGCGCGACTGGCTCAAGAATCGCAACGAGGTCCTGGAGGCGGAAGTGGCGCGCCGCATGGGCGAAAACCAGTTGATCCAGGACGTCAGCATTCAGGCCCTGGCGCGACTGGCGGAAACCCGCGACCCGGAGACGGGCAACCACCTGCTCCGCACCCAGCGCTATGTGCGCGCCCTGGCGACAAGGCTGCGCGTCCATCCGCGCTTCAGCTACTTCCTGACCGACCGCAACATCGAGCTGCTCGTCAAGTCGGCTCCGCTGCACGATATCGGCAAGGTCGGCATTCCGGACCACATTCTGTTGAAGCCCGGCAAGCTGGACGCCGAAGAGTGGGCCATCATGAAGACCCACGCCAAGCTGGGATCGGACGCCATCGAGCATGCCGAGGAGGATTCCGAACAACCGGTCGCCTTTCTCGTCCTGGCCAAGGAAATCGCCCACTGGCATCACGAGCGCTGGGATGGCGGCGGCTATCCGGATGGCCTGGTCGGCGATGCCATTCCCATATCGGCCCGTCTCATGACGTTGGCCGACGTGTTCGACGCGCTGATCTCGCGGCGTTGCTACAAGGAGCCGGTGCCGCTTGAAGAAACGCGGCGCATCATCGCCGCCGAGCGCGGTCGGCAGTTCGATCCGGATGTGACCGACGCCTTTCTGGAAGCGTTCGACGAGTTCGTCGATATCGCCAACCGGAATCGGGACGGCGACGCCTAGCCGACCGGTCGAGGCGGCGGCCAGGGCCATGATGGACGCGCATACCGTACCTGCCACCGCGCAACCCCCGGTGACGAACAAGTCCCCCCCGGTATTCCTGACCAACCGGGCGTGGTGGCTTGTGCCGCTGCTGGTCTGGGCGATCGCCGTGAGCAGCTCACTGTACGTCCATCTGGCCGACCTGGGTCGCCAGTCGCTCGAGGTGGCAATTGAAGGCGCCCGCAACATGTTCCGCATGGTCGTGTTGGTCAGGGCCTGGAATGCCGACCATGGCGGCGTCTATGTGCCGGTATCGCCGACGGTCCAGCCCAATCCCTATCTCGAGCACCCGCGCCGGGATCTGCTGACCACCGATGGCCAGGCATTAACCATGGTCAATCCGGCATTCATGACGCGACTGCTGGCGGAAATGGCCGCCGCCAACGGCGGCACGATATTCCATATCACCAGCCTGAAGCCGATCCGGCCGGCAAATGCCGCGGATGAGTGGGAGCGGCGCGCACTGCAAGACTTCGAGCGTGGGGTCGACGAAGCCGTGGAACTGGTGTCGTCGCCGGGCGGCTTGCAACTGCGCTACATGGCGCCTCTCCTGGTCGCCCAGTCCTGCATGAAGTGCCATGAGAAGCAGGGCTACCGGGTGGGCGACATTCGTGGCGGCATCAGCGTCAGCCAGAACTATTCACCCGTCGCCGCGACGCTGGCGGGCCAACGCCAGAGCTACGTCATCCATGGCGCGGTATTCCTCTTGGTTGCCCTGGTCGGCGTCTGGTTGCTGGAGTTGCTGCGGCGGCGCCGGATCGGCCTCGCCGCCACCATCGGCACCCTGGAAGCGACGCAGGAACAACTGGCGAGCAGCAACCGCTCTCTGGCCGAGGCACTGGATGCCGCGGCCACCGCCTCGCGGGCCAAGAGCGTCTTTCTCTCGGTCATGAGCCATGAACTGCGCACACCATTGAACACCATTGCCGGCTTTGCTCACCTTCTGCGACGAGAGACGGATCGAATCGAGCATCGGAAGATGCTCGATTCGATCGATTCGGCCTCCAGCCGTCTGGTGGCGATGATCGAGGAGATGCTCGATTTTTCCCGGCTGGACGGCGAGGTCAGTCTGGATACCGCCGACTTCAATCTTGACGACCTACTGGCCGGATTGCTGGCGGTACTCGTCAAGGCGGCGAACGGCAAGGACATAAACTGCCGTCTTGAACGCGACCCCAAGCTGCCCGCCTACCTGCGCGGCGATGTGCGGCGCATCGGACAACTGGTGGGCTGCTTCATCAGCAACGCCGTCAAGTTCTCCGAGCGCGGTGAAATCGTATTGCGCGCTGTTTGCCTCGAGGACGAAGGCCTCGACATCCGGTTGAGATTTGAAGTGGAAGACCATGGCGTCGGAATCGGCCCGCAACAGCAGAATGATCTATTCCAGCCATTCCATCAGGTGGATATGTCCAGCACCCGGAAGTTCGGTGGCACCGGCCTGGGGCTGGCGCTGTGCAAACGCCTGGCCATGTTGATGGGGGGCGAGGTCGGCGTCAGCAGCGTACTCGGCGCCGGCAGCCGGTTCTGGTGCGACGTGACGCTGCCGATCGGACAGTCTCGGGAGTCGCGACCGGCCGAACTCCCCGGAGGGGAAGCAAACGCCGCCCCAGCGGCGGCGCTACTGACGCAATTGGAAACCCTGCTCATGCGGGATGACATGGATGCCGCCGTCTTGTGGCGCGAGCATGCCGAACTGCTGCATCCGCTGCTGGGCGACCAAGCGGCGGCAGTGGAGCGGGAACTTGGTGCGTTTCGCTTCGACGTCGCCCTGGCGGCATTGCGCCAGGCGACGCGAAACGGGCGCGAAGCGTAGGAGTTACAGCCCGGCGTCGGCGCGCAGCACCGCCGCCTTGTCGGTGTTCTCCCAGGTGAATTCCGGCTCGTCGCGGCCGAAGTGGCCGTAGGCGGCGGTCTTCTCGTAGATCGGCCGCAGCAGATTCAGCATCTGCACGATGCCCTTCGGACGCAGGTCGAAGTGCGCCTTGACCAGTTCGGCGATCTTCTCGTCGGACACCTTGCCGGTACCGAAGGTGGTGACCCAGACGCTGGTCGGCTGGGCGACGCCGATGGCGTAGGACACCTGCACCTGGCAACGGCTGGCCAGCCCGGCGGCAACGATGTTCTTCGCCACATAGCGGGCCGCGTAGGCGGCCGAGCGGTCGACCTTGGACGGATCCTTGCCCGAGAAGGCGCCGCCACCGTGGGGTGCCGCGCCGCCGTAGGTGTCGACGATGATCTTGCGGCCGGTCAGGCCGCAGTCGCCCTGCGGGCCGCCGACGACGAAGCGGCCGGTGGGATTGACCAGATACTTGATCTCGCCCTTGATCAGCTCCTTGGGCAGCACCGGCTTGATGATCTCCTCGATCACCGCTTCGACGAAGGCCGGTTTCATCTTGGCGCCATCGCTCATCTCCGGCGCGTGCTGGGTGGACAGCACCACGGTGTCGATCGCGTCGGCCTTGCCGTCGACATAGCGGATGGTGACCTGGCTCTTGGCGTCCGGGCGCAGCCAGGGCAGGCGGCCGTCCTTGCGCAGCATAGCCTGGCGCTCGACCAGCCGATGGGACAGGTAGATGGGCAGCGGCATCAGGGACGGCGTTTCGTCGCAGGCGTAGCCGAACATCAGGCCCTGGTCGCCGGCGCCCTGGTTCGAGGTAGTCGTCGTAGGCCGCGATCGACGCCCTGGGCGATGTCCGGGCTCTGCTTGTCGTAGGCCACCAGCACCGCGCAGCCCTTGTAGTCGATGCCGTACTCGGTGTTGTCGTAGCCGATGCGCTTGATGGTGTTGCGCGCCACCTGGATGTAATCGACGTTGGCCTGGGTGGTGATCTCGCCGGCAAGCACGACCAGACCGGTATTGGTCAGGGTCTCGGCGGCGACGCGCGAATACGGGTCCTGGGCCAGGATGGCGTCGAGGATGGCATCGGAAATCTGGTCGGCGACCTTGTCCGGATGGCCTTCGGAAACCGATTCCGAGGTAAAGAAATAGTCTTGAGCCATGTTTGCTGCTCCTGAAAATGAAAAGCCCCACAACTCGGCGAGGCCGGCTGCGGGGCGGAGCAGGCGACGCTTTAGCGAGATTTGTTTTCCGGGCGCCGGTGGCGTGGGAACGCCTGTCTGCCCTTCTCCGCCTCGCAAGTTGTCTGGTTAACTCGGCGGAACAAGCCATAATTCTACTTTTTTATCGGTCGGGGTCAAACCCGGCGGCATCATGGTCTTTGTCTTTCGCCTTTTTTCGCATCTGCCGCTGCCGTTGCTGCACAACCTGGGTGCCTTGTTCGGCTGGCTGACCTGGCTGGCATCGCCCACCTATCGGCGCCATTTCCGCGAGAACATCGAATTGGCCGGACTGGGCGAGGCGCGCCAGGCGGCCATCGCCGAGGCGGGCAAGGCCATCGCCGAACTGCCGAAGATCTGGCTGCGGCCGTCGGCGGAACTGGTCGGACGAGTGGTTCAGGTGACCGGCTGGGAACGGGTGGAGGCGGCGCGGGCCGCCGGGCACGGCATCGTGTTACCTCACGCCGCATCTCGGCTGCTTTGAGATCACGGCCCAGTATCTGGCCGCCCGGCCGGGTGCCGATGGCTCGGCCCATCCCATTACCGTGCTCTACCGCAAGCCGCGTCAGGCATGGCTCGCCCCACTGATGGAGCTGGGACGCGGTACCAATCTGAAGCTTGCGCCGGCCGACCTGGGCGGCGTGCGGCGGCTGATCAAGGCCCTCAAGCAGGGCGAGGCCACCGGCATGCTGCCCGACCAGGTGCCGGGCAACGGCGAGGGGATCTGGGCGCCGTTCTTCGGCCGGCCCGCGTACACCATGACGCTGGTGGCGCGCCTGATCGAGAGTGGCGCCACCGTGTTGTTCACCTACGCCGAACGCCTGCACTACGGCGCCGGCTATCACATCCACTTTCTTCCCCTGTCGAGGCCGTTGACCGGCGACCTGCCGGCGCGCGTCGCGCAACTCAACGGCGAGGTCGAGGCGATCATCCGCCGGTGCCCCGAGCAATACCTCTGGGGGTACAACCGCTACAAGCGTCCGGCCGGCGCGCCCGAACCAAAGTGACCCGATGACCCGAATCGTCCTTGCCTTGATGTGGCTGCTGCACTGGCTGCCCTTGCCTATGCTGGCCAGCCTGGGCCGAGGCCTAGGCCGTCTGCTGCATCGTTTCGGCCACGAGCGCCGCCGCATTGCCCTGATCAACCTGCGGCTGTGTTTCCCGGCCATGAGCGAGGCCGAGCGGGCCGACCTGGCCGAGCGCCACTTCGAGGCCTTCGGCCGCAGCTTCCTGGAACGCGGTCTGCTCTGGTGGGCGTCCGAGGCGCGCATCCGCCGGTTGGTGCGGGTGACGGGTGGCGAGCATCTCGACGCCATCAAGGGCAAACGGCCGGCGATCCTGCTGGTGCCGCATTTCGTCGGCCTCGACATGGCCTGGACGCGCATGAGCATGGACTACGACATGTCCGGCATCTACGCCAACCAGAAGAACCTGCTCTTCAACGCCGCCCTCTACAAGGGCCGGGCGCGCTTCGGCAAATCCTTGATGCTGTCGCGCCAGGAGAGCACCCGCAAGGGCCTGAAAGCCATGAAGGCCGGCATGCCCTTCTTCTACCTGCCCGACATGGACTTCGGCGAGCGCGACACCATCTTCGTCCCCTTTTTCGGCTTCCCGGCCGCCACCATCACCGGCCTTTCTCGACTGGCGCGGCTGGCCGGCGCCGTGGTGCTGCCGGTCATCGCGCACATGGAGTCCGATGGCTACGTGATCGAGATCGGTCCGCCCTGGCCGGGCTTCCCCGGCGAATCCATCGAGGCCGACACCCGTCGCATGAATGCCTTCATCGAAGCGGAGGCGGCGAAGATGCCCGAGCAGTACTTCTGGCTGCACAAGCGTTTCAAGACGCGGCCGCCCGGAGAAAAGAGCGTTTACCAAGCCTGAATTCGTTCCCTCATTTCCAACTCATCGGCTAAGATCGCCCCATGTTCCAGAACCCATCTCCCGAAGAAATCCGCGCCCTGCTGCGCGCCGTGAAGACCGTCGCCGTGCTCGGCCTTTCCGACAATCCCGAGCGGCCCAGCTACCGCGTGGCCAAGGCGATGCAAGGCTACGGCTATCGCATCGTTCCGGTGCGCCCCGGTCAGCGCCTGGTGCTCGGCGAAACTGCCTATGCCCGGCTGGCCGACCTGCCGGCGGTGCCGGATCTGGTCGACGTGTTTCGCGCCCCGGAGCATGTGCCGGGCATCGTCGACGAATGCATCGCGCTGGGCGTCAAGAACCTCTGGTTGCAGGAAGGCGTCGTCAATGAAGCGGCCGCCGCAAGGGCGCGCGCCGCCGGCATGGTCGTCGTCATGGATCGCTGCATCTGGAAAGAGTATGTGGCGCTGATGACATGAAGATAAAGTTCACCAAGATGCACGGACTGGGCAACGACTTCGTCGTGCTCGACGCCGTCCATCAGTCCTTCATTCCGACCAGTGCCCAGGCCCGCTACCTGGCCGACCGGCACTTCGGTGTCGGCTGCGACCAGATTCTGGTGGTCGAGGAGCCGACCCAGCCCGGCGTCGATTTCCGCTACCGCATCTTCAATGCCGATGGCGGCGAAGTCGAACAATGCGGCAACGGTGCCCGCTGTTTCGCCCGCTTCGTTCATGATCGCGGCCTCACCGAGAAGCGCGAGATTCGCGTCGAAACCAAGGCCGGCATCATCGCGCCGCGCCTGGAGGCCGACGGCCAGGTGACGGTGGACATGGGCGTGCCGCGCCTGACCCCCGGCGACATTCCCTTCGAGAGCGACAGCAGCGATGTCGCGCAGCCCTTGCAGGTCGCCGACAAGAGTTTCGACATTACCGCCGTATCGATGGGCAATCCCGCACGCCGTGCAGTTGGTGGTCGATGTCGACGATTTCCCGGTCGGCAGGTACGGTCCGCTGATCGAGTCGCACCCGCGCTTTCCGCGTCGGGTCAATGCCGGCTTCATGGAGGTGATCGATCGCCACGCCATCCGGCTGCGCGTGTATGAGCGCGGCGCCGGCGAAACCCTGGCCTGCGGCACCGGCGCCTGCGCCGCCGTGGTGGCCGGCGTATTGCGCGGCCTGCTCGATACGCCGGTGCGGGTCGGGACCCGGGGTGGCGAACTGACCATCGCCTGGGCGGGGATGGGGAATCCGGTGCTCATGACCGGTCCCGCCGTCACCGTATTCGAGGGCGAGGCCACGCTGCCCGCCGACCTTTGCTGAACACTACGAAAGCCGCCATGGACGCCAACGAGATTGCCAGCTACCTGAAGGGCCACCCGGAGTTCTTCGAGCACTACGCCGAATTGCTTGCCCAGATTCACATACCCAGCCCGCATGGCGGCAAGGCGATCTCCATCACCGAGCGCCAGATCGGCGCCATGCGCGACAAGGTCAAGCAGCTCGAGGCGAAGCTGGCCGAGCTGATCTCCTTCGGCGAAGAGAACGACGCCATCTCCGACAAGGTGCACCGACTCGGGGTCGCCCTGCTGGGCGCCACCGATCTGACCGGCGTCATGCGCGTGCTCTATTCGCATCTCGGCGGCGACTTCGCCGTGCCCCATGTCGCCGTGCGGATCTGGGGCGTCGGGCGAAGGCGACGCCGTCGAGTTCGCGCCGGTGGATGACGCCGTCAAGATCCTGGCCGGCCTGCTCGTCCAACCCTATTGCGGTCCTTCGGCCGGGCAGGAAGCGCGTGGCCTGGCTCGGCGAGAGCGGTGGCCACGTTCGTTCCGTGGCCCAGATCCCGCTGCGCGAAGGCGGTGGCGAAGCGGGTGCCTGCTTCGGCATGCTGCTGCTGGCCAGCGAGGAGGCGCATCGGTTCTATCCGGAGATGGGCACGCTCTACCTGCAACGCATCGGCGACATGGCGGCGGCCGCCCTGCTGCGCGTGGTCGGCTAGTCCGGCCAGTCCGGTCAATGGCCGAAACCTCGGTCGACGCCTTTCTCGCCGAACTCGCCCACCAGCGCCGGGCCAGCCCGCATACCCTGGCCGCCTACGGCCGCGACCTGAACAAGCTGGTCGCCCTGGCCGGCGACGCGGCGCTGCCCGGTCTGCAAGCCCACCAGTTCCGGCGCTTCGTCATGCAACTGCACGGCCAGGGCCTGGCGGCCCGGTCGCTGGCCCGTACCCTGTCGGCCTGGCGCGCCTACTACCGCTGGCTGGCCCGGCGTGGCGCCGATTGCCCGGAATCCCTGTGACGGACTGCGCGCCCCCAAACAGCCGAAGCGCGCTGCCCAAGGCGCTGTCCATCGACCAGTCGCAAGCCCTGCTCGATGCGCCGGCCGAAGCCTTGCTGGAAGTACGCGACAAGGCCATGTTCGAACTGTTCTATTCCTCGGGCCTGCGTCTGTCCGAACTGGCCGGGCTCGATGTGGCCGGCGGACTCGACCTCGTCGAGGGCACGGTCACCGTCACCGGCAAGCGCGGCAAGACGCGCATCGTGCCGGTGGGCGGCAAGGCGGCGGCGGCGATCGCGGCGTGGCTTGGCCAGCGCGGCCAGATCGCGCCGGCGACCGAGCCGGCCCTGTTCGTCGGTCGGCGCGGCGACGCGTCTCAACCCGCGCACCATCGAACGACGGCTGGCCGCCTGGGCGAAGCGCCAGGGACTGGGTGTCCACGTGCATCCGCACATGCTGCGCCACTCCTTCGCCTCGCATCTGCTGCAATCGTCCGGCGACCTGCGCGCCGTCCAGGAGATGCTCGGCCACGCCAACATTGGCACCACGCAGATCTATACCCACCTGGATTTCCAGCACCTGGCCAAGGTGTACGACGCGGCGCATCCGCGGGCGCGAAAGAAATAGCCCCGACGGACGCGGGGAATGGTTACCGCGGTGGCCGAGTCGCGAATAGCTCGCGTAGCGCCCGCACGTCCTGGTCGAGGAGCGCGGGTTCGGAATCGCGAATGGCCAGCAACGGCAGCGCCATCTGCCGTCTGGCGAGCTCGGCCGCGAGTTCGCGCATGAAAATGCCCGATGTCTCGAGCAAGCCATCCTCCCGCCAATGCACGGCGCAGCCGGGGCTGCTCTCGTTGCCGCCCAGTGCGGCCACGACTTGGTAGCCGGCCCGCATGTAGGCCTGCAGGCGATCGACCACTTCGCCGGCAAGGCGTGCGCAACAGGCGCGGTTCGCCTCCGTGTCGAGCGCTTCGCGCAACGATTGCCCCGGTTGCCGCTCGCGCGCCAAGCCGAGGCAAGCGATTTCCGGGCAGGGCATTTGCAGCAGGCCGATATCGTGCTGGCGGCAAAGGTCGATCACCGCGCCGTTCATCGCTGGAAACACGGCTGCTCCGGCATCGCGCGCATTCTGATTGAGCAGGCATTCGATCACCGCGACCATGCGCCGACTCCGGACATCGCGGTCGTCGGTCCGGCCGATCAGGCGTGAAAGCTTGCGGCCAAGGGAGCCAAAGGGTGCCATCTGTTCGCCTCGGGTAGGACTCGTGGTGCCATGGTAAGCCCTGCCATTCATCGTGGCGATCAGAGCGGTCGAATACAATGCCGCGATGTCTCAATTGATACTTCAACCGGGCAAAGAGCGCTCCTTGTTCCGCCGCCATCCCTGGATCTTCGCCGGCTCGGTCGAGCGGCTGGCCGGCCGGGCGCGGCCAGGTGACACGGTCGAAGTGGTCTCCGACCGGGGTGTGCTGGCCAAGGCGGCGTGGAGTCCGGAGTCGCAGATTCGGGCACGGGTGTGGAGTTTCGACGCCAACGAGATCATCGACAACGCCTTCTTCAAGCGTCGCGTCGCCGCCGCCGTGGCGCGCCGCGCCGCGCTGCCGGAACTGGCGGGGCAGCAGGGCCTGCGTCTGATCCACGCCGAATCGGACGGCCTGCCGGGTGTTATCGCCGACCGGTATGGCGATACCGTGGTGCTGCAACTGACTTCCGCCGGTGCCGAAAAGTGGCGCGAGGCCATCGCCGACGCCCTGATGCTGGCGACCGGCTGCGCACGCATCTACGAGCGTTCGGATTCGGAAGTGCGCGGCCTGGAGGGACTGGAACCGCGCACCGGCTGGGTGCGTGGCGAAGCCCCCGGTGCCGCCATGGACGAGATCGCCATCGAAGAACACGGCGTGAAGATGGCGGTGGACATCGTTGGCGGTCACAAGACTGGCTTCTATCTCGATCAGCGCGACAATCGGCGCTTGCTGAAGGAGTTGTCCGTCGGCAAACGCGTGCTCAACTGCTTCTGCTACACGGGCGGTTTTTCGCTACAGGCGCTGGCCGGCGGCGCGACGCAAGTGGTGTCGATCGACAGTTCGGAACCGGCACTGGCGCAGGCGCGGGCCAACCTGGCGCTCAATCCTCATCTCGACGCCGGACGCGCCGAATGGTGCGGCGCCAACGTCTTCGACGAACTGCGCCGGCTGAAGGCCGTCGGCGAACGCTTCGACCTGATCGTGCTCGATCCGCCCAAGTTCGCGCCGTCGGCCAGCCACGCCGAACGCGCGGCGCGGGCATACAAGGACATCAACCTGCTCGGCTGCAAGTTGCTCAATCCCGGCGGGCTGCTGATGACCTATTCGTGTTCCGGCGGCATCGGCCTGGAACTGTTCCAGAAGATCGTCGCCGGCGCGGCGCTCGATTCGGGTCGGGAGGCCCGCATCGTCAAGCGCCTGCAAGGCGCGGCGGACCATCCGATCGATCTTGCCTTCCCTGAAGGCGAATACCTGAAGGGCCTGCTGGTGCAGGTTTCCTGATATCGTAGTCGCGCCATGACCCGCCTCCGCCTGCCGCCGTTCCTTGCCGTTCTGCTGTCGCTGCTGCTGCTCGGCGCGCAGCAAGGCGCGTTCGCGCACATGATCGGCCACGTCGGCGGGGCGGCGACCGCGATCGTGGTCGCCGATCAGGGCGACGAGGGCCATGGCGAGGCGTTGAGCCTTTCCCACGTCTGCACCACCTGCGTCTCGTTGGCCGCGCTGGCCGGCGTGGCGCCGGGACCGGCGCCGCTTGCCTTCCATGCGGCCGCGCTCGCCGCGCCGCCGTTGCCGCCACCGCCGCCGGCCAGTTCCGGCGCGGTGTTCTCGCCTTACCGCGCTCGCGCGCCGCCCGCCGTTCTCTGAAACCTGACCAGTCCCGGCGCCCCATCCTTTGGGCGTCGGTCGCTATTCGTCATCCGTTTTGGAGAACCACCATGCAGAGACTTGCCATCGGCGCCGCCGTCGCGCTGGCGTTGGCAGCACCGTCGGCCCGGGCCGACGACCTGAAAGCCCTGCGCGAGGAAATCGCGCAGATGAAGCAATCCTACGAACAGCGCATCGCCGCGCTGGAATCCCGGCTCACCCAGGCCGAAGCCAAGGCCGGCCACGCCGAGACCGTCGCCCAACAGCCGACTATCGCCGCGACCCAGAAGCCGGCCAGCGAGGCCGCCTTCAATCCGGGTATCTCGCTTGTACTAAACGGTACCTATACCCGTTTGTCCAGCGATCCGGAAAGCTACGCCATCGCCGGCTTCGCGCCGACCGGCGGCGAGGTGGGGCCACCGCGGCGCAGTTTTGGTCTGGGTGAGTCGGAGTTGGGCATTTCGGCCAATATCGACCATACCCTGCGCGGCCAGTTGACCGCGGCCCTCGCACCCGAAGGCGGCGCCGAGGTGGAAGAGGCTTTCATCCAGACGCTGGGCCTCGGTCGGGGCGTCACGCTCAAGGCGGGCCGCTTCCTTTCCGGCATCGGCTACCTGAACGAGCGGCATGCCCACGTCTGGGATTTCGCCGATGCGCCGCTCGCCTACAAGGCCATGCTCGGCGGCCAGTTGAAGAACGATGGAGTGCAACTGAAATGGGTGGCGCCGACCGACTTCTTCCTTGAACTGGGGGGCGAAGCGGCTTCCGGCGGTGTCTTCCCCTCCACCGATCGCAACAAGAACGGTGGCACGGTGGGCGCCCTGTTTGCCCGTATCGGCGGCGATGTCGGCGCTTCCAGCAGTTGGCGCGCCGGGCTGTCGGTGCTTGGCGCCTCGCCCCAGAATCGTCAATATGACGACGTTGACGGCACCGATACCGGGGTGACCAATGCATTCACAGGCCGCAGCCGTACCTGGCTGGCGGATTTGGTCTGGAAATGGGCACCGGCGGGCAATGCGCGGGAACGCAGTCTGATGGTGCAGGGGGAGTACTTCCGTCGCCGTGAAACGGGCCGTCTGGCCTACGACGTGAACGGCGCCAGCACGGTGGGCAGCCAGGACGGCGACTATGCGTTCACCCAGTCCGGCTTCTATGCCCAGGCGGTCTACCAGTTCATGCCGCGCTGGCGGGTCGGCTACCGTTACGACCGGCTGGATTCCGGCTCGCCGGCCATCGGCCTGGTCGATGGCGGCGTCCTGACGGTGGCCGACTTCCCGCTGCTCGCCGCCTACCGGCCCAAGCGCAACTCGGTGATGGTCGACTTTTCGGCCTCCGAATTCTCGCGAGTGCGCCTGCAGTTCGCTCGCGAGCAGTCGCGTCCGGAAGTCACCGACAATCAGCTCTGGCTGCAATACGTGGTCAGCCTGGGTGCTCACGGCGCCCACAAGTTCTGAGGAGAGGCAAGATGAAAGCCATTGTTCTGTTGCTGGCAACCGTGCTTGCCCTACCCGCGCAGGCGGCCCTGAAAGTCTTCGCCACCGTGCCGGAGTGGGGTGCGCTGGCCAAGGAAATCGGTGGGGCCCAGGTCGAGGTGTTTACCGCCACCAACGGCTTGCAGGATCCGCACCACGTTCAGGCCAGGCCGTCCCTGATCTCCCGCGCGCGCAGTGCCGACCTGATCGTCGCCACCGGCGCCGAACTGGAAATCGGCTGGCTGCCGGTGGTACAACGCGAATCCGGCAACGCCCGCGTCCAGCCGGGCCAGCCGGGTTATTTTGAAGCCGCCGGCCAAGTGACCATGATGGAGGTTCCCGGCCGCCTCGATCGTGCCGAGGGCGACGTGCATGCGGGCGGTAATCCGCATATCCAGACCGATCCCCGCAACTTCCTCAAGGTTGGCACGGCTCTGGCGGCGCGCATGGCGGAGCTTGCTCCGGCCGATGCAGCCACCTATCGCGCCAACTGGAAGGCCTTCGGCGAACGCTGGCGAGCCGCCATTGCCCGGTGGGAAGATCAGGCGGCGCCGCTGCGCGGCCTGCCGGTCGTTGTCCAGCACAAGGCTTTCCCCTACCTCCAAGACTGGCTGGGCCTGAAGGAAGTGGCGACGCTGGAACCGAAACCTGGCGTCGAGCCCTCGTTGGCTCATCTTGGCCGGCTGCTGGCGCAAGTTGCCGCCCATCCGCCGAAGTTGGTGCTCCGTTCGGCCTATCAGTCGCCGCAGGCCGCCGAGTGGTTCGGCCGCGAGGCCCGGGTGCCGGTGGTCGTGGTGCCCTTCACGGTCGGCGGCAACGAGCGGGCCAGGGACTTGTTCGCCCTGTTCGACGATACCGTCGAGCGACTGCTGGCGGCCCTGAAATGAACGTCGACTGGAGCCTGCTTGCCGCACCCATGGTCGCGGGGCTGCTGGTACTCGCCACCCACGTGCCGCTGGGTATCGAAGTGCTTCGCCGGGGCATCATCTTCATAGACCTCGCCATCGCGCAGGTGGCTGGATTGGGCGTGATCGTCGCCCACCGCCTGGATTGGGACTCGCCATTCGCGATTCAGGCGGCGGCGGCGGTCGCGGCGCTGGGCGGCGCGCTGCTATTGACCGAGACCGAGAAGCGTTGGCCCGAGGTCCAGGAGGCCCTGATCGGGCTGCTGTTCGTGGTTGCGGCGGCGGCGGGAATCCTGTTTCTGGCCGGTGACCCCCATGGCGGCGAGCATCTCCAGGATCTCCTGGCGGGCCAGATACTCTGGGTAGGGTGGGCGCGGCTTGGCCCCGTGGCGGTGCTGTACGCGGTGATTCTCGCCCTGTGGCTGGCGTTTGGCCGGCGACTTGGCCGAGTGGGTTTCTACCTGCTCTTCGCTCTGGCGGTGACTGCCTCGGTGCAACTGGTCGGGGTGTTGCTGGTATTCGCCAGCCTGATCGCACCGGCCGTGGCGCTGCGAGGCCTGGCCGGCACCCGCCGGCTGATGGCCACCTGGGGACTGGGCGCCGCTGGCTATGGCGCGGGCCTGCTGGCGTCAGCACTCTTCGATCTGCCGGCCGGCGCCGCCATTGTTTGCTGCCTGACGGCCGGGGCGTTGATCGTCATGACCATGAATCCGGCGCGGGCTAGGTGACCATGCCGATTGCAGCGGATAATGGGATATGTTAGAAGACTCGCTTTACTTTCGTACGGTTTGATATTGTGGCTTTCCCCCTGTTCGGCAAGAAAACACCCCCGCCGTTGGCTGGCAAGGCGCCGGCACGGCCTCCGGCAAAGCCAGCCCTTGGCTCGGGCCCGGACGAACTTGGGTCGCTTGATTTCACCCAGCCGGGCGAAATCCCCTCGGCGCGGGGCGGGCAGATCGAGGTTCGCGAAGAGACGCATCAGGTACCACCCGCCATCGAGCAGGCCGCCATGCTCTATTCGGTCGAGCAACCGGATGCCGCGTGCGCGCCGCTCGAGGGGGCGATTCGCGATCGCGACGCCGCCCTGGGCAGTTACGCGCCGCGCGCCTGGGGCATGCTGTTCGAGCTCTATCAACTGCTGGATCGACAGCAGGCCTTCGAGCACCTGGCGCTCGAGTATGCGGCCAGGTTCGAAACCTCGCCCCCCACCTGGACCGGTGGCGCGAACAAGACCGAGGTCGTCGTTTCGTCGGTGGGCGGCAGGGCGGCCGTCACCTTGACCGGCGTGCTCAGCGGCAAGGCGGGCGAGGCCTTGCCGCCGCTGCTGAAGCTCGCCGAGAAGAACCCCTCCGTCAGGCTCGAACTCGCAAAAGTGACCGATGCCGACGAGCAGGGTTGCCAACTTGTGAACGACGCCCTGCGCCAGTTGAAGAAGGCGCGCAAGGAGTGCGTGCTGGGCGGCGCCGAGAAGCTGGCGGCCATTCTGGCGCGCAAGATCGTGGCCGGACAGCGCGAGAACGAGCAAATGTGGCTGCTGCTGCTTGAGTTGTATCAGCAATCGGCCGCCCAGGAGGCTTTCGAGGACACCGCGGTCAACTATGCCGTGACCTTCGAGGTATCGCCGCCGTCCTGGGAGCCCGCCAAGGTCAAGGCGGGCAAGCCGGCGACCGGCGCCGGCGGCAAGCCCGCCGACGTGGCGCCTGAAGCGGAGACCGAGTGCTCTCTGGAAGGCTCCATTACCGCCGCCAACGACGCCGCCTTCGCGGCGATTCGCGCGCGCGCCGAGACCAGCAACGAGATCGTCGTCGATACCAGCCGCCTGCAACGCATGGACTTCGTCGCCGCCGCCAACCTGATGAATCTCGCCACCGCCTTGCTGGCGACCCAGAAGAAGCTGCGCCTGGTCAAGGCCAGCCATTTGCTGGCCGCCCTGTGGGAAGTCATCGGACTGGACCGGGTGGCTCGCATCGAAACGCGCAAGACCTGAAACCGGTCGGCAATAGGAGGCAGCTTGGAGCAGTATCGACGGTACCACCATTCTTTCCGTGCGGCGCGGCAGCGCCGTCGCGCTGGGCGGCGACGGCCAGGTGACGCTGGGCAACATCGTCATCAAGGCGAGCGCCCGCAAGGTTCGCCGCTTGTATGGCGAGCAAATTCTGGCCGGCTTTGCCGGCGGCACGGCCGATGCCTTCACGCTGTTCGAGCGCTTCGAGGCCAAGCTGGAGCAGCACCGGGGCAATCTGCTGCGCTCGGCCGTCGAACTGGCCAAGGACTGGCGCACCGACCGGGTGCTGCGCCGCCTGGAGGCCATGCTGGCGGTGGCCGACACGGAGCACTCCCTGATCATCACCGGCAACGGCGACGTCCTGGAGCCGGAACTCGGCATCGTCGCCATCGGCAGCGGTGGCGCCTACGCCCAGTCGGCGGCGCGCGCCCTGCTCGAGAACACCGAACTGGCGCCGGCCGAGATCGTCAAGAAGTCGCTCGAGATCGCCGGCGACCTGTGCATCTACACCAATCAGAACCATGTCATCGAGGTCCTCGAATGAACACGACGAGCCAGATGACGCCGGCGGAGATCGTCTCCGAACTCGACAAGCACATCGTCGGCCAGGCCCGCGCCAAGCGCGCCGTGGCGATCGCCCTGCGCAACCGCTGGCGGCGCGCGCAGGTGGCCGAGCCGCTGCGCTCGGAAATCACGCCGAAGAACATCCTGATGATCGGCCCGACCGGCGTCGGCAAGACCGAGATCGCGCGCCGCCTGGCGCGGCTGGCCAACGCGCCCTTCATCAAGATCGAGGCGACCAAGTTCACCGAGGTCGGTTACGTCGGTCGCGACGTCGACACCATCATTCGCGACCTGGCCGAAACGGCGATCAAGGACGGCCGCGAGGCGGCCATGAAGGCGGTGCGCGACCGGGCGGTCGATGCCGCCGAGGACCGCGTGCTCGACGTGCTGCTGCCGCCCGCGCGCGGTGGCTTCAGCGAGACGGCGACCGACGATTCGGGGACGCGGCAGAAGTTCCGCAAGAAGCTGCGCGAGGGCGAGCTGGACGACAAGGAAATCGAGATCGAGGTGGCCGCCACCTCCGGCCGCCATGGAGATCTTCGCCCCGCCGGGCATGGAGGAACTGACCCAGCAGATCCAGGGCATGTTCCAGAACCTGGGTGGCGGCAAGCGCCGCAGCCGCAAGATGAAAATCCGCGAGGCGATGAAGGCGCTCACCGACGAAGAGGCGGCGCGCCTGATCAACGACGAGGAAGTGAAGGCGCAGGCCCTGCAGAACGTCGAGCAGAACGGCATCGTCTTCCTCGACGAGATCGACAAGATCGCCTCGCGCCAGGAAACGCAGGGCGCCGATGTCTCGCGCCAGGGCGTGCAGCGCGACCTGCTGCCGCTGGTCGAGGGCACCACGGTGTCGACCAAGTACGGCATGATCAAGACCGACCACATCCTGTTCATCGCCAGCGGCGCGTTCCACATGGCCAAGCCGTCCGATCTGATTCCGGAATTGCAGGGGCGCTTTCCGATCCGCGTCGAACTCGATTCCCTCTCCGTGGAGGACTTCGAGCTGATCCTGACGCAGACCGACGCCTGCCTGACCCGCCAGTACCAGGCCCTGTTGGCAACGGAGGACGTGAGCCTGGCGTTTGCCGCCGACGGCATACGCCGGCTGGCCGAGATCGCCTTCCAGGTCAACGAAAAGACCGAAAACATCGGCGCGCGCCGGCTCTACACCGTGATGGAGAAGTTGCTCGAAGAAGTTTCCTTCGAGGCCGGGCAAAAAGGACAAGCGGTTGACGTCGATGCCGCCTATGTCGATGTCCGGCTGGCGGAGTTGGCGATCAACGAGGATTTGTCGCGCTACGTGCTGTAATCCTTTGATCGGCGTCAGTTCACGCCCCTTGCCCCACTGCTAGACTTCGAACGAAGCAGCAGCAAGGGAGGCCATCATGGATGCCGACTATCCGGGGAGGGATAGCGAAAAGTTCCCGCGAATCGCCGCGGCCATTGCCGATAGCGCGGGGGTGTTTCCGCAAACCATGGCGCGCAACCACGAGCGCCTGGTCCGCAAGATCGAGGCCCTTTGGGGCAGCCACGAGGCGATGCCGTACCTCGACAGCCTGATGCTTTCGGACCGCGGCAAGCGTAGCGGCTTTTCCGAGAAGGTGCTGAGCGAGTTGCTCGCGCTGAAGCAGGCGCATGAGCTGGCTTTCCCGCACATGAGCGGCAATCCGCATGATCCCTTCGCCACCGCGACGGCCGAAGTGGCGCGCCTGGACCAGGAAGCGCGGCGCCACGCGGCGACTGATGCGACTCATGGCAAACAGCGGCGCGGACTGCCCGACATGCCGGTGGTCGAGCCTGAGGGAGGCAAGCCAGCGGACGGCGAAGCGCCGCCTCTGGTGCCGTGGCACGAAATCGCCAACATCGACCAGTTGCGGCAGGCCGTCGCCAGTCGCGGCCAGGGCAACGGCGCGGCCAGGGACGGCCGTCGCCTGGGCGAGATTCTTCTCGCCCACGGCGTGGTCACGCAAAAGGCCATCGACTCGGCCTGCCAGATCCAGCTCAAGCAGGGCCGGCGGCGCGAACCGATCGGCCGGATTCTGCCCAAGATGGGCGCGGCCAGCGAAGAGAATGTCACGCGCGCCTTGTGCCAGCAGACCGGCATCCTGATGGTCGATCTGTACGCCTTCCACATCGATGGCGCGACCATGAAGAAGGTACCCATGGACGTGGCCAGGATCTACCGCGCCGTGCCGGTCGCGGTGATCGAAGGGCATTTGTTCCTCGCGGTCGAAAATCCGCTCGAGTTCGCCGAGAAGGAATACTTCGCGTTCCTGACCAACCTGAATGTCGAACTGGTCTTTGCCGCCGGCAACCGGCTGACCCAGCGACTGGCCGACTATGGCCAGAGCCGGTCGGCGCAGGAGTCGGATCGCGAATTCCGCAGCCTGGCGAAGAAGGCGCTGGTTCAGTTGTCCGGGACGCTGCCACCGCAACCGGAAGCCACCGCCATCTCGGAGGAGGACGCGACGGTCGTCGGCCTGGTGAACAAGATGATCAACGACGCTGCCGCCGTCGAGGCCTCCGACGTTCATCTGGAGGCGTTTCCGGGCAACGGCTTCACCCGTATCCGCTTCCGCCGGGATGGCCGCATGGAGGACTACTCCGAGTTTCCGTCGGCCTATCACGAGGCGGTCGTATCGCGCATCAAGATCATGTCCGACCTGGATATTTCCGAGCGGCGCAAGCCACAGGACGGCAAGATCTACTTCATGTGCCCGAACCGTGGCCAGATCGACCTGCGCGTGGCGACGATTCCGACCATCCGCGGCATCGAGGATGTCACCATTCGCCTGCTGCCGCCGGGCGAACCGATGGCCATCGACAGCATCGGCATGACGGCGCGCGACCTGGCGGCCTTTCAGCGCATGATCAATCGGCCCTACGGCCTGATCGTGGTCTGCGGCCCCACCGGCAGCGGCAAGACCACCACGCTGCATTCGGCGCTGCGCGAGTTGAACACTCCAGAGCGCAAGATCTGGACGGCCGAAGATCCGGTCGAGATCGTGCAGAAGAACGTCTGCCAGGTGCAAGTGAACGCCAAGATCGGCTGGACCTTTGCCAACGCCCTGCGCGCCTTCCTGCGCGCCGATCCCGACGTGATCATGATCGGCGAAATGCGCGATCAGGAGACGGCGCGCATTGCCCTGGAGGCGTCGATGACCGGCCACCTGGTGCTGTCCACGCTGCATACCAATTCGGCCTCGGAAACGGCGACCCGACTGCTCGACCTCGGCGCCGACCCCTACAACCTGGCCGACGCGGTGCTCGGCATTCTGGCCCAGCGCCTGGCACGCCGGCTGTGCCCGACCTGTGCCGAAAGAGTGCCGCTGGCCGGACAGGAACTCGACGAACTGGCGGCCGAGTACTACTACGCCGGCAATCTGCGGCAGCCTTCCTTCCGCGAGCGCGAAGCGATCGTCGCCGGCTGGCGGGAACGGCTCGGCGAAGGTGGCGAGCTGGCCGTCTGGCGGCCGAAGGGCTGCGACGAATGCTACGGCGCCGGCTACCGGGGGCGGCTGGGCCTCTACGAGGTGCTCGACTGCACGCCGGCGATCCGCCATCTGATCCGCGCCCAGGCGGCCGCCGCCGAGTTCCAGCGCACCGCCATCGGCGAGGGCATGACGAACCTCAAGCAGGATGGCATCGAGAAAGCGTTGCGCGGGCTCACCGACATGATGCAGGTACGCAGCGCCTGCATCTGACCGGGCGGCGTTCCCGGTGGGCGTCGGGCGCGCCCGTCTGGCGCCTACGGCGCGCCGGAGAAGAAGTGCATCGAATTGCGCCCGGCGGACTTTGACTGGTACATGGCGAGATCCGCCTGCCTGAGCAACTCGTCGATACTCTGCCGTTGATCGGCAAAGAGCGTGACGCCGATGCTCGGCGTGCAGCGGTGTTGCCCGCCGCGCAGTTCGTAGGGCTGGTTGAGCGTGGCGAGAATCTTTTCGCCGGCGGCCTCCGCCTGCCGGGTCGCCTGCTCGAGCTCTTCGCTCAGGTCTTCCAGCATCACCACGAATTCGTCGCCACCCAGGCGCGCCACGGTGTCGCCCTCGCGGACACAGCGACTCAGGCGTTGCGCGGCCTGCTGGAGAAGCAGATCGCCCTGGTCGTGGCCGAGGACGTCATTGATCGCCTTGAAGTTGTCCAGGTCGATGAGCATCACCGCGCCCCGTCGCCGGCTTCGGCCACTGGCGGCCGTTGCCCTTTGCATCCGGTCCATCAGCAGCCGGCGGTTGGGTAGTTGCGTCAGGTCGTCGTTGAAGGCCAGATGGCGGACCTCGTCCTCCGCCGCCTTGCGCGCGCTGATGTCGGTCATCGTGGCGACATAATGGGTGACCTGGCCGTCGGCGTCGCGTATGGCGGTAATGGTCAGCCATTGCGGATAGACGTCGCCGCTCTTGCGTCGATTCCATATCTCGCCTTGCCACAGGCCGGTCTGGCCAATGGACTCCCACATGGCGGCATAGAAGGCCGCATCGTGGCGCCCTGAGCGGAGCAGGCGCGGCGTGCGTCCGATGACCTCGTCCGCCGTATAGCCGGTCATTTCCGAAAAGGCCCCGTTGACCCTCTGAATCAGCCCCAGGGCATCGGTGACGAGCATGCCTTCATGGGCTTCGAACGCCGCGGCGGCGATCCGCAACTGATTCTCCGCCAGCTTCCGTTCCGTAACATCGCGGGACACCACCACGATCCGGGCAACGCGGCCCGCGCCGTCCCTGATCACGGCACCGCGCGATTCCATGTGGCGGATGCCGCCGTCGGCCAATACGAAGCGATAGTCGCACCGCTGGCCGATGCCGGAGGCGACCGTATCGCGAAAGGCCTTCTCGATTCGTGGCCGGTCAGCCTCGTGGATCTCCTCGAACGAATTCGTGCCGCGCAGGTCGCGTTCGTCGCCGAAGTGCCGCCGGTACGAGGGGCTGTTATAGATCCTTCGCCCGTCCACATCCAGCACTGCGACGAAATCGCCGATGTTTTCGGCGATCAGGCGGAAGAACTCCTCCTGCTCGCGCAGCGCGACCTCGGCCTGCTTGCGCGCCGTGATGTCGGTCAGGACCACATGCAGGAGCGGGGGGCGGCCGTCCTCGACCATGCGTTGGCAATCGAGCCGGACATCGATGCGGCCGCCGTCCCGGCGCCTTAGCGCGATTTCAAAGTTCAGCCGCGTGTCCTGGGTGAGCGCGTTGCCGGACTGCCGCCCCCAGTGGTCGGTGTCCTCGGGGGCGACGAAGGATTCGAAGTCTTGCCGTAGCAGTTCGGCCCGGGCAACGCCCAGCATCGCCGCCCCGGTCAGGTTGACTTCGG
The DNA here is from genome assembly GCA_963736865.1 of uncultured beta proteobacterium. GTDB lineage: Bacteria > Pseudomonadota > Gammaproteobacteria > Burkholderiales > Rhodocyclaceae > Fen-999. The sequence goes on along the minus strand of CAVTQQ010000005.1, from coordinate 462,662 downwards.
CAATCTCCTTCTTGTCCGTGAGCGTGACGAAGCCGACCGGAGCCAGGTCATAGAAGTCGGCATAGCGGTCACGGGTCTCCTGTCGGGCAATCCGGGATTGCCGCGGCGCGTCTGCTCCGGATGGTTGGTCGTGGTTAACGGCGCCCATGTTCGGAGACACCGTTCGCCGCGATGCGGGCGAGGTCGAGCAGGGTGTTGGCGCCGGTCTTCTGCATGACTCGCGCCCGATGAATCTCGACGGTCCGATGGCTGATACCCAGACGACGCGCGATTTCCTTGTTGTGCAGTCCTTCCACCGCCAGGTTCATCACCTCGCGTTCGCGCTCGGTCAGGCTTGCCACGCGCTGCGTGGCGGTCTGCCGAGCGTCGGCCTGCGCGCTCATCCGGTCGCCTTCGAAGAGCGCGGCATGCACCCGCTCGAGCAGCAAGGCACCCGTTACCGGCTTGGTCAGGAAATCGACCGCACCCCCTTTGATGGCCCGCACGCTCATCGGAATGTCGCCGTGGCCGGTGAGGAAAATGATCGGCAGCAGGGCGCCGCGCCGCAACAGCTCCGCCTGCAACTGAAAGCCGTCCATCGCTGGCATGCGGACGTTGACGATGGCACAACTGCGCGGCGTCGGCCGGTAGGCGGCAAGAAACGACGCGGCGCCGTCGAAGGCCTCAATGGACATGTCCTCCTGTTCGAGCAGCAGCGTCAGCGACTCCCGCACCGCCGGATCGTCATCGATCACGAAGACAGTTGCCGTGTTCATCGCGCAAAGGGGATGGTGAAGTGGAATGTGGCGCCGACGCTCCGCCCGGTATCCGCCCAGAGCTGCCCTCCGTGTGCCTCGATGAGGGCGCGACTGATCGCCAGGCCCAGCCCCAGACCCTCCGTCTTGGTGGTGAAGAATGGCTCGAAGATGCGATCAGCCGTTGCCGCGTCGAGGCCCGGCCCGCTGTCCCGTACCGTGACCTGCGCGGCGTTTCTTCCGGCGGCGGTGCGTACCGTGATGGCAATGGCTTCACCCGGCACGCCGGCGCCACGCATCGCCTGGACGGCGTTGTGCAGCAGGTTGACCAGGACTTTCTGCACCTGGCGACGATTCGCCAGGACGGGCGGCAGGTCGGATTCCAGGTCGAGCACCGGCCGGAAGCCGCCGTAGCCGCTTTGCGCGGCAAGGTCAAGGGCCTCGCGCACCACGCCATTGAGGTCCACCGGTTCCAGCGCCGCTTCGCCCTTGTGCAGAAAGTCGAGCAGTTCATGCAGCGTTTGCCCGGCCCGCTGGGCCTGGGTCCTGGCGCCCTCGAGCGCGCGGGCCAGCTTCTCCGGGTCCTTCGCGCCCGCTTGCAGCATGCGCAGGGCCGCCTCGCTGTAGGCGGAAATGGAGACCAGCGGCTGGTTCAGTTCGTGGGCGATGGCCGCCGCTGTTTGCGCCGCGACTTGCTGATTGACCAGGAGGTCCATTTCGCGGCGCTGCTCCTGCAGGTCGCTTTCCTGCTGCTTGCGGGTGGAGATGTCGGCCACCGTGCCGGCGAAGCGGACACCGACGCCGCGATCGAAGAACACCCTGCCGGCGGCGGAAACATGCCAGAGCCGACCGCCCGCGCGGCTGACGACGCGATACTCGGCGTGGTACCGGCCATCGCCGGCCGGATCGAGCGCCCGATCCACCGCCGCTTGCGTGGCCGCGCGGTCGTCGGGATGCACGCCGGCCATGAACTTCGCATAGGTGACCGGCTCGTCCGGGCTCAGCCCCCAGATCTCGCGCATGCGCTCATCCCACTCATGTGGACCGTTGGCGATGTCGTGATCGAAAATCCCCAGGCCGGCCGCCTCTTTGGCCAATCGCAGGCGGTCCTCCCTGAGGCGCAGGTCGTTCATGGTCTCCTTGAGGACGCTGATGTCGCTCAGCGTGATGCGCAACCTTGGTGCCCCGCCGCGTTCGGCGATCGGTTGACAGTCGAGCCGGGCGTCGAAGGCGGTGCCATCGCCGCGCTCGAGAAGCAGTTCGCAGGTTTGCTCGGTACCCTCGTTCAGGGCCTGTGCCACAAGCTGCTGCCAGCCATCCCGGTTGGCGCCGGCAACGAATTGTGCAAAGGGCCGGTGCAGGACCCCGGCCCGTTCCTCATGCAGCAGGGCGGCCCCGGTCAGGTTGATTTCGGCGATCTGGCCGGCTTCGGTGAGCGTCAGGTAGCCCACCGGCGCAAGTTCATAGAGGTCGAAGTAGCGGTCCCGCGATTGCTCGACATCGACCTGCGCCTGGCGCAGGGTCTCATTCTGCATCTCCAGTTCGATCTGATGGACCTGGAGTTCATGGACAAGCTCCTCGGCCGACCGTTCCGGTCCTCTGGGGGGCGGGGCATGGGCCAGCCGTGCCTCGGCGTCGAGCCTCAGTTGTGTTCCGGGATCTGGCGGGCGGGGCGGTGTTGCGCTCATGGGCATCCGGATCTTGGGGAGGCGCCTGACAACTGGCCCGGCGCATGGCCAGTGCCAATTCGAGGCTCACTCGGCTGGTACTCCAATAAGCCCACCGTAAGCCATTGGTCCCGCCACGTCAATACGCCGGGCATACGGGCGAGCCCTTACGCGTTCATGCGTATTCAATGGCGGATCGCCGGCGCGTAGATTGACCACTACAACAACGCGGCCAACCGGTCTCGGCAATGGCTTACGGTCTTCCATCGTGGCGAACGCCGGTTGACGCGGACCAATACCAATGAAAGGAGGATGACCATGAAATCGAGAACAGCAAAGCCGAAATGCGGTGACAAAGCCTTGGCCAACGCCATCACCGTGCCGGAGGTTGCGGGTGATTCATTTGCCGGGGCCGGCGATCGGGGCCATGAGATTGCGGCGGCCGCGTACTACAAGGCGGAACGGCGAGGTTTTGTTCCCGGCTATGAGCTGGAGGACTGGCTGGAGGCCGAAGCCGAAGTGGTCGGCGACCTCGGCCGGATGGCTGGCGAGGCTGCGTTGCAGCGATCGGCCGGGGATTGACCCATGTCGTACATCACGTGGCTACAGCTTGCGGCCCGGTTCGCGTCACCGTCGGTGGAGACCGGCGGTCCGGTTATCCTGGTGCGGCCGATCGACCTGGACAAGCGGCGGCCGGCGTTTGGCGTCACGGTCGACCAGAAATGGCTGCGCGGCGGCGATGGGGCGTTCGACTCTCTTCGACTCCCTGGCCGCGGCAACCCGCTTTCTGCGCCTCCTGAAAGTGGATCGCATCGCCTTCGGGCATGACACCGAGGATGTCGTCAAAGGGGGCGCGTTTCGCTGCTTCGGCCTCAATGCCCGGGGTCTGGCGGAATGCGTCAGCCCCTGCCATCCGGGCAGCCCAGCCCACCCGCAAGGCTGCCGCCGGCGCCAACCGCGGGCGGAGCGCGCGCCTGCCCGGCGGCACGTTGCCGAATTCGGCGACCGAACCCTGCATCACCAGTCAAACTAGCAAGGAGATTGATCATGGCGGACATCACACGCTTCAGCCCGTTTCGCAGCTTGGCGCGTTTCGATCCGTTCACGCGTGACTTCGACGATCTGTTCAAGGGCTTCTTCATGGCGCCAGTGTCCATGGGCCAGACCACGGTCGGGCAGATTCCCATCGACCTGACGGAAGACGACAAGGCCTACCGAGTCCGCGCCGAGATCCCCGGCTTCAACAAAGAGGATATCCACGTCTCCGTGAATGGAGACCAGGTATCGATCAGCGCCGAGACGAAGAAGGAAAAGGAAGAAAAGAAGGGCGAGCAGGTGGTCATGCGCGAGTGCTACTACGGCCGACAATACCGGGCCTTCACTCTGCCGCAGGGGGTGGACGACACGCAGGCAACGGCGAAATACGCCGACGGGGTTCTGGAACTGTCCCTGCCCAAGAAGGCGGGCGGTGCCACCAAGTCCATCACGATCGCCTGACCGGCCGGCTTGAGGTGCTCTTGGCCCCGCACGGCCGCCAGGCCGCCGGAGTCGGTGGTTGGGTCATGTTTGGTGCCATCGAATATGCAATTGCCACTGGTTCATATCGTCGATGACGACGACGCGGTTCGCGAGAGCCTTGGTCTGCTCTGCGAGTCGGCCGGGCTAGTTGCCATTGGCCACCCGAGCGCCGAGTCCTTCCTGAGTACCTACAGCGTGGAGCAGCGCGGCTGTCTGGTGCTGGATGTAAAGATGGGGCGCATGAGCGGTCCGGAATTGCACGAGGAATTGACGCGGCGGGGAACCCGTCTGGGCGTCATCTACCTGACGGGCCAGGCCAGCATTCCCATGACGGTTCGCGCCATCAAGGCCGGCGCCGTCGACGTCCTGACCAAGCCGGTGAACGGGGAGGTGCTGCTGCAAAGCATTCATGCGGCCCTGGCCAGGAGCAAAGAAGACGAATGTGCGCCGACCGAGCATGACCCGGCTGCCACCCGCCGTGTTGCCACATTGACCGCGCACGAGCGTGACGTGATGACTCTGGCCGTCCAAGGCCTCGACAATGCGGAAATCGCCGAGCGGCTCGGCACCTGCTGCCTGACCGTCGAGTTTCACAAATTGCGGGCAATGCACAAGACCGGCGCGGCCACGACGTCGGACCTGGCCCGCATCGCCAGGGCGAGCGGAATGGGCCCCCGAGCCGGCGCCCCGCTCACGAGACCTTGATCTCGACCTTGCGCGGCTGTGCGTGCTCCGCCTTGGGAATGCGCAGCTTCAATACGCCGCGCTCGAAGGTCGCCTGCACCTTGTCGGCGTCCAGCTCCTTGGAGAGCGTGAATGCGCGCCGGTAACGCGGCAGGCTCACCTCGGCATGATTGGCCTCCATGCCCTCGGGAACCTCCAACACCAGGTCAGCCTCGATGGTCAGCGTGTCCGCCTCGACGTGCAGATTCAATCGATCCTTTGGCACACCTGGCAAGTCGGCGTATAGCGTGATGCCCGAGGAATCCTCGATGACGTCCACCGGCGGCAGGATGGCCGCTTCGTTGCCTGTTGGCTCGGTCTGTTTGCTGGCGGCAGGTTGGTCTGTCATGTCGTTCTCCTCACTGAATGGCGATGCGGCGCGGTTGCGTGGCCGCCTTGCGTGCGATGCTGATGTGCAACACGCCGTCGCGATAACGGGCTTGCACGTTGGCGGCGTTCTACGTCCTCCGGCAGACTGACCACCCGGCGGAAGCGGCCGGCGAACCGCTCGTCGATATGCACCGTGGCCTTTTCCGGGATGACCTCCGGTTTGCGCTCGCCCGCGACTGTGAGGACGCCCTTCTCGATCTGGACGTCGAGCGTCGCAGGGTCGACACCCGGGGCAAACGCATAGATTTCCACGCCCGTCGGCGTGCCGCCGACGTTCATGGCCGGGAACCCGCCGCGACCAATACCGCGAATGCTGGGTGACAAATCCACCGCCTGCTGCATTTCCCGTTGCAGCCGATCGAGTTCACCAAAAATGTCACGGGGAAACAGGGATCGATACCTCATGCTGGGTCCTCCTTTCAATGATGTACTGGCGTCATAAGCACTGCCCTGCTAGAAATAAATAGGGTTGGAGGCGACGAGTTCAATATCCTGATTTTCTCGGTGACCTCCCAATCAACAAGACAGATTTAAAGTCTGAAATCGGGATGGGGACATGCGCGACGAACAGGTGCTGATCGGCAGTCTGATGGAAGAGACCTGGCTGACCCTGGAGCAGGTGGCCGCCGCCTGCACGGTCGAGCCGGCCTGGCTGGTTCGCCACATTGAAGAAGGCCTGCTGCCGCAGGTGGAGAGCGTGGCCGGGGTATGGCGATTCTCGAGCCAGGCCTTGCTGCATGCGCGACGAATGCGCCAGCTGGAGCGCGATTTCGAGGCGGAGCCGGAGCTTGCGGCGCTGGTCGCGGACATGCTGGCCGAGCTCGATGCGCTGCGCGTCCGGCTGCGTTGCGCCGGCCTCGATTGACGCGGGCGGCAAAGCCCGGCAATGTGATCATCCGGGCGGTTGATGATGTCAATGGTCGTCGTCGGCGCGCCGACGGCGCAACGAACACCGCGCTGGCCCGCCGGTGGCCACCGCCATGAGGTCAAAGGGGGCAACGCCATGAGACAACCACTCGACGAGCTGCTCGCGCATCCAGGTGTTGCAGGAGGAGGTGGAAGAGGTCTACCGCTTGGCGCGGGAGAATTTCGAGCAGCAGACGGCGCGTCTGACCGGCGAGTTCCAGCGCCAGCAGCGGCGCTACAAGGCGGGCATGATCCGTTTCCTCCTGGAGGCGCGTCCCTTGGTGGTGCTGACCTCGCCCGTGGTCTACCTGGGCTGGATTCCGTTCCTGCTCATGGATCTGTTCGTCGGCGGCTATCAGGTCATCTGCTTTCCGGTGTTCGGCATTGCCAAGGTGCGCCGCACCGACTACCTGATCTTCGACCGAGAAGGGCTGCCTTACCTGAATTCGATCGAGAAGTTCAACTGCTTCTATTGCTCTTATGCCAATGGTGTGGCGGGCTACGCGTGCGAGGCCGCCGCGCGCACTGCGCAGTACTGGTGCCCGATCAAACGCGCGCGTCGCATGCGCGCTGCCCACGATCACTACCCCAAGTTCTTCGAGCACGGCGATGGCGAGGCCTACCGGCTCGGCCTGGAAGGGTTGCGCGGCGATCTCAGCAGCGACGCGGCACCGCCCGCCGATGCCTGCGGCGATCGGTGACATGAGCGAATTTCCAGGAATGCGGTGTCCGCTGGCGCCGGTGACAATCCGCCGGCCGCCATTGCACTGACGCGGATCGTCAGGAAGGGTCAGAGGCAAGCATCGTGTCGTCAAGCGTTCAGTTCATCATCATTGCCAATCTGGTCGGCTTCCTGCTGGAGGCCGGCGGCGGGGACGATCTGGTCGCGGCCTTTGCCCTATGGCCGCTACAGGCTGATTTCATGCCCTGGCAACTGGTGACCTATGCATTCCTGCACGCCAACCTGACCCACCTGGCGGTCAATATGTATGGCATCTGGATGTTCGGCCGGGATCTGGAGGCCTTTCTAGGTCGCAAGGTGTTTCTGCAACTCTATTTCGCCAGCGTGCTGTCCGCCGGACTGATGCAGTTGTTCGTGGCCAGCGCCGCCGGCAGCCTCTACCCGACGGTGGGCGCCTCGGGTGGGGCCTTCGGGGTACTGCTCGCCTACGGGATCTGTTTCCCGAATCGGACCATCATGCTGCTGCTGCCGCCCATATCGCTGCCCGCCTGGCTGTTCGTGCTCCTGTACGCGGGCCTCGAGCTGACCCTCGGCGTCACCGGCACGCAGGCCGGCGTGGCGCATTTCGCGCACCTTGGCGGCATGATCGGCGGCTATCTGGTCATTCGCCACTGGCTTGGGCAGCGGCGATGGAACTGAGCGACAGGCGCATGGCGGCGATGGGGCGGCGCGCCCGGCTCAGGGGGATCTTGTCGGTGGTTGGAGCCTGGGCGATCGGCCTGTGCTTTGGCGGCGCGTTGGCCGCCGACGACATGGCCGGGGAACGACAGGCCATGCTGGCCGAGGTAACTGCCATGGCACAGGCCTTTGGCGCCGGCCTGGGCAAGCAGGCCATCGATCCGCGCGTGCTGGGGGTGCTGGGTCGCGTGCCGCGCCATGAGTTCGTGCCCTTGCCGCTGCGTGGCAATGCCTACGCCAACCGACCGCAGCCGATCGGCCATGGCCAGACGATCTCCCAGCCCTACATCGTCGCCGCGATGACCGATCTGCTGGCCATCGAACCCGGCCATTCGGTGCTCGAGATCGGCACCGGCTCTGGCTACCAGGCGGTGGTGCTGGCGGAGATGGGCGCGGTGGTGTCGTCCATCGAGATCGTCGAGCCGCTGGCCCGCGAAGCCGCCGAGCGCCTGCGGCACCTTGGCTACCAGCGGATCAAGACCCGGGTCGGCGACGGCTACCATGGCTGGTCCGAGCAGGGTCCCTTCGATGCCATCATCGTCACGGCCGCCGCCGGCCACGTGCCGCCGCCGCTGGTGCGGCAGCTCAAGCCCGGCGGCCGGATGGTGATTCCCGTCGGCGCGCCGTTTCAGTCCCAGCAATTGCTGCTGGTGGAAAAACGTCGCGACGGCACGGTGACGACCCGGCAGATGATGGCCGTGAGCTTCGTGCCGCTCACCGGCGAGCACGATTGACGGGTTCCGGGTCATGAGCGAGCGACCGCCGCTGGCCGCCGTGGCCATGCTCTCCGCCGCCGCGCTGGGCTATGAAGTGCTGTTGCTGCGCCTGTTCTCCATCATCCAGTGGCACCATTTCGCCTATCTCGCCATCAGCGTCGCCCTGTTGGGCATCGGCGCCGCCGGCACCTTTGTCACCCTGGCGCGGCGCTGGCTGCTGGCGCTGTATCCGCACAGCTTCAGCGCTGCCGCCGCGATCTTCGCCGTTGCCGCCATCGCCTGTTTTGCGGCCGCCGAACGGGTGCCCTTCAACGTGCTCGAGCTGGCCTGGAACCCCGGGCAGTTTCTCGGTCTGGCGGCGATCTACCTGCTGCTGTGCATCCCGTTCTTCTGCGCCGCCACGGCGCTGTGCGTCGCCTATGCCCGATTCGGCGGACAGGTCGCGCTGCTGTACAGCGCCGATATCCTGGGCGCGGGGCTGGGCAGCCTGGGGCTGCTGGCCGTGCTGTTCCTGGCGCATCCCGCCGATGCGCTGCGCGCCATCGGTGCCCTCGGCCTGGCGGCCGCCGCCGTGGCGGCGTGGCCGTCGGCGCGGCGATGGGCGGTGCTGCTCGCCCTGGCCGCCGGCACCGGCCCCTGGCTGCTGCCGGCGCCGGCTCTCGAACTGATCACTTCCGACTACAAGGATCTGCGCCAGGCCTTGCGCGTCAAGGACGCCCGCCTGGTGGCCCAGCGCACCAGCCCGCTGGGGGTGGTCAGCGCGGTGGAAAGTCCGCTGGTGCCGCTACGGTTGGCGCCGGGCCTGAGCCTCGGCGCCACCGCGGGGCCGCCGGCCCAGATCGGCCTGTTCGTGGATGGTCAGGCGGCCGGCGCCGTCACCCGCTACGATGGCGACAGCGCGCCGCTCGCCTACCTGGCGCAGACCACGTCGGCCCTGCCGTACGTTCTGCTGCATGAGCCACGGGTCCTGGTGCTTGGCTCCGGCGCCGGCGGTGACGTGTTGCAGGCCCTGGTTCATGGGGCACGGCGAGTGGACGCCGTGGAACTGGATGGTCAGGTGACGGCGATGGTGCAGGAAGACCTGGCGGCCTTCTCCGGCCGGCCCTACACCGCGGCCGGCGTGCAACTCCATGTTGCCGAGGCGCGCGGTTTCGTCGCTGGTACCCGGGAACGCTTCGACCTGATCCAGGTGGCGCTGCTCGACACGTTCGGCGGCAGCGCCGCCGGCCTGGGATCCTTGAGCGAAAGCAGTCTCTACACCGTCGAAGCGCTGGAGAGTTATCTGGCCCGCCTTGCCCCGGGCGGGCTGCTGGCCTTTACGCGCTGGGTGACGCTGCCGCCGCGCGACAGCCTGCGGCTCTTCGCCACTGCCGCCACCGCGCTGGAACGCCGGGGTGTGCCGGAGCCCGGCCGGGCCCTGGCCATGATCCGGGGCTGGAACACGACGACCTTGCTCGTGAAGAACGGCGTCTTCTCGGCGGCGGAAGTCGCCGCCATCAGGGATTTCGCGCGCCAGCACTCGTTCGACACCGTGCATGTCCACGGCATCGCGGCGGACGAAGCCAACGTCTTCAATGTGCTGGCGCGAGACGACTTCCATCGCCGGTACCCAGGCGCTGCTTGGCGCGGGCCGGCGGGACTTCCTGGAGCGCTACAAGTTCAACCTGGAGCCGGCGACCGACGACCGGCCGTATTTCTTCCACTTCTTCAAGTGGCGCACTCTGCCCGAGCTGCTGAGCTTGCGGTCGCGCGGTGGGCTGCCGCCCCTGGACTGGGGTTATCCGGTCCTGGTGATGGCGCTGGTCCAGGCGGTGGTGGTCAGCCTGCTGCTGATCCTGTTGCCCTTGGCCCTCTCGGGTACGCGCCGCGCCTTCGCCGCAACGCCGCCGGGGTTGCGGCGGCGCGCCGTGCTGTACTTTCTGGCCCTGGGGCTGGGCTTCATGGCGATCGAGATTCCCTTCCTGCAACGCTTCAGTCTCTTCCTCAGTCATCCGCTCTACGCGGCCGCCGTGGTGCTGGCGGCCTTCCTCGTCTTCGCCGGCCTGGGGGCGCGGTACTCCGCCCGCCTGGTGCCGATGGCGCGCTGGCCGTTCGTTGCCATCGCGGCGCTGGCCCTGCTCTATGCGTTCCTGTTGCCGCCGCTGCTCGGCGCGGCGATGGGACTTGCGCAAGGCTGGAAGGCATTGCTGACGCTGCTGCTGGTTGCGCCCGTCGCCTTCTGCCTCGGCATGCCCTTCCCGCTGGGCCTCGCCGCCGTCGCCGCGCGCGCCGAACCCCTGGTGCCCTGGGTCTGGGGCATCAATGGCTTTGCCTCCGTGGTGGCCACGCTGCTGGCGACGCTGCTGGCGATTCATCTGGGCTACTCGATGGTCATTCTCCTGGGCGTGGCCCTGTATGGCCTTGCCGCGGCGCAGTTCCCTCGCGAGGATCTGCGCTAGGGGCGCGGCCGTAGCCGGGTCTTCCTCAAGTTCGGACCCGCGCCGCCAGTCGGTCGAGCGCCAGATAGACGACCGGCGTCAGGTAGAGCGTCAGGAACTGCGACACCAGCAGGCCGCCGACGACGGCCAGTCCCAGCGGGCGGCGCACTTCGGCGCCGGCGCCCCAGCCGATGGCGATCGGCAGCGTGCCGACCAGCGCCGCCATGGTGGTCATCATGATCGGCCGGAAGCGGATCAGGCAGGCCTGCGAAGATCGCCTTCGGCCGGCGCCATGCCCTCCTTGCGCTGCTTGTCCAGCGCGAAGTCGATCATCATGATGGCGTTCTTCTTGACGATGCCGATCAGCATGATGATGCCGACGAAGGCGTAGAGGCTCAGGTCGACGCCGGAAGACCAGCAGCGTCAGCAGCGCGCCGAGCGCCGGCCGACGGCAGGCCGGAGAGGATGGTCAGCGGGTGGATGAAGCTCTCGTAGAGAATGCCGAGCACGAGGTAGACCACCAGCACCGCGACCAGCAGCAGGATGCCGAGCCCCTTGCAGTCGAGGCCTCGAAGGCCTGGGCGGTGCCCTGCAGGCTGGTGGTCAGCGACACCGGCAGGCGCATCTCGCGCTCCATGCGCGCTGATGCGGTCGACCGCCTCGCCGAGCGACACGCCGGGCAGCAGGTTGAAGGAAAGCGTCACCGACGGCAGTTGGCCCTGGTGATTGACGGTCAGCGCCTGCGTCGTGCGGCTGACCGTGGCGACGGTGTCGAGCGGCACCAGCTTGCCGCTGGTGGCGCGCACGTAGAGGCGGGACAGCATCGGCCGGGTCGGCCTGGAATTCCGGCGCCACTTCGAGGATCACCTGATACTGGTTGGTGGCGCCGTAGATGGTCGAAATCTGCCGGGCGCTGAAGGCGCTTTGCAGCGCGTCCTCCACCTGGCCGAAGCTGAGGCCGAGCGGCGCCAGCTTGTCGCGATCGACGTCGAGCGCGATCACCGGGCTCTGGTTCTTCAGGTTGGTGGTGACGTCGACGAAGCCGGGCAACTGGCGCAGCTTGTCGAGCAGCATGTCGTTCCATTGATACAGCTCGGCCAGGTCGGTGTCCTGCAGCGTGTACTGGTACTGGGCGGCGGTGATCTGGCCGCCGATGCGGATGGGCGGCGGGTTCTGCATGATAGACGCGTGATGCCCGGCACGGCGGCCGAGCTTCGGGCGCAGCCGCTGCGATGATCTCGTCCGGCGACTCGTGCGCGTTCGCCGCGTGGCTTCAGGTTCATGATCAGCGATGCCGGTATTGAGCGTTGGGCGCGGGCCGCTGGCGCCGACGGAGGAGCCAGTGACCTGACGGTTTCGGGTCCTGCGCCAGGATTTCCGCGACCGCGCGCTGGCGCTGCGACCATGGCGGCGAAGGAGACGTCCTGCGGGCCTTCGGTGAAGGCGACGATCTGGCCGCGTGTCGCCGCTGGGCAGGAAGTCCTTGGGCACGATGGCGATACAGCACGACGGTGAGCGCCAGGGTGGCGACGAAGAAGCGCCAGGACCCAGCGCGGCCGGGCCATGGCCCAGCGCCAGCGTGCGTTCGTAGCCGCCGAGCAGGGCGGCGAAGAACCGCTCGAAAGCCCGGAAGACGCGGCCGTGCTGCTCCGGTGCGTCGCGCTGGACGATAGCGGCTGCACAGCATCGGCGTCAGGGTCAGCGAGACCAGGCCGGAGACCAGGATGGCGGCGCAGATGGTGACGGCGAATTCGTGCAGCAGTCGGCCGACGATGCCGCCCATGAACAGCACCGGAATGAACACCGCGATCAGCGACATGGTCATCGAGACGATGGTGAAGCCGATCTCGCGCGAGCCCTTGATCGCCGCCTCGAAGGGCGTCTCGCCGTCCTCGACGTGGCGGACGATGTTCTCCAGCATGACGATGGCGTCATCGACGACGAAGCCGACCGACAGCGTCAGCGCCAGCAGCGAGAGGTTGTCGAGGCTGTAGCCGAGCGCGTACATGACGGCGAAGGTGCCGATCGACCGAGATCGGCAGCGCCAGGCTGGGAATGAGCGTGGCCGACAGATTGCGCAGGAACAGCAGGATCACCAGGATGACCAGGAACGCCGGCCAGCACCAGGGTGAACTGCACGTCGTCGATCGACTCGCGGATCGATACGCTGCGGTCGTAGAGCACCTGCAGTTCGATCGACGCCGGCAGCTTGGCCTGGAAGGTCGGCAGCACGCGCTTGATCGCATCGACGGTCTCGATGGTGTTGGCGCCGGGCTGGCGCTGGACCGCCAGCACGATGGCGCGCTGTTGCCGTTGAACCAGGTGGCGACCTTGGTGTTCTCGACGCTGTCGATCGACGCTGCGCCACCTCCTCGAGCCGCACCGGCGCGCCATTGCGGTAGGCGACGATCAGCGGCCGATAACTGGCGGCGTCGAGTCAGCTGGCCGTTGGCCTTGCAGGGCGAAGCTCTGGCGGCTGCCGTCGAGCGTGCCGATCGGCTGGTTGACGTTGGCCTGCGCCATCGCCTGTTGCAGTTCGTCGATGCCGATGCCGCGCGCGGCCAGCTGGTCCGGGTCGGCCTGGATGCGCACGGCGTATTTCTGCGAGCCGAAGACCAGCACCTGGGCGACGCCGGTGATGGTCGACAGGCGCTGCGCGAGCTGCGTCTCGCGCGTACTCGTTGACCACCGACAGTCGGCAGGGTCGGCGAGGACATGGCGATGAAGAAGATCGGCGAAGTCGGCGGGATTGACCTTGCGGAACGAGGGCGGCGTCGGCATGTCCGGCGGCAGCTTGCGCTGGGCGGCGGCGATGGCCGACTGCACGTCCTGCGCGGCGGCGTCGATGTTGCGGTCGAGCGAGAATTGCAGAGTGATCGGGGTCGCGCCCTGGGCGCTGGTCGAGGTCATCGAGTCCAGGCCGGCGATGGTCGAGAACTGTCCCTCCAGCGGCGTCGCCACCGCCGCCGCCATGGTTTCCGGCGAGGCGCCGGGCAGCGCTGGCGGTGACCGAAATGGTCGGGAAATCGACGTTGGGCAGTTCGGAGACCGGCAGCGCGCGGTAGGCGATGATGCCGAAAATGAGGAAGGCCGCCATCAGCAGCGTCGTCATCACCGGCCGGCGGATGCACAGTTCGGGCAGTTGCACCGCCGCGGTCCTCTGGCTAGCTTCAGCCGGCTTGGCGTCGCCGCCGGCCGGCTTGACCTTGGCGCCCGGCGTCAGGCGCAACTGGCCGTCGGTGACCACGGTTTCGCCCGCCGCGAGGCCGTCGGCGATCACCGCCAGCCCGGCCTGGGTGGCCGCCAGCCGCACCTTGCGCAACTGTGCGGCGCCATCGCTGACGACATACAGGAACGGCCCTTCCGGCCCCTGCTGCACGGCTTCGGCCGGCACCGTGACCGCCTGGGCCAGCGTCTCCAGCACCAGTCCGACATTGACGAACTGGCCGGGGGTCAGCGTCTCGGCTTCATTGGCCAGCGTGGCCTTCATCTGGATGGTGCCGGTGGCGGCATCGACGGCGTTGTCGATGAAACGCACCTCGCCGGTCAGCGGCGTCGTCTTGTCGCCCGGCGGGTTGACGGTCGCCTTGAGCGCGGCCTTGCCGGCCTGGGCGCCGGCAAGGCCCGCCCGCAGGCGGGGCAGATGCTTTTCCGGCACGGCGAAGGTGACGTAAAGGGGGCGAACCCGATTGACCACCGCTAACGCCGTGTCATTCATCTTCACGGCGCTGCCGGGAAAGACCAGCCGGGCGCCGACGACGCCGTCGAAGGGCGCGCGCATCGTCGCATAGTCGAGTTGCAGCCGGGCCACGTCCGCGCCGGCCTGGTCGGCGCGCACCGTGGCCGCCGCCGCCGCCGCCGCCGAGCGCATCTCGCCGACCTTTTCGTCGGAAACGAAGCCCTTGGCCTTCAGGGCGACGTAGCGCTCGACATCGGCCTGCGCCTTGGCCGCCTGCGCCTGGTCGCGGGCCAGGTTGGCCTCGGCCTGACGCAGCCTGGCCTGAAAGTCGGCCGGGTCGAGGCGCAGCAGCACGTCGCCGCGCCGCACGTGCTGGCCTTCGGCGAACGATACCGCCTGGACCTGGCCATCGACGCGCGCCTTGAGGGTGACGGACTCGAAGGCGGCCGTGCGGCCGGCCACTTCAAGCGTCAGCGGCACGTCGCGCAACTCGGCCTTGGCCATCACCACCGGCACGGGGCCCGGGCCCGCGCCTTTCTTGGCCAGTGCCGACGAGTCGGACTTGAGGAAGAACCAGAAGCCGGCCGCCACTGCGGCAATCGCCACGGCCAGCACAAGGAGTTTCTTGGCGCCCATGGCGATCAGGGCAGCGGCGATTCCGGCGCGTACAGTTCGGCGGTGGTTTCGCGGCGGCGGATCAGGTGAACGCGATCGCCATCGACCATCACCTCGGCGGCGCGCGGCCGGCTGTTGTAATTGGAACTCATCGCCATGCCATAGGCGCCCGCCGACATCACCGCCAGCAGGTCGCCCTCGGCCAGCGCCAGTTCGCGACCCTGGCCGAGAAAGTCGCCGGATTCGCAGATCGGGCCAACCACGTCGTAGACCCGGGCAACGCCGTCACGGGGCGCGACGGGGACGATGTCGTGCCAGGCGTCGTAGAGCGCCGGGCGCAGCAGGTCGTTCATGGCCGCGTCGATGACGGCGAAGTTCTTCTCCGCGCCATGCTTGAGCACCTCGACGCGAGTGAGCAGCAGGCCGGCGTTGCCGACCAGCGAGCGACCGGGTTCGAACAACAGGTGCTCGCGGCGGCCGGCCAGCACCTTGAGCAGCGGCGCCAGATAGTCGGTTGCCGACGGAGCGACCTCTTCGCTCCGGTAGCGGATGCCCTTGCCGCCGCCGACATCCAGGTGTTCGATGGCGATGCCGTCGGCGGCCAGCCGGTCGGCCAGTTGCACCAGCTTGGCGCCGGCCTCGGCGGCCGGCGCCGGGTCGAGCAGTTGCGAACCGATATGGCAGTCGATGCCGCGCACCACCAGGCCGGGCAGGTCGGCGGCGCGCCGGTAGAGCGCCGGCGCGTCTTCAATGGGGACGCCGAACTTGGCGGTCTTGAGGCCGGTGGAAATATACGGGTGGGTCTTGGCATCGACGTCGGGATTGACCCGCAGCGAGATCGGCGCGCGGACGCCGTGCGCCATGGCGACTTCGTTCAGCGCCGCCAGCTCCGACTCGGATTCGACATTGAAGCAGCGGATGCCCGCCGCCAGCGCCTGGGCCATTTCCGCCCGGCGCTTGCCAACGCCTGAAAAGAGCACCTTGCCGGCAGTCCCGCCGGCCGCCAGCACGCGATCCAGTTCGCCGCCCGACACGATGTCGAAGCCGGCGCCCAGGCGCGCGAAGAGATTGAGGATCGCCAGGTTCGAGTTGGCCTTGACCGCATAGCAGATCAGGGACCGGTCGGCGACGCCATGGGTGGCCAGGGCAGTGCGGTAGTCCTCGAAGGCGGCGCTCAGGGCGGCTCGGGAATAGACATAGCAGGGCGTGCCAAAGCGGCTGGCGATGTCGGCCAAGGCCACGCCTTCGGCATGCAGGGAACCGTCACGGGTGGCGAAGGGGGTCACGAACGCGCCCCCGTCGGGCTGCTGGTATGATCGACCGGGTCGATCGAGGTGGCAATCGAAGCGGCTTTGGCAGGCGGCAGGGTCAGCGGCCCCCGGGTGCCGCAGGCGGCCAGCAGCATCAGAGCGCCGGCAAGAATCAGGAAAGAACGCATGGCGGGTATCCAAAGACTGGCCGGCAATGTTAACACGGGGTAACCATGGAAGAACGCGAGTTCAACAGCCTGGCGGACGCCATGCTGCGGCGGATCGAGGACGCCATCGAGGCCTGCGGCGCCGACGTCGATCTGGAAGTCAAACCGGGCGGGGTGCTGGAAGTGGAGTTCGCGGACGGCGGCAAGGTCATCATCAACCGCCATACCGCCGCGCGGGAGATCTGGGTCGCGGCCCGTTCGGGAGGCTATCACTTCCGTCCGCAAGCCGATGGCTGGGTCGGTACCCGCAACGGCGAGGAACTGATGGCGGCGATCGGTCGCTGCATCTCGGAACAGGCCGGCGTGGCCGTGCGACTGGTCTGAAAAAAACCGGCCGGCGACTGTTCGTCCGCCGCCAGGCTCCGTTCGTCGGGATGCGCTTGTCCTGAGCGGCGGGTTTGGTTACATATGCAAACGTACAAGGGGAGGCTCTCATGGCAGGCAAGCATTCGGGACAGACTGGCTTCACGTTGATCGAGGTGATGATCGTGGTGGCGATCATCGCCATCCTGGCGGCGGTGGCCCTGCCGTCGTACAGCGACTACGTGCGACGCGGCAAGGTGCCGAATGCGACGACACCCCTTTCGCAGATGCGGACCAATCTGGAGCAGTGGTTTCAGGACAATCGCGACTATTCGGCTGCCGGCGGGCCTTGCGCGACCATTGCGACCCAGAACAACAAGAACTTCGTCTTCACCTGCCCGGTTCTGACGGCCAACACATTCATGGTTACCGCAACCGGCCAGGGCGACATGGCGACGTTCATCTACACCATCGATCAAGGTGTTACCGCAGCCAATACGCTGACCCGAGCGTCCACGACGCCCTTCGGCAACGGCGCGACCTGCTGGATCACCAAGAAGGGGGAAACGTGTTAGCCACTCCCCACGCCGCGCAGCGCGGGTTCACTCTCATTGAAGCCTTGATAACGGTCGCCATCCTTGCCATCCTGATGGCGATGGGCTTTCCCGGGCTGCAGGGCTGGCTGTTGAACGCGCGCATCCGCACGTCCGCCGAGGAGGCGCTGTCAGGCCTGCAATTGGCGCGCGGCGAGGCGGTGCGCCGGAATTGCAATGTCGAATTCGTGCTGGGTGCCGGGGTCGGCTGGACGGTCCAGGCCATTGCTACCTGCCCAGGCGCGGGTGGCGTACCGATCGTCATCGATACCCGTTCGGCGAACGTCGGTGTGGGGGGCGCCACCGGGGCGACGGACGTCACCGTGACGCCGACGCCGGGAGGTGCGACCACGGTCACTTTCGACGGGCTCGGCCGCCCGACCCCGAATGTCGCTGGCGCCACGCTGACCCAGGTGGTTCTACGACCTGCCCGCGGCCATCCTTCCCGCCACCGATACCCGCGAACTGCAGATCAATATTGGTCTGAACGGCCAGATCCGCATGTGCGACCCGAATGTCGTCAATACGGCGGATTCCCGCAAATGCTGAGGTATGAGATGGCGGTCAAAATCGTCCCGAAACGCGTGCCGGCAAGGCGAGACAACCAGTCGGGTGTGGTCCTGCTCGAAGTGCTGGTGGCGGTGCTGATCTTCTCCATCGGTATCCTCGGCATGATCGGCATGCAGGCGGCCAGCGTCACCGCCGTGTCGGACGCCAAGTACCGCTCCGAGGCGGCCATGGTGGCCGACCAGATTCTGGCCCGCATCTGGGCCGACCAGGCCAATGTGACGACCTACGACACCGGCGGCTCGGCGATATCGCTCTCCGGGTTCGAGGCGAATTTGCCGAACGGCAAGCGCCTGGTCGCGGTCGGTCCGCTGCCGGCGGTGCCGCCACCACCGGCGACACCGTTGCCGGTGATGCGGACGGTGAGCGTCACCATCACCTGGCAGCCACCGGATTCGACGACCGTGCATCGGTTCGTGACCGAAACGCAGATTTCTCCCACGATGTGACGAGCAAGCCATGACATTCCGCACGCGACAAACCGGCGTCACGCTGATCGAGTTAATGGTGGGCCTGGTCATCGGCCTGGTGGCCCTGCTGGTCATCGGCCAGAGCATGGCCGTCTTCGAGGGCGCCAAGCGCACCACCACCGGCGGTTCCGACGCCCAGACCAACGGCTATGCGGCACTGCTGGCCATGGAGCGCGACATCCGCATGGTCGGCGGCGGCATGGTCGGCGCCAATGGCCGTCTGGTCTGCGAGCAGGCGACTTTCCGCCAGTACAACGGCGTGCAGGAAACGCCGGCCTCATCCCCGCCAAACGGCTTCCTGCCGCCTATTCGCATCGTCAGCGGCGGCTCCGGGGTGGGTGGCGACGCCATCGTGATGATGCGCGCCAACGTCGAATACGGTAGTCCCCTGCCTTCGCTGCTTCAGGTCAATTGGGTGGGTACCACCAATTGCGCCAGCGAGGGCGCCTTGCAGGAGCCGACGGCCAACGATGCCAACCGGGGCCAGGGCGACCTTTTCCTGATTGCGCCCGCCGGCAGTCGCCGGGGAATCGCCGACCTGACCACGACGCCCAATGCCGATCCGCCCTGCAATCTCGTCCAGGCGTCGGCGATGACGGATGTTGGTGCCTGTCCGCCGTTCGTTCCGGTCGCGCAGCCGATCAAGTACCTGACCCTGGCGACCGCCGCGACCCAGCCGTACAACAACGGCCCGCGCCGGTGCCCACCGCCCAGGGTGGCGATCTGGTGGTTGCCCTGGGCCCGAGTCCCTATATCCGCTACGGTGTCGAGAACAACAAGCTGATGCTGGCCGAGCAGATGAAGTTCGTCAGCAACGGCAACAACTATGCGGCGAGCGGCGACGAGCGCCAGATGGACGACATCGTCTATATCGCCGCCCAGTATGGCATCGACACCGATTGCGCCAGCACCGTGCCGGGCGCCTGCGGTGGTGCTCCCGCCAGCCCGGCCTCGCAGAGCGTCGATCGCTTCGTGGCGCCCACCGGCGTCTGGGCCAATACCGCGCTGACGCCGGCCCACTTCGTGCGCATCAAGGCGATCCGCCTGGCGGTGGTGGCGCGCAGTCCGCAGTACAACCCCGATCTGGTCAGCCCGGCCAGTATTACCCTGTGGCAGAAGATCAACGCCGCCGATGCCGCCGCGCCGGTCTTCACCGGTGCCGGGCTCGACCAGCACTATCGCTACCGGGTGTTCGAAACCGTGATTCCCTTGAAGAACATGATCTGGGGGCAGCTATGAAATCTCGTTCTCGGCCCATCCCCGGCGGCCGTCAGGCCGGCGTGGTGCTCATCGTGGCCCTGATTGCCCTGGCCGCCATGACGCTGGCCGGGGTGGCGCTGGTGCGCTCCATGGATACCGGCCTGGCGATCTCCGGCAACCTGGCGTTCAAGCAGGCCACCCTCAACGTCGCGGAGCGCGGTACGGAGCAGGCGATCGCCTGGCTGCAGGCCAATGCGAAGACCACGACCGGAACCCCCGGGGATCTGCTGCTCTGGTACGACACCGCCGCCAATGCCGCCAACGGCTACCATGCCACTTACATGAATGCCTGCGATCTCACCGGCAACGATACCTCGGCCACCAACGACGACGTCAGTTGGCGCGACGCCGACCACCCCAGCGGTACGGTGCCGGGCGCGCCCTGCGGCATGACCGGGGTGCTGGTGGCCGGCATGCCGGCGGGCTACTCGGCGTCCTACGTGATCAATCGCATGTGTTCGCTGCCCGGCAGGCCGGGCGTGAACGTGCCCTGCGCCGCCTACGACGGCCCGCAGGACGAAACCAGCAAGAGCCACAAACGCGGCTGGCACTACTTCGACCGACCGTATGCGGCCATTTCCGGCCGTTATTTCCGGATTACCACCCGAGTGCTTGGACCCCGAAACGCCGTGAGCTACGCTCAGGCGCTGGTGGGCTTGTAATAAGGAAGCCAATCATGCAAACGATCCTCAAACGCGCACTGTTGTTGCTCGGTACCGGGCTGGCAGCCACCGCGATCGCGGCACCGACGCCGATCGACCAGGCCCCGGCGGCCGCCGCTTCGGCCTCGGCGGTGTTGCCGAACATCGAATTCATCCTGGACGACTCGGGCAGCATGTGCTGGCAGGTCATGCCCGACGATGCCGCGTTCGGCGGCGGAAACGGCGGTGCCTATCCGGCCGTCGGCGGTAATTGCGCCGATGCCGGCCCAGCCAACTTTGCCGCCGGCAACGCCAAGTACGGGCCTATTCCAAGCATTGCAACGGCGTCTATTATGATCCGAGCAAGGCGTATCCCCTGCCGGTCGGACCGACTGGCACGGCGTTCGCGCCGGCAACGGTCGGTGCGACCCGCCAGGACGGCTTCTTTGCCTACACGGGCGCAGGTTTTACCAACACGACCGCCGTTGTGCAAAATATTGCCTCGGGCAGCGGCCCCGCGTTGTTTGCCACCCCGGCGGTCGGAGCCAGCGCGATCCTGCGTGTGGCGGCGTGCCCGGCGGGCACCAACAAGGCGACGTCGGCAAGTACCAAACCGCGATGATGTTCTATCTTCCATCTGAGGCATCGCCACCGACTGTCCCACTGTTCTTGGGGCCACACCGCGTTTTCGGCGAGTTCGAGTCCTGCGATACCACCGTGGTGCCTAATGAGCTAAAAATGAAAGTGACCGCGACTACAGGCGGAGCATTCAGCGCCGCGTCGTCGAACTGGAGCGTTGCCAAGATTCCGGGCACCTATGACTATACGGGCACCCAAGCCGACCGGGACTTCACCTATTTGCCTACTGGCGCGGTGAACCCGGCCCCGGCCTTTTACACCCAGTGCAATGCCAAGACCAATACCACGCCGGCGCTGTTCACGTTTACGCCGGTGACGGACCTGCAGAACCACGCCAACTGGTTCAGCTATTACCGCAGCCGCATCAACACCATGAAGACGTCCATGAGCCTGGCCTTCGGCGGCATGCTCGACCCGGAAAAGTACCGAATCGGTTACACGACCATCAACTACAGCGGCACCAGCAATGCCGACGATCGCTACCTCGATATCGGCGACTACGCGACGGCGGCGGCGGCGGCGGCGCCGACGCCGGCCAATCACGGCCAGCAGCGGATCGACTTTTTCAACAAGATCTTCAAGGCGCGGGCAGGGGGCTCCACGGCGCTGCGCAACGCCCTGTCCAAGGCCGGACTGCTTTATGCCGGCAAGCTGCTCACCGGCGCGCGCGATCCGGTGCAGCATTCCTGTCAGAAGAACAACGCGATCCTGTCCACCGACGGCTACTGGAATGCCGGGCAGCGGCTGGCCGGCGGCGGACGTCGGTGGTTACCGGATCCCGGCTGGTGCTTGCGCGGGCAATGCCTGCTACGCGCTGACCGCCGTTGGCAACCAGGATGGTCCGGGTCTGACCGACTATCCGGCCTACGATCCTCCACATGCGCCGGTGGCCATTGATGAACCCCAGACGGACCGGTCCGCCGGCGGTACCGCGGCACCGACAATACGTTGGCCGATGTGTCGATGTACTACTACAAGAACAAGCTGCGCGACGGCGGCCTCGCCAACTGCACCAGCGGCAGCACGGGCGAGAACCTCTGCCCGAGCACCGGTACGGTGCCGGTGAGCGCCACCGACTGAACCGCTTCCAGCACATGAACACCTTCACCATCGGCCTGGGCGTGCAGGGCTACCTGAAGGGTGCCGACAAGTATCTGACCGGCGGTCTCGGCGACTACCTGGCCATCGATTGCCTGGCTACCATGCATGTGGCCGGTACTCCAAGCAGTGTGGCGCCACGACGGTGGACGACCTCTGGCACGCGGCGGTGAACGGGCGCGGTGGCTACTACCCGGCCAAGGATCCGGCGGCGATCGTCAGTTCCCTGAACAAGGCCTTGGCGGCCATCTCCAGCCAGGCCGGTGCCGGCGGCGCGGCGGCCGCCAGCAGCCCGCAACTGGCGCCGGGCGATTCCAACGCCTACCTGGCCCGCTACTCGCCCGAGGGCTGGTGGGGCGATGTGCTGGCGCTGAGCCATGGATCCGAACACGGGCGCCTTGTTGAGCTCCCCCGGCGACCCGGCCTCGGTGTGCAGCGCGGCTGGCGCTACGGGTACTCCGGTCTGGTCGGCGCAGAAGCAACTGGATCTCTTGCAGACGGCGACGCCGAGCATGAGCAGGCGCAGATCTACATGGTGGTGGGCGGCGCCCTGGGCGACTTCAAGTCGGCCAATCTGCCCAGCCCGCCGAGTCCGGAATTCGACCCCAGCACGCTGACCCAGTACGCCGCCATGTCGGCCGCCGAAAAGGCCCAGGCGACCAAGGACCATCTGGTCGACTACCTGCGCGGCGTCAAGAGCGTCAACGTCCCGGCCATCGCGCCGGCCTCCGCCGGCCTGTGCTGCGAGGACGAGAGCGGCAACAACTTCCGCCTGTTCAGGGACCGGTCGCATGTGCTCGGCGACATCGTCGGCACCGAGCCGCAGTTCGTCGGCAAGTCCATCCTGTACGGCGACACCGGCCACAGCACCTTCAGCACCACCGTTACGGCGACGCGGCAGCGCGTCGTCTATGCCGGTGCCAACGACGGCATGCTGCACGCCTTCGACGCCGGCATGCCCGGCACGCCGCCGGCGGCGCCGCCCACCGATGGCACCGGCGACGAGCTGTGGGCCTTCGTGCCGACTGCGGTGCTGCCCAATCTGAAGAAGCTGGCCGATTTCAACTACAACGCCAACCATCGCTACTCCGTGAATGGGCCGATACACGTCGGCGACATTCAGGACAGCGGCGGCAACTGGACGACGTTGCTGGTGGGCGGTCTGGGGGCGGGTGGGCGTGACTACTATGCGCTCGATGTCACCAATCCGACCAGTCCGAAGCTCGCCTGGGAATTCAGCACCAAGAATGCCGGTGTTCATGCCGCCAATGTGGGCTACACCTTCGGCGCGCCGCTGATCACCAAGGTCAAGGGGGGCGCTTACAATGGTAGGTGGGTGGTGCTGCTGTCCTCGGGTTACAACAACGAAAGCCCGGGCGACCAGAAGGGGCATCTATTCATGGTCGATGCCCACACCGGCGTGGTGTTGCAGGACTGGACAACCGGCACGGCCGCCGATTCCAGCCTGAGTGGCATTGCCGGTATCGCCAACTGGGTCGATGCGACGCTGGTCGACAACTCCACCCAGCATGTGTACGGCGGCGACCTGGATGGCAACCTGTGGCGCTTCGACATCAGCACCGCCGCGGCGCCGGTGAAGCTGGCCTACTTCCAGAAGGGCGGTTTCAGGCAACCGATCACGCATCGCCCCGAGTTGGGCGAAGTGGCGTTCGGCAGCCTCAAGCAGCGCGATGATCTTCGTCGGCACCGGCAAGACGCTGACCGCGGGGGATCTCGACCCGAGCAAGCCGTCGAGCACGGCCACCCGGCTCCAGTCCTTCTATGCCGTCAAGGACGATCTGTCCACGACCTTTGGCGGTACGCCGTTCAGCAGCGTCGGCGGTGTGGTGCCGCTGACGCTCTCGGGCGGCGCTACTAGCCGGAATATTCAGTACTCGCCGGTGGCGCAGGCCGCGCCGGGGTGGTATCTGGACTTCAGTGTCGATGCCGGTGAAAAGATGACCTCCGATGTCACGTTGCAGGTCGGCTGGCTCACCTTCACCACCACGGCGCCGAGCACGGCGGCGACGGCCTGCGATGCCACCCTGAACAGCTTCGCGTACTTTGTCGAGTACAACCCGCAGGCGACCCGGAATACGTCCTCATCCTCCTGGACGGAAATCACCCACGTTGGAAATTCCGCGGCCTTCGGTGCATCGGTCTACCAGACGGCATCCGGCAATACGGTGGCGGCCGTGACCGACGACAAGGGCAAGTTCATGATCATCGAGAACAAGGACAGTTCGAACAGCGGCATCGTTCGCCGCGTGTCGTGGCGCGAACTGGTCAAGTGATCGGGATCAGGGCGTTCCGGCGCCACCCAGGGGGGAGGGCGGAGTTGGGCTCTCCTCCGGCGGCGGCAGGTGTTCGTGATAGACGAATTCCGAGTTGGTGCCTTTGCCGCCCGGGTCGTTGGCGGTGATGGCCACCAGGCCGCCCGGCTTGGCCATGTACGACTCGGGCACGCCCTTCAGGGTCTTCTCCATATAACCGATCCACATCGGCAGGGCGGCGAAGCCGCCGGTCTCGCCGTTGCCCAGCCGCTTCGGCTGGTCGAAACCGATCCAGGCGATGCCGACCACGGTCGGCTGGTAGCCGCAGAACCAGGCATCGACATAGTCGTTGGTGGTGCCGGTCTTGCCGGCGAGGTCGCCGCGCTTGAGCGCGGCCCCGGCGCGGGCGGCGGTGCCGCGCCGGACGACGTCGTGCATCATGCTGTCCATGAGATAGGCGTTGCGCGGGTCGATGACGCGCAGGCTGTCGTCGCCCGCAGTGACCGGCCTGGACTCGGCCAGTACGGTGCCCTCGCTGTCGAGTATCTGTTTGACGAGATAGGGTTCGATCTTGTAGCCGCCGTTGGCGAACACCGAGTAGGCGGCGAGCTGCTGCCAGGGTGTGACGGAGCCGGCACCGAGCGCCAGGGTCAGGTAGGGCGGGTGCTTGTCGGCGTCGAAACCGAATCGGGTGGCGTAGTCCTGGGCGTAGCGGGTGCCGATCGAGCGCAGCAGCCGGATCGATACCATGTTCTTCGACTTGGCCAGCGCGGTGCGCACCGACATCGGCCCGTCGTACTTGCCGTCGTAATTTTTCGGTTCCCATGCCTGCGAGCCGGTTTCTTCGGCCGAGATGGAAATCGGTTCATCCTGCACCACCGAGGCGGGCGTGTAGCCCTTTTCCAGGGCTGCGGAATAGATGAAGGGTTTGAAGCTGGAACCAGGCTGGCGCCAGGCTTGTGTGACATGGTTGAACTTGTTGCGGCCGAAGTCGAAGCCGCCCACCAGCGCGCGAACGGCGCCGTCGACAGGGCTTGCGGCCACCAGCGCGGCCTCGACATCCGGTACCTGCGCTATCTGCCAATTGCCCTTGTCGTCCTTCATGACTCGGATCACGGCGCCCCGGCGCAGGCGCTTGTTGGCCGGCGCCTTGTCGTCGATCATGCGGGAGGCGAACTTGAGCGCATCGCCGCTCAGGGAGACGACATCACCACCGCGCAGGTAGGCGCGAACCTGCTTGGCGTCGGCGGCCAAAATGATCGCTGGCCGCAGGCCGTTGATGTCCTCGAAGTCCTGGAGCAGGTCCTCCAGTTCGTCGTCCTGGTCGGTCGTGACCGTGGCCAGGTCAACGTATGCTTCGGCGCCACGGTAGCCGTGGCGCCGGTCGTAATCCAGTACACCGCGGCGCAAGGCAGCGTGGGCAGCCTCCTGGTCGGCTCTCCGGATGGTGGTGGTGATGCGCAGACCCATGCTGTAGGCATCTTCATGGAAGCGCTCGAAGGCGATCTGCCGCGCCATCTCGGCGACGTACTCGGCATGGACGCCGAAGTCGTTGACGTCGCGTTTGATGCGCAAGACTTCCTTCTGGGCGATATTCAGTTCCGTATCGTCGAGGAAAGACAATTCGCGCATCCGCCGCAAGACATAAAGTTGCCTGATCCGGGCGCGCTTGGCGTTGGCGACCGGGTTGTAAGCGGAAGGCGCCTTGGGCAAACCGGCCAGCATGGCCGCCTCGGCGATCGAAACGTTCTTGAGCGACTTGCCAAAATAGATCTGTGCCGCCGCGGCAAAGCCATAGGCGCGCTGACCGAGATAGATCTGGTTCACATAGAGTTGCAGAATCTCGTCCTTGCTCAGGTTGTGTTCGATCTTGAAGGCGAGCAAGACTTCGAAAAGCTTTCGGGTGAGCGTCTTCTCGGAGGACAGAAAGAAGTTGCGCGCGACCTGCATGGTGATGGTCGACGCGCCCTGCCGTTTGCCGCCGCTGACGAGATTCGAGTAGGCGGCGCGCAGGATGCCGAGGGTGTCGACGCCGGAATGCTGGTAGAAGCGCTCGTCCTCGGCCGCCAGAATCGCTTGCTTCATCACGGGGGGCAGATCCTGCACGGCGACCAGATTGCGTCGCTCCTCGCCGAATTCGCCGATCAGATAACCGTCCGCGCTGAAGACCCGCAACGGGATCTTGGGCCGATAGTCCGTCAACGCCTCCAACGAGGGCAGTTGGGGGTAGGCCAGGATGACAAAAATGCCGATGAGCGCGAGGCCAATGAACAAAGCGCCCAGCAGCAGCAAAATGGGGTAGAAGACCCGACGCAGACCGTTGGTTAGTGATGGCGGCACGGTACCGTTCAAGCGAAATGGGCGGATGCCGATTATATCGGGGCGTTCGAGGTGGGCGTTTTGTTTGCCTAATTCCCTCAAATATTTTCCTTTACACCCGTTATAGTTGCTGATAGCATCTGAAGTGAATTATGCGTTATTCGCCTAACCTAAGGTTCTGAAAGGGAATTTCTTGCAGATCGACCTCTCGATCTTCAATCCTAAAGCCCGGCCACTGATCGGACTGGATATCAGTACCTCGTCCATCAAAATGGTCGAACTGACTGAGATTGCCGCGGGTTCCTATCGGGTGGAGCGCTATGCCATCGAGTATCTACAGAGAGATGCGGTGGTCGATGGCAACATAGCGAACCTCGAAGCGGTTGCCGAAGCCGTGCGGCGTTGCTGGAAACGCTTGGGAACATCGACAAAGTACGTTGCCATGTCACTGCCCACCGCTGCCGTGATAACGAAGAAGATCATCCTGCCGGCCAACCTGCGCGAAGCTGAAATGGAAGTGCAGGTTGAGTCGGAAGCCAATCAGTACATTCCTTTTGCCTTGGACGAGGTGAATCTGGACTTCCAGGTCATCGGGCCGGTGCCATCGAGCCCCGATGAGGTCGAGGTGTTGATTGCCGCTTCTCGCAAGGAAAAGGTCGAAGACCGTGTTGCGAGCGCCGAGGCGGCGGAATTGAAGCCTTTGGTGATGGATGTTGAATCATTTGCCGTCCAGACGGCCTTTGATCTTGTATTGGCGCAGTTGCCGGTCAAGGGCGAGGATCAGATAGTTGCCTTGGTCGATGTTGGCGCGGTGGCAACCAAGGTGATGGTCATGCGTGGTGACCAGTTGGTGTACACGCGCGAGCAGGCGTTTGGCGGCGGACAGTTAACCCAGGACATCATGCGCGCCTACGGCATGAGTGCCGAGGAGGCCGAATCGGTCAAGAGGTCCGGGGCGGCGCCAGAAAACTACGAGCCGGAGTTGTTGCGGCCCTTTGTCGAAAATCTGGCCGTGGAGGTCTCGCGCGCCCTGCAGTTCTTCTTCTCGTCCACGCAATTCAATCAGGTGCACCATATCGTTCTTGCGGGCGGTTGTGCGGCGATCGCGGGGGTTGATGAGATCGTCGCGACGCGTACCCAGGTGCCAACCGTAATCGCCAATCCGTTCGCCGGCATGGTGCCATCGTCACGAATTAGGCCAAAGCAATTGATGGCCGATGCGCCGCTCCTGATGGTGGCCTGCGGATTGGCTTTGAGGAGGTTCGATCAGTGATCCGGATCAACCTGCTGCCGCATCGTGAGGAAAAGCGCAAGGCCCGGCGCGAGCAGTTTTATGCCTTGAGCGGTCTGATGCTCGTGCTGGGAGGTTTGATCTGGTTCCTGGGTTATACGTTCATCAATGGCAACATCTCCGCCCAGGAGGGCAAGAACACCTTCCTGAAGACCGAGATAGCGACTCTGGACAAGCAGATCGACGAGATCAAGAAGCTCCGGGAGCAGACAGACGCGCTACTTGCCAGAAAGCAGGTCATCGAATCCTTGCAGGCCAATCGTGCCGAGACCGTGTATCTCTTCAATGAACTGGCTCGACAGGTGCCCAGCGGACATCTACCTGCGATCAGTCAAGCAGATGGGCCAGAGAGATTACCTTGAGCGGGTTTGCGCAATCAAATGCGCGCGTGTCGACTCTGATGCGCAACCTAGACGATTCTCCTTTGCTCGAGAAGCCCGACTTGGTGGAGATCAAGGCTGCTACGGTGGAGAAGAGGCGTCTGGGTGAATTTACTCTGAATGTCAATCTTTACTCGACAAACAGCCGATGACGCCAAGAAGGCCGGTGGTGCGAAGCTCGAGGCGGCGGCTGCTTCTCAAAAGGTCAAGTAGCCGTGAAAGCGCCCAACGTTCGCGAAGCCTCAGTTGCCGGCAATCGATCTCAAAGGCCTGATTGCCGACTTCAAGACGCTTGGATCCCAAGGATCCCGGGCTGTGGCCGGTATTGCCCAGAGCCATCATTCTTGTCGGCATCCTGATTGTCATTTTGTTGCTTGGCTGGTGGTTCGGATGGCGTGTTCAACTTGAGGATCTGGATGAGAAACGCCAACAAGAGGCGACGCTCAAGGAAGAGTGGCGCACGAAGAAGAGGCAGGCGGTCAATCTAGAGGAGTACCAGAAGCAACTGAGCGGAAATCAATCGCTCCTTTGGTGCCTTGCTGAAGCAGTTGCCAAACGCTTCGGAAATGGAGTCACTCTTGGTCGATATCAACCAGGCCGGCCTAGGCCGAGGGCTACAGTTCGATTTGTTCAAGCCAGGCGCGGAAGGGTTTCACGAATTCTATGCCGAACTGCCGATCACGATTAAAGTTCTTGGGTCCATACCACGACTTGGGGGCATTTACCGGCGACATCGCGAAACTGCCGCGGATCGTGACACTTAACGACATCGATATCGCACCGACCAAGGAAGGCGGCCTGACGATGTCGGCAGTGGCGAAGACCTTCCGCTATCTCGACGAAGCCGAAGTTGCGCGGCAGAAGAAGGAAAAACTGGACAAGGCAAAGGCAGGAGGAAAGTAGCATGCGCATCCGCCTTCCCACTCTCGCCTGTATTCTCGTTCTCTTGGCAGCCTGTGGTGGCGATGAGCACGAGGACTCTGAAACACTGGATGGCCGAGGCTTCAAAGGACATGCGGGGTCGAGTGCAGCCGATTCCGGAAATCAAGCCGTTCCCCATCGTGTCGTACGATGCTGCCGACCTGCCTGAACCGTTTAGCGCGGGCAAGGTCGTGCCCGAAAAGCGCAATGTCGGCGGCGGCATCCAGCCGGACTTTGATCGCCCGCGGGAACCGCTTGAGGCCTATCCTCTGGAATCCCTAAAGATGGTCGGGGTCGTGCGCAAGGGCAAGGTCCTCTACGGCCTGATCCAGGCGGACAGAGATGGTTCACCAGGTTAGAGCGGGCAATCACATCGGCCAGAGCTTTGGCGTCATTACGTCGATTTCCGAAGCGCAGGTGAGCGTCAAAGAGTTGGTCCAGGATCCCAGCGGCGAAACGACTGATTGGGTTGAGCGACTTGCAACCCTACAACTGCAGGATCAGGCTGACCCGCAGAAGGAGTCAAGAAATGAAAATCGAAGAGACTTAGGGCTGATTGCCCAGTTCTTGGCGCATGCCTCCTTCTGGCCGCGGGTCAGTGCGCAGCAAGACCCCCCCGAGCCAGGCTGGTACCGAGTGTCAGCGCAGACAACAGCATTCGAATCCCTATTGGTGACGCAGCAAAGCGGCAATACCGTGGTCAAAGTCGGTCTCCAGCAGCCAGGGCAAAGCTCCGTCGAGCTTCAGCGTAGCCAACCCGGCGCGTGTCGTGTTCGATTTTGCCGACACTGTCGAATTCATCCGGCCGAAACTCCCAAGCAGGTGAATGAGGGCGAACTACGAAGCATCAATATTGTCCAGGTTGGCGACCGGACGCGACTGGTACTCAATCTCAAAAAGATGGGCAACTATCAGACTCAGATCGAAGGCAATGCGTTTCTAGTTACCTTGGCACCCACCGTCGATTGGAGAGACTGCTCGCCAGAGCACTCAGCACTTTGTTGGTGACACAAGGTCCGGCGATACGCGATCGGTGCGCGATCTCAAGTTCCGGCGCGGCAAGTCTGGCGAGGGACTGATTACCGTTGATCTGTCGGATCCAAATACGAGTATCGACGTTCGACAGCAAGGCCCGGATCTTGTTGTCGAATTCCAGAAAGATCCAGTTGGCCGAGGAGCTGCGGCGGCGGCTCGACGTCACCGACTTCGCTACACCCGTGACGACAGTTACCACCACACGCCAAGGGCGAAAATGCCCGCATCGTATCGCTGCCCAAGGTCTTGTGGGAACATACCGCATATCAAAGCGACAACCAGTTCGTGGTCGAGGTGAAACCGCTCAAGGAAGACCCATCTAAGCTGTTCCAAGGATCGCAACGACAGGGCTATCAGGGAGACAAGGTCTCACTAAATTTCCAGAACATTCCTTTGCGCGAGCTTCTGCACGTCTTCGCCGACATTACCAGCTTCAATATCGTCATCAGCGACACCGTTGCTGGAAACGTATCACTGCGCTTGAACGATGTCCCCTGGGATCAAGCGCTTGACATTGTTCTGAAGCAAAAGGGCTTGGCGATGCGTAAGAACGGCAATGTCATCTGGATCGCGCCGGGGGATGAGCTCGCCGCACGTGAAAAACTCGAATTCGAATCGCAAATAGCGATTTCCGATCTGGAGCCTGTCCGCACCGAAAGCTTCCAACTGAACTACCAGAAGGCCGACGTGGTAGAGAAGATGCTTCGAGGTATCAGTACGGTTAGCGGAATTGGCCGGGCGCGGCGCCTCCAACGGCGGAACAGCCGGCAAGGGTAGTCCGCGGGTGTTGTCGGAACGCGGTAGTGCGATATTTGACCAGCGAACAAACAAGCTCTTTGTCACCGATACGCCAAGCAAGCTTGCGGACGTTCGTCGCCTGATCGCCGAAATTGATGTGCCTGTGCGGCAGGTACTTGATTGAGGCCCGAATCGTCGAAGCAGACGATACATTTTCAAAGTCGCTTGGCGCACGCTTGGGTGGCAGCGACAACAAAGGAATGACCGACGGGACACCCCCTGTTTGGCAAGCAATAGTCTAGATGGGGTGTTGCCGGTAGCACGTTCGGATGCCAATCGGCTGATGTCCTACTACCCGAGACAATCTGACTGTACGCAACGGCGCATTGTCGGAACGCCTGCACCTACTGTGCCGACTGGCCGAATTACGGACACTACCGCACAGTCTGAGTAATCGAAAATCACCTTCGAACAGGGATCCCCGCCAACATCGTCGATATTCAAGGACCAGCAATTCGTAAATCTACCCGCAACCAACGCCGCCGGTCAGTTTGCGCTGACGCTTTTCAGCAAGGGCATGACGCATCTCCTGACCCTTGAAATCTCTGCCATGGAGGCAGACGGCAAGGGAAAGACTATTTCCAGCCCCCGTGTTCTGACCGCTGACCAGAAGGAAGCGACCATCGAAGACGGTCAGGAGCTGCCATACTGGTCTGCGTCAAGTTCCGGCGCGACCACCGTTGCCTATCGCAAGGCCGTGCTGTCGCTGAACGTCACCCCGCAGATAACCCCTGACGGCAAGGTTCTGATGAACCTCAAGGTCAACAAGGACAACGTAAATCCTTCGCTGTCAACGTCCTACGGTCTTGCCATTGATACCAAGAACGTCAAGACCGACGTATTGGTCGAAAATGGCGGCACTGTGGTCATCGGTGGTATCTACGTTCAGGAGAGCACGTAACACCATTACGCGTGTTCCGGTGTTGGGCGACGTCCCGGTTCTTGGCAACCTGTTCCGCAAGACAGATAAGACCGACAATCGCCGCGAGTTGCTGGTCTTTGTTACGCCGAAGATCGTCGCGGATACTCTGTCTCTGCGCTGATCGATGTAGTCCCGATAGCGAGCGGGCCGGCTTAGCCGGCCCGTTTCTTTTGTACTGCTAAAATCTTGGCGTGATCTCCAACCCAGCCCCGTCCGTCGCACTAAGTGCCAATAACATCTACCTTGTTGGACTGATGGGTGCAGGCAAGACCACGGTGGGACGGCAACTCGCCAAGCGGCTGCATCGGCAGTTTCTCGACAGCGATCACGAAATCGAGGCGCGCACCGGGGTGCGCATCCCGGTGATCTTCGAAATCGAAGGCGAGGCGGGTTTCCGCAAGCGCGAATCCCAAGTGTTGGCCGAGTTGGCACGAGAATCCGGCCTGGTGTTGGCTACCGGCGGGGGTGCCGTGCTGGCGGCCGACAACCGCCGCTGTATGCGGGAGTCTGGGCTGGTCGTTTACCTTTGCGCCGCACCGGAGGTGCTCTTTGAGCGCACGCGACACGATAGAAACCGGCCACTACTACAGGTTGACGATCCCTTGGCCAAGCTACGGGAGCTCTACGGCCAACGCGACCCCCTCTATCGTGAAGTCGCGCACCTGATCGTTGAGGGTAGCGACGGGGGGGCCGGCCAGTTGGCACAGCGAATCGAGAGGGAAATGAGGGAACGATGGTCATGAGCGGCAAACATCGAATCTTGCGAGTGGCTCTCGGGGAGCGGGCCTACGATATTCACATCGGAGCCGGGCTGATCACCGCGGCGGACCTGATCGTCCCGGAACTCGCGAGTCCTCGGGTTGCCATCGTCACCAATACGGTAGTGGCGCCGCTGTATCTGGAGAAGCTGGCGGCCAAGCTGCGCGGCGCGGGCGTTCGCGTCACGGAAATTGTCTTGCCCGACGGCGAAACGCACAAGAATTGGGAAGCGCTCAACACGATCTTCGATTGTTTGCTCGCTGACCGATGCGACCGAACGACCACCATCATCGCCCTGGGCGGCGGCGTCATCGGCGATCTGGCCGGCTTTGCCGCGGCCACCTATCAACGCGGCGTCCCCTTCATCCAGGTGCCGACCACCCTCCTGTCGCAGGTCGACTCGTCCGTGGGCGGCAAGACCGGCATCAATCATCCGCGCGGCAAGAACATGGTTGGCGCCTTCTGGCAGCCCAGACTGGTTCTCGCCGACACGGATACCCTCGCCACACTGCCGAAACGGGAGCTGTCGGCAGGACTGGCCGAGGTCATCAAGTACGGCCTGATTCGTGATCTGCCGTTTCTCGAATGGCTGGAGGCGAACATGGACCGCCTGATGGCGCGCGATGCGGTACGCCCTCGCCCATGCCATTGAGCGCTCCTGCGCCAACAAGGCCGAAGTGGTCGCGGCCGACGAGCGGGAGACCGCAAGAGAAGGCGGCCGTGCCCTCCTGAACTTGGGCCACACCTTCGGCCATGCCATCGAGACCGGCGTCGGCTACGGCGAATGGCTGCATGGCGAAGCGGTTGCGGCCGGAACCGTCATGGCCGCCGAGCTGTCCGCTCGGCTCGGATGGCTGACCGGGGCCGACGTCGAGCGCGTCAGACATCTCCTTGTACGCGCCGGCCTGCCGGTTGTGGGCGCCGAGCTCGGCGCCGACCGCTACCTGGACCTCATGGGCCACGACAAGAAGGTGATCGCCGGGCGCCTGCGTCTGGTGCTGCTCAAGCGCTTGGGCGAGGCCATCACCTATGCGGACGCCGCCCCGGTACGACATCCGTGCCGCCATAGAAACCTGCTGTGCCTGAACTCGCGTCGTACGCCGTCGGCGAGACCAATTCGCGCGGCCGCATCCATGCCGAGCCGCCACCGAAGCTGCGCAGTGAATTCGAGCGCGACCGCGACCGTATCGTTCACTCCACCGCGTTTCGCCGACTCGAATACAAGACACAGGTATTCGTCAATCATGAAGGCGACCTGTTTCGTACCCGTCTGACCCACTCCATCGAGGTCGCCCAGGTGGCTCGCTCGATTGCGCGGACCCTGCACGTCAACGACGATCTCGTCGAAGCGATTGCCCTGGCCCACGACCTGGGGCACACACCCTTCGGCCACGCCGGGCAGGACGCCCTGAACGACTGCATGCGCGACCATGGTGGCTTCGAGCACAACCTGCAAAGCCTGCGTATCGTCGATCACCTTGAAGAGCGTTACGGCGCCTTCGACGGCTTGAACCTGATGTTCGAAACCCGCGAGGGCATCCTGAAACATTGCGCACCCGCGAGAGCCGCCGAGCTGGGCGAACTAGGTCGCCGCTTCATCGACGGCCTGCGCCCCTCCCTGGAAGCGCAGATATGCCAATCTGGCCGATCGAGATCGCCTACAACAATCACGACGTGGACGATGGTCTGCGCTCGGGCCTCTTGACGGTCGAGCAATTCCAGTCGGTCAGCCTGTTTGCCCGCCACGCGGCCGAAGCGCGATGCGAATTTCCCGGACTAGGCGAACGCCGGTTGGTCCATGAAACCGTCCGGCGCATGATCGGCGCCCTGGTGGCCGACTTGCTCGACGAATCGGCGCGCCGCATCGCCGAGGCCGATGTGGCAAGCCTTGATGACGTCCGTGTGGCACCCGAATTGATCGGCTTCACGCCGGCAATGCGGGAGGAAAATCTGGCGCTCAAGAGCTTTCTGCTGGAGCAGTTGTACCGGCATTCTCGCGTGGTGGCCATGACCGACCAGGCGCGCCGGATTGTTCGCGAGCTCTTCGACGCCTTCCTGGCCGACCCGTCCCTATTGCCGTCACAGTACCGGCCCTTGGCCGAACGCGCCCCCGCCCGCACCGTGGCTGATTACATAGCCGGGATGACCGACCGTTACGCCGTCAAGGAACACCGTCGCCTGTTTGGCGGCGGCACCCCCGTCGGCTTGCCAGGGGAACCCGCCTTTCCGGACCACGCTGCCCAACAGGCGTATTGAGTCAGTGCGGGGTTCTGCGGTATATTTGCCCGTTCGTCCAAAAAAAAGCGAGGCCGGGGGAGGTATTGATACCCCGGCTTTTTTGACGGCCGCATTCCAGGAA
Source organism: uncultured beta proteobacterium (assembly GCA_963736865.1). GTDB lineage: Bacteria > Pseudomonadota > Gammaproteobacteria > Burkholderiales > Rhodocyclaceae > Fen-999. Next base: position 427,772 of record CAVTQQ010000005.1, on the reverse strand, counting down.
CCGCGAAATGGATATTCCCAGCCGACAGGGTCTTTACGACCCCGCCAATGAACACGACGCCTGTGGCGTCGGCTTCGTTGCCCACATCAAGAACCGGAAGAGCCACGCGATCGTCGCGCAGGGCCTGCAGATACTCCAGAATCTGACCCACCGCGGCGCGACCGGCTACGACCCGCTGCTCGGTGACGGCGCCGGCATCCTGATCCAGATGCCCGACGCCTTCCTGCGCGACGAAGCGGGCCAAGCTTGGCATCACCCTGCCCGCGGAAGGTTGCTACGGTTGCGGCAACATCTTCCTGCCGCAGTCCGCCAATGGCCGCGCCGCCTGCGAATCCGCCCTGGCGCGCATCGTCCATGAGGAAGGCCAGACCTTCCTCGGCTGGCGCGATGTGCCGCGCGACAATACCGGCCTGGCCCAGGCCGCCAAGGATCGCGAACCGGTCGGTGCGCCAGGTGTTCATCGGCCGGGCACCTGTGCCGACCAGGACGCCTTCGAACGCAAGCTGTTCGTCATCCGCAAGCGTGTCGAGCACGAGGTGCGCCGCCTGAATCTCGTCGACGGCAAGCAGTTCTATATTCCCACCGCTGTCGTCGCGCACGCTGGTCTACAAGGGCATGCTGCTGGCCGATCAGGTCGGCGAGTATTTCCTCGACCTGCAAGGACGAGCGCATGGTGTCGGCGCTGGCGCTGGTGCATCAGCGCTTCTCGACCAACACCTTCCCGACCTGGGATCTGGCGCATCCGTTCCGCATGATCGCCCACAACGGCGAGATCAATACCCTGCGCGGCAACATCAACTGGATGGCGGCGCGGCAGAAGGCCATGTCCTCCAAGTGGCTGGGCGAGGATCTCGACAAGATCTGGCCGCTGATCTGTCGAAGGACAGTCCGATTCCGCCTGCTTCGACAACGCGCTGGAACTGCTGGTGATGGGCGGCTACTCCTGTGCCGCACGCCATGATGATGCTGATTCCCGAAGCCTGGGCCGGCAATCCGCTGATGGACGAAGAGCGCCGCGCCTTCTACGAATACCACGCGGCGGTGATGGAGCCGTGGGACGGCCCGGCCGCCGTGGCCTTTACCGACGGCCGCCAGATCGGCGCCACGCTGGACCGCAACGGCCTGCGTCCGGCGCGCTATCTGGTCACCGACGACGATATCGTCCTGATGGCCTCGGAAATGGGCGTGCTGACCTTCCCGGAAGAGAAGATCGTCAAGAAATGGCGCCTGCAACCGGGCAAGATGTTCCTCATCGACCTTCGAGCAGGGCCGCATCATCGACGACGAGGAGCTCAAGAAGACCATCGCCACCGCCAAGCCCTATCGCCAGTGGATCGAGAAGTCGCGCGTACTTCCTCGACGAGCTGCCCGAAGCCAAGGCCCTGGCCAAGCTCAAGCCGCCGCTGCTCGACGCCCAGCAGGCCTTCGGCTATTCGCAGGAAGACGTCAAGTTCATCCTCGAACCGATGGTGCACAACGGCGAGGAGGCCACCGGCTCCATGGGCACCGATACCGCGCTGCCGGTGCTGTCGAACAAGAACAAGTCGCTGTACATCTATTTCAAGCAACTGTTCGCCCAAGTGACGAATCCGCCGATCGATCCGATCCGCGAAGAGATCGTCATGTCGCTGACCTCGCTTCATCGGCCCGAAGCCGAACCTGCTGGGTATCGCCGACGACGAGGAAAGCCTGACGCCGCGCCTGGAAGTGCATCAGCCGGTGCTGTCACCGACGACGATTGCGCCCGCCTGCGCGACATCGACAAGCTGACGACAGGGCGTGTTCAAGTCGCTGGTGCTCGACATCACGTACCCGGTGGCCGAAGGCGCGGCCGGTTGCGAGCCAGGCGCTATCACGACTCGCCACCGCCGCCGAGCAGTCGGTCGCCGATGGCTACAACGTCGTCATCCTGTCCGATCGCGCCGTGGCGGCCGACCGCGTGGCCGATTCCGGCGCTGCTGGCCTGTGCCGGTGTACATCACCATCTGGTCACGAGGGGTCTGCGCACCAGCACCGGTCTGGTGGTCGATTCCGGCTCGGTGCGCGAAGTACATCACTTCGCCCTGCTGGCCGGCTATGGCGCCGAAGCCGTCTGTCCCTGGCTCACCTTCGCCACCATCGAGGACATGGCGGGCCTCGCGGCAAGCCGGATACAAGGATGGCCACAAGAACTACATCAAGGCGATCGGCAAGGGTCTGATCAAGGTGATGTCCAAGATGGGCATCTCCACCTACCAGTCCTATTGCGGCGCGCAGATCTTCGAAGCCATCGGTCTCAACAGCCGACTTCGTCGAGCGCTACTTCACCGGCACGGCGACCCAGATCGAAGGCATCGGCCTCGCCGAAGTCGCCGAGGAGGCTGTGCGTACCCATCGCGGCCGCCTTCGGCAGCGATCCGGTGCTGGCCAGACATGCTCGACGTCGGCGGTGAATATGCCTTCCGCATGCGCGGCGAAGAGCACATGTGGACGCCGGACGTCATCGCCAAGCTGCAACATGCGACGCGCACCGACAAGTTCGAGACCTACAAGGAATACGCGACGCTGATCAACGACCAGAGCAAGCGCCACATGACGCTGCGCGGCCTGTTCGAGATCAAGCCGGCCGGCCCGCCCGTGCCGCTGGAAGAAGTCGAGTCCGGCCAAGGAAATCGTCAAGCGCTTCGCCACCGGCGCGATCTCGCTCGGCGCCATTTCCACCGAATCGCACACCACGCTGGCGATCGCCATGAACCGTATCGGCGGCAAGTCCAACACCGGCGAAGGTGGCGAGGATCCGCGCCGCTTCCAGAAGGTCGGCGCCGGCGCGACGGTGGCCAGCGTCATCGGCGCCGCGCAGGTCGAACGCGACATTCCGCTCAAGGAAGGCGATTCGCTGCGCTCGGCGATCAAGCAGGTCGCCTCGGGCCGCTTCGGTGTGACCACCGAATACCTGACCAACGCCGACCAGATCCAGATCAAGATGGCGCAGGGCGCCAAGCCCGGCGAGGGCGGTCAGTTGCCCGGCCACAAGGTGTCCGAGTACATCGGCTTCCTGCGCCACTCGGTGCCGGGCGTGCGGCTCATTTCGCCGCCGCCGCACCACGACATCTACTCGATCGAGGATCTGGCGCAACTGATCCACGACCTGAAGAACGCCAATCCGAAGGCCGAGATTTCGGTCAAGCTGGTCTCCGAAGTCGGCGTCGGCACCGTGGCGGCGGGCGTTGCCAAGGCCAAGGCCGATCACGTCGTGATCTCCGGCTTCGACGGCGGCACCGGCGCGTCGCCGATTTCCTCGATCAAGCATGCCGGCACGCCCTGGGAACTGGGCCTGGCCGAGACGCAGCAGACCCTGGTGCTGAACCGTCTGCGCGGCCGCATCCGCGTGCAGGTCGATGGCCAGATGAAGACCGGCCGCGACGTCGTCGTCGGCGCGCTGCTCGGCGCCGACGAGTTCGGTTTCGCCACGGCGCCGCTGGTGGTCGAAGGCTGCATCATGATGCGCAAGTGCCACCTCAACACCTGCCCGGTTGGCGTCGCCACGCAGGATCCGGTGTTGCGCAAGCGCTTCACCGGCCAGCCCGAACACGTGGTCAACTACTTCTTCTTCGTCGCCGAAGAAGCGCGCCAGCTCATGGCGCAGATGGGCATCCGCAAGTTCGACGACCTGATCGGCCGCACCGACCTGCTCGACATGCGGCAGGGCGTCGAGCACTGGAAGGCCAAGGGCCTCGATTTCTCGCGCATCTTCCACATGCCGGCGGTCGCCGGCGGACGTTGCGCGCCTGCCATTGCGAAACGCAGGACCACAACATCGCCAAGGCGCTCGACCACCAGTTGATCGAGAAAGCCAGGCCCGCGCTGGAGCGCGGCGAGAAGGTGGCCTTCGACATGCCGGTGCGGAACCTCAACCGCACCGTCGGCACCATGCTGTCGCACGAGGTGGCCGAGCCGCTATGGCCACGCCGGCCTGCCGGACGACACCATTCACATCCGCATGACCGGCACCGCCGGTCAGAGCTTCGGCGCCTTCCTCGCGCGCGGCATCACGCTCGAGCTGACCGGCGAAGCCAACGACTACGTCGGCAAGGGCCTGTGCGGCGGCAAGATCGTCGTCAAGCCGCCCAGGCGATTTCAGCGGCAAGCCCAGCGAGAACATCATCGTCGGCAACACCGTGCTCTACGGCGCCATCGAGGGTGAGGTGTTCTTCCGCGGCGTGGCGGGCGAGCGTTTCTGCGTGCGCAACTCCGGCGCCACGGCCGTCGTCGAAGGTACCGGCGACCACGGCTGCGAGTACATGACCGGCGGCACCGTGGTCGTGCTCGGCCAGACCGGCCGCAACTTCGCGGCCGGCATGTCGGGTGGCATCGGCCTACGTGCTGGACGAAGACGGCATCGTTCGAGAAGCGCTGCAACCTGGCGATGGTCGACGCTCGAGAAGGTGCTGCCGGCCGCGGAGCAGCCGAACGATGGCACGCGCCACAAGAACCTGACCGATGATGAGCTTGCTCAAGGCGCTGATCGAGCAAGCATCTGGCCGAGACGGGCAGCCAGACGGCGCAGCGCATCCTGGCCGACTGGCCGGCCTTCCGCGGCAAGTTCGTCAAGGTATTCCCGAACGAGTATCGCCGCGCCCTTGAAGGAAATGCGCGGCTCGGCAACAGAAGGAGGCCGCATAATGGGCAAGCCCACCGGATTCCTCGAGTTCCAGCGTCAGGCCGAAGGCTACGAGCCCGTCGACGCGCGTCTGAAGACTACCGGGAGTTCGTCGCGCATCTCACCGACGACCAGGCCAAGGTGCAGGGCGCGCGCTGCATGGACTGCGGCATTCCGTTCTGCAACAACGGCTGCCCGGTCAACAACAACATTCCCGGACTTCAACGACGCGGTCTACAAGGGCAACTGGCGCGAGGCGATCGACATCCTGCACTCGACCAACAACTTCCCCGAGATGACCGGCCGCATCTGCCCGGCGCCCTGCGAGGCGGCCTGTACGCTCGGCATCAACGCCGAGCCGGTCGGCATCAAGTCGCTCGAACACGCCATCATCGACAAGGCCGGCGAGAATGGCTGGGTGGTGCCGCAGCCGGCGGCGAACAAGACCGGCAAGAAGGTCGCCGTCGTCGGTTCCGGCCCGGCCGGCCTGGCCGCCGCGCAGCAACTGGCGCGCGTCGGCCACGACGTCACGGTGTTCGAGAAGAACGATCGCATCGGCGGCCTGCTGCGCTACGGCATTCCCGACTTCAAGCTCGACAAGCGCCTGATCGACTGGCGCGCGGCGCAGATGAAGGCCGAGGGCGTCAAGTTCCAGACCAAGACCCTGGTCGGTACCGACATGCCCAAGGGTGTCGTCAACGACGCCGTCAAGGTGCATTGCCCCGGCCAAGTTGATGAAGGATTTCGACGCCGTGGTGCTGGCCGGCGGTTCCGAGACGCCGCGCGATCTGCCGATTCCCGGTCGCGAACTGGAAGGTGTCCATTTCGCCCTTGAGTTCCTGATCCCGCAGAACAAGGCAGGTCGGCGGCGGCAAGAAGAATCCCGATCAACGCCGCTGGCAAGCATGTGGTCGTGATCGGCGGTGGCGACACCGGTTCCGACTGTGTCGGCACCTCCAATCGCCATGGCGCCGCCTCGGTCACCCAGTTCGAACTGCTGCCCAAGCCGCCCGTGGCGGAGAACAAGCCGCTGGTCTGGCCCTACTGGCCGACCAAGCTGCGCACCTCCTCCTCGCATGACGAGGGTTGTTCGCGCGACTGGTCGATCGCCACCAAGGAGTTCATCGGCCACCAGGAGGGTCCAAATCGCGGCAAGCTGAAGGCGCTCAAGTGCGTGCGGCTCGAGTGGCAGGGCGGCAAGATGACCGAAGTTCCCGGCAGCGAATTCGAGGTCAAGGCCGACCTGGCCTTCCTGGCCATGGGCTTCACCAATCCCGTCGCCTCGATGCTCGATGCCTTCGGCGTGGCCAAGGATGCGCGCGGCAATGCCGGCGCGCCGATACGCGAGGCGGTACGCGACCAGCATCGCCAAGGTATTCGCCGCCGGCGACGTCCGTCGTGGCCAGTCGCTGGTGGTCTGGGCGATCCGCGAAGGCCGCCAGTGCGCCCGTGCGGTGGATGAGTTCCTGATGGGCGCGTCGCTGCTGCCGCGCTGATACGGCCGGCTCTGCCGCCGAAGACGCCGGTGTTCGCGCCGGCGTTTTCGTTTGGCATGCTCGGGTAAAATCAAACCTTTGCCACGGACTATGGCCATGAACGTCGTCATCCTCGCCGCCGGCCAGGGCAAGCGCATGCGCTCCGACCTGCCCAAGGTGCTGCACCCGCTCGCCGGCAAGCCGATGCTGGCCCATGTGCTGGAAACCGCGCGGCGCCTGGGCGCCCAGCGACATCTGCGTCGTCTATGGCCACGGCGGCGAGCGGGTGCGCGAGGCTCTGCCGGCCGACGATGTCACCTGGGCGCTGCAGGAACCGCAACTCGGCACCGGCCACGCCGTGCTGCAGGCGTTGCCGCATCTGGATCCCGCGCTGCCCGACGCTGGTGCTGTACGGCGACGTGCCGCTGATTCGCGCCGCAGACCCTGGCAGCGTCTGGTCGACGCTGGCCGGCAACGACACGCTGGCATTGCTGACCGTCTGCCTCGACGATCCCCATGGCTACGGCCGCATCGTCCGCGTCGACGGCCGCAGTCGTCGCGCATCGTCGAGGAGAAGGACGCCGACGACGCCGAGCGCGCCATCGACGAAATCAACACCGGCATCCTCGTCGCGCCGACCGCCGCGCTGGCGCGCTGGCTGCCGCGGCCTGGGCAACGCCAACGCGCAGGGCGAGTACTACCTGACCGACATCGTCGCGCTGGCCGTGGCCGAAGGCATGCCGGTCGACACCGCGCAGCCCGACGCACGCCTGGGAAGTCGAAGGCATCAACAGCAAGACGCAGCTGGCGCGCGCTGGAGCGCATCCATCAGCGCAACATCGCCGAGGCCCTGCATGGAGCAGGGCGTGACGCTGGCCGATCCGGCGCGCATCGATGTGCGTGGCGAACTGGTCTGCGGCCGCGACGTCGTTCATCGACGTCAACTGCGTGTTCGAGGGCCGGGTCGAGCTGGGCGACGGTGTCGCATCGGCGCGAACTGCGTGCTGACGCAACGGTCAGGTCGGCGCCGGCCGCATCGCCTTCTGCCATGTCGATGGCGCCGAGGTCGGCCCGAATGCATCATCGGGCCCTTCGCGCGCCTGCGTCCCGGTACCGTGCTCGGCGCCGACGTGCATGTCGGCAACTTCGTCGAAGTGAAGAACAGCTCGATCGCCGACCATTCGAAGGCCAATCATCTTGCCTACGTCGGCGACGCGACCGATCGGCAGCCGCGTCAATATCGGCGCCGGCACCATCACCTGCAACTACGACGGCGCCAACAAGTTCCGCACCGTCATCGAGGACGATGTCTTCATCGGTTCCGACACCCAGTTGGTCGCGCCGGTCACCGTCGGCCGTGGCGCGACGCTCGGCGCCGGCACGACGCTGACCAAGGATGCGCCGCCGGAGCAGCTGACGGTGTCGCGCGCCAAGCAGATGACACATTCCCGGCTGGAAGCGGCCGGTCAAGCAGAAAAAGGGATAAGCCGTGGCACGCTCACTTCGTTCGCTGCCCCCACAGGGCGTTGCCTCCTCGGGACGGCCCTTCAGGAGTCATAGTCATGTGCGGCATCGTCGCGGCCATCGCCGGCAACAACATCGTTCCCGTCCTCATCGAAGGGCTCAACCGCCTCGAATATCGCGGCTACGATTCGGCCGGTCTGGCCGTGCTCAATCCGCGGCCTCACGCGCCTGCGCAGCGTCGGCCGGGTGGCCGAACTGGCCAAGGATGCGGCGGCCGCCGGCCTGGCCGCCGACCGCGGCATCGCCCACACCCGCTGGGCCACGCACGGCGTACCCTCCGAGCGCAATGCTCACCCGCACATTTCCGGCGGTCTGGCGGTGGTGCATAACGGCATCATCGAAAACTTCGCCGAGATCAAGCAGGAGCTGGTCACTGCGCGGCTACGTTTTCACGTCGGACACCGACACCGAAGTCATCGCCCACCTGATTCAGGACACGCTGAAGGTGACGCCGGACCTGTTCGAGGCCGTGCGCCTGACCACCCACCGTCTGGTCGGCGCCTATGCCATCGCCGTGCTGCGCGAAGGCGACGAGCGGATCGTCGTTGCCCGCAACGGCGCGCCGCTGCTGCTCGGGCTGGGCGAGGGCGGCAACTACGCCGCGTCGGACGCCGCCGCGCTGCTGCAGGTGACGCGAACGCATGGTCTATCTGGAAGACGGCGACATCGCCGAACTGCGCCGCGACGGCGTGCGCATTGTTCGCCCGGATGGCGGCGTGCCAGAGCGGCCCAGCTTCGAGTCGAGCCTGTCGGCCGACGCCGTCGAGCTCGGCCAGTATCGCCACTACATGCAGAAGGAAATCTTCGAGCAGCCGCAGGCGCTGGCCAACACCCTGGAGATGATCGCCGGCGGCGCCGGCCTGTCGCCCAACCTGTTCGGCGCCGCCGCGCCGGAGTACCTTCGAGGACGCCAAGGGCGTGCTGATCATCGCCTGCGGCACCAGCTATCACGCCGGCCTGGTGGCACGCTACTGGATCGAGCAACTGGCGGGGATGCCCTGCCAGGTCGAAATCGCCAGCGAATACCGCTACCGCGACTCGGTGCCCGATCCGGACCACGCTGGTCGTCGCCATCTCGCAGTCGGGCGAAACGGCCGACACGCTGGCGGCCGTCAAGCATGCCAAGGCCCTGGGCATGATGAAGACGCTGGCGATCTGCAACGTGCCGGAGTCGGCGCTGATCCGCGAAGCCGCGCTGCGTTCCTCACCCGCGCCGGTCCGGAAATCGGTGTCGCCTCGACCAAGGCCTTCACCACCCAGCTGGCCGCCCTGTTCCTGCTGGCCGCTGGTGCTGGCCAAGCAGCGCGGCCGGCTGACGCCCGAGCAGGAAGCGAAGCATCTCGCCGCCCTGCGCCACCTGCCGGTGGCGGTGCAGCAAGACGCTCGCGCTGGAGCCGGAAATCGCACGCTGGGCCGGCCGCTTCGCCGACAAGCACCACGCCCTGTTCCTCGGGCGCGGCCACCACTATCCGATCGCCCTGGAAGGCGCGCTGAAGCTCAAGGAAATTTCCTACATCCACGCCGAGGCCTATCCGGCCGGCGAGCTCAAGCACGGCCCGCTGGCGCTGGTCGACCAGGACATGCCGGTCATCTCCATCGCGCCGAACGACGCCCTGCTGGAAAAGCTCAAGTCCAACCTGCAGGAAGTCAGCGCGCGCGGCGGCGAGCTCTACGTCTTCGCCGACGCCGACTCGGAAGTGACGACCCCGAAGGCGTGCACATCCTGCGCCTGCCGGAGCACTACGGACTGCTGTCGCCGGTGCTGCACGTCGTGCCCCTGCAACTGCTGGCGTATCACGCCGCCCTGGTCAAGGGCACGGACGTGGACAAGCCGCGCAATCTGGCGAAATCGGTCACCGTCGAGTAGCGACCGAGCGCGGCGGTAATCTGGAGCAATATCCTTGGCCGGCCCACTAAGACGATCGACGCGGCGCCTCATCATACTGGCGGTCGCCATGCCGGCGCTGGTCGTCGTGTTGGGCACCGTGTACATGCTCGGCATGACCTATCTCGAGGGTAGCCCGCGCAGTTTCCTGAGGAGCATCGAGTGGGCGTCCGAGTCGATCACCACCACCGGGTATGGATCGGATAGTCAATGGCAGAGCCCCTGGATGAACCTGCTGGTCATCGCGACACAGTTTCTCGGCATGTTCCTCTACGTCCTGTTCTTTCCGATCTATGTCCTGCCCTACCTGGAAGAGCAGTTCGAGGCGCGCCTGCGGCGCACGCTGCCGCCGATGGATGGCCGCGTACTGATCCATCGCTACGGCCCCGCCGTCGACTCCCTGGTCGAGGAGCTGGGGCAGGTGGGGATTCCCCTGGTCATCCTCGAGCACGATGACGCGCTGGCCCGCGGCTTGCGGGATCGCGGCTACGATGTGGTGGCGGGCAACCTGGAGGAACAGCCGGGGCTGCTGGTCGGTGTGCAACGCGCCCGGGCATTGATCACCAACGCGGATGACCATACCGGCGCCACCTTCATCATGATCGCCCGGGAGTGCGGCTTCGCGGGGCCCATCCTGGCGCTGGCGGAAGATCCCTTGCACCGCACACCGATGCAGAAGATCGGCGCGACCGCCGTATTCACACCTTCGCATGTGCTCGCCGCGGCTCTGGCGGCTCGCGCCAGCACCCGCATCAGCCCGAAGGCGGAAGGCCTGCATCTGCTCGGCAAGCAGGTTGGCCTGGCCGAATTCAGGGTGCAGGAGACCAGTCCGCTCGCCCGCCAGCGTCTCGGCGATTTGCGCATGCGGGAACGCCACGGTGTGACGGTCATTGGCCAGTGGATCTCGGGACGCTTCAATCTCGCCAGCGGACCGGACACGCGCATCAAGGCCGGCGCGATTCTGGTGGCCGTCGGGGCGCATGCGAACCTGGCCAAGGTCGAACGCATGGCGACGCCGATCAACCGGAGCGGCCCCATCGTGGTGGCCGGCCACGGGGCGGTCGGTTTCAAGGTTGCGCAGATGCTGCGCGACGTCGGCGAGACGGCCGTCGTGATCGACACCAATCCGGGCGCCGGTGTCAACGTGGTCGGCAACGTGCTCGAGCATTCCACACTGGAGCGGGCGAACGTTCGCGACGCCAAGGCCGTCGTGCTGGCCCTGAGCAACGATAGCGCGGGTGTTTTTGCCACCGCCGTGGTCCGCGACTACGCCCCCGACTTGCCGCTGATCGCGCGGGTCAACCGGGCCCCCAATGTCGCCCGGCTCTATGAAGCCGGGGCCGATTTTGCGCTTTCGGTTGGTCAGGTGGCGGGCCAAATACTGGCGCACTACGTGCTCGGCGAGGATGCCGTGCTGGTGGAACAGCGCCTCAAGTTCGCTCGTGCCGCCTCGGGAACAATGCTTGGCCAACACCCTTGGCAGGCCGGGGTCAGGGAAAGAACCGGCGCCGCCATCGTCGCGGTGGAGCGCGGCGCGGACGTACTTGTCGAGTTCGAGCCTGAATTTCGGGTGGCGGACGACGACATTCTGTTTGTCTGCGGCACGATCGGCAGCCTGGACAAGTACATGAAGGAATTCAGGGCCACGCCCGTTCAGCGGGCGCAAGAGTCCACCTAACGGACTGTGCCGGTCTTCCGGCCGACGCCGGCTGCCTTGGCGGGCGCGGCGACTCCGGAAACCTCGTAGAAGCACCCCCGCAACGGGCAGATCCGGTCCGGCGGGCAGCCGTGCTCGGTTGCGCACTCGGCCTGCGTCTGGTCGGTTAGGACCATCTCCCGGACCACTTCGCATCGACTGATCGGAGAATCGAACATCAACTCCCTCCTTCCTTTTTGCGCCTGACCCGCAAAGCCAATATAGCCTCGGGAGGCGTCTGCCGCCACCTCGGGAAACGATCAGGATTGCCGTGCGCGCGCGGCGGGAAGTTCGCCGTTGACAGGCGTAAAATCGCCGCAATATTCGATAACAGTCAGGGAGGTACATCATGGCGACCTACGCCACAGAAAGTATTCGCGCCGTTGCACTGGTTGGTCACGGCGGTTCCGGCAAGACCACGCTGGTCGAGGCGCTGCTGTTTCGGGCCGGTGCCATTGTCGCCAAGGGCGGCGGTCGAGAAGGGCAATACCGTTTGCGACTTCGACGCCCAGGAGAAGACCGCCGGGCATTCGTTGAATTCCGCCCTGGTCAATTTCGCCGCCGAGGGCGTGCACGTCCATCTCGTCGATACCCCGGGCTACCCCGATTTCGCTGGCCAGTCGATCGCCGCGCTGGCCGGTGTCGATACCGCGCTGGTGATCATCAACGCCCAGACCGGCATCGAACTGATGACCGAGCGCATGATGCGCGCCGCCAAGCAGCGTGGCCTGGCCCGCATGATCGTCATCAACAAGATCGACGCCGACAACGTCGATCTGCCCGGCCTGGTGGCGGAGATCCGCGAGCGCTTCGGCGATCAATGCAAACTGCTCGACCTGCCCGCCCATGACCGCGCCGATGTCGTCGAAGTGCTCGAGCACGAATCCGGCGACGCCGATTTCGACACCGTCGCCCACGCCCACCGCGAACTGATCGATCAACTAGTCGAAGAGGACGAGACGCTGCTGGCCCGCTACCTCGAGGAAGGTACCGACCCGACGCCCGCCGAACTGCACGCGCCCTTCGAGAAGGCGCTGCGCGAAGGCCACCTGGTACCGATCCTGTTCGTCTCCGCGCGCACCGGCGCCGGCCTCGACCACCTGATGCATGTGCTGGCCAGCCTGGCGCCCAATCCCGCCGAGGGCAACGCGCCGCCCTTCTACAAGGGCGAGCCGACCGCCAAGGATGCCGAAGCCCTTCCACGCCGAGCCGGATCCCGCCAAGCATGTGCTGGCACACGTGTTCAAGGTCATCGCCGATCCCTACATGGGCAAGGTCGGCGTCTTCCGCGTCCATCAGGGCACCATCCGCAAGGACTCGCAACTGTTCGTCGGCGACGCCAAGAAGCCGTTCAAGGCCGGCCACCTTTACCAGCTTCAGGGCAAGGACTACGTCGAGGTCGACGAGCTGGTGCCGGGCGACATCGGCGCCGTCGCCAAGATCGAGGAAGTCGAGTTCGACGCCGTGCTGCACGATTCCCACGACGAGGATCACATCCACCTCAAGCCGCTCGAGTTCCCGAAGCCGATGCAGGGTCTGGCCGTCGAGACCCGGAAGAAGGGCGACGAGCAGCGTCTGTTCGACATCCTGCACAAGCTGGAACTCGAAGATCCGTGCTTCCGCGTCGAGCGCCACCCGACCACCCACGAGACCGTGATCCAGGGCCTGGGTGAAATGCACCTGCGCTACAAGCTGGAGAAGATGGCCACCCAGTACAAGCTGGAACTCGACACCAAGCCGCCGCGCATTCCCTACCGCGAGACCATCACCAAGAACGCCGAAGGCCATTGCCGGCACAAGAAGCAAACCGGTGGCGCCGGCCAGTTCGGCGAGGTGTATCTGAAGATCGAGCCGATGGAGCGTGGCGCCGGCTTCGAGTTCGTCGACAGCGTCAAGGGCGGCGTGATTCCGGGCGTCTTCATGGCGGCGGTCGAGAAGGGCGTGCGCCAGGCGCTGGCCGACGGCGTGGTCGCCGGTTACCCGGTCGACGACCTGCGCGTCATCGTCTATGACGGCAAGACCCATCCGGTCGACGGCAAGGAAGTCGCCTTCGTCACCGCCGGCCGCAAGGCCACCATCGCCGCCATCCAGGCCGCCAACCCGATCATGCTGGAACCGATCGTGAACGTCGAAATCATCGTTCCCGAGCACAGCATGGGCGACATTGCCGGCGACCTGTCGTCGCGGCGCGGCCATGTCACCGGCACCACGCCGCGCGGCCACGGTACGGTCGCCATCGCCGGCGAAGTGCCGCTGGCGGAGATTTCCGACTACGCCTCCAAGCTGAAGTCGGTCACCGGCGGCCAGGGCGCCTACAACATCGAGTTCTCGCGCCACGCCCCGGTGCCGCCGCAAACACAGCAAAAGCTGGCCGCGCAGTTCAAGCTGAAGGAAGACGAGGAGTAGCCGGAGCCAGGCAGCATCGTCAGTCCGCCGCGCACTCCTCCGGGTGCCGGCGGCTGCCGCGCACGCCTCCGTCAGTCGTCCAAACCGACCTGACCAAAAGGACATCGCCATGAAAATTGCATCGTCGATTTGGATTGCCACGCTATTGTGCGCAGGCTCCGCCCTTGCGCAGGATGTCACACGTCGCCCCTATATCGTTCAACTGGCTGACCTGCCTGTCGCCAACTACAAAGGCGCCGTTCCCGGCTACCCGGCCACCCGCCCAACCGCCGGGCAGAAGTTGGACATGCGTGCATCGAGCGTTCAGGCCTATCTCGGCTATCTAAAGAATCGGCAGAGTTCTGTCTTGATCTCGGTCGGCAACGTACCAACGTACCAGCGTTTCGGCGTGGCGTTCAACGGCTTTGCGGCGCAACTTACCGATGCCGAAGCGGCCAAGTTGCGCGGGAGTGCCGATGTCCTGGCGGTGACCCCGGACGAAACGCGCCATTTGGACACGACCCGAACCCCCGGTTTCCTCGGCCTTACCACGCCCGGTGGATTGCACACGAATAACGTCACTGGCGAGAACATTGTCATCGGCATCATCGATGGTGGTATAGCCCAGGAAAACCCGGCGTTTTCAGATAAGGTTCGACGGCGCCGGCCGGCCGGTCGGCAGCCACCTGCCGGGCACCGTGGTCTATGGCCCCCTGTCGGCGGGTAGCTTTACCGGCACCTGCCAGACGGGCCCGGGATTTCCGGCTACAGCCTGTAACCGGAAACTGGTCGGCGCCCGCGCCTTCCGCGCCGGCTTCGACGCGGCGGGTCGCACGCTGCGCGCCGACGAGTTCGATTCGCCCCGCGATGCCGATGGCCACGGCAGTCTTACTGCGTCAACAGCGGCCGGCAACGTTGGGGTTGCCGCCACCATCAACGGGCAGCCGCTGGGCCTCATCTCCGGCATGGCGCCCCGCGCCCGTCTCGCCGTGTACAAGAGTTGCTGGTTGTCTAATTCAGAATTCTTGGCGACGTGTGCTCTCAGTGACAACGTCGCTGCGATCGACCAAGCGGTCGCCGACGGAGTCGATGTCATCAACTACTCGATAAGAGGCACGCGAACCAATTATCTCGACCCCGTCCAAGTGGCCTTCCTTTTCGCGGTGGACGCTGGTGTTTTCGTTGCGGCCTCCGCTGGAAACGATGGGCCGGGCAATACGGTCGCCCATATCAGCCCGTGGATCACGACGGTCGCTGCTTCGACCCATGATCGTCTGATGGCGGCGGCCGTGACGCTCGGCAATGGGGCCGTCTACTCTGGGCCGTCGGCGCAGACGGCCGGCCAGCCGTCGCTGCCGCTGATCCTGGCGACGGACGCCGGCGTGCAACCGTTCGCTGCCCTCAGTGCTATCCAGCAGGCGGCATTGCGCCTGTGCTTCAACGCGACCGACTTGGCCGAGGGCTCACTCCTGGGCAGCGCTGCCGGACCCGCTGCTGCGCTCGATCCGGTCAAGGTCGCGGGCCGGATCGTCGTCTGCGATCGGGGCAGCAATGCGCGGGTGAACAAGAGCCAAGCCGTTCTGGCCGCCGGCGGCGCTGGCATGGTGCTGCTCAATACGGCGGCCAACACCCTGAACGACGATCCGCACTTCGTGCCCACCGTGCATTTGAGCCATCTGGACGGAACCGCAGTTCGGGCCTACGCTGCCCTCGCGGCGCCGACCGCAAGTTTCAGCTCCGCGACCCTGGCCCCCATGGTTGCGCCGGTGATGGCCGATTTTTCCTCGCGCGGACCCAATCAAGTCGACAGCGGCATACTCAAGCCGGACATCACGGCACCCGGAGAAAACATTATTGCCGCCTACGCGCCAGTCGGTGCCGATGCTGGACACATTGCTCTGGGCAATTATCCGCCGCCCGCGTTTAACACACTACAGGGCACCTCGATGTCGAGCCCGCATGTTGCCGGCATGGCCGCACTGGTTCGTCAAGCGCATCCGACATGGTCGCCGGCCGCAATTAAGTCGGCGCTGATGACGACCACGACCGATGTCAAGCTGAGCAACGGCGCGCTTGATCCCGATCGTTTCGGTTACGGCGCCGGCCACGCCAACCCGAATGCCGCTGCCTCCGCCGGCCTGGTCTATGACGCAGGTTTTCCGGACTATGCCGCTTTTCTGTGCGGACGCGGCTTGCTGAACCCCAGCGGTTCAACCTGCAATGCCTTCGGATTCCTGCCTTCCTGGCAACTCAACCTGCCATCGCTAACCGCTGAAGTGGTTGGCCGACAGGCGCTGCAACGCATTGTGACCAATGTCGGAACGCTGACGTCCACGTATGTTGCCAATGCCACGATCCCAGGCTTCAATTTGACGGTGAGCCCCTCTTCATTAACGCTGGCGCCCGGTACGCAGGGGGGGTTCACAGTTATCGCCCAGCGAACCACGGCACCGATGAATACTTGGGCCTTCGGCGATTTGACTTGGAACAATGGACAGCAAACCTTGCGCAGCCCGTTGACCTTGAAGGCTGTGCCGCTCGCCGCCCCAGCGGCGATTGTCGATACGCGGGTGCGTGCCAACAAGGTCTTCACCGTGGTCACTGGCTATAACGGAGTCCTGCGGGCGAATTCGGTCGGCCTGGTGCCAGCGACGCGGACGGCGGGAACGGTCCCGTTCGGCGGGGGAAACTGTCATCAGGTGGTGGTTCCTGACGGAACCGAGAGACTGCGCGTGGCGCTGTACAACGCCGATACCACCGGGAATGGCGCCGACGATCTGGACTTGTTAGTGTTGCGGAATGGTTTCGATCTTGGCGAAAGTGCCGGCAGCACGTCGTCCGAGACGGTCGAGCTTATCTCGCCCACGGCTGGATTCTATGATGTTTGCGTGTATGGCATTGGAACCTCGCGGGTTGGGGCGTCGAGTTCTAGCTATACCCTGTCTAGCTGGATTGTTGCTCCGGGCTTTGGGATTGCCAATTCGCTTCGGGTCAGCACGCCAAGTACTGTCGTCACCGGTGGTACCGGTACTGTTGCTTTCCTCTGGTCGGTGCCGGCAGGCCAGCGCTATTTCACCACCGTGCAATATACCGACGGTAGCAATAATCGTATCGGCCAGACGTCGGTCTTGCTCGAGTACTGACTGCGCAAGGCACCAGCCACTCAAGTGTCCATACAGCACGGTTGTCAAGGGGCCTCCGGTTCCCTTGACATTTTTTAGTCGGCATCGGCAGGGGAACGGAGAAGGCAACGCCCGGCTATGCAAGCAACTGTCGGCGGCGGCCGGTAACGAAAGTCCGATACGATGCCGAGGCGCTCGTCGTCCAGACGTTGTCTCTCCGTCATCTGCTTTGCAAGTACGACGAGAGTTTCTCCGCGTGAGTTGCGATCCGACCAGGGTAGCCAGGCGGCCGGACCACCGCAGGCCTTCGCGCCGATCGCCAGCAGGTGACATTCCAGGTTTGAGGAACAGCTTGCGGAGCCGATTTCGGTTTGGATTGTGGCCAATATGGCCCCGGTCGAACTGTGCACCGTCCGCCGCCGCACACTCCTCCGGGTGCCGGCGGCTGCCGCGCACGCTGAAGCGCACGTTACCGACCACGGCGCTGTCGGCGGCACGCAGTTCCAGGCGCCAGACGCCGGGTTGCGGCGCCCAGCGGGCCGGGGGTGCCAATGTCTGGCGGCACGGCTGGCCGTTGAGCCGCTCCAGGTGCCACTGGTAGCCGGGCTTGTCCGGCGCCATCTGGAACACCACTCTTTCCATGTCGATGGGCAGGTCGGCGTCCAGCGCGACGATCAGGCCTTCGGCCGGATAGACGATGGCGGGGATGGCATTGGCCGCCTCGTCGTCGGCGCGGGCCACGACAAAGGTTTCCGTGCCGCGCAGGAACCACTCGCGGCGCGGCGCTTCGGACACGCCCTCGAAGCGCACTTCGCTGGCAATGACGCCGGTCGGCGGTGCCGGCGGCTTGTCGCGGGCACCCGATGCCAGCCCATGAATCAGGTCGCGCCAGACCGGCGCCGCGCCATGCACGCCGGAGACATCCCACATCGGCGCCCCCGAGAAATTGCCGACCCAGACGCCGACCGTGTGCCGGCGCGTGTAACCGAGGCACCAGTTGTCGCGCATGTCCTTGCTCGTGCCTGTTTTTGCGGCAGACCAGACGCGGGTTGCCAAGGCGTTCTCCAGGCCGAAGGTCGGCGCGCGCGCGGCGCGGTCGGCCAGCATGTCGGTGACGATGAAGGCGGCGGCGGGGGAGATCGCCTGCCGCGCCGAGCCGGGCGAACTGGTCGATTGGGTCGCCGATTCGCCGGCCAGCGCCGCCACCGGCTGCCAGCGGCCGCGATTGGCCAGGGCGCGATAGGCGTTGGTCAGATCGACCAGGCGCACGTCGGCGCCGCCCAGCGCCAGCGCCAGGCCGTAGTGGTCGGCTGCTTCGACCAGCGTGTCGAGGCCAAGCTCGCGCAACCGGCGATGAAAGGCGTCGGTGCCGGTCAGCAGCAGCGTGCGCACCGCCGGAATGTTGAGGCTCGCGGCCAGCGCCAGCCGCGCCGACACCCAGCCCTTGAACTGGTGGTCGTAGTTCTGCGGAATGTAGGCGCCGTTCCCGGCCGTCAGTTGCAGAGGCGAGTCGTGCAGCAGGGAAGCGGCGGTGAGCCGCTTCTGCTCGATGGCCAGGGCATAGAGAAAAGGTTTGAGGGTCGAGCCGGCCTGGCGCTGCGCAGTTACGCCATCCACATCGGCCGCCTCGGACAGGCTGCCGCTCGACCCGACGTAGGCGAGGATTTCGCCGCTCTCGTTGTCGAGCACGATGGCGGCGCCGTCCTCGACGTTCTGCTGCGCCAGTTCGGCGAGATGGGCGCGCAGACTATCGGCCGCCAGTTGTTGCAGTCGGGCGTCGAGCGTGGTGCGCAACACCGGCTCGCCGCCGGGGCTGGCCGGCGGCGGCGCCGGCCGCTCGCCCCATTCCGCCACGGCACGCCGCGCCGCGTGTGGCGCCAGGTTGGTATCGTCGAGCGCCGCATGCGGCGCCGGACCGGAAAAGGCGAAGGTGGCGCGCGCTTTGATCGCCGTGCAATCGGGGCGTGGCGTTGCCGGCATCATCTCCGGCGCGAGACCGGCGACGATGGCGCAGGCGCGTTCGCCGACCCGCGCCGGCGAGGCCTGCGGCTGGCGCAACAGCGCCGCCAGCAGCGCGCCCTCGGCGAGGTCGAGGCCATCGGGGTTCTTGCCGAACCAGAGCCGGGCGGCGGCCGGCAGTCCAACCGCTTCGCCGCGCCAGGGCACCAGGTTGAGGTAGGCCTCGATGATCTGCGCCTTGGTCCAGTTCGCTTCCAGCGCGCGCGCCGCTTGCACCTGGTCCCACTTCTGGGCCAGGTCGCGGCGTCTGCCCGTGGCCGGACGCAGGGCCGGGTCGAGCAATCCGGCGAGCTGCATGGTCAGGGTCGAAGCGCCGCGCTTGTGCCGGCTCCTTTCGACGCCCAGTTGCTGCCAGGCGGCGCGGGCGAAGGCCGCCCAATCGACGCCGCCGTGCTCCCAGAACCGCTTGTCCTCGGCGGTGACCAGCGCCGCCTGGAGCGCCGGCGACACTCGTTGGAGCGGCAGCCAACCCAGGCGGCGCAACTTGGCATCGCGGCGCACGCGTTGCAGCGGCACGCCCTGGCGGTCCACGACCAGCCAGTCGGAGGGCTGGTGCGCGGCGCGCACTTGCTCGAAACTCGGCAACTCGTTCGCCGCGCAGGCCGGCGGCGGGCCGGCCAACAAGACCCATGGGGCCAAAGCCGCCAATACGGCTCGCGCCCGAAACGGCGCGGCAGGTCGGAACTCAGTTGACATGGACCGTTTCGTTGGGTACCTCGCCGAAGTTTTCCGGGGCATACATCGCCTCGACACGCGTCGGGGGCAACTGGAAGCGGCCGCTGTTGTTGAGGCGATAGCGGTACTCGGCAATGGTCTTGCCGCCGAAGATCTCATAGTAGGCGCGGTAGCCGTCGAAGGCGCGTTCGATGAAGCTGACCCGGCTACCGTGCTCGCCCTGGTTGTTGTCGCCGCCGGCGCCGGCCAGTTGCGACTCGCGCCCCAGGCCGCCGCCGAGGAGGGTGGCGCCGGCGGGCACCGGGTCGTTCACCACCACCCAGGTCCAGGTGGTGGGCGCCTTGACCTCCAGGCGAACTTGAACGATATCGCCGCGGCTCCAGCGGCCCTTGACCTTCTGCTCGACCGGGGTCACCGTTTTCTTGACCTCGAAGCCGGCATAGAGCGGCGTGGCCAGCGCCCGCGCCGCGCGCACCTGGATGGTGGCCCAAGGCTTGCCGGCGCCCTGCTGCTCGATGCCGACGCTGCCCGCGCCGGTCGCCGGCCAGGCGAAGCGCAATCGCTGGCCGGGTTCACGCCAGGCGGAACCCGGCGCTTGCACCGGCGCCGTGCCCGCGGTCACGGTCCGGGTGTCGGCGGCCTCGACGGCCGGCAACTTGCTCCAGTCCATCGCCTGCGCCGGTGTGGCGCTACCGGCGAGGCTGACGCGGGTTTCGCCGGTTACCGGCTCGGACTCGAACTTGCGCGCGAACTTGTCGAGCATCAGCACGCCCCAGACGTTGGCCGGCGTGGTGTTCCAGCGGCCCTCATGCTGGCGGGCCATGACGCCACGCACCAGGCGCGGGATCTCGCGTTGCCAGCCGGGCCGGTCCATCAAGGCGCTGATGGCGCGGGCCGCGGTGGCGTCGGGCGACACCATCAGCCACCACCAGTAGTCGCCGGCCTCGTTGGCGAATTGCGTCAGCGTTCCGGAAACGACCATGCGCGTCTTCAGGATCGCCTCCGCCTCGGCCAGGTGCTTGTCGCGGTTCGGTAGGCTGGCCAGGCGAGTGACGATGTTGAACCAGTCGACCACCGCGCCGGTTGGCCACAGGCCCGGCGTGATCGGGATGGTGGCGAGCTGCTGCGGCGTGGCGCGGCCATGGCGCGACAGCGCTTCCATGGCCATCAACTTGCGGATGGCCAGGTCCGGCTTGGGCGACCAGTAGCCCTTGGCGTCGTCCTTGAGCCGCCCCTCGACGAAGGCCGCCAAGGCGCCGAGCATGCGCTCGCGCGGCGCGTCCGGAATCGCATAGCCGCCCTCGTGGCTGACGGCCAGGAGGTAGGCGGTCAGCGCCACCGAGCCCTTGCCGCGTTCCGGATTGGTGAAGTAGGCGGCCAGGCCGTCGGCGTCGAGATAGGTCGGCAGCCGGCCGGCGATATCCTCCCACCGTGTCTGACTGCCGGTGCCCAGCGCCTTCGAGACCTTCTGTTCCAGACAGGCGTAGGGGTAGCTCTCCATGTAGGCCTTGACGCTGTCGCTGGAGGCGCCGAGCTTCGGTTTGAGGAAGACATCGACGCTACCGCGGTTCGGCTCGGCGCCCGCCGGGAGTTTGACCGGCACGGTCAGGCTGCCGTTCACCTGTTCCAGCGTCGCCGCCTGGACGCGCACCGGTAGCGCGGCCATGACGTTCTGCGCCACACGGATCGAGTCCTGGCCTGCGCCGCGCTCGGTGCGGGCACTGACTTGCCAGTCGAGGCGGTTGGCGGCGAGCGGCACCGTCAGCGGCCAGCCCAACTCCTTAGCCTCGCCCGGTTCCAGCGTCACGGTCTGCGCGCCCAGCGCCGGCAGCGGCAGACGTTTGCCGTCCACCAGGGCGCTGGCCGTCGGCGTGACGGTGAAGCTGTCCCGGTCCTGGGTGAGATTGCGCACCGTGAAGCCGGCGCGCAACTGGTCGCCTTCGCGCACCAGCGGCGGCAGGCCGGCGAACAATTGCACGTCCTTGCTGCTGCGGATGCGCGTGAAGCCGGTGCCGAACAAGCCGGTGCCCTGGTGGGCGACGGCGACGATGCGGATGGTGGTCAGGGCGTCGTTGAGCGGCAGCTTCACGGTCGCCTCGCCGTGGTCGTCGAGGACGACACGGGCTTCCCACTTGATGAGGGTGTCGAACAGTTCGCGGGTCGGCTGCCGCCCGCCGCCACCACCGGCCGGCAGCGCCTTGAGGCCGTAGTGGCGCTTGCCGATCACTTGCGCCTGCGCGGTGGCCGTTTCGACGCCCAGACCGCGCCGGGCCATCATGCGCGTCAGGAGTTGCCAGGAGTCGTTGCGCGCCAGTTCCAGCAGGGCTTCATCGACGGCGGCCAGCGCGAACTCGCCGCCCTTGGCCGGCGTGCCGTCCGGCCGCGTGACGCGCACCCGCGCCGTCACTTCCTCGCGGGTCTTGTAGACCGGCTTGTCGGTGTCGACCTTGACGGCCAGTTCGTAGCCCTTGTGGCCGACCGCGATCTCGGTGATGCCCAGCTTGTAGGCCGGCTTGCCGAGGTCCACCAGGGCGGTCGGCTGCACGTCGCCGACCCGGCCGCGCACCACGAACACCGAGATGTAGGCGTTCGGCCCGTAGTGGGCCTTGATCGGTACGCGTACCGTCGGGTCGCGGCCCGAGATCGGCGTGACGAAGCGGTCGATGATGCCCTCGCGTTCGATGCTGACCAAAGCGGTGGCCTCGCGGAAGGGCATGCGCACCTGTAGCACGGCGGTGTCGCCCGGCTCGTAGCGCTTCTTCTCCGGCAGCACGTCGATGCGATCGTCGTTGTCCTGCTCGAACCACATCTCTTCGTTGTCGCCGAGCCAAACGCTGGTCACGGCGTGGCTGGGCCGGCCGGCGGCGTCGACGGCGCGGGCTTCCAGGATCAGTTCGCCGCCGCGCTGCTGCTTTTCGTCCTTGGGCGGCTTGAATTCGCAATCGGCCAGGCCCTTGCCGTCGCTGCTGCCCCGGCAAAGCTCACCCATCTCGATGGTGTCGTAACGCGTGTCGTAACTGTAGAAGCCACCGACCAGGCGCTTGCGATGGACAAAGGTCCGCTTGTACCAGCCGCGGACGGCATAGGCGACCTGAGTGGCCGGCTTCATGGCGGTGTCCAGCGTCGCCAGTTTCAGGCGAACCTTGTCGCTGTTGCTGGCCCAACTCTCGTTGCCCAGGCCGACCAGCACGGCGGCGGGGAACCAGGCGCTGCTGCCGGCGGCGGCGTGCACCTCGCCGGACGGGTCGCTGTATTCCATCTCGGTGAATACCGTCGCCGGTACCGGCCATTGCGGCAGTTCGGCAATGGTCACGCGGCGGGTGCCGGTCTTGTCCAGTGCCACATCGCGCTGGTCGTCGAAAACGGCCGGCTCCGGCACATTGTCGCCGTAGCCGTTGCCGGCCTTGACCGTGGCGGGGTCGAGCGGTGGCGAACCGAAGGTGTAGCCATCCAGTCCGTCGGGAAGCTTCAGCGTCGCCGGGCGCATTTCGCTGCGCACCCGCACTTTCTCGCCGCTCGCTGCGCCGCCGGCCAGATAGCCGAGGCGCAGGTCGACGGCCAGTTCCTTCGCCGCCACCGCCGGGCGTCGCCGCGCCGGCCACTTCGCCGCGCATCACGGGCAGGCGGAACTCGCCGACCTTGAAGCTGCCGCCGCTCCAGTAGCGGCCGGAGTCGATCCAGGTGTCCTCGCCGTCACCCTCGCCAGTGTCGCCGCCCTGGATCCGGCCGGCCTTGTCGCCGGCACGCAGGAAGCTGATCCAGTAGCGGCCGAGCTTGGCTTCGGTCGGGATGGTCCAGGTCGATTCGGCGACGCCGTTCTTCCAGGCCAGCGGTAGCTCATAGCGAATGTCACTGCCTTCAAGCTGGATGGCGATCCGCTCGGGCAGGGCTTCGCGCCGGGCGTAGGCGAAGCCGGCCGTGGTGTGGCGGCGCGCCAGATGCTTCATGTGCACGGTCTCGCCGGTGCGGAACAGCGGCCGGTCGAAGATCGTGTGGGTCATCACCTCCGGCAGCGCCGACGGATAGGGCAGCTTGAAGCGCCAGCGCTCGATGCCCTTCTGCCACTCCGAGGTGGCGAAGCCGATGTCTTCGACGCCATCGACGTCCGCCCGCGCCGACACGAAGTAGCTCCAGAATCCCTTGCAGCCTCCCGGTTGCTCGGGCAGCCGGCGGCGGATCGCCAGGGTGCCGTCGGCGCCGGTGGTGCCGAATGCCACCTGCCTGCCGTCGCAGGTGCGCAGCGAGACGCGCGCCTTGTCAACGGGCTGGCCGGCATCCAGCGTCGTCACCCAGACCAGACTGTTTTCGTCGCCTTTCTTGAAATGCACGGCCAGGTTGGTGTTGAGCGCCAGGGTGCGCACGTACATCGGTGTCGGCGGGTCGAGCAGGTGCTCGCCGAGCTGCTTCGATTCGGCCTCGACCACGTACTGGCCAGGCTCGCCAAGCGGGATGCCCACCACCTCCATCGGCTTCGGGCCATGCGGCTTGGGCAGCCGGGCGGTACGCGCTTTCGCCGTGTCCTTGAGCAGCGAGACGCGGCGATCGTCGTAGCCGCGCGATTCGTTGGCGCGGCGCAGCCAGTCGAGTATGTCCTCGTCCCGGGTCAGGCGGAGCAGGCGCACCGTGGCGGCGGTGCCCGGTTTGCTGCCGTCGGCGGTCGGCGGCGCGCCATCGATGCGCTCGGCCACCGGCTCCAGGTTGCGCAGCGTGGCCGGCAGCAGGCCGCCGGCCTTGCGTTCGACGATGCCGAAGTCGGCGGCGAACTTGACCAATGGCGGATAGGCCGCCGTCTTCAGTTCCACCCTGGCCAGTCGGTCGCGGTTGGTCAGGGTCCGACCGGCATCGTCGCGGATGCGCTCCGGCACCTGCAAGGAAAACTGCGCCTCGGCCGGGAAGGGGCCGATGAACTGCACGTAGTCGACGAATTCGGCTTCGCCATCGTCGTCCGCCACGGTGGCGGACCACTTCCGACCACCCGGGCCGAGCAGGCGCAGCTTGGTGACATCGTCGCGCCGTACCGAGGCGGTGAAGCGCAGCACGATCGGGGTCATCGGCACACAGTCGGCCCTGGCGTTCTCGCGCTCGCAATTCACGGTCACCGCGAACTCGGGTCGAACCTTGAATTCCTTCGACTCCGTCTGTGTTGTCGCGAGACCGGTGCCGCCCTTGATGCCGGTGCCCCAGAACAGCCGCACCTTCATGCCGTTGGGCAGTTGGCGGGCGCAGCGCAGCGCGGCGGTGCGTTCCAGATCTTCCGGAGTCGGCTGGGCACCGTTGCGACTCAGCAGGACCTTCTTGTCACCGGCCGGCAGCAGTTTGGTCGGCACCTTTTCGCCGAGCCCCTCGATGACGCACCAGCTATGGGCTTCCACCGTGGCAAAGTCGATCGGCCCGGTGGCGGTGATCAGGAACACGGCATCTTCGTCGATGTCGCCGTAGTAGCGGTTGCTCTGGATCGAGGCGATGTTCGGCCCGCCGGTGTCGAAGCGGTAAATGGTCGCCATCTTGACCGGCTTGCCGGCCGCGTCGCGCAGGCCGGCTGCCGGCTTGAACTCGCAACGCACGCCCGCCGGCAGTTCCCGCTCGAAATCGAGCGCCCAGCTTTGCGTATCCACCCAGCGGCCGTTGCCCTTCAGCGGTGCGCCCTGACAACTCCAGACCACCGGATCCGGCGCGGCCAGGTCACCGAGCGGCCGTATCGGCTCGCTGAAATTGACCTTCACCTG
This sequence comes from uncultured beta proteobacterium, assembly GCA_963736865.1. Lineage (GTDB taxonomy): Bacteria > Pseudomonadota > Gammaproteobacteria > Burkholderiales > Rhodocyclaceae > Fen-999. The sequence goes on along the minus strand of CAVTQQ010000005.1, from coordinate 402,626 downwards.
CCGGACCCGCTTGGCCTCGCCCTGCGGGACGAAATGGCTTAGCTCGGTGGCGTGGGTCAGTGAGACGAAGGCAAGTGCCAGGAAAGGTGCGATGGACGTGCGAATAGACATGGCGAGCGCTCGGCGGCGGCAAGAAATAACGGCATCATAGGGCAAAGGGCGGTGGCGTCGCTTTCGCAACGGAGCGGTAGCCGAGGGCCGCTGCCAAGCGCTCGCCAGATGCGTTTAGGGGCCGCAAAGCGGCCCCTAAACGGAAGACTCCGGAGACGCAGTTACGGTTGGTCAGCTTGAAAGCCGGCGTTGCCGCGAATTTCTAAACGCAACCAACCCCAAGGCGGTTAAGGCCAGGGAACTCGGCTCCGGTACCGGTACCGGTTCATCGCTGCGGGTTACGCTGACAGCGGCGATGCGAATACTTGTGCCCTGATAGCTTTCGCTACTTGTGTAGCTCTGGCTTCCGTTGGCGTCGTATGCGTAGGTGTAAAACACCTCATACCAATACAGAGACATGTAGTTCTTGTAGTGTTGGTCCAATGCACCTATGGCGACCGGCAATTCGACTCCGTCGACGACACCGATGGATACGTCGCCAGAAAGGAAGGCGTTGTTGTAGCTATCGCGGACGTGGTACGACGTTATTCGCCCTTGGGTATCGTAGGTACTTGTTCCCGGGTCGCCGGTAAGGGAATCGAACATGTCCAGAGAACCAACGCCGCTGTAGGTCGTATCGGATGCGACAAAGGAGCTTTGCCCGGTGCCGAATGTGTTCAACGTCATGGCCAAAAAGACTTGGCCATTTGTGGTTGACGAACTGGTCAGCCAGGGTTGGCTGGGGGCGACGGTACTATTGGATGTGGTGCCGGCATCGGTGCTGTCGTCGATATAGCGACTAGCATCAACGGTAAAGCTCACGATGCTTGTGCTGACATTCCCGCCGTCATAAAGGGACGTGGTGGCGCCAGTTAGGGAGTCATAGAAAGTCGACCAGTTCGCCTGCCACCCGTCGGCTGGATCTCCCGTGAAGGTATAGGTGAGGGTTGTTGCGTTGGCTGTCATCGCACCGGCGGTTAGGACGAAGGCGGTGAGGAAGTGGGCGGGTCGGAAGGTCATGACACTTATCGCTCTATGGTTTTGTGGATCGTACCGAAGCATCATTGATGCCATGTGATGGCATGCTATTGATTCAACACTTCTAAAGTGAAGGCTGCGACTCGGTAGCAGTGCTCCCGCGTGATGTGCTGTAAGAAAGTCTGACAGGTTGGCGCGACTCAACTACCGAAGGTCGCCGTCTCAGCGGTGAAATGCAGCGCGATCAGGGTCATCGACACACAGCCGGCCTTGGCGTTCTGCGCTCGCAATTCACCATCGTCGAGAACTTGGGCTGAACCTGGAATTCGTTCGACTCGATCTGCGTCCTTGGAGGCTCCCCTTGGCGCGCCCTCTCCAAACTCGTCGTACCTTCACGCGGCTACACAGTTGGCCCCTGCACTCGAAGCGCAGTGCCGAGCTTTTCTTATCTACCCAGGCAGCATTGTCCTTGATCAGGGTTCCTCGGCTGCGGTTCCTTGCGCAAGTAACCGCGATGGATCTGCTTGTGGGTCAGGACTTCCGCCTGCTCGGCGCGGCAACCCTGCGCCAGCGGCCCTCCGCCTTGAAGTGACGATCTGGCTTTGGCTTGGGCATCAGGAGGTTCTTGCCCGAGCTTGCTTTGGCGGTCTTGTGCGCCAGGATGGCGGCGCTGAGTTCTTCCTTTGCCAGCAGGATGGGTGTGCCGTCTCCCTTGGGCGCATAGGCCGCAAGGCTGCCTTTGACGGTGACCATGAGGTCTTCCGTGCTAGCCCTTTTGGGTTGCTCGGCCATGATCTTCTGGGCAGGCGGCGTCAGCGTGAAGCCGCCGTCCACCGCGCTGATCAGTCCGAGGGTCGAGAGACGCCGAATCGCGTCACCCAGCTTCTCGACGAAAGGAATGGCATCCTGGATCAGATCGGCCGCGGCCACGATCTCGACCAGCGTCGCCGGCCGTCGCTTGGCGGACAGCGCGGTGGCCATCAGGATGAGCACATCGATATCGGGGAGCTGGCGCATTGGGTGACCTTTGAGTTGCGTGGTTGGGACGGCGATCCGACACGGCGCATGGCGCGCGAAAGAGGGATCACTGTTGGCGAGAGCGTTCGACCTTCTGTCAACCTCGCCCTCGGCGACACGTTAGTTCGGCGTGGGGATGACGCAAATTCTAAGCTCCCTGCAGGTTGTGACCATTTTTCCAATTCGCCAAGAGGCAAAAAACCATGCGTAAATCCATTCTCGTCCTGTCGCTGATCGCCGCTTCCAGCATCGCCTTCGCCGCCGACGACACGCCCAAGACTGAAATGAAGGGCAACACCAACATCAACGCTCTCGGCGTGAACACCAACGCCGTCGCCATCGGCAAGGGCAACACCGCCAAGAACGCCATCGGCGCCATCAAGGGCGGCACCAGCATCAAGGGCAACACCAACATCAACGCCCTCGGCGTGAACACCAACGCCGTCGCCATCGGCAAGGGCAACACCGCCACCAACGACATCGGCACCATCGGCGGCAAGTAAGCAGCCGCGCTTCCGTCCGTGAAACCCCAAGGGCACGCAAGGCCCTTGGGGTTTGCTTTTGCGCGAGGCACTCTGGTCCAAAGGCACGCTGTCCTTGCAGTCGGGCCATGCCCTTCCTACAATTGCCCTCATGCGCTCACGCTGGCTCCGCCTCCTGCCCTTGTTCTTCGCCGCCTTCTGGCTGCCTCTCCAGGCCATCGCGGCGACGGCCATGCCGTTTTGCCGGCATGGCGAGGCGCATCGGACCATGCCGGCCGTGGCGGCGGAAGAGGGCATTGAGCACTGCGCGCTGCACGGCTCGCCCGCGCCGGCCGACCATGGTCTGAACTGCGATGATTGCGGGTTGTGCCATCTGGCCGGCGCCAGCTTCGTGACTGCCGCCGGGCAGGCCGCCGCCACGCTACCGACCAGCCGGGACTTTCAGTCCTGGCCCGAACTGGCGCCCGCCAGCATCGTTTCCGAACCTCCCCAGCACCCGCCTAAACGGACGACCTGACAGCAACCGCGGCTCATCACCGCGGCGGGCGCGGCCGTACTGACGGCCGCCGCTTTCCATCGTTTGCGTTCGGAGGTTCGTCATGAAGTCTCGTCTTTTCGCGCTTGTCCTGGCCTGGCTGTTGCCGTCGATATCGCTTGCCGCACCGCCCGTGGAGGTGCCCTGGGCGCAAGGTACCCTCAAGAAGATCGACCGGGCTGGCGCCAGGGCGACCATCGCCCATGGTCCCATCGACAGCATCGGCATGGGGCCGATGACCATGATGTTTGCGGTCAAGGACTCGGCCGGCCTGGCCAAACTCAAGGAAGGCGACCCGGTCCGCTTCCAGGCGGTGATGGCGGGCGGCGATATCGTCGTCACCCGCATCGAATCACTCAAGTAGGGGGTCGCCATGACAAAGCCCGTTTCTCGCGGGCTGGTGGCGATGCTGGCGCTCCTGGCCGGTACCGCATGGGCAGAGTTGATGCCCGGCGGCAAGGTCGAGGAGCTGCTCGCCATCGCCCGCCAGCAAAGTCCCGAAGTCATGGCCTTGCGCCTGGAGGCGGAGGCGGCCATGGAGCGCGCCGCCAGCAGCGGCGCCTTGGCCGACCCACTGCTGCGCACCGAACTGCGCAACATTACCAACAACGGTTCGCCGGCCAGCCCCAATCTGCTGCCGGCGCGCGTCGGCAGCACCAAGTACACCCTGATCCAGCCACTGCCCTTCTGGGGCAAGCGCGAACTGAAGCGCGAGGCGGCCGCCGCCGGGGCGGATGAGGCCCGGGGCCTCGCCGACCTGGCCTGGAACGAACTGGCCGCCCGTATCAAGACCGCTTACGCCCAGGACTACGCCCTGCTTCGGCAAGCGGCGCTGACCCGCGAGGTGATGGATCTGGTCGAGCGGCTCGAATCGATCAGCCGGGCGCGCTACGCCGGCGGGCTGGCCGTCCAGCAGGATGTGATTCGCCTGCGCGTCGAGCGCACTGCGCTGCAAGCCGAGTTGATCCAACTGGAAAACGAGCGCCATCACGCCCAGGTTCGCATCAATGGCCTGCTGGCGCGTTCGGCCCACGCCCAGCTGGCCGACCCGGAGACATTGCGGTCGCCGCCGCCCGCCGCCAGTCTCGACTACGCGGCGCTGGCGGAACGGCTGCGCGAGCGCAATCCGCAACTGTTCGCCGACGCGGCGCGTATCCGGGTAGCGGAAAAGAACCGCGCCAGCACCTACCGCAACCGCTATCCGGATGTGGCGCTGGGCGTCTCGCCGATCCAGACCCGCGAACGCGTCAGCGAATGGGAGCTGATGTTGGAAGTGAACATTCCCCTGCAACAGGAGAGCCGGCGCGGCCAGGAGCGCGAGGCGGAGCGACTGCTGGAGGCGGCGCGGGCGCGCCGCGAGGCCAGCGCCAATCGCCTGCTGGCCGAACTGGCCGAGAACCTGTCGGCGCTGGAGGCGGCGCGGCGCGTCGAACTCCTGGCCGGCGGCGATCTGCTGCCGCAGGCTGAACTGACCTTCCAGTCCGCACTGGCGGGCTACGAGAACGGCAAGGTGGACTTCGCCACCCTGCTCGACGCGCAACGGCAGATCCGCAAGGCAAAGCAGGATGTCCTCAAGGCCCAGGCCGAACAGCAGGCGCGTCTGGCCGACATCGAACGACTGATCGGGGAAGACCTATGAGCAAAACGACAAATGCGGCGGCGATGGCGGTGCTGGTCGTGCTGGCCGTCGGCGCCGGCTACTGGTTCGGGCAACGGGGCGGCCGCGCCGAACCGGTGGTGGCGCCGACCGGCGGCAAACAGTTGCTTTACTACCGCAACCCGATGGGTTTGCCGGACACCTCGCCAGTACCGAAGAAGGACCCAATGGGCATGGACTACCTGCCCGTCTATGCCGGCGAGGAGCCGCGGGCGGACGACGGCGGCATTCGCGTCAGCGCCGAGCGCATCCAGAAGCTGGGGGTCAAGACGGCGGTGGTCGAACATCGGCAGCTGGCACGCGCGCCGCGGGCGACCGGCCGCGTCGAGGTCGACGAGCGGCGCGTCTTCGCCGTGGCTCCGAAGTTCGAAGGCTGGATCGAGCGGCTGCATGCCAACGTCACCGGCCAGGCGGTGGCGCGCGGCCAGCCGCTGTTCGAGGTCTACAGCCCGGAACTGGTGTCGGCGCAGCGCGAATACGCGCTGGCGGCCAAGGGGGCGCGGCTTGGTTCCGCCGATACGCAAGCCGCCATGCGGCAACTGGCCGAGGCCAGCCTGGCGCGACTGCGCAACTGGGACATTTCCGAGGAGCAATTGAAGGCGCTCGCCGCCGGCGGCGACGCCAGGCGCAGCCTGACTTTCCGGTCGCCGGTGGCGGGCGTGGTGACCGAGAAAAAGGCGCTTCAGGGCATGCGCTTCATGCCGGGCGAAACGCTGTATCAAGTGGCGGATACCTCGGCGGTCTGGATCATTGCCGACATTCCCGAGCAGGACATCGCGCTGGTCAAACCGGGCGCCAAGGCGAAGGTCCGCATCGATGCCTATCCGGGGCGCGACTTCGAAGGGACTGTCGCCTATGTCTACCCGACCATGAAAGCCGAGACGCGGACAATTCCGGTGCGCCTGGAGCTGGCCAATCCCGGCGCGCTGCTCAAGCCGGCGATGTACGCGCAGGTGGAATTCGCGGCCAGCGACGCGCGCGGCGGGCTTGCCGTTCCTGTTTCGGCGGTGATCGACAGCGGCGTGCGGCAGGTGGTGGTCGTGGCCGTCGGCGAAGGCCGTTTCGAGTCGCGCGAGGTGCGGCTGGGCATGCGCGGCGATCAGTACGTCGAAGTGCTGTCCGGCGTGGCGGAGGGCGAGCAGGTGGTGGTGGCAGGCAATTTCCTGATCGACTCGGAGAGCAACCTCAGGGCGGCTCTCGGGGGCATGGAGAAGGCCCCGGCAAGCCGGGTCGGTCATCATGCCGAAGGCACGCTGGATGCCGTCGATGCCCAGACGGGGACGGCGACGATCAGCCATCGGCCGGTGGCCAGCCTGAAGTGGCCGGCGATGACCATGGAGTTCGTGCCGGCCAACCCGTCCCTGCTGGCCGGCCTCAAGCCGGGTACGCCGATCGCCTTCGAATTCGTCGAGCGGAAGCCTGGCGAGTGGGTCATCACCAATATCCAGAGGAAGGGGAACTGACGTGCTGAGTGCCCTGATCGACTGGTCCGGCAGAAACCGATTTCTGGTTCTGCTGGGTACCGTGGTGGTGGTCCTGGCCGGCGTCTACGCGCTGCTGAGGACGCCGCTCGATGCGTTGCCCGATTTGTCCGACGCGCAAGTGATCGTCTATACCGAGGTGCCCGGCCAGGCGCCGCAGGTGGTCGAGGATCAAGTCACCTATCCGCTGACCACGGCCATGCTGTCAGTGCCGAAATCCAGGGTGGTGCGCGGCTTCTCGTTCTTCGGCGCCTCCTTCGTCTATGTGATCTTCGATGACGGCACCGACATCTACTGGGCGCGTTCGCGGGTGCTGGAGTACCTCAACGCGGCGGCCGGCCGCTTGCCGAAGGGCGTGGTGCCGACGCTGGGGCCCGATGCCACCGGCGTCGGCTGGGTGTTCCAGTACGTCGTGCTGGCCAAGGACAAAACCCTTGCGGAACTGCGCACCCTGCAGGACTGGTATCTGCGCTATCAACTGACCAAGGCGCAGGGCGTCGCCGAGGTGGCCAGCATCGGCGGTTTCGTGCAGCAGTATCAGGTGACCGTCGATCCGGTGAAGCTGCGTGCCTACGGCATTCCGCTGGGGCGAGTGGCGCAGGTGATCCGCGACTCCAATCGCGACGTTGGCGGGCGCAGTCTGGAGATGGCTGAGACCGAGTACATGGTGCGCGGTCGCGGCTACCTGCGCGGCACCGAGGACATTGCCTCGCTGGTGGTCAAGGCGGAGCGCGGCACGCCGGTGCTGGTGCGCGATATCGCCCGCGTCGAGCTGGTGCCCGACGAGCGGCGCGGCCTGGCCGAACTGGACGGCGAGGGCGAGGTCGTCTCGGGTATCGCCATGGCCCGCTACGGCCAGAACGCGCTGGAGGTGATCGGCAACATCAAGGCGAAGTTGGCGGAGATCGCCAGCGGCCTGCCGGAGGGGGTGGGCATTCGCGCCGTCTACGACCGCTCGGAGCTGATCGAGCGCGCCATCGAAACGTTGAAGGGCACGCTGATCGAAGAGGCGCTGATCGTCGCCCTGGTTTGTCTGCTGTTCCTGTTGCATGTGCGCAGCGCCTTGGTGGCCATCCTGATGCTGCCGGTCGGGGTGCTGATGGCCTTCATCGCCATGCGCTGGATCGGCGTCGGTTCGAACATCATGAGCCTGGGCGGCATCGCCATCGCCGTCGGTGCCATGGTGGACGCCGCCATCGTCATGATCGAGAATGCCCACAAGCATATCGAGCGCCTGCGGCCCGACCAGTCTCGCGCCGAGGCTGTCATTCAGGCCGCGAAGGAAGTCGGGCCGGCCCTGTTCTTCAGCCTGCTGATCATCACCGTTTCCTTCCTGCCCGTGTTCACGCTCGAAGCGCAGGAGGGCCGACTGTTCGCGCCGCTGGCCTACACCAAGACCTTTGCCATGGCCGGCGCGGCGATCCTGTCGGTGACGCTGGTGCCGGTGCTGATGCTGCTCTTCATTCGCGGTCGCATCCCGCCCGAGGCGAAGAATCCGGTCAATCGCTTGCTGATCGCCCTCTACCGGCCGGTGATCGCCGCTGTGCTGCGCTGGAAGAAACTGACCATCGTCGCGGCCGTGGCTGCCCTGGTCGTGACGATATGGCCGGCCATGAAGCTGGGCAGCGAATTCATGCCGACCCTCAACGAGGGCACGCTGTTCTACATGCCCACCGGGCTGCCGAGCATGTCGGTGACCAGGGCGGCGGAGCTGCTGCAAACGCAGAACAAGATCATCAAGAGCTTTCCGGAGGTGGCCTCGGTGATCGGCAAGGCCGGCCGCGCCAACACCGCCACCGATCCGGCGCCGCTGGAAATGTTCGAGACGGTGATCAATCTGCAGCCGGAGTCTGAGTGGCGGCCGGGCATGACCATCGACAAGCTGATCGCGGAACTGGATCGGGCCTTGCAGTTTCCCGGTATAGCCAACTCCTGGACCATGCCGATCAAGGCGCGCATCGACATGCTGTCCACCGGCATCCGCACACCCGTCGGCATCAAGGTGTTCGGCAATAATCTGGCGGAGATGGAACACCTGGCGAAGCGGATCGAGGCCGTGGTCAAGCAGGTGCCGGGCACCAGTAGTGCCTACGCGGAACGGATTACCGGGGGCTACTACCTCGACATCGAGCCCGACCGTGCCGCGCTGGCCCGCTACGGCATCAACCCTGGCGAGTTGCAGGAGGTGGTGGCGACAGCCATCGGCGGCGAGATGGTGACGACCACGGTGGAGGGCCGCGAACGCTTCGGCGTCACGGTGCGCTACCCGCGCGAGCTCCGCGACAGCCCGGACAAGATCGCCCGTCAGGTGCTGGTGCCCGTGATGGGTGAAATGGGAGGCGCGACGCCGATGATCCCGCTCGGTCAATTGGCGAAGGTAGGCATCGTCAAGGGCGCGCCGGCCATCCGCACCGAAAACGCGTTGCTCTCGGCCTACATCTACGTCGATATCCGCGAGCGCGACATCGGCTCCTACGTGGCCGAGGCGCGGCGTGCGGTGGCCGATCAGGTGAGGTTCCCGCCGGGCTATTACGCGACCTGGAGTGGCCAGTTCGAATACATGGAGCGCGCCGCCGAACGGCTCAGGATCGTGGTGCCTTTCACTCTGCTGATCATTTTCCTGCTGCTTTACCTCAACTTCCGGCGCCTCACTGAAACGCTCATCGTCATGCTCTCGGTGCCCTTCGCCCTGGTCGGCGGCGTCTGGCTGATGTGGCTGCTCGGCTATAACCTTTCGGTGGCGGCGGCGGTCGGCTTCATCGCCCTGGCCGGCGTGGCGGCCGAGACCGGCGTGGTGATGCTGATCTACCTCGATCACGCCTGGCGGGCGGCCCAGACCGGAACGGGCACCCAGCCGACCGTTGCCGAGCTCTACGCCGCGGTGATGGAAGGCGCGGTTGAGCGGGTACGGCCGAAGCTGATGACGGTGACCGCCATCATGGCCGGTCTGCTGCCCATCATGTGGAGCAGCGGCGCGGGTTCGGAGGTGATGCGCCGCATCGCGGCACCCATGGTTGGGGGTATGATTTCTTCGACCGTGCTGACTCTGATCGTCATCCCGGCGATCTACATGGCCGTGAAGGAACGGCTCTTGTCGTTCAATGGCGGAAGGCTCAAATGAATCTGGAAGATTACGCGGCGGTTCTCAAGGACCTCGCGATCCCGCCGCGTCCGGCGGTGGTGACGGTTCTGTTCGAGGAAATGAGCAAGGATGAGCCAAATCTCGGTCGGGTAACCAAGACCATCGCCGCCGATCCGGGGCTGTCGGCGGGCATGTTGCGTGCCGCCAACTCGCCGTTCTTCGGCTTGTCGCGCAAGGTATCCAGCGTGCCCCAGGCAATCAAGGTGCTGGGTTTGACGCACGTCGCCAATATTGCCACCGGGCTGGCCATCCGCCATGCGCTTAAAGGCGGGGAGACAGGGCAGTCCTTCGAAAAGTTCTGGATGAAGGCGGAGGAGACCGGCATGGTTTGCCACTTCCTTGCGCGCTCGCTGCGCGGCTTCTCGCCCGACGAGGCCTTCACCTACGGCCTGTTCCACGACTGCGGCATTCCCGTGCTGAGCCAGCGCTTTCCGCGTTACCGGGACACGCTGAAGGGGGCCGCCAAGGCGACGGGGCTTCAGGATCCGGGGCTGGAAGAGGACGATACCCGCACCAGCCACAGCATTCTTGGCTACTTTCTGGCGCGGTCCTGGCTGCTGCCCGGCTACATCTGCCAGGCCATTCTGTTGCACCATGATCTGGAGGCTTTCGACGCGCGGTCAACCCCGGACGTGGTGCGCAACTTCATCGGGGCTGGTCATCTGGCCGAGCATATCCAGCGGCGCTGGCTGGGCAACGTCAACGACACCGAATGGGCCATTTTCGAGGCCGCCGTGATGCGACATTTCGCGCTGACCGAAGAGGACGTGATGAATCTGGTCGACCGCGCTCTGGTTGCCCTGCACGGAGAGGATTGATTGGCGTGTTCGCGGGGGACTAGAATGGAAGCCCGTGAACCGTTCACTGGCCGGTTCCGCGCGCCATATTGAGGATTGCACCATGATTGGCTTCAATGTCGCACGTGCCTGGCACGAGATCTATGCGCTCCGCCTGCAACTGTTCATCGACGGCGTCGGCGATTGCAGGCGGGATGCCGATGCCGTGCGCGACGATACGGCCTGCGAACTCGGCAAATGGATTCATGTTGCCGCGGTGCCTCAGCTCGGCGACACCCCGCGGTATCGGACGCTGACGGGAGGTGCACCGGCGCTTCCACGAGTGTGCCAGTGACATGGTCGGCACGTTCAATACCGGCAACACCGACGCTGCCCGGCGTATCGCGGCCAGCGAGTTCGTTGCCGCCTCTGCGGCCGTACTCGCCGCCCTCGACGATGTCGAGCACGAGTATCGGGCCCTGCATCCGCCCGACCCGGCGTTTCGGGTCCCGCCCCGCGCGGCGGCCGGGCGGGGTGGCCTGGCGTGGTTCTCTGACCGCCAACCCTGGAAGGAGTCGCTGCGGATTGGCTTGCCGGTGATCGACGAGCAGCACCGGGTCCTTACCGAATTGGTCGAACAGGCTGATGGCCATGCCCGCGGCGAAGGTGAATTCGGAACGGGCGAGCGACGTTTTTTCCAAGATCGGCCGCCTGCTGGAGAGTCACTTCGAGACCGAGGAAAGCCTGATGAAGCACCATGGCGTGCCGGCGGACTGGCTCGAGGCCCATCGTCAGGAACATACCCGCATCCTGAGCGAGTGCGCCGACATCGATCTTCAGGTCATGGCCGGCCGGATACTGACGGTGACCGACATCTATCCGCTCTTGCGGGAGATGATCATCGACCATGGCGTCCAGTACGATCTCGACATCAGGAAGTATCTCCCGCCGAAGGCGGCCTCGTAGGGCACTTCCGGGCACTTCCGGCCGGCGCCTTGGTGCGTCAGGCTTCGGCGGCGGCCAGCGTGGTCCGGGCCACCGACCAGCCCGAACTCGCCAGGAAGGCGGTCAGTTCGGTGGCCGGCAAGGCACGGCTGATGTGATAACCCTGCACGATGTCGCAATCCAGGCGCGTCAATGCCGTCATGATGGCGGCGGTTTCGACACCCTCGGCAACGACCTTGAGCCCGAGATTGTGGGCCAGGTCGATGGTGGAGCGGACGATGACTTCGTCGTCCTGATTTTCCAGCATGGCCATGACAAAGGACCGGTCGATCTTTATTTCACCGACCGGCAACTGCCTCAGGCGGGCCAGCGATGAATGGCCGGTGCCGAAATCGTCGATCGAGAAGCCGATGCCGAAACCGCGCAGTTCGGAAAGGATGCCGTTGATGCGGTCGTAGTCGCCGAGGAAGATGTTTTCGGTGATCTCCAGAACCAGACCGCCTTCCAGCCGACTGCCGCGCACGATGCGGGAAACCTCGGGCAGGAAGCGGACATCCATGACCACGCTGAGCGGCACGTTGACCGCGATGGCGATATCCCAGCCCAAAGCCAGCCACTCGGCGCGCTGCCCGACCGCCATCTCGATCGCCCAATAGGTGAAGGGCGTTATCAGGCCGGTGTGCTCCAGGGCGCTGATGAACATGTCGGGTGGCACGGTGACGCCGCTGGCCTGCCGCCAGCGGGCCAGGGCTTCAACGCCGTGGATGATGCCGTTCGCCAGTTCGACCTTGGGCTGGAAATGGAGACTGAATTCCCGGCCGTCGAGGGCCTTGCGCAGATCCTGCGCCATGGCGAAGCGGGTGGTCGCGCCGGTATCACGCCTTGCGTCGAAGACCTCGATGCCGGTTCTATCGCGCTTGGCGGTGATCATTGCGGCGTCGGCGGACTTGAACAGCGAGGATACGTCGTGGCCATGCCGGGGGTAGGCGGCGATGCCGACCGCCGCCGTCACGACAACCTCCTGGCCGGCCAGTCGCATGGGCTCCGCGAGGCGACTGCGCATCGTCGTGGCGATGCCGATGGCCGCGTCGACGTCGACATCGAGCAGGACGGCGAATTCGTCGCCGGACATGCGGGCGATGGTGCCATCATGGTCGGTCACCAGGCCGGACAAGCAGGCGGCCGCCGTTTTCAAGAGCGTGTCGCCGGCTTCGTGGCCGAGCGTGTCGTTCATTTCCTGGAAGCGGTCGATATCGATGACCATCAGGATCAGATTCCTGGCGCTGGCGGCCGCGTGGCCGATGTCCTGACGCAGCCGGTCGCGGAACAGCGAGCGGTTGGGTAGTCCGGTCAGGGGGTCGTAGAGCGACAATTGCTCCAGCGCCTGGTTGGCGGCGGTCAGTCGCTTGTTGGCGCGCTTGAGTTCGCTCTGGGCTTCCTCGGCGGCACGACGGGAGTGATCGACCGCTTCCATCGCCATCGCGTTTTCGATGGCGACGGCCGCCTGTCCGGCAAGAAGTTCAAGCAGATGCAGATCGTTTTGGTTGAATTCACCGCCGCCGCGCTTGTTCAGGCCGCTGATGCCGCCCAGGAAGTCCTTGCGGCCGACCAGCGGCACCATGACCAGCGTGCCGGCCTCCTTTTCCCAGAGATTCCGTTCCTGGGGAGAGAGTTCGGAGAGCATGCCGCGCCACCATGGCTTCCGGTGCTTCAATACCCAGCCGCAGACGCCGAAGTCACGTGGCAGCGATTCGCCGACGATCTCGTCGGCGCTTTCGCCCGCGGCGGCACGGTAGGTGTATTCGTCGCGGTCCCGGCTCAGTATCGGTATCAGCACGGTCTGCGCACCGATCAACTGGCGCGCGCGATGGGCGATCAGGGTGAACAACTTGTCCAGATCGAGCTCGCTGCCCACCGCCAGCGCGGTTTCGCGCAATGACGTCAATTCGCGCTCGCGTTCCTGCAACGCGGCTTCCAGCGAGTCGATTCGTTCTTTGGCGTCCGGTGTGTCGGGCATGTCGATCTTTCGTGACGGCTTTCGTTCCCGCCCTTTCGTCCATAGTCTACATTACGGGCAGGGCATTCCATCAAACCGATTCCAGGCGCGTCGGCATATGACATTCGGGAAGAATGGCCAACTTTGAAGTTGACGTTGACGTTAACGGTAGCTACATTCAATCTCTTTCTTACCGGGAGGCGGTGATGAAGCCATCGTCCTACAAGCCCAAGCACAAAGTCAGATTCGTCACCGCGACGTCGCTGTTCGACGGTCACGACGCCTCGATCAACATCATGCGGCGGATTCTGCAAAGCTCGGGTGTGGAGGTGATTCACCTCGGGCACAACCGCTCTGTCGACGACATCGTCACCGCCGCGTTGCAGGAGGATGTGCAGGGCATTGCCGTGTCCTCCTACCAGGGTGGCCATGTGGAGTACTTCAAGTACATGGTCGATCTGCTGCGGCAACGCGGTGGCGAGAACATCCGGGTTTTTGGTGGTGGCGGCGGCGTCATCGTGCCGGCGGAGATTCGCGAACTGCACGACTATGGCGTTGCCCATCTCTATTCGGTCGAGGACGGCCAGAAGATGGGCCTGCAAGGCATGATCGACGACATGGTGCGCCGTGCCGATGTCAACCTGTCGCCCATGGCGCCCCAGGATCTGGCGCCGCTACGCGCCGGCGACCGCCGGGCGCTGGCGCGGATCATCACCGCGCTCGAAGCCGGCATCTGGCCGGCGCCGCAACGGCAGGCGCTGCTGGAGCAGGCCACGTTGGTCCGAACCCCCGCGCTCGGCATCACCGGTACCGGTGGCGCCGGCAAGTCCTCATTGACCGACGAACTGATTCGGCGCTTCCGCCTGGATCAACACAACCGTCTGAAGATCGCGGTGGTCTCCATCGATCCCTCGCGCAAGCGCACCGGCGGCGCGCTGCTCGGCGACCGCATCCGCATGAACGCCATCGACCATCCGCACATCTTCATGCGTTCGCTGGCGACGCGCGACGCCGGGTCGGAAATCTCCAGGGCCCTGCCGGAAGTGATTGCCGCCTGCAAGCTGGCCGGCTTCGACCTGATCCTGGTCGAAACCTCGGGCATCGGCCAGGGCGACGCCGCCATCGTGCCGCACGTCGATCTCTCCATGTATGTCATGACCCCCGAGTTCGGCGCCGCCAGCCAACTGGAAAAGATCGACATGCTCGACTTTGCCGATTTCGTCGCCATCAACAAGTTCGACCGGCGCGGCGCCGCCGACGCCCTGCGCGACGTGCGCAAGCAATACCAGCGCAACCGCGAGCGCTTCGCCGACGCGCCGGAGGCCATGCCGGTGTTCGGCACCCAGGCGGCGCGCTTCAACGATGACGGCGTGACCGCGCTCTATCAGGCCCTGCTGCCCATGCTGGCCGCCAAGGGGTTGATGCTCGAGCCGGGCGCGTTGCCGGCGACCGGCGTCAAGCACTCCTCGCCGGGCCGCGCCATCGTGCCGGCCGAGCGCGTTCGCTACCTGGCCGAGATCGCCGAAGCGGTGCGTGGCTATCACCAGCACGTCGATGAACAGGTCCGTCTGGCCCGGGAGCGCCAGCATCTGCGCGAGACCAAGCGCCTGCTCAGCGAATGCGGGCCGACCTGCCGGTTTCTCGATGCGGCTGTCGAGCAGCGCCACGAGGCGCTCGATAGTCGCGCCAGGAAGCTGCTGGAAATGTGGCCGGCGATGAGGGCCGCTTACGCCGCCGACGAATACGTCGTCAAGATCCGCGACAAGGAAATCCGCACCAAACTGGTTGCCGAATCCCTGTCCGGCACGCCCATCCGCAAGGTGGTGCTGCCGCGCCACGAGGACGAGGGCGAACAGCTCAAATTCCTGATGCGCGAGAACGTCCCCGGCAGCTTTCCGTTCACCGCCGGCGTGTTCGCCTTCAAGCGCGAGAACGAGGACCCGACCCGCATGTTCGCCGGCGAGGGCGATGCCTTCCGCACCAATCGCCGCTTCAAGAAGCTCTCCGAGGGGATGCCCGCCGTCCGCCTGTCGACCGCCTTCGACTCGGTGACCCTCTACGGCTGCGATCCCGACGAGCGGCCGGACATCTACGGCAAGATCGGCAACTCCGGCGTGTCGATCGCCACTCTCGACGACCTGAAGGTGCTCTATGGCGGGTTTGACCTCTGCGCGCCGACCACCTCGGTGTCGATGACCATCAACGGCCCGGCGCCGATGATCCTGGCGATGTACTTCAACGTCGCAGTCGACCAGCAACTCGACAAGTTCCGCGCCGACAACGGTCGCGAGCCGACCGAGGACGAAGTCGAGAAAATTCGCGAATGGGTCCTGTGCACCGTGCGCGGCACCGTTCAGGCCGACATCCTCAAGGAGGACCAGGGTCAGAACACCTGCATCTTCAGCACCGAGTTCGCCCTCAAGCTGATGGGCGACATCCAGGAATACTTCGTCCATCACCAGGTCAGGAATTTCTACTCGGTGTCCATCTCCGGGTACCACATCGCCGAGGCCGGCGCCAATCCCATCAGCCAGTTGGCGTTCACCCTCGCCAACGGCTTCACCTACGTCGAGTCCTATCTGGCGCGTGGCATGCATATCGACGACTTCGCGCCCAATCTTTCCTTCTTCTTCAGCAACGGCATGGAGCCGGAATATTCGGTCATGGGCCGGGTGGCGCGCCGCATCTGGGCGCTGGCGATGAAGAACCGCTATGGTGCCAACGAGCGCAGCCAGAAGCTCAAGTACCACATCCAGACCTCGGGCCGCAGCCTTCACGCCCAGGAGATGGACTTCAACGACATCCGCACCACGCTCCAGGCGCTGATCGCCATCTACGACAACTGCAACAGCCTGCACACCAATGCCTACGACGAGGCGGTGACGACGCCGACCGAGGAGAGCGTGCGCCGGGCCATGGCCATCCAGTTGATCATCAACCGCGAATGGGGCCCGGCCAGGAACGAGAACCCCAACCAGGGCGCCTACATCATCGATGAACTGACCGATCTGGTCGAAGAGGCGGTGCTCAAGGAATTCGAGGCGATCTCGTCGCGCGGCGGCGTGCTCGGCGCGATGGAAACCGGCTACCAGCGCGGCAAGATCCAGGAGGAATCGCTGCGCTACGAGCAGAAGAAGCACGACGGTTCCTACCCCATCGTCGGCGTCAACACCTTCCTCAACCCCCATGGCGCGGGCGCCCCCGGCGAGATCGAGCTGGCCCGTTCGACCGAGGACGAGAAGCGGTCGCAGCTCAAGCGGCTGCGCGAGTTCCAGGCGCGCAACGCCAAGGAAGCGCCGCGCTGGCTGGCTCGGTTGAAGCAGACGGTGATCGACAACGGCAACGTCTTCGCCGTGCTGGTCGACGCCGTGCGCTACTGCTCGCTCGGCCAGATCGCCGACGCGCTCTACGAGGTGGGCGGCCAGTATCGGCGGTCGATGTGACCATTGCCGCGACGCTCGCCGAGACCCTGCGCCAGGCGGTCGAGCACCACCGCGCCGGCCGCCTGGCCGAGGCCGAGCAGTTGTACCGCGCCATCCTGCGGGTCCAGCCCCGGCAGCCGGACGCCAACCACAACCTGGGCGCGCTGGCATTGAGCGTTGGCAACTACCCGGCTGCCTTGCCGTTCCTTAAAGCAGCGCTGGCGGCGGGACCGGATGTGGCGCAGTACTGGCTGAGCTACGTGGCGGGCTTGATCGCCGCCGGCGAGACCAAGAAGGCGAAAAAGCTTCTCGACATGCCGCCGCGGCAGGTGGCGGCGGCGGATGTCGGCGCGCTGCGCGCCCGGCTCAAGATGGCGCGCAAGGGGTCCACCCACCCCGCATCTCCAGCCGACAACGACGAGAGGCAGCAGCTCGCCGCGTTCTATCGGGCCGGCCGGTTCGAGGAGGTCGCGGCGCTGGCGCGGCAGTTGCTGGAGCGCGCGCCCGGCGATGCGCTGGCCTGGAATGCGCTGTGGAGCTCGCTGGCCAGTCTCGGGCGTTTCGAGGACGCCCTGCCAGCCGTGATGAAGACCGTCGAACTGCTACCGCGAAATGCCGATGCCCACTGTAATCTGGGCGGCGTGCTCAACCAGCTCGGCCGCTATCCTGAAGCCGAGGCGGCCTGCCGTCGCGCCATTGCGATCGAGCCGGACTACGCCGTGGCCCAAAGCAACCTGGGCCACGCCCTCAACCGGCTTGGGCGCAACGACGAGGCCGAAGCCGCCTGTTAACGCGCCATCGATCTCGGCCCGGGCCTGATCGAAGCGCACAACAACCTCGGTTGCGTGCTCAAGGACACCGGTCGCTACGGGGAAGCCGAAGCCCTCTTCCGGCACGTGATCGCAGCCAGGCCCGATTTCGCCGAGGCGCACGGCAACCTCGGTGGCGTCCTGGCCGACGTCGGCCGGCATCAGGAAGCCGAAGCGGCCTGGCGCCGCGCCATCGAGCTCAAGCCCGATCATGCCGACGCCCGCGGCAGCCTGCTCCTGAGTCAATCCTACACGGCCATGACGCCCACCCCGGACATGATCGAGGATGCCCGCCGCTTCGGCGCGTTCGTCCGCGGCAAGGTTCCGGCGCCCTTTGGCGACTGGTCATGTGACATGGCGCCGTCCCGCCTGCGCGTTGGTTTCGTCTCTGGCGACCTGCGCAACCATCCGGTTGGTTACTTTCTCGAAGCGTTCCTGGGGCACCTCGACCGCTCGCGCATCGAGCCAGTGGCCTATTCGAACCAATCCCTGCGCGACGATCTGACGGCGCGTCTCGAGCCGAACTTTGCCCAATGGCGGTCGATCCATGGCCTGGGCGATGAAGCCGTCGCCCGCATGATCCGCGCGGACGGCATCCATGTCCTGTTCGATCTCTCCGGCCACACGGCGCACAACCGCCTGGCCGCGTTCGCATGGAAGCCGGCGGCCGTGCAGGTGAGCTGGCTGGGCTATTTCGCCACCACTGGCGTCGCCGAAATCGACTACGTCCTGTGCGATCCCCATGTCGCGCCGCCGGGCGAGGAGCGACACTTCACCGAGACGCTCTGGCGGCTGCCCGAGTGCTATTTGTGCTTCACGCCGCCCGAAGCCGCGCCGGCGGTCGCGCCGTTGCCGGCGCTGCGCCACGGTGTGGTGACCTTCGGCTGCTTCAACAATCTGTCGAAGATCAACGATGCCGTGATCGCCCTCTGGGCCGGAGTTCTCACCGCCGTGCCGGGTTCGCGGCTCTTCTTGAAGGCCCGGCAACTGGCCGACGAGTCGCTGCGCGAGCAGCTTCGCACCCGCTTCGCCCGCCTGGGCATTCCGGGCTCCCGCCTCAGGCTGGAGGGGCCTTCGCCCCGGAGCGAATACCTGGCCGCCTACGCCGAGGTCGATATCGCCCTCGATCCGTTCCCCTACACGGGAGGCACGATCAGCGCCGAAGGCCTGTGGATGGGGGTGCCCGTCCTCACCAAACGGGGCGACCACTTCGTCGCCAACATGGGCGCCTCCATCGCCCACAACGTCGGGCTGGCGGACTGGATCGCCGCCGACGGAGACGACTACGTGCGCAAGGCCGCTGTTTTCGCTTCCGACCCGGGCGCGCTCGCGCGGTTGCGCACCGGCCTGCGGGCGCGGGCTGCGGCATCGCCGTTGCTCGATGCGCAACGCTTCGCGTGCCATTGGCAGGACGCGGTGTGGGCCATGTGGCGGCGGCGGGCGGGCTGACGCCTGAGCGACTACTTCTAGCGGCGGAACCGCAAGGAGGCTCCGATCTGGCTGGCCCGCCTGAAGCAGACCGTCATCGGCGGTGGCGACGTGTTCGCCGTGCTGGTCGACCCGGTGCGCCACTGCTCGCTCGGCCAGATCGCCACCGCCCTTTGCCAAGTCGGCGGCCGGTACTGGCGGAATAGGTAGCGCAGGTCCCGAGAACGGCCCTACGCGGCCGGGAGGTAGCGATACATGGTCGGTGACATGCCGCTCCAGCGCCGGAAGGCGCGGGTGAACGCGCTTTGTTCGGAAAAACCGAGCAAGAATGTGATTTCGGTGACCGACTTGCCGGCGTCGTCAAGATAGCGACGTGCCAGTTCGTGACGTGTTTCGTCGACCAGGCTCTGGTAGGTCAGGCCTTCGTCGCCCAGTCTTCGCTGCAAGGTCCGCTGGCTCATCGCCAGCGCCGCGGCCATCTCCTGTGCCGACGGCGGCCCCGAGGTAAGTTGCCGCAACAGGTGTGTCTTGCAGCGGCTGACGATGTCGTCGTCGAAGAAGTTGGCCAACTGCGCGGTCAGTATGTTGTCGAAAGTATTGGCCAGTGGAATATTGGCCGATGGCAGCGGCGCATCGACGATTTCCCGGTCGAGCAGGATGCTGTCCTCGGTGGTGCCGAACCGAATGTCGCAGCCGAACAAGTCCCGCCAGGGTTGCGGGTCGGTTGGTGGCGGCCTGCGCAGACACAGCTCGGCCGCATTCAGCCTCCCGCCAAAATTGGTTCGGCACATGTCGAGCAGGATGGATAGCGTGAAATCGGTCATCGGATGACCAACCGGCGCGTCCCCGCGGCCATGGTCATAGATGAAGCGTACGCCGGTCGGCTCGTCGAGGCAGTGATAGGTGAAGCGGTTGCCGAGGATGCGCGCGAAGCGTTCCATCCGCTTCAGGCCGGTGTGCAGGGTTCGGCTGGACAGCCAGGCATAGCCCATGGTGCCGAGGTTGGAGGGGTGCCAGCATTCGGCGGCGCGCAAGGCGAACGCCGGGTCGGGAATCCGCGCCGCGGCCTTGGTGAAGGCGAGATCGGCCAACCGGCTTGGCAGGCGCGCATCGACATCGCGCAACGTCTCCGGTGGCACGCCGAGTTCCCGCATGAAACTCCGCCGGTCGATCCCGTGCAGTTCAACAAGACGTAACACCATCACCCAGACGGTGGCCAGTGTGCTTTCCGGTTTCGGCATGGCTGCGGGCTCCCCAGGTATTCCTATTTCATGTTGGCGCGAATGGTCATGCGAAAGGCGCGCCAGGTCAAGCCTCGTTTGGGCTCGCTGCGTACGCTGGGCATGTCAGCAACCAGGCCAATCCGGTGTCGCCGGAATTGGCCAGTACATGGAAGGAGACCAACGATGGACCGGTCCGATCGTCCGTCCGAGCGAGGCGGCACCCCGGGGAACCGAGAGATTCCGTCCGCGAATTCGTCGCTCGATCCGATCACGGGCTTCCTCGACCGCAAGGCGGGCCGTCGGGCCGCCACGGTCTTGGTGGCCGAGGCCAACGCCCGCCAAACCGGCTTGGCCGTTATCTGGCTGGACATCGACCGCTTTCGGCAGGTCAATGAGTCGTTTGGCCATCGTGGTGGCGATAGCGTCATTTCCCGTATTGCCGAGCGCATCCGTTCCGCCGTTGGTTTGCCCTGCGAGCTATCGCGGATGGGCAGCGACGAGTTCGTCGTGTTGGTTCCCGGCCTGGGCCGTGTCGATGCCACGCGACTTGCCCGCAAGCTGTTGCTGGAGATCGAACGGCCGCTGGAACTGGACGAAATCCTGATTCATCCCTCGGCCAGTATCGGCATCGCCCTGCACCGGTACGGCGATGATCCGCTGGCTGTGCTCGAACTCGCCGACCGCGCGATGCTCGAGGCCAAGCGTCAGGGCGGCAACCGGCTGGTAATGTCCGGAGACGAACCCGGAGCGGGTCGTCTTGGCGTGCAACTGGCGCGCGAGGAGCTGGCCATCGAGGGTGCCCTGCATACCGCGCTGGAGAACGGCGGGTTGCGCCTCAACTTCCAACCCATCATCGGGCTGGATGGCCGGGTCGAGGCGGTTGAGGCGCTGATGCGCTGCTATGCCAATGGCCAGCAGATCGCCCCGGCGCGCTTCATTCCGGTCGCCGAAAAGACCGGCCTCATCGTCCGTCTTGGTGAGTGGTGTCTGCTCCAGGGTGCGCACTGCGCGGCCCGGCTGCGCGAGCAGGGCACGCCGACCAAGCTGGCGATCAACGTCTCCCGCGCCCAACTGACGTCGCCCAGTTTCATCCAGGCCCTGCACGGCGCACTCATTTGTGCTGACGTGCCGCCGGAACTGATCGAAGTCGAACTGACCGAGTCGCTCATCATGGATCTTTCGGAAACCGTTCAGGCCAATTTGCGCAACGCGCGCGACGTTGGTGTCGGCCTGGCCATCGACGATTTCGGGACCGGCTACTCCTGCCTATCCAACCTGAAGGACCTGCCGGCCACCAAACTCAAGCTGGACCGGGCGTTTGTCAGCGTTCTGCCCGATGACCGGCGCGCGTTTGCGGTGATCAAGGCGATGACCCAACTGGGCCGGGAACTGGGCATGACGGTGGTGGCGGAAGGCGTCGAAACGATCGAGCAATTGAACGCGCTTGCCAAGGCCGGCGTCGATGCGTGCCAAGGCTTCCACCACGCCCGCCCGATGGCCGAGGACATGTTGCTGCAATGGATGAAACAGAGGACCGGAAAATGACTGAAACGATCATCGCTACCGACAACGGGCGGCCTGTCGTCGAAGATGTCCTGGAACAAACTCTGAAGGATCTGAACATCCCGCCGCGCCCGATCATCATCGACCGGATCAAGGCGGAAATGGGCGGCGACACACCGAATCTCGGCTACGTCGGCCAGTTGATCGGCGCTGACGTCAGTCTGGCTGCCGGACTGATCAAGACAGCCAACTCGCCATACTTCGGTCTTCGCACCCGGGCCAGGTCGGTGCACGAGGCGCTGTTGATGCTGGGCCTCGACGTTGCCAGCCGCGCCGTGGCCTCCATCAGCCTGCGGCAAGCCTTTCCGAGCAATGGCCAACTGGACCGATTCTGGGGCGCCTCGGCCCAGATCGCCGCACTCTCGGGCTGGCTCGCCACCATGGTGACGAACCGTTTACTCTGCCCCGGTGACGCCTATACCTATGGCCTGTTTCGCGACTGCGGAATTGCCGTCCTGCTCCGTCGTTCCCCGACCTATCGGCAAACGCTGGAGCGGGCCAATGCCGAAACGGCGTTGGCCTTCACGGCGATCGAACATCGGGACCTCCCGACCGATCACGCCATGGTCGGTTGTCTGCTGGCGCAAACTTGGTGGTTGCCCGAAGAAATCTGCCTGGCGATCCGCCATCACCACGATCAGCCGGCCATCGACCTCTTCGATTCCGGTCTGCCGGCGGCCAGTCGCTATCTGGTAGCGGCCAGCCAGACCGCCGAACACCTCGTGCAGTACCTCACCGGCGGGAGCCGTACCGAGGAGTGGTCAAAACTTGGGGGTTCATGCCTGCGTCTGCTCAAACTGGACCGGGCCGACCTGGCCAAACTCTACCGAGGCGCCGAAGAGATGCTGCGAGCGGTGGATTGATCTGGTCGCCAGACGCACCAACGCACCGGGCCATGCGTCGCGCGGAGAATTCGCCCCGGTTCTGCGAAGCCGTCAATTCGGCCGCTTCATGATCGTGGTACGCAGCGATTCGTACTCCTGGTTGGTGATGGCGCCCTCCTTGAGCGCCCGCTGCAAGTCGTTGAGTTCCTGACCCTTGGAGAACTTGATCGATTCCTGGACCGTGACGTTGCTGCGACTGCTGCTACAGCCGGAGAGCCCGACCGCCCCGACCGTCAGTGCAAGCGCCAACGCGGCTGCGAACTTGGTATTCATGGCTTCTCCTCAATCGACGCTATTGATCAACTGGCGCCGTTGATCGTCGTATTCGGCCTGGCTCAGCACGCCGTTGGTGTGCGCCTTCTTGAGGTCGATCAGTTGCTGGCCGATGGTGACATCGAGCGGCCCTCTGACGACATTCGTTGAACTACAGGCGGGCAAGGCGGCCACCAGCATCAGCGCGGTCCAGGTTCTCTTCTTCATGGGCAGTCCTAACAATTGTGGTTGCGGCAAACAACGCCAAGAAGACGGTTCTTGGCTCCTCTCCGTGCTGACCAATGGAACTGGCGCCATTATGACCGATCTATTGAGGCGTCCAAGGTACGCCGATCGATAGCCAGATCGTCCTGGCGCCGCTCGGGCCGATGCCGAGGCTGACGGCGGCCGGGCCCAGGATGGTGTCGGCGCCGACGAAGATCGACGCAGACTTGTAGACGCCATCGGCCGTGGCATAGTCATAATCTTGCCGGATCCTGGCGGCTTCGAGCGATCCGCCGAAGTACGCTTGCGTGACAATGCCGCCCAAGTGGAGTCCCAGGAGTGGCGGGACATTGCGCTGGTAGCCGACCCGTCCGAACCCAACTTCATTGACTCTGAAGCGGTTGACCGGGTAGGCGGACAGCCGTTGAAATCCCCCCATGGGAATCAGATCGAACAGGATGGTGGTTGACGGCCCGGTGTGTTGGACTTTGCCGGCCATCAGTTGAAAGTTGAAGGTGTTCTGGCGCCAGGTTTCGGCGGCGGAAATGTCGAGAATCGCACGCCGAAATCGGGCGTTCTTGTCCCCCCCGCCGTACGAATGGTGAAAGTCGAACAGGGCGCGATGTCCCTGGGTCGGGAAGTGCGCCTTGTTCATCGCGTCGATATCGACCAGCGCGGTTACGGCTCGGATGGGCAGCCAGTCGGATGAACCCATCACGGGGCCAATATCCGCCTTGCGCTTTTCCCGCCCGAATTGGGTGCCCAGGCGCATCGCGCCGCTACGGCCGAATTCGGTACCCACATCAAGAGCAGCCAATGCTTGCGTACGGGAAAAGCGCGCCACCTGCGCTTCGCCGATATAGATCGGTGTTTGCTCGATCGTGCCCAGGATGCGCGGCGCAATGAATAACGGCGAACCGGGCGCGATCGGCTGGAGGAACTCGGAGTGCGCCGCGTTCTTTGTCCCGACCTGTAAGATGTTCTGCCACCGTCCGCCGTAGCTGTTCAGCCAGGTCCGGGTGGAACCGACCACCGCGTTGAAGGAGGTGCTCTCGCCGCTCTGGACAGTCATGTTCAGCCCGAAGCGAAGATAGTGCGGTCCCCACGACTTTTCTTTCGCGTCGATGATGGCCACGCCGTGACCGGCTTCCTCGGTGAAGCCGAGTTGCACTCGCTCGAAGTCGCCGCGCTGGAACAATCGCCTGGTAGCGTCGCCAAGCTTCGTGGTGTCGCCTTGACGATAGGCGGGCTCGATTTCCGCCGACAGAACAGCCGGATTGACCGCGCTCAACTTGCCGATGCGAATGGCGCCGACCTTGAAAGCACGATCTTCGCGGCGGTCATGTCCGGACTTCCAGCGGGAAAATTGCTCGGGCGACACACGGAGTCGCGCAAGTTCTTCCGCCATGACTTTGACCGACTGCTCGCCCGCCTCAATGAGCGAATCCGCCTGGTCGAAGCTGCCCGAACTCAAGTCATCGAGCTTGGGGGTCAGCAGTACATCCTCGGCGCGCAGCATCGCCAGCGATGCCCGCACGTTTTGCTCAGTCAAGATATTCACCATCTGTACCCCGACCGCGAGGGCGGAGCCGATCTCCTTGCGAGAAAGCAGCGGTGTGCCCAGATTCACGGCAATAACCACGTCGCCGCACAGTGCCCGGGCCGTACCGACTGGCAGATTGTCGACCAGGCCGCCATCGACCAGCAGTTTGTCGTCAAGTTCGATGGGCGCCATCACGGCCGGAACCGACATCGTGGCGCGCATCGCCAGGGGCAACTGGCCGTGATCGAGCACCACGGGCAGTCCAGTGGCAATGTCGGTGGCGATGGCCCGGTAGGGAATGGGCAATTGGTCGAAGCGCTCTATTCCTCGCGCCCGATCGGTCAGCCGGGCCATGATCTCGGCCAGATTCTGGCCGTAGACCACCCCGGCGGGGCTGATGATTTCGCCATTTCGAACGCCAAACTCGGGCTGGGCGAAGTGCCCGTTCTCATCCTTCTTGCGCCGCGCCCGCATCGCCGACCGATCGGGCTTGTCCTGAAAGGCGAGCGTCCAGTCGATCTCCCGCGCCGACCGCTCCAACTCGTCGATCGGCAAGCCGGAGGCATAGACGCCGCCAACAATGCCACCCATGCTGGTGCCGACGATGCAGTTGACCGGAATGCGCATCCGTTCGAGCTCCCGAATGACACCGATGTGCGCCAGACCACGCGCGCCGCCGCCGGAAAGCACCAAGGCCACCCGGGGACGCGCTACCGCGGTTTCAGTGGCGATCCCCCCGGGGTCGGCAACGGACGTTCCGGTGGCGAGAGGGCAGAGAACCGCCGTCAGCGCCACCAGGGATGACTTCAATCGGTACCTTTCCATGTTCATTCGGGTTCGGCTGGCTGACTGTTGTCTGAACTGCCTACTTTACAAGATGAGCATTGCATTGTGGCGCGGGCGGGATGGCGGACCTTGCCAGGGTGGCCTCAACCGTGTTGAATCCGTGGCGAACTCACGGAACATTGGCCGTCCCGACCAACGCCACCCGTCGCGCCACGACTATTGGAGAGCCTGATGTCATATCGATTCCGCCCGGGGGCCGCGCTGGCCGGCCCGATCCGGACGCTTGGCCTGATTGTCGGCTTGGCGGCTTTGCTGGCGAGCGGTCCGGCCAGCGCCGTTGACGCGGTAACCGGGGTTCCGCTGGTCGTCGGCAATCGCACGATCCATGTCTTTCGCGCCCCGCTGGGCGCATTCTCGGCCGCCGAGCGCGTCGAGAACGCCAGGCGAAGGATCGAGCGGGCGTTGGAGGAAACCGGTGAAGGCTGGACCTCGGTGAAGTCCACACCGGAAGGGGTCGCGGTGGAGCTGGATGGCAAGCCGATGTTTTACGTGCTGACCGGCGATGCGCGCGAAGCAGCCGAAGAGACCCCGGAGGATCTTGCCAATCGGGCGTCCCATGTTCTCCAGAAGACCTGGGCCGAGGCGCGCGAACGGCGCGATCCGCGGGTCAACCTGGAAGCGGCGCTCAAGGTGGGGTTGGCCATGATCCTGCTGGCGGGTGCGCTGACGATCATTCTCAAGGGGTCGCGGTGGATTCAGGATCGCCTGGTCGTCGTCTTGGGACAACGCCTGAAGTCGATGCCCACCGGGCGTCTGGGAACCCGGATGGCCGCGCTGTTTCCGGTGGTCGTCAATCGGCTGTCGGTGCTCGTGGCGTGGCTGCTCGGACTGTTGGCCCTGTTCATCTTCTTGACCTACAGTCTGGGCCAGTTTGTCTTCACGCGACCGGCGAGCGAAAACCTGTCGCAATCGATTTCCGGATTGCTGATCCAGGCGCTTCATGGCGTTACGGAATCGTTGCCGGGAATATTCATTTCAGCGCTGATCTTTCTGACCGCCTGGTTGGCGACCAAGGTTTCGACCGAATTCTTTGCCCACGTTGAAACACTGCCGGCCGGGACCGGCGTGCTCAACGCGCACACGGCGCCCGCGACGCGGCGGATTGTTAACGCCTCGCTATGGTTGTTCGCCGTCGCCATGGCGTATCCCTACCTGCCCGGCGCGCATACGGAAGCCTTCAAGGGCATGTCGGTGATACTTGGCCTCATGGTCTCGATCGGCGCGTCCGGACTGATCGGACAGGTGGCCAGCGGCTTGATGCTGGTCTATACCCATGCCCTGCTGGTGGGCGAGTACGTGCGCATCCAGGATTGCGAAGGCACGGTGACCGAGCTCGGCCTGTTCGTCACCCGCTTGCGCACAGGCCTGGGGGAAGAGATCGCCTTGCCCAATGCGCTGGTGCTGGCCAATGTGACACGCAACTTCTCGCGGGTGGCGCGGGGCAAAGGTTTCGTTTTCGATACCACCATCACGATCGGCTACGATACGCCCTGGCGCCAGGTGCATGCGCTATTGCTGGAGGCCGCCGGACAAGTGCCCGAGATCCTGAAATCGCCCGCGGCCTACGTGGTGCAATCCGCGCTTTCCGACTTCTATGTCGCTTACAAGCTGGTGGTATATGTCGATAGCGACCAGCCGGCCAGACGTGCCCGAGTCGGGAGCGACCTGCACGCCGCGATACAGGATGCGTTCAATCGGCACGGGGTGCAGATCATGTCGCCGCGATATTTCGATGATCCGGCGACGCCCAAGCTGGTGCCCGAAGCAAACTGGTACGCGGCGCCGGCTCGGCGTCCGGAAGATGGAATTGACTAGGCCCAACAACTCGCCACCGTCATCCGGCGGAACTATGGCGCCCGATCAACCGCTTGTTGCCCACGCATCCGGACCATCATGAACTCGATTGCATTAGCGACATTTCGCCTGGCGGCGCCGTTCTGGCTCACGTCGGCCCATCGTCGGGTGGGCTGGCTGCTCGCCGTGGCCCTGATTGGCCTGGTCACCATCAGTACCGGCCTCAACGTATGGGTCAACAAGCTGAACAAGGCCTTCTACGATGCCCTGCAGAACCTCGATGCCGCCGCCTTCAACGAAAGTGTGATGATGTTCTTCGTTGTGGTCGGATTCCTGGTGGTGGTCGTGACCATCATGGGCTATCTCCAACAGTTTCTCGAGATCAGGTGGCGCAAGAATCTGACCGATAGCATGATGCGGCGCTGGCTGGATGGCCATACCTTCTATCGCATGGAGCGCGATAACCTGTGTGACAACCCGGATCAGCGCCTGTCCCAGGATATCGGCGAGTACGTCAAGCTCATGCTCAGCCTGACACTGGGCTTTGTCGCCAATCTGGGTACCCTGGGCTCGATGGGCTGGATTCTGTGGCAAAGCGCCGGACCGATGAGTTTCACGGTCGGCGGCTACCCGCTGACCATTCCCGGCTACCTGTTCTGGCTGGCGATCTTCTGGGGGGTGCTGCAAACCGTGACCACTCACCTGGCCGGGCATCGGCTGGCGGGGTATACGGTGGAGCAACAGTCGGTGGAGGCCGACTTTCGTTTCGCGCTGGCCAAGGTGCGCGAATCATCGGAGCAGATCGCGCTCTACCGAGGGCAGGCGGTGGAGCAAGGCCGACTGCAGAATCTGTTCGGTGAAATCCAGCGCAACTGGAATCATCTGATGCGCCACAACATCTACCTCAATGTCACCACCACCGGTTTCTCGGTCATCGCCGTGCTGGTACCCATCATCGCCGTCTCCCCGAAAGTCCTTTCCGGCGAACTCACCCTGGGAACCCTGATGCAGGACATCGCGGCCTTCAGCGCGACGACCGCCGCGGTGGCCTGGTTTGCCCTTTCCTACCGCGACCTGTTCCAACTCTCCGCGCGCGTGCGCCGCTTGACCGCCATGATGGTGGCCATGGCGCCACCCCCCGAACCGGGCATCAAGATGCATCGCGATCCGGCCGCCCACAGTGTCCAGGGGCGGGACGTCGCGCTTGGCCTGCCAAGCGGAAGGTTACTATCGGCGATCGAAGAGTTCCTGTTTGCGCCCGGCGAGCGCTGGCTGGTGCGTGGCCCCTCCGGGGTCGGCAAGAGCACGCTGTTGCGGGCGATCGCCGGTCTCTGGCCGTTCGGCGCGGGCCGCGTCAGCCTGCCAACCAGCGCCCGCATCATGTTCATGCCGCAGAAGAACTATCTGGCCGATGGCCCGCTGAAAGAGACGCTGGCCTATCCCGCCACCGCCGACCAGATCGACGATACGGCCCTCGTCGACGCTCTGGTCGACTGCAAGCTACCGCATCTGGTGGCGCGCTTGCAGGAGTCGGCGCGCTGGAGTCATCAACTTTCGCCCGGCGAGCAGCAGCGCCTGGCCTTCGCGCGCGTGCTGCTCTACAAGCCGGACATCCTGTTCATGGACGAAGCCTCCAGCGCGCTGGACAACGCAACCGAAGCCCACCTATACCAACTGATCATCGATCGCCTGCCCCGCTGCACAATCGTTAGCGTGGCGCATCGCACGACGCTCGAGGTATTCCACGACAACACGCTAAATGTCGCCGCCGCCAGCGTTGGCGCGTAGGCCTGGGAAGATGTTCGACGGCCAATATCCTGAGCGCCGCCGTCCAGGTTACTTCGACTCCGCTTCCTTCATTCGCTGCGCGGCCTGCTCGTTGGCCTTTTGCAGGTCGTTGACGACCTGCCGTTCGACTTCCCTGGCTCGCTCGATTTCCCGCGCCTTGGCCTTGGCGGCGACCGCCGCCGACGTTGCCGTGTCGCCGAGACCGCAGGCGGACAGGGTCGCGGCACAGAGCAGGAGGATCGCTGTTCTCATGTGCGTGGTTCCTTGTCCGGTCGGGCTAGTAGCCGGGGGTGGCGGTCGGCGCAATGGGTTCGACGGCGGGCGACAGCGGCGGTGCCACCGCCGGCGCCAGGCTGGCCGGCATTTCGTTGACCGCGCGAACACCGGTGACGAAGTATTCGGTTTCGCCGAAACAATTGGTCGGGATGAACTTGTGCTGCTGGTAGCTCAGCACCACCCGCTGGCCGGCCAGGGCGTTGATCCGCGCGGCAACGGCGTCGTCGCGGATGGAGAATTCGAACCGGTCGGGAATGGCGCCGGGCATGGTCACCATGGCGATCTCGCCTTCCCAGGTCTTGCACAGCCAGCCCTTGTGCGAGAACTTTTGGATGTAGCCGGCCCGTTCGCCCTCCGAGTAGCTCCAGTTGACGGTCAGCCAGACCCAGCCGATCGTCGTCAGGAGAAGCAAGCCCAGAAACAGGAAGATGGTGCGCATGGTCGTCGGCCCCGCGGTTGTCGATACGGCCCATTATGGCAAATACTTGGGCGACACCGGCACTTTGGATGCCTTGGGAAGTCAGCCGCCGAAGCGGCGCAAGCCATCCAGGTCGCGGATGGTGATGCTGCCGTACTCCACCGTCAGGTAGCCGGCGAACTGCAGTACCTTGAGCGAACGATTGACGCGCTGCCGCGAAACACCGGTCAGATAGCCGATTTCCTCCTGGGAAACCGCCAGCCGTGGCCCGAGGCCGGGGTAGAGCACCGGGTTGAACAAGGTGGCGAGGCAGCGGGCCACCCGGGCGTCGGTGTCGAGCAGGCGTTCCGATTCCAGCAGACCGATGAACTGGCCGAGCCGCTCGTTGAGCTGGATCAGCACGTAGCGGTTGAAGCAGATGCTGTGGTCGAGCAGCCACTGGAAGGTCTCGCGGCGCATGAAGGCGACCCGGGAGTCGCGCAGGGCGATGACGTCGTAGCGGCGTGGTTCGGTCTTGAGCAGCGAGCCTTCGCCGAACCAGCCGCCGGGCGCCAGGCCGGTCAGCGTCGCGGTCTTGCCGCTTTGTAGGTCGCTGCTCATCTTGGCCAGGCCGTCGACGAGGCCAATCCAGTTTTCGACCTGTTCGCCCTTGCGGCAGATGAAGCTGCCGGCGGCGATTCGGCGCTCGAAGATTCCCGCTTCGACCCGCGCGAACTCGTCGTCGGTCAGGTCGCAGGCCCAGCGGCAGTTGCGCAGGGCCTGAGCCAGGGAGGGCGGGATATTTTCCGAATTGTCCGTCACGCGACAATTGTAGGCGGTTCGGTGACTACAATGATCAATACAAAAGAGCGCCCAGCTTTGCTGCCAGCGACTGCCGGAGGAGACTTAGGATGGTTGTAGCGCCAGGAGCGGCGGTTGCCGACGCTTCGCCAGATACCTTTCCGCGCTTGCTGCTGCGCCATGCGCAAAGCCGTGGCGATGCGCCGGCCATGCGCGAGAAGGACATGGGCATCTGGCAAAGCTGGAGCTGGTCCCAGGTCGCCGTCGAAGTGGCCGCCTTGGCCTGCGGGCTGGCTGAGCTCGGCTTCAAGCGCGGCGACCGGCTGGCCATCATCGGCGACAATCGCCCCCGCCTGTACTGGTCGATGTGCGCCGCGCAGATCCTCGGCGGCGTGCCGGTGCCGCTCTACCAGGATGCGGTGGCCCAGGAAATGGTCTTCGTCCTGCTCGATGCCGACGTTCGCATCGCCATCGTCGAGGATCAGGAGCAGGTGGACAAGCTGTTCGAAGTGCGCGACCAGTGCCCGCACCTGGCGCATATCCTCTACGACGATCCGCGCGGCATGCGCCACTACACCCAGACCTTCCTGCACGGAATGGACGAAGTCCTGGCCATGGGTCGCATCCACAATGTCAATCAACCCGACTTCGTGACCCAGGAAATCGCCAAGGGGTCGCCCGACGACGTGTCGATCATGCTGTACACGTCGGGCACCACCGGCAAGCCCAAGGGGGTTTGCCAGACCCACGCGGCCTTCATCGCCGCGGCGCGCGGTTGCATGGTGGTGGATCATCTGGCAGCCGACGGCAATATTCTTTCCTACCTGCCGATGGCCTGGGTTGGCGACCACCTGTTTTCCTATGCCCAGGCGCTGGTCGCGGGATTCACCGTCGAACTGTCCGGAGTCCGGCGAAACGGTGATGATCGACATGCGCGAGATCGGGCCGAGCTACTACTTTGCGCCGCCGCGCGTGTTTGAAAACCTGCTGACCCAGGTGATGATCCGCATGGAAGACGCGGGCGCTATCAAACGGCGCATGTTCCATTTCTTCATGGCCGTGGCCAAGCGTTGTGGGGCGGAGATTCTCGATGGCCAGCCGGTGTCCGGAAAGGACCGGCTGCTCTATTCCCTGGGCAACCTGCTGGTTTACGGCCCGCTGCGCAACGTGCTGGGCATGAGCCGCATCCGCGTCGCCTATACGGCCGGTGCCGCCATCGGTCCCGACCTGTTCCGCTTCTACCGGTCCATCGGCATCAACCTCAAGCAGTTCTATGGCCAGACCGAAACCTGCGCCTACGTCTGCCTGCAGCCGGATCGCCAGATCAAGTTCGATTCCGTCGGCAAGCCGGCGCCGAAGGTGGAGGTGAAGATCGCCGACAACGGCGAGATCCTGGTGCGCGGCCCGATGCTCCTCAAGGAGTACTACAAGCGCCCTGATGCCACCGCCGAGTCGATCGACGCGGCCGGTTTCTTCCATACCGGCGATGCCGGCTTTCTCGATGCCGACGGCCACCTGAAGATCATCGACCGGGCCAAGGACGTGGGCAAGCTGGCGGGCGGCGCCATGTTCGCGCCCAACTACCTCGAGAACAAGCTGAAGTTCTTCCAGTACATCAAGGAGGCGGTCTGCTTCGGCCACGATCGCGACATGGTCTGTGCCTTCATCAACATCGATATGGGCGCGGTCGGCAACTGGGCTGAACGGCGTGGCATCGCCTATGCCGGTTACGCCGATCTGGCCGCCAAGTCCGAAGTTTGCGGCCTGATCCAGGAATGCGTCGAGCAGGTCAACGCGGAACTGGCGAGGGATGTGATGGTCGCCGCGACCCAGGTGCACCGCTTCCTGGTCCTGCACAAGGAACTCGACCCCGACGATGACGAACTGACGCGCACGCGCAAGGTGCGCCGCGGCTTCGTCGCCGAAAAGTACGCCGTGCTCATCGAGGCTCTGTATGGTGGCAAGGCCTCGCAATTCATCGAGACCCAGGTGCGCTTCGAGGACGGCCGCACCGGCAAGGTGGCGGCCGATCTGGTGATTCGCGATGTCCGGACCTTCGCCCAGGGAGCGGCGTAATGGCAAGGCAAATCGGCGAAATCATCCTCGACCTGCGCAACATCTCGCTGCGCTTCGGCGGCGTCAAGGCGCTGACCGACATTTCCTTCAACGTGCGCGAGCATGAGATTCGCGCCATCATTGGCCCGAACGGCGCCGGCAAGAGCTCCATGCTCAATGTCATCAACGGCGTCTACCGGCCGCAGGAAGGGCGACATCATCTTCCGCGGCGAGCATCGGCATGACATGGATACCCACGTCGCCGCCTCGGCCGGCATTGCCCGCACCTTCCAGAACATCGCCCTGTTCAAGGGCATGACGGTGCTCGACAACCTGATGACCGGCCGCAACCTGAAGATGAAGTACCAACTTCCTTCAGCACGCGCTCTGGTGGGGGCCGGCGCGGCGTGAGGAGCTGGAACACCGGAAGAAGGTGGAAGAGGTCATCGATTTCCTCGAGATCGAGCACATCCGCAAGACGCCGGTCGGCCGCCTGCCCTACGGCCTGCAGAAGCGTGTCGAACTGGGCCGCGCACTGGCCGCGGAACCGCTCGATGCTGCTGCTCGACGAACCGATGGCCGGCATGAACGTCGAAGAAAAGCAGGACATGTGCCGCTTCATTCTCGACGTCAATGACCAGATGGGCACCACCATCGTGCTCATCGAGCACGACATGGGCGTGGTGATGGACATCTCGGACCGCGTCGTGGTGCTCGACTACGGCAAGAAGATCGGCGACGGCGTACCGGACGAAGTCAAGAACAATCCCGAAGTGATTGCCGCCTATCTCGGCACGCAGCATTGAGGAGAACGGCGCATGCAGTTTTTCTTTGAAGTGCTGATCGGCGGCCTGCTCTCCGGCGTCATGTATTCGCTGGTGGCGCTTGGTTTCGTGCTGATCTTCAAGGCCTCGGGCGTGTTCAACTTCGCCCAGGGCGCGATGGTCTATTTCGCGGCCTTGTCGCTGGTCGGCTGCATGGAGCATGGGCGCGCCGCTTGTGGCTGGCCTTCATCCTGGCCTTCGTGGTCATGACGCTGTTCGGCATCGCCACGGAACGCTTCGTCCTGCGCAAGATGGTGAACCAGGCGCCGATCTCGCTGTTCATGGCCACCATCGGCCTGGCCTTCTTCATCGAGGGCCTGGCGCCGCTGCTGTGGGGCAACGAGGTGCGGCCGCTCGACATCGGCCTCGTCGACGAGCCGATCGCCTACATCCTCGACAACTACAACATGGTGGTCAGCAGTTTCGACCTCACGGCGGCCGGGCTGGCCCTGGCCCTGGTGGCACTGCTGGCGCTGTTCTTCCAATACACCCGGGTCGGCCGGGCGCTGCGCGCGGTGGCCGACGACCACCAGGCGGCCCTGTCGATCGGCATTCCCCTGCAGCACATCTGGGCACTGGTCTGGGCGGTGGCCGGCTTCGTCGCCCTCGTGGCCGGCATGCTCTGGGGGTCGCGCAACGGCGTTCAGTTCGCGCTGACCTTTACGGCGCTGAAGGCGCTGCCGGTGCTGATCCTTGGAGGCTTTACATCGGTGCCCGGCGCCATTGTCGGCGGCCTGATCATCGGCGCCTCGGAGAAGCTGGCGGAGATCTACATACCGCCGGTGATGGCCGGACATGTTCGGCGGCAACTTCGGCGGCATCGAGAACTGGTTCCCCTACGTGCTGGCTCTGCTCTTCCTGCTCGTACGTCCCGAAGGTCTGTTCGGCGAGACGGCACATCGATCGGGTCTAGAACCATGATTTACGAGAAACCGGACAATTCAAGACCAGCTACGCGGCGGACCAGCAGATCTTTCCGATCCGCCAGGACCGCATCGGCATGGCCATCCTGCTGGTGGTGGCTTTCGTCGTCGTGCCGCTGGTGGCGGGCAGCTACTGGTTCAACGCCATCCTGATCCCCTTCCTGATCTTCGCGCTGGCCGCGCTCGGGCCTGAACATCCTGACCGGCTACGCCGGCCAGTTGTCGCTCGGCTCGGCGGCCTTCATGGCCGTCGGCGCCTATGCCGCCTACAACTTCCAGGTGCGCGTCGAAGGGCATGCCGATGCTCGTTTCCTTCGTGCTCGCCGGCCTGACGGCGGCGGGCGTCGGCATCCTGTTCGGCCTGCCCTCGCTTGCGCATCAAGGGCTTCTACCTGGCGGTGGCGACACTGGCGGCGCAGTTCTTCATCGTCTGGTGCCTGACCAAGTTTCCCTACCTGTCCAACAACTCGTCCTCGGGCGTGATCTCCGTGCCCGACGTCGAGATGTCTCGGCTTCAAGTTCGACACGCCGCAGTCGCGCTATCTGCTCGTGCTGACCATGGTTTCGCTGCTGGCGCTGGCGGCCAAGAACATGGTGCGCTCGACCACCGGGCGGGCCTGGATGGCCGTGCGCGACATGGACGTGGCGGCCGAGGTGATCGGCATTCGCCTGATGCGCACCAAGCTGCTGGCCTTCGCCGTCAGTTCCTTCTACTGCGGCGTCGCCGGCGCGCTGTACGCCTTCTGCTATCTGGGTTCGGTGGAGCCGGACGGCTTCTCGCTCGACCTGTCGTTCAAGATCCTGTTCATGATCATCGTCGGCGGCGTCGGCAGCATCCTCGGCAGCTTCCTCGGCGCGGCCTTCATCCTGCTGCTGCCGATCTTTCTCGATATCTCGCTGCCCTGGCTGGCCGGGCTGCTGCACCTGCCCTTCGACAGCGCCACCGTATCGCACATCCAGTTGATGGTGTTCGGCGCGCTGATCATGTTCTTCCTGATCGTCGAACCGCATGGTCTTGCCCGGCTGTGGCAGATCGGCAAGGAGAAGCTGCGTCTTGTGGCCGTTCCCGCACTAGACGATGTCGCTGCAGATCTTGAAATTGCAACACTAACGAAGAGGAGACACACATGATCAAGAAGATCAAGCAACTGCGCCGTGATCGCTGCATCCATCGTCGCGGCCTGCTCGGCGCGGCCGCGTGCCGATCGCCCAGGCCGCGGAAGAGCAGTTCTTCATGCTGCCTTCCTACCGCGTCGGTCCCTACGGCGCCAACGGCCAGTCGTTCTACGGCGGCTTCATCGACTACCTGAGCTACGTCAACATGAAGGGCGGCATCGACGGCGTCCAGAACACCTGGGAAGAGTGCGAAACCGAGTACAACACCGCCAAGGGCGTGGAATGCTACGAGCGCATGAAGTCGAAGGCAAAGAATTTCCCCGGCCCGATCCACACCATGTCCACCGGCATTTCCTACGCGCTGGTCGACAAGACGGCCGCCGACAAGCTGCCGCTGGCGATGATGGGCTATGGCCTGACCAGCGCGGTGGATGGCTCGGTCTTCCCGTGGGCCTTCCCGCTGGTGACGACCTACCAGATGCAGGCCTCGGCCATCATCAAGTTCCTGAAGGACAAGAACGGCGGCAGCCTGGCGGGCAAGAAGATCGTCTTCCTCTATCACGATTCCGCCTACGGCAAGGAGCCGATCCTGGCGCTGGAGGCCGAGTCGCGCCTCAACAAGTTCACGCTGGTCGCAGATTCCGGTCGCCCACCCGGGCAACGAGCAGGGCGCCCAGTGGCAGCGCATCCGCCAGGAGAAGCCCGACTACGTGATCATGTGGGGCTGGGGCGTGATGAACATGACCGCCATCAAGACCGCGCAGAAGATGGGCTTCCCGCGCGAACAAGATGATCGGTTCCTGGTGGGCCGGTTCCGAGGAGGACGTGATCCCGGCCGGCGATGCCGCCAAGGGCTACATGTCCGCCACCTGGAACGTCTCCGGCAAGGCGCGTGCCGCTGATCGCCGACATCGAGAAGACGGTCTACGGCGCCGGCAAGGGCAACCTGTCGGACAAGTCCAAGATCGGCACCATCCTCTACAACCGTGGCGTATCGGCGGCCGTGCTGTCGGTCGAAGCGATTCGGACCGCCCAGGCCAAGTATGGCAAGGGCAAGGCGATGGATCCGCGATCAGGTGCGCTGGGGTCTGGAAAACCTCAACCTGACCGAGGCGCGCCTGAAGCAGCTTGGCGCCACCGGCCTGCTGCCGGAAGTGAAGACTTCCTGTGACAACCACGAAGGTTCGGGCAAGGTGAAGATCCAGCAGTGGGACGGCACCAAGTGGGTGTCGCTGACCGACTGGATCGAGGGCAACAAGGCGCTGATCCACCCGCTGTTCCAGGCCGACGCCGCGAAGTATGCGAAGGAGAAGGGCATCACGCCGCGCGACTGCAGCAAGGAGAAGTAAGCACTGCCTCGGTACTGGCGGGTGCCGTCCCGCCAGTGCTGACTTTCACCGATCCGGAATCGACATGAGCGCCTACCTCACCATCAACAACATCGAGGTCATCTACGACCACGTCATCCTCGTGCTCAAGGGGGTGTCGCTCGACGTGCCGCAGGGCAAGATCGTCGCGCTGCTGGGTGCCAACGGCGCCGGCAAGACGACGACGCTGAAGGCGATTTCCAACCTGCTGCGCGCCGAGCGCGGCGAGGTGACCAAGGGCGACATCCAGTTCAAGAGCCAGCGGATCGACCAGCTGACGCCGAACGACCTGGTCAAGGGCGGCGTCATCCAGGTGATGGAAGGCCGCCACTGCTTCGCCCACCTGACCGTCGAGGAGAACCTGCTGACCGGCGCCTACACGCGGGCGCAATCGCGCGCCGACCTCAAGGCCAGCCTCGAAAAGGTCTATCAGTATTTCCCGCGCCTCAAGCAGCGCCGCACGTCGCAGTCCGGCTACACCTCGGGCGGCGAGCAACAGATGACCGCCATCGGCCGTGCGCTGATGGCCAACCCCGAGATGATCCTGCTCGACGAACCGTCGATGGGCCTGGCGCCGCAGATCGTCGAGGAAATCTTCGAGATCGTGCGCGATCTCAACCAGCGCGAGAAAGTGAGTTTCCTGCTCGCCGAGCAGAACACCATGGTCGCGCTGCGCTATGCCGACTTCGGCTACATCCTCGAAAATGGCCGCGTGGTCATGGAAGGCGAGGCGGCCGAGCTGCGCAACAACGAGGACGTCAAGGAGTTCTACCTCGGCCTCTCGTCAGCAGCGGCCGCAAGAGCTTCCGCGAAGTCAAACACTACCGCCGCCGCAAGCGCTGGCTGGCATGAACGCGAACACCTCGACGACTGGAAACGCGCGACCCGCAGCGGCGCGAGATGCGATCTGATGGCGGCCTGCCGGCGCAAATCGCGCATGCCAAGGCGCACGCCCCACTGTTCCGCCGATCGCTGCGCGGCGTCGATCCGGCGCACGGTCACTTCGCGTGCCGCGCTGGCGCGCCTGCCGGTGGTGCGCAAGCATCGAGCTGACTCGAATTGCAAAAGCAGCACCGCCCCTTTGGCGGGCTGGTGGCGACCCGCTGCGGGCCAGCTCGGGCGCGTGTTCTCCTCGCCCGGCCCGATCTACGAACCCGGAAGGGCTGGGCAAGCCGACTACTGGCGCTTCGGCCGCGCGCTGTTTGCGGCCGGCTTCCGTGCCGGCGATCTGGTGCACAACACCTTTTCCTACCACTTGACGCCAGCCGGCTTCATGGCTCGAAGGCGGTGCGCGCCGCTCGGCTGCCGGTCTTCCCCGGCGGCGTCGGCCAGACCGAGCAGCAGGTGCAGGCGATGGCCGACCTGCAGCCGATGGCTACGTTGGCACGCCGAGCTTCCTGCGATCCTGCTCGACAAGGCCGACGAACTGCGGCCGAAGATGTCCGTCGCTAACCAAGGCGCTGGTGTCCGGCGAGGCCTTCTTGCCGGCGCAGAACGCGAGGCGTTCGCGGCGCGCGGCATCGCCGGCTACCAGGCCTACGCGCACCGCCGATCTTGGCTGTCATCGCCTACGAAACGCCGGCGCGCGAAGGGCTGGTGGTCGACGAGGACGTGATCGTCGAAATCGTCCGTCCCGGCACCGGCGATCCGGTGGCCGGAGGGTGAAGTCGGCGAGGTCGTCGTCACCACCTTCAATCCCGACTTATCCGCTGATCCGTTTCGGCACCGGCGACCTGTCGGCGCTTGCTGCCAGGGATTTCTCCCTGCGGCCGTACCAACCTGCGCATTCGCGGCTGGCTGGGGCGCGCCGACCAGACCACCAAGATCAAGGGCATGTTCGTCCATCCCGAGCAGGTGGCCGCGGTGCTGAAGCGCCATCCGGAGATCCGCCGTGCGCGGCTGGTCGTCACCAATCCGGACGGCAACGACGCATGACGCTGCACTGCGAAGCGGCGGCCGACGATGGTTCTGGCGAGAGCGATTGCCGACAGCATTCGCGAAGTCACCAAGCTGCGCGGTGACGTGCAGTTCGTCGCGCCGGGCAGTCTGGCCAACGACGGCAAGGTGAT
Organism: uncultured beta proteobacterium; assembly: GCA_963736865.1. GTDB lineage: Bacteria > Pseudomonadota > Gammaproteobacteria > Burkholderiales > Rhodocyclaceae > Fen-999. The sequence goes on along the minus strand of CAVTQQ010000005.1, from coordinate 363,922 downwards.
CGAGGACGAACGGAAATACGACTGACCAGCCACTGGCCGGGCTGAAGGTTCTCGACCTGACGCGCCTGCTGCCCGGCCCGGTGTGTACTCTGCATCTGGCCGACCTCGGCGCGGACGTCGTCAAGATCGAGGATACCGGTGCCGGCGACTACGCCCGCACGCTCGGCGTTGGCGCCGCGCCTGGCGAGGACAGCTACTTCTTCCGCATCGTCAACCGCAACAAGCGGGCGCTGCGCCTGGACCTCAAGCAGCCGGAAGGCGTCGAGGTCTTCCTTCGGCTGGCCGGGGATGCCGATGTGATCGTCGAGAGTTTTCGTCCCGGCGTGGTCGACAAGCTGGGCGTCGGCTACGAGACGGTGCGGGCGATCAATCCGCGGGTCGTCTATTGCGCCATCACCGGCTATGGGCAGGATGGTCCATGGCGGGACAAAGCGGGGCACGACATCAACTACGTCGCCACCGCCGGCTTGCTCGACCAGATCGGCACGGCCGGCGGGCCGCCGGCGCTGCCCAACTTCCAGATCGGCGACCTGCTCGGCGGCGCCATGACGGCGGTGGCCGGGATTCTCGCCGCGCTGGTCGGCTCGCGCGTCACCGGTCGGGGGCGCTTCGTCGATATCTCGATGACCGACGCGGTGTTCGCCCATGCCTATTCACCGCTGCTGACCACGCTGGTCGCCGGCAAGACGGCGCCGCGCGGCGAGGACCTGCTCTCCGGCGCGCTGCCCGGCTACGGCCTCTACCGGACCGCCGATGACCGCTACATGGCCGTTGGCGCGCTCGAGGCGAAGTTCTGGGACTTGTTCTGCGTCACCATGGAGCGGCCCGATCTACAGCCATTCGGCTTTGTCTCCGACCGGGCGGCGTGGGTGCGGGCCGAACTGGCGGCGCGACTTCGCCCGGCACCCGCTGGCGTACTGGACCGGGAAGTTCGCCGCCAGCGATTGCGGCGTCACACCGGTGCTGGAATTCGCCGAAGCCCTGGCGCATCCACAGCTCCAGGCGCGCGGCATGGTCGTCGAGGCGGACGGCTTGACCCAGTTCGCGCCACCGTTCGGTCTATCGGACTTCGACTTTGCTATTCGTCGCCCGGCCCCCGCCGTCGGCGCGGACAGCGAGGCCATCCTGCGCGAAGCGGGCTACGTGGAAACCGACATTGTCCGCTTGCGGCGGCAGGGGATAATTTAGGGCGTGCAGACCGCGCTCGCGCTCCTTCCCGACTTTCTGTTGATCCTCCTTGGCCAGGCCCTGCGGCGCTGGCTGCATCTGGGCGACCACTTCTGGACGGGGCTGGAGAAGCTGATCTATTTCGTACTCTTCCCGGCCTTGCTGTTCAACGCGCTGGCGCGGGCGAACCTCGCCTGGAGCACCGCCGCGCCGCTGGTCGGCACCGGCGTTCTGGCGATGCTGGGCGGCATGCTGCTGGGCGGCCTGGCGCGCTGGGCCTTCCCGATGACCCCGGTGTCCTTTGCCTCGCAGTTCCAGTGCGCCTTCCGCTTCAACACCTATATCGGCCTGGCGGTGGCGGCGAAACTGCATGGCGAAGCCGGTATCGCGGCGATGGGTCTGATTACCGGCGGCCTGGTGCCGCTGGCCAACCTGGGCGCGGTGGGCATGCTGGCCCGCCACGGCGGCGTCAGTGTCTGGCGCGAGTTGGCGCGCAATCCGCTGGTATTGGCGACGCTGGCCGGGCTGGTCTGGAATGGCCTGGGATGGGGGCTGCCCGCACCGGCGGCACAGTTTCTCGGCCGCCTTGCCGAGGCGGCGATCGCCCTCGGCCTGCTGGCGGTGGGCGCGGCGCTACGGCTCGCGGGCGCGCCCGGTGGCGGCTACGGCGCGGCGAGCTGGTTCCTGCTGGTGAAGCTGGTTGGCATGCCGGTCATCGTGCTGGCGGTGGCGGGGCCGATCGGACTGGCCGGCATCTACTTCGACATCGCGCTCGCCTGGGCGGCGCTGCCGACCGCCAGTTCGGCCTACATCCTGGCCCAGCGCATGGGCGGCGACGGCCGCAGCGTTGCCTGGCTGATTTCCGCCGGGACGCTGGCGGCGATGGTGACGTTGCCGTTATGGCTTGGCTTTGGCCGCTGAAGCGGCCTTGGGGTCCGGCTGGCCGGCAGTCATCGCATCGCCGGTGGATTGGCCCGCCGCGGCCGGCTGCATGAAATTCCATGGCCAGAGCGCGGGGTTGGCGAATGGGTTGGCATTGGCGCCCGGCTCGCCGCCGCTGGTCGCCTGGCTCATGCTCTGCAGCGTGACCAGCGTCGCCCGCTGCATTTCCAGACCCTGGATGGTCATTTGCAGCATCGATAGATTGGTCTTCAGCCAGCCCTCGACAGCCTTCAGGTCGGTGATGCGGCGGCCGAGTTCGTCGGTGTCGACCGTCGGCGTGACCATTCCCGGCAAGGGGAAGCCCATGTTGCCCCAGAATCCTTTGAGAAATTCCATCGGGTCTTGATTGGACGTTGCATTCGACATGGCGGGCTCCTCGCGTTTGATGAGCCTATTATGGCATCGTGCCACGCCGCGGCGGCGAGATTTGCCGACGAAGGACCCGAACCCCGGGCGAGAGTTCTTCGTCAACTGGATTATCGGATCGACCGGCCGTCGTGGCCAGGGGTTAGGAGCCGGTCTATCCCGTGGTTGGGGCTTACTGCTTCGGTGGCGGTGCCTTGTCGCCGCTGATCCTGGCAAATTCCTCCTTGTCGAGATGGTTGTCGCCGTTGGTGTCCGCCGCCCGGAAAGCCGGTACCTGGCCGCCCAGCGCGGAGAACTCGTCCAGGCTGATCAGGCCGTCGCCGTTGCTGTCGAAGGTCTTGAAGCCGGGTGCCGGCGACGCGGCCAAGGCCGGCGCGGCGGCCAAGGCGCACATCAGGCTGGCAAGGGCCAGCTTGTGGATGCGAAAGCTTCTTGGGCTCATATAGCTATCTCCTGTAGAAAGTGACTCGAATGCAAATGCACTCGACGGGAGTCATAGCGATGACCGTGCCAGCTCGGCTTTCATTCATGAAAACAAGTAGATGGGTGAGGTGTCTCGGGAGCGGTGGGCGGCCAGCCCGGTACTGAGCCGGCCGATTCGTCGCCTGCTGGCGACGAATCGGGCCCCGGCTCGCCAATGGGTTGTTTCCGCGTACCTTTTTTGTCGCCGGATTGTGACAACCAGCGCTGATCTCTCGGGCGATGGACAGTGGGAGGACGGTATTCCCCGGCGCGACGGGCGCGACGGCTTGCTCTCGTCAGTCGGGTTCGTCCCGATCCCTAAATGATGCCGCCGTCAGCCCATGGCGCTCCAGCAACCGATAGAGCTCGGTGCGGTTGCGTCCGGCCAGTCGGGCCACCTCGCTCACGTGGCCGCGCGTGAGCTTCAATAGTGTGATGAGGTAGTCGCGTTCGAAGGCCGTGCGCGCTTCGACCAGCGGCTGGATGTCGGCCGGCTTGTCGCGCAGGGCGCGCGCCACCAGGCTGGCCGGGATGGTCGCCGTCGTGCAGAGCGCGCAGCATTGCTCCAGCACGTTGTGCAACTGGCGGATATTGCCCGGCCAGTCGGCGGCCACCAGCATTTCCAGGGCCTCGGGGGCAAAGCCGTGAATGGGGCGGCGATACTCTTCCGTCAGCGCGGTGAGGAAATGCCGGGCCAGCAAAGGAATGTCCTCGCGTCGTTCGCGCAGTGGCGGCAGCGTCAGGGTGACCACGTTCAGGCGGTAATACAGGTCTTCGCGAAAGTCGCCGCTGGCTATCCCCGCGTGGAGGTCCCGGTGGGTAGCCGACAGGATGCGCACGTCGACGGCGCGCGTTTCGGTCGCGCCGACCGGGCGCACCTCGCCCTCCTGCAATACGCGCAGCAGCTTGACCTGGAGCGGCAATGGCATGTCGCCAATCTCGTCGAGCAAAACAGTGCCGCCCTGTGCGCCGAGAAACAGGCCGGGATGGTCGCGTCCCGCGCCGGTGAAGGCGCCTTTGACATGGCCGAACAACTCGGATTCGAGCAGTTCGGGGGCGATGGCGCCGCAGTTGATGGCGACGAAGGGTTGGTCATGGCGCGAGCTGGCGCGGTGGATCGCGCGCGCCAACAGTTCCTTGCCGGTGCCCGATTCACCCTGGATCAGCAGCGATGCCCCGCTTTGGGCGGCCAGTCTGGCTTCGGCCAACAGGATCGCCATGGCCGGACTGACGGTAACGATTTCACCGCGCCAACCGTCGTTGCCGGCATCAGCGCCGCTGCCCGACAGGTGCGTCGCGCGGTGCAGCAGCTCGACCAGCGTGGCCGCGTCGTAGGGTTTGGTCAGGTAGCCGAATAGCCCCCGCTGGGTCGCGGCCACCGCGTCCGGAATGGTGCCGTGCGCGGTCAGTACGATCACCGGCAGGGTCGGGTCGCGGGCATGGATGGTACGAAACAGCGCCATGCCGTCCATGCCCGCCATCTGAAGGTCGGTCAGTACCGCGTCCGGCCGCGCCAGCGCCAGCCGGGCCAGTGCCGCTTCGCCGCTTTCGACCACGTCGACCCTGAAGCCATTGGCCTCCAGCCGCACAGCGATCAGTTCGCGCAGGGCGGCGTCGTCGTCCACCAGCAGAATGCCCGGACCTTGCATGGCGGCGAAGCGGCGAACGCGGGTTGTACCAGAAGTCACAGGGATGACCGGCGATGGCGATGGGGTAGCCTAACCCGACCGCGAAACCGCTGATGCTGTCGTCTTCCGGCGAATTCGCGCTAGACTGCCCGTTGTCATAAGAATGCGCAAAGAGGATCCGGCGATGCTGAAGCTGTTGGTGGTCGAAGACCACGCCATGGTCAGGGAAGGTCTTTTGCAGGCGCTGCAAGGTCTGGAGCCAGATGTGGTTGCCTTGGGTGCCGCCGATGCCGATGCCGGCCTGGAGATTCTCGCCGGTGGCGATGACGTGGACATGGTGCTGCTCGACTTGATGTTGCCAGGCACCAGCGGCATGGCGCTCCTGGGCGTGCTGCGCAAGCGCTTTCCGGCCATCCCGGTGGTGATCCTGTCGGCGCTCGACGATGCGGACACGGTGTCGCGGGCATTGCGCCAAGGGGCTTCCGGCTTTGTACCAAAGTCGAGTTCCACCGAGGTGATGCTCAACGCGTTGCGCGAGGTACTGGCCGGAGATATCTACCTGCCGCCCAAGCTGCGCGATCCGGCGGCCCGGAATACCGCCCGGGGCAAGGACGTGGCGAAGCGCTACGGTTTAACGCAGGGGCAGATGCGTGTTCTCGAGCTGCTGATTCAGGGCAAGACCAATCGCCAAATCGCGGATCTGCTGGGTGTGACCGAGGGTACGGTGAAAATCCACGTTTCAGCGATCTTCAAGGCGATGAATGTCGCCAATCGCACCCAGGCGCTGCTGCTGGCGAAGAAACAGCGGGTCAGGCTTTAGCTTCGGTGGATTCGCCACTATCCGTCTCTTCGGTCAGCAGCAGGTGATGCAGTAGCGCGCGCAGGCGAGCGGGCCGGGTCGGAGACGTCAAGCGGGCTTCGATGCTGATGCCGGGTGGCAAGGGGTCGGTGGCTTCGCCCAGGACAATCAGTCGCGGCATGGCGTCGAGGCCGACAAGATGCCTGGCCACATTGTTGAGCAGGATGCCGTCGCAGATCACGACAGCGGGTTTGCTGCCCAACAGTTCCGGCAGCTCCTCGTCCGAGCAGGCGCAGGCCCGCTCGTAGCCCCAGGCATCGAGGAGGTCGCAGATCTCGCCGCATTGGTCCATTTCGACCGTCCGCACGGCGACGCGCGGGCGGAACGGTACTCCGGAGGGCGGTTCCATGCTTGGCCTGGGTGCGGGCATACAGCGGGGCAAGCTGACCGAGAAGACGGAACCGCGACCCTGCTTCGAATGCACGGTGACGGGATGACCGAGCATCTGGCCGAGCCGTTCGACGATGGCGAGTCCCAGCCCCAGGCCCTTGCCGGCATCGCGCTCGGGGTTGCCGACCTGATAGAACTCCTGAAACAGGTAGGGCCGATGGGCCGGGTCGATACCAATGCCGGTGTCCCAGACCTCGATGTGGACCCGGTCGCCGCGTGGCCGGGCGGCGAGGAGTATGCCGCCCCGCTGCGTATAGCGAACCGCGTTGGCGAGCAGGTTGCCGATCATGCGCCGGAGTAGCTGCGGGTCGCTGTCCACCCATAGCGGGGTCGGGCGGCAATTGAGGCGTAGCCCCTTGATGGTGGCGCTTTGTCGGTGCGCATCGGCAATCATTTCCAGCAGCGGCCCCAGCGAGACGGGGCACCGTCTTGGCTCGATCGCGGCGATGTCGAGACGCGAGACGTCAAGCAGCGCATCGAGCAGTTCGCCCATGGCACCGGCGGCGGTAACGATCTGCGAGGCAAGCCGGCGGTTGCGGGATTGCGTTACCACGGCGGCCAGTTCGGCGGCAAACAAGGTGAGCGCGTGCAGCGGTTGCCGGAGGTCGTGGCTGGCGGCGGCGAGAAAGCGGGACTTGGTTTCGGAGGCTCGCTCCGCCTCGATCTTCTTGGTCTGGGCTATTTCCAGTTGCCGCGCCAGTTCCGCCTCGCTATGCGCCAGGGCGCTGGCCGAGCGGTGGTGGCTGGCATCCAGCGTAACGGCCATCTCGTTGAAGCCGTTTTCCAGCGATACCAGGGTGCCCGATGGATGCGGCGGGATACGGACGCCCTGTTTGCCGGCGCGGATACGAGCGACGGCATCCTCCAGCGCCAATACCGGCTCGGTGATATCCCGCCCCAGACGGTGTGCCAGCAGCAAGGCAAGCGCCAGGACCAGCAGGGTGGTGAATACCGTGACCCCGAGGATTTCGCGCTTGCGATTCTCCAGATTGGCTCGCGACAACTCGAGCGTGATGGCGCCCAGGTACGAGTCCTTCGGTGTGGGCGCGAGGGTGCCGTCCTGGAATGGATCGTCGAAGGGCAGTTCCGGCCGCTGGATTCGAGCCCGAAAGACTTCTATTGCTCCCTTGTGGGGGGTAACTCGCGACTCTTCGGCTAGCGCCGATGCATCGTCTTCCTGAGCAGTCTGGCTCGGCTGGCCGGCGCTGGCCAGTAGCTTGCCCGCCGTGTCGTGGATGCTGACGGCCACGACGTCGGGCTCCTGGACCACGGCCTGGGCCAGGCGCAACAGTTCGCTACGGTTGCCGGAGAACGCGCCATATTCGGCTGCCGGCGCGAGCTGGCGCACCAGTGACTGGCCGCGATTTTGTAGCTCCGCCTCGACGTCGCCGTAGCGCAGGAAGAGGAAGTAGGCGGTCAGCGCGATGGCGATGATCGCGGCCGGCGCCAAGGCCATGAAGATGGCCCGTTGCCTGATTCCCCACGAATCAAGTGTCTTCATTGCGCAAGGATTGTCGTCGTCTCGGACGACATCGGCAAGGGCGGCCGGCGCGGCTGGTGACGGTCAGGCGGTTGCGGCGGCCTGGGCTGCTGGTAGGGTATGGCGGGGCGATAGATCTGCGGTGCTGCCGTCGATGGGAATTTGCAGGAGCTCGAGGATCTGGTGGGCCGAGGCACGGCAGGCATTGGCCAGCGGCGTCGGGAGCGTGGGCGGGACCTGTTTTTGCAGCAGCAACTTGCTGGCGGACAAGGAAAAGACCGGATCCAGAATGCGGTTGAGGTAGGGGGCGAGCATCTCCGCCACGGCCTTTTCCGCCGCTTCCCGCGCCCAGGCATTGGTCGGCCACTGCGTGGGCACGGCATAGGCGCGCGGAAACATCTCCAGGTCGCGGATGACGGTGCGAATGTCTTCGTGGGAGTCGCGGAAGGGTAGCAGCACCAGGTCGGCGAGGCTGTACAGCCGGCGATCCATTTCGGTTCGGTTGCCGCCGCCGTCGATGACACCCATCCAGGCGTTCAGGGATCGAATCTTGTCCACCACCTTGTTCAGGGCCTCGCGGGAGCGGGCGTCCGCCACCAGGTAGCGTCGGCCGCCGGGTGCCAGCGGTTCGCGGTGGGTGTCGGTAAGCACGCAGACGGAGCGCTGACCGAGCAGGCCCAGGCCCTGACAGAGCATGTGCGAAAGCGTGGTCTTGCCGGTACCGCCCTTGTTGCCGATGACACAGATGATGTCCGCCATGATTCCTCCGCCGGGGTATCCCGGCTCTCAACCCGTGGTGCGGCGCGACGGCGCCATACCGCGTCAGGGCTGGATTATTGGCGACGAGGCGGTGCTCCGATGGGGCGATAATGGGGCGGAATGGCGGCCTTTTCAGGCGCCCGGACGATAGCAGAACAGGCGCGTGGCGCGCCGGTCGGCAACTTGCACGGTCTTTTCGGCGGGAGTGTCGGGCACGGCGAAGCTGTTGCTGACCAGAAGTGATCCGGCGGCCATTTCGGCGCGTGCCTTGGCCCAGAGGCGCGGCATGGGAACCGGGGAGAGAAACGCATAGACGAGCGCGAAGTCGTGAAGCGGCTGGCGCCAGAAATCGCCGTAACGAATCCGGCAGTTGGCCTGGCCCAGGCAGCCGAGTCGGGCCCAGAGCCAGGGCAGGGGCGCGTGTTCGACGCCGATGAACCGGCAATCCGGCCGGAGCCGGGCGAGCGTCCTGAGCAGCGCGCCGTTGCCGCAGCCGAGATCAACGGCCTGACAGGGCCGTGTGGGCAGCAGGTCGGCTACCGCCATTGCGGTCTGCTGGTTGCTCATATAGAGCGGTACCCGGCTGAGGTCGGTGCGCCAGAAGACCAGCAGCAACAGAATGAAGATCGCCAGATACCAGCCCGGATGAAGGCCCAGGCCGCTGGCCAGCACGACCAGCGGCATGAAGACGAGATGGATCGCCAGCCACCATGGTGGTGCTTCCAGCTTGTGACTGGTGAACGCGGCACACAGCGACTGAATACCCGCCACAGCCAGCGGCATCTGGAACAGTCTGGGGTAGATCAGAGCGATCAGGCCGACGGCGGTCAAGGTGCCGAGCACTTGGGCGATGATCGCCGCGCGCAGCGGCGGAATGGCCGCCTCGACCCTCAAGGCAGAATCTTGCCGGGATTGAGGATGCCGGCGGGGTCGAGCGCATGCTTGATCATGGCCATGACATCGAGCGCGGCCGCGCCATGTTCGAGCGCCAGGTACTTGCGCTTGCCGAGCCCGACGCCATGTTCGCCCGTGCAGGTTCCCTCCATGGCCACCGCCCTTTCCACCAGTCGGTTCGAGAAGGCCTTGGCCCGTTCGAGTTCTTCGGGGACATTGGGATCGGTCAGAACCAGCAGGTGAAAGTTGCCGTCGCCGACATGGCCGACCAAGGGCGCCGTCAGACCGCTTTCCGCCAAGTCGGCGAGGGTCTCGCCAATGCAGTCGGCCAACCGGGAAATCGGTACGCAGACGTCGGTGGTCAGGGAACGCGCCCCAGGACGCAGTCCGAGGCAGGCGTAGTAGGCATCGTGACGGGCCTGCCAGAGGCGCGAACGATCTTCCGGGTGGGGTGACCATTGGAAGTCGAGCCCGCCGTGTCCGGCCGCGACTTCCTGCGCAAGCGCGGCTTGTTCCTCGACCCCGGCGGACGAGCCGTGGAATTCGAAGAACAGCGTCGGCGCCTCGCGCAGCCCGGTCTTGCTGTGCCGGTTGATGGCCCTCAGGGCGAGGGCGTCGAGCAGTTCGATGCGGGCGACCGGAATGCCCAACTGGATGATCTGGATGACCGTATCGACGGCGTCGGCAATCGACGGAAAGGCGCAGATAGCGGCGGAAATTGCCTCCGGGATAGGGTGAAGGCGAACCGTGAGCTCGGTAATGATGCCCAGCGTGCCTTCCGAACCAATGATCAACCGGGTCAGGTCGTAACCGGCCGATGACTTTCTGGCGCGCCCGCCGGTACGCATGACGCGGCCATCGGCCAGCACCACGGTCATGCCCAGCACGCTGTCGCGCATGGTGCCGTAGCGAACGGCATTGGTACCCGATGCGCGGGTGGCGGCCATGCCGCCGAGGCTGGCGTCGGCACCCGGATCGATGGGGAAGAACAGGCCGGTATCCCGGAGCGCGCCGTTCAGTTGCTTGCGGGTAACGCCGGCTTCGACCGTGGCATCGAGATCCTCCGGGCGGATCGCGTGTACGCGATTCATTGCCGACAGATCGATGCAGATACCCCCCCGTACCGCGTGCAAATGACCTTCCAGCGATGTGCCGGCGCCATACGGGATGACCGGAACGCGCGATTCCTGGCACAGCTTGACGATTTCGGCCACTTCCTCGGTACTTTCCACGAACACCACGGCATCCGGGGGCATCGGCGGCAACGAAGACTCGTCCATGCCATGATGGCGACGGACCGCTTCGGCAAGCGAGAAACGTGTGCCGAAGCGGCTGGCAAGGCGGTCCAGGAGTGGTTTCATGGCGATGGGGCGGTCGCGGATTGGCGGGCAACAGGTGGCTACGGCTGCCCAGTGTGGCGATTCTACGCCGCCGCCTCGACCCTTCTTCGTGGCGAAGCAAAAGTCCCATTGACAGATATTCTGGCAAAGACCATAATTCGCGGTTTCGCTGGAGGGGTTCCCGAGCGGTCAAAGGGATCAGACTGTAAATCTGACGGCTCTGCCTTCGAAGGTTCGAATCCTTCCCCCTCCACCAAGTTTGCTGTAGCAGGATAGTTGCTGTCGTGTGCGGGTTGAGCGGGCGTAGCTCAGTTGGTAGAGCTCTTGCCTTCCAAGCAAGATGTCACGAGTTCGAGTCTCGTCGCCCGCTCCAGTAACTTCGCGCTGACGTTGATTGTGGTTGTTTGAAGCAGTGGGAATTGCAGGATTTGCGGGATTTGCCCATGTAGCTCAGTGGTAGAGCACTCCCTTGGTAAGGGAGAGGTCGCGTGTTCAATCCACGCCATGGGCACCAAATCTTTGACGGTGGCACCGGACATTTTTTGATTGGGGTATTCGATCATGGCAAAAGGCAAGTTTGAGCGTACCAAGCCGCACGTGAATGTGGGGACGATTGGCCACGTGGATCATGGCAAGACGACCTTGACGGCGGCGATCACGACGATGCTGTCGGCGAAGTTTGGTGGCGAGGCGAAGGCGTACGATCAGATTGACGCGGCGCCGGAAGAGAAGGCGCGCGGCATCACCATCAACACCGCGCACGTCGAGTACGAGACGGCGAACCGTCACTACGCCCACGTTGATTGCCCGGGTCACGCCGACTACGTCAAGAACATGATCACCGGTGCCGCCCAGATGGACGGCGCCATCCTGGTCGTGTCGGCCGCCGACGGCCCCATGCCGCAGACGCGCGAGCACATCCTGCTGGCCCGTCAGGTGGGCGTGCCGTTCATCATCGTCTTCATGAACAAGTGCGACATGGTGGACGATGCCGAACTGCTCGAACTCGTCGAAATGGAAGTGCGCGAACTGCTCTCCAAGTACGACTTCCCCGGCGACGACATTCCCATCGTCAAGGGTTCCGCGCTCAAGGCCATGGAAGGCGACAAGGGTGAGACTGGGCGAAGGCGCCATCCTCAAGCTGGCCGACGCCCTGGACAGCTACATCCCCACCCCCGAGCGCGCCATCGACAAGCCCTTCCTGATGCCGATCGAAGACGTCTTCTCGATCTCCGGTCGTGGCACCGTCGTGACGGGTCGGGTCGAGCGTGGCGTCGTCAAGGTCGGCGAAGAAATCGAAATCGTTGGCATCCGCCCGACCCTCAAGACCACCTGCACCGGCGTTGAAATGTTCCGCAAGCTGCTGGACCAGGGTCAGGCGGGTGACAACGTCGGCGTGCTGCTGCGCGGCACCAAGCGTGAAGAAGTCGAGCGTGGTCAAGTGCTGGCCAAGCCGGGCTCGATCACCCCGCACACCCATTTCACCTCCGAAGTGTATGTGCTGTCGAAGGACGAAGGTGGCCGTCACACCCCGTTCTTCAACGGTTATCGTCCGCAGTTCTACTTCCGGACGACGGACGTGACCGGCAGCATCGAGCTGCCGGCGGGCACCGAGATGGTGATGCCGGGCGACAACGTGCAGATGACGGTGAAGCTGATCGCGCCGATCGCCATGGAAGACGGTCTGCGCTTCGCCATCCGCGAGGGTGGTCGAACCGTCGGCGCCGGCGTCGTCGCGAAAATCATCGAGTAGTCGGAGTACATAAAACGTTGGGAGGGCGGCGTCCGCGAGGGTGTCGCCCTTTGCAGTCTTGAGCCGCAGGGGCATAGCTCAATTGGCAGAGCGACGGTCTCCAAAACCGTAGGTTGGGGGTTCGATTCCCTCTGCCCCTGCCACCGAACACGATGATCGTAGGACAAGATGGCCGACAAGCTTAAATTCGCCGCTGCAATTCTTCTGCTGGTAGCCGGCTTGGCCGGGCTTTTACCTGCTTGCCGAGCAGCCGATGATCCTGCGGGTGCTGTCGGTGCTCGCCGGTATCGCTGCCGGCACCGCGGTCGCGTGGTTTACCGAACCTGGGCGGCGTTTCTTTGCCTTTAGTCAGGAAGCGGCCAATGAGGCCAAGAAGGTCGCTTGGCCGACCCGCAAGGAAACGGTGCAAACCACTGGCGTCGTGTTTGCGTTCGTGCTGGTGATGGCCATCATGCTTTGGATCGCTGACAAGAGCCTCGAGTGGGTGCTTTACGACCTCGTGTTGGGCTGGAAATAAGATCATGACGAAACGCTGGTACGTGGTTCACGCCTATTCCGGGCTTCGAGAAGTCCGTGCAGCGGGCGCTGATCGAGCGCATTGCCCGCGCCGGCATGCAGGACAAGTTCGGTCAGATCCTGGTGCCGGTCGAAGAAGTGGTCGAAATGAAATCCGGCCAGAAGCACACTTCCGAGCGCAAGTTCTTTCCGGGCTACGTGCTGGTCGAGATGGACATGGATGACGAATCCTGGCATCTGGTCAAGAGCACGGCGAAGGTCACCGGTTTCGTTGGTGGCACTGCCACCAAGCCGACGCCGATCTCCGAAAAGGAAGTCGAGAAGATCATGCAGCAGATGCAGGAGGGTGTGGAAAAGCCGCGCCCCAAGGTGCTGTTCGAAAGTGGGCGAAATGGTGCGCGTCAAGGAGGGCCCGTTCACCGACTTCAACGGCACCGTCGAAGAGGTCAATTACGAGAAGAGCCGCCTGCGCGTTTCCGTGACCATTTTTGGTCGTGCCACGCCGGTTGAGCTGGAGTTTGCGCAGGTCGAAAAGGCATAGATTCAGGGCCGGCCGGAAGCCCTGATTCTGCGGCAAGAGGAGCGTGAGTAAGGCCACTGAAAGCGCGTTCGTACTCAATTTATAGGAGCCATCATGGCAAAGAAGATAATCGGCTATATCAAGCTGCAAGTGCCGGCCGGCAAGGCGAACCCCTCGCCCCCGATCGGTCCGGCGCTCGGTCAGCGCGGCCTCAACATCATGGAATTCTGCAAGGCGTTCAACGCCAAGACCCAGGGTCTGGAGCCCGGTCTGCCGATTCCCGTGGTGATCACCGCCTTTGCGGACAAGAGCTTCACCTTCATCATGAAGACGCCGCCGGCGACCATCCTGATCAAGAAGGCCGCTGGTGTCCAGAAGGGTTCGCCAAAGCCGCATACCGACAAGGTCGGCAAGCTCACCCGTGCGCAGGCCGAGGAAATCGCCAAGACCAAGATGCCGGACCTGACCGCCGCCGACATGGATGCCGCAGTGCGCACCATCGCCGGTAGCGCCCGCAGCATGGGCATCACCGTGGAGGGCGTCTAACATGGCCAAGCATTCCAAGCGGCTGACCGCTGTTCGTGCCAAGGTTGATCGCAACAAGAACTATCCCCTGACCGATGCGCTGGCCCTGGTCAAGGAAAACGCCACCGCCAAGTTCGATGAGTCCATCGATGTCGCCGTCAATCTCGGCATCGATGCCAAGAAGTCCGACCAGTTGGTGCGCGGCTCGGTCGTGCTGCCGGCCGGTACCGGCAAGACCGTTCGTGTCGCCGTGTTCGCACAGGGCGCCAAGGCCGAGGAGGCCAAAGCCGCCGGTGCCGACGTCGTCGGTTTCGATGATCTGGCGGCAACCGTCAAGGGTGGCACCATGGATTTCGATGTCTGCATCGCCACGCCGGACGCCATGAAGGTGGTCGGTGCGCTGGGTCAGATTCTCGGCCCGCGCGGCCTGATGCCGAACCCGAAGGTTGGTACCGTGACCATGGATGTCACCACCGCGGTCAAGAACGCCAAGGCTGGTCAGGTGCAGTACCGCACCGACAAGGGCGGCATCATCCAGTGCACCATCGGCCGCGCTTCCTTCACGGTCGATGCGCTGCAGAAGAATCTGGCCGCGCTGATCGAGGCCTTGAACAAGGCCAAGCCGGCCGCCGCGAAGGGACAGTATCTGAAGAAGGTTTCGGTGTCCTCGACCATGGGTGCCGGTGTGCGGGTCGACCAGGCCAGCCTGGTTGCCGCAGCCGGCGCAGTAAGAAACTTTGGGCCGCCGCGCCGCTGTCGCGGGCGTGGCGGGTTATCAAAGACCGTAGGTGTCCGTGTTTGATTTGGGCTTAATTGCCGGCAACAGAATTTCGTTGGGGCAGCCGACGCAGATGGCGTCACCCGAAGACAGGATGCGGTTGCAATGCTGATTCCTGAATGAAGGTCGCCGTTATCGCCAGTCCGGAGCGTATCCGGCTGGCGTTTTGACTAGGAGCTGACCTTGGGTCTCAATCTTGAAGAGAAGAAGGCGGTAGTTGCCGAAGTGTCCGCACAAGTGGCGGGTGCCCAGACGATCGTCGTCGCTGAGTACCGTGGTCTCGAAGTGGGGCATATCACCACCCTGCGCGCCAACGCGCGCAAGTCGGGTGTGTACCTGCGTGTGCTGAAGAACACCCTGGTGCGTCGTGCCGTTGCCGGCACGCCGTTCGAAGGACTCCAGGGAGCGCTGGTCGGCCCGCTGATCTATGGGATCTCCAAGGATCCGGTGGCGGCGGCCAAGATCCTCCACGAGTTCGCCAAGGGCAACGACAAGCTCGTCATCAAGGCGGGTGCGATGGCCAACTACGTCATGGACGCCAATGGCGTCAAGGCGCTGGCCACCATGCCCAGCCGCGAGGAACTGCTGTCGAAGCTGCTCGGCACCATGCAGGCCCCGATCGCCCAGTTCGTCCGTACCCTCAACGAAGTCCCGACCAAGTTCGTTCGGGGCCTCGCCGCGGTGCGCGACGCCAAAGAGGCTGCATAAGCACAACGACATTCCGTCAAGCAACGAACCATTCATTCATTCAGGAGTCTTTTAATCATGGCAACCAAAGCTGAAATCCTCGACGCCATCGCTGGCATGACCGTTCTCGAACTGTCCGAACTGATCAAGGAAATGGAAGAAAAGTTCGGCGTCTCCGCTGCTGCTGCTGCCGTCGCCGTGGCTGCCCCAGCGGCCGCCGCCGCCGCTCCGGTCGAAGAGCAGACCGAATTCACCGTCATGCTGCTGGCCGCTGGCGAGAAGAAGGTCGAAGTCATCAAGGTCGTGCGTGCCGCCACCGGCCTGGGTCTCAAGGAAGCCAAGGATCTGGTCGATGGCGCCCCGAAGGCCGTCAAGGAAGCCATTTCCAAGGCTGACGCCGACGCCCTCAAGAAGCAACTCGAGGACGCGGGCGCCAAGGTCGAAGTCAAGTAATTCCTCGATCGGCTTGCGGGCTGGTGGCCAAGTGCCACCAGCCCTTTTGTGTTTTGTCGATTTGAGTTGCAGCCCTGTAAGCAGTCCTACGGCGGCGGTCAGCAGAGAAGGTTGGCGCGAAAGCCCGCCAGCCTTGCCTTCTGACCCTCGACGCTGATGAGAGAACGGAGCGAACATGACGTACTCCTACACCGAGAAGAAGCGTATCCGCAAGAGCTTCGCCAAGCGTGCCAACGTGCTTGACGTGCCTTTCCTGCTGGCGACGCAACTCGACTCCTACACCCAATTCCTGCAGGTTGATGTTCCGCCGGCACAGCGGCGAAGCCAAGGCCTGCAGGCGGCCTTTTCCTCCATCTTCCCGATCGTCTCGCACTCGGGCAGCGCTCGCCTGGAATTCGTCGAATACAAGCTCGGCGAACCGGCTTTCGACGTCAAGGAATGCCAGCAACGCGGCCTGACGTTCGCCTCGCCGCTGCGTGCCAAGGTGCGCCTGGTCATTCTCGACCGCGAGACGGGCAACGAAAAGGTCAAGGAGGTCAAGGAGCAGGAAGTGTACATGGGCGAGATTCCGCTCATGACCACGACCGGTTCGTTCGTCATCAACGGCACCGAGCGGGTCATCGTGTCCCAGTTGCACCGTTCGCCCGGCGTCTTTTTCGAGCATGACAAGGGCAAGACGCACAGCTCCGGCAAGCTGCTGTTCTCGGCGCGCATCATTCCCTACCGCGGTTCGTGGCTCGATTTCGAGTTTGATCCGAAGGACATCCTGTATTTCCGCGTTGACCGGCGTCGCAAGATGCCGGTGACGATTCTGCTCAAGGCCATTGGCCAGACCCCCGAGCAGATCCTCTCCACCTTCTTCGATTTCGATACCTTCCATCTGACCAAGAAGGGCGTCCAATTTGACTTGGTTCCCGAGCGCATGCGCGGCGAAGTCGCTCGTTTCGACTTCACCGATAAGGCCGGCAAAGTGCTCGTCCCCAAGGACAAGCGCATAACCGCCAAGCACATCCGTGATCTGGCCGAAGCCGGAATCAACAAGATTGTCGTCCCGGAAGATTTCATCGTCGGTCGCACGGTCGCGCAGAACGTGGTCGATGCCGAAACGGGCGAGATTCTGGCGAACGCCAACGAGGAAATCACCGAAGTCGCTGCTGGCCAAGCTGATGGAAGCGGGCATCGAGGAACTCAAGACCCTGTACATCAACGATCTCGATCGCGGTCCGTACATTTCCTCGACATTGCGCATCGACGAGACGGCCGATCAGTGGGCGTCGCGCGTCGCCATCTACCGGATGATGCGTCCCGGCGAACCACCGACCGAGGATGCCGTCGAGAGTTTGTTCCAGGGCCTGTTCTATTCGCCGGAACGCTATGACCTGTCAGCGGTCGGCCGGATGAAGTTCAATCGGCGTGTCGGCCGCGAGGAGCTGGAAGGTTCACCGCACGCTCTCCAACCAGGACATCATGGATGTGATTCGTATCCTGGTTGAATTGCGCAATGGTCGTGGCGAAGTCGACGATATCGATCACCTTGGCAACCGTCGTGTCCGTTCCGTGGGCGAGCTGGCCGAAAATCAATTCCGCGCCGGTCTGGTGCGCGTCGAACGCGCCGTCAAGGAGCGCTTGAGCCAGGCCGAATCGGACAACCTGATGCCGCACGATCTGATCAATGCCAAGCCGATCAGCGCCGCGATCAAGGAATTCTTCGGTTCCAGCCAGTTGTCGCAGTTCATGGACCAGACCAATCCGCTTGTCAGAGATTACCCACAAGCGTCGCGTCTCCGCGCTTGGCCCGGGTGGCCTGACCCGCGAGCGTGCCGGTTTCGAGGTGCGCGACGTGCATCCGACCCACTATGGCCGCGTCTGCCCGATCGAGACGCCGGAAGGTCCGAACATCGGCCTGATCAATTCTCTGGCTCTGTATGCACGCACCAATGACTATGGTTTCATGGAAACCCCTTATCGCAAGGTGACGGACAGTCACGTGACCGACCAGATCGAATATCTGTCGGCCATCGAGGAGGGCAACTTCGTCATCGCCCAGGCCAATGCAACCCTGGACAAGAAGACGAAGCTGACCGACGAATTGGTGTCCTGCCGTTTCAAGGGCGAATTCGAGCTGAAGGAGCCGCACGAGGTCCAGTACATGGACGTGGCGCCGGGTCAGATCGTTTCGGTTGCCGCATCGCTGATCCCCTTCCTTGAGCACGACGATGCCAACCGCGCGCTGATGGGCGCCAACATGCAGCGTCAGGCGGTGCCCTGCCTGCGTCCGGAAAAGGCGCTGGTCGGTACCGGTATCGAGCGTACCGTGGCGGTCGACTCCGGCACCGCCGTGCAGGCGCTGCGCGGCGGCGTGGTCGACTACATCGATGCCAACCGGATCGTCGTCCGCGTCAATGATGCCGAGACGGTGCCGGGCGAAGTCGGTGTCGATATCTACAATCTGACCAAGTACACCCGTTCCAACCAGAACACCAATATCAACCAGCGGCCCGTGGTCACGGTCGGCGACATCATTGCCAAGGGCGACGTGGTGGCCGACGGCGCTTCCACCGACCTGGGCGAATTGGCGCTGGGCCAGAACATGCTGGTCGCGTTCATGCCGTGGAACGGCTACAACTTCGAGGACTCGATCCTGATCTCCGAGCGGGTCGTGGCCGACGACCGCTTTACCTCGATCCACATCGAAGAATTGACCGTGGTTGCGCGCGACACCAAGCTCGGTGCCGAGGAGATTACCCGCGATATCGCCACCCTCGGTGAGGCGCAACTGGGTCGCCTGGATGAATCCGGCATCGTCTACATCGGCGCGGAAGTCGAGGCCGGTGACGTGCTGGTCGGCAAGGTCACGCCCAAGGGCGAAACCCAGCTAACGCCGGAAGAGAAGCTGTTGCGCGCCATCTTCGGCGAAAAGGCCTCGGACGTGAAGGATACGTCTCTGCGCGTGCCGTCCGGCATGTCCGGAACGGTCATCGACGTCCAGGTGTTCACCCGCGAGGGCATCGAACGAGACAAGCGCGCCCAGTCGATCATCGACGACATGCTGCGCGGCTACAAGCAGGATCTGGCCGACCAGATGCGCATCGTCGAACGCGACACCTTCGCCCGTATCGAAAAGCTTCTGACCAACAAGACCGCCAGCAAGGGGCCGAAGAAACTGGCCAAGGGCACCAAGATCACCAAGGCTTACCTCGAGACGCTAGAACACTACCACTGGTTCGATATTTCCCTCGAAAGCGAGGAGGCGCAGCAGCAGCTGGAGAACCTGCGCGACAGCATCGAGCAGACGCGCCGAGATTTCGACGTGGCCTTCGAGGCCAAGAAGAAGAAGCTGACCCAGGGCGATGAGCTGCCGCCGGGTGTCCAGAAGATGGTCAAGGTCTATCTGGCCGTCAAGCGCCGTCTGCAGCCGGGTGACAAGATGGCCGGTCGTCACGGCAACAAGGGGGTGGTTTCGAAGATTGTCCCGGTCGAGGACATGCCCTACATGAAGGATGGCCGCCCGGTCGATATCGTGCTGAACCCGCTGGGCGTGCCGTCGCGGATGAACATCGGCCAGATCCTCGAAACCCACCTGGGATGGGCCGCCAAGGGCCTCGGCCTGAAGATTGGCGAGATGCTGAATCGAGCAGGCTACTGCCGCCGAGGTGCGCAAGTTGCTGCACAAGATCTACAACGTCTCCGGCCGCGGGGAAGATGTCGACACGCTCAGTGAGAGCGAATCGATGGAGTTGGCGGTCAACCTGACCGGCGGCGTGCCTTTCGCGACCCCGGTATTCGACGGCGCCAAGGAAGAAGAAATCCGGGCCATGCTTGATCTGGCCTATCCGGACGATGTGACCGAGCGGCTGGGGCTAACCCCGGCAAAGACACAGGCGCAATTGTGCGACGGGCGGACCGGCGAGGCGTTCGAACGGCCGGTGACGATTGGTTACATGCACGTGCTGAAGCTGCACCACCTGGTGGACGACAAGATGCATGCGCGTTCCACCGGCCCGTACAGCCTGGTTACGCAGCAGCCGCTTGGCGGCAAGGCGCAGTTCGGTGGTCAGCGTTTCGGCGAAATGGAAGTCTGGGCGCTGGAAGCCTACGGTGCTTCCTATACGCTGCAAGAAATGCTCACAGTGAAGTCCGACGACGTCAATGGCCGTACCAAGGTGTACGAAAGCATCGTCAAGGGCGAACACAAGATCGACGCCGGCATGCCGGAATCGTTCAACGTGCTGGTGAAGGAAATCCGTTCGCTGGCGATCGACATCGATCTGGAACGTTACTGAGAGAACCCAAGGAGTAAGCGACGATGAAAGCACTGCTCGATCTCTTCAAGCAGGTTACTCAGGAAGAAGAATTCGACGCGATCACCATCGGGCTGGCCTCGCCCGAGAAGATCCGTTCCTGGTCTTATGGCGAAGTCAAGAAGCCCGAGACGATCAACTATCGCACCTTCAAGCCGGAGCGTGACGGCCTCTTCTGCGCCAAGATATTTGGCCCGGTCAAGGACTATGAGTGCTTGTGCGGCAAGTACAAGCGCCTCAAGCACCGTGGCGTAATCTGCGAGAAGTGCGGCGTGGAAGTAACCCAGTCCAAGGTGCGCCGCGAGCGCATGGGCCATATCGAACTGGCTTCGCCAACCGCCCATATCTGGTTCCTCAAGAGCCTGCCCAGCCGTCTCGGCATGGTACTCGACATGACCCTGCGCGATATCGAGCGCGTGCTCTACTTCGAAGCTTTCGTCGTCGTCGATCCCGGCGTCACGCCGCTCAATCGAGCGCAACTACTGACTGAAGACGACTACCTGGCCAAGGTGGAAGAGTACGGCGACGACTTCTCCGCCGTGATGGGTGCCGAGGGCATTCGCGAATTGCTGCGCACGCTGGATATTGCGCATGAGATCGAAATCCTGCGCAAGGAACTCGAAACCACCGGTTCCGAGGCCAAGATCAAGAAGATCGCCAAGCGCCTGAAAGTGCTGGAAGGCTTCCAGATATCCGGCATCAAGCCCGAATGGATGGTGCTCGAGGTGCTGCCGGTGCTGCCGCCGGACCTGCGCCCGCTGGTGCCGCTTGACGGTGGCCGGTTTGCCACGTCCGATCTGAACGACCTTTATCGCCGGGTCATCAACCGCAACAATCGTCTGAAGCGTTTGTTGGAACTCAAGGCGCCGGACATCATCGTCCGCAACGAAAAGCGAATGCTGCAGGAAGCGGTCGATTCGCTGCTGGACAACGGTCGGCGCGGCAAGGCGATGACTGGCGCCAACAAGCGGCCTCTGAAATCGCTGGCTGACATGATCAAGGGCAAGGGTGGTCGATTCCGTCAGAACTTGCTTGGCAAGCGCGTTGACTACTCGGGTCGTTCGGTCATCGTTGTCGGCCCGCAACTCAAGCTCCACCAGTGTGGCCTGCCCAAAAAGATGGCGCTGGAACTGTTCAAGCCCTTCATCTTCGAGCGTCTGGAAAAGATGGGCATTGCCAGCACCATCAAGGCCGCCAAGAAAGAAGTGGAAGCCGAAACCGTCGTCGTCTGGGACATCCTGGAAGAGGTTATTCGCGAACATCCGGTAATGCTCAACCGGGCACCGACACTGCACCGTCTCGGCATCCAGGCCTTCGAGCCAACCTTGATCGAAGGCAAGGCCATCCAGTTGCATCCGTTGGTTTGCACAGCCTTCAACGCCGACTTCGACGGCGACCAGATGGCGGTGCACGTTCCCCTGTCGCTTGAGGCGCAGATGGAAGCGCGCACGCTGATGCTGGCCTCCAACAACGTGCTGTCGCCCGCCAACGGCCAGCCCATCATCGTGCCCTCGCAGGACGTGGTGCTGGGTCTCTACTACGCAACCCGCGAACATGCCGCCGCCAAGGGTACCGGCATGATGTTCGCGGACATCGCTGAAGTCCTTCGCGGCGTCGAGTCGCGTCAGGTCGATTTGCATGCGCGCGTATCGATTCGCATCAAAGAGTACGAAGCCGACGGCGAAGGCTGGCGCGAGAAGATAACGCGCTATTCGACCACCGCCGGCCGCGCCATTCTGTCCGAGATCCTCCCGAAGGGGCTGCCGTTCAAAGTCATCGACAAGCCGCTCAAGAAGAAGGAAATCTCCAAGCTCATCGATGAGAGCTTCCGTCGCTGCGGTCTCAAGGAGACCGTGATCTTTGCGGACAAGCTGATGCAGGCTGGCTTCACGCTGGCCACCCGTGGCGGCATCTCCATCGCCATTGGCGACATGCTAGTGCCGACCCAGAAGCACGTCATCATCGATGCCGCCGAGGCGGAGGTGAAGGAAATCGAAAAGCAATACACGTCCGGTCTGGTGACGGTCGGCGAACGTTACAACAAAGTCGTGGATATCTGGGGCCGTGCTGGCGACCAAGTGGCAAAGGCCATGATGGACCAACTTGCACATCAGGAAGTGACCAATGCCGAGGGCAAGCTGGTCAAGCAGGAGTCGTTCAATTCAATCTACATGATGGCTGACTCCGGCGCGCGGGGTTCTGCTGCCCAGATTCGGCAATTGGCCGGCATGCGCGGTTTGATGGCCAAACCGGACGGCTCCATCATCGAGACCCCGATTACGACCAACTTCCGCGAAGGCCTCAACGTACTTCAATACTTCATTTCCACGCACGGTGCCCGTAAGGGCCTGGCCGACACGGCATTGAAGACCGCCAACTCGGGCTACCTGACACGCCGTCTGGTGGACGTGACACAGGACTTGGTGGTCACCGAGGACGATTGCGGCACCAGCGCGGGCTTCGCCATGAAGGCGTTGATCGAGGGCGGCGAAGTGGTGGAGGCTCTGCGTGAGCGGATTCTCGGCCGCGTTGTCGTTACCGACGTGATCCATCCCGATACCCAGGACGTGCTCTATGCCTCCGGTGCCCTGCTCGATGAGGACGCGGTGGATACGATTGAGGCGCTGGGCATCGACGAGGTTCGGGTGCGCACGCCGCTGTCCTGCGACACTCGTTACGGCCTGTGCGCCAAGTGCTACGGCCGCGATCTTGGCCGCGGCATGCTGGTCAATTCCGGCGAGGCGGTTGGCGTGATTGCCGCGCAGTCGATTGGCGAGCCCGGTACACAGCTGACCATGCGTACCTTCCACGTGGGCGGCGCGGCGTCGCGGGCCGCGGCGCAGAGCCAGGTGGAGGCGAAGAGCGCCGGTATTCTTCGCTTCTCTCCAACCATGCGTTATGTCACCAACCCGAAGGGCGAAAAGGTCGTTATCGCGCGGTCGGGCGAAGTGTTCATCACCGACGACAACGGGCGCGAGCGCGAGCGCCACAAGGTTCCGTATGGCGCCACGCTGATGGGCGACGACGGTAGGCAGATCAAGGCCGGTGCCGTGCTCGCCATGTGGGATCCGCATACCCGGCCGATCGTCACCGAATATGCCGGCACTGTGAAGTTCGAGCATGTCGAAGAAGGGGTGACCGTCGCCAAACAGATCGACGACGTCACGGGCCTGTCGACATTGGTGGTTATCGATTCGAAGCGAGGCAGCAAGTCGCAGGCCAAGGGTCTGCGGCCACAGGTCAAGTTGATCGACGAAGCCGGACAGGAAGTCAAGATTCACGGTACTGACCATTCGGTGGCCATTACCTTCCAGGTTGGTTCGATCATTACCGTGAAGGACGGCCAGCTCGCGGCGGTTGGCGACGTGCTGGCGCGCATTCCTCAGGAGTCGGCGAAGACCCGCGACATTACCGGTGGCCTCCCGCGTGTGGCCGAGTTGTTCGAGGCCCGCGCACCCAAGGATGCCGGCACCCTGGCGGAAATCACCGGTACCGTCAGCTTTGGCAAGGACACCAAGGGCAAGCAACGTCTGGTTATCACCGAGCCGGACGGCACCGCCCACGAATACCTGATCACCAAGGACAAGCATGTCATGGCCCATGATGGCCAGGTGGTAAACAAGGGCGAGGTGATTGTCGATGGTCCGGCCGATCCGCACGACATCCTGCGTCTCAAGGGTGTCGAGGAACTTGCTCGCTACATCATCGACGAGGTACAGGACGTCTATCGGCTACAGGGCGTGAAAATCAACGACAAGCACATCGAAGTGATCGTCCGGCAGATGCTGCGCCGCATTGTCATTACCGATGCCGGCGATTCCAAGTTCATCCGCGAAGAGCAGGTCGAACGGTCCGAAGTGCTGGATGAGAACGATCGCCTGAAGAGCGAAGGCAAGCGGCCGGCCGAGTACGACAACGTGCTGCTCGGTATCACCAAGGCGAGTCTGTCCACCGACTCCTTCATCTCGGCGGCGTCCTTCCAGGAAACCACCCGCGTGCTGACCGAGGCCGCCATCATGGGCAAGCGCGACGAGTTGCGCGGTCTGAAGGAGAACGTCATTGTTGGTCGTCTGATTCCGGCTGGCACTGGCCTCGCCTACCACCGGACGCGACGCAAGCAGTCGGCAGGCGAGGATGCCGCCAAGGGGATGTTCGATTTGCCGATCCAGGCCGATGTGACCGAGGGGGCATAGTGGAATTGGCCGGTTGACGGCTAACTGTGTGGTCAATATAATCCGGCCTCTTTGCACCCCGCAAAGGGCCGCAAGCTTCTGTATTTTGGGACTCTGATATGCCAACCATTAACCAGCTGGTGCGCAAAGGCCGCCAAGCGCCACAAAGCAAGAGTAAGGTGCCGGCGCTCGGTGGCAGCCCGGCCAAGCGGGGCGTCTGTACCCGTGTTTATACTACGACACCGAAGAAGCCGAACTCGGCGTTGCGTAAGGTCGCCAAGGTGCGCCTGACCAATGGTTTCGAGGTCATTTCCTATATCGGTGGCGAAGGCCATAACCTGCAAGAGCACTCCGTGGTGCTGATTCGCGGTGGCCGGGTGAAGGACTTGCCGGGTGTGCGCTATCACATCGTCCGCGGCAGCCTGGATACCCAGGGCGTCAAGGATCGCAAGCAGGCCCGTTCGAAGTACGGCTCCAAGCGGCCGAAGCAGGCATAACAAAGTCTCGAGGTAATCATGCCCCGTCGTCGTGAAGTTCCCAAGCGTGACATCCTGCCGGATCCCAAGTTCGGCAGCGTCGATGTCTCCAAGTTTGTCAATGTGCTGATGACCAGCGGCAAGAAGTCCGTTGCCGAGCGCATCATCTATGGCGCCTTCGATCAGATCAAGACCAAGAGCGGCAAGGATCCGCTGGAGGTTTTCTCCTTGGCAATCAGTAACGTCAAGCCGATCGTCGAGGTGAAGAGCCGTCGCGTCGGTGGTGCCAACTATCAGGTTCCGGTCGAAGTGCGCCCGTCGCGTCGTATGGCCCTATCGATGCGATGGCTGCGCGAAGCCGCCCGCAAGCGCAGCGAGAAGTCCATGGGCCAACGTCTGGCCAATGAATTGCTCGAAGCGTCTGAGGGTCGTGGTGCGGCAATGAAGCGGCGCGAAGAAGTTCACCGCATGGCCGAAGCGAACAAGGCGTTCTCGCATTTCAGGTTCTGATAGTCGTTGCGCGGTTTCATTGCGCGATCATTTTTGTTGCCGCCCTGGCTTTTCTCCGAACGGTGAGGGCCAAGGCGGTTTGGCTTAGATAAGGCAGGTATTCAAAGTGGCCCGCAAGACTCCCATCGAGCGCTATCGCAACATCGGTATTTCCGCGCATATCGACGCCGGCAAGACGACGACGACCGAGCGCATCCTGTTTTATACCGGCGTCAACCACAAGATCGGCGAAGTGCATGATGGCGCCGCGACCATGGACTGGATGGAGCAGGAGCAAGAGCGCGGGATCACCATTACCTCCGCCGCCACCACCTGTTTCTGGAAGGGTATGGCGATGAATTACCCTGAGCATCGGGTCAATATCATTGATACCCCGGGTCACGTCGATTTCACGATCGAAGTCGAGCGGTCGATGCGCGTGCTGGATGGTGCCTGCATGGTCTATTGCGCCGTGGGTGGTGTGCAACCGCAATCGGAGACTGTGTGGCGCCAAGCCAACAAGTACGGTGTGCCGCGTCTGGCCTTTGTGAACAAGATGGACCGCACTGGCGCGAATTTCTTCCGCGTTCACGATCAGATGCGCGAGCGTCTGAAGGCCAACCCAATCCCGATCCAGGTACCGATCGGCGCCGAAGAGAACTTCAAGGGCATCATCGACCTGATCAAGATGAAGGCAATCATCTGGGACGAGGAGAGCCAGGGCACGAAGTTCGAGTACGGTGAGATTCCCGCCGACCTTGCCGAAACGGCCAAGGAGTGGCGCGAGAAGATGCTGGAGGCTGCCGCCGAGGCCTCGGAAGAGTTGATGAACAAATACCTCGAGGAGGGTGATCTCTCCGAGGAGGAAATCAAGAAGGCGTTGCGCCAGCGGACTATCGCCAGCGAGATCGTGCCTATGCTCTGCGGTTCCGCTTTCAAGAACAAGGGTGTGCAGGCCATGCTGGATGCCGTGATCGAACTGATGCCCTCGCCGCTGGATATTCCTCCTGTCAAGGGGGAGCTGGAGAACGGCTCCGAGGGGGAGCGCAAGCCAGCCGATGACGAGCCGTTTGCCAGCTTGGCCTTCAAGATCATGACTGACCCCTACGTCGGCCAGTTGACTTTCTTCCGTGTCTATTCCGGGATGATGAAGTCTGGCGATACCATCTACAACCCGGTCAAGCAACGCAAGGAACGGATTGGCCGGATTCTCCAGATGCACGCAAACCAGCGCGAGGAAATCAAGGAAGTCTATGCTGGAGACATTGCCGCGGCGGTTGGCCTAAAGGAGGCGATCACTGGGGACACGCTGTCGAGCGTAGATAAGCCGATCATCCTTGAGCGGATGATCTTCCCCGAGCCGGTGATTCACGTTGCCGTCGAGCCGAAGACCAAGAGCTGACCAGGAGAAGATGGGTCTTGCCCTTGGTCGTTTGGCGCAAGAAGACCCTTCCTTCCGCGTCCGCACCGACGAAGAGTCCGGTCAAACCATCATTTCCGGGATGGGTGAGCTGCACCTGGAAATCATCGTTGACCGCATGCGCCGCGAATTCGGCGTCGAAGCCAATGTGGGCGCGCCGCAGGTGGCATATCGCGAAACTATCCGCAAGTCCGCCGAGCAGGAAGGCAAGTTTGTCAAGCAATCCGGTGGTCGTGGTCAGTATGGCCACGTCTGGATCAAGCTGGAGCCCAACGAGACGGGCAAGGGCTACGAATTTATCGACGCCGTCAAGGGCGGCACGGTGCCCCGCGAGTACATCCCGGCGGTCAACAAGGGCATCGAGGACACGCTGCCCAATGGTGTGCTAGCGGGCTTCCCGGTGGTTGATGTCAAGGTGACGCTGTTCGACGGTTCCTACCATGAAGTGGACTCGAACGAAAACGCCTTCAAGATGGCGGGCTCGATGGCCTTCAAGGATGCCATGCGCAAGGCCAGCCCGGTGCTGCTTGAGCCGATGATGGCCGTCGAGGTCGAGACGCCGGAAGACTACATGGGCAACGTGATGGGCGATCTTTCCGGTCGGCGCGGCATTGTCCACGGCATGGAGGATCGCGTTGGCGGCATCAAGGTGATCAAGGCCGAAGTGCCGCTGGCCGAGATGTTCGGCTATTCGACTCAGATGCGCTCGCTGTCTCAGGGTCGGGCGACCTACTCGATGGAATTCAAGCACTACTCGGAGGCGCCGAAGAACGTCGCCGAAGCTATTATCAACAAGAAGTGACCGTTCTTTAGAGGAAGCAGAAATGGCAAAAGGCAAGTTTGAGCGTACCAAGCCGCACGTGAATGTGGGGACGATTGGCCACGTGGATCATGGCAAGACGACCTTGACGGCGGCGATCACGACGGTGCTGTCGGCGAAGTTTGGTGGCGAGGCGAAGGCGTACGATCAGATTGACGCCGCGCCGGAAGAGAAGGCGCGTGGCATCACGATCAACACCGCGCACGTCGAGTACGAGACGGCGAACCGTCACTACGCCCACGTTGATTGCCCGGGTCACGCCGACTACGTCAAGAACATGATCACCGGCGCCGCGCAGATGGATGGCGCCATTCTGGTCGTGTCAGTGCCGCCGACGGTCCCATGCCGCAGACGCGCGAGCACATCCTGCTGGCCCGTCAGGTGGGCGTGCCGTTCATCATCGTCTTCATGAACAAGTGCGACATGGTGGACGATGCCGAACTGCTTGAACTGGTCGAGATGGAAGTGCGCGAACTGCTTTCCAAGTATGACTTCCCCGGCGACGACATTCCCATCGTCAAGGGTTCCGCGCTCAAGGCGATGGAAGGCGACAAGGGTGAGATGGGCGAAGGCGCCATCCTCAAGCTGGCTGACGCCCTGGACAGCTACATCCCCACCCCCGAGCGCGCCATCGACAAGCCCTTCCTGATGCCGATCGAAGACGTCTTCTCGATCTCCGGTCGTGGCACCGTTGTGACGGGTCGGGTCGAGCGTGGCGTCGTCAAGGTTGGCGAAGAAATCGAAATCGTTGGCATCCGCCCGACCCTCAAGACCACCTGCACCGGCGTTGAAATGTTCCGCAAGCTGCTGGATCAGGGTCAGGCGGGTGACAACGTCGGCGTGCTGCTGCGCGGCACCAAGCGTGAAGAAGTCGAGCGTGGTCAAGTGCTGGCCAAGCCGGGCTCGATCACCCCGCACACCCATTTCACCTCCGAAGTGTATGTCCTGTCGAAGGACGAAGGTGGCCGTCACACGCCGTTCTTCAACGGTTATCGTCCGCAGTTCTACTTCCGGACGACGGACGTGACGGGCAGCATCGAGCTGCCGGCGGGCACCGAGATGGTGATGCCGGGCGACAACGTGCAGATGACGGTGAAGCTGATCGCGCCGATCGCCATGGAAGACGGTCTGCGCTTCGCCATCCGCGAAGGTGGTCGAACCGTCGGCGCCGGCGTCGTCGCGAAAATCATCGAGTAAATCTTGCATCATTCGCGAAAGGGCGATACCATGCCGCCCTTTCGTGTTTCGCGCGCCAGATTGTTCATCGCCAATGGCGAATGGCGTACTGCTCTTTAAGGGATT
Organism: uncultured beta proteobacterium; assembly: GCA_963736865.1. GTDB lineage: Bacteria > Pseudomonadota > Gammaproteobacteria > Burkholderiales > Rhodocyclaceae > Fen-999. Next base: position 335,423 of record CAVTQQ010000005.1, on the reverse strand, counting down.
GTTATGCAGAACCAGAAGATTCGTATCCGCCTCAAGGCTTTCGATTACAAATTGATCGACCAGTCAGCCCTTGAAATTGTGGAGACGGCCAAGCGCACGGGCGCGGTGGTGCGTGGCCCGGTGCCGCTGCCGACGCGTATCGAGCGTTTCGACGTGCTGCGCTCGCCGCACGTAAACAAGACTTCCCGCGACCAGTTTGAAATTCGCACCCATCTCCGCCTGATGGACATCATCGATCCGACCGACAAGACGGTCGACGCGCTGATGAAGCTTGATTTGCCAGCCGGTGTCGATGTGGAAATCAAGTTGCAGTAAGAATTGCCGTCGGCAGCCGTCTTTTATGGCCGCGCAATGGTTGTCGTTTGTGTCACTAATCGGGTCCCGGCCAATCGTAGCCGGGGTTAGGAGAAAAAATGAGTTTAGGCCTTGTAGGACGCAAGGTCGGCATGACGCGTGTGTTTGCCGAGGACGGCTCGACCGTTCCGGTAACCGTGCTGGATGTGTCGAACAATCGCGTTACGCAAATCAAGACGCCTGAGAACGACGGTTACGCCGCCGTACAGGTGGCTTTCGGCAAGCGCCGCGCCAGTCCGGGTCGGCAAGCCGCTGGCGGGGCACCTTGCCAAGGCCGGTGTCGAAGCCGGTCATGTGCTCAAGGAGTTTCCCGTCGAGCAGGGCGAGTTGGCCAACTTCAAGCCGGGTGATGTGATTTCGGTCGCGATCTTCCAGGCGGGCCAAAAGGTCGATGTATCTGGTACAACGATCGGCAAGGGGTTTTCCGGTCGCCATCAAGCGCCACCACTTCTCATCGAACCGTGCTTCCCACGGCAACTCGGTATCGCACAATTCGCCCGGCTCGATTGGCATGGCGCAGGATCCTGGTCGAGTGTTTCCGGGCAAGCGCATGGCGGGTCATCTTGGCGACGTCGCCAGCACCATGCAGAACCTGGAAGTGGTTCGGATCGATGAGATTCGCCAACTGCTCTTGGTTAGGGGCGCTGTGCCTGGCGCCAAAGGCGGTGATGTGGTTGTCCGTCCAGCCGTTCGCGCTGGCAGCAAGTAAGGGGCCGCCATGGAACTCAAATTGATCAATGAACACGGGCAGCAATCGGCAACCCTCGCCGCCTCGGACGCGCTTTTCGGCCGTGACTACAATGAAGCGCTGGTGCATCAGATCGTTGTTGCCTACCAAGCCAATAGCCGGTCCGGTAACCGCGCGCAACTGACCCGTGCCGAAGTTCGCCACAGCACGAAGAAGCCGTGGAGGCAAAAGGGTACCGGCCGCGCTCGCGCCGGTATGACCTCCTCACCGCTGTGGCGCGGTGGTGGTCGTCACTTTCCGAATTCGCCGGAAGAGAATTTCACCCAGAAGGTGAACCGCAAGATGTACCGTGCCGGCGTTGCCGCCATCCTGTCGCAGTTGGCGCGTGAAGATCGCCTGGTCGTCGTCGAGAGCTTTTCCGTCGAGGCACCGAAGACCAAGCTGGTTGCGCAAAAGCTGAAGGGTATGGGTCTGGATTCGGTGTTGGTGATCACCGATAGTGTTGATGACAATCTTTTGCTTGCGTCTCGCAATCTGCCGAATGTCTTGGTGCTGGAAGCTCAGCAGGCTGATCCTGTGTCGCTGGTTCGTTTCCCGAAGGTGCTAATGACCAAGGGAGCCGTCGCAAAGATGGAGGAGATGCTGGCATGAGCACGCCCAAGTTTAATGAAGAGCGCTTGATGCAGGTGCTGCTCGCGCCGCAGATTTCCGAAAAGGCAACCTACATTGCCGACAAGAACGAGCAGGTGGTCTTTATCGTCGCGCCGGACGCGACCAAGCCTGAGATCAAGGCGGCTGTCGAGTTGCTGTTCAAGGTGCAGGTCGAATCGGTTCAGGTGGCCAACCTGAAGGGCAAGGTCAAGCGTTCTGGGCGCGTTATGGGTCGCCGCAGCGATGTCAGGAAGGCCTTTGTCTGCCTGAAGCCCGGCCAGGAAATCAATTTCGCTGAAGGGGGGGTCGCGTAAATGGCGCTCGTCAAAGTCAAGCCGACTTCCGCCGGCCGTCGTGCCGTCGTCAAGGTCGTCAACCCCAATCTGCACAAGGGGCAGCCCTTCGCCGCGCTGGTCGAGAAGAAGAACAGCAAGGCTGGTCGCAATAATCATGGCCATATCACCACTCGTCATCAGGGTGGTGGCCACAAGCAGCACTACCGTGTTGTTGATTTCAAGCGCAACAAGGACGGTGTATCCGCCAAGGTGGAGCGGCTGGAATACGATCCGAACCGTTCCGCCAATATTGCGTTGCTGCTTTACGCCGACGGTGAGCGCCGCTACATCATTGCCACGAAGGGCATGGCTGTAGGTCAGGAGGTGCTCTCCGGTGCCGAGGCTCCGATCAAGGCAGGCAATGCCTTGCCGATCCGCAATATCCCGGTTGGCACGACCATTCATTGCATCGAAATGCAGCCTGGCAAAGGGGCGCAACTGGCCCGCGCCGCCGGCACTTCGGTGCAGTTGCTGGCGCGTGAGGGCACCTACGCGCAGGTCCGTTTGCGCTCGGGTGAAATCCGGCGCATTCACGTTGAATGCCGCGCCACGATCGGCGAGGTTGGCAATGAAGAGAACAACCTGCGCAAGATCGGCAAGGCCGGTGCTCAGCGTTGGCGCGGTATTCGCCCGACGGTTCGTGGTACGGCCATGAACCCGGTCGATCACCCGCACGGCGGTGGCGAAGGCCGCACCGGCGAGGGCCGCGTACCCGTCAGTCCCTGGGGTCAGCCGACCAAGGGCTATCGTACCCGCAGCAACAAGCGCACGGACAGCATGATCGTCCAGCGCCGGCACAAGCGCTAAGAGGTAACCATGGCACGTTCGATCAAGAAAGGCCCGTTCGTTGACGATCATTTGGTCAAGAAAGTCGATGCTGTCCGGGCAACCAACGACAAGCGCCCGATCAAGACCTGGTCTCGCCGCTCCACTGTCCTACCGGATTTCGTCGGGCTGACCATTGCCGTTCATAACGGCAAGCAGCACATTCCGGTCTATGTCTCCGAGAACATGGTTGGCCACAAGCTCGGCGAATTCGCACTCACTCGCACCTTCAAAGGCCACACGGCCGGCAAGAAGGCGGCGGTGAAGAAGTAAGGGGGCGCTAATGGAAACCAACGCTATCCTCCGTGGAGTCCGTCTGTCGGCCCAGAAGGGTCGCCTCGTAGCCGATCAGGTTCGTGGCAAGCCCGTCGATCAGGCGCTCAACATTCTGGCTTTTAGCCCAAAGAAGGGCGCCGGCATAATCAGAAAGGTGCTCGAGTCGGCCATCGCCAACGCTGAGCACAATGATGGCGCCGATATCGACACGCTGAAGGTGAAGACCATCTTCGTGGAGAAGGGCATGGTGCTGAAGCGCTTTACCGCGCGGGCCAAGGGCCGCGGCAACCGTATTGTCAAGCCCACTTGCCACATCTTCCTGACAGTCGGCGACTAAGGAGCATTCATGGGACAAAAGATTCATCCGACCGGTTTCAGGCTTTCGGTCACGCGCGACTGGACTTCCCGTTGGTACGCCACCAGCAAGGCGTTCCCGCAGATGCTCAAGGAAGACCTTGAAGTTCGCGCTTATCTGAAGCAAGAAACTGGCGCACGCCTCTGTCGGTCGTGTCATCATCGAACGGCCGGCCAAGAATGCCCGCGTCACGGTCTACAGCGCCCGCCCTGGTGTCGTTATTGGCAAGAAGGGCGAAGACATCGAGAATCTTAAGCTTGATCTCCAGCGACGCATGGGCGTACCGGTCCATGTAAATATCGAGGAAATCCGCAAGCCGGAAACCGATGCCCAGTTGATCGCAGATTCGATCGCGCAACAGCTGGAAAAGCGCATTATGTTTCGTCGCGCCATGAAGCGCGCGATGCAGAATGCGATGCGGTTGGGCGCTCAAGGCATCAAGATCATGAGTTCCGGTCGTCTCAATGGTGCAGAAATTGCCCGTACCGAATGGTATCGAGAAGGTCGCGTGCCGCTCCACACCTTGCGTGCCGATATCGACTATGGGACCTCGGAAGCGAAGACGACCTACGGTGTCATCGGTATCAAGGTGTGGGTTTTCAAGGGCGAGATGGTGGCCAAGAACGAGCAGTCAGCCATGTCACCCGAGACGCCGACTGAAGAGCCGTCACGTCGGCCGCGCAAGCCGCTTGGGGCTCCTCGCGGTGAAGACGGCAAGCCTGCCGCTCGTCGTCCCGCAGGCGGAGCCCGTAAGCCGGCCGCTGCCGTTGGCGCTGGTCCTGAAGCAAAGCCGGAACTGGCTGCTGGCGATCCGGCCAAGGCGCCCGTGAAGCGCGTGCGCAAGACGACTGTCGCGACGCCGGAAGGTAAGGAGTGAAGCCATGCTGCAACCAGCACGCAGAAAATATCGTAAAGAACAGAAGGGACGCAACACGGGTGTCGCCACCCGTGGCGCCAAGGTCAGTTTCGGCGAGTATGGCCTGAAGGCCATCGGTCGCGGGCGCCTGACTGCCCGGCAAATCGAGGCCGCCCGCCGTGCCATGACACGCCATATCAAGCGCGGTGGGCGTATTTGGATCCGCATCTTCCCGGACAAGCCGATTTCGAAGAAGCCGGCTGAAGTTCGAATGGGTAACGGCAAGGGTTCGCCCGAGTACTGGGTGGCAGAAATCCAACCTGGCAAGGTGCTTTATGAAATGGACGGAGTGGACGAGGCCTTGGCCCGTGAGGCTTTCCGCTTGGCCGCGGCCAAGCTGCCTTTGGAAACCACTTTCGTCACGCGTCACTTGGGGTAAGAAATGAAAGCGAGCGAACTTAGGCAGAAGAACGACACCGAGCTGGCGAAAGAGCTGTTGGATTTGCGTAAGGCCCAGTTCTCACTGCGTATGCAGTTGGCCACGCAACAGCTTAACAATACCAGCCAGCTTGGCAAGGTGCGCAAGGATATTGCGCGAGTCAAGACAATTCAGCGCGAGAAGGCGGCTGCGAAATGACCCAAGCCACGGAACAAAAGACACGCCGTACTCTGCAAGGTCGCGTTGTCAGCGACAAGATGGCCAAGACGGTGACGGTTCTGGTTGAACGCCGCGTCAAGCACCCCGTGATTGGCAAGGTGATGATCCGGTCGAGAAAGTACCATGCTCACGTTGATGGGATCGAGGCGATTACTGGCGACTTGGTGCAGATCGAGGAATGCGCGCCGATTTCGCGGACCAAAGCATGGCGCGTTACCCAGGTTGTCGAAAAGTCTAGTGCGATCTAGGCAGAATTGTTGCGAAAGTTGTTGACGGGCTGGTGGCGAGGCCATAAAATCTCGCCTCTTTGCCGAGGCTAACTTCAGAACTTTGCAAGTCAGCCTTGACTTCTGACCCGAACGGGTTCCAAGACTGACTGCGTTGCCTGAGGCGGTGCGGATTAAGTTGGAGAAATGCAATGATCCAAATGCAGTCAATGCTCGATGTCGCCGACAACACCGGCGCGCGCGCTGTGATGTGTATCAAGGTGTTGGGTGGCTCCAAGCGCCGCTACGCCGGGATTGGGGATGTCATCAAGGTCACCATCAAAGATGCGGCGCCGCGCGGCCGCGTCAAGAAGGGTGAGATCTACAGTGCGGTTGTCGTGCGCACGGCCAAGGGCGTTCGGCGTTCCGATGGCTCCCTGGTCAAGTTCGATGGCAATGCCGCCGTACTGCTCAACAACAAGCTGGAGCCGATTGGCACTCGTATCTTCGGGCCGGTGACGCGTGAATTGCGCACTGAGCGCTTCATGAAGATCGTCTCGCTGGCGCCTGAAGTTCTGTAAAGGATTCCGCCATGAACAAGATTCGCAAAGGCGATGACGTGGTCGTCATCGCGGGCAAGGACAAAGGCAAGCGCGGAACCGTGCTGGTGCGTGTCGATGACGAGAGGTTAGTGGTTGAGGGTATCAATCGGGTCAAGAAGCACACAAAGCCCAACCCGATGAGGGGTCAGCCGGGTGGCATCGTCGAAAAAGAGATGTCGATCCATGTTTCTAATGTGGCGCTGTTCAACTCCGCCAGCCAGAAGGCCGATCGCGTTGGTTTCAAGACGCTTGATGACGGTCGTAAGGTTCGGGTGTTCAAGTCGAACGGCGAAGTCGTGGATGCATAAGGACTGAACATGGCGCGATTGCAGGAATTCTATAAAGAAACAGTGGTGCCCCAGTTGCGGGATCAGTTCGGCTACAAGTCGATCATGGAAGTCCCGCGTATCACCAAGATCACGCTGAATATGGGTGTTGGCGAGGCGGTGGGTGACAAGAAGGTACTCGATAACGCTGTCGGTGACATGACCAAGATCGCCGGTCAGAAGCCCGTCGTGACCAAGGCCCGCAAGGCCATCGCGGGCTTCAAGATCCGCGAGGGGTATCCGATCGGCTGCATGGTGACGTTGCGCGGTACCCGCATGTTCGAGTTCCTTGATCGTTTGGTGACCGTCGCAATGCCGCGGATTCGTGACTTCCGCGGTGTTGGCGGCAAGGGCTTCGATGGTCGTGGTAACTACAACGTCGGGGTCAAGGAGCAGATCATTTTCCCCGAAATCGAGTACGACAAGATCGACGTGCTGCGTGGCATGAATATCAGTATCACCACGACGGCAAAAACGGATGCGGAAGCCAAGGCGCTGCTGGCCGCTTTCAAGTTCCCCTTCAAGAACTGAGGCAGTCATGGCGAAACTTGCACTGAAGAACCGCGAAGCCAAGCGCGCCAAGATGGTGGCGAAATATGCCGCCAAGCGTGCCGAGCTGAACGCCATTATCAATGACGCTGGCTTGTCTGACGACGACCGTATGGACGCGCGCCTCAAGCTGCAGCAGTTGCCCCGCAACGCCAGTCCGAGTCGCCAGCGCAATCGCTGTGCGCTCACTGGTCGGCCGCGAGGCGTGTTTCGCAAGTTCGGCTTGTGCCGCAACAAACTGCGAGAGATTGCCATGCGCGGCGAGGTGCCGGGCATGACCAAGGCTAGCTGGTAAGGAGATCGACGAATGAGTATGACCGATCCCATCGCCGACATGCTGACGCGCATTCGCAATGCGCAAATGGCCGAGAAGGTGGCCGTCACCATGCCGTCCTCGAAAATCAAGATTGCCATTGCCAAAGTGCTCAAGGATGAGGGCTACATCGACGATTTCGCCGTGCGTGACGGCAGTGGCAAGAATGAGTTGGATATTGCCCTCAAGTACTACGCCGGTCGCCCGGTGATCGAGCGCATCGAGCGTGTGTCGAAGCCTGGCCTCCGGGTTTACCGTGGCAAGGATGATCTACCAAAGGTCATGAATGGATTGGGTATCGCCATTGTTTCGACACCGCAAGGTGTGATGACTGACCGTCGGGCTCGCGCTTCCAATACTGGTGGCGAAGTGCTCTGCATTGTGGCGTAAGGAGAAGAACAATGTCTCGTATCGCCAAGTATCCGGTCGAATTGCCCAAGGGCGTGGAGGTAACCCTGGGCGATGCGCAGGTTATCGTCAAGGGGCCGCTGGGCACGCTAAATCAGATCCTGCTGCCCTCAGTGAAGATCGAGAGGGAAGGGGATAAGTTGCAGGTCCGTGCGGGAACCGGTGACAACGCTGGCGCCATGTCCGGAACCATGCGCGCCCTGTTGGCCAACATGGTCAATGGGGTCACCAAGGGTTTCGAGAAGCAATTAACCCTGGTTGGTGTTGGCTACAAAGCCCAAGCGCAGGGCAGCAAGTTGAATCTCAGTCTCGGTTTCTCGCATCCCGTTGTGCATGACATGCCCGAAGGGATCAAAGTAGAAACCCCGACGCAGACGGAAATTGTCATCAAAGGCATCGACCGGCAGTTGGTCGGCCAGGTGGCCGCCGAAGTTCGCGCGTATCGTTCTCCCGAACCCTATAAGGGTAAGGGTGTGCGTTATGCCAACGAGGTGGTCGTCATCAAGGAAACCAAGAAGAAGTAAGGGCGCGTAAATCATGGAAAAGAAACAGGCTCGTCTGCGCAGGGCGCGTAAAACCCGCGCCAAGATTGCGGAGCTCAAATTGGCACGTTTGGCAGTGCATCGCACCAACAGCCACATCTATGCGCAGATCTTCTCCGGTTGCGGTACGCAGGTATTGGTCGCTGCCTCGACCGCAGAGGCCGATGTGCGCAAGCAATCGCCCAACGGTGGCAATGTGGATGCGGCAAAGGTGGTGGGCAAGTTGATCGCCGAGCGCGCCAAGGCTAAGGGTATTGAGGGTGTGGCCTTTGACCGTTCCGGTTTCCGTTATCACGGCCGCGTCAAGGCGCTGGCGGAGGCCGCCCGTGAGGGCGGCCTGAAGTTCTAAGCGGGCAATTGAGCGAGACGAACATGGCTAAACCGCAAGGCAACAAGAAACAGCAGCAGACCAACGAAGAGCGTGACGATGGATTGCGCGAGAAGATGGTTTCCATCAACCGCGTCACCAAGGTGGTCAAAGGTGGCCGAATTCTCGGCTTTGCCGCGCTCACCGTGGTTGGTGATGGCGACGGCACTGTCGGCATGGGCAAGGGCAAGTCGCGCGAAGTGCCCGTCGCCGTGCAGAAAGCGATGGAAGAAGCGCGTCGCAAGATGGCCAAAGTCAAGTCTGAACAAGGGCACGTTGCATCACACCGTGATTGGCAAGCATGGTGCAACCACCGTTCTGATGTCCCCGGCACCGGCCGGTACGGGCGTGATCGCTGGCGGTCCAATGCGGGCGGTATTCGAGGTGATGGGAATAACCGATGTCGTCGCCAAGTGCATCGGCTCGACCAACCCCTATAACCTTGTCCGCGCCACGCTTAATGGCTTGCAAGCCATGAGCACCCCGGCGGAAATCGCTGCCAAGCGCGGCAAGTCCGTTCAGGACATCATGGAGTAAGTCATGGCCGACAAGAAGATCAAAGTGACGCTGGTAAAGAGTGTGATTGGTACAAAGCAGGATCATCGCGCCACTGTGCGTGGGCTTGGGCCTGCGCAAGCTGAACAGCAGTGCCGAACTGGTCGATACGCCGGCCGTCCGCGGCATGATCAAGAAAATCGCGTATCTGGTGAAGTGCGAGGGCTAAGCAGATGGAACTCAATAACCTTAAGCCGGGTAGCGGCGCCAAGCATGCGAAAAAGCGTGTTGGTCGTGGCATTGGTAGTGGGCTAGGCAAGACTGCGGGTCGCGGCCACAAGGGACAAAAGTCGCGCGCTGGCGGCTTTCACAAGGTAGGCTTTGAGGGCGGTCAGATGCCTTTGCAGCGTCGTTTGCCGAAACGGGGCTTTGTTTCGCTCACCGCCGGTCGAAATGTGGAGGTCCGGCTGTCCGAGCTGGAAAAGCTGCCTGTCGACGACATCGACTTGCTGACGCTGAAGCAGGTCGGAGTTATTTCCGCCGACTGCACTGTCGGCCAAGGTAATCCTGTCGGGCAAGCTAACCCGCAAGGTCAACCTCAAGGGAGTTGGCGCCACCAAGGGCGCCAAGGCCGCCATTGAGGCTGTCGGTGGCTCGGTTGCCGAGATCGCCGCCGCAGACTGATGAAGTGAAAAGAGAGCGATAGCCTTGGCTACTCCCCCCGCCAATACTCTCGGCAAGGCTGGCAAGTTCGGCGACCTCTGGCGCCGGCTGTGGTTCTTGTTGGGCGCCTTGTTGGTATATCGTATTGGCGCGCATATTCCAGTGCCCGGCATTGATCCGCATCGACTGGCCGAGTTGTTCCAGGGTCAGCAAGGCGGCATACTTGGAATATTCAATCTGTTCTCGGGCGGTGCGCTGTCCCGTTTCACCATCTTTGCGCTTGGGCATCATGCCCTATATCTCCTCGTCGATCATCATGCAGTTGATGACGATCGCAGTCCCCTCGCTTGAGCAGTTGAAGAAGGAAGGGGAAGCGGGTCGGCGGAAAATTACCCAGTACACCCGCTATGGAACGGTTGGTCTCGCGCTGTTCCAGGGTATTGGTATCGCCATCGCCCTCGAGTCGCAGGCTGGTCTTGGTGCTTGATCCTGGCATGATGTTTCGCTTGGTCACAGTGATGACACTGGTTACCGGTACGATGTTCCTGATGTGGCTCGGCGAGCAGATTACTGAGCGCGGACTGGGTAACGGGATCTCGATCATCATCTTCGCGGGCATAGCGGCAGGGTTGCCGAATGCGCTTGGCGGTTTGTTTGAGCTGGTACGTACCGGTGCGATGCATCCGGTTTCTGCGTTGTTCATCTGCGCGCTGGTTATCTTGGTCACGGGTTTTGTCGTTTTCGTTGAGCGGGGTCAGCGCAAGATTCTGGTGAACTACGCCAAGCGCCAGGTGGGTAACAAGGTATACGGTGGGCAAAGTTCGCATCTGCCGCTCAAGCTGAACATGTCGGGAGTAATTCCGCCGATCTTCGCTTCGTCCATCATTCTGTTTCCGGCAACGGCGGCTGGCTGGTTTGGTGCGTCGGAGGGTATGACGTGGCTGAAGGATATAGCCGCCACCTTGTCCCCCGGGCAGCCGATTTACGTCATGCTTTATGCCGCCGCTATCGTCTTCTTCTGCTTCTTCTACACAGCGCTGGTTTTCAATTCCAAGGAAACGGCTGACAACCTGAAGAAAAGTGGCGCCTTTGTTCCCGGTATTCGCCCTGGCGAACAGACCAGTCGCTACATCGACAAGATTCTTATGCGACTGACCTTGGTCGGTGCCCTCTACGTCACTGCTTGTTTGTCTGCTGCCCGAATTCCTGATTCTGAAATGGAACGTACCGTTTTATTTCGGTGGTACCAGTCTGCTTGATTATCGTGGTCGTCACCATGGACTTTATGTCCCAAGTTCAGGCCTATGTGATGTCGCACCAGTACGAAAGCCTGCTGAAGAAAGCGAATTTCAAGGGTGCGGGGTTACCCGTCCGCTGAGCGCATGTCGAAGGAAGACGTTATCGAGATGCAGGGTGAGGTCGTCGAGAACCTGCCCAATGCGACGTTTAGAGTAAAGCTGGAAAACGGCCATATTGTTCTTGGCCACATCTCCGGCAAGATGCGTATGCACTACATCCGCATCCTGCCAGGCGACAAGGTGACCGTGCAGTTGACACCGTATGATTTGACCAAGGGGCGAATTGTTTTTCGCGCCAAGTAGCAACAGAAGAGAACACGTTTTCGGAGAAACACCATGAAAGTCACCGCTTCGGTAAAGCGTATGTGCCGCAAGTGCAAGGTCATCCGCCGCAAGGGCGTCGTGCGCATCATCTGCGCCGATCCGCGCCACAAGCAGCGTCAGGGTTGATCAAGCCGAGAGGCTCGAATATAATTGTCGGTTTCGCACTTCGCACCGACGTTTCCGTGAAGTTATTGGTTAAGTTTCAGCGATAGATAGGTAAGCACATGGCCCGTATCGCAGGCGTAAATATTCCGAATCACCAGCACACCGAGATTGCGTTGACCGCGATCTACGGTATCGGTCGCACGCGCGCGCAGAAGATCTGCGACGCCGCCGGCGTCAAGCGCTCGGCGAAGATCAAGGACCTCACCGACGCGGACATGGATCGTCTGCGCGAAGAAGTCGGCAAGTTCACCGTCGAGGGCGATCTGCGCCGTGAAGTGACGATGAGCATCAAGCGCCTGATGGACCTGGGCTGCTACCGGGGCGTTCGTCATCGCCGCGGCTTGCCGGTCCGTGGTCAGCGCACACGTACCAATGCCCGTACCCGCAAAGGCCCGCGCAAGGCAATTGCCGCGGCCAAGAAGTAACTAGGAACCTGATATGGCCAAGCCTCAGACCAAAGTCCGCAAGAAGGTCAAGAAGAACGTCGCAGAGGGCATCGCCCACGTACATGCTTCGTTCAACAACACCATTATCACCATCACCGACCGCCAGGGGAACGCCTTGTCGTGGGCCACTTCCGGCGGTGCCGGCTTCAAGGGTTCGCGCAAGTCCACGCCATTTGCCGCTCAGGTGGCCGCCGAAGCGGCCGGCAAGGCTGCTCAGGAGTGCGGTGTCAAGAATGTTGAGGTTCGCATCAAGGGCCCCGGTCCTGGCCGTGAGTCTGCGGTCCGCGCCCTCAATGCTCTGGGCATGAAGATCACCAGCATCACCGACATCACGCCGGTGCCCCATAACGGCTGCCGTCCGCCGAAGCGCCGCCGCATCTAAGTAGAAGGAGTCAGACAGTGGCCCGCAATCTCGACGCCAAGTGCCGTCAATGCCGCCGTGAGGGTGAGAAGCTCTTCCTCAAGGGCGAAAAGTGCTTTACCGACAAGTGTTCCATCGAGCGCCGTTCCTATGCGCCTGGTCAGCATGGCCAGAAGTCCGGCCAGCGGCTGTCCGGTTACGGTCAGCAGCTGCGTGAAAAGCAGAAGATTCGCCGCACCTACGGCGTTCTCGAGCGCCAGTTCCGCAAGACCTTTGCCGAGGCGGAGCGCAAGAAGGGTCAGACCGGCGAGAACCTGCTGCAATTGCTGGAGTCCCGCCTGGACTCGATTGCCTACCGGATGGGCTTTGGCGCCTCGCGTGCCGAGGCGCGCCAGATCGTCCGACACAACGGCGTTCTGGTCAATGGCAAGCGCGTCAATATTCCGTCGTATAACCTCCGTCCAGGCGATGTTGTCCAGTTGACGGAAGTGACTCGGGGTCATCTGCGCACCAAGGCTGCCCTTGAAGCGGCGGATGTCCGCGGCTTCCCGGAGTGGCTGGAAGTGAATAGCAAGGAAGGCCGAGGCGTTTTCAAGGCGTTCCCCGCGCGTGACGAACTGTCGTCGACGCTGAACGAAGGCTTGGTTGTCGAACTGTATTCGCGCTAACTCGTAGTTCGGCGCCGGGGGGCTTCGGCCCCCCGGCGCCCTTTGTCTTGAAGGAATGCAGATGCAAAGCAACGCACTTCTGAAACCGCGGATCATCGACGTTCAGACGCTTTCCCCGGTGCATGCCCGGGTGGTCATGGAGCCTTTCGAACGTGGCTATGGCCATACGCTGGGCAATGCCCTGCGCCGCATTCTACTTTCCTCGATGCCGGGCGCGGCGCCGACGGAGGTGGCCATTGAGGGCGTGCTTCACGAGTACTCGACGCTCGATGGTGTCCGCGAGGACGTGGTGGATATTCTGCTGAACCTCAAAGGGGTTGTGCTGAAGATGCACAATCGCAGCGATGCGACACTGCAACTCGCCAAGAAGGGCGAAGGCGTGGTGACTGCGCGGGACATAGAAACGACCCATGATGTGGAAATCATCAATCCAGACCACGTCATTGCCCACATTGCGCCGGGTGGCGCGTTGGATATGCAGATCCGGATCGAAACCGGTCGCGGCTATGAACCCGCCAATACTCGTCCGACGGCCAAGGAGAACAGCGCCATCGGCCGCATTCTGATGGATGCCTCCTTCAGCCCGGTGCGGCGTGTCAGCTATCAGGTGGAATCGGCCCGCGTCGAACAGCGTACCGACCTCGACAAGCTGATCATCGATATCGAGACCAATGGTGCCGTTGATCCGGAAGAATCGATCCGCTATGCGGCGCGGATTCTGATGGAACAATTGTCCGTCTTTGCCGATCTGGAAGGCACGCCGCTCTCCATCGAGGCTCCGAAGGTGGCAGCGGTTGATCCGATTCTCTTGCGTCCGGTCGATGATCTGGAATTGACGGTGCGCTCGGCCAACTGCCTTAAGGCTGAAAACATCTACTACATTGGCGATCTTATCCAGCGTACCGAGACCGAACTGCTCAAGACACCCAATCTCGGCCGCAAGTCCCTGAACGAGATCAAGGAAGTCTTGGCTTCACGCGGTTTGACGCTCGGAATGAAGCTCGAAAACTGGCCACCTGCCGGGCTGGAAAAGCTGGGCTGAAACACTAACCTCCCCTTCCCATAACGATTAATCGGCCATTTGCCCCGCGCGGTGGCCGCAAAATATAGAGGAATAACACCATGCGCCACGGTAATGGATACCGGAAACTGAATCGAACCTCGTCGCATCGCGCGGCCATGTTCCGCAACATGGCGGTTTCGCTGCTTCGCCATGAAGCCATCAAGACGACGCTGCCAAAGGCCAAGGAGTTGCGTCGAGTTGTCGAGCCGCTAATCAATCTCGGCAAGACCCCGAGCCTGGCTAACCGACGTCTGGCCTTCGATCGCCTGCGCGACCGGGATATCGTCGGGAAGATTTTCGACGAGTTCGGGCCGCGCTATGCCAGTCGGAATGGCGGCTATCTGCGCATCCTGAAAATGGGTTTTCGTGTTGGTGACAACGCTCCCTTGGCCTACGTGGAATTGATGGATCGGCCTGAGCCCGCCGAAGCGTCGGAAGTGCCGACTGCCGAGTAGCCGCACTCTTGTCCGAAACGCCAACAGCTCAAGGCCGGGTCTTCCCGGCCTTGAGCGTTTACCGCGGGCGCAGGACCAAGATTGCCAGAGCCAGCGGGCACGCGGACGCCCGCCGGGAATTGATCTTCGCTGGCCACTCCATGATTCCCCAAACGGAGCGCCTTGGTGTAATGCCAAGGACATGGTACGATGACATTTGGCTCTTCAGGCCAGGAAGCAGGCAACGTACATCCGGCGCCTTGCGCCAGACCGGTGTAACCATCAACTTGCCCCATTGTCGCCATGAGCAGACCACTTGGCATTGCAATCCTCTTCGTTGGCTTAGTCGTTGTCATGCGCGTACTTGGACTGGACTTCACAGATCTGTACTCGATGGCGCGGTCCCGGTTGGCGCGCGCCGCCGCGGACACGGGTTCTCTGGTGACTGGCGAGTACTCTGAACGAACCGCACAAAAGCTCCGAGCCGATGCGGTCGAAAGAATTCGAGCGGAGGCCGCCAGCATGCCCGCCGTGGTAGCCGGCACTGGAACCGACGAGGAACTGCGCCGCGAACTGGCCGCCGAACGGAAACGTGTGCTCCAGGAAAAGGCCGACCAAGCTGAAAGGGTTGCCGGCCGGATGGTCCGTGGCGATGTCGACGGACTGAAGCGCCAGGTGGAGGAGAATGCACGCGCGGCCGGGGGTGCGCCGTAGACGCCGTCCGGCTGAGCGCTAGTGGCTGAGGATCTTTGACAGGAACTGCTGAGCCCGCTCCGAGCGCGGGGTGCCAAAAAACTCCTCTTTGGTGGCGTCCTCGACAATGCGGCCCTGGTCCATGAAGATGACTCGATGAGCCACCTTGCGGGCAAAGCCCATCTCATGTGAGACCACCATCATTGTCATGCCTTCCTTGGCCAACTGCACCATAACGTCCAGGACTTCATTGATCATCTCCGGATCCAGCGCCGAGGTCGGTTCATCGAACAACATGCAAATCGGATCCATCGCCAGGGCGCGGGCAATCGCCACGCGTTGCTGCTGGCCGCCCGAAAGCTGCCCTGGGTGCTTCCGTGCCTGGGCCTTCAAGCCAACGCGGTCGAGCAGCTTCAGACCTCTTTCCATCGCCTCGTCCCGCCCACGGCCCAATACTTTGACCTGAGCGATAGTTACGTTCTGCTCGATGCTCATGTGCGGAAACAGTTCGAAGTGCTGGAAAACCATGCCGACGTGAGCCCGAAGTTTGGAAAGGTTGGTCTTCGGGTCGCTAACCGACGTGCCATTGACCAGGACTTCGCCCTGTTGAAAGGGCTCGAGCCCATTGACGCACTTGATCAGCGTCGACTTTCCAGAACCGGACGGACCGCAGACCACCACGACTTCACCCTTTTCCACCTGGGTGGTGCACTCGGACAGTACCTGGAACTCGCCATACCACTTGCTGATGTTGCGGATCTCGATCATAGCCATCGGAATACCTTAGCGGACAATGGCGTAGCGTTGCTGGAGCCGCTTCACCAGGGTGGACAGGGCCAGGCAGACGGCGAAGTAGATCAGCGCGACGAAGAGGTACATCTCCACGGGCCGGTTGTAATTCTTTCCCGCGATTTCGGCTGCCTTGAGAAGGTCCTTGGCACCGATCGCATAGACGAGCGACGTGTCCTGGAACAGGATGATGGTTTGGGTCAATAGCACCGGCAGCATATTGCGGAAAGCCTGGGGCAGCACCACATTGGCCATGGTCTGCCAGTAGGTGAACCCCAAGGCATAGCCGGCGGCGACCTGGCCCCTAGGCACACTTTGGATACCGGCGCGCATGATCTCGCTGTAATAGGCGGCCTCGAACGCGGTGAAGGTGACAATCGCCGAGTTCTCGGCACCCATGGGCTGGCCAGTGATGAGCGGGATCACCAGGAAGAACCAAAGGATCACCATGACCAGCGGAACCGAGCGCATCAGGTTTACGTAGCCGGCCGCAAACATCGCCAGCGGTGCCATTGACGATAGACGCGCCAAGGCCAGCAGGGTGCCGATCACGACGCCGCCGGTCATGGCGATCAAGGTTAGCCTGGCGGTGAACTGTAAGCCAGTCCAGATGAATGGCAGGCTGGGGCCGATGACCGAGAAGTCCAGGTTGCCAAACATGTCAGTGGCTCCCCGCGATGTAACCGGGCACCCGTGTCCGCTGTTCGACCCACGCCATGCCGCGGTTGGCAATCATCGCGCAGATGAAATAGAGAACGGTGACGGCCAGGTACGTTTCGATGCCTTGCTCGGAGTCTTCCTGCATCTGCCTGGCCTGGAAGGTGAGTTCGAGCACACCGATGGCGAAGGCGACCGAGGAGTTCTTGAAGATATTCATGAATTCCGAGGTTAGCGGCGGCACAATGATCCGCAGAGCCATGGGCAGGATCACGTAACGATAGGTCTGGGGCAGGGTAAATCCCAGGGCCAAGCCGGCGAAGCGTTGCCCCTTGGCCAAGCTCTGGATGCCGGCGCGGACCTGCTCGGCGACCCGGGCGGAGGTAAACAAGCCCAGTGCGATCGTGGCTGTCAGGAACTCTTTGGCCGGCATGTCCTGCTTGACCCATAGCGACAGGTCGCGAGGCAGCAGCTCCGGGACGACGAAAAACCAGAGGAACATCTGCACCAGGATCGGCACGTTGCGAAATATCTCGACATGCGCCAAGGCCAGGCCGGGCAGCCATCGGCCGGGCAGGGTGCGCAACGTTCCGACGACTATGCCGAGGGACAGTGCGATGGCCCAGGCGCTCAAGGCGACGGCGACCGTCCAGCCGAAGCCGGTAATCAACCAGTCCAGATAGATTTCGTCGCCGCCCTTGACCGGCTCGAGGAAGATGCCCCAGTTCCAGTGGTAGGCCATGTCGCCGGGGTCTCCCGCCGCTAGTGCTTACTCGTTTACTTCTTGTTGTAGGCTTCGGCCGGTGCGTCGCTGGGGTTCTTGATCAGTTCGCGGAGCTTGTCGCTCATCGGGAAATCCATGCTGATGTTCTTGGGCGGAATCGGGCAGCAAGAACCACTTCGAGTAGAGCTTTTCCAGTTCGCCGCTCTTCATCAGGCCAACGATGGCGTCATCCGCCAATTTCTTGAAGGCAGGATCGTCCTTGCGGACCATGATGGCGATCGGCTCGACGTTCAGCACTTCGCCGACGATGGCGTAGTCCTTGGGCGCCTTTGAAGTGGCGATAAGGCCGGCCAGCAGGTTGTCGTCCATGACAAAGGCAACTGCGCGGTCGGTCTCCAGTAGCAGAAAGGCATCGGCGTGGTCCTTGCCGAACACTTCCTTGAAGTCGATGTGCTTGCCCTTCTCGTGGGCGCGCATCAATTGGACCGAGGTCGTCCCCGTGGTGGTTGCCACCGGCTTGCCGTTCAATCCGTCCAGGCTGGAAATGCCCGAGGCCTTCTTGACCGCCATGCGCACGTTGGTGACGAAAGTGGTGTTGGCGAAGGCGACCTGCTTCTGCCGGGCTTCGTTATTGGTGGTGGAGCCGCACTCCAGATCCACCGTGCCGTTGGTTACCAGCGGGATGCGGTTCTGCGAAGTAACGGGTTGGTGCTGGACTTTCAGATTGGGCAGGTTCAACTGCTTCTTCACCGCATCGACAATGCGGTTGCAGACGTCGATGTGATAGCCGATCGGCTGCTGCTTGTCATCCAGGTAGGAAAGCGGGTACGAGGATTCGCGAATGCCCATGGTAATGGAACCGGCTTCCTTGACCTTGGCCAGGGTATCCGCCAGAGCCGGGGCGGCAATGAACGAGCAGACAAGCGTGGCGGCGACGATGTGACGGGTGATCATGGCAGGCCTCCTTCAGTCAGGGTCTTGTGATGAGACAGCGAACGATAGCACGGGCCCGCCGAGTGGCAAACGGCCGCCAAACCGGGCTCTTGGTCGCATCAGCCCAGCGCCTCGGCAACCAGGCTGGCGGCGGGAGTCAGCGATTCCTCCTGCTGCTGCAGGGCCCACATCTGGGCATAGGCGCGGCCTTGATCCAGCAGTTCGCGGTGGCCCCCGCGCTCGACGATATGGCCGCCGTCCATGACCAGAATCTCGTCGGCATTCATCACCGTAGAAAGCCGGTGCGCGATGACCAGCGTGGTGCGGCCGACGGCCACTTGTTCCAGTTCGGCCTGAATAGCCTTCTCGGTCTTTGAGTCCAGTGCCGATGTCGCCTCGTCGAAAATCAGAATGGGCGGGTTCTTGAGCAACGCGCGGGCGATCGCGACGCGCTGCTTTTCGCCGCCCGACAGCTTCAGGCCCCGTTCGCCCACCTGGGTCTCGTAGCCGTCGGGCAGCCGTTCGATGAACTCGTGGAGGTGGGCAGCCTTGGCGGCGGCGATCACCTCATTCCGACTGGCCTCGGGGCGGCCGTACTGGATGTTGTAGAACAGGGTGTCGTTGAATAGCACCGTATCCTGCGGCACGATGCCGATGGCGGCGCGCAAGCTGGCCTGAGTGAGTTTGCGGATATCCTGGCCATTGATGCGGATGGCGCCGGCGCTGACATCATAGAAGCGGTAGAGCAGACGGGCCAGTGTGCTCTTGCCTGAGCCGGAGTGACCAACCACCGCGACCCGATGGCCGGCGGGGATGACGAAATCCATGTCAAAAAGAATCTGCCGGCGGGCTTCGTAGGCGAAGCCGACGTGCTCGAAACTCACGGCGCAGGAGCCGGGCGCCAGGGGACGGGCATCCGGGGCGTCCTGCACTTCGCGGTTCTGGTTGAGCAGTCGGAACATCCGCTCAATGTCGGTCAGCGACTGGCGGATTTCCCGGTAGAGCACGCCCAGATGGTTGAGCGGCATGTAGAGCTGGATGAGGAAGGCATTGACCAGGACGATGTCGCCGACGGTCATGGCGCCGCCGGCAACCCCGACGGCGGCGCGCCACATCATCAGGGAGACCGCGATGGCGATGATCAGTGCCTGCCCCAGGTTGAGATAGGAAAGCGAAACCATGGTGCGCACCTGCACGGTTTCCCACTTGCGCATCTGCTCGTCGTAGCGCTCCATCTCCCAACGCTCGTTGTTGAAGTACTTGACCGTCTCGTAGTTGAGCAGGCTGTCGATGGCCCGAGAGTTAGCCGCCGAATCCAGTTCGTTGGCCTCGCGGCGGATGCGTGTGCGCCAGTTGGTGACGGTGATGGTGAACACCACGTAGACGGTCAATGTCACGACCGTGATCAGGACGAAGGCGCCTTCATAGCGTACCGCCAGAATACCCAGCACCAGAGCCACTTCAACGAGCGTCGGCAGGATCGAGTAGAGCGTATAGCTGATCAGGCTGCCCACCGAGCGGGTGCCTCGCTCGATGTCCCGGGTCAGTCCGCCGGTCTGCCGTTCCAGATGAAAGCGCAGCGACAGGGCATGCAGATGCTCGAAGACCCGCAAGGAAATGGTGCGCTGGGCCCGTTGTGTGACGCGGGCGAAGACGATTTCACGGAGCTCGGTGAACAGGGCGGTGGAGAAACGCAGCAGACCGTAGGCGCCGAGCAACCCGAGCGGCACCAGAAGCAGCGCCTGCTCCTTGGGCACCGACAAGGCGTCGACGATGTCCTTGAAGATCAGCGGTACCGCCACGTTGGCCAGTTTTGCGGCGATCAGGCAGGACAGCGCCAGGATGACCCGCCACTTCCATTGCCACAGGTAGGGCAACAGCGTTCGAATGGTCTGCCAATCGCGGCGCTCGGAAGGTTCCGGGCCAGGCAGGGCGGTGGCAATGGGGGTGCGGCGCATGGCCTGAATTTTACTCGCTGTTCGACAGCCGGCCCCCGAGCATTCAAGGTGGCAACCCTCGTCGGGTAGCGGGATGACAAGGGGAAAAGACAATGACCGAGCAGTGTGCGAGTCTGCCTGCAGGGCAGCCGGTTTTGCGCGTGGTGCCCATGCCGGCGGATGTGAATCCATCCGGCGACATCTTCGGTGGCTGGGTGATGGCCCAGGTGGACATCGCCGGGGGAGTCGTCGCCATGGCTCGGGCCCGTGGCCGGGTGGCCACCGTGGCCGTGAATTCATTTCAGTTCAAGCAACCGGTGTCGGTCGGCGACGTGGTGTCCTTTTATGCCCGGATCGTTGGTGTCGGGCGGACGTCGATCACGGTCGATGTCGCGGTGTACGCCGAGCGCAACCCGGCCGCGCCGGTCGTGGTCAAAGTAACCGAGGCCATCCTGACCTACGTGGCGCTCGCTGCCGATGGCGGCAAGCGCACCGTGCCACCGGCCGCGTGACGACAGTAGGCGCTGGCGATTCTTCGCCGGGGAACGCGCTATGATCGAGCCTGCCAAGGAATACCGGCCTTCGACGTGACAAAGATCCTCTTCTTCCTCCTCATCGGCATCGCCGTGTACCTGCTGCTAGGGAAAAGGCGCTCCGCGCACACTGCTCGCCGTGCGGAGCCACCGCCTCCGTCTCCGTCGGCGACCTCGCCCGAGGCGATGGTCAGTTGCGCCTATTGCGGCCTGCACATCCCGACCAGCGAGAGCCTCAAGATCGAGGGGCGCCACTATTGCGGCGAGGAGCATCGGCGTCTCGATGGCGGAAGCACGCACCGCTGAGCCGATGCCACACCGGGCGACCATGCCGGAAGGGGGCATGGCCGATAGCTATTGGCGCTCCCTGCGCTACTTCGCCGTTTATCGTGTGGTGGTGGCGGCGGTGTTCTTGGCAGCCTTCCTGTCCGCCGGTGGGAAAGCGAATCTTGCCTCCCAGGACCCCGACCTCTTCCTCTGGACCGATTCCTTCTACCTGGTCTTGTCGATTGTCTTCCTGGCATTGCTCGGGCGCTCTGGCCGGTTGTTCAATTTGCAACTATCGATCCAGGTCGCCTGCGATGTCGTTGCCCTGACCTTGTTGATGTACGCGAGCGGGGGGGCCAAGAGCGGCATTGCCTTCATGCTCGTGGTGGTCGTCGCGGCCGCGGGCCTGGTTGGCCAGGGACGGCTGACCCTCTTCTATGCGGCCTTGGCGACGGTCGCGGTACTCGCCGAGCAAACCGTGCGCCTGGCGTGGTTCAGCGCCGAGGGCGAAGATTTTTTTCGCACTGGCCTTACCAGCATCGGCTTCTTCGCCACCGCGCTGATCGCACGCCTGGCGGCCCGGCGCGTGGTCACCAACGAAAACCTGGCGCGCCAGCGCGGCGTCGAACTGGCCGACCAGGTGCGCATCAACCAGCAGGTCATCGAGGACATGGAAGATGGCGTGCTCGTGGTGGACGCCGCCGGGCAGGTGCGGCTGCACAATCCGCAAGCCGCGGCCTTGCTGATGGTCGATCAGGCCGGCGGTACGGATCTGGCCACCTATTGTCCGCCGCTGGCGGAGCACTTGGGTCGCCGCCGGCCGGCAACGGACGCGGCGGAGGTTCTGCACCTACCCCATACCGGCCGGGCGCTGCTGGTCAGGCTGTTGCCGCCAACCGGCGGCGGCGACACGCTGATCTACCTTCAGGACTTTGGCCGGGCGCAGGCCCAGGCGCAGCAAATCAAGCTGGCCGCCCTCGGCCGCTTGACCGCCAATATCGCCCACGAGATACGCAATCCGCTGGCCTCGATCAGTCACGCCGCCGAACTGCTCGCCGACGAGCAGCGGGCGGACACGCGCGTCCGTCTGGTGCGCATCATCGGCGACAACAGCCGACGCCTGAACCGTCTGGTGGGCGAAGTGCTGGAACTGGGGCGGCGCGACCGGGCGCAGCAGGAAGCCATCGATCTGGCGGCATTTCTTCGGCAGTTCGTCGAGGAGTACGCACTGCATGATCCCGGCGCGCCGGCGCGTATCCGCATCGTCGCCGGCGAGCAGACCACGGTCTGCTTTGATCGGGCACACCTCCATCGTGTTCTGGAAAACCTCGTGACCAACGCTCTGCGCTATGCGACCACAGCCGACGGGGCGGTTACCATTTCCGTGGATTCGGTGTCGCCGGCCCGGCTCGAATTGCATATCATTGATGACGGTCCCGGTATTGCCGAGGCCGACCGGGGCAAGGTGTTCGAGCCATTCTTTACCACTCGCGGCAGTGGCACCGGCCTGGGACTCTACATTGCGCGGGAGCTATGCGATGCCAACGGCGCTCAGTTGGAACTGCTCGACGACTCGGCTGGTGCCCATTTTCGCATCGTCGCCAAAGGAGGAGTATGTCTGCCAAGCCTGATCGCCGAGGAGTGAGGGAAACCCGGCGTGTCCTGGTTGTCGACGATGAAGCCGACATCCGCGAACTGCTCGATCTGACCCTGGCGCGCATGGGTCTGGTGGCGGATTGCGCAGCCACCGTGGCCGAGGCCGAAGAACTGCTTGCCGGCCAGTCCTACCATCTCTGCCTGACCGACATGCGCTTGCCCGACGGCGAGGGCCTGTCGCTGGTGCGCCTGATTGGCGAGCACCATCCGGAATTGCCCGTCGCGGTCATCACTGCGCATGGCAGCATGGAGAACGCGGTGCTCGCCCTCAAGGCCGGCGCCTTCGACTACCTGTCGAAGCCGGTGTCGCTTGATCAACTGCGCGCCTTGGTCAAGTCGGCCATTGATCTGCCGGTCAAGGAGGCGGTGCGCGACGCCGGCGGTCCGCGGTTGCTCGGCGATTCCGCCGCCATGGTTCAGGTCCGCGGCTTGATCGAGCGGGTCGCGCGGAGCCAGGCCCCGGTCTACATTGCCGGTGAATCGGGGAGCGGCAAGGAACTGGCGGCCCGCTTGATCCACCAGCTCGGCCCTCGAGCCGCGGCGCCCTTTGTCCCGGTGAACTGCGGTGCCATTCCGGAGAACCTCATGGAGAGCGAGTTCTTCGGTTATCGCAAGGGAGCCTTCACCGGCGCCGACGGTGACCGCGAGGGATTCTTCCAGGCCGCCCACAATGGCACGCTATTTCTCGACGAGGTGGGCGACCTGCCGCTGGCCATGCAGGTCAAGCTGTTGCGGGCGATTCAGGAGAAGCGGGTGCGGAAAGTGGGTGCCACCGTCGAGGAACCGCTCGACGTGCGCATCATCAGCGCCACCCATCAGGACCTGAAAGGCATGGTCGACCAGGGCCGGTTCCGGCAGGACCTCTTCTATCGATTGAATGTCATCGAAATTCGCATGCCGCCGCTGCGCGAATGCCGCGAGGACATTCCCCTGCTCGCGGGCCATCTCCTCGATCGACTGGCGCGGGTTGCCAGGCCGGCGGGGCTGCCCGCGCCGAGCCTGACGCCGGCGGCCATCGATGCCCTCCGGGAGTACCCGTTCCCCGGCAACGTGCGCGAACTGGAGAACGTGCTCGAACGCACCCTGGCCTTGCTGAGTGGTGATGTCATCGATGTCGCCGACCTGAATCTGGCGCCACCGTCGCGCGAGTGCGAGCCCGATATGACCGGCGAGGAGCTCCCCTTGCAGGAGCGCCTGGACCATGCGGAAAAGCAGGCCATCCTCGCCGCGCTCGACAAGACCCGTTTCAACCGGACGGCGGCGGCCCGCCTGCTTGGCGTTACCTTCCGCTCGTTGCGTTATCGCATGGAGCGTCTGGGACTCAAGGACTGAGCGTCGGATGACGTCACTCGGGTCGTTGGGACCACGCTTGGCCGCCGATGGCCGGCTGCCCGGCGCCACGTTCATCGCTTCGCCCAACCAGGACGACCGTCCCGCCAACGAGCCGGTGTGCCTATTGGTGGTGCATGCGATCAGCTTGCCTCCGGGCGAGTTCGGCGGCGACGGGGTGGAACGCCTGTTCACCAATCGCCTCGATCCGACGGTTCATCCTTACTACGAAGGCATTCATGCACTGCGGGTCTCGGCGCATTTCTTCATCCGTCGCGACGGCCGGGTGGTCCAATTCGTCCCGACCAATCGGCGTGCCTGGCATGCCGGCGTCTCGCACTGGCGCGGCAGGGAGCGCTGCAACGACTTCTCGCTGGGCGTCGAGCTGGAAGGTTGCGACGAGCAGCCCTTCACCGACATTCAATACATTCGACTGGCCCGTCTCATCCGCGTCCTGCGGCACGGCTACGTCATCGAGGACATTGTCGGTCACGCCGACATAGCGCCGGGACGCAAGACAGACCCCGGACCCTGCTTCGATTGGAGCCGATTGCGGCAACTCCTGCGCCGCTGAACGAGCTTCGGTTGCATCGATGCCACACCGATGACGGTGCGTGCCGTTGGCATCGAAATATTCTTGCAACGAAAAATACGCCCTACTAGAATTAGTCGAATTCAGTCAAGGACACACTACATCTAGTAGGTCGCAAGGTTGCGTTGGTTGCAGGTTGGTTTGTTGCCGAGCCGCGTCGTGACGCGGTCGATACAGGGCGGTAGTCGATGCGAGGTGCCATGGCACCGCGACCGGTCACCGCGCCAAAGCGCAGTGATAGATGGAAAAACGTGAGGAATTCGTCGCTTTCAATCACTTGAGGGCGTTGAATAATCCGTGCTAGCTCAAGACGGATTTTGTTGTTCATGAGTGGTGTGTTTCTTTCCTGTTACTTTCTGAAGGAGGTTCAACATGGCTGAAGAGAAGAAAGCCAAGAAGCCCGCGGCGAAGAAACCTGCCGCTAAGAAGACCGTAGCCGCCAAGCCTGCTGCGAAGAAGGCTGCGCCGGCGAAGAAGGCCGCTGCCGCCAAGCCTGCTGCGAAGAAGGCTGCGCCGGCGAAGAAGGCCGCTGCCGCCAAGCCCGCTGCGAAGAAGGCCGCGCCGGCGAAGAAGGCTGCTGCCAAGCCCGCTGCGAAGAAGGCTGCCGCGCCGAAGAAGGCTGCTGCCAAGCCCGCCGCCAAGAAGGCTGCTGCCAAGCCGGTAGCGAAGAAGGCTGCCGCCAAGCCCGCCGCGAAGAAGGCTGCCGCCAAGCCCGTAGCGAAGAAGGCTGCCGCCAAGCCCGCCGCCAAGCCCGCCGCGAAGAAGGCTGCCGCCAAGCCCGCCGCGAAGAAAGCTGCCGCCAAGCCCGCCGCGAAGAAGGCCGCTGCCAAGAAGCCGGCTGCGAAGAAGGCCGCCGCCAAGCCCGTAGCGAAGAAGGCTGCTGTTGCCAAGCCGGCCGCCAAGCCGGCTGCCAAGAAGCCCGCTAGCGAAGAAGGCTGCTGCCAAGCCTGCCGCCCCAGCGGCTCCTGCACCGGCAGCTCCGTCCACCGCCGCGGCGCCTGGCCTGAAGTCCTCGCTGAATCCGGCGGCCGCCTGGCCGTTCCCGACGGGTTCTCGTCCGTCCTGATCGACGAGCGGGGTATTCCCCAAAGGGCGGCGGCGTCTTTCGAGTTGCTGTCGCCCTATTTCCGGCCAACGGGAATCTGTGGGAATGTTCCAGTAAGGCTCGGCGGCTGCGTTATGTGGCCGCCGTTTTTATTTCCTGGGCTACCGTGGCCCGCCCGCGCTATTGCCGAGCGCGGAAGAAATGCGTCATGCGCACTAGACCCTCTTCGATTCGTTCGCGCGCTACCGTATAGGCGAAGCGCATGTGCTGTTGCGGACGCGTAGCTGCCGAAATCGAGGCCGGGTGTGGCGGCGACGCCTGCCTCGTCGAGCAGCCGCTCCGCCAGATCGAAGCTGTCGTCCGCCAGTCGCGACGAATCCGCATAGACGTAGAACGCGCCCCGCGGTTCCGTCCTGATCTCGAAGCCGAGCACCCGCAGGCCGGGCAGCAGCATGTCGCGCCGGCGCTCGAACTCCACCCGCCGGGCTTCCAGGATTTCCAGCGTTTCCGGCCGGAAGGCCGCCAGTGCCGCGTACTGCGCTGGTGCGGACGGCGAGATGAAAAGGTTCTGGGCCAGCTTCTCGATCTCGCGAACGCACTGCGGCGGAGCCACCAGCCAGCCGAGGCGCCAGCCGGTCATGCCGAAGTACTTCGAGAAGCTGTTGATGACGAAGAGGTCATCGCCCAGCGCCAGCGCCGTTTCGGCGTCGCAGCCGTAGGTGAGGCCATGGTATATCTCGTCCACCAGCAAGGTGCCGCCACGGGCGCGGATAACGTCGCGCAGGGCCGCCAGTTGCGGCAGGGCCATGAGCGTGCCGGTCGGGTTGGCCGGTGTTGCCACCAACACAGCCCGGGTGCGCGACGACCAATGCGCGGCGACCTGCTCGGCGGTCGGCTGATAGGCTGTGCTCGCATCCACCGGAATCGGCACGGCTCGACCTTCGAGCGCGCGCACGAAATGGCGGTTGCACGGGTAACCGGGGTCGGCCAGCAAGACCTCGTCGTCGCGGTCGATGAGGACACCGAGCGCCAGCAGCAGCGCGCCGGAGGCGCCGGCGGTGACGACAATCCGTTCCGGCGCCACGGCGACGCCGTAGCGTTCCTGGTAGAAGCACGCAATCGCCTCGCGCAGTTGCGGCAGGCCAAGCGCATGGGTGTAGTGCACCTGGCCGCTGGCGATGAAACGTTGGGCGGCCTCGATGATTGGTTGCGGAGTCGGGAAGTCCGGTTCGCCGACTTCCATATGGACAATGTCGCGGCCGTGGGCTTCCAGTGCCTTCGCCCTTGCCATCAGCTCCATGACATGAAAAGGAGCGATATCGGTCATGCGTCGGGCAATTGACATGGGAAGGTTCCAGCAAAAAAGGCCACCCGAAGGTGGCCCTGGTTCGGGTCGAGAAGATTCAGTCTACCAGCGCCAGTTCGAACAAGTCCCGCTTCAGCGCGAGTTCCCTTGGCAAGCGCTCGCCCATCTTGTCGAACCACTCCTTGTGATCGGCCAGCTCGGATCTCCATGCCTCGGTATCGATCTTGGTCAGCGATTCGAACTCAGCCTCGGTGATGCCGAGCCCGCTCCAGTCGATGTCGGCAAAGCGCGGCATCCAGCCGAGCGCCGTTTCGCGGGCGGGTACACGGCCCTTGACGCGATCGACGATCCACTTGAGCACGCGCATGTTCTCGCCGAAGCCCGGCCACATGAAGTTGCCCCTTTCGTCCATGCGGAACCAGTTGACGCAGAAGATGCGCGGCGCGTGCTCGACGACGTGACCCATTTTCAGCCAATGGTTGAAGTAGTCGCCCATGTGGTAGCCGCAGAAGGGCAGCATGGCGAAGGGGTCGCGGCGCACTACGCCCTGCGCGCCGAAGGCGGCGGCGGTGGTTTCCGAGCCGAGCGTCGCCGCCATGTAGACGCCGAAGTTCCAGTTGAAGGCTTCGTAGACCAGCGGAACGGTGGTGGCGCGGCGACCGCCGAAGATGAAGGCCGAGATCGGCACGCCCGAGGGCCGCTCCCAGTCGGGGTCGATCGACGGGCACTGCGACGCGGGCGCGGTGAAGCCGGGCATTCGGATGTGCCGCCTTGCGGCCCGTCTGGCCGTCGGCCGGTGTCCAGTCCTTGCCCTGCCAGTCGATGCAATGCGCGGGCGGCTCCTTGCTCATGCCCTCCCACCAGACGTCGCCGTCGTCGGTCAATGCGACGTTGGTGTAGATGATGTTCTCTTTCAGCGTCGCCATGGCGTTGAAGTTGGTCTTCTCGCTGGTACCCGGCGCCACGCCGAAATAGCCGGCCTCAGGGTTGATGGCGTAGAAGCGGCCATCGGGGCCCGGCTTGATCCAGGCGATGTCGTCGCCCACCGTGGTGACTTTCCAGCCATTGAGGCTTTCCGGCGGGATCAGCATGGCGAAGTTGGTCTTGCCGCACGCCGAGGGAAACGCCGCCGCGACATAGGTCTTCTCGCCCTGCGGCGATTCGACGCCGAGGATCAGCATGTGTTCGGCCAGCCAGCCTTCGTCGCGGGCCATGGTCGAGGCGATGCGCAGCGCGAGGCACTTCTTGCCCAGCAGGGCATTGCCGCCGTAGCCAGAACCGTAGGACCAGATCTCGCGCGTCTCGGGGAAATGGACGATGTACTTGGTGGTCGCGTTGCAGGGCCACTTCACGTCGGCCTGGCCCGGCTCCAGCGGCGCACCGACCGAGTGCAGGCAGGGCACGAACGCCCCATCCGTGCCGATGACGTCATAGACGGCCTTGCCCATGCGGGTCATGGTGCGCATATTGACCACCACATAGGCGGAGTCGGTGATCTCGACGCCGATGTGCGCGATGGGCGAGCCGAGCGGCCCCATGCTGAACGGGATGACATACATGGTCCGGCCACGCATGGAGCCCTCGAACAGGCCGGTGAGCGTTTCCTTCATCTTGGCCGGCGCTTCCCAGTTGTTGGTCGGGCCGGCGTCCTCCTGCCGGTCGGAGCAGATGTAGGTGCGGTCCTCGACGCGGGCAACGTCGGAGGGATCGGAGCAGGCGAGGTAGGAATTTGGGCGCTTGGCCGGATTGAGCTTGATGAAGGTGCCGGCCTCGACCATTTGTGCGCAAAGGCGGTCGTACTCGTCTTGCGAGCCGTCACACCAGACAATCTGATCGGGTCGGGTCAGGGCGGCCACTTCGGCCACCCAGGCTTTTAGCTTGGCGTGCCGGACGTAATCGGGCGCGGTAGCACCACGAATGGGCTGACTCATGGGGTTTCTCCAGTAAAAACAGGGGGCGGAATGGGCTGCGGACAGCACGGAGAATTGTGCCACAATCATCCTCGCACCCGAGCAAAGGACGCATATCAATGGATGAAAGAATTCGCGCCGCGGCCCTGGAGTATCACCGCTTGCCAAGACCAGGCAAGATCGCTGTCACGCCGACCAAGGCGCTGACCAATCAGGGCGATCTGTCGCTGGCCTACTCGCCCGGCGTGGCGGCCGCCTGTGACGAGATCGTCGCCGATCCCGCCAAGGCTTACGAATACACGTCGCGCGGCAACCTGGTGGCGGTCATTACCAACGGCACGGCCGTGCTCGGTCTCGGCGACATTGGCCCGCTGGCCGGCAAGCCGGTGATGGAAGGCAAGGGTGTGCTGTTCAAGAAGTTCGCCGGCATTGACGTCTTCGATATCGAAATCAACGAGAAGGATCCGGAGAAACTGGTCGACATCATTGCCGCCCTGGAGCCCACCTTCGGTGGCATCAACCTGGAAGACATCAAGGCGCCCGAGTGCTTCTATGTCGAAGCCAAGCTGCGCGAGCGCCTGTCGATTCCGGTGTTCCACGACGACCAGCACGGGACCGCCATCATCACCGCCGCCGCCGTGCTGAATGGCATGCGCGTGGTCGGACAAGGACATCGGCCAGGTCAAGCTGGTTTGCTCCGGCGCCGGCGCCGCCGCCATTGCCTGCCTCGACCTGGTGGTGAGCCTGGGCATCGATCGGCGCAATGTCTATGTGGTCGACAGCAAGGGGGTCATTCACACCGGTCGCGAGAACCTCGACCCCTCCAAGGCCCGCTACGCCCAGGAGACCGCGGCGCGTACGCTGGCCGACGTCATGCCCGGCGCCGACATCTTCCTCGGCTTGTCGGCCAAGGGCGTCCTGAAGCCGGAAATGGTTGCCGCCATGGCGCCCAATCCGCTGATCCTGGCCATGGCCAACCCGGATCCGGAGATCCGGCCCGAGGATGCCCATGCCGTGCGTTCCGACGTCATCATCGGCACCGGTCGTTCCGACTACCCGAACCAGGTCAACAACGTCCTGTGTTTCCCCTACATGTTCCGCGGCGCGCTCGACGTCGGGGCCACGCACCATCAACGAGCCCATGAAGATCGCCGCCGTGCGGGCCATCGCCGATCTGGCCCACGCCGAACAGTCCGAGGTGGTCACGGCGGCCTACGGCAACGAAGAATTGGCCTTCGGCCCCGAATACCTGATTCCCAAGCCCTTCGATCCGCGCCTGATCATGAAGGTGGCGCCAGCCGTGGCCCAGGCGGCCATGGATTCCGGCGTGGCGACGCGGCCCATCGCCGACATGGCCGCCTATCGCCAGCAACTGAACGAGTTCGTCTATCACACCGGTCTGCTGATGCGTCCGGTGTTCGCCGCCGCCAAGAAGAACCCGGCGCGCATCGTCTTCTGCGAAGGCGAGGACGACCGGATGCTGCGCGCGGTGCAGACCGTGGTCGACGAGGGCCTGGCCAAACCCGATCGTCATCGGCCGGCCGAGGTCGTCGAAGGCCGAATCGCCCGTGATGGTCTGCGCATCCGCGCCGGCGAACATTTCGAGCTGGTCAATCCAGACTCCGATCCGCGCTACAAGGATCTCTGGCAGGACTACTACGAGCTGACCTGCCGCAAGGGCATCGGCGTCGAGTACGCCAAGCGCGAAATGCGGCGCCGCACCACCCTGATCGGCGCCATGCTGGTTCGCCACGGTCATGCCGATGCCATGCTGTGCGGCACCTTCGGCCGTCATTCGCTGCATCTGAAGTTCATCGCCGAGGTCATCGGCCGTCGGCCGGGCATCGAGCAGCTTCCACGCCATGAACATGCTGATCCTGCCCAGCCGGACCCTGTTCATCGGTGATACCTACGTCAATTACGAGCCCGACCGCCGAACAGGTCGCCGAGATGACGGTGCTGGCCGCCGAAGAAGTCCGCCGCTTCGGCCTGACGCCCAAGGTGGCGCTGCTCTCTCATTCCAGCTTCGGCTCGGAGGACACGCCGACCGCGATCAAGATGCGTCGGGCGCTTGAGCTCATCACGGCGCGCGAGCCACAACTGGAAGTCGAGGGCGAGATGCACGGCGATGCGGCGTTATCCGAAGATATTCGCCGGCAGGTCTTTCCGCCATCCCGGCTGAAGGGTGCCGCCAACCTGCTGGTGATGCCCAGCGTGGATGCCGCCAATATCGCCTTCAATCTGCTGAAGACCGCGGCGGGCGACGGCCTGACGGTCGGGCCATTGCTGCTCGGCGCCGCCCGGCCGGTGCACATCCTGACGCCGACGGCGACCGTCCGGCGCATCGTCAACATGACGGCGTTGCTGTCGGTGGAGGTGGCGCAACGGCAGGTGCGGCCCCTGACATGAAGACGGGGCCGGATACCAGGACTGCGTTGGTCGTTTCCGGCGGAGGCGCCAGGGCGGCCTATGAGGTTGGCGTCCTGAAGGCTTTACGGCAAATGCTGCCGCAGCCACAGGTCAGCCCCTTTTCCATCTATTGCGGGGTCTCCGGCGGTGCCATCAACGCCGCCAGCCTGGCCATTGGCGCCGACGATTTCGGCGCGGGTGTCGATGCTCTGGAAGCCTTCTGGTCCGACCTCCATGCCGGCGCCGTCTACCGCGCCGACCCTTGGAGTGTCTCCGTTTCCGGCGGACACTGGCTGGCGGCGTTGAGTGTCGGCTGGTTGTTCGGCCTTGCGCCGCGGGGCCTGCTCGACAATGATCCCCTGCAACGTCGGTTGGCCGGACAGCTCGATTTCCGGAATCTGAAGACAGTCATCGCCAGCCAGGCCTTGCGTGCGCTCAGCATCACCTGCTCGGGTTACGGGTCAGGTCAATGCGTGAGCTTCTTTCAGGGCCGGGCCGACCTCGAACCCTGGCAGAGGGTCCAGCGGGTCGGCGCCCATGTGGCCCTGAACATCGGCCACGTCATGGCGTCGATGGCGGTGCCGTTCCTGTTCCCCGCGGTCAAGCTGCATCGCGAGTACTTCGGCGACGGCGCCATGCGCGAGCTGGCGCCCTTGTCGCCAGCGGTTCGGTTGGGTGCCGAGCGGATTCTGGTGATCGGCAGCGGCCGCATGGCCGCCGGTGAGGGTGACCGGTCTTCGAGCAAGGCGTATCCCAGCCTGGCGGACATCTCGGGGCACGTGCTGTCCGGGATCTACGTTGACAGCCTCGCCGCCGACATCGAGCGGATGAATCAGGTGAATCGGCTCTCGACACATATTTCCGAGGACGTTCGCCAACGAGAGGGACTGTCGTGGCGACCGATCGATCTGATGGTCATTCAACCCTCGGAACGACTGGACATTCTCGCCGCGCGCATGGCTTCGGACCTGCCCTGGGCGGTGCGGATGCTGTTGCGCGGCATGGGAGTCCGCGACAACGCCGGTGGAGCCTTTGCCAGCTACCTGCTGTTCGAGGCACGGTACATCCGTCACCTGATCGACCTGGGCTACCGGGATGCCATGGTTCGACGCAGTGAAATCACCGCTTTCCTTGATCTCGATATGGCTTGAGGTTTATTGGCTATCTCCATTGATTTATTGAAAATATTGCCGATACTCCACTTGTTGGGTCGCGGTCGGATGTTAGACTGGCAATATGTCGCGTTGGAGAAGTTGATGAAAAAGGCTCTATTGCTGCTGTTGGTGTCGGCCGGACTGATGGTTGGCCCCAGCTTCGGACCCCTGTCCGGCGAAGCGCAGGCCGCACCCAGAAAGAAGGCAGCGGTTGTCAAGAAGCAGAAGCATGTCAAGGTAAAGGCCAAGCCCACGGCCAAGGCCAAGCAAAAGAAGCACGCCGAACTATCGCCCCGGCGCGATGAATCCGGCAATCTGGTGGTCCAATCCGCCTCGGCGGTGGTGGTAGACCAGACCAGCGGCGCGGTGCTGTTCGAGAAGAATCCCAACACCCAGGTGCCCATCGCGTCGATCACGAAGCTGATGACCGCCATGGTCGCGCTCGACGCCAAGCCCAGCCTGACCGAAGAACTGACGATCGGCGAAGAGGATGTCGACACCTTGAAGGGAACGCGTTCTCGCCTGAAGGTCGGGACGCAACTGACGCGTGAGGAAATGCTGCGCCTGGCCTTGATGGCCTCCGAGAACCGTGCCGCCGCCGCGTTGTCGCGCCACTATCCGGGTGGTCGCACTGCGTTTGTCGCCGCCATGAATCGCAAGGCCAAGGAACTGGGTCTCACCGACACGCAGCTTCGAGGACTCGACCGGTCTGACCGCCGCCAATGTTTCCAGCGCAAGCGACCTGACCAAGATGGTGGCCGCCGCGCACCGATACCCCCTGATTCGGCAGTACTCGACCACAGCCGAATACGACGTCAATATCGCCGGTCGGACACAGTCCTTCCACAATACCAACAGCCTGGTGAAGAGCGACTCGTGGGATATCGGCCTGTCCAAGACCGGTTATATCAACGAGGCGGGCAAGTGCCTGGTCATGCAGGCCTGGCTGAACAACAAGCCGATGATCATCGTGCTGCTCGACTCCTGGGGCAAGCTGACCCGCATTGGCGACGCCAACCGGATCAAGCGCTGGATAGAAAGCGCCGCACTGGCTGCAGCCGCACGCCGCGGGTTGATCGACGCCGGCTATCGTGCCGGCGGCTTGACGTAGCCAATGGTCGCCGAGATGGCGTCGGCCGTGGCGCACAGCAAGGGCAATCCATTCCGGGTTGTAGCGATCGGCCGGGGCCGAGACCGACAAGCCCGGCGACCAGGTCGCCAGCGTCGTCGCGTATCGGCGCGGCGATGCAGCGCAGTCCCTGTTCAATCTCCTCGTTGTCGTAGGCCACGCCGTGGCGGCGTACCCGCTCGATCTCCTTCTCCAGCGCCGACAGCGTGGTGATCGAGTGCGACGTCAGGCCGGGCAGCCCGGTGCGTCGGGCGTAGTCGCGCAACTGCTCGCGGCTCGTCCTCGGCCAGATAGAGCTTGCCGGCCGCCGTGACATGCAAGCGGCGCGCGGGCGCCGACCAGGTGCACCACCCGCACGGACGAGCGACCGCTGGAAGTGCGCTCGACATAGACGATCTCGTCGCCCTGGCGCACGCCCAGGTTGACGCTTTCGCCGATCCGCTGGTGCAGCGCTTGCATCGGCGGCATGGCCGACTCGCGGATGTTGATGCGCGACTTGACCACATTGCCCAGTTCGAGCAGGCGGATGCCCAGCCGGTAGGTGCCCGGCTCGGCCCGTTCGACGAAGCCGGTGGCGGCCATGGCGGCCAGAATGCGATGGGCGGTGGACGGATGCAAGCCCGTCTCCAGCGACAACTGCTTCAGGCTCACCGGGTCGTGATAGTAGGAAAGCACGTCGAGCAACTTCATCATCCGCTCGACGACCTGGATGGGATTCTTTGCTTCGGCGGGGGGGGCTGGAACGCTCGGGCGGGGCATGGCTGCGGCTTCTTTTGTCGGCGGCGAAGTATGCCACAATGCGAAACGTTCCAGTTCCAAACCTGTTCAAGGGAGATCCCATGCGGGTAGCGTTGTTCGTCACCTGTCTCGTGGACATGATGCGGCCGCGCATCGGCTTTGCCGCCATTCACCTGCTCGAGGCAGCCGGTTGCGAGGTCATCGTGCCGGAAACCCAGACCTGCTGCGGACAGCCGGCCTTCAACGGCGGTGACCGGGCCTCGGCCGCCGCGCTGGCGAAAAAGCTGATTGCCGAGTTCGAGGGCTACGAATACGTTGTCGCACCGTCCGGCTCCTGCGCCGACCAGATTCGCACCGAGTATCCAGGCTTGCTTGCCGATGATCCCGCATGGCACGGCCGCGCCGTGGCGCTGGCCAGCCGCGTTTTCGAGCTCACCGATTTTCTGGTCAATGTCGCCAGGATCGACAAGTTGCCCGGGGATTTTCGCGGCAGGGTCACCTATCACGATTCCTGCACCGGCCTGCGCAGCCTGGGCATCAAGCATCAGCCGCGCGCACTGCTCGCCCGACTGCCCGGCGTCGAGTTGCGGGAAATGCCGGGTGCCGAGGAATGCTGCGGTTTCGGTGGCACCTTCTCGGTCAAGTTCGGCGAGGTATCGGCCGCCATCGCCGAGCGCAAGTGCGCCAATGCCTGTAGCTACCGGCGCCGACGCCATCGTCGGCGGCGATCTCGGCTGCCTGCTCAACATCGAAGGCAAGCTGCGCCGCATGGGCGACGAGAAGACGCGGGTGCTGCACGTCGCCGAAGTGTTGACGGGGACAAGTGATGCGGATCCGCTCGATGTTCTTCAAGGCCAACGCTGCCGCGGCGCTGGCCAACCCGGTGTTGCAGGCGAACATGCGTACCTCGAAGGGCAAGTTCGTCGACAAGCGTGCCGTGGCGATCAAGGAAATCGACGATTTCGAGGGCACGCGCGAAGCCGGCAAGGCGGTGCGCAACCGGGTGCTGCAAGACCTCGACCTCTGGCTGGAGAAGTTCGAGTCCGCCGCCACAGCGCGCGGCGCCACGGTGCTTGTGGGCGAAGGACGGCGCCGAAATCTGCCGTCATGTGGTGGACATCGCCCGCCGGCATGGCGTGAAGAAGGCCGTCAAATCGAAGTCGATGCTCTCCGAGGAGGCCGGGCCTCAACCACGCGCTGGAGGCCGCCGGCGTCCAGCCGGTGGAGACCGACCTCGGCGAATACATCCTCCAGATCAACGACAACGAACCGCCCTCGCACATCATCGCGCCGGTGGTGCACAAGGGCCTCGACGAGGTGGCCGACCTGTTCGCGCGGGTGCACGACACGCCGCGCAAGACCGAGATTCCCGAGCTGACCCGCGAGGCGCGCGAAGCGCTGCGCGAGCACTTTCTCGACGCCGACATGGGCATTTCCGGCGGCAATTTCCTGGTCGCGGAAACCGGTTCGGTGGCGCTGGTCACCAACGAAGGCAACGGCCGCATGGTCACCACCCTGCCGCGCGTGCATGTGGTCGTCACCGGCATCGAGAAGGTGATTCCGACCCTGGAGGACCTGTCGTTGCTGCTGCGCCTCCTGATCCGCTCCGCCACCGGCCAGTCGATCTCCAACTACGTTTCGCTGCTGACCGGCGTCAAACAGCCGGACGAATCCGATGGCCCCGAGCACCTCTACTTCGTGCTGGTCGACAACGGCCGCGCCGATCTGGTCGGCTCGAAGTTCCAGGACATGCTGCGCTGCATCCGCTGCGGCGCCTGCATGAACCACTGCCCGGTCTATCAGACCATCGGCGGCCATGCCTACGGCTGGGTCTATCCCGGGCCGATGGGCTCGGTGCTGACGCCGCTCTACACGGGCCTCGACAAAGCCATCGACCTGCCGCACGCGGCCACGCTGTGCAACCAGTGCGGCGTCGTCTGCCCGGTGAAGATTCCGCTGCCCGAGCTGCTGCGCAAGCTGCGCGAAAAGCAGGTGGAGAAGAACCTGCGCCCGCTCGTGGAGCGTCTCGCCTTCAAGGCCTGGGCCTGGGTGGCTTGCCGGCCCAGGCTCTATGCCCTGGGCACCCGGTTCGGCGTGCGCTACCTCAACTGGCTGGCCGCCGGCCGCGACCGCATCGGCGTGCTGGGCGTCGCGCCCGAATGGACGCGCGGCCGCGATTTCCCGGCGCCCGAGGGCAAGACCTTCCGCGATCTGTATGCGCAAGGCAAGCGCTGATGGAGCGGATTGTCTTCCTGGAAAAGGATTCGGTGCGCGCTGTTGTCAGGCGGCCGACCTTTCCCCACACCTGGACCGAATATGCCAAGACCGCGCCCGAGGAGTTATACGAGCGCGTCAGGGATGCCACCATGGTCATCGTCAACAAGGCGGTGCTGCGAGGCGAACTGCTGGCACGCCTGCCCACGCTGCGGCTGATCGCCGAAGCCGCCACCGGCACCGACAACATCGACCTGGCCTGGTGTCGCGAGCACAAGCTGCCGGTCACCAATATTCGGGGCTACGCCGCCCAGACAGTGCCCGAACACGTGTTCATGCTGCTGCTGGCGCTGCGTCGGCAGTTGCTCGCCTATCGGGCCGACGTGGCGGCCGGTGGTTGGCAACGCGCGTCGACCTTCTGCCTCTTCACCCATCCGATCCGCGATCTGACCGGCTCGACGCTGGGTCTGTTGGGGCGAGGCTCGCTGGGGCGGGGCGTGGCGCGGCTGGCCGAGGCGTTCGGCCTGCGCGTGCTTTGGGGCGAACGGAAGGGCGCGGCCACCGTGCGGCCCGGCTATGTTTCCTTCGAGACCTTGTTGGCGGAGTCCGACGCGATCTCCCTGCACTGCCCGATGACCGAGCAGACGCGCGGCATGATCGGCGCGGCGGAACTGCGCGCCATGAAGCGCGATGCCCTGCTCATCAACACCGCGCGTGGCGGCCTGGTCGATGAAGCGGCGCTGGTCGAGGCGCTGCGGGAAGGCTGGATCGCCGGCGCCGGCTTCGACGTGTTGTCGAAGGAACCGCCGCGCGAGGGCAATCCGCTGCTTGGCTGCCAACTACCCAACCTGATCGTCACGCCGCACGTCGCCTGGGCGTCCGGCCAGGCCATGCAGGTGCTGGCCGATCAGTTGATCGACAACATCGAAGCCTTTGTGCGGGGCGAGGAAAGGAACCGGGTGATATGACTGCTCGTGACGATATTCTGGGCCGGGTGCGCGAAAAGCTGGGCCGCAATGCCGACAATGCCGCGCCCGCCCGCCGCGCCATCGACGCCTGCCTGGCGGCTCGCCAACAGGGCCCCCGGCCGCGTGTCGATGGCGATCTGCTCGAACGTTTCAAGCGCAAGTCCGAGGCCCTGTCGACGACGGTCGAAGTCGTAGCCGAATGGCCGGCCGTGCCCGCCGCGGTGGCCCGCTACCTCACGGCGAATCAACTGCCGACCAAGGTCGTCGGCTGGCCGCTGGTGGCCGGCCACGACTGGAGCGCGGCGGGCATCGAATTCGCGCCGCGCGGCGCCGTCGATGCCGATCTGGTCGGCATCACCGGCTGCTTCTGCGCCATCGCCGAAACCGGCACGCTGATGCTGCTCTCCGGTCCCGATACGCCCGGTTCGGTCAGCCTGCTGCCCGAAACGCACATCGCCATCGTCGCCGCTTCCCGCCTTGTGCCCGGCATGGAAGAAGCCTGGAATCTGGCGCGCGCCGAACGCAACGAACTGCCCCGCGCCGTCAACTTCATCTCCGGTCCGTCGCGCACCGGTGACATCGAGCAAACGATCGTTCTCGGTGCGCATGGACCGTATCGGGTGCATGTGGTGGTGGTGACCGGGGCATAACAGCGAGAAGCGTCACCCGGTGCGAACTTCGCCTCGATAGCAGGTACGTCGCCGCAGGCAAGCGTCAGCGGTGCCGCCATCGATGCCCTGTCTTGCATTGACCGGCGAATTTGAGTAAGAATTCTTCAAAACAGCCTGTTTTCTTCGGTGCCCCGTGGGCGCCGGATTGTTCAGTCGTCGTGACTCATCCGGGATGAAATGAACAAACCGCGTGGCGAGTCGTGACAACTGTTTCTCGCAGTAGCACCGTTGTACTCACTTAATGGAGGAGCGCCAAATGCATAACCGTTTTCAAATAACAGCAATTACCCTGGCTACCGCGCTTAGTCTTGGCGCTGCTGGCGTGGCTTCGGCCGCGCCGCAGGCCCCGGCTGGTCCTTATGTGGCGCCTGGTACCGGACAAACTCAGCAGTCGGCGCCGCGCGGCGGCCAGCCCGCCAACCAAGGCGGCTACTACGGTGGCCCTGGCTGGGGTGGTCCGGGTTACTACGGTGGCCCGGGCTGGGGTGGCCCCGGGTACTACGGCGGTCCTGGCTGGGGTGGCCCGGGGTACTACGGTGGTCCTGGCTACTACGATGGCTATGGTTACGGCGATGGCTATGGCTACGGTCGTGGCTACGGGCGCGGCTATGGCCGTGGTACCGGGCGCGGGTCGGCTCGTGGCAACTTCGGCTTCAACATGGGCGGCGATATGGATGGCGCCGGCTCCGGTTGGGGCGACAACCGCTATGACGGCGGCGGCTGGGGCAACAATCGCTACGACGGTGGCGGCTGGGGCTGGTAGTCGGCGAGCGGCGGGCAGCGTGGCCAATGGCCGCGTTGCCCGTTCGAGGAAACGAAGCGACGGGACCGCATCAGGTTGTCCGGCCAGTCGCAGACAATTTCGGAGCGAATATGAAAAAGTCCGCGCTGATCGCGTCGGTACTGATGGCATCGAGCTTGCTGGCTTCGAGCCAATCCGCCAATGCTTTCTTCGGCAGCCCGCTCGGCTGGGGTAGTCCGTTGGGCTGGGGCAGCCCCTGGGGCGGTAGTCCATGGGGTGGCAGTCCGTGGGGCGGTAGTCCATGGGGTGGTAGTCCCTGGGGTGGTGGGCCGTGGGGCGGTAGTCCGTGGGGCGGCAGTCCTTGGGGCGGCAGCCCGTGGGGTGGTAGTCCGTGGGGTGGCAGCCCGTGGGGAGGAAGTCCGTGGAACAGCGGTGGTCCCTGGGGTGGCAGTCCGTGGGGCGGTGGTCCGTGGGGAGGAAACGGCTTCGGGCCGTTTAGCTGGTAACCGGCCGCATATTCCGGTCCTCCGGCTGGTTTCCCGCCGCGCCTACTCGATGAATAGCGTGGCGGGAAGCTCCAGATAGCCGCGCACGGCCTGGATGAATTTGGCGGCGTCGATGCCATCGACGACGCGGTGATCGAAGGACGAGGAGAGATTCATCATCCGCCGCGCCACTACTTGGCCGGCGCGGATCATCGGCCGCTCGACCACCCGGTTCACGCCGACGATGGCGACTTCGGGGTGATTGATGATCGGCGTGGAGACGATGCCGCCCAGCGCGCCGAGGCTGGTGACGGTGATCGTCGAGCCGGTCGAACTCCTCACGGCTGGCTTTGCCGGTTCGCGCTGCCTCGGCCAGGCGGGTGATTTCCGCCGCGTTCGACCACGGATCGCGCGCTTCCGCATGGCGGACCACGGGCACCATCAGGCCGCCGTCGGTCTGGGTGGCGACACCGAAATGGACTGCGGCGTAACGCGTGACGACGTCGGCCTCGTCGTCGTAGCGCGCGTTGATCTGCGGAAACTCGCGCAGCGCCAGTACCACGGCGCGCATCAGCAGCGGCAGCAGGGTCAGGTGGCCACGCTGGCTTTCGTAACGGGCGTTCAGCTGCGCGCGCAAGGCTTCCATCTCGGTGACGTCGATCTCTTCCACGTAGGTGAAGTGCGGAATGTGCCGCTTCGCGGCCTGCATCTGCTGGGCGATCTTGCGCCGCAGGCCGATGACCGGTATGGCTTCCTCACCGTTACGCTCGGCATAGCGCGCGTCGCGGCTGGATGACGACGGCGAACCCGACCCGAGCCGGTCGTGGGCCTCCACGTCCTCGCGGACAATGCGTCCGCCCGGGCCGCTGCCCCGTACTTGGCGCAGGTTGAACATCGTGCTCGCGAGCATATTGGCGCACGGCGGGCGAGGCGAGTGGCTTGGTGCCGGGGTCATCGCGGTCGGCGGGTGCCGGCGCGGCTTGGCCGGGGGCCGGGGCCGCGGGCCGGTTGCGTTCGTTTCCCTCACCTTCGACTTCGATCCGGATCAGTTCAGCGCCGACCGCCAGCAGCACGCCGGGCTGGCAGCCCAGCGACAGCACCTTGCCGGCCACCGGCGAGGGAATCTCGACGGTGGCCTTGTCGGTCATCACGTCGGCGAGCGACTGGTCTTCAGCGACGTGGTCGCCAGGTTGAACATTCCAGGCCGCCAGCTCCACCTCGGCAATGCCTTCGCCAATGTCCGGCATCTTGATGACATGGATACCCATCTAGCCCTCCAGTGCGCGCCTGAGCGCCGCCGCAACGCGGTCCGGGCCGGGGAAGTAGGCCCACTCCTGGGCGTGCGGATAGGGTGTGTCCCAGCCGGCGACGCGCTCGATCGGCGCTTCGAGGTGATAGAAACAGTGCTCCTGCACCAGCGCGGTCAGTTCGGCGCCGAAGCCGCTGGTGCGGGTCGCCTCGTGTACCACCACGCAGCGGCCGGTCTTGTTTACCGAGCGGACGATGGTCTCCAGGTCGAGCGGCCAGATGCTGCGCAGGTCGATGATCTCCGCGTCGATGCCGCTCTCCAGTACGGCCGCCGCCGAGACATATACCATGGTGCCGTAGGTGAGCACGGTCACGGCGGCGCCCTGGCGATACACCGCCGCCGATTCCAGCGGCACCGTGTAGTAGCCCTCGGGCACCTCACCCAGCGGATGCTTGGCCCAAGGCACCACCGGCCGGTCGTGATGGCCGTCGAAGGGGCCGTTGTAGATGCGCTTTGGCTCGAGAAAGATCACCGGATCGTCGTTCTCGATCGAGGCGATCAGCAGGCCCTTGGCGTCATAGGGATTGGACGGCATCACCGTGCGCAGACCGCAGACGTGGGTGAACAGGGCTTCCGGACTCTGGCTGTGGGTCTGGCCGCCGAAGATGCCGCCGCCGCAGGGCATGCGGATGGTGATCGGCGCCGTGAATTCGCCCGCTGAACGGTAGCGCAACCGTGCTGCCTCCGAGACGATCTGGTCGGAAGCGGGATAGAAATAGTCGGCGAACTGGATTTCCACCACCGGCCGCAGGCCGTAGGCGCCCATGCCGATGGCGACGCCGACGATGCCGCTTTCCGAGATCGGCGCATCGAAAACGCGCG
Source organism: uncultured beta proteobacterium (assembly GCA_963736865.1). Classification (GTDB taxonomy): domain Bacteria; phylum Pseudomonadota; class Gammaproteobacteria; order Burkholderiales; family Rhodocyclaceae; genus Fen-999. The sequence goes on along the minus strand of CAVTQQ010000005.1, from coordinate 294,183 downwards.
ACGTGCCGTACTTCTGCTGCAGGCCCTCGGTGCAGCGGAACACGCCGCCGAAGTAGCCCACATCCTCGCCGAAGACGACCACGTTGTCGTCGCGCGCCAGCATCACGTCCATCGCCGAGCGCAAGGCCTGGATCATGGTCATCGGCACCTTCCGGTCGATTGCGGCATCGGTGCTCATGGCAAGACCCCCACCTCGCGCTGCTGTCGGCGCAAGTGCGCGGGCATGTCCTTATAGACGTCCTCGAACATCGTTGCCGCGTTGTGGATGTGGCCGTCGGCCAGCGAGCCGTAGCCCTCCGCCTCCTTCTGCGCCGCCGTCACCTCGGCTTCAAGTTCCTCTTGCAAGTCGGCGTGAGCCTGTTCCGACCAGGCGCCGATGCCGATCAGATGTTGCTTGAGCCGCGCGATCGGGTCGCCGAGCGGAAAGTGTTCCCAGTCGTCGGCGGGGCGGTACTTGGTGGGATCGTCCGATGTCGAATGCGCGCCGGCGCGGTAGGTCACCCATTCGATCAGTGTTGGGCCAAGGTTGCCGCGCGCCCGCTCGGCCGCCCAGCGTGAGGCGGCGTAGACGGCGAGAAAATCGTTGCCGTCGACCCGCAGCGAAGCAATGCCGGCGCCGACGCCGCGTGCCGCGAAGGTGGTGCCCTCGCCGCCGGCGATGGCCTCGAAGGTCGAAATCGCCCACTGGTTGTTGACGACATTGATGACGACCGGCGCGCGATAGACGTGGGCGAAGGTCAGCGCGGTGGAGAAGTCGGCTTCGGCCGTCGAGCCGTCGCCGATCCAGGCCGAGGCGATCTTCGTATCGCCCTTGATGGCGGAGGCCATGCCCCAGCCCACCGCCTGAACGACCTGTGTCGCCAGATTGCCGGAGACGCTGAAGAAGCCCGCCTTCTTCACCGAGTAGAGCACCGGCAACTGGCGGCCCTTGAGCGGGTCGCGTTCGTTGGACAGCAACTGGCAGACCAGATCGACCAAGGGCACCTCGCGGGCCATCAGCAGCCCCTGCTGCCGATAGGTCGGGAAGCACATGTCGCCTGGGTCGAGTGCCAACGCATGGGCGACGCTGATCGCCTCTTCGCCCAGGCATTGCATGTAGAAGGACATCTTCTTCTGCCGCTGGGCGATCAGCATGCGGGCGTCGAAGATGCGCGTCTTCATCATGGCGCGCAGGCCGAAGCGCGCCCGCTCCGCCGGCAGATCGGGCGCCCATGGGCCGACGGCCCGGCCCGCGTCGTCGAGCACCCGCACCAGGGCGAAGGCCAGGTCGCCGGTTTCGGCCGGCTGGGTATCCACCGGCGGGCGGCGGATTTCGCCGGCGGGCGACACATGCAGATAGGAAAAGTCGGTGTGCTGTCCCGGCCGCCCGGTGGGCTCGGGCACATGCAGCCGCAGCGGCGCATTCTGGCTCATGGCGAAGACTCCTCAATTCCCGGGCGGCCGTCGCGACCGCCATGACTGCGACAACGGAGGACGTTCAGCGGGCCCGGATCGGCAGGGCGGTGGTGATGAATACCGCGGCTCGGCCGTCGCGGCTGTCCGCGTGCAGCGCCTCGGCCAGCAAGGGATTGACCGGCACATCGGCGGTCCAGAGGATCAGCAGACTGGCGGCGGAACCGCCGGGAGCGTCGGCGCGCGGGACGACGACTTGGTGGCTGCCCAGCGGCGGAACGACCTGCGGTGCCGCAACGAGCTCTCGCACCGGCCGGCCCTGGGGGTCGAAGTGGCGGATCGAAAGAATCTTCACCGGCTGGCGCGGGTCGGTGTTGCGCAGGCTGACGTGGATGGCGAGCGGCGTTTCGCGCGGCTTGCCGGATTTGTCCAGATCGCCCTGGGCAATGGAAGTGTGAATCGGCAGGTACAGGGTCTGACCGGTGGAGGGCGGTGGCTCGTTCTGGGCCTGCGCCCCGGCGGCCAGCAGGGTCAGGCAAGCGATGACGAAAGCGGTAAGCGAGCGTTTCATGGCTTGGGCTCCAGGAGGATGGCCGATCGGCCGATTCTACCGCCGGCACGGAGGAACCGGCGGCAAACGGCACTCGTCGACCGCCGACCGGGCAAGCGGGCCATGGCTACCCGTTGCTGGCCAGACAGTCGTGCAGAATGTCTTTCAGCATGGGATGAGCGTTCAGGCGTTGTGGCAAGGTGGCCCGCAGCGGGCGAATCTCGGCGGTCATTGATATCGGCGCGTCGTCCCACGCATCGCGCAGGGCGCCGGGCTCGCCTTCAACGATTGCGGCGGCCAGTGTCAGCGCCTGCTGGCGATCCTTTGCCGCCTTTTCCGGAAAGCCGGTGCGCTGGGTGCTGGCGTAGAGCTTGTGCCAGACGAGGCGTCCGGGTTGCGGTAGGCGAACCGGTATGCAGTGGCCACCGGCGAGCAGGGCGCCGGGTTCGGGGCTGTCGAGCAGGTAGGCGTAATAGGGGATGGCTTGCGCCGCCCATTCCAGTTCCGGTACCTGAACGGTGGCGCCGATGCGCTCGCCGGGGGCAAGCATGTTGACGCGCAGGCCCTGGACGCCGGGCAACTTGACCGAGGTCGACGGCGCCGTCGATGGCAGTCCCGGTACGGGAACGAAGGGCAAACCGGTGGCTTGCAGGGTGGATAGAAAGGAAATCGGCGCGGCGAGCTTTAGCCGCTGGTGGCGGGCGAGGTCGATGTCCTGTGTGCGGGCGCTGACGGCGATGACGCCAAGCTCGTTGAGCCAAGCCATGTAACCGAGTGTGCCGACCAGCACCAGGCCGGCCTCGAAGGCGCCGAGGTTGTGTAGTTCCACGAGCACGCGGGCGCTTGCCTTGTCGGCGACCTGAAAGCCGAGCTTGCGCAGGAACACGACTTGCCTCGCGGCCCATTCGGCGAAAGCCATCCGCTCGCGCATCGCTTCCCGTGCGGCGGTGTCGTCTTCCTTGCCGACCAGTGTTTCGGCCTGCTTGCCGGGGGCCGGGTAGTAGATCCGATACCAGTAGGCATAGCCGGTGCCCTTGCGCAGATGCAGCGTACCGGGCGTGCCGGGCAGCAGTGAACCGGCGGTCAGCGTGCGCTCCTTGAGTTCCGCGTATTGAGTGCGAAAGGCGAGTTCGTGTTCGCGGAACAGGGCGGTGTTGTTCATTGAATTACCCAATAAAGTTTAATTCTGTTGGGTAATTGTAGTGCTGATCGCTGGGCCGAACAACACGGGTGGTATTGACGAATAGGCATGAGGCTTGCCCCCGCCTCGACGGCCGGAGCGAAAAAGTTCGGAATTTTGGCCCATCCGCGAAATACTCCAGCCAGGCGCAGGAATCGACCACGTTCATTCGCGATCGTCCTCGCGCGGAATATCGGTGGCGATACCGGACAAAAAGCCGCGCAACTGACGCGCCGGTTCGATCGGCAGGAACTCGATACGGCGATCAAAGGCGATCACTTGCAACTTCTGACCTGCCTCGATGCGCAATTGCTCGCGCACAGCCAAGGGAATCTCCACGAGGAATTTCGGCGAAACAGTGACGGTGAACATGAGAGTCTCCCGGAAGGGTGCTTGTCATTCCTCAATCATGCCAAATCATGATCGATAGGGCGAAAGCAAGTCCAGTCGGCAACCTATCGGTCTGCCACGAGGCCATCCCGATCGTCACCGCCGCCGAGTTGCTGCAGAAACCGCTGGATAGCCGAAAGGCGGCAATCGCGGCCGCCTCTTCAGTAGATATTCGCTTGTAAAGGCTGATGGGAAGGTCAATTGCGGGATATCGTAGTCTGTCCCCTATTGTTCCCTACCGCGACAAGGACCAAGTCGAGGTAGATTTCGTCCTCGAATCCCCGCTGCGCGCGGTCATCGGCATTGAAGTCAAGGCCGCAGCCAGCGTGAATGCCGCCGGCTTCAAAGGGTTGCGGCGGCTGCGCGAACTCTGCGGCGCGGATTTTTGCAGCGGCATCGTGCTCTATGACGGCGAGCAGGCGCTCCCGTTCGGCGACCAATTCTGGGCCGTGCCGCTCAGCTGGCTATGAGCGCCGCCCTGCCAGATCCAACGCTTGAAAATAGGCTTGCGCCTCATGGATATTCGCTTGTAAAGCCTGATGGGAAGGGAATTTGAGGGATATCGTGGTACGTCCCTTATTGTTCCAGACATCGACGCCTCGACTGTAGCCGCCTTTGGCCAAGCAAACATCCTGTTGCTTGCTTTTGAATTCGCGTGAATCTCTGCTTCCGGTTGCGCAACAAACAATCAGGAAATGACGGATCGAACGGGTCTTGCGGGCTACTGGTGTCTCATATTCCCTTTGCCTACTCGAAGATCAAGAGCGGCTCAATTCAAGAGTGGCCCGTATGGTTGATGCGTTCCGCAAGGGGCCAGAAGAGCGCAGTCGCACGTGGCGCAATATCGGTGATGTGCGATGCTGTTATCATCGGGCAGATCCGATAACTCGCACGGAGGTTATTTTGAAGAGCGTGGTTTTGATCCTTATGGCGGCCTTTCCGTGCTGTCTGTACGCGCAGGTTTATCGCTGGATCGACGAGCGGGGCAAGGTTCATTACGGCGATCGCCCGATAGCCGCTGAGGTCAAGCGAGTGCCCGGCCTCGCAGATCCGACGGAACTCAACCCGGTTCCCAGACTTGGAATGTCGGCCGCCGCTGTTCGCAATGCTTACGGCGATCCTGCACGCCTTCAAAAGGTTAGCACTGGCGGCGGTGCTACAGAGACGTGGTATTTCACTAGGTCCAACAAGGTCAAACGGGACTTCTTGGTCAGGATCGAGGGTGGTGTTGTGGTCGAGGTAGCGAACGACATTGTGCCGCCAGAGCCGACCGTGGCCGGAGTCGCCAGTCGTGGCATGCCGCTGCCGATGATTGCAGAACGGGCTCCCGTTCAGGCGATGCCCCAACAACAGGAAACCGAGTCCAAGCAAAGCCGCTGTGCCGATCTTCGCAGAAGCCAGGAGCACATTGCGAGCCTAGAAAGACGCGGCGGATCGGCCGCGACTATGGATGATTTGCGTGAGCGGAAGCGACGTTATGGTGACCAGATGTGGTCGGCCGGTTGTGGCTCATAAGGGATAGTGTCAAGTTTGACGCGCACGAGAATCAAAGGAGAATCGGCGGGGTCAGGTTCGAATTGAATGCCGCTGGCGATGGTGCTCCCGCCATGGCTCTTGATATTCAGGGATGCACCACGCGTTGTGTCATTCCTGCCAATCCTCGACGATCAAGCCGTCAATGCGTCCAAATTCTCTGGTGTTGTGACGACCGTAAACTCGTGCACCAGCGCCGTGGTGGCAATCATCAGGTCACATATGGCAAATTGTTATCGCCGCTTAGCCGCCGGCGCGCGTGGACCGGTAGCGCAGCCACTTCTCCAGTGCCACTATCAGGCTCGCCGCCAGAGCGCAGGCGACGATGGCCAGCCAGTGATCGGGGCCGGATGGGTGCGGTGCCGAACAGACGATTGAAGACGGGCAGATAGGTGAAGGCGATTTGCAGGGCCAGCATGGCGCCGGCGCCGGCCCAAATCCAGGGGTTGGAGAACCAGCCCAATTGCCAGAACGGCCGGGTCAGCGAGCGGCAGTTGAAGAGGTAGAAGGTTTCCACCATCACGAAGACATTCACCGCCACGGTGCGCGCCTCGGCCAGGGAGTCGCCGCGCGCGAGGCTCAGTTCGAACAGGCCGAAGGCGCTGGCCAGCATCAGGACACCGAGCAGAACGATACGCGCGACCAGTGTGCCGTCGAGCACTGGCGCGGCGGGCGGGCGGGGTGGCCGGCGCATGATGCCGGCCTCCTTGGGTTCGAAGGCCAGCGGCAGGCCGAGCAGCACGGCGGTGGTCATGTTGATCCAGAGGATCTGCAGGGCGGTGATCGGCAGCGTCGTGCCGGCCAGGATGGCGGCGAGGATCACCAGGCCCTCGCCGAAGTTGGTCGGCAGCGTCCAGGTGATGAATTTCACCAGGTTGTCGTAGATGCCCCGACCCTCCTCGACGGCGGCCTCGATGGTGGCGAAGTTGTCGTCGGTGAGTACCATTGCCGCCGCTTCCTTGGCCACCTCGGTACCGGCCCGCCCCATGGCGATGCCGATGTCGGCCTGCTTGAGCGCCGGCGCGTCGTTAACGCCGTCGCCGGTCATCGCCACCACCTCGCCATTGGCCTGGAGCGCCTCGACCAGCCGGAGTTTCTGTTCCGGTTCGACGCGGGCGAAGACGTTGACCTCCCTGACCGCATTGCGCAGGCCCGCCTCGTCGAGGGTCGCCAGTTCGCGGCCGGTCAGGGCGCGGCCGGCCACGTCGGCGATCCGCAATTGTCGGGCGATGGCCAGGGCGGTCTCGGCATGGTCGCCGGTGATCATCTTCACCCGGATACCGGCGGCATGGCAGGCGGCCACCGCGCCGATGGCCCGGGGGCGCGGCGGGTCCACCATGCCGACCAGGCCGAGGAAGGTAAGACCGGTGCTCAAGTGCTCCGGCATCACGCTTTCCGCCGCGTCCATCCGGCGCGCCAGCGCCAGCACCCGCAGGCCGTTCCTCGCCATGGCGGCGGCCCGCGCGGCGATGTCTTCCGCGTCCAGCGGCCAGGGACTGCCGTGACTATCCAGCATATCGACGCAGGCGGGCAGCAGCCTTTCCACGGCGCCCTTCACATAGAGCCAGCGCTGCCCATCGCGGTCATGGAGTGTCGCCATGGCCTGGCGCGTGGCGTCGAAAGGCAGTTCGTCGAGGCGTGGCGCGGCCAGTCGCAGCGCCGCCTCGTCGAGCTTGCCCTTTCTTGCCGCCAACAGCAGCGCGCCCTCGGTCGGGTCGCCGGTCATGCGCCAGCGGCCGTTCTCCTGGTACAGGCTGGCGTCGTTGCAGAGCACGCCGGCGACCAGCACTTCCCGCAACGCCCAGCCGATGATGGCCGGCTGGGCGGCCAGTTCGATGGCGCCCTGCGCGCCGTCCGCCACCGTGTAGCAGGCGCTGCCGGCCCAGATTTCCCGCACCGCCATTTCGTTCTCGGTCAGCGTGCCGGTCTTGTCCGAGCAGATGACCGTGGTTTGCCCCAGGGTCTCCACCGCCGGCAGCTTGCGGACAATCGCCCGCCGCCGCGCCATGCGGCCGACGCCGACGGCCAGCGTGATGGTCACCGCCGCCGGCAGCCCCTCGGGAATGGCGCCCACGGCCAGGGCGACGGCCGCCATGAACATGTCGAAGGCCGCTTCGCCGCGCCAGACGCCGACCGTGAAGGCGAGTGCCGCCAGCAGCAGAATGGCCACCAGCAACTGGCGCGAAAAGGCCGCCATCTTGCGCGTCAGCGGGGTGTCGAGATCGGGCGCGCCGGCGATCAGTTGCGAGATGTGGCCGGTCTCCGTGGCGGCGCCGGTGGCCACCACGATCCCTTGGCCCTGGCCGGCCACCACGTGGGTACCGGTGTAGGCCATGTTGCGGCGGTCGGCCAGATCCGTGGCGGCGGGCAGCGGATCGGTGTGTTTGTCGACCGGTACCGATTCGCCGGTGAGGGCGGCCTCCGCCGTGCGCAGACCCTTGCCGTGGAACAAGCGCAGGTCGGCGGGCACTCGATCGCCGGCGCCCAGGTGGATCACGTCGCCCGGCACCAGTTGCGCGGCGTCGATGCGCCGCCGACGCCCTTCGCGCAGCACCGTCGTCTCGGTGGCGACGGCTCGCGCCAGGGCGGCCAGGGCGGCTTCGGCCTTGCCTTCCTGAAGAAAGCCGATCAGGGCGTTGACCACCACGACGCCGAAAATCACCCCGGCGTCGACCCACTCGGCCAGCAGGGCGGTCACGACACCAGCAACGATCAACACCAGCACCAGCGGCTGGGCGAGCTGCCCGGCGAAGCGACGCAGCGCGCCACGCCCGGGCGGACTGGCGAGCAGATTGGCCCCATGACGCGCCAGCCGGGCACTGGCCTCGGCCTCGCTGAGACCGGTGGCGGCATCGACGGCGTGATGGGCGAGGACCGCCGTCGGGTCGAGGGCATGCCAGTCTGGAGTATTCACGGGGTCTGCCGGCTGTGGGTAGGTTCGGTGGCGACACTGGAATGCTACCGGTTTTGTGTAGACCGGCGCGATTCAGGCTGTCGGGATATCAGCTAAGGACAACAATACTTGAGCCGTTATTGCTATTCTTGGCGGATAACCATTTTGCGTGGGGGGCAACTATGATGAACTTCAGCTATGCACGGGCATTGGGCAACATCCTTTTCGCGGTCGTCGCCACCGTGGGCGCGGCATTCGCTGCGGGCGCCGAGAGCGCGACACCGTCGGATCGATGGCTGATCAACTCGGGCGAGCATGGCGAACAGGACAAGCTCACCATGTACCCGGCCTGGTCGAAGCTGGTGGAGAGCCTGGCCAGCCAGGCCAAGATCGGCTCCGTCTTCCAGTTTTCCATGGATGCCACGCAGGACCTGACCGCAACGCGCGGCGGCACGATGGCGGTGATCGTCGGCCCGGCCCACATCATCGGCAGCGCGCTGCGCCACGGCCACTACGCTCCGGTGGGCGTCGCCAACCGCAGCACGTATGTGGTGCTGGCGACGCTGAAGACCTCCGGAATCCGCACCTTCGCCGAGGCCAAGGGCAAGTCGCTCGGCGTGCCCGGCCAGGACGCTCTGGCCACCTACCTGATGCGCGGTGAGGCGAACGCCGCCGGCACCACCTTGAAACAGCATTTCAGCAGCGTCTACTTCACTTACTTCGAGGGTGCCCTGCTCAACGCCCTCAAGTTCGGCACGGTCGATACCGTGGCTGTCGAGGCGCCGATGTTCGAGCGTTGGCGAGCCGCCGGCGAGCCGGTCGCCGAAGTCATGCGCACCAAGGATTCGCCGGGGCTCGCCATCGTCGCCAACAAGTCCCTGGGCAAGCCTGCCCTGGGCGTGCTGCGCGACGCGGTGGCCGGACGGACGATGGCGGTGCCGGGCCAGCCGGGGGTCAGTTTCCGCGCCATCGATCCGGCCGCCTACGAATATGTCTCGACGCTCGGCTACTTCACCCCGCGCCTGCTGGCCGGCACCGAGCTGGTCAGCGCCAAGCAGGCGCAGCAACTGGCGGCGCGCGGCGTGCCGCTGTTCGATGGTCGCACCCGGGAGGAGTTCGTCGCCGACCGGCCCGCCGGTGCCCGCTGGTTGCCCTATGTCGAGCGGAGCGCCAAGGAAGCCGACTACGACCCGAGCAAGGATGAGCTGGATGTCACCAAGTTGCCGACCGACAAGAACCAGGAAATCATGTTTTCCTGCGGCGGACCGGAATGCTGGAAGAGCTACAAGAGCGCCCGCCGGGCCATGAAGGAAGGCTACAAGCGCATCTACTGGTTCCGTGGCGGCATCAAGGAATGGATCGACGCCGGTCTGCCGATAGAGAAGGGCTAAGGACTCTTCGGCCGGTCCGCAAGCTCGTTCGGAAGTTCGTGCCGAACGGTGGTGCGAATCGGCGTTCTTGGCTGGCGCCGCGCCCGGCCTATTTGGCGCCGTCGCCTGTACTCGGTTTCGTGGTGTCGTAGTAGCGGCGCAGCGACGCGTAGCGGTCCGCCCGCAGCGCGCGCACGTGGGTCATGGCCCGCTCGACGGGAATGCCGATCTGGGCCAGGGTTTCGGCGGCGATCATCAGGCTGCCCTCCAGCACTTCCGGAATCACCTCGGTCGCTCCGGCCGCCTTGAGCTGGTGGACCTGGCTCTCGTCCGGCGCGCGGACGACGACCGGGATGTCCGGCCGGGTGGCCGCGCACCAGGCGCAGCACCCGCTCGGCGGAATGGACGTCGGGGTAGGCGACCACCACCGCCCGTGCCCGTGCCAGGCCGGCGGCCTGCATGACTTCCTTGCGGTCGGCGCTGCCGAAGGCCACCCGGCTGCCGGCCGGGGCGCCGACCTTCACTTGTCGCGGGTCGAGATCGAGCGCCAGAAAGGCGATGCCCTCGCGGGCAAGGAACTCGCCGATGTGTCTGCCCGGTGCGGCCGTAACCGCAGATGATGACGTGGTCCTCCAGGGCGAAGCCGGCCACGGCGATGTCGTGGATCGCCATGGCCTTGTGCGCCCAGTCGCCGCGCGCCATCTGGCCGCCCAGGCGCGCCATGTGCTCGATCAGGAAGGGGGCCAGGAACATCGACAGCAGCATGGCGGCCAGCGTCACCTGGAAGACGTCGATGCCGATCAGTTTCAGGTCCAGGGCCAGGCCGATCAGCACCAGGCCGAACTCGCCGCCCTGGGCCAGTTGCGCCGCCGTGCGCAGCGCCACATCGAGCGAATTCCGCGCCGCGAAGGCGACGGCCAGCACCGCCAGGCTCTTGCCGACCACCAGCAGCAGCACGGCGAGCAGCAGCCGGTCCAGATGGGTCAGCACGATAGCCGAGGTCGAGCATCATGCCGACGGTGACGAAGAACAGGCCGAGCAGGATGTCGCGGAACGGCCGGATGTCGGCCTCGACCTGGTGGCGGTAGATGGTTTCCGAAATCAGCATGCCGCCGACGAAGGCGCCCAGTGCCAGCGACAGTCCGGCGGCGCCGGTGGCGTAGGCCAGGCCGATGACGATCCAGAGCGTGGCCAGCACGAACAGCTCCTCGGAGCGGCGCGCGGCGACCGTGTCGTACAGCCGGCGCATGAGTTGTTGTCCGGCCCAGATCAGTACGCCCAGAACCAGCGTCGCCTGCGAGCAAGGCCAGCGACAAGGCCGCCACCATGTCTTCGGCGGGATTGGCCAGCGCCGGCAGCAGGATCAGGCAGGGCACCACCGCCAGGTCCTGGAACAGCAGCACGCCCATGGTCTGGCGGCCGGAGCGGGAGTGCAATTCGAAACGCTCGGACAGCAGCTTGGCGACGATGGCGGTCGAGGACATGGCCACCGCCAGGCCGATCGCCAGGCCGGCCCGCCAGTCCTGGCCGTAACCCAGCCCCGCGACCAGAGCGGCTCCGGCGGCGGTCAGCAGCATCTGCGCGCCGCCGAAACCGAACACCAGCGCACGCATGGCCTTGAGGCGCGGCAGACTGAACTCCAGGCCGATCGAGAACATCAGGAAGACCACGCCGAATTCGGCGAAGCCATCCACCTGCGCGCTCTCCCTCAGCACCTGCGCCCCATGGGGACCGAGGGCGATGCCGACGGCGAGATAGGCGAGAATCGCCGGCAGCTTGAAGCGGCGCGCCAGCGAGACCGCGACGACCGCGGCGGTCAGCAAGACGAGCAGAGCCAGGAGGTTCTGGTGCATGGCAGAGGCAGTCTATTACGTCTTCCGACGCTTTTGACATTGCATGCGCCGCGCCGCCGCGTGCCTACTCCATGACAACCAACCGTATCTCCACTTTGGATCGTTCGTCGGACGTCGTGGACGGGCGTCCGGGTTCAAGACCCGACCGGAGTATCCTCTGTCGAGGCACCCCCATGTCACTCAGGTGCTTGCGCAACGTATTCCACACTTTGGTGGCCAAGCCGATCGCGTAACTGTTGCTGGCCATGACAGGGGCGAAGACCGTCATTCTCAGCACCAGCCGGTCATCTTGCATGAGCCGCGCTACCAGGACACTCAATTGCTTCTGCGCTTCCTCGGGTGGTCGTCTGGAGTCCGCCTTCATCGTGAAGGCCAGATCGGGCTGATGTTCATTCGGTGCGTCCGTCGGCGCGGTCGTGTCAGTGATGGTCTCGGTTGGCTTGGTCGTGTCGCTCGGTTTCCGGTCGGTAGCCGCGCAGGGCGCTGGTGCATGGCTGGCGACGGCAGTGCTTAGCAGGGCAACCCGAAGCAGCGTACGTATGCGCTTGATCTGACTGTTGGTCAATCTGGGTGGTCTCATCGAATTGCGAGGTGAATCGTTGGGTCGATCCCACCAAAGTCGCGGGGTGTGGAAAAGCTTGTTGTTGCCGCCGGGCGTCGCGCCGCCCGGATGGACCAACTGGTCACCGTGGCCACACTGGCTCTCGTAGTGCGCCGGCAAGCCAGGCGCGGACCGCCGCTACGCCGGGTAGCCGGAAGCAGGCGCATGACTCCTCCGCTCCGACCTTGATCGATATGCCGTTGATGCGATTGACGACCAAGAAGCCTGGTTCGTCATTGAGGTCGTCGCCAATGAAGACAGGCCGCCGACCCTTGAAGGGCGTCTCGGCCATGTACTCCTCGATGGCCGTGCCCTTGTGAATGTTCGCGGGCTTTGCCTCCGCCACGCACTTGCCCTTCTGCAGGACCATGGCACCTTCCGTCTCGGCGACCAGGCGAGCCATCGTGTCGAGAACAATGTCCTCCAGATGCATTGCCTGCCGATAGTGCACCGCCAATGTCAGCCCCTTGTCCTCGAGCCCCAGGGCGGGATGACGCCCCAGCAGCGGCAGCAGCGCGCCCCGAATCGACTCTTTGGCATGTGGGGCACCCTCGTGCAGCCGGGCAATTCCCTTCGCGTTGCGACGTTCCAGGCCATGCTGTCCGGACCAGGGTAGTTTTAGAGGGATCAGCCGTCTATCCAGATCCGCCAGAGCGCGACCACTGACGAGGGCTACCGCGCCGTCGGTGATCCGGTACAGCCGATCAAGCAGTTGAATCAGTTCCTGATCAATGCAAGCCGAGTTGGGGTCGGGCGCGATATCGAGCAGAGTGCCGTCGAGATCGAGAAAGTAAGCCCATTCAGGCTGGGCAACGGGAAGGTCTTCGGTCGTCATGAATCCGGTCGCAATTGTCTTCAGTCAAACGATTTTCGGTGGGAGGGGTGTTCCAGCACGCGGCTGCGGCGGCGCATGGTGGCGGCATCGAGCAGCATGCGGCCCGCCCAGCGGTAAACATTGAATTCCTGCACCAAACCGCGCATCAGCCGCATCCGGTCGCGTTGTTCCGCCGGGTCCATGGTCAAGGCCAGATGCAGCGCGGCGCCACATTCGTCGGCGTCATAGGGATTGACGATCAGCGCCTCGGGCAGTTCGCGGGCGGCACCGGTGAACTCGGACAGCACCAGCACGCCGCGCCCGTCGTCCCGCGCGGCGACGAATTCCTTGGCCACCAGATTCATGCCGTCATGGAGGCTGCTGACGAAGCAGAGTTCGGCGCCCCGATAGTATTGGTAAACGTCGCGGGGTTCATGGTGCTGTACCTTGAGAATGACGGCGGGCGCCCCGTTCTTGCTGAAGCGAGTGTTGATGCGCATTGCCAGGGCGCGCACCTGTGTCTCGTGATTCTGGTATTCCTCGATGCCGGAACGAGTTGGCGCGGCGATCTGGATGAACGTGAAGCGACCAATCCACTCCGGCTTCGATTCAAGCAGGCGCTCCACCGCGCGCAGGCGTTCGATGATGCCCTTGGTGTAATCGAGTCGATCAACGCCGACACCAATCAGGTGGTCCGCGGGCAGGTCGTTCAATCGGCGGACGTCAGCCCGGCATTGCTCGACGGAGTTTGCCATCAGGTCGGCTTCCGGCGGCCAGGCGATGGAAATGGGATAGCGGCGCACGGCGGTGAGCTTGCCGCCCAGCGACGCGGTGAAGGATTCCCTGTCCACCCGCGCCTCAAGAAATCGGTCCACCGTATCCACAAAGTTGTTGCAGTGGAATTGGGTATGAAAGCCAAGGATGCTGCTGCCAAGAAGTCCGGCGACGATGTCCTCGCGCCACGGGCAGATGGCAAAGGATTCCGGGTTTGGCCAGGGAATATGCCAGAAGGTGATGACCGTCGCTTCCGGCAATTCCTCGCGGATCATGCGCGGCAGCAGGGCGAAATGATAGTCCTGGACCAGCACGATCGGATTCCTTGTCTTGGTCTCGCCAACCACCGCCTTGGCGAACTTGCGGTTCACGGCGACATACTGAGCCCAGTCGCCGGAGCGAAACGTTGGTCGGACATGGGCGATATGGCAGAGCGGCCAGAGGCCTTCGTTGGCGAAGCCATAGTAATAGCCGGCTTCCTCGTCCGGCGTTAGCCACACGCGGCGGATCTGGTACGCGGGCTTTTCGGGCGGCACGGCGACACGATCGTGCCGGTCCACCACCTCGCGGTCGGCCGAGCCGCTGCCATGAGCGATCCATGTGCCGGAGCAGGCGCGCATGATCGGCTCCAGCGCCGTCACCAGGCCACTGGCTGGCCGCTGCACTTCTATGCGATCGCCGCGTCGTTGGTGGATGTACGGCTCGCGGTTGGAAACGACGATGACATTCTCGCCGCGCAGTTCGCCATGAAGGATGGCGCGCAGGGCCTCCGCCGTCCAGGTGATCTGGCTTTCATCCCTCGACCGCTGTTCGGTCTCCAATTCCCGGATCAGTCGTTGCAGATCGCGCGCGATCGGTTTGAATTCCGGTGCGTTTGTGGTTGACGCCGGTTCGCGCAGAAGGCCTTCTCCGCGCAGCAGCGAGCGTATGCCCGTCACCCAGCCGCGCCAGGACAATTGGGCAATGGCAACCGTGATCAGTGACACGATGGCGGCCAGGGCAGTGAAGAAGTAGAAGAGGTACTGTTTGGTCTCCTCGCTTCTGCGCTCAATGAAGCTCATGTCGTGAACGAGGACTAGCTGACTTGGGGGGCTCGCGTCGTCGGTCAGTGTCTTGACGGTGACATGCAGGGGGCCGCGGGTGCTCGATAGCAGATGATTGTCGGTTGCCAGCCACCGGTCGAGGTCGTTGCAGCGTATCTCCGCCGGCAGGTATTTGGAGGCTAGTGGCTTGCCCTCTCGCGTCGCGCAGTAACCTAGGGCGTACAGGCGTTCATCCTGCGTGATGCGTGCAAAGAACTCACCTATTTTTCCCTTCTTGCCATCGGCAAGCTTCTCGAGCAGCGGCTCTTTGATGGTATTGGCGATCAGTGACGCGCGAATGTCGATGTCGCGAACAAACCAGCGCAGGGTTAGCCGATCGACCAATGGAATGACCGTGTAGGCCAAGGCCGCCAGAACGATCATCAACGGCAGGACAAAGCGTAGCGACAGTCTCATGGTGATGATCGAACTCGGAGTGGGATGGGTGGCCGAGCAGCTATCCGGGTCACCGCAACACTCCTCCAAGAGAGACTTGGTGGCGGTCGCTACCACCTTCCACGGGTGTGCCCGATGCGCCAACGACTACCACGGGAACACGCCGTCGGCGCGACTGCAGCAGCCGTACCACGTCGCGAGAAAAGAATCTCCGGCGACTCCGCGGTACGACGATTTCCTGGCAATCGAGCTCCTCGGCTGCGTCGAGAAGGGACGACACGATACTGCCGGATCTTAGGTAGGCGGCGTACGGGATCCCGGCCGCCTGTAGGGGCTGGGCGGCCAGCGCCAGTACGGCTTCGGCACGTTGCCGTTGGAGCGTTACCTGGGCCGACGCCGCATGAAGGAGCCCCTGTAGCAGACCGACGGGCTCTAGAACGTGCAATAGGCAGACCTCCACCATCAGATCGCCTCGCCGTAGTTTCTCCGCGTAGGTTGTGGCCCAGAAACAGCGCCTTCTGCCACAGACCGGAATCAGTAAGCGCAGGGTTGAAACCGGGCTGGCCGTATGCCGCATGCGGGGTTCGAAGTTGCTTGAGATGGGATCGAATGTTAGATGTCCTTAAACCAGCCCGAAATGCGGGGCTGGCCGTAAGTGACCAGGAATCGATACGCTGACAAGGAGTGCAATTTAATCAAGCAGTAAGATTGCACGTAAGTGAGACACGTAAGCGTTTCTCGGATGCGCATGGTGTGCCCTTGAGCGACAATTGCCCGATGAGGCGGGAACAAGAGGCAATGGCGATCCGTGGTGAGACCTGGCGGAACTGGGTGTGGGTGCTTGGATTCGGTGTCGCCTATGTGTTCCTGGACTGGGCCAGCTACATCCATCCGACCCGCGAGCTCAACATTACGCCCTGGAATCCGGCCCCGGCGCTCGGCCTGCTCTTCCTCTCGATGCGCGGTCGCGGAGGTCTCGCAAGTCTGTTTGCCGCCATTTTGCTGTCAGAGATACTGGTCCGCGATGCCGCCGACCACCTAGTAGCCACGATCCTGTTTTCGGCCCTGCTGACAGCGGGATATGGCCTCATGGCTGCTACGCTCAGGCGGCGCTTTCCGGACGACGGCCTGTTTGTCGATAGGGATGGATTGCTGGCGTGGACTCTGGTAGTTCTTGTCGGCTCGCTGCTGAACAGCATCGCTTTCATCTCCGCGCTGGCGGTAGGCGGGCTGGTTTCGTTCGACGAGTGGGCTCTTGCGGTACTGCGCTTTTGGGTCGGTGACGGTGTCGGCATCTTCGTGACCATGCCCGTGTTCTGGTGGCTTGCCGAACAGCGTCGTCGCCAATTGTTTCTGGCCGCCATCCTTCAATGGTCGACGCTCGGTTACACGATGCTGGCCATACTCACGTTGTGGATTGCCTTCGACCTGGGCGCATCGGCCAATTTTCGTTACTTCTACATCTTGTTCCTGCCATTGGTTTGGGCTGCGTCGCGGCAAGGCATGGCTGGCGCGGTGGTGTGCGCGTTGAGCCTACAGCTCGGCATGCTGATGGCGGGGCAATGGCAGGCCGCGCAGGAGGTTTCTGTCTTTGAACTTCAGATGCGTGCCGCGATGTTGGCTCTGGTTGGATTCCTGATTGGCGTCTCCGTCGATGACCTGCGGCGTGCCACCGCCGAACTGCGGCAATCGTTGCGTCTGGCGGCGGCCGGCGAAATGGCCGCCGCGCTCGCTCACGAACTCAATCAGCCGCTGACCGCGCTGTCCGCCTATGGTTCGGCCTGCGAGCGCCTGCTTACGGAGGAGCCTGGCGGCGAGCGGCTGCGTGAAGCGATTCGCCGCATGGTAGGCGAAGCGGTCCGTGCCGCGGAGGTGGTCAGCCGGTTGCGGGATTTCTTTCGAACCGGTTCCACGCGCATTGAACGGGTGACTGCCGAGGGACTGGTCGCCGCGGCGACTGGCCCATTCGTGAGCAAGGCGCGGCAAGACGGAATCGATCTTGTGATTTCCCACAGTCCAGCGGTTCATTTGCTGGTGGATTGCCTGCAAATGGAAGTGGTTCTGCGCAATCTGCTGGCGAACGCGTTCGACGCGGTACGGCTGCGACCCGCTGGTGATCGTCGGGTCCGTCTGAGTGCCGAATTGTCGGGAAGAGTGCTGATATTGCGCGTCGAGGACAATGGTGCTGGCATCGTCGATGGCATGAAGGATCGATTGTTCGAGCCATTTGTCTCGTCCAAGTCGAGCGGTTTGGGATTGGGCCTGGCGATCAGCCGGGCCATCGTTGAGGCTCATGGCGGCATACTGGTCGCCGAAGACCGCGAACATGGCTGCTTCCGCCTCGAGTTGCCTGTTCATGACGAGTGGGACGAGAAGAATGGATGATACGGTCTTCATTGTCGACGACGATGCGTCAGTGCGCGATGCGCTTGGTCTGCTGCTCGGTCTGCGCGGCTATCGGACCGCGATTTTCGCCGATGCCGAGAGCTTCCTTGGCGCCTGGAAAGCCGATTGGCGCGGTTGCTTGCTACTCGATATTCGCATGCCGGGCATGGATGGTCTGGACTTGCAGAAACACCTGCTTGAAATTGGCTGCGCCATTCCCGTTATCCTGATCTCGGGCCATGGCAATGTGGAGGCGGCACGAGAGGCTTTCCGCTCGGCCGCGGTCGATTTTCTGGAAAAGCCGCTGGATGAGCAACGCCTGGTCACCGCCATCGACGAGGCGTTTGCCTTGAGGGCGGCGCGGCACATTCGGCAGCAGCGGCAGGAAACTGCCAGTCGACTGCTGACGGAACTGACGCCGAGGGAACGACAGGTGGCCGACAGGGTGGTGGCGGGCCGCCACAATCGCGAGATTGCCCATGAACTCGGAATCAGCGTGCGCACGGTCGAAGTCCACAAGGCTCGAGTGATGATCAAGCTGGGCACCCGCAATTTATCCGAATTGATCCGCCTCATGGCCGGCGGAGTAGATAGTTCTGGATAATCCATGCCAGTCACCAATGGGGCCACCGTCATGTTTCGTGTACTCGGAATCACTTTCTTGTCTCTTCTTGCGTCCTTCGTCAGCGCCGGGGCGCTTGCGGATACGGAAGCCGAGGCGCTCGCCGCCGTCAAGGAACTCGGCCGTTTGAACGGCCTGGCGCTGGCTTGCCAGCAGCCGGAGTTGAGCGGGCGCGCCAAGCGCCTGATGATCGCCCATGTGCCCAAGCTCCGCGACTGGGGTGAAACCTACGAAGCCGCCACCACCGAGGCCTTCCTGACCCCGACAGCCGGTTGCCCCGAGGCGGCGGTGCTGCGCGTTCAAGTCGAGATGGTCGCGGTCCGACTGGCCAGACTGCTGCCGGCCAGCCCGCAGCCGGTGGAAGTTCAGGATCCCGACGCCGGCATCACGCCGCGCTACCTGCTCAAGGGGCCCGACGGCCAGGCGGTGATGGACAGCGACTTCCGGGGCCGCTTCCAGTTGATCGCCTTCGGCTATACCTTCTGTCCCGACATCTGCCCGACCACGCTGGTCGAGATGGCCCATATCCTCAAGCTGCTGGGCGACGACGCCAGGCGGGTGCAGCCGATCTTCATTTCCGTCGATCCCGAACGGGACACGCCGGCGCAGCTCAAGGCCTATACCGGCTTCTTCGATCCGCGCATTCTTGGCCTGACCGGCTCGCCGGAGCTGGTGCGCCGCATCGCCGATTTCTTCAAGGTGCGCTACGAAAAGGTCGTGGTGCCGGGGGCCAGCCACTACAGCATCGACCATTCGGCGGGCATGTATCTGCTCGGACCCGACGGCGGCTTCATCGCCAAGCTGGCGTTCGGCACCCCGGTCGACCAACTGGTGGAAAAGCTGCGGCCGTTGCTGGCGGGCCGAGCCCCGGCAAGACGATAACTTTGCTCGTGTTGCGCCGCAATAAAGCGGCGCTTGCTAGAATCGACGGCACTCTCCTTCCTACAGGGAATCTCGTCATGCTCCACGCGCTTGCACGCCGGTCTGGCGTCGCCTTTGTCTTGCTGCTGGCCAGTTCGGTTGCTATCGCCAGCGATGCGGCTTCCCCTGTCAAAGTCATCGAGGTTCTTGGCATCCCCATCGAGTTCATCCTGTTCGCGCTGACCCTGCTCGGCGTGGCCTTGCTGCACAACCAGACCTTCTACGTCGCCCTCGCCGGGGTCTTGTCGGTCGCGCTGTACAAGATCGTCTTCACCGGCTTCAAGACCGGCGCGGGGGTCGCCGGCTTCGCCGGCCATCTCGGCCACGAATGGGTGACGCTGGCCAACCTGTTCTGTCTGCTGATGGGCTTCGCGCTGCTGGCACGGCATTTCGAGAAGAGTCGGGTGCCGGAAATCCTGCCCAAAGTTCCTGCCCGACGACTGGAAAGGCGCCTTCCTGCTGCTGGCGATCATCTGGTTCATTTCCAGCTTCCTCGACAACATCGCCGCCGCGCTGATCGGCGGCGCCATGGCGCGCAAGCTTGTTCAAGGCGCAAGGTGCATATCGGCTACCTGGCCGGCTATCGTTGCGGCCTCCAATGCCGGTGGCTGCGGGCTCGGTGGTCGGCGATACCACCACCACCATGATGTGGATCGACGGCGTGAATCCGCTTGATGTGCTGCATGCCTACGTTGCCGCCGGTCGTGGCGATGGTGGTGTTTGGTATTCCGGCGGCGCTGCTTCAGCATAAGCACATGGCGATCAACCGCGACTTCCATGCCCAGCGGCATATCGACTGGGCGCGGATCGTTATCGTCGGGTTGATCCTGGTGGCGGCGATCGTGACCAACGTCACAGTCAATATCAAGTTCTCCGCGATCGCCGACATTTCCCCTTCCTCGGCGTCGCCGTCTGGGTGGCTCTGCTCGTTGGCTGTCCCGTGCGCAAGCCTGACTGGGAGCCTGATCCCGGATCGCCTTCAAGGGCTCGCTGTTTCTGCTGGCTCTGGTGACCTGCGCTTCGATGATGCCGGTCGAAAAGCTGCCGGCGGCATCGTGGCAGACCGCCTTCGGTCTTGGCTTCATTTCCGCCGTGTTCGACAACATTCCGCTAACCGCCCTGGCCCTGAAGCAGGATGGCTACGACTGGGGCTTCCTCGCCTACGCGGTTGGCTTCGGCGGTTCCATGCTCTGGTTCGGTTCCTCGGCCGGCGTAGCGCTCGTCGAACCTGTATCCCCGAGGCCAAGTCGGTCGGTCGTGGTTGCGCCACGGCTGGTACGTCGCCGTCGGCCTACGTGGTAGGCTTCTTGGCCCTGGTCTGATGCTCGGCTGGCATCCCGAGCGCAGGCACAAGGAAGACCCGGCGGCCGTGCCGCCGGCGGTTGTTCAACCCGCCCACTGACCAGAGATCCGCGCCATGAGAATCACCACCATTGCCGCCCTGCTTGCCACGCTGTTCGTCGCGCCGGTCCAGGCCCAGATCGTCGTCGATCTCGGCGCCGATCCGGCCCGCGAAATCGCCGCCCAGGCGGCCGGC
This sequence comes from uncultured beta proteobacterium, assembly GCA_963736865.1. GTDB lineage: Bacteria > Pseudomonadota > Gammaproteobacteria > Burkholderiales > Rhodocyclaceae > Fen-999. Next base: position 273,890 of record CAVTQQ010000005.1, on the reverse strand, counting down.
ACGCCGCGCGGCCAGGAACTGCCGGTCACCGACGCGCGCGTCAAGCAGGCGCGCGAATGGCTCAAGCAGGCCGCTGCCGCGACCGGCGAGACCGAGGAGTTCGTGGCGGCGTCGGCCGTCAAGCTCTCCCGCTACATCTACGATGTCACCAAGGTGCGCGTCACGCCGATGGAAACGCTGGAGGCGATCGCCCGCGCACCGGCCGGCCGGCCGCTGGGCGACACCACCAGCGCCTATTTCCAGGCGCGCCGGGCGGCGCCCAACAAGACGCACGCCGAAGCCATGGCCGCCATGGCCGGCAAGAAATAGGCTAGGGAATGGCCTGGCGCGGCGACCGCGCCAGGATCGCTTCCACCGCCGGATGCCGGATGCGGCGCTCGGCGGTAATGGCATAGAACTGTTCCCGCACTTCCGAAATCTCGCCCACCGGCACGGCGCCGTATTGCGCGGCAAGGTCTGCCGCCAGCAGGGTCGGCGCCGGGAACAGGCCCAGGCCGCTGCGGCCGAAGGTCATCAGGAGCGCGCTGTCCTCGAACTCGCCGAGGATGCGCGGCCGTAGTTCCCGTGCGGCAAACCATTGGTCGAGTCGGCCGCGCAGGGCGTTGTCGCGCGTTGGCAGCAACAGCGGTGCGTCGTCGAGGCTGGCCGGAAAGCCTTCCCGGCAACGATCCGCCAGCGCCGGTACGCCGAACAGGGCGATTTCGCATTCGCCCAGCGGGTGGTTGTAGACGCGCAAGTTGCCGCTCGCCGCCGCCGGCCGGTCGGTCAGCACCACGTCGAGCCGGTGCAGTGCCAGGTCGGCCACCAGGTCGTCGAAGTCGCCTTCCGGGCAGACCAGTCGCACCCGTTCGCCCAGGGCCAGCGCCCCTTCCAGCAGGCGGTAGGCGATCAGCTTGGGCAGGGCATCGGAAATGCCGACCGTCAGCCGCAAGACCGGTTCGGCGGCGCTGTCCTGCAATGCCTCGTGCAGGCGCTCGCCGAGCTGAAATATCTGGTCGGCGTAGCCCAGGGCAGTGCGGCCGGCCTCGGTCGGCACCAGCCGACGCCCCTGTGGTGAGAGTAGCGCGGCGCCCAGCGATTGTTCCAGCAGGGCGATCTGGGCGCTCACCGTTTGCACGGCCACACCGAGTCGCTCCGCCGCGCGCGTGAAGCTGCCTTCCTGGGCCGTGACCCAGAAATAGTGCAGATGGCGGTAGTTGATGTTCGTTTTCATTGCTCCTATTTTATGGAAGTAATCTCAACAAAACTTCGCTTTTATGTGCGACTGAAGCCGCGTAGCATTGCGCGCCATGAAACCCTGGCATAGTCATTTCGTCGCTACCTTCATCTTCACCGTCTTTGCCGCCGGCGCCGGCTGGTATATCGGCGGCTGGCCCGCCCTGGCCACGGTGCTGTTCCTGAGCGTGCTGGAAACCTCGCTGTCCTTCGACAATGCCGTGGTCAACGCCGGCATCCTGGCCAACTGGAACGAGGTCTGGCGCCGCCGCTTCCTGACCTGGGGCATGTTGATCGCCGTGTTCGGCATGCGGCTGATCTTCCCGGTGGTGATCGTCGCCGTCGCCGCCGGCATCGGCCCGGTCAAGGCCATCGATCTGGCCATGAACGACTCGACCGAATACGGCCGCGTGCTGGCCGCCGCCCACCACCAGATCGCCGCGTTCGGCGGCGCCTTCCTGATGATGGTGTTCCTGCGCTTCTTCGTCGCCCGGCACAAGACCGAGCACTGGCTCGAGGTACTCGAGCGGCCGCTCTCGCGCCTGGGCAAGCTGGAGTCGATCGAGGCGGCGCTGACGCTGCTCATCGTGCTGGCCGCCTCGTGGGCGATCTCCGATCCGGTCCGGCAGGGTGAATTCGTCGTCGCCGGTGTCTGGGGTGTCGTGGTATTCATCGTCGTCAAGGGCCTGGCCGCGCTGCTGGGCGGCGACGAGGAAGCGGCAACCCATCAGGTCGTCCGCCAGGGTGTGGCCGGCTTCTTCTACCTGGAAGTGCTCGACGCCAGCTTCTCGTTCGACGGCGTCGTCGGTGCCTTCGCCATGACCCACGACCTGCTGATCATCGCGCTCGGCCTGGGCACGGGCGCCATGTTCGTGCGCAGCTTCACGCTGCTGCTGGTCGAACGCGGTACCCTGGACACCTATCGATATCTGGAACACGGCGCCTTTTGGGCGGTCGGAGCACTGGCGGCCATCATGCTCGGCGGGGTTGAATTTCACATCCCCGAAGCCATAACCGGCCTGCTGGGGGCGCTGCTGATCGTCTGGGCGCTGGGTAGCTCGATGCGTGCCAACCGCAAGTCGGCGTCCGCTTCATGATCCACGCAAGATGATTCAACCAAGGAGAAAGCAACGATGAAACGAGTCTTCCTGCTCATTGCCACCAACCTGGCCGTGATGATCGTGCTGTCCATTGCCGCCAGTCTGCTCGGCGTCAACAGGTATCTCGCCGCCAACGGCCTCAATCTCGGCATGTTGCTGGTCTTTGCCGCCATCATGGGTTTCGGCGGCGCCTTCATTTCGCTGCTGATGTCGAAGACCATGGCCAAGTGGTCCACCGGCGCCCAGGTGATCACGTCGCCGCAGAACAGTACCGAGCTCTGGCTGTTCGACACCGTGCATCGCCTGGCCAAGGAAGCGGGTCTGCCCGCCCTGCCGGAGGTCGCCATCTACGAGGGCGAGCCGAACGCCTTCGCCACCGGCCCGAGCAAGAGCAATTCGCTGGTCGCCATTTCCACCGGCCTGCTTCAGAGCATGACCCGTGAGGAAGCCGAAGCGGTGCTCGCCCACGAGGTGGCCCACGTCGCCAACGGCGACATGGTGACGCTGACGCTGATCCAGGGCGTGGTCAATACCTTCGTCTTCTTCCTGTCGCGCGTGGTCGGCTATCTGGTCGACAGCTTCCTGCGCCGTGGCGACAGCCAGTCCTCCGGCCCGGGCATCGGCTACATGATTACCGTGGTGGTCTGCGACATCCTGTTCGGCGTGCTGGCCAGCATCATCGTCGCCTGGTTCTCGCGCCAGCGCGAGTTCCGCGCCGACGCTGGTTCCGCCAGGCTGTTGCACAATCCGCGGCCCATGATCGCCGCCCTGAAGCGGCTGGGCGGCCTGTCGCCCGAACCGCTGCCGTCCAACATGGCCTCGTCCGGCATCGCCGGCAAGAGCGGCATGATGAGCCTCTTCGCCAGCCATCCGAGCATGGAAGAACGCATCGAAGCGCTGAGCCGGGTAAGCACCCGGTGACGCGCGGCGGCGTCAAGAAGGCGGTGTTCGGCGCCGCGATCGCGGCGCTCACCGCGGCGGTGCTGACCCTGGGCCTGGCCATCTGGTCGGTGGCCAATCTGGGCGGCTCGCACGTGGCGACCGCCAGCCTGTTCGCCACGGTGTTCTTCTTCGTTTGTTGCGGCATCGTGCTTTATTTCATGAGCGTACCGGCACGCCCGATCCCGCCGGAGGGTGAATCGGCCGGTCAATGAGTCGAGCTGGCCAGCGGGGGATTGCTCGGAATGCCTGGTCGCCTTTCGCCGCTCTTGATCCTGGCGCTGTTGCCCGGCCTTGCCTGGGCGGCGGGCGGCGGCGCGGTCGGCGAAAACCTGCTCTGGCTGGCGCTGATCCTGATGAGCGCGCGCCTGTTCGCGCCGTTGGCGCAGCGTCTCGGTTTTCCGGCCGTGCTTGGCGAACTGCTGCTCGGCGTGCTGCTGGGCAACTTGTCCCTGCTCGGTTTCCACTATTTCGACGCGGTCGCCCGCGACCCCATCGTTGCCTTCCTCGCCGAATTGGGCGTCATCGTCCTGCTGCTGCAAATCGGCCTGGAAACGCGCCTGGCCGACCTGGTCAAGGTCGGCGGCCGGGCGGCGCTGGTCGGCGGCTTCGGCATCGCCGTGCCTTTCCTGCTCGGCGCTTTCGTCGTCGGCCCCTGGCTGCTGCCGGGCCTGGAGCGGAACACCTACCTCTTCCTCGGCGCCACCCTGGCGGCGACCTCGGTGGGCATCACCGGCCGGGTGTTCCGCGACCTGGGCAAACTGAACACACCGGCCGCGCGCATCGTGCTCGGCGCGGCGGTGATCGACGACGTGCTCGGCCTGGTGATCCTCGCCGTGGTGTCGAGCCTGGTCCAGGTCGGTCAGGTCAGCCTCGCCGATGTGGCCTGGATCATCGGCAAGAGCGTGCTGTTCCTTGGCGGCAGCATCTGGCTGGGCCGGTTGGTGGCGCCACATTCCAGCCGCTGGCTGGCCAGGCTCGATGCCGGGCCGTCGATGCTCTTTGCCCAGGTGCTGGCCACCGGCCTGTTCCTGGCCTGGCTGGCCCACGCGGCGGGTCTGGCGCCGATCATCGGCGCCTTCGCCGCCGGCCTGCTGTTCGAGCCCGTGTTCCTCAAGGACTTCGAAACGCCGCGCATCGTCCAGGAGATCGAACCGCTGCTGAGCGATCCGGCGGCCGGCGGGCTGAAGGATCGGTTGCTGCCGATTCTGCGCAAGCACACCGGCCACCAGCACGAGCAAATGATCGAATCCATCGGCTATTTCTTCGTGCCGGTATTCTTCGTCCTCACCGGCATGCAGGTCGATTTGCAAACCCTGGCCGATCCGGCCGTGGTGGCCGTTGCGCTGGGCGTGACCGCCGCCGCCGTGGCCGGCAAGCTGGCCGCCGGCCTGTTCGCCGGCGACGCGGGCAAATGGATCGTCGGCTGGGGCATGGTGCCGCGCGGCGAAGTCGGCCTGATCTTCGCCATGGTCGGCAAGCAACTCGGCGTCATGTCGGAAGCCATGTTCTCGGTGATCGTCATCATGGTCATCCTCACCACCCTCATCACGCCGCCGGTGCTCACCTGGTTGCTCCGGCGCAACGCGTAGCAAGGTCGGCTGTGGCGGTATGCCGTCGGACGGCGTCAATTCATTTTGCTATGATTCGTCTTACCACGTCTTACTTCCGGGGCCGCCATGGACAACGTTCGCGTTTCGAGCAAGGGGCAGATTGTCATTCCCAAGAGTCTGCGCGCCGCCTTTCATATCGAGGCTGGCAGCGAACTGACCGTCTACGCCGAAGGTGACGAGATTCGCTTGCGCCAGGCCGAGCATCATTTTGCCCGCACCGATATCGAAGCCGGCTTTGGCCTGCTGGCCAAACCGGGACGGCGGGCACCGGCCGAGGCCGAGATCAAGCGCGCGGTGGGCGAGATACTGAAGCGCCGCAACGCGGCCAAGAGCCTGGTCAAGTGAGGCGGCCGTGATCGTCGTCAACACCAATCTGCTGCTCCGCTACCTGCTTAACGACGATGCGGCGCAGGCCGCGCGCGCCCGGCGCCTGTTGGCAACCACGCCGCGATTTACCGTCACGCCGACCATCGTGCTGGAGCTGGTGTGGGTGCTTGAATGCAGCGACTGCTCGCGTTCCGAAATCGTCGGCGCGTTGCGCCATGTCTGTGGCCTGCCCAATATGCGCCTGCCCAACGAGACGGCGATGTTCCGCGCCGTGCAGTGGTTCGAGCAGGGGCTTGATTTCGCCGACGCCATGCATCTCGCCCTTTCACCCGCCAATGCCACGTTGATGACATTCGACAAGGATTTCGTCACCAGGGCGAGGCGGGTCGATGCGTTCCCGAATGTCGCCTTGTGTCCGCCGAGATAGGTGTTTCCGATCGATGAGGTAGCTTGCTTTGCGCAGGGCAGCCCGCAAAGTGCCGCCGCGTTTCGACGAATGACGCCGTCCAACGCCACCGATCCGACGAACTCAATCGAAACCCTCATAGCCCGCTGATCCGTCGCGTCGGGCTCCGAGCGGGCCAACTCCCCGTTCGTTGCGGCGGCGCTTCATTGTGGGCATAATGGCCCACATGACTGCGGTGATCATTCTCGATTTCAAGGACGTCACTCCCGATGGCGACATCATTCACATGCGCATTTGGCGGGTTCCGGAGCCTGTTCCGCCCAGCGAGCACGGCTTCAAGTACAGCCTGTACTTCGGTCGGCCGGGACGACGCATCGTCGGCTTCGACAACGAACGGGGCAAGGGCGATCACAGTCACATCGATGGCATCGAGCACCGCTATCGGTTTACGGGTATCGATCAATTGATCGAGGATTTCATCGCCGCCGTGGCGGCAAGGAGACAGGCATGAGACACCTCACCATCACCCTGCAGTCCGACTGGCGGAGCGCCTTGCGGGCGGCCGGCGCCAAGGCCGCGCGGGGCGCGGCCAACGGCCGCTATCAGGGCGAAACACTGAACTTCGAGGCGCCGGCGCAATTCTTCGGTCGAACTGACCGAGAATCGCTGGGACATCGTGCGCCGGATGCAGGGGGCAGAGGCCATGAGTGTGCGCGAGTTGGCGCGCCGCGTGGCGCGCGATCCCAAGCGCGTGCTGGACGATGTGCGGGTGCTGATTGACCTCGGTCTGGTCGAGAAGACGCCCGACGAGAAAATCGTCTGCCCCTTTGCCGACATTCACGTCGACATGCACCTTGCCGTTGCCGCCTAGGCGCGTCGAAGTGGACTCACGGGAACGCGACGGCTGGACTGGATCGGTGGCGCCCAACGCCACCGATCACGCCACCGTCGAAGCCTTCATCGCCCGCTGGGCCGCCGCCGAGGAGGCGCGGGGCCACATCCGCTGGCTGCGTCCGGCGTTCCAGGACACCGCACAGACCCGCGTCGATGCGCCCGCGCGGCCATTGCCCGTTGAGGCGCACTACAAGGTCGTCAACGAGCAGGCAAGCCGCGGAGGCAGTCAGGATGCGGCTTCCGGGGTGGTGCCCGTGGTGGCCGCCTTGGCGCGCGCCGCCTGGCCCGCCACGCTTCCGGAACAGGTCGCCGCCGTCGCCCGCGTCCTTGCCGACAGCTCCGCCGCGCTGACGCAAGACGACATCGCCGCCCGCTTCGCCGGCAAGGGTCCGTGGAAGAAACGCCTGCCCGAAATCCTCGAAACCCTCGCTGCTTTGGGCCGGGCGCGGCCGGTGGAAGACGGGCGCTGGATGGGGTAAGGTGGGTATATGGGCATGTTCGATCTGATCAAACTGCTGTCTGACAGCAACACCGACTACGTGCTGGTGGGAGGGTTGGCCGTCGCCTTTCACGGTTACCAGCGCGTGACCATGGATGTCGATGTGGTTCTGGCCATGGACGAGGCGAACCTCGATCGGTTCATCGCGGCGGCCGACGCGGCCGGCCTGCGCCCCACAGTGCCCGTGCCGCTGGGCTCGCTCAAGCAGCCGGACCTGATCGACCAGTGGCATAGCGAAAAGGGCATGTTGGCGTTCAGTTTGCGGGGGCCGGAGGCCATGGCGACCGTGATCGACGTCCTGGTCAGGCCGAAAGTCGCCTATGCGGAACTACGGCGAGACGCGGTGATCGTCGAGGCTGGCCCGCATCACATACCGGTCGCTTCCATCGACCATCTGATCGAGTTGAAGAGAGACACGGGGCGCGGCAAGGATGCCGTTGATATCGAGGCGCTGGAGAGAATCAAGGCGGGAGGCGCGCCATGACCGCCGCCGACAATCTACGGCTGATCGCCGAGATCGAGGCCAACCGGGAATTCCTGCTGGGGGTGTACCGGCAGAACCCCGCACTGCTGGCTAGCGCCGAACCGCGTATTCGGCAGTTGTTCGAACCGCTATTGGACGTGCCGGTCGTGCCGTCGGATGGAGGACGGCCGATGGATGGGGTTGCGCTCGGTAGAAGGACGAAAAGGAGAACGAGATCACGTTTGCCGCAGCAGAACTAGCTTCGCTGGCCGCCAAGTTGCCCCCCAGTGATCGCCTGGAACTGGTCGAGACCATCCTGGCGACACTCGACAAGCCCGATCCGGAGATATCCGCGGCCTGGGCGGCGGAGGTGCAGGATCGTCTTGCGGCATACCATCGCGGTGAACTGGCGGCGCTTGATGAAAGCGAAGTGTTCGGCGACCTCGACTTGCCGTGAAGATTCGCTGTCTCGCCGTGGCGCGCGAGGAAGTCCGCGAGGCCGCCGAGTACTACTTGCTGCTATTGGGCGAACTGTTGGTGTTTGTGGTTGGCTACCAATGCCGCAAGCTTGGCTATTGGCGAGCGCGGTTGCGAGAATTGGAGTGGGGCTCCAAGAGACCGTTGCGGCTATTGCTCTTGGCGTGCCGGCGCCGCGTATCAACGATGTCATGCGCGAGCGGCCCGGTGTGACCGTCGATTCGGCATTGCGGCTGGCCCGCTATTCCTGCACCATTTCTGAATTCTGGACGGGCCAGCAGGCCGATCACGACCTGCGGATTGCCGAGAGCTCAGCCAAGAAGACGCTGGCAAAAATCAAGTTGGGGCTCTCGCATGAACTCATTGTTTAGGCCGCCCACCGGTACCGAGAAAGTTGCCGGTCACGTCGCCACGGAAGTGTCCCTGACGGTTGTTGGAGTGTTGGCAGGCGGGCCATTGGCCCCGCTTCTCCCTATTCTCGCCAAATCACTCGCCAGCGAACGTCAGCGACAGCGCGTCGAAGAAGCAATAGGTGAAATTGCCAACGTTCTGGCGAGTCATGCCGACGCCATTCACAACCTTTCTGATTCCCAATACAAGGTCATCAATGAGGCGATCCTTGCCCTACTTCACTCCACGAACCCGCAGAAGATTCACTATTTGCGTCAGGCAGTTCGAAACGGACTGCTTGTCTCCGACATTCAGCCTCAAGAGGCTGTAGTCCTTTCTCGCGTCATACGGGATATATCCGCCGACGAGGTGGTCTTCCTCATGACCAACTTCCGCTTCGAGCGCGTTCAGCTTTGGCCTCTCGGTGATCACGACGATCCAAAGAGAGTATTGGCTGTGGCCCCCGAGTCTCCGGACGGTCTGATTGTTTCTGGTCTAATCGCACTTGGCCTGCTTTCGGGTGCTGGACCCATAGCGAACGATATGGGGCGCTACGCATTCTCCCCGATCGTTGCGAAACTCTTGGTTTTGGTTCGTGACCCACACGAGAGTCGGATGAATCCGGTAAGGTAGAGCTTACCGTTACTTGGAGTAATCGCCATGAGGACCGCCGATCTGATAACCGAAGCCGCATCGTTGCCGCTGGAAGAGCGCGCGCGCTTGGTCGATTCGCTGTTGCAGACGCTGAACCCGGTCGACGATTCGGTTACTGCCGCGTGGCTTGCGGTCGCGCGGCGGCGACTCGAAGACCTTGAAGCCGGTCGTGTCGAAGCTGTTTCCAGTGAAGTGGTGTTTGAGAAGGTGCGCCGACGTCTCGAACAATGAAGTTCCTGTTTCACCCGGAGGCAGAAGCCGAGTTTCTCGCAGCGATCGATTGGTACGAAGAGCGCTCCCTGGGTTTGGGGGCGCGATTCGCCGCAGAAATCTATGATGCCATTCAGCGCGCCGTAGCCATGCCCACGGCATGGCCAACGGTCGAAAAGGAAATCCGCCGGGTGCTGGCGAATCACTTTCCCTACGGCGTTCTCTATGTTCCACGGCATGAGTCGATCACCATTCTTGCCGTGATGCACCTGCGGCGTCATCCGGACTACTGGCGGGAGCGCGGTCATCGGGTTGTCGGCGCGAACCGCAAAGGTTCAGCCGTGACGGCGCGGCTCTCAGTCACGCGTAAGTCTTCGGCGCTACACTCCGGCAATGGAATTCACCCCCGAGCAGAAACGCCGCCGCCTGGTCATGCTGGCCGTCATCGTGGCGGCGTACGTGCTGTCGTTCTTCCAGCGCTTCGCGCCGGCGGGGATCGCCCAGGACCTGGCGGCCGCCTTCCAGACTTCGGCGGCCTCGCTGGGGGTGCTGGCGGGGACCTACTTCTACGTCTATACGGTGATGCAGGTGCCGACCGGCATCCTGGTCGATACGCTCGGGCCGCGCCGCATCCTGTTGCTCGGCGGGCTGGTGGCGGGCGGCGGCAGCCTGTTGTTCGGCATGGCGGAAAGCCTGAATGGGGCGCTGGTAGGGCGGACGCTGGTCGGCCTGGGTGTTTCGGTGGTGTTCATCGCCGCGCTCAAGATCATCGCCGTCTGGTTCGAGGAACGGCGTTTCGCCACCATCGTCGGCCTGTTCATGCTGATCGGCAACCTCGGCTCGGTGCTGGCCGGCGCGCCGCTGTCGTTTCTCGCGCAGGCGACCGGCTGGCGCGGCGTGTTCGTCGGCGTTGGCTTTGTCTCCCTGGCGCTGGGGGCGCTGTGCTGGTTGCTGGTGCGCGACCGGGTGGTGGAGGGGCCGGCCGGCCACGCGCCGCGCGTCGATCGCACGGTGGTGCTGAAGGGCTTGCTGACGGTGTTGCGGAATCGCGCCACCTGGCCGGCGGCCGGGGTGAACTTCGGCCTGGGCGGCAGCTTCTTCGCCTTTGCCGGCTTGTGGGCGACGCCGTATCTCACCCAAGTGCATGGCATGAGCCGTGCCGTGGCCTCGTCGCACCTGTCGCTCTACTTTGCCGGCTTCGCGCTCGGTTGCCTGTTCATCGGCGGCCTTTCCGACCGGTTGGGCAGGCGCAAGCTTGTCGTGCTGGTTTCCGCCCATATCTACGGACTGATCTGGCTGGTCTGGCTGGCCGGGGTGAGCCTGCCGCTGGCGGTAAGCTACGGCCTGTTTGCGCTGATGGGCGTGGCGACCGCCAGCTTCACGCTGACGTGGGCCTGCGCCAAGGAAGTGAATCCGCCGCAGCTTTCCGGCATGTCCACGTCGGTGACCAACATGGGCGGCTTTTTGGGCGGGGCGCTGTTGCAACCGCTGGTCGGCTGGGTGATGGATCTATCGTGGGCGGGGCAGATGGCCAATGGCGTGCGAGTTTACGCGCTGGCCGATTTCCGCCTCGGGCTGCTGCTGCTGGCGGCGGTCGCGTGGTTCGGCGCGCTGTCGGCGTGGCGGATTCGGGAAACGCACTGCCGCAACATCTACAAGGAGATCGCGTCGTGAAAGGAATCATCCTCTTCGGCCACGGGTCGCGCACCACCGAATACGTCAAGCCCTTCGAACGCATCCGCGACAGCATGGCGGCGCGGCAACCGGAAGCGGTGGTCGAGCTGGGTTTTCTCGAACTGACCCGGCCTAGCCTGGAAGAGTCGATCGAGTGCCTGGCCAGTCGTGGTGTGACGGCGATTTCGGTGGTGCCGATCTTCATCGGGCCGGGTCGCCATGTACTGAAGGACTTGCCGCAACTGGCCGCCAACGCCATGGATCGCTTCCCCGGACTGGAGATTTCGCTGGCCGCGCCGGTCGGCGAGGCGCAGGAAGTAATTGACGCAATGGCGAATTTTGCGCTAAATGCCTAGTTGGGCGCCAACGTGGACTTGAAAATAGTCGTATATCAGAATATACTTATATACCATGAAGACGACTACTTACCTCCTGAATTCGACGGCCCGTTGGGCCGTCGGCTTTTTTGCCGCCGCGCTTTTGCCCGCTCTGCTGCCGGTATCGGCCCTGGCACAGGAGGCCGCCGTGCCGGCCCCGGCCTCCGTGGTGCTCGAAGTGCGCGATATCGCGCTCACCTATCCGGCCGAGGCCGTGGTGGAGGCGGTTCGCCAGTCGGTGGTGGCCGCCCAGGTGCAGGGGCGGGTGATCGAAGTGCGCGTCGACGCCGGCCAGCGCGTCAAGAAAGGCGAACTGCTGATGCGCATCGACGCCCGCGAGGCTGCCGAAGGCGCCGCCGGTGCCCAGGCGCAACTGATCCAGGCCAAGGCCCAGTACGAGCGAACCAAGAATCTCTTCGCGCAGAAGTTCGTCAGCGGCGCGGCGCTGGACAAGGCCGAGGCGGACTACAAGGCGGCCCAGGCCTCGGCGGGCGCCAGCGGCGCGACGGTTTCCCATGCCACGGTGACCGCGCCGATGGCCGGCATCGTCGCCCTGCGCCAGACGGAACTGGGCGAAATGGCCACGCCGGGCAAGCCGCTTGCTCACCGTCTATCGATCCGAAGAGCCTGCGCGTGATCGCCAGCATTCCGCAGTACAAGCTGGCCGACGTGAAGCACAGCGCCAAGGCGCGGCTCGAATTCCCCGAGACCGGCCAGTGGATCGACGCCAGCCGCGTCGAAGTGCTGCCGACCGCCGATGCGCGCAGCCATACGGTGACCGCCCGGCTCTATCTGCCGGACGATGTCGAGGGCGTGATTCCCGGCATGGCCGCCCGCGCCCATTTCGTCATGGGTACCGGCAAGAAGCTGACCGTGCCGCCCAAGGCGGTGATCCGGCGTGGCGAGATGACCGGCGTCTATGTCCTGGACGCCCAGGGCGTGCCGCGTCTGCGTCAGGTGCGGCTGGGCGAGGTGGTCGGCAACGGCGAGTTCGAAGTGCTGGCCGGTCTGGCCGCCGGCGAGCGCGTCAGCCTGGAGCCGATCAAGGCCGGCATCCAGTTGAAGCAGTCGGCGCCCACCAAGTAGGGGAAGTCGATCATGGGCATTTCCGGACGCATCGCCGACTACTTCCTGCGCAATTCCCTGACGCCGCTGATCGCGCTGATCGCGCTGCTGCTGGGCATCTTCGCCACGCTGATCACGCCGCGCGAGGAAGAGCCGCAGATCAACGTCACCATGGCCAACGTCTTCGTGCCCTTCCCGGGCGCGTCGGCGAAGGACGTCGAGAGCCTGGTGGCGCGGCCCGGCCGAGCAGGTGCTGTCGCGCATCGCCGGCATCGAGCACGTCTATTCGGTGTCGCGGCCGGGCATGGCGGTGATCACCGTGCAGTACAAGGTGGGCGAGGACCCGATCCAGGCGCTGGTGCGCCTCTACGACACCATCAACTCCAACAGGGACTGGGTGTCGCCCAACCTCGGCGTCGGTCGACCCGATCATCAAGCCGAAGGGCATCGACGACGTGCCCATCGTGACGCTGACCTTCTGGAGCGCCGATCCCGACCGGTCGGCGTTCGAACTGCAGCAGGTGGCGCGCGCCGCCGAGATCGACCTCAAGCGCATCGCCGGCACGCGCGACGTCGCGACCGTCGGCGGCCCCGGCCACGTGATCCGCGTCGTCATGGACGCCGATCGCATGAACGCCTACGGCGTCACGGCGCCAGGATCTGCGCGCCGCGCTGCAGGTCTCCAACGCCTCGCAGCCGGCCGGCAGCCTGGTCAGCGGGCAACCGCGAACTGCTGGTGCAGACCGGCACCTACATCGAGACCGCCGCCGACGTGAAGAAGCTGGTGGTCGGCGTCTACGACCAGAAGCCGGTGTTCATGGCCGACGTCGCCCAGGTCATCGACGGCCCCGACCAGCCCAGCCGCTATGTCTGGCACGGCACCAAGAGACGGCGAGTATCCCGGCGGTGACGCTGTCCGTTTCCAAGAAGCCCGGCGTCAACGCCGCCGACGTCGCCGAGTCGGTCATCCGGCGCGCCGAAAGCCTCAAGGGCACGGTGATTCCCGACGGCGTCGAATTCACCGTCACCCGCAACTACGGCGAGACGGCCACGGACAAGGCGCAGAAGCTGATCGGCAAGCTGGTCTTCGCCACCGCCTTCGTCGTGCTGCTGGTGCTGTTCGCCCTCGGGCGCCGCGAGGCGGTGATCGTCGGCGTGGCGGTGACGCTGACGCTGGCCGCCACGCTGTTCGCCTCCTGGGCCTGGGGCTTCACGCTCAACCGCGTGTCGCTGTTCGCGCTGATCTTCTCCATCGGCATCCTGGTCGACGACGCCATCGTGGTGGTCGAGAACATCCACCGCTGGCATACCCTGGAACCCGGACAAGCCGCTCTGGCAGATCATCCCCGGCGCGGTGGACGAAGTCGGCGGGCCGACCATCCTGGCCACCTTCACCGTGATCGCCGCGCTGCTGCCGATGGCCTTCGTCACCGGCCTGATGGGGCCCTACATGAGCCCGATCCCGATCAACGCCTCGATGGGCATGTTCATCTCGCTGGCGCATCGCCTTCATCGTCACGCCCTGGCTGGCGCTGAAGCTGATGAAGCCCGCGCCATCACGGCGTCATCGAGGACAAGACCACGGCCCGGCTGATGGCGCTGTTCCGCCGCGTCCTGCCGCCCTTCCTCGACGCGCGCGGCGGCAAGTCGGCACGGCGCATGCTGTGGCTCGGTGATCGTCATCGCCATCGCCGCCTCGGTGTCGCTGGGCGTCGTCAAGCTGGTGGTGCTGAAGATGCTGCCCTTCGACAACAAGAGCGAATTCCAGGTGGTGCTCGACATGCCGGTCGGCACGCCGCTGGAGGAAACCGCCCGGGTGCTGCGCGAGATTTCCGCCGAGCTGGCCAAGGTGCCGGAGGTCAAGGACTACCAGGCCTACGCCGGCACGCGCCGCGCCGATCAACTTCAACGGCCTGGTGCGCCAGTACTACCTGCGCACCAATCCGGAGATGGGCGACATCCAGGTCAATCTGGTCGACAAGCACCACCGCGACCGCAAGAGCCACGAGATCGCCGTCGCCGTGCGCGACCGCGTCATGGCGCATCGGCAAGGCCAGCACGGCGGCAACGTCAAGGTGGTCGAAGTGCCGCCCGGGCCCGCCGGTGCTGTCGCCCATCGTCGCCGAAATCTACGGTCCCGACTACGCCGGCCAGATCGAGGTGGCGAAGAAGGTGCGCGCCGCCTTCGAAGGTACCGCCGACATCGTCGGCGTCGACGACACCGTCGACGACGACGCCGCCAAGGTGGTGCTGCGCGTCAATCAGGCCAAGGCGGCGCTGCTCGGCGTGGCGCAGAAGGACATCGTCGACACGGTGCGCCTGGGCCTGTCCGGCGAGGACGTGACGCCGGTGCACGACGGCGACGCCAAGTACGAAATCCCCGTGCGCATCACCCTGCCGGCCGAGCGCCAGTCCGGCCTCGACGAGTTGCTGAAGCTCAAGGTGCGCGGCCGCGACGGCGACGCTGGTGCCGATCTCCGAAGTGGTCGAAGCGCGAGCACATGCTGCGCGAGAAGGTCATCTACCACAAGGATCTGCTGCCGGTGGTCTATGTCGTCGGCGACATGGGCGGCAAACTCGATTCGCCGCTCTACGGCATGTTCGACATCCGCGCAATCGAAGACTGCCCTGACAGGGCGGCACTTGGCGAATACTTCATCAAGCAGCCGAAGGATCCCTACGCCGGCTACGCGATGAAGTGGGACGGCGAATGGCAGGTGACCTACGAGACCTTCCGCGACATGGGCGCCGCCTACGCCGTCGGCCTGATCCTGATCTACCTGCTGGTGGTGGCGCAGTTCAAGAGCTATCTGGTGCCGCTGATCATCATGGCGCCGATTCCGCTCACCATCATCGGCGTCATGCCCGGCCACGCGCTGCTCGGCGCGCAATTCACCGCCACCTCGATGATCGGCATGATCGCCCTGGCCGGCATCATCGTGCGCAACTCGATCCTGCTGGTCGATTTCATCAACGAGCAGGTGGCCGGAGGCATGGATTTCGCCGAGGCCGTGATCCAGTCGGCGGCCATCCGCGCCAAGCCGATCGCCCTGACCGGGCTGGCCGCCATGCTCGGCGCGCTGTTCATCCTCGACGACCCGATCTTCTCCGGTCTTGCCATCAGCCTGATCTTCGGCATCCTGGTGTCCACCGTGCTGACGCTGGTGGTCATCCCGGTGCTCTATTTCGCGGCCATGCACAACCGCATTCAACCTTCAAGGAGTTAGCACAATGACCGTCAATCGCATCGTTCGCATTGTCGCCGGTGTCTTCATCATGCTTTCCCTCGTCTTGGCCCATCTGTCCGGTCAGGTCGATTTGTCGCAAGCTGTCGCTGGCTGTGGTTCACGCTCTTTGTCGGCGCCAACCTGTTCCAGAGCGGCTTCACCAAGTTCTGCCCGATGGACAGCATCCTCAAGAAGCTGGGTGTGCCGGAATCCGAGGGCGGCTGCGCCTGAGGCGTCGGTGGCTGAAAGTTGCCGGAACCGCCGGGAGGGCTAGGCGTGGCACCGATCGAACACGGCACCGAGGGGCTCAAGGTGCTGGTGGTGGACGACACCGCCACCAACCGTCTGCTGCTCCAGGCATTCCTCAAGAAACTCGGCTGCGAGGTGGTTCTCGCCGAGAATGGCGAGCGCGCCGTGGAGGTCTTCCCTCAGGTCGCTCCCGATGTGGTGCTGATGGACGTGATGATGCCGGTCATGGATGGCTACGAAGCCACGCGGCGCATCAAGGCCCTGAGCGTCGGCCGCTGGGTGCCGGTGGTCTTCGTGTCGGCGCTCGACAAGGATGAAAGTCTGGTCGCCGGGCTGGAGGCGGGCGGCGACGACTACCTGGCCAAGCCGGTCAATTTCGTCGTCCTGAGCGCCAAGCTTCGTTCCTTGGCGCGCACGCTGGACCTGCAGCACCGCGTCGACGAAAACCGACGGCGCATCGAAGCCATCGCCGACAACATCGCCGACTGCGTGGTCACCATCGACGAGCGGGCGCGGATCCTGTCCATCAACGCCGCAGTGCCGGTGATTTTCGGCTACGAAGCCGGCGAACTGATCGGCCAGAACGTCAGCATGCTGATGGCCGAGCCGGATCGGAGCGCCCATGACCGGTATGTGCAAGACTATCTGCATGGCGGCATGCCGCGAATCATCGGCATGCCGCAACGCCAGGTCAGTGGTCGGCACAAGGACGGTACCCTGTTGCCGCTCGAAATAACGGTCACCGAAATGCGCTTCGAGGGGCGCCGGATGTTCGTCGGCATCCTGCGCGACATTCGCGAACGGCTGGCCGCCGAGCACAAGTTGCGCGAGCACGCCGCGGTCCTGCAGCGCTACCACGACGACAAGGAGGCGGAAACGGCGCTGGCGGGCGGCATCATGGATCGATTGATGTTGCGTCAGGGACTAGCCGATCCCCGGCTGCATCACTGGCTGGTGCCGGCCTCCGACTTCAGCGGCGACGTCATTGCCGCCGCCCGGACCAGCGACGGCCGGTTGTGCGCGATGCTCGGCGATGCCACGGGCCACGGCCTGGCCGCGTCGATCAGCGCCTTGCCGGTCCTGACGGCCTTCTACAGCCTGGTCGAACAGAGCTTCCCACTCGGCTTCATCGCCTACGAGGTCAATCGGCAGTTGATGGCCTACATGCCGACCGGCCGGTTCGTGGCCGCGAGCCTGGTATGCCTCGACGAACGGGACGGGTCGGCCGACCTCTGGGTCGGTGGCATGCCGGATGTGCTGTTGCTCGAGGCCGACGGCACGGTGCGCCGGAACATCGCCTCCACCCATCTGGCGCTGGGGATCGTTGACTTCGACGAGAGCATGGCGGGTATCGAACACATCGCCTGTCCGCCGGGCGGCCAACTGGTGTTGATGTCCGATGGCTTGCTGGAGGCCACCAACGCCGATGGCCAGGCATTCGGTGTCGCCAGGTTGAAACAGGCCTTGCGCGGGCCCTCGAGCGAGCGCCTGGCGGCTGTGCGCGACGCCTTGAGCCAGCATCTGGGCTCCGGCGGTGTCCTGCCTCATGATGACATATCCCTGCTTCTGATCGACTGCTGAGCGGCGGCGGTCGGAGTGCGTCAGCCATTGCCCCATTCGCCAATCCACCAGGAGGTTACATGACATTCGATAGCCAGCGCTTTGACCGCGCCGTAGCTCTTTTCGATGCCGCCAATGCCGAGGATTCCCGCCTTGACGCGGGACCCGACGGCCAGGAACTGCCGCGCGAGCTTCTCTACGCGAGGCGCATGACCGACATGATCGACCGCTTCGCGCCAGGGGCATCCGAGGCTGCCCGGCTGGCGGTGCGCGCCCAGCACATCCAGCGCTGGAAGGTGCCGCGCGACAGCTATCCGATGAACCGCGACGGCTATATGCAGTGGCGTACCGGCCTCTACAGGTTTCACGCTGAAACGGCAGGTCGGCTGATGAAAGAGGCCGGCTACGACGACGAAACGATCGAGAAGGTCAAGACGGCGGTGGGCAAGCGCGGTCTCAAGGTCAATCCGGATACCCAGTTGCTCGAAGATGTCGCCGATCTGGTGTTCATCGAGCATTACATGGTCGGTTTCGCCACCCAGAAGCCCGACTACAGCGAGGAGAAGTGGCTGGAGATCATCCGCAAGACATGGAAGAAGATGTCTCCGGCCGCCCACGAGTTTGCCCTGGCCGGGAAGATCAAGCTGCCGGAGTCGCTGACGCCGCTGATCGTCAAGGCGGTGAACGGGTAGTGCGGTTGCCTTTTCGATGAACCTGTATTACCGTTAATACAAGTTCATCGAGGGAGCGCCCCAATGTCCACCACCGTCCGATTGCCGCCGCGCGTGGAGCAGGCTCTGGCGAGCTATTGCGTCGAGGCTCGCAAGACCAAGTCCGAAGTCATCATCGATCTGCTCGAGCAGCGCTTTGCCCAGCCCGTCGAAGGCAAGACACCCTATGAACTCGCCGTCGAGGCGGGGTTCATCGGCTGCTGCGAGGGCTTCAATCGCGGCCCCGACCTCAAGGCTCAGGTCAAGGCGGCGATACGCGCCAAGCACAAGCGGTGAGGTTGCTTGTCGATACCGGCCCCTTGGTGGCGCTTGCCGATCCGGGCGATCGGGACCACGATGCCTGCAAGCGATTCATCCGCGATCATCGGAGTCCGCTGCTGACTACCTGGGCCGTGCTCACCGAGTTCTCCCATATGGCGCCTACCGTGGTGGCCACCGTGCGTTTGTTCCGCTGGGCGACGAACGGCGGCATGGAAGTCCTCCCCTTCGGCAAGGATGAGTTGGCGTTGGCGACGGACTGGATGGAACGCTATGCGGATCGGCCGATGGATCTGGCCGACGCATCTCTGGTTCTGGCGGCGATGTCCACCGGTGTCACCACGGTCTGGACGCTCGATCGCCGCGACTTCGAAACCTATCGACTGCCGGGGCGCAAGAAATTCCGGCTTGTGGAGATGACATGAACATCGGTTTTATCGGCCTCGGCCTCATGGGCCGGCCCATGGCCCGGCATCTCGCCAACGCCGGCCACACTCTGCATTTGTGGGCGCGCCGGCCCTCCTCGCTGGAGGTCTTTCGCGACACTTCGGCCCGCGCGCACATTTCGGCGGCCGGGGTGGCGCGGCATTCGGAGGTGGTCTTCACCATGGTTGCCGACGCGCCGGACGTCGCCGACGTGGTTCTGGGCGAGGGCGGCATCGCCGAAGGGGCGGGCAAGGGTCTCGTCGTCGTCGACATGTCCACCATCGCCCCGTCGGCGGCACGGAATATCGGTGCCCGTCTGGCGGATCGGGGTGTCGAGTTCCTCGATGCGCCGGTCTCCGGCGGGGAAGTCGGCGCCATCAACGCCAGCCTGACCATCATGGTCGGCGGCAAGCCCGAGGTCTTCGCGAGGGTGCAACCCTTGTTCGAGAAGATGGGCAAGTCCGTGACCCTGATCGGCGCGGTCGGCGCCGGCCAGGTAGCCAAGGCGTGCAACCAGATTCTGACCGGCGTGACCGTGGCGGCGGTGGCCGAGGCGCTCAACTTCGCCAAGAAGAGCGGTGTCGATCCGGCACGGGTGCGCGAAGCGTTGCTGGGCGGCTTCGCCTATTCGCGGATTCTCGAGAACCACGGCCAGCGCATGCTCGACCGCAACTTCAAACCGGGCTTCAAGGCGTGGATGCATCAGAAGGACCTGGGCATCGTCATGGCCGAGGCGCATCGCCTCGGCCTGATGCTGCCCAACGCGGCGGCAACGGCGCAGTTGTTCAACGCCATCGTCGGCAGCGGCATGGGCGAGGAAGATTCCGTGTCGGTGCTGAAATTGCTGGAGCGGGTCGGCGGCGAGTGACAATGGCCATGGACGGGAATTCCGCCCTGCTGGAACTGCGCGCCATCCTCGAGAACGCCACGGTCGGCATCCTGTTTTCGAGGAACCGCGTGCTGGTCCAGATCAATCCGCTCTGCGCCCAGATGTTCGGCTATACGGTCGATGAACTGATCGGTCGGCCCGGTCGCGTGCTCTATCCATCGGACGACGCCTATGACGAGCTCGGCCGCGAGGCCGGGCCGATCCTCGGCGCCGGCCAGCCCTTCCGCGCCGAGATCGATATGGCGCGCAAGGATGGCAGCACCTTCCGCTGCCGCATGTCGGCCAAGGCGGTGAATCCGCTGCGCCCGCAGGCGGGCACGATCTGGATCATGGAGGATGTCACCGCCCACTACGAAACCGAGCAACGCGTCCGGCAGTCGCTGGCCGAGCAGGAAATGATCTTCGACAACGCGGCGGTCGGCATCATGTTCGTGCGCAGCCGGATCGTCGTCCGCTGCAACCGGAAGCTCGAGGATATTTGCGGCTACGGGCCCGGCGAGCTGCTCGGCAAGTCGACGCTGGTCCTGCATCCCAGCCAGGAAAGCTTCGACGACCTGGGGCGCCGCGCCCAGGGCCCGCTCTGGCGTGGCGAGGTGTTCAGCACCGAGCAGTGCACGAAGCGCAAGGACGGCAGCCTGTTCTGGATCCGCCTGACCGGCCACCGGGCGCCTGACGCCGGCGAGAACTTCGATGTGGTCTGGATCTTCGAGGACATCACTGAGCGGCGCAATGCCGAGGAGGCGTTGCGCCGGGCCAACGATGAACTTGAACAGCGGGTGCTCGAACGCACCAACGAGCTGACGGTGGCGAACACCCAGCTCCAGAAAGAGATCTTCGAGCGCGTGCAGACCGAGCAGCGCATCTGGCATGTGGCGCACCACGATTCGCTCACCGGCCTGCCGAATCGCACCTTGCTGCATGACCGGCTCGATCAGGCATTGGCCCAGGCCGCGCGCGACAACCACCGGGTCGGCGTGCTGTTTCTGGATCTGGACCGTTTCAAGACCATCAACGACAGCCTTGGCCATGCGGTCGGCGACGATCTGCTCCGGCAGGTGGCCGCGCGGCTGGCTGGCGCCGTGCGGGCCATCGATACCGTGTCGCGGCTGGGCGGCGACGAGTTCATTGTCGTCGTGCGTGAACTATCGGGCCCCGACGACGCCGTACTGGTGGCCGAAAAGGTGGTTGCCGCCCTGGCCGCGCCGATAGCGGCGCTGGGCCACGATCTGCGCGTCACGCCGTCCATCGGCATCAGCATCTTTCCGGATGATGGCACCGAGGTCTTGCAGTTGATGAAGAACGCCGATACGGCCATGTATCACGCCAAGGCCAGTGGCCGAAACAATTTCCAGTTCTTCGCGCCGCGCATGAACGAGGACGCGATTCGTTTCTTCCACCTCGAACACGAATTGCGGCGGGCGCTCGAAAGCGGCGAACTGCTGCTTCATTACCAGCCGCAGGTAGACATCGACGCGCTTTCGGTGTGCGGGCTGGAAGCCCTGCTGCGCTGGCGGCATCCCGAGCGGGGCATGGTGTCGCCGGGCGAGTTCATCCCGGTTGCCGAAGAGACGGGCCTGATCCTGCCGCTCGGCGAGTGGGTGCTGGCCGAGGCCTTGCGCCAGAACCGCCGCTGGCAGGAGGGGGGGCAGCCGCTGCTGCCGGTGTCGGTGAACCTGTCGCCGCGCCAGTTCAGGCAGAAGGGGCTGGCGGAAAACGTCCGCCGCCTGTTGGCCGATACCGGACAGCCGGCGGGACTGCTCGAACTGGAAATCACCGAGTCGTCGCTGATGCATGACGTGGACGAGGCGCTGGACACGCTCAGGGAACTGGCGGCGATGGGTGTGCGGCTGGCCATCGACGACTTCGGCACCGGCTATTCCAGCCTCAACCACCTCAAGCGGTTTCCGGTGCACAAGCTGAAGATCGACCAGAGCTTCGTGCGCGATCTCGGCGTGGATTGGGACGATGCCGCCATCGTCTCGGCGATCATTGGCCTGGCGCGGGCGCTCAATCTCGAAACCCTGGCCGAGGGCGTGGAAACCAACGAGCAACTCGGTATTCTGATGAACCAGGGATGCCGCCAGTTTCAGGGTTACCTCTTTTCGCGGCCGTTGCCGGCCGACCAGGCCGAGGCCCTGTTCCGGCCCGCCGCCCTGTCCGCCCAGACCGGACTCTAGCCAGAGTTGTCGGCGCTGGTGGGACGAAGGTTCTACAATCGCCGCATGTCGATGAGTGCCCCCGCCGTCGCAACGCGAGTCGCCTTGTATCTCGCCTTTGTCCAGTGGCTGTTTGCCATGGGCTGGACGGTGTATGTCCTGTTCCTGCCGGAACTGTTGACGCGCGCCGGCATCGACAAGACATGGACGCCCTGGGTGCTGGCGTTGGATCAACTGATCTTTGCCGGGGCCGATCTGGCGATGGGACTGGCCGTCGATCGCGCGCGCGCCGGCTTGCGTCGTATCGGGCCGCTGTTGCTCGGCATGACGGCCATGTTGACGGTCGCCATGCTGCTGATGCCGGCCGGCTCCGGCTGGGGCGGTGGCGTGTTTCTGGGTCTGACCGTGGTTTGGGTAGTTACCTCTGCCGCATTGCGCGCACCGCCCTTTGCCCTGATCGGACAATATGCGGCCAAACCGGCGCTGCCGCGCATGGCCGCGCTACAGTTGTTCGGCCTGGCGTTGGCCTCGGCACTGGCTCCGTATCTCGGGTTGGCACTCAAGGGCATCGACCCGGCGCTGCCCTTCGCGATGGCCAGCGTGGCGATCCTCGCCAGCAGCGGCGGTCTGGTGTGGGCGGAGCGCCAACTCGCGCAGTCGGCGGTCACAGCCGGCGACTCTGATGAACCGCTGCCCTTCACTTCGCCTCTGGCCCTGCTTCTCATGACCGGCTTGTTCGTCGCCGCACTGGGCTTCCAGTTGCATGTCGCGGTCAACGCGGTCGCACAAATCAAGCGCGTCGGCGATGCCAGTTGGCTGCCGCTGATCCTGCCCGTCTTCTGGGCTGGTTTTGCTTTCGGTTTGCTGCCGGCAGGGGCTTTGGGCAAGTACCTGGGCGAGGCACGCGCGGCGGCAATCGGCTGCGGCATGGGCGCCCTTGCGCTGGCTGTCGGCGCCGTGAGCGCAAGCATTCCAACCGTCGCCACCGCCCATATGTTTGCCGGCGCCGGCTGGGGGTTGGCCATGGCCAACGGCATTGGTCTCGCCAGCGCCAGTGGCCGCAGCGGCGCCGAGGGCCGCTACACGGGACTGTTCTTTTCGCTACTGGCTCTGGGCACACTGGCGCGCATTGCCTTGGGCCTCGCCAATGTGCAGCCGATGCTGGCCGCCGACTTCGAATGGCTCCCCGTCATTGCCTGGATAGCCGCCGCAGTGGTCCTGCTGCAACTGGCCGCACACCGCCGCGTGTAGCCCTTGTCGCAAGCCCCAGGGGCGCTGCCTTTGCCGGCCGTTGCGGATCGATCGGGCGAAGGCGCCGTCCGCTCGTCAGTGCTGGCCCGACTCCAGCCAGAGGGCGCGGCCAAAGGCCTTCCAGACCGGGCCGCCGTGGGTTTCGATGCCTTCTTCCGTGGCGCTTTCCGCCATGACGCGCAGCATCAGTTGGGCCAGGCCGAACAGTTCGAGCCGCGTGCGTCGTTCCAGCGCGTCGTGGATCTGGCCGAGATTGTCCTGGCGGGCGGCCAGCGCCTGGCGGGCCAGCGCGCGCACGCCGACCTCGTCGGCCCAGTCGATGCCGAGGGCAATGCCCAGGCGGACGATTTCCTGCTCGATGCGTCGGGCTTCCTCGGCGTGATGTTCGAAGTTCGGCATGCGTCTTCGCCCGCCTATTTCCTGGTCTTGCTCTTGGTGGCCGGCGCCAGCAGCGGCGCCAGATAGCGCCCGGTGTGGCTGTTGGCGGCCGTTGCCACGGACTCCGGCGCGCCTTCGGCGATGATGCGTCCGCCACCATCGCCGCCTTCGGGTCCGAGATCGACCAGCCAGTCGGCGGTCTTGATGACATCGAGATTGTGCTCGATGACCACGATGGTGTTGCCGTGGTCGCGCAGCCGGTGCAGTACCGACAGCAGCAATTCGATGTCGGCGAAGTGCAGGCCGGTGGTCGGTTCATCGAGGATGTAGAGGGTGCGGCCGGTGTCGCGCTTGGAAAGTTCCAGCGCCAGCTTGACCCGCTGCGCTTCGCCGCCGGACAGCGTGGTCGCCGACTGGCCGAGCTGGATGTAGGTGAGGCCGACGTCGATCAGCGTCTTCAGTTTCCTTGCCACCACCGGCACCGGCGAGAAGAATTCGTGGGCGTGCTCGACCGTCATTTGCAGGATTTCGTAGATGGTCTTGCCCTTGTAGCGGATCTCCAGCGTTTCCCGGTTGTAGCGCTTGCCGTGGCAGACGTCGCAGGGTACGTAGATGTCGGGCAGGAAGTGCATCTCCACCTTGATCATGCCGTCGCCCTGGCAGGCCTCGCAGCGGCCCCCCTTGACGTTGAAGCTGAAACGCCCGGGGCCATAGCCGCGCTCCCGTGCTTCCGGCACGCCGGCGAACAACTCGCGGATCGGGGTCAGCAGGCCGGTGTAGGTGGCGGGGTTGGAGCGGGGCGTGCGGCCGATCGGCGACTGGTCGACGTTGATCACCTTGTCGAAGAACTCCAGGCCCTCGATGTCGCGGTGCGCCGCCGGCTCGACGGCCGAGCCATAGAGATGGCGCGCGGCCGCGGCGTACAGCGTGTCGTTGATGAGCGTCGACTTGCCGGAGCCGGAAACGCCGGTGACGCAGGTGAACAGGCCAACGGGGATTTCGGCGTCGACCGCCTTCAGGTTGTTGCCCGTGGCGCCGAGAATCTTCAGTTGGCGCAGCTTGTTCGGTAGCGCGCGCTTCTTCGGTATGGCGATCGACCGTCGGCCGGAGAGATAGGCTCCGGTCAGCGATTCCAGGTTGGCCGCCACCTGTTTGGGGGTGCCTTCGGCCACCACTCGGCCGCCGTGTTCGCCGGCGCCCGGGCCCATGTCCACCACGTAGTCGGCCGACTCGATGGCCTCGTGGTCGTGTTCGACGACGATGACGGTGTTGCCCAGGTCGCGCAGGTTCTCCAGGGTGTGCAGCAGGCGGCTGTTGTCGCGCTGATGCAGGCCGATGGAGGGTTCGTCCAGCACGTACATGACGCCCGTCAGGCCCGAGCCGATCTGGCTGGCCAGGCGGATGCGCTGCGCCTCACCGCCGGACAGTGTTTCCGCCGAGCGGTCGAGCGACAGGTAGTCGAGGCCGACGTTGATCAGGAAGGTCAGCCGGGAGGTGATCTCCTTGACGATCTTTTCCGCCACCTGCGCCTTGTGGCCGGTCATCTGGAGCAGGTTGAAGAAGTCGCGGCACTGGATCAGCGACAGGTTGCTGATCACCGGCAGCGTTTTGCCGCCGATCAGCACGTGGCGCGCCTCGCGGCGCAGCCGGGTGCCGGCGCATTCCGTGCAGGGTTTGGCGTTCAGGTACTTCGCCAGTTCCTCGCGCACCATCAGGCTGTCGGTTTCCCGGTAACGTCGCTCCAGGTTGGGGATGATGCCCTCGAAGGTGTGGCTGCGATCGAAGCGGGTGCCCTTCTCGTTCAGGTAGCGGAACTTGATCGATTCGCGGCCGGAGCCATAGAGCACGATCTTGCGGATCTCCTCCGGCAGTTCCTCGTAGGCCTGGGCGGTATCGAAGCCATAGTGGTCAGCCAGCGATTCCATCATCTGGAAGTAGAACTGGTTGCGTTTGTCCCAGCCCTTGATGGCGCCGGCGGCGAGGCTGAGGTGCGGGTAGGCGACGACGCGCGCCGGGTCGAAGAACTGGATCGAGCCCAGGCCGTCGCACTTCTGGCAGGCGCCCATCGGGTTGTTGAAGGAGAACAGGCGTGGCTCCAGCTCCTGCAAGGCGTAGCCGCAATGCGGGCAGGCGAACTTGGCCGAGAACAGATGTTCGGTGCCGCTGTCCATCTCCACCGCCAGCGCCCGGCCCTCGGCGTGGGTCAGCGCCGTCTCGAAACTCTCCGCCAGCCGCTGGCGCGCGTCGGGGCGCGCCTTGAGCCGGTCTACCACGATGTCGACGGAGTGCTTGGTGTTCTTGTTGAGCTTCGGCAGGGTGTCGATGTCGTGCACCTTGCCATCCACGCGCAAGCGCACGAAGCCCTGCGCCTTCAGTTCGCCGAACAGATCCAGTTGCTCGCCCTTGCGGTTGGCTACCACGGGGGCGAGGATCATCAGCTTGGTGTCCTCGGGCAGGGCGAGCACGTGATCGACCATCTGCGCGACGCTCATCGCCTCCAGGGCGTCGCCGTGCTCCGGGCAGTGCGGCGTGCCGGCGCGCGCATAGAGCAGGCGCAGGTAGTCGTGAATCTCGGTGACGGTGCCGACCGTGGAGCGGGGATTGTGGCTGGTGGCCTTCTGCTCGATGGAAATGGCCGGCGAGAGACCCTCGATCAGGTCGACGTCCGGCTTCTCCATCAGTTGCAGGAACTGGCGGGCGTAGGCGGATAGCGACTCGACGTAGCGGCGCTGGCCCTCCGCGTATAGCGTGTCGAAGGCCAGCGAACTCTTGCCGGAACCGGACAGGCCGGTGATCACGGTCAGCTTGTTGCGCGGCAGGTCCAGATTGATGTTCTTGAGGTTATGGGTCCTGGCGCCGCGAATCTTGATTTCGTCCATACTCGGTCGGGACTGGAAAGCGAACCCGTCAATATACTGAATTCGCCAGACAGATTCCCGGACAAAATGGGTTTGCCGCGAAATGAGTAGCGTAGTGTATGCTGTGCATCAGAAGACGCTAGATATACACATCATGCGAACCAACATTATTCTCGATGACGAGTTGATTGCCAGCGCAATGAAGGCGGGGCCCTACAAGACCAAGAAGGAAGCGGTCGAGGCGGGCCTGCGATTGCTGGCGCGTCAGGTCGCCTACCGGGACATCCTGGCTCTGCGCGGCAAATTGCGATGGGACGATGCCGTTGCGACGGCGGAGCGGTTGGTCTCGGAGCGGCCGGCAAGCTACGAGGTACCGGGCGGGAAATGATTCTGGTCGATGCCTCGGTCTGGATCGATTTCTTCAACGGCCAGAACAATGCGGGCGTCGAGCGTCTGGCCGATTTGCTGGGCGACGCCGCCGCGCCGCTGGCGATGGCCGATCTGGTTTTGTGCGAGGTGCTGCGCGGATTTCGCTACGAGCAGGATTTCGTCGTCGCCCGCCGGACACTGAGCGCGCTTCCCGTGGTGGAGATTGGTGGCGAACGGAACGCGGTCAGCGCCGCGGCGCACTACCGCGCCTTGCGCAGTCATGGCTATACCGTGCGCAGCGCCGTGGACGTCCTGTTGGCCAGTTATTGCATCGAGCACGACCACGCGCTGCTGCACAGCGATCAGGACTTCGACGCCCTTGAAGCGTTGCGCGGCCTGAAGGTCTGGCGGCATTGAGCCGCCCCACGCGCGATAATGGCGAATTCCTCCGCTGACTTCGACAATGCTCGCCCCGACTATCGATTCGATGACTCCCACAGAGCGGCGCGCCGGCGTCTCGCTGGCGGCCATCTTTGGCCTGCGCATGCTCGGCCTGTTCCTCATCCTGCCCGTGTTCTCCGTCTATGCGCCGACCCTGGCCGGTGGCGACGACGTGCTGCTGGTCGGCCTGGCGCTCGGTGCCTACGGCCTGACCCAGGCCTTCTTCCAGATTCCCTATGGCATGGCCTCGGACCGCTGGGGCCGCAAGCCGGTCATCGTCGCCGGCCTGTTGCTGTTTGCCGCCGGCAGCTTCCTGGCCGCCGCCGCCGACAGCATCTACTGGGTGATCGCCGGCCGGATCATTCAGGGCGCGGGCGCCATTTCCGCCGCCGTCACCGCCCTGGCCGCCGACCTGACCCGCGAACAGCATCGCACCAAGGTCATGGCCATGATCGGTTCGACCATCGGTCTGGTGTTCGCCATTTCCCTGGTGGGCGCGCCGCTGCTGTATGCGGCGCTGGGCATGCCCGGCATTTTCGCCCTGACCGGCCTGCTGGCCTTGGCGGCCATCGTGCTCCTGCTCAAGGCCGTACCGTCGCCGCCGCCGGCCGTGGCCCGCGGTCGAGTGCCCTTTTCGTCGGTGCTCCTGCATGGCCAACTGGCCCGGCTCAACTTTGGCGTACTGGCCCTGCACATGATGCAGACGGCACTCTGGGTGGTGGTGCCGCCCATGCTCGTCGCCACCGGCGGCCTGCCCCTGGCCGAGCATTGGAAGGTTTATCTGCCGGCTGTGCTGGTGTCGTTCGTGGTCATGGTGCCGGCCATCATCGCCGCCGAAAAGCATGGCCGCATGAAGGCGGTGTTCGTCGGCGCCATCCTGCTGCTGATCGCCGTGCAAGTCGGCCTGGCGACGCTTGGTGGCGGCTTGTATGCCATCGGCTTCTGGTTGTTGGCATTCTTCATCGGTTTCAACGTGCTCGAAGCCATCCAGCCCTCGACGATTTCCCGTCTGGCGCCGGCCGAGGCGAAGGGCGCGGCGCTGGGCGTCTACAATACGACCCAGTCGGTGGGCCTGTTTCTCGGCGGCGCGCTGGGGGGCTGGCTGCTCAAGCATTACGGCGCCGGCGCGGTGCAGGGCTTCTGCGCCGCAATCGGCGTTATCTGGTTAATGCTGGCGGCGACCATGACCCCGCCGGTGCGCAAGACATCCACTTAGGGAGGAGAGGGCAATGGCTTCGATCAACAAGGTGATCCTGATCGGCAACCTGGGCAAGGACCCGGAAATTCGCTATATGCCGAGTGGCGAGGCGGTGACCAACATCACGCTGGCCACCACGGATTCCTGGAAAGACAAGACCAGCGGGGAAAAGAAGGAGGCCACGGAGTGGCACCGCGTGGTGTTCTTCGGCCGCCTGGCCGAAATTGCCGGTCAATACCTGAAGAAGGGGCGGCAGGTCTATGTCGAGGGCGCGTTGCGCACCCGCAAGTGGCAGGACAAGGAAGGCCAGGAGCGTTACACGACCGAGATCGTCGCCAACGAGATGAAGATGCTCGGCAGCCGCGAAGGCGCCGGCGAGGCGCCGCCGCGCGAGAGCAGCGGGGCTGCTTCTCCAGCCCGCGGTGGCCCGCCGGCCAGCAAGCCGGCAGCTCCCGCCAGCAGCGGTTTCAACGACTTCGAGGACGACATCCCGTTCTGACGGAGGCCCGGTCGTCCGGACATCGAATCGGCCTCGTCAGAGGCCGACTTTCTTGGCGGTATGGCCGAAGGCCGGTGACGGCGTTTCCTACAGTCGCCAGGATCCTTGGACGGACCAGCGCGCCTTGCGCTCGAATGCGGCGCCCGAGCGCGACAGCAGGTTGTCGACCCCGGCGTTGAGCGCAAAGCGCTTGTCGGCGCTTTCCCAGGCGGCATTGATGCCGGCGCGCCAACCGCTCGCCAGCATCGCGCTGTTGGCCTCGTCCGTCGGCCGCTGGCTGCGCCAGGTGGCGAGCGCGCCGATCTTCAATCGAGGCACGGCGATCCAGGTGCCGCCGAGCTGAACCAGGTTTCTCGGCAACAACGGCAAGACCTTGCCGTGCTCGGCGCCGCCGGTGTTGCTGCTGCCATGCCAGGTATAAGCGGCCGACAGGGCGAGGCGATCATCGACGATACGATTGACCGCGAGGCCGGCGCGGCGGATTCGTCCGGCGGCGAAGTCGGGTATGTCCTCGTAGATATCCACGGCCCCCTGGCCGGCAGCGAACAGCTTGCGCAGCCGCTCCAGGGAATTGAGCGACGTATTGCCCACCAGGTTGCCTCCGGGGTTGGGTGCGTTGTCGATCTTGAGTCGATCGGCGAACAGGTTGACGAACGTCAGCGCGTTGACCTCCCATTCAAATTGGCCGCGCAGGCGCTGCAGGCTGCCGCCCACCGCGACGAGGCGATCTTCCACGGGGATGCCGACGGTGTCGATGGGTGCCAGCGTATTCTCCCCGGCCGGCCGGCGCCACTTCTGCCAGGCCAGGCGCAGCGTCTGGTTTGGCATGCTGTTCCAGGCCAGACCGAGTCGCGGATTGAATTCGCGGCGCTTCTGGTCGGCGACGGTGAAACGGGGTACTTCGAGGACGTCGACCACGCCGACGAACTGCTCCCGCTCGAAGGACTTGTGCAGGCGCTGGTGCGCGAGGTCGAGCTGCAATTGCAGGTGATCGTCCCACTTGACCCGGTTCGACAGCGTGAAGTCGCGCGAATCGTAACGGGTCAACTCGCGCGTGCCGTAGTAGAACAGGCCGGCATCGGTGGGTAGAAACTGGCGAATGAAGAAGGGCGTGGCCCGGTGGGCCGCTTCGATGCCCCAGGTCAACTGCCAGCGTGGATCGGCGTCGAACGTGTGGCGCAACTGGGCATCGCGCGTTGGTATCTGCGTCCGCATCGCGAAATCGCCGGTGTCGCTGAACGTGGTGGCGGGAAAGAGGTTGCCGAAGGCGCGTGCGCCCACTTCATCACGGGTGACACCGGCAACGACACGGTCGACCGTGCCGGAGCCGATCTTGACCCAGGCTTGTGAGTCGGGCGCGAACTTGATGTTGAAGCCCGCATCGGCACGCGAACTGCGCGAGCGCTGCGGGGTGCCGAAGTAGCCGACGGCCGGGTCGACCAGTTTGCTGTCAATGCGCTCCCGAGTACCGAACAGGAAGATGCCCAAGTCGTGCGATGGTCGGGCGCCCAACCCCACTGTGGCGATGCCGGCGTTGCCGTCGAGCTGGCCGTCGATCGGGCGGACCGTCAGGCCGGTGACGTCCATGAAATAGGCGACGGGCAGCAGGGGGTCGTGATAGCCATTGAGCACCGCCTGCAGGCGGTTGGCCTTGACTGACTGGCGTATGGCGCCGGCCGTGAATGTGGCGTAGTCGCCGGGTCGGGCGATCAGGGTGCTGTAACGGTTCGACGCGCCGAATACCAGGGGGTCGCTGAGGAAACCCTGGAACAGCTCGGAGTTCTTGTTGTAGGTGCCGTTGAAACGATCGGCCAGGAACAGGTGGCTGCCTGCCCAGAAGGGGTTGTACGCCCGGTAGGCATAGTGCTGGGCCCATTCTTCCAGCCCGAACGACGCGAGCGCCGTACCGAGGTTCGCGCTGCCCTTCTGGTCGTTCAGCACCTGGTTGAGCGACTTGAGATAGGGCAGCCGTGCGGCCGCCTCCCGGGCGGCGCGTACCGCCGCGCCCGGTTCGACGGCGTCGGTGGCGACGACGCTGAGCAGCAGGTGCGGCAGCGGGTCGCGCGGGTCGAGTCCGGCGGCGCGGCGGAACATCTCGTCGGCCTGCCGGCGGCGTCCCTGCTGGTAGTAGGCAATGCCGGTGTAGAGCGCCGCGCGGGCGTAGGCCGGCTCGATGACGCCGACCTTCAGGAAGTCATCGAGCGCGGCATCGGCGTCACCTCGCTTCAGGCGCAGCAGGCCGCGTCCGGTCAAGGCCACATAGTCGTCCGGCTGGGCGCGCAGCGCCGCGTCGAAGGCATCGCGCGCGGCCGCGAAATTGTTGGCGAAAGTTTCCAGCGTGCCGGCTTCGCCGAGGAACCCGGGGCCGGCCGGATCGCGGGCGAGCGCCTCGCCCAGATAGGTGCGCGCGTCACGGACGTGTTCTCGCTCCGCGGCAACGACACCGAGTCCGAACCACGCCTGGGCGGCGCCCTTGTCCAAAGCGAGCGCACGCCGGTAGGCGGAGGTCGCTTGCTCGGCATTGCCCTCGTAGCGGGCCAGATCGGCGCTTGCCAGCCACACTTCGACCTCCTTGTCGCGGTGGCTGCGAGCCGTGGCGAGGATCGCGTCGGCTTCGCCGGCGCGACCGGCGATGAGATGGGCGCGTGCCAGGAGCGCGTCGACGCGGCCGTCCACGATGCCACGGCGTTGCGCCGCCGCCAGAACTTCTATCGCCGCTTCGACGCCGCCTTGTGCGATCAGGGCATCGGCCTGTATCAGGGGCGCCACCGCCTCGGCTGGTGCGCCCTCCCAGCGCGCTGGCCGCGGCCGATAGGCGGTTACCCACTGGATACGTTCGCGCGGGCGGGTCAGGAGTATCTTCACCGGCGCCTTGCCCGGTTCGGCGCGCGCCTGTTCGCTGGCACCCACGCTGATCCTGCCGAGCGCGTTGTAGAACTCGGCTTCACCGGAAAATACGGTCAGCAGGGACACGCCCGCTTCATCGGCGACCAGCTCCCAGTCTGTGCCCCGGATGGCGGCGATGGCATTCGGAGTCTCGATCTCCAGAACGGCGGCGCGGTCCGCCCGCGGGGTGTCCGCGCGCGCCTTGAGCTGCATCCAGCTTCGCCCGCTCTTCAGTTCGAGCCGGGTCGGGCGACCGTCGGCGGCGAGGGCTTTGATCTGGAGGATGCTGTTTTGATTGAGTCTGAGCTGGGTCTGGTCGCGCAGCAGCAGGGCCATCTGGCTGGCGTCCAGTGTGCGCACGTAGTCGCCGGCGCCGAGCCACTGGTTCATCGTGGCGCCGCGCCAGTCGGGCACCCGCTCGCCGCGAAACTCCCCCTGGCCGACGATGGTGACGATCTGTGCGTCCGGGCTGGCGCCGGCAACGGCGCTCGCCATGCCGAGGCCGAGGACGGCGGCGATGACGCGCAGCGGATGGAAGTAGGACGTCATGAGGTAGAACGGCTATTGCGCGATTCAGGCACGGAGCGTGGTCGCGAGAACCAGACCCCGCCAGCGCAGGCTATACCACCAAAGTCAGAGGCGCAACCCATGCTTGTGCCGGTGTCGCGCGCCGCGATCGGCCGGGGCCGCATCAAGCGGTGCGGTAACGCTTGTCGGCAACTCGCGCGGCAAGGGATAATCCGACCAACAATCGACCAACCGGTGTTGCCCCATTGGAACTGCCGCGCTCGTGAACCCGCCCAATCGCCCCAAGTTGCGCCGCCGTCTCAGCGAGTATTCGCCCCGGGATCTGCTGGTCGTCGGCCTGCCGCTACTGCTGATCTTGATCGCGGGCTTCTGGGGAGCCTCGCGCTTTATCCGTCCGGCGCCTCCCGACACCCTGGTCATCAGCAGCGGTGGCGAGGGCGGCGCGTATCAGCGCTTCACGGCGTCCTACGCCGATTTTCTCGGCCGCTACGGCGTCAAGGTCGTCGAGCAGGCCTCGGGCGGTTCGATCGACAATCTGGCGCAGTTGCGCGATCCCGACCAGGCGGTTGACGCCGGCTTCTTTCAAGGCGGTACGGGCGAACCCCTGGAAGGCGATGCGCTCTATTCACTGGGCGCCTTCTACCACGAGCCACTGTGGATCTTTTATCGGGACGGCCTGGCGCCCACCGCGCCCAAGGGCGCCAGCCTCGACCGTATTCTGCAACTGAAGGGCAAGCGGATCGCTGTCGGCGGTCCGGGCAGCGGCACGCGCCATCTTGGCCTGGCGCTTCTGTACGCCAATGGCATCGAGGCCGACAACACGACTCTGCTCGACAAAGGTGGTCTCGGTCTGGTCGAGTTGTTCAACAAGGGCGAGATCGACGCCGCCTTCGTGGTCGGGCCGACGCAGTCGGCGGCGGTCTGGGCGCTGCTGTTTACCGACGGCGTGAAGCTGATGAGCCTGGTGCACGCCGACGCCTACACGCGGCAGATGCCCCACTTGTCGAAGGTCATCCTGCCGCGCGGCGCGGTTGACCTGGGCCGGGACATTCCGAATGCCGACGTGACCCTGGTCGCCTCGACGGCAACCATGCTGGTGCGCGAGGACACCCATCCGGCCTTGGTCGATCTGCTCATGCAGGCGGCCAGCGAATCCCATGGTGGGCCGGGCATATTCCAGAAGCCAGGCGACTTTCCGCGTGCCGTGGCGGTCAATTTCCCGCTCTCGAAGGAGGCGGAACGCTACTACAAGTCGGGCAAGCCCTTCCTGCAGCGCTATCTGCCGTTCTGGGCGGCCACGCTGGTTGATCGGCTGGTGGTGATGATCATTCCGATCCTTGCCCTGCTCGTGCCGATCGTCAAGTTCGCCCCGTCACTCTACGGCTGGCGGGTGCGCTCGCGGATCTACCGGCGTTACGGCGAACTGAAATTCCTCGAGGCCGAGGTGGATGCGGAACCGGCGCGGCACAGCCGGGCCGAATGGCTGGCGCGCCTGGACGCCATCGAGAACGACGTCAATCACATCCCGACGCCGCTGGCCTTTTCGGACATGCTCTACACCCTGCGCAGCCACATCGATCTG
This sequence comes from uncultured beta proteobacterium, assembly GCA_963736865.1. Classification (GTDB taxonomy): domain Bacteria; phylum Pseudomonadota; class Gammaproteobacteria; order Burkholderiales; family Rhodocyclaceae; genus Fen-999. Next base: position 240,101 of record CAVTQQ010000005.1, on the reverse strand, counting down.
GTGCGCGACACCGTTGCCAGGCGTACGGCTACAGGCGCCTGATCTTGTCCACCAGCGCGGTGGTCGAGCGCTGGTGCATGAAGGGGATGGAATGCACCTGGCCACCCCGGGCGAGCACTTCGCGGCTGCCGACGATCTTGTTCGACCGGCCAGTCGCCGCCCTTGACCAGAATATCCGGCTGGCTTTCCAGGATGCGCGCAATCGGCGTGTCGTCGTCGAACCAGGTGACCAGCGAAACGCACTCGAGAGCCGCCAACACCGCCATGCGGTCCCCCTGGGAGTTGATCGGCCGGTCCTGACCCTTGCCCAGCCGTCTGACCGAGGCATCGGTGTTAACAGCCACCAGCAGGCTGGCGCCGAGGGCGCGGGCCTGAGCCAGATATGTCACGTGGCCCCGGTGCAGGATATCGAAGCAGCCGTTGGTGAACACCAAGGGCCGCGGCAGCGCCGCCAGTCGCGCGGGTAGCTCCGCCGGAGCGCAGATCTTCGCTTCGAACCCCGGCGCCACGGTCACTTTTCCGGGGCCTTCTCCGGCGTGCGCTGATCGAGGCGACGCGCGTCTTCGCCGCCGATGATCTCGAAGACCCGCACCACCTTCTGTACGCCGGAGGTGGTGCGGGCGATGTCGACCGCGTCGTCCGCCTCGCGCTGGGTGACCAGGCCGAGCAGGTAGACTGTGCCGGCTTCGGTGACGACTTTCACCAGATGCGGCGAGAACTTGCTGTAGTCGATGAAGCGGGCCTTGACCTTGGAGGTGATGTAGGTGTCGTTGCTGCGACCGCCCAGCGAACTGGAGCCCGCCACCTGCAACTCATTGGTCACCGCCTTGACGTTGGGTACGCCGGCGACGGCCTTTTCCACCTCGGCCTTGGCCGCCGCGTCCGGCGCCTCGCCGGTCAGCAGCACCATGCGGTTGTAGCTGGTGACGTTGACGTGCGTATTGCTGCCGAACTTCTCGCCAATGCGGTTCGCCGCGCGGATTTCGATACCTTCGTCGGCCAGGTAGGTCTCCGATATCCGGCGGTCGGCGACCATCAATGCGCCGGCACTGACGCCGACGACCGCGGCGCCGAAGCAGCCGGCCAAGGAGGGTGCCAGGGCCGCCAACAGCAGCCAAACCGTCAGCGAGGGGGTGAGGCGGGAACCAGCGGCGTTGCTCTTCATCGAGAATCTCCCAGCAGAAGCGCGTCGATGCCGTCGCACAGACAGTGCAGGACCAGGAGATGTACCTCCTGGATGCGCGCTGTGCGATCGGCGGGAACGCAAAGGTGAATATCGTCGGCGCTCAAGGTGGCGGCCATCTTGCCACCTCCTTTGCCGGTCAGGGCAACAACCCGAACGCCTTGCTCGCGGGCGGCGGTCATGGCCGCCAGAACGTTGGGCGAGTTGCCGGAGGTCGAAATGGCCAGCAGGACGTCGCCGGCGCGGCCGAGCCCGCGCACTTGCTTGGCGAAGACCTGATCGTAGTGGTAGTCGTTGGCGATCGAGGTCAGCGTCGATGTGTCGGTGGTGAGGGCGATGGCGGCCAGCGGCGGCCGCTCGCGCTCGAAGCGGTTCAGCAGTTCGGCGGCGAAATGCTGGGAGTCGGCCGCCGAGCCGCCATTGCCGCAGGCCATGATCTTGCTGCCGGCCTTGAGGGCCATCGCCATCGCCTCGGTAGCGGCGGCGATCGGGCCGGCCATAATGCCGGATGCATGACGCTTGGTCTCGGCGCTATCGGAAAACTGTTGGGCGATGCGGTCTTGGAGGTTCATTGGCGGGAGGCATTCCTGATGCGGCAATTTTAGCATGGGGCCCGGGTGCCCTTTCTGTCGCTAGAGTGCGACAAAGACCTCGATCAGCACGCGTTGCCAGGGGTTGCGATGCTCGCGCAGGCGGGCAACGCGGCCGGAAACGGCGGCACCGCGATCCATCTCGGCGGCGACGGACCGGTTCTCCGCGCGCGGCAGATAGCCGAGCATCCGGCCACGCCACTCGACGCGCACGGCGTTGGCGTCGTGGGCGTTGTCCGGCTCGCGGATCAGGCTGAGCGGTTCGCCGACCCGCAATTCGCTCCAGATCACTGGCGCCGCGTGGTACTGGAAGCCGGCCAGGGGCGAGCTTTGCACCAGAATCTTGATGTTCTGCGCTTGGCTGGTGGTAGCGAGCCACAGCAGGCTAATCAGGACGGAACGCATCACGCAGCCATTCGATATTGTTGCCATCCATCAGCACGCAATCGAAGCGGCAAGGTTGCTCGCCGTGTCTTGCCAGCCAATGGCGGGCGGCCATGACCAGCTTCGCCTGCTTGGTCCCGGTGATGCTGGCGCCAGCACCGCCATAGTCGGCGCGACGGCGCAGGCGGACTTCGACGAAAACCACGGTCGTGCCGTCGCGGCAGATCAGATCGATCTCGCCGCCGCGCACCCGGAAGTTGCGCTCGACGACGCGCAGCCCCCGTTCGGTCAGGAAACGGCCAGCCAGCTCCTCTGCAACGGCACCTTGGGCTTGCGTGGTGGGCATGGCGGCCGGACAATGGCTCCAATGAACTCGACGAATACGACGCCGGCATTGTATGTCGTCGCCACGCCAATTGGTAACCTGGCCGACATCACGCTGCGCTCGCTGGATGTCCTGCGCGCCGCCGACCTGGTCGCCTGCGAAGATACCCGCCATGCCCGCCGGCTGCTCGATCACCACGGCATCCGCGCCGCCACGTTGTCGCTGCATGAGCATAACGAAGCCACGGCGGCGCAAAAACTGGTTGCCGCCTTGCGCGAGGGCAAGCGGGTGGCGCTGATCTCCGACGCCGGCACGCCCGGCATTTCCGACCCTGGTGCCCGCGCCTGCGCGGCGGTGCGCGCGGCCGGCTTTGCCGTGGTGCCCCTGCCGGGGCCGAACGCCGCGATCGCGGCGCTCTCCGCCGCCGGGTTGGCCGACGCGCGTTTCCTGTTTGCCGGTTTCCTGTCATCGAAGCCGACCGCGCGGCGCGGCGAGATCGAGGCGCTGAAGGCTACGCAGGCGGCGCTGGTGTTCTACGAGGCGCCGCATCGCATCGAAGAAACCCTGGCCGACCTGGCGGCCATCCTGGAGCCGGAGCGGACCCTGGTGGTTGCCCGGGAGCTGACCAAGCTGTTCGAGGAAATCGCCGTCATGCCGCTGTCCGAAGGCCCCGACTGGCTGGCGGTCAACGCCAACCGTCGGCGCGGTGAGTTCGTCGTTGCCGTGTCCGGGCCGCCCGCCCGGCAGGGCCTGGACGTCGAGACCGAACGCGTCCTGCGCCTGCTGCTCGATGAACTGCCGCTGAAGCAGGCCGCCAAGCTGACCGCGGCGATTTCCGGCCAGCCCAGGAACGCTCTGTACGAGCGGGCGCTGGAACTCAAGGGCGGATAAAATCGCCGCCATGCGAACGCTCACCATCACCCGGCCCGACGACTGGCACCTGCACCTGCGCGATGGCGCGGCGCTGGCCGCCGTGTTGCCCGATACGGCGCGCCGTTTTGGCCGCGCGATCGTCATGCCCAATCTGAGGCCGCCGGTCACCACCGTCGAACAGGCGGCGGCGTATCGACAGCGCATCGTCGCGGCCGTGCCGCCCGGCACGGACTTCGAGCCGCTGATGACGCTGTACCTGACGGACAACCTGCCGCCGGCGGAGATCGAGCGCGCCCGGGCGAGCGGTTTCATCCACGCGGTCAAGCTCTACCCGGCAGGAGCGACCACCAACTCCGACGCCGGGGTTACCGATCTGGCTCGTTGCCGCGCGACGCTGGCGAAGATGGAGGCGCTCGGCCTGCCGCTGCTGGTGCATGGCGAGGCGACCGATCCGGCGGTTGATGTCTTCGATCGGGAGGCGGTATTCATCGAGCGCGTGCTGTCGCCGCTGCTCGCGGACTTCCCTGCGCTCAAGCTGGTGCTGGAACACGTCACGACCCGGGAGGGCGTCGATTTCGTGCGGGCCAGCGGCCCCAACGTCGCGGCGACGATCACCGCGCATCACCTGCTGCTGAATCGCAATGCCTTGTTCCAGGGGGGCATCCGGCCGCATCATTACTGTCTGCCGGTGCTGAAGCGGGAAGCACATCGCCAGGCGCTGGTCACCGCCGCGACTTCCGGCAATCCCAAGTTCTTTCTCGGCACCGATTCGGCGCCGCACGGCAGGGCCACCAAGGAGGCGGCCTGCGGCTGCGCCGGCTGCTACACGGCCCACGCCGGCATCGAACTCTATGCCGAGGCCTTCGAGACGGTCGGTGCTCTTGATCGGCTCGAAGGTTTCGCCAGCCATTTCGGCGCCGATTTCTACGGCTTGCCGCGCAATGGCGAGCGGATCACGCTGGTCAAGGAGGCGTGGGCAGTGGCGGCAACTCAACCCTACCTGGATAACGATGTGCTGGTGCCCTTGCGGGCCGGTGAGACCGTGGCTTGGAGTTTGGAATGAAACGATGGATGCCGCTCTTCGCCGTCCTGCTGCTCCCGGCCTGTAGCAAGGATCCGGCCGCCTACATGATCGCCGGCAGCGAGGTGGCGATTACCGTCGAGCGGATACAGTCGAACTTCTGGACCAGCGGCTGGGAGCTTGATCTGATCGTGCGACAGCATCCCAATTGCCAGCGGCGCCATCATCTCAAGCCGACCAGCGGCGGCAAGGTCAAGGTCGAGGTGTATAGCCCGGAACCGGCCGTCTATATCCTCAGGCAGGGCAAGCGTTGGTACGTCACCGAGCTCAGGAACTGCGGCTTCCAGGCCTACAAGGAGCCGCCGCCGGAACCGGGTGATCTGATCGGCGCCTTTCAGGAGAAGGACGGCGTCTTCAAGTTTGTCGAAAGCAAGGACAAGGTTGCGAAAGAGAACGGGTCGGCGGAGGGCGAATAGCCCCGCTGTTACAATCGACCCCGGAAGTCCGCCAGGCAGCCGCTGGGTGAGCAATCACCTGGAGGAAAGTCCGGGCCCCATAGAGCAGGATGCCGGCTAACGGCCGGGCGCAGCAAGCCTCGCAAGAGGCCCAAGGCGACAGACAGTGCAACAGAAAGATACCGCCCAAGTCCGCGACTCGTTTGCGGGCCGGCAAGGGTGAAATGGTGGCGCGCCGACAGGCGTGCCGATGCCGCGCAAGCGGTATCGGGGTAAGAGCCCACCGCGGACGTGGTGACACGGACGGCATGGCAAACCTCATCCGGAGCAAGGCCAAATAGGGGGGCGATAGCGTGGCTCGCGCTGCTCCCGGGTAGGCTGCTAGAGGCCGTCGGCAACGATGGTCCCAGAGGAATGGCTGCCCACGACAGAACCCGGCTTATCGGCGGACTTCCATCCCCGCTGGCGGGTACCGGCGCGGTCCGCGACGTCCGCCAAAGTCCTCATAATTCACTTTCAATCAGTCGTGTATCCCCATTGATTTTTTGGGGAAATATATTCCATATCTTCTATTGAAGTGTGCCGTAAGTCCTTGTCGGCACAGAATAATTCGCGTTTTCCTGCTTGACTGGCCATTTCTTCTTCCGTAAAGTGGGAAGAAGTGGGGGGAAGTGGAGAATCTTGGTGTTCTCCGCCTCGAGTCAAGGGGGAATGGATGTTCCAAGGGGCGACATCGCTGAGTCTGGATGCCAAGGGCCGCATGGCGATCCCGGCACGCCATCGCGACGCCCTGGCCAAGGCCGCCGAGGGGCACTTGGTGCTGACCGCCCATCCCCATCGCTGTCTGTTGCTCTATCCGGCGCCGGCCTGGGAGCCGATTCGCGCCAAGATCCTCGCCGCACCCAGCCTGGAAGCCCAATCCGCCAAGTTGCGTCGTCTGCTGGTCGGTTTTGCCGTGGACCTGGAGATGGACTCCGCCGGCCGCCTGCTGGTGGCGCCGGAACTGCGCCAATACGCAGGGCTGGAAAAGGATGTCTGGCTGATTGGCCAGGGCAGCCATTTCGAGCTGTGGTCGGCCACCGGCTGGAAACAACAACAAGAAGAGATCTTTGCCCTGGGCGACAAGTTGTTGCCGCCAGGCATGGAAAACCTGGCGCTGTGAGCGCGGGCGTGCATGTCAGCGTCCTGCTGCCGGAGGCGGTCGCGGCGCTGGCGATCAGGCCGGAAGGTATCTATGTCGATGCCACCTTCGGGCGCGGCGGTCACAGCCGGGAAATCCTGGCGCGCCTGGGGGCGACCGGCAGGCTGGTGGCGCTGGATCGCGATCCAGCGGCGGTGGCGGACGGTCAAACGATCATCGATCCCCGCTTCACGCTGGTTCACGCGGCCTTTGGCCGGTTGGCCGAGGTGCTGGATAGCCTGGGCATCGGTCTGGTGGATGGCGTGCTGCTCGATATTGGCGTCTCGTCGCCGCAACTGGATACGCCCGAACGGGGCATGAGCTTTCGTTTCGATGCGCCGCTGGACATGCGCATGGATACGACAGAGGGGGAGACCGCGGCCGACTTTCTGGCCCGGGCCGAACAACGAGAGTTAGAAAAGGTGATCAGGGACTATGGCGAAGAACGGTTTGCTCATGCGATTGCAAAGGCGGTTGTTGCTGCTCGGGTCGAATGCCGTATTTCAAGCACGGGACAACTTGCCACGCTCGTGGAGAAGGCCGTCCGCACGCGCGAACCGGGCCAGCACCCGGCGACGCGCACCTTTCAGGCTCTACGGATTCACGTCAATCGGGAGCTTGAAGAGCTGTCGCTAGTCCTGCCGCAATGCGTGGCGCGCCTGGTTTCCGGCGGACGGCTGGTCGTGATCAGTTTCCATTCGCTGGAAGATCGCATCGTCAAACGCTTCCTGCGCGACGAAAGCCAGCCGGGCAGCCTTCCCGATCGCCTGCCGGTGCGCGCGGCCGAACTGCCGCCGCCCGTGCTGCGCCGCGTGGGCAAGCCGGTGTTTCCCGGCGCGGCGGAGGTCGCCGCCAATCCGCGTGCCCGCAGCGCGGTGATGCGAGTCGCCGAGCGATGCTGACGCCACTGCCGCCGACACCATGTTGCGCCTGAACCTCCTCCTGTTGCTGATCGCCGTGAGCTGCGCGTTGTCGACCGTCGCCGCCAACCACCGCGCGCGCAAGCTGTTCACCGACCTCGAGCGGGAGCAAAGCCGGATGCGTGAGCTCGATGTCGAGTGGGGGCAACTCCAGTTGGAGCAGAGCACCTGGGCCGGTCACGCGCGCATCGAAAGAATTGCCCGCGACAAGCTCGGCATGCGGCCGCCGCCGCCGGCGCACGTGGTTGCCATCGAGGCGGCGGCCAAGTGAAGTTCGCCAACAGCCCCATCCTGACCCATCGCCTGTCGCCGCTACGTTCCGCGGCTGGTGGTGTTCGCCCTGCTGGCGGGCTTTGTCGCCCTCATTGGCCGCTCGCTCTACTTGCAGGTGTTCCAGAACGACTTCCTGCAAAAGAAGGGCGAGTCGCGTTACGAAAGGGTGATCGAAATCTCCGCCACGCGCGGCCGCATCCTCGATCGGCACGGCGACGTGCTGGCCGTGTCGACACCTGTCAAGGCGATCTGGGCCATCCCGGAAGATGCCCGGCTGGCGCCGGCGCAGGCGCGGGAACTGGCCGCATTGCTGGAAATGGATGTGCGCGAGCTCAACCGCAAGCTGGCCTCGGACAAGGACTTCGTTTTCGTCAAGCGCCAGATTCCGCCCGACGTCGCCGAAAAGGTCGCCGCCCTGCGCCTGCCCGGCATCCACGAGCAGAAGGAATATCGCCGCTACTACCCGTCCGGCGACGTCATGGCGCACATGCTGGGTTTCACCGGGGTCGCCGACGAGGGTCAGGAGGGCGTCGAACTGGCGATGAACGATCTCCTGACCGGCAAGCCGGGCAGCCGACGGGTGATCAAGGACCGGCGGGGCCAGATCGTCGAGGACGTCGAATCGATCCGCGCGCCGCAGGAGGGCAAGGACGTCACCCTGGCGCTGGACGGCAAGATCCAGTACCTGGCGCACAGTCTGTTGAAGCAGGCCATCACCGAGCACAAGGCCAAGGCCGGCGGCGTGGTGGTTCTGGATGTCAAGACCGGCGAAGTGCTGGCCCTGGCCAATGCGCCCACCTACAACCCCAACAATCGCGTCCGGCTGGTCGGCGCGCAACTGCGCAATCGCGCCTTTACCGATACCTTCGAGCCTGGTTCGACCTTCAAGCCATTCACGGCGGCGCTGGCCCTGGAGAAAGGCAAGTATCGCTTCGATACGCCGATCCAGACGGCGCCCGGCAAGCTCAGCATCGGCGCCGCCACCATCCACGATGCCCATGCGCATGGGGTTCTGACGCTCGCCGAGGTGATCCAGAAATCCTCCAACGTCGGCGCGGCCAAGATTGCCCTGTCGTTTCGCCCCGAGGACATGTGGCAGAACTTCAACAGCCTCGGCTTCGGCGCACCGCTCAAGCTCGGCTTTCCCGGCGAGGTCGGCGGCCGTCTGCGGCCGGCCAAGACCTGGCGGCCGATCGAGCAGGCGACCATGTCCTACGGCCACGGCATATCGGTGACCCTGATGCAGACTGGCCCGCGCCTACCTGGCCTTTGCCCGCGACGGCGACCTGCTGCCGGTGTCGCTGACGCGCGTCGAAACGCCGCCCCTGACGGGTGCGGCCGTATTCTCCGGCCAGACGGCGCGCGAGGTGCGGACCATGCTGGAAATGGCCGTCAAGCCGGGCGGCACCGCGCCCAAGGCGCAGATTCCCGGCTACCGCGTGGCGGGCAAGACCGGCACCGCCCACAAGCTCGACGGCGGCAGCTACGGCGACAAGTACGTCGCGTCGTTCATCGGCTTCGCGCCGGCTTCGGAGCCGCGTCTGGTGGTGGCGGTGATGATCGACGAGCCGTCGGCGGGCAAGTACTACGGCGGCGACGTCGCCGCCCCGGTGTTCGCCCAGGTCATGGCCGGCGCATTGCGCACCCTGGGCGTACCGCAGGACGCGCCGCTGAAGCCGGTGCTGATGGCCGAAGCGGTGAAGGAGGGCGTATGAACGCCGCCCCGACCGCCGCCGCCATCCTCGACCAGTTGGCCGCGCACGGCGTCGCGGCGGCCGGTCTGTGCGCGGATTCACGTGCCGTGCGCCCCGGTGATGTGTTCGTCGCCATGCCCGGTCAGCGCAGCGACGGCCGCGCCTTCGTCGGCGATGCCGTCGCCCGTGGCGCGGCGGCGGTGTTGTACGAGCCGGGGGTGGCGCTGGCCGCCAACGTGCCCGTCCTGCCGGTTCCGGGCCTGGCCGCCCGGGCCGGGGAACTTGCCCATCTCGTCTATGGCCGCCCGTCCGAGCAACTCTGGATGGCGGGGGTGACCGGCACCAATGGCAAGACCTCGGTGTCGCAGTGGATTGCCCAGGCGATGGGCCTGTTCGAGTGTCCCTGTGCGGTGATCGGCACCCTCGGCAACGGCTTCCCGGGCCAGCTCGTCGAAAGTCCGAACACCACGCCGGACGCCATCACCCTGCACCGGGCCCTGGCCGGTTTCGTCGAGCAGGGCGCTGTGGCCTGCGCCATCGAGGTGTCGTCGATCGGCCTCGATCAACAGCGCGTCGCCGGCGTCAACTTCGATGTGGCGGTGCTCACCAACCTGACCCGCGACCATCTCGAGTACCACGGCGACATGGCCGCCTACGGCGCCGCCAAGGAACGCTTGTTTGCCTGGCCCGGCCTCGGCGCGGCGGTGGTGAATCTCGACGATCCCTTCGGCGAACGGCTGGCGAAGAGTCTGGCCCGGCGCGTGCGTACCATCGGCTACACGCTGGCGGATCGCCAGGGCGGCGACCGGACGCTGGCCGCCCGCGACCTGAGCATGAGCGGCGCCGGCCTGAGCTTCACGCTCGACGGTGTGCGCATCGCGGCACCCGTGGTCGGCCGCTTCAACGCCGCCAACCTGCTCGCCGTGATCGGCGCCTTGCTGGCCGGCGACGAATCCCTGGCCGACATCGCCGCCGTGCTGCCGCGCATCGCGCCGCCACCCGGGCGCATGCAGACGGTCGGCGGCGTTGGCGGGCCGCTGGTGGTGATCGACTACGCGCACACCCCGGACGCGCTGGAGAAGGTGCTCGGAGTTCTGCGCGAGACGGCCGCCGCCCGCGGCGGCAAGCTGATCTGCGTCTTCGGCTGCGGCGGCGAGCGCGATCCCGGCAAGCGGCCCCAGATGGGCGCCCTGGCCGAGACCCTGGCCGATCGTGTCTGGCTGACCAGCGACAACCCGCGCGGCGAGCAACCACAAGCGATCATCGACGCCATCCTCGCCGGCATGAGGAAACCACCGACGGTGGAGCCCGATCGCGCTGCCGCCATTCGCGGCGCCGTTGCCGGCGCCGCTGGCGCGGATGTCGTGCTGGTCGCCGGCAAGGGACACGAGCCGTATCAGGAAATCGCCGGGCGGCGCCTGCCGTTCTCGGATCTCGAACAAGTCCGGCATGCCCTGGAGATGTTGTCATGATGGATCTCTTCGAAGCCGCGCAAGCCACCGGCGGCACCGCCAGCACGGAGGGCCACCCGTTCGTCGGCGTCTCGACCGACTCGCGCACGGTCGCCGTCGGCGAACTGTTCGTCGCGCTGCACGGAGAACGCTTCGATGGTCACGACTACGTGCGCGACGTGCTGGCCCATGGCGCCGCCGCCGCCATGGTCGATCACGCCTGGGCCGCCGATCACGGGCGGGGCCTGCCGCTGCTGCGCGTGGCCGACACCCGCCTGGCGCTGGGCGGCCTGGCCGGTCACTGGCGGCGCCAGTTCGATCTGCCGCTGATCGGCATCACCGGCAGCAATGGCAAGACCACGGTCAAGGAGATGTGCGCCGCCATCCTGCGCGAGCATGAGCGTCGCGACGATCTGGAGCCGGTGGAAACGGTGCTGGCCACCGTCGGCAACCTCAACAACGACATCGGCCTGCCGCTGATGTTGCTGCGGTTGAGCGCCGGTCATCGCGCCGCCGTGATCGAGATGGGCATGAACCACCCCGGCGAGATCGCCTACCTGACAGGCCTGGCGCGGCCGACCGTGGCGCTGGTCAACAATGCCCAACGCGCCCATCTGGCCGGCCTCGGCACGCTGACCGACGTGGCCCGCGCCAAGGGCGAGATCTTCGCAGGGCCTGTCCGACGACGGCGTCGCCGTCATCAATGTCGACGATCCGCATGCGGACGTCTGGCGCGAGTTGGCCGGCGGCAGGGCGATCGTCGGCTTCGGCCTGGACCAGTCGGCCGACGTGACGGCGCTCGCCAGGCCACATGGCTTCGCCAGCGAGATTGTGCTGCGGACACCGCAGGGCACGGTCGAATTCGAGCTGCCGGCACCCGGCATGCACAACGTCCGCAATGCCCTGGCCGCCGCCGCCGCCACGCTGGCCGCCGGAGTCAGCCTGGGAACGGTGGCCGAGGCGCTGAGCTGCTATGCCGGCATCGAGGGCCGCCTGCAGCGCCGCGCCGGGCTCAAGGGCGCGCTGGTCATCGACGACACCTACAACGCCAATCCCGATTCGATGCGCGCGGCCATCGACGTGCTGGCCAATCTGCCCGGGCGGCGCATCTTCGTCATGGGCGACATGGGCGAAGTCGGCGCGGCAGCCGGCCAGTATCCACGACGAAATCGGCGGCTACGCCAAGAGCCACGGCATCGAAAGGCTCTTCGCTCTGGGTGAACTGTCCGCCGCCGCCGTGCACAACTTCGGCGGCGGCGGGCAACATTTCGCCAAGCCCGAGGAACTGGCGGCGGCGCTCAAGGCCGAGCTCGGTGCGGATGTGACGGTGCTGGTCAAGGGTTCGCGCTTCATGCGCATGGAGCGGGTGGTCGACGCCATTGTGGAGAACCAGAATGCTGCTTGAGTTGGCCCAGTGGCTGGCGAAGGACATCCGAGCCTTCAATGTCTTCAACTACATCACGCTGCGCGCGGTGCTGGCGACCATGACGGCGCTGACCATCTCCTTCGTCTTCGGGCCGGCGCTGATCCGCTGGCTGACGGCGAAGAAGATCGGCCAGTCGGTGCGCGACGACGGCCCGCAGACCCACCTGATCAAGGCGGGCACGCCGACCATGGGCGGCGCGCTGATCCTGATTTCGCTCGGCGTCTCGACCCTGCTGTGGGCGCGACCTCGGCAACCGCTTCGTCTGGGTGGTGCTGATCGTCACCCTGGGCTTTGGCGCGGTCGGCTGGGTCGACGACTGGCGCAAGGTGGTGTACCGCAATCCGGATGGGCTGTCCGCCGCGCGCCAAGTTCTTCTGGCAATCGGTGATCGGCATCGTCGCGGCCGTCTACATCGTCTTCTCGATCTCCGCGCCGGACAACGAAAAAGTGCTGCGCCTGTTCTTCCAGTGGGTCGGCAGCGGCTTCACCCTCGAACTGCCGGCCAAGGCCAACCTGATCGTGCCCTTCTTCAAGGAGGTGTCCTATCCGGTGGGCATCTTCGGCTTCATCATCCTGACCTATCTGGTCATCGTCGGTACCAGCAACGCGGTCAATCTGACCGACGGCCTCGACGGTCTGGCCATCATGCCCACCGTGATGGTCGGCGCGGCGCTCGGCCTCTTCGCCTACGTGGCCGGCCACGCCGTGTTTTCCAAGTACCTGCTGATTCCGTACATCCCCGGCGCCGGCGAGCTGACGGTGTTCTGCGGCGCTCTGGCGGGCGCCGGCCTCGGCTTCCTCTGGTTCAACGCCTATCCGGCCGAGGTGTTCATGGGCGATGTCGGCGCGCTGGCGCTGGGCGCCGCGCTGGGCACGGTGGCCGTCATCGTGCGCCAGGAGATCGTGCTGTTCATCATGGGCGGCGTCTTCGTCGCCGAGACCCTGTCGGTGATGCTCCAGGTCGGCTGGTTCAAGTACACCAAGAAGCGCTACGGCGAGGGGCGCCGCATCCTGCGCATGGCGCCGCTGCACCATCACTTCGAACAGGGCGGCTGGAAGGAAACGCAGGTGGTGGTGCGCTTCTGGATCATCACCATCCTGCTGGTGCTGTTCGGCCTGTCCACGTTGAAGATCAGGTAATGGACCTCGCCGGCAAACACGTCCTCATTCTTGGCCTCGGCGAATCCGGCCTGGCCTGCGCGCGCTGGTGCGCCCGGCGGGGGGCGCCGTGCGGGTGATGGACACCCGGCCGGAACCGCCGTATCTCGGCCAACTGCGCCGCGTCGTGCCGTCGGCCGCGTTCCTGGTTGGGCCGCTGAACGAGAACTTCGACAAGCAGCTGCTGACCGGCGTCGATCTGCTGGTCATTTCCCCCGGCCTGTCCTCCGGCGTCCTGGCGGTGATCCATGCCCGGGCCCAGGGCATTCCGGTGGTCGGCGAGATCGAGTTGTTCGCCTGGGGCCTCGACTCGCTGGGCGTGCGCCACCGGACGCGCGTGATCGCCATCACCGGCACCAACGGCAAGACCACGACGACGGCGCTGACCGGCCATTTGTGTCGGGCCGCCGGCCGCACCACCGGCGTGGCCGGCAACATCTCACCCGCCGCCCTGGCCGCCCTGATGGCCTGTCAGGACGACGGCCGGCTGCCGGATGTCTGGGTGCTGGAACTGTCCAGCTTCCAACTGGAAACGCTGGACTCGCTGAACGCCGACGTCGGCGACGGTGCTGAATATCAGCGACGATCACCTCGATCGCTACATCGACCTCGACGACTATGCCGCGGCCAAGGCGCGCATGTTCGCGGGCGACGGCGTGCAGGTGCTGAACCGCGACGACCCGCGGGTCCGGCGCATGGCCCGTGCCGGCCGGCGCTTGATCACCTTCGGCCTCGACGCGCCGGGCGACGATGCCGATTTCGGACTGCGCGAGAATCGCGGCGAGCCCTGGGTGGTGCGCGGCGACCGGTTTCTGCTGCCGGTGAGTGAACTGCGGTCGCAGGTCTGGCCGGCCTGCACAACGCGGCCAACGCGATGGCCGCGCTGGCGCTCTGCGCCGGCATCGGCCTCGACGCGCCGGCCCTGCTGCCTGCCCTGCGCGAGTTCCGCGGCCTGCCGCATCGCGTCGAGCACGTCGCCGACATCGACGGCGTCGGCTACTACGACGACTCCAAGGGCACCAACGTCGGCGCCACCGTGGCGGCACTCAAGGGCCTGGGCCGCAAGGTGGTCGTGATTCTGGGCGGCGACGGCAAGGGGCAGGATTTTTCGCCGCTTGAAGGCGGCGGTGGCCCGCCATGCCCGCGCGGCAATCCTGATCGGCCGCGACGGCCCCGCTATCGGCGCGGCGCTCGCGGGTTGCGGCGTGCCGGTGCTGACGGCCGCCGATCTGGACGACGCCGTCCGCCTGGCGGCCGATCAGGCGCGGCCGGGCGACGCCGTGCTGCTGTCGCCGGCCTGCGCCAGCTTCGACATGTTCCGCAACTACGAGCATCGCGCCGGGGTGTTCGTCGAGGCGGTGCGCCGCCTGGGGGAGGCGCGATGAGCGGCGGCGCCCAGGTCTTCACCTCGGTACGGCGGCCGATGGCCGGCTCGGCGCCCGCCGAACTCGATCCCCTGCTGCTCTGGCCGGCGCTGTTCCTGCTGTTGCTCGGACTGGTGATGGTCTATTCGGCGTCCATCGCCACGGCCGAAGGCAGCCAGTTCACCGGCTACCAGTCGACCTACTTCCTGATCCGCCACGCGGTGTTCCTGGCCATCGGCCTGGTCGCCGGCGTGGTTGCCTTCCAGATGCCGATGCGCTTCTGGCAACAGCTGGCGCCCTGGCTGTTCCTGGGCGGTGTCGTGCTGCTGGTGCTGGTGCTGATTCCGCATGTCGGCCGGGCGGTCAATGGCGCGCAGCGCTGGCTGCCGCTGGGGCCGATCAACCTGCAGCCGTCCGAGTTGATGAAGCTGTTCGCCGTGCTCTACGCCGCCGACTACACGATGCGCAAGCTCGACGCCATGGGCAGCTTCCGGCGCGGCTTTCTGCCCATGGCGGGGGTGATTCTGGCTGGTCGGCGTCCTGCTGCTGCGCGAACCGGATTTCGGCGCCTTCGTCGTCATCGCCGCCATCGCCTTCGGCATCCTGTTCCTCGGCGGCATCAACGTCCGTTTGTTCTCCCTGCTGGCCGTGGTCGCGGTGATCGGCTTCGTGCTGCTGATCTGGTTGTCGCCCTACCGGCGCGAACGCATCCTCGGCTTCATGGATCCCTGGCAGGACGCCTACGGCAAGGGCTACCAGTTGTCGCATGCGCTGATCGCCTTCGGCCGCGGCGAATGGTTCGGCGTCGGGCTGGGCGCCAGCGTCGAAAAGCTCTTCTACCTGCCCGAAGCGCACACCGACTTCCTGCTGGCGGTGATCGCCGAGGAACTCGGCTTCGTCGGCGTGCTGGCGGTGGTGGTGCTGTTCGGCCTGCTGGTGCAGCGCGCCTTCGCCATCGGCCGTCAGGCGCTGCTGCTCGACCGCGTCTTCAGCGGCCTGGTGGCGCAGGGCATCGGCATCTGGCTGGGCGTCCAGGCCTTCATCAACATGGGCGTGAACATGGGCCTGCTGCCGACCAAGGGCCTGACCCTGCCGCTGATGAGCTTCGGCGGTTCCGGCATCGTCGCCAACTGCCTGGCGCTGGCGATCCTGCTGCGCGTCGACTACGAGAACCGCCGGCTGATGAGAGGCCAGGCGGCGTGAGAAAGACGATCCTGATCATGGCCGGCGGCACGGGCGGGCACATCATGCCGGGCCTGGCGGTGGCCGACCACCTGCGCGGGCTGGGCTGGCGGGTGGTCTGGATGGGCAACCCGGACGGCATGGAGGCGCGGCTGGTGCCGGCGCGCGGCTACGAGATGGCCTGGGTACGCTTCTCGGCGCTGCGCGGCAAGGGCCTGACTGCGCAAGCTGCTGCTGCCCTTCAATCTGCTGCGCGGCTTCTGCCAGGCGCGCCGCGCAGATCAAGCGCATCGAGCCCGACGTCGTGCTCGGCATGGGCGGCTACGTCACTTTCCCCGGCGGCATGATGGCGGCGTTGTCCGGCGTGCCGCTGGTGCTGCACGAACAGAACTCGGTGGCCGGGCTGGCCAATCGCGTGCTGGCGGTGGTTGCCGACCGGGTCCTGACGGGCTTTCCGGAGGCGCTGAAGAAAGGGGACTGGGTCGGCAATCCGGTGCGGCCGAAGATTGCCGCGCTGGCCAGCCCGGCGGAACGTTACCGGCGGCGGCAGGGGCCGTTGAACATCCTGGTCGTGGGCGGCAGTCTGGGTGCCGCGATCCTCAACGCAGACGGTACCGAAGGCGCTGGCCCTGCCTGCCGGCAGCGGAACGTCCGCAAGTGGTGCATCAGTCCGGTGAGAAGCATCTGGAAGCCCTGCGACAGGCCTATGCGGAAGCGGGTGTGAATGCCGATGCGGTGGCATTCATCGACGACATGGCCGGTGCCTACGCCTGGGCCGACCTGGTGATCTGCCGCGCCGGCGCGCTGACCGTGGCCGAACTGGCGGCCGCCGGCGTGGCCAGCATGCTGGTGCCTTTCCCGCACGCGGTGGACGACCACCAGACCGGCAACGCCCGCTTCCTGTCCACGGCCGGCGCGGCGATCCTGCTGCCGCAGGACCAGCTGACGCCCGAGCGACTGGCGCGAACTGCGCCACCTGTCGCGCGAACAACTGCTGCAGATGGCCGAGAAGGCGCGTGCGCTGGCCCGGCCCGATGCCACGGCCGCGGTGGCGCAGGCCTGTCAGGAGATTGCCAAATGAAACACAAGATCAAGTCGCATCCATTTCGTCGGCATCGGCGGCGCCGGCATGAGCGGCATCGCCGAGGTGCTGGTCAACCTGGGCTTCGAGGTCAGCGGTTCCGATCTCGCCGAGAGCGTCGCCGACGCGGCGCCTGGCTGCGACTGGGCATCCGGGTGGCCATCGGCCATGCCGCGGCCAACGTCGCCGACGCCGATGCGGTGGTGGTATCCACCGCGGTCAAGGACGACAACCCGGAAGTTCATGGCGGCGCGCGAGCGCCACATCCCGGTCGTGCCGCGCGCGCAGATGCTGGCCGAGCTGATGCGCTTCAAGCAGGGCATCGCGATTGCCGGCACCCACGGCAAGACGACCACCACCAGTCTGGTGGCCAGCTGCCTGGCCGAGGGCGGGCTGGATCCGACCTTCGTCATCGGCGGCCGGCTGAATTCGGCCGGCGCCAATGCCCGGCTCGGGCAGGGCGAATTCCTCGTCGCCGAGGCCGACGAGTCCGATGCCTCCTTCCTGTTCCTGTCGCCGGTGGTGTCGGTGGTCACCAACATCGACGCCGACCACATGGAGACCTATGGCCACGACTTCGGCCGGCTGAAGCAGGCCTTCGTCGACTTCCTGCAGCGCCTGCCGTTCTACGGCGTCGCCGTGCTGTGCGCCGACGATCCGAACGTGCGCGAAATCCTGCCGCGCGTCGCCAAGCAGGTGGTGACCTACGGCCTCGACAGCGAGGCCAACATCCGCGCCGAAGAACGTCGTCGCCGAGGACGGCAGCATGCGCTTCGCCTGCGTGCGCCGCAACGGCAGCCATCTCGCGGTTCGACGTGACGCTCAACCTGCCGGGCCTGCACAACGTGCTGAATGCGCTGGCGGCCATTGCCGTGGCCACGGAAGTCGGCGTTGGCCGACGCGGCGATCGTCAGGGCGCTGGCCGAATTCAAGGGCGTCGGCCGGCGCTTCCAGCGCTACGGCGAGATTGCCTCTGCCGACCGGCGGCAGCTTTCACCCTGATCGACGACTACGGCCATCACCCGGTGGAAATGGCGGCGACGCTGGCGGCGGCGCGCGGCGCCTTTCCCGGCCGGCGCATCGTGCTGGCCTTCCAGCCGCACCGCTACACCCGCACCCGCGACTGCTTCGAGGACTTCGTCAAGGTGCTGTCCGGCGTCGATGGCCTGCTGCTGGCCGAGGTCTATGCCGCCGGCGAAGCGCCGATCGTCGCGGCCGACGGCCGCACGCTGGCGCGCGCCATCCGCGTTGCCGGCAAGGTGGAGCCGGTGTTCGTCGAGGACATTGCCGACATGCCGGCCGCGATCATCGCGGCGGCGCGGGACGGCGACGTGGTCATCACCATGGGCGCCGGTTCCGATCGGCGCCGTGCCGGGGAAAGTGGCCAATGGCTGAAGCGCTGCGCGGCGAACTCAAGGAGAACGAGCCGATGGCGGGGCATGTCTCCTGGCGCGCCGGCGGCGCCGTGGCGCGCGCCTACTTTCCGGCCGACCTGGCCGATCTGGCCGAGTTCCTGCGCTGCCTGCGGCTCGACGAGCCGCTGCATGTGCGTCGGTCTGGGCAGCAATCTGCTGGTGCGCGACGGCGGCTTCGACGGCACGGTGGTGTTCACCCACGGTGTGCTCAATGTCCTGCGTCAGGAGGCCGACGGCACCGCTGTATGCCGAGGCCGGCGTGGCCAGCCCCAAGGTGGCGCGCTTTGCCGCCAATCTGAACCTGGTCGGCGCCGAATTCCTGGCCGGCATCCCCGGCACCGTTGGCGGTGCCCTGGCGATGAATGCCGGCTGCTACGGCGGCGAGACCTGGGCCTTCGTCGAGCGGGTGCTGATGCTGAACCGGCGCGGCGAGCTGGTCGAGCGCCGGCCAGCCGATTTCGTGGTCGGCTATCGCCACGTCGGGCTCAAGGAGGCGACCGACGAGATCTTTGCCGCCGCCTGGTTGCGGTTACCCGATGGAGACGGCACGGCTGCCCGGCGCGCACATCGCCGAACTGCTGGAGAAGCGCATCGCCAGCCAGCCGCTGCGACCTGCCCAACGCCGGCTCGGTGTTCCGCAATCCGCCGGGCGATCATGCCGCGCGCCTGATCGAGGCGGCCGGATTGAAGGGCGTCACGGACGGTGGCGCGCAGGTTTCCGAAAAGCATGCGAATTTCATCGTTAATCCAGGGGGCGCGGCGAGCGCCGCTGCGATAGAAAGCTTAATCGGCCGAATCCAGGTCGAGGTGCGGCGAGCGGTTCGGCGTCGAACTGGTGCGCGAGGTGCGAATCGTGGGAGAGGCGGCGTGATCGGCACGGCGAGTAGCGCGGATTTCGGCAAGGTGGCGGTGATGTTCGGCGGCGGCTCGGCCGAGCGCGAGGTGTCGCTGAAGAGCGGTAGCGCGGTGCTGGCGGCGCTGCTGCGCGCGGGCGTCGATGCCCATGCCTTCGATCCGGCCGAGCGCCCGCTGGCCGCATTGCAAGCAAGACGGTTTCGAGCGCGTCTTCATCGCCCTGCACGGTCGCGGCGGCGAGGACGGCACGTCTGCAGGGCGCGCTGGAACTGATGGGCATTCCCTATACCGGCAGCGGCGTGCTGGCCTCCGCGCTGGCGATGGACAAGTGGCGCAGCAAGCTGTTCTGGCAGGCGGCCGGCATTCCGGTGCCCGAATGCGTCGTATTGACGGCCGACAGCGACTGGCAGGCCGTGGTCGCCCGCCTGGGCCTGCCGCTGTTCGTCAAGCCGGCCAACGAGGGTTCCAGCATCGGCATCAGCAAGGTCAAGTCGGCGGATGAGTTGCGCGCCGCCTATGAGGAGGCGGTCAAGTACGACAGCCTGGTGATGGCAGAACGCTTCATCGCCGGGGCGGAGGTGCAGTTCGCCGATTCTCGGCGACGCCGTGTTGCCGTTGATCCGCATCGAGACGCCGCACGAGTTCTACGACTACGACGCGAAGTATCTGCCGACGACACCCGCTATATCTGCCCCGGCCTGTCGGCGGCCGAGGAACAGGGCCTGGCCGAACTGGTGCTGCGCTCGTTCCAGGTACTGGGTTGCCGTGGCTGGGGTCGCGTCGATCTGATGCTGGATCACGAGTGGCCGGCCGTACTTCCTGGAAATGAATACCGCGCCGGGCATGACCGGACCATTCGCTGGTGCCGATGGCGGCGCGCAAGGCGGGGCTGTCCTTCGAACAACTGGTGGTCAGGGTGCTGGAGATGGCGACCTGTGGCTAAGCCAAAGAAAAGAAAGGCCGTCGAACGATCCGATGATGGGCTTCTGGGATCGACCCGTGCTGATCAACCTGGTGGCCGATCTGCTGCTCGTCTTCGCCGTGGTCGGGCTGGGCTGGGCGGCGACCGTCGCCTTGCAGCGCCTGCCGGTCTTCCCGCTGCGCGAAGTGGTGGTCGGCGGCGCGGTCGAGCAGGTGACGCGCGCCCAGATCGAACAGGCGGCGCAGACGGCGCTGACCGGCAACTTCTTCACGGTCGATCTGGACGACACGCGCGCCCTATTCGAGAAGCTGCCCTGGGTACGCCGTGCCGACGTGCGCCGCCAGCTGGCCCGACATCCTGGAACTGACGCTGGAGGAGCATGTGGCGGTGGCGCGCTGGCGGCACGCCGATGGCGAAGCACGTCTGGTTAACAGTTTCGGGCGAGGTGTTCACGGCCGCCAGCGCCGCCAGTCTGCCGACGTTCGCCGGACCGGAAGGCTCCGCGCCACGCCTGTTGGCGCGCTATCGGGAATTCAAGCAGACGCTCGCGGCGGTCGGCCGCGCGCCGGATGTTCTCATGCTGTCGAGTCGCGAGGCCTGGCAAGTGAAACTGGACGATGGCGTGGTGTTGGAGCTGGGGCGCGACGAGGCCAAGCACAGCCTCGCCGAGCGGTTGGCCCGTTTCGTCGACTACTACGGGCCGGCGGCCGAAAAGACCCAGGTCGTCGCCGGCGGCGTGGTGGACATGCGTTACCCGAACGGCTTCGCCCTGCGCGCGGCCCGAAAGAGTTGAGTGGAATGAGCAAGGAAACGAAACACGACCTGATAGTCGGCCTCGACATCGGCACCTCGAAAATCGTCGCGATGGTGGCCGAGCTGAATCCCGAGGGCCAGCTGATCGATCCTCGGCATCGGCAGCCACCAGTTCGAGGAGAACAAGGACAAGGGCCTCAAGAAGGGCGTCGTGGTCAGCATCGAGGCGACGGTCGACGCCATTTCTCGCGCCATCCAGGAAGTGGAACTGATGGCCGGCTGCAAGGTGAAGGAAGTCTATACCGGCATCGCCGGCGGCGCACATCAAGAGCAAGGACTCCAACGGCATGACCGTGGTGCGCGACAAGGAGGTCACGCAATACGATGTCGAGCGGGCCATCGAGGCGGCCAATGCGACGCCGATTTCCGCCGACGACCAGATCCTGCATACGCTGGTTCAGGAGTTCATCGTCGATGGCCAGGACGGAGTCAAGGAGCCGATCGGCATGGACGCCAAGCGGCTCGAAGTGAAGGTGCACCTCGTGACGGGCGCGGTTACCGCCGTGCAGAACATCGTCAAGTGCGTGCATCGCTGCGGTCTGGAAGTGGTCGATCTGGTGCTGCAACCGCTGGCGTCGGGCATGGCGGTGCTGACCGACGACGAGAAGGATGTCGGTGTCTGCCTGGTCGACATCGGCGGCGGCACCACGGATATCGCCGTGTTCACCCAGGGCGCCATTCGCCACACGGCGGTGATTCCCATCGCCGGCGACCAGATCACCTCGGACATCGGCATCGCCTTGCGCACGTCGACGCCGGACGCCGAGGAGATCAAGATTCGCTACGGCGTCGCGCTCCAGCAACTGGCCGATCCGGAGGAGATGATCGAGGTGCCAGGCGTCGGCGACCGGCCCGCTTCGCAATTGAGCCGCCAGACCCTGGCCGGCTTCATCCAGCCGCGCATCGAGCAGATCTACCAGATGGTGAAGGACGAACTGGTGCGCAGCGGCTACGAACGCCTGCTGCGGGCCGGCGTCGTGCTGACCGGCGGCTCCGCGACCATGCCCGGCATGATCGAGCTGGGCGAGGAGATGTTCCACAACACCGTCAAGCTGGGCATGCCGCGTTACGAGGGCAGCCTGCGCGACATCGTCCGCAATCCGCGCTATTCCACGGCCATGGGCTTGCTGCTCGAGGGCGTGGCGCAGAAGAAGCGGGGCCTGAAGGCGCAGGGCCCCATGACGTTCCGGCAGATCCTGGCCCGCATGCGGGCCTGGTTCGGCAAGAATTTTTGATTTGCAACCGCAACAACAAGGAGGCGAGCATGTTTGAAATCATCGACAAGGAGCCCAACGGCACCGTCATCAAGGTCATCGGCGTTGGCGGCGCCGGTGGCAACGCGGTCGAGCACATGATCCGCGAAGGCGTCCAGGGCGTGGAGTTCATCTGCTGCAACACGGATGCGCAGGCGCTGAATCTGTCCACGGCCGACGTCAAGCTGCAACTGGGTCCCGGGCAGGGCGCGGGCGGCAAGCCGGAAAAGGCGCGCGATCTGGCCCTCAAGGAGCGGGCGCGCATCGCCGAGGCGCTTGACGGTGCCCACATGGTGTTCATCACCGCCGGCATGGGCGGTGGCACCGGTACCGGCGCGGCGCCGGTGGTGGCCGAAGTGGCGCGCGAAAAGGACATCCTGACGGTGGCGGTGGTCACCAAGCCCTTCGAGTTCGAGGGCAAGCGCATGCGTCTGGCCGAAGAGGGCCTGGGCGAGTTGCAGCAGTATTGCGATGCGCTGATCATCATCCTGAACGAGCGGCTGATGGAAGTACTGGGCGAAGACGTCAGCATGACCGAGGCCTTCAAGGCGGCCGACAACGTGCTGCGCAACGCCGTGGGCGGCATCGCCGAGATCATCAACGTGCCGGGCCTGGTCAACGTTGACTTCGAGGACGTGCGCACCGTCATGGGCGAGATGGGCAAGGCCATGATGGGCTCCGCCAGTGCCGCCGGTGTGGATCGCGCCCGGTTGGCCGCCGAAGCCGCCGTGGCCAGCCCGCTGCTCGAAGGCGTCGAGCTGTCCGGTGCGCGCGGCGTGCTGGTCAACATCACGGCCAGCAAGCAGTTGGGCATGCGCGAGGTCAAGGACGTCATGAGCACCATCAAGGCCTACACGCATGCCGAGGCGACGGTGATCTTCGGCACCGTCTTCGACGACGGCATGGAAGATCAACTGCGCGTCACGGTCGTTGCCACCGGCCTGGGCGGCAAGGTCGCCAAACCCAAGCTCGAGCGGGTGGAAACCTACGGCCTGCGCACCGGTACCGATGATCGCATCTACGGCGAACCGGTTGCCGCGCCGGTTTTTGACGGCGGCGCCGCGCTGGGTGATGTGTTTCATCCGAACCGCACCCGCAACGCCGCCGTCAAAGCGATGGTGGACAGTGGCATGGACCGTTACGACATCCCGGCCTTCCTGATCAAGCAGGCCGACTAGACGGTTGCCGTGGCGCCGCGTCGGGAGATCGCCTCCTCCCGGAGCGGCGCCGCGGCGTTTCGTGGCGTTTTGTTTTGGTCTAAAATTGTGCCACGCAGCATCCTGTCTCATTCATTGGCTAATCCATGCTCAAGCAGCGCACTCTCAAGGCGATCATTCGCGCCACTGGCGTCGGTCTGCATTCCGGCGTCAAGGTGACCGTGGCGCTCCGTCCGGCGGCCGCCGACACGGGCATCGTCTTCCGACGGGTCGATCTCGATCCACCCGTTGAGTTGAAGGCCGACCCTTACAGCGTTGGCGACACGCGCATGGCCTCCTGCCTGGAAAGGGACGGCGTCAAGCTGAGTACCGTCGAGCATCTGATGTCGGCGCTGGCCGGCCTGGGTATCGACAATCTCTACGTCGATGTCGACGCCGCCGAGCTGCCTATCATGGATGGATCCGCCGGCCCCTTTGTGTTCCTGCTCAAGTCCGCCGGTATCGAGGAGCAGAACGCGGCGAAGCAGTTCATTCGCATCCGCAAGGCGGTCGAGGTCCGTGACGGCGACAAATGGGCGCGTCTCGAGCCTTACGACGGTTTCCGGCTCTCGTTTTCGATCCTGTTCAATCATCCGGCCGTCGACCAGTCCGGCACGCGCGTCGAGATGGACTTCGCCGACGAGTCCTACATCCGCGATATCGCCCGGGCCCGCACCTTCGGTTTCACCCAGGATGTCGAGGCGCTGCGTTCCCAGGGCCTGGCGCTGGGCGGCAGCCTGGACAACGCGATCGTGATGGACGAATACCGGGTGCTCAATGCCGAAGGCTTGCGTCTCCCCGACGAGTTTGTCCGCCACAAGGTACTGGACGCCATTGGCGACTTGTACCTGGCTGGCCATCCGCTGCTGGGCGCGTTCTCCGCCCACAAGTCCGGCCATGCGTTGAACAACCAGTTGCTGCGGGCCTTGCTGGCCGACGCCTCGGCGTGGGAACTGGTGTCCTTCAATCGCATGGAAGAGGCGCCGGGCGCCGTTCTCCGCCTCTATCCGCAACTCGCCTGATGCTGCTGCTACGCATCGTCGGCGTCCTGACGGCCATCACCATCGGCGCGGGGATCCTTGCCTATCTGTTTTCCGGCGACAAGCGCTACCTGCGCTTGTCCGGTCGAGTCGCCAAGTACGCGCTGATCTTCGCCCTGGTCGTGCTGGCGTTGATGTTTCTCGAGCGTGCAATCGTTCTGTAGTCCCACAGTCAGGACTGATTCACCAATCGGGTCAGAGCCGCCTTCAGGGCGGAGCCCTCCGGAAGGCCATCCGCGAGCAATGTAAGCGCCTGCTTCTGTTGATCGCCAATCCCCGTGGGGGTTCTTTTTGTCGGCGGCGCGCGATTGTCGGTACCGGGTTGCACCCGGATATCGATTCCGGTAACCTCCGTCGCCTCTGAACGAAATAAAGCCGCCAGGCGGGGTTCCATTTGCCTGAGTTTGGCGGCGACCGCGCCGTTTGCGGCGTAAATGACGATTCTCCCCAACTTATAGTTGGCAACCCGCGACTGTCGCGCAAGCGGCGTGGCGGATTCGAAAGCACGCTGCAAGCCCAACAGGCGCCGCGCGTGGCCGGAAAGCCGGGCAAGCTCGGCGTCGGCCATCAGGCAGTCTTCCACGCTACGGGCGTTACGTAGCTTGGGTCGCATGGGTCGCATGGCGGCACTGACTAGAAGGAGTAGGGACGTGCATATTATTCTCGTCTCCGATCGACTGACAACGGCGAAGACCATTGTCTTGACTTGGCGGCACTTGTTCATGGCCACCGCCGCGCTGATGGCCTCGGTGATCGGGCTGTCGTCGCTATTCTCCTATGTCACTGTGCGGCACGCGGCCGACCTCCGCCTGCCGTTCGTGCAGGAACTGCTGCAAGCCGCGAACGCCGAGGAAAATCGGGTCAGCCATCAATTCGTTCGCGAGAACCTCAACGCCATGGCGGTCAGGCTCGGTGAAATGCAGGCCCAGTTGATGCGCCTGGATTCCATGGGCGAGCGCCTCGCGGGCCTGGTCGGCGTCAAGCCGCATGAGCTCGGTGTGGCCATCGCCGGCAAGGGTGGTCGCGGCGGTCCATTGATTCAGCCTGTGCCGCTGTCGGCCGACGACCTGAGCAAGGCGGTGGAGAGCCTCTCGCTGCAGGTCGAGGCCAAGGCCGACGCGCTGTCATTCCTGGAGAACCAGCTACTCGACGAGCGCATCCGCCAGAATCAGTTGCCTACTTCCCTGCCCCTGGATTCCGGTTGGAACAGTTCCAGCTTCGGCTGGCGGGTTGATCCGATCACGGGCGAGCGGGGCATGCACGAGGGGGTCGATTTTGCCGCCGATGTCGGCACGCCGATCAGGGCCGCCGCCGCCGGCATCGTGGTTGGCGTGGAGAAGCACCCGGAGTATGGCTATGTGCTGGATATCGACCACGGCAACGACCTGGTGACCCGCTATGCCCACAACTCGCGGATCCTGGTCCAGCTTGGTGCCCTGGTAAAGCGCGGCCAGATCGTCTCGGAAGTCGGTAACACCGGGCGCAGCACCGGGCCGCATCTGCACTTCGAGGTACGCGTCAAGGGCATTCCCCAGAACCCGAATCGCTTCCTGCAGGCCGCCCAAGCCAGCGGTGGCAAGCTGGCGCACCGGCACTGATCGTCCGCGCCCGGTGTACGGGGCGAAGCGGGGTCACCTCGCATGCTAAAATAGCCGCTTTGCCAATTTAAGGCGGCCAGCCCATGATTTCCGGCCTTCTCAAGAAGATTTTCGGTAGCCGTAACGATCGGCTGATCAAACAGTATTCCCAGGCCGTCGGCCGCATCAACGCCTTCGAACCGGCCTTGCAGGCGCTCACCGACGAGCAACTGCGCGCCAAGACCGACGAATTCAAGGCGCGCCTGGCCAAGGGGGAAACCCTGGACGATCTGTTGCCGGAGGCGTTTGCCGTCGTCCGTGAAGCCGGCAAGCGCGTGCTGGGCATGCGTCACTTCGACGTGCAGATGATCGGCGGCATGGTCCTGCACTACAACAAGATCGCCGAAATGCGCACCGGCGAGGGCAAGACCCTGGTGGCGACGCTGCCCGCCTACCTGAACGCGCTGACCGGCAACGGCGTCCATGTCATCACGGTCAACGACTACCTGGCCAGCCGCGACGCGGAATGGATGGGTCGCCTGCATCGTTTCCTTGGCCTGACCGTCGGCGTCAATCTCTCGCAGATGCCGCACGACGAGAAGCAGGCGGCCTACGGCGCCGACATCACCTACGGCACCAACAACGAGTTCGGCTTCGACTACCTGCGCGACAACATGGTGTACACGCCCGACGAGCGCGTGCAGCGCGGACTCAACTACGCCATCGTCGACGAAGTCGATTCGATCCTGATCGACGAGGCGCGCACGCCGCTGATCATTTCCGGCCAGGCCGAGGATCACACCGATCTCTACGTCAAGATGAACGCCGTGCCGCCGTTGCTGACCAAGGGCGAAGCGGCCAAGAGTCAGGAAGAGCAGGACACCGGCGATTACACGGTCGACCTCAAGTCGCACCAGGTGCTGCTGACCGAGGAAGGACACGAGAAGGCCGAGGACGTTCTGACCCAGCTCGGGCTGCTGCCCGAGGGCGCCAGCCTGTACGAGCCGGCCAACATCCTGCTGATGCATCACCTTTACGCCGCGCTGCGCGCGCACAACCTGTTCCACCGCGACCAGCAGTACGTCGTCCAGAACGGCGAGGTGGTCATCGTCGACGAATTCACCGGCCGCCTGATGGCCGGTCGCCGCTGGTCGGACGGCCTGCACCAGGCGGTCGAGGCCAAGGAAGGCGTGGCCATCCAGTCGGAAAACCAGACGCTGGCCTCGATCACCTTCCAGAACTATTTCCGCATGTACGCCAAGTTGGCCGGCATGACCGGCACGGCCGACACCGAAGCGTACGAGTTCCACCAGATCTACGGCCTGGAAACGGTGGTCATTCCGACCAACCAGCCGATGATCCGCAAGGACGCCAACGACCAGATCTTCCGCACCGCCAATGAGAAGTATCAGGCGATTCTGGCCGACATCAAGGACTGTCACCAGCGTGGCCAGCCGGTGCTGGTGGGTACCACCTCCATCGAGAACTCGGAGCTGCTGTCCGGCCTGCTCGACAAGGAGAAGCTGCCGCATCAGGTGCTGAATGCCAAGCAGCACGCCAAGGAGGCGGAGATCGTCATCCAGGCCGGCCGGCCCGGTGTCATCACCATCGCCACCAACATGGCCGGTCGCGGCACCGACATCGTGCTGGGCGGCAGCATCGACAAGCAGCTCGCCGTCATCCGCGACGACGAAAGCCTCTCCGCCGCCGAGAAGGAAAGCGCCATGGCGCCGCTAAAGGCGGAATGGCAGCTCCTGCACGACAAGGTCCTGGCCGCCGGCGGCCTGCACATCATCGGTTCCGAGCGCCACGAGTCGCGCCGGATCGACAACCAGTTGCGCGGCCGTTCCGGTCGCCAGGGCGATCCGGGCTCCAGCCGTTTCTACCTGTCGGCGGAAGACCCGCTGATGAAGATCTTCGGCGGCGACCGGCTGAAGTCGATCATGAGTTCCAAGCTGGTCGCCCTGCCCGACGGCGAGCCGATTGAGCACCCGCTGGTGACGCGTCAGTTGGAGTCTGCGCAGCGCAAGGTGGAGCAGCGCAACTTCGACATCCGCAAGCAGTTGCTCGAATACGACGACGTCGCCAACGACCAGCGCAAGGTCATCTACCAGCAGCGCAACGACCTGCTCGACACCGAGGACATCACCGAGACCGTCACCGCCATGCGCCAGGGTTTGGTGCATGACACGTTCCGTCTTTATGTCCCGGCCGAAAGTGTCGAGGAGCAGTGGGACATCGCCGGCCTGGAAACCGCGCTGGCCGCCGAATTGCAACTCAAGCTGCCGGTCGCCGACTGGTTGAAGGCCGAGACCAGCCTTTCCGACGACGATATTCTGAAGCGCCTGATCGCTGCCGCCGATGCCGAGTACGAAGCCAAGAAAGCGCAGGTCCATCTGCCGGCCTGGCTGGGCTTCGAGCGCAACGTGATGTTGCAGAACCTCGACACTCACTGGCGCGAGCACCTGGCGGCGCTCGACCATCTTCGTCAGGGCATCCATCTGCGCGGCTATGCGCAGAAGAACCCAAGCAGGAATACAAGCGCGAGGCCTTCGAACTGTTCGAGGGGCTGCTGCAACGCGGTGCGCACCGAAGTGACGCAAGCTGCTGATGACGGTTCGAGGTGCGTTCGCGAGGAACAGATCGAGGAGGCCGAGCAGCATCAGCCGCAGGTCGAAAACGTTCAGTATCACCATGCCGACTACGACGAGGTACTGGGTACCCCCGGCACCGCCGCCAAGCCGCAACAGCCGGTGGAGCGCGCACTGCCCAAGGTCGGCCGCAACGATCCCTGCCCCTGCGGCTCCGGCAAGAAATACAAGCACTGCCACGGAAAGTTGAATTGAGCGGATTGCGCACCATCGCCGAGGATGGCGACGGTGTGGTCATCCTCGACCAGACGCGCCTGCCGCGGGAGACCGTCTTCGTCCGTCTGGCCACGCTGGACCAGGCGGCCGCAGGCGATTCGCGTCATGCAGGTGCGCGGTGCGCCGTTGATTGGCGCCACGGCGGCCTACGGACGTGGCCCTCGGCCCTGCGGGAAGGCGTGGCGCTCGGCCACCGCGATCGCCACCCTGGCCGCAACGCGGCCCACGGCGGTCAATCTCCGTTGGGCGCTGCGATCGCATGCAGCGCGTTCTTGCACCGCTGCCGATCGCCGGCGCACGGCAGCACGCCGCCTGGGACGAGGCCCGCGCCATTGCCCGCGAGGACGAGGCCGCCAACGCCGCCATCGGCAAACACGGGCTGCCCCTGCTGGAGCGGGCCGGTCGTCGCCCGGTTCAGGTCATGACCCACTGCAATGCCGGCTGGCTGGCGACGGTTGCCCACGGCACGGCGCATCGCGCCCATCTACGCCGCCCGCAACGCCGGGATCGATGTCCATGTCTGGGTTTCCGAGACGCGGCCGCGCAACCAGGGCCTGCTGACAGCCTGGGAGCTGGAGCAGGCCGGCATCGCCCATACGCTGATCGCCGACAACGCCGCCGGGCTGCTGATGATGCGGGGCAAGGTCGATGTCGTCATCGTCGGCGCCGACCGCATCGCCGCCAACGGCGACACCGCCAACAAGGTCGGCACCTACCTCAAGGCGCTGGCGGCGCGCGAGCATGGCGTACCGTTCTACGTCGCCGCGCCGGTGTCGACCATCGACTTCGCCTGCGCCTCGGGTGTCGCCATTCCCATCGAGGAACGCGACGGGTCGGAGCTTGGCGCCGGCTGCCGTGCCCGTCGCCAACCCGGCGTTCGATGTGACGCCGGCGGCGCTGATCGCCGGCATCATCACCGAGCAGGGCGTCTTTCCGGCCACCGGTCTGGGCGCCATCCGCCAATGAATTCGGGCGTCTGCAAGTCGGCGGTGCTCGCTACCGCCCGCGCCATGAATGCCTGCGGCATCAATCGCGGCGCCGCCGGCAACGTCAGCGCCCGTCACGACGACGGCTTCCTCATCACGCCGACCGGCATGGCCTACGACGCCTGCGACGACGGCGACATGGTATTCGTCGGACTCGATGGCCGCGTCGCCGGCCGGCGCAAGCCCTCCTCCGAGTGGCGCTTTCACCGCGACATCTATGCCGCCCGGCCGGAAGCGGGCGCTATCGTCCACGCCCATTCGCCGTTCGCTGTCAGCCTCGCCTGCATGGGCCGTGAAATTCCGCCCTTCCACTACATGGTGGCCCGTTTTGGTGGCAAGGACGTGCGCTGCGCCGACTACGCCACCTTCGGCAGCCAGGAACTTTCCGACGCCGTCGTCAAGGCCCTGGCCGGGCGCTGTGGCTGCCTGATGGCCCATCACGGCATGGTGGTGTTCGGTCGTGACCTCGATGAAGCCCTGGCACTGGCGGTCGAACTGGAAACGCTCTGCGAGCAGTACTGGCGGGTGTTGCAGATCGGCCAGCCGCGCCTGCTGGCCGACGATGAAATGGCCCGGGTACTGGTCAAGTTCCGCGACTACGGACGCCAGGACTAAACCAGCCCGGCGTCCTTCAACTCGTCCTTCAGGTAGGCGTAGTAGATCGGCGCGGCGATCACGCCGGGCAGGCCGAAGGCGGCCTCCATCGTCAGCATGGCCAGCAGCAGTTCCCAGGCCTTGGCGGAAATCTGCGCGCCGACGATGCGGGCGTTGAGGAAGTATTCCAGCTTGTGGATCACGACCAGGAAGGCCAGCGAGGCCAACGCCACCTGCGGCGAATGCGCCAGGCTGACCACCACGATCACGGTGTTGGAGATCAGATTGCCGATCACCGGCAGCAGACCGACGACAAAGGTTAGGGCGATCATGGTCTTGGTCAGCGGCAACTGGATGCCGAACAGCGGCAGCACCGCCACGAGGTAGATGGCGGTGAACGCGGTATTGACGGCGGAGATGCGCACCTGGGCGAACACGATGCGCCGAAAGGCGTCCGCCAGTCGCCGGGCACGCTCGGCCAGGGCGGCCGCCAGCGGCCGCATGGCTTCGGCGACCGTGGCCTCGCGCAGGGCGAGCATCGCGCCGATCACCAGGCCGATCAGGACGTGGGCGATGGTGCGCGCGGCCTCCTTGCCGGCCAGTTGCAATTCGCCGCCGTGGCTGCGCAACCAATGTACCGCCGTGTCCTTGAGGGCTTCGGCATTGGCGGGCAGCCAGGCAACCAGCCAGTTCGGCAGCGAAGCGCGCGAGTTTTCCAGTATCTCGGCCATCTTGGCGGCCAGTGCCGGCAGGCTGCCCGCCTCGCTGCGGAAGAAGGCCGCCGCGCCGGCCACGCCCAGCGTCACCGCGCCGACCATCAACGCGGTCAGCAAGGCCACGGCGGCGAGTTTGGCGCGCTGGCTGGTCAGCCGGCCGGCGAGCATCGGTGCGGTCAGATGGACCAGTTCATAGAGCAGCAAACCGGCCAGCAGCGCCGGCAGCAGATGCAGGCCGAGCAGCAGCGGCAGCGCCAGGCCGGCCAGCAGCCAGGCCGCCCGGCGTACGGCGACTTCGTTCATGTGGTGACTCAGAGGATGGGCACGCCGCCCTGCTTCTCGCCGCGTTCATAGACCACGTTGGCGCGGCCGACGATCAGGGAATCCATCGGGCCGATGCGGGCGGCATCCTTGTTCGTGTAGGGCAGACGGTGCAGGATATAGCGCATGGCATTGAGCCGCGCCCGCTTCTTGCAGTCCGACTTGATCACCGTCCACGGCGCGTCGGCGGTGTCGGTGTAGAAGAACATCGCCTCCTTGGCCTTGGTGTAGTCCTCCCACTTGTCCAGCGAGGCCAGGTCGATGGGCGACAGCTTCCATTGCTTGAGCGGATGCACGCGCCGTTCCTTGAAACGCCGGCGCTGCTCCTCGCGGCTCACCGAAAACCAGAACTTGATCAGGTGGATGCCGCTGGCGCACCAGCATCCGCTCGAATTCCGGCGCCTGGCGCATGAATTCCTGGTACTCGGCATCGGTGCAGAAGCCCATGACGCGCTCGACGCCGGCCCGGTTGTACCAGGAGCGGTCGAACAGCACGATTTCGCCGGCGGTGGGCAGGTGCTGGACATAGCGCTGGAAGTACCACTGGCCGCGTTCCAGTTCGGTCGGCTTTTCCAGCGCCACGACGCGCGCCCCACGGGGATTGACGTGCTCCATGAAGCGCTTGATGGTGCCGCCCTTGCCGGCCGCGTCGCGCCCTTCGAAGAGGATGACCACCTTCTGGCCGGTCTCCTTGACCCAGGCCTGGAGCTTGAGCAGTTCCACCTGCAGGCGGTACTTCTCGCGCTCGTAGGTGCGGCGGGACATCAGGTTCTGGTACGGGTAGCCGCCCTCGCGCCAGCCCGGGGCGAGTTCCTCGTCCGGATGGATCATGTTCTGGTCGACCGCCACGCGCTGCTGCTTGAGCAGCGTCTTGAGGACAGCGACCGATTCCTCGGACGATGCCCCGGAGATGATGTCGCGCATCGCCGACAGCCGCGCCTCCTGGGCCGAGTCGGTGGCCTGGGCGACCACGAAGGCCTCGATGCGCTCCTGCGACCGGGTCGGGCCGATATCGCCGGCCGTGGCTGGCCGGGCGCGCGCCGGGCGCGTTATCGCCGGCGTGCCCGTGGCCTTGGCGCGCTTGGCGTCCGTGCTGCCAGTCACGCTCTTCGCGACGGTCGAGCGGGACCGGCGCGGCGTCGTCGTGACGGCCTTGGTGGAGGATGTGGCCCTTGCCGTGATTTTTCTGGTTGCCATGAAATTATCCGAACAGGTCGTCGAGTGGATTGTTCCCGGGGGTCGAATGCTTGCCCGCCGCGGCGACACGCTTGGCGTCGAATTCCTCTTCGACGTTGTCGCGATAGACGCTCCAGGGCGAACTGGCCGTCGCCAGGCGCCGCCAGATTTCCTGGCCAACGCCGGCATATTCTAGAACGCTATCGTCATCCAGTCGCACGCGCAGCAGACGGGCACCGGCATCGTAGCCGATGGCACGCAGCCTGCCCGAACTTATCTTCTTCATTTCCATGCGGCGATCGATCAGGGATGGTGGCCGGAAGCGGTTTCGTCACTGGACTCCGCGCCTTCGTCGCGCGCCTTCTGCCGCCGCAGGCGCTCGTTCTTGTCCTCGTTGGCGAACACGTAGCGGCCAGCCAGCACGCAGCCTTTCATGCCGGGATCGCAGGGCAGGTCGTTGATCTTCGTGCAGATGTCGTTCGCTTCGTGCGGGCAACCCCAGCCGCCGGCCATGATGTGTTTCCGTTTCCCGATGGGTCGAATGTACCGGCGACATTGTTGCCGGTCTTTGCAGTAAAGTCAACACTCGTTCCGACGATCGCCGCCGCGGCTGCCCGCCCCGCCCACGACCATGTTCCGCTCGCTCGACCCCTCCGGCTGGATCGCCACCCTGGCGCGCGGTCTGCTCTACAAATGGATCCGCACCCGGGTACTGCCGGACAATCCGGCCGAGCTGGCGCTGGATCCCGACAAGCCCGTCTGCTACGTCCTGCAGGACCGGCGCTTCACCAACATGCTGGTGCTGATCGAGGAGGTCCGGCGGGCCGGGCTGCCCTCGGCCGTCGCCTCGCTGAAGGTCGGCGCGGCCGGCGAGGTCGCCGCCGGGCAGTCCCTGTTCTTCCTGAATCGCATCCAGGCGCTGCCGGCGTCGGCGCGCGAGCGCCACGGTCATGCGCCGCTGCTGGCGCGGCTGGTGCGGACCGTGATGGCCGATGCCGCCGCCGATGTGCAACTGGTGCCCGTGACGATCCTGTGGGGGCGCGCACCGGGCAGCCAGGACTCCATCCTGAAGGCCCTGTTCTCCGAGACCTGGGGCCCGATCGGGCATATTCGCCAATGGCTGGCGGTGCTGCTGCACGGCCGCCAGACCTTCGTCCGCTTCAACGCGCCCCTGTCGCTGCGCGAGCTCTTGAGCGAAGGGCTGGATGAGGCCCGGGCGCTGCGCAAACTGTCGCGCATCCTCCGCGTGCACTTTCGCCTCCAGCGCCAGCGGGTCATCGGGCCGGACATCTCCCACCGCAACACCCAGGTCGACGCGCTGCTGGCGACGCCGGCCGTAAGGCAGGCGATCGCCGCCGAGGCCGCCGAGCGCGGCATCGGGCCGGGCGAGGCGCGCGAGCGCGCCCGCAAGTTCGCCCTGGAGATTCCCTCCGACTATTCCTATGGCGTCGCGCGCGCCTTCGAGCTGCTGCTCGACTGGCTCTGGACGCGCCTCTACGATGGCATCGAGGTGCGCAACTTCGAAGCCGTCGAGCGCATCCCGCCCGGTGCCGGCATCGTCTATCTGCCCTGTCACCGCAGCCACATCGACTACCTGCTGCTGTCCTTCCTGATCTTCCGGCGCGGCCTGACGCCGCCGCACATCGCCGCCGGCATCAACCTCAACCTGCCGCTGGTCGGCCCGCTGCTGCGGCGGGGCGGTGCCTTCTTCCTGCGCCGCACCTTCAAGGGCGAGCCGCTCTATGCCGCCGTGTTCCACGAATACCTGCACCTGATGATCTCGCGCGGCTTTCCCATCGAGTACTTCATCGAGGGCGGGCGCAGCCGCACCGGCCGCATGCTGGCGCCGCGCACCGGCATCCTCGGCATGACGGTGCGCAGCTTCCTGCGCGACCACGCCCATCCGCTGTTCTTCGTCCCCGTCTATATCGGCTACGAGAAGCTGCTCGAAGGGCGCAGCTTCGTCAGCGAACTGGAAGGCAAGCCCAAGCGCGGCGAGTCGCTCTGGGGCCTGATCGGCACCGTGCGCAAGCTGCGCCACGAGTTCGGCAAGGTGCACGTCAATTTCGGCCAGCCGCTCAATCTGGCCGAGTTCCTTGACGCGGAGCATCCCGGCTGGTCCGGGTCGTCCTCATCTTCGGAGATCGACGCGCGTGCCGACTGGGTGCGCCAGGCCACCCAGGACGCCGCCGACGAACTGGCGCGGCGCATCAACGCCGCCGCCGTGGTCAATTCCATCAACCTGGCGGCGCTCGCCCTGTTGGCGACGCCCAAGCTGGCCATGGATGAACAAGCCATGCATCGCCTGATCGGCCATTACCAGGCCATGTCGGCCGAGCCACTGGCCGGGCATGATGCCGTGCCCTGCCAGCTCGGGCCTGCCCAAGTCGTCGGCGACGCGTTGCGGCTCGGCGTCGTCGAGCGGCTGGCCCACCCACTGGGCGACCTGATTCGGGTCGCGGCCGGCCAGGCGGCCTTGCTCGCCTATTTCCGCAACAACGTCCTGCACCTGTTCGCGCTGCCCTCGGTGGTCGCCTGCCTGCTGAGCCAGAACCCCGTCTTGCCCCGGCGGCGCTTCGAGGCGGCAGTACTCGGCATCGTCGGCCTGTTGCGCCCGGAGCTCTTCCTCCCGTGGACGACGGCGCAACTGCCCGCCGCGCTGGCGGCGGCGCTGGCGGTGCTGGCCGACCGGGGCCTGGTGCGGCTCGATGCCGATCAGGTGGCGGCGCCGGAAGCCAACAGCGAAACCTATGCCGAACTGCGGTTGATCGGCGAAACCGTCCGGCCGACCCTGGAGCGGCATTTCCTGACCCTGGCACTGTTGCAGCGCCACGGCTCCGGTCGTCTGACCCGCCGCGCGCTCGAGGAGTCCGGCCACCTGCTGGCGCAGCGCCTGGCCCTGCTTTGCGAATTGAACGCGCCGGAGTTTTCCGAAAAGACCGTCGTCGCCGGCGTGGTCGGCAACCTGCTGGCGGCCGGCCTGCTCAGCGAAGACGCGGCGGGCCTCTTGCATTTCGACGAACGCATCAGCGCACCGGCCGAACACACCGAGTTGCTGCTGGCGGCCGAAGTGCGCCAGACCATCCGCCGCATGGCAGCCGGCGGCACACCCGCCCAGGCGCCGGACAGCCAGGAACTCCCCTAGCCCGGCCGGCGCCCCGGACCTCATCGAGACATCGGCGACCATCGGGCGGCCGCCAACCTGGCCGGCTCATGTTGCGCCGCAGCTGGACGCCGGGTGTTTTCCCGTGCACATTGCCCACCTCATACAGGTGGTTTTCATGTGGATGCGAACGGGGGGCGATTCCATGGATCGATATTTCGCGGCGTTCAGCCAATGTGCCAAGGAGATCGAGGAACAGCGCGAATTGCTGGCGCGAACGGTAGAGCGCCTCGATGGGCTGGCGGACGCGGAAGTGCGCGCCGAACTGCTCGACAACTTTCTCAACTGGCTCGCCCATTTCACGCGCGAGCACTTCGGCTTTCAGCAGCGGCTGATCCGGTCGTGCTGCGACGGGCAGGAGCTGTCGCGCTGTCTGGCCACCCATGGCGAATTGCGCAAGCGGTTGTCGGAACTGTGCCTGGATGCGCTGCGGCGGGATGCTACCGTCGCCGCGCGCCTGCGCGCCCTCGGGCACCAGTTGCTGGACGACGTGCAAACCCGGGACAGCGGCCTCCTCGACCACGTACGTAGCCAGCGGCCACCGGTGTCGTTTCGCCGCGGCCGTCGGGCGCACGTGGCGCCGTTGACCGCGAGCTGGGCTGAGCTGGCCGCGCTCTGCAACGGCAAGTCCAGTCACGCCCCTTCGTCCTAACGCAACCGGTCGGGTCAGTCGATCCGGATCGAGGCTGCCGTCGGCCGGATGTGCCGCTATTGCCCGGCGACCTTGGCGCACATGTCGTACCAGTAGACCTCCGGAAGCCGGTCCGCATCGGCGTATTCGACCAGCACATACACCTTCGACAGGCAGCCCCAGCCCGTGTAGATGCCGGTGAAGCCGTTGCCGGGCCCGGCGTTGATCACCTTCTGGTCGAACGAGGGGTGGTTCATGAAGTAACTCATCCGGGTCGCCGAGCGCAATGGGCCTCGCAGGGCATTCGGCAGCGGGTAGAGCTCGTATTGATAGAGGCTCTTGCCGGAGCCGGTCTTCCAGTCCAGGGTGGCGCCGCGGGCGCCGAAGGCAATGCCGTCGCCGCTGGGCGTGGCCGACGCGTAGCGGCTTATCGCCTCGCCGTCCTCGGCGAGGAAGGCGCGCTTGATCGCCTCGGAATTCGTCAGCCGTTCGAGCAGCGTGCGCACCCGGTTGGCCTCGTGTTCCGCCCTTTGCGTGGCGGCCGCCGCTATCCTGGCCTGCTCGAACGCCACCGACATCTGCCAGGCGGCCCAGGCGGCGGCGCCGATGGCCAGCGGCAGCAACACCGCGAGCGCGGACAGCAAGCGCTTGCGCGAGCGCAGGGCCTCGTTTTCCGCGCGCAGCTTTTGTTGCGCCACGGCCTGGGTCTGCAGCGTGATCTCCTGTTCCTGCTGGCGCCGGGCGGCCTCGAGGGCGCTCCGTTGCTCGTCCTGCCAGGACGCCTTGCTGCGCTGAAGGAAGGCGATCGCCTGCCCGAAGTCGCTGTCGCTACCGTAGCGGGCCGCCCAGGCGGCGGTTGGCTGCTCCTCCTGTTGCCATCTCAAGGCCCGCTCCAGGTCCGGATTGCGCCACAGCGCCGCTTCGTTGGCCACCCACAAGCGGGCGGTGGTCGCCAGTCGCTGGTAAAGGGCCGCGGATCGCGTTTCCCGGTCCACCCATTCGCCCAGGTTGCGCCACTGGCGGATCAAGCTCTCGTGGCCGATGTCGAGCAGGGTATCCGGGCCGAGCGCAATGCCGACCGGCGGGGTGACGAAGCTGCGGTCGGGGCGGCGAAATGCTTCGACCACCGGATAGACGGCGTCCGCGGCGACCCCGGCCACCGCCGCCACCTCCGACAGGCGCGCCGGCGCCCGGGTATCCCGGCGGCCGATGCCGCGTTCGGTAAGGCGCCTGAACATGACTTCGGCAATGGCGCGCCCGGGCGGACTCAGTTCCGCCAGAACCTCGTCGGCATGATCGGACATGGCGCGGGTCAGGCCGCCGGTATCCTCGTAGTCGGCGATGCCGATCGTCACCATGTCGCCCTGGGCCGCCGGGCGCGGACGCTGGCTGGCCCGGTCCCACATCCGCATCAGCGCGTGCTGGAGCAGGGGCAGTTGGTCGGGATCGGGTCCGAAGTCGTTCAGCAGCCGATTCACCAAGGCCGGGTCGACGGCGCCGCCGAATACTTTGGCCGGGCCGGTGATCGCCAGTCGGCACTGCTCCCGGGTCAGCCGCGGCGTCAGGTACTGGCTGTCGTTGATCGCCTCGGGCAGGCCGCTGAACAGGGCGCAATCGCCGAGAAAGTCGGATCGCATGGTGATCACGATGTAGATCGGCAGTTCGCGCTGAGCGGCGCTCGCCAGCAGCAGCGCGACGAAGGCATCGGCTTCGTCCCGGTCGCCCTTCTCGCGGTAGCGGAAGATCTCCTCGAATTGGTCGACCAGGAGCAGCAGATTGGTCGCGGGCGGCAGGCCGACGTCACGCAGCCATTCCACCAAACCGAGCGGTCCGCGCCGCAGCGCGGCTTCGATCAACGGCAGCGCCCCGGCTTGCGCCATCTCCGTCGCCTCCGCCGGCGACGCGAACGGGCGCAGCGCCCGCGCCAGGCGGGCCATGGGCCGGTCGCCCGGGCGCAGGTCGGCGATGCGCCAGTCGGCGCCGGCGGCGGCCATGAAGCCGGTTTGCAGCGAGGCGATCATGCCGGCGCGCACCAGCGAGGACTTGCCGCAGCCGGACGGTCCGACCACGGCCAGGAGCCGGGTCCGGCCGAGCCGGTCGAGCAGCGCGTCGGTCTGCGTCTCGCGACCGAAATAGATGTCGGCTTCCTCGGCGCGGAACGGCCGCAGGCCGGGGTAGGGCGCAAGGCTGAATTCGGCGCTCATGGCATCAGCCCCGAATCCGGCCGACCACGTTGCCGAGGCATTCCTCGAGCCGGCCGGCGCGGCAGTTGATCCACTGCCAGCCGGGGATGGCGATGCCCACGTCCGCCTTGTCGGCCGGCGGCCCTTCAAGCACCGCCAGGGCAACCGGCGGCTCGGCCCGCTGGCCGACCATCTTGCGGCACTGCCGCAGCCGGCTGCGAATCCAGCTCGGACTGGCCGAGCCATAGACCAGCATCAGGCCGTCGCACTCCTCGAGGCTGCGTTCCAGATCCTTGCGGATTTCCTCCGGGCTGCCCGCGCGCAGGGCTTCGGAGAAGCCGATGCCGTTGGCCAGCAGATAGTCGCCGACGCGCCGGGCGAGTTCGCGGTCGGCGTCTTCGCTGTCGACGAACAGCAGCACCTCGCCGCGCGGCATCTTCGCCGGCGCCGGTTCGCGGCGCGCCTCGTCGATGATCGCCTGCTTGAATTCCTCGATGCCGCAGGCGCGCACGGTGTCCTGGAGCAGGATCGCCCGCTGGTCGGCATCCTCGACCGTGTCGGGCGTCGCCTCGCGCGCCCGCCATTGCAGGACCGGGACACCCGCCGCGCAAGCCAGCTCGTACTGGCGCACCGGAAAGCCCTTGGGGGCGATGGCCGGTTTGCGGCCCACCACGCCGCTCAGCAACTGGACGAACAGGCGGCTGCGCGCCAGGTCGGCAGCCACCGCCTCCTCGAAGGCGCGCGCCTCGCCGCGCGGATAGTCGCGCGCCGGCAGGACCTCGAAACCAAGCTGCGCCAGGTAGCGCCGGACCTCTTCCCGCCTGGGCTCGAGGTCGTCGGTGGCCTCGGCGAGAAAGACCGTCGGCTGCGCCGCGGCCGGTGGCGCCGCGCCGCC
Organism: uncultured beta proteobacterium; assembly: GCA_963736865.1. Lineage (GTDB taxonomy): Bacteria > Pseudomonadota > Gammaproteobacteria > Burkholderiales > Rhodocyclaceae > Fen-999. The sequence goes on along the minus strand of CAVTQQ010000005.1, from coordinate 200,938 downwards.
TTCGGCGACGCGCCGCAGCTCGTCGGCCACCTCCAGCGCCAGTTGATTGACCCGGCTGTAGTACTCCAGCTCCGCCGGCGTGGGAATGGGGACGCCCAGGGTGCGCGGTGTTCGCGCCGGACCGTCCTCGACCCAGAACCGGTAGCCCAGCAGGCCGTCGAACTCGGTCGGCAGCCGCTGCCGGTCGATGTGGTCGCGGTGCACCACGAAGACCCGCGAACCGGCATGGGCGCGCGAGCTGACCAGTCGGCGGAAGGTGTCGCGCTCCTTGCGGCACCAGTCCGAGGACAAGTAGCCGGGCGACAGGATGACCAGCAGAATCGCCGTCCGCTCCAGCGCCGCCTGGATGTCGCCGCTGAACGGCCGGTTGCCGGTCAGCTCGTGATCCATCCACACGTCGAGCCGGTGGTCGCGGTCGCCCAGCTTCTGGCGCAGCACCGTCTCCAGATTGCGCACCAGGGTGCTCACCCAGCCCTCGGGCGCGCCCACCAGCGGCTCATTGTCGATATGGGCGTAGCTGACGAAGACATCGTGCTGGTAACCGGGAACGTAAGCCATCGCTGCCCTCCGTGTTTAGCCCGCCGGCCCCGGCTCGCGCGGCGCCCGGCCGGAGGATGCATCTAGGGTACCAGCCTTCGTTGCCGGCGCCGAAGCAATGCCGTTTGCCAGCTTGTCGAAATCTTCCTTGCGTGCTTCGGCCGCCGGGTACCGCCAGTGCTCGAAACGGTGAAGTTCCGGGAATTGTTCCCAGCCGCCCGACGGCAGCACGACCGGGAGTATGGTCTTGACCAGGCCGTGCGCGTCGTATTCGGAAAGCGCCCACCGCACTTCCTTCCTGACCCATTCGGACTCGGCTGCCTTGGGGCTGATGAGCACGACAAAGCAGTCTGTTCCCGTCACTTCGCGCCGCAGCGCCGCCTGCCACTCCTGGCCCGGTTGCAGGAAGGCGACGTCGCGACTGGTGCTGATGTCCCGCTCGCCCAGTTCGGATTCGAGCGCTGATGCGGCGGCGGAATCCGCGCGGGAGTAGCTGATGAACACCGCGCGACCATTCTCTATCTTGTGCTGCAGGCGTTCCAGCAGGGCGATATCGGCGTCCGCAAGTTCCGGGATGCTGAGCAGACGAAGGCCGATGTTGGTGACCTCGGACATCGGCTTGCCCGACGTAAACTCAAGGCGCCGCAGCGTGTCGGTCGCGTCGTTGTACCGGAAATGTCGCGACTGGGCCCAGTCCCTTGCTCGAACCACGTGGCGCCACCGTCCCGAAAAGAGCGACTGGCCGGGCTCCACCGGCGCGCAGTTCACCAGCTTGTAGGCAAGGTGATAGCGCGTCGGGCCATCGCCCTTGCGCCGGCTGGTGACCAGCCAGAGCGTCCCGCCATCGGCAACCCGGCGCAACAGACGCTCCTGGTTGCTGCCGTAGTCATAGACGGCGACCCCGCCCGTACCGCCGCTGGGTCGGAACATGTCCCACTTCACCATCGCTATCGCATGTCTGGTCATGGTTCTGTCGTCGTATAGGGCCCGCAATGTTGAACGGAAGCTCAACAGTACTCGGTAGCGTGACGTCACCGGGCACGCTCCCGGCCAAGGGCGCGAGCGGGCGACGGGCTAAAAGCCATACTCACGCTCGACGCAGACGTCAATTTCCGACGTTGCCTGTGTCGATCGCGATCGACATTGACTCAGGGCTGCGTTGGCCAGGCAATCTGTACCTGGCGGTGTTGCATGACGCAGTCGCGAAGATAGAGGTTGATGAGACTCTGGTACGGAACGCCAGCCCGAATAGCCATGTCCTTGAAATAGGCCACCACGTCTTCGGAAAGCCGCATCGTGACAGGCTTCTTAAGCTTCGAAGCGTAAGGGTTCCGACGCGACTTCATCTTGGAGAGGTCATATTCCGGCTTCATGGTCTTTCGCTTCCATAGAAAGTGCTTTCGCGTTTGGTGGCCTTGCGTGCGGAAATGATTCTGATGGCGTCTCCCGACTCGCGCTCGCAGTGGCAAACAAGAAGAAGTTGAGCGCCAGTGCTCATGCCCAGCAACAGGAACCGCTCTTCCCCGGCGGAGTGTTCTTCGTCGAAGAACTGAACAGCAAACTCGTCGTAGAAAACAGACAGCGCCTCCTCGAAGGAAACGCCATGCTTCCTTACATTGGCAGTCGCCTTCGCCGAATCCCACTCAAACTTTATCATCTGTACAGTGTATGTATTGAGAGGCCAATGTCAAGGCGAGCCCCGGCAAGCATGTGGAGCGACAGGGAGGCCGCAGCTCGAACCGGGTCTCAGCGTTCGGATGCCGCCAGTTGCGCGCCGAGGCCGGCAAAGACGGCAGCGAACCCGCGCCGCAGCCAGGCCTGAACGCGTGGCGAGTCGATGACCGAGCGGCGAAAGGCATGCGCCGCCAACCCATAGACGACAAAAACCACGAAGGTCATGGCCATGAAGACGCCGCTCAGCAGTAGCAGTTGGGCCAGCGGCGAAGCCGCCGCCGGCGCGACGAACTGCGGCAGGAAGGCAAGGAAGAAGATGGTCAGCTTCGGGTTCAGGATGTTCAGCAGGAACGCCTTGACCACCAGCCCCCGGGCGCTGCTTCGGTTGGGCGCATTGTCGACCGCGAAGGCGGAATCGTCCTTCCAGGTCGCATAGGCAAGGTAGAAGAGATAGGCCACGCCCGCATACTTGAGCGCCTGGAAGGCGAGCGCGCTGGTATGCATGACCGCCGCCAGACCCAGCACGGTGGCCAGCAGGTGCGGCACGATTCCGGCGGTGCAGCCCAGCGCCGCAAAAATGCTCGCGCGCCGGCCTTGCGCAAGACCGGTGGATACGGTGAACACGACGCCTGTGCCGGGTATCAGGACGACGATCAGCGACGTCAGCAGGAACTCAACGGAAATCACTGGCGCACCTCAAGAATGGACCGGGGAAGCGGAAAGGGGGCTTCCACAATTTCAACTTTGAATTCACCGGCCTTGCGCGGCTTTATGCGCAAGGTCCGGTGGATGGGTTCGGCCCCTGAAGGGAGACTACGCTGCCTTGTGTTGGGAAACATACTCACGCAACACTTCATCCATGCGGGTTTGCCAGCCTGTTCCGGTAGCGCGGAAATAGGCAAGCACTTCCGGGCTATATCGCACCGCGACTTGCTCCTTCGTCGGGTTCCTGTTTGGCCCGCGAGTACGACGTGTAGCAACTACTTTGCGTAGTTCGTCTGCCGAATGGGTGACAAATGCATCACTCCAATCGTCCGGTTTGGTCGCCGGAGCATCACTTACAGAAACGTGTCCACGCTTCGCGCTCATGTTTTTCCGCCTTTCGCGCCGAAATAATATGAGGCCATTCGTCGTCGCCCGGCGTCCAGACAACGAACAGCAGTTCTCCCGCGTGCCAGCCAATGCTCTGGAAGCGCAACTCGCCATAGGATTCGCGCGCATCTTCACGGGTCAGCAAATCACCATCAAAGAAGCTGGACAGCGCCGCCAGATCAATGCCGTGCTTGGCAATGTTTCCTTGGCGCTTCGATTCATCGAAGGTAATCACGATCAAATCGTAGATGCACTATGATCGAAAGTCAAGGCAAACTGTAGATGCAAGTAGTTGCGCAATACAGGGGCCGAACGTTCGAAGTGAGGGGCCGCTCCGCGGCGATAGCGGGGCGGCGGACTGCACCAAGCTGCCGTCAACAGTTTGGAGCAGGGAGCGGGCTGAGAACAGCCTGCTGTGAAGAGGGCGAGCGCGGCTGCAATGTGCTTCATGGTCAAGACGCCCAACGTGGAGATCAGGGGCGCTGCGCGGCTTCATCGCGCAGCGTCCCCTGGAACGATGGGTTGAACGATGGGTTATGCCTATTGCGCAACTTTTTCGAGTTTCGGACATGGGCGATCAGGAAGCCGGGAATCACAAACCATGACTGAACGGAAGTATTTCATCCACTGAACAACTTGTTCTCTGGACGGATCGAACCGAAAAGCTTTCTGCACGACGTAAAAGCTGTCATTACCTTTGATGGCCTTAATCCATGTCTTCTCTGGCTTGCCGGTCGATTGATTCAACGGGCAAGTTTGGAGCCATATAGAAAACGCATAACCGTTTTCTTCACCCTTGATAACTGGTGCAACCCCTCCGTCTTTACATGCAGCCAACCAGCTCTTCGCCATGAACGCTTGAAATTGCTCGGGGGTGGCATTCTTCAGGCCCAGGAAGATCTGGGTTGTGACCATCTCGGTCCAGTTCTTGACCGCTTCGGATTGGGGGACCATTTCAGTTATGACCATGTTCCCCTGCTTCGCTTGGAAATCCACTTTGTACCCACTCGGAAGATTTTGCAGCAGGTTCTCATCCGTCAGATCCGCGAGACACACACTTGGTAATGCAACCAATACCGAAAACAGCAAGCAAGACAGTTTCATATATCTTCCAGAGACATAACGTGAGTTCGACCACCGGCAGAAGTGCCCACCGGTGGGTACTTGTGTCGATTGCTGGATGGCTGTGGCGATCGGTGGATACATTGTTGTTTTCGTTGCTCGACGTTCTTCAGTACGCGCTTGGCCGGTCTTGGGGGGCATGCGGGCGGATGCTGGACGCGAGTTCATTTGCGTCATGACGGACAGCTTACTCGTAGGCGAAATGCGCCGCAACGGCGCGACCGGCCCTACTCGACACTGACCACCAGCGCGGCGTCGTGCTTGTGCCAGCGCAGGGGGATGACGTAGGCCTTGATGCCTTTGGGGGCCTGGATGCCCTGGGCGGTGCCTTGCAGGACTTCGGGGACGGAGATGACGAATTCCTGGCCGAAGTCGCGGCGGGCGTTGCCGGAGAGGGTGTTGGCGACTTCGCCGGCGAGGTCGGCGAGGTTGGCGTCGGAGGTCTGGGTTTCGCCGACGTGCAGCAGCAGGGCCCGCAGCAGTTCGCGCCGGGCGGTGAAGTAGACGCAGCCGTGGCGCGAGCCGGAGATGCCGATGACGCCGGTGAAGTCGAACATGGGCAGGCCGCCGGGGTCGCCGAGGAAGGGGGTGCCGACCTCGGCGGGGCGACCGGTCAGTTGGGTGAAGAAATGCTGGATGATTTGCACGAAGGTGCGCAGTTGTTCCTCATTCATCGCCGGTGTCCAGAAGTTCAGTGATGGCGTCGGTGAGATCCTGCTCGGTGAAGGGCTTGCAGAGGAAGCCCTGGGCGCCCTCCTTGAGCGCCTGGATGGCGGTGTCCTTGTCGGCCAGCGCCGAGACCACCAGGATGCGCACGTCGGGGCGCAGGGCGCGGATGTGGCGGATGCATTCCAGGCCGTCCATCTCGGGCATGGTCAGGTCCATGGTCACCAGGTCCGGGCGGCGTCGCCTCGAAGCGGGCCACCGCGTCGCGGCCGTTGGCGGCCAGGCCGGCGATCTCGATGTGGTGGCTGCCCAGGGCGCGGGCGATCTTGCCGCGAATGATGTTGGAGTCGTCGACGATCAGCAGTTTCATGTCGCCGTCTCGAGCGGCTTCGTGGTCGGCAGGGCGGCGGTGCCGCCGCGCGGAATCTGGACGCGGAAATGGCAGTACTCGCCGGGGGTGGTGCCGAGGCGGATGTGGCCGCCCAGCCCGGCGACCAGGTCGCGCACCACGTCCAGGCCGGCGCCCCGGCCGCCGTCCTCGTCGGCGGTGGCGCGGGTGGAGAAGGCGGGCTCGAAGATCAGCGCGATCAGGCCCCGCGTGTCCATGGTCGCCGCCTGCTCGGCGCTCAACCGGCCGGAGGCGATCGCCGTGTCGCGGATGTGCCGGGCGTCGATGCCCTGGCCATCGTCGCGGAAGCTCAGTTCCACGCCGTCCTTCTCGGCGTCCGCCACGTAGATGGCGATGCGGCCGGCTTCGGCCTTGCCGCGCCGGTGCCGCCCCTCGGGATTCTCGATGCCGTGCACCAGGGCGTTGCGGATGAACTGATTGACGATGGTGTTGATGGTTTCGCGGGTGTCGGTGGGCAATTGCTCGATGTCCATGCCCTGGTAGGCGAGCTGCACCTGCTTGCCCTGGCGGGCGGCGATCTGGTCGGCGAACCCGGTCCATTGGCGCACGAAGGGCAGGCCGGGCAGGCGCGGGTCGGCGGGCGGACGCGGCGGCTCCACGCTCACCACGCCGCGAATCTGGGACACGCGGGTCAGGGCGTTCTGGATCATTTCCAGCTCGCCGAACAGGCCCTTCACCTGCACGGTGACCGGCAGGAAGTCCTCGCCGGTCAGGGCGCCGCGCTCGCGCAACACGGACAGCACGTCTTCCAGCGCGTGCAGGCTGTGCGACAGGCCCTGCAGGCCCAGCGCGGCGGCGTCGCCCTTCAGGCGGTGGGCGATGCGGTAGATGGCGTTGAGCTTGGCGGCCAGGTCGTCCGGCCCGGCAGGCTGTTCCATGAGCAGGCGATTGATGTGTTGCAGCCCGTCGACCGTGGCCTTGAGAAACTGCTCCATGGCGATCGGCTCGACCTGCAGGATCTCGATCAGCATGCCGATCTGGCCCTTGGCCCGCGCCTCGGTCTGCTTCAGTTCCTGTTCGAGCTGGACGCTGCGCGTGATGTCGTTCACCGTCACCAGCAGGTGGGTCACCTGCTTCTTCTCCAGTACCCGATTGAAGCGGAACTGGAGGTAGCGCACGTCGAGGTCGCCCAGCGTGCGGGCGATGCTCACTTCCACCCGGTCGAGCGGGTTGAGGCTGGTGACCAGCTTCTCCTTGACATCGAACTTGAGCAGCAGGTCGATGTACTCCTTGGCGGTATTGAGCGTTTTCGGGCTGACCAGGGGACGCAGGATGTCGATGAAGTTGGCGTCCGGGCCGGGGTCCTTGCCGAAGATGCCGGCCAGCGCCCGCGAATGCTGGGAGCCCATGTGGTAGCCGGGGTCGAGGAGGAACAGCCCCTCCTGGGTGGTGCGCAGGATGTCGTCGGTTTCGCGCCGGGCCCGCTCCACTTGCTGGTCCGACTCGCGCAGGTGGCGGATGAAGTGGAACAGGATGATGATGAAGTTGATGGTGGCGAGGCTGATGCCGCCCATCTGGACGGCCCGCAAGGTGGTCGCCTTGGCGGAGGCCAGGTCTTCGACGCGGGTGGTCAGCTCGTTCATCAGGCCAAGCAGCTTGAGGTTGGCCTCCTCGGCCTTGCGGGCCAGCTCGGCGGCCTCGCCGACGCTCGCCTGGCCGGCGGCCAGCATCGGCCGCATGGCGTCGCGATAGGGCACCCAGATGTCGGCGGCCTTGTCGAGGATGCCCTGGGCCTTGTCATCGTCGATGCGGGCGATGCGGATCGCGTCGCCGGCGCCGCTGGTGGCCTCGCCGCCGGAACGGAAGGCGGTCAGGGTCTGGTCGAACAACCGGTAGGTGAGCCCCAGCTCCTGGATTTCCTTTTCGTAGGGACGTTCGCCGGCGACCCGGTCCTCGATCTGCAACGCCACCTTGGCGGAACGCTGCGAGAGCATCCGCTGCCGGCCGGCCAGGTTCACGTTGATGGCGTCGCCGCGAATCTCGCTGGAGATGATGAAGTTGAGTGCCAGAACCCCGAGGTCGAACAGCAGGAACAGGGCGATGGAAATGACGATGGTTCGATACTTGCCGAGATCCAGTCCAAACATGGGCCCCCCTCCCGTGCTGGCGGTACCGGGCCGGATGCGCCGGCGGGTACGCGGTCTAGTCAGTGATGCGATCTGGCATTAAGGATAGTGTCATTCTGGGTGAAAGACCAGAAAATTCAGCTTTTCCGGGCAGGGGCGGCAGCACCCCACCGGCCGGCCTTCGGTCTACTTCGCCTTGCCCGACGAATCCTTGAGGGTCACGGCCCGGTTGAACACCGGGGCGCCGGGCCGGGAGTCGATGCGGTCGGCAACGAAGTAACCGTGGCGCTCGAACTGGAAGCGCTGCTCGGCTTGCGCGTCCTTGAGCGCGGGTTCGAGCTGGGCGGTGATGACGAGTTTGGCCTCCGGGTTCAGGTCGGCGATGAAATCCCGGTCGCCGGCACCGGGATTCTCGACCTTGAACAGGCGCTCGTAGAGCCGCACTTCGGCGGCATGGGCGTGTTTCGCCGACAGCCAGTGGATGTTGCCCTTGACCTTGACGGTGTCGGCCCCGGGGGTGCCCGACTTGGTTTCCGGCAGGTAGTTGCAATGCACCGACTTGACGTTGCCCGGCGTCGTCCTTGACGCAGCCGGTGCATTTGACGACGTAGCCGTAGCGCAGCCGCACGGTGTTGCCGGGGAAGAGGCGGAAGTAGCCCTTGGGCGGCGTTTCGATGAAGTCCTCGCGTTCGATCCAGAGTTCTTTCGAGAAGGGAACCTCGCGCTTGCCCCAGTCCGGCTTTTGCGGGTGGTTGGGCGCTTCGCAAGGCTCTTCCTGCTCTTCCGGATAGTTGTCGATGACCAGCTTCACCGGGTCGAGCACGGCGATCCGGCGCGGCGCCGTTTCGTTGAGGTGGTCGCGCATGCAGCCTTCCAGCACGCTCATGTCGATCCAGGCATCGGCCTTGGTGACGCCGATCATTTCGGCGAAGCGGCGGAAGCCCTCGGGCGTGAAGCCGCGCCGGCGGGCGCCGACCAGGGTCGGCATGCGCGGGTCGTCCCAGCCGTCGACATGCTTCTCCTCGACCAACTGGATCAGCTTGCGCTTCGAGAGCACCACGTAGGAAAGGTTGAGGCGGGCGAACTCGATCTGCTGCGGCAGCGGCCGTTGCAGCAGCCCGCCCTCGGCCAGCTTGTCGAGCAGCCAGTCGTAGAAGGGCCGCTGGTCCTCGAATTCGAGCGTGCAGATCGAATGGGTGATGTTCTCCAGCGCATCCTCGATCGGGATGGGCGTAGGTGTACATCGGGTAGATGCACCAGGTGTCGCCGGTGTTGTGGTGCGTGGCGCGCTTGATGCGGTAGATGGCCGGATCGCGCAGGTTGATGTTGCCCGAGGCCATGTCGATCTTGGCGCGCAGCACGTGCGCTGCCGTCGGCGAATTCGCCGGCCTTCATGCGGCGGAACAGGTCGAGGTTCTCGGCGGCGGAGCGATTGCGATAGGGACTGGCCCTGCCCGCCTCGGTCAGCGTGCCGCGGCTGGCGCGCATCTCGTCGGCACTTTGCGAATCGACATAGGCGTGGCCCGACTCGATCAGGTATTCCGCGAACTGGTACATCCAGTCGAAGTAGTTCGAGGCGTAGTAAAGGTTGGTTTCGTCGCCGAAGCGCCAGTCGAAGCCCAGCCACTGCACCGCGTCGACGATGGAATCGACGTACTCCTGCTCTTCCTTCTCCGGGTTGGTGTCGTCGAAGCGCAGGTGGCAGGCGCCGGCGTAATCGCGCGCCAGGCCGAAGTTGAGGCAGATCGACTTGGCGTGGCCATAGTGCAGGTAGCCGTTCGGCTCCGGCGGAAAACGGGTGCGGATCTTCGCCGGGTCCGGCAGCTCCGGCGGTCTGTTGCGGGCCTGGCCCCGGCTGCCCGGACCAGCGGCGCTGGGCATGCTTGCCCGCCGCGAGGTCGGCGTCGATGATGTTGCGGATGAAGTTGGAAGTCTTGACGTCGGTGTCGGCCATGGTCGGATCGCGAGCAATGATGCGAAGCGGCAATTCTAACGGCAAGGCGTAAAATCTCGCGCCATGACCTGGGCCGCTTCCATCGCCATTGCCTTTGGCGCCGTCCTTGGTGCCTGGGCGCGCTGGGGCCTCGGTTTGTGGCTGAACCCGCTGTTCCCGACCATGCCGCTCGGCACCTTGGCCGCCAACCTGATCGGCGGCTACCTGGTCGGCGCGGCGGTGGCGGTGTTCCATATCAATGTCGAATTGCCGCCCGAATTGCGCCTGTTCTTCGTCACCGGCTTTCTCGGCGCGCTGACGACCTTCTCCACGTTTTCGGCGGAGGTGGTGGCCTTGGTTCGCACGGCCCAGTACGCCTGGGCCTTCGCCGCCGCCAGCATGCATCTGCTCGGCTCGCTGACCATGACCGGGCTGGGCATCTGGACCATCCACCTGTTGGCCGAGTGAAGTTCGATTCGATCGCCCGCCTCGCCGCGCGGCCCGAGATTGCCTACGATGAGGCGCTGCCGGTCAACGTCCGGCGCGAGGAGATCGCGGCGGCCATTCGCGACCATCAGGTCGTGGTGGTCTGCGGCGAGACCGGCTCGGGCAAGACCACGCAGTTGCCGAAGATCTGCCTGGAACTCGGCCGGGGTTGCGCCGGCCTGATCGGCCACACCCAGCCGCGCCGCATTGCCGCCCGCGCCACGGCGACGCGCATCGCGCAGGAGTTGAAGTCGGAGTTGGGCCGTTACGTCGGCTTCAAGATCCGCTTCACGGATCGCGTCTCGAACGACACCTACATCAAGCTGATGACCGACGGCATCCTGCTCGCCGAGACGCAGGGCGACCCGCTGCTGCGCCACTACGACACGCTGTTGATCGACGAGGCGCACGAGCGCAGCCTGAACATCGACTTCCTGCTCGGCTACCTGAAGCAGTTGCTGCCCAAGCGGCCCGATCTGAAGGTGGTGGTGACGTCCGCCACGCTGGATGCCGAGCGCTTCTCCAGGCACTTCAACGGTGCGCCGGTGATCGAGGTCTCCGGCCGCCTGCATCCGATCGAGATGCGCTATCGGCCCTTCGGCGAAAACGATGACCGGGACGTGAACGAAGCCATTGTCGACGCGGTGAGCGAGGCGCATCGCGAAGGGCCGGGGGACGTGCTGGTCTTTCTGCCCGGCGAGCGGGAGATTCGCGAGGCGGCCGAGGCATTGCGCAAACATCATCCACCGGGGCTGGAAATCCTGCCGCTGTTCGCCCGCCAGTCGGCGCAGGAGCAGGCACGCATCTTCGCCGGTCATCAGGGCCGTCGGGTGGTGCTGGCGACCAACGTCGCCGAGACTTCGCTGACCGTGCCGGGCATCCGCTACGTGGTCGATGCCGGCCTGGCGCGGGTGAAGCGCTACAGCCACCGCAACAAGATCGAGCAGTTGCAGGTCGAGCCGATCGCCCAGTCGGCGGCCAAACAGCGGGCCGGGCGCTGCGGCCGGGTGGCGGCGGGCATCTGCTTCCGGCTCTATTCGGAAGAGGACTTCAACAAGCGGCCGCCCTACACCGATCCGGAGATCCTGCGCTCCTCGCTGGCTGGCGTGATCCTGCGCATGAAGTCGTTGCGCCTGGGCGACGTCGAGGACTTCCCCTTCCTCGAAGCGCCGCTGCCGAGGATGATCGCCGATGGCTATCAACTGCTGGCGGAACTCGGCGCCATTGATGAAACCAGCAAGGTGCTGACGCCGGTCGGTCATGAACTGGCCAAGCTGCCGCTCGATCCGAAGATCGGCCGCATGATCCTCGCGGCGCGCGAGCGGAACTGCCTCAAGGAGATGCTGATCATCGCCGCGGCGCTCTCGGTGCAGGATCCGCGCGATCGGCCGCAGGAGCAGGCCGGCGCCGCCGACCAGGCGCACGCCAAATGGAAGGACGAGAAGTCGGAATTCCTCTCCTGGCTCAAGCTGTGGGCGGCCGCCGACGAGGTGTGGAAGCATGAGTCGACCAACAAGCAGCGCGCCTGGTGTCGGCAGAATTTCGTCTCCTGGCTGCGGCTGCGCGAATGGCGCGACATTCATGGCCAGTTGCACAGCCTGTGCACCGAACATGGCTGGAAGGAGAACCAGCTTGCCGCCAACTACGAGGCCATCCACAAGGCGCTGCTGACCGGCCTGCTCGGCCACATCGGTCTGAAGAACGAGGAGGACCGCAACTACCTCGGTGCGCGCGGCATCAAGTTCTTCATCCATCCCGGCTCGGCGCTGGTCAAGAAGGCGGGCCGCTGGATCGTCGCCGCCGAGCTGGTCGAGACCTCGCGCCTGTTCGCGCGCTGCGTCGCCCGCATCGAGCCGGAATGGCTGGAAGAGGTCGGCACGCACCTGATCCGCAAGCACGTCTTCGAACCGCACTGGGAAAAGGGCACCGGGCAGGTGGTGGCCTGGGAGCGGGTGACGCTGCACGGCCTCTTGCTGCACGGCAAGCGGCGCGTCCATTTTGGCCCCATGGACGCCAAACTCTCCCGCGAGATACTGATCCGCAACGCCCTGGTGCATGGCGAGGTCGGCGAGGACTGGCTGAAGAAGTGGCGCTTCCTGCAGCACAACCAGAAGCTGATGGGCGACATCGAACGCCTCGAACACAAGTCGCGCCGGCCCGATGTGCTGGTCGACGAGGAACTGATCCACGCCTTCTATGACGCGAAGCTGCCCGCCGGCATCACCACCTTGGCCGCCTTCGATCACTGGCGGCGCGAGGCCGAGCAGGCCGAGCCGAAGCTGTTGTTCCTGGAACGCGACCAGTTGATGCGCCACGAGGCGGCCGGCATCACCACCGACGCCTTTCCGCCGGTGTTCGAGCACCGGGGTCAGAAGTGGTCGCTCGCCTACAGGCATGACCCCGGCGCGGCCGATGATGGCATCACCCTCGCCTTGCCGCTGGCGGCGCTGAACCAGTTGCCCATGCAGCGTGTCGAGTGGCTAGTGCCCGGGTTGCTGAAGGAGAAGGTGGTGGCCCTGCTGAAGACGCTGCCGCAGAAGTACCGCCACCGCCTGCAACCGCTGGACGGCTTTGCCGAGAGCTTCTGCGATGCGCAACACGATGGCGATGAACCGCTGGTGCGCGCACTGACCCGGTCGGTGGAAGAAACGCTGGCCATGAAGCTGCCGCTCGATGCCTTCCGCCCGGGCGAGCTGCGGCCACATTTGGCGATGAACTTCCGGCTGCTCGACGAGCACGGCGGCACCCTGGCCATCTCCCGCAACCTGGCGGAATTGCGTGCCCAGCATGGCGACCGCGTGACACAGACGTTCGCCCGGGCGGAAGTGAAGCATGAAGCCGCCGAAGGTGAGCTGGCCGGCCTGACGGCCTGGACGTTCGGCGCGCTTCCGGACCTGCTGGAGGTGAAGGTCGGCGGCCGCGACGTGGTCGGCTTCCCCGCCCTGGTCGATGAAGGCGAGAGTGTCGCCCTGCGCGCCTTCGATACCGAGGACAAGGCGCGCGCGCTGCACCGCAAGGGGCTCGCCCGGCTGTTCGCGCTGGCGCTGAAGGAACAACTGAAGTTCGTCGAGAAGAATCTGCCCCGGGAACTCGGCCTGCAGTTCATGCCCCTGGGGTCCGAGCGGGAGCTCAAGGACCAGTTGATCGCCGCGACGCTGGAGCGCACCTGCCTGGCCGATCCGCTGCCGACCGATCGCGCCGCCTTCGAGGCCAGGGCCATCGCCGCCAAGGGCCGGGTGGTGCTGGTGGCGCAGGAGATCGCCCGCCTGCTCGGCACCGTGCTCGCCGAGTATGTCGCCCTGCAGAAGAAGCTGACGGCCATGCAGAAGGCGTTTCCGGCGCCCTGCGCGGACATCGCCGCGCAGGGCGCGGCGCTGCTGCAAAAGGGTTTCGTGATCGCCGTGCCCTTCGAACGCCTGGCGCATTTCCCGCGCTACCTGAAGGCGGCCAGCCTGCGGCTGGACAAGGCCCGCGCCGATGCCGGCCGCGACGCGCGCCTGATGGCCGACTGGCAGGGCCTGGCCAAACCCTGGGAGCGTGAGCGGCTGGCGCTGTTGAAATCCGGGCAGCTCGATCCGTTCCTGGAGGAATTCCGCTGGTTGCTCGAGGAGTTGCGCGTTGCCCTGTTCGCCCAGGAATTGAAGACGTCGTCGCCGGTGTCGGTGAAGCGCCTGCAGAAGATGTGGGAGGGACGCGAGCGCTAAAGTACCATGGCGCCTTTGCATCGATCTGTGTGGACATATGCTGAACGGTAAGAATCCGCTCTTGACGCCGAACGAATCCGCGCACGCCGGCAAGGCCGGGCGGTCCGGCGATTTCGATTTTGCCTTGCGCCGCGAGGCGCTGCTGATGCTGAAGCACAAGGCCGGCATCATCATCGACCCCAACGCGGCGAGCCGGTCGGCATTGCGCGCCATGCTCGGCGCCATCGGCATGGTGCAGGTGGTTCAGGTGGCCGGCTCGGTCGATGCGCTGCGGCGGGTCAAGGAACACGCCACCGACATCATCCTGTGCGACTACATGCTGGAGGACGGACGGGACGGCCAGCAGTTGCTGGAAGAGATGCGCAGCAAGCACCTGATTCCCTTGTTCGACCGCCTTCATCGTCATCACCCGTGAGCGGCGCTACCAGGCGGTCATATCGGTGGCCGAACTGGCGCCGGACGACTATCTGCTGAAGCCGTTCACGCCGCAGCATCTGCTGGAGCGGCTGGAGTCGGTCCTGGCGAAGAAGCATGTGTTCCGCCATGCCCATCGCCACGTCGAGGCGGCGGAGCCAGATGCCGCGCTCACCGCCTGCGACGCCATCTGCGTCAAGTATCCGCACTATCGGCTCGATGCCCTGCGCCTGAAGGCCGAGACGCTGATGGCGTGCCAGCGCACCGTGGAAGCCGAGGCCCTGTACCGGCAGATCCTGGCGCACAAGGCGGTTCCGTGGGCCAAGATGGGCCTGGCCCTGGCGGCGCGCGAATCGGGCCATCTGGAGGAGGCTGCCGACCTGGTGCTCGATGTCGTGCAGAGCCATCCGCAATACCTGGCCGCTTACGATCTGGCGGCGACCATCGACGAGCAGCGGGGCCGTTCGAGCGAGGCGCAGCAGCATCTCCAGGCGGCGGTCGACCACGCGCCGCATGGCCTCAATCGGCAGCGGCAACTCGGGCGGCTGGCGCTGGAAAACGGCGACTTTGCCGCCGCCGAGGCCGCCCTGGCGGTGGTGATCAGCCGGGGTTCCGGTTCCAGCCTGCGGGAGCTGGGCGACTACGCGCAACTGGCGCGCATCCAGGTCGCGGCGGGCAAGCCGGAAGCGGCGCTGGAAACGGTGGCGGCCATGTCCCGGGACATGCGCGGCCATGCCAACGCCTCGATGCTCGGCGAGGCAATGGCGGCGCTGGCACATGCCAAGATGGGCAACGCCGAGCAGGCGACGCAGGCGGCCAACCAGGCCAAGAAGCGGGCCGCGGCGGGCGGTGACATGCGGCCCGATCTGCTGGTGGACGTTTCCCAGGCGCTGTTCGTCGCCGGCGATGCCGCCGGCGGCGAACAGATCCTGCTGCGGGCGATCTCGCTGGGCGAGGGCGACGAGCGCTTCGGCAAGTACATGAATCGGGTGATGGCGACCTTCAAGGAAACCGCAGGCGTCGCCGACAACCTGAGCGAGGATGTTCGGCAGCGCTTCATCCAGATCAACAACGAAGGTGTGCGGCTCGGCAAGGCGGGTGATTTCGATCAGGCCATCGGCCTGTTCCGAGAGGCGGCGGCGCAGTTGCCGTCGCTGCAGATGTTCGCCAACGCCGCCAAGGCAATCCTGGCCAAGCTGAACCGGGACGGCTGGAACGACGAACTGGCCGCCGAAGCCATGGAGTACCTCAAGCGCGGCAAGAGCAAGGCGCCCACGGACGCCAGGATCCTGAGCGCCATCGCCGCCTTTGGCCAGGTGGCGACCAAGTTCGGCATTCGTCAGTCCGATACGGCCTGGGACTGATGCCGGAGCGGTCGTCGCCGAAGTGAGGCAGACATCATGACCAATCCGCCCGTGGTCGGCCAGGCGCTGCTGCGGGCGGCCCGCGACCTGACGCGCGGCGCCATTCTTTGGCAGGCCCTATGGCCGCCGCTGCTGGCGATGGCACTGTGGTCGTTGGTGGCCGTGCTGGCCTGGCAGCCGATGAGCCGCTGGCTGCTGGCCAATCTGCCGTCCTGGAGCTGGTTGGACTGGCTGGGGCCGTGGCTGGTGCACGTCGTCCTGGTGCTGTGGTTTGCGCCGCTCATGTACCTAACGACCTTGTTGCTGGTGGCGGTGGTCGCGCTGCCGCGCATGATGGCCATCGTCGCCCTGCGCGACTATCCGGATGTGACGCGCCATGGCTCGGCGGCCGCCGCCTTCTGGGGCAGCCTCGCCAACACGCTGAAGGCCGGCGCGATCTTCGTCGCCGGCTGGCTGCTGTGCCTGCCGCTGTTGCTGATTCCCGGCGGCTTGCTGGTGCTGCCGTTGCTCTGGGGCGCCTGGCTCAACCAGCGCACCTTTCGCTATGACGTGCTGGCGGAGCATGCCTCCGACGACGAGCGGACCTTGCTGATCGAGCGGCAGAAATCGCCATTCTGGCTGGCCGGACTGGCCTCAGCCCTGGTTGCGCACGTGCCGCTGGTCAACCTGCTGGCACCGGCGTTCGCGGCGCTGTTGTTCGTGCATGTCGGCCTGTCGTCGTTGCGACGGCTGCGGGCGAAGGAGGGCGTATGGCTGGCGTAAGGAAGTTCGGTGCGGTGATCATCGGCGACGAAATCGTTCGTGGCAAACGGCAGGACAAGCATTTCGCCAAGCTGCGCGAGATCCTCGCCGCACGCGGTTTGTATCTCGACTGGGTGCTCTATCTGGGCGATAACCGGCCGCGCCTGATCGACGCGCTGCGCCACTCTCTGGCGGGCGAGGACGTGGTGTTCAGCTTCGGCGGCATCGGCGCCACGCCGGACGACCACACCCGGCAGGCAGCCGCCGCCGCGGCCGGCGTGCCCTTGCAACTGCACCCGGAGGCCGAGGAAAAGATTCGCGCCCGGCTTGCAGCGATGAACCGGCCGGCGACGCCGTCGATGCTGGAGATGGGGGCCTTTCCGGTGGGCAGCCGGATCATTCCCAATCCGTTCAATGGCATTCCCGGATTCTCGTACGGCGATCACCACTTTGTGCCCGGTTTTCCGGAAATGGCCTGGCCGATGGTCGAGTGGGTGCTGGAATCACGCTATCGGGACAGCTTCAACGCGATTCAGGAAGCGGAGTCGGCAATCATCGTCTGGGAGGGTATCGAAGGCTTGCTCGTCGATCTGATGGAGCGGATCGAAAGGGACTACCCGGGGCTGGTCGTCTTCAGCCTGCCGTCGGTCGGTAGCGTGACGACGCGCCGGCACATCGAACTCGGCGTGCGCGGCGTGCCGGAAGCGGTGCCGCTGGCGATGGCCGAGATCGAGGCGGAGGTCGGTCGCCGTGGCTTGTCCTTCGATCGAAAATAGCCGGGCCAAAAAAAAGCCCCGGCAGAGTCTGCCGGGGCTTGAACTCCAGCCTGTTGGGGCTGGGAGGAGGAGACGCAAAACTGGTTAGGCGGCCTTCTTGGCCTTCGGGGCGGTGCCGACGGCCTTGACGGTGGCGCTGGTCGCGGCGGCGACATTGGCTTCGGCGATCTCGGCGACTTGCTTGGCGGCCTTGGTCATGCTGTCGTAGGCGGAGTTGGCGGCGGCGATCGCGGACTTGACGGCGGCGACGGCGACGTCGGAACCGGCCGGGGCGTTCTT
Organism: uncultured beta proteobacterium; assembly: GCA_963736865.1. Taxonomy (GTDB): domain Bacteria; phylum Pseudomonadota; class Gammaproteobacteria; order Burkholderiales; family Rhodocyclaceae; genus Fen-999. Next base: position 183,675 of record CAVTQQ010000005.1, on the reverse strand, counting down.
GACCGCCTTGTCCAGAGCGGAAGTGACGGACTTGTTGGCTTCGGCGAACTGCGCTTCGAAGATCTTGCCGATCTCTTCCTGGGTCTGGGACGCGATTTCATAGATGCTGCGCGAGTAGGCGACGGCCTTCTCGACGCTCGGCTGCGCCAGGGTGGCCTGGATGTTCATCAGATCTTGCACGTCCTTGGCGCGACATCAGGGCCTTGGCGTTGGCGACGGTATCTTCCAGCAGGTTGCGGGCCGTGTTCAGGTTCAGGGCGGCGAGACGCTCGGCGCTGGCGAAGGCGGTGTTGGCGAGGGTCAGCAGGGACTCGACGTTGGCCTTGTTGGCGGCGGCGATTTGCTCGGGGGTGGTGGCGTACATAGTGTTTCTCCTAAATGGGCGATAGTCAGGAATGATCGGGTTTCTGGATGCGCTTCCCGATACCCCGGAAGCGCCATGTTGCAGTGCATCACGACTCAAATTATAGGGACGGAAACACCGAAGTCAAGAGATTTATGTTGCGTTGCACCAAAATTCCGATGAAAGGAACTAAATACATAATATTTCAACTACTTAGGTTGTCTTGTATCGGCCGGTGGAGGTTGGTATATTGCGATGCGCCATGCCGGACGCGAAGAAAATCGCGTCCGCTGGCGCCAGCCTACGCCGGCCTATTCGCCCTGCTTGGCTGGACCGGGTGGGCTGGCGACCGCCGGCTTGCCGGGATCGCGGTTCTTTGGCTGGATCACGGCGTGGACGCGCTCCGGCTTGCCGCCCTTGCCGGAGCTGGCGGGCGACGAGCTGCCGGTGACCAGGTAGTTCTCGGTCCTGGCGTCGTAGGAGATGTACTGACCGCGAACCTCGTCGAGGCCACTCTTGACATGGGCCTTGTCGAAAAGCTCGGTCTTCTCGGCCTTGCTGTCGTATTCGATGCGCTCGGCTTCGCCGTCGATGTACTCGTCCTTTCCTTCGCGCTTCTGCCGGAAGGTGGCCAGGCGTCCGCCGCCACTGTAGGCGACGCCCTTCTGGAAGCCGCTGGCATCCTGCGTCACCACCAGCCTCTCCGCACGAATGGTCAGCGTGCCCTGCACCAACTGGACGTTGCCCTCCAGAACCTGAACCTTCTTCGCTTCGTTGACGGTCAGCCGGTTGGCCTCGAGGTTCACCGGCTTGTCGCGGTCGCCTCGTTCCGCTCGCACCGGCATTGCCGCCAGGCCCGACAGCGCGATCATCATGGACAGCCAAAGCGGTGACGACGAGGCACGGCGGCGGATGTTCATTTCTCTTTCCTCTGGATGGTGCCCCGCACCGGCCCATTGAGCACGGCGATCTGGGTCTTGTTGCTCACTTCGATGCCCACGCCATGAACGACCGTTCGACCCTGGCTCAGCGTGACGGGTGCGTCGGTCTGGGCGTATTCGTCGTCCGGCACGATGTTGAGGACACTGGTGGTGACGATGGTGTCCGGGCCGCCGTCGATGCCGGGTCTGACGACCCGCACGTCGTCGTTGAGCCGCACATGCTTGCCTTCCTTGTCCAGCCAGGCGGTCCTGGCGGTGGCGACGGTCTTGCGGCCTTTGAAGTAGGCCAGATAGGGCGACTCGACCTCGGTGCTCTCGTCATCGGGGAAATGCTCCATCCGCTGCGCGGTCAGCAGGTGTTGAATCGAGCCGTCGGGGCCGAATCGGCGCAGCGTGAATTGTTCGACCCAGAAGTCCGGATCGTGGCGCAGCTTGGAGTGCCCGCCGCCTTCATCCTGGGAGTTCTGTTCGAGCCAGAAGGTGAAACCGCCGAGCATGCCGAGCACCACCAGCGGCAGCAGCGTGGAACCGGTGGCTCTCACGGTTGGCTCACGACTGGTAGCCCGCCAGCGCCTGCTGCCAGTTGCCCTGCGCCTGAAGGATCAACTCGCAGACTTCACGCACCGCGCCGGCGCCGGCGGGGGCCTTGGCGACATAGTCGGCCTGCTGGCGGACCAGCGGCGTGCCCATCCGGGACCGTGGCCGAAAAGCCGCTGGCGGCCATGAGTGCCAGATCGATGACGTCGTCGCCCATGTAACCCGCCTCGGCAAAGCTCAGGCCCTCGGCTTCGAGCAGACCGGCCATGGCGGCGCGCTTGTTCTCGACGCCCTGCATGACCAGGCCGATGCCCAGGTTCTCGGCACGCCGCGTGACGATCGGCGAGTCGCGGCCGGTGATGATGGCCAGCTTGACACCCGAGCGCGCCAGCATCTTCAAGCCCAGGCCGTCGCGGCTGAAGAAGGCCTTCATCTCGTCGCCGGCCGGGCTGAAATAAAGGTGGCCATCGGTCATCACGCCGTCGATGTCGAAGCCCATCAGGCGGATGCCGCGCGCCTTGTCCATGAACAGGCTCATACGACCTTGGCCCGGAAGAGATCGTGCATGTTGAGCGCCCCCATCAGTTCGCCGGCGGCGCCGACGACCAGCAGTTGGTTGATCTTGTGGCGTTCCATCAGCTCCACCGCTTCGACTGCCAGTCGATTCGCTTCGATGGTGCGCGGGCTCCGGGAGGCGACTTCGCCAACCGGCGTGGCGCGCAGGTCGCCGAGTTTCTCCATGGCCCGGCGCAGGTCGCCGTCGGTGAAGATGCCGAGCAGACGTCCGGCCGGGTCACCCAGGGCGACCATGCCCAGGCCACCGCGCGTCATCGCCAACAGCGCCGTCGGTACCGGCGTCGCCTCGGCGACCACCGGCACCTCGGCCGCCGGCCGCATGACGTCGCCGACGTGGGTGAGCAGCTTGCGGCCGAGCGCGCCGCCGGGGTGCGAGCGGGCAAAATCCTCGGCGCCGAAGCCGCGCGCGTCGAGCAGGGCCACGGCCAGCGCGTCGCCCAGCGCCAGCGCCGCCGTGGTGCTGGCCGTCGGTGCCAGATTGAGCGGGCAGGCTTCCTCGCGGACGCGGGCATCGAGATGCACGTCGGCCTCGCGCGCCAGCGAGGAATCGGCGTTGCCGGTGATCGCGATCAGCTTGCCGCCCTGCCGCTTTACCAACGGCACGATGGTGAGCAGCTCGTCGTTTTCGCCGGAGTTGGAAAGCGCGATCAGCACGTCGTCGCGCGTGATCATGCCCAGGTCGCCATGCACCGCTTCCGCCGCATGGACGAAATAGGCCGGGGTGCCGGTGCTGGCCATGGTCGCGGCGATCTTGCGTCGCGATGTGGCCGGACTTGCCGATGCCGCTGACGATGACGCGGCCGTGACAAGCCAGTATCAGCGCCACCGCCTTGCTGAATTCCCCGTCCAGCCGATCGGCGAGGGCGCTTACCGCCTCCGCCTCGATGCGCAGCACGCGCCGGGCCAATGCCACGGTGCGATCCGGACTGCCGACTGGGCTCGATTCTTGGGGCATGGTGGAAGAGTCCGTTATGATTGAGTGAAATTATACCAACCGCCCCGCTCCGCCGACCGGAGACGCCGTGAATACCCTGCAACTGGTCCTGCTGCTGCTCGGCGCTTCCGTGCTGGTGGTGACGGCCTGCCGGGTCGCTCAACCTGCCGCCGATTCTCGGCTATCTGCTGGTCGGCGTCGTGGTCGGCCCGCATGCGCTGGACGTGCTGCCGGATGCCGAGGGCGCCAGCCAGCTCGCCGAGTTCGGCGTCGTGTTCCTGATGTTCTCCATCGGCCTGGAATTCTCGCTGCCGCGCCTGTTCGCCATGAAGCGCATCGTCTTCGGGCTCGGCTTCGCGCAGGTGTTGCTGACTGCCTCGCTGATCGGCGCCGTCGCGGTGATGTTCCGCCGGGGTGTCCTGGCGGGTCGGCGTCGGCCTGGGGGGTGCGCTGGCGATGTCGTCCACCGCGATCCTGTCGAAACTGCTGACCGACCGGCGGGAACTGGACGCCACGCACGGCCGCGAGGTGATGGGCGTGCTGCTGTTCCAGGATCTGGCCGTGGTGCCGCTGCTGGTCATCATTCCGGCCCTGGCGCAGCCGATGGCCGATCTGGCCGGGGCGCTGGCGCTGGCGTCGCTCAAGGCGGTGGTGCTGCTGACGCGTGGTGCTGTTCTTCGGCCAGAAGCTGATGCGCGCCTGGTTCAACCTGGTGGCGCGGCGCAAGTCGCCCGAGCTGTTCATGCTCAACGTGCTGCTGATCACGCTGGGGCTCGCCTGGCTCACCGAACTGGCCGGGCTGTCGCTGGCGCTGGGTGCGTTCGTCGCCGGCATGCTGATCTCGGAAACCGAATACCGCTACATGGTCGAAGAAGACATCAAGCCGTTCCGCGACGTGCTGCTCGGCCTGTTCTTCGTCTCCATCGGCATGATGCTCGAATCTGGCCGAGATCGCGCGCGAATGGCCGCGCGTGCTCGGCGTGCTGGGGGCGCTGCTGGTCGGCAAACTGGCGGTGGCCTGGGCGCTGTCGCGGCTGTTCGGCGCAGCGCCGGGCACGGCGCTGCGCACCGGGCTGTGGCTATGCGCCGGTGGCGAGTTCGGCTTTGTCCTGCTGGCGCGGGGCGAAGGCGTCGGCCTGCTGGCCAGCGGCCCACTGCAACCGGTGTTGGCGGCGCTGGTGCTTTCCCTGATGCTGGCGCCGCTGATCGTCCATTTCACCGACCGCGTCGTGCTGCGCTTGGTGGCCTCGGAATGGCTGCTGCGCTCGATGCAACTGACCCAGTTGGCCGCGCATGCCATGGAGGCCGAAAAGCACGCCATCCTCTGCGGCTACGGCCGCACCGGCCAGCATCTGGCGCGCTTCCTGGAGCAGGAGGGTATCGGCTATATGGCACTCGACCTCGACCCCGAGCGGGTGCGGGAGGCGGCCAACGCCGGCGAGCCGGTGGTCTACGGCGACTGCACGCGGCGCGAAACCTTGCTGGCGGCGGGTCTCGCGCGGGCCAGCGTCGTGATCGTCACCTTTGCCGAGCGGGGTGATACTTTGCGCACCCTGCATCGGGTCAGGGAGTCGGCGCCCGGCGTGCCGGTGGTGGTGCGGGCCAGGGAGCAGGAAGATGCCGAGGAGTTGCTCGCCGCCGGGGCCGCCGAGGTGGTGCCCGAGGCGCTGGAATCCTCGGTGATGCTGGCCACTCATGCCCTGGCATTCCTCGGCGTGCCGCTGCATCGCATCGTCAAGCGCCTGCGCGATCTGCGCGAGCAGCACTACGGCCTGTTGCGCGGCTTCTTCCATGGGGCCACCGACGTCGGCGACCGAATCGACGAGGCCGATCTGCCTCGCCTGCATTCCGTGGTTCTGGTCGAAGGCAGCCCAAGCACTGGCCGCCGGTTGGGTGACTTGGGCCTGAATGAACTGGGCGTCACCGTCTCGGCGCTGCGCCGGCATGGCCTGCGCGGCCTGGAACCAGACAGCGCGGTTGTCCTGGCCGCCGGCGACGTGGTCGTGCTGCTCGGCACGGCGGCGGCGGTCATGGCGGGTGAGGCGACCCTGTTGCGCGGACAGAAATGAAAAAGCCCGCCGAAGCGGGCTTTGCTTGGCACCAAGTACTTGGTTACAGGGTCTTGCAGACAACGTAGAGATTGGTGCCGTTATCGACGTAGTTGGCGGCACCGACGGCAGCGGGAACGGGCATCGGCGCAGCATTTTCGAGAAGGCCGCGCACGCTGCCGGTAATGGCGTTGCCATCGTCGAACTGGCTGTCGATGGACTGGGCAATTTTCGCCGGTAGGCCGCCTGAACAGATGACCAAGCCCCCGAGTCCGAGTCCGCCCTGCTGTGCACCAACAATGCCTCCCGCCGCATTGATTGGCTGCGCTGAGCCATTGGCGATGGTATCTGTGGGGCCGCTCGACGAATCCTGCAAGCCGTAGGTTAAGCCAGAACTTTCGGGATTCATTAGTGTCAGTGGTTGATTCATAAACTCCGGCTATCTGATTGTTGCCATCGCCCTGGTTGGCAGCGACGGTTAGCGCGGCACCGGCTACTGTCCATCGCGTCTGCCCAGGATCATCGCCAGGCAACCGCTTGTACCGATCCTGATAGGAATAGATGGCGGCAGTCAGGCCATTGAAGTCATTCGCGACATTCTTGATCTTCGCTTGGGTGATCAGCTCCTGGCCCTTGAGGACACCGCCGAGCAGCAGGCCGATGATGACCAAGACGATGGCGATTTCCACCAAGGTGAAGCCGGATTGTTGATTGCGCATCTGCTGACTCCTCTATTCTTCGGATTGAGTGTGCAGAGAGAAGCAATTACGGTGCCACAGTCAATTCGGAACATTTTCCGACGAATTTACGGGCGGTTCGTCGAAATTTCGACACCTGTGTCGAAGTGCCAACTGTTCCCCTGGCGGCGCCAGCGATTGCTGAGTCCCGATTAAAATCGCTTGGGAAGATAATGACGTATGAACCCTCTGTACCCTGTTACCGATCTTGTTACCCGGCTCGCCCTCCGTTGGCGGCGCTTCCTCCTGGTGGCGGTGCTGGTCTTGCTGTATGTGGTGCTGTTGTTGGGCGTCGACAATCCGCTGGCGAAGACCCTGTTTGTCGCCCATCTCGGGCTGTTCATACTCTGGCAGCCGTTCGTCCGCGCCGACCAACGTGTCGCTTTGCCCTTGTCCGGATTGCTTCTGGCCATTGTCGGGGCGGCGGCGTTCGGGCTCAACGGCTGGTTGCTGACGCTCTGGATCGGACTCCTGGGCGGGGTGGTGGGCGGCAAGGTGTTTCTGTTCGAGGTTCCTTGGACCCGGCTCTTCTTTCTCCTTGCGCTCTTCTGGCTGGTGGCGGCGATGTTGCTGCTGGCCTTGCCGGCGGCGATGCCGGAGGGCATCGACACCGGCTCGACGGTGCGCGCCATCGGCCAGTGGGGGTCGCCCCTGGTCTTTGCGCTGATGCTGCTCGTGCCGGAGCAGCGCGAAGCCGACAGCCAGATCGAAGCCGTCGATTTCGTCTATAGCGTGATTGTCGTGTTGCTGCTCGCCGTGCTGGTTTTGGGCAGCCTGGCCATCATGCTGCTGCTCGGCCACGAATACGTCGTGGCGCTGCTCGAAACACTGATCGTCATGGGTATGGGGCTCCTCATCCTGGGGTGGATATGGAATCCCCATGTCGGCATGGCGGGAGTTGGCACGGTGTTCTCCCGCTACCTGTTGTCGGTTGGCTTGCCGGTCGAGCAGTGGCTGCATACCCTGGCCGACCTGGCGCAGCGGCAGCAGGAACCCAACGAGTTCGTCGCCGAAGCGTGCAGCGAGATGGTGCGCCGCTTGCCATGGGTCACCGGCGTGCAGTGGCACGTCGGCGAGGAAGTTTCGGGCAGCCATGGGGTCGTCGAGGGGCGTTCCAGCGAATTTGCCTTTGATGCGCTGAAGCTGCGCATCCACACCCGCTATCCGCTGAGCCCCTCGCTGGCCTGGCACTTCAACTTGCTGGCACAGCTCATTGCCGAGTTTCGTGCCGACAAGCAGCGCGCCGGACAGTTGAAACGACTGACCTATGTCGAGGCGATTCACGAGACCGGGGCGCGCCTGACGCACGACATCAAGAACCTCCTGCAGAGTTTGCGCGGTCTGTGCTCGGCTGCGCAGGGCGAAGACGACGAGATTTCGCCGGAATTCGTTGCCTTGCTGCGCCGGCAGCTACCGGCCATAACGGTGCGCCTGGAACAGACCCTCGACAAGCTTCAGGCACCCAGTCTGGAAAGCACCGAGCAGTTGCCGGTCAGACAGTGGTGGGACGAGCTGTCATCACGGTATGCGATGTCCGCCATTCGCTTCGTTGCCGACGGCGACATTTCCCCCACGGCGACGGTGCCGGCCGCCCTGTTCAACCATGTCATGGAGAATCTGCTCGCCAATGCCCTCGACAAGCGCGCCGCCCAGGCGGGACTGCGGATCGTGGTTACCCTGTGCACCGCCGGCCAGCGTCCCAGCCTGGATGTCTGCGACGACGGCGCGGCAATTCCGGCGGCCTTGGCGGCGGATATCTTCCACGGGCCGGTGCCTTCCGAAACCGGCATGGGCATCGGCCTCTTTCAGGCCAGCCGCCTGCTGGAGCACAGTGGGTTCGGGATAAGCCTGGTGTCGAACCAGCCGGGGCGGGTTTGTTTCCGCCTGGCGCCCGCGGCTAGGTGAGGGCCGTGCCTTGTCTACGGCCGATCAGACGATACACGGTCATGTTGCCCTTGCCTTTCAGGTAGAGCGTCTGTGGTTCGTGGAACTCGAACTGACCGGCGAGGCGGTGATAGGTCGTGGTGTCGACCTGAATCATGCCCGGCACACCCTCGGCGGTAATCCGACTGGCGATATTGACTGTGTCGCCCCACAGGTCGTAGATGAACTTCTTCTTGCCCACCACGCCGGCGACCACCGGGCCGGTGCCGATGCCAATGCGCATTTCCAGATGCGCGGCGTTGACCGCGAAGTCGCGCTTCAGCAGGTCGCGCATGGCAACGGCCATGTCGGCGATCGCACCGGTGTAGTCGCTGCGTAGTTGGTTGAGCCCGCCGGCGACCATGTAGGCGTCGCCAATGGTCTTTATCTTCTCCAGGCCGAAGCGTTCGGCCAGTTCGTCGAATGCATAGAAGATCCGGTTCAGCATCGAAAAGACCTGGTTGGGCGCCATGTGGGCCGCTACCTGCGTGAAATTGACGATGTCGGCGAACATCACGCTCACATCGGCGAAGCCGTCGGCGATCGGTTGGTCCGATTGCTTGAGCCGCTCGGCGATCGGGCTGGGCAGGATATTGAGCAGCAGTCGTTCGGAGCGAGCCTGCTCCGCTGTCAGAAGCTGGTGCGCGTCTTCCAGCTTGGCCTGCATCTTCTGCTTTTCCTGGATCGAATGCCGCAGCAGCACGTAGATGATGGTGGCGACCCCGAGGAAGTTCAGGGCGAAGAAGACGACCGCCGTGCGAATCGGCACGGCGAACGGCGAATGGGCACTGACCGGCGGGGCAAGATAGAAGTCGAAGAAGCCGGACAAGGCGGTCATGAACACCCAGGCGAAAAACCAGGCCAGGGATTCCCGAACGCCAAAGAAGAGGATTGCCCCGACCGGCGCCAGCAGTCCCCAGAGAACGATGCCGCTGGAATCGATAAAGCCGCCGAAGCCCCATTGCATGGCGAACGGGCCGAACAGGAACAAGGCGAGCTGGCTGGTACGGAAGAAGTCGAAATTGCGCGTCTTGACGTACACCAGCAGGTTGCCGATGGCCAGCAACTGAAAGATCATCGGCGGCGTCGACGAAATCTTTGGACCAAGAAACCAGTAGATGGCCACCCAAAGCATCGACGCCAGGCTGACCAGGCCGGTGGCGAACATCAACAGCGACTTGTTGAGGCGCTGCTCCTCGCTATCGCCCGGTTCGATGCCGCCGGTACGCAGGCGTTCGAGGAAAGTCGTATTGGGGATTGGAGTCTGGGCCATGCCGTTCCAGGAGCTGCCGACTAGCGCGGCAGCATACGGCGCAGTGTCGCAGGAAGCCGCCAGAGGGTCAAGGCGGACCGGCGGGGTTTGCCGGGGCGACACAAGGTTTCACGAAACGACCACTCAGGGCAGGCGGCCGGCGGCGATCATCCGGTTGAAGAGGATGTTGGGCGAAAGCCAGACCACGAGGTCGTCGAATTCGCAGAACGGCTGACCTTCGACATTGTCAGTACAAACCGTATTGTCGAAAAAGTCGGTGGTCAGGCGGCTCATCTTGGTGGCCGAGGCGACGTTGGCGTTCATGGTTTCGTCCAGATTGACCGCCGGCGGAACGGGCAAAGCGCCCCCATCGCTGCTTCTGGCGCCGAAGCCATCCCGGCCATGCGATATCACCACAGCTGGAACATTGGCCGCGAGACCCAGGGCAAATTTCAATTCAGTGACCAATGGTGTTGCCGGGTCGTCACCCCGTGTCTGAATGGTGATATCACCGGGAGTATTCAAGCTGAAACCCGGCGTGGTTGATACGACGGCGCCGGTCGCGTTTAGGCCGCTCCAAACCACGGACCTTTGGCCAAAGGCCGCGGTAACCCGGAGACGGAACCGGCGCCCCCAGCCATCCAGGCGCGATGTCCCGAGCGTGGCGAATGGAAGGTCGCCTTCCGGGGTGGCGCAAGACCATGTTTGGGTGCTCTGCGCTGGTTGCGGCACGCCGTTGTTTACTGCGAGTAGGACATTCTCCAGCCCATCCAGATCCGTGTCCGGACAGGGAAGGCGGCTGTTGGCGGCGGCGAAGCCGATCAGTGCCTCGTGTATATCCGTCATCGTCTGCCGAGTTTCCCGGATACGCCGAAGATCATCTTGCACCGTTAGCGGCATCAGCATGCCGCCGATCAATAGCGCGACGATGACGAGGACCACCGCGAGCTCGGTGAGAGTGAATCCCTGTTGTTCAATGCCTGGGGGTGGGAAGCTAGCCCTTGCCACACTTGCCCTGAAGCAATCCTCGCTGCTCATTCGATCAACCGTCCAGCCAATTCTTGGTACAGCGGAAACTTGGCATCCGCCGAAATCAGCATTCCATCCAAGCTCAGGACGGTCGAAATGATTGTTCTGTCCTGCCGATCGTGATGGTGTTCGGGTAGGTTCAACGGCTCGACTGGCAATGTCGGACACTAGCGGCAGCAGCGAGATTCCAGATCCATCCAGAGCCTTGGAAAACCACTCTTCCCTCGGACAGGGCAACGCAATCCGACCATGGCGTTCAAGCCATGCGACTTCGAAACAACTGATAGCCGAAACTCCAGCCTGCGTGCTGTTGCCAATGCAAGAGCGCCAGACAGGTTTCCGGCGTTGCTCATCCTGATTGACCCACCGGAGCCAAGTGTGGGTGTTCAGCACGATCATGTCGATAAGTCCCAATCGGATGGTTCTGCGCTGGACATCACATCGCCAAGTATCGTCACTCGCCCGGCAATATCGGGATGCGGTCTGCGAACAGATGTTGTTTCTGGTTCCGGTTCTCGTTGTTGAAGCACGAGAAAGATGGCTTCGACCTGGCTGTTGGGCGGTAGTTTCGGGACAGTCTTCATGTTCCCGGCTTTGTCGGTTTCAACAACGATGCGTTCTGCGCACATTGAATTCTCCCGCTTAACTCATCAACATAGGCTAGAGGATACTCCCGGGGTCGATTATCCCGACGTCGCGCGGAGAGGGCAAATTCCCGGCATTGCTGGGCATGGTGGTGACCTCAGGGAGACGGGAAGTATCGTACGCGATCATTAAGGACACCGGACGGAGTCCTGGTTTCAAGAACGCCATCGAGTGGCGAGGAGTTCTCCAGTTCGAGATAGTTCGTGACAGTGCCTTTTTGTGCGGCGTTCATTCGCACCTGACCGGCTAGCGGCGAGCCGGCCACCAGCACAATTGCTCGGCGGTTCAACACGGGCGGGGAACTGTCGGTGTTGACCGTGATGCAGGTGCCGCAGGACGGTATTCCTCCCGCTGGCTTGTACGCATCGGCGACCGCGAAGAACACTTGTTCGCGCCAATTGTTCAGAAACCACGAATTGGTTACATTGCAGTTGGGTACGCTGCCCCATGTCGTGAGCATGCCGGGCACAGTTCCTGGCGGTGGCGTATTGCATGGCAAGGTAATCCCGTCGCCGCCGGTATTGCACATTAGATCCGGTAGGCGACCGAAGAGCGTACCTGCGGTGTCGTTGAAGTTGCCGCCCCGGAAGTGACGATGTCTGCCGGCCAGGGGAAGTGGCCACCGTTGGCCGGGTCGCTGGCGTAGCCGACCAGACAGTTTATGACCTCGGTGGCGACACGTTTCTCCATGGCTGCCATGATCTCGTCCCGGGTAATGACGACAATACGGTCGTTGGCGATAACGAGAGCGGGATCTGCCGGATTGCGCACCGGACCAAAGAAGAATCCATTGGCTGTTCCATCGGTGAAATCGGCGTTGTCCTCGGCGGCTATATTGTCCAGATAGTGGCTGGAATTGTTGAAATTGGCGACCGACCGGTCCTGCACCAAGCCGTCCTGCCGCTGGAGCGGGGGCCCCGGGGCAACGACTATCGCAACAATGCCGCTCGTTGCGCCGCCATCGAACAACAGGCCGCCCGCCCCATCGCGAACGGAAATTGTTCCCGATGTATCGGCATTGAGTACGCCGGTGCGCGGGTTGTTCTTGAAGTTTGTCGATACTGCGTACCACAGCCTTTCTCCGCCGTGGTCTCGCAGGTCGGCAATCTTCAGGGTGCGCCACGGCAAGCGGCCAACTCGTTTGGCGCTGGTGCTGCAGGGTGCGGCGAGCGCAGGGAGATCGGATCCCGGTGTCCCAATGTTGGCATGCCCTGACGACCAATTGTCGGGGCAGGGCAGGTCGCCCGGTCGGGCGGCACCGGCGGTCAGATTGACGCTGACCGCGTAGCCGATCAACGCCTCTTTCGCTTGTACCAGTGCCTGTGTGGTCGTCTCGTCTGCCGCGCGCTGAACGGCTGCGGCGTCCAGTTGGTACACCAGAAAATAAAGGGAACCGGCGGTCAGCAGCGCCAGCAGGACGATGAGGGCAAATCCACCCGCCGAACGACGTCTGCAAGGACACGAATGCATTCGCAGTCAGCCCTCAGGGCTTACGTGAAACGCCAACCCGACCGCCAGCGAGGCCGTCGGCTCTTCTCCCGCGTACCCCGGTTGATCGATTCTCCGACCTTCAGGGCTGCCGGTGATTCGTCTCCCGCGGTGATCACAGCCCGACCTGGATTCGCCGGCGAGATGGCGGCGGTTACACCGGTGCCGGCGGAGTTTTCGTTCTGTGGCCGCTGATTGACCCAAACGGTGTGCTTGCCGCTGGAACGGGTGACGATACCGTTCAGGCTGACCACCTCGCCTTCCAGGGTCTGGGTTTCCTGGATGTTGAGTTGTCTTTGCTGTTCAAGTGTGGCCCGGCGCTCCGGGGTAAGAAATAGGCGGCCCAGGGGCTCGGCATTCGCCCAATCGGCGGCCACGAGCAGGATGATGGCCAAGGCAAGCCAGGGGGGTGGTAGGCGCGGCGTCACTGCTTTCCTTCCCTAAGGGTGACCCAGTCGATGGCGCAGTCGGCACGCAGTTGTGGTGGCGGGCCGTGTTCGGCTGGACTGCCGGCGGTTGCCGAAGCGCGCTCGATGGTGCAGTTTCGCACCAGCAGATGTGCCCGCACCGACTTGCGCAGGTCGTCGAGAAAGCCGAGCAGATCGTCCTCGTGCAGTAGCGCCAACTGCAACTTCATGCTGCTGGCCATGAATTCATAGCCGCCGGCCATGGCGCCGCCGGGCAGGGCGGCCTCCTCGATGGGGTGCTGCGGCGACAGTTCGTACTGGAGGTCCAGCAGGCGCCGGGCGGTCTTGATGCGGGCGATCTGCTCGACCCAGGCGAGGCGCTCTTCCTGGTCGATCAGCCCACTTGCCATGATGTGCTGATAGCGGCCGATCCGGTCGCGAATTGCCTGTTCCTCCTCGCGAGCGTTACTGAGTCGGGCACGACCGTCCTTCTGCTGGGCGGAGAGTTGCCGCTGATTCAACTCCGCCTTGCCGACCTGTTGCTGCAGGTAGAGCACCATCGCGGCACCGGCAATCACGGCCACGATCACGAATGCCAGACTCCAGCGCAGGCGGGCCAGGTCGTTGGTGGTCAGGTTCATAGCTTGCGCACCATGCGCAGATTGAACTTGGGGGCTTCGTTCTGGGTGATGGCGTCGCTGCTGCGGATCGACTTGCCGGATTCCGTTTCGAACGGCAGGCTGACCACACGCACCTGAACCTCCTGGCTGGTCAGCGCGGCAACAAAGGCATTGACTGCTTCCAGTTGGGCTCGGTGGTCACTCGTGGTGCCGAGTGGCAATTGCGCTTGCAGGCTGACGATGGCGTAGCTTCCCGTACTCGTGGCGGGCGTTGCCGGCGGCGCCACCGTCTTGGCGCGCCCGCCGTCGTCGTCCTCCGGGCTACTGGCGATCCGCCATTCAAGCCGCGTCAGTTCGATCTTGGGCGCCTGGGCGAGCGCCTGACTGATGTGCCGCAGCATGGGCTCCGGGCCGGGGCTGCGTCGCAGCAACAGTTCTTCGTGGTCGGTCAGGGCGCGCAACTGGTCAATCGCCAGCGGAACCTTCGGCAGGCCTTGCAGCAGATTCGCGTAGCGTTGCTTGTCGGCGTCGATCTCCGTTTGCAGATCCTGGTTGGAGTTGGTCAGGTGGTTGAGCGTGTAGGTCTTGCCGCCCGCGAAGAGCAGGCAGCCAGCCAGGATCGCCACGGCACTGGCTTGAATGGCGTAGCGCAGTTGCCAAAGCCGGAAGAAGTGCCGGTCTTCTGCGGGTGCAAACTGTTGCCGCGGTTGCTGACGGGCCAGAAAATGCAGGAACAGGGCTTCGCCATTGGAGTCGTTGGGCGGCGTGGCCAGGTCGTACTGCTTGGCCAGGCCGACGATGTCGATCAATTCGACGTGACGTTCACGCGTGTCCTGACAGGCAACCCGAAAGGCTTCGAACTGGGCCGGGTGGGCCAGCACCAGTGTTTGCAGGGGCGTGTCGCGGGCGATCAGCCGCTGTCCGGCCAGGTACTGGAAGATCTTCGTTGTCTCGGTGGCGCAGGCGGTCGCGACCTCGGCGCTGTTACCCGTGGTCATGGGAGTCAGGCGCGAAAAACGCAATTGGCCCTTGTCCAGGAACGTTTGGCGCACGCCGGCCCGAGTAATGGACATCACCAGCAGGCTGGCGTCACCCGCCAGCTTGGCCATCAGCCCGGCGATCACCTGGGGCAGCGAGAAGATGCCACCCAGCCGGCTTTCGGCTTGGCGCATGGTTTGTAGCCAGGGCTCGAAGACGGCATAGCCGGTGAGACCGGCGAGCAGAAGCCTTTCGTCCCGCCGCCCTTCCTTCAGCCGCCCCTGCGATATGGCCAGTGCGAGTGGCGAGCCGTAGAAGTACTGGGCCAGTTTCCGCTTGATGATTTCCTGGCGGTCGCCGCCCTGGACATTGGGGATGTCCTCGACCTGGAATCCTTCGTCGGCCACGTCGGCGAGAATGTAGAACAGGCTGTTGGTCTGTTGCCGCAGATACTCGCCGAATGCTTCGATGCCGGCTTCATTGGCCGGGAAGCGCGCCTCCTGGTGCGGGCCGGGCAATTGCCAGCGGTAGGCGGTCAGGCTGGATGCGTCGAGAAAGAGCAGGCGGCGGCTGGCCATGGCGGCTACATCTTCATCTTGGTGATGGTGTCGTAGATCGGGCCGAGCACCGAGAGCATGACCCAGCCGAGAATGATGCCAAGGACGATGGTCATGGTCGGCTCGATCATGGCCTGCACGCGACCGATCGATTCCCGCACATCCCGGTCCGTAGAAATAGCTGACGTTGGTCAGCGCGGTATCGAGTCCGCCGGTGTTCTCGCCGACGCGCAGCATGCGCACCACCAGCGGCGGGAACATGCCGACGTTCTGGAAGGCGACGGTGATGCTCTGGCCTTCGGCGATCATTTCGCCGACCCGTTCCAGGCCGTCGCCGGATGACCAGGTTGCCGACCACGCCCTCGGTGGCGCTGCAGCGAGTCGAGAATGGAAATGCCGGAGGCGTACATCATGGCAAACACGCCGGCGAAGCGCGACAGGATGATCTTGCGCAGAATGTCGCCAATGACCGGCAGGCGCAACTTGAACTCGTCGAAGCGGTAGCGGGCCGCGGCGTTGGTGCGAATCAGGGCGGCGATGGCGACGACGGCGATGAGCGGCAGTCCCAAGGCGATATACCAGTAATTGACGAAGAAGTTGGAGGTGGCGATCAGTATCTTCGTCTGCAGCGGCAGTTCGTGGCCGGTGTTCTTGATGAAGCCGACCATCTTGGGCACCAGGTAGATCATCATGAACAGCACGACGCCGATCACCACCGTGCCCATGAACGCCGGATACATGATCAGTTTCTTGGTCTGGGCGGCCAGTTCGTCCTGCCACTTGAGCGTTTCGACCAGGTTCTTCAGCACTTCCTGCAGCTTGCCGGTGCCTTCGCCGGCGCTGATCAGGCTGACGAAGACGCCGTCGAAGACCTGCGGGATGCTCGCCCATCGCCTGCGACAGCGTCTTGCCGCCGTCGATGCTCTCGATCATGCTGGCGATCACTTCGCGAAACTGCGGGTTTTCCAGGCTGTCGCGCAGGTCGGTGAGGCCGTCCAGGATGGGCACACCCGCCTGAGCCAGTTGCTCGAGATGGAAGCAGAAATTGATCAGTTCGCGGCGGGTGACGCCCTGGCCGCCGAACCGGCCGCCCTGGCGAATCGTGTTGCCGCGGATGAAATCGAGGTCCATGCGCTTGAGGCGCATTTCGAGGTCAACGGAATTGATGGCGTCGATGCGGCCTGTCACGAAGCGACCTTCGGCATTCATCGCCTTGTAGGCGTACAGGGTCATGGCAAGCAGGAGTTCATGACGACATCCGCTCGGTCAGGTCGACGACGCGGGCGACTTCCTCGAGGGAAGTCGAGCCATCCAGGACGCGTCGCAGGCCATCCTCTGCCAGAGGCCGGAAGCCCTTGGCCAGCGCTGCCTGGCGGATCTCGCGCGCCGTCGAGCGGCGGGCGATCAGGTCGTCGATATCGCCATCGATGCGCAGCAGTTCCATGATCGCCAACGCGGCCACGATAGCCCTGAAACTCGCAGTGATCGCAGCCGCCGGGCCGGTAGAGCAGGGGCGCGGCGCCGGCCTGGTCGAGGCCCAGCAGGTGGCGTTCGTGGGGTTGCGCCGTATAGGACTTGCGGCAGTGCGGGCACAGCCGGCGCACCAGCCGCTGGGCGATCACGCCGATGATGTTGCCGGCCATGATGTCGGGCAGGATGCCGATGTCGAGCAGGCGCGGCACGGCGCCGATCGCCGAGTTGGTGTGCAGCGTCGAATAGACCTGGTGGCCGGTCATGGCGGCGCGAAAGGCCATGTCGGCCGTGTCGGCATCGCGGATTTCGCCGACCAGAATGACGTCCGGATCCTGGCGCATCATCGAGCGGATGCCGTTGGCGAAATCGAGCTTGGCGGATTCGGCGATCGACGTCTGGCGGATCATGGCCATCGGATACTCGACCGGATCCTCGAGGGTCATGATGTTCTGCCCCTCTTCGTTGATGTGGTTGAGCACCGAATACAGCGTGGTGGTCTTGCCGCTGCCGGTCGGGCCGGTGACCAGGATGATGCCCTCGGGGCGGGCGATCATCAGCTTGACCAATTCGAGCTGGTGGTCGTCGAGGCCCAGGTGGTCGAGCGGCACGATGCCCTTTTGGCGGTCGAGAATGCGCAGGACGATGTTTTCGCCGTGGATGGTCGGTTGCGCGGCGACGCGGAAGTCGACCAGTCGGCCGCTGATGTTGAGGGAAATGCGGCCGTCCTGGGGCGCGCGTGTCTCGGCGATGTTCATGCCGCTCATGACCTTGATGCGCACCGCCATCGCCGCCCAGTAGGACTTGTGCAAGGCGCGGATCTGCCGCAGCATGCCGTCGATGCGATAGCGGATGCGCAGGAAGCTGGCTTCCGGCTCGAAGTGGATGTCGGAGGCTTCCCGCTTGACCGCGTCGGTGAGCAGCGCATCGACCAGCCGCACCACCGGCTGGCTGTACTCGTCCATCGAGGCCGCGAGGGACTGCGATAGTCGATTTCGCCGGTCTCGATTTCGTGCAGGATGCCGTCGATCGACAGCTCGTGGCCGTAATACTGGTCGATGGCCCGGGCGATCTCCGACTCCCCGGCCAATAGCGTTTCGATCAACAGCTCATGGGTTACCAGCGAGCGCAGCTTGTCCAGCGCGACGATGTCGTTCACGTCGGCGATGGCGATGGTCAGACGGCGCTGCTCGGGCGAATAGTCCATCGGCAGCAGACCGTGGCGCTTGGCCAGTTCGCGCGGCACCAGGCGCAAGGCTGCCGGATCGACGATGGCGTGACCGAGGTCGACCGACCGCTGACCGAGCGACTCGCCCAGGGCATCGCGCAGCGTGGCTTCCGAGACAAAGCCGAGCGAGACCAGCAACCGCCCCACCGGCTGGTTGGACTTCATCTGATCGAGCAGCGCGATGCGCAACTGGTCTTCGCTGATGACGCCCTGCGAGATCAGGAGCTGGCCGATCGGGCGGCGATGGGGGATGGGTGAGTTCATGATCTGATGGTCATGCTCCGGCGACCGCCATGGGCTTGTCCAGGCTCAGCGTTGCAGCTCGTTCAGCCGGCCGGTGGCCTGTCGGCGGTCGAAGGCCGCCGGTCGGTTCTCCGCCGCTGCGAGCGCCTGGGCGTAGTACTGCCCGGCGAGTCTTGTCTGGTGCAACTGATCGAGACTGACGGCAAGGTTGAACAGGTAGTCCGGGTTGCCGCCGTCGCCGGCCAGGGCCTGGAAGTAGGACTGTTGGGCCTCGCTCCAGCGATTCTGCCGGGCGTAGAGATTGCCGAGGGCAAATTGCAGCGGCGCCGACTCCGGCTGGCCCGCCAGCAAGGACTTGATGCGGCTTTCCATTGCCACCGGATCGCCCTGGCCGCGTTGCGCCCGGATGCCGAGCAGCCCGGCTTGAGCCTGCGCATCGCGCGGGTCCGCTTCGAGAATCCGCGCGTACAGGGCCTCCGTATCGCTGGTCCGGCCTTCGCGTTGGGCAATCGCCGCCAGGCCGTGCAGCGCATCACGGTTCCACGGTTCGTTCACCAGAAGGCGCTCGTAGCTTGTCCTGGCGGCATCCAGATTGCCCGCCTGGAAGGCCTCGTAACCCTCGACGGCGCTCGGGTTGATCCGTGGACGGCCGCTGGTGATGCGGATCGGCGAGGCCGCCGAGGCCGCCAAGGCACCATCCGTGGTCTGTTGCATCCGCATCGGCTTCCTGGCTTGCGGCGTCGACGCCGGTTCAGCCTGTCCAGCTTTGGCCAGAGTGATCGCGCTGGCCTGGCTTGCCTCCTGCGCCGGAGCGATGGCTGGCGCGGTTGGCGTGGTTGGCGTCGCTCGAGGCGTTGCTTCCTCGGCGCGAGCCGGGGTGCCGCCAGTTCGACCCTGGACGATCAGGCTCGGGGCGGGTTTCAATTGCAACCAAAAGTAAACGCCAATTCCGGCCACGGCCAGCAGACTCAGGGCGCCGATTGCCAGGGCGAAATGATTTCTCGCCGGTGTCCGCTTGACCGCAAAGGCATTGCGAATGGCTTGCCGATCGGCCAATAGCGCATCCTGGGCGCCGCCGACGGGCACGGAACTTGACCCGGATGACGCGGGTGATGCCGGCGAAGTGCTCGCGGCCGGGCGATTGTTCGGCGCGGCCGGTGTGGCGGCGCGGTCCGGTGGATTGGGTTGGCTGCGGGTGTTGATCGGTGCCTGCCTGGCGTGCGCGAGGAATTCTTCGTCCAGGTCTTCCAGTTTGGGCAGCTTCGGCAGGCTGGTTGGCGCCTCTTGCGGCGCAATTTCCGCTTGTGGCAATGCTTTCGGGTCGCTTGAAGGTTCCGGTTCCAAGGACAGTTCCCGCGTGGCGACCGACGGCGGATCGGCCTGCCCCAACTGCTTGGCTTGTTCCGCCTTCTTCAGGGCGTCCATCAGCAGGCTCACCGATTGCCTCCGTCGGTACCGATGCGCTCGTTCGGCCCAAGGCTCTTGTAGAAAAAGCTCTGGCCGGGGAGCTTGCTCCGGAAGCTGGCGTAGTCGCCATCGATGCTGGCGTCCTTGACGACGATGGGGCGAAGGAAGATGACCAGTTCGGTCTTGCGCCGGGTGTCGTCACGATTCTGGAAGAAGTTGCCCAGGACCGGAATCCGGGCAATGCCGGGAATCGCGTTGTCGTTGTTCTCGAGGGAGTCCTCCATGAGACCGCCCATGACCGCGATGTTGCCGTTCTCGACCCGGATCATCGATTCCATTTCGCGAGTGCGAATGACCGGTATGGCGTTCTTGACCCCCAGCCTTTGCAAGTCGGGGTTGGGATCGATGACCTCGCCGAACTTGCGCGAAATGCTGGGCCGGATGTTGAGCAATACCGCGTCATTCTCGCTCACCTGCGGGGTGACGTTCATCACGAGACCGACCGGCACCGAGTTGACGTTGGTCGTATAGGTGGTGGTCGTGGTCGTCTGGTTGGCGGTGGTATCGGCCTTGATGGTGAAGTAGACCAGATTGTCCACCACCTTGAGCACTGCGGTCTGGTTGTTCAGTACGGATAGCTTGGGACTGGACAGCACTTTGACCGTACCGAAAGCGTCCAGCAGCTTGACCGTACCGGAAATGTTGCCGACCCGCGAGGTCGCGTTGGCGTAGCCGAGTTCAAGGAGGCTCGAGGCCGGCGCGGTGATGCCACCGGCGGCTTGCTGGATCAGGCGGAAGCCTGTGCTGCCGAGCGGTAGCGCCGCCCAGTTGATGCCTTGCTGGAAATTGTCCGACAGCGATACCTCCGCCACAGTGGCTTCGATCAGCACTTGGCGCCGGGCGGAAGCCATGACCTGACTGAGGAATTCCTGGACCTTCTCGTGTTGACGCGAGGTGGCACGCACCGTGAGGATGCCCGATTCGGGATTGACGATCACTGCGGCAGCCTCGCGGAACGTGGTGCGCTTGACCACGGTGGTACCGCTTTGCTGCAGGGTGGCGGCGTTCGGGCTGCCGGCAATGCCCGCCGGAGCGGTTGCGGCGCCGCGTCCCGCCGGTGCCGCCGATCCGGTGCCGGTGGTTGCCTGCTGGTCCATGCGCTCAATGGTGGTCTCCGAAGATCCGTCGGGCAGGATCTTGTCGGTCTCGCGCAGGAGGTCCTTGATATTCTTTTCGAGGGTTTCCCAGAAGTGATGCTGGACCTTGTTTTCGATCTTGGTTTGCGAATTGTTGCCGCCGCCACCCGTTGCCGCGCTTGTACCTCCGGCGCCGGCGCCGGTCGAGGCAACCTGCGTCGTGATGGTCACCGTGCCGCTGGTGTCTCGCGACATGTTCGACGTAGTCGACCTTGTAGGTGTGCAGGTAGGGGGTGTCGGGCATCACGGCCAGATTCGGGCCATCCAACTCCCAGCGCATGTCAACCTGCCGGGCGATGCGCGTCAGGATCTGCTGGAGTGTCTGGTCGATCGCGTTCAGGGTGACGGTACCGATGATGCCTGGGTGAACGTCAACATTGACCTTGGCGTCCCGTGCCAGGGCAAAGAGCAGGTCCTGAACCTTCACGTTATTGACGACGACGCTGTAAGTTTCCACTTTGGGCGCCGGCCTGGGCTTGGCCAGTGTCGGTACGCTCAGCACCGGTTGCGGAATGCTTGCCTTGGTCGATGCGACCGATGCGGCCTCATCGCCCTGCAAGTGGCCGGAGGATGGCGGTGCCACCGGCGCAGTGCTGCACGCGGCCAATATCAGCGCCGTCAGGGGCGCGGCAAGAAATCGTGGCGTCATCGTGGTCTCGGTGGCTTGTGGGGGCGAAGTGTTCAGTTTCATTGGATCGATCAATTCGCTATTCTCATATTACATAATAAAGCGCATGTATGTAATTGATTTCGTAACCATAGCCATCCTGTATCGGCGATGGGAAGGATTACTTTAATCGTAGCAGCTGCCTTGGGAAGGGGCTGTTAACGCGCAATTCGGCGGGCAACTGACCTATCGCCTCGCTCGCCGCCCTGCGACTGGGAAAATCCCCATAAATGATGCCGATACGCTGCTCCTTGCCGGTGCTGGCGACATACAGGCCGGCATGGTCGGGACTGAGCAGGGCGTCGGCCCTGGCCAGATACTGCTCCGCATAGCCCAACTGGGTCGCATTGGTAGTGACCAACTGGATGAACCAGCGGTCATCGGCGGTGGCGGTGATCCATTGCCTCGTCTCATCCAGCCTATCCTGGGCGGTCGCTCCGAGCTGGAGTGTGTTGGCTGGCGATGGCCGGGCAGCTTGCTCGCTCGCGGCGCCGGATTGCCCGGTTGGCGGGATGGATTGGGCTGGCGGTGCGATCGGTGTGTTCGGTGCAATGCTCGCGGGCGGTTGTGCCTGTGGTTGTGGGGCTTGGCTGCCAGGCGTCCAGGCAAGGATCGCCGCCGCGGCCACGACTGGCCGCGGCGGCGACGCCGATAGTGACCAGAACTGTCTTGCGCAGGTTTCCGCCTCGGTGGGGCTCGTATTGTGAATCGCGGATGGCCGCGTCGACCTGTTTCGGGGTGATCAGGTGGCTACCTTCGGCGAACGCGGCCAGCAGGGACTTCTCGGCAAGGATATTGACCCGCCGGGTCAGGCCCTGCGAGGCGCTTGCGATCAGCTTGATGGCGGCCGGCGAAAAAACCTCTGGCCCGCGGTATCCGGCCGTGCGCATGCGGAAGTCCAGGTACTGGGCTATGTCGTCGCGGCGGAGCGGCTCGAGAGAAAAATGCTGGGTGATTCGCTCGCGAAGCTGGCGTATGTCGGGCCGTGCCAGGATGTCGTCCAGTTCCGGTTGGCCGAACAGGACCAGTTGCAGCAGTTTGTGCTGGCTGGTCTCCAGATTCGACAGAAGGCGGATTTCCTCCAGCGTTTCCAGCGGCATGGCATGCGCCTCGTCGATCAGCGCGATCACTTGGCGACCGTTGCCGTGAAGTTCGATCAGGCGGGCTTGCAGGGCGCGGATGGCCGCGTTGGGTCGGGCGTCCTGTGGTATCTCCAGGGCCAGTTCGTCGGCGATCGCGAAGACGATGTCATCGCGCGACAGCGTCGGGTTGGCCAGGTAAACCACCGTCACGTGGTCTGGCAGCCGTTCCATGAGCACGCGGCAGAGCATGGTCTTGCCGCTGCCGACTTCGCCGCTGACCTTGACGATGCCCTCGTTGTGGAGGATCGAGTAGATGAGCGCGTCCAGCGTGGCACCGCGATTGGCGCCGGCAAAGAAGAACTCCGTGTGCGGGGTGATGCGGAACGGCGGTTCGGTAAGTCCGAAGTGTTCGAGGTACATGGCCTATCCGTTCCCGCCCGGGGTCGATTCGCCCTGCGAGCGGGCGAGGACTTCGAGACGGTTATACAAGGTGGTGCGATTGACCCCCAGTAATTTTGCCGCCTGGCTGATATTGCCGTGGGTCAGTTGCTGTGCCGCCGCGATGTAGGCGGCTTCCCAGCGGCGCAGCGTCTCATCGAGGCTGAAGCCACCGGTTTCGCGGAGATGACGCATGGCCAGGCTGGCCAATTGCTGGTCGTCGTGCGGCATGGCGGCCGGCTTGGTGGCGACGGTGTCGGAATCGAGTTCGGCTTCGAGGTCGGCCAGTTCGATGACGCGGCCATCGTGCTTGGTGATGAGGCGGATGGCGATATTGCGCAACTCGCGCACATTGCCGGGAAACTGGTAGCTCGCCCAGCGTGATTCGGCGTCCGGCGTCAGCGTCAGGCAGGCGCCGCCTTTGCCGTAGAGGCGACGGAAGTGCTCGAGCAACAGGAATCGATCGGAACCCATTTCCCGAAGCGGTGGTACCGAGATCGTGAACACGGACAACCGATGGTAGAGGTCGGCGCGGAAACGACCTTCGCGTACTTCCCTCTTCAGGTCGCGATTGGTTGCGGCGATGACGCGTGCCCGCGAGATGCGCTGTTGCGTTTCGCCGACCCGCTGGTACTGGCCGTTTTCGAGCACCCGCAACAACTTGGGTTGCAGTTCGAGCGGCAGTTCGCCGATTTCGTCGAGGAACAGCGTGCCGGCGGCGGCTTCCTCGAAATAGCCGGCGTGACTGCCAATGGCGCCCGTGAAGGCCCCCTTGGCATGGCCAAACAACGTTGGCTCGACGAGATTGGGCGATATGGCCGCGCAGTTGAGCGCCAGATAGGGTCGGGAAGCTCGGTCCGACAGGCGGTGCAGCGCATCGGCGACCAGCTCCTTGCCGCTGCCGGATTCCCCTTCGATCAGCACCGGGAAGGGCGAGGAGGCGAATTGACGCATTTGGGCGCGCAGCTTCTCCGTCGCCGGGCTGCGGCCCACCATTTCGATGCCGCCCGCGGGCCTGGCCGCGCTCGCCAGCATGTCGCGCAGGGTACGACGGAGCGCGTCCGGATCGGCCGGCTTGGCGATGAAATCGGTGGCGCCCAGTGCCCGCGCATGCCGGGCGTTGGCTTCATCGTTCTGGCCGGACAGGACGACAATGAGCATGGTCGGTGCCAGTGCCAGTAGTTCGGTTACCAGCGCAAATCCTTCGTCCGGACGATGGGGCGTGGGTGGCAGGCCGAGGTCGACCAGGGCCAGTGTGGGTGGCTTCGCCTGTTGGCGAGCCTTGGCCAGCGCTTCGCCGCGCGTCGCCGCCGGCAGGACCCGAAAATCACGACTCAGAAAATAGGACAGGGAGTCGGCGATCAGCGGATCGTCGTCCACCAGGAGCAATGTGGGTTGGTCAGCGACTTTGGGCACGGTCGTTAGTGGCTGGGAATCTTCAACAACGATCTTAGCGATCCTGCCGGAAAGCAAAACCCGGGTCAGATAGTGGATTCATCACAATATCATCCCATGAGACGCGAGCCTTACGGGGACAAGGCGTCGATTTTGTTAGAATCGCCAAGTCTTTGTCATCCCTCCTCCCATGTCTGTCGAACCGCTTGTCGAGCTTGCCGATGTCAACTTTGCCTATGGTCGTCGCCCCGTCTTGACGGGGATCAACATGACGATTCCCCGTGGCAAGGTGGTGGCCATCATGGGCATCTCGGGCGGCGGCAAGACCACAACCTTGCGGCTCATCGGAGGCCAGCTCAAGGCGACTTCCGGAACGGTGCGCGTGGCTGGGCAGGATATCGGGGCGCTGGACAATCGCGGCCTGTACCAGTTGCGCCGGCGTATGGGCATGTTGTTCCAGTTCGGCGCCTTGTTCACGGACATGTCGGTTTTTGACAACGTTGCCTTTCAGATACGCGAGCACACGGATCTGCCCGAGGACATGGTTCGCGATCTGGTGATGATGAAGCTCCACGCCGTCGGTTTGCGCGGTGTTCATCAACTGCTACCCTCGGAGCTGTCCGGGGGGATGGCGCGCCGTGTGGCGCTGGCGAGGGCCACCGCCCTCGATCCGATGCTGATCATGTATGACGAGCCCTTTGCCGGCCTGGATCCGATCTCCTTGTCCATCATCGGCGAGCTCATCCGGAGTCTCAACGACGCCTTGGGCGCCAGTTCGATCATCGTCACGCACGACGTTCAGGAGTCGCTGAAGATCGTCGACTACATCTACTTCGTTTCCGAGGGCCGCATCGTTGCCGAGGGTTCCGCGGAAGATATCCGCAATTCGGCGGCACCGTACGTGCATCAGTTCATCTGGGGCGAGGCCGATGGCCCGGTTGCCTTCCACTATCCTGCGCCGCCCTACGGCGAAGATATTCAACGGGAGGCGTGTTGTGCTTGATGGATTGACGGCGCTGCTGCGTGGATTGGGCAAGCAGGTCAACGATCGGCTCTGGCGCCTGGGATTCGCCAGCCGTTTCTTCCTGATGACCCTGTTTTATTCGGGCACCGCGCTGCGCCGCTTCTTCCTGACCATTCGGGAAATTTATTTCACCGGCGTTCTGTCGCTGGTCATCATCATGGTGTCCGGGCTGTTCGTCGGCATGGTGCTCGGCATGCAGGGCTATGACACTCTGCAACGCTACGGTTCGTCGGAGGCGCTGGGCGTGCTAGTCGCGTTGTCTTTGGTGCGCGAACTGGGGCCAGTGGTGGCGGCGCTGCTGTTCGCGAGTCGTGCCGGTTCGGCCATTACGGCGGAGATCGGCTTGATGAAGGCGACGGAGCAGTTGTCGGCGATGGAGATGATGGCGGTCAACCCCATCGCCCGGGTGGTCGCGCCACGCTTCTGGGCCGGGGTGATTTCGATGCCCATACTCGCGGCGCTGTTCTCCGCCATGGGCGTGTTCGGTGGCTATCTGGTCGGAGTTCGCCTGATTGGTGTCGACGAGGGTTCGTTCTGGTCGCAGATGCAGGCGTCGGTCGACTTTGGCGAGGACATCATGAACGGCGTCATCAAGAGTTTCGTTTTCGGCGTGATCGTGAGCTGGATCGCCGTCTTCGAAGGCTACGACGCCGAACCGACCGCCGAGGGCGTGTCCGGCGCCACCACCCGAACCGTGGTGACATCCTCCCTGGCGATTCTCGCCGCCGACTTCATTCTTACTGCGTTCATGTTCCGGGGTGCCTGATGAATCGTCTGACGCTTGATCTCTGGGTGGGCCTTTTTGTCGCGATTGGCCTTGCTTCGCTGTTGTTTCTCGCTCTCAAAGTGGGGAATCTGAGTTCGGCGGGCATGGGCGAGGCATATCGCCTGGAAGCCAAATTTGATAACATCGGGGGTCTGAAAGTGCGGGCCCCCATCAAGAGCGCCGGCGTGGTGGTTGGTCGCGTGACGGAGATCCGGTTCGATCCGGAGAACTACGTCGCCGTGGTCGGTATGCAGGTTGATGGTCGCTACAAGTTCCCTCGAGATACCTTTGCCACCATTCTCACCTCCGGCCTGCTCGGCGAGCAGTATGTCGGTTTCGAGGTGGGCGGCGACCCGGAGATGTTCAAGGCGGGTGATGTCATCAAGAAGACCCAGTCCGCCGTTGTGCTGGAGAAGCTGATCAGCCAGTTCATGTTCAGCAAGGCCGCCGATGGCGGTGAAAGCGGTAAGGCCACCGACGGCGGTGAAGGCAAGTAGGTCGGCGACCTCGCCGAGCGTGGCGGGCAACGGAAAGGATCGAAGGTGAAAAGCGGCATGCATGAAGTTCGAAGGCGGCTAAGGACAGCCGTGCTGGCGGTCGCCGCCGCTGGTTTGTTGGGCGGTTGCGCGACGTCCGGCAATACCCGTGATCCTGTAGAAGGCTTCAATCGAGCCATGTTCGCCTTCAACGAAGGACTCGATACCGTGCTGATCCGGCCGGTGGCGAAGGGCTACGATACGGTCATGCCCGCCTTCGTGCGTACTGGTGTCGCCAACTTCTTTGGCAACATCGCCGACGTTTTCATCGCCGTCAACAACCTCCTGCAGGGTAAGCCGGCGGAAGCGGCCAGTGACGCCGGGCGCTTCATCTTCAACAGCACCTTCGGTATTCTCGGCATTTTCGATGTCGCCAGCGAAGCCGGTCTGGAAAAGCATGAGGAAGATTTCGGACAAACCTTTGGTCGCTGGGGAGCGGGTCCGGGCGCCTATCTCGTCGTGCCGGTCTTCGGCCCGCGCGACGTGCGCGACGCGGCCGGTCTGGTACTGGACATGGCCACGGACCCGGTTGGCCAGGTCAGCAACGTTCCGACCCGGAATACGCTGAGTGCGGTTCGTCTGGTAAGCGGCCGCGCGGCGCTGCTGCCGGCGGACAAGGTCATCGAGGAAGCCGCACTGGACAAGTATTCCTACGTCCGCGATGCCTACCTGCAGCGCCGTCGCAATCTGGTTCATGACGGCAATCCGCCGCGGGAACCCGATACGGAATAGGTCAGTCCAAGAAACTCGTAAGAATTCGAAGGAACCCCATGAAACGCCTGTTTGCAATGCTGGCCGGCCTGCTGGTCATGGTCGGCGCCGGAGCGCAGGAGATCGCCCCCGATGCCTTGGTCCGCGGTGTCGCGAACGATGTGCTCGACATCGTTCGCAAGGACAAGGACATTCAGTCCGGCAACACCCGCAAGGCGGTTGATCTGGCCGAGGCCAAGGTACTGCCGCATTTCAATTTTCCCCACATGACGGCTTTGGCTGTCGGCAAGGACTGGCGGCAGGCGAATCCGACCCAGCAAAAAATACTGATCGATGAATTCCGCACATTGCTGGTCCGAACCTATTCCAAGGCCCTGACCGAGTATCGTAACCAGAGTATCGACTTCAAACCCTTGAAGATGCAGGCGGCGGATACCGACGTCACGGTTCGCTCGCTGGTCAATCAGCCGGGCAACAAGCCGGTACAAATCGACTACAACCTGGAAAAGACCGACCGGGGCTGGAAGGTTTACGACATTTCGGTGGCCGGTATCAGTCTGGTTACGAACTATCGTGGTTCGTTCGCGCAGGAAGTCACTGCTGGTGGCATCGACGGTTTGATTGCCGCCTTGCGCACCAAGAACAGGGGCAGTGAAGCTTCGGCCGCCAACAAGCAATGATCGAAATCGCAGAGGATCGGATGCGGGTGATCGGGCCGATGGTCATCACAACGGCCGCGGCGCTGAAGACGGCGGGCGAGTCGGCTTTGTCGGCGGGAGCCAGCGTCATTGACCTCTCCGGCGTGACCGATGCCGATTCCGCCGCGGTCGCTGTGCTGCTTGCCTGGACCCGCGGCGCCCAGGAGCGCCGGCAGACGCTCGCCATCGTTGAGTCTCCCGAGAGCATCCGTTCGCTGGCCACGCTCTACGGCGTGGCCGAGTTGCTGCCGCTGGCCTAAGGCTGGGAATGCATTGATGGGCCGCCGATAGATGGACAAGTTGCTCATTGAGGGTGGCCAGCCCTTGCGCGGCGAGATCGCCATTTCCGGAGCGAAGAACGCCGCGCTACCGCTATTGACGGCGGCCTTGCTGACCAGCGAACCGGTGACCTTTGGCAACGTGCCGGATCTCAACGATATCGCCACCATGCTGAAGCTTCTGGCCCAGATGGGGGTGAAAGTCGAACGGCAGGGGGATACCGTTACCCTCGATGCCTCGGCGCTCGACAATCTTGTGGCGCCCTATGAAATGGTCAAGACCATGCGGGCGTCGATTCTGGTGCTCGGCCCTCTGGTTGCCCGTGCCGGCGAAGCCAGGGTATCGCTGCCGGGCGGCTGCGCCATCGGCGCCCGCCCGGTCGATCAGCACATCAAGGGCTTGCAGGCGATGGGCGCGGAAATCGCTGTCGAGCAGGGCTATGTCCACGCCCGCTCACCCAGACTCAAGGGCGCGCGGCTGTTTACCGACATGGTAACCGTGACCGGTACCGAGAACCTGATGATGGCGGCTTGCCTTGCCGCTGGCGAGACGGTGATCGAGAATGCCGCGCGAGAGCCGGAGGTGGTCGATCTCGCCAATTGCCTGGTGGCCATGGGTGCGCAAATTTCCGGTGCCGGTACCGACGTGATCCGCATTCGGGGTGTGACGCGCCTGCACGGCGCCAGCCATCGCATCATGCCCGATCGCATCGAGACCGGCACCTACCTGTGTGCCGCCGCCGCCACCGGTGGCCAGATCAGGCTGACCGGCACATCGGCAAGCTATGTCGACGCGGTGATCGACAAACTGATGGACGCCGGCTGCGAGATCGTCATCGAGCGCGAGGCCATCGCGCTGCGGGCACCGGCGCGGCTGACCTCGGTATCGATTCGCACGGCGCCCTATCCGGCGTTTCCGACCGACATGCAGGCGCAGTTCATGGCCATCAATACGGTGGCCAACGGCACGGCGATCATCCGCGAAACCATTTTTGAAAACCGCTACATGCACGCGGTGGAGTTGATCCGTTTGGGCGCCGACATCAAGATCGACGGCAACACGGCGGTCGTCCGGGGTGTCGATCAATTGAACGGCGCCACCGTGATGGCCACCGATTTGCGCGCCTCGGCCGGTCTGGTCATTGCCGGCTTGGCCGCAAGCGGAGAGACACTGGTTGACCGCATCTACCACCTGGATCGCGGCTACGAGAGGCTCGATCAGAAGCTTTCGGCCTTGGGC
This sequence comes from uncultured beta proteobacterium, assembly GCA_963736865.1. Lineage (GTDB taxonomy): Bacteria > Pseudomonadota > Gammaproteobacteria > Burkholderiales > Rhodocyclaceae > Fen-999. The sequence goes on along the minus strand of CAVTQQ010000005.1, from coordinate 154,281 downwards.
GCGCGGGTACGCAGGGTAAAATAAGTGCGATGAACGGCATCACCATCGCCCTTTCCAAAGGCCGCATCTTCGAGGAAACACTCCCGCTGCTGGCTGCGGCCGGCATCGTGCCGACCGAGAATCCCGAACAATCGCGCAAGCTGATCATCGACACCAACCGGCCGGACGTGCGGGTCGTCATCGTCCGCGCTTCGGATGTGCCGACCTACGTCCAGTATGGGGCGGCGGATCTCGGTATCGCCGGCAAGGACGTCCTGCTCGAGCATGGCGGCACCGGCCTCTATCAGCCGCTGGATCTGAAGATCGCCAAATGCCGGCTCTGCGTGGCGGTGCCCGCCGGGTTCGACTACGTGGCAGCCGTGCGCCGCGGCGCACGGCTGCGGGTGGCCACCAAGTACATTCAAACCGCGCGCGAGCATTTCGCCACCAAGGGGGTGCACGTCGACCTGATCAAGCTCTACGGCTCCATGGAGCTCGCGCCGCTGGCCGGCTTGGCGGACGCCATCGTCGATCTGGTCTCCAGTGGCGGTACGCTCAGGGCCAACAACCTGGTCGAGGTCGAAGACGTCATGGCGATCTCCTCGCGTCTGGTAGTCAATCAGGCCAGCCTGAAAATGAAGCACGATCTGCTGCAGCCCGTGATCGATGCGTTCGCCGGAGCCGTGGCATGACCATCCGACGCCTTTCCAGCCGGGCACCCGATTTCTTCGCCACCCTGGATGCGCTGCTGCATTTCGATAATTCCACGGACGAGGCCATCGAGCGCACTGTCGCCGAGGTACTCGGCAACGTGCGTACCGTTGGCGATGCCGCGGTGCTCGACTACACGCGCCGCTTCGACCGGCTGGACGTGGCTGGCATCGCCGAACTGGAGCTCACCAAGGACGTGCTCAAGACCGCCTTTGACGGTCTGCCGGCCGTCCAGCGTCAGGCGCTGGAAGCCGCCGCCAGCCGCATCCGCGCGTACCACGAGCGGCAGAAGCTCGAATCCTGGGAGTACACCGAAGCCGATGGCACGCGCCTCGGCCAGAAAGTGACGCCGCTGGATCGCGTCGGCCTGTACGTTCCCGGCGGCAAGGCCGCCTACCCAAGTTCCGTATTGATGAATGCCATTCCGGCCAAGGTGGCTGGCGTGACGGAACTCATCATGGTGGTGCCCACGCCGGGCGGTCAGCGAAACGATCTCGTGCTGGCGGCGGCGCATCTGGCGGGCGTCGACCGGGTCTTCGCCATTGGTGGCGCCCAGGCGGTCGCGGCATTGGCGTACGGTACCCAAACCATCCCGCAGGTGGACAAGATCGTCGGCCCCGGCAACGCCTACGTCGCCAGCGCCAAGCGCCGCGTCTTCGGCACCGTCGGCATCGACATGGTGGCTGGCCCCTCCGAGGTGCTGGTGATTTCAGACGGCTCGGGTGACCCCGACTGGACGGCCATAGACCTCTTTGCCCAGGCCGAACACGACGAACTCGCCCAGTCGATTTTGCTCTGCCCGGATGCCGCCTTCCTCGATCGAGTGGCGGCCAGCATCGAAAAGCTGTTGCCGACCATGCCGCGCCAGAACGTTATCGCCGCATCCCTGGGCGGACGCGGCGCCCTGATCCAGGTGAACGATTTGGACGAGGCCTGCGTCATTGCCAACCGCATTGCGCCGGAGCATCTCGAGCTGGCGGTTGAGAACCCACGCGCGCTGGCCGAAAAGATCCGCCACGCCGGAGCGATTTTCATGGGCCACTACACTTCCGAATCGCTGGGCGACTATTGTGCCGGCCCCAACCACGTGCTGCCCACCTCGCGCAGCGCCCGATTCTCGAGTCCCCTGGGCGTTTATGACTTCCAGAAGCGCACCAGTCTGATCGAAGTCTCGGCCGCCGGGGCGCGGACTCTGGGACCCATCGCCTCGATACTCGCCCATGGCGAGGGTCTAACGGCCCACGCCAGGGCGGCCGAATTGCGCCTGAAGGGCTGATCCCGGTTCCTGGTGGCGGCGGGGGAAGGGACGATGATCAAGCGGGCGTGTTTCCTGGTCGGCTTTGCTCTCGCGCCGACTTTGGTGATGGCACCGGCCATGGTCTTTGCCGAGCCGGCGCCAGCGTTGATCCTGGCCGAGGTCTATCAGAAGGATATCGATCCCGCCGGCTATTGGGTCAGCGAGAAACTGGACGGCTTCCGGGCCTATTGGGATGGCCAGAGCCTCTACTTCCGGAGCGGGCGCATCGTCCCGGCGCCGGAATGGTTCACCCGCGACCTGCCGGCGCAGGCACTCGACGGCGAACTCTGGCTGCAACGCGGTGGTTTTGAGCGGCTGGCCAGCATTGTGCGCAAGAGCGAACCGGTCGACGCGGAGTGGCGACAAGTCCGCTACATGCTGTTCGAGTTGCCCGGCGCCACCGGCACCTTCACCGAACGCAAGGATCGTCTGCGTCGGTTGGTGGCGCAGGCGGCCATTCCCTGGCTACAGGCCGTCGAGCAGTGGCGCGTCGGCGACCGGCAAGCCCTGATGGCCAAGCTGGAACAGGTAGTGGCCAATGGCGGCGAGGGGCTGATGCTGCATCGTGCCGATGCGCTGTATGCGGCGGGGCGGAGCGAAGATCTGCTCAAGCTGAAACCCCATCTGGATCGTGAGGCCCGGGTGATTGCCCATCTGGCCGGCGCCGGCCGCCACGCGGGCCGGCTGGGCGCCTTGCTGGTCGAAGACACCGACGGACGCCGCTTTCGAGTCGGCGCCGGGTTCAGCGATGTCCAGCGCGAGAATCCACCGCCGGTGGGCGGCGCCATTACCTATCGCTATCGTGGCCTGACGGCGAAGGGCTTGCCGCGCTTCCCTTCGTTCCTGCGGGTACGCGAGGCGTTCTGACGGTTACGGCTTGAGAATGGCCGCCAAGGCCGCCACCAGAGCCTCGCACTGCTCGTCCGTGCCGATGGTGATGCGCAGGAACTGCTCGATGCGCGGCAGGCGGAAGTGGCGGACGATGATGCTTCGCTCGCGCAGTGCCTGTGCCAGGGTGCCCGCATCCCGTTCGGGGTGACGGGCGAAGACGAAGTTGGCGCACGAGGGCAGTACCTCGAATCCCAAGGCCGCCATGCGCGTCGTCAGGGCATCGCGGCTGCGCATGACGGCCTGCCGCGTGCGATCGAACCACTCCCGGTCCTCGATGGCGGCTGCCGCGCCGGCCAGCGCGAGCCGGTCAAGCGGGTAGGAGTTGAAGCTGTTCTTGACCCGCTCCAGGGCTTCGATCAATCCCGCGTCACCAATGGCGAAGCCGACCCGCAAGCCGGCCAGGGAACGCGATTTGGACAAGGTCTGGACGACGAGAAGATTGGGGTGGCGGCCCACCAGCGCTACGGCCGATTCGGCGCCAAAATCAACGTAGGCTTCGTCGATGACCACGACCGAATCCGGGTTGCCGGCGACGATGCGCTCTATGTCCGCAAGGGGCAAGGCGCGGCCGGTCGGCGCGTTGGGGTTGGGGAAGATGATACCGCCGTTTGCTTTCAGGTAATCCTCCGGCCGAATATCGAACCGATTGGTCAGCGGTATCGTTTCGAAGTCGACGCCGTACAGGCGGCAATAGACCGGGTAGAAGCTGTAGGTGATGTCCGGGAACAGGATTGGCCGCTCATGTTTGAGCAGCGCGAGAAAAGCGTGTGCCAGCACTTCGTCGGAGCCGTTGCCGACGAAGATCTGCCCGGGCTGGATATGGCCGAAGTAACCGGCCACGGTGGCCTTCAGGCGCGAACCCTCCGGATCGGGGTAGAGCCGCAAGCCTTCGCCGGTCTCCTCGCGGATGGCGGCGAGCGCCTTGGGCGATGGACCGTAGGGGTTTTCGTTGGTGTTGAGCTTGATCAGATTGGCCAGCTTCGGCTGCTCGCCCGGCACGTAGGGCGTGAGGGACTTGGCGACTTCGCTCCAGTAGCGGCTCATGGGGATATCGGGAGGTTGGTGGGATGTTGGCGCGACGCAAAATGGTATCATGGCCTCCGTTTTCGTCTGCCGAAGCACACCGTCAAATGCGCAGCGCCGAAGTTCACCGCAACACGCTGGAAACCCAAGTCCGGGTCAAGCTCGATCTGGATGGCGGTGGTACCGCCCAACTGGCGACCGGCATCGGATTCCTCGACCACATGCTCGATCAGATCGCCCGTCACGGCATGGTCGATCTGGAGATCGAGGCCAAGGGTGACCTGCACATCGATGCCCATCACACCGTCGAGGATGTCGGTATCACGCTCGGCCAGGCGCTCGCCAAGGCCATCGGCGACAAGAAGGGCGTGCGCCGCTATGGCCACGCCTACGTGCCGCTCGACGAGGCGCTGTCGCGCGTCGTGGTGGATCTCTCCGGCCGGCCGGGACTCGTATTCGAGGTGCCCTTCGTGCGCGCCGCCATCGGCGAGTTCGATGTCGATCTGGTGCGGGAGTTCTTTCAGGGCCTGGTCAATCACGCGGCGATGACCGTGCATGTCGATGCCTTGCGCGGTGACAACGCGCACCATCAGGCCGAAACCGTCTTCAAGGCTTTTGGCCGCGCCCTGCGCATGGCCGTCGAAGCCGATCCGCGCGCCACCGGCGTGCCGTCCACCAAGGGAAGTCTCTGATCCCGCCATGAGTGTCGTCGCGGTTGTCGATTACGGCATGGGCAATCTGCGCTCCGTGGCCAAGGCCATCGAGCACGTGGCGCCGACTGCGCGCGTGCTGGTGACGTCCGATCCGGTGACGTTGATGGCGGCCGATCGCGTCGTGGTGCCTGGCCAGGGGGCGATGCCCGACTGCATGCGCGAACTAACTGCGCGCGGCTTGCGGGACGCCGTCATGCGCGTTGCCGCCGAGAAGCCATTCCTGGGCATCTGCATAGGTCTGCAAATGTTGTTCGAGCACAGCGAGGAGGGCGACGTACCGGGCCTGGGTATTTTCCCGGGACAGGTACGGCGTTTCCCGGCCGAGGAAACAGTCGCCAAGGGCTTGAAGGTGCCGCACATGGGCTGGAACGAAGTGATCCAGGCCGAGGCACATCCGTTGTGGGCGGATATCCCCGACAGCGCGCGCTTCTATTTCGTGCATAGCTACTACGTCGAGCCGGCGGAGCCCTCCGCCATCGCCGGCTCCACTCACTATGGCATCCCCTTTACCAGTGCCGTGGCCCGCGCTAACATCTTCGCCGTCCAGTTCCACCCGGAAAAAAGCGCCCAGGCGGGCCTGCAACTCCTTGGCAACTTCATGCGCTGGCATCCTTGAGCCCATCAGGTTTCCGGCAACCTTCCGTCACCTCGACTCTCCAGACCAACTATGCTGCTGATTCCCGCGATCGACCTGAAGGACGGGCATTGCGTGCGCCTCAAACAAGGCGACATGGACGATGCCACGGTGTTTTCCGAACATCCGGCGGCGATGGCGCGCCACTGGATAGCGCAAGGCGCGCGTCGGCTGCATCTGGTCGACCTCAACGGCGCCTTCGCCGGCAAGCCGAAAAACGAGTCGGCCATCAAGGCCATCCTTGAGGAGGTCGGCGAGGAAATCCCCGTGCAACTCGGTGGTGGCATTCGCGACCTCGATACCATCGAGCGCTGCCTGGACGATGGCATCAGCTACGTGATCATCGGTACGGCGGCCGTGAAGAACCCCGGCTTCCTGCACGATGCCTGTACCGCGTTCCCTGGCCATATCATCGTTGGCCTCGATGCCAAGGACGGCAAGGTGGCGGTCGACGGCTGGTCGAAGATGACCGGTCACGACGTTATCGACCTGGCCAGGAAGTTCGAGGACTACGGCGTCGAAGCCATCGTCTATACCGACATCGGCCGCGACGGCATGATGAGTGGCGTCAACGTCGAGGCGACGGTGAAACTGGCCCAGGCGCTGCGCATTCCCGTCATTGCGTCGGGCGGCATCGCTTCCATCAAGGACGTTCAGGCGCTCTGCAAAGTACAGGATGAAGGCATCATGGGCGCCATTACCGGCCGGGCCATCTACGAAGGCAAGCTGGACTTCGGCAAGGCCCAGGCGGAAGCGGACAAGCTGTCCGCCGACTAGCCGCAAGCAGTCCTCATGCTTGCCAAACGCATCATTCCCTGCCTCGACGTCAAAGCCGGCCGCGTCGTCAAGGGCGTCAATTTCGTCGAGCTGCGCGATGCCGGCGATCCGGTCGAGGTCGCCAAGCGCTACGACGAACAGGGCGCCGACGAGATTACGTTTCTCGACATCACGGCCAGCTCCGACGACCGGGACATCATTCTGCATATTGTCGAGGCTTGCGCCGAACAGGTATTCATTCCCCTGACCGTCGGTGGCGGCGTGCGCGTCGTTGACGATGTACGGCGCCTGCTCAACGCAGGCGCCGACAAGGTGAGCATGAACACGGCGGCCGTGAATAACCCGCAACTGGTTGCCGATGCTTCGGGCAAGGTCGGTTCGCAGTGCATCGTCGTCGCCATCGACGCCAAGCAGACCAGTCCCGGCAAATGGGAGGTGTTCACCCATGGTGGGCGCAGGAACGTCGGCCTGGACGCCATCGAATGGGCCAAGGAAGTGGCGCGGCTCGGCGCCGGCGAAATTCTGCTGACCAGCATGGATCGCGACGGCACCAAGAACGGCTTCGATCTGGAACTCACCCGCCGCATCGCCGAAGCGGTGGACGTTCCCGTCATCGCCAGCGGCGGCGTCGGCAACCTTCAGCATCTGGCCGATGGCGTTCAACAGGGCAAGGCCGACGCCGTGCTCGCCGCGAGCATCTTTCACTACGGCGAATACACTGTTCGTCAGGCCAAGGAGTACATGCGTTCCCGTGGCATCGAGGTAAGGCTATGACCTACAAATGGCTTAACGATATCAAGTGGGACGAACAGGGCCTCGTTCCCGTGATCGCCCAGGATGCCGGCAGCGGCGACGTGTTGATGTTCGCCTGGATGAACCGCGAGGCCCTCGAACGGACCGCGGCCATCGGTCAGGCTGTCTATTGGTCACGCTCCCGCCGCAAGCTGTGGCACAAGGGCGAAGAGTCTGGGCACTTCCAGAAAGTGCTTGAAATCCGCACCGATTGCGACAACGACGTGGTGCTGCTGAAGATCGAGCAGGTTGGTGGCATCGCTTGCCATACCGGACGCAAGAGCTGTTTCTTCCAGCAACTGAAGGACGGCGGCTGGGAACCGGTCGAGCCGGTGCTGAAGGACCCTAAGGAGATATACAAGTGATCGATCTGGAAGTCATCCATCGCGTCCAGGAAACCCTGGTGGAGCGCAAGGGCGCGCCACCGGAGTCGTCCTATGTCGCCAGTCTCTATGCCAAGGGCACTGACGCCATCTGCAAGAAGGTCGCCGAGGAGGCCGCCGAAACCATCATGGCGGCGAAGGATGGCGATCGCCTGCATCTGGTGCGCGAAGTGTGCGACCTCTGGTTTCACAGCATGATTCTGCTCAGCCAGTTCGACATTGGTGTCGATGACATCATGGTCGAGTTCCGTCGCCGCGAAGGTATTTCCGGCATCGACGAAAAGCGCGGCCGAGGACAAAAATGAGCGATTGCATCTTTTGCAGGATCGCGCGCGGCGAGATTCCCTCGAAGAAGGTCTATGAAGACGACGACTTGTTCGCGTTTCACGACATCAGCCCGTTGTCGCCGGTCCATTTCATGATCATCCCCAAGCAGCACATCGCTTCTCTGAATGATGTGGATGCCAGCCATCAAGACATACTGGGCAAGATCTTCGTCAAGGCCGGGGAACTGGCCCGCTCCCAGGGGCTGGCCGACGGCTTTCGAACCATCGTCAACACGGGCAGGATAGGTCGGCAGGAGGTGTATCATTTGCACGTACACATCCTCGGCGGCCCCGAGCCGCTCGGCTCGATGATGCCGAAGCATTAGGAGAGCGCGATATGGGTTCTTTCAGTATTTGGCATTGGCTGATCGTCCTGGTGATCGTCATGCTGATCTTTGGCACCAAGAAGCTGCGGAACATGGGGCAGGATCTGGGCGGCGCGGTGAAGGGCTTCAAGGATGGCATGAAGGAAGGTACCGCCGACCAGCCGACTCAGCCGGCCGAGCAAGTCGGCCATACCTTCGAAGGCGAAGCGAAGAAGGAAAAGGTCTGACCGCGGTCTAGTCGGCCATGGCGAACGCGAGCGGGTCGGCCCCGCTCGTTTTTTTGGTGGGACGGCGTTCTCCGGATTTTCATGTGCGATGTTTGATGTAGGCCTTTCAGAACTGATGGTCATCGCGCTGGTGGCGCTCATCGTCATCGGCCCGGAGCGATTGCCGCGCGTGGCGCGTACCGCGGGCCATTTGCTCGGTCGCCTGCAACGCTACGTTGGCGACGTCAAGGCCGACATCAACCGCGAGATTCAGCTTGAGGACCTCAAGAAGTTGCAGCAGGACGTCGTCGCGCAGGCCAAGAGCATGGAGCAGTCGGTCAACCAGCAGTTGAGGTCGGTTGAGACCTCGCTCAACGACTCGATCGCCCAAGGCATCGGCGACAAGTCCGGCGAGACGAACGCCGGTCCGGCTATCACCGCTGCTCCCGCCGATGCCATGGCCGAACAGCCGAAGATCTGATGTCCGACCTTCAGGAAACCTTCATTTCCCATTTGATCGAGTTGCGCGATCGGCTGTTGCGCGCCCTGCTCGCGATGGCGCTGATCTTCTTTGCCCTGGTGCCTTGGTCGGCCAACGTGTACGACCTGCTGGCGCAACCCATGCTGGCGACTTTGCCGCCCGGCACCAAGATGATCGCCACCGGAGTTATCACGCCCTTCATGGTGCCGATCAAGGTCACGTTGTTGGCCGCCTTCATGCTCGCCTTGCCGGTCATTCTCTACCAGGCTTGGGCTTTCGTCGCTCCCGGGCTGTATTCCCACGAGAAGAAGTTCGGCCTGCCACTGGTCATTGGTTCCACCTTCCTGTTCCTGCTGGGCGTTGCCTTCTGCTACTTCTTTGTTTTTGGCACGGTATTCAGCTTCATCGCCGAGTTTGCGCCGGCCAGCATCACGCCGGCGCCGGATATCGAGCAATACCTGAATTTTGTCATGACGATGTTCCTTGCCTTCGGCGTCACCTTCGAAGTGCCGGTGGTCGTCGTGCTGCTCGTCAGGTTCGGTATCGTCAGTGTCGAGAAGCTCAAGGAATTCCGGCCCTACGCCATCGTCGCGGCGTTTGTCATCGCGGCCGTGGTGACGCCGCCCGATGTGACCTCCCAGATTCTGCTTGCGGTACCGATGTGCCTGTTGTTCGAGTTGGGTTTGTTGCTGGCGCGTTTCGTCGGCAAAGTCCCCGACCCGATGCCCGGCGAAAGCGACTATCAGCCGCCGACAGCGGCCGACATGGACCGGGAACTGGACAAGTTCGACGCCGAGCACGCGGTGGACGAGAAGGCGGACGCCAAGTCCTAGTGCTGCGGGTCCCGGTGGGACGGCGGCCTCAGTCGCGCGGCGGCGCGGGCCGTTTGCCGATGGTCGCCGGAACTTCGACGTCGCGGCTATCGCGGCGCAGGGTGATGCGGCTCGACTGCCCGGGCGCCAGCCCGGCAATCAGCTCCAGCATGTTCTCGGCGTCCTTCACCTTTTGGCCGTCGATGGACAGCAGCACGTCGCCCGGCTTGATGCCGGCCTTTTCCGCCGGGCTGCCGCGCACCACGCCGGCGATCAGGGCGCCCTCGGTGCCGGGTAGCTTGAAGGATTCGGCCAATTCCGCAGTGATCTCCTGCACCTCGACGCCGATCCAGCCGCGGGTGACGCTGCCATTCTTGATGATCTGCTCCATGACGTTGCGGGCCAGCGAGACGGGGATGGCGAAGCCGATGCCCATCGAGCCGCCGTTCTGGGAATAGATGGCCGTGTTGATGCCGATCAGGTCACCACTGCTGTCCACCAGCGCGCCGCCGGAGTTGCCCGGATTGACGGCGGCATCGGTCTGGATGAAGTTCTCGAAGGTGTTGATGCCCAGGTGGCTGCGGCCGAGCGCCGAAACGATGCCCGAGGTGACCGTCTGGCCGACGCCGAACGGATTGCCGATGGCCAGCACCACATCGCCGACCCGCAGCGAATCGGCCGCGGCGAACGTGATGGCGGAGAGGCGGGCGTCCGCCGGCACCCGCAGCACTGCCAGATCGGATTCCGGGTCCGTGCCGACCACCTTGGCCTTGAACTTGCGGCCATCGTTGCTGGCCACCTCGATTTCGTCGGCCGCTTCGACCACGTGGTAGTTGGTGAGGATGTAGCCTTCCTCCGAAACGACCACGCCGCTGCCCAATCCGGAGCGCCGTTGCGTCTGCGTGCCGCGATCGCCGAAGAAGTGCGACCAGAAAGGATCGTTGGCCAGCGGGTGCCGCGAGGCGCGGATCTCCTGGCTGGTGAATACATGCACGACGGCCGGCACCGCGCGTTTGGCGGCGTCGGCATAGGAGGCGACCCGCCGGCTGACGTCCGTCGGCGGCGCCGCTTCCTTGACCGCGACGATGCCGACCGGCGCCTGACCGCCGGCCATCTCGCCGCGCCGCCAGAGCCATTCCGGTTTCAGCGTTTGCAGAACAAACAGCACCGCCACGGAGAGGGTGACGGCCTGGGCAAAAATCAGCCACAAGCGGCGCATAATCGGCCTATCGTTGCAATGGTGACAAGGGATTCAAGGGAGAAGTCAGGATGCGGCGCGACGAACTTCGTGACTACCTGGACAAACTCCTGGAGGTGGACCGTTTTCGCGATTATTGCCCAAACGGCCTGCAAGTGGAAGGACGCGCCGAGTTGCGCCGGATTGTCTGCGGCGTCACGGCCAGTCAGGCGCTGCTCGACGAGGCGGTGCGGTTGGACGCCGACGCGGTGCTCGTGCACCACGGCTGGTTCTGGCGTGGCGAGGATGGTCGCGTCGCCGGCATTCGCAAGCGCCGGCTGGCGACATTGTTGGGTCACGACATCAATCTCTTCGCCTACCATCTGCCGCTGGACGCGCATGCCGAAATGGGCAACAACGCCCAACTAGCGCGTCGATCCGGTTGGCTTGTCGAGGGCCGATTTGCCGAGCAGGACATCGGCTTCGTCGGTCGGCCCGCCGAGCCGGCCACGGCGGCGCAGGTCGCCGGTTCGCTGGAGAAACTGCTCGGTCGGCCGGCGCTGCTGATCGGCGCGGCGGAGCGCCCGGTGGCCCGTTTGGCTTGGTGCAGCGGCGGGGCCCAGGGCTGGTTCGAGCAAGCTATCGCCACGGGGGCCGATTGCTACATCAGTGGCGAGATTTCCGAGCAGACAGTGCATCTCGCGCGGGAATCGGGCGTGCCTTACATTGCCGCGGGGCATCACGCCACCGAACGTTATGGGGTCATGGCCCTCGGCGAGCACTTGCGGCAACAGTTCGATCTCGACTGCCGGTTCGTCGAGGTCGACAACCCGGTCTGATCAACCGCGTAGCATCGTCAGCAGGAGCAGGATTTCCTCGACCACATTTTGGGGGAAGCCGGTGCGCGTTCCGCCCCGATTGTCCTCCAGCAGCCGGCCGAGATACTCGGCGCAAGACCGGCGCGGCCACAACTCCTGAATTCGGCTGCTGATATGAACGTAGTTTTCCAGACTCGGTGATCGCGCCGGGACGGGTTCGTGGTCGTTCTGCCAATCGGGTGGTGCGATATTGAAGTGTTGCTGCAACTGCTGGGCCGATGCCTCGAAATCCTTCTGCTGTCCGGAGCGACGATAGATGTCGAGCAGCTTTAGCCAATGGATGAGAGCCTGGCGCGGGTGCGCCCGGATGTGATCCTCGAGGGTTTGCGCGGCGCTGCCGGTCAGGCGCATCGACAGCATGACTTCGGCCAGCTCAAGGGACTGGTCGCCTTCATGAGCCGACGGGTGGCTGTCGGTCGATGACGCCGCGGGCGCAACCGGGGGTTGCACCGTTGGCGCCCCGGCAGCCGAGGATCGCGGTGGCGAGGGGGGCTTGAGGCTGACCTCTCGGGTACCCTTGCCGAGAGGCGCGACCGTGGTACTTGCCGGGACTGGGGCCGTTGCCGGATCGGAGTGCCAGAATGGCGTCTCGCCAGTTCCCGCTTCGGAGGTTTCGCGGCGGCCGCGTTGCCAGAGCAGGGCCAGCAGGGCCAGTAGCACCGCGCCGCCGGCCAGGATCAGCCAATACAGGTCGGTGTCTGGCCCGCCCGGCGGGGTTGTCGGTGCCCTGGCCTGGGTGGGGCATGTCGGCGGCACAGCGGCCGGGCAAGGCCCGCCGGGCATGGCGGTAATCAGCGGTCCGAGTTCGGCGATCGTCTGGCCCATCCGCTCCAGCCGGGCCATCATGTCCTCGATGAGGACTTTTTCGTCGGCCCGGTACTGGCCGGCCCTCGATTCCAGGCGCAGCAGCGCGCGTTCCGTTTCGCCGACCGGCGCGCGTGCCGACGGTGGCTCGAGACTCGAGGCGAGCCGCAGAACGGGTTCCGGAGCCGGCGTCATGGCGGCCGCGGTGGGCACTGCGATGATGAGCGCGACGCCGAGCCGCAATAGCCATGACGGGCGGCGCCTGCCATGGGTGGCCGAGGGGCTTCCAGGCCGGATCGGCGACATCAGCATCGAGTAAAGATCGGTGTGGTCATGCGGTGGACGCGGACGGGCGAGGGCGGATTCCGTTACTCGGAGAATGCCATTGCTTCGCCTCGCCAAAAAAGGCGAACAAGGCGGCGAAAGCGAGCCATATTGCCCGGGATGGCCGGCGCACGGGCCGGTGCCGTCTATTTCAGCCGGTCCTTGAAGGCAAGCCGCAGCTTCGCGGCCTTCGGCGCCACCACGGCCATGCAGTAGGGCTGGCGCGGGTTGTTGGCCAGATAGTCCTGATGGTCGTCCTCGGCCGGCCAGAAGCGTGGTGCCGGCAGCACCTCGGTGACGATCGGCCCAGGCCAGATTTTCTCGACGGTCGAACTCGGCGATCAGTGCCTTGGCGGTGCGCTCCTGCTCGGCCGACAAGGTGAAGATCACCGAACGATACTGACTGCCGACATCGTTGCCCTGGCGATCGCGGGTGGTGGGATCGTGGATGGCAAAGAAAGCTTGCAGGATCGTGCGGTAGTCGATGAGCGCCGGATCGAACTCGATCCGAACCACCTCGGCATGGCCCGTGGTGCCCGAGCAAACCTGGCGGTAGCTTGGCTCCGCCATTTTGCCGCCGCAATAGCCGGAGACCACCGATTCGACACCGCGCAGTTGGCGCAATGCGCCTTCCAGGCACCAGAAGCAGCCACCACCGAGAATTGCCGTATCCATATGCCCGCCAGCCTATACCGGCAGCGGCGCCTCGTCCATCAGCGCGATCTGCTCGCGCAGTTCGAGAACGCGGTCCTGCCAGTAGCGCTGCGTGTTGAACCACGAGAACGCCGCCGTGAATGCCGGGTCCTGCCAGCGGCGGGCGATCCAGCCGCTGTAGTGGATCAGGCGCAGGGTACGCAGCGCTTCGACCAGATGCAATTCACGCCGATCGAAATCGGCGAACCGCTCGTAACCGTCCAGCAGTTCGCCCAGTTGCAGGGCCATCTGCGCCCGGTCGCCCGACAGCAGCATCCAGAGATCCTGGAGCGCCGGCCCCATGCGGGCATCGTCGAAATCGACGAAATGCGGCCCCTGGTCGGTCCACAGCACGTTGCCGAGATGGCAGTCGCCGTGCAGACGCAGGTTGGCCACCGTGCCGGCGCGCTCGAAACAGCGGCGCACACCATCGAGCGATTGGGCGACGACACTGGTCCAGGCCGCGAGCAGATCCGGCGGAATGAAGTCATGGGCCAGCAGGTAATCGCGCGGTGCTTCGCCAAAACTGGCGATGTCGAGCACGGGCCGGTGCAGGAAGCTTGCGGTGGCGCCGACGGCATGGATGCGACCGATGAAGCGTCCCAGCCACTCCCGGACGCCGGGCGCGTCGATCTCCGGCGCGCGGCCGCCCTGGCGCGGAAAGACGGCGAAGCGGAAGCCGCCATGCCTGTGCAAGGTCGCGCCGCCGAGCACCAGCGCCGGCACGGCCGGAATCTCCCGCTCGGCCAGTTTGGCGATGAAGGCGTGCTCCTCCAGAATGGCGGAATCGGACCAGCGGCCGGGGCGGTAGAACTTGGCGACGACTGGAGCGGCATCCTCGATGCCGACCTGGTAGACCCGGTTCTCGTAACTGTTCAGCGCCAGTTGGCGACCGTCGCAGACCAGGCCAACGCTCTCCAGCGCATCGAGCACCGTGTCAGGCGTCAGCCTGGCATAGGGGGCGCCGGCGTCAGACACGGCCGGCTCGCATGGCGATCGGCCAGATGATCGGCCGCCGACCGTCGCCCCATACGGGTTGCAGCGCCTCGCCCAGCGCAGGAACCGGGCTGTGGCCTTCGGCGGCGATGAAACGCTGCGTAGCCGACCAGGTGCCCAGGTAGGCCAGCAGGTCGGTCAAGGTCCATTGCAGGCGGATATCGAAAGCCGGCGGCGCGATTTCCTCGAAGGGGAAAGGCATGCCGCGATACGCCAGGTCCACCCACTTGCGTTCGGGCGGCCACCAGGGGCCGAGCGTGCTGGTGTAAAAGTCCGCCAGCAGGGCATCCACCGCCGGTTCGGCGCGCAGCAACTGGTAGGTCCAGGCCGCGATCAGGCCGCCGGGTTTGAGCACCCGCCGTACCTCGGTGTAGAAACGGTCAAAGTCGAACCAGTGCAATGCCTGGGCGACGACGACCAGATCGGCGCTGCGCTCGGCCAGGCCGCTGGCTTCGGCGGGGGCCGTCCGGAAATCGATGCGCGGATGCGGCGGCGCGGCGGCGATCTGCCGCGCCGACAAGTCCGTGGCCACGACACGCTCGAAGCGCTCGGCCAGCGGCACCGACGCCTGGCCGTTGCCGCAGCCGCAGTCCCAGGCCAGACCATGTGTGGCGGTTTGCGCCGCCAGCCAGTCGAACAGGGCATCCGGGTAGCCGGGCCGGAACCTGGCGTAATCGGCGGCGTGTCCGGAAAAGTGGTCGGTGCTCACGCGCCTTCGCGCTCGGCCAGTCGGCGCAGCACCAGCGGAAACGCGCCGGTGAGCAGCAGGGCGATGGCCGTGACGATCAGCGCCAGGCCGGCGGCGGCGCCGTCGTTGAACAAGGGATGGGTGCCCGCGAGCAGGCCGGTCACGGCGGCAATGCCGGCGACCAGGCAGACCATGCCCAGCACGGCGAAGAAGAGAAATGAAAGAGGCCAGTGACGATGCTTCATTTCGGCCGTTTGTCGATGACCCGCTTGGCCTTGCCGGTGGAGCGCTCGATGGCGCCGACCGGCTGCACGCGAACACGGGTGCTGATGCCGATCAGGGCCTTGATGTGGTGTTGCAACTCCCGCGCGGCCGCTTCCTTGTCGGCTTCCGAACTTGCCTCGGGTTTCATCTCCACCAGGACATCCATTTCGTCCATGTGCCCGCGGCGGGACACTTCGAGCATGTAGTGGGCGGACAGCCTGGGAATCTTGAGAATCTGTTCCTCGATCTGCGAGGGGAACACATTGACGCCGCGAATGATCAGCATGTCGTCGGAGCGCCCGGTGATCTTGCCGATGCGGCGGAAGCTGCGCGCCGTCGGCGGCAGCAGCCGGGTCAGGTCGCGGGTGCGGTAACGCACGATGGGCAGGCTTCCTTGGTCAGCGAGGTAAACACCAGTTCGCCCGGCGAGCCATCCGGCAGCACCGCGCCGGTTTCCGGATCGACGACCTCGGGGTAGAAGTGATCCTCCCAGATCACCGGGCCATCCTTGGCTTCGATGCACTCGCAGGCCACGCCCGGCCCCATGACCTCGGACAGGCCATAGAGGTCCATCGCATCGATGCCCAGCCGGCCCTGCATTTCCGCGCGCATCTGCTCGGTCCACGGCTCGGCGCCGAACATGCCCCGCTTGAGGGTGGTGCCGCGCGGGTCGATGCCCATGCGCTCCATTTGATCGACGATGTTCAGCACATAGGACGGCGTGCCGACGATCATGGTCGCCTTGAAGTCCTGGATCAGCTGCACCTGACGTTCCGTCTGGCCGCCGCTGATCGGCACCACCGCGCAGCCCAGCCGCTCCGCGCCGTAATGCACGCCCAGGCCGCCGGTGAACAGCCCGTAGCCATGGGTGATGTGGACGATGTCCGAGCGACCGCCGCCGGCGGCGCGGATCGAGCGCGCCATGATGCCCGTCCAGGTCTCGATGTCCCGCGCGGTGTAGCCGACCACCGTCGGCTTGCCGGTGGTGCCCGACGAAGCATGGATGCGCACCACGTCGTCCATGGGCACGGCGAACATGCCGAAGGGATAGGTTTCGCGCAGGTCCTGCTTGCTGGTGAAGGGGAAGCGGGCCAGGTCCTTGAGTTCCTTCAGGTCGTCCGGATGCGCGCCGGCGGCGTCGAACTTGGCCCGGTAGTGAGGCACACGGTCATAGACCCGTTGCAGGGTCCAGCGCAGGCGGTCCAGTTGCAGTGTGGCGATCTCGTCGCGGCTGGCGGTCTCGATCGGCTCACGATGGGCGACGGTTAGTGAGTCCATGGGGGCCGTCAGTCGGCGCGCTTCAGCACGCCTTCCCAGCGCATGGCGACGTTCTTCTGCTCGCCGATCAACTCGAGAAAGTCCTGAGCCGACTTGAAGGAAAGTCCTTCCAGTATTCCGGCGTCCGGAATCGAAAAGACGGAGAGGTCGCGATCGACAATGTCCAGGCCGTTGTCGGCGGCGATTTCGACCATCTGCGTCACTTTGGCGAGCACCGACTCGGGCGTGACGAAGGGGATCAGGACCCAGATGCTGGTGCCGTCGCGGGCGACCAGGTCGGTCTTGCGCATGGACTGGCGCAGCCGCGTGGCCAGGTCGACCAGCATTTGCAGGGCGACCTTGGCGCCATAGGTATCGCCCAGCGCCTTCTGGTCGTGGAAGCTGATCCGCACCAGACTGTGGCGCAGGTTGGTGGCATAGCGGGCCTGTAGCGCCAGCACCCATTCCAGGACGTAGAGAAATTTCTCCCAGGCGGCGGTATCTTCGTTCATTGCGGCGACCTCGACTTTGGAAAGGAAGTTCTGGCTCATGATGGTTGGGGGCGCGGCGCGCCGGGCTGCCTCGCCCGGTTACTTGGGCCGCCGGTCGATCACCCGCTTGGCCTTGCCGATGGAGCGCTCGATGGTGCCGCCCGCCTTGACTTCGATGTGCGTCGAAATGCCGATGTAGGACTTGATGTGGTGGCGCCAGTTCGTTGCGCCGCGTATTCCTTGTCGGCGGCGGTGGCGGTGGCGAACTCGGGCTTCATTTCGACATTGACGGTCACGGTGTCGAGGTGGCCGTCGCGTTCGACCTCGATCAGGTAGTGCGGCGAGAGCTTCGGTGTCTTGAGGATCTGTTCCTCGATCTGCGACGGGAAGACGTTGACGCCGCGAATGATCAGCATGTCGTCGGAGCGGCCGGTGATCTTGCCGATGCGCCGCATGGCGCGCGAGGTGGGTGGCAGCAGGCGAGTGAGATCGCGGGTGCGGTAGCGGATCACCGGCAGCGCTTCCTTGGTCAGCGAGGTGAATACCAGTTCGCCGAGTTCGCCGTCCGGCAGCACTTCGCCGGTCTTGGGGTCGATGATCTCCGGATAGAAGTGATCCTCCCAGACCACCGGGCCGTCCTTGCTCTCGACGCATTCGTTGGCGACGCCCGGGCCGATGACTTCGGAGAGGCCGTAGATGTCCACCGCCTGCATGTCGAAGCGGCGCTCGATTTCCTGGCGCATCTGGTGAGTCCAGGGTTCGGCGCCGTGGATGCCGAGGCGCAGCGAGCACTTGGCCGGGTCGAGTCCCTGGCGGACGAACTCGTCGCCGATGGCCAGCATGTAGGACGGGGTGACCATGATGATGTCCGGCTCGAAGTCCAGGATCAGTTGCACCTGGCGCTCGGTCTGGCCGCCGCCGAAGGGTATGACGGTGCAGCCCAGGCGCTCGGCGCCGTAGTGGGCGCCCAGGCCGCCGGTGAACAGGCCGTAGCCGTAGGAGACATGCACCTTGTCGCCGGGCCGGCCGCCGGAGGCGTGGATCGAACGCGCCATCAGTTGCGCCCACATGTCGATGTCGTTCCGGGTGTAGCCGACCACGGTCGGTTTGCCGGTGGTGCCCGACGAGGCGTGTACGCGCACGACTTGTTCGCGCGGCACGGCGAACATGCCGAAAGGATAGGTGTCGCGCAGGTCCTGCTTGGTGGTGAAGGGGAACTTCGCCAGGTCGGCGAGGGATTTCAGGTCGTCCGGTTGTACGCCGGCCTCGTCGAACTTGCGCCGGTAGTGGGCGACGTTGTCGTAGGCATGCTTGAGCGACCAGCGCAGGCGGGTCAGTTGCAGGGCCGTGATTTCGTCGCGGCTGGCGTTCTCGATGGCATCAAGCCCGGTCTTTTCGGTCATGTCGGCGGCTCAGGGTGGCGGAAAAGCGTGTTGCAAACAGTGGGGCGGGAATTATCCCTCACTTTCCCCGCCGTCGAAGAAATGGCCCTTGATGCGGGCGGCACGGCCGCGGAAGACGGCAACCAGCTTGCCGTCCTGGTTGCTCACTTCGATGTCATATACGCCGCTGCGGCCGCCCTGGTGGCGGGCGTGGCCATGGGCCGTAAGCAGGTCGCCGAGGTGGGCCGGAGCGAGGAAGTTGATGTCCACACCTGCTGCGACGGCACGATGATTGAAGCTGTTGCAGGCGTAGGCAAAGGTGGAGTCGGCGATGGCGAAGATGAAGCCGCCGTGACAGGTGCCGTGGCCGTTGACCATGTCCTGCCGTACGGGCATCGTGAGCGTGGCCGTGCCGGGGCCGACCGCGACGATGGCCATGCCCAGCCCGCGCGCGGCGTGGTCGTCGGGCCACATGATGTCGGCGCAGCGTCGGGCGATCTGTTCCGGTGTCAGCATCCTGAAAGGAATGAGGAATAGGTTATTAGTTTTGCAGTGCAGCACATAATTAGATATTATCGTCGCTTCCGGCCAGACCCAACGAAGGAAAGTATCTCATGAAGATCCACGAGTATCAGGGCAAGGAAATCCTGAGGAAGTTCGGGGTTGCGACCCCGCGCGGCATTCCGTGTTTTTCGGTTGATGAGGCGGTCAAGGCCGCCGAGACGCTGGGTGGCAAGGTTTGGGTGGTCAAGGCCCAGATCCACGCCGGCGGGCGCGGCAAGGGCGGTGGCGTCAAGGTCGCCAAGTCGCTCGACGAGGTCCGCCAACACGCCGGCAGCATCCTCGGCATGCAGTTGAAGACGCACCAGACCGGCCCGGAAGGCCAGAAGGTTCGCCGCCTGCTGGTCGAGGACGGCGCCGACATCAAGAAGGAATACTACGTCGCTGCGCTGACCGACCGCGCCACGCAGAAGGTGGCCATGATGGCTTCCTCCGAAGGCGGCATGGATATCGAGGAAGTGGCGCACAAGACGCCCGAGAAGATCATCAAGGTCTTCGTCGATCCGCTCGTTGGCCTCACCGATGCGCAGGCCCTCGAACTGGCCAAGGGCATCGGCGTTCCGGAAGCTTCGATGGCGCAGGCGGTCGATACGCTGAAGAAGCTCTACACCTGCTACATGGAAACCGATGCCTCGCTGGCCGAAATCAATCCGCTGATCCTCGAAGGCAATGGCAACATCAAGGCGCTCGACGCCAAGTTCAACTTCGATGCCAACGCGCTCTATCGTCAGCCCGAGATCGTCGCCTATCGCGATCTGGACGAAGAAGATGCCGACGAGATCGAGGCCTCGAAGTTCGATCTCGCC
Organism: uncultured beta proteobacterium; assembly: GCA_963736865.1. Lineage (GTDB taxonomy): Bacteria > Pseudomonadota > Gammaproteobacteria > Burkholderiales > Rhodocyclaceae > Fen-999. The sequence goes on along the minus strand of CAVTQQ010000005.1, from coordinate 134,609 downwards.
TACATCTCGCTCGACGGCAACATCGGCTGCCTGGTGAACGGCGCCGGCCTGGCCATGGCGACCATGGACACCATCAAGCTGTTCGGCGCCGAACCGGCCAACTTCCTCGACGTCGGCGGCGGCGCGACGACCGAGAAGGTCACCGAAGCCTTCAAGATCATGCTCAAGAACCCCAAGGTCAAGGGCATCCTGGTCAATATCTTCGGCGGCATCATGAAGTGCGACACCATCGCCACCGGCATCGTCACCGCGGCCAAGGAAACCCATCTGTCCGTGCCGCTGGTGGTGCGCATGAAGGGCACCAACGAAGACCTGGGCAAGAAGATCCTCGCCGAATCCGGCCTGCCGATCATCGCCGCCGACACCATGGCGGAAGCCGCGACCAAGATCGTCGCCGCAGTCAAGTAAGGAAAAGAACATGTCGATCCTGATCAACAAGGACACCAAGGTCATCACGCAGGGCATCACCGGCAAGACCGGCCAGTTCCACACCGAGAAGTGCATCGAGTACGCCAACGGCAAGAACTGCTTCGTTGCCGGCGTCAATCCGAAGAAGGCCGGCGAGAAGATCTTCGACGTGCCGATCTTCGCCTCGGTTAAGGATGCCAAGGCCGCCACCGGCGCCACCGTCTCCGTGATCTACGTGCCGCCGGCCGGCGCCGCCGACGCGATCTGGGAAGCCTGCGAGGCCGATCTCGATCTGGCCATCTGCATCACCGAGGGCATTCCGGTGCGCGACATGCTGATCGTGCGCAACAAGATGAAGCAGAAGGAAGCCCGTGGCGGCAAGAAGACGCTGCTGCTTGGCCCCAACTGCCCCGGCCTGATCACGCCGGACGAAATCAAGATCGGCATCATGCCCGGCCACATTCACCGCAAGGGGCGCATCGGTGTGGTATCGCGCTCCGGCACGCTGACCTACGAGGCCGTCGCGCAGCTCACCGAGATCGGCCTCGGCCAGTCGTCGGCCGTCGGCATCGGTGGCGACCCGATCAACGGCCTCAAGCACATCGACGTCATGAAGGCGTTCAACGACGATCCGGACACCGACGCGGTGATCATGATCGGCGAAATCGGCGGACCGGACGAAGCGGATGCCGCGCGCTGGTGCAAGGACCACATGAAGAAGCCGATCGTCGGCTTCATCGCCGGCGTCACCGCGCCGGCCGGCAAGCGCATGGGCCATGCCGGCGCGCTGATCTCCGGCGGCGCCGACACGGCCGATGCCAAGCTGGCCATCATGGAGGAATGCGGCTTCAAGGTCACGCGCAATCCGTCGGTAATGGCCAAGCTGCTGAAGTCGCTGCTCTAATACATGAGCGGCATTCTGCCGCTCCTTCCTTGACTCCCGGTGATCCGGCTGCTACGCATTGAAGTGGTGGCGTGGCAGCCGTTCGCAATCACCTGAGGAGAAGGAGACCGTCATGAAGCGACTGTGGCTAATGAGTGCCAGCCTGTTGTGCGCGGCAATGAGCGTTCCAGCTCAAGGTCCGGAGAACTTCCTCAGGCTCGGCGAGTTGAAATCGCGCGGCGCCACCCAGGTGTCGAAAGCGGAGTTGGATACCTTGCTGCCCGGGGCGAAAGTGAAGAGCGTAACGCCTCAAGGAAGTACCCGGTATTGGGGAAATGACGCGTCCGGCCAGTTCGTTGCATCGACCGATCTTGTTGGTGGCGGGCGAGGGCACAACATAGCGGGAGGCGGTGGAGGAGGGGGCGCGAATACTGCCAATGGGAAATGGCATATCGGCGAGGATGGCAGCTATTGCGTAACGTTGGAGTGGCGAACCCGAACCGAGCAGTGGTGTCGTTACATGTTTAGGCTGAGCGACAAGTACTATGGCGTGAGGTCGCTTGAGAATCAGGCGGGTGAGGCGCAAGAGTTCGTGTTCTCCCGTTAGCGGGAGTGGCAGCATTCAAGTTGGCACCCTTGTCGGTAGGATAGGGGGCGGGCTGCGGCCCGCCTTTTCATTTGTGGGGAGTGGAAGTGATGGCGCTGTTCCTGACCGAAGCCGATGTGCGCGCATTGCTGACCATGGATCTGGCGCTGGAAGCCGTCGAGGCGGCGCACCGGGCGCACGGGCTGGGGCGCGCCATCGATGTCGCGCGGCAGCGCACCCGCATGCCGACCGCCGCGCTGCACATTCTTCAGGGCGCGTTGCCCGACGAGGGCGTGTTCGGCTACAAGGCCTACACGACCAGCCGCGCGGCGAACCGCTTTCTGGTCCATCTGTTCGATGCGGCCAGCGGCCGCTTGCTGGCCATCGTCGAGGCCGACTATCTGGGCATGATGCGCACCGGCGCGGCCGGTGGTGTGGCCGCCAAGCATCTGGCGCGCGCGGACGCGGCGACGGTGGGGGTCTTCGGCGCCGGCTGGCAGGCGCAAAGCCAGATCGAGGCGCTGTGCCGGGTGCGGCCGATCAGGACGGTGCGGGTCTTTTCGCGAAACGAAGTCCGGCGTGCCGCCTTTTGTGCGGAGATGTCGGGCCGGCTGGGCGTGGACGTCCGTCCGGCGGGCCGTGCGGAGGAAACCGTGCGGGGTGCCGATATCGTTGTGACCATCACGTCGTCGCCAGCGCCGGTATTCGATGGCGAGTGGCTGGATGAGGGATGTCACATCAACGCCGCCGGCGCCAATGCACTGATTCGACGGGAGATCGACGAGATTTCAGTGCGCCGCGCCGCGCTGATCTGCGTCGACAGCCGGCCGACGGCGCTTGCCGAGGCGGGCGACTTGCTGCCGGCGCTCGAGAAGGGGCGCGTCCACGAGCGGCAACTGGTCGAACTGGGCGAACTGGTCGCCGGCGTTCGGCGCGGACGAGCGGCGGAGACGGACATTACCCTTTTCGAGTCGCAGGGTATGGCGATCCAGGACCTGGCCGTGGCCGGCCGGCTTTTTCGACTCGCCGTCGAACGGGGCTTGGGGAAACAAATTGCCCTCGGAAACATTTGACTGAATTGAGGTGCTACTGTAAGAATTGCAACTAGAGGCCTGTTTCTTCAATTAGTTATCGGGTCAAGCGGGCGCGGTGGGAGTTCTTTCGGTCGCGCAACAAGGGCAAATAAGCCGAAAAGGCATGACTGAAGCATGAAAAGGGCGGAGTTCTGGAGGCGCGACTGGTTCCTCGGGCTGATGGCCAGCGCGGTGATATTGGTATTGGCCAATAGCGACTTGCTCCAGAGCCTGGAACGCAAGGCCTACGACATCGGCGTTGGCATGACGTCCCGCACACCGTCCGACAAAGTGGCGGTCATTGCCATCGACGACCAGAGTATTGCCAACCTGGGCCGCTGGCCGTGGTCGCGCGAATTGCATGCCCGGCTCACCGATCGGTTGGCGTTGGGCCAGCCGAAGGTGATCGCCAATACGGTATTCTTCTCCGAGCCGCAACTGGACCCCGGTTACGCCTACATCACCCGGTTGATCGATATCGTCAATCAGGGCCGGTCCGATGGGTCCCCACCCAGCGCGGAAACCGAAAGGATCATTCCCGTGTTGGTGGAGGCCGAGCTTGCCCTCAACACCGATCGAAAACTGGCGCAAAGCTATGGCAAGGCGGGGAACGTCTTGTTGCCTTTGCTGTTCGAGCTTGGCGAGGCGCGCGGTCGGCCCGACCAGCCGCTGCCTGAATTCGTCGCCAGAAACCGGTTGCAGCAGGTCCAGGACGGTGCGGGTTTCGCGCTGCCGGCGGCCCAGGCGCAGATCCCGGTCGAGATTCTGGGTGGCAAGGCGGTCGCGCTTGGCCATCTGAACAGCTTTCTGGATGTTGACGGCGGTGTGCGGACCGAACCATTGGTCGTGCAGTACTTCGATCAGTTCTATCCGGCGTTGTCGCTGATGATTGCCGCCAAGAGCCTCAATCTCGGCACGGCGGATCTGCGGGTCCGCCTGGGCGAGGAAGTCCATCTGGGCAAGCTGAAGATCCTGACCGATCCGGCAACCCGGATGAACACATTCTTCTACAAAGGCAGCGAAGGGCATCCGGCCTTCCAGGTCGATTCGTTCTATGACGTCCTGAGCGGGAAGATTCCGGCGAGCAAGTATGCCGGACAAGATTGTCCTGATCGGCGCAACGGCTGCCGGCGTCGGTTCGTCGCAAGTGACGCCCGTTTCGCCGGCCATGGCGCCGGTGCTGAGCATGGCACATACGGTGTCGAGCATCCTTTCCGAACATTTCTTCGTTTCGCCGCCCTGGGCCGTTTGGGCGGAAAAGGCGGCCTTCGTCGCTGATCGCCTTGTACCTGATCGCCGGTGTTGCCGAGGCTTTCCGCCGGCATGGGCGCCACCGTGACGGCAGTGCTCCTCGTGCTCCTGATCGGTGCCCACTTTGGCTTGATGACGACGCAATTGACCTGGCTGCAACTGATGGTGCCGGCGACCTTGTTGGTCGTCGGCCATCTGCTGCTGACCACCAAGCGCTTCCTGGTGACCGAGCGGGGCAAGGAGAAGTCCGATGCTCGATTCGGCCGAGTCCAACCGCATGCTCGGTCTGGCCTTCCAGGGCCAGGGGCAGCTCGACATGGCCTTCGACAAGTTCCGCAAGTGCCCGCTGGACGAGGCCGTGATGGAAAACCTCTACAACCTGGGGCTCGATTTCGAGCGCAAGCGCCAGTTCAACAAGGCAGAGGCGGTATTCCGCTACATGGCCGGCTACAATCCGAAGTTCCGCGATATCGCCGACGCGGGCCAGTCGCGCCAAGCGGATGTCCGAGACGGTCATGCTGGGCGGCGTCGGCAGGCTGACCCACAGCGGCACGCTGATCGATCGACGACGGCCAGGTCGAGAAGCCGATGCTGGGCCGCTACCAGGTCGAGAAGGAACTGGGCAAGGGCGCGATGGGCGTGGTCTATCTCGGCCACGACCCGAAGATCAACCGCGTCGTGGCGATCAAGACCATGGCGCTGTCGCAGGAGTTCGAGGCGCGACGAACTGGTCGAGGTCAAGGAGCGCTTCTTCCGCGAGGCCGAGACCGCCGGCCGTCTGAACCACCCGAACATCGTCACCATCTTCGATGCCGGCGAAGAGCACGACCTGGCCTACATCGCCATGGAATTCCTCAAGGGCAAGGACCTGGTGCCCTACACCAAGCCGGACAACCTGCTGCCGCTGCCGCAGGTCATGAGCATCGTCGCCCGCGTCGCCGATGCGCTGGACTATGCGCACCGAGAATCAGGTGGTGCATCGCGACATCAAGCCGGCCAACATCATGTACGAGCCGACCACCGAGCAGGTCAAGGTCACCGACTTCGGCATCGCGCGCATCACCGATTCCTCGAAGACCAAGACCGGCATGGTGCTCGGCACGCCGAGCTACATGTCGCCGGAGCAGCTGGCGGGCAAGAAGATCGACGGCCGCTCCGACCTGTTCTCGCTCGGTGTGACGCTCTACCAACTGGCCTGCGGCCAGCTTGCCCTTCGACGGCGAGTCGATGGCGCAGTTGATGTACCAGATCGCCAACGAGCCGCATCCGGACATCCGCGACGTCCGGCCGGACGTGCCCGAATGCCTGGCCGTGATCATCGATCGGGCGCTGATCAAGGATGCCGACAAGCGCTACCAGACCGGCGCCGAAATGGCCGGTGATCTGCGCGCACTGCCTGGCCTCCGTGCCGGCCAGGCGCCGCATCCCAGGGTCGCCAGCCATGAGGCGCGGATCATGAGCCAGTCGGCTGGAAATCGTCGCCAGTACGCGATCCGGGCATGGTGCGTTCGCACAACGAGGATGCCGTCTTCGCCGATCCGGTGCTGGGCCTGGCGGTGCTGGCCGACGGCATGGGCGGCTACAACGCCGGCGAGGTGGCGAGCGGCATGGCGACGACCTTGCTCGCCGCCGAACTGGCCAAGGCGTTCGCCGACCAGTCGCCGGACACACGGCAGGCCGATGGCGCAACTCTGGGCAGAGGCGGCGCTGCGGCGGGAAATTGCCCGCGCCAACGGTGCGATCTATCAAGCCGCGCAGAGCCAGCCGCAGTATGCCGGCATGGGCACGACGCTGGTGATGGCGCTGTTTCATGACGATGCGGTCACCGTGGCGCACATCGGCGACTCGCGACTGTACCGCCTGCGCGGCGACGAGTTCCGGCAATTGACGCGCGATCATTCCCTGCTGCAGGAACAGATCGACAGCGGGATGATCACCGCGGAGCAGGCGCGTTATTCGCAGAACAAGAACCTGGTGACGCGGGCGCTGGGCATCGATCCGACCGTCGAAGTCGAGATTCATGACTACGGCGTCGAACCCGGCGACGTTTACCTGCTATGTTCGGACGGTCTGAACGACATGGTTGCGGACGAAGAGATTGCGCTGACCCTGACGAGTTTGTCGGCGAATCTTGATTTGTGTGCCACCCAACTGGTGCAGATGGCCAACGACAACGGTGGTCGTGACAACGTGTCGGTGATTCTGGTGAAGGTGAAACAGGCATTTCCCGTGGCCGCGTGGCTGGTGGGCGCGGTTTCTCGCCTGGTTCAGGTAATCGAGGAAGATCAACGATGGCAAAGCTGATACTCAGTATGGATGGCCTGGTGCTCAAGGAAATTCCGCTTGACCAAGGAGCGGACGACCATCGGTCGCAAGCCGCACAACGATATCCAGATCGACAATCTGGCGATCTCGCGGCGAGCATGCGGTGATCGTGACCATCCTCAACGATTCCTTCCTCGAGGATCTCGAACAGCACCAACGGCACCTTCGTCAATGGCCAGCCGGTGAAGAAGCATTTCCTGCAGAACGGCGACGTCATCGAGTTGGGCAAGTACCAGCTCAAGTACCTCGCCGAGGGCGCCCAAAAATCCTCCCAGGCCGATTTCGAGAAGACCATGGTCCTGCGTCCCGACATGATGCGCAAGACGGTCGAGCAGGCAGCGGCCAGGGGCTTTGGTGAAACGCAGCCAGGGCAACCGGTGGCGGAAGGCATGGTGCCGCCGGTCCTGCCGCCGAGCGGTGTCACCAGCACCCAGCCGCAAGCCGCCAGAGAGCCCACCCAGATTCCGGTCGAGAGCGCGGGTCAGGGGCAGCCGCAGGCAGCCCCACCCAAGGCGATGATCCAGATCCTGAACGGCGGCAACGCCGGCCGCGAGCTTGAGCTGACCAAGACGTTGACGACGCTGGGCAAGCCTGGTGTCCAGGTGGCCGTGATCGCCCGTCGGCCGCACGGCTACTTCATCACCCATGTCGAGGGTGTCAGCTTCCCGTCGGTGAGCGGGCAAATGCTCGAGGCCAACAAGCCGCATCAACTCAACGATCACGACATCATCGAGATCGGCGGCACAAAGATGGAATTCTTCTTCAAGGGCTGATCTCGCGGGACCAGATGGGCCAAGAACCCCGGGGCGCTCGTGAAAGATCATCTTGTCCGCTATGCCCTGGGTTTGGCGGTATTGCTGATTCTGTTGGGCCATGGCGGCGAGTTCTACGAAATCGGGGTCATCAACCGGCTCGATGCCATCGTCTATGACGCCCTGATCGGCCAGTCCAGACCGCAAGAGCCGGACGATCGGATCGTCATTGTCGATATCGACGAGAAGTCGCTGGCCGAAGTCGGGCGCTGGCCGTGGGGCCGCCACCGGATGGCGTCCCTGCTGGACAAGCTGTTCGACCGCTACGGCGTCTCCCTGGTCGGCTTCGACGTCCTTTTCGCCGAGCCGGACGAGAGTTCCGGCCTGCGTAGCCTCGACGATCTCGCCAATGGCGACTTGCGGGACAATCCGGCCTACCTGAACGCCTTGCGGAACTTGCGGCCGCGACTCGATCACGATGCCTTGTTCGCCGAAGCCCTGAAGGGCCGGCCGGTAGTCCTGAGCGTCTCCATGTCGTCGCGCTCGGCCGATTCGAACAGCGGCGTGCTGCCGCCTCCCACCTTGCCGGCCGGCACGTTTCTAGGCCGGCAAACCGTGTTCACCCATTGGACATCGTATGGCGGCAATCTGCCGCAATTCCAGCGGAACGCGGTGGCGGCTGGCCATATCGTCCCCTTGTTCGACGCCGACCGTGTCTGTCGCCGGGTGCCCTTGCTGGTCGAGTATGGCAACCAGTACTACGAGGCACTTTCCTTGGCCATGGTTCGCGCCTATCTCGGGTTCCCCAAGGTAATACCCGGCTATCCGGATGGCGGCTGGTCGCCGACGAGCCGGTACGGCGCGATGGAGTGGCTCGACCTGCCGGTCAAGAACAGCACCCTGAGCATTCCGGTGGACAGAAATGCCGCCGCGCTGATTCCTTATCGAGGTCCCCTGGGTAGTTTCCCGTATGTTTCGGCGGCGGATGTTCTCGGCGAAAGGGTGAGCCCGGAGCAGCTCAAGGGGCGACTGGTGCTGGTTGGCACCACGGCGCCAGGCCTCATGGACCTGCGGGCCACCCCGGTCGGGGCGGCCTATCCCGGTGTGGAAATCCACGCCAACCTGATTGCCGGCATGCTCGATGGCAAGCTCAAGCATCAGCCCGGTTACCTTGTTGGCGCCAACGTGCTGCTGCTTGCCCTCGGGGGCGGCATCATGATCTTTCTGCTGCCGAGGCTGTCGCCCTTGCGCGCGTCGCTGGTGGCCTTGTCCGTCTTGCTGCTCCAGGTTGCTGTCAATCTGGTTCTCTGGCACCAGGCCGACCTCGTGTTGCCGCTGGCCGGCGGTGTGATCATGGTGGCGTTGCTGTACGCCATTAACATGTCCTGGGGCTATTTCGTCGAGTCGAAATCAAAGCGGCATCTCGTCCACCAATTCGGCCAGTACGTGCCGCCCGAACTGGTCGACGAGATGGCCCGCAATCCGGAGAACTACAGCATGGTGGGGCGCGAAGCGGAGCTGACGGTGTTTTTTGCCGACATCCGGGGTTTCACTTCGATTTCCGAGGGCATGCCCGCGGACCAACTGGCCGCATTGATGAACGAGTATCTGGACGCCATGACCGCGATCATCCGGCGTCAGCGCGGCACGCTGGACAAATATATTGGCGATGCCATCATGGCATTCTGGGGTGCGCCCGTCGACGATCCGCGCCATGCCCGACACGCGGTGTTGAGCGCACTGGAGATGCAAGCGGAACTGGTCAAGCTCAATCCGCGGCTGGTCGCCCGGGGGTGGCCGGAGCTGAAGGTCGGCATAGGCGTCAATACCGGGCCGATGAAAGTCGGCGACATGGGCTCGCGGGTGCGCAAGGCCTACACGGTGCTCGGCGACGCGGTGAACCTGGCTTCGCGCCTGGAAGGCATCACGAAACAGTACGGTGTCGGTATCATCGTTGGTGAACGAACGCGGGAGATGTTGGGCAAGGAAATTGTCTTTCGCGAACTGGATCGGGTACGTGTCATGGGCAAGGACGAGCCGGTGGCGATCTACGAGCCGATCGGCCTTGAGGAACAAGTTGGCAAGGAGCGGCACGATGAACTCAGACTATGGAGCCAGGCACTGCGCGCCTACCGCGCCCAGGACTGGGAGCAGGCGGAGCTTGCCTTGCTGAATCTGTCTCGTCTCGCTCCTCAGCCGCTCTACAGTATTTTTGGCGAGCGGATCAGTCGCTGCCGCAAGTCGCCGCCCGGTGAAGGCTGGGATGGCGTATGGGTGTTCGACAGCAAATGAATCCCTTGAGAGCGCCAACATGAAGGTTCGCATTCTTGGCTGTAGCGGTGGCATTGGCGGGCGTCACTTGCGCACCACCGCGATTCAGGTCGACCATGACATCCTCATCGACTGTGGTACTGGCGTCGGAGATCTGTCGATCGCTGATCTGGCGCAGATCAATCATGTGTTCCTGACGCATTCTCACCTGGACCATATCGCCAGCCTGCCGTTGCTGGTCGATACGGTGGGCGACATGCGCACCAGGCCGTTCGACCGTCTATGCCACCGACGCAACCCTGGAAATCATCCGTGCCCATGTTTTCAATTGGGCGATCTGGCCGGACTTCAGCGAGATTCCCAGCCTCGAGAAACCCTACCTGCGCTATGAAGCGATCCGGCTGGGTACGGCTGTCAACATCGATGGCCGCCAGATCACCGCGCTGCCGGCCAATCACACCGTTCCGGCGGTGGGCTATCAGTTGAGTTCAGGCAAGGCCAGCCTGGTCTTCTCCGGCGATACCGGACCGTGCCCGGAGTTCTGGGTGGCGGTCAACAAGATTCGCGACCTGCGCCATCTGATCATCGAAACCGCTTTCTCCAATCGCGAGCGTCGCCTGGCGATGATCTCCAAGCATCTCTGCCCCAGCATGCTGGCCGAGGAACTGGCCAATCTGGAACGACCGGCGGAGATCCATATCACGCATCTGAAGCCGGGGCAGATCGAACTGACGATGCAGGAGATCGAGGACGGTATTGGCGAATTCCGGCCAAGCATGCTCCAGAACAACCAGGTTTTCGAGTTGTGAGGCGGGCGACGCCATGACCGTTGACAGTCTCCTCGTCGAGAAGCTGGGCCGGCTGCATCCGCTGGCCTCGCTCGCGCCGACGGCCCTGCGCCAGTTGGCGCCGCTTTGCCGCATCGAACGAGTGGCGAGAAACCTCGATCCGTTTTGTCTGCGCGACTGGACCGGCAAGGCGATCTTCCTCTTCAAGGGGGAGCTGAAGGTTGATTTCGCCGACGGCGGCATGTCGGTCCTGGTCGGCGGCGCGGGGGAAGCCTTGCTGCCGCTGGGAGGTTGCGGCCTCCAGCCCGTGGCGGCGAAAACAATTACCGATGTCGAGCTGCTCTACTTCGACGAGGATACGCTGGATATCGTTCTAACCTGGGATCAGATCATGGCGCCGGGCCTGGTGCCTTCGAGGGTCGAGGCGGAGAACGGTGACTGGCGAACCATGTCGGGCGTTTTTGCCGTCCAGAATCTCACCCAGGGCGCGTTTGCCGCCCTGCCGCCCGCCCATGTGCGCACCCTGTTCGAACGTTTCCAGAGAGTCAAGGTTTCGCGTGGCGAGGTGGTGGTGCGCGAGGGCGACGTCGGCGATCACTACTACCTCATCGAACAGGGGCGCTGTGTCGTGACGCGCGAGGTGGCGGGCAGCCAGGTCGAGCTAGGCGAACTGGCGGCGGGCGATGCTTTCGGCGAGGAAGCCCTGGTGGCCGAGACCGCGCGCAATGCCACCGTGACCATGAAGACCGGCGGTGTGCTGCTCCGCTTGGCCAAGTCCGACTTCATCGACTTGTTGCGGGCGCCCCTCCTGCATCGGCTCGGCCCCGCCGCCGCCAAACAGAAGGTGGCCGCCGGCGCAATCTGGCTCGATGTCCGATTCCCGGCCGAATACCAGCACGATGGCCTGCCCGGGGCGATCAACATTCCCCTCAATGAGGTACGCCAGGCGCTATCCATGCTCGACAAGGGCAAGGAGTACATCGCCTATTGCCAGACCGGGCGGCGCAGTTCCGCGGCCGCCTTTCTGCTCTCCCAGCGCGGTTTCGGCGCCTACCTGCTCGACGGCGGGTTGAAGGCGCTCGAGTTCGCCCAGCAAAGGAAGACCACGTGAGCGCGGCGGCGAATACACCGGACATGGCCGGACTGTCGGATATCGGCAGCCGGTTGATCTTCTTCAAGAATCTCCAGGCGGTGACCAACAAGATTCATGCGACGGCCAATGTCGACGAGATCATGCTCGAACTCTCGCAGGATATCTGCGAGTTGTTCAATGCCGACCGTCTGACCATTTACTCGGTCAATGACGACAAGTCGGCCATCATTTCCAAGGTGAAGACCGGCCTGAATTCCTTCAAGGATTTGCGGCTGCCCATTTCCGATCAGAGCATCGCCGGCTATGTGGCGCTGAGCAGAAAGGTGATCAATATCCGCGATGTCTATGACGACGCGGAACTCAAGGCCATCAATCCGAATCTGCGTTTCCTGCAGGAGGTGGACCGGCGCACCGGCTATCGCACCAAGCAGATGCTGGTCAGCCCGGTGGTCGATACCCTGAGCGGCGAGTTGTATGGTGTCGTCCAGATCATCAACAACAAGGCCGGCGTACCTTTCGCGGCGGTTGCCGAGGAGGGCGTCAAGGGCCTTTGCGAAACGCTGGCGATCGCCTTCACCCAGCGTAGCAAGCCGCAACACGCGGCCAAGTCGAAATACGACTACCTGGTGCTCGACGCCGTGATGTCGGCTCAGGAACTGGAGTTGGCGACGCGCTCGGCCCGGCGCAAGAACGTCGATGTCGAGGAGGTGCTGCTTACCGAGTTCCAGGTTACGCCGGCGGCCATCGGCGAGGCGCTGGCCAAGTTCTTCAACGTGCCTTACGAGGCTTTTCACGCCGACCGTCTGCGGCCGTTGGAGCTGCTCAAGAATCTCAAGCGCGAGTACGTCGAGCAGAACCGCTGGCTGCCCGTCGAAGATACCTCGCAAGGCGTGGTCATCCTGGCCATGGACCCGGAGCAGGTGGGCAGCTCGGGCGTGGTGCAGAACATCTTTCCCAAGCGCAAGCTGGTCTTCCACGTCACCACCCGGCGCGAGTTCCAGCAGACCCTCGACCAGTTGTTCAGCCCGAGCACCGGCGACGTGCATGTCGGCGATCTGCTTTCCGACCTGGAGGCCGGCGAGAACGAGCCGGAGGCCATCTCCGAGGAGGTGTCCGCCGCCGCCGACAACGAACTGGTCAAGCTGGTCAACAAGATCATCGTCGATGCCTATCAGCAGGGCGCATCCGACATCCACATCGAACCCGGTACCGGGCAAGGACAAGATCCTGATCCGCTTCCGCCGGACGGCTCGCTGTTCAAGTACATCGAGATTCCGGCCAGCTACCGCAATGCCCTGGTCGCCCGCATCAAGATCATGTGCGATCTCGATATCTCGGAAAAACGGCAAGCCGCAGGACGGCAAGATCAAGTTCAAGAAGTTTCGGCCCGCTGGACATCGAATTGCGGGTCGCCACCATTCCCTCCGCCGGCGGCGTCGAAGACGTGGTGATGCGTATCCTCGCCGCCGGCGAACCGATCCCGCTGGAAAAGCTGGGCGTGATGCCGGCGCAATCTCGAGAACGCTGAAGGCATGTGTCACCAAGCCCTACGGCCTGTTCTTCGTATGCGGCCCGACCGGTTCCGGCAAGACCACCACGCTGCACTCGGTCCTGAGCTATCCTCAATACGCCGGATACCAAGATCTGGACCGCCGAAGACCCGGTGGAAATCACCCAGAAGGGGCTTGCGCCAGGTGCAGATCAACAAGAAGGCCGGCATCGACTTCGCCACCATCATGCGCGCCTTCCTGCGCGCCGACCCGGACATCATCATGGTCGGCGAAATGCGCGACAAGGAAACCGTACCTCCATCGGCATCGAGGCCTCGCTGACCGGCCACCTGGTGTTCGCCACCCTGCACACCAACAGCGCGCCGGAATCGATCATGCGCCTGCTGGACATGGGCATGGACCCGTTCAACTTCGCCGATGCGCTGCTCGGCATCCTGGCGCAGCGCCTGGCCAAGCGGCTGTGCGGCAAGTGCCGCGAGGCCTACCGGCCGTCGGCCGACGAGATGAAGCATTTCCTGGTCGAATACAGCGAAGAGTTGCAGGCGACCTCGCTGTTCAAGAAGGATGCCAAAGTCCGCCATGGATGCCATCTACAAGCAATGGCTCAAGGACTACGGCAAGGACGGTCATCTGACCCTGTACCGCCCCAAGGGTTGCGAGGCCTGCGGCAACACCGGCTACAAGGGGCGCATCGCCTTCATGAGCTGATGGTCGGTACCGACGAACTGAAGCGCTTGATTCAGGAGCACGCCCGCGTCGCCCAACTGCTGGTTCAAGCCCTGGAAGACGGCATGCGCACCCTGAAGCAGGATGGCATGGAGAAGGTGCTTCAGGGCGTCACCGACATGAAACAGGTTCGCGCCGTTTGCATCAAGTGACTCCGGGTAGCCGATGGCATGGACACCGTAGAAGACCTCTTCCGCCGCCTCGACGAACTCAACGAGATCGGCGCCGCCCTGTCCAAGGAACGGGACATCGACCGTCTGCTGGAAAAGATCCTCCTGGCGGCCCGGGCGATCACCCATGCCGATGGCGGTACCCTGTACCGTGTTACCGAGGACGGTCGTGCCTTGCGCTTCGAGATCGTGCGGACCGGCTCGCTGAACATCGCCCTGGGCGGAACGACGGGCAATGCCATCGACTTTCCCGACCTGCCACTCGTCAATGAATGCGGGCAGCCCAACAATTCGCTGGTCGCAGTGTACGCGGCGGCGCACGGCCAAACGGTCAATATCGCCGATGCCTATTGCGAGGCGGGTTTCGATTTCTCGGGGACGCGCCGCTTCGATCAGGGGACGGGTTATCGATCCAAGTCTTTCCTGACGGTGCCGATGCGCAACCACGAGAACGAGATCATCGGCGTATTGCAGCTCATCAATGCCCTTGATCCGCTGACTGGCGACGTGACGGTCTTTTCCACCGCCGACCAGCGACTGGCCGAATCGCTGGCGTCACAAGCGGCCATCGCCCTGACCAACCGGCAGTTGATCTCGCAGTTGGAAGAGCTGTTCGAAGCCTTCATCAGCCTGATCAACCTGGCGATCGACGAGAAGTCGCCCTACACCGGCGGCCACTGTCAGCGCGTACCGGTGCTGACCATGATGATCGCCGAAGCGGTGGACCGGACCGCGGAGGGGCCGCTGGCGGACTTCCGCATGACCGACAAGGACCGCTATGAGCTGAAGATCGCCGGCCTGCTGCACGATTGCGGCAAGGTGACCACACCGGTCCACGTCGTCGACAAGGCCACCAAGCTACAGACGATCTTCGATCGTATCCACCTCATTGATACCCGCTGGGAAGTGCTCAAGCGGGATGCGGAGATCCACTCGCTGCGCCAGCAGCTCGCCTTGCGCGAGCAGCGCGACGCGGTGGCCGAAGAGGCCATCCGGGCGAGTTGCGAGGCCGAGATGGCGTCGATCGAAGCGCATCGGTCATTCTTGCGCAAGGCCAACATCGGTGGCGAAGCGATGTCAGAGGTCGACCAGCAACGGGTGCGCGACATCGGCAGCCAGCGTCAGTGGCGCAATGTGGATGGGGTGATGGCTGACTTCCTGACCGCCGACGAGATCGAGAATCTATCGATTCGGGCCGGCACCCTGACTGCCGGCGAGCGCGAGATCATCAATCACCACATCGTTGCCACCATCGCCATGCTGGAAAAACTGCCCTGGCCCAGGCACCTGACCCGGGTGCCGGAGTATGCGGGCGGTCACCACGAGCGCATGGATGGCAAGGGGTATCCGAAGGGGCTGACGCGGGAGCAGATGTCGATTCAGGCCAGGATCATGGGTATCGCCGATATCTTCGAGGCCCTTACGGCCCGTGACCGTCCCTACAAGAGCGGCATGAAGCTCTCCCAGGCCATGGGCATCCTGGCCAAGTTTGCCGCTGGTGGGCATATCGACCGCCAGATCTTCGATGTCTTCGTGCGGGAAGAGGTCTACCTTCGGTACGCGGAAAGATTCCTCGACCCGGGGCAGATCGACGCGACGTCGCCATTGACGCTTCTGGGCGGCGGTGAGTGACGAAAACCGTCACATGCTGTCGTTCTTTGTTGGCGGTCGAGGCGACAAATGACGGAAATCGCCCATTTTCCAGGTGGCACGGGGGTTGCTTTAGATGTCGTGCGCACACTTGAGTGCCCTTTCCAGGAGATAGACATGAAAAAGATCCAACAAGGTTTCACCCTGATCGAACTGATGATCGTCGTGGCGATCATCGGCATTCTGGCCGCCATCGCGCTGCCGGCTTACCAGGACTACGTGGTTCGGGCGCGTGTTTCCGAGTCAATGGTGTTTGCCGATTCGGCAAAAGTGTTGGTTGCCGACAATGCCGCCAATGCGACCGCCTTCAACCTGGGCTTCAGTGCCCCGACCGCGACCGATAACCTGGCATCGCTGGCGATTAACGCGGCAAACGGACAGATCACTGTCACCACCACCGCAAGGGCCGGCAACGGTACCGTCATATTCAACCCGACCGCTACCGGTGCCGCGCTTGTGAGCGGCACAGTCCCGACCGATGCGATCGCTTGGAGCTGCACCACGGGTACCCTGAGCGACAAGTATCGCCCGGCGGTCTGCCGTTAAGGAAGTCTTCATCGGTGCGGCCTCTTAGCACCGATATGAACAGCGGGCATCCTCGGATGCCCGCTGTCGTTTCCTCTTGTGATCCTTCGGAGTCGTCGCCCTATGCTAGCCATGTTGCCAAGAGATGTTCGCCACCTGCTGTTATTTGCTGGTGGGATTGCCATTTTTGCCCAGGCAATTGCGGCCACCGGCGTGGTAAGAGGACCCGTGGAAGTACTCTGGAGCCGGCTAACGAGTGACTCCTTCTTCCTGACACAAGGCTGGATCAACGCGTCGTTCCTGCTTCTATACCTTGGCGCGATACCACCCCTTAGGGAGATGGTTCGCGCGCTTGGTCTTGGTTTGCTTGTTTCACTTGTTCATCTCGGTGCGCTCGTTTCGACGAAGGGTGTTGCCGCGTCGTCCTGGGCTTGGGTGCTGATTCCGGTGTTTTGGGTGAGTGTTGCCGCTCTCGTGGCCTTGTTCGTACGATGGCGAACCGCAGTCGTTCGGGTGGAAAAGGAACGGGCAGCTACCCTGCTTGCCGTTGCCGCGACATTGTTTCTGTTTACCAGCTATGTGTCTTCCTACCTAAACCTGACGCTTGTCCTGACTCCAAAGGCATACGACCTGGTTGCATTGCATCTGGATGGGTCGCTGGGCTTTCAACCCAGCGTGCTGATAGCGAAATGGGTCCGAGATTCCGGTCTTGCTGACGTTTTCGACTTTGTCTATCGCTCTCTGGCCTGGGCGTCCGCGTTGTTTCTCGGTCTCTACTATCGGTCGGGCGCACCGGACCGGCCGAGACTGTTCAGCTTTCCATATGTCTGGGTGCTGACCATGCTGGCCCTTCCGGCCTACTTCTTTTCCCCAGTGTCTGGGCCGGCGCCGGCGTTCATTGGCAGTTTTCCCGACAACATGAAGGACATTCTTTCGTTGCCGGCGCAGGTCGCGATCACTCTTCCGTCATTCCGAAATGGCGTTCCTTCAATGCACCTGGGTTGGGCCTTGCTGCTGTGGCTCAACGCCCGTGTCTATTGCAGTCGGATTGTAGCTGCATCGTTCGGCATATTCGCCGTCCTTACGGCCATTGCGACTATTGGTACTGGCGAGCACTACCTTGTCGATCTAGTAGCGGCGGTGCCTTTCGTTGTGCTGATCCAGGCCATGGCCATGGTGGGGCGGCCGTGGACCGACCGCAGGAGAGCTGGGAGTCTCATCCTTGGACTTGGTCTGTGGTTGTTCTGGGTGTTGGCAATCAGGTTTGGCGGTGGCATCTTTACGGTCATCCCTGGCCTAACTTGGCTAGCCTTGGTGGTTACCCTCGGAAGCTCGGCTTGGGCTTTCCGAGCAATGGAGAGCGCGGGTGCCGAGACTTGCGGTGGCGCGACAACGACCACGAGCAGCGCCACGGATCGGGGACAGACCTCTCCCACGGTGGCTGCCGGGCGAATCTATACCTTGTTTTTCGTCTCGGGGTTCGCCGGTCTGATCTACGAGGTACTATTTTCGAAGGCACTGGCGCTCACATTCGGTAGCACATCGACTGCCGCCTATACCGTTCTGGCGGTATACATGGGCGGTATGGCATTGGGTGCGTGGTTGGGTGGGCGGTTAGCTCAGCGTACAGATCGTCCCTTGATCGCGTACGCGTCTTGCGAGTTGGCGATCGGCCTGTACTGCGCTCTAACTCCCATTATCTTTGTCGCGACTCGTGGCATCTACGTCAGTTTGGCGGGGGACATACCGCCCGACGCATCGATCCTCACTTTTTTGCGTATTACCTTGGGGGCGCTAGCTCTTCTATTTCCGACTGTGCTGATGGGCGTGACCTTGCCACTGCTTGTCGCCCACTTGGAGCGGCAACACGGTGCGCTCGGAAATACCATTGCACGGCTATACGGCGCCAACACGCTCGGCGCGTCGCTTGGCGCTCTGCTCTGCGGCTATGCCATCCTTCCAGCTCTGGGTATCTTCCGCACAACGCTGCTAGCCGCTCTCCTGAACCTGCTAGTGGCGCTGGTTGCGCTGGAGTACTTCAAACGGATCGGCTCCCGAGGAACCCTACCGGGGGTGGCCAGCGATATTCCTGCCGTTGCGCCACATGCAATGACACGGGTTAGCCGACCGGTTGCCGTAGTGGCGCTCGTTATCCTCGGTGTCGGTGGCGCCGTAACGCTTGGCTTGGAGGTCCACTATATTCACTTGCTTGCGGTTGTTGCCGGCAATAGCACCTATGCCTTCTCCCTGATGCTGGCTGCCTTCCTTTTTGGACTTGGCGCCGGCTCGGAGTTTGGCCGGCGACTGCTAGGCTCCAAGCTTTCGCACGCTGCGATATTGGTGGGCTTGGAGGCGGCGCTTGCGGTAGCGATTTGGGCCGGGCTGTTCCAGTGGGACGACATACCAGATCATTTTGCGGCCTACGAACACTATGAGGTCCTGAAGACCTTTGGGCAACGTGAGTTCGTGCGTGCTTGGATTTGTCTGCTCGTCATGGTCCCACCGTCCTTTCTGATCGGCGCGATCTATCCCGTAGCGATGGACGCCGCAGTACGTGGCGCCGATCATAGGTGGCTCGAGCGCGTGGGGATGGGGGCTGCCATCAATACGCTGGGAAACATTGCGGGAGTCCTGGGGGGCGGGTTCCTACTGCTGGCCACCGTCGGAGCGATTGAGGGTTTGCGCATAATCGGGTTTGTCTGCCTGGCCCTCTCGTTTGCCGCGCTTCTCGTGACCAGGCGAACAACCATGAAGATTGGTGTGGTTCCTTTGTCCGTAGTTGCTGTCGTGATGGCACTTGTCGTGCCCACCCTTGACTACACAAACCTGACAACGGGCGCCAATGTTTACTTTCGAACGCAGAACTGGGGTGAGGTGATCGATCGAGCTGAAAGTCTCGATGGTGGTTTGACCACGGTAAACCGCAGTCAAACGGCGAGCGGACCATTACTTACCCTGCTGACCAACGGCAAGTTCCAGGGCAACAATTCGGCAACCGGAGAGGTCATAGCTCAGGCAGGATTCGCGATGGCGCCACTGCTGCATACGACCGCGCGGGGCAATGCGTTGGTGATCGGCTACGGCACTGGAATGAGCGCGCGAACCTTGTCGGATGCGGGATTTGCCAATCTCGACATCGTGGATCTGTCAGGCGATATCATCGTGCTGGCGGATCGTTACTTCAGCTCGGTCAACGGAAATGTGCGCCAACGGCGCGGTGTATACACTCACGTCACCGATGGGCGAAATTTTCTACTGTTGCAGAAGCGAAAGTATGACCTGATAGGCATGGAGGTCAGTTCAATCTGGTTCGCTGGGGCTGCGTCGCTCTACAACCGCGAGTTCTACCAACTGGTAAAGCCGCGGTTAAACCCGGGTGGGGTCTTGCAGCAGTGGGTGCAATTGCACCATATGGATTCGAAGGATTTCCTGCGCATCATCGGCTCGGTACGGTCGGAGTTCAAAAACGTATGGGTCTACCTTATTGGGGGACAGGGAATAATCGTCGCATCTGAGAGCGACAGCAGCTTTCCCAGCGACGACGCGCTGGGACGGCTGGATGCCACCAATGGCCTGCAATGGGCTTTGGCCTCGTATAAAGGATCCGCAAGAACGCTCTCGGCCTCACTAGTCCTTTCACCAGCTGGCGTGGATCGAATGCTGGGAGGGCTCGGTGTTCCTGTCGAGTACTGGGTATCCACGGATGACAATCTAAGGCTTGAATACAATACGCCCCGAGGCAACAGCATCGAAGGAACTTTCGACGCGAACGTATCGATGATGAAACGCTATAGCCAGCCTTGATGTCCATCGTGGCTGGAAATGGAGATTGCAGTGACGCAGATGGTGACGAATCGGCGCTTCCGTGCGCTATGGCTTCATTTGTGCCTGAGTGTTTTGGTAGTGGGGGGATTTATTGCCGTCGTATGGTTCCTCTGGTATCCGCAACCGCTGCTGGAAATGCAAGGAGGCACCGACATAGTCGGGTTGCTGCTTCTTGTTCGACGTCGTTCTTGGTCCGAGCTTGACCTTCTTCGTGTTCAAGCCTGGGAAAAAGCGTTCCCTGCTAGTCGTTCGACCTGACGATCATCGCCTTGGTTCAAATGGCGGCATTTTCGTATGGTGTGTTCGTCGTGCATTCGCAGAAGCCGGCTTTTCTGGTGTTTGCCTACAATCAGTTCCATGTTGTTACCGCCAGGGACTACGAAGGCGTTCCCGCCCCGGGCGTAGCTGCCTCGCCCCGCTACGGTGTGGGTGGCCCACTGATCGTGTTTGCCAGGCCTCCCGCTAGCGACCCGGGCGGAATTGTCACTGCGATTGGCGCGATCTTCGGGGATCCTACTCAGGCGCGTCTGGCAAAAAACTATGAGGCCTTTCCACACTCAATGAGCACCCTTGGCCGCGAAACGCTACAGTCCGACGATGTCCTTCCTTACCTAGGTACCGAGATAGAGAGGCATATCGTGGGACGCGGTCGGCAAGCCAAGGATTACTACTACTTTCGGGTTGTCGGGCGAATCGGCACCGGCATTGCGGTAGTCGATCCAGCCAATGGCGAACTTGTCGGATTGGTTGCAGGGGATCTCAATGAATTGTCTGCCAAGGGTTCGCAGGGAAACCCATGACAACGAGCGACATCCCGAGGTGTCTGGTTCTAGCCAAGCATCTCGTGGCCAATTGCGGCCTTTAAGATGGTCTGCTCATCCCCCTCCCGCGTCCGGCGGGAAAGCCACCAGACCGCGCCCTTCTTGACCGCCCAGTCCGCTTCGGTGCCGGCGAGTAGCAGCGCGGCAAGGCGACCGAGCGTCGGCTGATGGCCGACCAGTACCACGGCGCGACCGCGACCGCCGCCGTTAGGCCAGTTGGCGGCGGCAATGAGGTCGGCTGGATCGGCGCCGACGCCGATCTTCGGTTCGATTTCGAAAGGCAGGCCCAGCGCGTGCGCCGTTTGCTGCGTGCGCTCGGTGGGGCTGACCAGTACCGTCGTCTTGGCGGGCAAACGGTCGAGCAGCCAGACGGCCATCTTGCGTGCTTGGTGCTCGCCGCGGTCAGTCAGTCGTCGCTTCGCGTCGGGTGTCTTGCCGCCGCCGTCTTCGGCTTCGGCGTGGCGCCACAGAATCAGTTCCATCGGGGTTCCTTCAGGGATCGCAACGTAACATTCTCACCGGCGTCCATTGCGACGGGATGACGTCGCCAAGGCGCGCTGCCGCAGTCGCAAGCCGCGCTCGGCCTTGGAGCGCAGGGCGGGGACGATCGGTAGTCGCTCCTTGAGGCGTTCGGCCAGTGCGAACAACTGGCCGACTTCGCCGCCGGCCAGTTCCAGCTCCAGTTCCGATATCGCTTCGCGCCGGTCGCCGGCGATGATCCAGCCGCGGTCAAGCACCAGCAGCACACCATCGAAGCGCCAGGTAACGCGGCGGAAGTTGGTTTCGAAGAGTGGCGCCAGTTGGCCATCCCCATTGATCCGTTCCAACTGGGCGCGTATCGCCGCGTCATCGACTGGTGAAAAGTCGAACTGCCCGCCATAGGGGGTTTCCCACTCGGGGCGAGTAGACAGTCCGCCGGCGCTGCTGCCCGCGCATTTCACGGTTTGCAGCCAGATGTTGCCTTGGCGGCGGAGGCGCAAAGCGATGCCCAACTCGCGCAAGGCCAGGTCGGGCGTGTCGTAATAGATGTTGAATAGTTCGTCAGTGTGTTTTTCCAGAGCCGACTTGAGCAGCGGGTGGCGCAGGAAGGCGCGCTGGGCGGATTCGGGCAGCGCAAGTTTCAGTTCGATTTCGTTGGCCATTGGGATCCTTGCTACTCGTACCGCAGCGCTTCGATTGGCGACAGGCTCGCGGCCTTGCGGGCCGGATAGAAGCCGAAGAAGATGCCGACCGCGGCGGCAAAGCCCACCGCCAGGACGATGGCGGTGACCGATAGCTCGATGCGCCATGCGGCGAGCTGCGCCGATCAGAAAGGAGCCGCCGGTACCGAGCAGAATGCCGATCAGCCCGCCGATCAGCGACAGGGTGACCGCCTCGACCAGGAACTGGGTCAGGATGTCGCGGCCGCGGGCGCCGACGGCCATGCGCAGGCCGATCTCGCGCGTGCGCTCGGTGACCGAGACCAGCATGATGTTCATGATGCCGATGCCGCCCACCAGCAGCGAGACCGAGGCGACGGCCGCCAGCAGCATCGCCAGCACCTTGGACGATGCCTCCTGCGCCTGGAGTATCTCGGACAGGTTGCGCACGTTGAAGTCGTCGTCCTGGCCGGTTTGCAGCCGGTGGCGCTGGCGCAGCAGTTCGCGCATGCGTTCCTCGGCCGCCTTCATGTCCGTACCTTGCCGCACCTTGATGGTGATCGAGCCGACCGAGCGCGACTTGGCCAGCGCGGTGGCGCCGAGGATGCGCTTGCGCGCGGTCGTGATCGGCAGCAGCATGAGGTCGTCCTGGTCCTGGCCGGACATGCTCTGGCCCTTGCGATCCAGCACGCCGATCACCGTCAGCGGCACCTTGCGGATGCGCACCACCTGGTCGAGCGGCGACTGGCTCGCCGAACAGGTTTTTGGCCACTGTCTGGCCGATCAGCGCCACCTTGGCCGCGCCATTGATTTCCGCCGCTTCGAAGCCGCGTCCTTCGACAATCGACCATTCGCGCGCTTCGAAATACTCGGGCGTGACCCCATAGAAGGTGGTGGACCAGTTGGCGTTGCCGGCCACCACTTGGCCGCTGCCGCGCAGGACCGGTGCCGCCGTCTGGATCTCATCCGGTAGCTCGCGGGCGATGGCGTAGGCGTCGTCTTCGCTGATGGTCTGCAGCGAACCGGCGCCGCCACGGGCGCCGGTAAAGGTGGAGGAAGCCGAGAAGACGATGATGATGTTGGAGCCGAGGCTGCGGATCTGGTCTTCGACGCGCGCCTGGGCGCCGTTGCCGACGGCGATCATGACGATCACCGCCGCGACGCCGATGATGATGCCGAGCATGGTCAGCGCCGAGCGCAGCTTGTTGACGCGCAGGGCGCCGAGCGCGATGCGGAGTATCGCGGCAAAGCTCACGACACTTCCTCCGGCGGCATGGTGGCCAGAACGGCCGACGCGTCTTTCGGCACATTGGACTTGTCCTCGACCACTTGCCCATCGCGAAACAGGATGATGCGCTTGGCGAAATCGGCGACGTCGTGCTCGTGGGTGACCAGTACGATGGTGATGCCCTCGCGGTTGAGCGCTTGCAGGAGCGCCATGATCTCGACGCTGGTGCGCGAATCCAGGGCGCCGGTGGGTTCGTCGGCTAGCACCAGCTTTGGGTCGTTGGCCAGGGCCCGGGCAATGGCGACGCGTTGCTGCTGGCCGCCGGAGAGCTGCGTCGGCTGGTGGTCGAGACGTTCGGCCAGGCCAACCTGGCGTAGCCGCTGCAAGGCCTTGTCCCGCCGGGACGACGCCGGCATACCACTGTAGAGCAGGGGCAGCGCCACGTTGTCGAGTGCGCTGGTGCGGGCGAGCAGATTGAAATGCTGAAAGACGAAGCCGATCTGGCGGTTGCGCACCGTCGCCAGTTCGTCGCCGGACAGCCTCGACACTTCCTGGTCGCCCAGCCAGTAGTCACCGGCGGTCGGGCGGTCGAGGCAGCCAAGCAGGTTCATGAACGTCGATTTGCCCGACCCGGAGGGGCCCATCACCGCGACGAATTCGCCGACGGCAATCTCCAGAGAAACGCCACGCAGAGCATGCACCACCGTGCTGCCCATGGGGTATTCCTTGGTCAGACCAGCGGTGCGGATCAGCGCCACGTCAGAACATGCGTGGTCCGCCCGGCGTGGCCGGCTTGGCCGCCGTCGCTGTGCCGACGATGACTTCCATGCCCTCCTTGACATCGTCGGCGATGATTTCCGTGGTGGTGCCATCGGTAATACCGAGGCGGACTGTCAAGGCTTTAGGCTGGTCATCCGCACCAACGATCCAGATCCGGCCCGATCCGCCAGTGGCGCCACCGGCGCGGGCGGACTGGGACTCGGCGGAAATTTCGTCGTAACGCTTCTTCTGCTCCGGTCTGAGGACGGCGGAAATCATTTCACGCTGCTCGGCGCGGTTGCGTTCCATGGCCTTGCCCCGCTCGGCTTCCGGCAGGTCGCGGGCGCCGGCGAACTTCTCGCGCATGGCGGAGAATATGCCATCGAGCTGGGTCTGCTGGTCCGCATCGAGGCTCAGTTCCTTGACCAGCCGCTCTTTCATCTGTCCGCCGCCGGGGCCGCCGGTGCCACCGCCAGCCGACGTGGTCGGCTTGGGCGTGTCGGGACCCGCATTCGCGGGCTTGTAGCGCAAGGCGGCGTTGGCCACCTTGAGTACCGATTCCTTCTGGGCGGTGGCGATGCGCACGTTGGCGGTCATGCCCGGCAGCAGGATCAAGTCGGGGTTGGCGGCGGAAACGATGACCGTGTAGGTGACGACGTTCGACACCACCGTGGCCGCCTTGCGCACTTGCCGGACCTCACCTTGAAAGCCCCGGTTGGGGAATGCGTCGACAGTGAAGGTCGCCTTCTGGCCGATCCTCAGGCGGCCGACATCGGCTTCGTCGATGGAAGTCTCCACCTGCATGTCGGAAAGGTTGCGGGCGATGATGAACAGTTCCGGGGCTTGCAGGCTGGCCGCCACCGTCTGGCCGGGTTCGACGCTGCGCTTGACGACGACGCCGTCCACCGGCGAGCGGATTTCCGTACGACCGAGATCGACTCGGGCCTGGGCCACCTGTGCTTCGCGCTGGCGCACCACGGATTCGCTGTTCTTCACCTGTGCTTCGGCAAGCTGCAATTGGGCCCGGGCAGCGTCGAAGGCCGCCTTCGCCTTGTCGCGATCAGCCGGGGAGATGAAGTTCTTTTCGACCAGCATGCGCTTGCGCTCGTAATCCCGCTCCGTCTCGGCGAGATTGACCTCGGCCTGGATCTGCTGGGCGCGCTGGACGCTGACCGAGGAGCGAGTTGCCTCGAGGTCGGCTTCCGCCTGCCGGAGCTTGTACTGGTAGGTTTCCGGATCGATGCGGGCGACCAACTGACCGGCCTTCACCGGCGAGTTGAAGTCGACCAGAATCTCCTTGATCTGCCCCGAGATTTGCGAGCCCACCTGTACGGTGGACACTGGGTTCAAGGTGCCGGAGGCAGCGACCGCCGCGGTCAGCGGCCCTCGTTCGACCTTGGTCAGCTTGTACTTGGCTTGCTCGCCATTGGCGGTGTACAAGCGATAGCCGGCGAAGCCCGCCGCGCCGAGGACCATCAGGCCGAGGACCAAAAAAAATGCGCGGCGTTTCATGCCGCGCATTCTAGCCCGTCGAACTGGCCGGGGCTGTAAGCAGTTGTATCAGGCTGCGCCTGCCAGACCAGGATTACCGGCCATGCCGATCAATCTGGGGGCGTTGAGTCTGCGTGGGGTGACAACCTTCTGATCGCGCAGCCAACCCGCCACCACTTCCCAGATCGGTTCTCCGGTCACACCTTCGCCGACCGGTGCCCAACCTGCCACCCTGTATTTCTTGCCGGCCTCGATGAGCTTGCCCTGAATACGCATGTCCTGGATGCGGCTGCCCATCTTCGCGTTCGGGTCGCAGGCATAGCTCATGCCGCCGACGCGCACCATGTCGCCACCCTGCTGGTAGTAGGGGTCCGGATTGAACAGGTTGTCGCCCACATCTTCGAGGATCATCTTGATCTGTTCGCCGGTCATCTCGGTCAGTGTCGAGGCCGGATAGGTGATCGCCGTCTGATCCATCAACTGCTCGAAGGTAATGGCTTCTCCGGGCAGGATGCTGGTGCCCCAGCGGAAGCCGGGTGAAAAGGCGAGGTCGGCGCCCTTCACGGCCATCATGGCATCGAGGATCAATTGGTCCCAGGAGCCGTTGAAGTTGCCGCGCCGATAGAGTAGACCTTCGGTGACAGCCAGTTTTTCCTCAAGCTTCGACTTGTGGGGTGCGCGCACCTTGTCGATCAGCGCGGCCATGTCGGCATCGGCTGGCAGCAGGTTGGCGAATATCGGCAGCAGCTTGTAGCGGAAGTCCTGAATCTTGCCGCCGCGCACGTCGAAGTCCAGCACGCCGAGGAACTTGCCGTTCGAGCCGGCGTTGGTGACCAGGGTTTTGCCGCCGGCATTCTTGATGACGACCGGTTGGGGCACGCCATCATGGGTATGACCGCCGAGAATGGCGTCGATGCCGGTGACCCGGCTGGCCATCTTGAGATCCACGTCCATGCCGTTGTGCGAGAGCACCACGACCACCTGTGCCCCCCTGCCCCGCGCCTCGTTCACCACCTTCTGCATGTTCTCGTCCTGGATGCCGAAGCTCCAGTCGGGCATCATCCAGCGTGGGTTGGCGATCGGTGTGTAGGGGAAGGCCTGGCCGATAACCGCGATCTTGACGCCATTCATTTCCCGCATGGCATAGGGGGAAAACACCGGGTCGCCAAAGTCCGTGGTGGTGACATTCTGAGCGAGGAATTCGATCTTGCCCTTGAAGTCATTGTCCACGATGTGCTTGACGCGCTCGTGGCCAAGCGTGAATTCCCAGTGAGGGGCCATCAGGTCCACGCCGAGCAATTTGCAAGCATCGACCATGTCCTGGCCCTTGGTCCAGAGCGCGGTCGCCGAGCCTTGCCAGGTGTCGCCGCCGTCGAGCAGCAGCGCACCGGGCCGACTTGCGCGCAGGCGCTTGACCAGGGTGGCCATGATGAGCTGAAGCCGCCGACCTTGCCATAGGTCTTCGCCGCCTGGTCGAAATTCAGGTAGGTGAATGCATGCGCTTCGCTCGAACCGGGCTTGATGCCGAAGGCCTTGAGCAGCGATTCGCCCACCAAGTGCGGCACCTTGCCGTTTGCGCCGCCAAAGCCAAGATTCACGTTCGGCTCGCGAAACCAGATCGGCAGCAACTGGGCGTGACAATCCGTAAAGTGGAGCAGATGCACGTTGCCGTGGCGCGGCAGATCGTAGAGACGCTCGCCATTTTCGGCGGCGAGCAGGTCGCGGGAATCTAGCGTCATGCCGGCCGCAGAGGCGGCCGCCAGAACCTGGAGGAATTCGCGGCGATTCATTGCTTGTTGACCGGCGATTCCGGGTCGAGCAGCAGGGCGACCAGATGCCTGACCTGTTGTTCGTTGAGGGCGCCGACATGGCCGAAGCGCGGCATCTCCGAACAAAGGTTGAAACCCTTGGCGTTCCAGATCTTCGAATAGACGTAATTCTGAATGTCCGGTGTGCTGCCGCGCAGTTTGCCGAATTGGTAGAGGCTGGGACCGATGGTGCCGAACGAGCTCTCCTTGGGGCTGATCTGATGGCAGTTGTAGCAGTTGCCGCCCACCGGCAGGCCCGGCTTGTCGGTCCAGGTGAAACCGCGGCCGCTCTGGGCGATCTTCTCGCCTTCCTTCCAGTCGCCCATCAGCTTGCCGTCAGCCGGCAGCTTGACGGTGGCCATCTGGTCCGCTTCCATCTGCTTGGCGAGGTAGTCGGGCGGCTTGTTGCCGGTACGGTTGCAGACGGCCTGCAGTCCGTCCTCAGCCAGGCGGTCGAGGCCGGCCTGGCCGCGCGACTGGAAGTCCTTCTTCATGACCGCCGATAGCCTTGGCGCGGTGTTCAGCGTCGGCGGCGGCGGGCAGAGCGGTGCCCAGCAGAGCGGTGGCGGATGGCTGCCAGCAAAATGGTCTTCTTGATCGTCATGTCGTCTGTCTCCCTGTTAGCGCTTGATGCCCGGGCCCTTGTACATCTGGCCGTTGGCGTTGCCGATCATGTAGGTCAGCAGATCGGCGACCGGTCGGAGGCATACTTCGGTTGCGGGAAGCGCTGCTGGCGGAAACAGTCGCCCATGCGCCACTGGTGGGTGAGCATGACGCCGCCGGTCATCCGGTAACCCGGCCAGCCCAGCACGCCCTTGATGGCGCCGGGGCGGTGCTGATATTGGGCAGGTTCTGCATGCGGATGCGCTTGCCGTCGCCACCGTGACAGGTGTTGCAGGAGAAGTCGTAGGGGCCGGCACGATAGGCGGCGATTTCCTTGCCGGTCTCGTAGGCATCGCGCACCGGGGATCGGTCGAGCGGCACGGCGATCTTCATGTCGCGCGAGTGGGCGGCCACGTAGGTGACCAGGTTGGTAATGTCCGGCGTGAAGGTGTCGGTGGCGAAGGGCTGCTTGGCGATGTCCTCGAACTTGAAGCCCTGCTTTTCGACCATGCACCAGACGATGCGCCGCTCGGCGTCCATCACGGTATCGGCATCCGCGTAGTAGCGCGGGTCTGGCGACGTAGGCGCCCTTGACCACGCCCACGCCCAGCCCCAGATCGCAGCTTTCGGCGAGCGAGACGTTCTTCGGGCCGCGCTTGGCTTTCCAGAGTTCCTCGCCCTTCATCTCGAACAGTTCGGCCGGATTGGAGTCTTCCATTTCGGCACGGAACTTCTCGAACTCCAGCGTGGCGGCATCCTTTTCCTCGGCTGGTGCTGCGGGCTGTGACGCGGCCTTTTGCTGGGCCTTGGCCGGTTTGGCCTGGGCCAAGGTCAGTGGCGATGCAATCGCCAGCGCCAGGGCCGTGCCGAATACGATGATCACTCTCATGTCTCCTCCTCTGTTTGGGTTGTGCTGTTGCTATACCTGCAGGTAACGCCAACCCTGGTTCAGGCGGGTGGCGATTTCTTCTATGGCCGACGGTACAACGTCTACTTCCGGCAGCAGGGTGACGTCGACGCCGCGTTCGCGCAGCCGATCCATGGCCTCGTTGCAGGCAACCAGCCGCAGGTTGTCATGATGTTGACGCATGGCCGCAAGCTGCGCCGCCACCGGCGAATCACCCGCCTGCAGCATCCTGATGCCGTTGCCGTTGGCGATCAATTCGACCTGAAGGAAGCGGCCGCCCTTGTCGCGCGCCGAGGCGAGTTGTTCGGCCTTGCGTAAAGCGCGCTCGATCTCCCGAGGTTCGCCCGACACCAAGTGCAGGACAACCCGGCTGCCCTGCGCCTGAATGGTCCGCAAGTGCGGCGCCGGAACCCAGGACTCGTCGTATTCATCATGGGCCAGCCAGCCGGAGCCGGCGCCAATCATCAGCAAGAGGCAGGCGGCCAGCGGCAGGCCAAACAGGTTCCAGCGGCGGGACTTGAGACTGCCATGATCCTTGGCAGGCAGCGGATGGGCGCTGCGTACCAGTTCCTTCAGATGCCAGGTCTCGCACACCTTGGCGCGCAAGCCGGCGTCGGCGGCGATGCGTTCGAGCACCTCGGCCTTTTCGGCACCGTCGAGTTCATTGTCGGCAAAAGCGTTCAACAGTTCGTCGGATATCTCGCGGCTCATTTGACCCTCGCAATCCGGGGCGACGGCGAAGCGCGCGCCGCGCCACATGCATTGTGCTCCCGCAGACTTTCCTTCAGCGTGCCGCGCGCCCGCGAGAGGCGGCTCATCACGGTACCCAGCGGAATTTCCAGAATCGCCGCGACTTCCGCGTAGGAAAACTCTTCCAGATCGACGAGGGTGACCACTTCGCGCTGGGCGACCGGCAAGGCGGCCACCGCCTGGCGGACTCGCCGCACAACTTCGCTCTGCAGGCATTCGGATTCCGGAGTGCCGTCCGAGATCAGCCGGTATTCGTCGATCTCCGCGATATCGTCCATATCCCGATGCGCGCGGAGGTGGTCGTGCCAGCAATTGGCAAGAATTCCGCACAGCCAGGCGTGCAGCGAGTGCTCGTCGCGCAACTGGCTATGGTTCTTGAGTCCCTTGGCGAGGGTGTCCTGGACCAGATCGTCGGCCAAGGCGCGGTTGCGGCACCAGGAATGGGCCAGCCGCCACAGGCGCGAAGTGCTTTCCGCCATTCGTTCCTCGAATTGACGGGTTCGGCCGATTAACTGCAGGAGACCCACGGTCGCTTCCTTTGCATTGAACTAAGGATATAGACGGTCCGGGCCGCCACAATATTCCAAGATATTTCCTGTCTGGTGGCCAGAAAGAGAAACTCCCCGCGTGCGGGGAGCTTCAAGACGGCTTGCCGCTGGGCTTCGCCGGCATTCGGGGCGCCGGGCTAGGCGATGGCGGCTTCGTCGCTGCGACTCTCGCCCTTGTTGTCCTTCCACTTGACCACGACCTTGTCGCCGGCCTTGGCGCCCTTGACCTTAAAGCCAAATACCGGGTTGCGCGATACCGAAGTGCTTGTCTGCCCCTGAATCACCGTCTTGCCACCGACGTCGACCGAGATTTGCTGAATGAAATGGGCGGCGATGGTGGCGCCGCCACTGTCCTTGCGCATACCGTTTTCCATCGGGTGGCTCATCATCACTTTGATCTCGGCTACATCGCCTTTCATCGTGGCGCGAATTTTCATCGGATCTGCCATGGTTTTTCCTGTAAGAAATGTTCTGAAAGAATGCTCGTCGGGTCGATGTCCGAGGGATCAGCCGCCGCAGCCACCAGCGGTGACCTTGACCTCGCGTTGGGCCGTGTAGAACTTGCCGTCCGCAGTCTTGACGACCGCCTTCACCGTGGTTGTTTCGGCCAACCGCATGCGCACCTGGATGTCCGGCAGGGCACCCGGCATGAACTCGAAGATGGTCGAACAGGGGCAACGGGTTCTTCATCGACATCAGGGCGATGGAGACGGTGTTGGGAATGTTGCTGACCACTTCGACCGGCACGACCGCACCGTTTTCGGCGATTTCCGGCGCCTTCAGGACGATATCCTTGCTGTCCGCAGTGGTGGCGGCCCCAAGACCCTTGAGAGCCGCGCCAGCTTCCTTGGCCTCGAATGCCGCCTTGTTCCATTCCTCGGCGGCCAGGACCTGAGTCGGCTTGAGGACGCCGGCGGCCAAGGCGGCGGCCAGGACACCACTGGCGCTCACGCCCTTCAGCATTGTTCTACGTAGCATGTCCATCTGGGAACTTCCTCCTTGTGTTGTGTCGGATGCTATCCGGTGAAGTTGATCTTGCGCGATTGGTTACGGGTAAACGCGATGCGAACGCCTATTATTCCCCATCTCGTGAAAAAAGAATTCGGTTTTCCTCGCGCGCGCGCATTTTTTACTCCGCCAGCCAGTGACCCGACTTGCCGCCGGACTTTTCCAGCAGGCGTATGGCCTCGATGACCATGCCGCGATCCACCGCCTTACACATGTCGTAGATGGTCAGCAGGGCCACCGCGGTGGCGGTCATGGCCTCCATTTCGACGCCGGTACGGCCGACCGTCTGTGCGATGACCCGGCAATCGACGGCGCTGCTCGCCTCGTCGAGGTCGAACTCGACGGCGACGCGCGTCAGTGGCAGCGGGTGGCAGAGCGGGATCAGTTCACCGGTTCGTTTCGCCGCCTGGATGGCGGCTACCCGCGCAATGCCCAGCACGTCGCCCTTCTTGGCATCGCCCGCCCGAATCAGCGCCAGCGTTTCGGCACGCATCCGGATTCGCCCCGTCGCCCTGGCCAGCCGTTCGGTTTCCGGCTTGGCTCCGACGTTAACCATGTGCGCCTGACCGGCGGCATCGAAGTGAGTGAGTATGTTCTGTGACATCCGCTTACAAATCCGGGGCGACCGTTGGGAACCGTGTGAAGGTGAACCAGTATCATAGCCGTCATGGCTGTCTCCCGCTGTTCGCCCTACGTCCTGGCCGCGCCGATTTGCGCGTTGCTGATCGGTTTCGCGCCAGTGGCGCTGCCCGAGGGGCTGCCGGACCTGGGTGAGTCGGCCCAAGCGGACCTGCCGCCGCTCATGGAAAAGCGCATTGGGGAATCGATCATGCGCGATATCCGACTGCGGGAGCCATCCTACCTCGATGATCCGGAAATTGACGCCTATCTCAATCGCCTCGGCCGCAAGCTGACCGCCCAGAGCGAGGTGCCCGGCCAGGACTTCGAGTTTTTTGCGCTGCGCGACGCGACCCTCAACGCCTTTGCGATGCCTGGAGGATATATCGGTGTCCACACGGCCCTTATCATGGCCGCTCAGTCCGAGTCCGAGTTGGCGGGCGTACTGGCGCACGAGATATCCCACGTCACCCAGCGCCACCTGGCGCGGATGGTCAACAAGCAAAGCCAGGGCCAGATGGCAGCCCTGCTGTCCTTGGCGGTGGCAATCCTGGCGGCCCGCAGCAATCCCGACGTGGCCTTGGGTGCCGCGGTGGCTGGGCAGGCGGCTGGCTTGCAGCAGCAGCTCAACTATTCGCGCGATTTCGAGCGCGAGGCTGATCGCCTTGGGCTGCAAGTCCTTGAAAAGGCTGGCTATGATATTCGCGGTATGGGCACGTTCTTCGAGCGCCTGCAAAAATTCGGCCGTCTCTACGAGAACAACGCCCCTGGCTACCTTCGCACCCATCCGCTGACCACGGAGCGGATCGCTGACATGGATAACCGCATACAGGCGCGGCCGTATCGACAAGTGCCTGATTCAATGGAATTTCTTCTCGTCAGGGCTAAACTCAAGGCCCAGCAGGGGACCGCCCAGGACGCCGTGGTCGATTTCGAGACGCAGGTCAACGAGCGCAAGTCAGTTTCGGAGCCCGCTTCCCGGTACGGCTTGGCGCTGGCGTATCTGAGGGACAAGCGATTTGCCGCCGCGGAAGGCCAGATCGGGGAATTGCGCAGGCTCAAGGCGGCGTCCCCGATGATCGAAGTGCTGGCGGCGGATCTACGCAGCAAGCAGAACGATGTTACCGGGGCGATGAAGATTCTGCGCGAGGCGGTCGTGCGGTATCCCGGCAATCGTGCCATCGCCTACGCCTGGGTGGAGGGATTGCTGGCCAGCCAGCGCTTGGATGAGGCTTTGAAGTTTGTCTCCGCCGACGTGCAGAGCCATACGACGGATTTTCGGATGCGTGGTTTACAGGCCAAGGTCTACGCACTACAGGGCAAGCGCCTGCGTCAGCATTGGGCGCAGGGCGAGGCCTATGCACTGCAAGGCCTGCTGTTGCCGGCTATCGAGCAACTCCAATTGGCGCAGAAATCTCCCGACGGCGATTTCTACGAACGCTCCCAAGTCGATGCCCGTCTGCGGGAAGTCAAGGCAAGGCAAGCGGAAGAGGCAAAGTTGAAAAAGCCCTGATTTGATCTGGATCAAGCGCCTTGAATATCAAAATTCGGGTCACTTATTCCGTCATCGAAAAATAAGTTTAAGAGGGTATCGGGGAAGTGCTAGCCTTCGCATCCTCCGTAGAAACAGACCGAATAACTGGAGGAGGACATCCCATGGCACTCGTAAATCCGCACGGTGGCGGTAACCTTAAGCCCTTGCTGCTTGATGGTCAGGCACAGAAAGACGAGCTGGCCCGTGCCAAGTCGTTGCCGCAAGTCAGAGTGAGCTCACGCGAAGCGGGCGACATCATCATGCTGGGCATCGGCGGCTTCACTCCCCTCGATGGTTTCATGACCCATTCTGACTGGCAGGGTGTCTGCGACGGCATGAAGATGGCCAATGGGCTGTTCTGGCCGATTCCCGTCACCCTGTCGACCGACGATGAAAGCATCAAGGCCGGCAGCGAGATCGCCTTGGCCGATAGTGCGACTGGCGAGATCCTCGCGACCATGAGGGTCACCGAGAAGTATGGCATCGACAAGGCCCATGAGTGCATGCAGGTCTACAAGACCACCGACATGGAGCACCCCGGCGTCAAGATGGTCATGGAACAGGGTAAGTACAACCTGGCCGGTCCGATCAAGGTGTTGTCGACCGGTGGTTTCAAGGAGAAGTACGGCGAGCAGTTCATGACGCCGGCCGAGACCCGGGCGCTGTTCCAGAAAATCGGCTGGTCGAAGATTGCCGCCTTCCAGACCCGCAACCCGATGCACCGCTCCCACGAGTACCTGGCCAAGATCGCGATCGAGACAATGGATGGCGTACTGGTCCACTCGCTGCTGGGCGCCCTGAAGCCGGGTGACATCCCCGCCGAGGTTCGCTCCGAAGCTATTAGTGTGCTGGTCGAAAACTATTTCGCGCCAAATACCGTAATCCAGGCCGGCTATCCGCTCGACATGCGCTACGCCGGTCCGCGCGAAGCCCTGTTGCATGCCCTGTTCCGTCAGAACTACGGCTGCTCGCACCTGATTGTCGGCCGTGACCACGCGGGTGTGGGCGACTACTATGGCCCCTTCGATGCGCAGAAGATTTTCGACGAGATCCCCAAGGATGCGCTCGAAACCAAGAACATGAACATCGACTGGACCTTCTGGTGCAACAAGTGCGGCGGCATGGCCTCGCAGCGCACCTGCCCCCATACCAAGGACGATCGGATCCTGTTGTCCGGCACTAAGGTGCGTTCGATGCTGTCCGAAGGCAAGGATCTGCCGGTCGAGTTCAGCCGTCCCGAAGTCGCCAAGGTCCTCCAGAAGTACTATGCCGGTCTGAGCGCCGAAGAGAATGTCAAGGTGGAGTTAAAGGGCCACTCGGCAAAGTAAACGCGCGCGACATGGCGGCGAGTCAGCCAATTCAAGTCGAAGGTCGCTCGCCGTTCCCGTTTTTTTCCGGGCGCGGCGAGTGTTCGAGAGTCGTTGTTTTTTGAAGTGATTCAGTAACCAAGGAGCGAGTAACAATGCCAACATTTGTTCGTACCGAGAAGTGCGATGGCTGCAAAGGTCAGGACAAGACCGCCTGCATGTATATCTGCCCGCATGACCTGATGAAACTTGACAAGGATGGTTCCGACACCGGCCACGCCATGAAGGCGTTCAACCAGGAGCCCGAGCAGTGCTGGGAGTGTTACTCCTGCGTCAAGATTTGCCCGCAGGGCGCCATCGAATGCCGTCACTACGCTGACGTCGTGCCGCTGGGTGGCTCGGTGCAGCCGCTGCGCGGTTCCGATTCCATCATGTGGACCATCAAGTTCCGCAATGGCAATGTCAAGCGCTTCAAGTTCCCGATCCGTACTACTCCCGAGGGTTCCATCGATCCCTACGGTGGCAAGCCGGTGCCCAAGCTGGCCGATATCACCGCGGTCGGCTCGTTTACCCGGGA
The DNA here is from genome assembly GCA_963736865.1 of uncultured beta proteobacterium. Classification (GTDB taxonomy): domain Bacteria; phylum Pseudomonadota; class Gammaproteobacteria; order Burkholderiales; family Rhodocyclaceae; genus Fen-999. The sequence continues at coordinate 99,674 of CAVTQQ010000005.1, read as the reverse complement.
CATGATGGGTGGCTTCCGCTCCGGCAACCCCGCCGAACTGATCCGCAAGTAATCTTTGATCGAGGAATTGAAAATGGCTGGAACTTTTGATAAACCAGAAGTCGTACAAGAAGAACTTGACGTTCTGTTGATCGGCGGCGGCATGGCCTGCTGCGGTACCGCTTACGAAATCATGCGTTGGGCCGAGGTTCTCAAGGCCGAGACCGGCAAGGACCTGAAGATCAAGCTGGTAGACAAGGCTGCCATGGACCGCTCCGGTGCTGTGGCGCAGGGTCTGTCCGCGATCAACACCTACATCGGCGACAAGCAGGATCCCGCGGACTACGCCCGCATGGTCTCCAACGACCTGATGGGCATCACCCGCGATGACTTGGCCTACGATGTGGGCCGCAACGTCGATGACTCCGTGCACCTGTTCGAAGAGTGGGGCCTGCCCATTTGGAAGACCGACGCCGCCGGTGTTCGTCATGACGGCGCGGAAGCCATCCGTGAAGGTTTGCCGGCACTGAAGGACGGCGGTCAGCCGGTCCGTTCGGGCAAGTGGCAGATCATGATCAACGGCGAATCCTACAAGTGGATCGTCGCCGAAGCCGCCAAGAAGGCGCTGGGCCTTGACCGTATTCAGGAGCGTGTCTTCATCGTGCACCTGATCAACGACAAGAACGATCCGACCCGCATCGCCGGTGCCGCTGGCTTCTCCGTTCGCGAGAACAAGATCTACATCTACAAGGCCAAGGCCGTCATCCTGGCCGCCGGTGGCTGCGTGAACCTGTTCCGGCCCCGTTCCGTCGGCGAAGGTCAAGGCCGTGCCTGGTACCCGGTGTGGAACGCCGGTTCGACCTACTCGATGGCGGCGGAAGCCGGCGCCGAGCTGACCATGATGGAAAACCGTTTCGTGCCCGCCCGCTTCAAGGACGGTTACGGCCCGGTCGGCGCCTGGTTCCTGCTGTTCAAGGCCCGCGCCGCCAACGCCTACGGCGAAGACTACATGACCAAGAACAAGGACATGCTGAACGACTACCCGCCTTATGGCCAGGCCGCCGTTCCCGCCTCCTGCCTGCGTAACCACCTGATGCTGAAGGAAATGAAGGAAGGTCGCGGCCCGATCTACATGGACACCGTCACCGCGCTGGCCAAGCTGCGCGAGACGCTGTCGCCGAAGGAAGTCAAGCACCTCGAAGCCGAGGCCTGGGAAGACTTCCTCGACATGTGTATCGGTCAGTGCGGCATCTGGGTCGGCGAGAACATCGAGCCCGAGAAGAAGATGTCCGAACTGATGCCGACCGAGCCCTACCTGCTCGGCTCGCACTCCGGTTGCTGCGGCATCTGGGTGTCCGGCCCGACCGACGTCGGCGCGCCGACCTCGGAAGAGTACACCGGCATCCCCGCCCATCTGCCGTCCGGCTGGAACTGGGGTTACCGCTCGCATGACCACCGTCAAGGGTCTGTTCACCGCCGGCGACGGCGTGGGCGCCTCCGGTCACAAGTTCTCCTCCGGTTCGCACGCCGAAGGCCGTCTGGCCGCCAAGGCGATGGTCAAGTACTGCATGGACAACGCCGATCTGAAGCCCGAGCTCGACGAGAGCCCCGAGCAGATCGCCGAAGCCATCTGGAAGCCGGTGCGCAACTTCCTTGAATTCAAGGACTACACCACCGCCATCGACGTCAACCCCAACTACATCACGCCCAAGATGCTGCAGTTCCGCTTGCAGAAGATCATGGACGAGTATGTCGCGGGCGTCGCCACCTACTACAACACCAACGACAAGATGTTGGCGGTTGCGGAAGAGAAGCTCGAGATGCTGAAGGAAGACGCTCAGAAGATGCGTGCGAAGGATCTGCACGAACTGCTACGCGCCTGGGAAAACTACCATCGCATCCTGACGGCCGAAGCCCATATGAAGCACATCCAGTTTCGTGAAGAGAGCCGTTACCCCGGCTTCTACTATCGCACCGACAAGAACTTCGTCGATGAGACCAACTGGCACTGCTTCGTGAACTCCATCTACGACAAGAAGACCAAGAAGTGGACCTGCTTCAAGCGTAAGCACGTCGATCTGGTCGACAAGTCGAAGCTGTTCAAGGCTGCCGCGCCTCACTAAGCAGTCTGTAGTTGTATCGACAAGCCGGGCGTCGCAAGACGCCCGGTTTTTCTTTTCGGAGTTTGAAAAAGCCTTGTTTGCAAAGAGGCCACGTTTCGTGGCACCTTCGCACACCAGGTTCGATTCGATGAGGTTGCCCATGTCCAACAAGATTGAGATTCCGTTTCCGCAGAGCCCAGTGATGCCCACCTTGATCGAGGGCAGCCACCCACTCCAGTTCTCTTGCCACAAGGGCATCGGCTGCTGGAACGCCTGCTGTGCCAACATCGACATCTCGCTGACACCCTACGACATCATCCGGCTGAAGAAGCGGCTAGGCATCAGTTCCACCGTTTTTCTCCAGGACTACACAGTGCCATACGAGATGGAGAAGGAGGGCATCGCCGGTGTCAAGTTCCGTCCGGTCGATGGCGGTACTGCCTGCCGGTTCATGACCCCTGAAGGTTGTTCGGTTTATGAAGACAGGCCGACCGCCTGCCGCTACTACCCCGTTGCTCTGCTCTCGATGCGCAAGCAGGACGAATATGTCGAACAGCCAGTCCTATGCCCTGGTCAAGGAGGACCACTGCAAGGGCCATGAGGTGGCGCGCACCGTGACCATCGACGAGTACCGCGCCGAGCAGGGCGTCGTGGAGTACGACGAATTGGCGCGCGGCTGGCGCCAACTGGTGCTGAAGAAGAAGTCGTCCGGCCCCAGTATCGGCGCGCCCTCGCTGAAGAGTCGGCAACTATTCTTCATGGCCTGCTACGACATCGACACCTTTCACAATTTCGTCGATAGCGAAGCCTTCGGCAAGCTGTTCAAGTTGGGCGCCGATGAGAAGGCCTTGTTGATGGCCGACGATGTCGAACTGATGCAGTTCGCGTTTCGTTTTCTCAAGCAAGTGATGTTTGGCGAGCAGACCATTGCCATGGACGAGGCTTTGGCCAAGGAGAGGCTGGAGAAGTGGCGTGTTCGCCAGGCCGAGGTCGAGCGCGAAGCCGCCGAGAAACGGGCGCGCGACGAGGAGGATATGTACCTGAGCGAGGGCGATTGCGCCGATACCGGTGGGAGTTGCGGCTCCGAATGAGGACGCCGGACCTGCTCTCGCCGCAACTCGCCACGGTTGGCGACGAGCCCTACTACCAGCCTGTTGGGGAAGAAGTGGCGCTGTTCGAAACGGCTTTTCGGCGCCGGTTGCCGGTACTGCTCAAGGGGCCGACCGGCTGTGGCAAGACGCGTTTCGTCGAGTACATGGCCTGGCGCCTTAAGCGGCCGCTGGTCACCGTTGCGTGCCACGATGACCTCACCACTGCTGACCTGGTTGGCCGCTATCTGATCGTCGGCGAGCAGACCGTCTGGATGGATGGGCCGCTCACCGCTGCAGTGCGGGCGGGAGCCATCTGTTATCTGGACGAGATCGTCGAAGCGCGCAAGGACACCACGGTGGTCATTCATCCCTTGACCGACAGCCGCCGCGTGCTGGCCGTGGACAAGCGAGGCGAACTGGTCCCGGCCCCCGACGACTTCATGCTGGTGATCTCCTACAACCCCGGCTACCAGAGTGTGTTGAAGGAAATCAAGCCGAGCACGCGGCAGCGTTTCGTCGCCCTGGAGTTCGACTATCCCTCCGCCGAGGTGGAGACCGGCATCGTCGCCACCGAAGGCGGTGTGGACGCGGCCTTCGCCCGCAAACTGGTCAAGCTGGCGGAACTGACCCGCAATCTGAAGGGCCAGGGCCTCGACGAGGGTGCCAGTACCCGCCTGCTGGTACACGCGGCGCAGTTGGTCAGCGCCGGCATGGCTCCGGCCTCGGCCTGCACGGCGGCCATCGCCCGAGCGCTGACCGACGACCCGGACATGAACGAAACCTTGAACGACCTTGTCCGAGCCGTCTTCTAGTTCCGCCAGAAAGCTTTTCGAACACGAGCTGGAAGAGCGGCTCGACACCGTCCTCTTCGCCTCGCCCTCGCACCGCTCGATTACCCGGCTGGCAGGAGCGCTTGAGGCGCTGAGCCGTGCCCAGCAGGACAAGGTGCTGCACTGGGCCGGCATAGCGGCCAAGACCTACGCGGAAATCGGCTACCTGCTGGCTACCCTGGCGCCGAAAGCGTTTGAATTGCTCGATGACGACGGCTTTGACGCCTGGGTGCTGGCGGGGCTGGATGCGTACGATCGCCAAGGCCTGCGGCCCGCGATGGACCAGTTGCGCAATATCGATGCCTTTCGTGCCGCCCGCGCCGGAACCCCGGTGACCCGCCTGGTCGAAGTGGAAGCAAGACTGTCGCGTTTCCTGCAGGGACTATCCGGGCGTCCCTTGGCGGTGCGAGCCGCTGCGAGCGCCTGGACGGATACGGAGAACGTGTTTCTCCCGGAACTGCTGGTGCGGTATCCGGACGCCGAATCCAACCGCCGGCTCTACAAGGCCATGGCGACCATACTTTGGGCGCAGACCCGTTTTGGCACCTTCAACGTCAACCTGGAGCAGCGGTTGGCGGTCTGGCCGGACCGCCAGCGGGCGCTGGACTGGCTGGCGGTGCTCGAGGCGATGCGCCTGGATGCCCGCATCGCGGCGGAGCTCCCCGGGCTCGCCGCCGAAATCGTCGCGCTGCGCGGCCCCTGGCCGGCCGGCCTGCAAGTGGCCGCCGATCGATTGGCCCGACCCGGCGCAACCATTGCCGACACGCTGGCCGTGCTGGCGGACTACATGGATTCGGCCGAAGACCCACCCCATGTCGCCGTGGTCGGCGGCATCGACCCGTCTGCGGCCTGGCGGGTGCGCGCCGAACGGATCGAGCGGGATACGCAGACAGTGCGCAAGGCGGTTGCCAACCTCAAGGGCATGGTCGGCCGGCGACCGGCCAGTGAATCGCCGCTGACCGTCACGCAGAACGGCGAGGACGCGCCCCTGGACTTCCGCATGGACGGCGAGGCGGTGACCTTGCCACCCGACGCGCAAGCCGCCGCCCAGTCGCTCATCCAGGATCTTGGCGAGTTGCCGCCGGAAGCATTGACCGCCGCCGGCCACGGCCAATGGCAGCCCACCGACAAGGAAGGGCCCGGCCCGGAATTGGTCAATGATCGGGACGCCAACTATCGGTACGACGAATGGGATACCCATCGCGGCGCCTACCGGCGCGCCTGGTGCCATGTCTACGAGACGGAAGTGAAGGTGGGCGATCCGGCCTATGTTCGCGAGGTGAGCAGTCGCTACGCGGCGCTGATCCGGCAGATTCGCCGCCGTTTCGAGATAGTCCGCGGCGAAGATCGTATCCTCGGTCGCCAGCCCGATGGCGAGGAGATCGACCTGGATGCCCTGGTCGACGCTTTGGCCGACCGGCGCGGCGGCGCCGAGCCGTCCGAACGGGTCTTCTGTCGCCGGGTGCGCAATGAGCGCAGTCTGGCGGCACTGTTCATGGTCGACATGAGCGGCAGCACCAAGGGCTGGATCAACGACGCCGAGCGCGAGGCGCTGATCATGCTCAGTGAGGGCATCGAGGCATTGGGTGACAGCTATGCCATCTATGGTTTTTCCGGGTGGACGCGTACCCGTTGCGACATCTACCGCATCAAGGGTTTCCGCGAAGCGTACGACGAAACCGTGCGCGGGCGCATTGCCGGCATCGAGGCCAAGGACTACACGCGCATGGGGGTTGCCATTCGCCACCTGACCCGTCTGCTGGTCGCCCAGCCGGTTCGCCACAAGTTGCTGGTGACGCTTTCCGACGGCCGTCCCGACGACTTCGGCGACGAATATCGCGGCAACTACGGAATCGAGGATACGCGCCACGCACTGCTGGAGGCGCGCGAAAAGGGTGTGCGCAGTTACTGTGTGACCATCGACCGCCAAGGCGCCGACTACCTCAAGCACATGTACGGACCCGCCAGCTACACCGTGCTCGACGAGGTGCACAAGCTACCCCTCAAACTTGCCGACATCTACCGCCGGCTGACCCGATAGCCCCAAACCGCGAACAGCGGATCGGCAAAGGGGCGGCCTTGCGGGCGCCAGGTGCCGGCGGGTGCCGGCAGCCCACGGAGTGATTCGGTTGCCAGGTTCTCAAATTCTCCCGACAGGCGAAGATAGTCGGTTACCAGTGCCATGCGTTCGAAAGGATGCAACTCGCTCCAGAGGCGAATCGCCTTGGGCGGGAACCACCGGTCGGAAAAGGTGATCACGCAGGGCGCGCCGGGCTTCACTACCCGCGCCAACTCGGCGACCACCGCCAGCGGCTGGGTCAGGTATTCGATGGACAAGGCGCAGAGCACCGCGTCGAAGGTGGCATCGGGCCATGGAAGTCGGGGCGCCTGATTCAAGTCATGGATCAGGCGTGTCGAACAGGCGCGGGTTGTGCGCCAACTCGCTCGCGTTCATGCCCAGACCGGTCACGGTTAGTTCGACATCATCCGGCAAATGTGAATTCCAACTCGCCATCAGATCGAGGATCGCCATACCGGGACGCAGAAAGCGGCGATAGAGAGCGGCAATCTCTCCGCGGGTCGGCGCGTCCAGATGGTCAACCATGCGTTCGCGATCATAGAAGCGGCTGTCGTCGGACTCGTCGCCCCGGGCAAACGGCATGCCGGCATGGAAGTCGGTGTCGGCGCCTGCCAGCGCCGCCTGCATGCCCGGGCCGCCGCTGGCCAGTTGTTCGAGCAGATCATCGCCGGGAGTGGACGGCGATGCGTCATCCCGCCGCTCGATGATCGTGCAATCGATGGCAAGCTCAAGGCCTTGCAAGGGCGCGTTGAAGTCGGCAAGAACGCTGGTGTCGGCAACCTCGACGGCGCGAAATGGGCGCAGATCCTGGCGCGGAAACTCGTTCAACAGCCCCCTCGGGTAATGCCGACCAACCAGCGGACGCGCATGGCGCCAGCCTTGGAGCATGGCTTCCCGCACCTGGCGTGGGTCCCGTTCGCCAATGATGATGCGATCGCCCATGCGTATCGGCTCATTGAGTGATTCCTGGGCAAGCCACGCCAGCGATCGTTTGGCGAAGAGAGTGCGGTCAACATCAACGCCGGCAAACACCCGACGATCCCGGTGAAGGGCATGGCGACTTCGCCAAGCAAGAGCAACTTCAAGATCGAACAGGGTGGTCACGAGGCCGGACTCCTGTGTTGCCGAGGGCAGTGCCAAAAAAACAGCGGCGCCGTTCCCAATGGAAGGGCGCCGCCGTCTTTCCCCGAGCAAGTGCTTCTTATTTGTTGGCGATGCCTTCGAGCTTTTCGGCGCGGATCAGCTGCCCGTCAAGCCCCGCCTGTTTGGCCGAGCCGCCGTAGGCGACCGACATCAGTTGCGTGTAATAGACAACAGGCATGTTGAGCTTCGTACCGTGCTTCTTGTTGATTTCCGACTGGTAGATCTCGACGTTGGCCTGGCACAGTTGGCATGGCGTCACGATCATGTTGGCGCCGTTGTCGTAGGCCGATTCAACGATGTCGCGAATCTGCTTCTGGGACTTCTCGGGCTCCGAAAAGGCCAGTGCGCCACCGCAACAGGTGACCTTCTGCTCGTACTTCACCGCCTCGGCGCCCACCGTTTCGATCATCTTGTCGAGGTACAACGGGTTTTCGAAGGATTCACCGGCGATGCCGAAGGGCCGGTTGGTCTGGCAACCGACGTAGCCGGCAATTTTCAGGCCTTCCAGCGGCTTGACCACCGGCGCCTTCATGCCTTCGAAGCCGATGTCCTCGATCAGCACTTCGGTCATGTGGCGCGCACGCACGGTGTTCTTGAGATTCAAACCGGCTTCCTTGAGGGCCTCGTTGGTCTCGGCAAGAAGGCTGCTGTGTTCATGGAGACGCTCGGCAGTCTCGCGCGTGGCGAGCCAGCAGGCCGGGCAACCGGAAACCATATCCTGACCGGGCAGCTCTTTCTCGGCCAGCGCCAGGTTGCGGGCATTGATGACCAAACGCGGCAGTTCGCCACCCTCGCCGTAGCCGATCGAAGCACCGCAGCAGTTCCAGTCTGGAATCTCGTTCAACTGGATGTCGAGCTTCTGGCACATGACCTCCATCGAGGTCGGGAAGTTCGATGCCGAGGCGCCCTTTTGTGAGGAGCAGCCCGGGTAGAACGCATACTGTTTCTTGGCCATTGATCAGTTTCCTCTGTCAGGCGAGGCCGCGGCGGCGATCTTCGATTTCGCGCGCCTTGGCGACCATCTTCTTGATGCCGCTGCTGTCCTTGCACTTGTGGCCGCCGATAATCTCCATCGGGTTGAGCCGCTTGGCCTTGACCAAGCCCAGGCCGATACCCTGCATGGCCATGGCATTCTTGACGCCCTGACCGAAGCCATCCTTGAAGTACATGGCCAGGGAGAACTTCAGCTCATTGACGCGACCGGTCTTGACCAGGTTGTCCCAGAACAGCTTGGCGATTTCACGGGTCGGTTGGCCCTTGGGCGCCAGGTCCAGCCGGTGGGCATAGTTGGCCAGGCCGTGCATGATGTGGGTGATTGGCAGCTTCCGCGGACACCGGACGATGCAGTTGTAGCAGGACGTACACATCCACATCGAATCCGAGGAAAGAACTTCTTCGCGCTTGCCGGCGCGGATCATCATGAATATCTTCTGCGGCGAATGTTCCCAATGCGGGCCGAGCGGGCAGGAACCGGCGCAGACGCCGCACTGCATGCACATCTTGACCCAGTGGCCGTCCTCGACGCGCTCTTCGACTTCCTTGAGGAAGTTGTTCTTGTAGCGCGCCACGGCTTGCGTGTTCAGATCGCTCATTTGCTTTCCGCTCCTTCTTAGCCGAAGCCCTTCATCGGCGACGGCCCCATTTCGTTGAGCTGCCCCACGTACTCGTTGATCAGCGCGGCGACGCGGGCACTATCGGTGATCGCGACTTCCTGGGTCTGTACCCGTTCCGGTTCGAGACCAAGCTGCTTCAGGGTATCGCCGATCTTGCTCATCCGGTAGTAGGCCATCTCCGAACCCTTGACGAAGTGGCATTGATAGTCGTCGCCCTTCTTGCAGCCCATCATCATCACGCCGTCGTAGCCGGAGTTGAGCGCATCGGTGATCCAGATGGTGTTGACCGAGCCGAGACAGCGCACGGGGATGGCGCGGACGAAAGCCGAGTAGGTGATGCGTTGCACGCCGGCCATGTCCAGCGCCGGATAGGCGTCGTTCTCGCAGGCGAGGATCAGGATGCGCGGCTTCTCCTCGAATTCGTCGGGGACATTGACGGCCTTGACCTGCATGCCAACGGTGTCGCAGGAATAGTTCTCGAAGGAGATGACCCGCACCGGGCAGGCGCCCATGCAGGTGCCGCACCGGCGGCAGCGTTCCTCGTTGAAGAGGGGGAAACGCTTTTCGTCCTCGTCGATGGCGCCGAATGGGCATTCGACGGTACACCGCTTGCACTGCGTGCAGCCTTCCAGGCGGGCCTTCGGGAACGACAAGTCCCAAGCGCGCGGATGGGCTGCGCGGCCCTTCTCCACATTTTCGACCGCCTGAATCGCCTTCAGGGCGGCACCGGTGGCGTCTTCCTGGGCTTGCAGCATGTCCATCGGCCGCCGCACCGGGCCGGCGGCGTAGATGCCGGTACGGCGCGTCTCATAGGGGAAACAGATGAAGTGGCTGTCGGCGAAGCCGTACTTGAACTGCGGCATGTCCGGGCCCTGGCGGTAGGCCAGCTTCAGCACCGAGGTGGCTTCGAGCGTCGTGCGCTGCTCCTTGGCCGCCGCGTCGCCGCCTTCGGCCAGCGTATTGATGGCCGTCCATTCGTCGAGATTGACGCCCGCATTCGGCACCTGACCCGTGGCGAGCACGACCAGATCGGCTTCGGTCGACGTGGCTTCGTCGAGAATCAGGTCCTGGAATTCGACCTTGCAAGTCCCGCCGCCAGTTACCTTGCTTGCCTTGCCCTTGGTGAAAAGGACGCCCTTCCGCTGGGCGCTGCGATAGAAGTCCTCGCCCATGCCCGGGACACGCAGATCCTGGTACATGACCACGGTGTCGATGTCGGGGTTGCTGTCCTTGAAATACATCGCCTGCTTGATGCTGGTGGCGCAGCAGTGGCCGGAGCAATAAGGCAGGTGGGTGCCGCTGGTGTCCCGCTGCCCGGCACATTGCACGAAGACGACGCTCTTGACTTCCTTGCCGTCGGCGCGCTTGATCGGGCCACCCTTGGCCGCCTTGGCCAGTGCTTCGAGCCCCGCCTGGTCGACCACATTCGCCTGGCCGCCGCCCAGTTCGGGCAACTTGTTGACGTCGTAGGTGCTAAAGCCAGTGGCCTGGACGATGGCGCCGACCATTTCCTCGGTGACGGCACCGGATTCCTGAGCGACCTTGATGGCGAACCGGCCCGGCGCGCCAGCGGTTTCGGCAACCGTTGAGTTCAGATGAACCTTGATCCGGGAGTGGCTGCCAACTTGCGCGGCCATTTCCTCGACACCGGTGGTCTGCGGCTCGGCGTAGGGGGCACTGAAAGGAACCCGCTTGAGCAGGTTGTTGGCAAAGCCGCCCAGCTGACCGGACTTTTCGACAATCACCACTTCGTAGCCGGCGTCGGCCGACGCCAGCGCCGCGGTCATGCCGGACATGCCGCCACCGACCACCAGGATGCGCTTGCTGGAAGACTCCTTGACGTTCCCGCCGGGTAATTGCATCTTCTTGACCTCGGCGCAGCCCATGCGAACGTAGTCTTCGGCCATTTCCTGGCGGACTTCGTCGTGGTCGGAGCCTTCGGCCACCACCCAGATCACGCCTTCGCGCAGGTTGGCGCGCGACATGGCGACGGTTGGGAAATTGAACGCCTCGGTCTTGGCACGCCGCGAGCAGGCGGCGACGCAGAGATGGGTGACCCCGTCGTTGGCGATATCGTCGCGGATCATTTGCACGCCTTCGGCGTTGCACAGGAAGGGGTGGCTCTTGACCAGCGCCATCTTGCCTTCCTTCTGGGCGACCTTTTCCAGGGCGCCGACATCGAGCGCGTCGCCGATGCCGCAGCCCGAACAAACATACGCAGCGTATTTAATGTCGGCCATTACACGGCCTCCGTCGAAGCAGATTTGTGGATCACCTGAATTGCCTTGAGGCTGGCCGCCGTGGCGCTCTGCACCGAGCGGTTCACGTCCAATGGGCTGGAAGCGGCCCCGGCGCCGAACATGCCGCCATCCTTGGAACCCTCGATGAAATTGGATGAATCCTGGATGATGTCGGAGGGCAACTTGACGCCGGTGACCTCGGGTTCCATTCCTACGGCCAGCACAACCAGATCGTGCTCGGTGGCGTAACGGTGGTAGCCCTCGGTATCGACGCCATGAAGGATCGGGTTGGCGTTCTCCTGGTTTTCGGCGATGCGGGCAACTTTGGACTTGACGAAACTGACGGTCGTGTCCTTCTGGACGTTCTGGTAGAAGTCCTCGAAACGATCAATGGCGCGGATGTCGATGTAGTAAACCGTCGACTTGCCGGCGTCGCCATAGGCTTCGCGCACATACTGCGTTTGTTTCAAGGTCGCCATGCAGCAGATGCGCGAGCAGTGGCGCAGGTAGTTTTCGTCACGCGAGCCGGCGCACTGGATGAAGGCAATGTTCCTGGCTTCCTTGCCATCGGAGGGGCGCACGATCTTGCCGCCAGTCGGACCACGCGGGTCGGCCAGCCGCTCGAACTCGACACTGGTGACGACGTTGGCATAGCGGTCATAGCCGTAGGGCTGAATCTTGTTGGCGTCGAAGGGGCGCCAGCCAGTGGCCCAGACGACGGCGCCGACGCTGATCTGAACCGTCTCTTCCTTCATGTCCAGGTCGATGGCGCCATACTTGCAGGCGGCCTTGGCGGCGTCCCCGTCGGGCTTGCCGACGATGGATGAGTCGATGACGAAGCGCTGCGGATAGGCCATGGCGTGCGGCAGGTAGGCTGCCTTCACCTTGCCCAGGCCGTAGTTGAAGGCGTCCGCCACTTCGCTGGTAACCGCCTTGCCGCAGTCGCCGCAGGCCGTGCAGTTCTCATTGACATAGCGCGGTGCGACCTTGAGCGTGACGTTGTAGTTGCCGCGCTGACCGGTAACGGCGGTGACCTCGGTCATGGTCATCACGCGCACGTTCGGATTGCCCTTGATGCGCTTCAGGTTGATCTCCATCCCGCAGGTCGGATGGCACATCTTGGGGAAATAGCGATAGAGCTGGGCGGTGCGACCACCGAGTGTCGGGGTCTTCTCTACCAGAATGACCTGCTTGCCGCACTCGGCGGCTTCCAGGGCTGCGGTCATGCCGCTGATACCGCCGCCCACGACCAGGATGGTCTGGTTGGTTGCGATTGAAGCCGTCACATCAAGCCTCCGGGAAAGAGTGTTCGGACGAACGGCCGCGATTCTACCTTGGCCGTGTGAGCGCTAGCCTTGCGAAATATCAAACCGGTCGGAAAAATCTTTCTATTTGTAGATAGACACAGAGAATGTGGAGCCGCATCGTTGCTTGGTATCAGGGCGGTGTCTGTCGAACTTCGAAGTGCATCGATTCCAGATCACCGAATATCCAGGTCGCCGTCGGCGCGCCGAGTCCGGCCACTGTGCCCGGGTTGACGAGCCAGGTCTGCCCGCCTTTGACATTGTCTTGCCGCCGTACCTCCGGCACATGGCTGTGGCCGCAACAGACCAGGTCATAGTCGCCAGTGCAGGCCATGGCGTGGGCATAGTGGGGATAGTGGGTGACGAAAACGCGCCGATGCCCGAGCGTGATCATGGCGTCCTGACCGTGGTAGTTCAGCAGGCCGCTGGAATGCCAGGCCATGCGCGAGATGGCCACCGGGTCGCCCTGATTGTTGCCGTGAACCACGTGCAGCGGCACGCCGAGCTTGAGAGACGCTTTGAGGGTATTGCCGCCGATGATGTCGCCGCAGTGAATCACCGTCTGGGCGCCCTCGGTGATAGCTGCCTCAATGGCCTTGGCCAGCATGGGGCCGCGGTCGTGACTGTCGGAAACGATGCAGATCTTCATGAGCCCGGGGTGGTAAATTGTTCGCCGGGTCGGAAGCCGAAAGCCTCGTCCAGGCGCAGTTCGAGAATAAGCTTGTCTACCCAGGACTGGCCGTGACAGCGCGCTACCTCGGCCAGGATCAATCTTGCGCTGTTGCGGTTGTAGCCACTGCCGAAAGTCACCTGGGTACCGAGCAACTGGCGGGCCCTGTCGAGTGTCATCGCGGAACCCGCCGGGTGGGGTGGGGGGCCATCAGATTATGATCGGCGCGAAGGGATCCTCGCCGTCGTTGGCCTGTTCAAAGTCGAACAGCGGTCATGCCGCTGCGTATGCCCTGCATCTGCCGCTCGTGATCGGACTGTACCTGTAGCACGGTGATCACGCAGTCGCCCAGTTCGTCGAATTCTTCCTTGCCAACACCAAACTGTTCGGCCTCCGAGTAATAGAACTGGGCGCGGAAGCGTTTGTCGGCGATCTTGAACACAACGAAGTTGGCGCCTCGCTCTTCCCAGTAAAGGGTCGGGCAGGTCGAGAAATCGTCGAAGAGAGGGTCGAGTTGGAGTTCCGCTTCGGCCGATTGGAGGGGCACTTGCTTGCCGTAGCGCTCCAACAGGGTCTGGCTGACCAGTTGGCGTTCGCTATCTGTGAATTCGGGTATGGGGTTGGTCATCGCGCTCTCGGGTTTATTCGTGGATAAGCAATTTTCGCTGTGTGAACCGGGCCAAGTTTGCCACAATATCGGCGTTTGCTAATTTACATTTGGCCCCCATCCCATGTCCACGGCGGTTCAGGAAATCAAGAAGACCACTTGCTACATGTGCGCCTGCCGCTGCGGGATTCGCGTTCACTTGCGCGACGGCGAAGTGCGTTACATCGACGGCAATCCTGACCATCCCCTGAACAAGGGCGTCATCTGCGCCAAGGGCAGTTCGGGAATTATGAAGCAGTATTCGCCGGCGCGCCTGACGCGGCCGCTGCGTCGCAAGGCCGGGGCGGAGCGCGGCAGCGGGCAGTTCGAGGCGATCTCCTGGGAAGAGGCGCTGGCCACACTCGCGGAACGGCTGGGCAAGATTCGCGCGACCGATCCGAAAAAGTTTGCGCTGTTCACAGGCCGCGACCAGATGCAGGCGCTGACCGGTTTGTTCGCACGCCAGTTCGGTACACCCAACTACGCCGCCCACGGTGGCTTGTGCTCGGTCAACATGGCCGCCGGCATGATCTATACCATCGGTGGCTCGTTCTGGGAATTCGGCGGCCCGGACCTGGATCGCGCCAAGCTGTTCGTCATGATCGGCACCGCCGAGGATCACCATTCCAACCCCTTGAAGATCGCCCTCGCCAAGTTCAAGCGCGATGGCGGCCGGTTCGTCTCGATCAATCCGGTGCGCACCGGCTACTCGGCCATCGCCGACGAATGGGTGCCGATCCGGCCAGGTACCGACGGGGCGCTGCTGCTGGCTTTCCTGCATGAGATCGTCGCCAAGGGGCTTTACGACCGTGACTTCCTGGTCAGATACACCAACGCCGGCCAACTGGTCGATGCCGACGAGAAGAGCGACGAGTTCGGCATGTTCCTGCGCACCGAAGTGCCGGCCGAAGAGGCTTGCTACGACCCGCAGAACAAGCTGTGGTGGGATCGCAACACCGACAAGGCGGTGGTGACGCATAAGGCGGGCGCCGATCCTTTCCTGTTCGGTGAGTTCAAGCTGAACGGGAAGCCGGTCAAGCCGGCCTTCCAACTGCTACAGGAACGCGTGGCCGAATACACGCCGGAATGGGCGGAAGGTGTCACCGGAGTGCCGGCCGACACCATTCGCCGCCTGGCCTATGAAATGGGCGTCACCGCCCGCGACCAGCGCATCGAACTGCCCATTGCCTGGACGGATTCCTGGGGTGTCGAGCACGATACGGTTACCGGCAACCCCGTTGCCTTCCATGCCATGCGCGGGCTGGCGGCGCACTCGAACGGCTTCCAGAGCATTCGCGCGCTGGCTATTCTGATGTCGCTGCTCGGCACCATCGATCGCCCCGGTGGCTTTCGCCACAAGGTTCCGTTCCCTCGCCCGATTCCGCCTTGCGCGCGAACGCCCAATCGTCCTGATGCGGTTCGACCGGACCGGCCGCTCGAAGGCATGGCCCTCGGTTGGCCGTCCGACCCGGACGACCTGTTTGTCGATGAGGCGGGCAGCCCGGTGCGCTTGGACAAGGGCTTCTCCTGGGAGTATCCGCTGTCGGTGCATGGCCTGATGCACAACGCCATCACCAATGCCTGGCGCGGCGATCCCTACAAGATCGACACCTTGCTGATCTTCATGGCCAACATGGCATGGAACTCGACCATGAACACGGTCGAGGTGCGCAAGATGCTCAACGACAGGGCTCCGGACAGTGAGGGGGGCGACTACAAGATTCCGTTCATCGTCGTTGCCGACGCCTTCCAGTCAGAAATGACCGCCTTTGCCGACCTGGTGCTACCCGACACCACCTATCTGGAGCGCCACGACGTGATGTCGATTCTCGATCGGCCGATCTCGGAGTTCGACGGGCCGGTCGATGCCGTCCGCATTCCCGTGGTGCCGCCGATGGGCGAGTGCAAGCCGTTTCAGGAGGTGCTGATCGAGCTGGGCTCGCGCTTGAAGCTGCCAGCGTTCGTCGCCAAGGATGGTGCTCGCAAGTATCGCGACTATCCCGACTTCATCGTCAACTACGAAACGGAGCCCGGCTCTGGCATCGGCTTTCTGGCGGGCTGGCGGGGCAAGGGCGGCGAGAAGCATCTGCGCGGTGAGCCGAATCCGAACCAGTGGGAGATGTACGCCAAGAACAATTGTGTCTTCCACTACGAACTGCCCAAGAGTTACCAGTACATGCGCAACTGGAACCAGGGGTACCTGGAATGGAGCCAGCGCAATCGTATTACCCGCTACGCCGAGCCGATCCTGATCCACCTCTATTCGGAGGTTTTGCAGAAGTTTCGCGCCGCCGCGCAGGGCAAGGGTTTTACGCGCAAGCCACCGCCGCATCTGGCCAAGCGCATCGAGACCTATTTCGACCCGCTGCCCTTCTACTACGACACTCTCGAAGGCCAGGCCACCGACAAGCACAAGTACCCCTTGGCGGCCATCACGCAGCGGCCGATGGCCATGTATCACTCCTGGGATTCGCAGAATGCCTGGCTGCGGCAGATACACGCCCACAACCTGCTCTACGTGAATACGCACACGGCGCGGGTCGCCGGCATCGCCGACGAGGACTGGATCTGGGTCGAGAGCCAGTGGGGCAAGGTACGCTGCATGGCCAAGCATTCCGAGGCCGTCGAACCGGGCACGGTGTGGACCTGGAATGCCATCGGCAAGGCCGCGGGTGCCTGGAACCTGACGCCGGATGCCAATGAATCCCAACGCGGCTTTCTGCTCAATCACTTGATCTCGGAGGAGCTTCCGGGCGTGGCCGGGCCCCTATCGAACTCCGATCCGATCACCGGTCAGGCCGCCTGGTACGACGTGAGGGTGCGGATTTACAAGGCCGAGGCGGGCGAGCCGGAACAGACCTCGCCCCAGTTCGACCCGCTGAGCCCATATCCGGGGCAGCCGGAACGCAAGTCGGTGTGGAACTTCTTTGCCGGGCGCAACAGGAAATGACCCAACTCGCCCTCGTCATCGATTTGAACGTCTGCGTGGGCTGCCATGCCTGCGTCACCAATTGCAAGGAATGGAATACGTCCGGCCCGGCCGGACCGATGGTCGAACCAGAATCCCTATGGCAAGGATCCGACCGGTACCTTCTTCAACCGGGTACAGACCTTCGAAGTCGGCGAGTTTCCCAACACCGAAACCATCCATTTCCCAAAGTCCTGCCTGCATTGCGAAGATCCGCCCTGTGTGCCGGTCTGCCCGACCGGGGCCTCGTACAAGCGCAAGGAGGATGGCATCGTTCTGGTCGACTACGACAAGTGCATCGGCTGCAAGTATTGCTCCTGGGCTTGTCCCTACGGCGCGCGGGAAATCGACGAGCAGCAGAAGGTGATGAAGAAGTGCACGTTGTGTGTCGATCGCATCTATGACAAGACGATGACCGAGGAAGAGCGTCGACCGGCCTGCGTGCGCGCGTGCCCGACCAGCGCGCGCCTGTTCGGCGATATCCACGATCCCGAATCCGAAGTGTCGCGGGCCATTCGCGAGGCGGGGGGCTACCAGCTAATGCCCGAATGGGGTACCAGCCCCGCCAACCACTACCTGCCGCGCCGCAAGATCAAGCTGCGCATTCGCCACGACGAAATCGAACGCGCCGACAATCCGCTCAAGGTTGATGGCCTGCTGCCCAAGCCGGACCGCGCCGAGCCGTCGCTGGACGACGTTACTTCCTGGTAAGGGCAACGATGCATCCCGCATTCTCCGTCATCTTTCTCACCACCCTGATCGGCGCCGGCCAGGGGCTGTTTCTCGCTCTGTTTACGGCGCAGTCCTATGCTCTGTTCGACCTGCTGCCCAGACAGGATGGCCATGCCTTCTATGCCCACGGCAGTGCCTTGGCGTTGCTGTTGCTGATTGGCGGCCTGATTGCCTCGTTCTTCCACTTGGGGCGACCGGAACGCGCCTGGCGGTCGGCCACCCAGTGGCGAACTTCCTGGCTGTCGCGGGAAGTTCTGGTATTGCCTGCCTTCATGGGCACAGTCCTTCTTTACGGCCTCGCGCATCTGCTCGACTGGAAGCCGGTGCTGGCAACTCTGCCCGGCGGCATCGCCATCGATTTGACCGTTCTGCTCGGCATTCTCGGCACTCTTCTGGCTTTCGCGCTCTATGTCTGTACCGGCATGATCTACGCTTGCCTGCGATTCTTGCGTGAATGGCACACGCCCTTGACGGTCGTCAATTACGTCCTGCTGGGTGGTGCATCAGGATTCACGCTCGCCGCCGGGTTTGCGGCGTGGGGGGCAACCGATTTGGTTCGTTTCTTTGCCGGTTGGGCGGTGCTGATCACGGCTATCGGGCTGCTTGGCCGCACCGCGTCGTTGTTCCGCAATGCGCGCTTGAAGCCGAAGTCCACGCTCCAATCGGCCATCGGCATCAAGCATCCGCGTATCGTCCAGACAACTCAAGGCGCCATGGGCGGCTCGTTCAATACGCGTGAGTTCTTTCACGGCAAGCCAGCCGGTCATCTGCGCTCGCTGAAATGGGTTTTTCTTGTCGCAACTTTCTTGGTGCCGATGCTGCTGCTGGCGATGACGATGCGCGAGCGGGGTGGCGAGGCGCCACTCTTGATGATTGCCTTCGCCGTTCAGTATCTTGGCCTGCTCGTCGAGCGATGGTTCTTTTTCGCTCAGGCCAACCATCCGCAAAACTTCTACTACCAGTCGGTGGCATAGCGTGTCTGCTGCCTTGCAGCAACGAATAATGTTGCCGAAACGGCATTCGGCGGCCTATTATTTTCGGTTTGAGAAATTGCGCTTTTTCCGTCAACCATAACCAACGAGGAAACATCATGAATTTCGATAAAGAACTGGATGCTCGCGGCCTGAACTGTCCGCTTCCCATTCTGCGGGCCAAGAAGGCGCTTACCGAAATGACGACCGGCCAGGTCCTGCGCATCATCGCCACCGATCCGGGCTCGGTAAAGGATTTCCAGGCCTTTGCCAAGCAGACCGGCAACGAACTGCTGTCGTCCGCCGAGAACAACAAGGAGTTTGAGTTCTACATCAAGCGCAAGTAGGGCGCGAGCCATTCCGCTGGCAGGAGGGCGCCCAAGGCGCCCTTTGTCTTTGCGGCAACTGGAATGTGAATTATCGTGCGTTATGCGGGCATAAGAATAATATGTTCGCTATTGCGGGGCGATATAAATCATTATCGCTAAGTTAGTCTCGCCCATCCGCCGGGCTGGACGCAAAAATTCGAAGGAGAGAGATCATGGGTGCCACCCCCGACATCGCCGTTATCGATGACCTGATCCGCCAGCGGCTGGACGAGATTCTGCCGGGCAAGATCGAGGAAAAACTGAAGGAAATCCAGGAAAGCAAGACCCCGTCGATGTCCATCATCGCCACCAAGGGCACTCTGGACTGGGCCTATCCGCCGTTCATTCTTGCTTCCACGGCCGCTGCGCTGGGCTGGGATGTCACCATCTTCTTCACCTTCTACGGACTCAATCTGGTCAAGAGGGACGTTTCCGACCTCAAGGTCAGTCCGCTGGGCAACCCCGGGATGCCGATGAAGATGCCGTTCGGACCCGAATGGTTCAAGAGCATCAACTGGAATATTCCGAACATTGTCCAAGCCGGTATCCCCGGTTTCGAGTCGGTGGCCACGTCCTTGATGCAACAGACGATCAAGAACAATGGCGTCGCCAGTATTTCCGAATTGCGCGACTTGAGCCAGGAGGCGGGCGTCAAGTTTGTTGTCTGCCAGATGACCGTCGAGCTCTTCGGGTTCAGCCACGACGACTTTGTGCCGGATATGGAGTACGTAGGGGCTGCTTCGTTCCTGCCGGTTGCGCAAACTTCGGACGTTTGCCTCTTCATCTAGGTTTGTTGGTTTTTCGCGACGCCATTCGAAGTACAGCAAGCCGGAGTCACGTCCGGCTTGTCACGCTTGGGAGGCCGGCGTAGCTTGTCGTTTCGTTCGTCAAACGTTTTGTTATCACTTGTTGAATTTGACCCCAGGGGAGGAACCAAATGAAACTTAATAAGATCGCAGCTCTGCTTGCCGTCGCCGGAATTGCTTCTCCGGTCTTGGCCACCAACGGTATGAACATGGAAGGCTTCGGGCCGATCGCCACGGGCATGGGTGGCGCCTCGATGGCTTATGACAATGGCGTTGCCGCCGTCATGAACAACCCGGCCACGCTGGGGTTGATGGGCTCCGGGACCAGCCGTTTCGATGCGGCGATTGGCGGACTGCATCCCAATGTCAAGGCCAAGATGACCGGCATGCCCGACGTGAAGTCCGGCGGTGATGCTTACTATATGCCGGCGATCGGGTACGTGCGCAAGGACGGTAACCTCTCGTATGGCATCGGCTTGTTTTCGCAAGGGGGCATGGGCACCGAGTACGCCTCGGGGAGTTTGATGTCGGCCGGCTCTCCCGGTGATACCCGTTCCGAGCTCGGCGTGGGCCGTCTCATCGTACCGCTGACATATCAGGTTTCTCCCGATTTCAATGTTGGCGGCTCGATCGATTTCGTGTGGGCGACCTTGGACCTGAAGATGGCCGCCTCGACGGCAATGCTCGGCAGTTTGGTGACCGGCGCGAGCGGAACGATCGGTGGTGCCCTGGGTGGGCTGGGCGGCTTGAACTGGGCCCGCATCGACTTCTCGGACAGCAACGACTACTCCGGTGCGGCAAAGGGCTATGGCTGGGCCGGCAAGCTTGGCTTCACCTATCGCGTCAACAACCAGTTGACGGTCGGCGCCGCCTACCATTCCAAGACTTCGCTTTCCGATCTTGAGACCGGCAGTTCCGGTGCGTCCATGACGGCCGGCATGTTCGGCGGATCGGCGTTGTTCGCGGACAGCGGCAAGATCAAGGTGCGGAATTTCCAGTGGCCGGAGACCTATGCCGTGGGCTTGTCGTACCAAGTCATGCCGCAACTGCAGATTGCCGCCGACGTGAAGAAGATCGTTTGGTCGAAGGTCATGAAGGACTTCAAGATGACCTACGAGAGTGGCGGGATGGGCGGCACGGTTGATTTCGCGCTGCCGCAGGACTGGAAAGACCAGACCGTCCTGCAACTGGGTGCGACCTACATGGTTAACCCGCAGCTCGCACTACGCGCCGGCTACAACGGCTCGCGGAATCCCGTTCCGGATACCTACCTGAATGCGCTGTTCCCGGCGATCGTCAAGGATCACTACACCTTTGGTGTTGGCTATGCCTTCAGCAAGGCGTCCGAGGTGAATGGTTCGTTTGCCTATGGGCCGAAGGTGACCCAGACCAGCGCAATGGGCATTGCCAACGAGCACAGCCAGACCAACTGGCAGGTGATGTACAGTCATCGTTTCTAAGCAGGACGGACAGACTGAAGGGCTGAAGGCCGAAAACCTTCAGCTTTTTTTCGCCCGTATGGGCATCGGTAACCAACAACGGAGGAGACAAAATGAAAAAACTCATCGCTGGCGTGGCGCTGCTTCTCACCGCTTTGGCGGCGCATGCTCTTCAGCCCTATATGACTGGCGCCAAGGTGGCGGCCGGTGATACCAAGGCGGTGGCGACGGCCGTGGAGCAGAAGCTTGCCGCAGCGGGCTTTACCATCCTCGGTACGCATGTGGCCAAGGGTCTGCCCAAACAGGCGGCCGTTGTGGTCACAGATGCCGGCCTGACCGAGGCCTTGAAGAACATTGGCGGTACGGCCGTCGCGGCCATACCGATCCGGGTGGGCGTCAAAGCCGACGGCACCGTGTCCTACGTCAATCTGGAGTACTGGCAGCGCGCCTACCTTCGCAAGGACTACGCCAAGGCCGAAGCGGCAGTCAAGGCCACGTCGGGGAAACTCGAGCAGGCTCTGGGCGCCGGTCAGCCGTTCGGTGGCGAGGTCAAGACCGAGGACCTTGCCAACTACCGTTACATGTTCGGCATGGAACGCTTCGATGCCGACAAGACCACCTTGGAGGAGCACGGCGGCTTCGACGAGGCGGTCAAGACCGTACGCGACAACCTGGCCAAGGGTGTGAAAGGCACGGGCAAGGTGTATGAGCTGGTCCTAGCCGACAAGAAGATCGCGGTCTTCGGCGTGTCGATGGGCGATGCGGAATTTGGCGAAGGCTGGTGGGTGGGCAAGATCGGCGCCGACCACGTGGCGGCGCTGCCCTGGGAAGTGTTCGTGGTCAACGGCAAGGTGATGGGCCTCTATGGTCGCTATCGGACCGCGCTGGCCTGGCCTTCGCTGACCATGGGCCAGTTCATGGGCATTGCCAACCATCCGGACAAGACGCGCGAAATGCTCGAGGCGGTAGCAGGCGCCAAGTAAGTCCTTGGCGCCCGCCCGTCAGCCAAGACGGGCAAGCTGGGCGGCGAGTTTCCCGCGCAGGTCGTGGAAGCTCGCCAGCCGCTCCCGTTCCTGGTTGACCACCGCCGCCGGCGCGCGCTCGACGAAACTCGGCGTGGCCAGCTTCTTCTCCGCCTTGGCAATCTCGCCCTCGACGCGAGCGAGTTCCTTGCTCACCCGCTCCTTCTCGGCGGCGACGTCGATCTCTACCTTCAGCATGAGGCGGAAGTCGCCGACGATCTGCACCGGCGCATCCGATTCCGGTAGCGTGTCGCCCGTCGTTGTTACCTCGGAGAGTTTCGCCAGCGCCGCCAGATAGGGTGCGTAGAGGGTCATCGCCACCGCGTCACCCGCGGCGGCGAGCGGCACCTTCTGTGCTGGCGAGAGGTTCATCTCGCCGCGCAGGCTGCGGCAGGCGTTGACCATGTCCTTCAGCGTGGCCACCCATTGCTCCGCCAGGTCGTCGCAGCGCGTCGGATCGGCCTTCGGGTAGGCCTGCAGCATCAGCGATGTCGAACCGTCGCCACTCCCTTGGCCAGCGACGGGTGCCACCTTTTGCCAGAGCTCCTCGGTGATGAAAGGGATGAGCGGATGGGCCAGGCGCAAGGTGGCTTCCAAGACGCGCACCAGGGTACGTCGTGTGGCCCGCTGTTGGGCTGGACTGCCGTTCTGGATTTGAACCTTGGCCAGTTCGACGTACCAGTCGCAGTATTGGTCCCAAACGAACTCGTAGATGGCCTTGGCCAGCAGGTCGAAGCGGTAGTCGGAAAAATGCTTGGCCACTTCTCCTTCGAGACGCTGCAGGATGCTGACGATCCAGCGGTCGGCCGGCGAGTAGTCACGCGGCGCCTGCTCGTCCAGGCCGCAGTCCTGGCCTTCGCAGTTCATCAGCACGAAGCGCGAGGCATTCCACAGCTTGTTGCAGAAATTGCGGTAACCCTCGCAACGGCTCATGTCGAACTTGATGTCGCGGCCAGGGCTGGCCAGCGAGGCGAAGGTGAAGCGCAATGCGTCGGTGCCGAATCCGGGAATGCCGTTCGGATACTCCTTGCGGGTGCGTCTTTCGATCTGTTCGGCCTGCTTTGGGTTCATTAGCCCGGTGGTGCGTTTCTTCACCAGGTCGTCGATGGCGATCCCATCGATAAGATCGATGGGATCGAGGACGTTGCCCTTCGACTTGCTCATCTTCTGGCCTTCCGCGTCGCGGATCAGGCCATGCACGTAGACATCGCGGAAGGGGATCTTGCCGGTGATGTGCTTGGTCATCATCACCATGCGCGCCACCCAGAAGAAGATGATGTCGAAGCCGGTGACGAGCACCGTGGACGGCAGGTAAAGATCCAGCGCGGGGTTGGATTGCGCCGGCCATTCCGGTGTCCAGTCGAGCGTCGAGAACGGCCAGAGGGCCGAGGAATACCAAGTGTCGAGGACATCCGGATCGCGCGTCAGGCCGCCGGCATAACCATCCTGCCGGGCCAGTTGCCGCGCCTCCGCCTCGTCATGGGCGACGTAATAGCGACCATCGTCCGAGTACCAAGCCGGAATCTGGTGGCCCCACCAGAGTTGACGGGAAATACACCAGTCCTGGATGTTGTTGAGCCATTGGTTGTAGGTGTTCACCCATTGCTCCGGGAAGAACCGGATTTCGCCATTGGCGACGCATTCCAGCGCCTGGCCGGCGATGGACTTGCCACTGGAATTCGGGCCGGTCGCGGGCTTGCTCATGGCGACGAACCACTGGTCGGTCAGCATGGGCTCGATGACCGCATTGGTGCGGTCACCACGTGGCACCATCAACTTGTGTGGCTTGGTCAACTCCAGCAGGCCTTCCGTCGTCAGATCGGCGACGATGGCCTTGCGCGCTTCGTAGCGATCGAAGCCCCGGTATTTTTCCGGACCGAGTTCGTTGATGCGCGCATCCAGAGTGAAAATGCCGATCGGCTGCAACTGGTGCCGGTGGCCGACCTGCCAGTCGTTGAAGTCATGGGCTGGCGTAATCTTGACGCAACCGGTGCCAAACTCCTTGTCAACATACGCGTCGGCGATCACCGGAATGGTACGGCCGGTGAGCGGCAGCACGACATGTTTGCCGACCAGATGCCGGTAGCGTTCATCGTCCGGATTTACCGCGACGGCGACGTCGCCGAGCATGGTTTCCGGCCGCGTAGTGGCTACCGTCAGGGAACCGTTGCCACAGGCGAACGGATAGCGGATCTCCCACATGAAGCCATCCTCTTCCTCGCTGACGACCTCGAGGTCGGAAACGGCGGTGAGCAGCTTGGGGTCCCAGTTCACCAGCCGTTTGCCACGGTAGATAAGTCCTTCCCGGAACAGGCGCACAAAGGTCTCGGTGACGATCTTCGACAGCCCGGCGTCCATGGTGAAGCGTTCGCGCGTCCAATCCGGCGAGGTACCAAGACGGCGCATCTGTTTGGTAATGGAGCCGCCGGAATACTCCTTCCACTCCCAGACCTTTTCGAGAAACTTCTCGCGGCCGAGATCGTGGCGGGAGACGCCTTGGGCGTCCAATTGACGCTCAACGACGATCTGGGTCGCGATGCCCGCATGGTCGGTGCCGGGCTGCCACAGCGTGTTGTCGCCGCGCATCCGGTGGTAGCGGGTCAGCGCGTCCATCAGCGTCTGGTTGAAGCCATGGCCCATGTGCAAGGTGCCGGTCACATTGGGTGGCGGCAACAGGATGCAGAAGTTGTCGTTCTTGGTCCGGTCGAGGCCGGCGGCGAAATAGCCGCGCGACTCCCAGACGGGGTACCAGCGCCGCTCGATGTCGGCGGGCTCTAAGCTCTTGGCGAGTTCCATGGGGATACCCGAAATGGCGGGATTGGGAAAACCGGAAATTATACGGGACGGCGCCACGCCGGCAGGCGGGCGGTCAGACGGAAGTGGGTGGTGCTTCTTCCTCTTCGAGCGCGGCCTGTAGCCGGGGCAGGAGCGCCGCTCGGGACTCGTCGGCGATTCGGGCAACGAGCTGGTCGGTAACGCCATCCAGCACCCGCATGATCACCTGGGGTAACTCATTGTCCAGCCATGCCGCCAATTCCTCGGCCAGCGCCTGTCGCTGTATGGGCAGTCGCTCGAACAGCATTTCCCTTGCCAGAGCTTCGATGCGCTCGGGGGCGACTGCCGGGGGACTCTCGACCCCGGGGGAGGCAAGCAGAGGCATATCGGCGCTCTCGACCACCTCGGTCAGGACCGGCAGATCGTCGCGGTCGGTCGGTGGAGGCTCCGGCATGGTCGGTAGAGCACCTCCGGCGACGAAGCTGCGGTGTCGCCGCATCAACTGGTTCGCCTGTTGCAGAACGTCGTCGCCGTGATTCATACGGGGCCCGCGCCGATGTCGCGGGCTTCCAGGGCATAGCCCCGCTCGCGATAGAACTTGAAGCGCTCGCGCGCCGGCAGGCGATCGGCATCGGCCGTACTGACGATCTCGACCAGATCCTCGAAGCGCGAGAAACCTGGCGGCAGCTCGTCGCCCAGATTGAGTAGACAGCGGTCGTGAGGCAGTTCGTCCAGTTCCGTTGTCAGCAGGATCGGCGTTTCGGTCGCCAGGGACGACCTCGCGGCACAGTGGGGCACGAAACCGGTTGCCGGATGAGACCAAAGCAACCTGTCCAATTGTTCGGCGGCCTGCCGGTCCGGCACATACACCAAGACCGGCTGACGTTTTTGCCAAGCCTGCCGCAGCCACTCGGCAGCGGCCGCGAGGCGATCCGGTGCGCTGTGGAGAAACTGGATGCGTGTCACGACTTGACGTCGGCCGCCCGCGCCAGCAGGAAATGGGTGAGCAAAGGTACCGGCCGGCCGGTCGAACCCTTTTCCTTGCCGCTGCGATAGGCGGTGCCGGCGATGTCGAGATGCGCCCAGTCGTACTTCTTCGTAAAACGCGACAGGAAACAGGCCGCGGTAATGGTGCCGCCCATGCGGCCGCCGATATTGGCCATATCGGCGAAGTTGCTCTGCAGCAGTTCCTGATAGTCTTCCCACAGGGGCAGTTGCCAAGCCCGGTCATAGGCTTCCTGCCCGGCCTCGATCAGTTCCCGCGCCAAGCCATCGTTGTTGGCAAGCAGGCCAGTGGCGACACTTCCCAGGGCGACCACGCAGGCACCGGTCAGCGTGGCGACGTCCACAACACAGGCGGGGTTGAAACGCTCGACGTAGGTCAGGGCATCGCAGAGTATCAGGCGGCCTTCCGCGTCGGTGTTGAGAATCTCAATCGTTTGGCCGGAAAGCGAGGTCACGACGTCGCCTGGCTTGGTGGCATTGCCGCCCGGCATGTTTTCGGTGGCAGGAATGACGCCAAAGACGTTGAGTGGCAACTTCATCTGAGCGACGGCCTTCATCGTGCCCAGTACACTCGCCGCGCCGGACATATCGAACTTCATTTCGTCCATTTCCGCCGCCGGCTTCAGCGAAATGCCTCCAGTATCGAAGGTGACACCTTTGCCGACCAGAACAACAGGCTGCTCGTCCGCCTTGCCGCCGGCATGCTTGAGGACAATGAACTTTGGTGGTTCCTGCGAGCCCCGGGCGACCGACAGCAGGCTGTGCATGCCCAGCTTTTCCATGTCAGCGCGCTCCAGAACTTCGACGCTCAAGCCATGAGCCGTGGCCAGTTCCCTTGCTTGATCCGCCAGGTGACTTGGCGTACAGATATTGCCCGGCAGATTGGCCAGGTCCTTCATAAACACGGTGCCGGCGGCGATGGCCTCGCCCTGAGTCAGCGCTTCCTCGGCCGGGCCGAGTTCGTTGCGCCGCTCGACGCAGAAGGTCAACTTGCGTAGCGGGCGGCGGACGTCATCTTTCTTCGACTTGAGGCGATCGAAGCGATACAGTGCCTCGATGACTACCATGGTGGCCTGGCGGATCCGCCAGGTGACGTCGCGCTTTTTGACGGAAAGTTCGGTCAGGTAAAGGGTGCCGTCGAAACCGCCAGTTTCATTGAGGGTCTTGACTGCCGTGACGATGGCGGCGCGAAACTCTTTCTCGCGAAATTCCTTTTCCTTGCCCAGACCCACCAGCAGAACTCGGTCGGCCAGAGTGCCGGGGACGTTATGCAGCAGCAGGGTCGATCCCGTCTTGCCCTCCATGTCGCCTCGGCGAAGCAGATCGCTCAGGTAGCCACGCGCGGCATTGTCGATGACCTCGGCGGGCAGCGACAGTTTGCGCGGCTCGAAGACGCCGACGACCACGCAAGCGCTGCGCTGTTTCTCGGGGCTGCCGCTTCTTATGCTAAATTCCACGTGTCGCTCCTGCGCTTGTTTGGAGGAAAGTATTGATATTTTTCTCTAATACCATCGTTTTGGCGATTATCACCAATAATTTCCCCAGAAGTCAAAGCCCCACCACGCCGAAATGATCTTTCAGCGCGCCGCGCAGCGCGAATTCGCCCAGACGGCAGCGACCGTTTTTATCGCACTGTTTGCCATTTTGCTGACGACCCAGTTGATTCGTCTGCTTGGTCAGGCGGCTGGCGGCAAGATTGCCTCGGAGGATGTCGTGGCACTGCTGGGTTTTGGCGCAATCAACTACCTGCCGACGCTGCTGTCGCTAACCTTGTTCATCGCCGTGCTGATGACCTTGTCCCGTTCCTATCGGGATTCGGAAATGGCAATCTGGTTTTCGGCCGGCGTGCCATTGACAGCATGGGTTAGACCGGTAATGACCTTTGCCTTGCCGCTGGTCGTTGTTATTGGTGCATTGTCGCTGTTCCTGTCGCCGTGGGCGTTGACCAAGAGCGCCGAGTATCGGCAGCGTATGGACCAGCGTGACGATGTCTCGCGGGTTTCTCCCGGCGCGTTCCAGGAATCGACTCAAGCCGAGCGTGTCTTCTTCGTGGAAGGCCATGTTGGCGATCGGGGTGGCGTCAAGAACGTATTCATCAGTTCTCTACAGCATGGCCGGCTTGGCATTGTTGCCGCCGCCGAAGGACACGCCGAGACGGCCGCCAATGGCGACCGCTTCCTCGTCCTTGAGCGTGGCCGGCGTTACGAAGGCGCGCCGGGATCGGCCGACTACCGGGTGATGGAGTTCGATCGTTACGGAGTTCGTATCGAAACGCGGGAAAGTCGCGGCATCGAGCAAACTCAGAAGAACATGGCGGTATGGGATCTGGTCGGGCAGCCGACGCCGATCAATCTCGGCGAGCTCCTTTGGCGAGTTGGAATCCCGCTGTCGGCACTAAACCTCGCCCTGCTGGCCATTCCCCTGTCGTTCGTCAATCCGCGTGCCGGCCGCACCAACAACCTGATCTTTGCCTTGCTGACGTTCATGATCTACAGCAACCTGGTGAGCGTCAGCCAAGCCTGGGTGTCTCAGGGCAAGCTGCCCTTTGAGATCGGGGTCTGGGCCGTACATGTGATCATGTTCTTTGGCATGCTGGTCCTTTTTTCGCGTCGACTGCTCGTTTTCTCGTGGGGACGCCTATGGCGCTGAACGGCAGTCTGCTGGTCTTCGAACGCTACCTTGCCCGGGAAATCTACGCGGCCACGGCGCTGGTGCTGATGGCCTTCCTTGCACTTTTTGCCTTTTTTGATCTGGTGCATGAACTTGCCGATCTAGGCAAGGGCAATTACCAATTGCATCACGCTATTGGTTACGTGTTGTTGACCCTGCCGGGATATGTCTATGAGCTGTTTCCGATTGCGGTATTGATCGGTACCCTTTATGCACTGACCTTGCTGGCAAGGCACTCGGAAATCACTGTATTGCGCGCCGCCGGGCTGTCAACTGGCAGGATGCTGCTGGCTCTGGCGAAGATCGGCTCACTCTTTGTCGTTGTCACCTTTCTTGTCGGGGAGTTTGTCGCCCCGCCTGCCGAGCGGGCCGCACAACAATTGCGCTTGCTAGCGTTGAGTTCCGTAGTGGCGCAGGAGTTTCGCTCTGGGTTGTGGATCAAGGACGAACAATCCTTCGTCAATGTTCGGCAGGTGTTGCCCGACACATCGTTAAACGGTGTGCGTATCTACGAATTTGACCGCAACCATCAACTGCGATCAATTAGCGAGGCCAAGGTCGGGCACTATCTTCCGCCGGACCATTGGCGGCTGGAAGATGTCGTGCAGACAATTTTCGAGGGTGATCGGACACATGTGGCCCATCAGGCCGAAGCGGAATGGCAATCAGCCCTGACCCCGGACATTCTCACCGTGCTGATGGTGGATCCGGGGCGCATGTCGCTGGTCAATCTGTATTTATATACGCGTCACCTGGCGGAAAATCAGCAAAAGACGCAACGCTACGAGATCGCGATGTGGAAGAAGCTGGTTTTTCCTGCCGCCGCGCTGGTAATGATGGCGCTGGCGTTACCTTTCGGTTACTTGCATGACCGGATGGGCAATATCAGCCTCAAGGTGTTCGCCGGTGTGATGATGGGCGTGACCTTCCACATGCTCAACGGCCTCTTTTCCAGTCTTGGCTTGATTAACAGTTGGGCTCCGCTGTATGCGGCAATTACTCCGAGCGCCTTATTCCTTCTAGCGGCTGCGGCGATGATGTGGTGGGTCGAGCGCCGCTAGCGGCGAAAGACGATCCGGGTTCCCGCCAGTCGGTCATGCAGGAATTGCCTGTCTCGGTCGAACAGCGCCCACAGCAATCCGACGACCGTCAGGGCGGCCGGCCAGGCGAGCAGATAGCGGATCAAAGCCCGCCGGACGGATGGGGGAGTGCCATCCTCGGCCACGATACGGATATGCCAAGTTTGCATCGCCAGGGTCTGGCCGGTACGGTGCCAGTGCCAGACAAAATAGACGCCGAGCACGACCACGATGTTGAGCCACTGAGCCCAGCCGGGCAGGGACACTTGCCATAGCATGCCGACCATCATGTTCGGCACCAGAAAGAACAGTGCCAGGACACCTGTCAGAAGCAGGCTCTCGTACAACATGCTGGCCAGCCTGCGGCGGATTCCCGGTACAGTCGCTTCCGTAGTGGCTTCGCCCCGCACTATTGGGCTTGCTGTGTCGATTGGGGCGGCAAGGTTGGCTGAACAGTGATACTGGGCGCTTCGGGTGCCGCCCCGACTGGTACGGGCACCACGGCTGGCTTTGCGGAAACACCCCCCGGCCTTGGGGCCGGCTTACCTGAAGCCGGCCGTGCCGCCGAACTCTTCAGCCGCTCTTTTTCTTCCTCAGGCAGGGTCTGATACTCCGACCACATCTTCTTTAACGCCTCACGCTGCTCGGGGCTTGCCTGCTGGACGTTCTTGTACTTCTCGCGCGCGGCCTTCCGTTCTTCTGGCGTGAGTTTGACCCAAGCTTTCATACGGCGCTGAACGCGTTGCTGTTCCTCCGCGGCCATCCGGGGATAGCGGTCCGCGATTTCCAGCCACTTCTTCTTGCGCCAAGTTTCCAGTTGGTTCCACTCCCCGGCCAAGGGTGTAAGAATCTCCTGCTTCTGGGGAGGCAACTCGGCCCAGTTGGGTGGAACGATGTCCGGCACGACCGCCATTGCTGGAGCCATGGCTCCAGCAATGATTACTGCGGCAAAGAGTCTTCTTCCTGCTGCGAGAGGTGATTCAGCCATTCCATGAAACCTTGATCAAGATAAGCGCCAGGCGAAACTTCATCCGATAGCAGAGCACTGTCGATTTCCGCCAACTCGGACGCTGTCTGCAAATTCTGCCAGAACTGTACGCCCATTGCGCCGACCGCCAAGGCGAAAACGGCAAGGATGCCCCGAAAATGACCGTGCAGAGGCCCCATTACAAAATGCCCAATGCCCGCCATGCTGAACGCAGCAACGGGTTGGGCCTGACGAAGCAAAGCCTCTTGACGTATTTCGCCAAGCCGGGTCAAAACCTTTCGATCAAGACCTGCCGCACCCTGATCCAAGACGCGGCGAACGCCACCGACAAATTTGGGGTCACCCTTTTCGTAGTTCATAGCTCAATACCTCTCGCTTTCAGTGCGACGGCCAACGTGTGTGTGGCCCGCGAACAGTGCGTTTTCACGCTACCCTCCGAGCACCCCATCGCTGCCGCCGTTTCGGCGATATCCATGTCTTCCCAATAACGCAAGAGGAAGGCCTCTCGTTGACGCGTCGGCAGTCTTTCTATTTCCTTCTCGATCGCAGCCAGGGTTTGAGACTGCTCAAGATCGCCATGGGGGCTGCCGAACTTCGACTCACCATCGACCGGCAAGGTTTCCAGCGGGTCTGAGTCATCGTCATCTCCCGAAGAAAAGGACGACAGCAGGGTCGTCCATGTCGTCCGAACCTTCTGCCGGCGGTAATGGTCGCGAATCGTGTTCTGCAGTATCCGCTGGAACAGCAACGGCAACTCCTCGGCCGGTCGCCCGCCGTACTTCTCCGACAGTTTGAGCATCGAGTCCTGGACAATGTCAAGGGCGGCATCCTCGTCGCGCACGGCGAACAAAGCCTGTTTGAAAGCGCGTCGTTCAACGCTGGCCAGAAAGTCCGACAGTTGCTGTTGGGAAGCCAGGGGAAATGTCCTTACGCTGTATCCGGCAATACCACGAAATATGAGGGGTTTGGCCCCGGCTCCTTGACCAACTGCGACTGAGCCAGTAAGGTAACGCGCTTTACGCTCGAATCACTTAAATTCGGAAGAAATGATGCAGTTGACCGGCGCAGAGATTGTAATCAGGTGTCTTCAGGAAGAAAAGGTCGAACATGTCTTCGGTTATCCGGGCGGTTCGGTGCTTTTCATCTACGACGAATTCTTCAAGCAGGATCAGATCAAGCATATTCTGGTTCGTCACGAGCAGGGAGCCGTGCACGCGGCGGACGCCTATTCCCGCTCGTCGAACAAGATCGGTGTGTGCATGGTGACGTCCGGCCCGGGCGTCACCAATGCCGTTACCGGCATTGCCACCGCCCACATGGACTCGATCCCGCTGGTTATCATTTCCGGCCAAGTGCCCACCGCCTATATCGGTCAGGACGCCTTCCAGGAAGCCGATACGGTCGGCATTACGCGCCCGTGCGTCAAGCACAATTTCCTGGTCAAGGACGTCAAGGATCTTGCCGTCACCATCAAGAAGGCATTTTATTTGGCCAAGACCGGTCGTCCGGGCCCGGTGCTGGTGGATGTCCCGAAAGACATCACTGTTCAGAAATGCGAGTTTCAGTATCCGAAGACCATTTCGATGCGGTCTTACAACCCGGTGGTCAAGGGGCATGCCGGTCAGATCAAGAAGGCCTTGCAACTGTTGCTGGAAGCCAAGCGGCCGATCATTTACACGGGCGGCGGAGTGATTCTTTCCGATTCCTCCGAGAAGCTGACCCGACTGACCCGTACGCTTGGTTTCCCCATCACCCAGACCTTGATGGGATTGGGTGGCTATCCGGCCACTGACAAGCAGTTTCTAGGCATGCTGGGCATGCATGGGACGTATGAAGCCAATATGGCCATGCAACACGCGGACGTCGTTCTGGCCATCGGTGCGCGCTTCGACGATCGAGTGATTGGCAACCCCAACCATTTCGCCCAGGTGACGCGCAAGATCATCCACATCGATATCGACCCGTCGAGTATTTCGAAACGAGTCAAGGTCGACGTGCCGATCGTCGGCAACGTTCCCGATGTGCTGGATGAAATGCTAAAGCAACTGGAGGCGGCCGAAGCGAAAGTCGATGCCAAGTCGCTGTCGGCCTGGTGGAAGGAAGTCGAGGGCTGGCGTAGCCGCAATTGCCTGAAGTACAAGCAGGGCAAGGAGATCATCACGCCGCAGTATGTGGTGGAAAAGCTCTATGAAGTCACTGGCGGAGACGCCTTCATCACCTCCGACGTCGGCCAGCACCAGATGTTCGCCGCGCAGTTCTACAAGTTCGACAAGCCGCGCCGCTGGATCAATTCCGGAGGCCTGGGGACCATGGGTTTCGGCCTGCCGGCCGCGATGGGCGTGCGCTTTGCCAATCCGAAGGCCCCGGTCGCCTGTATTACCGGCGAAGGGTCGATTCAGATGTGTATCCAGGAATTGTCCACCTGCAAACAGTTCCGTCTGCCGGTGAAGATCATCAACCTGAACAACGGCTACCTGGGCATGGTTCGGCAATGGCAGGAGATGTTTCACGGCAATCGCTACTCGGAATCCTACGTTGACGCGTTGCCCGACTTCGTCAAGCTGGCCGAGGCCTACGGCCACGTCGGCATGCGCATCGAGAAGCCGGCCGATGTCGAACCGGCCTTGCGCGAGGCGTTTGTCAAATACAAGAACGAGCTGGTGTTCTTGGACTTCATCATTGACCCGAAGGCCAACGTCTTTCCGATGGTGGCGGCGGGGAAGGGTCTGTCGGAAATGATTCTGGCGGAGGACCTGTAATCATGCGCCACATCATTTCCATACTGATCGAGAACGAATCCGGCGCCTTGTCGCGCGTTTCAGGACTGTTTTCCGCCCGCGGCTACAACATCGAGTCGTTGACCGTGGCGCCGACCGAGGATGCGTCACTTTCGCGCATGACCATCGTCAGCGTCGGCTCGGAAGACATCATCGAGCAAATCACCAAACAGCTGAACAAGCTAATCGACGTGGTCAAGGTCGTTGAGCTGTCCGAGGCGGCGCACATCGAGCGCGAACTGATGCTGGTAAAAGTCCGCGCGACCGGCAAGGACCGCGAGGAAATGAAGCGGGTTGCAGATATCTTTCGCGGCCGCATTATCGATGTCACCGATTCGAGCTACGTCATCGAGCTGACGGGCAACACCGCCAAGCTCGACGCATTCCTGGATGCCATCGATCGTTCGTTGATTCTCGAGACCGTGCGTACCGGCGTTTGCGGCATCGGCCGCGGCGACCGCATCCTGCGCGTCTGATCCATTTTCGCAACCGTTTTCGCCAGAGAGGTTTTCAATGAAGGTTTATTACGACAAGGACGCTGACCTGTCGCTCATCAAGGGCAAGAAGGTCACCATCGTTGGTTATGGCTCGCAGGGTCATGCGCACGCGCAGAACCTGAAGGATTCCGGGGTCAAGGTCACCGTTGGCCTGCGCAAGGGCGGCGTGTCGTGGGAAAAGGCCAAGAAGGCCGGTCTCAAGGTCGAGGAAGTTGCCAAGGCTGTCAAGGATGCCGACGTCGTCATGATCCTGCTACCCGACGAGACCATTCCGGCCGTCTACTACGCGGATGTCGAGCCGAACATGAAGAAGGGGGCCGCACTGGCTTTCGCCCATGGTTTCAATATCCATTACAACCAGGTGGTGCCGCGTGCCGACCTGGACGTCATCATGATTGCGCCCAAGGGGCCGGGCCATACGGTCCGTTCCGAATACCTGCGTGGCGGCGGTGTGCCATCGCTGATCGCGATCTATCAGGACAAGAGCGGCAAGGCGAAGGACGTCGCGCTATCCTACGCGGCCGCTAACGGTGGCACCAAGGGTGGCGTTATTGAAACCTCCTTCCGCGAAGAGACCGAGACCGACCTGTTCGGCGAGCAGGCCGTGCTGTGCGGTGGCGTGGTTGAGCTGATCAAGGCTGGCTACGAGACGCTGACAGAAGCCGGTTACGCGCCCGAGATGGCCTATTTCGAGTGCCTGCACGAAGTGAAGTTGATCGTCGACCTGATTTTCGAGGGCGGCATCGGCAACATGAACTACTCCATCTCCAACAACGCCGAGTATGGCGAATACGTTACCGGACCGCGCGTCATCGCCGGTGAGGCTCGCGCCGCCATGAAGGAGGCCCTGAAGAATATTCAGAACGGCGACTACGCCAAGCGCTTCATCCTGGAAGGACGCACCAACTATCCCGAGATGACGGCGCGTCGCCGCTTGACCGCCGAGCATCCGATCGAACAGGTCGGTGCCCAACTGCGCGACATGATGCCCTGGATCAAGAAGAACAAGCTGGTCGATCAGAGCAAGAACTAGGCAAGTTGCAGTTGAACACGACTGGGCACAGCATCGCTGTGCCCTTGTCGCATCTGGAGGAGTCTGGCTGAACCGCCTTAAGTGCGCCCTCGCGGACTACAATGCTTCAGTCAGCCAAACGGATACTCGTCCCATGCCGGAAATTCGCCCTCGCAAGTCGCTGATGAATCCGGAGATACGCCGGCGTGGCATCTACATTCTGCCGAACCTGTTCACCACGGCGGCATTGTTCGCGGGTTTCTTCGCGATTGTCCAGGCAATGAACGAGCGTTTCGAGGTATCGGCGGTGGCGATCTTCCTGGCCATGGTCTTCGATGGCCTTGACGGCCGCGTGGCGCGCCTGACGCACACCCAAAGCGCCTTCGGCGCCGAGTACGACTCGCTGTCGGACATGGTGTCGTTTGGTGTCGCGCCTGCCTTGGTAGCGTACGAGTGGGCATTGAAGGGCCTGGGCAAGCTGGGTTGGATCGCCGCCTTTATCTACTGCGCTGGAGCCGCGCTGCGCCTGGCGCGCTTCAATACGAACATCGACGTCGTGGACAAGCGTTACTTTCAGGGCCTGCCCAGTCCGGCGGCCGCGGCTTTGGTGGCCGGTCTGGTCTGGGTGATGATCGACAATGGCTGGACCGGCGAAGAAGCTCGCTGGCATACTTTCGCGTTGACGCTGTTCGCCGGCATCACCATGGTCAGCAATATTCGCTATTACTCCGGCAAGGCCATCAACTTGCGCAAGAGCGTCCCCTTCATGATGGTGGTTGCTTTCGCTGTCGGATTTGCTCTGGTTTCCAGCTATCCGCCCGGGGTCTTGTTCGCTCTGTTCCTGGCCTACGCGCTCTCGGGCTACGTGCTGTCCGCCTGGCATTGGACGACCCGGCGCCGGACAGCCGCGCGATCGGAATAGAGCCGCAATTTGGGGAAGGTCATGGCCAAAGAGAAGTTGATCATATTCGATACCACGCTTCGCGACGGCGAACAAAGTCCGGGTGCTTCCATGACCCAGGAAGAGAAGCTGCGGGTTGCCCGGCAACTGGAGCGTATGCGCGTCGACGTCATCGAAGCCGGCTTTGCCGCCGCCTCGCCCGGCGACTTCAATGCCATCAAGACCATCGCCGAGACAATCAAGGATTCCACCGTCTGCTCGCTGGCCCGCGCCAACGAGAACGACATCCGCCGAGCCGGGGAGGCGATCAAGCCGGCACGTTCCGGCCGGATTCATACCTTCATCGCCACCAGCCCGATCCACATGGAGAAGAAGCTGCGCATGACGCCGGACCAGGTGGTTGAGGCGGCGGTCAAGGCGATCGGTATCGCACGGGAATACACCGATGACGTCGAGTTCTCGGCCGAGGACGCGGTGCGCTCGGACCTGGACTTCCTTTGCCGGGTATTCGATGCGGTGATCGCCGCCGGCGCCAAGACCATCAATGTGCCCGATACCGTCGGCTACAGCATTCCCTCCGTCTGGGGGGAGCGCATCCGCAGCCTGATCGAGCGAGTCGCCAACGCGGACAAGGTCGTATGGTCAACCCACTGCCACAACGACCTCGGCATGGCGGTGGCCAACTCCCTTGCCGCCGTGCAGGCAGGGGCGCGCCAGGTCGAATGCACCATCAACGGCCTTGGCGAACGCGCCGGCAACGCCTCCCTCGAAGAGGTGGTGATGGCGGTCAAGACCCGCGGTGACCTCTTCAACGTCGAGACGCGCATCGATACCACGCAGATCGTGCCGGCATCCCGTCTCGTGTCACAAATCACCGGCTATCCGGTTCAGCCCAACAAGGCCATCGTCGGCGCCAATGCCTTCGCGCACGAGTCGGGCATCCATCAGGACGGCGTGCTCAAACATCGTGAGACCTACGAGATCATGCGGGCGCAGGATGTCGGTTGGGCGCAGAACAAGCTGGTGCTGGGCAAGCATTCTGGCCGCAACGCCTTCAAGAGCCGATTGCAGGAGCTTGGCATCACGGTGTCCAGCGAAGAAGCGATCAACGCCGGGTTTGCCCGTTTCAAAGATCTGGCGGACAAGAAGCACGAGATCTACGACGAGGATCTCCAGGCGCTCATGTCAGACGAAGGTTTGCCGCCGGCGCACGAGCATTTCAAGTTGGTTGCGTTCAAGTTCCACTCCGAGACCGGCGAGACACCTCACGCCGAGCTGACCCTGTCAGTGGGTGGTACGGAAAAGCATGCGGAATCCGATGGTGGCGGGCCGGTTGATGCTGCCTTCAAGGCCATTGAAGAAGTTGTGGCCAGCCGATCGGAATTGCTTCTCTATTCGGTCAATGCGATCACCACCGGTACCGATGCCCAGGGAGAAGTGACCGTCCGACTGGCCAATGGCGGGCGCATCGTCAATGGCCAAGGTGCGGATACCGATATCGTAGTCGCTTCCGCCAAGGCTTACCTCAATGCCCTGAACCGGTTGTTTCAGGGCAACGAACGGCTCAATCCGCAGCTCTAGCGGGTCACGCGCCCGGCTGGCCGGTCGGCATCGGTCGTGTCAGTCGGGCATAGGCGACCGTCCCGGCAAAGAACAGCGTTGCCAGCGCGAGTTCGGTTGCCGCCAGAATCGCCGCCGTCCCGTGCTCCGACACTACCCGGGCGCTGCCCTCCGCCACGTAGAGCAGGATGAGCAGCGATGCCCATTGATGGGTGTAGCGTTTGCCGCGGACGATACCGAACAGGGGTGCCAGCAGCGGCAGCGTCTTCAGCACCAACCATGAGCCGCCTGGTCGCAAGGGCGCCAGCCAAAGTTCCCAAACCAGACAGAGAGCCATCAGGCCGATCAGGCTGAGCACTGCCAGCAGATTGAATCGTGCGGCCGCGGGATGACTGGGCAGGGTGGTCAAGTGGGGCTCCGGTAGAATCGCGCCGGATTATATGCCGCTGCTCGCACCCTTCAGCCTCGCTGTCCGAGTTATCCGCCGCTTTCGTGCCGAACGCCTGGCGCAGACGATAGGCGCGCTGTCCTTCGCCACCCTGCTGGGCCTGGTGCCCATGATCGTCGTCGCGGCCTCGCTGATCGATCATCTGCCGTTTGCCGCCGATGTCGGTCCGGCGCTGGAGAAGTTCCTGCTGGCCAATCTGCTGCCCGACAAGGCCGGGGCCGTGATCGCCAAGTATGTCGGCCAGTTCGCCAACCGGGCGGAAAGAGTGACCTTGATCGGCACCTTGGCGCTCGCCGCCAGCGCCATCGTGCAGATGCTGACCATCGAGCATGCTTTCAATGCCATCTGGCGGATCAAGGCACCGAGATCCTGGCCGCGGCGCGTGGCGATTCACGTGTTGACCCTGCTGCTGGGCCCTTTGATTTTTGGCGTCAGCCTGGCCGCGACTACCTACCTCGCCAGCGTGTCCCTGGGGCTGGTGGCCGAGGCGCAATGGCTGACCACCCTGGTCCTCCGGCTGCTTTCCTTCGCCTTCATGGCCGGCCTGTTTGCGTTGCTGTATTGGGGAGTGCCCAACCGGGCGGTCGGCCGCTGGCATGCCGTGGTCGGCGGCTTCCTGGCAGCGGGGGCCTTTCTGGCGATGCAAAGGCTCTTCGGTCTGTATATCGTCAAGTTTCCCACGTATACCTTGATCTACGGCGCCTTTGCGGCGATACCCACCTTCCTGATCTGGTTGTACGCATCGTGGACCGTCATTCTGGTCGGGGCCCTGGTGACCGCCGAGTTGCCGCGCACCGCGAAGCCCAAGTCATCGGGTTCTAGCAGGGCGAGTAGTCGCGCTTGAAGGTAAACATTTCCACCCTGGCCGTTTGCAGGGCGAGCCGTTGCACTTCACATTGCGCCAGTCGCAGCTTTCCCTCGTCCTCACCGATCAGCGTGAAGCGATTGCCGACCAATTGACCGCGTTCGACGAATAGTGCTTCGTCGCCTTCGCCGCCCGGCGGCCGCGCCAGCAGCAGCGATGGCGCAAGTGCCGAGTCGGCCGTGGCATGGTGAGCAAGCTGGACTGGCAGGGCCGAGGGTGATATGAGCTCCAGGCCGATTTCGACATGCGCTGGATTGTCGCTTCGCCCCCAGCGCAGCAGACAGATGTTCCAGGGTCGGTCGGGAGAGGTGCGGACACCCAGAATATCCCCCGCAACCAGATCGTCGATGGGGCCTGATACGTGCATCATGGCGTAGCCGCTGGAACTTTCGTTCAGGACCAGCCAATCGGTGATCGGGGACAGATCCTCGATGCCGGCGTTCGGTCGCTGGTCCTGCAGCACGCTCCAAAGCCGGTCGAGTCGGGCGCAAATCTGTACCCGGGCCTGGCTGGGATGACGCGGCGCTTGTCTCCTGGGGGGCGAACGCCAGCGCGACTGGGCGCGGGCCAGCACATCGCGGACTTCCGGTAGCGAAGCCGGCCCCGGCAAGTTCAGCGTTGTCGGCAATTCGCCGTTGTCCAGTCGCCGGAGATGCTGGGCGGCGACATGGGCCAGTTTGGCGCAGGAAAAATAGAGCATCGTGCCGTGTACGGGCACCGCCTTGCGCACCATCGCCACTGGCGGCAAGTCGCGATGTTCCTCGAGCCAGAACCAATCATCCGGCCGGCTTGGCTGCTTGGTGATGATCTCGACAGTCGAGGCGAGCTTCGGGAGATAGCCCGCGAGAATGGCGTTTTCCCGCGCGGTGAGGGTCTCGGGTTGCACGGCGGCCAGTGCCAGCATACCTTTCAATATCGGTATGGCGGCAGGTTCGATGGCGTCCTTTGGCGAAGCGCCCAGCAAGCGGAAGACCAATTGCGCCTGGATCCATAGTCCGACGGGCGGCGCGGTGGCAACCAGCAGGGCTACTTGCTGCTGCTCGCTGAGGTTGTGCAGAATGACCTTGCATAGCGCGTTCGTATCACTGGCCGACGGCTGGTCCGGACCGGGTGTGCTCTGATGGATGCTGCGCAATAGGGTTGTCGCCATGAGCCCATGAACGTCCGTCAATCCTTGGGCAATCCGCCGTAGCGGTCCGGGCAGCGGCAAACGGGCCTCGATCAGGCGCGGCTTTAGGGCGTCACTGGCCGCGTCGATGCGGGTCTGGAAGAGTTCAAGTACCTTCAGGCATTGGGCTGGCGGCAGCGATGCCTTGCCCGCTTCGCCCAAGTGGTGCTTGATCGGCGCAAGATCCCGTACCCGGTCATCCGGCGGCCGTGCCGCCAGCCAGGCGAATACGCGCTGTAGAGTGGGCGACGGGGAAGGTGGGCTATAGTCGGAGAAGTTCATGGGGGCCCTTGGCAAGACTTGCGACCGATTCGATTCTAGTAGAATCCACCGCCAGTCCAAACGGAAGACACCATGAATACGCTGTTGTCCAGCAAGCCGATAGCCCCCGTGGATCGCCTGATCGTCGCCCTCGATGTGCCGGACGCTGCCGCGGCGAAGGCTTTCGTGAGCGAACTGGGCGACGCCGCGCGGTTTTACAAGATTGGCCTCGAACTGTTCATGGCCGGTGGCTATTTCGAATTGCTCGACTGGCTGGTGAAGAATGACAAGCAAGTGTTTGTCGATCTCAAGTTCTTCGACGTGCCGGAAACCGTGCGCGCCGCGGTAAGGGCACTGGCCAGGAGCGGTGCCACGTTCGCCACGGTGCACGGCAACCAGGCCATCATGGAGGCCGCCGCGCGGGACAAGGCCAACCTCAAGATATTGGCGGTCACGGTGCTGACCAGCCTGGACAGGGGCGACCTGGACGACCTCGGCTTTGCCTGCGACGTCGACAAACTGGTGCTGTCGCGGGCCCGGCGCGCCCTGGAGGCCGGCGTGGACGGCATCGTATCGTCGGGACTGGAGGCGCCGATGATCCGCAAGGAACTTGGCGACAAGCTGCTGGTCGTGACGCCGGGCATCAGGCCCGTGGAAAACAAGCCCGCCGACGATCAGAAGCGGACGGTCGACGTGGCCAAGGCTTTCCGCAATGGCGCGGACTACATTGTCGTCGGACGGCCTATTCGGCAGGCCGCGGACCCCAGAGCGGCGGCGCTGGCAGTGCAGAAAACCATCGCCGAGGTCTTCAGTTGATTGATTGGCTTCGAAATACGGCTATAATCACCGACTTTTTCCGAATTTAAGGAACGACACATGGTTGTCATTCGACTTGCCCGCAGCGGCGCCAAGAAGCGCCCTTTCTACAACATGGTGGTGACCGATTCGCGTAATCGTCGCGATGGTCGTTTTGTCGAGCGCATCGGTTTCTACAATCCGGTGGCTGCCGAAAGCGAGAAAGGCTTGGTCATCAACGCCGAGCGGCTGGCCTACTGGCAGAGCCAAGGCGCCCAACTGTCGCCGACCGCTGCCCGTCTGGCCAAACAGGCTGCCGCCAAGCCTGCCTAAAGCGGCATGATCGTCCTGGGGCGCATTGTCGCCCCTTACGGCGTGCGCGGTTGGGTCAAGATTCGGCCGTTCGGGGATGATCCCGACGCTTGGGGCGAGATGCCGCGGTGGTGGCTGTCGCCGGATGCGGAAGCTGAGGGCGAGTACTTGGCAAGCTGTCGAAGTGGAGTCGATTCGGCAGCATGGCGCGACCTGGGTTGCCAAGCTGCGACGGTGTCGATGACCGCGGCGGCTGCCGAAAGCCTGGATGGACAGTTTGTCGGCAGCGCCGCGCGAAGCCTTGCCGGCAGACGGAGCAGGAACGAGTACTACTGGAACGACCTGATCGGTCTGGCGGTCGCTCAATGAGCAAGGCGAAGTGCTGGGCCGGGTCGATTCGCTGCTCGAGACCGGCGCGCATCAGGTGCTGGTGGTTACGGATGGTGAAGCGCGAGCGATTGTTGCCCTTCGTCGAGTCAGGTGGTGAAAGAGGTGGATGTTGGCCGGTCGCGTATCCACGTTAGTTCGCGTAGACGTGGGGTCGTCGACTGGTGACGCTGCGTTTCGATGTCGTCACGCTGTTCCCGGAGATGTTCGCGGCGGTCACCGAATCGGGTATTACGCGGCGGGCGCTGGAGCGTGGTTTGTGGCAACTGGCGGCGTGGAATCCGCGCGACTGGGCCGACAATGCCTACCGGACGGTCGATGACCGGCCTTTCGGCGGCGGCCCGGGGATGGTGATGATGCCCGGCCCGCTGGAGAAGGCGATTGCGGCGGCCAGGTGGCCGGGCGCCAGCGGCGAGGCGGGCGGTGGCAGGGTGATTTACCTTTCGCCGCAGGGCAGGCCGCTGACGCATCGCCGGGTATGCGAACTGGCGGCGACGGAGGGGGCGATTCTTCTTTGCGGTCGCTACGAAGGAGTTGATGAGCGTCTGATCGGCCGTTGCGTCGATGAGGAGATCTCCCTTGGCGATTTCGTCCTCTCCGGCGGCGAGTTGGCCGCGATGGCGTTGATCGATGCCTGTGTCAGGCAGTTGCCGGGGGCGTTGAACGACGAGCGCGTCGGCGGTGGAGGAGTCGTTTGTCGCCGGGCTGCTGGATTGCCCGCACTACACGCGGCCGGAAGTGTATGAAGGAATGCCGGTGCCGGAGGTCTTGTTGTCCGGGCACCACGAGAACATCCGCCGCTGGCGACTGAAACAGGCGCTGGCGCGGACCCGGGAGCGTCGCCCGGAGCTGTTTGCCAATTGGCTGGCGCACCGCACGCTGAGTGCGGAAGAAGCGCAACTCCTCCGAGAGATCGAATCGGCGGAGCTCTGCGGTCGTAACGAGTAACATGAGTCATAAGGAGAAAACGACATGAACCTGATTCAACAGCTTGAGCAGGAAGAAATCGCCCGTCTGGGCAAGACCATTCCCGACCTTCGCGCCCGGCGACACCGTCATCGTCCAGGTGAAGGTCAAGGAAGGTAACCGCGAGCGTCTCCAGGCCTATGAAGGCGTGGTGATCGCCAAGCGCAATCGCGGCCTCAATTCCAACTTCATCGTGCGCAAGATTTCCGCCGGCGAAGGTGTCGAGCGTACGTTCCAGACCTACTCGCCGCTGATGGCGACCATCGAAGTCAAGCGTCGCGGCGACGTGCGTCGCGCCAAGCTCTACTACCTGCGCGATCGTTCCGGCAAGTCGGCCCGCATCAAGGAAAAGCTGGCTGCCCGAACCACCGAGAAGGCCTGAGACCTGTCCGGTTCGGCAACGAAAAACGGGGCGCTTCGGCGTCCCGTTTGCTTTGTTGCGTGCGGATCGATCAGCCGGTCTTGTCCCGCTCGATCAGCGCATAGGCCGAGTGGTTGTGGATCGATTCGAAGTTCTCGGACTCGACCACGTAGGCGTCGATGCGCGGATCGGCATTGAGCACGCCAGCCACGTCGCGCACGATGTCCTCGACGAACTTCGGATTGTCGTAGGCGCGCTCGGTGACGTACTTCTCGTCGGGGCGCTTGAGCAGGCCGTATACTTCGCAGGAGGCCTGCGCCTCGATCATCTGCACCAGGTCCTCGATCCAGACGAACGCATTGGTGCGGGCGGTGACGGTGACGTGCGAACGCTGGTTGTGGGCGCCGCGGTCGGAAATTTCCTTGGAGCAGGGGCACAGGCTGGTGGCCGGAACCACCACCTTCATGGTTTGGCGATAGATGCCGCCGGCGAGGATCTCGCCGATGAAGGTCACCTCGTAGTCCATCAGGCTCTTGACCCCGGAAACCGGCGCCTGCTTGTTGATGAAGTAGGGGAAGCTCATCTCGACATGGCCGGTCTCCGCCTCCAGTCGCTTGACCATCTCGCGCAGCATGGACTCGAAATTCTCGACCGAAATCTCGCGCTCGTAGCCGTTGAGGATTTCCACGAAGCGCGACATGTGGGTGCCCTTGAAGTTGTGGGGCAGACCGACATACATGTTGAAGTTGGCGATGGTGTGTTGCACGCCGCCGCTCTTGTCGAGTACCCGCACGGGGTGCCGGATCGATTTGATGCCGACCTTGTTGATCGGCAGTTGGCGCGAATCCGCGCTGCCTTGCACGTCTGGGATAGCCATGGGGTCCCTGCTGTTCATGGAAATGCTCTCCTGGGGTTGGGGATGCGCGCGGTTCAAGCCGCAGCGTCGTTCGTCATTCCAGCCAGAATATCATTCCCGACAAAATCACTCAACTAATAAATTCCCGTACCTGCCGGATGATACCCGTCGCGTCGAGGCCCAGCTCGGCAAGCATCTGCCCCTGGTCGCCGTGCTCGATGAAATGATCCGGCAGGCCCAGGCGCAAGAGCGGTGTCCGGAGGCCCTGGACTTCCAGGCACCGCGCGATCTCGGCACCGGCGCCGCCGATCACGGCGTTTTCCTCGATGCTCACCAGCCAGTCGTGGCTGGCCGCCAGTTCCCGGACCAGTGCATGGTCGAGCGGCTTGACGAAACGCATGTTGGCGACCGTGGCATCCAGTGCCTCGGCCGCCTCGAGGGCGGCGGCCAGCAGCGTCCCGAAGGCGAGGATGGCGACCTTGCTGCCGCGCCGACGGACTTCGCCCTTGCCGACCGGCA
Organism: uncultured beta proteobacterium; assembly: GCA_963736865.1. Taxonomy (GTDB): domain Bacteria; phylum Pseudomonadota; class Gammaproteobacteria; order Burkholderiales; family Rhodocyclaceae; genus Fen-999. The sequence continues at coordinate 55,468 of CAVTQQ010000005.1, read as the reverse complement.
AGGCGTCCAGTTCCTTGGCTATCGGCACGCCCGGCCCGCTGCCGCGCGGATAGCGCACCGCCGTCGGACCGTCGATGCGGAAGGCCGTGGTCAGCATCTGACGGCATTCGTTCTCGTCGGCCGGCGTCATCACCACCATGTTCGGCACGCAGCGCAGATAGGAGAGGTCGAATGCGCCCTGGTGCGTCGCGCCGTCGGCGCCGACCAGGCCGCCGCGGTCGATGGCCAGCATCACCGGCAGGTTCTGCAGGGCGATGTCGTGCATCAGCTGATCGTAGGCGCGTTGCAGGAAGGTCGAGTAGATCGCGACCACCGGCTTCATGCCTTCGCAGGCGAGGCCGGCGGCAAAGGTCAGCGCGTGCTGCTCGGCGATGCCGACATCGTGGTAGCGATTCGGAAACTCCTCGGCGAAGCGCACCAGGCCCGAGCCCTCGCGCATGGCCGGGGTAATGCCGACCAGCCGGCTATCGGCGCGCGCCATGTCGCACAGCCAGTCGCCGAATATCTGCGTGTAGGTCAGCTTGCCGCCCTTGCCGACTCGATACCGTTGGTGGTATCGAACTTCGAAACGCCGTGGTACAGGATCGGATCGACCTCGGCCAGCTTGTAGCCCTGGCCCTTCCTGGTCACGACGTGCAGGAACTGCGGGCCATTGAGCTGGCGCAGGTTCTGCAGCGTGGGAATCAGCGAATCGAGGTCGTGGCCGTCGATCGGGCCGATGTAGTTGAAGCCGAACTCCTCGAACAGCGTGCCCGGCACGAACATGCCCTTGACGTGCTCCTCGGCGCGCTTGGCCAGTTCCAGCAGCGAAGGCGCCACGGACAGCACCTTCTCGCCGGCCTTGCGGGCGGCGTTGAAGGTGCGGCCCGAGAGCAGGCGCGCCAGGTACTTGTTGAGCGCGCCGACCGGCGGCGAAATCGACATGTCGTTGTCGTTGAGGACCACCAGCAGGTTGGCGTCCATCACGCCGGCATTGTTGAGCGCCTCGAAGGCCTGGCCGGCCGACATGGCGCCATCGCCGATGATGGCCACCACGCGCCGGTCCTCGCCGCCATTCTCCCGTTGATGGCGCGCCGCCACCGCCATGCCCAGCGCGGCGGAGATCGAGGTCGACGAATGCCCGACGCCAAAGGTGTCGTAGGGACTCTCGGCGCGGCGCGGGAAGCCGCCGATGCCATCCTTCATGCGCAGCCGGGCCATGGCGGCGCGGCGGCCGGTGAGCACCTTGTGGCCGTAGGTCTGATGGCCGACGTCCCACACCAGCCGATCCTCCGGCGTGTCGAACACATAGTGCAGGGCGATGGTCAGCTCGACCGTGCCCAGGTTGGACGACAAGTGGCCGCCGGTCTTGGCCACCGAGTCGATGCAGAAAGCGCGCGCAGCTCCTCCGCCAGCGCGGCGAGCGTCTCGCGCGGCAGTTGCCGCAGGTCGGCCGGGCTGTTGATTGTTTCGAGTAGCGGATAGGGCATCAGAAGCGGCGTTCGACGATGAAATCGGTGAGTTCCAAGAGGCGCCGGGCCCGGTCGCCGAACGGCGCCAGAGCCGCCTTGGCTTCGGCGCGCAGTTCGGCGGCCATCTGCCTGGCCTCGGCGATACCCAGCAGAGTAACGTAGGTCGGCTTGTTCTGGGCAGCATCCTTGCCGGCCGTCTTGCCCAGCGTGGCGGTACTCGCTTCCGCGTCGAGGATGTCGTCCACCACCTGAAACAGCAGCCCGGCCCGGCCGGCGAAATGGCCGAGATCCAACAGGGGCTTGTCGTCCGCGCCGCCAGCATGCGCGCCGAGCAGCACCGCGGCGCGGATCAGCGCGCCGGTCTTGTGGATGTGCATGAACTCCAGCTCCTCGACCGTCAAGGTCTTGCCGACCGCCGCCAGGTCGATGGCCTGGCCGCCGGCCATGCCGCGCGAGCCGGCGGCCTGCGCCAGCAGGGCGACCATGGCCGCCGCGGGCGCTATCGGCGTGTTCGGCAAGGACCTGGAAAGCAAGGGTCTGCAAGGCGTCGCCGACCAGCAGCGCCGTCGCCTCGTCGAACTCGACGTGGCAGGTGGGCTTGCCGCGCCGCAAGCACGTCGTCGTCCATGCAGGGCAGATCGTCATGTACCAGCGAGTAGGCGTGGATCAATTCGACGGCGCAGCCCAGCGCCTCCAGTCGGGCCCGATCCGCGCCGAACACTTCGCCGGCGGCGTGGCAGAGCAGGGGCCGGACGCGCTTGCCGCCGCCCAGCACGGCATAGCGCATGGCCTCGTGCAGCCGCGTCGGCGCGGTCGCGGCCATGGGCAGGAACCGCTCCAGGGCCGATTCCGTGCGCACCTGAACGTCCGCCATCCAGTTCGAAAAATCCATCGTCAGCCTTCCGGGCCGTCTTCGCCGGCATCGAAACTTCGCAGCACGCCATCCTCGAGGATCTGCAACTTCTGCTCGGCCGCCATGAGCGTCTCCTGGCAGTGCTTGAGCAGCGCCATGCCCCGCTCGTAGGCCGCCAGCGACTCGTCCAGCGGCGCCTCGCCGGTTTCCATCTTCTGCACGATCGCCTCCAGTTCCGCGAGCGCCGCTTCGAAAGAGGCCGGTTTGGCCGTCAGGGTACTCTGGGTGCTTGCCTTGGCCATGGAATGGGGCTGGGGAAAAGGCGCGAAAATACCCTAAGCGGCGCCCATCGGTCAATTTTGGCTATACTTGCTGCCCCCTAAACGGCCATACTTGCCGCTTCCGGGTCCCGGTAACTCTTGGAGGTTGGGAATCATGTCCGACGTCGCCAGCCGCGCGCAGCTTTCGCCCGGCGTTTCTCAGTTCCCTGTCGAATGGTACTTCGACGAAAAGCTTTTCGAACTGGAGAAAGAACTGCTCTTCGATGCCGGTCCGGGCTACGTCGGCCATGAACTGATGGTGCCCGAGCTCTACAACTACCGCTCCCAGGAATGGCTGGATCACTCCCGCCTGCTGGTGCGCCAGCCCGACGGCGTCTACGACATGGCCAACATCTGTCGCCACCGCCAGGCCATCATGCTGCAGGGCGCCGGTACGGCGAAGAACATCGTCTGTCCGATCCACCGCTGGACCTACGACACGGCGGGCGAGCTGATCGGCGCGCCGCATTTTCCCGCCAACCCCTGCCTGAACCTGCACAAGCGGAAGCTGGAGTCCTGGAATGGCCTGCTGTTCAAGGGGCCGCGCTCGGCCAACGCCGACCTGGCCGGCATGGCCGTCGCGCCGCGAATTCGACTTTTCCGGCTTCAAGCTGGATCGCGTCGAACTGCACGAGTGCAACTACAACTGGAAGACCTTCATCGAGGTCTACCTGGAGGACTACCACGTCGTGCCCTACCATCCGGGCCTGGGCAACTTCGTCACCTGCGACGACCTCACCTGGCAGTTCGGCGACTGGTACTCCGTGCAGCGTGTCGGCGTCACCTCGCTGCAGAAATCCGGCTCCAAGGCCTACGAGCGCTGGCAACAGGCCGTGCGTGAAAACTACGGCGACCAGCGTCCGCCGCAAGGCGCGATCTGGCTGACCTACTACCCGAACATCATGGTCGAGTGGTATCCCCATGTGCTGGTCGTGTCCACCCTGATTCCCCGGGACGTGAACAAGACGCTGAACGTCGTCGAGTTCTACTACCCGGAGGACATCGCCCTGTTCGAACGCGAGTTCATCGAGGCCGAGCAGGCCGCGTACATGGAGACCGCCATCGAGGACGACGACATCGGCGAACGCATGGACCGCGGCCGCTACGCCCTGATGAAGGAAGGCCGCAACGAGGTTGGCCCCTACCAATCGCCGATGGAAGACGGCATGCAGCACTTCCACGAACTCTACCGGCGCGTGATGGCGCCCCACCTGTAAGCGGGAAACAACATGATTACCACCGACCTGCGCGGTTCCGTCGTTTCGATCGCCGTACTTGGCGAATTCACGCTCGGGGACTTCAAGGAGTTCGAGGATCTGGTGCTGTCAAGGGTCACGTTCGACGGCCCGGTCGACCTGCTTTTCGACCTGCGGGAAATGGCCGATTTCACGGTCGACATGGCTTGGGAGGAAATCAAGTTCTCGCGCCAGCATGGCGGCGACTTTCGTCGTATCGCAGTCCTGACCGAAAGCCAATGGGTCACCTGGAGCGCCTGGCTGGAACAGTTGTTCGTCTCCGCCGATCTGCGCGTCTTCGCGGATGAGGACGACGCCCGCGCGTGGCTGGCGCAAGACAAGCCGGCATGAGCAATCTGCTGGTGGCCGCCGCGGACGTGATCGCCCACCTGGGCGATCCGGCCTGGCGCGTGTTCGACTGCCGCCACGATCTCCAGAACACCGACTACGGCGCCAACGCCTATGCCAAGGGCCACATCCCCGGCGCCCTGTTCCTGCATCTCGACCGGGATCTCTCCGGCGCGAAGGATGGCCACAACGGCCGCCATCCGCTGCCCGATCCAGTCGTGTTCGCGGCCCGCATGGGCGCTTGCGGCGTCGGGCCGGATACCCAGGTGGTCGCCTACGACAACGAAGGCGGCATCTTCGCTTCCCGGCTCTGGTGGCTGTTGCGGTGGCTCGGCCACGACCAGGTCGCCCTGCTTGATGGCGGGCTGCCGGCCTGGCGGCGCGCCAAGCAGCCGCTGGTCACCGAGGTGCCGGTCGTCGTGCCGGCCACCCTGCCGATCCACCGGCAAGCCCTGGCCGTGGATGCCGACTTCGTCGTGAAGCACCTGCGTTCGCCGGCGATGTTGCTCCTCGACGCCCGCGCCCCGGAGCGTTTTTCCGGGGAAGAGGAGACGCTCGACCCGGTCGGCGGCCACATCCCCGGCGCGATCAATCGTTTCTACTTCGACAATCTCGACGACACCGGCTGCTACTTCAAGCCGGCCGACGAACTGCGCGCCGACTTCGACGCCATTCTTGCCGGCCGCGATCCGGCCAGCGTCGTGCAGCAGTGTGGCTCCGGCGTCACCGCCTGCCACAACCTGCTGGCCATGGAAATCGCCGGCCTGAACGGATCGAAGCTCTATCCCGGTTCATGGAGCGAGTGGTGCGCCGCCCCGGGGCGCCCGGTCGCGGTGGGAGCCTAGCCACGGCCCGGGTCGCCGCCCGGTCGCCGCGCGCCGCGCATTCGCCCGCGTGTCCCTTCCCTATCGTGGCCATCGGCGCCTCGGCCGGCGGCCTGGAAGCGCTGGAGCTATTCCTCGGCAGCGTGCCGGCCAATGCCGGCGCGGCCTACATTGTCGTCCAGCATCTCGACCCCGACCACAAGGGCATGATGCCCGAGCTGTTGCAGCGGGCCAGCGCCCTGCCGGTGGCCCAGGCGAAGAATCGCCTGAAGGTCAGGCCCGGGAATGCGTCTACGTCATTCCCGCCCAACAAGGACCTGTCGATCCTGCACGACAGCCTCTACCTGCTCGACCCGGTGGCGCCGCGCGGCTTGCGCCTGCCGATCGACTTCTTCTTTCGTGCCCTGGCCGACGACCGGCGCGAGCACGCGATCGGCGTCATCCTGTCCGGCATGGGATCCGACGGCACCCTGGGTCTGCGCGCCATCAAGGAGCACGGCGGCCTGGTGCTGGTGCAGGATCCGGCCACCGCCAAGTTCGACGGCATGCCGCGCAGCGCCATCGATACCGGCCTGGTCGACATCGTCGCACCGGCCGCCGAGTTGCCGGCGCGCATCGCCGACACCTTGCACCATGTGCGCCCGCGGTTCCCGGCGAGCGCCGCCGCGGAAGGCGAAACCGCCGTCCAGAGCAGCGCCCTCGAGAAGATCTGCATCCTGCTGCGCGCACGCACCGGCCACGACTTCTCGCTGTACAAGAAGAGCACCCTCTATCGCCGCATCGAGCGGCGCATGGCCATCCATCAGATCGACCGCATCGGCGACTACGTGCACTACCTGCGCGAGAACCCGCAGGAAGTCGACCTGCTGTTCAAGGAGCTGCTGATCGGCGTGACCAGCTTCTTTCGCGATCCGGCCTGCTGGGACCACTTGCGCGACCACGTCCTGCCCGAACTGCTCACCGCCTACCCCGCCGGCGCCGCGCTGCGCGCCTGGGTGGCCGGCTGCTCCACCGGCGAGGAGGCCTATTCGCTGGCCATCGTCTTCCGCGAAGCTGCTGGAGCGCCTGCGGCCACTGGCCCGCTATTCGCTGCAGATCTTCGCCACCGACCTCGACCCGGATGCCATCGACCAGGCTCGCCTGGGCATCTATCCGGCCAACATCGCCGCCGACGTCTCGGCCGAGCGGCTGACGGCGCTTCTTCGTCGAGGATGGCAACGGCTATCGCGTCGGCAAGGAAATCCGCGAGATGGTGGTGTTCGCCCCGCAGAACGTGCTCATGGACCCGCCGTTCACCAAGCTGGACATCCTTACCTGCCGCAACCTGCTGATCTACCTCGGCCGCCGAGTTGCAGAAGAAGCTGATGCCGCTGTTCCACTACAGTCTCAAGCCCGGTGGTATGCTCATGCTGGGCAGCGCCGAGTCGGTCGGCGGCTTCACCGACCTGTTCTCGCCGCTGGAAGCCAAGGCGCGTCTGTTCCGGCGCAACACGACCCCGCGGTCGAGCGCACTCGAATTTCCCACCCGCCACATCGCCAGCACAGCCGGAGACGCCCATGGATACCCGACCCGAGCCGACCGCCGCCAACCTGCAGAGCCTGGCCGATCAGCTCCTGCTGCAGCAGTTCGCGCCGGCCGCGCGTGCTGGTCAACGGCGCCGGCGACGTCCTCTACATCAGCGGGCGCACCGGCAAGTATCTCGAACCCGCCGCCGGCAAGGCCAACTGGAACATCCACGCCATGGCGCGCGAAGGCCTGCGCCCATGAAATCGCGCATGGCCCTGCCCAAGGCGCTGCGCAGCGGCGAGCGCGGTGGTCTGCCGCGGCCTGCGCATCGGCACCAACGGCGGCACGCCAGATCGGTCGACCTGATCGTGCAACCCATCGAGGAGCCGCCGGCCCTGCGCGGCATGGTCATGGTGGTGTTCACCGATGTCGCCACCCCGCCGGCGACGCCGCCGAGGCCGCGCCCCGCCGGTCGGCGCAGCCGGCGGACCTGGAGCTGGAACAGGCGCTGGCGCAGACCCTGCAAGAGACGCAGGCCATGCGCGAGGAAATGCAGAGCTTCGCAGGAGGAACTCAAGTCGGCCAACGAGGAACTGCAATCCACCAACGAGGAACTGCAATCGACCAACGAGGAGCTGACCACCTCCAAGGAGGAGATGCAGTCCCTCAACGAGGAACTGCAGACCGTGAATGTCGAACTTGCAGTCGAAGGTGGACGAACTGTCGGCGGCCAACAACGACATGAAGAACCTGCTCAACAGCACCGACATCGCCACCGTCTTCCTCGACGGCGCGCTGCACGTGCGCCGCTTCACCACCCAGGCGACGCGGCTGTTCAAGCTGATTCCGGGCGATGTCGGCCGGCCGCTGTCCGACATCGTCACCGAGCTCGCCTATCCCGCGTTGTCCGACGATGACGCCGAGGAGGTGCTTGCGCACCCTGGCTTTCCACCGATCGGGAAATCGCCACCCGTGACGGGGGCTGGTTTCAGGTGCGCATCATGCCCTACCGTACGCTGGAGAATGTCATCGACGGTGTGGTGCATCACCTTCAACGACATCGGCCGGGCCAAGCGCCTGGAAGCGGAGCTGCGCGCGGCCGGCCTTGGCGCCCAGGGTCCGGCGTGAAACAGCCAGCCGGTGCGGCGGCATTGCGCCACGCCGCCGAGGCGCGGCTGCGCAAGCTGGGCGACGCGACGGATGCCCGGGCCAGCCGCGCCGACCTCGCGCGACTGGTGCACGAGCTCCAGGTGTATCGGGTCGAGCTCGAAATGCAGAACGAGGAGTTGCGGCAGGCGCGGACCGACCTGCAAAGCGCCGCCGATCGCTATCGCGACCTCTTCGAGCACAGCCTGGACGGCGTGCTGCTGACGCGACCGACCGGCGAGATCCTGGCCGCGAATCCGGCGGCGCAACGAATGTTCGGCTACAGCGAAGCGGAGTTCCGCGCCATGGGGCGACAAGGCTTGGTCGATGCGACCGATCAGCGCCTGGCCGGCGCGCTGGCGGAACGCGAGCGGACGGGACGATTCGTCGGCGAACTGACCTACCTCGCCCGCGATGGCCGCCGGGTTCCCGTCGAAGTCGCTTCGGCGCTGTTCGCCGACGGGGACGGCAGACTCCTGAACAGCATGATCGTGCGCGACATCACGGCCCGCCAGCGGGCGGAAGACGACATGGCCCGCCTGCGCGCCGAAATGCACCAGGTGCTGGAGTGGCAGGTGGCTCGCCATACGGTGGCGGCATTGGCGCACGAACTGAACCAGCCGCTGGCGAGCATCGCCGCGCTCAGCGAGGCGGCGAGGCGCCTGTTGGCGGCGGACTGCGCGTCGGCGGCAAGCTGCTCCCGGGCCGAGCCGCTGGGTCGGACCGTGGCGCACCTGGCCATCGAGTCGGAGCGCGCCGGACGGGCCGTGCGGGATCTGATGGCATCGCTGCACCGGCCGGCCGAACCGACCGGGACGATGGCGCTGGCCGATCTGTTGCGCGAAGTGGTGCGCGAGACGGGATCCGACGGCGCCACCGATTGCCGGATGGTCGTCGACTGTCCGGCAACAGTGGCGGCTGTGCGGGTCAACCGGTTGCAGGTGGAAAAAGTGCTGCTGAACCTGATCCGCAACAGCAGGGATGCGCTGGCCGAAACGCCGACGCCAAATGGGCGAATCCGGCTGGCCGCGGCACTCGTGGCCGATGATGCCAACGGCGCCACTGGCGCCGAGCTGTGCCTGACCGTGCATGACGACGGCCCCGGCATCGACGCGGCAATGCGGGGGCAGCTCTTCCATCCCTTCGTGACCGCCAAGCGCGGCGGCATGGGTCTGGGTCTGGCGATCAGCCGCGCCCTGGTCGAGGTGCAAGGCGGCAAGCTCTGGTACGACGCCGATGCCGGTCCGGGCGCCACGTTTCGCTTCACCCTGCCCGTCCGGCGGTGACCGTGACCAAGCCGATCGTATTCATCGTCGATGACGACGCGGGCATCCGCCGCAGCCTGCCCATCCTGCTGGCGACGGCTGAGCTGGAGACGCGCTGCTTTGCCAGCGCCGCGGAATTCCTGGCCGCGTTCGATCCGACCCAGGCCGGCTGCCTGTTGCTCGACGTTCGCATGCCGGGCATGAGCGGAACAGCCTTGCAGGAAGAGCTGACACGACGCCAGGCGCGGCTGCCGATCGTCTTCATGACCGGCTACGCCGATCTGCCGGTGGGTGTGGCGGCGATGAAGCTCGGTGCCGTGGATTTCCTCACCAAGCCGGTGAACGGGCAACAACTGCTCCACTGCGTTCAAGCGGCGCTGGACCGCGACCGCGAGCGGCGGCTGGCCGAGGCAGCCCGGCTCGGCTTCGAGACCCGTCTGCGCAAGCTTACTGCCCGCGAGCGGGAGGTTCTGGTGCTGGCCCTGGCCGGCGGCGAAAACCGGGACATCGCCACGCGCCTGGGCATCAGCCAGCGCACCGTCGAAGGCCATCGCGCCCGCATCTACCTCAAGACCGGTTTCAATTCGCTGCTCGATCTGGCGCGGCAGGCCGGCGAAGCCGGCCTCAAGCCCGCCGATCTGGCACCGCGCGGCGATCCCCCCAGCGCCCTGACGTGCCGGGTCGGCGGCCGCCGGTACGCGGACAGGTGTTGATACGCGCGTACCGGCGCGTCTATCGCACTTGTAACAATTGGAGTCGAATCGTGCCATTCCCACCGCATGGCAATGGTCTTGACACCCACCCACCATCCCAATCGAATCCGGCACGGCGAAGCGCACAGCGCGGGCTTTTCGGCGTGGTATGTCGCTTTGTTCATGCCGCTCCTGGTTGGCGTGCTGCTCATCGGCGGCTGGGCTTACCGCGATCTGGCAGCCACCCTCAGGCAACACCATAGCGACGAGCTCGAGGCGATCGCCGATCTGAAGGCGTTGCAGATCCAGCAGTGGCTGAATGGCCAGGCGGATTTTGCCGAGGGCCGGGCGACGGCGCCGCTGTTCGTCGATGGCGTCCAGTTCTGGCGCACGAAGATCGCTCCGGTACTCGGGATGCACGTCCCCGATGAACTGGAAAGTCTGCGCCAGAGCCGTGGCTTCAGCCGCATCCTGCTTGCCGATGCCACCGGCGCGCCTTTGCTGGCGGCGGGCAAGGGCGGGACCGGCTGGACCGCGTTCGATGGCGAGGTCGAGGCGGCGGTGCGCCAGCGGGCCACGCGCTTCGTCGACCTGCATCGCGACGAGGCGGGCATGGGCCATCTCGGCTTTGTTTCGGCGGTGTATCGCCCCGGCAAGCCCCCCGGCCCGGTTGCCGGGGTTCTGTTCTGGGAGATGGCGGCGACCGACCTGTTCGCGCGCATTCGCGACTGGCCGCGGCCCAGCGCCAGCGGTGAAATCGTGCTGGTGCGTCGCGAGGGCGACGAGGTGGTCGCCATGAGCCCTTTGCGGCACAAGCAGGATGGCGTTGGCAGCTTCCGCTACCCATTGGTGCGCAACGGGCCGGCGGCGGCGCGCGCGTTGCTCGAGAGCAACGCGGTATTCGAGGGCGTCGACTATCGCGGTGTCGCCGTGCTGGCCGCGACGCGCCGAATTGGCGGCACCCCCTGGGGACTGGTCGCCAAGGTGGACCAGGACGAGGTCTATGGCCAGCTCCACTCGATGTCGGCCAGGGCGGCGCTGCTTTGGGCGCTGGTTTGCCTGGCAGTCGCCACGGCGGCGCTGATGACCCGGCGCCAGCAGCGCCTGGCGCTGGCCCTGGCGACGGCCCGGGCCGAGAACACGGCGGCGGCGGCATTGGCGGATTCGGCCGTCAAGTACCGTCTGCTGGCCGAACACTCGGTCGATTGCATCTTCTGGACGGCGCCCGACGGAAGCTACCGCTACGTTTCCCCCGCTTGTCTCGAGATGACTGGCCATGCCCCCGAGGAATTCATCGCCGACTCCGAGTTGATGGCCCGCCTGGTCGCGCCGCCGGACCGGGCGGCTTACCGGGCGCACCTGGCAAACGCGGCTGGCGCGGACGAGGGTGAATTTGAATTCCGCATTGTCCGGCCGGATGGCACACAACGATGGATCAGCCATCATTGCCTGCCGATTCACGAGGCTGGCCAATACCTCGGCCGACGTGGTGCCAATCGGGACATCACCGAGCGAAAACAGGCGGAGCTTGAACTGGCACAATCCCGTCAGCATCTGGAAGAACTCGTGGCCAGCCGCACCGCCGAACTGGTGGTGGCCAAGAACGTCGCCGAGGCCGCCAGTCAGGCCAAGAGCACGTTCCTGGCCAACATGAGCCATGAGATCCGCACGCCGATGAATGCCATCGTCGGCCTGACCGCCATCCTGCGGCGGCAGATCCGGCTGCCGGATCAAGCCGACAAGCTGGCCAAGATCGCCGGCGCCACCGATCATCTGCTGGGTGTCATCAACGACATTCTCGATATCTCCAAGATCGAGGCGGACAAGCTGGTTCTGGATCGGCACGATTTCGCGATCGACGCGGTGTTGACGCGAGTCAGCGCCATGGTGGCCGAACGGGTGCGCGAGAAGGGTCTGGAATTCGCGGTCAACGCCGACTGCGGGCCGGAAGTCGTCAATGGCGACGCCATCCGGTTGGGACAGGCGCTGCTCAATTATCTCGGCAACGCGGTCAAGTTCACCGAGCAGGGCACCATTGCGCTGCGCGCCCGGGTGGTCGAAGCCAACAGCGCCGATTTCCTGGTTCGCTTCGAGGTGGAGGACTCGGGCATCGGCATCGCCGCCGAACACCTGCCGCGCTTGTTCCAGGCCTTCGAACAAGCCGACGGCTCGACAACGCGCAACTACGGCGGCACGGGGCTGGGTTTGGCCATTACCCGGCGTCTGGCCCGGATGATGGGCGGGGACGCCGGTGCGGAGAGCACGCCAGGAGTCGGCAGTACATTCTGGATGACGGCGCGCCTGGGGCGGGTGCGACAGACGGCGACGGCGCACCGGATTCCCGAACTGGTCGGCAAGCAGGCCCTGGTGGTGGACGACTCGGATGTGACCCGCGCGGTGGAGATCCGTTTGCTCGACCTGGCGGGCCTGGCGGCGGAGGGAGTTTCCTCCGGCGCCATGGCTCTGGAAATCCTGGCGGCGGCCGACCGGGATGGCCGGCCTTTTGATCTGGTCGTGATGGATCTGCGCATGCCGGGCATGGACGGCATTGAAACCATGGCGCAACTGCGCGCCATGCCCCTGGGCCGTCAGCCGCTGGCGTTGCTGGTGACGGGTTCGGCAACGCCGACGCTATTCGAGGACGCTCGGCTGTCCGGTTTTGCCGAGGTGCTCTACAAGCCCGTATCGGCCGTTCAGTTGCGCGACTGCCTGCTTCGGCAACTGGCGCGCCAGCCCGGGCTCGGGGCAGTCGGCGCCGCGGACGATCCCGTCGCGCCGACCGAGCCATTGGAGCTGCTGCGCAGCCATTTTCAGGACGCCCGGCTGCTGCTGGTCGAAGACGATCCGATCAATCAGGAGGTGGCGCTCGTCGTCCTGTCGGAGATCGGTTGCCGGATCGACGTCGCCGGCAATGGCCGCGAGGCTGTGGACCTGGCAACGCGCCAACGACTACCAGCTCATCCTGATGGACATGCAGATGCCGGTCATGGATGGCGTCGAGGCAACCCGGAAAATTCGGCAACTGCCGAACGGCGGCCGCCTGCCCATTCTGGCCATGACGGCCAACGCCTTTCAAGACGAAAGAAAGTCCTGTCTGGACGCCGGCATGAACGATTTCATGGCCAAGCCCGTCGTTCCCGACACGCTGTACCGCACCCTGCTGACCTGGCTATCGGCGCCGCCGCTTTGATGCGCGCGCCGCTGGCGGATAGGGCTGAGCGCCCAAAAAGGCGGTGTTACAGGAGTCCCAACTGTGCGCCAATGGCACGCTTGAGCAGTGGCAGGTCGTCGGCGACTGTTACGAACACGATGCGCCAATCCACCGAAAAATAGGCATGCACCGCCACGTTTCGAAAGCCGACGATTTCCTTCCACGGAATCTCGGGTGCGCGTGACCGCGCCATCTCGGAAAGTCGTCCCGCCGCTTCACCAATCAAGGCGAGCTTCTGCAATACCGCGCTCTGTATAAGTTCATCACCGACGAAGCGCTTTTCATCGACCCCGGCTGTGAATCGTTCGATCGCCTGGATGGCATCTCGAATGTCTTCGAGATAGAGCCGGTCATTCCGAATGGATGACTTGGGCATCGCGCAGAACCTGGTCGCGGATATTGGGATTCAGTCCGTTGCGCGTCAGCAGATCGACGGGATGGCCGAAGATGTTCGCCAGCTCGTCGCGCATTCTTTGCAGCGTCACCAAGCCGACACGTGCCCCGGGGGCGAGGTCGATCAGTACATCGACGTCGCTGTTGCAACTGAAATCGTCCCGGACCGCCGAGCCGAAAACGGCCAGTTCGCGCACCGCATGGGCGCGACAAAACTCGCGTATGGCGGCACGGGAAACCGAGACTTGCGGATTCATGGCGGCGGCAACGGCGTTGTCATGTCGTCTAATTTAACACCGTGACACCGCAACGCCCAGCGCACGTGCTCCCGCACCAGTTCCGAAGGATCGTCGCGGCGCTCGTTCAGCGCGGCTATGACCACCGTCGTTGTCGGCGCGTTGCCCAGGCCAACCGCGATATTGCGCAGCCAGCGCTCATGGCCGATGCGGCGGATCGGCGAGCCGGCCAGGCGCTCGTCGAACTCGGCCGCCGTCCAGGCGAACAGTTCTGCCAGCGTCGCCTGGTCGAGGCCGTGGCGCGGGGCGAAATCCTTTTCCTTGGTCAGCGGCGCGTCGCGGTTCCACGGGCAGCACGACTGGCAGTCGTCGCAGCCGTAGATGCGGTTGCCGATCAGTGGCCGCAGGTCTTCCGGGATGCCGCCCTTGAGTTCGATGGTGAGGTAGGAGATGCAGCGGCGGGCATCGAGGCGGTAGGGGGCGACGATGGCGCCGGTCGGGCAGGCGTCGAGGCAGGCGCGGCAGGTGCCGCAATGGTCGGTCACCGGCGCGTCGGGTGGCAGCGGCAGGTCGGTGAAGATCTCGCCGAGGAAGAACCACGAACCGGCATCGCGATCGAGCAGCAAGGTGTGCTTGCCGCGCCAGCCGAGGCCGGCCTGTGCGGCCAGTTCGACCTCCATCACCGGCGCCGAGTCGGCGAACACGCGGTAGCCGCCGGGGCCGATCTCGCCCGCCATGCGCTCGGCCAGCTTCTGCAAGCGGCCGCGCAGCAGCTTGTGGTAGTCGCGGCCCAGTGCGTAGCGCGAGATGTAGGCGCGCTGGCCGTCTTGCAGGTTGGCCCCGGCGTCCGCCGCCTCCGGCAGGTAGTCCATGCGCACGACGACGACGGCGCGCGTGCCCGGCAGCAGTTCCGGCGGCCGCGCGCGCTTCGCGCCATGGCCGGCCATATAATCCATTTCGCCGTGATAGCCGGCGGCAAGCCAGGCGGCAAGGCCGGTTTCGGCATCGGGCAACTCGGTGCCGGCGATGCGCACCGCCGAGAAGCCGAGTTCCCGGCCCCAGTCCTTGATGCGCGCCGCCAGCGCCCGTGAGTTTTCGGCATCCATGCCGAACATTATGAATCACCCGCAGACCTTCTTCCTGGCCGACGAGGCCGCCACCCTGGCCTTGGGCGCGGCCCTGGCGCCGTGCGTGGCGCCCGGCCTGGTCGTCTATCTCGATGGCGACCTCGGCGCCGGCAAGACGACGCTGGTGCGCGGCCTGTTGCGCGCCCTGGGCGCATGCCGGGCCGGTGAAAAGCCCTACCTACACGCTGGTTGAAATTCATGTAGTTTCTGGATTACACTTGTATCACTTTGATTTTTATAGATTCAATCAGCCTGAAGAATACCTCGATGCGGGGCTCGACGAATACTTCTCCGGCAGTCGGCGTCTGCCTGGTCGAATGGCCGGAGCGGGCAGCACCCTATGTGCCGGCGGCCGGATCTGCACATTCGCCTCGCATGTCGAGGGTGCTGGCCGCTTGGCGCGCATCGCAGACCGGCAGCCAACGGGGCGAGCAATGCCTGACGAGTTTCGTTCCTCCCGCCGCGATGTCCTCCGCTACGCCGCCGCCAGCCTGACCCTCCTGGTCACGCCGGTTCGCGGCGGGTTCGCGGCGGCACCGCCAACGGTGCTCGGCGTGCGCGTCTGGCCCGCAGCCGATTACACCCGCGTTACGCTCGAGCACGACCAGCCGCATGCAGTTTGCGCACATGCTGGTCCGAAGGACCCCGACCGGCTGGTGGTCGACCTCGAGGGCGTCGAGTTCAACTCGGTGCTCGGCAGCCTGCCGGGCAAGATCGCCGAGACTGATCCCTACATCAAGCTGATCCGTGCCGGCCGCAACCGGCCGGGCGTGGTGCGGCTGGTGATCGAACTCAAGGGCGAGATACAGCCGCAGGTGTTCACGCTCAAGCCGGTCGGCGACTATGGCCACCGCCTGGTGCTCGACCTCTATCCGGTCGAGGCGCCGGATCCGCTGATGGCGCTGCTGCGAACGGCGACGACCAGGCCGAACCCCGCACAGACTGGAGCTGCCGCCCAAGAACGATCGACCTGAAGTGACGCGGCTGGTGACCATCGTGCTCGATCCCGGCCACGGCGGCGAAGATCCCGGCGCCATCGGTCGTGGCGGCAGCCAGGAGAAGAACGTCACCCTGTCGATCGCCCGCCGGCTGAAAGCGAAGATCGATGCCGAGCCGAACATGCGCTCGATGCTGACGCGCGACGGCGATTTCTTCATTCCGCTGCATCAGCGCGTGCAGAAGGCGCGGCGGGTGCAGGCCGACCTGTTCGTCTCGGTCCATGCCGATGCCTTCGTCAAGCCGACGGCGCGCGGGTCGCAGCGTCTTCGTGCTGTCGGAGAACGGCGCTTCCGTCCTCGGCGGCGCGCTGGCTGGCGCAGAAGGAAAACGCGGCCGACCTGATCGGCGGCGTCAATCTCGGCGTCAAGGATCCGCACCTGGCGCGCACGCTGCTCGACCTGTCGCAGACCGCGACCATCAACGACAGCCTCAAGCTGGGCAAGGACGTGCTCGGCGAACTCGGTCGCATCAACACGCTGCACAAGGGCCAGGTCGAGCAGGCCGGCTTCGCCGTGCTGAAGGCGCCGGACATTCCGTCCATCCTGATCGAGACCGCCTTCATCTCCAATCCGGAAGAAGAGAAGCGCCTGACCGACGAGGACTACCAGGACCAGATGGCCGAGGCGATCCTGCGCGGCATCAAGCGCTACTTCGCCAAGAATCCGCCGCTGGCCAAGTCCAAGCTGGCAGCGGCTCGGCATCGGCTGATATAATCCGCCGCTTTCTCTCCAGGCACCATTTCCAGAGGCATGCTGGTTTTTCGCACCATTCCCGAGATCGCGACAACCGCTTCGGTGCTGGCCATCGGCAATTTCGACGGCCTGCACCTGGGCCATCGCGCCTTGCTCGAACGGCTGACCGCCAAGGCGCGGGAACTCGGCCTGCCGCGCGTCGGTGATGACCTTCGAGCCGCATCCGCGCGAACTGTTCGCGCCGGATCAGGCGCCGGCGCGCCTGACCAGCCTGCGCGAGAAGCTGGGGCTGCTGGAGGCGTGCGGCATCGACCGCGCCTACGTCTGCCACTTCAGCCGCAAGCTGGCGGCGCTGACCGCCGACGAGTTCATCGACAGGCTGCTGGTGCGCGGCCTGGCTGTGCGCCACCTGATCATCGGCGACGATTTCCGCTTCGGTCGCGGCCGCGGCGGCGACTTCGCCCTGCTGCAGCAGGCGGGCGTCGAGCATGGCTTCGGCGTCGAGGCCATGCACACCGTCGATCTCGACGGCGAGCGCGTTTCCAGTTCCGCGGTGCGCGAGGCGCTGGCGGCGGGCGATCTCGAACATGCGGCGCGACTGCTGGGGCGGCCCTACAACATCGCCGGCCGCGTGGTGCATGGCGACAAGATCGGCCGCCGCCTCGGCTTCCCGACGGCCAACATCCAGTTGAAGCGCAAGCGCGTGCCGCTGACCGGCGTGTTCGCCGTGACGGTCTCGGGCGTCGACAAGCGCCACCTGCCGGGCGCCGCCAGCCTCGGCGTGCGGCCGACGCTCGGCGACGGGCTGCAAGCCGGTGCTGGAAGTGCATCTGTTCGATTTCGACCGAGAGATCTACGGCGCGCACGTGACGGTGCATTTCCTGCACAAGCTGCGCGACGAGGCGAAATTCGATTCCCTCGACGGCCCTGACCGCGCAGATCGCCCGCGACGTGGCGGCGACGCGCAATTACTTTCAAGCCATGAGCGGCAACCCAAATGGCTGATTACAAAGCCACCCTCAACATGCCCGACACGCCCTTCCCGATGCGCGGCGACCTCGCCAAGCGCGAGCCGGGCTGGATCGACGCAGTGGCAGGAGCAGCAGCTCTACCAGAAGATCCGCGCGGCGGCCAAGGGCCGGCCGCGCTTCGTGCTGCACGACGGCCCGCCCTATGCCAACGGCGACATCCACATCGGCCACGCGGTGAACAAGATCCTCAAGGACATCATCGTCCGCGCCAAGACGCTGGCCGGTTTCGACGCGCCCTATGTGCCGGGCTGGGACTGCCACGGCCTGCCCATCGAGCACCAGATCGAAAAGAAGCACGGCAAGCACCTGCGAAGGCAACAAGGTGCGCGAGCTGTGCCGCGCCTTTGCCGCCGAACAGGTCGAGCGGCAGAAGAAGGACTTCATCCGCCTCGGCGTGCTCGGCGACTGGGACAATCCCTACCTGACCATGGACTTCAAGACCGAGGCCGACGAGATCCGCGCGCTCGGCAAGATGCTGCGCGCGCGGCTATCTCTATCGCGGCCTGAAGCCGGTGAACTGGTGCCTCGACTGCGGCTCGGCGCTGGCCGAGGCCGAGGTCGAGTACGAGGACAAGAGCTCGGATGCCATCGACGTCGGCCTTCCCGGTCGCGGACCTCGACGCGTCTGCGCGAGATCTTCGGTGTTCGGCGTGAAGCATGCCCGCCTATGCGGTGATCTGGACCACCACGCCCTGGACCCTGCCCGCCAACCAGGCCGTCTGCGCCCACCCGGACCTCGATCTACGACCTGGTCGATACCGAGAAGGGCCTGCTGATCCTGGCCCGCGACCTGGCCGAGGCCTGCCTGGCCCGCTATGGCCTGCACGGCAAGGCGATCGCCTCGGCTGCAGCGGCGCCAGCTGGAAGGTTTGAAACTGCATCATCCCTTCCTACGACCGCCAGGTGCCGATCATCCTCGGTGGCCACGTGACGCTCGAAGCGGGCACCGGCCTGGTGCACACGCGCGCCGGCGCACGGCGTGGACGACTACTACGTCGGCCAGCGCTACGGCTTGCCGATCGACAATCCGGTCGGCGACGACGGCAAGTTCATCGCCGGTACGCCGCTCTTCGCCGGCATGAGCGTCTGGCAGGCCAACCCGAAGGTGATCGAGACGCTGGCGCTGAAGGGCGTGCTGCTGCTGCATACGCAAGATCAAGCACAGCTATCCGCACTGCTGGCGGCACAAGACGCCGATCATCTTTCGCGCCACGACGCAGTGGTTCGTCCGGCATGGACGGCGACCGACGACCGGCGACGCTGCGGCAGACCGCGCTCGCAGGCCATCGACGACACGCAGTTCTACCCGGGCTGGGGCAAGGCGCGGCTGCACGCGATGATCGCCAACCGGCCCGACTGGTGCGTCTCGCGCCAGCGCAACTGGGGCGTGCCGATTCCCTTCTTCCTGCACAAGGAAACGCGGCGAGCCGCATCCGCGCACGCCGGAACTGATCGAGGAAGTGGCGAAGCGCGTGGAGCAGGGCGGCATCGAAGCCTGGTTCGCGCTCGACGCCAAGGAACTGCTCGGCGCCGAAGAAGCCGACCGCTACGACAAGATGAGCGATACGCTCGACGTCTGGTTCGATTCCGGCACCACGCATTCGAGCGTGATGCGCGGCTCGCATGCCGATGCTTGCGGCTATCCCGCCGACCTCTACCTCGAAGGCTCGGACCAGCATCGCGGCTGGTTCCATTCCTCGTCTGCTGACCGGTTGCGCCATCGACGGTCGCGCGCCCTACAAGGCGCTGCTGACGCACGGTTTCGTCGTCGACGGCAAGGGCATGAAGATGTCCAAGTCCAAGGGCAACGTCGTCGCGCCGCAGGAAGTGTCGGACACGCTGGGCGCGGAGATCCTGCGCCTGTGGGTGGCGGCGACCGACTACTCGGGCGAGCTGTCGATCTCCAAGGAGATTCTCGATCGCGTGGTCGAGATCTACCGTCGCCTGCGCAACACGCTCAAGTTCCTGCTCGCCAACACGGCCGATTTCGATCCGGCCACCGACATGCTGCCGGTCGAGGAATGGCTGGAGATCGACCGCTACGCGCTGGCGATGACGCGCGCGCTCCAGGAGCAATGCATCGCCGACTACGAGCGTTTCGAGTTCCACAAGGTCGTGCAGGGGTTGCAGAGTTTCTGCGGCCAGGATCTCGGCGCGTTCTACGTCGACATCCTCAAGGACCGCCTCTACACCACGGCGCAAGAACTCCCGCGCCACGCCGTGCGGCGCAGAGCGCCCTGTGGCACATCGTGCAGACGCTGACCCGGCTGATGGCGCCGATCCTCGCCTTCACCGCCGAGGAGATATGGCAATTGGCCGCCAGCGGCGGGACGGGCGACAGCGTCATGCTCGGCACCTGGCACGAACTGCCGGCGCAGGCGGGCGAAGCCGAACTCAGCGACCGCTGGCTGCGCATCCGCGAAGTCAAGGCCGAGGCGAGCAAGGTGCTCGAAGATCTGCGCACGGCCGGCGGCATCGGTTCTTCGCTGCAGGCCGAGGTGGAGATCCGTGCCAGCGGCGCCAAGTACGATCTGCTGGCCGATCTGGAAGACGACCTGCGCTTCGTACTGATCTGTTCGAAGACCACCCTGGTGCGCGCCACGGATCCGGGCGCGGAGGCGGTGATCGCCACGCCATCGGCACATGTCAAGTGCGCGCGCTGCTGGCACTGGCGCGACGACGTCGGCAGCCGGGCGGAACATCCCGAACTGTGCGGCCGCTGCGGCGACAACCTGTTCGGCGCGGGCGAGGCCACGTGCCGCTGGCCTAGCCTGGCGCTGCGTGGCTGGCGCCTGTCGGCGGCGGTGATCGTCGCTCGACCAGCTCACCAAGGCCTGGATTGCTGGCGAGCTTCCGGCTCGGCGAGAATCTGGTGCTGACTTCGTTCTTCAACCTGGTCCTGGTCTTCAACGCCGGTGCCGCCTTCAGCTTCCTGCGTGATGCCGGCGGCTGGCAGAAGTGGTTCTTCATCGTGCTGGCGCTGGGTATCTCCGGCTGGCTGGTCGTCATGCTGCGACAGCATGCGCGCGAGAGGCTGCTGCCGATGTCGCTGGCGCTGATCCTGGGTGGCGCCCTGGGCAATGTCATCGACCGGCTGCGCTTCGGCGCGGTGGTCGACTTTCTCGATTTTCACTGGGCCGGCTATCATTTTCCGGCCTTCAATGTCGCCGACTCGGCCATCAGCGTCGGCGTTGCTCTGATGCTCTGGCACGAGCTCCTTCGGCAAGGAGTCGGACCATGACCGAGCGCGTGAGGCCCGATAGCCTCGTCACCCTGCACTACCGTCTGGCCACGGCGACGACACGCCGCTGGTCAGCACCTTCGACGCCTCGCCGGCGACCCTGCAACTGGGCAGCGGCGAACTGGCGCCGACCGCTGGAAGCCTGCCTGGATCGGCCTGCCGGTCGGCGAACGCCATGTGTTTCTGCTCGAGCCGGAGCAGGCCTTCGGCCCGCACAATCCCGATCTCGTGCAGCGTCTGGCGCGTGCCGACCTGCCGGCCGGCGACATCGGGGTCATGAGCATGGTCGAGTTCGCCGGTCCCGATGGCGGCCGGTTCACCGGTTTGGTGCGCGAGCTGGACGCCGAGTCGGCGCTGGTCGACTTCAATCATCCGCTGGCGGGCAAGGCGGTCCGCTTCGAAGTCGAAGTGGTGGGAGTGCTCTGATAGGACATCCTGCTCGCCAATCCGCGCGGCTTCTGCGCCGGCGTCGAGCGCGCCATCGCCATCGTCGAGCGGGCGCTGGAACAGTTCGGCGCGCCGATCTACGTGCGCCACGAGGTCGTGCACAACCGCTATGTGGTCGATGGGCTGCGGGCCAAGGGTGCCGTCTTCGTCAGGAACTCGACGAAGTGCCCGACGGCGCGACGGTGATCTTCAGCGCCCACGGCGTGGCGAAGGCGGTACAGGCGGAGGCGGCGAGCGCCGTCTGCGCGTCTTCGATGCCACCTGTCCGCTGGTGACCAAGGTGCATCTCGAAGTGGCCCGCCAGCGCGCCCAGGGCCGCGAGGTCGTGATGATCGGCCACAAGGGCCACCCGGAAGTCGAAGGCACCATGGGCCAGAGTCCGGATGGCATGCACCTGGTGGAGAAAGTGGCGGATGTCGCGGTGCTGGTGGTGGCGGCCCCGGACCGGCTGGCCTACGTGACCCAGACCACGCTTTCGGTGGATGACGCGGCGGCCATCGTCGCCGCGCTCAGGGCCCGGTTTCCCGCCATCGTCGGCCCGAAGAAGGACGACATCTGCTACGCGACGCAGAACCGCCAGGACGCGGTGATGAGCCTGACCCGGGAATGCGACGTGGTGATCGTGGTCGGCTCGCCGAACAGTTCCAATTCCAATCGCCTGCGCGAAGTGGCCGTGCAGGGCGGGGCGCGCTCCCATCTGGTAGACCGGGCCGATGAGCTGCGGTCCGACTGGTTCATTGGGGCGAAGCGGATTGGCGTCACGGCCGGTGCCTCGGCGCCCGAGGTGCTGGTCGATGAGGTGGTTGCCTCGCTCAAGACGATGGCCGACGGCGAGGTCGTCGAGGCTTTCCATGAGCCGGAAGGCGTGAGCTTCCCGCTGCCCAAGTCGCTGGCGTAGTTGCCGCCGCGCCGGGAATTGCCAGTGGCGCGAGCAGCGAAAACCGGTAAAATGCGGCCTCGCTTCATCGCCGCTTTAGCTCAGTTGGTAGAGCAACCGCTTCGTAAGCGGTAGGTCGTCTGTTCGAGTCAGACAAGCGGCACCAGAATTCTTCCCAAAGTCTTTTCCAAAGGCTTGCCTGGCAAGCCTTTGTCGCTTCCGGGGGTGGCCATGCGGATTCAGGACAGCGTTTTCCTTGTCACCGGCGGCGCATCCGGCCTGGGCGCCGGTACGGCGCGACTGCTGATCGAGCGCGGCGCGCGGGTCGTGCTGGCGGACCTGAATCGGGCGGCCGGCGAGGCTCTCGCGGCCGAACTGGGTGCCCAGGCGCGGTTTGCGGAGACCAATATCGCCGACGAGGCTTCCGCGCGAGCGGCGGTCGGGCTGGCCGGAGCCACTTTCGGCCGCCTCGACGGGCTGGTCAATTGCGCCGGCGTCGTGCATGGCGAGAAGGTCGTCGGCAAGGAAGGCGCGCATTCGCTGGCGACGTTTCGCCGTGTCGTCGAGATCAACCTGATCGGCAGCTTCAACATGCTGCGCCTGGCGGCCGAAGCCATGACCAGGAACGAGCCGAACGCGGCCGGCGAGCGCGGCGTGATCGTGAACACCGCATCGGTGGCCGCGTTCGACGGACAACTCGGTCAGGTGGCGTATGCCGCCTCCAAGGGCGGCATCGTCGCCATGACCCTGCCGGTCGCGCGCGAGTTGGCCCGTTCCGGCATCCGGGTAATGACGGTGGCGCCAGGCATCATGGAAACGCCCGATGCTGCTCGGCATGGCGCCCGAGGTGCGGGACGCCCTCGGCAAGATGGTGCCCTTCCCGCCCCGGCTGGGCCGGCCGGACGAGTTCGCCGGCCTGGTGGCGCACATCGTCGAAAACGGCTATCTCAACGGTGAAGTGATCCGCCTCGATGGCGCCATCCGCATGCAGCCGAAGTAGACGCGCCGGAGCCCGTTCTTGAGCGAACCCTGCTACCACTGCGGCCTGCCCGTGCCGCCGGGCACCGACTTTCCGGTCGAGATCGACGGGCATCACGCGCGAGATGTGCTGCGCCGGCTGCCAGGCGGTGGCGCAGGCCATCGTCGCCGGTGGCCTGGACGACTACTACCGGCACCGCGACGCGATGCCCGAGAGTCCCGCGCGAGGCGATTCCCCAGGCCCTGCAGGACCTGGGTCTGTTCGACCATCCCGATGTCCAGAAGAACTTCGTGCGACCGGTCGGCGAGCACGAACAGGAAGCGGCGCTGATTCTCGAAGGCATCACCTGTTCGGCCTGCGTCTGGCTCAACGAGCAGCACATAGCCCGCCAGCCCGGCGTGACGGCGGTGGACATCAACTATGCGACCCGGCGCGCGCGCGTGCGCTGGGACGAGCGCCGGATCAGGCTGTCGCAGATCCTCGAGGCGATCGCCGCCATCGGCTATCGGGCCCACCCGTACGATGCGGCGCGCTCGGAGTTGCTGGCGCAGAAGGAACGGCGCGGCGCGCTGTGGCGCTTGTTCGTCGCCGGCTTCGGCATGATGCAGGTGATGATGTACGCGATACCGGTGTACCTGGCGGAAGAGGGCACCATGACGCCGGACATCGAGCAGTTGATGCGCTGGGCCAGCCTGGTGCTGACCCTGCCGGTGATCTTCTACTCGGCGGCGCCGTTCTTTCGCAACGCCTGGCGCGATCTGCAGTTCCGGCGCGTCGGCATGGACGTGCCGGTGGCGCTGGGCGTCGGCGCCGCCTTCCTGGCCAGCATCTGGGCGACGCTGACCGCGTCGGGCGAGGTCTATTTCGATTCGGTCACCATGTTCGTGTTCTTCCTGCTTGGTGGCCGCTTCCTGGAAATGGTGGCGCGCCAGAAAGCGGCGCGCGGCGTCGAGGCGCTGGCGCGCGCCCTGCCGGCCTTTGCCGCGCGCTTTGTCGTCTATCCGGGCGGTGAACTCGATCGGGTCGCCGTGGCCGACCTGGCGGCGGGCGACATCTGTGCTGGTCAAGCCAGGCGAGGTGATGCCGGCCGACGGCACCGTCATCGAAGGCGACAGCAAGGCCGACGAGTCGCTGCTGACCGGCGAGAGCCGCGCCGTGCCGAAGCGGAGCGGCGACGTGGTCACCGGCGGCAGCGTCAATATCGGCAGCCCGCTGACCGTGCGCGTCGAGCGGGTCGGCGAATCGACGCGGCTGGCTTCGATCCAGCGGCTGATGGAACGGGCCGCCGCCGAGAAGCCGAAGATCGTCGAGACGGCGGACCGCATTGCCGCCCGCTTCGTCGGCGCCCTGCTGATCCTGGCGGTGGTGGCGGGCGGGCTGTGGTGGTGGCTGGATCCGTCACGCGCACTCTGGGTGTTTGTCGCCGTGCTGGTGGTCAGTTGCCCCTGTGCCTTGTCGCTGGCGACGCCGGCGGCGCTCACCGTGGCTACCGGTGCCCTGTCCCGTCATGGCGTACTGGTGACGCGCGGCCATGCCATCGAGGCGCTGGCACGGGCCACCCATTTCGTTTTCGACAAGACCGGCACCTTGACCGAAGGCCGGCCGGTATTGGTCGAGACGCTGACGCTCGATCGCATGGCGGTGCCGGAAGCCCTATCGGTGGCCGCGGCGATGGAGTTTGGCTCCGAGCATCCGATCGGGCGGGCCTTGCGCGAAGCGGCCGAAAAGTTGCCGGCGGCGCCGGTGGGCGACATTCGCGTCGTGACCGGGCAGGGCGTCGAGGCGCGGCTGGCGGAGCGTTGCCTGCGTCTGGGAAATCCGGAATTCGCCGCGGCGCCGCATGGCGCGGCCCTGCCGGCGACCGCCGGGCAATGGCTGGCCGGGGGCGACACGGTGGTCGCGCTGGCCGACGAACGGGGTTGGCTGGCCTTGTTCCGGCTGTCGGATCGACCACGAGCCGGCGCGGTCGAGGCATTGGCCGCCCTCAAGGCGCAGGGAATCGAGCTGTCGGCGCTGAGCGGCGACGCGCCCGAGACGGTGGCCAGAGTGGCCGCGAATCTCGGCATTGCCTGGGCGCGGGGGGGGATGAGTCCCGAGGGCAAGCACGATGCCATCCGTCGCCTGCAGGACACCGGCGCGCTGGTGGCCATGGTGGGCGACGGGGTCAACGATGCGCCGGTGTTGGCTCAGGCCCACGTGTCGATCGCCATGGGCGGAGGTACTGATCTGGCGCGCAGCCAGGGCGATGTGGTGCTCCTTTCGAACGATCTCCGCAATCTATCGACTGGTGTGGCGGTGGCGCGAAAGACGCTTCGCATCATCCGCCAGAACCTGGTGTGGGCCTTTGCCTATAATCTGACTGCCATTCCTCTGGCCATGGCGGGTTGGATTACGCCCTGGATGGCCGGTATTGGCATGTCGGCCAGTTCGTTGCTGGTTGTGCTGAATGCGCTGCGTTTGCAGCGCGACAATGGATAGGTTCTGCGAGGGACAGTGCGATGGATATCCTCTACTTGCTTGTTCCCGTCTCCGTGGTGCTGGTCTTTGTCATTGGCATCTTCTTCTGGAAGTCCGTCAAGGGTGGCCAGTTCGAGGATCTGGAAGGGCCGGCCTATCGAATCCTCATGGACGACGACCGTGCGGTCCAGCCTGCCGGCAAGTCCGAGGGCGAATCGGCAAAGCGTCACCGGATTGATCCAAATCAATAACTTGTCGGGGTGATTTACCCATACTTTGCATCAGGTTTTTGGTGGGTGTCGTGCTTGGTTTCGGCATCCATGTTCGCTGGTTAGTCTCTCTGTTGGGGTTGGGGGTGCGCTTAGGCGCACCCTTTTTTTTCGTCCACCACCGCATTGGGCGCCCGCTGGTCGCCGGGCAAACCTCCAGCATTCCCCTGTCGCAAGCGTTACACTTTGCCGCCGGCAACCGCTTGCCGTCGGGGGAGGGGCGTGGTGGGACGCTTATTGTTCACGTTGGCGTTGTTGTTCTGGTCGCTCGCCCAGGCGCATGCGATGGAGGAACCGACGTACCGGATCGGCGCGCTGGCTTCCCGGTCGAAAGCCGCGTCGGTCGCGGCGTTTCAGCCGACCGTCGATCACCTCAATCGTTCTTCCTATGGCCTTCATTTCGAGTTGGTGCCCCTCGTCGCGGCGGAGCTCGCCGAGGCCGTGGCGGGTCGTCGCATCGATTTCATCCTGACCAGCCCGGAGCAGTTTGTCAACTTGCAGGCGCGCTATCGGGCCGGCGGCGTGGCCTCGCTGGTGCGGGTCGTGGGTGGCATTGGCTTGCGGGAGAGCGGCGGCGCCATCCTGGTGCGGAGCGATCGCACCGATCTCGTCAGCCTCGGGCATCTGCGCGGGAAGTCCGTTGCCGCCACCGAACGCGATAGTCTGACCGGTTTCCTTGCGCAGGCCCGGGAACTGGCTGATGTCGGCATCGATATTCGCCACGACGGCCGATTGGAGGCTGATCTGACGCCAGAGCAGGTCGTTCAAGCCGTTGCTTCCGGTCGGGTGGATGCAGGTTTCCTGGCCGCCGGCATCGTCGAAACCATGGCCGGCGAAGGCCGGGTTCGTTTGGACGGTTTTCGCGTGGTGAACCGGCAGCAAGCCGAACGGTTTCCGTTCCTGTTGTTGACACGCCTGTATCCCGATTGGACGTTCGCCAGCATGGCGCACATCCCGGAGTCGCTGGCGAAGCAAGTCGCCACTACCCTCCTGGCCATGAAGGCGGCAAACGCGCCACCCTGGCAAGGCGGCGCCATTGAATGGACCCTGCCATTCGGCCTTGAATCGGTGCACCAGTTGCTGCGATCCCTGCGCCTGCCACCCTATGACAAGGGCGAGTCCTTTGGTTTTCGCGATGTCCTGCGCAAGTACGAGTTCGAGACCTTTGCCTTGCTGGCGCTGGTCCTGGCTTTGCTCGTGGTCATTTTGGTCAAGTTTCGCCGCCTCAATCACAAATTGGCCAGCCAGATGATGTTGACCTACCAACGTCGCCGGGAACTGGAAGATGAGATCGGGGTGCGGCAGAGGGTGGAGAGTCGCCTGGCCGGTGCGAACGCCATACTGGCTTCGCTCGCCGCCGCGTCGCCCTTGGGCGATGTCCTGGAGCGCCTGATCGCCATGCACGAGAAGGAACGGCCGGGCAAACCGGTGGCCGTGCTTCTGTTTGAGCCGGAACAGCGTAGCTATCGTGTCGCGGCCCACGGCAATATCGATGCAGACTTCATGCGCGATATCGAAGGTGCGGCCGCAATCGTTGCCGGCGACGGCAGCCCCGGTCCTGGCATGAGCCGCCTCTGCAAACGCTGCGGCAGCATGCTTGTCGAACCGGTGGTCTCGGACTCCGGGATACGTCTGGGTTGCCTGCTGATCGCCAACCCGGCCTCCGAAGGCGAACGGGAACTGGTCAGCGGCATGGCCAGCCTCGCCGCCCTGTCCATCCAGCGCGCCGACGCTGCCAACCGTTTGCGCCTGAATGCCAGTGTGTTCGAAAACGCACTGGAAGGTGTGATCGTTGCCGATCCGGCGGGTAACATCATCGACATCAATGGCGCATTTACCCGCTTGACCGGCTATGGTCGGGAGGATTCGATCGGCAAGAATCCCCGTTTTCTCAAGTCCGGCCGCCACGACAAGGAGTTTTATGTCCGAATGTGGGCATCGCTGACCGAAACCGGGGAATGGCAAGGCGAGATATGGAATCGGCGCAAGGACGGCGAGGTGATCGTGGAAATGCTGCGCATCGCCGGAATTCGCGATTCCGCCGGCCAGATCTCGCACTACGTCGGCACTTTCAGCGATATCACCCTCCTGAAGGAAACCCAGGCTCGACTGAGTCGCGCGACCTACGGTACGACAAACTGGCCGACTTAGCAGGCGTTTTTATCTTGTCATCAAGAGACTCTCACTGCGCCGTTTTTGATCTGGGTCAAAATACCGGCCTTTACCAAGGCTATCCTCCGCGCTAGCGACCGGTAAGGTGTCGGGGAGGGTTCTGAAGTCGGTCATCCGGATTGGCGACGGAACTTTGACACCCAAAGCGGAAATTCGGTTTTTTTGTTCTTCATGAGGTGAATCCATCATGCAATCGCAAGCGACTTACAACTACAAAGTCGTGCGCCAGTTTGCCGTGATGACCGTAATCTGGGGCATCGTCGGCATGCTGGTTGGCGTCATCATCGCCAGCCAACTGGTCTGGCCGCAACTGAACGTTATCGAGTTCTTGTCATTTGGCAGGCTCCGTCCGTTGCATACCAACGCGGTGATCTTCGCGTTCGGCGGTTGCGCGTTGTTTGCCACCTCGTACTATTCGGTTCAGCGCACTTGCCATACCAAGCTGTTCGCGCCCGGTCTGGCCGCGTTCACGTTCTGGGGTTGGCAATTGGTCATTCTGCTGGCCGCCCTCAGCTTGCCGCTGGGTTTCACCACCGGCAAGGAATATGCCGAACTCGAGTGGCCGATCGACCTGCTGATTACCGTGATCTGGGTTTCGTATGCCATCGTCTTCTTCGGCACGATCGGTACCCGCAAGACACCGCATATCTATGTGTCCAATTGGTTTTACGGCAGTTTCATCATTGCCGTGGCCCTGCTGCACATCTTCAATAGTGCCGAGATTCCGGTCTTTGCCGCTGGTGTCCTGACGCCGAAGTCCTACTCCGCCTATGCCGGCGTGCAGGATGCGATGGTGCAATGGTGGTACGGCCACAATGCCGTCGGCTTCTTCCTGACCGCCGCCTTCCTGGGCATGATGTATTACTTCGTGCCGAAGCAGGCGGGTCGTCCGGTTTATTCCTACCGCCTGTCGGTGGTGCACTTCTGGGCCCTGATCTTCACCTACATGTGGGCCGGCCCGCACCACCTGCACTACACGGCGCTGCCCGACTGGACCCAGTCGGTGGGCATGATCTTCTCGCTGATTCTGCTGGCGCCGAGCTGGGGCGGCATGATCAACGGCATCATGACCTTGTCGGGTGCCTGGCACAAGCTGCGTGACGACCCGATCCTGAAGTTCCTGATCACCTCGCTTGTCCTTCTATGGCATGTCCACCTTCGAAGGCCCGATGATGTCGATCAAGACGGTGAACGCCTTGTCGCACTACACCGACTGGACGGTTGGTCACGTGCACTCCGGCGCGCTGGGTTGGGTGGGCATGGTTTCGATCGGCAGCCTTTACTATCTGCTGCCGAAGCTGTTCGGCAAGACCGAGATGTATTCGACCAAACTGATCAACGTGCATTTCTGGATTGCCACGCTCGGTACCGTGCTGTACATCGCCGCGCAGTGGATTTCCGGCGTCATGCAGGGCCTGATGTGGCGCGCCACCAATGCCGACGGAACGCTGACCTACTCGTTCGTCGAGTCGGTCAAGGCCAGCTACCCGTTCTGGACCATTCGTGTGATCGGGGGCGCCTTGTTCCTGGTCGGCATGCTCCTGATGGCCTACAACATGTTCAAGACGATTGCTGGCGGCCGAGCGGTCGATGACGCGCTGATCCCCGCGCCTGCCGGCCATCACGCCTAAGAAAGGGAGCCAACATATCATGCTGACTCACGAGCAAATTGAAAAGAGCAACTTCTGGATGATCCTGCTGACCACGCTCTTTGTGAGCGTGGGCGGACTGGTGGAGATCGTGCCGCTGTTCTTCCAGACCTCGACGACCAAGCCGGTGAATGAACTGGTCAAGCCCTATGACGCGCTGCGTCTGGCTGGTCGGGACATTTACATCCGCGAAGGCTGCTACAACTGCCATTCGCAGATGATTCGTCCCTTCCGTGCCGAGACCGAGCGCTATGGCCACTACTCGGTCGCTGGCGAATATGTCTATGACCACCCATTCCAGTGGGGTTCGAAGCGTACTGGTCCGGACCTGCATCGCGTCGGTGGCCGTTATTCGGACCAATGGCACAAGATTCACCTGCTGAATCCGCGCGATGTGGTGCCGGAGTCGAACATGCCCGCCTATTACTGGCTTGATCGGCCGTTGAAGGAACCGTCGATCGGCGCGCAAGATGACCGCGTTGCGCATGGTTGGCGTGCCTTACACCGATCAGGAAATCGCCGATGCGCCCAAGAAGCTGGTCAAGGATGAAGGCACGCCCAACGGAGGTTGAGGCGGTCATTGCCTACCTGCAGGGCATGGGCCTCGCACTCAAGCAGACGCGCTGATCGATAGGCATATGGATATCAACGACCTGCGTTCCCTCACTACGGTGGTGACATTCGCGATGTTTGTCGCCATCGTATGGTGGGCGTATCTCTAGCCATCGCAAGCAGGCTTACGACGAGGCCGCGCGCCTACCGTTGGACGACGACGATCAGATCGTCGTCGACGGGGCGCCAGTCAGTCATCCGGACAAGTGAAGGGAAGCGAACATGGACTTCAAAAATACCAGTGACTTTGTAAATGGTTTCTGGAACATGTATGTGGTGGTGCTGGTGCTGGTCAGCGTTGTTGGCTGCGCAGTGTTCCTTTGGATGCAGGGCGCCGCCAAACACAATCCCGGCCAGACCACCGGCCACGTTTGGGACGAGACCCTGGCTGAGTACAGCAACCCGCTGCCGAACTGGTGGCGCTGGATGTTTTACATCACCGTGGTGTTTGCCCTGGTGTATCTGGCGTTCTATCCGGGCCTCGGCAACATGGGCGGCTCGTTCGGCTGGACCGCGCGCGGTCAGTACGAGGATGAGATGAAGAAGGCCGACGAGCAATACGCGCCGATCTTCAACAAGTTCCTCAAGCAGGACGTCATGGCCGTTGCCGCCAATGGCGAAGCGCGGGAGATGGGCCAGCGGCTATTCCTGACCTACTGCGCGCAGTGCCACGGCTCCGACGCCAAGGGTGCCAAGAGCTTCCCGAACCTGACCGACAACGACTGGCTCTGGGGCGGCACGCCGGACAAGATCAAGGAGACGATCAAGGCTGGCCATGATGCGGTCATGACGCCGAAGGGCACCAAGCCAGACATGGATGCCGAGCAGGTCAAGGACGTGGTGCACTACGTGCGCTCGTTGTCCGGTCTGTCCAGCGACTCGATCCGCGTCCAGCGCGGCAAGGAACTGTACCCGCAGGCTTGCGCGGCCTGCCACGGCCCGGATGCCAAGGGCAATTCCGACGCCGGTTATCCCGAACCTGACCGACAAGGTCTGGCTGTACAGCAGCCAGGAAGCGGACATGATCGAAACGGTGACCAAGGGGCGTGTCGAACCGCATGCCGGCGTTCGGCGATTTCCTCGGCGAAGCCAAGGTGCATCTGCTGACGGCCTATGTCTGGGGCCTTGGCGGTGGCGTCAAGGGTGATGCCTCGGCCACCGCGAAGTCGGTCGGCACGGCAGACTTGGCCAAGCTGTTCTTCGATACGGGCAAGGCGGACCTGAGTCCGGATGCGGCCGCCGCGCTGGGCCCGATCATCGAGAACGCCAAGGCCAATCCGGACAAGAAGTTCGCCATCTCCGGATTCCACGACACGACCGGCAATGTGGCCTCGAACGAGGAGCTCGCCAAGAATCGGGCGATCGCCGTTCGGGACGCGATGACGGCTGGTGGCGTGGCTGTCGATCGCCTTATGTTGAACAAGCCGGCCTCAACCACGGGGACCGGTGATGCGGCGGAAGCGCGCCGGGTTGAGGTGGCACCGATCTAAGCTGTTTGATCTGTCGTAGAAGCTCTCCCCGGCCGGAAGGGCGGGGAGGCTTGTTTGTGGCTCAGGGGGAGGCTGGCTGTCAGGCAGTCATGGCGGCCAAAGCGGGCCGAATAGGATGTCTTGTTTGAAGTTGCGACCACTACAGCGTACGGGGGCGTTCGCGTCGGTCGCGCTAAACTTCTTGGCCTTGTCGCTTCTCCACTCAACTGAGTAACGAAGAAATGAAAACCAACCCCCCCAGCAGTTCGACACCTGGCGCCGATGAGGGTGTTTCCCTCTACGAAGCGCACAAGAAAATCCATCCGAAATCAGTTACCGGCGTTTTCGCCAACTGGCGCTGGTTTCTCGTTTGGTTCACCCAGCTTCTCTTTTATGGCTTGCCGTGGCTGCCGTGGGGTGGGCGCCAGTCGGTCTTGTTCGATCTGGTCCAACGCAAGTTCTACATGTTCGGGCTGGTGTTTTGGCCGCAGGATGTGTTCTTTCTGGCCGTGTTGCTCATCATTTCGGCTTTCGCTCTGTTCCTGTTCACCGCGGTGGCAGGCCGCCTCTGGTGCGGTTATGCGTGTCCCCAGACCGTCTATACCGAGATCTTTCTCTGGATCGAAGAGAAGATCGAGGGTGACCGCAACGCGCGGATCAAGCTCGATGCCGCGCCGATGGGCGGCGCCAAGCTCCGCAAACGGGTGCTGAAATACACTTTGTGGATCCTGCTCTCGGTCTGGACCGGCTTTACCTTCGTCGGCTATTTCACGCCGATCAAGGATCTGGCTCAGGAGGCGCTGACTCTTTCCTTTGGTTCCTGGGAATGGGCCTGGATCGTCCTCTATTCCGGCCTCACCTATGGCTTCGCGGGTCATTTGCGCGAGCAGGTTTGCAAGTACATGTGTCCCTACGCCCGTTTCCAGGGCGTCATGTTCGACCCCGACACGCTGGTCATCACCTATGACGTCGAGCGAGGCGAACCGCGCGGCACGCGCAAGAAGAGCGCCGACTATCAGGCTCAGGGTCTGGGTCATTGCGTCGATTGCGGGCTCTGCGTCGCCGTTTGTCCCACCGGCATCGATATCCGCCAGGGCCTGCAGTACGAATGCATAGGCTGCGCGGCCTGCATCGACGTGTGCGATCAGGTGATGGCCAAGATGAACTACCCGAAGGGCCTGATCCGCTACTCGACGGAAAATGCCCTGGCGCAGCATTGGAATGGCAAGGAAATCCTGGCCCATCTCGTCCGACCCCGCATCATCCTCTACACGGCAATCCTCGGCGCCATCTCGATCGCCTGGATCTGGGGCCTGGCCACCAAGCCGGAGTTGCGGGTGGATGTCATCCGTGATCGCATGACGCTGGCACGCGAGGTCGAGGACGGGCTGATCGAAAACGTCTATCGCATGCAGATCATGAACGTCTCGGAAAAGCCGCAGCGCTACACCTTCAGCGTGACGGGACTGGACGGGATCGCCCTGATGGGCGAACCGGTGGTCGAAGTGCCGTCGGCAAGCAACAAGAACGCCACCTATCAAGTCCGCGTGCCGCCTGGGTCCGCCGGTAGGGGTTCGCACACCATTTACTTCGACGTGAAATCGCTGAACGACGAGAAGATCTCCGTTCATGAGAAAGCCACCTTCCTGATGCCATGAGCGAGAAGATGAACACATCAACCATAAAACCCTGGTACCGCGAACCTTGGCCCTGGTATCTGGCGTCGGGGCCGCTGATCGTTGTCGTAGCCTCGCTGGTGACCGCCTGGATTGCCTATTCGACTAGCGATGGACTGGTGACGGACGACTACTACAAGCAGGGGCTGGCGGTTGATCGGACCCTGGCGCGCAGCAAGGAAGCGGCCAGCCTTGGACTGGAGGTGAGGGCGCGCTTCACGGCGGAGGGCGTGGACCTCGGCCTGATTTCGGCGGCGGACAGCAAGTTCGCGGCTCCAAAAGCGCTGAATCTCACGCTTTCCCATCCCACCCGTGCCGGCCTGGATCAGACTGTGACGCTGACGTCGGCAAACGGGCGTTACACCGGCAAGATCAGATTGCCGGCGTCTGGCCACTGGCTAGTCCTGGTCGAGGACGATGCCAAGACGTGGCGCCTGATGGGCAATGTCGTATTGCCCGCGTTGGGCGAAACGGTCATCGGTGGCTTGGCCCCCGCCGATCTTCGCAGTCATTGACGATAAGGGAGAATGAGCATGGTCGCAATCAAGATGCTGTTTGGCACCGATATTGGCTTGCTGAGCGTATTTACCATTGCATTTGTCATAGGCTTTGGGGTCTATGTATATATCTACGCAAAGCGGAAGATGGTGGAAGACGCCCGTAACGCCAAGTAAAGGCGAATCAAACCGAGCGAAAGACGGATACCGCCGCGGCCAAGACCGCGGCGCGACTCCAGGGCCGCGTCTTGCTACTCGGGTCCGACGCCAATGGGCGGCGGCGCGAGGTTGACGATGCGCGAAAACAGGTCGCGAAACTCGTGGTCCGGTTCGCAGCCAAAGCGCGGATCGCCGTTTTCGCCAAAGGCCCGGGCTATCTCGGCCCAGTCCTCCGCGGTGAGGTACTTTCTCGCCAGCGGCAGCAGCAGCTTCTCCTCGGTCGCCATGTGCGGCCACGCTTCCTCCATCAGCCTGTCCACAGTGGCGGCGAACACCGCGAGTCCATCGCTCATGCCGGCTTCCAGGCGCGCCAGCGCATGATCGAGATCGCGGCCGATTTGCGCGCTTTCAGCGTGTTGCCGCTCCAGTTGGGCGATGACCTGGTCGGCCTCGTGCGTCCGGCTACGCAGCCGGGAAAAAAGATAGGCACTTTCCTTGGGGTTGTGGAGTTTTTCCGAGAAAGCGTCCAGGTAATAGAGCATCGCGCCCAGCAGACGGAAGTCCGGGGCCTTGCCGCGGTCGCGCATTTCCCGCACCAAATGGCGCAGACCATGGAGCACCGCGGACAGCGATCGATGTTCGTCCAGGATGATGGCGATGGCTTCGTTTTGCACGATCAGCCTCAGCGATAGACCAGCACCGGGATGGTCGAGTGGGTCAGGACCTTCTGTGTCTCCGATCCCAATAACAGGCCACTGATGCCGCGACGTCCATGGGAAGCCATGAAGATCAGGTCGCAGCCGGCATTGTTCGCGGCGTCGATGATCGCTTGATACGGCACGTCGCTGACTTGTGCCGCGGAAGCGCATTCGACACCAGCCTCATTCGCCAGCGCCTTGACTCTGCCAAGAATCTCTTGGGCCTGGTGTTCGGCGATTTCGGCGAACTTTTCCGGTGTGGTCGGGTCGATCAAGGCCCCCTCGCCGTAAAACGCGACCGGATAATCCGGCTCGGCAAAGAAGAACGTGATCTTCGCTCCCGCCTCGCGAGCAAAGTTGACAGCCCGCTTGGCCGTGTCGTAAGACAGCGGAGAGCCATCCGTGGGAACAAGAAGATGTCGAAACATGCGCGCCTCCATCAGGAAACGATCAGAAAACCATTATCGCCGCGGTGTCCGCTGGCCCGTTGATGCACATCAACCGCCCCGCTAGACCGCCGCGAAAAATCATAACCGATTCTGCTCCGCCCGCCCCGGCATCCACTTGCCGGAGCCCTGGAAAGGCGATTGCGCGCGGCTCTCCGGCGGCGATCGGCTATTATTGCGACTTTACCCCTGAAGGCGCCGGAGCCACCGTTTGCCGGGGTGTGGGACAACGATGATGAACTGCGTGGACGACTTCCGCCTGCGGCTGGCCGGCCGTGAATTGGTGCCTATCGTGATTGGCGGCATGGGCGTCGACATCTCGACGGCCGAACTGGCGCTCGAAGCCGCCCGTCTCGGCGGAATCGGCCATATTTCCGACGCCATGGTCCCGACGGTATCGGATCGGCGCTTCAAGACGCGTTTCGTCAAGGACAAGCTCAAGCTCTACAAGTACAACGTCGCCAACACCGACAAGTCGGATGTCCGCTTCGACCTCGGCCATCTCGCCGAGGCGACCCGTTTGCATGTTGGCCGCACCATGGATGAAAAGCGCGGCGCCGGCATGGTCTTCATCAACTGCATGGAAAAGCTGACCATGAACGCGCCGAAGGAAACGCTGCGCGTGCGCCTGTCGGCGGCGCTCGATGCTGGCATCGACGGCATTACCCTGGCGGCTGGCCTGCACCTGGGTTCGTTCTCGCTGATCGAGGATCACCCGCGCTTTCGCCACGCCCAACTGGGCATCATCGTCTCTTCGCTGCGTGCGCTGCAGCTCTTCTTGCGCAAGAATGCCCGTCTCGACCGCCTGCCCGATTTTGTCGTGATCGAGGGACCGCTTGCCGGCGGCCATCTCGGCTTCGGCATGGATTGGGCGAAGTACGACCTGGCGACCATCGTCACGGAAATCCGCGCGTGGTTGCAGGCCGAAAACCTGAACATTCCCCTGATTCCCGCTGGTGGCATCTTTACCGGCAGCGATGCGACCACCTTCCTGGAACAGGGCGCCGCAGCCGTGCAGGTGGCCACCCGCTTTACCGTTGCCCGCGAGTGTGGCCTGCCGGCCGACGTGCAGCAGGAGTATTTCAAGGCCGACGAACAGGACATCGAAGTCAATGGCATTTCGCCGACCGGCTATCCGATGCGCATGTTGAAGAACAGCCCGGCCATCGGCGACGGCATCCGCCCGAATTGCGAGGCGTTTGGCTACCTGCTCGATTCCGCTGGCCGCTGCGGCTACATCGACGCCTACAATCGGGAGGTGGCCAAGCACCCGGAGGCGAAGAAGATCACGGTCAGCGACAAGACCTGTCTGTGTACGCACATGCGCAATTTCGAATGCTGGACCTGCGGCCACTACACCTACCGGCTCAAGGACACCACGCGCCTGCGCGCGAACGGCCGCTATGAGATTCTTTCCGCCGAGCACATCTTTCATGATTACCAGTTCAGCAAGGGTGGGGTGATCGCCTTGCCGCCGAACGAGGAGACCGCGTCATGAGCCGGGCACAAGGCAGTGGTGGCGAATTGCGTCGCATCGTCCGCATCAACGAGGAGATCAAGAGCGTCGTTGCCACCGCCTTCAAGATCAATCTGATGGCCATGAATGCCATTTTCCTGGCCAAGCGCGCTGGTCAGGCGGCCCTGGGCTTCAGTGTCCTGTCCAACGAGTTGCGTCGCTTTGCCACGGATCTCCAACAGCAGATGGAGGTATTGCGGCAGATGACGCACGGCAGTGTGGCCTCAGTGACCGCCGCGGTGAAGGCCAACCGGCTGACGCGGGTGGTCGAGCGGCTGCGCGCCGAAGCGAATGGCGAGGCGCGCGCCATGATCGAGCGTTATCTGCGTACGCGTTCCACCACATCCTTCACTTCGCGCCAGGAAGCCATTGAGACGCAGAATCGCCGCCTGAACCAGACCATCGCCGATACCGCCCAACTGGTGGAACTGGGCAGCGTATTGGCTCGATCGGCCAAGATCGAAGCCGCCTACGGGGGTACCTTTTCCGCTGCACTGATGCAGGTATCCAGCGATTTCGAGCGGACCATCGCCGAAATCCATCGTTCCCTCGAACTGTTGTCTCGCAATTAGGACTAGGAGTCGCCGCGATGAAGACTGCCCAAGCGATCTATGAAAATGGCGACCATCGTTGGCTTGCCATCGTGCGCGACCCGGATCGCCCCGGTTACCTGGTCGATACCAACGAGTATCTGATCAGCGTCGGCGACGACGCCATGCTGCTCGATCCGGGCGGTAGCGAGATATTTCCGGCGGTGTTCTCGGCTCTATGCGCCGAGTACGATCCGCGCCGCATCAGCAAGATCTTCGCCTCGCATCAGGACCCGGACGTCGCCTCTTCGCTGTCGATGTGGCTGGAATTCAACCCGGACCTCAAGTGCTGCATCAGTTGGCTGTGGACCAGCTTCGTGCCGCATTATGGCGGCACGGGCGATACCTTTATCACCATTCCGGATGGCGGCATGGATATTCCGGTGGGCCGAGAACAAATGCGGGCTATTCCGGCCCACTACCTGCATTCTTCAGGAAATTTCAATCTCTACGACCCGAAGGCCAAGATCCTGTTCTCCGGAGATATCGGCGCGGCCCTGTTGCCGCCCGGAGAGACCGGTTTGTTCGTCGAGAATTTCGATCGCCACATCGCCCACGCGGAAGGCTTTCATCGTCGCTGGATGGGGTCCGAGCGGGCGAAGCGCGATTGGTGTGCCCGTGTTGCAGGCATGGATATCGACATGCTCTGCCCGCAGCACGGCGCCATCTACCGTGGTGAAGATGTGCGGCGCTTCATCGACTGGTTCGCCAACCTGGAGGTGGGACTCGTCAAATCTTGACGACCATCAAGGCCGGCCATGAGCCGGGCATCGGACAATCAACGGCCAACTACTTTCGGCACGGTGTCTCCCTAATGACGAGCCTGACCCAGCCCCTGCACGACCACCACAAGCACTGCGACGATCTATTCGCGGCTGCCGAAGAGGCGGCCCAGGTCAAGAAATGGCCGGAGTGTGAAGACCTCTTCAGACGTTTTCAGGGCGAACTCGAAGCCCATTTCGCCACCGAGGAGCAGGTGCTGTTCCCCGCCTTCGAGGCGGCGACCGGCATGGCGGGGGGGCCTTCCCAAGTGATGCGCTTCGAGCACGCCCAGATGCGCGACCTGATGGCGCAGATGGCGCAGGCTGTCGCGCGCCGGGATGGCGGCGAATTCGGCGGCTCGGCCGACACGCTGCTGGTCCTGATGCAGCAGCACAACATGAAAGAGGAGAACATCCTCTATCCAATGTGTGAGCGGACGCTTGCCGACCAGGGCCTGCCGCTGAGCGCCGGGTTGCAGGAAAGGGTGGAGGCCGCGTGCCCCCTCTGATCGACGGCCGCGAACTGCAACCGCCGGAGCCGCTGGAACTGGCACTCATGGCGCTGGATACTCTGGCCGACGACGACGAGCTCGTGCTGTTGCTGTATTGCCAGCCTCATCCACTTTTCGACATGCTCCGTCGCAACGGCTATGTCTGGAAGGAAGATATCCAGGCCGACGGTACTCACGAGATTCGTATCCGCAAGGCCTGAGCATCGCCAGGCCGGTTGCGGCACGCGTCTACCGCCATGCATCCCGATCTTTCCTTCGATCAGGCGCCGCCGATTTCGGTGCCGTATCGCTTCTTCCTCACCGCGCCGTGGTTTGGCGCTGCCGCCGGACTGCTGATGATATGGGCCGGCGAAGAGGCCGTCCTGTCGCGCTGGACCGGCGCGACGCTCGCCCTGACGCACCTGTTGGCGGCTGGTTTCATGCTGCAGGCGATGGTCGGAGCGATGCTCCAGTTCGTGCCGGTGGCCGCCGGCGGCAATGTCTGGCGGCCGGGCTTGGTGGCCGGGGTGGCGCACCCGTTGCTGGCGTTGGCCAGCCTCGTTCTGGTTGCGGGGTTCCTGAGTTCGAATGGCCTGCTATTCCAGCTTGCCGCCATCCTGTTCGTGCCGGTGATCGGTTTTCTGGTCGTGGTGGTCGGGGCCGCCCTGCTGTGCACGCCCGCGCAGGGCAATACGATCTGGGCTTTGCGCGCTGCCGTGGCGGCTCTGGCGGTGA
Organism: uncultured beta proteobacterium; assembly: GCA_963736865.1. Lineage (GTDB taxonomy): Bacteria > Pseudomonadota > Gammaproteobacteria > Burkholderiales > Rhodocyclaceae > Fen-999. The sequence continues at coordinate 16,397 of CAVTQQ010000005.1, read as the reverse complement.
CGGTGCTGCTCGGGGCGACCATGGCCGAGGCGATGGGGCGTGGCAAGCCGTGGCCCCTGGTTGAATTTGCCAACGTCCATGCCGCCTGGGGCCTCGGCGGGTGGTCGCTGCTGATGCTGTCGGGAGTGTCCTATTACGTGGTGCCGATGTTTCAGTTGACTCCTGCCTATCCGGCCGGATTTGCCCGCTGGCTGCCGCCCGCCCTGCTGGCGGTGCTGGCTGTATGGTCCCTGCAGTTGACCGGCGCCAGTCCGTCCTGGCTGGAATGGATCTGGCTGGCGGGCCTGGCGCTGGCAGCCGCCTTTGCCGCCGTCACGCTGGGGTTGCAGCAACGCCGGCGGCGCAGAATCGCCGATCCGACCATGCTGTTCTTCCGCGGCTCGATGATTTGTCTGTTGGCAACTTTCGCCTCGGCCGGCGCAATGATGCTTTTCCCCGCCCTGGCCGACAACCCGCGCGCCCCGTATTGGCTGGGCGTGCTGATCCTGCCCGGAGTGTTTGTCTCCGCGATAAACGGCATGCTCTACAAGATCGTGCCCTTCCTGAACTGGTTGCACCTGCAAAGGGCGATGGGGCTGGGCATGTTGCCGCCGAACATGAAGGAAATGATTCCCGACCGGATGATGACCATACAGATGTGGCTGCACTACACGGCCATCGGCATACTGCTTGCCGCGGCCGTCTGGCCTTCGCTGGCACGGCTGGGGGGCGGTGTCTTTGCTGTTTCCTGCGCCTTGCTCGGCTGGAACCTGATTGGCGCGGTACGGGTCTACCGGCGCTTCAGAGGTCGTATTCGCGCAGACGAAGCAGGTCGGGCACGGTGATCTGCCGGCCATGAACCTCGATCAGCTTGTGCTCGGCGAGGTCGTGAAAGATTCGCGACAGGGTCTCGGGGGTCAGGTTCAATCGCGAGGCGATCACTTGCTTCGACGTGGGCAGGGTGATCTGGAGCTTGCCCTGGCACTCGCCATCCTGGGGACAATGCTGCAACAGGTAGCCGATGACGCGCTGGGCGCTGGAGCGCAGGGAATAGGACTCGACGTCGCTGACCAGGGAATGGAGGCGCATCGACAATCCGGCCAGCATGGCATGGGCAAACGAGGCGTCCGCCTCCAGCAGCTTGAAAAGGGCGTCCTTGGCGATATGCAGCAGCAGGCTGTCGGTCAGCGCCTCGGCGAAAAGCGGGTAGGGCTTGCCCATGAACACGACGGCTTCGCCGAAACTCTGCCGCGGGCCGATAATCTCGACGACTTTTTCATTGCCCTGGGACGACGGGAAGGCGAGCTTGACCTGGCCGAAGACAATGACGAAGAATCCCTTCGGCATATCGCCTTTCTGGAACAGCATCTCGCCTTTGGCCAGGCGTCTTTCCCTGGTCGCCGCCGTAATGGGCACAAGCTGGTCCGCCGTCAGCGCGGAGAAAAGTGGCATTCGGCCGAGCAGCGCCGGGATGTCGAGGTCGTGCTTGTACATGGAGGTGTTGGGCATGGCAAAGTCGGAACATATCATGGATTTGCCGACCGGATGACCGGGGTGAACAGGGTATGAAGAGAGGCGTTGAGACCGGAGCGAAACGCCCGCCACCGGGGGTGTTCGCCATGCTGCTGGCCGCCCCGCACCGAGGCTTGTTCGCGGCGGGCATGGCGCAGGGTCTGCTGGCCATGAGTTGGTGGGTGATCGACTTGACGGGGCGTTACGGAGGTCTCGGGCCATTGGTCTCCTGGCCCTTGCCGCCGTCCTGGCTGCACGCCCTGATGCTTTGTTTCGGTGTGTTCGCCTTCTTCATCTTCGGCTTCATTCTGACCGCCGGCCCGCGCTGGCAGAAGCAACCCGATACCTCGCCGGCCGTCTTTCGGCCGACGGTGCTCTTGATGGCGACTGGCTGGCTGGTGGCGGATCTTGGATTATTCATCCCGACGCTGCTGCCGGCCGGCTTGCTGCTGGCCTTGGCGGGCTGGGTAGTGGCGGTGTGGTTCCTCTGGCGCCTGGTGCTGCGCGGGGCGGGTGATCGAATGCATATCGGGCTGATGGCCATCGCGCAGACCGCCGGTGCCTCGGGCCTGTTGTGCTTTGCCCTGCTTGCGGCGGGGGGGCCTGGCTGGTTGGGGCCGCTGGCCATTGCCTTGGGCATTTGGGCCTATCTGTTGCCGGTATTCATGATTGTCATCCACCGGATGCTGCCCTTCTTTTCCCAGAGCGTCATTCGCGGCTTCCAGCCCCGGCGGCCGGTCTGGGCGCTGTACCTCATGCTGGCCGGCAGCGCGGCTCACGGGCTCCTTGCCCACCTGGAGCTGCCCGGGTGGACCTGGCTGGTGGATCTCCCGGCGGCCATCGCCGCCATCCGATTGACCGTGCTCTGGCGCTTGATCGACAGTTTTACGGACAGGATTCTCGCTGTTGTCCATGTCGCCTTCGCCTGGGTCGGCATTGGCTTCAGCCTGCTGACAGCCAGTAGCTTGCTGCTCCTGGCCGGGCTGCCCGGGCTTGGTCTGGCGCCCTTGCATGCGCTGACCATCGGCTTCGTGTCCTCGGCACTGGTGGGCATGGCGTCCCGAGTTACGCTCGGTCATTCCGGGCGGCCGATTGCCGGCGACGGTGTCATGTGGGCGTGCTTCTGGACCATGCAGGCGGTGGCCGTGCTGCGCATCGCCAGCGAGTTCTGGATGGCCGCCCATCCACTGGTGGCGCTGTTGTGGCTGCTGGCATTCGCGCGCTGGGCCTGGCACTACGCGCCCGCCTACTGGCGGCCGCGCGAGGACGGCCAGCCCGGCTGACTCATGTACATCGCCATCAAGCACCTTCACGTTGCCTGCGTGATCGTCAGCATCACCGGCTTCTTCCTGCGCGGACTGCTGATGTTGGCCGACTCGCCCATCCTGCGCCGGAAGTGGCTGCGCTGGGCGCCACATGTCAATGACGCGCTGCTGCTGACCGCCGCCATCGCTTTGTCCGTAACGAGTGCACAGTATCCGCTCGTCGAGCCCTGGTTGACGGCCAAGGTCTTCGGCTTGATCGCCTACATCATGCTTGGTTCGCTCGCGCTCAAGGCCGGGCGCCGTCGCGGCATCCGCCTTGCGGCCTGGCTGGGCGCACTGGCAGTCTTTGCCTATGTCGCTTCCGCTGCCCTGACCAAGAACGCCTGGGGCTTCCTGGCCGTACTCGGACCGCTATTCCGGTAGGGTCTTGTCGTGGAACCCCGACACTGGGCGATTTTCACAAATGCCGTGCAATACTCGCCACGTGATTGGGGGAATGCCCTCAACTGCCTGAAAGCGCCCGTTTGGGGACGGACGAAACCAACCGTTAGGAGGAAATTGCCATGAGAGGTCGCTTTATCTTGGGGGGGCTCATTGCAGCTTTCTCCTTGGCGTCCGGGACGCTCGCCGTTGCCGACAGCCACAATGAGCAGCAGAGCAGCCAACGTGCGACCGCGAAACTGGCGGTGGCGGTCAGCAGCGTCACGATGACCGTGGGCCAGACGACCACCGTCAACATCAGTGGCGCCAGCGGAACCGTCAGCCTGTCGAATTCCGATTCCTCGGTCGCATCCGCCACCTATTCGAATGGTGTCGTGACGATCAAGGGGTTGAAGACGGGTGAGGCTGAAATCAAGGTCAAGGACCGAAGGGACGAGAAGAAGATCAAGGTCTCGGTCATCGCCGGCCTGACGGTCTCTTTGAGCAACGTCGCATTGACGGTGGGCAACAGCGCGACGGTACTGGTGAGCGGTGCCTCGGGAACGGTGTCTCTGACCAATTCGGCACCCACGGTGGCATCCGCAACCTATTCGAACGGGGTAGTCACGATCAGGGGCCTGAGAGCCGGTAGCGATACCATCGGCGTCAAGGACTCGCGGACTACCAAGAACATCAGCGTGACGGTGGTGAACAGCGGTGGTGGTGGCGGCACGCCTCCTCCCGCGGCGGGCACGTATTCGCTCATGGCCTGGAACGACCTCGGCATGCACTGCGTGGATGGCAAGGACTTCTCGATTTTCTCGATCCTGCCGCCTTACAACAACCTGCATGCCCAACTGGTCAACAAGTCGACCGGCAAGCGCGTGACCAGCGGCGTGACGCTGACCTACGAGGCGCTGGCCGACACCACGGTGCCGACCACGGATCCCTTGTACAACTCGATCAACACCAGCAGCGCGACCAAGACCAATTTCTGGACGTATGTGCAGTCGCTGTTCGGCGCACGACCGGCAGACAATTTCGGTCTGAATCTGAGCGATCCGCTGGTCAGCAACCGTACGCCCGGCACGACGCCGATGCAAATGCAGTTGGCTCCGTCGGGCGACATGTTCATCGCCGAAGGTCTGCCGATCACGCCGTTTGACGACGCGGGCAGGAAGAACTTCTACCCGATGGTCAAGGTCACCGCGAAGGATAGCGCCGGCAATGTCCTGGCGACCGCCCGGACCGTATTGCCGGTCAGCGACGAGATGACCTGTAAGGCCTGCCACAGCTCGACCACGGCGACGAACAATCCCGCCCAGATCGCGGCGAAGCCGGCGAATCCCGGCTGGGTCTTCAACGCCGATCCGGAAAAGGACTGGAAGCTGAACATTCTTCGTCTGCACGATCAGAAGCAGAAGACCATGAATGCGACGCTCTATACCAACGCGCTGGCCGCAAGGGGTTTCCCCGCGGCGGGTCTGGAAGCTTCGGCCAACGGCGGCAAGCCGGTGCTGTGCGCGTCCTGTCACTCCTCCAATGCCTTGAACGCATCGGGCTATGTCGGTGTTCGGGCATTTACCGCCGCGCTGCATACCAAGCACGCCACGGTGAACGATCCGGTCACGCAGCAGTCGCTCGGCAGCAGTACCAACATCGACTCGTGCTACATGTGCCACCCGGGTTCGCAAACGGAGTGCAATCGCGGTGCGATGTCGCTGCCGAAGGATGCCAACGGCAATCAGACCGTCGCTTGTCAGAATTGCCACGGCAGCATGGCGCAAGTGGGCAACCTGGCGCGGCAGGGCTGGCTGGATGTGCCGAACTGCCAAGCCTGCCACAACAACGGCAAACGTGATCTGGTGGGTGTCGATGCCAATGGCTTGCCGAAGACAACGACCGACACGCGCTTTGCCACCAATGCGAACACCCCGCTCGCCGGCAAGAGCCTGTACCGGTTCAGCAAGGGCCATGGCGGCTTGCAGTGCGAAGCCTGCCACGGGGCGACCCACGCCGAATATCCCAGCTCGCATAGCCAGGATAACGCGCTGAGCATCGATCTACAGGGCCACGCCGGTCCGATCGTCGAGTGCAAGGCCTGTCACACGACGGTGCCGAATACCACCACGGGCGGTCCGCATGGCATGCACACGACGGGCCAAGCGTGGGTGTCCGGCCATGAGAGCGCGGCCGAGAACAACAGAACGGCTTGTACGGCCTGCCACGGTGCCGACTATCGCGGTAGCCCGCTGAGCAAGGTCTGGGTTGCCAAGACGTTCACGGTGGAGGGCAGCACCAAGACCTTCCCGGCCAACCATCAGGTCGGTTGCTACGACTGTCACAACGGTCCCAACCCGTAACCGGGGGGCGATTGCGGCTTGAAGTTTGAGTCGCAATCGCTATCCTGATTGACGGACAAAGGGCCAGGCCGGTTTTCCGGCCTGGCCCTTTTTCATTCTGACTGCGCAAGAAAGGATGTGGGAGGTACGAGACCTACGCCGGCGGGTGCGCCAGCAACTGCTTGAGAGGGACGATGTCCAGAATGCGGATATGCTTCTGCTGAACGCTGATGAAACCCGCCTCCTGGAAGTGGGAGAAGGCGCGGCTGACCGTTTCGAGCTTCAGGCCGAGATAGGAGCCGATCTCCTCGCGCGTCATGCGCAGATGAAACTCCTGCGGCGAGTAGCCCCGGACCGTGAAGCGCTGCGACAGGTTCAGCAGGAAGGCCGCCAGTCGTTCCTCGGCGCGCATGGTGCCAAGCAGCATCATCACGCCATGGTCGCGAACGATCTCGCGGCTCATGACCTTGTGGAAGTGGTGCTGAAGCGTCTCGATCTCTCGCGACAGAACCTCCAGTTGACCGAAGGGAATGACGCAGACTTCGCTGTCTTCAAGAGCGACCGCGTTGCAGGTGTGGGCTTCCGTGCTGATGCCGTCCATGCCGAGGATTTCGCCGGCCATCTGGAACCCGGTAACCTGCTCACGGCCATCTTCGAGCAGCACGTCGGTCTTGAAGAAGCCCGTCTTGATGGCGTAAATCGCTTCGAAACCTTCGCCGGCGCGATAGAGATGCTGACCGCGCTTCACTCGGCGCCGCGCCGCCACCATCTTGTCCAGCCGGACGATCTCATGGTCGGAGAGGCCGTAGGGGAGACAGAGTTCGCGCAGGTTGCACTGCGAGCACGCGGCCTTGAGGGAGCTCAAAGCCAGAGGTATGACATTTCGATCTTGGTCGCCGTCAGGGGAGGCTTTGATCTGCGTCAACGCCACTTCGCCGTCCTTCCGGCATCTTTGACCCTCGCCGCTTGAGCGCATCGGCACCGATTCCTATTCTCTATTCCTGATGTTGAGCAACTTTCAAGAACTGATTTTCGACCCGCAGCTCATTCGTCGTTTCGATGTCAATGGCCCGCGGTATACGTCGTACCCGACTGCCGATCGATTTGTCGAAGCCTTCGATGCCGAGGCGTATCGGTCTTGGCTCGGACGCCGCACGATCGGAGGAATCGGCCGAGCGCTGTCATTATACGTCCATATCCCCTTCTGCAATACGATCTGCTACTACTGCGGCTGCAACAAGATCATCACCAAGGATCACGGTCGTTCCGGTAAATATATCAAGTACTTGGGGCGCGAGTTGGCCATGCAGGCCGAGGCCCTCGACGGGGGACGCGACGTCGTCCAGTTGCACTGGGGTGGTGGTACGCCGACCTTCCTGTCCCACGACGAAATGCGTCGTTTGATGGAGTTGACCCACAAGTATTTCCGCTTGCAGGCCAACGGCGAATACTCCATCGAGGTCGATCCGCGCAAGGTCGATCGGGAAACGGTGAAGCTCCTCGCCGAACTCGGCTTCAATCGCATGAGTGTCGGCGTCCAGGATTTCGACCCGTCGGTGCAGGTGGCCGTCAATCGCGTGCAGTCGCTCGACGAGACGCGCGTCGTCATCGAATCGGCGCGCGAATTCGGTTTCAAGTCGGTGTCGGTTGACCTGATCTACGGCCTGCCGAAGCAGAATGTCATCGGCTTCAACCACACGCTGGATGAAGTGATCAAACTCTCGCCGGAGCGGCTTTCCGTCTACAACTACGCGCATCTGCCAGGCCACTTCAAGCCTCAGCGGCGCATCAACGAGGCCGATCTGCCGTCGGCGGACGCCCGGTTGCATATCCTGCAAACGGCCATCCGGCGCCTGACCGATGCCGGCTATGTTTTTATCGGCATGGATCACTTCGCCAAGCCGGAGGACGAACTTTCGGTGGCACAGCGCCAAGGGCGTCTGCACCGCAACTTCCAGGGTTATTCGACCCATGCCGAGGCCGACTTGCTGGCCTTCGGTGTATCCGCGATCAGCAAGGTCGGCCCGACCTATGGCCAGAACTACCGGACGCTGGACGAGTACTACGATTGTCTCGATCGCGGTGTGCTGCCCGTCATGCGTGGTCTCGAACTGAGTGCCGACGACCTGCTGCGCCGCTCGATCATCCAGGCCCTGATGTGTCACTTCGAACTGTCGCTCGAGTCGATCGAAATTGCCCACCTGATAGACTTCAATGCCTACTTCGCGTCGGAGATCGCGGATCTGCGCGCCATGGAGGAGGCCGGTTTGCTCGAGATCGCGGACCGCTGGATCACCGTGCTGCCCAAGGGCCGCATGCTGGTGCGGGCCATTGCCATGGTGTTCGACCGCTATCTGCGCTCCGACCGTGAGCGGGCTCGTTACTCCAAGGTAATTTAGTTTTTGTCGGACACCGGCTTCCTGGCGATCTTTCTGGTCGGCCTGCTGGGTGCTGGCCATTGCGTGGGCATGTGCGGTGGCATCGTCGGCGCCCTGGCGGCGCAGGGCCCTGGCGGTCGGGCCGCTTGGTCGCTGCACCTGGCCTACAACGCCGGCCGCATCTTCAGCTATTCCCTGGCGGGCGCCCTGGTCGGGGCCATTGGCGGTCTCGGCCTGGCCTTCGGTCCGGTCGCCTCGGTGCAAGTGGTCTTCTATGTCCTGGCCAATCTGATGCTGGTGGCCCTGGGTGTCTATCTGATGGGTTTCACCCGATCCTTGGCCATTGCCGAGCGCCTGGGGCAGTCGCTCTGGGTGCGGATACGGCCGCTGACCGCCCACTTTGTTCCGGCTCGGCGTATCGGTCAGGCGCTGCCCCTGGGCATGCTCTGGGGTTGGCTGCCCTGCGGTTTGGTCTACAGTGTCCTTGCCAACGCGCTGGTAGCGGGTTCGGCCGCTCGGGGTGCCCTGGTCATGCTGGTCTTCGGCCTCGGCACCTTGCCCAACCTGCTGCTGGCGGGCATCTTGTTCTCGCGCTTCCGCCGCTTTGCCCAGGCGCCGGCGGTACGCGGGGTGTCCGGTTTGCTGGTGTTGGGCTTCGGCTTGTATGGCCTGTTCAATGCCGTCAATCTGGTCGGCCTGTTGTGGCGCGGCCAAGTGGCAGGCGGGTAGAATCGATCTCCTTCGGGCTGCTGTTCCGGGGCGAACAAGGAGATGACTATGCATGGCTACAGGCATTGCTGGTGGGCGGTTCCCTGGGCTTTGGTGTCCAATGTGGCTCTTGCCCAGGTGACGGGCGGCGTGGTGGTCGATCCGGCTCGCGAGCCGACCCCGGTTTCGTCGAGTCTTTACCAGTGGGTGGCCCAGATCAAGGTGTTGCGCGATCAGGCCTGGATCGAACGGGACGGGCGACGACTGTTGGCCACCGTTGGCATGCGCCTGCGCCAGCACGACGTGCTGGAGACGGGCCTGACCGGGGCCGTCGGCATCATGTTCAACGACAACTCGACCCTGTCGCTGGGGCCGCGTACGCACATAACAATCCAGCACTTCGCCTTCGATACCACCACCTATCAGGGCTCGCTGGATGCCCGCGTGCAGCGGGGCACCGTGGCGGTGCAGCCCGGCCAGATCGCCAGCAACGAGCCGGAGGCGATGCGTATCAGCACTCCGGCCGCCGTCGTGCGCAGCCGCGCCGCCCGTTATGTGGTCAATGTTAGGGGAGAGGGACATGACTAGGTCTCACATTGTCGCGGTCTTGGCGGCCTGTCTCGCCACCGCGTGCGCTACTCGGACCGAGACCTTCGTCTTGGTCCCGGATCGCGAGGGCAAGGTCGCGCCGGTAACGGTCACCGCCAGGGAAGGCCAGTCATTGGTGCTTGACAAGCCCTACGCGGCGGCCGTCGGCGGTGCGCGATCAATGGAAGCCGTGACCCTGGACAAGGAGGCCGTCGACAAGCAGTTCGGCGATGCCCTGGCAACCCAGCCGCCGGCACCGAAAAGCTTCCTGCTCTATTTCGCCGAGGGCGATGAACTGACAGCCGAATCGAAGCTCGAGCTGGAGAAAGTGTTTGCCGAGATCGCCGCCCGACCGGCCGCCGACATCGTGGTGGTTGGCCATACCGACCGGGTCGGCAAGCTGGAAGATAACGATGCGTTGTCGAAACGACGCGCCGAAAAGGTGCGGCTGGAGCTCATCAGCCGTGGCTTGGCCGCTGACAACATTCAGGCGGCGGGCCGCGGCGAACGCGAGCCATTGGTGCCGACCGCCGACGAGGCGAAGGAACCGCGCAACCGCCGTGTCGAGATCAATGTTCGCTGATCGCCGCAAACACCAATGAACGCGCCGGCTGATCCGGCGACGGTCGAGATCGCCGTCGGCGGTATGACCTGTGCCGCTTGCGCCACCCGTATCGAGAAGCAGCTCAACAAGCTGCCCGGCGTCGAGGCGGCGGTCAATCTGGCCGCCGAGCGCGCCCATGTGCGCTTTGCCCCTGATCTTGCCAATGTCGAGGCCATTCTGGCCACGGTGGTGAAGACCGGCTTCACGGCGACGGTGTCCACTGCCGACACCCAGGCCGAAGAGAAAGCGCGCAAGCTGGCCACCTACCAGGCGGAGGTTCGCCGTTTCTGGATTTCGGCCGCGCTGACGCTGCCTCTGGTCGGCCAGATGCTGTTCATGTTCGGCGGCGGCGCCGACGCGCATGCCGACGTGTTGCCTCGCTGGCTGCAGTTTGCTCCTGGCAACGCCGGTGCAGTTCTGGATCGGCTGGCGCTTCTATGTCGGCGGATTCAAGGCAATCCGCGGCGGCGCGGGAAACATGGACGTGCTGGTGGCGCTCGGTACCAGCATGGCCTGGGGCTACAGTGCGCTGGTCATGGTGCTGGGCCTGCATCAGCATGTCTATTTCGAAGCCTCCGCGACGGTGATCACCCTCGTGCTGTTGGGCAAGATTCTCGAGGCGCGGGCCAAGGCGAAGACGTCCGCGGCCATCGAGGCCCTGGTCAAGTTGCAGCCGCAGACCGCGCAAGTCGAGCGCGATGGCCAACTGATCGAGGTGCCGGTGGCCAGCCTGATTCCTGGTGACCGTTTCGTGGTGCGCCCCGGGGAATCGGTGCCGGTCGATGGCGAGGTGATCGAGGGAGTGTCCAGCGCCGACGAGGCGATGTTGACCGGCGAGAGTTTGCCTGTGGCCAAGGCGGTTGGCGCGCCGGTGTTCGCGGCCACCATGAACGGCGATGGCCTGCTGCGTTGCCGAGCCACCGGCGTCGGCAGCCACACGTTGCTGGCCGGCATCATCCGCCTGGTCGAACAAGCTCAGGGGTCCAAGGCGCCGGTACAGCGGCTGGCGGACCGTATCGCCGCCATCTTCGTTCCCGTGGTGTCGGCCATCGCCCTGCTGACTTTCATTGCCTGGTGGTGGCTGGGCGGCGACTTCACCACGGCCCTGGTCAACGCCGTCGCCGTGCTGGTGATCGCCTGTCCCTGCGCACTCGGCCTGGCCACGCCCACCGCCATCATGGTCGGTACCGGCCAGGGTGCCCGGGCCGGCGTGCTGATTCGTAATGCCCAGGCCTTGGAGCTGGCCGAAAAGCTGCAAGTGCTCGCCGTGGACAAGACCGGTACGCTTACCGAGGGACGCCCGGCGGTGACCGATCTTCTCCCTGTTTCCGGTGGCGATGCGGCCGAATTGCTCCGACTGGCGGCCAGCCTCGAACAGGGTTCGACGCATCCGCTGGCGGCTGCCATAGTCAATCGAGCCAAGGTGGATGGTCTTGACCTGACATTGCCGGGGAGCGTGGTTTCGGTGGCTGGCAAAGGCATGACTGGCGAAGTGGATGGCCGTGCCGTGGCGGTTGGCTCCCCGACCTGGATGGTCGAACAGGGCATCGCACTGCCGGAACTCGGCGGGCTCCTGGCGGCCGGCCGCAGCGTTGTCGCGGTAGCGGTGGATGGTCGCGCCATCGGTCTTGTCGGCGTGGCCGATCCCTTGCGCCGGTCGTCGCGCGAGGCGGTGGCGCGGTTGCGGCGCCTGGGCGTCGAAGTGGTGATGCTGACCGGCGACAACCCGCAAACCGCCGCAGTCATTGCCCGGGAGGCCGGCGTGGATCGGTACGAGGCGGAGGTGCGGCCGGAGGGCAAGGCGGCGGCAATCGCGGGGCTCAAGCAGGGCGGGCGCCGGGTCGGCATGGCCGGTGATGGCATCAACGACGCACCGGCGCTGGCGGCGGCCGATGTTTCCTTTGCCATGGGCGCCGGTGCCAATGTCGCCATGGAGGCGGCCGACATCACGCTGATGCGCAACGATCTCAACGGCGTGGCCGACGCCATCGACCTGTCGCGGGCGACGCTGGCCAAGATCCGCCAGAACCTTTTCTGGGCCTTCATCTACAACGTGCTGGGCATTCCGGCCGCGGCGCTCGGCCTGCTCAATCCGGTGATTGCCGGTGCGGCGATGGCCATGAGTTCCGTCTCGGTGGTCAGCAATTCCCTCCTCCTGAAGCGATGGCGCGCGGAGAAATAACAATGGATACGATGGTGCTGAAAGTCGGCGGCATGTCCTGCGGCGGTTGCGTGAAAAGCGTGACGTCCGTTCTCGAAGCCTTGCCGGGCGTGGCCAAGGCCGACGTGTCGCTGGCCAACGGCGAGGCGGTCGTCACCTACGAAGCGGACAAGATTGGCCGCGAGCGGATGGTGCAAGTGATCGACGATGCCGGCTTCGAGGCCAGTTGAAAACAGGGTCGATCTGAAGCGGGCGCCCCGGATGCGGCTGGCCTGCCGGGGCGGTCTGATTACTGAACAGCCTGCATCGACGCGCGCCGCCGGGCCGCCTCGGCGCGGATGATCATCTGGGCGCGGTCCATGAGGGGCTGTGCGCTCGCTTGCTGACCTTGGCTCTGATAGAGACGGATCAGCTCCTGGATGATCGCCAGTGTTTCCCAGTGCTCGGGGCCCAGCGTCTTTTCCCGGATGACGAGAATGCGCTTCAGCAAGGTCTCGGCTTCCGCGACGCGCTCGGTCTCGAGATAGAGGCTGGCCAGGGTGCGGAGACTGGCGACCGTGTCGACATGAGTGGCGCCGAGGATGCTTTCCCGATGGGCGAGAACCCGCCGGTGGAGTTTCTCGGCCTCCGGATATTGACGTTCCGCGCGCGACAGATTGGCCAGATCGAACAAGCAGGCCAGCGTGTCCTGATGGGTGGCGCCCAGTGCGCGCCGACGAATGTCGAAGGCGCGTTGGTAGTAAGGCCGTGCTTGCGCGTATTGGCCCTGCGCCTTGTAAAGGGCGCCGAGCGCAACCCGGCTGGTGGCGGTGTCCGGATCCCATTCGCCGAGGGTCTTCATGCGAATTTCCAGAACGCGCTGGAGCAGGGGTTCCGCATCGACCGGTTGGCCGCGTGACCGATAGTGCATGGCGAGCTCGTCCATGCTGCGCACGGTGTTGGCATGCTCGGCTCCGAACACGACGGTGGCGCTGGTCACCGCCTTCTTCAGCCACAGCTCCGCTGTCCGGGTGCTGCTGCCGGGCCTGGTAGATGCGGGCCAGCCACACGGCAACGGCCCAGTCGGTCCGAGTTGGCGTTCTGTTCGATCTGCTGTCTGGCGGCCAGCGCCAGTGCCAACGGCTCCGCTTCGGCATAGGCCTTCTTGTTGACCAGTTCGCGAATCTGCGCCAGCCGCCGGTCGTCCGCGTCACTTGATGCAATGGTCTTCATGGCTGCGCCGGACTTGCTTGCCGCGACCGTCTTGGTCACCTTTGGCGGCTCGTCGGTTGTCTCGGGTGTCAGGGTCTTTTCCGGTGAATCAGGTGGCGCCGCCGCCTGGCCCCAGGATGGGCCGCCGAGACAAAGAGCGATGAACGCCATGGCGCAGCGAACTACCAGCAAGACGGTCTCCTGACAAAGTGGGCCCCGAACCGCATCGGGATCGCCTTCTTATAAACCAACCGCAATCGCCACGATCGCCGCAGATAGACCCCAGGAATGGCCCAATTCCACCTCAAGGGCCATGTGGGTGGCGCGGCCAGGCGATCGATTATGGTTGGCCGCCGGCTCGGCTGTATGATTCACGGTTTGTGCCCGATTGATCCCGGAGGTGTGCTGAGACTGGCGGGACGCCCGGAAGCGTGCCAGCCATCGCAGCCCCTGTTCGCCAATGACCACCAAGGAAACACATCAATGATGAATTGTCGCCGCTTCGTGCTGACGTTGTTTCTTCTCGTACCCGGCGCCATGGCCGCGCATGCCGCCGAAGGCGTCAGCCCGGGCCTGGGCACCGTGCCGGCGCCAAGCGCGAGTCAGACCTACATCACGGTCAACGGCAAGGCGATTCCGAAGGCGCGCGCCGATGCACTGGCCAGCATGATGCCGCAAGCGCGCGGCCCGCAGGATGCCGAGGCGATGCGCCGGGCTCTGGGCGACGAGCTGGTACGGCGGGAGCTGGCCACGCAGGAAGCCACCAAGCGCGGCCTGGATGGTCGTCCCGACGTCCGCGCGCAGATAGACTTGGCCGTTCAAACGGTGTTGGTCGGCGCGTATCTCGCCGACTACGTGCGCGAACATCCCGTTGGTGAAGACGCCATCCGGCGCGAATACGAGGGGATCCGCGCGACGCTGGGCAATCGGGAATACAAGGTGCGGCATATCCTGACGGCGACCGAGGCCGATGCCAACGCGATCATCGAAAAATTGGGGCGCGGCGCAAAGTTCAACGAACTGGCGCTGCAATCCAAGGACCGCGCCACCAAAGACCACGGCGGTGATCTGGGCTGGATCAATGCCGCGACCTATGTGCGACCCTTTGCCGAGACGCTGGTCAAGCTGCAGAAGGGGGCTCGTACGCTAAAGCCGGTGCAGAGCGAGTTCGGTTGGCATGTGATCCAGCTTGACGACGTGCGCGAACTCAAGTTGCCGACGCTCATGGAGGTCAAGCCCCAGTTAACGCAGCGCCTGCAGCAGCAGATCGTCAACCGTCATTTTTCCGAGCTGCGCGCGAAGGCCAGGATCGAGTGACGTGCCGCGGGCAGGGCTGCCGGCTAGCCCGCGATGCCGGCCTTCTGCATTCTGCGCCACAGGGTCGTCCGGTCTACGCCGAGCAATTGGGCGGCGATCGCCTTGCTGCCGCGCGCCTTCTTGAGTACCGCCATCAGTTCATCGCGCAGGGCGTTGCCGTCGCCGTTCGCGGCTGATTCTGGCGCGGCGACCGGGGTTCTGCTTGCCGGTGGCTCGTGGGCGTCCTGACTGTAAAGGCGGATGTCCCGCGGCAGGCTGTCGAGTTCGACCTTGCCCTGGTCGGCGCAGATCACGCAGTGTTCGACCGCGTTCGACAGTTCACGAATGTTCCCCGGCCAGGGGTAATTGAGCAGTGCCTGCCATGCGCTCTTGTCGAACTTGACGTTGGCGTTCTGGCCGCGCGCCAGCAGGTCGTCGAGGAAGTGCTGAATCAACACCGGAATGTCCCCGACCCGATCGCGCAGCGGCGGGATCAATAGCGGGATCACCGCGATTCGATAGTAGAGGTCGCCGCGGAAGGTGCCTTGATCGACGGCGTCGCGCAGGTTGATGTTCGAGGCGCTGACGAAACGCGTATTGACGGTGACGGTTTCGTTCGATCCGACCATGTGAAACCGGCGTTCCTCGATGGCATGCAGCAGCTTGGCCTGGGTGTGGATCGGGATCTCGCCGATCTCGTCCAGGAACAGGGTGCCGTCGTTGGCGGCGAAGAACTTGCCATGGCGGCGATCGGTAGCGCCGGTAAAAGCTCCCTTGGCATGGCCGAAGAATTCGGATTCCATGAGCATTTCAGGAATGGCGGCGCAGTTGATCTCGACCAGGGGATGACCGGAACGCCGGCTTTGCTGGTGGATGAGCCGCGCCACGCAACTCTTCCCCGTGCCCGATTCGCCTTGCAGCAGCACCGACGCGTCCGATGCAGCAATCTGGCGGGCGCGTTCCAGCAAGCGCAACATCTCCGGGCTGGTGGTCTTCAGGCCGCAGATCCCCGGCGTCTGCAAGGTTGCCTCCAGGCATCGGCGCGGGCTGATGTCGCGCGCCACGATGACGCGCATTTCATTCTTGCGCGTGCCGGAAAACAGGCGCCGGATGGTGAACTCGAGGAAACGCACTGTCGCGCCGGCCGTCACCTTTTCCTCGAAGCGCATCGGCCGGTCGCTGGAAGTCGCCATTCCGTACTGATTCCCGGCGTCCAGGGCGGCGCGAATGATGCGCTTGTTCCAGTTGATTTCGCCGAGGTCGCTCAGTACCGCGGGGACCTTGCCCTTCGGCAGGCCGAACATGTCGAGGATCATCCGGTTGTGGTAGGTGATCCGGCCATCGGGCAGAGCGATGACAACGCCATCTTCGATCTGCTCGAGAACCGATTCGACCAGTTCCATGGGGACGCTGTGCTGCATGGTCACTCCTTCGGCGCAACGCGACGTTGCAAATGCAAATGGCCTTATAACTAATTGAGTTTTAATGACTATTGGTTCATGGGGATCACAGTCTATGCCATTTTCGTTTTTGCACGCAACACAGTGCAACGCGCATGCGGCAGTGTAGCGTATAAGAATCAGTGGGATATGGATGGCACGTTGCTTGCATGGGATTCCTTGGGTTGCGATCCGGGGCGGTTCGTGCTTTGATCTCAAGCCCGGTGTCGGGGGCAGCAAAGAACAACTTTCGAATCGATAATGGAGGAAACCTCAAATGGCCGCTTTATTTTCTGACGATTGGATGGTGGATTTCGGCAATGCCTGGAATGACGAGCCCGGTTTGGGCGACGCGCTGGCCAAGATTGGCTTCGGTTCGACCATTGGCTACGGTTTCGAGGGGGAGGATCAGCCGCGTGGCGTGCTGGTCGTCGAGAATGGTTACGTGACCAAGGCGGCCGCTTACTCGGGCGACAAGTTGAATTGGGATCTGCGCGCCAGTCCGGCCGACTGG
>CAVTQQ010000004.1:0-436613 GCA_963736865.1 uncultured beta proteobacterium | reverse complement strand
AGTTACTGTCCCTGGCTGTTGTTTCATGGGGGCTGGCAGTCTTGCGCTGGCCAATTATCTGGTTGTTTGCCGTGCCGGCGCTGCTACCGGTGGCGAACTTCCTGCCGTGGACCGGCTGGGTGGCGTTCGAGGAATTCGATCTGTTGTTGCTTGCTAGCGCGGCGGGTGGCTATGCGCATCTGGCGTGGCGTGCTCCAAGACTAGTCTGGCAGCGGATTCCCGCTGGTCTGGTCGGGCTGCTCCTGATGTTCGGGCTGGTGGCAGTACTTCGAGGTGCGTTAGATGCCGGAGAGTTCACCTTCGACTGGTTTGGTGGCTATCAGGATGCGATGAACAGCCTACGAATCTTCAAGAGCACATTTTTCGCAGCGCTGTTCCTGCCTCTGTTGGCCGACGCGTTCAGTCGCGACGGCGAACAGGCGACAACGCGGCTGGCCTTGGGCATAACGGCAGGTTTGGCGCTGGTCGCAATGACAATCCTCTGGGAACGGTCAAACTATCCAGGGCTGCTGGACTTTTCCACCCACTACCGCGCCACGGCCATGTTCTGGGAAATGCACGTCGGCGGAGCGGCAATCGACGGCTATCTGGCGCTGACGACGCCCTTTGCCGCCTGGGCTTTGCTGGAGGCGCGGAGCCGTGTTCGCTGGCTTGTTGCCGCCTGCTTGGTGGTGCTGGTTGGTTACGCATGCCTGATGACATACTCGCGTGGCACCTACCTGGCCATCCTCGTGGGCTTGGTCGTTCTCGCCTGGGTCCGTCTACGACAGAGACAGGTCGCGCATGATCCAGTAGCCATGCCCGGCAGCGGTCGGCTGTTGCTGGCGTTGGCGTTCCTCGTGGCGGCCTACGTAGCGTTCGCCGCCGCCGGTTACGCGGGTACGGCATTTCTGGTCTCCGGCGCCGGATTGGCAATGGCTGTCAACGCAGCACGGGCGACACCGTGGTGGCCGTCACGTCTGCGTACGCAGGGCGGGATATTGGTGGTCATGGCGCTCATGGTCGAGGGGGTTGCTGTGATCAGTGGCGGTTCCTTTCTGGTCGAGCGCCTCTCCACGAGCAACCAGGATCTTGGTGGCCGACTGGAACACTGGTCACATGGCTTGGCGCTGCTGGATGATCAGGCAGACTGGCTGTTCGGCAAGGGACTGGGCCGTTTGCCAGCACGCGATTCGCAGCAGGATCGGCGCAGCGAGATGCCCGGCGATCTACGTTTCGGTCGCCAGGCGGGCAACGGGTACGCCTGGCTTTCCGGGCCGGCGACGCGGAAGACGCTTGCCGGATCATTCGGCATGGGGCAGCGGATTTCCGCTGGAAGAATGGCTGAGTATGTTGCCGAACTCGATCTACGAGTGTTGCAGCCAACGGTGTTGGGGATTTCCGTCTGCGACAAACACTTGCTCTACGAAGTCGCGTGCGTTGGTACCGTGGTGCGCGTCAAGCCGGCCGCAGGTTGGCAGCATCTTGCCATTGCGCTGACTGGAGAAAAATTGGCGTCCGGTCCTTGGTTTGCAACTCCGTACAGGGTGTTTTCGATATCCGTGCTGAGACCCGGTCGGGCTGTGGTCGTGGACAACATCAGCCTGACGGCAGATGGGCGGCAGGAACTGGCCAATGGGGACTTCTCCGAGAATCTGGCGCACTGGTTTCTCAATGGCGAGCACTACTTTGTTCCTTGGCACATTGACAATCTCGCTATCGAGGTATTGATCGATCAAGGACTGGTGGGACTTGGGATGGTGGTGGCTTTGGTCGGCTTGGCAAGCCAGCGTCTATTTGTTGGCAGTGCAAGTTCGCATGTTCTTGCGCCGTTCCTGGGTGCCGGTATCACGGGCTTTCTGGTGGTTGGACTCTTTTCGAGCCTGATCGACGTGCCCCGAGTTGCGTTTCTATTCTTCGTTCTGCTTCTGGCCGCTTTTCTTCTGCCGGTGGATGCGGTTCGGAAAAGTGCAAGCCCCGCCTGATAGATTTGTCCGCATCCATGGGACAATGCGAAAAAACTAGCTGGGGGGAATGGCCGAAATGAGCTTGAGCCGGCCAATTACATTCTGGATTCACTGGCGGACGCTAATCGACGTCCTGGCCGACTTTTCCTTCATCGTCATCGTGATCGTCACGGCGGTGAGGTGGATTGGCGCCGGTTTGCCGGTTGATATCAAGCTGGTATTGACCTACGCCCTGATCGTTTCGTTGACGATGCTGCCGATCAACGCCTGGCTGGGGCTTTACCAACGCGTGCATTACCGAACGTTGCACGACAGCCGGGCTCGCGCGGTGTTGTCCTTGCACTTGGCCGTGCCCATTGCCGCCGGCATCTTCACCCTGCTCCAGTTGGCGGAAGTGAGCCGGGATTTTCTCGAGGTGGCGGCGATGGTCGGCCTCTTCGGGGTCCTGACCAACCGGGTGCGCATGGCCCATGCGCGCCGCCGGCCTTTACCTAGAGACCGCGTGCTGGTGTATGGCATCGGCGAGCGCGCCAAGATGGTCAAGGAGGCGCTGGATCAGGCGGTCGATCAGGTCGAGGTGGTCGGCTACTATCCGAGTACCGCGGAAAAGGTCCTGAAGGTCCCGGAAGAATTCGTTCTGGACCGGGAACGTTCATTGGTGGAGTTGGCGCACCGGCTGAAAGTCAACGAGATTGTCGTGGCGGTCATGGAACGCCGCGGCGGGGCGATGCCGTTGCGCGAGCTGCTCGATTGCAAGCTGCGGGGTGTGCGCGTTTACGACCTGGCCAGCTATTTCGAGCAAACGCTGGGCCAGATTCGGCTCGACGCGCTCTACGCGGGTTGGCTCATCTTCGGCGAGGGCTTCAGCCAGCCGGCGTTGCGCAGCTTCGTCAAGCGGATATTCGACCTTCTGTTCGCCGCGGTATTGTTGGTGCTGGCGGCGCCGGTCATGCTGCTGGCCGCCGCATTGATCGTCCTCGAGAGCGGCTTCCCGATCTTCTATCGGCAGGAACGTGTCGGTTTGCACGGACGCCTGTTCAATGTCGTCAAGTTTCGCAGCATGCGCAACGATGCCGAAAAGGATGGCACGCCGCGTTGGGCGGTCGCCAAGGACGACCGGGTGACGCGTATCGGCCGCATCATCCGCAAGACGCGCATCGACGAATTGCCCCAGCTCTTCAGTGTCTTGTCCGGGGAAATGAGCCTGGTCGGCCCCCGGCCGGAGCGGCCCTACTTCGTCAACCAACTGACCAAGCAGATCCCCTTTTACGCGGTTCGGCATAGCGTCAAGCCGGGGGTGACAGGGTGGGCGCAGGTCCGGTATCACTATGGTGCCTCGGTGGACGATGCGGCACAGAAGCTCCAGTACGACCTGTATTACGTCAAGAATCACACGCTTCTGCTGGACCTGGTGATTCTGTTCGAGACGGTGGAAGTCGTCCTGACGGCCCGGGGAGCGCAATAGCCTCCATCGGCGGCCTCACCGGCGTGGTTCTTCCTGCCTTCCTGTAGACTCGGCGGCGCTGACAAAGGTATTTCTTCGGCATGGCTGGCAATCTCGTTGAATTGATGGTCTGGAGCTACGGGCTGGCCGCCGGCGGCTATGCGCTGCTGGCGCTGTACCTGTTTGGTCAGGCGCGTACCGTGGGCGGTTCCAGCTTGCGTGCCACGGTCATGTTGGCCGCCGTGGTGCTCAGCTTGTGCTGGAGTTTGCTGGCCCTGGGGTCGGGTCTGAGTGGCAGCGGCGGCTTGTACTTCATCGCCATGGAGGCCGATGTCATGCGCTACGGCGCCTGGTACGCCTTCCTGCTCCTGTTACTGCGTCCGGTCGAGAAATGTCCCCGGCAGCGGGCGCACACCTGGGTTTCCCTGACGGTGGCCTTTGTCGTGCTGTCTGGGCTCGTGGTGCAGGCATTGCTCGTGGCGCGCTTCGCACCGATTGGCTTGGTGGCGGCCTGGCTGCCTTTCCATCCTCTGGTGATGGCGGTTCTTGGCCTGTTCCTGCTGGAACAGTTGCTGCGCAACGTGGCCGCGGATTCGCGCTGGAGCATCAAGCCGCTCAGCCTGGGTTTGGGTGGTGCCTATCTGTTCGACCTGTATGTGTATTCGGATGCCTTACTGTTCGGGCGCCTCGACCCGGATGCGGTGGTGATTCGCGGTTTCGTCAATGCACTGGTGATTCCGCTGGTCGCCCTGTCGGCGGCGCGCAGTCGGGACTGGACGCGCAAGATTGTCCTGTCGCGCACCGTGGTGATGCACACCACCGGCCTGCTGGCGGTGGGTGGCTATCTGCTGTTCATGGCCGCGGTGGGCTACTACGTTCGCTACTTCGGCGGCGACTGGGGCCGGGCGTTTCAACTGGCGCTGGCTTTTGCCGCGCTGCTGGGATTGGCAGTGCTGGCTTTTTCCGGTGCGACGCGCGCCTGGCTGCGGGTGGTGGTCGGCAAGAACTTCTTTCGCTACCGCTATGACTACCGCGAGGAATGGCTGAAGGTGACCCGTGCGCTGTCGGCCCAGCAATCGCCGCGCGCGATGGGCGAGCAGGTTATTCGCGGCCTGTCCGACATGGTCGAGAGTCCGGGGGGGTCCCTTTGGCTGCGCGATGCCACCGGACAGGCCTATCGGCAGTTTGCGCGCTGGAACATGGCGGAGATCGACGCGCTCGAGAGTCAGGATGCGTCGATTTGCCGCTTTCTCAGGGACAGCGGTTGGGTGATCAATCTGGAGGAGTTTCGCAGTCTGCCCAGTCGCTACCAGGCGCTGGAGCTGCCGGAATGGCTGTCCCAACTGGACAACGCCTGGCTGGTCGTCCCGCTGATGGTAGGGAACGAACTGACCGGTTTCGTCTTGCTGGGCAGCTCGCGCACCCATGTCGAGGTCAATTGGGAGGTGAATGACCTGCTGCGCACGGCGGGCAGCCAGGCGGCTGGTTTTCTGGCCCAGATGCTCGCCACGGAAGCCTTGCTTGAAGCGCGCAAGTTCGATGCGTTCAACAAGATGTCGGCCTTCGTGGTGCATGACCTGAAGAATATCGTTTCGCAGCTCTCGCTCATGTTGAAGAACGCCGAGCGTCACAAGGACAACCCCGAGTTTCAGCAGGACATGTTGATGACGGTCGAGCACGCCGTCGAACGCATGCGCCGCCTGATGCTGCAACTCCGAGAAGGTGCGGCGCCCACCAGCGCCGTTTGTGGCGTGGATGTGGCCAAGGTGTTCGGGCGCATCCAGGCGGCCAAGCAAAAGGCCGGTCGAACCGTCGAGGTGCGGGTTGGCGAACCGGTCGCGGTGCGGGGCGACGAGGAACGCCTGGAGCGCGTGTTTGGCCATCTGGTGCAGAATTCGCTGGATGCCACCGATGATGACGGGCGCGTTTGGGTTAAACTGGATCGCGACTCCGGTCAGGCGCGGGTGGAAATCGGCGATACCGGCCAGGGCATGTCGGCCGACTTTGTCCGCGAGCGTCTTTTCAAGCCATTTCAAACCACCAAGCAGTCGGGCATGGGTATCGGGGCCTACGAGAGCTTTCAGTACATCCGGGAGCTGGGTGGCGAGGTTTCTGTCGATAGCGAGTTGAACGTGGGGACGAGGATCATGGTCTTGCTGCCGTTGTTCCAAGCCAGTCGAGGCTCCGATCTGATGCGCTCGGAGGCGGCATGAGCAACGAGACCCAACGGCCGCTCCTGATCGTCGAGGACGATCCGGCGCTGCAAAAGCAGATGCGCTGGTCTTTCGACCGCTTCGAGACCTTGACCGCCGGCGACCGTGAAAGCGCCCTGGCGCAGGTACGCCGCCATCAACCGCCCGTGGTGACGATGGACCTCGGACTGCCGCCCGACCCGGACTCGACGTCGGAAGGCTTCCTGCTGCTGGAGCAGATGGTGGCCATGGCACCGGACACCAAGGTGATCGTCCTGACCGGCCAGAACGACCGCGCCAATGCGCTGCGCGCCATCGAGCTCGGTGCCTACGACTTTTTTGCCAAGCCCTTCGAGCCGGACCTCCTCGGCCTGACCATCGACCGGGCTTTCCGGCTCTACGATCTGCAACGGGAGAACCGCCGCCTGCAGTCGATGCGCCAACCGGATGCGCTGTCCGGCCTGATCAGCCGCGATCCGGAGGTGCTGCGCGTCTGCCGTTTGATCGAGAAGGTTGCCAACGCCAACGTCACCGTGCTCGTCCTGGGCGAGAGCGGCACCGGCAAGGAACTGCTGGCCCGGGGGGTGCACCAGGCCTCGCCGCGCCGTAACGAGCGATTTGTCGCCATCAACTGTGCCGCCATCCCCGAGAATCTCCTGGAAAGCGAACTCTTCGGCTACGAGAAGGGCGCGTTTACGGGCGCCGCCAAGACCACGCCGGGCAAGATCGAAACGGCCGACAAGGGCACGCTGTTCCTCGACGAAATCGGCGATCTGCCGCTGGCGCTACAGGCCAAATTGTTGCGCTTCTTGCAGGAACGTGTCTTCGAGCGTGTCGGTGGCCGGCAGGAAATCGCCATCGATGTGCGCATCGTCTGCGCCACGCACCAGGACCTTCAGGGGTTGATCAAGGCGGGACGTTTTCGCGAGGATCTTTATTACCGGCTGGCTGAAATCGTCACCACGATTCCGCCGCTCCGCGCGCGCGTCGGCGATGCCGCGCTGCTTGCCAATGCCTTCGTGCGGCGTTTTGCCCAGGAGCACAATCGCGGCACCATGTCGCTGAGCGCCGATGCCCTGCGGGCCATCGAGGCCCACGCTTGGCCCGGGAACGTCCGCGAGCTCGAGAACTGCATCAAGCGGGCGGTGATCATGACCGATGGCAACCAGATCGGTGTCGACGATGTCGGTCTGGCCAGCGAGTCGGCCGACGATCCGTTCGCCTTCGACTTGCGGACGATTCGCGACGAAGCCGAAAAACGGGCGGTGATCACGGTTTTGGCGCGGGCCAACGGCAACGTCGTCAAGGCGGCGGAGATGCTCGGCATCAGCCGGCCGACGCTCTACGATCTGATGCATCGGTTCGGCCTCAAATAGCCGCCGGCATCGTTTTTCACTATTGGGGATGGACATGACTCGACATCGACTTGCAAAGGGAACCCTCGCCGCCGTGACGGCCGCGCTGCTGCTCACTGCCTGTGGCGGCGACAATCCGGACACGCTGCTCGCCTCGGCCCGCGACTACTTGGCGAAGAACGATGCCAAGGCGGCGGTGATCCAGATCAAGAACGTTTTGCAGAAGCGCGCCGAACTCGGCCGAGGCGCGCTATCTCCTCGGCAAGGCGCTGATGGCCAGCGGTGACCCGGTGGGCGCGGAGGTTGAATTGCGCAAGGCGATGGAGGCGAAGCATGCTCCCGACCAAGTGGTGCCGCTGCTGGCGCAAGCCTTGTTGGCGACCGGACAGGGCAAGAAGGTGATGACCGAGTTCCAGAAGGTCGAACTGACGACGCCCGAGGCCAAGGCCGACCTGCAAACCTCCATCGCCATGGCGCAGGCGGCAGCCGGGCAGTTGGACAAGGCACGGCAATCCATCGACGCTGCTCTGGCGCTGAAACCCGACCACGCCGCAACTCTGCTCGTCAAGGCGAGGCTGGTCCTCGCCGGCCGGGATATCGACGGCGCGCTCGGGCTGGTCGAGTCGGTGGTCGCCAAGGACGCGAAGAATCACGAGGCGGTGAAGCTCAAGGCGGATATTCTCGGTCTGAAGGGGGACGCCGATGCGTCGCTGGCAGCCTATCGGCAGGCTGTGGCGGCGAAACCGGATTTTGTCGCGGCTCACGCCGCCATTGTCGGCGCGCTGCTGCGTCAGGGAAAACTCGACGAGGCCGGCAAGCAACTGGAGGCGATGAAGAAGGCGGTGCCCAAGAACCCGCAAACCCTGCTGGTGGATGCGGAGTACTTGTACCAGAAGAAGGAATTCAAGCAGGCTCGGGATGCTGTTCAGGAGGTGCTCAAAGTGGCGCCTCAGCATCCGAAGGCCCTGCTGCTGGCCGGCGCGGTCCATTTCCAGTTGAGTTCGTTCGTTCAGGCCGAGGACTTCCTCGCGCGCGCCCTGAAGCAGTCTCCGGAGGCCACACTGGCACGGCGCATGCTGGCGGCGATCTATCTGCGCACCGCCCAGCCCGCCAAGGCGCTGGCGGTGGTGGAACCGATCCTCGACGATGCCGACAAGGATTCCGGTCTCCTCTCGCTGGCTGGCGAGATCTATATGCAGAGTGGCAATGCGCAGAAGGCGGAGGAGTACTTCAGCAAGGCCGCCGCTTTGGACCCGAAGAACGTCACCAAGCAGACCAAGCTGGCGCTGACGCACTTTGTCGAAGGCAAGGCCGACACCGCCTTCGGCGAACTGGAGCGGATTGCCTCTGCCGACACCGGCACGAGCGCCGACATGGCTTTGATTGCCACTTCGATCAAGCGCAAGGATTTCGCCAAAGCCATGAAGGCCATCGATGGCCTGGAGAAGAAGCAGCCCGACAATCCGCTGGTTCATGCCCTGCGGGGTACCGTGCTGGTGGCCAAGGGCGATGTGCCGGCCGGCCGCAAGAGTCTTGAGAAGGCGTTGTCGATCAAGGCGGCTTACTTCCCGGCGGCGGCAACTCTAGCGAGTCTCGACCTGAAGGACAACAAGCCGGATGAAGCGAAGAAGCGCTTCGAAGGCGTGCTGGCGGCGGATGCCAAAAACGTGCAGGCGCTGCTGGCGCTGGCGGAATTGAAGGCTAGAACCGGCGGTAGCGCCGACGAGGTCGCGGCGCAGATCAACAAGGCGGTGCAGGCCGGACCGAGCGAGCCGGGACCGCGCCTGGCCCTGATCAATCTGCATCTCGCCAACAAGGATGCCAACAAGGCCGTGGCAGTAGCGCAGGATGCGGCGGCTGCCTTGCCGGAACGCCTGGAAATTCTCGACGCCTTGGCGCGCGCCCAGCAAGCGGCGGGCGACACGGGGCAGTCGCTGGCGGTTTACGGACGAGTGGCTTCGTTGATGCCTGGCTCACCGCAGCCCTATCTGAAGATGGCCGAGGTGAACGCGGCTGCCAAGAACAAGGAAGCGGCGATCCAGAATCTGCGCAAGGCATTGGAGCTCAAACCGGACCTGCTTGCCGCGCAGCGTGGCCTGATCATGCTTTATCTGGATGCGCAGAATGTTCCAGATGCCCAGAAGATCGTGCGCGAGGTCAAACAGCAACGCCCGAAGGAAGCCATCGGCTTCCTGTTCGAGGGCGATATCGCCGCCTCCCGCAAGGCCTGGCCGGATGCCGTTGCCGCCTACCGCGCCGGGCTGAAACAGGCGCCGTCCACCGAACTGGCGGTGAAGCTCTACGCGGCTCTCTATGCCGGCGGCAATGGCCCGGAGGCGGAAAAATTCGCGACTGGCTGGCTGGCTGATCGCGCCCAGGACGGTGGCTTCCGGCTGGCAATGGCCGAGGCTGCCACGGCCCGCAAGGACTTCTCCACAGCGGTGAAGCACTATCAGGTGCTGCTGCAGGCCCAGCCCAATAATCCCGTGGTTCTCAACAACGTCGCTTGGGCACTGGGCCAGTTGAAGGATCCCCGGGCTCTGGACTATGCTGAGAAGGCATTGCGGCTTGCTCCGAACCAGCCGGCGATTATGGAAACAGTGGCGACGCTATTGGCGGAAAAGGGCGATACCGCGCGCGCCTTGGAGCTGCTACAGAAGGCAACGACATTGGCGCCGGCGTCCGGGGAATTGAAGCTCAGTACGGCACGAGTGCTTATCAAAGTCGGCAAGAAAGCCGAAGCGCAAAAGATGCTGGAGGAGCTGGGCAAGCTGGGTGACAAGTTCAAGGGCCAGGCTGAAGTGGCCAAATTGTTGAAGGAGATCGGCAATTAGTGATTCGTTGTCCTCGGGCGGGAGCATAGTTGCCGCGAGACTGATCGTCGCGGCGCTGTTGATGGGCAGTGTCGCTGCCCGCGCCGAGATCTGTGGCGATCCCGAACGGTTCGCGGATTTGCGCGCGGAAGCCTTGTCCCTGGAGCATGGCGAGGGCGTGCCGCGCAATGTCGAGCGCGCGGTCCAGTTGTATTGCGAAGCGGCTCGGCTCGGGGATGCGGAAGCCCAGTACCGGCTTGGGTGGATCCATGCCAATGGCCGTGGCGTGCGGCGGGACGATGCGCTGGCAGCGACGTTTTTTGCTCTCGCGGCGCGCCAGGGCAACGGCGATGCCGAGCGCATGCTGCGTCGCGTGGGTAGCGATGTGGCGCCGGTGCCTCCGTGCATGATTGTCGAAGAAATGATCGCACCGAGCGAAGAAGAAATCGCCTTCGAGAATATGACGCCCGCCCAGCAGAAGGTGATCGAACTGGTACGCAAGCTGGCGCCTCAGTTCGGCGTTTCACCCCGGCTGGCCATGGCGGTGATTCGGGCGGAGAGCAATTTCGATCCGCTTGCCGTATCGACCAAGAATGCCCAGGGGCTGATGCAACTGATTCCCGACACCGCCGTGCGGTTCAACGTCAAGAAGCCGTTCGATCCGGAACAGAACGTGCGCGGCGGATTGGCCTATCTGCGCTGGCTGCTGGCTTACTTCAAGGGCAACGTGGCCTTGGTCGCGGCCGCCTACAATGCGGGCGAGGGGGCGGTGAACCGGTTTCGAGGCATTCCGCCGTTCGCCGAGACACGCGGCTACGTGAAGCGAATACGTGAACTGTTCACCGTTGAAGAGCACCCTTACGACCCGTCCGTGGTCGAGCCGTCTCCCGAGTTGCCGCGCATCCGCGTGCGCCTGATGTGACGCTCAGAATCCTACTGTTGTTCGCCGGGCTCGCATTCCTGGCAAGCTTCCCGGTGCGTGCCGACCTGGTGGATGCCATAGCCCGGGTCAAGCCTTCAGTCGTGATGGTTGGCACCTACAAGAAACTCGACAGCCCGCCATTGAAACTCCGTGGCACCGGCTTTGTCATCGGCGACGGTCGAATTGTCGCGACCAATGCGCACGTCGTCATCGATCAAAATGAGGGGGGAGAGCTTGCGTCGATCGTTGTGCAGGTGCCGGGTTCCACGTCGGAGCAGCGCATGCGGTCCGCGAGCGTCTTGGCGCTCGACAAATCACACGATCTGGCGCTGCTGCGCATCGACGGACCGGCACTGCCGGCGTTGAACTTGCGCGACTCCGGCACGGTCAAGGAAGGCCAAACCATTGCGTTCACCGGCTTTCCGATTGGCGGAGCGCTCGGGTTTTCGCCGGTAACCCACCGGGGCATGGTTTCGGCGATTACGCCCATCGCCCTGCCCAGCGGCAACGCCCAGCAGCTCAAGGAAAACGTCATCCGCCGCCTGAAGAGTGGCAGCTTCGACATCTTTCAGCTCGACGGTACCGCCTATCCCGGGAATAGCGGTGGACCGCTGTTCGATGTGGATACTGGCGAAGTGATCGGTATTATCAATATGGTGTTGGTGAAGGGAACGAAGGAGGCTGCGCTCAGTCATCCATCGGGAATTAGCTACGCGATCCCGGCAAACTATCTGAAGCGGCTACTAGACTACCCCTAAGTCGGTCAAATAGTGGGCCGCCCAGTGTTTCAGGAGGGCTGGCAAGCTGACCTCGACGACTACTGCTGTCTCAAGTCGAGTTGCGCCAGGTTGACGCGTTTGCGGAATCCACGAAATCGCAGCCATGCCTTGTGCGACAGGTGCTTGGCCAGCAGGCCGGGCGGCATCCGCAACCAGTGGGCGCGCACATAGATCAGCCAACGGGCGACAGCGGCCAGCCGGGAGGGGTGATCCGGGTGTCCTGGCAGGAGCGCGAGAGGGATCAGCCGATTCATCAGCTGACGGATTGGCCAAGCAGGTGCGGCGTCTTCCAGCCCGCGTAGGACATCCGGGGGAATCGGCGTCCCGAAAAGTCGTCGTGCATGATGCAGACCATAGAACAGCGGACGCTCGAAACCCAAAGCGCGCGCTCGTTGCCTCAGGCCCGGCCAAAAACCAGGTTCCTGGCCATGGTGACAAAGCAGGTCATGGACATCGACCAGATCTCGCAGGCGCAGACCTTCATCAGGATCGCCCTCGAGAAAAAGGTGCACCAGGGCGTGCAGCACCATGTCGGCAGGAGCCAGAACGCGTAGCCGCGCGTCGGCGAGCGGCCGGGCCGCGACGAACAGCGGCGCGGGGTCGGACTTCAGGTGGCTGGTCTTCGGCAGCAGTCGGTGGTGAATGTCGATTTCTGTGCCTCGCTCCCGGTGACGGAGCGGCGGAATTTCATGCATCCAGACCCGGTAGTAACGGTCGTCGTATGGGTCGATCTGCGTGTTGAACCAGCCACGCTCGAGGAGTCTTTCCTCGATCTCTCCGATTCGTTCTTCGGGTACTAGCAGATCGACATCGGCAAAGATCCGGCCCCGCGCTGGCGGTAGCTCTGCCAGGAGGTAAGCGCTGCCCTTGAGCAGAATCAGCGGCACGTCGATGCCCTTGAGCGCCCAAAGCAGGCGGTTAACCTCCCAGGAGATCAGTGTATTCCGATGCGCGATGACGTTGCGGGCCGCTCGCAGATGGTCGGCAGCGCGCGGTGGGATATCGCCAAGCAGACCGGCGCGCGCGAGATCGGATTCCAGTCGTCCGAGCAATCGGGCGCGCCGCGCCACGCGCAGGAGCAGTTCCCAGTCGGTGGGCGGCAGTGCCGGCAGTTTTTCCGGTGCCTGCAGAGCCTCGATCAGCAGTCGCTGGGCCCGC
This sequence comes from uncultured beta proteobacterium, assembly GCA_963736865.1. GTDB lineage: Bacteria > Pseudomonadota > Gammaproteobacteria > Burkholderiales > Rhodocyclaceae > Fen-999. Next base: position 424,004 of record CAVTQQ010000004.1, on the reverse strand, counting down.
CGGATTTCGCTGGCGCCCCTAGTCATCGTCGGATCGAGAAAGGGTATCGAGCGCGCTGACGGCTTCCTCGAGATCGGAGTAGACCAGCGAATAGGCATCGCAGGCGCGGACCATCTCAGTAACCAGTCGAAAGGCGGTTTCGTCCAGGACCTCGTAGTTGAAGGCATTGGTTGCCACCATGAGGAATGCCTGGCTCTTCGGCAGCGGTTCAAACGTAAGCGGTGCGCCTGCTTCCCAGCGAGGGAAAACCAGCCAGCGCGGCCGGGCCGGTTCCTGCGCTCGGTTGATGCTGTCGATCGGTGGCCGTACGTGCGCGACCGTGCCTTTGCGGGTATTCAGGAAGGATGGACCGATGATCGCCTCCGGCCGGAATTTCCTGATCACCTCGATCGACTCGTTCTTCAGCGGGATCAAGCGTGGCAATGGGAGCAAGAGACCATCCTCGGGCCGCACAAGGCCGAATTCGTCGGAGAGCAGGCGCCATCCGGAGTGAACCAGTGCAGTACAGAGGGTCGACTTGCCGTCGCCGGGCGAAGCCGGAAACAGGATGGCCCGGCCATTGCGCTCGACTCCGGCCGAATGCAGTATCAGCAGATGATGCGCACGCGTCGCCACGCACCAGTTGATCCCCCATTCCAGGGCGGGGAAGGCGTGCTCGATGGTATAGGGGGCGAAGGGGAATTGCCCGTCGATACCAAAACGCGCCTGGCGGCGCACCCATCGGCGTAGCCCGCGCGGTGCACTGATCTGGACGTGAAAGTCGCTGATCGCTGTCGTCGTCCGGCAAGGGGTAGGGCTCGTACAGCCGATGTGCGAGCGAGGCGAAGGAGTCGAGGTTGGAACGAATTCGTCAGGTTGAAAGGACCGAACTGGAGCGCGAGGCCGTCTCCTGCCAAGCGTTCTCCCAGTTCCCGGCGACTCAGGTCACCGACGATCATTGAACGACGCTATGCTTCGTCCAGGGATTCGATGAGTCCAAGTTCCTCCAGCCTCATCGTGGCGAAAGCGAAATCGTCGGCAGCCAATTCACCCTGACCGACGCCGAGGGCTGCTTCGGTCCGCGTCCTTCACTGCATCTGCCGACAGCGGACCGTGTTCCAGGCACTTCAGAATGCAAAGCGGTGGTCTCGTTGAAAACGTGGGTTTCGGCGGATGAAGGCTGATAAACGATGTAGACATCGTCCCACTTGTCCCATCGCAAACCACGACCGGCAAGTGTGCAAATCAAATACCGTAGCCGTCTCAAGGGCACTGGCTGTCAGCACTTTACGCGGCTCAGGTAACTTTGCGCGATCTTTCGGCTGTGACTTGGGTGCTATCTGGCAAAAGAGTCTGCAGAAGTTGAACTCAGAATGGCGACTTGCGTACCATCCCCAAGATTGCCGCATTTTCCATTTTGACCGATTGCGTAGCGAGTGGGTTCACCCACCGCATTTTCCAATTTGGATGAAACGCCCGGGTGTCGGACTCAGGTATTCACATCGGGAACTTTATAGCATACATCACCTGACCACCGCCCCAACGGCAGCGGGTGGCTTGCCATTAGCCTCAAGAGTAGCGCGCACTGTCTTGGCTCCTGTGCACGAAGCCGCCGCAAGGGCCCCGCTACGCAAGGTCAGGACCAATGGCGCCAAAGCCACCGCGCCACGAACCAAACGCCGCCGTTCATTCGCTAGTGCAGTCATCTGGATCTGATCTGTATCGACTGGATTAGATTGGTCATTCATGTAAGTTTGCCTCAGAAGACTTGGATGAATCTATGCCCATGCTCAAGCAAGAATAGCGCCAAAGAATCATCTTCTCATATTAATCATAATACTAAACCAGAACACGCAGGCAGTCCATCCACCATTGGAGCAATCTCGTAAAGAAATCCGACACTCTGGCCCGACTCGCACGATGGTTGTTGCAGTCGAAAAAAATACGACGCGCTACAATCGGCGTCGCCAATCATTTTCTGCCAAGGAATAGCTATGTCGCATGTTGTCGGTGTCTGTGGATTGGGTTACGTCGGTCTGCCCCTGGCGGTCGAGTTCGGCAAGAAGTTCGAAACCATCGGCTTCGACCTGTCCGAAACGAAGATTGCCAACTACAAGAAGTTCATTGACCCGACCGGTGAAGTCAGCACGGAAGACCTGAGGGCCGCGACCAAACTCGCCGTGTCGACCGACCCTGCTAGCCTGGCAAAGGCTGATTTCATCATCATTGCCGTGCCGACGCCGGTCGATCGAGGCCCATATTCCCGATTTCTCGCCGCTGGTTGGTGCCTCGACCATCGTTGGGCAGCACATGAAGAAGGGTGCGATGGTCGTGTACGAATCGACGGTCTATCCCGGCGCGACCGAAGAGGTCTGCATCCCGCTGCTGGAAAAGCATTCCGGCATGAAGTGGATGCGGGATTTCCACGTCGGCTACTCGCCCGAGCGGGTGAATCCGGGCGACAAGGAACGGACCATCACCAAGATCGTCAAGGTGGTTTCCGGCGACGATGCCGCCACGCTGGATGCCGTGGCGGAACTGTATGGCTCGGTGATCACCGCCGGTGTCCATCGCGCCAGCTCCATCAAGGTGGCGCGAGGCGGCAAAGGTGATCGAGAACACGCAGCGCGACCTCAATATCGCGCTGATGAACGAACTGTCGATCATCTTCGACCGGCTCGGCATCGACACCCTCGAGGTCCTGCAGGCAGCCGGCACCAAGTGGAATTTCCTGCCCTTCCGGCCCGGCCTGGTCGGCGGTCACTGCATCGGCGTCGATCCCTACTACCTGACGCACAAGGCCGAGATGCTCGGCTACCATCCGGAGGTGATCCTCGCCGGTCGGCGCATCAACGACGGCATGGCCGCCTACATCGCCCAGCAGACCATCAAGGGCCTGATCCGCAAGTGGCGGTACGGTGAAGGGGGCCAAGGTGATCGTGCTGGGCCTGACCTTCAAGGAAAACTGCCCCGACCTGCGCAACTCCAAGGTGGTCGACCTGGTGCGCGAACTGCAGGACTACGGCTGCGAGGTGTCTGTGCACGACCCGCATCGCCGAGGCGCCGGAAGCGCAGCACGAATACGGCATCGGGTTGCGGCAATGGGAGCGACTTGCCGGCCGATGCGGACGCCATCGTCGCGGCGGTCGCGCACCGGCAGTACCTGGCCATGCCCTTGGCGGAGATTACTCGGCAAGCTGAAGTCCGGGCGGCCTGTTCGTCGACGTCAAGTCGGCCTACGATCCCGCGGCCGTCCGACATGCCGGGCGACGAGCTCTGGCGTCCCTGATTGCCGATGACACCCTACGAACAACTACAAGCCCGCTTGCGGGGTGAGAGCCGTTGCCTGGCTGGTGACGGGCGTCGCCGGCTTCATCGGCAGCAACCTGCTCGAAACCCTGCTGAAGCTCGATCAGCGAGTCGTCGGCCTGGATAACTTCGCCACCGGCCATCAGTACAACCTCGACCAGGTCCAAGCCTTGGTGAGCCCCGACGCAGTGGGCGCGCTTCCGCTTCATCGAAGGCGACATCCGGCGGACTCGACGATTGCCATGCCGCCTGCGCCGGCGTCGATTACGTGCTGCATCAGGCGGCGCTGGGTTCGGTGCCGCGTTCGCTGGAAGACCCGATCACCACCAATTCGACCAACATCGACGGCTTTCTCAACATGCTGGTCGCCGCGCGCGATGCCAAGGTCAAGCGCTTCGTCTATGCCGCGTCGAGTTCGACCTACGGCGATCATCCCGGCTTGCCCAAGGTGGAAGACCACATCGGCAAGCCGCTGTCGCCCTATGCCGTGACCAAGCTGGTGAATGAGCTGTATGCCGATGTGTTCGCCCGTGTCTACGGCTTCCTGACCATCGGCCTGCGCTATTTCAACATCTTCGGCCAGCGCCAGGACCCGAACGGCGCCTACGCCGCCGTGGTGCCGAAATGGACCGCGGCGATGATGGCCGGCGAGCCGGTCTAGATCAACGGCGACGGCGAAACCAGCCGCGATTTCTGCTACATCGACAATGCCGTGCAGGCCAACCTGCTCGCGGCGACCGCGACCAATACCGATGCCGCCAACCAGGTCTACAACGTCGCCGTCGGCGACCGGACGAGCCTGAACGAATTGTTCGAGGCCATCCGTGTCCTGCTGGCGCCGCGTTTCCCGCATCTGGCCGGCTTCACGCCCAGCTATCGTGACTTTCGGGCCGGCGATGTCCGTCATTCGCTGGCCGACATCACCAAGGCGCGCACGCTGTTGGGCTACGAGCCCGGCTATCGGATTCAGCGAAGGTTTGCGCGAGGCGATGGACTGGTACGTCGCCAATGCCGCCGCGCGGTAGGTCCGGTACCGGCCGGAACTACGCGGCCAGGGCAGGTGTGCGGTGGGTGGCGATGACTTGCAGAATCTGCGAGAACACCTTGGGTGTGCCGCCGATGATGTTGCCGGTGGCGAGGTAGTTCGATTCGCCGGCAAGGTCGCCGACCAGGCCGCCGGCTTCCGAGATCAGCAGGGCACCCGCCGCCATGTCCCACGGCGAGAGGCCGAATTCCCAGAAGCCGTCGAGGCGGCCGCTGGCGACATAGGCGAGATCCAGCGATGCCGCGCCCGGGCGGCGCACGCCGGCGGTACGGCGCGTCATATCCTTGAAGATGGCCAGGTAGGCATCGACATGATCGAACACGCGATACGGGAACCCGGTGCCGACCAGGGCGTCTTCCAGCTTGGTTCGCTTCGAGACCCGGATACGCTTGTCGTTCAGATAGGCGCCGGTGCCCTTGGTGGCGGTGAAGAGCTCGTTGCGTGACGGGTCGTAGACCACGGCATGGGTCAGGACGCCCTTGTGCGTCAGGGCGATGGAGACGGCGTATTGCGGAAAGCCGTGGATGAAGTTGGTGGTGCCGTCGAGCGGGTCGATGATCCACTGGTACTCGCTGTCCTCCTGGCCGGAGCGGCCGGTCTCCTCTGCTAGAATCGAATGCTTCGGATAAGTCTCGAGCAGCGTATCGATGATGATCGCTTCGGCGGCCTTATCTACCTCCGTGACGTAATCGTTCTGCTGTTTGACGTTGACCTGGATCTGGCCGATATCGAGGCTGGCGCGGTTGATGATCTGGCCGGCGCGCCGGGCAGCCTTGATGGCGATATTGAGTGTGGGATGCATGGCCGCGATTTTAGCAGACAGCTCGCTGTGACCTTCTTGCCTCGCCATTCTCCGCTGGCGCGCATTCGCGTCGTCCTTTCGCATCCCAGCCATCCCGGCAACATCGGCGCGGCGGCGCGGGCGATGAAGACGATGGGATTGTCACGCCTCTATCTGGTCAACCCGAAGTCGTTTCCCGACCCGCAGGCCGACGCCATGGCCACCGGCGCAACCGACGTACTGGCCGCCGCCGTCATTTGCACAACGCTTGCTGAAGCGCTCACTGGCACGGTGACCGCCACGGCCCTGACCGGTCGTCGGCGCGAACTGGCGACCCAACCCGTATGGGCGCGACAGGCCGCCGCCGACTTGGTCGGCCAAGCGGGGCAGGGCGAGGTGGCGCTGGTGTTTGGCAACGAAACGGCCGGCCTCTCCAACGAGGAGGTCGCGCTGTGCCGCAATTGGGCGCTCATTCCGACCAGTCCCGACTACAAGTCCCTGAACCTTGCCCAGGCGGTGCAGATTCTCTGCTACGAACTGCGGTTGGCCGCCGTCGATATCGGTCCGCCGCCGGCGGTTGCGGAGGCCGGTGAGCCGGCCTCTCACGAGGAGGTGGAAGCGCTGGTTGCGCACCTGGAACGCGTGGCGGTGGGCAGCGGCTTTCTCGATCCGGCCAGGCCGAAACGGCTGATGCCGCGTATGCGGCGCCTGTTTTCCCGGGCGGGTCTGGAGAAGGAAGAGGTCAATATTCTGCGGGGCATGCTCGCCTCGTTCGAGAAATAAGTTGACCGACCGAGTCGGGATTTTTAATATTTCATTACTTTCTAATGGTCGCTGCTCATGTTTGCCCGTTTTCGCGAAGACATTTCTTGCGTTTTTGACCGCGATCCCGCCGCGCGGACGACGTGGGAAGTCCTTACCTGCTATCCGGGCTTTCACGCCCTGACGCTGCATCGCTTTGCCCATTGGCTGTGGGGCCATCGCCTGCGCTGGTTGGCGCGGCTTACGTCGCACTTCAGCCGCTGGATCACGGGCATCGAGATTCATCCTGGTGCCACGATCGGTCGCCGGGTGTTCATCGACCATGGCATGGGAGTGGTGATCGGTGAGACGGCAGAGATCATCCGACGACTGCACGCTCTACCACGGCGTCACGCTGGGCGGCACCTCGTGGAACAAGGGCAAGCGCCACCCGACGCTGCGCCCGGCGTGGTCATCGGGGCCGGTGCCAAGGTGCTGGGTCCGATCACGGTCGGCGAGGGCGCCAAGGTCGGCTCCAACGCCGTGGTGGTGCGCGATGTTCCCGCCGGTGCCACGGCGGTCGGCATTCCGGCGCGCATCGTCGAGCCCGGCCGTGATCAGGAACGCGAGGAGAAGGCGGCACAAATGGGCTTCTCCGCCTACGCCGTGTCGCGTGACGAGGACGATCCGCTGGCCATGGCCATCCATGGCCTGCTCGACCACGCGGTCGAAACCGATCGCCGTATCGAGGTGTTGCTGAGATACATCGAGCGTTGCGGTGTATCGCTGGAAGACGATGTGGCGACGGCGGACAAGTTCGATCCGAAATACCTGTCAAAAATAGTTGACTAAGGTGGGTGGTGCCCAATATAGTTGAGCGTAACGGTCGGGTATTCTGCCGTTTCCCTATTATTTTCGTTACGAGGTAAGCCATGAGACTGACGACCAAAGGACGTTTCGCGGTAACGGCGATGATCGATCTGGCCTTGCGCCAGCACGCTGGTCCCGTCACCCTGGCGGGCATCGCCGAGCGGCAGAAGATTTCCCTTTCCTATCTGGAACAGCTGTTCGGCAAGTTGCGCCGCAACCAGCTGGTGTCCAGCGTGCGCGGTCCGGGCGGTGGCTATTGTCTGGCCAAGCCAGATGGAGAGCGTGTCCGTGGCCGACATCATCCAGGCGGTCGACGAAACGCTCGACGCGACGCAGTGCGGCGGCAAGGGCGATTGCCATGACGATCATCCCTGCATGACCCACAATCTGTGGACCAGCCTGAATCACCGGATGTTCGACTATCTGCGCTCGGTCAGCCTGCGGCGAACTGGTCGACCAGCAGAAGTCGCAATGCCGCCTGCATTGCGGCGATCAACGAAGAAGGCAGCCTGCGGCGGCCGGTTCGTCGTATTCCCGTCGCCCTGGCGGTCTGATCTTCGCTACCTTGGCTCGCACCGTGTTCGCTCCCGTCTACCTCGACCACAACGCCACGACACCCGTCGATCCGCGGGTGCTGGAGGCGATGTTGCCTTACTTGTCGCAGCGATTCGGCAACGCGTCGAGTCGGCACGAGTATGGCCGGGCGGCGCGGGCGCGCGATCGACGAGGCGCGGGCAGCGGGTGGCGGCGGCGGTTGGTGCCCATCCGATACAGAGGTGGTTTTCACCAGCGGCGGGTCGGAGGCTAACAACCTGTTCATCAAGGGTGTGGCCGCCGGCATGAAGCCTGGTTTGGTTGCCGTTTCGGCGATCGAGCACCCCTGCGTGCGCGAACCGGCCCGGGCACTGGTCCGACAGGGCTGGCGGCTGCGGGAAATCGCTGTCGATGGTGACGGCCGTGTCGCTGGATGTCGATGCTTACTCGGCGACACTGGCGCAACGGCCGGGCCTGATCTCGGTCATGCTGGCCAACAACGAAACGGGCGTCCTGCAGGACATCGGTCGCCACGCCGACGCGGCAAGGCCGACCCGGGCCTGGTTTCATACCGACGCCGTGCAGGCTTTCGGCAAGGTGCCGGTCGATTTTCGCGGCCTCAATGCGCGCGGTGTTCATGCGATGACCATTTCCGCGCACAAGGTCGGCGGGCCCAAGGGGGCGGGTGCGCTGGTATTGGACAAGCGGCTGGATCTGGTTGCGCTGATCTCCGGTGGCGGTCACGAACGCGGCCTGCGCTCCGGCACCGAAAACGTGCCGGCCATCGTCGGCTTTGGCGTCGCTTGCGAGCTTGTGCGGCAGGATTCGGCCGCGACCGCCGAACGCTTGCGCGGCTTGCGTATCGAGTTGGAGCGTGGCCTGGCGGAGCAGGGCGCGACCATATTTGGCTTGGGCGCCGAGCGTCTGCCCAACACCGTCTACTTCGCGCTGCCCGGGATTGATGGCGAAACCCTGGTCGCGAAGCTGGATCGTGCCGGGTTTGCCGTCGCCAGCGGTGCCGCCTGTTCCAGCGCCAACCCGGAGCCATCGCATGTGCTCATGGCCATGGGCGTCGAGGCGGGACTGGCGCGCGGCGCGGTGCGGGTCAGCCTGGGCCGGCAGACTGAGACAAACGAAGTGGGCGAGTTCCTGATCGCGCTCGCTGAAACGGTTTTTCAATTGAGAAGGCTGGCCGTCCTGGCCGGTTGAAGGAGAAAGCGCAATGCTGAAACTACCCATCTACCTCGACTACTCGGCGACCACGCCGGTGGATCCGCGAGTGGCGCAGAAGATGATTCCCTACCTGACCGAGCATTTCGGCAACCCGGCCTCGCGTTCCCACCCCTTTGGCTGGGAAGCGGAGGCGGCGGTCGAAGAAGCGCGCGAACAGGTCGCGAAGCTGGTCAATGCCGATCCGAAGGAAATCGTCTGGACCTCGGGCGCCACCGAGTCGAACAATCTGGCGATCAAGGGCGCGGCGCACTTCTACGCGGGACCAAGGGCAAGCACCTCATCACCGTCGCCACCGAACACAAGGCGGTGCTCGATACCTGCAAGGAACTGGAGCGCCAGGGTTTCGAGGTCACCTATCTCGACCCGCAGGAAAACGGTCTGATCACGCTCGAACAATTCAAGGCGGCGCTGCGCAAGGACACCGTGCTGGCTTCCGTGATGGCGGTGAACAACGAGATCGGCGTCATTCAGCCGCTGGCCGAAATCGGCGAGATCTGCCGCGAGAACGGCATCGCTCTTCCATGTCGATGCGGCGCAGGCGACCGGCAAGATGCCGATCGACCTGGCCAAGCTGAAGGTCGACCTGATGTCCTTTTCGCGCGCACAAGACCTACGGCCCCAAGGGCATCGGCGCGCTGTATGTGCGCCGCAAGCCGCGCATTCGCCTGGAAGCGCAGATGCACGGCGGCGGCCACGAGCGCGGCATGCGCTCCGGCACGCTGGCGACGCACCAGATCGTCGGCATGGGCGAAGCCTTCCGCATCGCCCGCGAGGAAATGGCGGCCGAGAACGAGCGCATCCGCATGCTGCGCGACAGCCTGCTGAAGGGCCTGCTCGGACATCGAGGAAGTCTATCGTCAACGGCGACATGGAGCAGCGCGTGCCGCACAACCTCAACATCAGCTTCAACTATCGTCGAAGGCGAGTCGCTGATCATGGCGATCAAGGACATCGCCGTGTCGTCCGGCTCGGCCTGCACCTCGGCCAGCCTGGAGCCGTCCTATGTGCTGCGTGCGCTGGGCCGCTCCGATGAACTGGCGCACAGCTCGATCCGCTTCACGCTCGGTCGCTTCACCACCGAGGAGGAAATCGATTTCACCATCAAGCTGCTGCACGACAAGATCGGCAAGCTGCGCGAACTTGTCGCCGCTCTGGGAAATGTACAAGGACGGCATCGATCTCAGTACCGTGCAATGGGCCGCACACTGAAGGAGTAACGACCATGGCATACAGCAACAAGGTCATCGATCACTACGAAAATCCGCGCAACGTCGGTTCCTTCGACAAGGACGACGAGCGATGTCGGCACCGGCATGGTCGGCGCGCCGGCCTGCGGCGACGTGATGAAGCTGCAGATCAAGGTCGGCAAGGACGGCGTCATCGAGGACGCCAAGTTCAAGACCTATGGCTGCGGCTCGGCCATCGCCTCGTCGTCGCTGGTCACCGAATGGGTCAAGGGCAAGACGCTCGATCAGGCGCTGGACATCAAGAACACCCAGATCGCCGAAGAACTGGCGCTGCCGCCGGTCAAGATCCACTGCTCCATCCTCGCCGAGGACGCCATCAAGGCGGCCGTGGCCGACTACAAGAAGAAGCAGAGGAGGCTGACCGATGGCCAGTGCACGCTGACGCGAAAGCGCCGCCAAGCATGTGTCGCGACTTCCTTGCCAAGCGCGGCAAGGGTATCGGCATTCGCCTCGGCGTGAAGACCTCCGGCTGTTCCGGCATGGCCTACAAGCTGGAGTTCGCCGATGCGCCCGAGGCCGGAGGACGTCGTGTTCGAGAGCCATGGCGTCAAGGTGCTGGTCGATCCGAAGAGCCTGCCCTACATCGACGGCACCGAACTCGACTACGCCCAGGAAGGGCTGAACGAGGGCTTCAAGTTCAACAACCCCAACGTCAAGGATCAGTGCGGCTGCGGCGAGAGCTTTCAGGTTTGATGACCAGCTTCGATCTCGAGCACTTTTCGCGCGATCACTTCGCGTTGTTCGGCCTGCCACGCCGACAGGCGCTGGACGAGTTGGCGCTCGAGCAGACTTATCGCGACGTGCAGGCGCGGGTGCATCCGGACAAGCATGCCCATCTGGCCGACGTCGACCGACGCCTGGCCATGCAGTGGGCGAGCACGCGTCAACGAGGCTTACCTGACGCTCAAGAGCCCGCTCAAGCGCGCGCGAGTACCTGCTGCGCCTGCTCGGCCACGATCCGCGGATCGAACACAACACGGCGATGCCGATGGAGTTCCTGATGCACCAGATGGAATTGCGCGAAGCGGTGGCGGAAGCCCGGGAGGCGGGCGACGCGGACGTGCTCGACCAGATGCATCGGCGGATGAAGAAGGAAATGGCCGACCAGCACGCGGTGCTCGCTCAGGCGCTCGACGAGACGCGTGATTTTGCCCGTGGCGCTGAAGTCGTGCGTCAACTGATGTTCCAGGAAAAACTGCTCCAGGAAATCGACGAAGCCCTCGAAAGAGTCGAGGCATAGGAACACCTTCCCCATGGCATTGCTGCAAATTTCCGAACCGGGCGAATCGACCGCTCCTCATGAACATCGGCTGGCCGTCGGCATCGACCTCGGTACCACCAATTCGCTGGTCGCCACCGTCCGCAGCGGCAGGCGGTGGTCCTGAATGACGAACTGGGCCGGCCTCTGCTGCCCTCCGTCGTCCATTACGGCGCCGGACGGCACGGTCGAGGTGGGCTACGAGGCACAGGTCGCAGCCAGGCCGCCGATCCGCGCAACACCATCGTTTCGGTCAAGCGCTTCATGGGCCGCGGGCTGAAGGACATCGCGCACATCGAAACCATGCCCTACGACTTCGTGGACGCCGAGGGCATGGTCAAGCTGCGCACGGCGCAGGGCGTCAAGTCCCCGGTCGAGGTTTCGGCCGACATCCTGAAGACGCTGCGCGCTCGGGCCGAGGCGGCGCTGGGTGGCCAGCTGACCGGGGCCGTCATCACCGTGCCGGCCTACTTCGACGATGCCCAGCGCCAGGCCACCAAGGATGCGGCGAGACTGGCGGGCATCAATGTGCTGCGCCTGCTCAACGAGCCGACTGCCGCCGCCATCGCCTATGGCCTCGACAACGCGGCCGAGGGCATCTACGCGGTGTACGACCTGGGCGGCGGCACCTTCGATATTTCGATTCTCAAACTCGCCAAGGGTGTCTTCGAGGTGCTGGCCACGGGCGGCGATTCCGCCCTGGGTGGCGACGATTTCGACCATCGGGTGTTCTGCTGGATCATTGAACAGGCCAAACTGTCGCCGGTCTCGCTCAATGATGCGCGCCTGTTGCAGACGCGCGCCCGCGAGGCCAAGGAATACCTGACGCTGCATGGCGAAGCGCCGATCACCGCCAAGTTGTCCACCGGCGAGTTCGTCGATCTGCGACTGACCACCGAAGTCTTTGCCGAGATCACGCAAGACCCTGGTGCAAAAGACGCTCGGTCCGACGCGCAAGGCCTTGCGCGATGCCGGTCTGACCCCCGAGGAGGTCAAGGGCGTGGTCATGGTCGGCGGCGCCACGCGCATGCCGCAGATCCAGAAGGCCGTCGGCGACTTCTTCGGCAAGGAGCCGCTCAACAACCTCGATCCGGACAAGGTGGTGGCGCTCGGCGCGGCCATCCAGGCCAATCTGCTGGCCGGCAACCGCGCCGCCGGCGACGACTGGCTGCTGCTGGACGTGATTCCCCTGTCGCTCGGCATCGAAACCATGGGCGGCCTGGTCGAGAAGATCATTCCGCGCAACTCGACCATTCCGGTCGCGCGTGCCCAGGAATTCACCACCTTCAAGGATGGCCAGACGGCCATGGCGCTGCACGTCGTCCAGGGCGAACGCGAACTGGTGTCGGACTGCCGTAGCCTGGCGCGCTTCGAACTGCGCGGCATCCCGCCCATGGTGGCCGGCGCGGCGCGCATTCGCGTCACCTTCCAGGTCGATGCCGACGGCCTGCTCTCGGTGACGGCCCGCGAGCAGACCAGCGGCCACGAGGCGCGCATCGAGGTCAAGCCGTCCTACGGCCTCACCGACGACGAAATCGCCGCGATGCTCAAGGTCGGGCTTCAGCCATGCCAGCGACGATGCCTTCCGCCGTGCCCTGCGCGAGGCCCAGGTCGAGGCCCAGCGCCTCATCGAGGCCACGCAGTCGGCCTTGCGGGAGGATGCGGCATTGCTGTCCACCCTCGAACGCGCCCATGTCGATGTCTGCGTTGCCAAGCTGCAGGCGGTGATGATGGGCGACGACCGACGCGCCATCGACGACGCCATGGATGCGCTGAGCAAGGGCACCGCCGAATTTGCCGCGCGCCGCATGAACCAGAGCGTGCGACGCGCCTTGTCGGGCGAAGAAGATCGAGGAACTGGAAGAATGACACAAATCATCGTGCTGCCCCATTGGGAGCTTTGTCCCGAAGGCGCGGTCATCGAGTCCCCGCCCGGCCAGTCGATCTGCGACGCCCTGCTGGAGAACGGCATCGAGATCGAGCACGCCTGCGAGAAATCCTGTGCCTGTACCACCTGCCATGTGGTGGTGCGCGAGGGCTACAATTCCCTGGAGGCCGCCGACGAGACCGAGGACGATCTGCTCGACAAGGCCTGGGGTCTGGAACCGCTGTCGCGCCTCTCCTGCCAGGCCGTCGTCGGCGCAACGCCACTGGTCATCGAGATCCCCAAGTACACCATCAACATGGCCAAGGAAGGTGGGGGAAAGCACAAATGAACTGGACCGACCAATGAAGTGGACGGACATCAACGACATCGCCATCGAGCTGGCCGAAACCCATCCCGACGTCGATCCGACCGGTATCAATTTCGTCGACCTGATGCGCTGGGTCATGGCGCTGCCCGGCTTCGAGGAGAACGAGAAGCATTGCGGCGAAAAGGTTCTCGAAGCCATCCAGCAGGCGTGGATCGACGAGGTCGGATGAGATGACCGGGCGCTGGTGGGCATTTCTTGTGCTCCTCCTCGCCGGTGCGGCGGCGGCCGACGGCAAGGCGGTCGGCATTACGGCCGATCTGCCCTTTCTCGATGTCAGCCACGAGGGCAAGCCGTTCCGCATCGAGCGCAATCAGGACAACGACGCCGAGATCGATCCCGACTATGCCCGTACCTCGCGTGCCTGTCCGCCCTATTGTGTCCAGCCCATCCAGTTGGCGCCGGGTGTGGAAACCATTGGTGAACTCGAACTCCTCGACTATCTCAAACGGCTGGCGCGCCGCGACAGCGGGGTGCTGGTGGTCGATTCCCGCGACCAGGACTGGCTGATTCGCACCGGAATGATTCCGAGTGCCATCCACCTGCCCTGGACGCGCCTGCATCCTGCGCATGCGGAACCGCAGGCGGTTGCCGAAATCCTCGAGCTCCAGTTCGGGGCTGCGCGAACCGGGCCGATATGGAACTTCGAGAACGCCAAGACGCTGGTCCTCTACTGCAACGGCGTCTGGTGCGGCCAGTCGCCGACCAATATCAAGCAACTGCTGGCGCTTGGCTATCCGGCGCACAAGCTGAAGTGGTACCGGGGCGGCATGCAGTCGTGGAAGAGCCTCGGCCTGGCCACCGCCCCGTACAAGAAACCTTGATGTTGGTCGATACCCACTGCCACCTGGACGCGGCGGAATTCGATGCCGACCGGGATGCGGTGGCGATTCGCGCCCGCGACGCGGGCGTGGCAGTGATCGTCGTGCCAGCGGTCGAGCGCGCCAACTTCGGTGCCGTCGCCAGCGTCTGCCGGGAATATTCCGATTGCCGGCCAGCCTACGGCATCCACCCGATGTATGTGGACCGTGCCAGGGAGGAGGATCTCGAGGCCTTGCGGCAAACCCTGGTGCGGGAGCCCGCGGTGGCGGTGGGCGAGATCGGTCTCGACTACTTTGTACCAACCCGCGACGAAGCACTCCAGCGGTTCTATTTCGCCGAGCAGTTGAAGATTGCCCGCGACCTGAACCTTCCCGTGCTGCTGCATGTGCGCCGGGCGGTCGATGCCATCCTGGCCCAGTTGCGCAGCATCCCCGTGCCGGGCGGTATCGCCCATGCCTTCAACGGCAGCCGCCAGCAGGCCGACGAGTTCATTCGCCTGGGTTTCAAGCTCGGTTTCGGTGGCGCCATGACGCATCCGCGGGCCACCCGTTTGCGCGCGCTGGCGGCCACCTTGCCGCTGGATGCGATCGTTCTGGAAACCGACGCGCCCGACATTCCGCCCGAATGGCTGGCGAAAGTCGGGGAGCAGGGCCGCAACGAACCGGCCGAGCTGGCGAGGATCGCCGGCGTCCTGGCGGAGCTGCGCGGTGCGAGCGTCGCCGCCGTCGCCGCCGCGACCGCCGCCAACGCGAAAGCCGTGCTGCCGCGCTTGCTCTAGGCTTGTCCGGCGGGCCGGTGCATCGGTTATCCTAGCGCCCGATGCTTGCCTACATCGTTCGCCGCCTGCTCTACGCCATCCCGATCCTGATCGGCGTCAACCTCATCACCTTTGCCCTGTTCTTCGTGGTGAACAGCCCGGACGACATGGCGCGCATGCAGCTCGGCGTCAAGCGGGTGACCCCCGAGGCGATCGAAAAGTGGAAGGCCGAACGAGGCTACGACCAGCCCCTGTTCTGGAACACGCAAGCCGAGGGCATCGATCAGGCGACCCGAACCATCTTCTATACCAAATCGGTACGCATGTTCGCCTTCGATTTCGGCCGCGCCGACGATGGCCGCGACATTGGCCGCGAAATCGCCACGCGCATGAATCCGTCGCTGGCCGTGGCGGTGCCGGTATTCCTGCTCGGCCTGTTCGTCACCATTTCCTTCGCCCTGCTGCTGGTCTATTTTCGCGCCACCTATCTCGACGTCGCCGGCGTGGTGCTCTGCGTGGCCATGATGTCGATTTCCGGCCTGTTCTACATCATCGGCGGCCAGTGGCTGGTGAGCAAGATCTGGCATCTGGTGCCGATCTCCGGCTATGCCGAGGGCCTGACGGCCGGCAAGTTCCTGATCCTGCCGGTCATCGTCAGCGTCATCGGCGGCATCGGCGCCAGCACGCGCTGGTACCGCACCATCTTCCTCGAGGAGATCGGCCGCGACTACGTGCGCACGGCTCGCGCCAAGGGCCTGTCGGAGCGGCTGGTGCTGTTCCGCCATGTGCTGCGCAACGCCATGATTCCGATCCTGACCGGCGTCGTGGTGGTCATCCCGACGCTGTTCATGGGCAGCCTGCTGATCGAATCCTTCTTCGGCATTCCCGGCCTGGGCAGCTATACCATCGATGCCATCAACGCTCAGGACTTCGCCGTGGTGCGCTCCATGGTCTTCATCGGCTCCTGTCTCTACATCGTCGGCCTGCTGCTGACCGACATCTCCTACACCCTGGTCGACCCGCGCATCCGCCTGCAATGAAGCCTGTCCTGCTCTGGTCGGATCTGTTGTTCTTCCTGTTGATCGCGGTGGCGGTGGGCGGCTTCTGGTGGGGGCGCCGGCAGGAACACTTGCGCGACGGCTGGGCCCGCGTGGCCCGGCGTCCGGCCGGCATGGCCGCCGCCACGCTGCTGGCGGCCTTCCTGCTCGTCGGCGTGCTCGACTCGCTCCATTACCGCCTGCCATTGCCGGCGGAGCCGGGCAAACCGGCGGCGCATGCGGTGGAGGTACTGTCGGCGCTCGATGCCGTGTTGTTGCCGATGAAGACGCGGACCGAAAAGACCTACTCGGCGCCGCTGGCGACGCATCTGTTCGCCAAGGAGAGCATCGAAGGCGAGCAGGGTGGCGGGGCGCGCGACTTCCCCCGTCTCAAGCATGGCGGCGCGGCGCTGGGCGACGCCCTGGATCGACATGACGCCGACCTGGCGGAGCGCGCGCTGCGCGGATTGGCCGTGTCCCTGGCCATCTGGTCGGCGCTGGCGCTGGTAGCCTTCGCCTGGCTGCGCCACCGGCGGGTGGCCTGGCGCTCGGTGCTGGCAACGCTGCTGGCGCTGGCGGTCGTCGCCGGTCCGCTGGCCGGCCTGGCCGGCGGCTACCATGTTTTTGGCACGGACAAAGTGGGGCAGGACGTGCTCTACCTCACGCTCAAGAGCATCCGTACCGGCCTGCTGATCGGCACGCTGACCACGCTGATCATGCTGCCGGCGGCGGTGTTGCTCGGCATCGTCGCCGGGTACGTTGGCGGCTGGGTGGATGACGTCATCCAGTACCTCTACACGACGCTGAACTCGATTCCCGGTGTGCTGCTGATCGCCGCCGCCGTGCTGATGATGCAGGTGATCATCGACACCCATCCGGACTGGTTCGCCACCGCCGCCGAACGGGCCGACGCCCGGCTGCTGGCGCTCTGCGCGATTCTCGGCGTCACCAGCTGGACGGGTTTGTGCCGCCTGCTGCGCGGCGAGACCCTGAAGCTGCGCGAGATGGAATACGTGCAGGCGGCGCGGGCTTTCGGCGTCGGTCGGCTGGCGATCATGCTGCGGCACGTCCTGCCCAACGTCATGCACATCGTCCTGATCGCCATCGTCATGGACTTCTCCGGCCTGGTGCTGGCCGAGGCGGTGCTGTCCTACGTCGGCATCGGCGTCGATCCCAATACCATCAGCTTCGGCACCATGATCAACGCGGCGCGCATGGAACTGGCGCGCGAGCCGATGGTCTGGTGGTCGCTGGTGGCCGCCTTCGGCTTCATGTTCGCGCTGGTGCTGGCCGCCAACCTGTTCGCCGACGCGGTGCGCGACGCCTTCGACCCGCGGGCCGCCCAATGAATGGCGCACTGCTGTCGGTACGCGATCTGGCGGTGGCCATCGGCCGTTCGCGGCCGGTCGATGGCGTCTCCTTCGATATCGCCGCCGGCGAAACCTTCGCGCTGCTGGGCGAATCCGGCTGCGGCAAGTCGATGACGGCGCTGGCGCTGATGCGCCTGCTGCCGCCCGTGGCCGCCATCAAGGCCGGTACGGTGCGGTTCGATGGCCGCGACACCTTCAGCCTGGCCGAAACGGCGATGCGCGATGTCCGTGGCGCCGGCATGGCGATGATCTTCCAGGAGCCGGCCACCAGCCTGAACCCGGTGATGACGGTGGGGCGGCAGATCGCCGAGGTGCTGGCGCTGCACGGCGGCGGTCAGGACCGGGTGGTCGAACTGCTGGAGGCCGTCGGCATTCCCGATCCGGCGCGACGGGCCACGGAGTTTCCCTTCCAGTTGTCCGGCGGCATGAAACAGCGGGCCATGATCGCCATGGCCCTGGCCGGGTCGCCGAAGCTGCTGATCGCCGACGAGCCGACCACGGCGCTGGACGTGACCATCCAGGCCCAGGTGCTCGACCTGCTGAAGGACTTGCAGCGGCGCCAGGGCATGGCGATGCTGCTGATCACCCACGACCTCGGCGTCGTGGCGCGCATGGCGGACCGGGTCGGCGTGATGTACGCCGGGCAGCTGGTCGAGGTGGCGCGGCGCGAGGACTTCTTCGCCGCCCCGGCCATCCGTATTCCCGGCGCCTGTTCGCGGCCCTGCCGGATGCCGCGCGGCGGACCCGGCGGCTGGCCACCATTCCCGGCGGCGTGCCGGCGCTGGATACCGATTTCGTCGGCTGCCGCTTCGCCGATCGTTGCGGCGAGGCGATGCCGGTGTGTCGCGAGTCGCCGCCACCCTGGCGGGACCTGGGCGGCGAACAGCTCGTGCGCTGTCATCTGGAGGCCGCCGCGCCGCCGGTGGTGTTGCCGGAAGGTGCCGGGGCGGCAGGGCGGTGCGCGGCGGCGGCGCTGCTGGAGGTCGACGATCTCCAGGTGCATTTTCCGATCCGGCGCGGCCTGTTGCAGCGCGCCGCCGGGCAGGTCAAGGCGGTGGATGGCGTTTCGCTGAGCCTCTCGGCGGGCCGCACGCTGGCGCTGGTCGGCGAGTCGGGCTGCGGCAAGACCACGGCGGGCAAGGCGATCCTGCAGCTGATGCGGCCGACCGCGGGACAGGTGCGACTCGATGGCGAAGCGTTCGACCGGCCTGGCGGCGCGCGACATGCAGATGGTATTCCAGGACCCTTTCGGTTCGCTCAACCCGCGCCTGCGCATCGGCGAGATCATCGCCGAGGGCATGCGGGCGCTCGGCGTGGCGGGCGAGGTTGGCAAACTGCTGGAACAGGTCGGCCTGGCGGCCGAGATGGCCGGCCGTTATCCGCACGAGTTCTCCGGTGGCCAGCGCCAGCGCATCGCCATTGCCCGCGCCCTGGCGGTGAATCCGCGGCTGCTGATCTGCGACGAGCCGACCAGCGCGCTCGATGTCTCGGTCCAGGCGCAGATACTCAACCTGCTCAAACAGCTGCAGGAACAGCGCGGCCTGGCCTACCTGTTCATCACCCACAACATCGCCGTGGTCGACTATCTGGCCGACGAGGTGGCGGTGATGTATCTCGGTCGCATCGTCGAACGCGGCACGGCCGACGACGTGCTGCGCGACGCGCAGCATCCCTATACCCAGGCCCTGCTGGCGGCCGTGCCGCGGATCGACGGCGCGAGTGCGAATGGCGGCGAGCGACTGCTGGTGGCCGGTGATCCGCCGTCACCGGCCGATCCGCCCTCCGGCTGCCATTTCCATCCGCGCTGCCCAAGAGCCATGGCCGTTTGCGGCGCCCGCTATCCGGATGCGACCGCGACAACGACTACGCACGCCGTGCATTGCCATCTGTATACTTCGCCGGTTGAATGACTCCGCCGGAGCAAGACCGGCGTAACGCGACGCAAAATGTCTGATCGGGAAACGGCACACTGCCCCAACTGCCAGGGGACGAGCTTCGATGCATCGCATTGGCGCTCGCGCGATGAGAAGCAGCGCAATGCCGGCAGCCGTCCGGTGCGCTGCCGCGTCTGCGGCCATCGATTCCTGATGCCGGTCGGGCAGGAAACCGCCAGGGTTCAGGTACCGGTCGTGCTGGGTGGCGCGATCGCCTTGGTGTTGGTCGTGCTGGTGGCCCTGGTGGCCGCCTGGTCGCTGTTGACGCCGAACGCGTCGGATGGGCCGAACGCGTCGGATGGGCCGGAGCCACCGGCCGCCGTCGTTTCGACGGCCATGACCCCGGCCGCAATGACCGCCGCCGAAGCGGGCGATCCGGATGCTCAATATGCGGTTGCGTCGGCCATGCTGGCGGATTCGACGCTCAGCCTGGCCTACGCCACCAAGGCGATCGGGTTCTTGCAGCAGGCGGCCGAGCGGGGTCACACTCGGGCCATGCTGCGTCTCGGGCTCGTCTATCGCAAGGGCATCGAGGCGCCGCAGAACTACGCGCTGGCGGCCAAGTGGATCGAAAAGTCGGCGCGGCTGGGCGAACCGCAGGCCATGCTCGAGCTGGGCCGCCTGCATCGCGAGGGCGTCGGGCTGCCGATGGACTTGGTCAAGGCCTATATCTGGCTCAATCGCGCCGCCGCCGCCCGGGATACCGAAGCGCCGCGCGAGCGGGGGGAGGTTGCGCGCCACCTGACGCCGACCGAGCTGCAACAAGCACAGGATGAATCGACCGCCGGCCACTTCGATTCCGCCGCGGCGACCCCAGCCGTCCAGCCCGCCGCGCCGACGACCCGCTAGCGCCGTTTTCCTTTGGCCGGTTTGGCCCGCGGCTTGACCGCCGTCTTGGGTTTTCCGGGCGCCGCTGGCCTGGCGGAGGCCTTTGCCTTCACCTTGGCGCCTCGGACATTGCCGCCTGCCTTGCCGCCCTTGCTGTACTTGCCGCCTTTGACCCCTTTACCGGATTCGCCGGGAATCCTGGGTAACTGGGCGGCGAGTTGATCGGATATCTGGGCGCCATGCGCCGGCACCAGCAGGTTGGATCCGGCGCCGACCTTGGTGCGCGGGGTGATGCCGTTCAGTTGCTTGAGCCGGGCCAGGCTGATGCCGAAACGGCCCGCCACGCTGTCCAGTTTTTCCTTCTTCTTCAGGGTGTAGGTCAGCCAGTTGGTCAGCGGCTTGTCCTGCGCTTCGTGGCGTTCCAGATTGTCGCGAAAGGTCTGGATCTTGTCGGTCGGGATCACCAACTGGCTGTCGTTGTCGCCGCGCATCTGCGGTCGATGGTAGGCCGGATTCAGCGCGATGAATTCGTTCACGGGAACTTCGGCCAGCTTCGCCGCGACCGCGACATCCATGTCGCCGGGCAGTGCGACGGTGCCGAAATAGGGGCGGTTCGGCACCGCTTCGAGCGTGAAGCCGAACAGGTCCGGCTGGGCAATGATGTTCTTCAGGGCCTGGAGCTTCGGCACGTAGTAGGCGGTTTCGGTCGGCATGCTCAGGCTGGCATAGTCGGTGGGCAGTCCCTTGGCCCGATTCTTCGCCACGGCGCGCGCCACGGCGTTTTCGCCCCAGTTGTAGGAAGCCAGCGCCAGATGCCAGTCGCCGTGCATCTCGTAGATGTTCTGCAAGTAGTCGAGCGCCGCCGAGGTCGAGGCGATGATGTCGCGCCGTTCGTCGCGCCACCAGTTCTGGTCGAGTTTGTAGCTCCGGCCCGTGGATGGAATGAACTGCCACATGCCGAGGGCCCGGGCGGGCGATGCGGCCATGGGGTTGAAGGCGCTTTCCACCATCGGCAGCAGCGCCAGTTCGGTCGGCATGCCGCGTCGCTCGAGTTCGTCGACGATGTGGTACAGATACTTGCGGCTGCGCTCGATGATCCGCCTCAGCATGTCGGGGCGGTTCAGGTAGTAGGCCTGACGGTCGGCCACCAGCGGGCTCGCCAGGTCCGCCATGCCAAAGCCATTGCGGATCCGCTGCCACAGGTTGTCGGGCGGGATCGTCAGGTCAATGGTCGGCAGCGGCGGCAGATCATCGCGAATTTCCTGCGCCGCCGGCGGAGTCGGCGCAATGATCCTCTCGCCGGACCGCGACGGGCTCTGGGCCGGAGCGGGGGCGGATTCGGGAACTGTCCCCAGTCCCTGGCTCAGTTGGAGCGGCGGTTCCTGTTCGACATTCTTCGGAGATGTGGCGCAAGCCCCAAGGAGCAGGGTGGCCAGGGCGGCCAGGATGCGGCGGAGACGGGACATCGGACGCATTTTACCCGCGGCGCCCGGTCGATCTGAATCCGTGACGCATTTTCATATTCCCAGGTACCGGTGCCAGACGCCGTGGTCGGCATCGAGTTCCGCCGACGTGCCGTGCCAGACGACCCGGCCTCGTTCGACGATGGTGTGGTGGTCGGCCAGGCGGATCAGTCGTTCAACGTACTTGTCGATGACCAGGATGGTCTGTCCGGCATCGCGCAGCGCGGCCAAACAGCGCCAGATTTCCTCGCGGATCAGCGGTGCCAGTCCCTCGGTGGCTTCGTCGAGGATCAGCAGGCGCGGATTGGTGGACAAGGCCCGGCCGATGGCCAGCATCTGTTGTTCGCCCCCCGACAACTGGGTGCCGAGGTGGCTGGCTCGTTCCTGCAATTGCGGAAAGAAGGCGAAGATCTTGTCGATGGTCCATGGCTCCGACGCGGCCGAGCGGTTGGCGGCGAAGGCGACCAGATGTTCCTTGACGGTCAGGTTGGCGAATACCTGCCGGCCCTCCGGCACCAACGCGATGCCCAGTCTGCCGATAACGTCGGCCCCGAGGCCCGCAATATCCTGGCCGGCGAAGCGAATGCGGCCGGCCTTGAGGCGGGCCAGGCCGCACAGCGCGCGCACGGTGGTGGTCTTGCCCATGCCGTTGCGCCCGAGCAGCGTCGCCACCTGGCCGGCTACGATGGCGAGGTCGAGCCCGAACAGCACCTGGCTCTCGCCGTAGGCGACTTCGAGCGACTCGACGGTCAGCAGCGCGCTCACCGTGGCACCACCTCGTCGCCAAGGTAGGCGCGGCGCACCTCGGCATCGTCGCGCACCTCGGCGGGATCGCCGCTGGCGACGATGCGCCCCGCCACCAATACCGACAGGCGGTCGGCCAGCCGAAAGACAATATCCATGTCGTGCTCCACCAGCACCATGGCGACCTTGCCCTTCAACCCGGCCAGCAGATCGGCCATGCGCGCCGATTCGTCCTGGCTCATGCCGGCCATTGGCTCATCGAGCAGCAACAGGCGCGGCCGGGTCGCCAAGGCCATGGCCAGCTCCAGCGCGCGTTGTTCGCCGTGCGAGAGGTCGGCGGCCAGAGCCACGCCGCGCTGCGCCAACCCTACTTCGGCAAGGTGCCGACGGGCCTCGTCGAGGATGGCGGTATCGGCCGCGGCGGGTCGCCAGAAGCGAAAGCTCGATCCCCAGTCGCGCCGCCGCGATTGCACGGCGAGGCAAATATTCTCCACTGCCGGCAGATGCGGAAAGACGCTGGTGATCTGATAGGAGCGCACCAGACCGAGGTTGGCGCGCCGGTGCATGGGCAGGCGGGTGACATCCTGGCCATCGAAGTTCACTGTTCCCTCATCCGAAGAAATGGCGCCGGAGATCAGGTGGATCAGCGTGGTCTTGCCGGCGCCGTTGGGGCCGATGAGGGCATGCAACTCGCCCGGAGCGACCCGCAGGTCAACGCCATTGGCCGCCCAGACCCCGCCGAAGTGCCTTCGCAGGCCGCCTACCTTCAGCATGGCGCCTTCCTGAACAAGCCACTGATGCCGCGCGGCGCGAATAGCACAACCGCCAGCAAGGCGAGCCCGACGTAAAGATGCCCGTGCAACGTGATGCCCGCCAGCAGTTCCTCAATGCCCAGCAGGGCGGTCGCGCCGACCAGGCCGCCGTGACGGCTGCCGACGCCGCCCAGGATCACCATCACCAGCAGCGTGCCGGACTGCGTCCAAAAGAGCATGTTGGGGCTGGCCAGGCCGTTCTGATTGGCCAGCAGCGCCCCGGCGAGGCCGGCCAGGCCCGCGCCGATGACGAAGCAGGCCAGTTTCAGGTTGCGTACCGGGTAGCCCAGCGCCTCCATGCGGGTTTCGTTCTGGCGAATCCCGGCCAGGACGCGGCCGAAGCGCGAAGCCGTCATGCGCTTCAGTGCCACCAGGACGACGCCGAGGCAGGCCAGAACCACGAAATAGAACTGGCTGTCCCCGGCCAGATCGAACGGTGCCAGCGACGAGCGCCTGGGCAGCGGCAGACCGTCGTCGCCGCCGTAGGCACGCGCGGAGATGACAAGGTAATAGAGCATCTGGGCGAAGGCCAGTGTGATCATGATGAAGTAGACGCCGCGGGTGCGCAGCGAAACCAGGCCGACCGGCAGCGCCACTGCGGCCGTGACCAGCACGGCGAGCGGCCAGCTCAGCCAGCCCGAATCGATGCCATGGCTCATCAGGATGGCGACGACGTAGGCGCCGAGGCCGAAGAAGGCGGCGTGGCCGAAGGCGACCATGCCGCCCTGGCCGACGATCAGGTTGAGGCTGGTGGCGGCCAGCGCGAAGATCATCACCCGTGTGGCGAAGCCGATGTAGAAGCCCGCATCGGCCGCCGCCAGGAGGAAGGGCAGGGCCAGGGCGACAACCAGCAGCAGGGGGTCGGCGAATCGTTTCATCGCCGGGTCAGCCGCGCGCCGGAAACAGGCCCTGGGGTTTCCAGAACAGCACCGCCGCCATGAGCAGATAGATCAGGATCGAGGCCAGCGCCGGGCCGAGATTGGCGGCCACTTCCGTAGACGCGACGGAGCGCAGCAATGTCGGCAGCAACGCGCGGCCAAGCGTGTCGGCGATACCCACCAGCAGGCTGCCGACCAGCGCGCCGCGAATGGAGCCGATGCCGCCGACGACGATGACTACGAAGGCGAGGATCAGGATACCCTCGCCCATGCCGACCTGGACGGCCAGGAGCGGCCCGAGCAGTGCGCCGGCCAGGGCGCACAGACCGGCGCCCAGGGCGAAGATGCCGGTGAACAGCGCCTTGACGTTCACCCCCATGGCCTCCGCCATTTCGCGATTGGCCGCGCCGGCTCGCACCCACATGCCGACCCGGGTTTTCGTCACCAGTACGTAGAGGAACAGGGCGACCGCCAGCCCGACGGCGATGATCATCAGCCGGTAGGCGGGGTAGGTGAAGCCGAGCATGTCCACCGGTCCGGAGAGGACCTCGGGCGGGTTCAGCATCATCGGCTGGGCGCCCCAGATCATGCGCACCAGTTCGTTGCCAATCAGAATCAGTGCGAAGGTGGCCAGCACCTGGGCGAGGTGGTCGCGCCGGTAAAGGCGGCGCATCAAGGTCAATTCGAGCAGGGCACCGATGATCATCATGGCGCCAATGGCCATGGCCACGCCGACGACGAAGGAGCCCGAGCGTTCCACGGCGACGGCGGCCAGATAGGCGCCGCCCATGTAGAGCGAACCATGGGACAGGTTGATCATGTCCATGATGCCGAACACGAGCGTCAGCCCGGCGGCCAGCAGGAACAGCATCAAGCCGAACTGAAGGCCGTTCAGGGCCTGTTCGAGAATCAGTTGCGTCATCGGAAAAACGACGGGCGCCCGGCCCGCCGCGCGATTACTTCATTTTGCACTCGGCGCCGTAGGCGTCCGAGTGATTGGTGAAGATGGTGCCCATCAGCTTGTTGGTCACCCGGCCCTGGCCATCCTGCCGGATCAAACGCAGGTAATAGTCCTGGACCGGGTAGTGATTGGCGCCGAACTTGAACGGGCCGCGCACCGACTGGAAGCGGGCGGCTTCGAGAGCCTTTCTCATGGCGGCCTTGTCCTCGATCCGGCCCTTGGTGTCGCGCACGGCGGCGTCCATCAGCAGGGCGGCGTCGTAGCCCTGCGACGCGTAGAGCGAGGGCAACCGGCCATAGTCCTTCTGGAAGTCGGCGACGAACTTCTTGTTCGCCGCGTTATCCATGTCGTGCGCCCAATGGCTGGAATTGAAGAGGCCGAGCATGGGCGTGCCGACCGCCTTGATGACATCCTCGTCGGCCGAGAAACCCGGCGCGAACAGGCGCATGTCCTTCGACAGGCCGGCGGCGACGAACTGCTTGACGAAGTTGATGCCCATGCCGCCGGGCAGGAAGAAGAAGACGGCGTCGGGCTTGTCGGCCCGTATCTGGGCGAGTTCCGCCGCGTAGTCGAGCTGGCCGAGCTTGGTGAAGATTTCCTCACCGACCTTGCCTTTGTAGAAGCGCTTGAAACCGGTCATGGCGTCCTTGCCGCCGGGATAGTTGGGCGCCACCAGGACAACGTTCTTGAGTCCCTGGTCATTGACATACTTGCCGACGGCCTCGTGCAGGTTGTCGTTCTGCCAGGCGACGTTGAAGAAGTACGGGTTGCAGTCGGCACCGGCCAGTTGGGAGGGGCCGGCGTTGGCGGAGATGTAGAAGGTCTGGCTGTCGAAGACCGGTTTGCCAACGGCCAGCATCAGGTTGGAGAAGACGATGCCGGTCATGAAATCGACCTTGTCCTTCTTGACGAACTTGTCGGCGGTCTGCTTGGCGACATCGACACTCTGCTGGTCGTCGGCGATCTGGACTTCCGCCGGCAGGCCGCCGAGTTTTCCGCCGAGCTGCTTCATGGCCAGGTTGAAACCGTCGCGGATATCGACGCCCAGGCCGGCACCCGGGCCGGAAAGGGTGGACAGGAAGCCGACCTTGACTTTGTCGGCCGCCAGGCTGGTTTGAGCGGCGATCAGGGCGAGAGCCGCCAGGGTCGCGAGGCGATTGAAGCGCATGAGGTGGTCCTCTGGTGGAACGGGAAAGGCGGCATGTTAACTCAGAAGCTCAGAAGTGATCGCGCCATTCCCGCAGGGCGGTGAACACTTCGAGTTCGCTGGCCGGTGCATGACCGAGGCGGTGGCCGGCGGCGGCAACGACGCCCGGTTCGCGACAGCGGAAGAACGGGCTGGTGGCGAGTTCTTCCGCCAAGGTGAAAGGCACGGTCGGCTGTCCCAGGGCACGAAGCCGTAGCAACCTCCTGGCCGCGCACCTCGATGGCGGGGTTGCCGGGCTCGACGGAGCGGGCGAAGCGGATACCCGAGGCGGTGTATTCGTGGGCGCAGTAGATCAATGTTTCGGCGGGCAGCGCCGCGATGCGGTTCAGGGCGTCATGCAATTGCGCCGCGGTGCCTTCGAACAATTTTCCGCAACCGCAGCCAAACAACCGTGTCGCCACAGAACAGCGAGCCTCGGCGATAATAGGCCACATGGCCGCGGGTATGTCCGGCGACGTCGAGCACCTCGAATTTGATGTCCAGTTCCGGTATCTCGATGCTGCGACCACCCGTCAACGGGTGGGTCGTGCCGGCGATGGCTTCGGCGGCCGGGGCGAAGACGGGCACCGGGTGGCTGCCTGACCAGTTCGGCGATGCCGCCGATGTGGTCGCCGTGGTGATGGGTGATCAGGATGGCGCATAGCCGGTCGCCGCTGGTGGCGAGATGGCGGAGCACCGGCGCCGCGTCGCCGGGGTCGACCACGGCCAGCGCGCCAGCCTCGGCGCAGGCACCAGATGTAGTTGTCCTCGAAGGCGGGCAGGCAGAAGATTTCAGTATCCATGACGGGCAATTCTACTCATGTCGATCCAGGGTTTCGCTGAATGGCTGGAAACACCCCAGGGGCGCTACGTGCTCGACTGGGAGCAGGCCAAGCACGACCAACTGGTGGCAGACATCTTCGGCTTCAATGCCGTGCAGCTCGGCTGGCCGGGTCTCGATTACCTGCGCGCCAATCGCATGCCCTTCCGCTTCCGCTGTGACGATGGCAACGGCATTGTGCAGGCGCGCGGCGACCTGCACAGCTTGCCGCTGGCCGGCAACAGCGTCGATCTGGTGGTGCTGCCGCATGTACTGGAATTCGACGCCAATCCGCACCAGATCCTGCGCGAGGTCGAGCGGGTGCTGGTACCGGAGGGCAGTGTCGTGGTCACCGGTTTCAACCCCTACAGTCTCTGGGGCGCCAGGCGCAGCCTGGCGCGGCGCGAGCAGTTGCCGCCCTTTGGCGGCAGTTACATCAGCGTGCCCCGGCTGAAGGACTGGTTCGCCTTGCTTGGGCTGGAACCGCATGCCGGGGCCTTCGGCTGCTACGTGCCGGCCGTGACGCAGGAAAAATGGCTGCGCCGCTTCCGCTTCCTGGATGCCGCCGGCGACCGCTGGTGGCCGATCGGTGGTGCCGTCTATGTCATCCAGGCGATCAAGCGCCAGGTCGGCATGCGGCTGCTGACGCCGATCTGGCATGATCGCAAGGCGCGGGCCAAGGCGCTGATGCCGGTGGCGCAGAAGACCGATCAGCAATGAACAAGAGACAATGAACGAAGCCAAAGAAATTATCGACATCTATACCGACGGCGCGTGCAGCGGCAATCCCGGCCCGGGTGGCTGGGGCGCGATCCTGCGCCACAACGAACGCGAAAAGGAGTTGTTCGGCTATGAGCCGGCGACTACCAACAACCGCATGGAGATGACCGCCGTCATCGAGGCGCTGCGCTCCCTCAAGCGACCGGTGGCCGCGCGCGTGCATACCGACTCGCAGTATGTGCAGAAGGGCATGACCGAGTGGATGCACGGCTGGAAGCGGCGCGGCTGGAAAACCGCCGGCAAGGAGCCGGTGAAGAACGAAGACCTCTGGCGCACTCTCGATACTCTGGCCGCCGGACACCAGGTCGAGTGGCTGTGGGTCCGTGGCCATGCCGGCCATCCGGAAAACGAGCGCGCCGACGCGCTGGCCCGCCGGGGCATCGAGTTGAAGCGGGGTGGCTGAGCATGAGGCAGATTGTCCTGGATACGGAAACGACCGGCCTCGTATGCGCGGAATGGCGACAGGATCGTCGAGATCGGCTGCGTCGAACTGGTCGATCGCAAGCCGACCGGCCGTCGGCTGCATCGCTACATCAATCCTGACCGGGAAGTGCCGGTCGAGGCGCAGCGCATCCACGGCCTGACCGACGAGTTTCTCGCCGACAAGCCCAGGTTCCGCGACATTGCCGCCGAGCTGGCCGACTTCATCCGCGAGGCCGAGCTGGTCATCCACAACGCCAGCTTCGACATGGAGTTTCTCAACGCCGAGTTCGGTCTGCTCGGCAACGCCGACATGGACAGCGCGAACCGGATTTGCGCCGGCGTCATCGACACGCTGAAGATGGCCCGGGACCTGCGGCCGGGCAAGCGCAACTCGCTCGATGCGCTCTGTGGCGAGTATGGCGTGGACAACTCCAATCGCCAGTTCCACGGCGCCTTGCTCGACGCGGAACTGCTGGCCGAAGTCTATCTGGCCATGACGCGCGGCCAGGAAAGCCTGGTCATGGAGCTCGATGCGCCATTGACGGAAGTGGCCGCCTTCGTCGTCGGCGACCGGCCGGCACTGCGCGTGCTGCGCGCCGGCGAGGTGGAATTGGCGGAACACGAGCGGGTGCTGAAGGAAATCGACAAGGAAAGCCGGGGCAGGTGCCTCTGGCTCGCCGAGGCTAGCGCGGCTGGCTGATCGACCGCCGGACAGCCAAGGCCATGGCGCCGACCAGCCAGAGGGCACCGAGTATTCCCAGCAGGTAACCCGTCGCGCCGACTGTTTCGTTGTCAGCCGCCGACAGGACGCCGGCGCAGACCAGCAGCACGGCGCGCGTGCGCGCGAACGCGGCCAGCCGGGTCCGCTGCTGTCGATGCCAGTCGGCCTGCGCGCCGGGGCGCAGCCACACCGGCAACAACTGGCTGACCGCGCCGCTGACCAGTGGCAGCAGGAAGCTGATCACGAACATCGGCAGCACGTCTCGGGCCTGGATCATTCCCGTGCCATGGGCGATGCCATGGACCAGTGTCAGCGTCAGGCCGGTCATCGCCGCCAGCAGCAGCGGAGCCGCCTGGCGCGGCGACCAGACCTGTCCGCCGAAGGCGCGTCGGATGTCATGGGCCAGATGCAACAACGGCCAGGCATAGGTGACCGCGGCCCCGGCGGCCAGCGCCCCGCCGAGGGCGCCGCCCAGGCTCGCGCCGGCGGCAACGCCCAGTGCTCCGGCCAGACTCCAGGGCAGGTCGCGAACCAGACGCCGGGGTGTGGCGGGGTCGGGCCGGCCGAGCACCGTGGGCAGCAATACCTGCAAGGTGCCGATGGCGGTGAGACCCATGAAGCCAAGCGTGTTGACGTGGAGGTGGAAGGCGCGCAAGGACGGCCCGAGCTCGGGACGGAAGGCCGAAACGCCGACGGCGACGAGGCCCAACCCGAGGCAGAACAGGGCCGCCGCATACCAGGAGAGGCATGCGTGCGGCGGGCCGAGGCAGGCGCGCCAGCGCCGACGCATCCAGAGCGCCAGGCCGGCCACCGCGCCGAGCGCCAGCCAGGGCGCGACCAGGCGCGGCAGCCCGACGCCGTGCGCGAACCAGGCGACGATGGACAGCCCGGCAAGCAGCGCGATCAGTGGCAAGACGGCGAGACCGTGCGGCGCTTCCGGTGTGCGCGTCAGCACCGGCGTGAAATAGGCCATGGCGGCCAGGATCAGGGGCAGGGCGCCGACGGCAAAAACGATGTGCCAGAAGGCACCCGGTAGCCAGTGTTGTCCGATGCCCGCGCCGGCCAGGGCCAGTACGCTGCCGATGGCCGTCACGGCGGCCAGGAGGGCGGCAAGCCGGGCGGGAAAATGATGGAATCGGAGGGCGGATCGCGTGGTGCCGGGCATGGTCGAATGATGCCCCAGAATTGAGGCCGGGACCCGTTTCCGGTATCATAGAAATTTCCCGCACCGGCAGTCTCCATGACCAAATACGTCTTCGTTACGGGTGGTGTCGTGTCCAGTCTGGGCAAGGGCATCGCCGCCGCGTCGCTGGGAGCGATTCTCGAATCGCGCGGCATCAAGGTTACCCACCTGAAGCTCGATCCCTACATCAACGTCGACCCGGGTACGATGAGCCCGTTCCAGCACGGCGAAGTCTTCGTCACCGAGGATGGCGCCGAGACCGACCTGGACCTCGGCCACTACGAGCGCTTCACCAGCGCAAAGATGGGCAAGCGCAACAACTTCACCACCGGGCAGATCTACGAGTCGGTGATCAAGAAGGAACGGCGCGGCGAGTATCTCGGCAAGACGGTTCAGGTGATCCCGCATATCACCGACGAAATCAAGATCTACATCAAGCGCGGGGCCGAGGGTGCCGACGTGGCCCTGGTCGAGGTCGGTGGCACGGTGGGCGACATCGAGTCGCTGCCCTTCCTCGAAGCGATCCGCCAGATGGGCATCGAGGAGGGCAGGAACAACACCTGCTACATGCACCTCACGCTGCTGCCCTGGATACCGACCGCCGGCGAACTGAAGACCAAGCCGACGCAGCATTCGGTCAAGGAATTGCGCGAGATCGGCATTCAGCCCGATGTTCTGCTCTGCCGCGCCGACCGGCCAATACCGGAGGAAGAGAAGCGCAAGATCGCCCTGTTCACCAACGTGCAGGCCGAAGCGGTCATTTCCGCCATGGATGCCGACAGCATCTACAAGATTCCCGCCATGCTGCACGACCAGATGCTCGACGAGATCGTCTGCCACAAGCTGGGCATCCTGGCCAAGGCGGCCAATCTGTCGGTGTGGAATCATCTGATCGATTCGCTGGAACATCCCGAACACGAAGTCGATATCGCCTTCGTCGGCAAGTATGTCGATCTGACCGAGTCGTACAAGTCGCTGTCCGAAGCATTGATCCATGCGGGCATCCATACCCGCGGCAAGGTACGCATCCACTACCTCGACTCGGAAGACATCGAACGCAACGGTCCGGCGGCGCTGGCGGCCATGGATGCCGTGCTCGTGCCCGGCGGCTTCGGCAAGCGGGGCACCGAGGGCAAGATCGCCGCGATTCGCTACGCGCGGGAAAACAAGGTGCCCTACCTGGGCATCTGTCTCGGCATGCAACTGGCGGTGGTCGAGTTCGCCCGCAATGTCGCCGGCATGGCCGGAGCCCACTCCACCGAGTTCGACGCGCAGACGCCCTACCCGGTCATCGGCCTGATTACCGAGTGGCTGGATCGGGAAGGGAAGTTCGAAAAGAGAAGCGAGAATTCCGACCTCGGCGGCACCATGCGCCTGGGTGGGCAGATCTGCAAACTGACGGATGGCAGCCTGGCGCGGCAGGTTTATGGCAAGGCCGAGATCATGGAACGCCATCGGCATCGCTACGAAGTGAACAACACGCTGCTGGCCGAGCTCGAAGGCAAGGGCCTGCGGGTGTCGGGTCGTGCGCCGGGCACCGAGCTTTGCGAGATGGTCGAGCTGCCGGCGGAGACACACCCCTGGTTCGTCGGCTGCCAGTTCCACCCCGAGTTCACCAGCAATCCGCGTACCGGCCATCCCCTCTTCAACGCTTTCGTCAAGGCGGCGCTGGCGCGCAAGGTCCGGACATGAAGCTCTGCGGCTTCGAAGTCGGCCTGTCCCGGCCGCTGTTTCTGATCGCGGGGCCCTGCGTCGCCGAATCACGCCAGCTATGCCTCGATGTGGCCGGGCGGATGAAGGAAATCTGCGCCGGCTTGGGTATTCCCTATATTTTCAAGGCCTCCTACGACAAGGCCAACCGCAGCTCCGGCAAGTCTTTTCGCGGCCTGGGCATGGACGAGGGCTTGACGATTCTTGCCGAAGTCCGGAAGCAAATCGGCGTTCCCGTCCTGACCGACGTGCATGGCGAGGATCAGGTGGCGGCGGTGGCGGCGGTGGTGGATGTGTTGCAGACGCCGGCCTTCCTCTGCCGGCAGACCGACTTCATTCAGGCCTGTGCCGCCTCGGGCAAGCCTGTCAATATCAAGAAGGGGCAGTTCCTCGCGCCGGGCGACATGAAGCAGGTGGTGGCCAAGGCCAGGGAGGCCAACGGCGGGGCCGACACCATCATGGTCTGCGAGCGGGGCGTCTCGTTCGGTTACAACAACCTGGTTTCGGACATGCGCAGCCTGGCGATCATGCGCGAGACCGAGCTGCCCGGTGGTGTTCGATGCCACACATTCGGTGCAGCTGCCGGGCGGGCAGGGAACCTCCTCGGGCGGACAGCGGGAATTCGTCCCGGTGCTGGCGCGCGCGGCCGTGGCGGCCGGGGTGGCGGGAGTCTTCATGGAGACGCACCCCGATCCGGACCAGGCGCTGTCCGATGGCCCAAACGCCTGGCCGCTGGCCAGGATGGCGGAGTTGCTGGAAACGCTGTGTGAACTCGACGCCGTGGTGAAGCGCCACGGTTTTGCCAACCAGTACTGACTTTCAATGCGAGGAAAACAATCATGAGTGCCATCGTTGATGTCGTCGCCCGCGAGATTCTGGATTCCCGCGGCAATCCCACCGTCGAAGCCGACGTTCTGCTCGAATCGGGCATCATGGGCCGCGCCGCCGTACCTTCCGGCGCCTCGACCGGCTCGCGCGAAGCCATCGAACTGCGCGACGGCGACAAGGGCCGCTTCCTGGGCAAGGGGGTGATGCGGGCTGTCGAGAACGTCAACACCGAGATCTCCGAGGCCATCATCGGCCTCGACGCCGAGGAACAGACCTTCATCGACTACGCGCTGATCGAGCTTGACGGTACCGACAACAAGTCGCGCCTGGGCGCCAACGCGATGCTGGCCGTTTCGATGGCGGTCGCCAAGGCGGCGGCCGAGGAGGCCGGTCTGCCGCTCTACCGCTACTTCGGCGGTTCCGGGCCGATGACCATGCCGGTGCCGATGATGAACGTCATCAACGGTGGCGCCCACGCCAACAACAACCTGGACATCCAGGAATTCATGATCCTGCCGGTGGGCGCCAAGAGCTTCCGCGAGGCGTTGCGCTGCGGCGCGGAGGTCTTCCAGCATCTGAAGAAACTGGTGGACAAGAAGGGCTATCCGACCACGGTCGGCGACGAGGGCGGTTTCGCGCCGAACGTCGCAGGTAACGACGAGGCCATCGAACTGATCCTCAAGGCCATCGAAACGGCCGGCTACACGCCGGGCCAGGACGTCGTGCTGGGTCTGGATTGCGCCAGCTCCGAGTTCTACAAGGACGGCAAGTACCTCCTGGCTTCAGAAAAGCTGGAACTGAGTTCGGCGGGATTCACCGACTACCTGGCGACGCTGGCCGGCAAGTACCCGATCATCAGCATCGAAGACGGCATGGCCGAAGGCGACTGGGATGGCTGGAAGCTGCTCACCGACAAGCTGGGCAAGACCACGCAAATCGTCGGCGATGACCTGTTCGTCACCAATCCGAAGATCCTGCGGGAAGGTATCGCCAAGGGCATCGCCAACTCCATCCTGATCAAGATCAACCAGATTGGCACGCTGACGGAGACCTTCGCCGCGGTCGAAATGGCCAAGCGCGCGGGCTACACCAACGTGATCTCGCATCGCTCCGGCGAGACCGAGGACTCGACCATCGCCGACATCGCCGTCGGCCTCAACGCCGGGCAGATCAAGACCGGCTCGCTGTCCCGTTCGGACCGGATCGCCAAATACAACCAGTTGCTGCGCATCGAGGAAGATCTGGGCGACTCGGTTACCTATCCTGGCCTGGACACGTTCTACAACCTGAGGAAGTAAGCTCGGGCGATGCGCTGGCCGACGTGGATATTGGTGGCTCTGATCGCGCTGCTTCAGTATCCGCTCTGGCTGGGCAAGGGTGGCTGGCTGCGGGTCTGGGACGTCGACCGGCAGTTGGCTGCCCAGCGCGATGTCAATCTGAAGCTGGAAAACCGCAACGCGGGCCTCGACGCCGAGGTCCGCGATCTGAAGACCGGCCTCGACGCCATCGAGGAGCGGGCTCGCTACGAACTGGGAATGATCAAGGAAGGCGAGATATTCGTCCAGGTGCCGCAACGGCAGCAGCCCTGATGCCCAGGCCGCCGATCAGCCGATTGCCCTGAGTCTGCGTCATGTAGCGCTGCCAGTTCGCCACGTAGTGCGCGGCGCTGGCGCGAAACTTGGCCACCTCCTCGTCGGTGATCTGACGAATCACCCGGCCGGGCGTGCCCATGACCAGCGACCGGTCGGGGATCTCCTTGCCTTCGGGAATCAGGCTGCCGGCGCCGATCAGGCACTCGCGGCCGATCACCGCCCGGTTCAGCACCACGGCGCCGATGCCGATCAGGCTGGTGTCGCCCACCGTGCAGCCGTGCAGCATCACCATATGGCCGACGGTGACATCGGCGCCAATGGTGAGCGGCACGCCCTCGTCGGTGTGCAGCACCGAACCGTCCTGGATGTTGGTGTTCTCGCCAATGCTGATCGGGTCGTTGTCGCCGCGCAGCGTGGCGTTCCACCAGATGCTGACGTTGCGCGCCAGCCGGACGTCGCCGATCACCGTGGCGTTGGCCGCGATCCAGACGGGGTCGGCCAACCGCGGGTGCCGTTCGCCAAGGGAGTAGATGGGCATGTCGAGGCTCCTCAGTCAGTGGCTGCCGGTTGGCTCGATTGGCCGTGGCGGGCGATGACACCGTCGGCGAACGCGCGCAGGAAGTGCATCGGCTTCGCGCTATGAAAACGGTCGATCTCCTTGCCGCCGCTGTAGGCGATGACGGTGGGAAAGCCGCGCACACCGTGACGGCCGGCGATGCGCATGTTCTCGTCGGCGTCCACCTTGGCCAGTTCGAAACGGCCGGCGTACTCGTGGACCAGCTTGTCCAGCATCGGCGCCAGCACCACGCAGGGACCGCACCAGTCGGCGCCAATGTCGACCAGCACGGGCACCCGGTGCGAGCGCGCGACGACGCGCTGGTCGAAGTCCGCTTCCTCGACGTCGTAGGAAAGCTTGGGCTGGTCGGGGTGCAGGGCATGGTGCAAATGCATCGCGGTGTCGTCCTTGGCTTGATTCAGTAGCAGGCGCGCAGGAACTCGTTGCGGCGCTGCTCGGAGGTTTCGAATTCGCCGCTGAACGCCTGGGTGACGACGCGCTCGTCGCCGCGCCGGTCCTCGCCGAGCAGCAGACAGAGTTGTTCCGCCTCGATGACGCAGGCGGCGCCGCGCGCCTTGCCGTGACGCATCAGCGCGTCGGCGATGTCGCGCGTCATCCACTCCTGGTAGGTGAAGCGGTGGCCGATGGCATCCACCAGGCGGGCGATGCGGCCGAAGCCGTGCAGGCGGCCGCCGGGCAGGTAGGCGACATGGGCGACACCCCGGAACGGCACCAGGTGGTGCGGACACACGCCATGGATGGCGATGCCGCGTATGGTCACCATGTCCGAGCGGCTGTCCTCGAAACCCTCGCCCAGAGCGGTCGCCGGGTCGATCTCGTAACCGCCCAGCAGGCGCTTCTGCCACAGTTCGCGCACCCGCTGCGCCGTCTTGCCGGTATGCGCCGTGTCGGCGGCCACGCCGCAGGCCTTGAGCAGATCGGTGATGGCTTGCTCGAAGGCGAGGGCGTCGAACCGGCCCTGGCGGGGGATGCCGATGCTGTCGGGTGAAGTGCCGGGTGTGTCGTGATCGTCCATGGAGCACCGGTGCGTGACGGATGCTGCCAATGATACTCAGTCGAGGACGAGAACACCTCGCTTCAATCCCGAATCTTCCGGATGCGCCGAGAGGACGAAGCCCAGGCTGGTGACGAAGCGGATCATGCGTCCGTTCTCGGCCAGGAAGTCGCCGTTCATGTACTTGAGGCCGCTGCTGCGCGCGGCTTCGATCAGCACGCCCATCAGGCGGCGCGCCACGCCCTTGCCCTGCCAGGCGTCGGAGACGACGATGGCGAACTCGCAGGAGTCGCCGTCCGGGTTGGTGGCGTAGCGGGCGACGCCGATTTCGCTTTCGTGGCCGTCCCCGTGGGCAATCGCGACGAAGGCCATCTCCCGGTCGTAGTCGATCTGCGTCAGGCGGATCAATTGCGCCTGCGAGAGCTCGCGAATCGTGTTCATGAAGCGGAAGTACTTGGTCTCGGCGGAGAGGCTCTGGACGAACTCCTGCTCCAGGTCGGCGTCTTCGGGCTTGATCGGCCGGATGGTCACGGTCTGCCCCTCGCCGGTCTGGTAGCTGACGACCATGTGCGACGGGTAGGGGTGGATCGCCATGTGGTCGTAGCGGCCCGCGGTCAGCGGCATGTTGGCGATGGAAATGCTGGCATCGACGGCCACCGCGCCGTTCTCGTCAACGATCAGCGGATTGATGTCGAGCTGGCTGATCCAGGGCAGTTCGCAGACCATTTCCGAAACGCGCAGCAGCACCGCCTCCAGCGCCTCCATGCTCACCGGCGGCATGTTGCGGAAGGCGCCCAGCTTGGCCGAGGTGTGCGTCGAGGCCAGCATGTCGGAAACCAGGAACTGGTTGAGCGGCGGCAGCGCCACCGCCCGGTCCTTGCCGGCGTCATCGACGCCGACGCCGCCCGGCCCGAACAGGATGGTCGGGCCGAACACTTCGTCGCGGGCGATGCCGACCATCAGCTCGCGGCCGTTGGCCTTCTGGATCATCGGTTCGATGGCGACGCCGTGCACGATGGCGTCGGGACGATTCTTGCGCACCTCTTCGACGATCGCGTTGTAGGCGTCGCGCACGGCGGCCAGCGAGTTGAGGTTGAGGCGCACGCCACCCGAATCGGTCTTGTGCGTGATCTGCGGCGAGTCGATCTTCATCACCACCGGCAGGCCGATCTCCTCGGCCAGCACCATGGCTTCAGAGGGCGAGCGGGCGACCACCGTCTGGGCGATGGGAATGCGGAAGGCGGCCAGCAAGGCCTTCGATTCCATCTCGTTCAAGACCTTGCGGCCTTCCTGCAAGGCCGTTTCGATGACCAGCTTGGCCGATTCCAGGCGCGGCGCGACATGGTCCGAGATGGAGGCCGGGGTTTCCATCAACAGGCGCTGGTTGCGGTAGTAGTTGGAGATGTGCGAGAACAGCTCCACCGCCGGTTCCGGCGTGCGGAAGGTCGGTATGCCGGCGCCCTTGAAGAGCAGGCGGGCTTCGCGCACCTGCTCCTCGCCCATCCAGCAGGTCACCACCGGCTTGTCGGTCTGGCGGGCGATGTCGATGACCGTGCGCGCGGCCTGGGTCGGGTCGGACATCGCTTGCGGTGTCAGGACCACCATCACGCCGTCGACCTGATCGTCGTCGATGCAGGCCTGCAAGGCGGCGCCGTAACGGATCGGGTCGGCGTCGCCGATGATGTCGATCGGGTTGCGCTTCGACCAGGTGGGCGGCAGGCTGGCGTTCAGTTTGGCCAGCGTCCCGTCCGACAGCTTGGCCAGCGGAATGTTGATGTCGCAGCAGTGGTCGGCGGCCATCACGGCCGGGCCGCCGCCGTTCGTGATGATCGCCAGACGGTTGCCGCGCGGCCGGAAATGCGAGAACAGCGCCTGGGCGGCGGCGTACATCTGGCCCACCGTGCCCAGCCGGACCACGCCGGCCCGACGCAGGGCGGCGTCGAAAACATCGTCGGCGCCGACCGTGGCGCCCGAGTGGGAGCGGGCCGCTTGCTCGCCGCAGGGATGTTTGCCGACCTTGATCAGCAGGACGGGCTTGCAGCGGGCGGCGGCGCGCAGGGCGCTCATGAACCGGCGCGCGTTCTTGATGCCCTCGATATAGAGAAAGATGTTCTCCGTTCTTGGGTCGGCGACCATGTATTCGAGGATTTCCCCGAAATCGACGTCGCCTTCGGCGCCGAGCGAAACCACGGTCGAGAAGCCGACGTTGTTGGGCAGCGCCCAATCGAGAATGGCGGTGCACAGCGCGCCCGATTGGGAGATCAGGCCGATGGTCCCCGGGTTGGCGTTGCCATGGGCAAAGGTGAGATTGATACCCGCCGACGGGCGCATGATACCCAGGCAGTTGGGGCCGAGCAGCCGGACGCGATGGCGGCGGGCGCTTTCGACGACCGCGCGTTCCAGGGCGGCGCCGCGCGGCCCGGTTTCGGAGAAACCACCGGAAATCACGATGGCGGAGCGGGTGCCGGCCCGGCCACAGGCGTCGATGATGCCCGGCACGGTTTCCGGCCTGGTGCAGATCACCGCCAGATCGAGGCGCTGCGGGATGCTCTCGACATTGTCGTAGCTCTTCTGGCCGAAGATCTTGTCATGCTTTGGGTTGACGAAAAACGCCTTGCCGGAAAAGCTGCCGTCGAGGAGGTTCCGGACCATGGTCTCGCCGATCGAGTTCGGCGTTTCCGAGGCGCCGATGATGGCGACGGATTTCGGTTCGAGCAGGGAAGTCAGGTAGTGACGTTCGTTGTTCATGTTGGCGCCGGGAGCCCCTAGGCTAACCGGGATGGGGTTTGTTGCGATGCAGCAAAGGATAGCATTCTTGGTACTCCCAGTCACTGCCGCAGGTCAATATTCGTGGAAAATGGCGTTCATGAACAGACCTTTTTCCGACACCCCGCCGTCGCCCTGGGTCCGCCGGTTCGCTCCGCTGATTCCCCCGGCCGGCGAGGTGCTCGATCTGGCCTGCGGACCGGGCCGGCACGCGCGCCACCTGGCTGGTCTGGGCTACCGCGTAGAGGCGGTGGATCGCGACGAGGCGTTGTTGGCTGGCCTGTCGGGCGTGCCGGGTGTCGGTACGCGGCGCGCCGACCTGGAAGGCGGCGCCTGGCCCTACTACGGTCGCCAGTTCGAGGGCATCGTCGTCACCAACTACCTGTGGCGACCCCTGCTGCCCAGCCTGATGGCCAGCCTGGCGGAGGGCGGAATCCTGATCTACGAGACCTTCATGGTCGGCAACGAGCGTTTCGGCAGTCCGAGCAACCCGCAATTCCTGCTGCGCCATGGCGAATTGCTGGATCTCATGCACCGGCGTTTCAACGTGGTCGCCTTCGAGCAGGGCGAGGTGGCGAAGCCTCGGCCGGCGGTGGTTCAGCGCATTTGCGTCAGTCGCGGGCGGGACTTCAGGCTGCCAGAATCCGTCGCGCCAGCCGACTGATGCTCTCCGGCGACAGGTCGTCGGTGGCGTAGGCGGGTGCCTGGGTGTAGTCGGTGTAGTTCTTCGACTGCGAGCGCTGGTAGAGCGGGTCGTAGTGCTTTTCAAGCAGCTCCGTCACCAGCGGTCGAAAGTCGCCCGCCTCGACCAGTTCCAGCCAGCGAGTCAGTGTCTCGTTGCTCTGGATGCCGCGCAAGCGCCCCAGTTGTTCCACCAGCCAGCGCGGATCGGCCGGGAAGTAGGCGTAGTCGCGCAGCAGGAAGTCGACCCGCGCCGCCGGCGTCGCGTCGATGCGCAGGCAGGGTGCGCCGCGGATCGCGGCCAGCAGCGCGTCGGGCAACTGCACGCCGCCGATGCGCCGGCTTTCGGCTTCGACGAATACCGGACGTTGCGCGTCGAGCGTGGTCAATGCCGTGTGCAGGCGTGTCTCGAAGGCCTTTTGCGAGGGTTGGCTTTCGTGCGGCAGGGAGCCCAGCACCGAGCCTTTGTGCGCGGCCAGATCCTCCAGGTGCAGGATTTGCGCGCCTTCGGTCGCCAGCGCTTCCAGGACGCGGCTCTTGGCGCTGCCGGTGGCGCCGGAAACGACGCGGAAGGAGAACTGGTCCGGCAGCGTCGCCAGATCGGCGACGACCTGCTGCCGCCAACGCTTGTAGCCGCCTTCGAGCCGGTGGGCGTCCCAGCCGATCTCGCGCAGGATGTGCTGGAAGGCGCCGCTGCGCTTGCCGCCGCGCCAGCAATAGACCAGCGGTCGCCAGTCCTTCGGCTGGTCGAGGAAGCGTTCCTCGATATGGCGGGCGATGTTCCTGGCCACCAGGGCGGCGCCGATCTTCTTCGCCTCGAAGGCGGAGACCTGCTTGTACAGAGTGCCGACGCGCGCCCTTTCCTGGTCGGAAAGCACGGGACAACTGATGGCGCCGGGCAGATGATCGTCGGTAAATTCCGCCGGCGAGCGGGCATCGAGGATTGCGTCGAATTCCGCCAGTTGTGCTACGGTGGCGACCCCTTTGGGTTGATGGTCGGACATTGGTTCTCATGGAAAAAATCAAGCTGACGGCATTCTCACACGGCGGCGGCTGCGGCTGCAAAATCGCGCCCGCCGTGTTGTCGCGCCTGCTCGCCGAAGCGCCGCTCCGGACGATGCCGGCGGACTTGCTGGTGGGGGTCGAAACCGCCGACGACGCGGCCGTGTATCGCTTCAACGACGGGCAGGCCGTCGTGGCGACGACCGACTTCTTCACGCCGATCGTGGACGATCCCTACGATTTCGGCCGCATTGCCGCGACCAATGCGCTGTCCGATGTCTATGCCATGGGCGGCAGGCCGATCTTCGCCCTGGCGCTGGTCGGCATGCCGCTCGACAAGCTGCCCGAGGAAGTGATCCGCCGGATTCTCGCCGGCGGCGAATCGGTCTGCGCCGCGGCCGGCATTCCGATCGCCGGCGGTCATTCCATCGACGTGCTGGAGCCGATCTACGGCCTGGTGGGCATCGGCATGGTCCATCCGGAGCGGGTGAAGCGGAACAACGGCGCCCAGGCCGGCGATCGTGCTGATCCTCGGCAAGCCGCTGGGCATCGGCATTCTTTCGGCGGTGCTGAAGAAGGGGCTGCTCTCCGAGGCGGGCTACGCCGAGATGATCCGCTGGACGACCAAGCTCAACGTCACCGGCACCCGGCTGGCCGAGATGGCGGCCGTGCATGCGGTGACCGATGTCACCGGCTTCGGGCTGGCCGGCCACCTGCTGGAGATCTGCCGGGGCTCCCGGCTCGACGCCACGGTCGAATTCAATCGCCTGCCGATCATCGCCGAGGCGGCCAGCCAGGTCAGGGCGGGCAGCGCCACCGGCGCGTCGACGCGCAACTGGGCCAGCTATGGCGAGGCGGTCGACCTGGCGCCGGGGCTGGAGGAATGGCAGCAGAAGATCGTCACCGATCCGCAAACCAGCGGCGGTCTGCTGGTGGCCTGCGCCGCCGAAGCGGCCGATCAGGTGCTGGCGGCCTTCCGGGCCGACGGCTTCGACCAGGCGGCGGTGATCGGGCGCATGGGCGCGGTCGCCGACGTACCCCGGCTGTCGGTCATTTGAGCAAGGCTTGCAGCGCCGTCCAGACGTGATCGAGCAACTTCGCCTGGGCATCCGCGGTGGGATGCAGGCCGTCGGCCTGGTAGGCATTGGTATCCAGGGCGATCGGCGCCAGCAGGAAGGGCAGCAACGCGACGCGTTCTTCACGGGCGACATCGACAAAGGCTTGTTCGAATTGCCGCGCGTAGTCCGGGCCGTAGTTGGGCGGCAGTTTCATGCCGACCAGCAGCACTCTGGACTTGCTTGTTTTCGCGGCGCGGATCATGGCGACGAGGTTCTGGCGCATCTGGCGCGATCGGCAGGCCGCGCAGCCCGTCGTTGGCGCCGAGGGCGATGACGACGACCGAGGGCCGCGCGCGATCCAGCGCGTCGGTGAAACGGGCTCGGCCGCCGGCGGTGGTTTCGCCGCTGATGCTGGCGTTGACGACGCGGTAGGCAAGTCGCTTGTCTTCCAGGCGCTTGGCCAGCAAGGCCGGCCAGCTCCGGTCGAGCGCGATGCCGTGGCCGGCGGACAGGCTGTCGCCGAAGATCAGGATCGCGGAGCTGGCGGTGGCCGCAAGCGGCGCCGTCAGCGGGGTTGTCAGGAGCAACAGCACTAGAAGGCGTCTCAGCATGGCAATGATCGAAGTCGAACAACTGGGCAAGGACGTGCCGAACGGCGGCGGTGTGCTGACGATTCTGCACGAGATTTCCTTTGCCGTGAGCGCGGGCGAGGCGATTGCCGTGGTCGGTGCTTCCGGGTCGGGCAAATCGACGCTGCTGTCCCTGTTGGCGGGCCTGGATACGCCGAGCCGGGGCCGCGTTCGGCTGGCGGGCGAGGAGATATCGTCGCTCGGCGAGGATCCCCGGGCCGAATTGCGCGGCCGGTTGCTCGGTTTCGTCTTCCAGTCCTTTCAGTTGTTGCCGGCCCTGACGGCGCTGGAGAACGCGGCGCTGCCGCTGGAGCTGATGAACCGGCCGAACGCCCACGACCAGGCCGAGGCGATGCTGGCGCGGGTGGGCCTGGGCGAGCGCCTGAACCACTATCCCAAACATCTGTCGGGTGGCGAGCAGCAACGCGTGGCGCTGGCGCGCGCCTTTGCCGTGCAGCCGCGGCTACTGCTGGCCGACGAGCCGACCGGCAACCTCGATTCTGCGACGGGCGGCGAGATCATCGACCTGATGTTCGACATGAACCGGGAAGCCGGTACCACGCTGGTGCTGGTGACGCACGACGAGGCGCTGGCGGGGCGTTGCGGGCGGGTGCTAAGACTGGCTGGCGGCCGCCTGCTGGCGAACTGAGGCCGCGGCAGAAATGCCGCTCCGGACCGCGCCTTCGATGGTGGCGGGATAGTCGCCGGCGACGTAGTCGCCGGCCAGCCAGAGGCCGGGCAGGGGCGTGGCGGTGGCGGGGCGGCGCAGGTTGGGCGTGCAGGCGAAGGTGGCGCGCCGGTCGGCGATCACCCGGCTCCAGCGCGGTTTCGGCAGGCCGGCAACCATGGCGCCGACTTCCTCGTGGATGCGTAGCGCCAATGTTTCTTGATCGAGTTGCTGGTGCGGACCGTGGCCGCTGATTACGGCCGCGACGAGGCCATGCTGCCCACAAAGGGCGCCCCGGTCGAACAGCCACTGGGCGTGGCCGCCATCCACGCCGACCATGGGCCAGGGCAGGCGTGTGTTTTCCGGGTAAGCCAGGTAACAGGCGACGATGGGTTCCCAGCGCAGCGCCGCCACTATCGCCACCACCGGCGCCAGCTCGGGCAGACCCTGGACCAGGTGGGCCAGGTGCTGGGGCGCCACGGCAACGATGACCTGTCGGTAGGGGCCATGGCCATCGACAAGGTACTGGCCATTCTGTCGCCGGACGGTTTCGACGCGGCTGCCGCGCCGCACTCGGCCGCCGCGTGCGGCGATGTATTTCGCCGCCGGTTCCGGGAACAGTGCCGAAAGGTCGGTGGCCGGCAGCAGCAGGTCGCTGGCGGCGCGATCGGCCGCCAGACTGTCGCGCAGAACATTGAGGAAGACCTGTGCCGACGCTTCGCCCGGTGGCGTGTTGAGCGCGGCCAGACAGAGCGGGTCCCAGAGGTAACGGCGCAAGCGCTCGGGTTGGTCGGCCAGCAGCGTGGCGACCGTGGTGTCGCCCGCCAGGTGAAACCGGCGCCGCTTGATGTCGCGCATGAAACGGATGGCGGCGAACTTGTCCGAACGGGGCAGCCCCGTCGCAGTAAGCAGTGCCCAGCCGAGGTGCAGCGGTGCCGGCAGGCGCGGTGCGCGCAGGCGGAATGCGCCGGGGAATTCCAGATGCAGCGGCTCGCGGCGCACCGCATCCGGCCGGGTGCCGACCACGTCCATGAGTCGCCGGGTTTCGCGATAGGCGCCGACCAGGATATGGGCGCCGTTGTCCACGCGCAGGCCTTCGATGTCGATGGCGCGGGCGCGGCCGCCGAGTGTGCGCGAGGCCTCGAAGACGTTGACCAAAATGCCCCGTGCCGCCAGCTCGACGGCGGCCGCCAGCCCGGCGTAGCCGGCGCCGATGATGGCCACGTTCGCGCCGCTTGCGTCGCTTGCGTCGGTCACACTGCTCACGTCGCCATCCAGGTCTTCGCCGCCAGCCATAGCTTGCGCGCCGGTGGCAGGGCGACGCGATGGGTCAGCACGCGGCAGCCGTCCTGGGCGATTTCGTCGAGCAGCGTTCGGTAGATGGCGGCCATGATCAGGCCGGCGCGCTGCGACTTGCGGTCCACGGCCGGCAGTTGGCCCAGGGCCCGGTCGTAGGTCTCCTGGGCGCGCCGGACCTGGAACTCCATCAGGTTTCTGAAGCCTGCCGAATGGCGGGCTTGCAGAATGTCGGCCTCGGCGACGCCGAAGCGCGCCAGTTCGTCCTGGGGCAGGTAGATGCGGCCGCGCCGGGCATCCTCGCCGACGTCGCGGATGATGTTGGTCAACTGGAACGCCAGGCCGAGATCATGGGCGTACTTGAGCGTGCGCCGATCCGTGTAGCCGAAGATTTCCGCCGCCAGCAGGCCGACCACCGAGGCGACCCGGTAGCAGTACAGGTGCAGCGCTTTGAAGTCCGGGTAGCGGGTCTGGTGGAGGTCCATGGCCATGCCGTCGATAATTTCCAGCAGTTGCTC
Source organism: uncultured beta proteobacterium (assembly GCA_963736865.1). Classification (GTDB taxonomy): domain Bacteria; phylum Pseudomonadota; class Gammaproteobacteria; order Burkholderiales; family Rhodocyclaceae; genus Fen-999. The sequence goes on along the minus strand of CAVTQQ010000004.1, from coordinate 379,718 downwards.
CGCCGGCAGGTGGTAGCGGGGCAGGGCGGTGGCCAGGGCCTGGGTGACCGGGTGGGTGGGGCGGCCGTCGTAGAGCGCCGCCACCTCGCCGCGCCACCAGGCCAGCTTCATCGCCGCCACGCCGGCATCGGCGCACTCGTCCACGGCGTCATCCACTTCTCGGCAAAAGGCGTAGAGGGCGGTGATGGCCGCGCGGCGAGGCCGGGCCAGGAAGCGGAAGCTGTAGTAGAAGCTGGAACCGCTGGCGGCGGCCTTGTGGCGACAGTATTCGTCCGGCGTCATGGTCGGATCACAGGGCGCGCCACAGGATGGGCGGCCAGTCCAACGTTCCCAGCACGGGGCGCCGCCGGAAGACGTCGTAGTCGACGGCCTCGATCTTCTCCAGGATGCGCAGCCCGCCGGCGACGATGGCGCGTATCTCCAGACCGACACGGCCGGGCAGGTCGCGGCCGAGTGGCGCGCCGCTTTCCATCAGGGTACGCGCCCGGTCGACCTGGAAACGCATCAGCGCGCGCCAGGGGGCGTCGCATTGCCCGGCGGCGATCTGTGCCTCGGCGACGCCGAACCGGCGCAAGTCCTCCTGGGGCAGATAGACGCGCCCCTTGGTCCAATCGACCGCCACGTCCTGCCAGTGGTTGATGAGTTGCAGCGCCGAGCAGACGGCATCCGAGCGGCGCAGGTTTACCTCCTGGTCGGTGCGAAACAGGGCCAGCATCAGCCGCCCGACCGGGTTGGCGGAACGGCGGCAGTAATCCATCAGCTCGGCATGGCTGGCATAGCGGGCCTTGACGACGTCCTGACTGAACGCGTCGACCATGTCGCGAAACGGTTGCAGCGACAGGCCATGCCTGGCCACCACAGGGCGCAGACGTTGAAAGACCGGGTGTTGCGTGGGGTGGTTACGCTCGATGGCGTCGAGTTCGGCGCGGTAGCCGTTCAACAGGCCGAGGCGCTCTTCAGGGGATCGCTGGCCTTCGTCGGCGAAATCATCGGCGTTGCGGGCAAAAGCATAAATTGCCGCCACGGGCTCGCGCAGAGGGCGAGGCAGCAGAATCGAGGCGACTGGGAAGTTTTCGTAGTGGTTGACAGCCATGGGCAGCGGTCGAGTATATCGGGTAAAATCACAGGTCGTGCGAAGGTGGCGGAATTGGTAGACGCACTGGATTTAGGTTCCAGCGCCGCGAGGCGTAAGGGTTCGAGTCCCTTCCTTCGCACCAGCCAGCCACTCATCGAATTGCCGACTTTCTAGATCAGCCTTCAGGAATTCTTCATGCAGACTCAGGAAAACATGGTCGCCCAGGCCAGTACCCCCAGCGCGCTGGAACGCAGTATCGACATTGCCATTGCCAAGGCGGACATCGACAAGGAAGTGCAGCAGCGTCTGCGTCATATCGCCAAGACGGTCAAGATGCCGGGCTTCCGTCCCGGCAAGGTGCCGATGAACATGGTGGCGCAGCAATACGGATCCCAAGCGCATTCCGAGGCGATCGGCGCGGCGGTCGAAAAGACCTTCAACGCGACCGTGCAGGCACAGAGCCTGCGCGTGGCGGGTTACCCGAGCCTGAAGCCCAAGACGGCAAGCGACGATAGCCGCATGGAATTCACCGCCGTATTCGAGGTGTATCCCGACATCGCCCTTGGTGATGTTTCCGGCAGCGATGTCGAGCGGGCGACCTTGACCGTGTCCGATGCCGAGGTGGACCAGACGATCGAAGTGCTCCGCAAGCAACGCACGACTCATGTGGCCGCCAGTCGCGCCAGCGAGTCCGGCGATCGCGTCACCATCGACTTCACGGGCCGCAAGAATGGCGAGGAGTTTCAGGGGGGCAAGGCCACCGACTATCCGGTTGTGCTGGGCTCGGGCTTGATGCTGCCGGACTTCGAGGCCGCGCTGACCGGAATGAGCGAAGGTCAGACCAAGACTTTCGAGGTCGCCTTCCCCGAGGATTACCACGCCAAGGATCTGGCTGGTCAGACGGTTCAGTTCGAGGCGACCTGCAAGAAGGTCGAGGCAGCCAGGTTGCCCGAACTCGATGCGGATTTCGCCAAGGCCCTGGGCATAAAGGACGGCGACCTGGTCAAGATGCGCGAAGAAGTGAAGGCCAATCTGGAGCGTGAAGTGAAGAAGCGTCTTCAGGCCAAGGTCAAGAACCAGGTAATGGACGTTCTGCTAGCGGTCAACAACATCGATGTGCCCAAGTCGCTGGTCGATCTCGAGGCCCGGCAGATGGCGGAGAACGCCCTCAAGGATCTGCAATCGCGCGGCATGGACGCCAAGAGCATGCCGGTCGACGCCTCGTGGTTCACCGATCAGGCGGTGCGTCGCGTCAAGCTGGGCTTGGTCCTGGCCGAATTGGTCAAGGCGAAGGATCTGCATGCCACGGCCGCCCAGGTGCGTGCCATCGTCGAAGACTACTCGCAGACCTTCGAGGACCCGAAGGAGGTCGTGCGCTGGTACTACAGCCAGCCGCAACGCCTGGCCGAGGCCGAGGCGCTGGCAATGGAAAACAACGTCGTCGAATGGATGCTGGCCAACGCCAAGGTGATCGACAAACCGGTCTCTTTTGACGAATTGATGGGTAATGCGGCATGATGCGTTCGAGCATCGCCATGAACGATTTGACGACCCTATCCGACCCGCAAGCCATAGGCCTGATCCCGATGGTCATCGAGACCAGCGGGAGGGGCGAGCGAGCCTTCGATATCTATTCCCGTCTCCTAAAGGAGCGGGTGATCTTCCTGGTGGGGCCGGTCAATGACATGACCGCCAACCTGGTGGTGGCGCAGATGCTGTATCTGGAGTCCGAGAATCCCGACAAGGACATCCACTTTTACATCAACTCGCCCGGTGGTTCGGTGACGGCCGGCATGGCGATCTACGACACCATGCAGTTCATCAAGCCGGACGTGTCGACGCTATGTATTGGCCAGGCCGCCTCGATGGGCGCGTTCCTGCTGGCCGCCGGGGCGAAGGAAAAGCGATTCTGCCTGCCCAATTCGCGAGTCATGATTCATCAGCCGATGGGTGGCTTCCAGGGGCAGGCGTCGGACATCGAGATCCATGCCAAGGAAATCCTGTTCCTGAAACAACGACTGAATGACATGCTGTCCCGGCATACCGGGCAGCCCATCGACCGCATCGAACGAGATACCGATCGCGACAATTTCCTGTCGGCCGACGCGGCAGTCGAATATGGTCTGGTGGACAAGGTGCTGAACAAGCGCGGCGAAGTCTGACTTCTTCCAGATCAGGCACGCAACAACTGAGGAACGGCGATGGCGGAAAAGAAATCTGGCGAGAAGCTCTTGTACTGCTCCTTCTGCGGCAAGAGCCAGCACGAGGTCAAGAAGCTCATCGCCGGTCCCTCGGTATTCATTTGCGACGAATGCATCGAGCTCTGCAACGACATCATCCGCGACGAAACCGTGGCCGAGTCCGATGGCAAACCATCGCGCGACCTGCCGACGCCGCCGGAGATCCGGTCCATCCTCGACCAGTATGTGATCGGCCAGGAGCAGGCGAAGAAGATTCTCGCCGTGGCGGTCTATAACCACTACAAGCGGCTGCGTTATCAGCAAAAGGGTGCCGACGACGTCGAGCTGGCCAAGAGCAACATCCTGCTGATCGGCCCGACTGGTTCCGGCAAGACGCTGTTGGCGCAAACCTTGGCGCGCCTGCTCAACGTACCGTTCGTAATGGCCGATGCAACCACGCTGACCGAGGCCGGTTACGTTGGCGAGGACGTCGAAAATATCATCCAGAAGCTGCTGCAGAAGTGCGACTACGAAGTGGAGAAGGCGCAGCGGGGCATCGTGTACATCGACGAGATCGACAAGATCTCCCGCAAGTCGGACAACCCGTCGATCACCCGCGACGTTTCCGGCGAAGGCGTGCAGCAGGCGCTGCTGAAGCTGATCGAAGGCACCATCGCCAGCGTGCCGCCGCAAGGCGGGCGCAAGCATCCAAACCAGGATTTCGTGCAGGTCGATACCACCAATATCCTGTTCATCTGTGGCGGCGCGTTCGGTGGCCTGGAAAAGGTGATCCGCAACCGCTCGGAACAGGGCGGCATCGGCTTCGGCGCCGAGGTGAAGAGCAAGGACGACAAGAAGGCGGTTGGCGACGTGCTGCGTTCGGTCGAGCCGGAAGACCTGATCAAGTACGGTCTGATTCCGGAATTGATCGGCCGCCTACCGGTGCTGGCCACCCTGGAAGAACTCAACGAGGAAGCGCTGGTAACGATCCTGGTCGAGCCCAAGAATGCCCTGACCAAGCAATACCAGAAACTCTTCGCCATGGAAGGGGTCGAATTGGAAGTTCGGCCGGCGGCCCTGCAGGCAATTGCCCGCAAGGCGCTCAAGCGCAAGACAGGTGCGCGCGGCTTGCGCTCGATTCTTGAGGGCGCGCTGCTCGATACCATGTACGATCTGCCGACGCTGCAGAATGTCGCCAAGGCGGTGGTCGACGAGGCGATGATCGAGAATGGCGGTCAGCCCCTGCTGATCTACGCCGATCAACCCAAGGTTTCCGGCTCGAACTGACGCCGAAATGGGGGTTTGGGCCCGCTTTCGGTGGCTCGCCGGTGGCGGAGCGCTTGAATTGGCTGCTTGAATTGGCTTGGCATCACCCCCATGTCGATCGGGCAGCATCAACCAAAAGGACAAGCCCATGTTAGGCGAACTCGAAACCCCCGCAGAAAAACTTGAATTGCCGCTGTTGCCGCTGCGCGACGTGGTGGTGTTCCCGCACATGGTCATTCCGCTGTTCGTTGGTCGGCCGAAATCGATCAAGGCCCTGGAAACGGCAATGGAAGGGGGCAAGGGCATTCTTCTGGTCGCGCAAAAGTCTGCGGCCAAGGATGAGCCGGAGCCGGAGGATCTCTACGCGATCGGTTGCGTGGCGAATATCCTGCAAATGCTCAAGCTACCCGATGGCACGGTAAAGGTGCTGGTCGAAGGCACCCAGCGGGCCAGGGTCGACCATGTCGAGGACCAGCGCACGCTGTTCGTCGCGGCGGTCACGCCCATCCCGCTGGACGATGGGGCAAATCACGAAGTCGAAGCCATGCGGCGGGCGATTCTCGCCCAGTTCGACCAGTATGTGAAGCTGAACAAGAAGATTCCGCCGGAAATTCTGACTTCGCTGGCGGGTATTGAAGATGCCGGTCGGTTGGCGGACACGATCGCCGCGCATCTGCCGATGAAGCTCGAGTTGAAGCAGGAAATCCTCGAACTGTTCGATGTCGGCGAGCGCCTGGAAAAGCTGTTGTCGCAACTGGAAACCGAACTCGACATCCTCCAGGTCGAGAAGCGCATTCGCGGCCGCGTCAAGCGCCAGATGGAAAAGAGTCAGCGCGAGTACTACCTGAACGAGCAGGTCAAGGCCATCCAGAAGGAGCTCGGCGAAGGCGAGGAGGGCGCCGACCTCGACGAGATGGACAAGAAGATCAAGGCGGCCGGCATGAGCAAGGAAGCCCTGGCCAAGGCCAACTCCGAGTTCAAGAAGCTCAAGTTGATGTCGCCCATGTCCGCCGAAGCAACCGTGGTGCGCAACTACGTCGAGACGCTGGTCGGTTTGCCGTGGAAGAAGAAGTCGCGTGTTTCCAAGGATCTGGGCTTCGCCGAGAAGGTCCTCGACAAGGATCACTACGGACTCGAAAAGGTGAAGGAACGGATCGTCGAGTACCTGGCTGTGCAGCAGCGCGTCGAGAAGGTCAAGGCACCGATTCTGTGTCTGGTCGGTCCCCCGGGCGTTGGCAAGACGTCTCTGGGCCAGTCGATCGCCAAGGCCACCAATCGCAAGTTCGTGCGCATGGCTTTGGGCGGGGTGCGCGACGAGGCGGAGATTCGCGGCCACCGGCGCACCTACATCGGCTCCATGCCGGGCAAGATTCTCCAGAACATGACCAAGGTCGGCGTCAAGAATCCCTTGTTCCTGCTCGACGAGGTGGACAAGCTGGGCATGGATTTTCGCGGCGACCCTTCCTCCGCACTGCTGGAGGTGCTCGATCCGGAGCAGAACCATACTTTCCAGGACCACTACATCGAGGTGGACTTCGATCTGTCCGATGTCATGTTCGTCGCCACCGCCAACACCCTGAACATCCCTGCGGCTCTGCTCGACCGGATGGAGGTGATCCGCCTGTCCGGCTACACGGAGGACGAGAAGGTCAATATCGCCCAACGCTACCTGCTGCCCAAGCAGTTGAAGAACAACGGCGTCAAGCGTGAAGAGCTCTCCGTCACGGAGGACGCACTGCTCGACATCGTGCGCTACTACACGCGCGAAGCGGGTGTGCGGGCGCTTGAACGCGAGATCTCGAAGATCTGCCGCAAGGTCGTCAAGGCGCTGGTGATGAAGAGCCGCAAGAACAAGATCATCGTCAATGCCAAGAATCTCGACAAGTACATCGGCGTGCGTCGCTACAGCTTCGGCATGGCCGAAAAGGAAAATCAGGTCGGACAAGTAACTGGCTTGGCCTGGACCGAAGTCGGCGGCGAGTTGCTGACCATCGAATCGGTCGCCGTGCCGGGCAAGGGCAAGACCATGACCACTGGCAAGCTCGGCGAGGTGATGCAGGAGTCCATCCAGGCGGCACTGACTGTGGTGCGTCGCCGTAGCAAGTCGCTCGGTATTCCCGAGGATTTCTACCAGAAGAATGATATTCACATCCACCTCCCCGAAGGCGCGACGCCAAAGGATGGACCTTCCGCCGGTATCGGCATGACCACCGCGCTCGTCTCTGCGCTGACCGGTATTCCGGTGCGCGCCGACGTCGCAATGACCGGCGAGATCACGCTGCGCGGCGAGGTGCTGCCGATTGGCGGCCTGAAGGAGAAGTTGCTGGCCGCCGTGCGCGGTGGCATTCGGCTGGCCTTGATCCCCGAGGAAAACGTCAAGGATCTGGCCGAGATGCCGGACACCATCAAGGGCAAGATCGAGATTCAGCCGGTCAAGTGGATCGACAAGGTGTTGGAGTTGGCGCTCGAGCGGATGCCGGAGCCCTTGCCCGAGGAGAAACCGGCTGAAGTCGTGCCGGCGGCGAAGGTGGCGGAAGCTGTCGATGCGGCTACCGGCATCGTAACTCACTGACGGTGTACTCGCCCCGAAAGATCAAGGCCACCTTCGGGTGGCCTTGATCTTTCGGGGCTCAACCTATCTCGGTGAAATCGATTGACCCTGCCGATAGGCGTCGGTAGAATTCGCGCCTCTCGGGGTGTAGCGCAGCCCGGTAGCGCGCCTGCTTTGGGAGCAGGATGTCGGAGGTTCGAATCCTCTCACCCCGACCAGCAACGCGATGCCCCGATGCTCGATCGGTGATCCGCCCGTAGCTCAACCGGATAGAGCACCGGCCTTCTAAGCCGGGGGTTGTGAGTTCGAGTCTCGCCGGGCGGGCCAGACAACAGGTTTCAGGTGGTGGCTGTAGCTCAGTTGGTAGAGTCCTGGATTGTGATTCCAGTCGTCGTGGGTTCGAGTCCCATCAGCCACCCCACCCACCAAAGACAAACGGAGCCCGTTAGGCTCCGTTTGTCTTTTTGGCGCGGTCGTTGCTACGGCCGCAGATAGGCCCAGCCCTGCTGCTGGCGACGGGCGATCTCGACATAGCCGGCGCGGGCATAGCCGATACCTTCGATCAGATCGTCCTTCTTGATCTTGCGCGCCTTCATGGTGTTTTCGCAGGCGATAAACTCGACGCCCTCCGCCAGCGCGTCCTGGACGCCGTTGGCCGCCACGGAATCCGCCATCAGCATATCGAGTCCGGGTCCGATGGCGACCACCGCAATGGCGACGTTGCCCTTGCCCAGGTCGTCCTGGATGTTGTGGATGTTCCCCAGGATGCCCATCCACTTCTTGCCATCGTCCTCGGTGACCTGGAAGACCATGCGCATGGCGGCGGGCTGGACAGCCTTGGTGGCTTGCTTGCCATCGGCCGCGTTGGCCGCGGGCAGGGCCATTGCCGCGGCCACCAGCGTGGCCGCCAGGATACGGAAGTACAGGCTAGCGCGTCGATTCATGATGGGTCACCAGTTGTTCGCGATTGAGCAGGAATACCTTGCCTTCGCCGCTGGGCGCATCGACCCAGGTGAAGGGCAGATCGGGAAAGGCCGCTTCGACGATATCGGCGTTGTGACCGACTTCCACGAACAGCAGGCCCGTGTCGGTCAAATGGTCGGCGGCATCGGCAAGCAGCCGGCGCACGACATCCAGGCCATCTTCGCCCGACCCCAGCGCCAGGGTCGGTTCGTGGCGATATTCGGCCGGCAGGGTCGCCACGGACGCGGCGGTGACATACGGCGGGTTGCAGATGATCAGGTCGTATCGGCAAGCGTCGAGCGCGCCGAATACATCCGAGTGCACCAGCCGGATGCGATCGCCGAGATGATAGTCGATGACATTGCGCCGAGCGACGGCCAGCGCATCGGCGGAAATATCGACGGCGTCGATGGTCGCGTTCGGCAGGGCATGGGCCATGAGAATGGCCAGGCAAGCGGAACCGGTGCACAGGTCGAGCGCTGAAACCACAGCCACGGGATCGTCGAGCCAGGGTGTCAGCCCTTCCGCCAGCAGCTCTGCGAAATAGGAGCGCGGCACGATCACCCGCTCATCGACGTAGAAGCGGAACTCGCCCAGCCACGCCTCGCGGGTCAGATAGGCGGCCGGCAGGCGCCGGACGATGCGCTGCTCGAGGATATTGAGCACGGCCAGACGTTCCGGACGGGTCAGACGAGCATCGAGAAAGGGTTCCAGCCGGTCGAGCGGCAGGTGGAGCGTATGCAGGATCAGGTAAGCGGCTTCGTCGTAGGCGTTGTCGGTGCCATGGCCGAAGAAGAGCTGCCCCTCGTGGAAGCGGCTGACCGCCCAGCGCAGCCAGTCGCGAACGGTAATCAGCTCTTCAACGAGTTGCGTCATGACTGAGCAGGCGCTCGAGCGCGCTGCGATAGATCGCCGCCAGCGGCTCCAGATCGGCGACCGTGATGTGCTCATCCACCTTGTGGATGCTCGCATTCACCGGCCCCAGCTCGACGACCTCGGCGCAGATGTCGGCGATGAAGCGGCCATCCGACGTGCCGCCCGAGGTCGAACAGTTCCGGTTCCACGCCGATCACGCTGCGTACCGACTCCGTCAGCACCTCGACCAGGCGGCCGCGCGGCGTCAGGAAGGGGCGGCCGCCCAGCGTCCAGTGGATCTCGTACTCCAGGCCATGGGCGTCGAGCAGGGCATGAACGCGCCCTTGCAGGCCATCGACGGTGCTGGCGGTGGAGAAACGGAAATTGCACAACACCTCCAGAACGCCCGGCACGACGTTGGTCGCTCCCGTGCCGGCCTTGATATTCGAGATCTGGAAGCTGGTCGGCGGGAAATACTCGTTGCCTTCGTCCCAGCGCATGGCGGCCAGTTCGGCCAGGGCCGGCGCGGCCAGATGGATCGGGTTCTTCACCTTCTCGGGATAGGCGACGTGACCCTGAACGCCCTTGACCAGCAGCCGGGCCGACAGTGAGCCGCGCCGGCCATTCTTGAGCGTGTCGCCGAGCCGGATCGCCGAAGTCGGCTCGCCGACGATGCAGCAGTCGATGGTCTCGCCGCGGGCCTTCAATGCTTCGACGACACGGACGGTGCCGTCGGTGGCGTCGCCTTCCTCATCCGAGGTCAGCAGCAGCGCGATCGAACCCCGATGGTCCGGGTGGCCGGCGACGAACTGCTCGATGGCGACCACGAAGGCGGCCAGCGACGACTTCATGTCGGCCGCCCCCCGCCCGTACAAAATGCCGTCACGCTCGGTGGGCTCGAAGGGATCGGAATGCCACTGGTCGCGCGGTCCGGCCGGCACCACGTCGGTGTGGCCGGCCAGACAAAGGAGGGGACTGCCCTGGCCACGACGTGCCCAGAGGTTGGCCACACCGTTGCTGTCGAGTCGCTCCAGGGTGAAACCGAGTGGCGCCAGGCGCGCGGCGATCACTTCGAGACAACCGGCGTCGTCGGGCGTTACCGAGGCGCGGCCAATCAGTTGGCGCGCCAGGACCAGCGTGGGTGTCATGCCGTTCAGGCGTCCATGCTCAGATTGAATTCGGCAAATGAAGCGCCACTGCTGGCCGATTCAGGCGCCGGCGTCGTCGCCGTGGCGAACGGCACCTTGAGCGTCTTGGCGGTATTGGTCTGAAGCTGGGCGTTGTTGATCAGCCACGAGAGGTTGGTGGGCGAGTCGGCGTTGCCCAGGGCTTCTTCCAGCGTGATGATCTTTTCCGTGTACAACCGGTGCAGATCCTGTTCGAAGGTCTGCGAACCGGGTGCCAGGCTTTGCTCCATGGCTTCCTTGATGCCGTTCAGTTCGCCCTTTTCGATCAGTTCGGCGATGTGCCGGGTATTGAGCAGTATCTCCACCGCAGGGCAGGCGCTTGCCGTCGGGCCGGCGCACCAGGCGCTGGGAAATGATGGTCTTCAGGGTGGACGATAAATCGAGGAAGAGGGAGGTCCGGTTTTCCAGCGGGAAGAAATTGATGATGCGGTTCAGGGCATGGTAGGCATTGTTGGCGTGCAGGGTCGCCAGGCAGAGGTGGCCGGTCTGCGCATACGACGATGGCCGCGCTCATCGTCTCCTTGTCGCGGATTTCGCCAATCAGGATGCAGTCCGGCGCCTGGCGCATGGCGTTCTTCAGCGCCTCGCCCCAGGAATGCGTGTCGAGCCCGACTTCGCGCTGATTGACCATCGACTTCTTGTGCTTGAAGAGAAATTCGATCGGGTCTTCGACCGTCAGGATGTGGCCCGAGCGGTTGGTGTTGCGGTGGTCGAGCATCGCCGCGATGGTGGTGGACTTGCCGGAGCCGGTTGCGCCGACCACCAGCACCAGGCCGCGCTTGGCCATGATGATGTCGGAGAGGACCGACGGCAGCGCCAGGTCCTCGATCTTCGGAATGTCGCTGGTGATGTAGCGCACCACCACGCCGATCGAGCCGCGCTGCCAGAACAGGTTGATACGGAAGTTGCCGACCTCGGCGATGCCGATCGACAGGTTGAGTTCTCGCTCCGCCTCGAAACGGCTGATCTGCTCGGGCGTCAGCATCTCGTAGGCCATCTTCTGGATGGTGGCCGGATCCATCGTCTGCTGGTTGATGGGAATGCAGTTGCCGTGAATCTTGATGCTGATGGGGGCGCCCGCCGAGACGAAAATGTCGGAGGCGTTCTTTTCAGCCATCAGTTGAAACAGTCTTGTCGAAGATCATGGCACTTCCTTCCGCGGCGGCGTTGTCGGCTGGGCTCTCAGTCGCGCAGCAACTCGTTGATCGATGTCTTGGATCGGGTTTGCGCATCCACCTTCTTGACGATCACGGCGCACGAGAGGCTGTACTTGCCGTCCGCCGAGGGCAGGTTGCCGCTGACCACCACCGAGCCGGCCGGCACGCGGCCGTAGGTGATCTCGCCGGTGGCGCGGTCGTAGATCTTGGTGCTCTGGCTGATGAAGACGCCCATCGAAATGACGCAGTTGTCTTCGACGATGACGCCCTCGACCACTTCCGAACGGGCGCCGACGAAGCAGTTGTCGCCGATGATGGTCGGATTGGCCTGCATCGGCTCCAGCACGCCGCCGATGCCGACACCGCCGGACAGATGCACGTTCTTGCCGATCTGCGCGCAGGAGCCGACCGTGACCCAGGTATCGACCATGGTGCTCTCGTCGACATAGGCGCCGATATTGACGAAGCTGGGCATCAGCACGACGTTCTTGCCGATGAAGGAGCCGCGCCGCACCACGGCGCCCGGCACGACGCGGAAGCCGCCCTGGCGGAAGGCCTGGTCGTCGTAGTTGGCGAACTTGGTGGGGACCTTGTCGTAGTAGCGGAACACGCCGCCATCCATGACGTGGTTGTCTTCGAGGCGGAAGGAGATCAGCACCGCCTTCTTCACCCATTGATGGGTGATCCATTGGCCATCGATCTTTTCCGCGACACGCAGACGTGCCCTGGTCGAGATCGTTGAGAACATGGCGCGACCGCTTCGCTGACCTGCGCGGGGGCGGAACCGGGGTTCAGGTTGGCGCGGTTTTCCCAGGCCTGGTCGATGATCTTTTGCAGGTCTTGCATGTTTCGGTCCCTTGTTGGTGAGAGTCGGTTGGATGAGAAATTCAGAGTGTCTGGCAGAAATCGGCGATGCGCTGGGCGGCTTCGATGCATTCCTCGATATCGGCGACCAATGCGATGCGCACGAAGCCTTGGCCAGGATTGATGCCGCCCGATGGCCGGGCCAGATAGCTGCCCGGCAGTACGGTGACATTGTACCGGTGGTGCAGTTCGCGGGCGAAGTCCGTGTCGGACATTCCCGCATAGCGGGCCACGGATGCCCAGAGATAGAAGCCACCGTCGGGGCGCCGGGTGTCCAGGCAATCGGCAATGAGCGGCGTCACCTGGTCGAACTTCTCCTTGTAGAGCTTGCGGTTGTGGCGCACGTGGCCCTCGTCGCTCCAGGCCACGGCCGAAGCCACCTGCACCGGCGGGCTCATGGCGCAGCCGTGATAGGTGCGGTACAGCCAGAACTGCTTCAGCAGTCGCCGCGTCGCCGGCGACGAAGCCGGAGCGCAGGCCCGGCACGTTGGAGCGCTTCGACAGGCTGGAAAAGACGACGAGCTGCCGGTAGTCGTCGCGGCCCAGGTGGCGGGCTGCCTGCAAGGCGCCCAGAGGCGGCTGATGTTCGTCGAAATAGATTTCCGAGTAGCACTCGTCGGCGGCGATGACGAAGCCGTGGCGGTCGGCGAGCTCGAACAGTTGTCGCCATTGGTCCAGCGTCATGATGTTGCCGGTCGGATTGCCCGGCGAACAGACGTAGATCAGTTGCACGCGCCGCCAGGTCGATTCGGGTATGGCCGCGAAATCCATGGCGAAATCGTTCGCGGGCAACTGGTTGATGAAGGCCGGCGCGAGCCCCGCCAGGTAGGCGGCGCCCTCGTAGATCTGGTAGAACGGGTTGGGGCACAGGACCAGGCCGTCGGGTCGGACCGGATCGGCAACGCACTGGGCGAAGGCGAACAGCGCCTCGCGCGAGCCGTTCACCGGCAGCACCTGGTGCGCCGAATCGAGAGGCGGAAGCGCATAGCGGCGGCTCAGCCAGTCGGCAATGGCCTGGCGCAGGGCGTCCGAGCCGTTGGTAGTGGGATAATTGGCCAGTCCCGCCATGTTGGCCGCGAGGGTCGCCTGGATGAAGTCCGGCGTGCCGTGTTGCGGCTCCCCGATCGACAGTTTGATTTCCTTGAAGTCCGCCGACGGCGCGGAGCCGGCAAAGAGCTGGCGGAGTTTCTCGAAAGGGTAGGGTTGCAGCTTGGCGAGATTGGGGTTCACGGCAACGGACCGGTGGTGAAGAGGATTTCATGCGCGATGTCATGCGACAGCCGGTAAATTATAGGCCAGGGCAGCGTGTCGCCATCGGTGCGCTGCTCACCGGCGCGACCGTGTGGGGGCTGATCTGGTACCCCTATCGGGTCATCGAGGCCGCCGGACTTTCCGGTGCGCTGGCCACGACGCTCACCTACGCCGTTGCCCTCGTGGCGGGGCTGGCGCTATTCGGCGCCAAACTGCGCGGCAGTCGCGCCGATGGCTGGCTGGTGGCCATTGCGCTCTCGGCGGCCGGCTGCAACCTTGGCTACGTGCTGGCCATGTTGCATGGCGAGGTGATGCGGGTCCTGCTGCTCTTCTACCTGGCGCCGCTGTGGACCGTATTGCTGGCCCGCCTGCTGCTCGACGAGCGTCTGAACTGGCTGGGTGGGGCCGTGGTCGGCATCTCGCTGGTCGGTGCCGCCGTCATGCTCTGGCATCCCGGCTTGGGCGCGCCCTGGCCCAGGCAGGGCGCCGAATGGCTGGGCCTGGTGGCGGGGTTCCTGTTCGCCCTGTCCAACGTACTGATCCGGCGCGCGCGCCACTACAGCATCGAACTCAAGTCGCTGGCGGTATTCGCCGGTGTGGTGGCTGTGGGGTTCGCCTACGTGCTGCTGGTCGAACCGGTGGCGCTGCCCCGCATCGCGCCTGGCGCCTGGCTGCTGGTAGCGGTGGTCGGCGTGGTCCTGCTGGCCATCAACCTGGTTGTCCAGCATGGCCTGACCCAGGTGCCGGCCACCCGCGCCGTGGTGATATTTCTCTTTGAACTGGTGGTTGCCGCCCTGGCCTCGTGGTGGCTGGCCGGCGAGGCGATGGGAGCGCGCGAATGGCTGGGCGGCGCGCTGATCGTCGGCGCCAGCGTGCTGGCGGCCCGGCTGGACAACCCCGAAGCGCCGCCTCAGACGGTCGGCGGCAACGCCTCGCGATAGAGCGCGTGGCTGGCATGGGCCAGCACCGGCATGACGAACGGAAACAGCGGCAGCAGCACGATGCTGGCGATGGCGGCCGCCGAGATGAAGATCGCCCAGAGCATGGTTGCTGGCAAGTTGCGGAAGACGATGCGCACGCTGGTAACGACCGCGCCAACCAGATGGGCGCGCCGCTCGCTCAGGAGGGGCACCGAAAAAGCGGAAATCGTGAAGATCAGGAAGGCCACCACGGCGCCCGAGACGCCGGCCCAGAACAGGAAACCGGTCGCCGAGGCGGGCGGCGGCAGCATGTCGGCCGGGAACAGCGGCGTGCCGCCCACCATGTAGCTGTAGAGAATCGCCGCATCGGTAACGAAGATCAGGAAGAGGAGCGCGCAGACCAGGGCAATCACCCACAGCGCGGCCGGCGGATGATGAAAGCCGTTGAAGATATCATCGGCGCCGGGGCGCCGGCCGGCCTCGACGGCTCGCGCCAGGCCGAAAAAACCGGCCAGGGTGATCGGTCCCACCAGCATGAAGGCGCCCGCCGCGGCGAGCACGAACGGCGTCATCCCCGCCTTGAGCAGGCCGCCCATGATCATGGCGCCAAATACCGCGAAGACGCTGGCGTAAACAATGCCGATCGGACCAGTGCGGCGCGCGGTGACGCGGCCCTGGCGAAGTGCGCGGCCGAGCGAGGCGAGGGTCAGGGACGTTTCGGTCATGATGATTGGTTGCTCAGCCGCGCGTGTTCGACTGCGTCGGAAACTCGGCCAGGTTGACGCGCGCCGGCGGCTGCCAGTTCTTCTTGCGGTGCTCGGCGACCACGTTGGTAAAGATGCCGCCCCGAACGTAGAAGCGGGCCGTCAGGCGCATGAAGCGCGGCTTGGTCGCCCGGACCAGATCGTCGAGCATGCGATTGGTGACATCCTCGTGGAAATGCCCCTCGTCGCGGAAGCTCCAGGCATACAGCTTCAGGCTCTTCAGTTCGACGCACAGCTTGTCCGGCACGTAGTCCAGCGTCAGCACCGCGAAGTCCGGCTGCCCGGTCTTGGGGCACAGGCAGGTGAACTCCGGGATCTCCATGTGGATCTGGTAGTCGCGATGCGCGGCTGGATTGGCGAAGGTTTCCAGGGTTTTGGCGGGCAGGCTGGGCATGATGGCGTCGCGGGTCGGAAGGCTTGCCGATTATGCCAGCGTTGCGGGATGTCCAGCCAACGGCGTGCCCGTCCGGCGGTGCGCCGCCATCGCCCGGCGCAACACTCACTTGGCCTGGGCGTCGGCTCGCGCCAGGCAGTTTCGGTAGCGCTCCTCGACCCGTTTGGCGAACCATTCGGTGGTTAGCTTGCGGGTGATCTTGGGGCTGTTCAGGCGGATGTGCGGCATGACCTGGCGCGGCATCGGTTCGCCGGCCTTCTTGTCGGCAAGCGCGAAGACACGGCCGAACAGCGGGCTGAGGCCGAACGCCGACGTCTTCTCCAGCAGCAGGTCGCGGCGGACTTCGGTCGGGCTCATCTGTAGCAGGTGGGACAGCGAACGGAGGGCGGTCTCCACCTCGCCGGGCGTGTCGCCGGCCTTGCCGTTTTCATAGCGTAGCAGGTCGCCGTCGAGTGCCAGCGTCTTGCCGGCGACGCGGCCGAGGGCGGCCTGAAAGGCCGCGTTGCGGCCACTGTAGCGACCGGCGTTGAAGTCGGCAAAGCGGAACAGTACCTCGTCGTAGGGTGCCGGGTAGTCGAGCAGAATGGCGCTGCCGAAGTAGAGTCCGCCACGCCGGGTGAAAACTTCGTCGCGGAAGGATTTTTCGATGGGATAGGGGTAGGGCTTTTCCTTGGTGTGCCGCTCGGCGAAGTCGATGCTGACCTGCATCGGGCCGGCGGTATGCACCGGGTTGTAGTCGGCGAGCAGTTGCCGACCGAAAGGCAGTTCCCCGATCATGTCGTCGAACAGGGCGTCGAGCTGTTTCTCGGTCTTCAGGGCGTCGATGCGCTGCCCATAGCCGCGGCCGTTCGGAGAGGTCTTGAGGAGGGCGGCGGAGACCAGCAGCATGGGTATGCCGTACTTGTCGGCGCGCCGCTCCAGTTCGCGCCGGACGATGTCGGGCAGTCCGGGCACCACCGGATCCACCTGGAAAGTCGATTCCTGCTCGGTAACCGCGACGACCGCGCAATAGGTCTCCGCCGCGTGGGGTATCTTCAGATGGACGAACGCCGCATGCAGGTCGGCGGACCAGCCAGCTCTGTCCTTGACGCCGGCCGGCAGTAGTTTGCCGATGCGCGCGCGTGCCTCCGCTTCGTCCAGGTTGCCGGGCCATGCAGTCGCCGGCTGGCCGCCCGGCCGGCGCGCCATGTCGCGCGGCAGCGGCGGCGTATCCGGGCCTTCCATTGTCGTGGCGCAGCCGGCCAGCAGGCTCAGTATCGCCAGTAAGGGGATAATCCGTCGCAGGGCGGTTGTCATCGCTGGGTCGTCGGGAGAGGGAAGCGCAGTGATTGTAGCGAAAGGGTACCAATGAGCAGCGCGGTGGATGTGGGCGCACGGCTGGCCTGGCGCATGCTGACGCGCGACTGGCGGGCCGGCGAACTGACCGTGCTTGGCCTGGCACTGGTGCTGGCGGTGGCGGCGCTCTCCAGCGTCGGCTTTCTGGCTGACCGCGTGCGTCAGGGCCTGCTGCTGCAATCGCACCAGTTGCTGGGTGGCGATCTGCTGCTCTCGGCCGACCATCCGTGGCGCGACGAGGTGCGAGTCGAGGCCCGGCGCCGCGGCTTGCAGGTTGCCGAGAGCGCCAGTTTTCCGAGCATGGTCATGGCCGGCGAGGGCGCGCAACTGGCCGACATCAAGGCGGTCAGCGACAACTACCCGCTGCGCGGCGTATTGCGCATCGCTCCCGCGCTCGATATGCCCGACGCGGAAACCCGCGAGGTGCCGGCGGCGGGCGGCGGCTGGCCGGACGAGCGGCTGGCGCGCATGCTCGGTGCCGACGGCGTGCGCCTGGGGACGCTGTCGTTGCGGGCTTCGGCGGTACTGACGATGGACCCGGACCGGGGTATCAATGCCTTTGCGCTGGCGCCCCGGCTGCTCATCAACCTGGCCGACTTGCCCGCCACGGGATTGATCCAGCCGGGCAGCCGCGTCAGTTGGCGGCTGCATCTCGCCGGCGACACCGCGGCGGTCGACGGCTTCCGCCGTTGGGTGGACAGCCGGCTGGGCCGGGGCGAACGCCTGGAAAGCCTGGACAATGCCCGGCCGGAAATCCGCAACCTGATCGAGCGGGCCGGCCGCTTCCTGCGGCTGGCGGCGCTCCTGACAGTGGTGTTGGCGGCCGTTGCCGTCGGCCTGGCGGCCGACCGCTATCTGCGCCGGCATCTCGATGCTTGCGCCGTGATGCGCTGCCTGGGGGCGCGGGCCAACCAGATCCTGGCGATCCACGGCGGCGAATTCATTTTCTTCGGGCTACTGGCGACGGGGGTTGGCTGCCTGCTCGGTTTTGCCGTGCAATGGGGTTTGGCGGTGCTGTTGGCCGGGTTCTTGAGCCAGGATCTGCCCATGCCTTCCTGGCAACCCTGGGCGCAAGGGCTGGCGGTCGGCCTGACCCTGGTCGTCGGCTTCGTGTTGCCGCCGCTGCTGCGCTTGCGCCGCGTGCCGACGATTCGGGTGCTGCGCCGGGAATGGGCTGGCGCCGAGCCCGGCTTCCTGGCGGCCTACGGCCTCGGCGCCGGGCTGCTCGCTATTCTGATGATCTGGGTGGCGGGCGAAGCCCGGCTCGGCCTGATCGTCATCGGCGGTTTTTGCGCTGCCATCCTCCTTTACGGTGGCGCGGCGCGTCTGCTGCTCGTGCTGAGTCGGCTGGGGCGGACCGGTGGCCGGGGCTTCAGTCCCTGGCGCCTGGGGTTGGCCAATCTGCGTCGGCGCTGGCGCGGCACGGTGGTACAGGCCGTGGCGCTCGGCCTGGGACTGACGACCCTGCTCTTGCTGACCATCGCCCGCGACGATCTCCTGGCCAGCTGGCGCGCGCGGGTTCCCTCGGACGCCCCCAACCGCTTCGTCATCAATCTGCAAACCGACCAACGGGCCGCGTTCGCCGGCTTCTTCGTCGCCGGCGGTTTGCCGGCACCGGTGCTGGAACCGATGGTGCGCGGTCGGCTGACGGCGATTAACGGCCGGGCGGTGGCGCCGACCGATTTTGCCGACGAACGGGCCCAGCGGCTGGTCGAGCGCGAATTCAATCTGTCCTGGAATACCGACCTGCCGGCGGGCAACACGGTGTCGGCCGGCCGTTGGCATGGTGACACGCATCGGTCGGAGCTGTCTGTGGAGCAGGGCTTGGCCGAAACGCTGGGGCTGAAGCTCGGCGACGAGCTGACCTACCAGGTGGCCGGGGTACCGCTGGCGGCGCGGATCGGTTCGCTGCGCAAGCTCGACTGGGATTCGATGCGGGTCAATTTCTTCGTCATCGCGCCGCCGGGCCTGCTCGATGGCTACCCGGTCAGCTACATCACCAGCTTTCATCTGCCCGCCGGGCGGGCGGGCTTCATCACCGATCTGGTGCGGGACTTCCCCAATCTGACCGTGGTCGACGTGGCAGCCCTGGTGCGGCAGGTGCAGGAGAGCGTCGAGCGGGTGGCACGGGCGGTACAGGCACTGTTCGGCCTGGCGCTGCTGGCGGGGCTGATGGTGCTCTACGCGGCCATCCAGGCCAGCGCGGACGAGCGCGCCCACGAACTCGCCGTGTTGCGTGCGCTTGGGGCGCGTAGCGGCCAGCTACGGTCGGCACTGCTGGCGGAGTTTGCCGCGCTCGGCACCCTGGCCGGTGCGCTGGCCGGCCTGGGGGCGGGGACGATTGCCTGGGCGCTGGCGCGCTTTGCCTTTCGGCTGCCCTACCTGCCGGGGCCGTGGCTGCTGGCGGTCGGCTTGCTGGCCGGCCTGGCCGGCGTGACGGCGGCGGGAATGCTGGCGACCTACCGGGTCCGGCTGGGCGGCATCATGGTCGGGCTGCGCGCCGGCGGCTAGCGATCGACCGCTGGCGCGCCACCCTCAGCGTCGAGGGGTCGTCGAACTGGAACTGGTCCACGATGGCGCGCAGCGCCGCCGCGTTGCTTGAAATGTCCTCCACCGATTGCCAGGCTTCGATGGCAATCGACGTGTTCTGATCGATCAGGGACGAAATCTCCTCCATGTGGCTCGCGACGTCCTGGCTGGCCAGCGATTGCTGCTGCGAGGCGGTGGCGATGTGCTCGGCCATTTGCGCCACATCCTTGCTCGACGCGGTGATCTGGCCGAGACCGCCGACGCTCGCATGCATCTGGCCGATGCCTTCGTCGACCTCGTGCACCGCCAGGTTCATCGATTCCACGGCGGTCTGGGTCACGCTGCGGAACTGCACGACGGTGGCATTGATGTCCTCCGTGCTGCTCGACGTGCGCTCGGCCAGCTTGCGGACTTCGTCGGCCACCACGGCGAAGCCCCGGCCGAATTCGCCGGCGCGGGCAGCCTCGATGGCCGCATTGAGCGCCAGCAAGTTGGTCTGATCGGCGATTTCCTTGATGGTGTTGGTGATTTCGCCGATCTTCTGGATCGCATGGTTCAGCTCGCCGATGGTGGTGCTGGAAGCCTGCACCGCTGTCACCACCCGGCCGGTGGCGGCCATGCTGTTGGACATGCTGGTGGTGCTGACATCGACCAGTTCGCGGGAATGCCCGGCCGCCTGGGCGGTCTTGGCCGCGCTGTCGGCAACCTCGGCGACCGACTGGGTGAATTGCTCCGCCGTGGTGGCGACGCTTTGCACCCGGTCGCGCTGATCGCGGGAATGGGATATCACGCTGTCCATCTCGGTGTTCAGGTGCTTGCACTGCTCGTCGAGGCTGCGCGAGGCGAGGCGGATCTCGTCGAGGATGACCTTCAGATGGACCTGCATGGTGGCCAGGGCATTCATCAGCTCACCGGCCTCGTCGCGACCGCTGATGTCGATCTCGTCGGTAAGGATGTTCTGGGAAATGCGATTGAAGTGGCCGATGGCCCGGCGCATCGGCAGGATGATGGCGCGGATCAGCAAGGTGCCGGCGATCGCCACCAGCAGCAGGCCAATCAGGGTGCCGCCGCCGATCAGGCCCAGGATCCACGCGTAACGCCGCTGGGCAGTCTGGAAGTCCTGTTCGCCGGTCCGGTAGAGGTATTGCTGGAGCGCCTCGCCCTTGGTCATGACCTCCTGGTAGAGCGGGTTGATCCGGCTCAGGAGCAACTGGTGGGCCTGGCGGAACTCGCCGGCCTTTAGCGCTTCCCGCGCCGGGCCGACTCCGTTGCTCGAGAACTCCTCGCGGGCTTTGAGGAATGCGTCCGCCAGGGCCTGTTCCTCGGTGCCGATGGCGTGCTTCAGGTAATCCGCCTTGGCCGCATCCATGTCCTCGCGGTCCTTCAGCGTCGCGGCGATATGAATGTCCAGCGCATGGTCGTGCATCTTGGCGACCGGGTTGTCCGGGTTGTGTTGCAGCCCGAGCATGATCTGCGCGCGGTTGTCGCCCATCAGCGCCACCATCCGGGCGATGGCCAGCGACGGCCTCATGTTGTCGTGATAGGCCGATTCCAGCGCCTTGTTGGTCAACTGGTTGCCGGCCAGCCCGACGACGGCGCTGCCGGCGATCAGCACGGCCATGAAGGCCATCACCGCGACCAGACGGGCGCGCAAGCTGAGACGCCGCCACCAGCCGCCGTGACTGTCGAGCCGGCCCTTGGTCGCGTTCAGCCGCTTGTAGAGCGCCTCGGCCTCGCCGACCCGGGCCCGGGTCGGTTCCGAGCGCACCGACATGTAGCCCGTGGTCTGTTCGCCGCGCCGCAGGGGAACGACAAAGGCATCGACCCAATAGAAATCGCCGTCCTTGGAACGGTTCTTGACCGTACCGCGCCAGGGCCGGCCCTCCTTGACCGTCGCCCAAAGATCCTCGAAGGCCTGGGGCGGCATTTCCGGGTGACGCACCACATTGTGGTTCTTGCCGATCAGCTCGTCGCGACTAAAGCCCGACAGCTCGACGAAGGCGTCGTTGGCGTAGGTGATGGCGCCCTTCAAGTCCGTTTTCGAAACGAGATACTTGCCGGACGGGAACGGCTTTTCTTTCTGGGTAACGGGAAGATTGATCTTCACTGGCGGTTTTCTCTTGTTGTTTTCCTCATGACATGATTTTGCCCGAAAAGCGCAACTGGCAAACCGCTTTTAGTCAGCCGAAAGTCATACTATTGCCAAGACTTGCGCAGCGGCCCTGTTCAGCCGCCGATATAGGACATCTCGATTTTTTTCGCCACCGGCAGGCCGGCGCCGCGCAGTTCCGAGTAGCGATCGTCACGTTGCCGCCAGATGCCGGCGATGGCGGCCGCCAGCCGCGCATCGTCGGCGTCGCCGCGCAGCAGGTGGCGCAGGTCGTGGCCCTGGCTGGCGAACAGGCAGGTGTAGAGTTGGCCGTCGGTCGATAGGCGGACGCGGGTGCAACTGGAGCAGAACGCCTGGGTGACGGAGGCAATGACGCCGATTTCGCCGGCACCGTCGCGGTAGCGCCAGCGTTCGGCGACTTCGCCCGGGTAATTGGGGTCGATCGCTTCGAGCGGGAATTCGCTGTCGATGCGGCGCACCACATCGGCGGCCGGAATGACTTCGGCGGCCTGCCAGGCATTGGCGTTGCCGGCGTCCATGTACTCGATGAAACGCAGGATGTGGCCGCTGCCCCTGAAATGGCGGGCCATGGGCAGAATTTCACCGTCATTGGCGCCGCGCTTGACCACCATGTTGATCTTGACCGGCGCCAGACCGACCTGGGCCGCCGCCTCGATTCCGTCGAGCACGCGGGATACTGGATAGTCGGCATCGTTCATGCTCTTGAACACGGCGTCGTCGAGACCGTCGAGGCTGACCGTCACCCGGTGCAAACCGGCGTCGCGCAGCGCCCGGGCCCGGGCGGCCAGCAGTGAACCATTGGTGGTCAGGGTGAGCTCCAGGTCGGGAATGCGGGCCAGTTGTTCGACGAGCCGCTCAATGTCCCGGCGCAATAGTGGCTCGCCGCCGGTAAGGCGGATCTTGTTGACGCCCTGGGCGGCAAACAGCCGGGCCAGCCGGACGATCTCCTCGTAGGTCAGCAGCTCCTGACGCCGCAGGAAGGGGTAGTCGCGACCGAAAACGGTTTTCGGCATGCAATAGACACAGCGGAAATTGCAGCGGTCGGTGACGGAAATGCGCAGATCGCGCAGGGGCCTGCTCCGGCGGTCGGTGGCGGTCATCTCCGGGAGCGCGGCTCCATGGGCGTGGTGGGCGTCATTCATGGCGCAATGTTACTCCTCCGCTCCGCTTGCCGAGCGGCCCCGCGGCCGCCGCAGGGCGAATGTGACATTGTGTTTCCACCAACGCCCATGGCGGCGGGCCGGGCATTTGCAAGCGTAATATTCCCCCATCGCATTTTCGCAACGGTAGCAAGCATGTCCGGTACCACGCCCCGTTTGCTCATCATCGACGACCAGCCGGATTCGGTCGCCTTGCTGGTGTCCTATCTCGAGGATCGGGCAGTCGAGATCCTCGTTGCCCTCGACGGTGCGGACGGCCTGGAAAAGGCGGTCGCCGGCCGGCCCGATCTGATCCTGCTTGATCTGTTCATGCCGGGCCTGAGCGGACTACAGGTCTGCGAGCGTCTGAGGACCGATCCGCGTACCCGCGACGTGCCCGTGATCTTTCTGTCGGCGAGCTCCGCCATCGAGGACAAGCTGCACGGTTTTGCGCTGGGCGCGGTCAACTACATCACCAAGCCATTTTCCGAGGAAGAGGTGGTGGCGCGCGTTTTTGTCCATCTGCACGCCAAATGGCGCATCCAACGTCTGCAAACGATGGTGGGCCAACGCGCCCTCGACGGTGCCGGCGATCAGGCGTTTCCCGACGACAACCTGTTCGCACAGGCCCTCGCGGTGCTCGACCGGCGCATCGCCAACCCACCGGGGTTGAGCGAGCTGGCCGACAAGCTGGGCACCAACGAGCGAAAGCTGACCGAGCTGTTCCGCCAGCGGGTCGGGATGACGGTGTTCGACTACTTTTCCGAATTGCGCCTGGAAACGGCGCGCCACTTGCTCGAGAGCAGCGGCATGCGTGTGCAGGCGATCGCCAGTCACGTCGGCTACCGCAACGCGGGCGACTTCACGAGGGCCTACCGGCGCCGCTACAGCCTTAGTCCCCGGGAGTACCGCCAATTGAGGGGAGGCACGGCGGGGGAGGCTGCTTGACCGTTCGCTGGCGCAATGTCGGGCTCGGATTCGCGCTCTGGTTGGTATTCTGGTCCATCGGCACCGTCCTCGCGGCGGTGCCGATGGTGGTCGATGGCTCGCCGAGTCAAGGTTTCAACGGTCATCTCTCGGTGCTCGACGACCCGACCGGGACGCTCGACCTTGCCGCCGTGCGGCAGGCCGATGCCGCCGGCCATTTCCGGCCGCTCCGCGGCAGCGGCTTCAGCGGCGGCTATCGCGCCGGCGCCATCTGGGTCCGTTTCGCGGTCGGCAACGGCACGGCGGCGGCGCGGCAGCGCTGGCTGGCGCTGGACAATCCATTCCTGGGGTCGTGCGTGCTGTATCTGGTCGATGCGGCCGGCACCAGCAGCGCACAGGCGAGCGGTACGTTGGTGCCCGTCGAGCGGCGGCCCCTGGCCACTCGAGGAATTCTGTTTCCAGTGGATATTGCCGCCGCCGAGATCCAGACCGCCTACCTGCGCGTCGGCGGCCCGACGCTGCTGGCGAGCGAACTGACTCTCTGGCAACCGGCCGCCTACGCGGAGGCGGAGAGCGGCCGTCTCAACGTCAAGGCCGCGGTTGTGGCGGCGTCGGTGACGGCGGTGGCGCTGTTCAGCCTGCTGGCCTGGCGGAGCAATGGGCGTCCGGCGCTCCTGGCGGTGGGGCTCGGCGATGGTCTGCTCGGGTTATCGATGTTCATTGTGGATGGTTATGCCGCCCGCTGGCTGCCGGCCAGCGACCAGTTCTGGCAACAGCGCTTGTTTGGTGCCATGGTTTTGTTGGGTCTGTTCTGCCATATCGTCTTTGCCCGTGCTTTTCTCGATCTGCCCAGGAGCCATCCCCGGCTGGCCCGTGGCATGACCTTGCTGGCGTCGCTGTGCCTGCTGGCGGCCGTCCTGCAGGGCGCCGTCCTCAACCTGAGGCTGCTCACGGCAATGGCGGCCCTGACCATCACCATCGCCATGGGCATCCTGGTCGCCATCGCCGCCTGGCAAGGCGTCCGGAACGGCCGGCAGTACATTCTGGCGTGGGGCGTGCTCCTGATGATCATCATTCTTCGCGCGGCCGGTGGCATGCTGGAAGGACCGACGATCTTGCAGAGCAACGACTTGCCGCTACTGGGCTTCCTGGTGTCCTCGCTGGTCCTGGGTTACGCCATGTACCGGGATTCGCGGTTGATCGGTGTGGCGGCGGAAAGCGCGCGCCAGCGGCTGTTCAATTTCCAGCGTACCGAGCAGGAGCGGCTGGTCGCGGCCGTCGAGTCGCGTACTCGCGAACTGAACGAAGCCAAACTGCAGGCCGAGACAGCCGGCCAGGCCCGGCTGGCCTTCTTGTCTACCGTCAGCCACGAGCTGCGGACGCCGCTGCATACCATCGTCGGCTACGCCCAGTTGCTGCGCAAAGGCGGACGACGAGAGGCCGACGCCAAGCTGAGCGTGATCGAGACCAGTGGCCGGCACCTGCTTTACCTGATCGACGAAATTCTCGAGTTCATTCGCGGCGATCACCATGCGGCCGAGCTGCGGCCCGAGCCCATCTCCCTTTGCCAATTGGCCAGCCAGCTCGAGGATACGGGCAAGTTGCTTGCGGCCACGGCGGGCAATCGTTTTGTCGTGGAACTGGCCGCCGATCTTCCCGCCGTGGTGGAGGTTGACGAGCACCGGCTGACCCAGGTGCTGACCAACCTGATCGGCAATGCCTGCAAGTACACCGCAAATGGAACCGTAAGTGTGCGCATCGAACGGCTGAAATCGCCCGAGACCGAGGCGTTGCCCGAGGGGATGCAGTGCTTGCGCTTCGCGGTCAACGATACGGGCGTAGGTATCGCCGCGGAGCAACAGGCCAGGATCTTCGAACCGTTCATTCGGGCGCCGGGCAGCGAGTATCAACCGGGTGTCGGGCTGGGACTGACGATTGCCCGGCAGACCATCCAGGCGATGGGGGGCGACATCGGCCTGGAAAGCGAGCCGGGACGCGGCAGCCGCTTCTTCTTCAGCCTGGTCCTGCCAGCGGTCAGGGACATGGCGGGTTCGGCGGCGGCCGCTTCGTCGGTGCGCATCGTCGGCCATGTCGGGCCGCAACGGACGCTGTTGGTGGCCGACGATATCGTCGAGAATCGCCTGTTTCTTCGCGACCTGTGCAGCGCGTGGGGCTTCCGGGTCGTGACGGCCAAGGACGGTGCCGAGGCGCTGGCGATCTGCCGCGCCGCAGATATCGACGTGGCCTGCGTACTGGTTGACCAGTTCATGCCAGTCATGGATGGCTGGGGATTGCTGCGCGCGTTACGCGGCGATGTCGCCCTGGCCAATCTGCCGATAGTCCTGATCTCCGCCGCCGAACCCCGGCGGCCGGACGGATTCCCCGCCGATGTGGATTTCGACGACGTGTTCCTCAAGCCGATGCGCCATCAGGAACTGGCCGGCTTCCTTCAGCGCAGCCTGAACCTGGAATGGATTCTGGATGACGATTCCGATGCCGGGTCGATGGCCAGCGTCGTGGCGCCGGCGGCCACCGACAAGTTTGTGTTGTCGTCGCAACAGCTCGCGGATTTTCGGGAGATGCTCGCCCTGGGCCGTGTCGTCGCGATCCGCCGTTGGGGCGAAGACCTGGCGCATGCCCAGCCTGAGCTACACGGCTTTGCCACCAAGCTTTCGGGTCTGGTCGAAAGCGTCGATCTTGGCGGTTTGAAGCGCCTGTTGGCGCAGGCCGAGCAGGATGCGGCTGGTTCGTCAACTTGAGCTAGGCCGTGCGTGGACGGATTTCAACTCGAACTAGAGGGGGAATTCGTGCCATTCTTCGGCTTAATCCGGTACCGCCGTGGGCGCAGGATGGACGGCAAGATCTTCAGAGGAGAAGCCTGTGATTATCCAATCCGTCGAATTGGTCGCCCTGCCGAATGCGCCCGCGTACCAGAACAAGATCTACCGGGCGCACATGGATACCGGCGAAGACGTTGACCTGTTTCAGCAGCATTGGGATGTTCCCTTGCCGCCCGAGTCGCTGGTTGGCCTGACGCCGGAGCAGGCGCGCAAGCGGCGGACTGAAAGGATGCTGGCGGTGGCCGAGGGCCACCACTAGATCGCGGCCGCCGCCGAGCGAAACAGCGGCGGCGCCGCTATTGCTTGTTGGGGTTGTTCGGATTGTTGGGCCGGGGGCGGCGCTTGCCACCTCCGCCCGGATTGCCGCCGCCACTCCCACCGCCGCCGCCACCACCCTTTGGCGGATGCTTTTTCTGCTGGAATGGGCGGCCGCCCCCGGGGGCCTTTTCGGAGCTACCGACCGGATGCCCCGGGCTGACCCGGTTGCCGGGTGCCAGTTGGATTTCCAGTTCGTTGATCTCGTCCCACTGGGGATCGGTGCGGTCGCGCTCGGGCACCGAGAGCAGTTCCCGCAGGCGCCGCCGGGGATCGAAATTTTGCGTGACCTGTTGCGCAGGCTGCGCCGAAGCTGGCTGAACCGCCGATTGGGTGGGTTGTTCAGGTTCGGATACCTGTTCGGCCGGCTGAGTATTTTCGGTTTCGCTGTTCATGGCTGTCCTGATCGAGGGTGGCGGCTACGCTGATCCGCCTCCCTTTTCTGCTCGCTATCTCGGCCGCCGATTATAACCGTTCAGCCCGCTGATCTGCCTTCGAGTGCTTCCCAGCGCTCCAGCAGTGCCAGTAGTTCAGCCTCGATCTCGCCCAGGCGAATGGCGATGCGGCTTGCTTCGTGGGTCTGCCGGGCATGCAGGGCCGGGTCCTCCAGGAGGCGGCTCAACTTGCTCTGCTCGCCTTCCAGCGTGGCGATATGCTCCGGCAGAGCCTCGAGTTCGCGCTGCTCCTTCCAGGATAGCTTGTCGCTTTGCGGCTTGTTCGCCTCTTTCGCCGCGGCTGGCTTGGCCCCGCTGGCTTTCGCTTCGGCCGTCGCTTCCTTGCGGCAGCGCAGCCAGTCCTCGTAGCCGCCGGCATATTCCTTCCAGACGCCCTTGCCTTCGGCGGCGATGGTCTGGGTGACCACGTTGTCGAGGAAGGTCCGGTCGTGGCTGACCAGGAATATGGTCCCGGCGTAGTCCTGCAATAGTTCTTCGAGAAGCTCCAGCGTTTCGATATCAAGATCGTTGGTCGGCTCGTCGAGCACCAGCACATTGGCCGGACGAGCAAACAGGCGGGCCAGCAGCAGGCGGTTGCGTTCGCCGCCGGAAAGCGACTTGACCGGCGAACGGGCGCGAGCCGGCGCGAACAGGAAGTCGCCGAGATAGCCGATGACGTGCTTCTTCTCGCCGCCGATCTCCACGTAGTCGGACCCTGGCGAAATGACTTCGGCGAGCGTGGCCTCGGGGTCGAGGGCGGCGCGAAACTGATCGAAGTAGGCGACTTGCAGGCGCGTGCCCTGGCGCACGGTGCCACTGTCCGGCGCCAGTTCGCCGAGAATCAGGCGCAGCAGGGTGGTCTTGCCGGCCCCATTGGGACCGATCAGACCGATGCGGTCGCCGCGCAGAATGCGCGCCGAGAAGTCGCGCACAATGATCTTGTCGCCGAAAGCCTTGTTGACGTGCGTCAGCTCGGCGACCAGTTGGCCGCTCTTTTCGCCGGTGTCCAGCGACAGTCGCGCGTCGCCGAGACGCTCGCGCCGGGCGGCCCGTTCGCGGCGCAAGCCCTCGAGGCGCAGCACGCGGCCTTCGTTGCGGGTCCGCCGCGCTTCGACGCCCTTGCGGATCCAGACTTCCTCTTGGGCGAGAAACTTGTCGAACTTGGCATTCTGAAACGCCTCGTCTTGCAGCATCTCGGCCTTGCGCTTCTGATAGTTGGCGAAGGAACCAGCAAAGCTCGTCAGGCGGCCACGATCCAGCTCGACGATGCGCGTCGCCAGGCGGTCGAGAAAACGCCGGTCGTGGGTGATGAACAGCAAGGTGATGCCGCTGCCGGCGAGCAGCTCCTCCAGCCATTCGATGGCGGCGAGGTCGAGGTGGTTGGTCGGCTCGTCGAGCAGAAGCACCTGGGGTTCGGTGGCCAGCGCCTGGGCCAGGGCGAGGCGTTTCTTCTGGCCGCCGGACAAGGTGCCGACCCGCGCATCGGGATCAAGGCCGAAGCGCTCGATGGCGCGCTCCGCCTGCGAAGCCGCCGACCAGGCGCCCAGCGTTTCCAGTTCGTGCTGGAGCCGGTTCAATTGCCCGAGCAGGGCGTCGTGGTCCGCGCCCGGTTCGGCCAGTCGGTGCGATACCGCGTGCCATTCGCCCAGCAGGCGCGTTGCCGCGCCCATGCCGGCGACCACCGCGGCGAAGACGCTCAGTTCCGGATCGAGCGGCGGCTCCTGATGCACATAGGCCAGTCGCAAACCGGGTTGGCGCCAGACCTCGCCGTCGTCGAGATGACCACCTTGTTCGGAGCCGGCCAAGGCAGCCAGCAGCGAGGACTTGCCGCTACCGTTGCGGCCGATCAGCGCGACGCGCTCGCCCTCGTCAAGCTGAAAATCGGCGTGATCGAGCAGCGGCACGTGACCGAAGGCGAGGCAGGCTTGCGAGAGGGAAATGAGTGGCATGGCGGGTGAGGGCGCATTGTATTTGAGGAAGCCGCCGTCAGCCTATGCCGATGGTTCTACTACTTCCGCTCAATTTACAAGGAGGCGGCCCAAGACTACATTATCCAAGTCAAACAAAGCGCAAGAACAGCACCGGCCGATCTGGTAGTCGAGGCAAGGGAGACCATGATATGAGCGCGCGCATCTCGGTGTCACCGGACAGGGTAAGCGTCAGCATCCTCGGTCGGCTGGGCTACGATTGCTGGGAGGTCATGCGTGACGCGAGATTGATTGCCCGCGAGCGGCATTTGCCGCTGCATCTGAACTTCGAGGGTTGTCGGGGCGGCGACATGGGTGGTTTGGGCGCGTTGCTGCTCGCCCAGGATGATCTCGGCGAGGCCACCCTCGGGGGCTGCAACGACGAATTCGTTCGTTGGTTCAACAGCATCGGGGTCTGCGGTCATTGCGGTGGCAAGGACGTTTGCGCGCGGCGCGCGGCCATGGTCGAGGGTCTCCGGGGCGTCGCCTGATTGCGTCGGTGTTTCCGCGGCGGGCCGGACGTCGCCGGATTTGCTAGGATGGGATTTTCGTCCAGTCTGAGCACCCGATCATGAGCCACAAGCACGCCGGCCTCCTGCGCAGCATCTTCCACGACCCGATCAGCGCCAACATCCACTGGCGCGAGATCGAGTCCCTGTTAACCCATCTGGGCGCTACCATCGACTCGGGCCACGGCGCCCGCTTTCACGTCAAGCTGAACCGTGCCGAGGTCTACCTGCACCACCCGCACCACAGCAACGTCTGTGATCGGCAATTGATCAAGCAGTTGCGTGAGTTTCTCGCCCACGCCGGCGTCAGCGTTTCCGTATACGAGGCCGGCCAGACCTGAGTTGCCGTGCGGGTGTCAGCCGACTGTCTTGTCCAACCATTTCAGAACGGCCGCAAAGAGTAAATGCGGGTCCACCGGCTTGGCGATGAAGTCGTTCATGCCGGCATCGAAACAACGCTGCCTGTCGTCGGCGAAGGCATTTGCCGTCATGGCGAGAATGGGGATGTGTTGGCCTCCTGGCAGCCGACGTATTCGCCGACAGGCCTCCAGACCATTCATGTTGGGCATTTGTACGTCCATCAGGATGAGGTCGTACCGCTGGTGGCTCGCCTGGTCGACCGCTTCGCCGCCGTCCTCGGCCACGTCCACTGTCAGTCCTGTCTCGGTCAGCAGCGCCAGCTCGACCTCTCGGTTGGCTCGCTCGTCCTCCACCAGCAATATCCGCCTGCCGGCGTGGGCGAACCATTGGGTCGTCTCATCGGACGGCGCAGGCGCTGACGTGGCTGGCATCGCTGCCGCATCCTTCCGCAAATGCACCGTGAACCAGAAGGTACTGCCGCGACCGGGAAATGTCTCCACCCCGGCGTCGCCACCCATCAGGCGTGCCAGCTTTCGGGTGATGGCCAGTCCGAGTCCCGTGCCGCCATACTTGCGGGTGGTTGAATTGTCAGCCTGCTCGAAACTCTCGAACAACTTTGGCACCTGCTCCGCCTCGATACCAATGCCGGTATCCCGCACCTCGAAGCGGACGCGTACGCCATCCGCATCGTTGTGCTCCTCGACGGCCCGCAGGGTGACGGAACCGGTCTCCGTGAACTTGATGGCGTTGTTGGCGTAGTTGAGCAAGGCCTGCTGGATCCGGGTGGGATCGCCGAGCAGGCGATGGTGGCGAAGGCTTGTCTCCACGGCCAGATCTATGCCCTTGGCCCGGGCTGGTTCGGAAACGATGGAGGCGACGTTGTCGACCAGGCCGGCGATGGCGACCTGGGTTTCCTCGAGTACGAACTTGCCGGCCTCGATCTTGGAGAGGTCCAGAACGTTGTTGATGATGCCCAGCAAGTGCTTGCCGGCTGTCTCGATCTTGTCCAGCCGTTCGGCCTGATCCGGTGCCAGCCCGGCCCTCTTCATCAGGTAGGCCATGCCGGTCATGGCGTTGAGCGGGGTGCGAATTTCGTGGCTCATGTTGGCCAGGAAGGCGCTCTTTGCCACGCTGGCCGTTTCCGCCGCATCCTTGGCGTGGCGCAGTTCCTCGGTGCGTTCGGCGACCTGGCTTTCGAGTTCGACGTGATACTGCGCGAGGCGTTGTTCGCGCTCCTGGATCGCTTGAGCCATGGAGTTGAATCGCTGTCCCAAAATCGCCACTTCGTCCTTGCCGGTCAGCGCACTGCGGGATGTGTAGTCGCCGCCGGCAATCCGATCCACCGAGGCTTCGAGCAGCTTCATGCGGCGGGTTACCACCCGGTTCATCGCCGCGCCCAGCAGGAGGAGCAACAACAGATAGCCGGCCAGCCGGAGTATGAATCCCTTGGCCCATTCACCATAGGCATGCTGGCGCCGTGCATCGGTCGGCAGCTTGATACTCATCACACCCCGCAAGTCGCCCTCTTGGTAGCCAAAAGCGCTGTCGTACTTGTCTGCCACGCCCGCCGGTGCCGCGGTCTGTTCGCCATGGCACTGGAGGCAATAGGGCTCGATCCAGATAGGCGAGGTGAAGTGGTAGAAGGCCCTGCCGTTGGCGTCAACAATCTCGCTGAGATGTTCCTCGGCCAGCGGGTTGGCGCGAAAGTAGGCCATCTCCCTCAATTCGTCGGCATCAGCCAAGTTCTTCGGGTTGCGCGGTCGGTCCGAAACATTGTTGAAGCTGAGACCGCTCTTCGACCAGTTGGCGAAGTCGGCGGAGATACGCGGCAGCGCGTGGGCGGGAAGAAAGCCAATGGTTTCGGTGTTTACCGGCAGTTTGCTGCTGACGAACTGCTGGTGGTAGACACGGCGCGTCGCCATCAGCATGCCACGCACGTCCTTGGCGTCGCGTTGCAGTTCGTCGCGTACGCCGGTCTCGATCATCTGGCGTCCGAGGAGAAAATCGCTGGCCACGATCGGCGCGATCACCGAAAGGGCAACCAGCCATATCTTCGCCTGAAGCTTCATTCAACCGGGCGTTCTATGCGGCCGCCAGCGCCTGGCGCAGGTCGGCAACAAGGTCGCCGATGTCTTCGAGTCCGACCGACAGGCGCACCAGACCTTCGCCGATCAGGTGGTGTACCCGCTCCTCGGGGGTATAGAACGCATGGGTCATGCTGGCCGGGTGTTGGGCCAAACTCTCGGCGTCGCCGAGACTGACCGCCCGGGTAAACAGCCGAAGGGCATTCATGAACCGTCGGCCGGCTTCGATGCCCGCCTTGAGTTCGAAGGCGATCATGCCGCCCGGTTGGGCCATCTGGCGGCGCGCCAGTTCGCGTTGCGGGAAGTTGGCCAGCCCCGGGTAGTTAACCGTGGCCACTTTGTCATGGGTGGCAAGGAATTCGGCGACACCCAGTGCGTTAGCACAGTGGCGATCCATCCGCAGGGCCAGAGTCTTCAGGCCACGCAGCACCAGAAAGGCGTCCTGGGCGGAGAGCACGGCGCCCGTCATGTCCTTCAGGCCATGGAAGCGGACCTGATCGAGGGCTTCCTTGGGCCCGATGATCGCGCCGGCCAGCAGATCGCCGTGGCCGCCGAGGTATTTCGTCGCCGAATGCAGGACGAAATCGGCGCCCAGTTCGATGGGCCGTTGCAGGTAGGGCGTGCAATAGGTGTTGTCGACCACCGTTTTCGTGCTGTGGCGAGCCGCGATCTCCGCCACGGCGGCGATATCGACCAGGCGCATGTTCGGGTTGGCGGGCGACTCGAAGAACACCACTCGGGTGGCCGGATTGATGGCGGTGGCGAGGTTGGCCGGATCCGTGAGGTCGACATGGGTTACCTTGACGCCGAACTTGGCCAGGCCGTGATTCAGGAAGGCAAAGGTACAGCCATAGAGCGTCTTGTCGGCGATGATCTCGTCGCCTGGCGCCAGCAGGGTCCACAGCAGCGAGGTGGTGGCGCCCTGGCCGGATGCGGTCACCAACGCGGCTTCACCGCCTTCGAGGTCGGCGAGGCGAGCCTCCAGCAGCGCCGTGGTGGGATTGCCGACCCGCGAGTACACGAAGCCGGCCTGCTCGCCGGCAAAGCGCGCACTACCATCCTCGACCGTGGGAAAGGCGTAGGTGGAGCTGAGATACACGGGCGGGTTGAGTGACCCGTGACCGGCGTAGGCGTCGTAGCCGTGATGGATGGCACGGGTGGCGAAACCCAGACCGGTCTTCTCGTGAATGCTCATGATTGCCCCGTTTTTTGCTCTAATCGTGGCTTGAATCTAGCACAGCCAGTGCCCATGTAGAGGCACCACGTAGAAGGATGAATCATGGACTCTCAAGCCTTGGAAGCGAAGAACGAACTCGAGCGGAAGCTGCTGGCCGCCATGAACGGGGACCTGTCCAGCGACGATTTCATGCGCGAATTGCTGACCCAGCAGGTATTCATCCCGGTGAGGGACGAGAAGGACAGCGGCATCAAGGGTTTCCAGCGCACGACCAAGGCCACGCCGCTGGTTATCGAGGATGACGAGGGGCACAAGATTCTGGTGCTATTCACCAGCCCGGATCGAGCCAAGAGTTTCCTCGCGGAGGTGCCGGACTACAGCGGCGGCTTGCTGGCTGATTTCGCCTGGATTGTTGAGCGCATGGAGGCCGGTTTCGCCATCTCTGTCAATCCCGGGCTGGAAATGGGCATGGACATCGCGCCGGAAAACGTTACCGAATTGTTGGCCATGCTCGCCGCCGGGTCCGCCAAGAACTAGCCCGGAGTACGCTGGCGCAGCCCTTCCCCGAGCCTTGGGCCGAGGAGTCGGCCGAACACCAGGCGCAAGCCCCGGATGATCTTGGGCAGCAGCCAGATCAGCAAGATGACAAACAGCCCGAGCAGGACCAGAAACACCGCCGGATGGTAGAAGGCGGCGTAGAGCCCCGAGGCGGCCAGTACATCCTCGCCCAGCGACGCGGCGATGTTGGACACCGGCTCGGGCGAGGTGTTGATCAGGGCGCGGCCACCGGCCTTCGCCGCGTGGGTACCGGCGGTCAGGGTACCGCCCAGCAGGCCGGCCGCCAACATCCAGGCCGGATCGTGGTCTCCCAGCGCCAGGGCGGCCAACAATGCCCCGGCGGGGATGCGGATGAAGGTCTGGATGCCGTCCCAGACCGAATCGACCGCTGGAATCTTGTCGGCAAGAAACTCGATGGTCAGCATGACCCCGGCAGTGCCCAGTATCCACGGGTTCTCCAGAACCTGGAGCGCCGCCGGCAACTGAAGATAGCCAAGACGCCCCAGCAACCCGGCGGTGAATAGCACCGCATAGAGCCGCATGCCGCTGGCCCAGGCCATGCCGCCAGCGAGGGCGACCGATTGAACGATGTCCATCGGTTGCGGGTCCGCGATTCAGGAGGGGCTGGAGCCCTGGCGCACCTTGCCGTAGACGACCAGCAGGACGATGGCGGCGATCACCGAGGCGATGAAGCCCGCCCCCTCGCCAGCGTTGTACCAGCCGAGGAACTGGCCGACGACCCCGGCGAGGAAGGAGCCGGCGATGCCCAGCAGGATGGTCATGATGAAACCCATGTTCTCCTTGCCAGGATGCAGCAGCTTGGCGATGACGCCGATGACCAGGCCGAGGATGATGGTCCAGACGATGCCCATGGTGTTTCCTTTCGATGAGGATGGCGGGTGCGGCCCAGTTTAACGCGTCTGGCCGCGGCGGGCTGACGCCGTGGTCGCCAAGGCGGGACAGGAATGCAAACGATTGTCAAACCGGCCGCCGGGCTGTAGCGACCGGTTGCCGGCTTATTTGTTGTGGCAGGCGAGGCAGATGGCGCTGCCGGTGTCCGTGACACGCAGGAACGACTTGTTGAACGGTGACCCGGGGCCACCGCTGGGCACACCGTGAGGATCGTGGCAGGAGGCGCACTCGACCTCGGGGCCGCGGTCACCCGAATAGAACCGGACTTCGTTCTTGTCCATGATTCCGTCCCCATCACTATCGAAGAACTTGGTCGTTCCCTTGATTCCGGCGGGAACATTCCAGTCGTCGCCCACCGGCAGCAGCACGCCGACCGGATGATCGTTATTCAGATTGGTGCCTATGGCGAACACGGTGAAGTCGGTGGCGCCTGCGCCGACGATGCCGGCTCCAGCGGCATGGCAGGCCAGACATTCCGCTCCGGCCAGTCCCACATGCACTGTGGCGTCGGGCCCGCGCGAGTTGTTCCAGGTATTCAGGAAAGCGTTGCTCTGGCTGGTCTTCTGGCTGTCCAGGTAGCCCCCGGAGCCGGGCATGTTGATGACCGAATCCACCGCTGTCTGTCCGTCGTGGCAGGACAGACAGGCCAGCGAATTGGCTCCTGGCTGGGTGACCGTGGTGTTGGTCAGGCTGGGTGAGCCGTAGGTCGTGTAGGTGGTCGCCTTGATGGTGCGATTCCACAACGGTAGCGCCACGTCGGTGTTGGCGCCGTGGGGCGTGTGGCAGTAGACGCAGACCTGCTGAAAGTCGTTGCGGTAGGGGTCCATAAGCACGCCGGCGGGCCCGCCACCGGCCGTCTGGCGCTGCGTCAGGTTGTGGCGGGTGTTGCCAATGGTCGTTTGGTTTGAAAACTTGGTCGCCAGGTCGACGTCGGCCACGGCCACGGATGCCGGCAACAGGCCGCCCAGCAGCGCCGCGAAGAGCACGAGACAGCACCTGGGGATCGACTGGCCGGCGATGGTCATTGCAGGTCTCCCGAATTGGCCCGGCGATATACCTCAATCTTGCCGTGATAGGTGTCGGTGACGTAGAGGCGTCCAGTTTCGTCGGTTGCCAGTCCCGCCAGCAGCGCGAATTGCCCCGGCCCGTCCGCCAGTTCAGGTCGTCCGATCGACATCAGCAACTGACCCTCGTGGTTGAATATCTGCACGTTGTTGAAGGAGGCGTCACCGACAAAGATGTTGCCATCAAGGTCGACGGCCAAGCTCCGCGGTCTGGCGAAGTGCCCCAGCTCGGTACCTA
This sequence comes from uncultured beta proteobacterium, assembly GCA_963736865.1. Taxonomy (GTDB): domain Bacteria; phylum Pseudomonadota; class Gammaproteobacteria; order Burkholderiales; family Rhodocyclaceae; genus Fen-999. Next base: position 343,772 of record CAVTQQ010000004.1, on the reverse strand, counting down.
CGCCACCGAAGCTGGAGCGGTACCGGCCATCGGCATCAAAGGACTGGACGCGGAAATTTCCGGAATCGAGGACCAGCAGGGTGCCATCCGGCGCGACGCTGGCCGCCAGGGGAATATTGAACTGGCCCGGACCACCGCCCCGGGGGCCGAGGCGAAACAGCTCGCGGCCGTCGGGGCTGTAGGCAATCACTCTGTGGTCGTCTTCCGCAAGGCTGCCCCGGTCTACCACGTAGATGCGCGAGCCGTCCGGGCTGACGGCCAGACCTGACGGCTGGGTCAGGACCCGCGGATCGCCGACCGCAAACTGGAACAGACCCAACGCATCGAATACCAGTACTTTGCGGGCCTGGCCGTCGAGCACATAGACGCGATCTCTGCCGTCGATGGCCAGGGAAATCGGTTTTTGCACATGGTTGGGCTCCCGCACGGCCATTCGGTAAATGCTGCGGCGGGGTATGTCGAAGACGACTACCGCCGACGTTGGCGGGTCGGCGACATAGACTCGGCCCTTGCGGGCGGCGATGGCGGCCGGCTTCTTGAACACCGGATCGGACGGTACGGGACTGCGGCCGGTCAGTTGCCGCTGGAGGCGATCCTGCTCGCTTTCCGGCTTGATGTCTGACAACGAGCGCAGGGCGATTTCATGGACGTAGCGAGGCTGGTTGGGAGGCTCCGGCCAGACCCGCTGTATACGTATTGGCTTGTCGGCGGTACCGGCGCCGGGAACTGTGCAGCCGGCCAATAGCGTCATCCCGGCCGCTAGTCCCGCGCAGCCGGACAAAAGAACGGCAACACGGCGATTCGACCTGTGGCCGATCGCGCCCACGGATGTGGATTGTCGGTTGGCGGCGCTGGTGTGAATGGGCCTCTCCCCAGGGGCTTGTGCACTAGCGCTAGTGCAAGATGCGTGCCGTTACCCGGGGAAAGTAGGGCGAACAGCATTCCCGGACTGCATGGTGATCTTGGTCAAGCCAAGAGCATGGTGCGATGGTCGATGGATATCTCATTCCCGATGAAGAGAAGAAGGCGTTCTCGCCATCGGGAATGATTGTGGCTATCTCGGTACCTTGGCTGTCGTCTTGGCTGAACCATTGGTGCTCCGGCTGTTCGCCAACGAAAACGCCCCCGCCTTGTGAGCGGGGGCGTCGTGGCGCCGGCCGGAGTGTAGGCCGGAGAGTCTTGAACTCAGACGGTGATGGTGTCCGCGACTTCCTTGAACTCGGCGATCTGGTCGAAGTTCATGTAGCGATAGACATCGGCGGCCTTGGCGTCGAGCGTCTTGACCTGTTCCATGTACTCGGCGACGGTTGGGATCTTGCCCATCAGCGCACAGACCGCGGCCAGCTCGGCGGAGCTGAGGTAGACGCGGGTGTCGATGCCCAGGCGGTTCGGGAAGTTGCGCGTCGAGGTGGATACCGCCGTGCTGCCCTTCTTGATCTGTGCCTGGTTGCCCATGCACAGCGAACAGCCGGGCATTTCCATGCGCGCGCCGGACTTGCCGAGCACCGAGTAGTAGCCTTCCTCGTTGAGGATCATGGCGTCCATCTTGGTCGGCGGGGCGACCCACAGGCGGGTGGGCAGGTCGCTGCGGCCGTCGAGGATCTTGCCGGCGGCCCGGAAGTGGCCGATGTTGGTCATGCAGCTGCCGATGAACACCTCGTCGATCTTGTCGCCGGCCACGTCGGACAGCAGCTTCACGTCGTCCGGGTCGTTCGGGCAGGCAAGCAGCGGCTCCTTGACGTCGGCCAGGTCGATGTCGATCACGGCGGCGTATTCGGCGTCGGCGTCCGGCTGGAGCAGGGTGCCGTTGGCGATCCACGCTTCCATGGCATTGATGCGCCGGGCGAGGGTGCGGCGGTCCTCGTAGCCCTCGGCGATCATCCACTTCATCAGCGTGATGTTGGAGCGCAGGTACTCGACGATCGGTTCCTTGTTCAGGCGCACCGAGCAGCCGGCGGCGGAGCGCTCGGCGGAGGCGTCGGTCAGCTCGAAGGCCTGTTCCACCTTGAGGTCGGGCAGGCCCTCGATTTCCAGGATGCGGCCGGAGAAGAGGTTCTTCTTGCCCTTCTTCTCGACGGTCAGCAGGCCCGCCTTGATCGCGTAGTAGGGAATGGCGTTGACCAGGTCGCGCAGGGTGATGCCGGGCTGCAGCTTGCCCTTGAAGCGCACCAGCACGGACTCCGGCATGTCGAGCGGCATGACGCCGGTGGCGGCGGCGAAGGCGACCAGGCCGGAGCCGGCCGGGAAGGAAATGCCGATCGGGAAGCGCGTGTGGCTGTCGCCGCCGGTGCCGACGGTATCCGGCAGCAGCAAGCGGTTGAGCCAGCTGTGGATGACGCCGTCGCCCGGCCGCAGGCGGATGCCGCCGCGCGCGGTGATGAAGCTCGGCAGCGTGCGGTGGGTCTTGACGTCGACCAGCTTCGGGTAGGCGGCGGTGTGGCAGAAGGACTGCATCACCAGGTCGGCGGAGAAGCCGAGGCAGGCGAGGTCCTTCAGTTCGTCGCGGGTCATCGGGCCGGTGGTGTCCTGGCTGCCGACGGAGGTCATGCGCGGCTCGCAGTAGGTGCCGGGACGCACGCCCTTGCCTTCGGGGAGGCCGCAGGCGCGGCCGACCATCTTCTGCGCCAGCGAGAAGCCCTTGCCGGTGTCGGCCGGCGTGCCGGGCAGGCGGAACAGGGTGGAGGCGGGCAGGCCGAGGAACTCGCGCGCCTTGCCGGTCAGGCCACGGCCGATGATCAGCGGGATGCGGCCGCCGGCGCGGACTTCGTCGAAGATGACGTCCGACTTGACGGTGAACTCGGCGATGACCGTGCCGTCCTTCAGCGCCTTGCCCTCATAGGGGCGCAGTTCGACGACGTCGCCCATGTTCATCTGGTTGACGTCCAGCTCGATCGGCAGGGCGCCGGCGTCTTCCATGGTGTTGTAGAAGATCGGCGCGATCTTGCTGCCGAGGCAGACGCCGCCGAAGCGCTTGTTCGGCACGAAGGGAATGTCCTCGCCGGTCAACCACAGCACCGAGTTGGTGGCGGACTTGCGCGAGGAGCCGGTGCCGACCACGTCGCCGACATAGGCGACCAGGTGGCCCTTGGCCTTGAGCGCGTCGAGCTGCTTGAGCGGGCCGCGTTCGCCGGCCTTGTCGGCCTCGATGCCGGGGCGCGGCATTCTTCAGCATGGCCAGCGCGTGGAGCGGGAATGTCGGGACGGCTCCAGGCGTCGGGCGCCGGCGAGAGGTCGTCGGTGTTGGTCTCGCCAGTGACCTTGAAGATGGTCACAGTGAGCGACTTGGGCACTTCGGGGCGCGAGGTGAACCACTCGGCGTCGGCCCAGGACTGCATCACTGCCTTGGCATTGGCGTTGCCGGCCTTGGCCTTATCGGCGACATCGTGGAAGAAGTCGAACATCAGCAGCGTGCCCTTGAGTCCCTTGGCGGCGAACGCGCCACAGACCGGGTCGTCGAGCAGGTCGATCAGCGGCTTGACGTTGTAACCGCCGAGCATGGTGCCGAGCAGTTCGGTGGCCTTCTCGCGGGAAATCAGCGTGCAGTCTTCTGCGCCCTTGGCCACCTTGGCCAGGAACTCGGCCTTGACCTGGGCGGCGTCGTCCACGCCCGCCGGGACGCGGTGGGTGAGCAGATCGACCAGGAAGGCATCCTCGCCCGTGGGCGGGCTCTTGAGCAGTGCGACCAGTTCCTGGGTCTGCTGCTTGGTCAGGGGCAGCGGCGGAATGCCGAGGGCGGCGCGCTCGGCGACATGGGCACGGTAGGCTTCGAGCATGGTGGTGTCCTCTCGATTCGTTGATGCGGGGTCAGGAAAAGAAACGGTCGTGGGCGTCCGGCGGCAGCTTCATGCCGGTGGCGCGTGCTCGTTGCAGCAATTCCCAGAAATAGCGATACGAGGCGCGATCATGCAGTTTGCCTTGATGCTGAATCGGCCCCCAGGCGACGTTCTGGGCGGCGAGTGAGAATTTCGGCGGCCTCCTCGACTTCGGCGAAATCGGGGCGCATGGCCTCGACGATGGGTTGGATCTGGTTCGGGTGGATGCTCCACATGCGCAGGAAGCCGAACTCCTGCCGGGCGCGGCGGGCATCGTCGCGGACGACGGCGGTGTCGCGAATTTCAGTGGTGACGTTGTGGCTCGGCACCACCCCGTTGCCGAGCGCGGCGGCGGCGATCTCGCACTTGGCGCGCGCGATCAGGGGATGCGCGAACTGGCCGGGCGAGCGCATGGCGGCGGCGGGAATGGCGCCGTGATGCGCGCTGACGAAATCCATCAAACCGAAATCGATCGACTCGACATGGGGCAGCGCGGGCGATCTGCCAGGCCTCGCGCAGCGCGCCGGGCGTTTCGATCAGCACATGCACGGGAATTTCCCGCTCGATGCCATGCTGGGCCCGCAACTCGTCGAGGGCCGCGATCTGTATCAGCGCATCGTCGGCGCATTCCGGCTTGGGTAATACCAGATAGGCAAGACGGGTGCCGGCCTGGCCGACCAGGGTGGCCAGTTCGTCGCGCCAGGCGGGGTGGCGAACATCGTGGATGCGGGCGCCGATTCGATCGTGGCGGTTGTCGGCACCGCTGATCAGGGCGGCGATCATGGCGGCGTGCTCGCGCTCGCCGCCGGCCGGCGCGCCATCCTCGCAGTCGCCGGTGATGTCGAAGACCGGCCCCATCTCGGCCTGGAGCCGCACAGCCTTGTGCAGCAGCTTTTCGCTGCCGGCGTAGTGCTCGCAGGCGGCCAGCGGTGGCAGCGGCTTGGCGGCGCCAAGGTAAAGAACGTCGGCGGGACGGAGTCCTTGGGTCATGCCTGGCGACCGATCGTCGACATCCGTCCCTCCATCATGAATTAAAGCAAGTGCTTGACGCCGTCGCGCTCTTCGGTGAGTTCCTTGAGCGTGAAGTCCATCTTCTCGCGCGAGAACGGATCAATGTCGAGACCCTTGATCACTTGCCACTTGCCATCGGCGCAGGTGCAGGGCATGCCGTAGATCATGCCTTCCGGAATGCCGTAGGAACCGTCGGAAACGACGCCCATGGTCACCCACTTTCCGTCGGTGCCCTTGTTCCAGTCGCGCATGTGGTCGATGGCGGCGTTGGCGGCGGAAGCGGCGGACGAGAGACCGCGCGCTTCGATGATGGCGGCGCCGCGCTTGCCGACCTTCGGGATGTATTCGTTCCGGTACCAGGCTTCGTCGTTGACCAGGGCGGGGGCAGCCTTGCCGGCGACGGTGGCGAAGCGGATGTCCGGATACATGGTCGGCGAATGGTTGCCCCAGACGACCATCTTCTCGACATCGGTAACCGATGCCTTGGTGCGCGCCGCGAGCTGGGAAATGGCGCGGTTGTGGTCGAGGCGCATCATGGAAGTGAATTGGCTGCGCGGCAGGCTCTTCGCGGTGTTCATGGTGATCAGCGCGTTGGTGTTGGCGGGATTGCCGACCACGATGAGCTTGAGGTCGCGGGCGGCGACTTCATCGATGGCCTTGCCTTGTTCGGTGAAGATCTTGGCGTTTTCCAGCAGCAGGTCCTTGCGCTCCATGCCCGGTCCGCGCGGCTTGGCGCCGACCAGCAGGGCCTGTTGCGCATCCTTGAAGGCGACCTTCGGGTCGGCGGTGCCGATCATGTCGGCGAGCAACGGGAAGGCACAGTCCTCCAGTTCCATCATGACGCCCTTCAGCGCCTGCTGCGCCTTGTCCATCGGCAGTTCGAGCATTTGCAGGATGACGGGCTGATCCTTGCCGAGCATTTCGCCGCTGGCGATGCGGAACAGCAGCGCGTAACCGATTTGACCGGCGGCGCCGGTGACGGCGACTCGAACGGGGGCTTTGGCCATCTGAAACTCCTTGTATCGAAGAGTGAAGGGCGGGTTTGACGGTGAGGTAGTCGGCCTGGGTTGGGACGGCGCAAGCGACGACACCAGAATACGGGGAGAAATCATAGCCTCGTCTTGTGCAGCGTGTCAATAATTATTATATAACTTATATAAGACATAAGATGACCTATGGACGAGCCAAAAAAAATATGATCCAATAGTCGGTATGGCGCTCGAAACCACCGCTGTTCCGATGACTTCCCCGGCCGGTTCGCCGACCTTCAGTCCGCTCTATCGTCAGATCAAGAGCCTGATGCTGCAAGCGCTCGATTCCGGAGAATGGCGCCCGGGCGAGGCCATTCCCAGCGAGACCGAACTGGCCGTCCGTTTCGGCGTCAGTCAGGGCACGGTGCGCAAGGCCATCGACGAGATGGCGGCGGAGAATCTGCTCCTGCGGCGCCAGGGCAAGGGCACCTTCGTCGCATCGCATAACGATCCCCGCGCGTTCTTCCGCTTTCTGCGCCTGGTGCCAACAACGGCGAGGTCGCAGACCACGCGCAGCGTGCCTCTGGAATGCTGGCGGGCCAAGGCGGGGCCGGAGGTGGCGCGCGTGCTCGGTATCCAGCTGGCCGATCCCATCATCGTCGTGCGGCGCCTGCTCGAGTTCGGCGCCAAGCCGGTGGTGGTGGATGAGATCTACCTGCCGGGCGATGCCTTCCCAGGGCTGACGCTGGAACTGCTGCAGGAGTGGCAGGGCTCGCTGTACAGCCTGTTCGAATCGCATTTCGGCGTGCGCATGGTGCGCGCCGAAGAACGCTTGCGCGCGGTGGCGGCCGATCGGTCCAGCGCCGAGCTGCTGCGGGTGGCAGAAGGCAGTCCGCTGCTGTCGGTCGAGCGCGTCAGCTTCAGCTACGGTGACCGGCCGGTGGAATGGCGGCGCGGCTTGTATTCCACCGCCGAGCACTGCTATTTCAACGAATTGAACTGATTGGTTTGAGCGAGGTTGGCGGAGATCATGCGCCCGGGCGTCGGCTGGACGAGCAAGGGCAGTCGATAACAAGCGCTGTTGTGGGGTTTAGCGGTGCTTATGGGTTTAGAATTGCTGCGCCGTAACAACGAGAGGAGTGGAATTATGGCTGAGATAGTCAAGAAGCGGCCGAAGTATCTGAATCTGTTGGAGATAAAACTTCCGCTGCCCGGATGGGTCTCGATATTGCATCGCGTCAGCGGGGCCGGCCTGTTCCTGATGCTGCCCGCCGCTGATCTGGCTGTTCGGGCTGTCGCTGGGGTCCCCGGACAGCATCGCGACGTTCAAGGCGATCACCGGCCATCCGCTGGTCGAAGCTGATTCTGCTGGGCTTGCTGTGGGCCTACCTGCATCACTTCTGCATGGGTATCCGCATTCTGCTGCTGGACATGCACAAGGGTATCGAAAAGCTCAGGCGCGGGCCTCGGCCGTCGCGGTGCTGGTGGTCAGCCTGGCGCTGACGGTCGTGTTGGGAGTGAAGCTGCTATGGTGAATCCAAACCCGCGTATCGTCGTCGGGGCCGACTACGGCCTCAAAGACTGGTTGATCCAGCGTGTCACGGCTGGCGTCATGGCGATCTACACGGTGCTGCTGGCGCTGTTTCTGGCGCTCTACGGCGACGGCTTCGAAGGCTGGCGCGCGATCATGGCCAATGGTCTGGTGCGCTTCATCACCTTCATCTTCATCCTCAGCCTCTGCTACCACGCCTGGGTCGGCATTCGCGACATCTGGATGGACTACGTCAAGCCGACCGGCATCCGCCTGACGCTGCACGTGTTGACTGCCCTCGTCCTGGTCGGCTATGCCGGCTGGGCGGCGCAGATTATCTGGAGGCTCTGATGGTGAGTACCACCGTTCGTACTTTCGATGCGGTCATCGTCGGCGCCGGCGGCGCCGGCCTGCGCGCCGCGATCCAGTTGTCCGAGGCCGGCTTCAAGACCGCCGTGCTGTCCAAGGTCTTCCCGACCCGCTCGCATACCGTGGCCGCCCAGGGCGGCGTCGCGGCCTCGCTCGGCAACTCCGAGGAAGACCACTGGCACTGGCACATGTACGACACCGTCAAAGGGTCGGACTGGCTCGGCGACCAGGACGCCATCGAGTTCATGTGCCGCAAGGCCAACGAAGTGCGTCATCGAACTCGAGCACTACGGCATGCCCTTCGACCGCCTCGACACCGGCAAGATCTATCAGCGTCCGTTCGGCGGCCACATGTCGAACTTCGGCGAGAAGCCGGTGCGCCGCTCCTGCGCCGCGGCCGACCGCACCGGCCACGCCATGCTGCACGCCATGTACCAGCGCAACGTCAAGGCCAACACGCAGTTCTTCGTCGAGTGGATGGCGCTCGACCTGATGCGCGACGCCGAGGGCGACGTGCTCGGCGTCACCGCCATGGACATGGAAACCGGCGAGATCGTCGTCTTCCAGGCCAAGGCGACGATCTTCGCCACCGGCGGCGCCGGGCGCATCTTCTACAGCTCGACCAATGCCTTCATCAATACCGGCGACGGCCTGGGCATGGCGGCGCGCGCCGGCATCCCGCTCGAAGACATGGAGTTCTGGCAGTTCCACCCGACCGGCGTCGCCGGTGCCGGCGTGCTGATCACCGAGGGCGTGCGCGGCGAGGGCGGCATCCTGCGCAACGCGCAGGGCGAGCGTTTCATGGAGCGCTACGCGCCCAACGCCAAGGATCTGGCTTCGCGCGACGTCGTGTCGCGCGCCATGACCACCGAGATCAACGAAGGGCGCGGCTGCGGTCCGAACAAGGACTTCGTGCTGCTCGACATCACCCACCTGGATCCGGCGACCATCATGAAGCGGCTGCCGGGCATCCGCGAGATCGCCATCCAGTTCGCCGGCGTCGATCCGATCAAGGAGCCGATTCCCGGTGGTGCCGACCTGCCACTACCAGATGGGCGGCATCCCGACCAACTACCACGGTCAGGTGGTGGTGCCCCAGCGGCAATTCCAAGAACACCGTGGTGCCCGGCTTCTACGCCGCCGGCGAATGTGCCTGCGCCTCGGTGCATGGCGCCAACCGCCTGGGCACCAACTCGCTGCTCGACCTGCTGGTGTTCGGCAAGTCCGCCGGCGAGACGGCGGTCGAAGAACTGAAGAAGTCACCCAAGGCGCACAAGCCGCTGCCGCAAGGCGAACTCGACAAGACGTCTGGCGCGTCTCGATCGTCTGAACAACCAGAAGGGCGGCGCCAACGTGCACGAGACCCGCCTGGCCATGCAGCGCACGCATGCAGAAGTCATTGCGGCGTGTTCCGTTTCGACGACAAGCTCAAGGCGGGCGTCGAGAAGATTCTCGAAATCGAAGAGCAGGTGCGCGTCGACCGAGATCAAGGACAAGTCGAAGGTCTTCAACACCGCGCGCGTCGAAGCGCTGGAACTGGACAACCTGATCGAAGTGGCGGTGGCGACCATGGTGTCCGCCGAAGCGCGCAAGGAATCGCGTGGTGCCCATGTGCGCGACGACGCACCCGACACGGCCGAGACGTCCCAATGGCCGCGACGACAAGAACTGGCTCAAGCACACGCTCTGGTACAAGGAGGGCAATCGCCTCGACTACAAGTCGGTGCAAATTGACGCCGCTATCCGTCGAGACCATCGCGCTCAAGAAGCGCGCCTACTGAAGGATCCGAACGATGACTACGCGCACGCTGCAATTCAAGATCTACCGCTACGATCCGGACAAGGACGCCAAGCCCTACATGCAGGACATCGAGGTCGAGATCGATGTCACCGACCGCAAGCTGCTGGACGTGATGGTCAAGCTGAAGGCCCAGGACGATTCCCTCGCCTTCCGCCGCTCCTGTCGCGAAGGGGTCTGCGGCTCGGACGCGCATGAACATCAACGGTCGCAATGGCCTGGCCTGCCTTACCGACATCGACTCCCTGCCGACGGGCAAGCCCATCGTGCTGCGGCCGCTGCCCGGCCTGCCGGTGATCCGCGACCTGATCGTGGACATGACGCAGTTCTTCAAGCAGTACCATTCGATCAAGCCCTACCTGATCAACAACGATCCGCCGCCGGAGCGCGAGCGCCTGCAATCGCCCGAGGAGCGCGAGGAACTGAACGGCCTCTACGAGTGCATCCTGTGCGCCTGCTGTTCGACTTCCTGCCCGTCGTTCTGGTGGAACCCGGACAAGTTCGTCGGTCCGGCCGGTCTGCTGGCGGCCTATCGCTTCATCGCCGACACGCGCGACCAGGCGACCAGCGAGCGCCTGGACAATCTGGAAGATCCGTACCGCCTGTTCCGCTGCCACACCATCATGAACTGCGTCGATGTCTGTCCGAAGGGTCTCAATCCGACCAAGGCGATCGGCAAGATCAAGGACATGATGGTCCGCGGGCGGTCTGACGATGGATGAGATCAGGCGCGCACGGCGGGAAAGGCTGCGTTGGCACTGCCGGCGCGCGCTGCTGGAACTGGACCTGATCTTCCAGCGCTTTTGGGCGCGGGTCGGCGACGGTATCGGCGAGCAGGATGAAGCGGCCCTCGAGAGGCTGCTGGCAATGGAAGACCACGACCTGTGGTATCTGGTCAGCGGACGTACGGAGACAGGCGATCCGCGGTTGTCAGGCATGGTCGAGCAGTTGCGTCGAATCTGACGCGACGGCTTGATCGGATTAAACGACCTTGCAGAGGGTTAATTGAGGATCACTGATATGAGCACGCAACGCATTGCAACGCTTCACCATCGATGGCAAGAGCATCGAGTTTCCGGTACTGTCGGGCACGATCGGCCCGGACGTCGTCGACATCCGCACGCTGTACGCGAAGACCGGCACCTTCACCTTCGATCCCGGTTTCTTGTCCACGGCGGCCTGCAAGTCGTCGATCACCTACATCGACGGCGACAAGGGCGAGCTGCTGTATCGCGGCTACCCGATCGAGCAACTGGCGGTGCATTGCGACTTCCTGGAAGTCTGCTACCTGCTCAAGCATGGCGAACTGCCCAATGCGGCACAGAAGGACGACTGGGTCGACGAAGCGTCAAGAACCACACCATGGTGCATGAGCAGTTGACACGCTTCATGCAGGGCTTCCGCCGCGACTGCGCATCCGATGGCGGTGCTGGTGGGCGTGGTCGGCGCGCTGTCGGCCTTCTATCACGACTCGCTGGACATCAACAATCCCGAGCCACCGTCTCACCGCGGCGATCCGCCTGATCGCCAAGATGCCGACCATCGTCGCCATGGCCTACAAGTACAACATCGGCCAGCCGTTCATGTATCCGAAGAACAGACCTCGACTACGCGGCCAACTTCATGCACATGATGTTCGCCAATCCCTGCGAGGAGTACGAGCCCAACCCGGTGCTGGCGCGCGCGCTGGACCGCATCCTGATCCTGCACGCCGACCACGAGCAGAACGCCTCGACCTCGACGGTGCGTCTGGCGGGTTCCTCCGGCGCCAACCCGTTTCGCCTGCATCGCCGCCGGCATCGCCTGTCTGTGGGGCCCGGCGCACGGCGGCGCCAACGAGGCCGTGCCTGAAGATGCTGGAAGAAATCGGCGACGTGTCGCGCGTCGGCGAGTACATCAAGCGCGCCAAGGACAAGAACGACAGCTTCAAGCTGATGGGCTTCGGTCATCGCGTCTACAAGAACTTCGATCCGCGCGCCAAGCTGATGCGCGAAACCTGCCACGAGGTGCTCAACGAACTCGGCCTGCATGACGACCGCCTGTTCAAGCTGGCCCTGGAGCTGGAGCGGATCGCGCTGGAAGACGAGTACTTCGTCGAGAAGAAGCTCTACCCGAACGTCGACTTCTACTCCGGCATCGTGCAGAAGGCGCTCGGCATCCCGACGCAACTGTTCACCGGCATCTTCGCCATGGCCCGCACCATCGGCTGGATCGCCCAGTGGAACGAGATGATCGGCGATCCGGAACAGAAGATCGGCCGGCCGCGCCAGCTCTACACCGGCGCCGCCGCAGCGCGACGTGCCGCCCATGGACAAGCGCTAACGCCGGGTGAAAGGGGGCGGGCGACTGCCCCTTTTTTTGTCCATCCCCATAAAGAGAGGTGATGACATGATGAGACAAATGCTGAGCAACTCGTATCTCTTCGGCGCCAACGCCCCGTTCATCGAGGAGCTGTACGAGATCTACCTGGCCAACCCGACCGCCGTCGAGCCGGCCTGGCGTGACTACTTCGACAAGCTGGCTCAGCATGCCGGGTGTCGGCGACTACAGCGGGCCCGACGTGGCCCACGCGCCGATCGTCAATTCCTTCGCCCTGCGTGCCAAGGACGGCACGCTGCAGCCGGCCGCCGAGCAGCAGCGCCTCGAACGAGAAGCAGGTCAAGGTGTTGCAGATGATCAACGCCTATCGTTTCCTGGGCAATCGCTGGGCGCAACCTCGACCCCCTGAAACGCCAGGAACGGCCGGCGATCGCGGAACTCGATCCTGCCTATTACGGCTTCACCGAGGCCGATCTCGGCAGTACCTTCAGCACCGGCTCCTTCGCCGCCTGTACCCAGGCGCAGCCGATGCTGCGCGAGATTCTCGAAGCGGTGCGGCAGACCTACTGCGGCAGCGATCGGCGCCGAGTACATGTACCTCTCCGACGTCGGCCAGAAGCGCTGGATACAGGCGCGACTCGAGCCGATGCGCGCCGACGCCCGCCTATACGGCCGACGAGAAGAAGCGCTTCCTGCGCCAGTTGACCGCCGCGGAAACGCTGGAGCGCTACCTGCACACCCGATATGTCGGGCAGAAGCGCTTCTCGCTGGAGGGCGGCGAATCGCTGATCCTGGCCATGGATCACCTGATCCGCGTTGCCGGGGGCCTGGGCGTCCAGGAAATCGTCATCGGCATGGCCCACCGCGGCCGGCTCAATGTGCTGGTCAATACGCTGGGCAAGCAGCCGTCGATGCTGTTCGAGGAGTTCGAAGGCAAGAAGGCGCAGGTGCTTTCGGCCGGCGACGTCAAGTACCACATGGGCTACTCGTCCGATGTCGGCACGCCGGGCGGCCCGGTGCATCTGACCCTGGCGTTCAACCCGTCCCACCTGGAGATCGTCAATCCGGTGGTCGACGGGTCGGTCTACGCGCGTCAGGTACGGCGCGGCGCCGAAGGCAAGGCGCAGGCGCTGCCGGTGCTGATCCACGGCGATGCCGCCGTGGCCGGCCAGGGCGTCAACCAGGAGATGCTCAACTTCTCGCAGACCCGCGGTTACGGCACCGGCGGCACGGTGCACCTCGTGGTGAACAACCAGATCGGCTTCACCACCTCCGACCTGCGCGACTACCGTTCTTCGCTGTATTGCACCGACATCTTCAAGATGGTCGAGGCGCCGATCTTCCACGTCAATGGCGACGATCCCGGAGGCGGTGGCTTTCGTCACCCAGATGGCCATGGAATTCCGCCAGGAATTCAAGAAGGACGTGGTGGTCGATATCGTCTGCTTCCGCAAGCTCGGCCACAACGAGCAGGACGAGCCGATGGTGACCCAGCCCCTGATGTACAAGAAGATCGCCCAGCATCCCGGCACGCGCAAGCCTACTACGCCGACAAGCTCGCCGCGCAGGGCGTGATCGGTGCCGACGAGGCCGAGCAAATGATCAAGGACTACCGTGCCGCGTTCGACGAAGGACGCCACCTGATCGACCCGGTCATCTCGCGACTATCAGAGCAAGTTCCATGTCGACTGGACGCCCTACATCGGCATGCCCTACACGGAGAAGTGCGATACCACGGTGTCGAAGACGGAGCTACAGCGTCTCGCCAAGCGGTTGACCGACATACCGGCGAACTTCACGCTGCATTCGCGCGTGACAGAAGATCATCGACGACCGCAAGCTGATGGGCGAAGGCAAGTTGCGGGTCGATTGGGGCATGGGCGAGAACCTGGCCTATGCCACACTGCGTTGCGGCGGGCTTCAATATCCGTGTTTCCGGCGAGGATGTCGGCCGGGGCACCTTCTTCCATCGTCATGCCGCTGCTCCACGACCAGAACCGCGAGAAGTGGGACGAGGGCACCTACTGGCCGCTCCAGCATGTGCAGGAGGAGCAAGGGCGATTCATGTGTTTCGATTCCGTCCTTGTCCGAAGAGGCCGTGCTGGCTTTCGAGTATGGCTTCGCAACGGCGGCACCCAACGAGATGGTGGTCTGGGAGGCGCAGTTCGGCGACTTCGCCAACGGCGCCCAGGTGGTGATCGACCAGTTCCTGTCCTCCGGCGAGGCCAAGTGGGGCCGGGGCTGCGGTCTGGTGCTGCTGCTGCCCCATGGCTACGAAGGGCAGGGACCGGAGCACTCTTCGGCGCGCGTCGAACGCTACATGCAATTGTCGGCCGAGTTCAACTGGGAAGTGTGCGTACCGTCGAACGCGGCGCAGATATTCCATCTGCTGCGTCGGCAGATGCTGCGCAAGCAGCGCAAGCCGTTGATCGTGATGACGCCGAAGTCGCTGCTGCGCCACAAGGAGGCGACCAGCCCGCTCGAGGAGCTGGCCAACGGGACCTTCCAGACCATCATCGGTGAAATCGACGAGCTCGAGGCGAAGAAGGTGACGCGGATGGTGACCTGTGCCGGCAAGATCTACTACGATCTGCTGGCCGAGCGGCGCGAACGGAAGATCGATCAACATCGCCATCGTGCGCGTCGAGCAGCTCTATCCGTTCGACGACCGGCGGTTGGGCGAGGAGACTGAAGAAGTATCCGAACCTCAAGGAGTTGATCTGGTGTCAGGAAGAGCCGCTCAACCAGGGCGCCTGGTATGCCAAGCACCACACCCTCTCGCAAGGTCCTCAAGAAGGGCCAGACGCTCGACGTCGTCGGCCCGCCCGGCCTCGGCTTCGCCGGCGGTCGGTTATGCGGCCAAGCACACGTCTGCAACAGAACGAAGTCATCAACGCCGCTCTCGGCATCAAGGAATAATGGAGACATCATGCTGATCGAAGTCAAAGTTCCCCAGCTGTCCGAATCGGTCGCCGAAGCGACCCTGGTCAGTCTGGCACAAGAAGGAAGGCGAGGCCGTCGCCCGCGACGAAAACCTGATCGACATCGAGACCGACAAGGTGGTGCTCGAACTGCCGGCGCCCGACGCGGGCGTGATCGTCAAGATCATCAAGGGCAACGGCGAGCAGGTCGCATCCGGCGAAGTCATCGCCCAGATCGATACCGAAGCGAAGGCCGCGGCCAGTGGCGCGCCGGCGGTGGCCAAGGCGGCAGCCGGCGGCGGCAGCCGGTCGCTGGCAAGTCGGCGGCCGCGCCGGCGGCGTATCGGCCCGGCCGCGCGCAAGGTGCATGGCCGAGAAGGGCATCGATGCCGCCGACGGTGACAGGGCACCGGCCCCGGTGGGCGTGTCACCAAGGCCGATGTGCTGGGTAGCGCCGCCGCCGGTGGCCAAGCCCGCGCCGGCAGCCGGCCATGGCGCCGCGGCGCTCTGCGCGCCAGACCCGCTCTGCCGCAGCCGGCCGTGGTCAATGCCGATGCCATCGTCGCCGAGCGCCCCGAACAGCGCGTGCCGATGTCGCGCCTGCGTGCCCGCGTTGCCGAGCGCCTGGTACAGTCGCAATCGACCAACGCCATCCTGACCACCTTCAACGAGGTCAACATGGCCCCGGTGATGGAACTGCGCAAGAAGTACCTGGACAAGTTCGAGAAGGAGCACGGCGTTCGTCTCGGCTTCATGTCCTTCTTCGTCAAGGCGGCCGTGGCGGCGCTGAAGCAGTATCCGGTGCTCAACGCCTCGGTGGATGGCAACGACATCGTCTATCACGGCTACTTCGACATCGGCATCGCCGTCGGCAGCCCGCGCGGTCTGGTCGTGCCCATCCTGCGCGACGCCGATCAGATGAGCCTGGCCCAGATCGAGAAGAAGATCGCCGAATTCGGCGCCAAGGCCAAGGACGGCAAGCTGTCGCTGGAAGAGCTCACCGGCGGTACCTTCTCCATCTCCAACGGTGGCGTGTTCGGCTCCATGCTGTCCACGCCGATCATCAACCCGCCGCAGTCGGCCATCCTCGGCATCCATGCCACCAAGGATCGGCCAGTGGTCGAGAACGGCCAGATCGTGATCCGCCCGATCAACTACCTGGCCATGTCCTACGACCATCGCATCATCGACGGTCGCGAGGCGGTGCTGGGCCTGGTGACGATGAAGGAAGCGCTGGAAGATCCGGCGCGCCTGCTGCTCGACGTTTGATCGGAGGCTGACATGGCCAACAAGCAATTCGACGTGGTGGTGATCGGTGGCGGTCCCGGCGGCTATGTGGCGGCGATCCGCGCCGCCCAGCTTGGGCTTCGCCACGGCGTGCATCGAGTCCGACGCCTATGCCGATCCGAAGGGCGAAGTACGCCTGGGCGGCACCTGCCTGAACGTCGGCTGCATTCCCTCGAAGGCGCTGCTGCGTTCGTCGGAGCTGTTCGAGCGAGGCCACTCACGACTTCCTCATGCATGGCATCACCGTCGAGGGCGTGAAGATGGACGTCGGCACGATGATTCGGCGCAAGGACAACATCGTCGACGCAACTGACCGGGGGCATCCGGGGCCTGTTCAAGAAGAACAAGGTGACGCTCCTGCGCCGGTCACGGCAGCTTCGTCGGGCGCGACGACGAACTGTGGCAGGTCCGGGTGGTCGGCAAGGAGGGTGCCGACGAAGTCGTCGATGCCAAACACGTGATCGTCGCCACCGGTTCCAGCCCGCGTCACCTGGACGGTATTCCGGTTGACAACAAGATGGTCTGCGACAACGTCGGCGCCCTCGCCTTCGATGCGGTACCCAAGCGCCTCGGCGTCATCGGGGCCGGCGTCATCGGTCTCGAACTTGGCTCGGTGTGGAAGCGCCTCGGTGCCGATGTGACCATTCTCGAAGCGCTGCCGGACTTCCTGGCCGCCGCCGATCCGGCCGTGGCCAAGGAGGCGTGGAAGAGCTTTCACCCAGAAGCAGGGACTCAACATCCATCTCGGCGTCAAGATCAAGTCAGGTCAAGCAGGGCAAGAAGGCGTCAGCCATCGAGTACGAAATCGGTGACGGCGGCCACACGCTGGAATGCGATCGCCTGATCGTCTCCGTCGGCCGGGTGCCCAACACCGACGGCCTCGGTGCCGACGAACGTCGGCCTCAAGCTCGACGACCGGGGCTGCATCGAGGTCGACCATCACTGCCGGACCAACCTGCCGACAACATCTGGGCCGTCGGCGACGTCATGCCGCGGACCGATGCTGGCGCACAAGGGCATGGAAGAGGGCGTCATGGTCGCCGAGTTGATCGCCGGCCAGGCCGGGCACGTCAATTACGACATCATACCCTGGGTGATCTACACGCAACCCGGAAATCGCCTGGGTCGGCAAGACCGAGACCCAACTCAAGAACGAGGGCAGTCGAATATCGTGCCGGCCAGATTCCCTTCCTGGCCAACGGCCGGGCGCTCGGGCAGGGTGATACCACTGGCTTCGTCAAGATGCTCGCCTGCGCGAAGACCGATACGCATCCTCGGTGTGCACATCATCGGCACGGCCGCTTCCGAACTGATTGCCGAGGCCGTGGTGGCCATGGAGTTCGGGGCGTCCGCGGAGGATCTGGCCCGTATCTGCCATGCCCATCCGTCCCTGTCGGAAGTGATGCACGAGGCGGCGCTGGCGGTGGACAAGCGGCCCTTGCACTTCTAACCCGCCACATTGGCACCGGGGCCGCGGCGACCTCGAATTCCGCGGCGGCCTGGTGGCCTTTTCGGCCATGCCCCATCGCATCCTCAATGTTCCCCAGGACGGCATGATCCGGGCCTTCAACGCGGCCCTGGAGCAGCGCGGCATAGTCGCCGATCCAGCCCAGTTGCTGGCGGCCATGCGGCTGCAGCAGTTCTACGACGAACTGCTGGCGTTCAAGGCCGCCCGGCGCGGCCGGTTGCGCAAGCTGCTGGTGCGTCCGGAACTGCCCCGGGGCGTCTGGTTCTGGGGCGGTGTCGGGCGCGGCAAGAGCTTCCTGATGGACTGCTTCTTCGACGCGGTGCCCTACCAGCGCAAGCGGCGCGTGCATTTCCACGCCTTCATGCATGAGGTTCATGAGCGGCTGCAAGCAGTTTCACAACGAGGCCGATCCGCTGGCGCAGGTCGCCGCGCAAGTGGCGACGGAAACCCGTCTGATGTGCTTCGACGAGTTCCACGTCTCCGACATCGCCGACGCCATGATCCTCGGCCGCCTCATGGCAGCCCTCTTCGACGCGGGCGTGCTGTTCTGCATCACGTCGAACTATCCGCCCGACGGCCTCTATCCCAACGGTCTGCAACGCGATCGCCTGCTGCCGACCATCGCCCTGCTTGAACGACCGCCTCGACGTGATCAAGATCGATGCCGGTATCGACTACCGTCTGCGGGCGCTGGAGCAGGCCGATATCTATCATGTGCCGGCCGACGCGGCCGCCGACCAGTCGATGATGCGAACCTTCCGCCGGATCGCCGGTGGCGAGGGCCACGACCGGCCGCTCGATGATTCTTGGTCGGCGAAGTGCCGGTCATCCATCGGGCGCCAGGCGTCATCTGGTTCGATTTCGCCGCGTTGTGCGGTGGCCCGCGCTCGCAAAACGACTATCTCGAAGTGGCGCATTACTTTCATAGCGTGCTGCTGTCCGGTGTGCCGAAAATGGGCGCCGATCACGCCGCGGAAGCCCGTCGCTTTACCTGGCTGGTCGATGTGCTTCTACGACCATCGGGTCAAGCTGGTACTGACCGCCGACTGCCCGGCGGAGTCGCTCTATACCAGCGGCGCCCAATCCGAGGAATTCCAGCGCACTGTCTCGAGGTTGATCGAGATGCGTTCCCGCGAGTACCTTGCCAGCAGCCATCGCCGCTTCGAAACCCACGCGCCGGCGGCGTGAGCCGATCGGCGTTCGGCCAGGGCTTGCGGAAAGCGGCGGTCTGTCGGTTAGAATCGGCTCGTCACCCCGAAAGAGGAGTCCGGTTATGTTGCAGCCAGGCCAGACCGCACCGCCGTTCTCATTGCCCGACGCCGACATGGAGACGCTTCGATTTCGGGTCGCTGCGCGGCAAGCAGCATGCGGTGCATCTTCTTCTATCCGAAGGACGGCACGCCCTACTGCACGCAGGAGGCGATCGAGTTCTCCGATCACGAGTCCGATTTCAATCGTCTCGGCTGCGTGATCATCGGGGTGTCGCGCGACGACTGCCTGGCCCACGCCGAGTTTCGCGACAAGCATGGACTGTCGATTCGCCTGCTCTCGGACGTCGACGGCAAGGTGGGCCATCAGTACGGCGTCTATCACTATCGCGAACACGACGGTCACAAGAAGCTGACCGTGGTACGTTCGACATTCATCATCGACAAGCAAGGCATCGTCCGCCATACCCTCTACGACGTGCAGCCCCAAGGGCCACGCCGCCGAGGTCTTTCAACTGGTCAAGCAACTCAACGGAAGCCGTAGCTCATGCAAATCGCCAAAAACACCGTAGTCACCCTCAGCTATCGCGTCACCGACAGCGACGGCAGCCTCGTCGACGAGGGCGCGCAGCCCCTGGTCTACCTGCACGGCGGCTATGACGGCATCTTTCCGCTGCATCGAGGAGGCACTGCAGGGCAAGGACGATCGGCGATGTGCTCGAAGTCAAGCTGCAGCCGGAGGATGCATTCGGCGACTACGACGCCGAGCTGGTCATGATCGAGCCGCGCGACATCTTTCCCGACAACATCGAGGTCGGCATGCAGTTCGAGCGGGCCACCGAGGAAGGCGATGACGGACGAGCTGTACACGATCACCGATATCGCCGACGACAAGGTGGTGGTCGATGGCAACCATCCGCTGGCCGGCATGGCGCTGATCTTTTCCTGCACCGTGGCCGACGTGCGGACCGCCTCAGTGGATGAGGTCGGCCACGGTCACATTCACGCGCCCGGTGCGCATCACCATCATTAGGCCGACCCGGCGGATCGGCTAGTTGACAAGCTTGCGCAGCTCGTACAGTCTGTCCAGCGCCTGGCGCGGCGTCAGCGTGTCGGGGTCGGTTTCGCGCAACGCGTCGAGCGCCGGATGCGGTTCGGCTTCGGTGGCCGGTTCCGGCAGCCCGGCAAACAGGTCGGCCTGCGGACTATTGGCCATGAGCGTGGCTTCGCGGTTCTCCAGTTGCACCAGCCGTCGCTTGGCGTCGCGCACCACGCTGGCGGGAATGCCGGCCAGGGCCGCTACCTGGATGCCGTAGCTCTGCGAGGCCGGACCTTCCTCCAGCGCGTGGAGGAAGACGATCTTGTGGCCATGTTCGACGGCGTCGAGATGCACGTTGGCGCATTCCGGATAGTCCTGCGCCAGGCGGGTGAGTTCGAAATAGTGCGTGGCAAACAGTGTGTAGGCGCGGTTCTTCTCGATCAGGTGACGAACGATGGCGAAGGCCAGCGCCAGGCCATCGAAGGTCGAGGTGCCGCGACCTATTTCGTCCATCAGCACCAGCGACTTTTCGGTGGCGCCGTGCAGGATGGCCGCTGCCTCGGTCATTTCGACCATGAAGGTCGATCGTCCCGATGCCAGGTCGTCGGCGGCGCCGATGCGGGTGAAGATGGCATCGACCGGGCCCAGCCGGCAGGCGCGCGCGGGTACGAAGGCGCCGCAATGGGCGAGCAGCACGATCAGCGCCACCTGGCGCATGTAGGTTGATTTGCCGCCCATGTTCGGGCCGGTCACCAGCAGCA
The DNA here is from genome assembly GCA_963736865.1 of uncultured beta proteobacterium. GTDB lineage: Bacteria > Pseudomonadota > Gammaproteobacteria > Burkholderiales > Rhodocyclaceae > Fen-999. The sequence goes on along the minus strand of CAVTQQ010000004.1, from coordinate 323,277 downwards.
GCTTGCGGGCGGCCGAAAAGCGGGCGTCGTTGGCGATGAAACTGTCGACCTCGCCTTCCACCACCGGATGGCGGCCGCCTTCGATCTCGATCAATGGCTCGGCGACGAAGTGTCGGTCGCGGCCAGTCGAGACGCGCCGCCACGTCGGCGAAGGCACACGAGGCCGTCGAGCAAGGCGAGGGCGCGGGCGATGCGCTGAAGGTGCGACGATCCAGGCGGCCAGCCGGTCGAGCAGATCCTCGAATAGCCGCTTTTCCAGCGCCAGAGCCCGTTCGTTGGCCGACAGCGCCTTGTCTTCGAAAGCTTTCAGCTCGGGCGTGATGTAGCGCTCGGCATTCTTCAGCGTCTGCCGGCGCCGGTAGTCCTCTGGTACCTTGGCCGTGTTGGCGTGGCTGACCTCGATGTAGAAGCCGTGCACTTTGTTGTACTCGACCTTGAGGCTGGCGATGCCGGTGCGTTCGCGCTCGCGGGTTTCCAGGCCGAGCAGGAACTGGCCGCAGTTGGCTTGCAGGCCGCGCAGTTCGTCCAGGTCGGGCGACCAGCCGGACGCGATCACGCCGCCGTCGCGCAACTGGTTGGCGGGTTCCGGTGCCACGGCTCCCCTCAGCAATTCGAGGCAGCCGGGGGGCGATGCCAGGTCCCCGGCCAACCGCGCCAGCAAAGGCGTGGTCGCGGCGGACAGCGGTTCGGCGAGGGCCGGCAATTGCGCCAGACTGTCGCGCAGGCTGGCGAGGTCGCGCGGCCGGGCATTCTTCAGGGCGACACGCGCGGTGATGCGTTCAATGTCCGCGATGCCACGCAATTGGCGGCGTATCGCCCCGTTGGCGCCATCGCCGGCCTCGCCGAGCAGTTCGGCGATCGCCGCCTGCCGTTCGGCGACCGCGCGGCGGTCGGCGAGCGGATGATGCAGGCTGTGTCGCAGCCAGCGCGAACCCATGCTCGTCGAGCAGGTATCGAGCAGCGAGAGCAGCGTGGGCGCGGGCGCGCCGCGCAGCGTTTCGGTGATTTCAAGATTGCGGCGGGTGGCGGCATCCAGCCACAGGTACTCGCCGTCATGCTCGACGGTCAGGGCCGTGATGTGGGCCAGAGATTGCATTTGCGTCGCACGGGCGTACTGCAACAACGCGCCGGCGGCCCCCAGGGCAAGTGGCAGATCGTCGGTGGAGAATCCGCCCAGATCGCGGGTGCCGAAATGATCGGCCAGAAGACGCGTGGCGGTCTCGCCGTCGAAATGCCAGTCGGGCAAGCGCTTGACGATATTGCCGCGCCCGTCGGTCGGTTCGCCGGCCAGGCCATCGGCGACCAGTATCTCGGCGGGCCGCAGCCGCTCGAGCTGCGCGGACAGTTGCGCCGCCGGGATCTCGGCCAGCCGGAAGGCACCGCTGGCCAGGTTGAGCCAGGCCAGGCCTATCCTCGCAGCTCGCTGGCGGTTCTGGCCGATGGCCAGCAGCAGGCTATCGCTGCGTTCATCGAGCAGGTTGGCATCCGTCAGGGTGCCCGGCGTGACGATGCGCGTCACCGCCCGCTCCACCGGTCCCTTGCTCGTCGCCGGATCGCCGATCTGTTCGCAAATGGCCACCGACCTGCCGAGCTTCACCAGCTTGGCCAGATACTGTTCGAGGGCGTGGAATGGCACTCCGGCCATGGGAATCGGCTTGCCGGCCGACTGGCCACGTGCCGTCAGTGTGATGTCGAGCAGCTTCGCTGCCTCTTGGGCGTCGTCGAAAAACAACTCGTAGAAGTCGCCCATGCGGTACAGAAGCAGCAGTCCGGCATGCTGACCTTTCAGCGCCAGGTACTGCTGCATCATTGGGGTATGCTTTGGTCCGTCTTCTTGTAATGCAACCATTGGATTATCTACGCTTTGTCGTCATCGCCGCATGAGCCCCCGAATGAGCCCGAATGTCGCTTTATCCCGACACCGCGCGGGTCGGCAGCCTTGCCAGTATTCTTACTTTAGTTACACCGAGCGGCAATTCTTAGCAAGCTAATGTTGCAACCGCAAGCTAGAGGCGACCAGTGGAAAATCTGATTCTCGAAGGTGGCAATTATCGTATTTATTCGGCCGATACCCAGCCGCAGCGCCACGAAGTCGAAACATTGATCAGGCGCATGTATTCGTGGCGCGGCTATGCCGTGGATAGCGCGGTTTCCCCGTCGGCCGTCGGTAGGCACGAGACGCTGCAGGTGCGGCGCGATCATCTGACTGTTGGCACGATGACCGTGCGGTTCGATTCGAAAGATGGGTTGCTGGCCGATGGCCTGTACCGTGACGAACTCGATTTCATCCGCCAGTGTGGCGGAAGGATCTGCGAACTGACCGGGCTGGCCATTGCTCCGGGCGAAGATACGACTGCCGTGCTCAACGCCTTGTTCGAGGCCGCCTACATCGTTGGCGCCAAGAAGGAAGTGAGCGACGTGGTGATCGAGGTGAATCCCCGCCATGCAGCGCACTATCAGCGACTGCTCGGCTTTCGCCTGGCCGGACCGGAGCGGGAGTGTCGTCGTGTGGGAGCTCCGGCCATCCTGCTGCATCTCGATCTGGAAGCCCTTGACGAGCGGTTTGACTTTGCTCCGGCGTGGCAGCGCCAAGCGGGGAGCTATCGCCGCGACCGCTGTAGCCGCCAGCCGTACAGCAACTTCATTCGGTTCGCCTCGGCGACCGGTTCGCCTCGGAAGGCTGCGTGAGCGCAAGGCCTTTCGGCCCCACTGGTGTGGCCAAGGACGAGGGGCCGGACAACTCAGGTGGCCGCCTCCATCGCCCGGTTGACTTCGGCACTGATCGTGTCGAAGAACGGACGGATGTAGGGCACCATCTCCGTGACGACCGTTTCGATGTCCATCATGGCGGGAATGCGTTGGCCACGATGTTCGACCGGACCGCCGATCGCACGCATATGGATTCCCAGATGGCCGATGCTGCGCGCGAGTGCCGGTTCGGCCAGTACGAACGCGGTCTCGACCTTGTGCCAGCGCGCCTGGGCGATCAGCGCCAGGTAGAGGCCCAGCGTCAGGTAGGGCAGGCGTATCCGTGGCGCGATGCCGAATTCGTCGTTGATGGTGAAGGCCGTGCCGGCTTCCCCGGGTCGCCGACGGTACTGGCCGACTACGGCAAGTCGGGACACTTCGGCGATTCTTGACCGGTCCAGGCGTGCCGGATCGATGATGCCGACATCCAGTTGTTCTGCGCAGTTGGTCTCGAAGGGCAGGGGCGCGGCCGGGTTCGCCGGGTCGGGCAGGATCAGGCGGGCGCAGCCGACGAACATATGGGTCGCCACGGCGCGCATCAGGCAGTGCAGGGCGTGGCGATCATGGCTGTCCGTTTCGATCTCGTCGGCGCGGATCGGCTCCCAGCCCAGTTCGCGGGCATAGACCTCGTGGCGCAGGTGGTAGCTGTGCCACTTGAGCTGATCTGTGGTGGCAGGCACCACTTCGAAGAATTTCCGATAGCCTTCGGAGAAACTTGCGATGCTGATGCCGGAGGGTAGGGTTTCAGACATTTCTGGCAACGTGGACGACGTTCTTGACGAGCCCGGGGCCGTCATGGCTTGCCCAAGGCTATCAGGAAATTCCCGCGACATGGCGAGCGAGAAGGCTCAATCGAGCTTCTTCAGATAGTCCTTCGTAAATATCTTGTCCGGCAGGTCGCGCAATTTCATGGCTTGATAGTCCAGCACGGACTGCTCTCCCTCGCGCAAGGCATCCTCCATGACCATGCGCGTCGGGCGCATTTTCCCGGCCATGGTCTGATAGTTCTCGTACCGGCAGCGCTTCAGCAGGCGATTGGAGAGGGAGAAGAATTCCGCCTTTAGCGGCCAAAAGTTCTTCTTATTCACCCAGTAGATGACGCGCTGATATGTCACGCTGCGATCGACCGCCTTGAGTTCGAGAACATGATAGCTTTCGCCGCCAATCGTTTCGCCGCCGGTGATCCTGGGAAAGTAGTCGCCGGCGAAATTGGCCCGAGCCAGGTCGCCGTTGGCCACTTGGCCGGTCAGACGCTGGGCGAGCGAGAGCCGGATCGGCTGCGATACCTCGGGCATGAATATCCACAGGTCACGGCCTTTCATCAGCATGATCTGCCCGCGCTCGGACGCCGGCTCGGTAATCATGACCACACTGTTTTCGTTGCCCTTGGACAGCACTCGATACTTGCGGACTTCGCTGGACTTGTCGGCCAGCGTGGTGGCGATGCCCACATCGACCTGAAAACCCTGCGCCGGGAAACGGATTTGGTCGGCTTTCTCGACGATGGCCTGTGCCTCGGGATCCGCATCCTCTCTCGCGGTGGCTTCCTGGGCCATGCTGTGCGCGCTGGCGGCGGAGAGGAACGCGTATGCTAGAGAAACGAGGATTGAGCGCGTATTGGCATAGAATCGGCCATTCGTCATTTTTTCACCGGGCTCCGGATGGTTATCGAATGAGTGAATACGGCTTCCGAATGGAGTCACGCCAATCGGTGTTGCCACCATGAATGTCGTTCGCGTCGAGCATGTTTCGAAGGACTACCTGGTGGGCGAGCAGCTCGTCCGTGCGGTCAATGATATCTCGCTGTCCGTCGAGGCGGGGGTCTTTCTTGCCATCGCCGGTCCCTCCGGCAGCGGCAAGACCACGCTGCTCAACCTGATCGGCTGCATCGATCGACCGACCACCGGCAATATCTTCATCGACGACCATAGCGTTGCCGGCATGACCGCCGATCAGTTGGCCGGCTTGCGCTCCCGGTCGATCGGATTCATCTTTCAGACCTTCAATCTGCTGCCTGTCCTGTCGGCGGCGGAAAACGTCGAGTATCCGTTGCTGCAACGTCCGGAGTTCAGCGCCGCCGAGCGGCGCGAGCGGGTTGCTCATTTCCTCAATGTGGTGGGGCTGGCGGACCGCATGCAGAACCGGCCGAACCAGCTCAGCGGCGGTCAGCGACAGCGCGTGGCGATTGCCCGGGCCCTGGCCGGTTCGCCGCGCATCGTGCTGGCCGACGAGCCGACCGCGAACCTCGACAAGAAGACCGGTGTCAGCATTCTCCGGTTGATGAAGCGGATCAACGAAGCCATGGGCACCACCTTCATTTTTTCCACCCATGATCGGCGCGTGGTCGAGTTGGCCGATCGCTTGGTACAAATTGAAGATGGGCGCGTGAACGCGCTGGGGATTCGGCGTAACGGCGAATTGATGATTGCGCACATTCCGGACCAGGACGAAGGTGGCGAGCCGCCGCAATGACAAGGACGATCGATATGGATGTTCAGGGGAGAAACCGACTGGTTGCCAAGGCGGCCGTGGTTGCCGCGTTGGCCGGAATGGCATTGGTGGCGCAGTCGTCGTGTTGGGCCCAGGGCAGTCGCGATGCCCTGTTCGGCGACGACGAAGACTCGCCCAAGGCCAAGGCTGGTGCCAGTGCGACCAAGCCGGAGACTGGGTCGGGCAGTCCGGCATTCAAGGGCTTCGTGCAACTCGAAGCGGCCCGAACCACCGAAGAGCCGAGACATTGGTCGAAACTGCGCACGCGCGGCGAATTCGGCGGCCAGGGCAACCTCGGTGACGGCCTGAAATGGAAGGCCAACGTGCGGCTTGACTATGACGCCGTCTTCGACGTCAACAGCTTCTACCCCTCGGCCGTGGCCCATGACCAGCGCACCAACGCCACCCTGCGCGAGACCTACCTTGACGCCAGTGCCGGCGACTGGGATTTTCGTCTCGGCCGGCAGCACGTGGTGTGGGGCGAGATGGTCGGTCTGTTCTTCGCCGACGTCGTGTCGGCGCGCGACCTGCGCGAATTCATCCTGCCCGATTTCGACACGCTGCGAACGCCGCAGTGGGCGGCCCGCGCCGAATATTTCAAGGACGATTTTCACGCCGAACTGCTCTGGGTGCCGGTGGCGAGCTACGACGACATCGGCAAGCCGGGTGCCGAGTTCTATCCCTACCAGCCCGTGCTGCCGGGTTTCGTCGGCCAGTATCGCAACGAGGTGCGACCGGCGCGTAACCTCGGCAACGGCAACTACGGCCTGCGCCTGACCACGCTCCGGGGCGGCTGGGACATGTCGGCCTTCCACTACCGAAGCATGGACATCGCGCCGACCTTCTATCGCGAAATCGTTCTGGCGCCCGTTCCCACCATGACCTTCGAGGCGCGTCACGAGCGCATCGCGCAAACCGGCGGCACCGTGGCCAAGGACTTCGGTTCGGTGGTGCTCAAGGGCGAGGCCGTCTACACCCGGGGCCGCAAGTTCGGCATCCTGACTCTGACCGATCCGGACGGCCTGGCTGCCCAGAACACGCTTGACTGGGCTGCGGGCCTTGACTTCACGCTGCCGGCCGACACGCGTTTCAATGTTCAGTTGTTCCAGCGGGTCTTCTTCGACCATGACCCGGACATCGTTCCCGAACAGAAAGAGAACGGCTACAGCCTGTATCTGAACAAGAAGTTCGCCGGCAACTGGGAAGCGCAGGCCACCTGGATTGCCAGCCTGAACCGCACCGACTGGCTGTTCCGGCCGCGCGTGCAGTGGAACTTTCAGAAGAACTGGCGCCTGCTGATGGGTGCGGACGTCTTCAAGGGGCCGCCCCTGGGGCTATTCGGTCAGTACGCGAAGCGCGACCGGGTCTACTCGGAAGTGCGCTACAGCTTCTGAGCTAGTCCATGAAACGAGTCGCGTTTTCCAGGTCGCCGTGGGTCTGGCCGGACGTCAGGGCACTGACGAATTTCATCCAGACGACATCCGGTTCGCCCAGATTGAAACCGTAGAAGCCGTTCAGGCCGTTGATGTTGTCGCGAACGGCAATGGCCTTGACCGTGGACGTTTCCATCTGCCCCAGGTGCACCGTGGCGTCGCTCCAGATGTTGAGGGGCAGCGGTCGCTTGGCCCGCGCCTGGAAGCCGTACTTGGACACCTCGATCACCTGTAGCGGGTAATGCACCTTGCTGCCGCCGCCCGTCACCGTCAGGTAGCCCGGGCACTTGAAGGAATAGCGCTGGTAGCGCCGCTGTTTCTTCCCCGTCCCGATCAGCGTCGCTATGTGGGGCAGCACGGCATCGTATTCGGGTAGATCGTAGATCGAATGCAGCAGTTCCTTCCGGTGGTCTTCCAGGCTGGCAAAGCCATCGGGTGCGGACATTGAAGAAGTGATCGAGCAGATCGGGCGTCAGGACCGGGTCATTGGTCGTGTAATAGCGCCGTTGCGGCAACTTGATGTTCGGCAGCTTGACCTGGGTGAAATAGGCGTGCAGGTTCTTGCGCGGTTTTCTTGGCGCCATAGATCTGCTGGAATATGGCTGGTGCATAGTGCAAATCGAGCCAGGCGCCCACCGCCGGCGCGCCATTGGCGAAGTCGTAGTTCTCGACGACATTCGCCGTCAGCCGCTGGAAGAACAGCAGCGACTCGTACATCTCGATGCGGTTCGGGTTGACCGCGATCACCAGATGCCGGGTATCGAAAAACGTCGTGCAGTACTCGTACATGAACTTCATCAGCGGGAACAGGATGGCCCGCCGGTCTTGCGGAATTTCGGATGCACCGCCAGGGCCGAAACCTCGGCGATGTTGCCCTCCTTGGCGCGGACGCCGCTCAGGTCGAAGATGGACTGGAGCGGAAAGCCGAAGGCGCTGTCACGGATCAGCGACAAGGTGCCGACGACCTCGCCATCGTACTTGGCGCACAGCGTGGTGGTGGTCGGCAGCGCGTGGTAGATCGTGACCCGCATGCCGGACGGGTCCGGCTTCATGAAGCCGCTGCCGACATAGGCATCGTGCAGCAGCCGGAAGCACGCCTCCAGTTCTTCCTTGGTATCGGCGATCTTCAGTTGAAGGCGATCGCTCGGGGACGGGTCGCAATCGACGAACGAGCGGTAGATGGCAAAACGCTGATTGCGGGGCAAAACGGCGAATAGCCTGCGAAGGCCCATTCGAGTTGCCTTGCGTATCGAGGAAACCGCTCCACCAGCCATCGTATGCTCCGCTCAACCAAGCGTCATGGTACATCCCGCGGCAGGAATTTGGAGTTTCCCCGCGGAGACAACTTGCTACTGATCTCAGCAACAATGATCCAATCGATTCTTGGAACGAGTGTGCGAGGGGGTGTCGATTTTTCTTACAGATGGCTTGGCTACCTAGGCTTTCTCTGGGCTGATCGTGTCGCTGGTATTCAATGTTGTTACATTAAATCATATTGTTATGTATTTCACGGTGGATTGGGCACACGTATTGCTTAGTAGTGGTGCAAGCCTCTCAGGTGAGTGCTCGACGACCACGGAACGTAAATTGAATGAAAGGAATGAAAATGAAACTTCAAAAATCTCTTCTGGGTCTCGCTGTCGCGGGTCTCATTTCCGGGGCCGCCCAAGCAGCTCCTATCACCTTCACCTTCGACCCTACCGGCACTGCAGGAGCGGGTGGTGATATTGCCAACGTAGGTGTTATCGATTTGGCACCGGGCAACGTCTTGGCGATCGGCGGCGCTGCGCCGGCAATGATGGCCGGCGGGGTTGGTTATGGTGTTACAGACCTGTATCAGGCGAATCTTTCGGCGATGCAGGCGACCGATAACACCAATCTGTATTCCAACGGTACGGGCGGCAAATTTTTCACTGTTGCCGCTGGTTTTGGCGAGGTAGTTAATGTTCTTGCTGGCCCGTGCCCAGGTGCAGGGTGTACCGCTGTTTTCGGCTTCGATCCAACGAACCCGGTCAATTTCATCGAGTTCAATGTTGGCGCTGCGTTGGGTAACAACTTGGGGGGTACAGGCTTCACGACCGGACATGCGATTCTGACCGGGCATATCGTTAGCGTGGTGACGAATTTCAGTATCACTGGCGGGGGTCCTGGTAGTCCCTTGGACCAGTCCCCCAATGGTAACCAGTGGGCGGGGATTTCAAGCCTGTATGGCATCGGGGGTGGCAACATTACTTTCATGGTCGACTCGGTCGATGCCAATTACTTCCCAGATCTGAATCCGGCGACGGAGATTACACTTGGGTTCCTCAATACCTCGCTGGTTGATCCATACCAGCAAGTCGATCCGTCGCAGTTCTTCAGCAACAACCCGGGTGCAAACGGGAATGTTGCAGCGAACATCGGAGCTATCAATGGTCTCACTGGCCCGAACTTCATGTTCCAGGCGGACACCAATGCCTCTTTGGCTGTACCCGAACCTGCGAGTCTTGCGCTGTTTGGTCTCGGACTGGCAGGGCTTGGCTTGAGCCGGCGTCGTCGCGCGTCCTAAGAACGACACGCTGGGTAAGAAAGAAGGGGCCGCAAGGCCCCTTTTTCTTTGTCTGTTCATCCGATAGTATCCGGCCATGAAGACCGAAGCCAAGGATTACCTGTATTCCGCTGCCCTGATCGGTTTGGTCCTTGCCGCCACGGTTGTCGCTCTCATGTTGGCCCAAGGCTGGCTGGTTTCCGTTCTTGGGCCATCTTTTGCGCCAATTGTTTTGTTCTTTCTGTTCGCCTATGCCTACGGTGGGTTTACCGCGATCTTCCTCCGTGTGCTGGCCTTCTGGCTGCCCCCGCGTCCGGGCGACTACGATACCGACCACCCCCAGTTCACCCTCTGGAAGGTACAGCATGTGGTCGGGGAACTGGGCAAGGTGGCACTATCCTTATTCTTCCCTGTGTTCGCGCGCCCGGCCTTCTATGCCCTGTTTGGCGCCCGTGTCGGAAAACATGTCGCGGTGGCCGGAAAGATTCTCGATCCGCGATTGACCGTTCTGGCGGACGGTTGTGTCCTCGGCGAGGGCTGTATCGTCACTTCCCATACGATGGTAAAAGGCCGCTTTATCCTCCGTGAGGTACTCGTGGGTGAGGGTGCCACGGTAGGGGTGGGCTGTATCCTCATGCCAGGCGTCAAGATCGGTACCGGGGCGGTCGTGCTGCCGGGCTCCGTGCTCAAGGCCGAAACAGAGGTACCGGCGGGCGAAATCTGGGGCGGTGTCCCGGCTGCCCGGCTGAAGGGCCCGGCGGATGAGTGACCATCTTGTGCCGGTACGACCCCTGATACGGACCTATTGAGGCCTGTCCCCATCATTGGGCCGGCTGCTGTGTTCCGCCCGATTTTTCAGCGCGATGTTCATTTGTTCGAAACCGTAGAGCACGTTCTTTTTCAGCCAAGGGGCGAAGAATGGCACCAGCCAGCCGGAGAAATGCTCGGTCTGAACCACCTTCGAGCGTCCATCGGCAAGGGCTTCGATGACGAAACGGTGGTCCCCATCCATCAGGCCGGTCTTTCCGAAGTGTCCCAGCCAGCGCAGCTCCCGCTCGGGCACCGCGTCCAGCACTTCGAGTTCGTAGGCGCTGGTCTTTAGACCTGGCCATTGGATCGTCACATGGAGCACGGTGCCTGTCGTGGCTTCGCCTTCCGCGTTCGGGATCGACTGATTCCAGTGTCGATAGTTGGCGAAATCGGTGAGCACGCTCCAAATCCGCTTCGGGCTCGCGTCAATGATGATTTCGGTGTGCAAGGTCATCCGCAGCAGGGAATGGCGCAGGATCTTCGGGTTGGCTGTGGTCATGGTCAGGGGGCTAGATCGATGGATGTTGGTGTCCAGCGCGCTACCGCCTATGCCCCGCTGGTCAGCAAATGATCGGCGACGCGCAGGGCATTGGCGGCAATGGTGAGCGCTGGGTTGGTGCCGCCGCTGGACGGGAAAAACGAGCTATCCACGACGTACAGGTTACGGATGCCATGGGCGCGGTTGTGTCGGTCGAGCACGCTGTTGGCCGGATCTTCACCGAAGCGACAGGTTCCGCAGACATGCGCCAGCATGGAGTTCTTCTCCGCCTGATGCAGCGCGAGGTAGCGATATGGCTTGAGCGCGCGGCCGACATGGCTCCGGAAGGTTTTCAGACGACTCATGTCGTCAGGGTGTAGGCGGTAGTCGAGTCGCGGCGACGGGGAGATCGTGACCCGATTGTCATCGTAGGGCAGATCTTCCATGATGGCGGCGAGCAGCACGCCGCGTTTGAAGACAGTGGGCAGCACCGCGCGCACCAGCGGTTGCACGAGCCTGAACAGAGGCGCAGCCCATGGCGCGGTGTCCCGCACTTCCTTGGCCATGGTGGCTGCCAGTATCGGAGCTGGTGGCAGCAGGCCGAAGGATTGAATGGTGCCCAGCTTTTCCCCTCCGGACTGGTAGAAGTCGCTTAGGCCCAGCTCCTTGAACCGGTTTTCGCCGTCAGACCGTGTAAAGACGAGATATAGATCCACGCAATGGCGCATGAGGTTGCGGCCGACCAGCTCCGATGCGTTCGCCAAACCTCGCGGCCAATGGGCGGAGGTCGAGCGCAGCAGCAGCGCGGGTGTTGTCAAGGCTCCGGCCGCCAGGATCACCCGATTGGCGTGCAAGGTAACAGTCTGTTCCCTGTGTCGGCAGACGATCCCGGTAACCTGGTCCGGCGTGGCCTCCAGGTGCAACACCTCGCAGTCGTCCAGCAGCACGGCGCCGTGATCGCGCACGGCCGGTTCCAGACACATGCGCCCCGCGTCGTTCTTGCAGTTTTTGGCACAGAGATAGCCTTGGCAGCATTCACAATCCGGGACGGATTCACAGGCCAATGGCAGTTGATACGGGTGCAGACCTTGGCGTTGGAAATGGTCATACAACTCGGCATTGCGCGGACTAAGCGATGGTGGGAGTCGCAGAACCGGCGCCTGCGGCCGCAGGGGGTCTTGCTGACCGCGCACTCGATATAGCTCTTCCGCCCGTTGGTAGTACGGCGCCAGCTCTTCGTGGCGTATCGGCCATGCGTCTGGCAGCGACGACGCCGTATTGTTCGAAAAGTGGCGTCGTGGCTCGAAGTCCGAGGGGAAGAACCGTTCCATGGCCATACCGTACAAGGCACTTGAACCTCCGGTACCGCAGCCGATGAATGGAACGAAACTGCGCTGATCGTCCAGGAGTTCGTCGTACCAGCGTCCGGCCCGGGCCAAGAGCGGTGCGTGACCGGCAGATGGCGCCTCCATTCGAGGAAAGTCCATCTCGGGATAAGCGGCTCGAAGGGTATCGGTATGGAGAAAAGACGCGCGCCCCTTCTCAAGGAACAATACTCGCTTCCCCCTCTTGGCGAGGGCGTGCCCAACTGTTGCACCACCAACGCCGGTGCCGACGATGAGGTAGTCCCAACGGGATCTTTGGATCTCCTCAATGCTCGGCATATATGGTGACCTCCTCAAGGATACCGGTAAGGCGCTGGGCCGGCGAGTAGCCGACTATCGATCGTGCCATCCCCCGCGCTCGATGCTTGATTTGGTCATTCAAAAGCAGGTGCTGAACGGCCGAGCGCAGTTTCTCGGCGCTAAGTTGCTCACTCCGCAACAGGATCCCGACGCCGGCTTGTTCGACGTAACGCATGCTTAGATGTTGATCCATGTGGGCAGCGATCCCCAAGACTGGTTTTCCCGCAGCCAAGGCCTGGTAGACAGTGAGGCTGCCACCGTTGCAGATCATCAGGTCTGCTTGTGCCGCCAATTGGTCGCCAGGCGCGAAATCAACCAAGCGGGCATTGACCGGCGGTGTTCCCCCGAGTTCCTTTCCGGCGGTAGTTGCCATTACAGTGATGGGCAAGTCGGCCAAAGCGTCCAGGACTGTCTTCAGTAGGCCAGAGTGGCCTGAACTGCCCAGGGTGGCGTAAATCAGGGGGCGATCGGTGGGTAGATCGTTCCACCAGGATGGCAGGCCGACAGGGGGTGACCACTGGATCGGACCCAAATAGCAATGGTTCTTTGGAAGTGCATGGGTGGGAACCAGTTCGCTGGCATCGGCATATAGCGTGAAGTCAGCATTTGTGTACGGCTGGCGCCAATCCCAGCCGATGCTGGGTAGGCCATAGTCATGGCGTACCCGATTCAATGGCAAAGAGTGATACGCGGCGGCCAATGGCCACGCCAGGTTGAATACGTGTTGGGAGAGGGTAGTCCCCAACCACCGATTCATCGGTAGTTCCGGTAGTGGGGATGCCAAGTCGGCGTAGGGACTCCAATAGGCATTGATGATGCCCAGGTAGGGTACACGCGCAACCCTCGCGCTCACGGCAAGCGATAGCCGATGGTCGCCAATGACCACGGTGGGTTTGACCGACGCCAACAGAGTCAGGTCCTCGCGTACATAATTTCTAAGAGTGTCGGTGTCGTAGAGAGGACGCCCATGAGCCGCGGCCCGTAGGAACTGTTCGCTAGATATTGATTGAACAGGTCGGACCGGGAACGGCAGCTCTTTCAAGAAAGCCTCATAACGAGGATCGCACGCCAGGATTACATTGAACTTGTCGGCGTCGAGCCCCTGCGCCAAGGCTACCGGACGGGCTACATGGGCCAGCGTCACGGCGTCGGCGACGAAGAGGATGGTAGGTCGAATTCTCATGTCCGCTTGCACGATGCGCAGCCCCGGATTCCCGACGCCGACTTCTTAGACGTTCTGGCGTAGGGCATCCGCCACGGGCATGCGTCGCACTCGTGCTGCCGGCAGTAAGGCGGCCAGGACGGTGGCGATCATTCCTACCGCGAACGCGCCTCCGATTACTGAAGGTACCAGTAGGATGTGGGCAACATAGCCCAGATCGGAATTGGGCGGGGGGGCATCGGAATGCCGATGGCCGAGATGGTTAGGGCCAGAAGCACGCCAAGGACGACGCCGGAGGCGGCCCCGACTAGTCCGACGATGGCGTTTTCCATGACGATGAGGGAGCCGATGCTGCCGCCGCGATTACCCAAGGCCATCATGGTGCCGAATTCTCCAATTCGCTCGAATACGCTCATGTTTACACTGTTAGCGACGCTCAATAGCACCATCAGCAAAATGATAATGCGAAGAACTCCAAACTGAGCGTTGTACATTTCAACGGTCTGCGCATAGAACTCGTTCAGTTCCTGCCAAGTCTTTACCTCCATCCCCGCTTGAGTAAATCTGTTGGTCAGTATCTCGGCAACGACTTCGGTGTCCTGGGTACGCTTTAGGGATACCACCAGGGTATTGATCCCCGCTGTTGCTTTCAATTCTTGGGCGGCTGCGAGCGGAACATGTACCGCTCGCGCGTCGTAGTCCTTGGAAAAGGTCTGGAATACGCCGACCACGTGGAACTCGATGTTATTCAGGGCGCCCTCGGCGGTATTGATTACCAGAGTTGCCCAGTCTCCCGGTTTGAGCTTCAGGTCGTGTGCTAGTCCAGCACCGATCATCATGTCGTATTTATCTTTGTCCGTAAGGATGCGCCCGGCCGCGATCACCAATCCGCTACCAAGTCTTGCTTCGCGCGCTGGCTCCATACCTTCCCCAATGAATGGCAGGTCCGAGCGGCCGTTGTTGATGAGGCCGGAAAAATACAGCCTGCCCATGACATCGTCCACCTCTGGAATCGTCTTGATTTCCGAGCGTCGCGGCTCAGCGTCGGTGATCAGATACTTTTCGGGGCTGCGGGCGCCGCTCTCGAAATAGCCGCTGCGCGATAGCTGTATGTGGCCGGAGTGCGAATGGATGAGTACCTCACCGAGCTGTTTGAATATGTCATGCACAAAGCCGCCGCTCAGGATCAGACCAACCACGCCAACAATGATTGCCATCAGGGTCATGCCGTTACGGGCTTTGTGGCGCAAGACATTGCGCAGGGCGAGCTTCCACATTCGTTCGGTTCCTCAGCGGTTGTGGCGCAGGGCGTTGACGATCACCAGCCTGGATGCGCGCCAGGCCGGGTAGATGCTGGCGATCAGGGTTGTCGTCACGGCAAGCAGCAGAGCCTCCCAAACGATGCGGGGCGTGATGATGATGGCGGCGGTAAATCCCCGCGACATCCCTGGCGACGGTGGCATGGGTATGCCTATCCACGAGATTACGTTGGCCGACAGATAGCCAAACATGATTCCGCCGATACCGCCAATAGCGCCCAACAGCACTCCCTCCAACAGGAAGAGAATGAGGATGCGCCGTGCCCTGACGCCGAGGGCCATGGCCGTGCCGATCTCCACAGTGCGCTCCATCACGCTCATGGTCATGGTGTTGCTGATGCTGAGCACGATGATCGTCGCGATAATCAGCCTGACGACGCTGATCTGTTGGCTGAGCAATTCAACCGTCTTGTTGTAGAAGTCAGCGAGCTTGGTCCAGGGGGTAATCTCATAAGGCTTGAGTGAGGACTCAAGCTGGAGACGTTCCAACACCGATTCCGTCATGTCGGTATTTTGGAGGGACGCGACCCACACTTGGGCACCGGGGACACGCAATAGCTGACGCGCCATGCGAATAGGAATTCGCAACATGGTATCGTCGTAGGCCTTCATCGAAGTGGACGCCAGTCCCCGGATGGTCGCCTCGACAGCATTCATTCCACCCGTTCGAGTCCCCGTGAGCAGTACCACCTTGTCGCCGACCTTCGCACCCAAATTGGCCGCCAGGCCCGCACCCATCAAGATTCCCCTCTGGTCGTCGGCATTGAGCCGTTCGCCCTGGACGATTATCAGGTAGCGCAGCGACGGGTCCAGGGTAGGGTCAATGCCTTTCGCGACGAAGGAAAGTGTATTGTCGCCATGGCTGACCAATCCGTTGAATTCCAGCCTCGGTGTGATCGTATTTACTCCGGCGACATCTTGCAGGGCAGAGAGCGCTGGCGATTGCTCAGGCAGCAGGTACGCAAATGGATCAGCTTGTCCATTCTCATAGTATCCCGGCTTCACTACTTGAAGGTGGCCGATCTGGGTGACCGCCACGCCCTCCCGGGTGGCCCAGAAGATCCACTCGATGAAACCCGTTGCGAGCATCATGGCCACGACCCCGAAGCCTATGGCGAGGACGGCAATGCTGCTGCGCCGACGCTGACGCAAAATATTTCGCAAGGCTAAACGGAAATCGCCTGCCAATATATTGTTGATTATCGTTGGGCTCCTGAGATATCTAATTGTACTGTGAGGCGTGAAGCAAGCGGTGAAGCAAGCGGCCCATGGCCTTGAGCCCAGGTTTACTTTTCGGTAGAGCCGACGCCGTAATGGCCCGGCGCCAGCACGTTGGCCGGATCCAGTGCCGCTTTGATCCGGTTGTTGAGCTGGGCCAGTTCGGGCGCCTGGGCGAAGAGGTGCGTCCAGCTTTGCAGGCCCGCCCGGTACTGCTGGTAACCGCGGGCGTATGCCTCGGCCAGTAGTTCGTCATAAAGCGCACGACTGTGCGCGGTTTCGCTGTCGTCTTCCCTGTCGTAGATGATCGCCATGAGGCAGATCACCGAGCGCGGATTCATTAGCAGCAGGGCGACGTAGAAGTCGAAGCCGTGGGCGACGAATCGCTGCTTGGCCGCATCGAGGTAGGGCCAGACGGCATCGTTGGTGAAGGGCAGAATCGGCGCGAACCAGATCAGCCCGCAACGATCTCGCGCCGGATCCACATCCCGGTCGGGCCGCGCCTGGTTGTGGCGATAGTAGGCATGCTTGACGAAGTAGTCCGTCGGAATGCCTTGCAGAATCTTGTGCACATACGGGGCGGACTCGAGTACGGGAAGGGAGGTTTGTGCCGCAATTCCGTCACGCGGCGGAAAAGAGTGCTCTTCCACGACCAGGCGATGACCCGCTTCGATGATACGGCAGTTGCCAGTTCGAGACGAAGATCAGCCGGCCATAGCGGCCGAGGGCCCTGCGCAGCAGGCGTCGCTGCAAGCGGACCTGCCCCCGCGTCCCGTAGATGCCGCCGGCGCAACTCCACGGCGAGATTCCATACTTGCGGCGAAGCGCATCCAGGTCGGCAGCACTGAGCGGCGCTCGTGCTGCGGCACCTGCTCGTTGATGCGCTGCGTCAGCACGGTCATCGACACGAAGTCGTTGATCATGTGCAGTTTCGTATTGACGACACCGCTCAGGGCAAGTTGCCGAAAGGCATCGAGCACATCTGGCAGGTGGCGCTCGTCCCGTATTTCGAAACACATAAGAGTTGTAGGCCTCCGGTTCCGGCATCAACCAGATGCCCGCCCGGGTGACGATGCCCAGGTTCGACTGGGTAAACATCCCTTCGAGATAGGGTCCCACACCCCACTTGTGCGTATGCCAGGTCTTCGAGCCGCCCACCGCTTCGCCCGTGTGTACCACTGTGCCGTCCGGCAGCACAACCTCCAACCCGCACAGGTTGCCGAAGTGATCGCCATAGGGGGTTTCACCGACGCCGCGATCCATGGCATTGCCGATTACGCTGCCTTGCGCGGTACCGTCGATGCAGTCGATCCAGAGCTTGTGGCCTCGCTCTTTCAGGTAGGCATTGAATTGTTCATAGCTCACGCCCGGCTCGATCACGGCATAGGCCAGTTCCTCGTTGACCTCGAGAATCCGGTTCATGCGCTCGAGGATCATGACGATCGCCCCATCCTCGATTGCCAGCGTCGCACCGTAGCCCCAATTGCGCCCGCCGCTCGAGGGCCATACCGGCACGCGATGTTCGTTTGCGATGCGCAATACGGCGGCCACCTCCTCGGTTGAGCCGGGGAAGACAACCGCCGAGCACATGCTTTGCCAGGGGATGGTGCACTTCGAGTAGCGGTCCAGGTCGACGGCGGCGGTGCACACGTGCTCCGCCCCCAGGGCCGCGTGTAGGGCGTTGACGAGTTTGTCGGCTGAGATGTCCGCTGTGAGCGTGGTCACGTCAATTCCTTTCAATGATTCCGGGCGAGATAGCAGTCAAGAACTTGGGGCAGGTACTCTTGCCAAAGCGGCAGCCGGTACCCCTGGGCGGCAAACCAGGCCAGGAACACCGGATTGCCAAAGCTCTGCCGGTCGGCAAGGTAGTCCAGGTAGATGGGGAGGGTGGCGAGGACCTTGCGCTGCCGTTGTGGCGCAAGTCGGACCGCGACGCGGGCAAGTCCGGCAAACCAGCCGATGGGCAGGTTAATGCCTGGCGGTACCGCCAGCCCCCGGCGTGAAAACGCCTTGCGTACGGCAACCTTGACCTCTTCAACGAGCGGTGCGAGAGCCGGTCCGGAACAGAGATGGAATATGCGTCCCGTGGTCGCGGGGTCCCGACTGGCCGCGACGATCGCGGTCGCCACGACATCCGAGGGTATGACATCCAACTGGATGTCGGCAAAGTTGGGAAAGAGGCCCGCCGTCTTGCGGCCCGAGAGAAATTCGCAGATGAAATAGAAGATCTGGAAGTGGATGACATGTCCGTCCCGCGAATCGCCGATCACCATGCTGGGGCGATGCACGGTGATGGGCAGTTGCTCCTCATCGATCGCTCGGCGGACGACGACTTCGGCTTCGGCCTTGGCCTGCTCGTAGGTGTTGTGGAATGCCGGCATTTCGTCGAGCCAGGCTTCCGGCAGGGTGCCGCTGCGCTTGCCGGCGACGCCGACGGTGCTTACGAAATCGACCTTGGCCAGTTGGCCTACTTCGGTGATGCGTCGTGCCAGGGAAAGAATCTGCTCCGCCGAGCCAACCGCGGACCGGCGGGCCTTGTCCAGTTCCAGATTCATGCGCACGGTGCCGGCGCAGTGGATGATATGGGTGCACCGTCTTGCCAGGTCCTCGTACGCGGATTCGTCCAGGCCGAAGCGAGGCAGGCCGGCATCGCCGCGCAGGCCGTGAATGCGCCGCACCCGGTCGGCGTCGTCCGCGCATCCCCAGAACCGCAAGAGCTCTTCAAGCCGGCCGGCCAGCGCCGAGTCGGAGTCGGCGCGAATCAGCAGCCAGACGTCCGTATCCGGATCGGCCATGAGCAGCGGCACGATGGCGCTGCCGACGACGCCCGTGGCGCCGGTGATGAAATAGGTAGCTATGGCACCTCCCTGATGGCGAAATCGGTCTGCGGACGCCCACGGCCCAGCTCGGCATAGAGGGCCTCAAGGTGAGCGAGATACCTGGCCTCGATGGGCGCCCGGCGAAGCTTGAGATTGCTGGTGAGTTCGCCGCGCGCGATGCTCAGGGATTCCCGGGTCACCAGAACTCCCGCCGGACGATCGTGGCCCGACAGGCCGGCGCAGACCGCGGCCAGATCGTCGGCGATTCGCTTCAGGGTCCCGGCTGGCAATGGCGCGTCAGGTTGCGGCGGGCCGGGCAGTTGGGTCGGATTCACGCACAGCAAAGCGACCGGAACCGGTCGGTCCCGACCGAATACCACGGCGTAGTCCACATAGGGAAGCTGCTTCAGCCGGGCTTCGATCGGGACCGGTGCCACGCGGCGACCCGTGGAAGTCTTGAAGACTTCCGACTTGCGCCCCGCGAGCCAAATGAAGCCGTCCGCGTCCCGGCGCGCGTAGTCACCGGTATGCAGGAAGCCATCGGCATCGAGAGGCGATTCCTCGGTCGGGCTGTCGTAATAGCCACCGAACACTCCGGGACCGCGAACCAGAAGCTCGCCATCGTCGGCAAGCCGAACCTCGTTTTGCGGCAGTGCGCGTCCGACGCTGCCAAACCGGTAGGCTGCCGGCGAGTTGATGGCGATGGGAACCACGTTTTCGCTGGTACCGTAGGCCTCCAGCACCAGCCACCCGAGCGCATGGAAATCTTCCATGAGCCAGACCGGCAATGGCGCCGAACCGCTGACCATGAACCGCAGGTCCGGCCCCATCAACCCGCGAATCCGGCTCAGGAACAGGCGGTCGGCCAATCGGTGAGTGACCGACAGCAGCGCGTTGGGACGGCGTCCATCGCGCTCATGCTGGCGAAATTGATGGCCCACTCGCCGCGCCCAGCTCACGCCTGTGCGCACCCAGACGGGACGCTTGGCGAGGTTGTCCTCGATGCCGGTGTGAAGCTTTTCGAAGAAGCGCGGGACGCCGATGAACAGAGTGGGCCGGATTTCCGGCAGGCGCTCGATGATCTGGGTGGGATTGTCAACGAAGTAAGATTCCCCGCCGCGGATCATGCCGCAAAGGTTGATGATGCGCTGGAACAGGTTCGATAGCGGCAGCCAGCAGGCAAAACGGGTGCCCTCGCCGACGCTGCCGAAGCGTTCGAGAATCGCTTCGCAAGCGAGGCAAAGCTGAGCATGCGTGTAGGCGACGCCTTTGGGCTGGCCGGTACTGCCCGAGGTGAAGATGATGGTTGCGAGATCCTGCGTCTGCGCCAACGGCCAGGAGTCGAGAGCGGTCTCGGGCAGTGCCAGCAAGTCAGGCAGCGAATGGCAGCCATCCTCCGTCGCCGGTCCGTTGATGACGCTGAACAGGGGCGGCACCGTCATGTGCTCGGCAACGGTCTGCCTCTGTTCCTGGCGGGCCACGAACAGTGCTCGTGGCGCCACGGTGCGGACGATGTGGCGGATATTGTCGGAGGCGTCATGGGCATCCACGCCGACCACCACGCAGCCGGCCGCCAGGGCGGCGAGATGGCACACCTCCCACTCGATGCTGGTGGGCATCATGATCACCACGCGGTCGCCGGGGAGCAGTCCCAGGTGAATCAGGTGGCCGGAAAGTCTTCTGACCCGTGCGAGCACCGATTCCCATGTCTCGCCCACCCAGCGGTCGGCGATGCGCCGATGGAAGGCGGTCGCCCGGGGTGACCGCGCGGCACGCTCCAGCAGGCATGCGGGAATGGTGGTCGCCCGGACCGTGGTCATGGCTGCGCGGTACGGAGCAGCGGAGGGTCGTAAGCGCCGGCGGGCAGACGAATCTGTAGATCGGAGTCGGTCAATCCCAGCCAACGCATGCTGCGGGTGACGTCGCGGCCGAGAAATACCCGCCGGCGGATCATCTGGTTGACGATGGGCGCCATCAGCCGCCAGTAGGCCAGACTGGCCTTGCCCTCGCGGATCAGCGCCGAGAATTCCGGCGCATAGGGGTTGTAGCCGAAGTGCTTGAGGTCCGAGTACATCATCAGCCAGTTGATCGGATAGTTGCTGACGATGGGACTGGCATGGCTCTTCCGTTTGACCAGGCCGAGTTCGGCGACCTTGCGCATGACCTCGTCCTGATCATAGTCCCAGGCATGGTAGGGCGCCAGGTAGCGCGGGAAGTGCGTTCCGGGGGGCAGTTCGAGCGGATTGTAGAAATGGTGGAGTTCGTCGGCGCTGAACTCGCCGCATTCCTTCAGGTGCGGTGGTGTCCAATCCTCCTTGAGGATCAGATCCCTGGAGAACTCATAGCGCATCCGTGAGGGCTCGGGCTGGCCCGGGGAGTACCCCGCCAGAATGAGCGGTATGTTCTTTTCGATGGCGATGCGGATCGCTTCGCCTTCGAACAGGGGCGCATAGACGTAGGAGACCGTATATACCGCGCCGCGGGCCTCCTGATTGCGCAGCAGGTAGGCGAACATCCGGCTGAAGAACTTTGGCGCCGGGGAATAGACGAGGTGGTCGATGTCGAGCTTGGCCAATGCCGTACGGATATTGCTCCAGGCCACCTGGGGCAGGTCGATGTCGGCGGTGAAGGCCAGTACCCGCAGGCCGTATTCGACCTTCAGCTTGTAGAGAAGATAGACGCTGTCCTTGCCACCACTCAAAGGGACGATGCAATCGTAGCTCGCATCCTTGAAATGTCGATAGCGACGCAGGGTATCTTCCAGATCCTGTCGGTGGGCCGGGTCGGGCCCGGTCTGAACCTTCGATGGGGCATGGTCCCGGCACTGCTGGCAAACGCCGCTGGCATCGATGTTGGAGCCGGGTACCGCGTCAGGAAGTAAACAGTTCTTGCATCGTTTCATGGCGGCACTATGGGGAAATCCCGCGTCAGCGGTGGCTTATCCAAAGTCTAGACCATTAGCGTAGCGCGGATGGTGGTAATTGGCTACCGGCAAGCTTGCCGCCGCGCCCGCTCGACGGCGAAGTCCGGGCCGTTGGCGATGCGCTCGAAATAGGAGATGTGGGCGGGCGAGCCGGACGGCCAGTTGTCCAGGAACTCCGTCTGCCAACGAGCGTGGTCGTAGCCCACGGCCAGCGCATCGATATGAACGCCGTCGAGTCGATCGCCGTAGATTGCTGCATGGGGCGAGGGCGCGTGGCCGATGCGGGTAATCAGGCCGGCGCGACCGCCGGCGAAATTCGGCATCCCGGCGGCGCCGTTGTTGATGACGATCGCGGCCCGTCCGTCGAAGGTGTAGCGACGGAGCGCCGGCAGGCAGGTATGGCTGCTGGCAAACACGTCGACGCGCGCCTGCGCGAACGCCGTGGCGAGCCAGTCGCGATTGCCCTCATCGTCCAGCGCATCGATGTCGAAACGCCAGCCGGCGAGCGACTCGGCGTCGCCATGAACCACGCCGACGGCGAGGGCGCCGACCCGGTAGCGGCGCAGCATCGGCAGCGCGGCGAGGCGCCGGACGATATCCGGGTGACGACGCGCGGTTAGCTTGAGCCGGGCATGGATCGCGTTGGACCGCTCGACCACGCCCGCGTTGACGCTGTCCGGATAAGCGCAGCCGCAGCCTGCCGCGTCATCGTCCGCCAGCAGTTCCGCCTCGACATTGCCCAGGCAGGCATCGTGGTCGAGCACGGCCCGGTTGAGCGCGGCGAAGCCGTGGTCATCGACATCGAACCAGTTGAAGTCGCCGTTGAAACACAGCGTCACCGGTGCCGGTTCGCGCCGCGCCATGGCCGTGATGGCTTCAAGCGCGGGCTGATTGCCATACAGGCCGCCGATGACGTAGAGCGTGTCGGCGCGCTGTTCGACCCGATTGGCGATGGCCGCCGCGCCGTAGCGGTAACTCAGCGGACAGGACCTGCCAGCCTGTCCGCTCACATCGTTGCTGCCGCGAACGGCGCCGTGGCGAGCATTGCCGGTTCGGCCGCGCCGCCCGTCGTGGCGATGCCTTCACTACGGCCGTAGAGCATGGCTAGCTCGGGCGCGCCCACTTGCGCCACCGGCAGATCGAAGCAGATCCGGCCCTGGCGCAGGCCGATGACCCGATCGGCCAGCAGCGGCAGCAGCGCCGGATTGTGCACCACCGATACCAGGGTGGCGCCGCGGGCCGCCTCGGCGAGCAAGGCGCATACTTCGGCGGCCGCTTGCGGGTCCAGCGCCGCCGTTGGTTCGTCGGCCAGGATCAGGCGCGGACGCTGCATGAGCATGCGCGCGATGGCCACCTTCTGCCGTTCGCCGCCGGACAGTTGGTCGACGCGCACCTGAGCCTTGGCGGGCAGGCCCACCCGGCGCAGGGCCGCGTCTGCCTCTTCGCTGTCTTCCGCCCGGTAACAGCGCGTCCAGGTACGCCAGCCGGACAGGCGACCCAGGGCGCCGATCAGTACGTTGTCGACGACGGAAAGACGCTGGACGAGATGCAGGCCCTGGTGGACCTGCCCGATCTCGCTGCGCAGGCTCCGTACCTGCGCGTCGCTCACCTGTCGACCGAGCACGGCAACCACGCCCCGCTCCGGTCGGGCGAAGCCGGACAGCACGCGCAGCAACGACGACTTGCCGGCGCCGTTCGGGCCGATGATGGCGACGCGCTCGCCGTGGGCGATGCGCAGCCGGTCGATCTCGAGCGTCAGCTTGTCGCCGAGCGCGCGGACCACGCCGTCGAGCCGTATCGCCGTCACAGCAGCGCCTTCCGGATCCGTGCGCTGAATGTGTCGAACAGCGATACCAGCGCGACCACGACGATCAGTATGGTGGCCAGGCGTCCCCACTGAAACAGGGCGGTCGCCTCGGTGATCAGCAGCCCCAGGCCGCCCGCGCCGATGAGGCCGAGCACCGTGGAGTCGCGGATGTTGAATTCCCAGAGGTACAGGTGGTGGGAAACGAACTGCGGCAGCACCGCCGGCCAGACGCCGTTGAAGAACACCTGCGGCCGGCCCCGCGCCCACCGCGCGCACCGCGTCGACCGCCGCCATGTCCAGGCTCTCGATGCTCTCGGCAAACAGCTTGCCGTAGCTGCCCATGGAATGGAAGGCAATGGCGAGGATGCCGGCGGTCGGCCCCAGCCCGACGATGCCGACCAGCACCAGGCCGAACACCAGCGTGTGGATCGCGCGACCGACATCGAGCACCCCCTTGGCCGGGATCGCCAGCCAGGCGGGCGCCGCCAGATTGCGGGCGGTGAGCAGCGCCGAGCGGCAGGGCCAGCAAGGCGCCGAGCAGCGAGCCGAGGGTGCCGATGACGAAGGTGGTCCAGGTAGCGGCGGCCAGTTGGCGCAGGAAGCCCGCCTCGACGACGCGCCGATCCTCCACGCGCAGCACCGTGCCGTCGTCGCTGCGATACTCGAGTTGCGGGTTGCCGAACCAGGCATCGAGAAAGCTCGGGTGGGCGAATTCGCCGACGGTCTTGGCCAGGTTGGCCAGTGGCTGGCGTCCCAGCGACAGGTCGCCATTGGCGGCCAGCGTGGCGATGGCCAGGGCGATCAGCAGCGCGTAGGCGAGCACCAGCGCCAGAAAGCCCGGGCGGCCGCGCAGATAGCGCGTGATCGGCAGGTTCACGGTCGCGCCGGTCGCCATGGCGTCAGCGCTTCGGCGCCAGCTTGCCGGTGGCCAGGCCGGCGTCGCGGATCGGTTTGTAGAACGAATTGTCGCGGCTGACAAAGCCGGTGTAGTGCGCGGGCAGGAGATTCGGCCGGGTCTTGAGTTCGGCGCCGATGCCTTCCAGCGCCTGCTGGAGCCTCGCCACGAAGACCTTGTCCTGATGCAGGCCGGGGCTGACGGCAAAGGCGTCGTTGGGCAGCGGTGCGGACTGCCAGATCACCACCGAACGTTCCGGCTTGATCAGCCCTTGCTCGATCATGGCGTTGCGGTTGCGGTTGTAGTCGGCGCCGGCATCGAGCACGCCCTGCGTGACCTGGGTTTCGATGGCCTGATGCTTGGTGTTGATCACTTTGGCGAAGTAGGTGTCGGGGTCGATCCCCTGGGTCATGAAGTAGTGCAGCGGAATCAGGTAGCCCGAGGTCGAGCCCTTGTCGCCGAAGGCGAAGCTGCGCCCCTTGAGATCGGCCGGCGACTTGATGCCGGAGTCGGGGTGGGTGACCATGATGGCGAAATACTCCGGCTTGCCGTCGTAGAGGATCGTCGATACCGCCTGGGCGCCGGTGTCGTGGTTGGCCAGCACGTAGCCCCATGGCCCCATCAGGGCCATGTCGGTCTCACCGTTGGCCAGCGACTTGGCGAGGCCCTCCCAGGTGTCGACCGTGCGCAGCTCGATCCGACGGCCGAGCTGCTTCTCCAGATGGTCGGCGAGCGGGCGGTAGGTGGCGTCGTTCTTGTCCTTGTCGGGCTGGAACAGGCCGACGCCGAACTTGAGGGGCGGCTCGGCGGCCTGGGCCAACAGGGTAACAAGGGCGACGAGCACACCGGCGAGCAGTCTGGTCCGGGTCATCACGGGGCCTCGAGGGAAACCGGTTGGGTAGAAACCAGGGCGCCACCGCAACTGCTGCCCTGGCCGGCGGTGCAGCCGTAGCAGTGGTCGGCGACGCGGATCGGGCGATTCTCGAACTCGTGATCGAGCAGCGCGGACAGATGGATGGGTGCATGGCGGTCGCCCAGGGGCAGGTCCAGCATCTGATGGAAATCGCAGTCATGCACATGGCCTTGCCAGCTCACCGAGATCAGCGTCCGGCACATGACGCCGGGCAGATTGTCGTCGCGATGCGCGCCCTTCAGCAGGCGCATGTAATCGTGGAACTCGTTCTTCGACACCAACTGGCTGCCGAAGCGCTTGATCGGCATGTTGGTCAGTGTCAGGAGGCGGTTGAAGACGATGCCATAACGGGTGGCCAGCTGTTCCTTGTAGGCGGCCTCGAGTTCCTGCTGATTCGGCGCCAGGCTTGCCCCGACCGGATTGAAAACCAGATTCAGGTTCAGGCCGCTGTCCGGCAGGCCATAGCCGAGGGCATTGAGTTTGCGCAGTCCCGCCAGGCTCGACTCGAACACGCCGTCGCCGCGCTGGCGGTCCACGTTCTCCTCCAGGTAGCAGGGCAGCGAGGCCACGACTTCGACCGCATTCGCCGCGAGGAATCCGGCCAGATCGCCCTGGCCGGGCTCGTTGAGTATGGTGAGATTGCAGCGATCGATGACGTGTAGAGCCATCGCCCGGGCAGCCGCCACCAGCCGCCGGAAGTGCGGATTCAGCTCCGGCGCGCCACCCGTCAGGTCCAGCGAGGAGAGCCGTTGCCGGTCGGCGAACCGCAACAACAACGACATGGTTTCCCAGCTCATCTCTTCGGTGCGCGCAGGCCCGGCGGCCACGTGGCAATGAAGGCAGGACTGGTTGCAGCGATAGCCGAGATTGGCTTGCAGTGTGGCCAGGCGGGCGCGCCGCAAGGCCGGGAAGTCGGTCTTCACCAGCAGGGGAAGGGTGTCGCGCATGAAATCGCTCCGGGCAGTTGTTGCCGACTAGTCGGATCGGGCCCCGGTTTTCTTACAGCCGGCGGTGTCACAACATATCAGATGCAACGACGGGCGCAACAAGGTGACGCCGTCGATTTGTCGTAGTCCGGAGACACTGGAAATGCGCTGGGTACCGGATCGATACTGTGGCCACACGTCGCGACAGGGTACCGCCGGCAACGGACTCGACGACAGACATCGCACTGGAGACTGATGTGAAATCGACGGCAACGATGCATACGATCAAGGACGCTGTTTCATCCGGCGTCGTCATGGCGACCGACTCGTCCTTCCCCGCCGAAAGCGGGCCGGATTCGGTCGCCAACGCGGACTATTATGGCCCGGACCTGCGCGGTTTCTTTCCCGGGGCGGGCATGGCCTCGAAACTCGCCGCCGCCGAAGCACGGATCGCCCTGTTGGAGTCGGCGCTTCGCAAGGTCAACCGACTCGCCAGCCACGATCCCTTGACCGGCGCCTTCAACCGTCGCGGGATGAACGAAGTCTTCAGCCGTGAAGCCGCGCGCGCCCAGCGGACTGGCCTGCCGCTCGCCGTGGCCCTCGTCGACCTGGACGATTTCAAGCTCGTCAATGACCGGTATGGCCACGCAGTGGGCGATGCCGCGCTGGTATATCTGACCCGCGCGATCGGCGCGACGCTGCGTCCGACCGATAGCTGCTGTCGCCTGGGCGGCGAGGAATTCGTGGTGATCATGCCGGGAGCCGACCAGGGGGCCGCCCAGCAGGCATTGGTTCGACTTCAGATGGTCCTGGACGGGCGGCCCATCGCCGACACATCGCTGAGACTGGCCTTCAGCGCCGGTGTGGTACTCGTCCGGCGCGGCGAATCGCTCGAACAGGTTTTGGCGCGCGCGGACTGCGCCGTCTATCGCGCCAAGGCGGCGGGAAAGCGCCGCGTAGTTAGCGCTTAGCCAACGCTGGTCGCCGCCACGACATGCGGCGGCGTTGCCGACGATATGCGCCCGCTGGCCGCATCGTTCAGCGGTTGGCGATCCCCTCCAGGGTAAATTGGAAACCGTTGCCGCCGATCAGTTCGAAGGTCGGTCGATAGAGGCCGGGCTGATCTCCGGTTCGAAATTCGACGGTCATCAGGCCGGGTTTGCCCATCACGTTGCCGGAAAGCACCGGTTTGCCGTCGGCACCGCGTGGGCTGGTGGCGGACTGGCCTTTGGCGCCCGCTGGCGCCGCGCCGATGATTCCGCCAACCACCTTGTCAACAGCGGGATCGAGCATCTGGTCGCCATTGGTGTCCTGCACCAGCAGGCCGCCCGTGTAGCGCGGATGCTTGTTCAGATCGCGGGGTGCGATGCCGACGCCGTTCAGGGGGTGGCCCGCCTCGGTCCAGAGCTGCAGACCGAGCGGATGGGCCAGAGCCTGTCCCGAGCCGGCCTTCTGGAAATCGGACTGGAGGCCCGGTGGCAGATGGGCGTTGGTCGGCTCGACTCTCGGCTTGGGCGCGTCCATCGGCGCCGTCATGGACCCACAAGCGCCGAGGGCGAGGGTCAGGGTGGCAAGGATGGCAACATTGTTCGGCATGGCATTCTCCTGGTGACGGCAAGGGGGGCGTACCGGTTGTCGGGGCACGCGTCCGATTAGTCGATGGGGCAGCCGACTTCTTACATGGCCGGTCGATTGCCGCCGAGGCTCGGGTCTCTTGGCCCCAAGGCTGTTAATCTAGTGCCTGCTCATGGTGAAGCGGTATCGCAATGGACTTACCTGATTCGGAACGAAGCGGGCCGCCCTGGCCGCGAACCTGGTGGCCTATTCTGGCGGTATTGGCGCTGGGCGTTCTGCTTTGGGGCCTGGCGAACGCGGCGGACATGGGCGCGTTCATGCTCGACCGCTGGCGCGACCATCGCGCCGACCTCTTGGGACTGGTGCGAGACTACCCGCTGGCCGCCACTGCTGGCGGTGTTTCTTCTTCACACGCTGCTGGCGGCGCTGGCCTTGCCCGGGAGCCTCGCTGCTGATGCTGGTGGCCGGGGCGGGCTTCGGCGCCCTGCCCGGGACGTTGCTGTGCCTGACGGCTTGTACCGTCGGGGCCAGCCTGAGCATGCTGGCGGCGCGGCATTTCCTGCAAACCCTGGTGCGGCGAAAGCTGGGGGAACGACTGGCGAGGCTCGATCGCCGCATCGCCACCGACGGCGCCGCCTATCTGTTCAGCCTGCGCCTGCTGCCGGTCATTCCCTTCGCCGTGGTCAATGTCGCCGCCGGCCTGAGCACGATGAAGGCATGGACCTTCACCTGGGTCAGCTTCGTCGGCATGCTGGCCGGAACCTTCGTATACGTCAATGCCGGCACGCAACTGGCCCATATCGAGGCGGCCAGCGACATCTACACGCCCCGGGTGCTGCTCTCCCTGGCCGCCCTGGCCGTCTTGCCCTGGCTGGCCAAATTGATTCACGGAGCCTGGCTGCGCCGGGCCGCCGAGCGCGCATGACAGCGGCCGGCACGCTGGTGCTGTTCAACTACGACTGGGACCAGTCGGGATTCGCGCGCTGGCGCGACGAGTTTCCCATCGACAGCGCCGGATTCGACCTGTTCAGCTTTCCCAGCAACGCGCGGCTGGTCAATTTCGACCTGCGACGCTTCGTCGACCGCCTGGCGCGCCAGGCCAGGCGTCGCGGCTGGCGGGCGGTGACATCGAACCACGAGCAGTTCGGCGCACTGGCCGCCGCGCTGCTCGCCGAGCGCATGGGCTGGCCGGGAACGTCGGTGGAAGCCGTGCTGGCCTGCCAGCACAAGTACCACGCCCGGCAGGTGTTGCGGGGACGTCGCGCCGGAGGCCAACACGGGTTTCGAGCTGCTGGCGTCGCACTATGGCGAGCCGGTGCCGGACGACATCGACTACCCGGTGTTCGTCAAGCCGGTGAAAGCGGCGTTCTCGGTGCTGGCGCGGCACGGTGCGCAACCGCGACGAGCTGGCGGCGCTGGTCCGCTTCGGTGCCTGGGAACTGTGGGTGATCCGCCATCTGGTCGAGCCCTTCGAGCGCATTGCCCGGGCGCGACTGCCCGCCGCCGGCAGCGCCCACCGCATGCTGCTGGAACGGCCGGTCACGGCGCCGCAATACAACCTCGATGGCTACGTCTTCCACGGTGAGTTGCAGCCGCTGGGCGTCGTCGAATCGGTGATGTATCCCGGCACGCAGGCCTTCATGCGCTTCGGTTATCCCTGCGCGTTGCCCGCCGCCGGGCGGGCACGGGCGCTGGATGTGGCGCGACGATTTCTTGAGGCGGTCGGCTTCACGCATGGCCTGTTCAACATGGAGTTCTTCTACGATGCCGCGCAGCGATCGCCTGACGGTCATCGAATTCAATCCGCGCATGGCGTCGCAATTCTCCGATCTGTATCTGCGCGTCGACGGCGTCGACCTGCATCGCGTCGCGCTGGAGCTGGCCCATGGCCGCGATCCGCGCCTTGCTGCCGCGCGCCGCAGCCGACGGCCGGCGTGGCGGCGAGTTTCGTCTATCGCAGTTTCGATCCCGCCGCGCGGCCGCCCATGCCGTCCGCCAGCCGGCGGCGCGCACTGGCCCAACAGTTTCCCGACGCGATGTTGTTTTGCTTCGCCAAGACGGCGGGGCAGATCGATCGCGACTTCAAGTGGCTGGGCAGCTACCGCTATGGCATCCTGCATCTGGGCGGGCGCGACGCGCATGACCTCCAGGCGCGTTGTGCGGCCGCCAGCCAGCTGCTGGGCTGGCCAGCGCCCTGTGCCGCGCACGAGACGGAACATCCGTCGCAATCCCCGCCGATCCTTTCCCTGGAGACATCTCCGATGACTCTTCGTTTTCTCAGACCCTGTTCCTGCCGCGATGGCGGTGATTTCCCTGGCCGGTTGCGGCGCCATGGTGGCGCAGAACCCGTCCGGAAAATTCAGCCCGGTCAATGCCGTCGCCGAGGGCAATGACAGTCGCGTTCTGCTCAAGGGCGCCGATGTCGTGGCCTACTTCGTCGACGGCCGCTATCGAACAGGGCGTCGCCCAGTTCAGCAGCCAGTACGAGGGCGTCGGCCTTCCGCTTCGCCAGTGCCGAGCACAAGGCCCTGTTCGACCAGGCGCCCACGAAGTACCTGCCACAGTTCGGTGGCTACTGCGCCAACGGCATCGCCTACGGAATTCCCTGGGGTGGCGATGCCGACACCTGGAAGATGATCGACGGCAAGCTCTACATCTTCGGCGGCCAGGGCTCGAAGGACGCTTTCGAACTGGACGAAAAGACCAACCTGGCGCTGGCGGAGCGCTACTGGAAGGACGAAGTGGCCGGCAACAACAGCTTCCTGCAACGGGCCAAACGGCTGGTGTTCCGCGTGCCGCACTATCGGAGCGGCGAGGACCTGGCGCGCGCCGTGGCGCAAGCCAGGGCGGCGCGGACCGGCGGAAGCGCGCGGTGAATACACCGCGGCTGCTTCAGATCGCACACGACGACCCGGCCGCGATCCGGGCCGAACTGCTCGCCGGCCTGCTGGCGCCGACGGCGACCATAGCGCCGAAGTATCTCTACGACGCCCTCGGCTCGCGGCTGTTCGCGGCGATCACCGAGCTGCCCGAGTATTACCCGACGCGCACCGAGGCGGCGATCTTCACGCAGCGAACATGCCGCGCATGGCCGAGGCGCTCGGCCCGGTGGCGACGCTGGTCGATCTCGGTGCCGGCAACTGCGAAAAAGCGGCGCGCCTGTTTGCGGCGTTGCAGGTGCGGCGCTATGTGGCGGTCGACATCTCGGCCAGTTACCTGCGCGAGTCGCTGGAAAACCTGCAACGCCAGCATCCGGCGCTGGACATGCTCGGTGTCGGGCTGGACTTCTCGACGGCCCTGCGCTTGCCGACGGAAGTTGGGGAGGGCCCGCGCACCCTGTTTTACCCGGGATCGAGCATCGGCAATTTCACACCGGACGAGGCGCTGGCCTTCCTGCGCCAGGCCCATGCCGCCTGCCAGGGCGGGGCGCTGCTGATCGGCGTCGATCTGGTCAAGCCGATCGGGATTCTCGAACCGGCCTACGACGATCCGCTCGGGGTCACCGCCGCCTTCAACCGCAACATGCTGCTGCATCTGAACCGGCTGGCCGGCACCGACTTCGCCATTGCCGACTGGCGCCACGTCGCCTTCTTCAATACCGCCGAGTCACGGATCGAAATGCATCTGGAAGCGCTGCGCGAAACGCGGGTGGCCTGGCCGGGTGGCGAGCGCCGCTTTGCCGCGGGCGAACGCCTGCACACGGAGAATTCCTACAAGTGGCGGCCGGACGACTTTGCCGCCCTGCTGGAACGCGCCGGCTTCACGCGACTGCAGCGCTGGACCGACGAGCGCGCGTGGTTTGCCGTGTTCGCCGCGCGGTCCTGAGATCTGAGCCGATGCGCATCGCCAACGCGGACCGCCTACCGCGCACAGCTACGGAACCCGCCGTGAATGTCGTTGCGCTCGACGGTGAAGTAGTTGCGGTAGCGCGGGTGGGCCATGCGCGGCGAGGTGGCGCCGCTGGCTCCGCGCAGCACGTAGCGATGTTCCTCGAAGCCGAAGCGCGAGTAGTCGCGGTAAGGATGGGCGACGAAGCCGGCGAAGGGCGCGAAGCGGCTGGTGGTCCATTCCCAGACATCGCCCCACTCGAATGCCGGCACGGTCACGGCCGCGCACTCCCATTCGGCTTCGGTCGGCAGGCGGCGCCCGGCCCAGGCGCACCAGGCCTGGGCTTCGTCCCAGGTCAGATGCACGGCGGCGGCGTCGAGATTCAGCGCCTGCCAGGCGCCAAAGCGCAATGCCCGCCAGGCGCCGTTCTCGCTGCCGCAGGTAACGCGGCAGCGCCACCGCGCCGGCCTCGATGGCGGGCATGAAGCGCCGCCAGCTCACCGCCACGCTGTCGATGGCGAAGGCGTCGAGCTGCACCTCGTGGGCGACCAGTTCGTTGTCGAAAGCGAAGCCGGTGCCTTCATAGCCCAGTCGCCAGGTGGTCGCCGGCAGCGCGATATCGCTGGCGGCGGGCAGGCCGCGCTCGGTGGGTCGCAGCGCGGCTGGCAGTGGCAGGTCGAGCGCCTGGGCCATGTAGGTGGCGGCCTCGGCATGCATGTCCTCGTGGAACAGCGCAAGGCGATAGAAGTAGAGCGATTCCGGTGTCTCGGCTTCGCGCGCGAGCAGTTGCAGCGTTTCGGCCAGGCCCTCGGCCAGGTAGGCGCGCGTCGCCGCGAGGTCGGGCAGCGGCAGATGCCAGCGCGTCGCGTGGGCGACGTTGCTCGAGTCGTACAGCGCGTCGGCCCCGGGCAGGCGGCCGTCGGGCCGCTCGTGGTCCGGTACGCAGCCAATGCCGAGCGCGCGCTGCCGGTTGCGCGCGAGCCAGTAGTCCTGAAACCAGCCGACATGCCCGACTTCCCAGAGCGGCGGATTGAGCTGGGTGGAATAGGGCACCGTCAGTCCCGTGCCAAGGTGGGCGGCATACGCATCGAGCAGCGCCAGGGTGCGGGTTCGACTGTCGCTCAGGGCGGCGGCAAGGACGTCTCGGCCGCCGGTACGGGCGGCGTTTGCGGGGCTGATGTTCATGGGGGGCGCGGACGGATGGCTGAGGCCGAAAGTATGCCCGAAGTGCCCATCGCCCGTCCGGCGCTCCGGCGTCGGCTCGAACAATTGTCTGGAGAGGTTTGAATGCAGGTCACCGCGACTCCCGTGCTGCGCGACATCGTCCTGATCGGCGGCGGCCACAGCCATGTCGGCGTGCTGCACATGTTCGCCATGAAGCCCGTGCCCGGCGTGCGGCTGACGGTGATCTGCACCGACACCGACACGCCGTACTCCGGCATGCTGCCCGGCTACATCGCCGGCCACTACGGCTTCGACGACGTGCACATCGACCTGCGCCGCCTGGCCGAATTCGCCGGCGCGCGCTACTACCGCGACGAGGTGATCGGCATCGACCGCGCGGCGCGCAAGGTGCTGTGCCGCCATCGCCCGCCGGTGGCCTACGACGTGCTGTCGATCAACATCGGCTCGACGCCGCACCTCGACGACGTCGCCGGCGCCAGCGAACACGCCGTGCCGGTGAAGCCGATCCGCCGCTTCAACGAGCGCTGGCTGGCGCTGCTCGAGCGCGTTTGCCGCCATGCCGGCGCCACGACCATCGCCGTGGTCGGCGCCGGCGCCGGCGGCGTCGAGCTGATGCTGGCCATGCAGTACCGGCTGCGCAAGGAACTCGTCGCGCTGGGCCGCGACCCGGACGAACTGCGCTTCCACCTCTTTTCCGCCGAAGCGGAGATCCTGCCGACCCACAACGCCGCCGTGCGCCGCGCCTTCGAAGGCGTGCTGGCCGAGCGCGGCGTGATGGTGCATCGCGACGCGGAGGTGACCCAGGTCTCGGCCGGGCGGCTGCAAACGCGCAGCGGCGAGGTGCTGGACGCCGACGAGATCGTCTGGGTGACCCAGGCGGGCGGCGCGGCCTGGCTGCGCGACACCGGCCTGGCGCTCGACGACAAGGGCTTCATCCGCGTCCGCGACACCTTGCAGACCGAGACCGATCCGCTGATCTTCGCCGCCGGCGATTGCGCGGCGATGATCGATCATCCGCTGGAGAAGGCCGGCGTCTTCGCCGTGCGCATGGGCAAGCCGCTGGCCGAGAACCTGCGCCGGACGGTCCTGCGCCAGCCGCTGGTCGACTATCGTCCGCAGCGGCGCTGGCTGGCGCTGATCAGCACCGGCGACCGGCATGCCATCGCCTCGCGCGGCGGCTTCTATGCGCGGGGCGATCTGGTCTGGCGCTGGAAGGACTGGATCGACCGCCGCTTCATGCGCAAGTTCAGCGAGTTCGAGGCCATGGCCGAGGCCATGCGAAGAGCAGGGCGACGCGATTCCCGCTCGACGAGGGCGAACAGACCCAGGCGATCTCGGCCATCGCCATGCGCTGCGGCGGCTGCGGCGCCAAGGTCGGGGCGACGGTGCTGTCGCGCGCCCTGGCCAATGTCCAGCCGGTCGAGCGCGACGACGTGCTGATCGGCCTGCACGCGCCCGACGACGCCGCCGTGGTGCGCGTGCCGCCGGGCAAGGCGCGTGGTGCACACCGTCGATTTCTTCCGCGCCTTCATCGACGATCCCTGGCTGTTCGGCCGCATCGCCGCCAACCACGCGCTGGGCGACATCTTCGCCATGGGCGGCGAGGCGCAGTCGGCCACCGCCATCGCCACCGTGCCGCCGGGGCTGGAAAGCAAGGTCGAGGACACCGTGTTCCAGATGATGGCGGGCGCCGTGTCGGTGCTCAACGAAGCCGGCTGCGCGCTGGTCGGCGGCCATACCGGCGAGGGCAAGGAGCTGGCGCTCGGCTTCGCCATCAACGGCCTGATCGACGAGCAACTCGCCGGCGTCATGCGCAAGGGCGGCATGCGCCCCGGCGACGTGCTGATCCTCACCAAGCCGATCGGCACCGGCACCCTGTTCGCCGCCCACGCCCGGCTCAAGGCGCGCGGCCGCTGGATCGACGCGGCGCTCGACTCGATGCAGGTCTCCAACCGCGCCGCCGTGCCCTGCCTGATCGCCCACGGCGCCACCGCCTGCACCGACCTCACCGGCTTCGGCCTGCTCGGCCATCTGGTCGAAATGACGCGCCCCTCGGGCGTCGACGCCGAACTCGAACTCGACCGCGCTGCCGCGTGCTCGACGGTGCCGCCGAAACGGCCGCCGCCGGCATCCTCAGCTCGCTGCAACCCGCCAACGTGCGGCTGCGCCGCGCGCTGCGCAACCAGGACGAAGCGCTGCGGCACCCGAACTACCCGCTGCTCTTCGACCCGCAAACCGCCGGCGGCCTGCTCGCCAGCGTGCCGGCCGAAGCGGCCGAAGCCTGCGTCGCCCCACTGCGCGGCCTGGGCTACCCGAACACGATGCGCATCGGGCGTGTGCTGGCGCAGGGGGCAGCGATGGAACCGATCCAGTTGGTGACGCGGACGCGCGGCCTGTAACCGCCTGCCCCGTGCGGCCGGCCTTGCTTCGATCCCGCCGATTCGGGTTAGTATTTCTTCATTTTCCGAAGGGGCTTCTCCGTCAATGCTGCCGCGTCTGCTTGCCAGCCTGCAAGTGCGTCTTGCCGTGTTCGTGGTACTGCTGGTGCTCGGCAGCCTCTGGTTGTTCGCGCTGGCGCTGTCGGGACGGATCGAACGCGATCTCCTTGAGCAGCAGTCCGGGCAGCACTTGGCTACGGTGGGCTACGTTGCCGAAGATATCTCGAACAAGCTCCAACTGCGCCTCGACAGCCTCGCGGTGGTCGCGGCCGGTTTGTCGCCGGAGCTGATCGCCGATAGCCGCGCGCTGGCGGATCAACTGGCCCGGCATCAGGTCGTCGGCCTGCTTTTCGATAGTGGCCTGGTCGTCGTGCGGATGTCGCTCGACGGCATCCATGGCGACTACCCGGAACTCCCGGAGCGTCGTGGCGGCCGCTATGGCATCGCACCGTTCCAGGACGTCGCGCACACTGGCCGCCCGGCGATTGCACCGCTGCCGCCCGGGGTCTTTGGCGACCGCCCGGTGGTGGCGTTCGCGGTTCCGGTCAAGGATGCCCAGGGCCGCCCGATCGCCATCCTGGCTGGCGCCGCCAGCCTTGGCGCGCCCAACTTCCTCGACCTGATGGAACGGCTCAAACTGGGCAAGACCGGCACTTTCCTGCTCGTCGCGCCGGGCCCCCGCCTGTTCGTGGCGGGCACCGACCCCGCGTTTCGTCTCAAGCCCCTGCCGCCGCCCGGGGCCAACCGGATGCACGACCGCTGGATGGCCGGCGAGGAGGGTTCAGGCGTGGGCGCGAGTTCGGTCGGCGTGGAGGAACTGTCGTCGGCCCGGCGCATCCCCGTCGCGGACTGGTTCGTCGTCGGTCGCATGCCCACAGCCGAGGCGTTCGCGCCAATGCGGCGGCAACGCGCCATGATCCTGGGGGTCGCCTCGATCATTTCTCTCCTGGCGGCGGTATTGGGCGGCCTGGCCGTGCGCCGCTCGCTGGCGCCGCTGGCCGCCGCGGCGGGCGAGCTCGACGCGGTGTCGCGCGGCGAGCGGGCGCTGGTTCCGCTGCCGGTCACGCGCGACGACGAGGTCGGGCGCCTCGTCGAGAGCTTCAACCGGCTGATGGTCGTCGCGCGTCAGCGGGAAGCCGAGCTGATCGCCGCGCGCGAGGATTTCAAGGACATCGCCGACTCGCTGCCCATCGCCGTCTACCGCTACCGCATCGAGGACGACGGGCGTTCCAACATCATGTACATGAGCGACCGCTTCGAAGCCCTGCTGGGCGTGCCGGCGGCCGAGGCGATGCGCGACGCGCAAGTCGCCTTCGCCCGCATCCACCCGGACGACCTGGACGGATTCATTGCCACCGACCGGGCCGACTGGGCGCGGCACGTACGGTCTTGCCAGCAGGTGCGCGCGGTCACGGCGGACGGCAGCGTCCGCTGGATGTATGTCGAGGGGGTACCCAAGCAGTTGGCCGACGGGCGCTTCGTCAATCACGGCTTCATCGAGGACATCACCGAGCGCCTGCATGCGGAACGGGCCCTGGCCGAGAGCGAGGCGCGCTACCGCCGCATCATCGAGACCGCCAACGAGGGCATCTGGATCATCGACCGCGAGTTGCGCATCACCTTCCTCAACCAGCGCATGGCCGACATGCTGGGCTACACCCAGGAGGAGTTGCTGGGTCGCTCCGGGGAAGAGCTGATCTATCCCGACGACATCGCGGGGCACCGCGAGGAGATCGCGAAGCGGCGGTTGGGAATCGGCAGCCATTACGAGCGGCGCTTCCGCCGCAAGGACGGCAGCGAGTTGTGGACCCAGGTATCCGGCACCGCCATTCTTGATTCCGGCGGCGCTTACGACGGCGCCTTCGGCATGTTCACCGACATCAGCCACCTCAAGGAACAGCAGCGCCAGTTGCAGCACATTGCCCATTACGACGCGCTGACCGGCATTCCCAACCGAGTCCTGCTGGCCGATCGCATGCACCAGTCGCTGGCCCTGGCCCGCCGCACAGCCCGGCTGATGGCGGTCTGCTACGTCGATCTCGACGGCTTCAAGCCGATCAACGACTCCTTTGGTCACGAGGCGGGCGATCGCCTGCTGGTCGAGATCGCCCACCGCCTGCGCGAGGGCCTGCGGGGTGGCGACACCGTGGCCCGGCTCGGCGGCGACGAGTTCGTGCTGCTGCTCGGTACCGAGAACATGGAGGAGTGCGAAACGGCGCTGGTCCGCCTGCTGGAGGCGATCGCGCAGCCCCTGACCGTGGCTGGCCGTGCGGTGGTCATTTCCGCCAGCATCGGCGTCACCCTCTATCCGTTCGACGACTCCGATCCCGACACCCTGCTGCGCCACGCCGACCAGGCGATGTACGCTGCCAAGCAGCAGGGACGCAACCGCTACCAGATCTTCGATCCGCAGCGGGACCGCGAGGTGCGCGCGCACCGCGATGCCGTCGATCGCATCGCCGCGGCGCTGGCGGCAGGCGAGTTCGTGTTGTATTACCAGCCCAAGGTGAACATGCGCGAGGGCAGCGTGATCGGCGTCGAGGCGCTGATCCGCTGGCAGCATCCGCAAGACGGGTTGTTGCCGCCGCTCGACTTCCTGCCGGTGATCGAGGACACCGACGTGATCGAGAAGGTCGGCGAGTGGGTCATCGACACGGCGCTCGCCCAGTGGCAAGCGTGGCATGCGCAGGGGCTGGACCTGACCGTGAGCGTGAACATCGCCGCGCGCCACCTCGCGCGGCCGGACTTCGTGGCGCGCCTGACCGGGTTGCTGCGGGCGCATCCCGAGGTGCCGGCGCACCGCCTCGAACTGGAAGTGCTGGAAACGGCGGCGCTGGAGGATATCGAAGGCATCGCCCGCATCATCGAGGAATGCCGCCAGCTCGGTGTCTCCTTCGCGCTGGACGACTTCGGTACCGGCTATTCCTCGCTGACCTACATGAAGCGCCTGCCGGCGGACACGCTCAAGATCGACCAGTCATTCGTTCGCGACATGCTGCGCGATCCCGAGGACCGCGCCATCGTCGAGGGCGTCATCGGCCTCACGCGCGTCTTTCATCGCCACGTCGTGGCCGAGGGCGTCGAGACCGTCGAGCACGGCGTGCTGCTGCTCAGCCTCGGCTGCGACATCGCCCAGGGCTACGGCATCGCGCGGCCAATGCCGGCCGCGGCGCTGGTCGAGTGGGTGCGCGACTGGCGTCCCGATCCCGCCTGGGTCGCCGACGCCGGCTCCGCCTAGCCGAGCTGCACGACCTCAGCGAGGCCCTGCTCGCGCTGATGCCGGACAGCCGCACGATGTGAGCGGGGTCGGAAAGCCGCTGCCGATTCTCGCTCGAATGGGGTTATTCTGTTTTAACATCAAATACTTGCATCTAAAGAGGAATTAATGTAAAAACTTTTACGTTAATTCCCGATACCTGATCGACATGGCGAAAGAGACTCCCTGGTCGTTCTACGGCCGACGTTCCGAGTTGCAACAGATGCAGCGCATCCTGGAGCGGCGACGCCGGGGTCGAGCGCGGCCAGGCAGATGTCGCCGCGTTTGACTTTCACCATTTCCGACGTCATTTGACAATCCCTACTAATCTCGACGCAATTTAGTAGACTCTGCCCGGCTTCCCTGCCTATACTAATCTCTACTAATGTTAGTGAAGGTTTAGTAGACAATGCGCCTCCCGGAGCCCGCTCCTCCGCTGGAAAGCAGCTTTGCGCAACTGGCGCCGGCCCGGATCGAAGCCGTGCTGCGGCACGCCAACCCGTTGCCGACCGGGAAGTATCTGCACTGGGACGAGTTGCGGCGGCGCCCGGCGCCCGAAGGACTGACGCATGCCGAGTGGTGGGCGGCCGTGACCATCGGCCGCATGCCCTCGTTCCAGCCCTTGCCCTTGCTGGACAAGCAGGGCAAGCCCTTCGTGTTCACCACGCCGGCGCCGGTGGCGATCGACCTGCACCATATCGACCGCGATGCGGCCGGGCAGATCCGCGCCGCGACCGGCGCGCCGCTCCGGGAAGACTCCCAGCGCTACCTGATCAGTTCGCTGATCGAGGAGGCCATCACGTCGAGCCAGCTGGAAGGGGCATCCACCACCCGCAAGGTGGCGGCGACGATGCTGCGCAGCGGGCGCAAGCCACGCGACCTGAGCGAACGGATGATCTTCAACAACTACCGGGCCATGGAACACCTGCGCTCGCTGCGCGAGGTCAAGCTGACGCCCGCGCATGTGCTGGAACTGCACCGGATGTTGATGGAAGACACCCTGGAGAACGCGGCAGACGCCGGCCGTTACCGGCGCGACGACGCGGTGCATGTCGTCGATGTGCGCGACAACACCGCGCTGCATGTCCCTCCGTCGCACGCCGAGCTTGCGGAACGCATGCAACGGCTGTGCGATTTCGCCAATGCCGACGAGGCCTCGCTGCCCTTCGTGCATCCGGTGCTGCGCGCGATTCTCCTGCACTTCATGGTCGGCTACGACCACCCCTTTGCCGACGGCAACGGCCGCACGGCGCGGGCGCTGTTCTACTGGTCGATGGCGCGGAGCGGCTACTGGCTGATGGAGTACACCTCGATCAGCCACATCCTGCGCAAGGCGCCGGCCAAGTACATGCGCGCCTACCTGCACACGGAAACCGACAAGAACGACACGACCTACTTCCTGCTGCACCAGTTGCAGACCATCCGCCAGGCCATCGCCGCGCTGCACGACTACGTGGCGAAGAAATCGCGCGAACAAAAGGAAACCGAGCGCCTGCTGGCCGCGTCGCCGACGCTGCGCGGACGTTTCAACCACCGGCAAACGGCGCTGTTGAACCATGCCTTGCGCAACGTGGGAGAAGCGTATCGGGTGGATGCCCACCAGCGTTCCCATGCCGTGGTGTACCAGACGGCGCGGCAAGACCTGCTGGTGCTGGAAGCGCTGGGACTGCTGGAAAAAACCCGGCAAGGCAACGCGTATGTCTTCTATGCGCCATCGGACTTGCGCGATCGACTGAATGCCCTGGCGAAATCCGGCACATGAGCCCGCCACGCCGACATCGAAGACCATCACGTCGGCTCAGAGATGCTGCTCGACCAGCTCTGGCCCATGGCGCAAATCGGTACGGCCACACTGCCACTCGCCGGCTGGCTGTTCCGGCATCGGATGTATTGAGAAAGCGGGTGCCGGAAAGGCGGCGGATTTCGGCCCGATGGGGTTGTCGAACGGAACCAAGGGGGTGGTCCTGTTATCGGCCAAAGCCGACGTAGCTGGTACGTTCCTGGTCGGATGGCAATGCACCGGTAAGCTGACGCTGGACCTCAAATCAAGCTGAACGGCCTCTTTCTCCTCCAACAAACTGGTGCTCCCGACCCTGAAGAGATCGTCAGGCTCTAACGGCCTGCGTCTGCTGTGCAGCGATGCCGAACAGCAGTACCTGCAAACCCAGGAAGATCAGAAAGAAACGGCGCATGGTTTCGCGTTAGTCGGTTGTTCAAAAAACTCATCGTGCCCACTGCTCGGCATTGTTCAATGATCGGGTCCTGCAAAATCGGTGGCGACTGGTAGCGAAAACCCGCTACCAGCACCCCCAACAAAACTAGAACTGGTTCCGTCGCCGCAGCACAAGAATGCTGACCACCATCAAGATTGAAAGGATGATCACGCCCCACTCAGAAAGGGTGGGAATTGATGCTGCCGTGGAAGTACTGCCCTGATACCGGAGTTGAGCCAAAGCAAACCCATTGGCTCCAGCCGGAGTCGTAATTACCACGCTGGTGATTGGCGTTGTGCTAGCTGCGGCAAACAGCAATGCACCCGAAGAGCCATTTGGTGAGCGAGTCACTGTGCCCAACGTGGTCGCCCCGTTCATGAAATCAACACTGATGCTGAACGCGCCAAACGTATTCGGCTCGATTTCCACGCCAAAAGTCAAAGTTGGCTGTGAAAATGTAATGGTCTGTGTTACCAACGAAGTATAACGAGCCAGCACGCGAGGGGTCGCGCTTTCTGTATTCGGCGGGGAGTTCCAGGTGCTCCAGCCCCCACCGGGAACAGTTTGCGCTGTCATGCCGGTTGACAATGTCATTGCCATTGCACCGTCAGTCACCGAGCTAAGCGATGTGCCGTTGGCAGTGGTAATCGGAATGGCTACCGTTCCAGATATGTACGTCGAGTCAGGCGTCGCAATCACAGTGAACTGAGCAAAAGCCGGAACTGCAGCCGACAGACCAAGCCAGCAAGCCATGATCGACAATAAACGTCGCATCATTGATCTCTCCCTTTTTTTATTTGTATTTATTGGCATTGGAAATTGCATCCAATAAATCATATTCTGTTGGCTCGTATCCGTGTTGGCCACTATGTTGAATTCGGATGGTCACAGTGTCATATATGAGTTCACTGACATGCGCGGTGAGTAATGGGGACTGTTTCCCTTCTCCTGACCTAAAGCGGACCGTGACCGTCTCTTCAGGGCACCGAGCGCTCGTTCGCCTGTGAAGGAAGCGGACCTTCAGCAGGCTCGGCGCCTCAACGGCGGCAACCTGCACGACATCGGTCACTCAGCTGAGTCAGACTCCAATGTCGGCTCAGGCCGAACACCCGCCGCCCCAAAAAGTCAGCCACTGCCAGTACGCCAGGTGAAGCCGGAATTGCCCGGCCCCCATCCGGTGTAAGCTTTCCCACGCTTCGCGCGACTATTGCCTGGCCCGGGCAATTTGCGATCGGGACGCTTATCCGGAGGTGCCGCCGTGTCATTCCGCAAGATTCTGCTCGCCGCTGTCATCGCCGCCGCCGTCGGGCTGTTCTTCGCCTTCGACCTCGGCCGCTACCTGAGCCTCGATGCGCTGAAGGCGCAGCAGGCGGCCATCGAGGCGTTTCGCACGGAGCAGCCGTGGCTGGCGGCCGCGCTTTACTTCGCGATCTACGTGGCGGTCACCGCGCTGTCGCTGCCCGGCGCGGCGTTGATGACGCTGGCCGGCGGGCGCGGTGTTCGGCCTGTGGTGGGGCACGCTGATCGTCTCCTTCGCCTCGTCGGTCGGCGCGACGCTGGCCTTCCTGGTCTCGCGCTTCCTGCTGCGCGACTGGGTGCAGGCGCGCTTCGGCGAGCGGCTGGCGGCGATCGACGCGGGCATCGAGCGCGAAGGCGCGCTTCTACCTCTTCACGCTGCGGCTGGTGCCGGTGTTTCCGTTCTTCGTCATCAACCTGCTGCTGGGCCTGACGGCCATGAAGGCGCGCAC
The DNA here is from genome assembly GCA_963736865.1 of uncultured beta proteobacterium. Lineage (GTDB taxonomy): Bacteria > Pseudomonadota > Gammaproteobacteria > Burkholderiales > Rhodocyclaceae > Fen-999. The sequence goes on along the minus strand of CAVTQQ010000004.1, from coordinate 280,881 downwards.
CTTCTACTGGGTCAGCCAGCTCGGCATGCTGGCCGGCACGCTGGTCTACGTGAACGCCGGCACGCAGCTGGCGCAGATCGAGTCGCTGGCCGGCATCGTCTCGCCGGGGCTGCTGGTCTCGTTCGTCGCTGCTGGGCGTCTTCCCGCTGATCGCCAGGAAGATCGTCGCAGTGGTGCAGGCGAACGCAGGTCTATGCGCGCTGGACGCAGGCCGAGCCGCTTCGACCGCAACCTGGTGGTCATCGGCGGCGGCTGCGCCGGGCTGGTGACGGCCTACATCGCGGCGGCGGTGAAGGCCAAGGTGACGCTGGTCGAGAAGCACAGGATGGGCGGCGACTGCCTCAACACCGGCTGCGTGCCGTCCAAGGCGCTGATCCGCTCGGCGAAGTTTCTCTCGCACATCGCGGCGGGCCGCGCGAGTTCGGCTGCCGGGCCGGCACGGCCGACTTCGACTTCGCCGAGGTGATGGAGCGCGTGCAGCGGGTGGTGCGCGCGGTCGAGCCGCACGATTCGGTCGAGCGCTACACCGGCCTCGGCGTGGAGGTGATCGAAGGCACGGCGAAGATCGTCTCGCCCTGGGAGGTGGAGGTGACGCGCACGAGGGCGGCGCAACCGAGCGCCTGAGCACGCGCAGCATCGTCATCGCGGCCGGCGCGCGGCCCTTCGTGCCGCCGATTCCCGGCCTCGAGCAGGTCGGCTACCTGACCTCGGACACCGTGTGGGACCTGCGCGAGCTGCCGCGGCGCCTGGTGGTGCTGGGCGGCGGGCCGATCGGCTGCGAGCTGACGCAGGCCTTCGCCCGGCTTGGGTGTCGAAGGTGACGCAGGTGGAGATGGCGCCGCGCATCCTGATCCGCGAAGACCCGGAGGTGTCGGAACTGGTGACGCGGCGCTTCCGCGCCGAAGGCATCGACGTGCTGGTGAACCACAAGGCCAAGCAGTTCGTCGTCGAGGACGGCGAGAAGATGCTGATCGCCGAGCACGAGGGCCGGGACGTGCGCATCCCCTTCGACGCCGTGCTGGTGGCGGTCGGCCGGGTCGCCAACCTCAAGGGCTACGGGCTGGAGGAACTGGGCGTGGTCACCGGCGCGCACCGTCGAGACCAACGAGTTCCTGCAAACCAACTACCCGAACATCTACGCCGCGGGCGACGTCGCCGGGCCCTACCAGTTCACCCACACCGCCGCCCATCAGGCCTGGTACGCGGCGGTCAACGCGCTGTTCGATCCGCTTCAAGAAGTTCAAGGCCGACTACCGGGTGATCCCCTGGGCCACCTTCGTCGAGCCCGAAGTGGCGCGCGTCGGCCTCAACGAGCAGGAAGCGAAGGAGAAGGGCATCGCCCTACGAGGTCAGCCGCTACGGCATCGACGACCTGGACCGCGCCATCGCCGACAGCGAGGCGCACGGCTTCGTCAAGGTGCTGACCGTGCCGGGCAAGGACAGGATCCTCGGCGTGACCATCGTCGGCGAGCACGCCGGCGACCTGATCGCCGAATACGTGCTGGCGATGAAGCACGGCATCGGCCTGAACAAGATCCTCGGCACCATCCACATCTACCCGACCCTGGCCGAGGCCAACAAGTACGCGGCCGGCGTCTGGAAGAAGGCCCATGCGCCGGAAAGACTGCTGGCCTGGGTGGCACGCTTTCACGCCTGGCGGAGGGGAACATGAAGATGAACAGACTACCGCTGGCCTTCGCCCTCCTGGCGCTGCCGGCCATTGGCGCCGAGCCGGTCTGGGTCGGCCGCTTTCCGGATTCGGGCGCGCTTCCGCCGCCCTGGCAGATCGAGCACCTGAACAAGGAGTTCGCGCCGACCCGCTATGGCCTGCGCGTCTGGGATGGCGTGCCCGCCGTCGAGGCCATCGCGGTGAAGAGCATGGCGCTGCTGGCGCGGCCGGTGGAGGTGGATTTGCAGCGCACGCCGATGCTGTGCTGGCGCTGGCGTGTCGACGCGCCGCTGAAGACGGCGGACATGACGCCGCAAGTCGGGCGACGACTACGCGGCGCGCGTCTATCTGAGCTTCGAGGTGCCGCCCGAGACGCTGGGCCTGGGTACGCGCCTGGCGCTGAAGCTGGCGCGTTCGCTGCGCGGCAGCCAGGTGCCGGACGCGGCGGTGAATTACGTTTGGGACAACACGCATCCGGTCGGCACCGGGCAGGCCAACGCCTATACGGACCGGGCGCGCATGCTGGTGCTGCGCACGGGCGGCGCCGACGCCGGCAAGTGGGTGGCGGAGCGGCGTGACGTCGCGGCGGATTTTTCCAGCGCCTTCGGCCACGCGCCGCGCCGCCTCACCGGCCTGGCGCTGGCCTCGGACACCGACAACACCGGCGAGGAGGCGCACGCCGGCTTCGCCGATTTCGCCTTCGTCGAACGCGAGGCGCCCTGTCCGGCCCGCTGAGCATGACGCCGTCGATCAGCATCATCGTGCCGGTCCTGAACGAGGCGGCGGACATCGTGGATGCGCTGGCCGCCCTGCAAACGCTGCGTGCCGGCGGCGCGGAGTTGATCGTCGTCGACGGCGGCAGCGGCGACGCCACCGTTGCGCTGGCGACACCGCTGGCCGACCGGGTCATCGTGGCGCCGCGCGGCCGCGCCAGCCAGATGAACGCCGGCGCCGCGCTGGCGAAGCGGCGCCGTGCTGCTGTTCCTGCATGCCGACACCCGCCTGCCGGACGACCCGCTGGCGCGCATCGCCGCCGGGCTGGCGCGAGCGCGGGGCATGGGGACGGTTCGATGTGCGCATCGCCGGCCGCTCGGTCTGGCTGCCGATGGTGGCGACGTTGATGAACCGGCGCTCGCGCCTGACCGGCATCGCCACCGGCGACCAGGCCATGTTCGTCACGGGCCAGGCATTCCGGGCCGTCGGCGGGTTCCCGGATATGCCGCTGATGGAGGACATCGCCCTGTCCCGGCGCCTCCTGAAGCTGTCGCGCCCGGCCTGCCTCGCCGCCCAGGTGACGACCTCGGGGCGCCGCTGGGAAAGCCAGGGTGTCTGGCGCACCATCCTGCGCATGTGGCGCTTGCGGCTGCGCTACTTCTTCGGCGCCGATCCGCGCCGGCTCGCCCACGAGTACGGCTATGCCCCGCGCGATGGCTGATCCTGCCGAGCGTGTCGCGGTGGCCATCCTGGCGCGAGCGCCGATCCCCGGCCAGGCCAAGACCCGGCTGATTCCGGCCCTGGGCGCCGAGGGGGCGGCGCATCTGCAACGCTGGCTGCTGCAACGAACCGTGGCCATGGCGCTGGCGGCCGACGTCGGCCCGGTGACGCTCTGGTGCGCCGGCGATCCGCGCCACGCCGACTTCGCGCTCTGCCGCGCGTTCGGTTCGGTGACGCCTGCGGCTGCAGCCGGAGGGCGATCTTGGCCGTGCGCATGAGCGAGGCCTTGCGCGAGTCGCCGACACCGGCCGGCACGCTGGTCATCGGCACCGACTGCCCGGCCCTGGGCGCGGCGCAACTGCGGGACGCGGCGCGGCGGCTGGCCGATCACGATGCGGTGGTGGTGCCCGCCGAGGACGGCGGCTATGTGCTGATCGGCACCCGGAGCCCGCCGCCGGCGGTGTTCGACGAGGTGGAGTGGGGCACCGACCAGGTCATGGCCCAGACCCGGCGGCGCCTGGCCGCCCTCGGCTGCCGGTGGGCCGAGCCGGCGACGCTCTGGGACGTCGATCGGCCCGCCGACCTCGAACGGCTGTTGGCCTTCTGTCCCGAGGTATCGCGCTTCGTGAAAGAATATGAAGGGAGACAATCACAGGGCCAGCAATGAACACAGCAGACGATCCGTCCGGCCGCGACAGCCAATTCCTGGTCGACATCCGGCGGGACATGCTGCGCTTCGCGAGTTTGCAGTTGCGCGACGAGCAACTGGCCGAGGACGTGGTGCAGGAAGCCATCGTGGCGGCCCTCGACGGGCAGAAAAGTTTCGCCGGCCGCGCGGCGCTGAAGACCTGGGTATTCGCGATCCTGCGCAACAAGATCGTCGACGCCATTCGCCTCCGGGCGCGCTCGGTGAGCTTCTCCGCGCTCTGCTGCCGACGAGGAGGACATGGATCAGGCCTTCGAGTCGCTGTTCAAGCCCAATGCGCACTGGCAACCGCAGGCCCAGCCGGTCGATTGGGGCAACCCGGAGGCGGCGTTGCACCAGGAGCAGTTCTGGGTAGTTTTCGAGGCCTGCCTGAATCACCTGCCCGCCAACACGGCGCGCGTGTTCATGATGCGGGAGTTTCTGGAGTTCGACACCGCCGAGGTTTGCAGCGAGCTACGGATCAGCACCAGCAATTGTCATGTCATCCTGCATCGGGCGCGCCACGGTTTGCGTCGCTGCCTGGAACGGAGTTGGTTCACCCCGGGAGAGCCGTCATGCTGAGCTGCAAGGAAGTGACCCACCTGGTGTCCGAGGCGCAGGACCGAAAACTGGGCATCGCGGAGCGCATGCAAATGGAAATGCATCTGGTGATCTGCAAGGGCTGCGCCAACTTCAGGAAACAATTGGACTTTCTGCGCGCCGCCTGCCGGGGCTACGCCGACGCGGCGGCGCGCGACGACGGCCGCCCTGAATAGCACGACGCAGGGTCAGCCCTCGCGCTACGGCGCCGCCTTGGTCGAAGGCTCATCGAACAGCGGCAGCGTCGTATCCCCGCGCGGCGCGCTGTCCTCATCGGCCCGGGCCTCGACCGGCAGGGCATCGGCCTTGCACAAGGCGCCCGCCCGGACCCCGAGCAAGCGCAGGCGCCGGTCGAGCGGCACGCGCTTGAGGCACAGGCCGGCGGCATGGCGTATGGCCTGGGCGTCATCGGTCGGGGTCGGCATGGTCAGCACGCGGGTGACGATCCGGAAGTCGTCGTAGCGCAGCTTGACGCCGATGGTCTTCGCCAGGTAGCGCCTGGCGCGCAAGTCGTCCGCCAGTCGTGTGCAGAGATCGGTGAAGATACGGCCGAGCGGTGCGCGGTCGTGGCGCGGGTGCAGGTCGCGCTCGAAGGTCGTTTCGCGGCTCAGCGACTTCGGCTCGCTGAAGGTCACCACCGGCCGGTCGTCCCGGCCATGGGCCGCGTCGTGCAGCCAGGCACCGTAGTGCTGGCCGAACTGCCGGATCAACGCCGCCGGCTCGGCGGCGGCCAGGTCGCCGATGGTGTGTATTCCTAGAGTCTCCAGCCGGGCGCTGGCCTTGGGGCCGATGCCATTGATGCGCCGGGCCGGCAGCGGCCAGATGCGCGCCGGAATGTCCGCCGGCGTCAGGATCGTCAGGCCATCGGGCTTTTCCAGGTCGGAGCACAGCTTCGACAGGAGCTTGTTCGGCGTGATGCCGATGGAGCAGCTCAGCCCCGTGGCGGCCCGCACTGCGGCCTTGATGGCCTGGCCCAGGGCGCGCACGCCGGCGTGCGGGTCGGCCACCGGCGCGTCACGCACGCCCGGAACATCGGCGAGGTCGAGGTAGATCTCGTCGATGCCACGGTCTTCGATCGAGGGCGCGAGCCTGGCGACGGCCATCTTGAACAGGCGCGAGAACTTGCGGTATTCGTCGAAGTCGGCGGGCAGCAGGATCGCGTCGGGCGCCAGCGCCGCCGCCTTCATCAGCCCCATGCCGGAGTGCACGCCCAGGGCCCTGGCCTCGTAGGTGGCGGTGGTGATGACGCCGCGGCCGGCGTAGTCGCTCAGCCGCGCGAAGCGTCGGGTACCGTCGGCCGCCAGCTCCGGCTGGTGGCGCGATCGGCCGCCAACGACGACCGGGCGGCCACGCAGTTCCGGATAGCGCAGCAACTCGACGGACGCGTAGAAGGCGTCCATGTCGAGATGCGCGATCCATCTCATCGCCACAGGGTCCGCATGCGCGCGGCCAGATCGATCGCCTGCTGGCGGGATTGTGGTGTGCCGCGCGCTCCTTCGGCTGGTGCCGGCCAGGAAACCTGCTCGAAGCGGGGCAGGGCGGCATTGGGGATGAAGCGCGTGCGGCTGCCATAGACGTGGCGGTCGCCCAGCCCGGCCTGCTGGGAGACGTAAAAGCGCTGGGGCACGACGATGTCGAGCTGGTCCTTGGCGCGGGTCATGGCGACGTAGAGCAGGCGTCGTTCTTCCTCGATCTCCTGCCGGACTGCCGGTGGCCAGGTCGGAGGGCAGGCAGCCATCCACGGCGTTCAGCAGCGTGACGGCGGTCCACTCCTGGCCCTTGGCCGAGTGGATGGTCGACAGGATCAGGTAGTCCTCGTCGAGCAGCGGAATGCCGGCCTGGTCGCTGGTCGCGTCGGGCGGGTCGAGGGTGAGCTCGGTCAGGAAGCGTTCCTGGGTCGGGTAGGTGGCGGCGATGCGCGCCAGTTGCTCGATGTCGCCCCGGCGGATCACGGCATCCTCGTAGCGCTGTTCCATGTCGGCCAGATACCAGAGGCAGACCTGCTCGAAGGCGGCCGGCCAGGCGGCGGTGCGCTGGCCGATGGCGTCGATCAGGGCGACGAACTCGCGCCATGTCGCTCGCGCTCCTTCCGGAACCGGTTGTTCGGCGAGCAGGGCGCAGCCGGGCAGCGCGGTGGCGAGGTTGTCCAGAATCCGTGCCGCGGTCTTCGGGCCGATGCCGGCCAGCAGCTGGATGGCGCGGAAACCGGCGACCCGGTCGCGCGGGTTCTGCGCCCAGCGCAGCACGGCCAGCACATCCTTGACGTGGGCGGCTTCGAGGAACTTGAGACCGCCGAATTTCACGAACGGGATGTTGCGCCGGGTCAGCTCCACTTCGAGCCGGGCGCTGTGGCTGGCGGCGCGAAACAGCACGGCCTGGGCTTTCAGCTTGACGCCTTCCTCGCGTCGGGCCAGCACTTGTTCGACGACGTAATTCGCCTGGTCCGCGTCGTCGCGCACCGAGACCAGTCGGGGCCGCTGTTCGGCGAGCCTTTCGGTCCACAGGTCCTTGGTGAAGCGCTCGCTCGCCAGGGCGATCACCGCGTTGGCGGCGGCCAGGATCGGTTGCGTCGAGCGGTAGTTGCGGTCCAGGGTGATCAGGCGGGCGGGCGGTGCGAACTGCTCGGGAAAGTCGAGAATGTTGCGCACGGTCGCGCCGCGAAAGGCATAGATCGACTGCGCATCGTCGCCGACCACGGTGAGCCCGCGTCCGTCCGGCTTCAGCCCCAGCAGGATGGCCGCCTGCAGGCGGTTGGTGTCCTGGTATTCGTCGACCAGGATGTGCGTGAACCGCTGGCCGAGTTCGTCGGCCAGGCTGGGCTCGAGGACCATCTGCGCCCAGTAGAGCAGCAGGTCGTCGTAGTCGAGGACTCCCTGCGCCTGCTTGGCTTCGACGTAGGCGAGGAACAGCCGGCGCAGGTCGGCTTCCCATTCGACGCACCAGGGGTAGGTCGACCGGAGAACCTCGGCGAGCGCGGCCTGGGTGTTGACGGCCGCCGAGTAGATGGCCAGGCAGGTCCCCTTGAGCGGGAAGCGCCTGTCCTTGGCGGAAAACCCCAGTTCGTGGCGCACCAGATTCATCAGGTCGGCCGAGTCCTCGCGGTCGTGGATGGTGAAATCCGGCGCCAGGCCGATGCGGCCGGCATAGTCGCGCAGCAGTCGGGCACCGATGCCGTGGAAGGTGCCCGACCAGGGCAGTACCCTGTCCGCCAGGTCGGCAAGACTGGAGCGGCCGCCGGCCGCCTGGTTGACGATGCGCGTGACGCGCCGGGTCATTTCGTCGGCGGCCCGCCGCGAGAAGGTAAGCAGCAGTATCCGGCCCGGGTCGGCGCCATGCGCGATCAGGTGCGCGACCCGGTGGGCCAGGGTGTTGGTCTTGCCCGAGCCGGCGCCGGCGATCACCAGCAGCGCGCTGTCGCGTTCAGCGCCGTCCGTGCCGATGCCGAATTGCACGGCCGCGCGCTGGGCGTCGTTCAGGCGCGCCAGGTGCGCCGCTACCGCGGGGGCGACGGGTTCGTCGATGGTCGATGACATGAGTGGTTGCGCGTGGGAGGCGGGCTAGTGCGAATAGCGGCGAATCAGGCCGACCATGACGCCGTAGATTTCCAGGGAGCCGCGGGGACGGATGATGGCGAACGCCTTGTTGTGGGGTTTGAGGATGAAGCGGCCACGCTCCGACGCCAGTTCCTTGAGCGTGAATTCGTTGTCGACGATGGCGATGACGAAGTCTCCGGCCTTGCCGGCCAGGCCGCGATCCACCACGGCGATGTCGCCATCGTGGATGCCGGCGTCGATCATCGACTCGCCCCGGACGGGGATCAGCACCGTTTGTGACGGCCGGCGGATCAGGTACTGGTTGACATAGAACGGCTCGCCCGCCACGTCGTTGGCCGGCGCCGGCACGCCGGCCGGAACGCTGGCATCGGCCAGCGGCCGCTCGAAGAAGGCGGTGGCCGGTACCCAGGCATCGTCGTCCGGAGTACGGTCGAGAAAGCCGTGGGCTTCCAGCCGCTCGAGCAGCTTGCGCGCCGCTGCCTTGGAAAAGCCGAGCAGATCGGCGATGCGCTGCTGGGAGGGAATGCGCCGGGCGTCGGCGTAGTAGTCGCGCAACTTGGCAAGGTGCTCGTGGTCTCGGTTCGGGGTGGGCATCGCACACTCGCTCGGTTGACGTTCGGAAACCATGATAGTTTCCGAAAGGACACCTGTCAAAGTGCGCGGGAAGCTTGCTACCATGGCCGAACGATCGACCACAACAGAGGAGACAACATGAAACTCTACTATTCCCCCGGCGCCTGCTCCCTGTCCCCGCATATTGCGCTGCGCGAGGCCGGCTTGAAGTTCGACCTGGTGCGGGTTGACCTGGCCACCAAGAGGACCGAGGCCGGCGACGACTTCCGCGCGGTCAATCCGAACGGTTATGTGCCGGTACTCATCCTCGACGATGGCATGGTGCTCATGGAAGGGCCGGCCATCGTCCAGTACGTGGCGGACCAGGCACCGGGCAAGCACCTGGCCCCGGAGAACGGCACGCTGCCGCGCTATCGCCTGCAATCGCTGCTCAACTTCATCAGCACCGAGCTGCACAAGTCCTTCACGCCGCTGTTCAATCCCGCCGCCAGCGAGGACTGGAAACAGTCCGCGCGCGAGGTGATCGCCGAGCGACTGACCTACCTGCAGGGCCAGATGGCGGGGCCCTATCTTCTCGGGGAGCAGTTCTCGGTGGCTGACGGCTACCTGTTCACCGTGCTCGGCTGGTGCAAGTACGTGAACTTCGATTTGTCCCCCTGGCCACGACTCGGCGAGTACCTGGGACGGATCGCGGCCCGGCCGGCCGTGCTGGAAGCGCTCAAGGCCGAGGGGCTGGTGAAGTAGCTGCTCGCGGGGCTCATCAGCGGTTGCCCGCAAGAGACTCGTCGGGAAATCTTACAAGTCTTGGGCCGGCGCAAAGACTCCAGGTCCGTCGGGCTTGGTGTGGAATGCTGCAATGATCAATTAATCATGTGCTTATCGTAACGCAGTTGGCGTTGAGAACGATTCTTGCATGCCTCTCGTTCGCTTTTGATCAGGCGGATATTTGGGACGATATTGCAACAATATCGATCGACTTTCGCAGATTGCGCAGTTACGAAAGGAGCACACGATGCAGTTGTCAACGAGCTTTGGACTCCCATCTCTTGCGGCGGCGATCGTCTGCCTGGCCGTGGCGACTTCGACGCAAGCCGCTCCGCTGATTGCGAACGGCGGATTTGAAGCCGGACTGGCCTCGTGGACCACCGTTGACCAGGTGGGTGGCGATGGAACGTTTTTCGTCCAGGCGGGAACTCTCAGCCCGCTCAATGCCACTCCCGTGCCGGCTCCGCCGCAAGGCGCCCAAGCCGCGATGACCGACTCGTTCGGGCCGGGGGCCCACCTGCTCTATCAGGACTTCGTGGTATCGGGAAACGGCGGCATCCTCGGTTTCTCTCTGTTCATCGGCAATCTCGCCGGACAGTTCGCCATCCCTCCTGGTGGCAGTCTGGATTTTGCGCTCACGAATCAGATCGGCAGCCAAACGCTCAATCAGCAGGCCCGCGTTGATATCCTGAGCGCCGGCGCCGATCCATTCAGCGTCGCCGCGACTGATGTGCTTTTGACGCTGTTTCAGACCAATATCGGCGATTCGCTGGTCAGCGGATACACTGATTATGCTTTCGACATTAGTTCGCTGTTCGCGGCGCATGCCGGAGAAACACTGCGCTTGCGCTTCGCGGAAACGGACAATGTCGGCCCGTTCCAGTTTGGTGTCGATAACGTGCGCATCGAAACGGTGCCGGAACCGGCGACGACGCTATTGGTCGTTGCCGGCCTTCTGGCGACTCTGCTCGCCGGTGGAGCCCGTTTGCGGCGGGTGCTGTAGCAGACCCGCAACCCTCGGGAGGGAGCGCCGCGGCCGCGTACCTCGGTTGTTGGATACTCACCGCTAACCAACCACGATCTTTGGAGGCCTCGATGAAAAACATTGGCTCTTTACAGTCCCCGTTCGTGCGTAGCCTTATTGCTTCTGTCGCCGCCGTCGGCCTGTTCGGCAGCACGATCACTCTCCCGTTGCCTGTCCGTGCCGATACCACCCCGCTTGCCGTGCTTGATCCGACCCTGCAGGTGACAGTCGAGCTCAACACCGGGATCAATCAGCCGATCGGCATCGTCTTTATCGGTACCAATGACTACTTCGTGCTCGAGAAGGCGTCGGGCCAGGTCAAGCGCGTCACCGGCGGGGTCGTCCAGGCTACTCCGGTGCTCGACCTGGCGGTGAATTCGAATTCGGAGCGCGGCTTGCTGAGTATGGCGCCGCATCCGGATTTCCCGCGGACTCCGTCCGTTTACATACGTTGGACCGAGAGTTCGACCGGGGCCGACTCGACCGTCGTCAGCGAGGTGCCGCTACTGGGGAATCGGGTCGACCGGTTCATCTGGAATGGGGCCACGCTCACCCAGGCGGAAAACCTGATCCGGCTGCGGGCGCGGCAGACGGATAACGTTGCCGTGGGCGGTCATCCCGGTTCGAACAACGCCAACGAGGCCGGCAACCACAATGGCGGCCCCATGCGGTTCGGCCCTGACGGCAAGCTCTACGTATTCATGGGCGACCAGGGTCGGCGCGGCTGGATGCAGAATCTCGGCAACGGCCCCTTCCTGACCGCGCTGTTCGCCGACGATACCTTCGGCGGCCCGGAGCCCGACGACGCTCATCTCTCGGGCGTGATACTTCGTCTGAACAGCGACGGCGGCGCTCCCGCCGACAATCCGTTCTTCGCCGCAGGCGCGGGGCTCGGCGGCGCCGTCGGAGCCAACCTCCAGAAGGTCTATTCGTACGGCCACCGGAACGGCTTCGGCATGGCGTTCGACGCGCAGTCCGGTTTCCTCTGGGCAACCGAGAATGCCGACGATGCCTTCAGCGAACTTAATCGCGTCGTTCCGGGGATGAACGGTGGCTGGATACAGCTTGCCGGTCCAGTCAGCCGGATGGCGCAGTGGAAATCCATCGAGACGACCCAGTTCGGCCAGTCGCTCCAGCAGGTGCGGTACCCGCCCACCCGGGCTGCCTACAACGGAACCGCCGCCCTTTCGCGCATGATGATGCTGCCCGGGGCGACTTACGTCGATCCCGAATTGAGCTGGAAATACGAGATCGGTCCGTCGGGCGCGACCTTCGTCCAGGGAACCGCCCTCGGTGCGGCGCACGCCGGTACCCTGTGGTTCGGATCTTCGCGCAGTTTCGGCCAGGTGGGCGGAAACGGCGGGAGCCTGTATCGCATCAAGCTGACGGCTGATCGCCTGCATGTCGACACGAGTGCCGATCCCCGATTGGCCGACCGGGTGGCGGACAACCTCTTCCGTGCGCAGAAATTCGACGGCACCGAGAGCGAGACTCTTCAGATCGGCACGGGGTTCGGCACCACCGCGAGCATCGAGCAAGGTCCGGACGGCAACCTCTATGTGGTTTCGATCACCGACAACGCGATCTACAAGATCAGCCAGGCCACTCCCTGATCGGGCTGCCCCGGTCGGGCCGCCGACGGGGCGCATGGTGGAGAAGCCATCATTCGCCCGATGGCTGCCCATCGCTGTATTTGCCTTGGCCCTGTCTTCCGGGGCTCCGCTGCATGCGGATTCGGGTGCGCATTCTCCGGGCATCAAATGGCACCAGGAGCGTTTGAGCGTACAGGCCAGTGGCGTGCCACTTGGACCGCTCCTCGCGGCGATCGCCCGTACCACGGGCGCCGAGTTTCGGGGCCTCGAAACCCTCGGTGGAACGGGCTCGGCGCATTTTTCGGATCTGACTCTCGCCAATGGCCTGAAGGTCCTTCTGACCGACATCGACCACGCCATGATCGAGGTGCCGTCGGTCGATGGAGCCGATGCGCGCATGGTCGTTGTCGTGGTCGGACGCAGGCAGGCTGTGTCTGCCGGAACATCCGGGGAGCACGATCGTGATCAGGCTCTCGTCACTGTTGACGCGCTTCCTGACCATCGGTCGGACGACTATCAGGTCGTTGAGCGGCTGGCGGAGCAGGGTGACGTCCAGGCCTTGCGCAAGACCGCTGCCTTCGGCGATCCGATGATCCGGACACTGGCCATGCGGCATCTCGCGCGCCAGGATCCGGCCGAAGCGCAGCGCCTGGCGATCGACGCGGCACGGAGCGAGGCGCCGACTGAACGTGCGCTTGCGGTACATGTGCTCGGAGGGCTGGATAGTCTGGAAGCCACCAATGCGCTCGGCGCCGCTCTCCTGGACACGGATGCCACCGTAAGGCGTGCGGCGGTGGTCGGATTCATGGGGCAAAGGTCTCCCGCCGCCACCCAGTTTCTAATGCAAGCCGCCCAGGACGACTCGGAGCCAATTCGCCGCCTCGCACTTGATCTGCTTGCTCAGAGAAGCGGAGTAAACAAGCCTGGGGTCGCCCTTGCCCCCGGTGGGTCCGACGGATCGCTTAGCGACTGAAAACCGCCGCAAGCGGCAACCTGCGACAGCGCTACATTTGCCAAAGGCCAGTTGGCCATTCCTGGTGCACCTTGCCAAGCGGGCGATGAGTAATCCATACTTTGGCAGTCATTCGACTGGCATCGACAAGAGGTATGGCTGACTTGAGTGATTCACATATGGCCCCGGCACGGGCGGCGCTGCTGGCGGAAATCCGCGGCCTGTTTCTGGATCACCTCGCCGAAACGGTTGAGGCTACCGGCATGTCGTCGGCCGCCGGCATCAAGGCATTGCGCAGCGGGACAGGTCAGTTTTTCGACGACATGTCATTGGCCCGGCCCGGTATGGGCTTCGCGATGGCCGACGACATTACCGCGTCGCAGATCATGCTGGTCGACGACAAGCAGCTCGAGTTCTCGATCCGCATGGGCGAGTTGTCGCGGCGGGTCGGCGAGGCCTGTTCGGCGAGTCTGCAAAGACTGCATCGGCGCTTTGTGACGCTGCTGGAACGCCCGTCCCTCAGGACCGCCGATAGTCCGGTTTCGCCCGAGGGCGTGTGCAAAGGGCTGGCCGAGATGTTCGGCACCGTGGGCGACTTTCAGCAACATTCCCTGGCGCGGCTCGTCGAGATCGAAACCCGCCTGATCCGGGATCTGCCGGTGCTCTATGCCGAGCTGAACGAGCTGCTTGCGCGCCATCAGATCGCGCCGACCAGGATGCAGACATTGCAGAGCGACGATCGCGCCCGGGACAAGCGGCTCGGTGTTTCGGGCGGTTCCCCCGATCCGCTCGCCTCTTTGCAGCAGGCGATGCTGGCGCGACGCGAGCCGGCGGGGCGGTCGGCGTCGGGTTTCGCAGCGGCGGCCATGGGCGGTGGCACCGCGGCTGGGTTGCCGGGTGATGCCAGTCAAATGAGTCCCGCCGCGGCTGCTGTCGGCGCGGCTTTGTTCGAGCGGCTGATGGGGCAGTTGGGTCAGTGGCAGCATCAGGGTCAGGCCGAACTGTTTGCCGGCGGCGCCGACGCGCCGCCGGAGAACGCGCTCAACGCGCTAAGGTCGGGCGAGTTTGGCTCGGCGCTGCGCTTGCCGGAAGCGGCCACTCTCGATGTGCTTGCCGCAATCTTCGATGTCCTGTTCGACGATCCGCAACTAGCCAATGCGGTCAAGGCGGCCATAGCGCGCCTGCAAATTCCCATGCTCAAGGCGGCCATGCTGGATGCCTCCTTCTTCAGCGAACGCCTTCATCCGGCCCGCATGCTTCTCGATACGATAGGCGAGGCGGCCATTGGCCTGGGCCCCGACATCGATGGCCAGAATCCGGTCTGCGTGGAGTTGCGCCGCGTCGCCGTGGCGGTACAGGCGGAATTCGAACGCGACACCGAAGTGTTTTCCCGCTACGCGGCGGAGCTGGAGACTTTCATTGCGCGGCGTGGGCAGGACCTGCAAAGCGGTGCCCAGGACTACATCGTTCTGGCCCAGGCGCAGGAAGAGCGCGACCTCGCGGCGCAGGAGGCGCTTCGGCTGGTTCGTGGGCAGGCGATCGCGGCGACACCTCGGGTAATCGCCGACTTCCTGCTGGGCGACTGGACGAACGTACTCGCCGATGCCTGGCTGGCGGGCGGCGCGGAGGGCAATGCCTGGCGCGAGGGCGCGTCGGTCGTCGAAGACCTCTTGTGGAGCGTACAACCCAAGTCCGACCCCGAAGAACGAAAGCGCCTGGCGATGCTCCTGCCGAGCCTGCTGCGCCGGATCCGGACGGGCCTGGACCGAATCGGCGTCACCCCCCAGGCGCGGGCCCCGTTTCTCGATGCTTGTCTGGAGCTACAGACAAGCGCATTGCGCGGTTCGCCACCAGCGGCCCAAGCCAACACGCTGGCCGGCGTTGCGCCCGCTCCGGATACGCCGGCCCCCGCCGACAGCCTCGGGGTACTGGAGATGAACGGACTCACCTTGAAGATCTTGCGTCCCACCGTATTCGGTTCCAGGGGGGCTGGCGACTTGGTTCGCGACCTCGTCACGGGCGATTGGGTCGAGTTCCTGCTGCCCGACGGCGCCGCGTGTGGGGGTCGCCTGTGCTGGATCAGCCCGACCTTGGGCAATCCCCTAGTTCATGAACCCCGCCTGGGACCACGCGATCAGCATCGCCGGCTCCATCCTGGAGACTCAGTTGGCAGCCGGTCGCGCGTCTATCGGTGGCCGCCGGTCATTGTTTGGTGACGCCGCTGAAAAGGCACTCAATTGGAACGTGGCGGGACCGGCCGCGACAAGCTGACAAGCGCTGTTGGCGAGGCATGGGCCGGACGACGTGGAGACAACGTCTTGCCGGGACCAACCGTTGTCAACGTATCCCGCCCGCCGCCGCCAGCCCGGGTAGAGGTGATCCCGGTTCCCCCCCGGTCGCGAAGGTCAGGTGGTTATGTAATGCTCGAGCTGCTGGATGATGAAGGCCTGGTCGGAAATGGTCGACTTGACCAGGTCGCCGATGGAAACGATGCCGAGCACCTTCTGCCGGTCGTCGAGCACGGGGAGATGGCGAACGCGCTTCTCCGTGACGAGCGCCATGGCTTCCGACACGGTCTGGTTCGCCAGGGCGTAGCAGACCTTGTCGGTCATCACTTCCCTGACGATGAGTTGGCGGGAAGACTGCCCGTGCAGGACCACCTTTCGCGCGTAGTCGCGCTCGGTGAAGATGCCGACGAGGCGTTCACCTTCCGTCACGAGCAGCGCGCCGATATCGTGGCGCGCCATCAGTTCCAAGGCATGAAAGACCGTGTCGTCGGGTCGCACCGTGATGGGCGCGCGCGGCTCGCCACCGAGCAGTTGTCGCAAGGTTTCCATTTTCCCCTCCTCCGTGTTGATTGTTTGTCCATTCGGAGTCCCCGCAAGGGGCGTCCGCCGTGGCATGCAATCATAGTGCGTTCTTCGACGAAAATGCCACGACTATTGGAGGGATCATGACCAACAGAATCACCGTCGCCGCCGCCGACGTCCGCATCGGCGATCATTTCTACAACGGCCCGGGTGCCAGCACCCATCCGACTTTTGCCTGGGAAGCCGTCACCCGAATCAACCTCGTGGATGGTCTGATCGTGCTGATCACCGGCAGTCTCGACACTCCTCACGGCGAGTTCTGGTTCGAGCCGGATGAATCGGTGGTCATCATGCGCCACCCCGTGGCGGCGCCGGAACCGCCCCTTGCCAAGACGCATCACAAGCACGGCCACGGGCATTCCGGCTAGTCTCCGCGGCACAGTTTGGCCCAAGGGACCTCCACCAGCGGCTGACCGACAGTGCGCGCCCGGGCGGCTGGTATCCGCGCGGCGCGCCTGCTAGACTCCGCGTCCTTCCCGTCGGATCCGGCTCCCGAGCCGAATGGACGGCGCTTCCGGCCCCGCCGGGTATCAATTCATTCTTCGCCGCCACCCGCGTGAACAACCGAGACTTTTCCTCCCTGCCGTTGTCCCCGGCGCTGCTGCGCAATCTCGACCACCTCGGCTACCGCGTCATGACGGCCGTCCAGGCCGAAAGCCTGCCGCTGATACTGAAACGGCGCGACCTCATCGCCCAGGCCGATACCGGCAGCGGCAAGACGCTGGCGTTCGCCATCGGCATCCTGCATCGGCTCGACCCCGCCGACTTCGGCATCCAGGCGCTGGTGCTGTGTCCAACGCGCGAACTGGCCGACCAGGTGGCCAAGGAAGTGCGGCGCATCGCCCGCTTCGCCGACAACATCAAAGTGCTGACGCTCTGCGGCGGCACGCCGATGGGACCGCAGATCGCGTCCCTCGAACACGGTGCGCATGTCATCGTCGGCACGCCAGGGCGCATCCAGGACCACATGAGCCGCAACAGCATCGATCTGTCGGGGGTTCGCACCCTGGTTCTCGACGAGGCCGACCGCATGGCCGGCATGGGCTTCTTCGACGAGATCAAGGGCATCGTCCGCGCCTGTCCGCGCGAACGACAGACGCTGCTGTTCTCGGCGACCTACCCGGACGACATGAAGAAGGCGAGCGCCGCCTTCCTCGACCGGCCGGCGGAACTGAAGGTCGACTCCGGGCAGGACGCCACCCGTGTCGAGCAGCGCTTTTACGAAGTGGCGCACGAGCAGCGCAACGGGGCCGTCGCACGGCTGCTGGGGCACTTCCGGCCGGAATCGACGCTGGCTTTCTGCAATACCCGCGTCCATTGCCGCGAACTGGCCGCCGAGTTGCGCGAGCAGGGCATTTCGGCGCTGGCGCTGCACGGGGAACTGGAGCAGCGCGAGCGCGATGAACTTCTGGTGCAATTCGCCAACCGCAGTTGTTCCGTGCTGGTGGCAACGGATGTCGCGGCGCGCGGTCTCGATATCCGGACCGTCGATGCCGTCATCAACGTCGATGTCGCCAAGGACACCGAAGTCCATATTCATCGCATCGGTCGCACCGGCCGCGGCGACGCTGTCGGACTGGCGCTGAGCTTGTGCGCCCCGAGCGAGCGCAAGTGGGTCAAGCTGATTGAAACCTGGCAGCGCGGCCCGGTCCGCTGGTTCGACCTTGCCGAGACCCAGCCAGCCGCCGGCGGGGCCTTGCAGGCGCGGATGGCGACCCTGCGTATCCTGGCGGGCCGCAAGGACAAACTGCGCCCGGGCGATCTGCTCGGCGCGCTCACCGGTGTCGCCGGCCTGACCAAGGATCAGGTCGGCCGCATCGATATCTACGACGAGACCTGCTATGTGGCGCTGGACCGCCACGCCGCGGCGCGCGCTCTGCGCAGCCTCGCCGACGCCGGTATCAAGGGTCGGCGCTTCCGCCTGAACCTGCTGGCGGCGGTGTAATCCCTAGCTACTCTCGGCCACGGAGAACATGACGATGGGCATCCTCACCAACATCATCGCCGCCGAAGACGACGAGATCGAAGCGATGGGCGAATCGCAGCATCCGGTCGCCGAGTGGAGCGGCATCGAGATGCGCGACATCGACACCGCCAAGATCGCCACCCTGCACAGTCTGCTGACGGGCGACCTGTTGGACGACGCGATCGCCCATTACGAGCCGGTCTACGTCTCCGCCGGGGAAGGCGCGTTGCTGCTGCGCCTGGCCGACGAGGTGACCGAACGGCTGGCCGGATTCGACGAAGACGTGCTCAACGATGTCGCCGCCGAGCTGGCCGCCACCGAGGAGTTCGAGGCCATGGGTTGGGAGGACGAGGCGATTGCCGCCATGCTTGTCGACCTGGCCGAGCTGGCCCGGCTTGCCGAATCGCAGGGGCAATCGCTGTTCGTCTGGATGCATCCGCTGCGCACCTGAACGGCGCTGTCCGGCGCGGGCATCGCTCCGGATCTTCATGACGTTGGCTATGAGGCCTGGAAGCGAACGCTACAATACCATCCCACTCCACCACTGTTGCTCCGCATGCGCGCGCACTTTGTCGTTCCGCCGGAAGAGGTCGAGATCACCGCGATCCGCGCCCAGGGCGCCGGGGGCCAAAACGTTAACAAGGTTTCCAACGCCGTACATTTGCGCTTCGATATCGCCGCCTCTTCACTGCCGGAAACGATCCGCGAGCGCTTGCTGAAACTCGGCGATCAACGTATCAGCACGGACGGCGTGGTCGTCATCAAGGCGCAGGAGTTCCGCAGCCTGGAGAAGAATCGCGCCGAGGCAATGCGTCGTCTGCAAGAACTCGTTGCCAGCGTCGCCGTGCTACCCAGGAAACGCCGGCCGACCAAACCGACCAAGACTTCCATCGCGAAGCGGCTGGAAGGCAAGGCACGTCGCGCCACGGTCAAGGCGGGGCGGAGCCGAGTCGGTGAATAGGCGTCAGCCCGGCGGTGTGCTCAGACTGGTGCTGGTTGCCAGCGGGATGGGGGGCAACGACTCCAGCGCATGCACGGGCTTCGGCAGGCGCGCGATCTGGTCGCGCGGCATGATGAGCTCCACTTCCACCCGACGATTCAATTTGCGGCCTTCCTCGGTGTCGTTGCCGGCGACGAGGCAGTTCGTGCAATAGGTCAGACGCAGTTTCCGCCTTTCGACGCCACCGTTGCGGAAGGCCTTGAACACGGTGTAGGCCCGGTCATGCGCCACCTTGCGGTTGGCGGGGGTGGCACCGGTACCATCGGTGCGCCCGCGTACATAGACTCTGTCCGCCTGTTTGGCCAGCGGCACCAATTCTCTTACCGCCAGCGCGCCACGCGGACCGACTCCGACTTTGTTGAAGGCGAAGGGAACGACGCGCTTGGCCGAGGCAAACTCGGTGTCTAGTTGCAGTGGCCGGGCTGGTGTCGTGGGTGCAACGGGTTTGGCTGTGTCGAGGGCGATCTTGCCGGCGATTTCCCGCTGGGTGCCCGCAGGCGCGGCATGCAGGTCAGTGGCGGCAAGCATCGCCAGCAGGACCATGATGAACCCGGATCGAACGCCTGATTGCGTTCCCCTGGCAAAGGCTGCTTCATCGGTATTGAAGGGCTTCATCATGTGCCAATCCATCATCAGTGGCCGGAACGTGGGCACGATTATCGTTCCCACGCCCGATCTGCGAATGGCCGAGCAGCCAGCCAAAAACGATCCAGATTTCGCGAATGGCGTGGCGCCCAAGACAGGAATCGAACCTGTGACCTACCGCTTAGGAGGCGGTCGCTCTATCCACTGAGCTACGAGGGCAAGCGCGGATTATAACCGGCCACTTCGGGCCAGCTACCCGCCCGTTGGCTCCGCATCGGGTTCCTGCGAAACTTCCGGACCCGGTGGAACGGGAATTCCGAGTTTGCGCACCAGTGTGTCGTGATTGATGTGGAGTAGCTCTTCGATGGCCGCGTAGTCGTCGGGCAGGGCGGCGTCGTCCCAGCCGTTGGCCGAATGACGGGCGAGGTCAACTGCCAGCGTGACGTTCCGGACCCGTGGGTGAGTAGCATTCTGTCTGTCCATCAGCGTGGTCAGCAGGGCCGGCAGATGCCAAGCTCTGGCCAGCGCCAACTGGAGCGGCTGTAGTTGAATGTTGTAGACCTGTAGCTGCGCGGTGGAGCTGCGCAGGTTTCTGTTTTCGGTCTGAATTTCCCTGACGCGCAGTGCGAGACCGGGAGCAAAACACCACATGAGTACTTCCGCGACGTCGTACAGCAAAGTGGCAACGGTGATCTCGTCGACATCGAGGTCATGGCGGGTGATCGCCCAGTCACGCGCCCAATGGGTGGCGCGGCGCGCGCGCGCGATGACCTTCAGCAAGCCGAGCAGCGCGCGCGGATAGGGCTTGAGGCTGTCTTCGATCAACGGCAGATCGTGAAAATCCCGAAAGAAGGGTTCGACGCCGATCATCATCAGCGCCCGCTCGATGGTCGTGATATCGGACGTCTGGCTCTTGCGACGATGGCTTTCGATATAGGCCAAGACCCGCAGAGTCATCATGGGATCCTGCAGGATGATCGAGGAGAGCACTCGCCCATTGACGCGCTCGGCGTTGGCGCGCAATTGGTCGAGCTCATGGACGGTGTGACGCAGCACAGGCAGTTGCGCCTGGCTGAAATAGGCCACCCAGGTTTCCAGGTCAGGATAGGGCGTTTCGACCATGATCGGACTGCTCTCGGATGACCGACTCCAAAATATTGGCTAGCTGACAATTGTCGGCGCTGATGCGGTTCGCTTGACGAGGGTGAGGGGCGGAAAAGAACTCGTTGATGGTATTGATGTTCATCGGGCGATTCCTTATAATCCAGTCCCTTTTTACCACCTTGCCCCACTCGAATCGCATGCGGGGGGGTTCCATGACGTCACGATCCAAAAGGAGATTACATGCGGCACTATGAAATCGTTTTCATTGTCCATCCGGACCAGTCCGAGCAGGTACCGGCGATGGTCGAGCGTTACAAGACACTGGTCACCACCCATGGCGGCGTCATCCACCGCCTTGAGGATTGGGGGCGACGCCAGTTGGCCTACCCGATCCAGAAAATGCACAAGGCTCACTATGTTCTCATGAACATCGAGGCCGATGGCACGACGCTGGCCGAGCTGGAAAATTCCTTCAAGTTCAACGACGCCGTGCTGCGCCACCTGACGGTCAAGATGAACAAGGCCGTGACCGCGCCGTCGCCGATGATGAAGGAAGAGAAGTCCAGGTCATTGACGGCGCCGCAGTCCGACGAGGTGAAGCCGGAGGCGGTCGCTGCGGTCTGAGGAAACAGGCGTGGCGGCGAACCGGGTCGAGATATCCGGTCAGTTGCTGGCGCGGGGCGCGTTGCGTCACACTCCCGCGGGCATTGCCGCAATCGAGTTCAGCCTCGGCCATGCGTCGAGACAGGAAGAGGCGGATGCGATGCGGCGGGTGGAGTGCGAAGTGGCCTGCGTTGCGTTGGGAACTCCCGCTGGCCTGCTGGCCGCCGCAAGACTGGGTGATCGGCTCCACGTTCAAGGATTCCTCGCCGCCAAGAGCCTCAAGAACCGTTCCGCCGTGCTGCATGTGAAAGAAATCGAATTTCAGGAAGGAAATGAAAATGGCATTCAAACCCAAGGGTAAGTTGGCTGGCAAGAAGAAGGACGACAAGGGTCGGGGCCTGTTCAAGCGCCGCAAGTTCTGCCGCTTCTCCGCCGAAAAGATCGAAGAGATCGATTACAAGGATGTCGATCTGCTCAAGGACTTCATCACCGAAAACGGCAAGATCATGCCGGCGCGCATTACCGGAACCAAGACCGGCTATCAGCGCCAGTTGTCCACCGCCATCAAGCGCGCCCGTTATCTGGCGCTGATGCCCTATACCGATCTGCACTAAGGAGAGGCCGCCATGCAAGTGATTCTGATGGAAAAAGTGGTGAACCTCGGCGGTCTCGGCGACATCGTCAAGGTCAAGGACGGTTACGCTCGCAACTTTCTGATTCCCCAAGGGAAGGCGAAGCGCGCGACGGATGCCAACAAGAAGGTGTTCGAGGAGCGTCGCGCGGAACTGGAACGCGGTCAAGCGGAGAAGTTGGCCGCTGCCCAGGAGCGCGCGGGCAAGCTTGAAGGTTTGGTCGTCAAGGTTGGCCGCAAGGCGGGTGTCGATGGTCGCCTGTTCGGTTCGGTCGGCAATGCCGATATCGCCGAGGCGCTGGCCGCGCAGGGCATTGAAGTCGAAAAGAGCTTGATCCGCCTGCCTTTGGGGCCGATGAAGCAGGTTGGCGACAACGAGGTCGAGATCGCTCTCCACTCCGACGTCGTCGCCAAGGTGACGGTATCGGTGGTTGCCGAGCAGTAAGCTGTCTCAGCAGTTGGCCGTACCGACAAGAGGGGTCGCCGAGGCGGCCCCTCTTGCATTTGACGGCAGCAAATCCGGCGGCGGAAATGACAGCGGGGACACGGTAAACCGTGCCCCCGCCGGTAGTCATTCTGTTTCTTGGATGGCTACATCCTCAGCAGGCCGTTTTAGGCGGCCAGTGCGAAACGCTCATCGTTGGCGTTTGTGGTTTTGCGCGGATTACGTCCGTCGCCTCTCGAGTCGCCTGCTCGCCTTCTACGCCCTGTCGAAGCCAGTACACCCCCTCAGTGGTGGAGGTGGCGGGAATCGAACCCGCGTCCAAAACGCTTCCAGTCTGCCGGAATTACGACCATGGCCAGCATTATGCGGGTGGCTGGTCGGCAATTCAAGCCTTCATTCCGGTACTTGTTGCCTACAGCAGGTCGAGCAGGTCAAGGGGCGTGGCGATGACGGCGTCGGCGGCCCAGTCGCCAATCGGTACGTGATTGCCGAGATAACCGTAGGCGGCCGCCACCGCCGGGATGCCGGCAGCATGGGCAGCCTGGATGTCGCGGAGATCGTCGCCAACATAGAGCGCCTGCATGGGCGTTATCCGCGCCATTTGGCATGCCAGCAGCAGGGCGTCGGGGGCTGGCTTCGGTCTGGGGGTCGAATCGCCCGAGACGATCGCCGCCGCGCGACCGCTCAACTTCAGGCAGTCCGCGAGCGGCAGGGTGAAGCGAGCCGGTTTGTTGGTGACAATGCCCCAGAGGATGCCCCGCGTTTCCAGATGGTCGAGCAGGGGGGGCATGCCGTCGAAGAGCCGGGTTTCACGGCAGAGGCGTTTCGCATAAAGCTCAAGGAATCGTTTTGCCAGGTCCGGATAGGTCGGTGCATCGGGAGCGACGCCAAATCCGATGCCCAACATACCCCGTGTACCGGCTGAGACATGCGGACGCAGGGTGGCCATCTCCAGCGCGGGGCGTCCGAGCTCTTCAAGCAGTTGGTTCAGCGCGCCGCCAAGGTCGGGCGCCGTATCGGCGAGCGTGCCGTCGAGGTCAAAGAATACGGCGCGTATTTGCGCGTCACGCATCGCGACGGGCGCGAATCAGGTAATTGACCGACGTGTCCTGACCCAGGGAGTAGGTGCGGGTGAGGGGGTTGTAGCTCATGCCGACAATTTCGACAACCGCCAAGCCGGCTTGGCGGCAGTGCCGGGCCAGCTCCGCCGGGCGCAGGAAGCGAGCGTAGTCGTGCGTACCCTTGGGCAGCAGTTTGAGGATGTACTCGGCACCGAGAACGGCAAACAGGTACGCCTTGGGATTGCGGTTGATGGTGGAAAAAAACACCTGGCCACCAGGCTTCGCGAGCTGGGCGCAGGCAGTCACGATACTGGCCGGGTCGGGCACATGCTCGAGCATTTCCAAACAGGTTACCGCGTCGAATGCACCCGGCTGGGCGGCGGCCATGTCTTCGGCCGCGATCTGCCGGTAGTCGACGTGTTGGCCCGATTCGAGCAGATGCAAACGGGCGACGCCAAGCGCCTTGTCGGACAGGTCGATGCCGGTCACCCGGGCACCCAGAGTCGCCATGCCTTCGCTCAGCAGTCCGCCACCGCAACCGACGTCGATGACGGCCCGGTCGCGCAACGGGCAATGGCGGTCGATCCAGCCCAGGCGCAGGGGATTGATGTCGTGGAGAGGCTTGAACTCCGAGTTCGGGTCCCACCAGCGATGGGCAAGGTCGCCGAATTTCGCCAGTTCCCGGGGGTCGGCATTCATGTTCGTGGCATTCATGGCAAACGATCCTGTCACGGCCAGAAAAAAAGCCCTGCGAGGCAGGGCTTTTTGTCCGGATCAAACCACCTTACTTCGATTGACGGGTGCCGATGATCTCGATTTCGACACGACGGTCGGGTTGCAGGCAGTCAATGACCTTCTTGCTCTTCGGGCCCTTGCACTGGTCGGGCTTGGTGACGGGTTGCTTCTCGCCCTTGCCCTCCGTATAGACGCGATTGGCTTCGACGCCCTTGGCAACCAGATACTCCTTGACGGCGGCGGCGCGCCGCTCGGACAGCTTCTGGTTGTAGGCATCCGTGCCGATGCGGTCGGCGTGACCAACGGCAATGATCACTTCCAGTTTGATGTCGTTGATCTTCGCGGCAACATCGTCCAGCTTCGCCTTGCCTTCGGGGCGCAGCACCGCCTTGTTGAAATCAAACAATGCGTCGGCGGCCAGCGTCACCTTTTCGGCGGCGGGCTTGGCGGCGGCGGCTGCTGCTGCGGCAGGGGCGGCGCCAGCAACGGGAGTGGCAGCCTTGGGCGCTTCGGCCTTCTTGACCAGATCCGGGTCGCATTCCTCGATGGCCATCGCCGGAGTCCAGTAGCCAGTACGCCAGCAGAGCCCGATGACCGCTCTTGGCGACGTAGCCGCGCTGGTCGATCGCGTAGCCAATGACATCCTTCATATCGATGCCCGGCGTTTGAGCGAGGGCAGCGCCGCCAATGCCGAGCAGCGCGGTGAGCAACAGAGACTTGGTCATGAATTTCATTATCTTCTTCCCCTTGGAAAAGGACCGTTATTTGGTTTCGCCAAACGCTAGACAAAAAAGTTTGTACCGCTTTGCGCTTTACTTGAGTGAAGTTTCCGAATTGACTTCCATTGACTTGCATCAATGATCACAGTCAATCGAACGATCGCAAACGGAGCGAATTATGCCATGACTTGCTTAACTCGATCAATTCGCTCGATACGATGCCGACGGGTTGACTGTTACAAATCTTCAAATCACCGGCCACCCACACGTGGCTGACCTCTTCGCGCCCGGCGACATAGACGACGTGCGACGCTGGGCAATAGCAAGGTTGGCTCGGCCAGTCGTCAACCCGGATTGAGCACAGGTCGGCCCATTTCCCGGGGACCAGCGATCCGATCGATCCATCCAGGCCAAGGGCGGCTGCTCCGTCCAGGGTAGCCATGCGCAGGGCATGGTGGGCGGGGACGGCGGTGGCGTCCCCGCTGGCCGCCTTGGCCAGCAGGGCGGCCAGGCGCATTTCCCGCAGCACGTCGAGGCGGTTGTTGCTCGCGGCGCCGTCCGTGCCCAGGCCGACGCGGACCCCAGCGGCCAGCAACTCACCGATCGGCGCAATGCCGCTGGCCAGCTTCATGTTGGAAGTCGGGCAATGGGCGATGAAACAGCCGTTTTCCGCCAACTGATTCGATTTCATGATTGTCGAGATGCACGGCGTGAACGGCGATCAGGTTGGGGCCGAGCAGGCCGAGCCGGTGCAATCGCTCGACCGGCCGGACGTCGTATTGTTTGATGCTCTCCGCCAATCTCGGCGTGGGTTTCATGCAGATGGACGTGGATGGGCATGTCAAGCTGGGCGGCCAGCGTAGCGACGCGCTCGAATGTCCGATCGCTGACGGTGTAGGGTGCATGGGGGGCCAGGGCAAAGGAGATCAGCGGTTCATCGCGCCAGGCGTCGCGGGCGGCCAGTCCCTTGGCCAGGTAGTCGCCGGCATCGGTGGCGTAGGTCGTGGGAAATTCGATGACCGTGACGCCCAGCACCGCGCGGATACCCGCTCGGCGGGCGGCTTCCGCGGCGGCTGCCG
This sequence comes from uncultured beta proteobacterium, assembly GCA_963736865.1. Classification (GTDB taxonomy): domain Bacteria; phylum Pseudomonadota; class Gammaproteobacteria; order Burkholderiales; family Rhodocyclaceae; genus Fen-999. The sequence goes on along the minus strand of CAVTQQ010000004.1, from coordinate 255,235 downwards.
GGATAGAAATACATGTCGTTGAAGCAGGTGACGCCGCCGCGCAGCATTTCCCAGGCGGCGAGCAAGGTGCCATCGCGGACGAACTCGGGCGAGGCATGCTTGCGCTCGGCCGGCCAGATACGCTCGTCGAGCCAGCGCATCAGCGGCAGGTCGTCGGCATAGCCGCGCAGCAGGGTCATGGCGGCGTGGGTGTGCAGATTGACCAGGCCGGGCAGCAGAACCTGACCGGGCAAGCGGATATGTTCCCGCGGGACGTACCGGTCGGCGGCTTCACCGGCGGGCAGCAGGGCGACAATGCGTCCTTTGTCGACGGCCAGGGCATGGTTTTCCAGAACTGCGCCGGCGGGTTCGATCGGGATGATCCAGCCGGGTTCGATAAGCAGGTCGATGGCGGTGGGCATGGGGGCCGATTAAAGCAGATTCACCGGTGGCGAACAACGCGGCCTGGCAATGTCCGCGTGATAAAATCCCCTTCTTTTTGCTGGCCTGCTTTCCCGGCCATTTTGCGGCGCACCTAGATGCAGACAACTTCCTTCGCCAAAGAAACCCTCCCGATCAGCCTGGAAGAGGAGATGCGCCACTCCTACCTCGATTACGCCATGAGCGTGATCGTCGGTCGGGCGCTGCCGGATGTGCGCGACGGCTTGAAGCCGGTCCATCGGCGCGTGCTGTTCGCCATGCACGAACTCCAACATTGTCTGGAACAGTCCCTACATGAAATGCGCGCGGATCGTCGGTGATGTCATGGGTAAGTACCACCCCCACGGCGACTCGGCCATCTACGACACCCTGGTGCGCATGGCGCAGGACTTTTCCCTGCGCTACATGCTGGTCGACGGTCAGGGCAACTTCGGTTCGGTCGACGGCGACAACGCCGCCGCCATGCGTTACACCGAGTGCCGGCTGGACCGCATCGGCTCCGAGCTGCATCGCCGATATCGACAAGGAAACCGTCGACTTCGAGCCCAACTACGACGGCAAGGAGCAGGAGCCGACGGTATCTGCCGTCGCGGATTCCCAACCTCCTGATCAATGGCTCGGCCGGTATCGCCGTCGGCATGGCCACCAATATTCCCCCGCACAACCTGGGCGAGGTGGTCGATGCCTGTCTGGCCTTGCTCGACAATCCGGCCATCGACATTGAGGAACTGATCAAGATCGTGCCGGCGCCCGATTTTCCCACCGCCGGCCTGATCTATGGTGTTTCCGGCGTTCGCGAGGGCTATCTCACCGGCCGTGGCCGCGTCGTCATGCGTGCCCGTACCCATATCGAGGATATGGAGCGGGGTGGCAAGCAGGCCATCATCGTCGACGAGCTGCCTTATCAGGTTAACAAGAAGACGCTCCAGGAAAAGATCGCCGAACTGGTCAACGAAAAGAAGATCGAGGGCATCGCCCATATCCAGGACGAGTCGGACAAGTCCGGCATGCGCCTGGTCATCGAACTGAAGCGCGGCGAAGTACCGGAAGTGGTGCTGAACAATCTCTACAAGCAGACTCAGCTCCAGGATACCTTCGGCATGAACATGGTGGCGCTGGTCGACGGCCGCCCCGAACTGCTGAATCTCAAGCAGATGCTGGAGTGCTTCATCTCCCACCGGCGCGAGGTGGTGACCCGGCGCACCGTTTTCGAACTCCGGAAGGCGCGCGAGCGCGGCCACATCCTCGAGGGCCTGGCGGTGGCGCTTGTCCAACGTCGACGAGATCATCGCCCTGATCAAGGCGGCGCCGACGCCGGCCGATGCCAAGCGCGGAGCTGATGGCGCGCAGCCTGGCGCTCGACGCTGGTCGAGGAAATGCTGGTCCGGGCGTCCGCCGAATCGTCCCGTCCCGAGGGCTTGGCACCAGAATTCGGCTTTTCGCGGCGCGGCTATTTTCTTTCCGAGGCACAGGCCCAGGCGATCCTGGAAATGCAGTCTGCAGCGGCTGACCGGTCTCGAACAGGACAAGATCGTCGGCGAATACAAAGAGGTCATGGAGCAGATCGCCGACCTGCTGGACATCCTGGCCCGGCCGGAACGGATCATCCAGATCATCGGCGACGAACTGGCCGCGATCCGTCAGCAGTACAACGACAAGCGCCGCTCGGAAATTGTTCTGCAAACCGCCGATATCAATCTGGAAGACCTGATCGCCCGCGAAGACATGGTGGTGACGATGTCCCATGGCGGCTACGTCAAGCGCCAGCCGATGGACGACTATCGCACCCAGAAGCGCGGCGGACGGGGCAAGAAGGCGGCGGCGATCAAGGAAGACGATTTCGTCGATCACCTGTTCATCGCCAACACGCACGACTACATCCTTTGCTTTTCCAACCGCGGCCGGGTCTATTGGCTCAAGGTCTACGAGGTGCCGGAAGGCACGCGCACCTCGCGCGGCAAGCCGATCGTCAATCTCTTCCCGCTGGAGGAGAACGAAAAGATCACCGCCGTGCTGCCGGTCAAGGAGTTCGACGAGAGCCACTTCGTCTTCATGGCCACGGCCATGGGCACGGTGAAGAAGACGCCGCTGACCGATTTCTCCAATCCGCGCAAGGCGGGCATCATCGCCGTCGGCCTCGATGAGGGCGACTACCTGATCGGTGTGGCCATCACCGACGGCGGTTGCGACGTGATGCTGTTCTCCGATGCCGGCAAGGCCGTGCGCTTCGAGGAAGGCGACGTGCGCCCCATGGGCCGCAACGCCCGCGGCGTACGCGGCATGATGCTCGAGGACGGCCAGACCGTGATCTGCATGCTGGTGGCGCAGGGCGAGGACTGAATCGTGCTTGACCGCGACCGAGAACGGCTTTCGGCAAGCGCACGCCGATCGCCGAGTACACCAGCCACGGCCGCGGCACCAAGGGCATGATCGCCATTTCCACCTCCGATCGCAACGGCAAGGTGGTCGGCGCCGTACTGGTGCGGCCCGAGCGACGAGGTGATGCTGATTTCCACCGGCGGGGTGATGATTCGCACACCGGTCCAGCATGTGCGCGAGACGAGCCGCTCGGCCCAGGGCGTGACGCTGATCAATCTCGATGACGGTACCAAGCTGGCCGGCATCGACAAAGTCATCGAAACAGAAGAGGAGTGAGAACCATGGCACGTGTATTCAACTTCAGCGCCGGCCCCGCCGCGCTGCCCGAGGAAGTTCTCAAGCAGGCCGCCGACGAGATGCTCGATTGGCATGGCGCCGGCTGCTCGGTGATGGAGATGAGCCACCGCGGCAAGGAGTTCATGGGCATTGCCGCCCAGGCCGAAGCCGACCTGCGCGAGCTGATGGGCATTCCCGCCAACTACAAGGTGCTGTTCCTGCAGGGCGGCGCCTCGGCTGCAGTTCGAGATGATCCCGATGAACCTGCTGCGCGGCAAGGCTGGTGCCGACTACGTGCACACCGGCGAGTGGGCCAAGAAGGCCATCAAGGCGGCCAAGATGTTCTGCAACGTGAATGTCGTCGCCAGCGCCGAGGACAAGAGTTTCACCTACGCGCCGGCCCAGGCCGACTGGAAGCTGAACAAGGATGCGGCGTACGTGCACTACACCGCCAACGAGACCATCGGCGGCGTCGAATTCCACTGGATCCCCGAGACCGGCGACGTGCCGCTGGTCTGCGACATGTCGTCCAATATCCTGTCCCGCGTGATCGACGTCTCCAAGTTCGGCCTGATCTACGCCGGCGCCCAGAAGAACATCGGCCCGGCCGGCCTGACCATCGTCATCGTCCGCGACGACCTGATCGGCAAGGCGCGTGCCGACGCCGCCCGCCATGCTCAACTACAAGACGCACGTCGACGACGAGTCGATGTACAACACGCCGCCCACCTATGCCATCTACATCGCCGGGCTGGTCTTCCAGTGGCTCAAGCGCAATGGCGGCCTCGCGGCGATGGAGCAGAAGAACATCGAGAAGGCCAACCTGCTTTACGACTACCTGGCGATCCACCGACTTCTACCGCAATCCGGTCGCCGCAGGCGGATCGTTCGCGCATGAACGTGCCATTCACCCTCAAGGACGCCGGTCTCGACGAGGAGTTCCTCAAGGGGGCCAAGGCCAAGGGGATGGTGCAGTTGAAGGGCCACCGCTCGGTCGGCGGCATGCGTGCCTCCATCTACAACGCCATGCCCGTCGAAGGCGTCAAGGCGCTGGTGGAGTACATGAAGGAATTTGCCGCGAGCAAGGGATAAGACCATGGCCGACCAATTTCAGGTTCTGATTCTGAACAACATTTCCGCCCACGGCCTCAAGCGCCTGCCGGCGGAGCGTTTCGCGACCGGCAAGGAAATCGCCAAGCCGGACGCCATCCTGGTCCGCTCGGCCGACATGCACAGCATGGACATTGCCAAGTCCGTGCTGGCCATCGGCCGGGCCGGTTCCGGCACCAACAACATTCCCGTCAAGGCCATGTCGGCGCGTGGCGTACCGGTGTTCAATGCTCCGGGCGCCAACGCCAACGCGGTGAAGGAACTGGTGGTGGCCGGCATGCTGCTGGCGGCGCGCAACATCGGCGGCGCCATGAAGTTCGTCTCCAGCCTCGATGCCAAGGATCCCGAGATGGAGAAGAAGGTCGAGGGCGGCAAGAAGACCTATGCCGGTTACGAGCTGGCCGGACATACGCTGGGCGTGGTCGGCCTGGGCAAGATCGGTTGCCTGGTCGCCGACATCGCCATCAAGCTGGGCATGCACGTGATCGGCTACGATCCGGAAATCACCGTCGATGCCGCCTGGAGCCTGCCCTCGCAGGTGAAGAAGGCCAACGGACTGGCCGACGTCCTGAAGAACGCCAACTTCATCAGCATGCACGTACCGCTGGTCGATGCCACGCGCAAGATGATCAACGCGGCGGCGCTGGAACAGATGAAGGCGGGCGGCGTGCTGCTCAATTTCTCCCGCGAAGGCGTGGTTGACGAAGCGGCGGTGCTGGCGGCGCTGGATGCCAAGAAGCTTGCCACCTACGTTTGCGACTTCCCGAGCGCGCATGTGAACAACCACCCGCACGTGATCGCCCTGCCGCACTTGGGCGCTTCCACGCGCGAGGCCGAGGAAAACTGCGCGCTGATGGTAGCCGATCAGGTGCGTGACTACCTGCTCGACGGCAACGTTGTCAATGCGGTGAACTTCCCCACCGTGGTCATGCCGCGCGAGTCGGGTTTTCGCATCGCCATCGCCAACGCCAATGTGCCGAACATGGTCGGCCAGATATCGACCGCCATGGCCGAGGCCAAGCTCAACATCAGCAACATGATGAACAAGGCCAAGGGCGATGTGGCCTACACGCTCGTCGATGTCGACAGCAAGGTGCCGAAGAAAGTGATCGACGCCATCGCCAAGATCGAGGGTGTGCTGGCCGTGCGCTACCTTCCCGTGGAGAGCTGATGGGCCAGGAGGATAGTGACGCGCAGCGCGAGCTGGTCCAACTGCGCGACGGCATCGACGCGCTCGACAACGAAGTGCTGCGCCTGCTCTCCGAGCGGGCGCGGCTGGCCCACCGCATCGGCGAGATCAAGCACGGCAACATCTATCGCCCGGAGCGCGAGGCGCAGGTGTTGCGGCGGATCGCCGAGACCAATCCCGGGCCATTGACGGAAGGGTCGGTGCGCACGATCTTTCGCGAGATCATGTCCGCCTGCCTGGCGCTGGAGCAGCCGCTCAAGATCGCCTATTTCGGGCCCGCCGGCACCTTCACCGAGAGTGCCGCCAAGAAGCACTTCGGCTCCGCGCCCGGCTTCACGCCGTTCATCACCATCGACGATGTGTTCCGCTCGGTTGAATCGGGCAACGCGCATTACGGCGTGGTGCCGGTGGAGAACTCGACCGAGGGCGCGGTGGGCCGCACCCTCGATCTGCTGCTGACCTCGCCGCTGATGATCTGCGGCGAAGTCAGCTTGCGCATTCATCAGAACCTGATGTCCAAGGCCGATTCGGCGGACGACCTGAAGGTCCTCTATTCGCACGCCCAGTCGCTCGCCCAGTGCCACGAATGGCTCAACCGCAACCTGCCCAATCTGCCGCGCGTGCCGGTGGCCAGCAATGCCGAAGCGGCGCGCATGGCGGCCGCCAATCCGGAATCGTGCGCCATTGCCGGCGAGGCCGCGGCGCGCCTGTACGATCTGAACGTGCTGGCGCCGAATATCGAAGACGACCCGAACAACACCACGCGTTTTCTCGTCTTGGCGAAGCACGATTCCGGCCCTTCCGGCGCCGACAAGACGTCCTTCGTCTGCTCGGCGCAGAACAAGCCGGGCGCCGTGCATGATCTCTTGACTCCCTTGAAGGCGCACGGCGTTTCGATGAGCAAGTTCGAGTCACGGCCCGCCAGGGGATTTGGCGGTTCGCGCTGGGCCTATGTCTTCTTCATCGACGTCGAAGGGCACCGGCAGGAAGCTTCGGTGGCCAAGGCGCTGGAGGACCTGCGCGGCCAGGTCGGTTTCCTCAAGGAACTGGGCTCCTACCCCCGTGCCGCCCTATAAGGAGTTGCCGTGAGCATCGCCAACCAGGCACCCGACTACATCCGTGCCATTTCGCCTTACATCCCTGGCAAGCCGATCACCGAATTGGCTCGTGAAATGGGTATCCCGGTGGCGAACATCGTCAAGCTGGCCTCGAACGAGAACCCGCTGGGCATGAGCCCGAAGGCGCGCGCCGCCGTGGAGCGGGCGATCGCCGGCATCGAGCGGTATCCGGATCAATTCGAATTGATCAAGGCCCTGGCCGACCGGCTAGGCCTGGCGCCAGGGCAGATCGTTCTGGGCAATGGGTCGAACGATGTCCTCGACCTCGCCGCGCGCGTCTTCCTGGCACCAGGCCGTTCCGCCGTGTTTTCGCAACATGCCTTCGCCGTTTATCCTTTGGCGACGCTGTCGGCCGGCGCGAAATGCATCGCCGTGCCGGCCAGGAATTTCGGCCACGATCTGGCCGCCATGCGCGCCGCGATTGCCCCTGATACGCGCGTGGTCTGGATCGCCAACCCGAACAATCCGACCGGCAACTTCCTTCCCTATGGCGAAATCCGGGCGTTCCTGAGCTCGCTGCCCGCCGATGTGGCGGTGGTGCTGGACGAGGCCTACAACGAGTATCTGCCGCCGGCCGACCGGGCCGACACGCTCTCCTGGCTGCGCGAGTTTCCGAACCTGATCGTCACCCGCACTTTTTCGAAGGTGTACGGATTGGCCGGTCTGCGCATTGGTTACGCGGCGGCCGCACCCGAAGTGGCGGACCTGATGAATCGGGTCCGCCAGCCTTTCAATGTCAATAACCTGGCCATCGCGGCCGCGGTCGCGGCCCTCGACGATCATGTGTTCATCGCCGAGAGTTACGAGCTGAATCGGCGCGGCATGGACCAGATCGTTGTCGGCCTCAAGCGCCTGGGACTCGAACACATCCCCTCCCACGGCAACTTCGTCACCTTTGCCGTTGCCGATGGTGCGGCCATCAATCGCAAACTGTTGCGACAGGGCGTGATCGTGCGGCCGATCGGCGGTTACGGTCTGCCCAATCACTTGCGGGTGACCATCGGCCTGGAACGGGAGAATGCCCGCTTTCTGGAAGCGCTGGAATCGGCTCTGCGCGCCTGATGCTGAACAAGGTCGTCATCTGCGGGGTCGGGCTGATCGGTGGCTCGTTCGCCCTGGCCCTGAAGGCGGCCGGCGCGGCACGGGAGATCGTCGGTCTTGGCCGTACCCGGGCTCCCCTCGAAGAAGCCAGGCGCCTGGGCGTGATTGATCGCATTGCCACCGACTGGGCGGATGGGTTGCGTGGCGCCGATCTGGTGTTGCTCGGTATGCCGGTTGGCCAGATGGCGCCGGTGATGGCGGCCCTGGTACCCCAGCTCGGCGCGGGCACGTTGGTCACTGATGGCGGCAGCACCAAGTCGGATGTGGTGGTGGCGGCGCGCACGGCCTTCGGCGACAAGATCGGCCAGTTCGTGCCGGGTCATCCCATTGCCGGTGCCGAGAAAAGCGGCGTTGGCGCGGCCAAGGCCGATCTCTATCTGGGCAAGCGTGTTGTCCTGACGCCGCTGCCGGAGAACCTCGCCGGGGCTGTCCAGACGGTGCGCGCCGCCTGGGAGGCATGCGGTGCCCGGGTTTCCGAACTCGCGGCCGACGAACACGATCGGGTCTTCGCCGCGGTGAGCCATTTGCCGCACCTGCTGGCCTTCGCGCTGGTTCATGACCTGGCCGTCCGTGACAACGCCGATCAACTGTTCGGCTTTGCCGCCGGTGGCTTTCGCGATTTCACGCGTATTGCCAGCAGTCACCCCGAGATGTGGCGCGATATCTGCTTGGCCAACCGGGCCGCGCTGCTCACGGAACTGGATGCTTACATGACCGAGCTGCTGCGTGCCCGCATGCTGCTGGCTTCCGGCGACGGTGCGGCGCTGGAGGCCATGTTCGCCACCGCGCGGGCACGCCGAGATGCCTGGCTCGATGGCTTGCGGCCGTCACTGGAGCAGTGATTCTCCTTACGGCTGGCGGGCTCTAAGAACCGTCACCAGAGCCGGGAATTCGGCTTCCAGTCGGGCGATCAAGTCGCCGGCCGCCGCGCCACTGACAACTGGATCGATCTGTTCCAAGGTGCGTGCCAACTCGACCAGGGGTTGTGCGGCGAAGATCGCGCAACTGCTCTTGAGGGTATGTGCCGTGCGCCGGAGCAAGGGCGAGTCCCGCCTGGCGATGGCGTCATGCAAGGTGGCGAGATCCTTGGGATACTGGTCGAGGAAGATGCCGGTCACGATTTCCACCAACTCGGCGTCCGCCTCACCAAGCGCGCGGTCATAGTCGAACGCTGGTTGGCCAGGCGGCGCCAGTGTCGTCGCGCGTTGCTGGCTCGCGGCCGGCAGGCGGGCGGTGAAACGAAAAGTGCTGCCTTGGCCCGGTTCGCTGGCGACGCTTATCGAGCCATCCATCATGGCTACCAGGCGGGCGGAGATCGTCAGGCCCAGGCCGGTGCCGCCGAAGCGCCGGGTGGTGGAGCTGTCCTCCTGGGCAAAGGGCTCGAAGATGTGCTCCAGCTTGTCGACGGGGATGCCGATACCCGTGTCGCTGACCGTGAATTCAATGTGCTGGCCATCGTCACTCGCGGTGCTCCGCGCGGCTGTCACGATGATTTCGCCGCGCTCGGTAAACTTGGTGGCGTTGCCGATCAGGTTCACCAGAACCTGCCGCAGACGGCCCGGATCGCCGACAACCGAATCCGGGAGTTCAGGCGCCAGGCTATGGCTCACCTTCAAGCCCTTCTGGCGGGCACGTGGAGTCAATGTGCCGAGGGTATCGTCGAGCAGCTTGGTCAGACTGAAGGTGGTCTCGTCCATCGACAGCCGGCCGGCCTCGATCTTCGAGAAGTCGAGGATATCGTTGATGATGGTGAGCAACGACTCGGCCGAGGACTGGACGAGTTGCAATTGTTGCCGCTGCTCGTTCGTCAGTTGCGTGTCGAGAAGTATCTCGGTCATGCCGATGACGCCGTTCATCGGTGTGCGGATTTCATGGCTCATGTTGGCCAGAAAATCGCTCTTGGCCCGGTTCGCCGCCTCGGCGGCCTCCTTCGCTTTGATCGCCTCCTGCTCGGCCTTGCGGCGCTCGGTGACGTCGAGGATGATGCCGATCAGGCCGCGGACGCCACCGTCCGGTCGGGTCAGCGGCGCCTTCTGGAAGAACAGGGTATGCAAGTCGCCGCTACCCCAGCGCAACTGGTGTTCGTAGGACTGGGGGGCCGGGTTGGTAAATAGCTCCTGGTCCTTGGCGGCGTGGAACTCGGCGTCCGCCGGGTTCAAGAATTCGAAGGCAGTCTTGCCTACCAGGTCATCGCGGTTGCGACCGAACACGATCTCGAAGGCCCGGTTGACTCCGATGTAGCGACCCGCCACATCCTTGAAGTAGATGGGCAGCGGGATGGTCTCGATCAGTTCGCGGACGAAATGGAGCTGGTCCTCCAGTTCGTCGCGAGTACGCTTCAGTTCCGTGATGTCGGTGCGGATGCCGGCATACTGAAACGGCTGGCCGCTCTCGTCGAGAAAGGGCACGATGGTGGCGGACACCCAATAGATGTGGCCATCCTTGGCCCGGTTTTGTATCTCCCCCTGCCAGACACGACCGGATGCAATGGTGCGCCACATGTCGGCAAAGAATTCGCTGGGGTGATGGCCGGACCGGACGATGCGGTGGTTCTGGCCGATCAGCTCTTCGCGCGTATAGCCGCTCACCTCGCAGAACTTGTCGTTGGCATAGGTAATGAAACCGGCGACATCGGTGATGCTGACGATGGCATGCTGGTCGAGAGCGAACTTCTGGTTTTCCAGCGCCCGATGCGCGGCGCGTATGGTGCGCTGGGATTCTTCGCGGTAGCGGACCAGGCCGGCCACGAGCTGGATCAGGTTGTCGAGGTTGTCGTCACCGGCGGGAGAACTGTCCTCCCAGCCCAACTCTTTTTGCAGGGCGTTGGCCGTGTCCTGCAGCGTACGAATCGCGCGCTCCCGGCTGGCCAATTCGTCACGCAAGCGGTTGTTGGCGGAAACCAGTTCTTCCGAACTGAGTTCCAGGCTGCGGGTACGCAGACTCAAGTCCCGGTCGTACTGCGCGTAAGTGGCATCGACGCGCTCGACCAGGTCCTTCAGTCCGGCCATACCCTTGGCCAAGTGTGGCGGCAGCTGGCCATCCTTGGTCAATTCCGCCAGGTCGGCCAGAAACGCCGTTGCCTGGCTCTCATCCTCGATTCCCAGGGCTCGGCGCAATTGCCGGGACAAGGCCTTATGCATCGGTGCCGGTCTCGGTCAGACAGGTGATGGTCATCGTCTGGTTGTGGAGCTTGCAGTCGACACCAGGGGCCATCGGGCTGATTTCGCCATACGAGTAGAAGCCGGCAAGCACGGTTTCCTTTCCGAGGACCGCCGCTACCGCCTCCACCTCCTCTTCGGTGCGGTCACCCATGACCAGTTTGCGGCCAACGCAGGAGACCAGGATGGCCAAGCCCGAATTGCCCAAATCGCGCAGGCGGTGGGCGGTCTGGGCGGCGGTTTCGGCGCCGTCGACCAATGCATCGGTTGACGCGTGCATCAATTTCAGGTAGCCGCCGAGTTCAATGGCGCCAGCCAGGACCAGGCTGCCATCGGCTTCGTTCACGCCGAGAATGGTCCGGATCAGGCCGACTTCGTCGCGGTCCTCCGACAGCATGGCAAAGGGAAACAGCAGCCCGGATGACGGCAGGTCTTTCGCGTAGTCGCCGAGGTAGCGCTTGTAGACTGCCAGCGCTGGCTCGTTGTCCAGTTCCCGCAGGATGTTGCCGTCGCAGCGCGTCACCTTGCGCGCCGGGCCGAACGGCTGCCAGCCACCGAAGAAGCCATGACTGAAGCCGTGGCGATCGCCCCGGAGGCCGATGGCGACAATGGCGCGGTCGGAAATGCCAGCCGGGCCGATGGTCCAGGTGCGCGCGAAAGCGCCGTTGTCGCCGGCCAGCCCGCCGGTGATCGGCACGTTGGGCCCCAGCACGGCCGCCATGCCCTCGAGCAACGCGCTGCCATTGATCGCCACGCCTTGGCCGAAGACCATCACCGCGCGCGGATCGCTACCCTTCAATTGCTCGGCCAGTCGAGCTCCGGCGCTGGCCGAGTCGCTCATGTCGCTCAGGTCGGTCGACGCGGCGATGACGGAGGTGTGGTCGAAGCGCGCGGCGGTGACGACGCAACTGTTGCCATGCACGCCGGTGGCCGAAATCTCCCCGGCCGTCGAGCAGCCGACGACGGCGGTGTCGGGGAAGCCGTCGGCCAGCGATTGACCGAATCGGTAGTCTTCGAAGTAGACCGGTGCGCCGAAGACCAATACCAGATTGGGCCGCAGGGCGGCCAAGGGGGCCAGCCGGTCAATCGGGTCGGTTGTGCTCGTGAATTCGGTTTGCAGCGTTTGCATGATGATATCTCGCGGGCAACGGTTCAATGTTCAGGAAATCGAAACCGGCGAACCGTCATTGGCTTCGACCCGCTCGTCGCGATAGCGGTCATGAATCTGTTGCACCTGATCCCACGACTGGAAAAAGGCGTTGACGCAGGCCGGGTCGAAATGCATGCCCGACTGGCTGCGCAGAAAATCGGCGGCCTTGTCCATCTCCCACGCCTTCTTGTACGGGCGCTCGGAGGTGAGTGCGTCAAATACATCGGCCACGGCGACGATCCGGCCGTGAAACGGGATGTCGTTGCCGGCCAGGCCGAGCGGGTAGCCGGAGCCATCCCATTTTTCGTGGTGCGCAAGGGCGATGGTCGCCGCCGCATTGAGTTTGGGTGAGGTGCTGCCCTGAAGTATTTCGTGGCCGATGGCGGCGTGGCGCTTCATCACCTCGAACTCCTCCGGGGTCAAACGTCCCGGTTTGAGCAGGATCATGTCGGGAATGCCCACCTTGCCGATATCGTGCATGGGCGCGGCCTCGAAAATCAACTGCTGTTCCTCGGCGGCCGTGCCAAGCGCCGCGGCGATCAAGCGCGAATAGTTGGCCATGCGCATGATGTGACTGCCGGTTTCCGGATCCCGGTACTCCGCGGCGCGCGACAAGCGAAAGATCGTTTCCCGTTCGCGCTCGACGATGGTGAGCGTGGCCGCCGCCACTTCGTCGGCCAGCAACGCGGCTCGATCGACCAGCAGCCGCTGCCCGCGACGCAGGGTCGCCATGTTGCCGACGCGGGCGATGAATTCGTTCTTGTCAACCGGCTTGGTCAGGAAGTCCGTGGCGCCGGCCTCGAGTGCCGCATAGCGGATTTCCTTGAGGTCGTTGGCGGTCACCATCACCACCGGCACGTCGGCGAGTCCGGGAAAGGCGCGGAAACGGCGGATGAACTCAAGGCCATCGGGCGCCGGCATCATGTAGTCGACCACCACCACGTCGGCGCCATGCTGCTCGCACCATTCCAGCGCTTCGGCCGATACCGAGAAGCAGTGGGGAGTAACCTCCGGGATCCTGGCCACCATGTACTTGAACAGGGTGAGGTTGATGTCGGAATCGTTGACGATGACGATGGATAGATCCACTTCGTTCCTCCCCTTCGCAGTGATAGAGTGCGCAACCTTCGCGTGCCGCGTTTTGGCTTATTTCGTGCGATGTCCGCTGCTATTCTAGTTCTATTGGCGAATCATGGAATTTCTCGATCTCCCCGCGCTGACGCGAGTCGTCGGCACCGTCCGGTTACCTGGCTCCAAGAGCATCTCCAATCGCATGCTGCTGCTGTCGGCGCTTGCCGAGGGCACCACGGAAATCCATGACCTGCTCGACTCGGACGACACCCGGGTCATGCTGGCGGCGCTCGCCGCGCTCGGCGTCGGGCTCGCCGCGGCGGGCGCGAATGTCTGGCGCGTGAAGGGCGTGGGCGGACCCTTTCCGGTCAAGGCGGGCAATCTCTTTCTTGGCAATGCCGGTACGGCATTTCGACCGTTGACGGCGGCACTGGCGCTTGTCCGGCGGATGCTATTCGCTTTCGGGCGTGCCGCGCATGCACGAGCGGCCGATCGGCGACCTGGTCGATGGGTTGCGTCAGATCGGCGCCGATGTTCGCTATTCGGGTAGCGAGGGTTTCCCGCCGCTGGAGATATTCCCGGCCGACGTCGATCTTGCCGCGCCGGTACGGGTGCGCGGCGACGTGTCGTCGCAGTTCCTTACTGCGTTGCTGATGGCGCTGCCACTCGCTGGCGAACGGGCTGTCATCGAAGTGACCACGGAACTCATTTCGAAGCCCTATATCGAGATCACCCTGAATCTGATGGCGCGCTTTGGTGTCCAGGTTGAGCGTGATGGCTGGCAACGCTTCACGATTCCGGCCGGCCAGCGCTATCGCAGCCCCGGCAAGGTGCACGTCGAAGGCGATGCCTCCGGGGCTTCCTACTTTCTCGCCGCCGGAGCCCTTGCCGGCGGTCCGGTGCGGGTGACGGGCGTGGGCCGGAGCAGCATTCAGGGCGACGTTTGTTTTGCCGAGGCCCTGGCGGCGATGGGGGCGACCATCGCCATGGACGAAAACTGGATCGAAGCCCGTTCGCCGGCCAGCGGCAAACTCAAGGCCTTCGATCTCGATCTCAACCATATTCCGGATGCGGCGATGACGCTGGCCGTGGCGGCGTTGTTCGCCGATGGTCCCTGTACCTTGCGCAACATTGCCTCGTGGCGTGTCAAGGAAACCGACCGGATTGCCGCCATGGCGGCGGAATTGCGCAAGCTCGGCGCGATGGTGGAGGAGGGCGACGATTGGCTCAAGGTGACGCCGCCGGTGCGGTTGTTGGCCCATGCCGCCATCGATACCTACGACGACCATCGCATGGCCATGTGCTTCTCGCTGGCCGCGCTGGGCGGCGTGCCGATCCGCATCAACGATCCCAGGTGCGTGGCGAAGACCTTCCCCGACTATTTCGAGCGCTTCGGTCGAATTGCCGCGCCGGTGATCGCCATCGACGGTCCGTCGGCCTCGGGCAAGGGCACGGTGGCGCAACGGGTGGCCGAGGTGCTCGGCTTTCATTTCCTCGATAGCGGGGCGCTTTATCGGCTGACGGCCCTGGCGGCGCTGCGTGCCGGCGTCGCGCTCGACGACGAGGCCGCGGTCGGCGGCGGTGGCGGCCGAATTGCCGGCCGATTTCGCGGGTGAACGCATCTTGCTTGCCGGTGACGATGTCACCGAGGCGATCCGCGCCGAGGAAGTTGGTGTCGGTGCCTCGAAAGTCGCCGCCATGCCGGCGGTGCGCACCGCGCTGCTCGAACGGCAGCGGGCCTATCGGCGCCTGCCCGGCCTGGTGGCCGACGGCCGCGACATGGGCTCGGTGGTGTTCCCTGAAGCAGCCGGTCAAGGTGTTCCTGACCGCCTCGCGCCGAAGCGCGCGCCGAACGACGCTATAAACAGTTGATCGGAAAGGGAATGCCTGCTAACATGCCGACCCTTTTGCAGGACCTGCGAGGAGCGGGACGCCCGCGATGCCGCAAGAAGCGTCGCGCCCCTCAAGCAGTGCGCCGATGCCGACCTTGGTGGATACCACGCTGATGGGCATCGACGAAGCGGTTGCCGCCGTGCTGGACATCGTCCGCCGGAGGCTGCCGAAGTAGGGTAGCAACCGTAACAGGAGTCGTGGCGGCCTAGGTAGTGTCGACGGGTCGCCATGGCGTTTTTCAACCAACCCGCCGCTAACCCTGGCAGCTTGAGAGAGTGTCCATGTCTTTTGCTACCGCCATCGCCGTAGATCCCAACGAATCCTTTGCCGCCCTGTTCGAGGAAAGCCTGTCGCGCCAGGAAATGCGCGCCGGCGAAGTCATCACCGCCGAAGTTGTCCGTGTCGATCAGAATTTTGTGGTCGTCAACGCGGGCCTGAAGTCCGAATCTTTCATTCCCGGCCGAAGAATTCAAGAACGACCGCGGCGAAGTCGAAGTCAACCCGGGCGATTTCGTCCTGGTCGCCATCGAGATGCTCGAAGACGGCTACGGCGAAACCCGCCTGTCGCGCGACAAGGCCAAGCGCATCGCCGCCTGGAACGATCTCGACAAGGCCATGAACGACAGCGTCCTGGTCAAGGGCGTCATCACCGGCAAGGTCAAGGGCGGCCTGACCGTCATGACCAACGGCATCCGCGCCTTCCTGCCCGGTTCGCTGGTCGATACCCGTCCGGTCAAGGACACCACGCCCTACGAGGGCAAGGAATTCGAATTCAAGGTCATCAAGCTCGACCGCAAGCGCAACAACGTCGTGGTGTCGCGCCGCGCCGTGCTCGAAGCCAACATGGGCGAAGAGCGCCAGAAGCTGCTGGAGAACCTGCCAGGAAGGCACCGTCGTCAAGGGCATCGTCAAGAACATCACCGACTACGGCGCGTTCGTCGACCTCGGCGGCATCGACGGCCTGCTGCACATCACCGACCTGGCCTGGCGTCGCGTGCGTCACCCGTCCGAAGTGCTGACGTCGGCGACGAAGTCACCGCCAAGGTGCTCAAGTTCGATCAGGAAAAGAACCGCGTTTCGCCTGGGCATGAAGCAGCTGGGCGAAGATCCGTGGGTGGGCATCGCCCGTCGTTACCCGCAGGGCACGCGTCTGTTCGGCAAGGTCACCAACCTGACCGACTACGGTGCGTTCGTCGAGATCGAGCAGGGCATCGAAGGTCTGGTGCACGTCTCCGAAATGGACTGGACCAACAAGAACATCCATCCGTCCAAGGTCGTCCAGCTGGGCGACGAAGTCGAAGTGATGATCCTCGAAATCGACGAAGAGCGTCGCCGCATTTCCCTGGGCATGAAGCAGTGCATGGCCAACCCGTGGGACGACTTCGCCATGAACCACAAGAAGGGCGACAAGGTTCGCGGCGCCATCAAGTCGATCACCGACTTCGGCGTCTTCATCGGCCTGCCCGGCGGCATCGACGGTCTGGTGCATCTGTCCGACCTGTCCTGGTCCGCCACCGGCGAAGAAGCCAAGCAGAACTACAAGAAGGGCGACGAAGTCGAGGCCATGGTGCTGTCCATCGATGTCGAGAAGGAGCGCATCTCCCTGGGCATCAAGCAGATGGATGGCGATCCCTTCACCAGCTTCATCGCCACCCACGACAAGAACAGCATCGTCAAGGGCACGGTCAAGAGCGTCGATGCGCGCGGTGCGGTGATCGAACTGGGCGGCGACGTCGAAGGCTACCTGCGCGCTTCCGAGTTCTCGCGCGAGCGCATCGAAGACCTGCGCACGCGTCTGCAAGGAAGGCGATACCGTCGAGGCGATGATCATCAACGTCGATCGCAAGACCCGCTCGATCAACCTGTCGATCAAGGCCAAGGATCAGGTCGAGCAGAACGAGGCGATGCAGAAGCTGGCGTCGACCAGCAGCTGCCAGCAGCGGCACCACCAACCTGGGTGCGCTGCTCAAGGCCAAGCTCAACCAGCAGTAAGCGAGACGTGCCCCGCTCAGGACAGTCATGACCAAGTCCGAGCTGATCGCCCGGCTGGCGGAGCGTTTTCCGCAGCTGGTGGCGAAGGATGCCGATTTTGCGGTGAAGATCGATTCTCGATGCGATGACCGAGGCGCTGGCCAGCGGTGATCGCATCGAGATTCGCGGCTTCGGCAGTTTTGCGCTGAACTATCGGCCGCCGCGCATCGGGCGCAATCCCAAGTCCGGCGACAAGGTGCAGGTGCCGGCGAAGTACGTGCCGCACTTCAAGGCCGGCAAGGAATTGCGCGAGCGGGTGGATAGCCAGGAAAGCTGATCGGCCGCCCATGGCCGCCATACGGACGTAAGTGCGGGCGGCATCCGTCAGTTGCGGGTGCCGCTCGTTTTTTTGGTCATTTTGTTGAGGCGCGATGAGAATCCTATTGTGGTTGTTGCGCGGGATCGTGTTCATCGCGCTGTTCGGTCTGGCGGTCGAAGAACAGCGGGCCGGTGGATCTGCGCTTTTACCTCGATGCGGGTCTGGCAGGCGCCGCTGTCGCTGGTCATCCTGGCCGCGTTTGGCATTGGCGCGGCGGTTGGCTTGACCGCCACCGTGGTGACACTGGTGCGGCAAGGCCGCGAGATCAAACGCCTGCGGGGGCGCGCCGCGGACGATGCGGCGACCGACGCGTCCGCCGACGCCGGTGGTGGCCCGCGGCAATGATGTCCATCGAACTGTGGTGGCTGCTGGCGCTGCCGGTCTTCTTTACGCCTCGGCTGGGTGGCGGCGCGCATCGACATCAATCATCTGTTGAAGGAATCGCGCGCGCTGCCGCGCTCCTATTTCAAGGGCCTCAACTTCCTGCTCAACGAGCAGCCGGACAAGGCCATCGAAGCCTTCCTCGAAGCCGCCAAGGTCGATCCGGAGACCATCGAACTGCACTTCGCCCTGGGCAGCCTGTTCCGGCGTCGCGGCGAAACCGACCGCGCGATCCGCGTGCATCAGAATCTGGTCGAGCGCGATGGCTTGCGCGACGAGCCAACGCCTGCACGCCCTGGCGGAACTCGGCCAGGACTACCTGAAGGCGGGGCTGCTCGACCGCGCCGAAGAAATGTTTCTCAAGCTGCGCGGCAGTGCTCGCGACGAGGAAGCGCTCAAGGCGCTGCTCGAAATCTACCAGCAGGAGAAGGAGTGGCTGAAGGCCATCGAGATCGCCGAGGCCATGCCCAATCATGCCGACCACCTGTGGCAAAAGTAGATTGCCGAATTCCACTGCGAGCTGGCTTCGAGCGCGATACTCCACGGTCGGCCGGCCGAGGCGCGCCAGCATCTCGATGCGGCCCTCGGCGGCCAACCGAAAGTGCGTGCGCGCCACCATTTTGCTGGGTGATCTCGCTCTTAGCGAGGGGAGTCCGGATGAGGCCATGGCCGCCTGGATGCGCGTCGAACAGCAGAACCCGGTCTACCTCTCGCTGGTGGCGGAAAAGATCGATGGCCGCGTCGCGGCAGCTCGGTCGTGCCGAGCAGGGCAACCAGTTGATGCGCGGCTATCTGGAGCGCCATGCGTCGCTCGATCTGCTCGATGTCGCATTCCAGTCGGAGCTGAGCAATGGTGGCGCCGAGCCGGCCTACAAGCTGGTGCGCGACGAGCTGCGGCGCAATCCGACCTTGCTCGGTCTGGACAAGCTGCTCGAGGCGCAAGTTCTGGTGGCGCCGCCGGAGCGGCGCGCCGACCTGGAGCTGGTGAAGAACCTGATTCACGGCCATACCCGACGCGTTGCGCGCTATCGCTGCGAGAATTGCGGCTTCAAGGCGCGCCAGTTCCACTGGCGCTGCCCGGCCTGCGGCGGTTGGGAGACTTACCCGCCCAAGCGCACCGAGGAATTCGATCTAACCCCATAGCGATTTGATTCAATGAGGATGTTGTCATGAAGATCACCGTCGTCGGCACCGGCTATGTCGGGCTCGTGTCGGGCACCTGTCTGGCCGAGGTCGGCAACGACGTGCTCTGTCTGGACGTCGATGCCAACAAGATCCGCATCCTCAACGAGGGCGGCATTCCGATCTATGAGCCGGGCCTGGAGGCCATGGTGGCGCGCAACAAGGCCGCCGGCCGGCTGCGCTTCACCACCGATGTCGAGGCCGCCGTCGCCCACGGTACGCTCCAGTTCATTGCCGTCGGCACCCCGCCCGACGAGGACGGCTCGGCCGACCTGCAATACGTGGTGGCGGCCGCCCGCAACATCGGCAAGCACATGAGCGGCTACAAGGTGGTCGTCGACAAGTCGACGGTGCCGGTCGGCACGGCGGACAAGGTGCGCGCGGCCATTGCCGAGGAGCTCAAGGCGCGCGGCGTGGAGACTCCCTACAGCGTCGTCTCGAATCCCGAGTTCCTCAAGGAAGGCGCGGCGGTCGAAGACTTCATGAAGCCCGACCGCATCGTCGTCGGTGTCGAGGATGCCAAGGCAACCGAGTTGATGCGCCAGCTCTACGCACCTTTCCAGCGCAACCACGAGCGCCTGATCGTCATGGACGTGCGTTCGGCCGAACTGACCAAGTACGCCGCCAACGCCATGCTGGCCACGCGCATCAGCTTCATGAACGAACTGGCCAACCTGGCGGAAAAGCTGGGCGCCGACATCGAGCTGGTACGCCGGGGCATTGGTTCCGACCCGCGTATCGGCTTCCATTTCCTCTACCCGGGCTGCGGCTATGGCGGCTCCTGTTTCCCGAAGGATGTACAGGCCCTGACCCGCACGGCACGCGATGCCGGCCAGCAACTGAAGGTGCTGCAAGCCGTGGAAGACGCCAACGAAGACCAGAAGCATGTCCTGACCGGCAAGATAGTCAGCCGCTTCGGCGAGAACCTGGCCGGCAAGACCTTCGCGCTGTGGGGCCTGGCATTCAAGCCGAACACCGACGACATGCGCGAAGCCGCCAGCCGGGTATTGATCGCCGATCTGCTGGCGCGCGGCGCCACGGTGCGCGCCTACGATCCGGTGGCGATGCACGAGGCGCAACGCATCTTCGGCAACGAGCCGCGCGTCGCCTATGCCGATTCGCCCATGGCGGCCCTCGACGGCGCGGACGCGCTGGCCATCGTCACCGAGTGGAAGGAGTTTCGCAGCCCCGATTTCGACGCCATCAAGGCCAAGCTGAAAGCGGCGGTGATGTTCGATGGCCGCAACCTCTATGAGCCCGCCCAGCCACGCGCCGCCGGCCTCGAGTACCACGCCATCGGCCGGCCGTGATGAAGCTGCCCGATACCTCGCGAGCGCGCATTCTCGTCGTCGGCGACGTGATGCTGGATCGCTACTGGTTCGGCGACGTGGCGCGCATCTCGCCGGAAGCGCCGGTGCCGGTGGTCAAGGTGGAGCGGGTCGAGGAGCGGCCGGGCGGCGCGGCCAACGTCGCCCGCAACTGCGCGGCGCTTGGCGCCCGGGTGGCGCTGCTGTCGGTGGTCGGCGCCGACGAGGCCGGCCAGTCGCTGGCGCGGCTGCTGGCCGATTCGAACATCGACACCAGCCTGCACGAGGACGCCCAGCTCAATACGACAGTCAAGCTGCGCGTCATCGGCCGTCAGCAGCAACTGTTGCGCATCGACTTCGAGAATTCGCCGACCCATGAGGTGCTGCAAGCCAAGCTGGCCGAGTTCGCCGCGCGCCTCGCCGATTGCGATGTCGTCATCCTGTCCGACTACGGCAAGGGCGGGCTGGCCCACATCGGCGAAATGATCCGGCTGGCGCGCGCCCAGGCCAAGCCGGTACTGGTCGATCCGAAGGGCGAGGACTATGCGCGCTATGCCGGCGTCAGCGTCATCACGCCGAACCGGGCCGAATTGCGGCAGGTAGTCGGCCGCTGGCGCGACGAGGACGACCTGCGGGCGCGCGCCGAGGAGCTGCGCACCGAGCTGGATATTGGCGCCCTGCTGCTGACGCGCTCCGAAGAGGGCATGACGCTGTTCTCAGGCGCGGGTGTCAGCCACGTGCCGGCGCTGGCCCGCGAGGTCTATGATGTCAGCGGCGCCGGCGACACGGTCATCGCGACGCAGGCGGTCATGATGGCCAGCGGCCTGGGACTGGTCGAGGCCATGGGTCTGGCCAATCGCGCCGCCGGCGTGGTGGTCGGCAAGCTGGGCACGGCCACCTGTTCGCTGGCGGAACTGCAAGCAACTTAAGGAACGCTCATGTACCACATTGTTACCGGCGCCTGCGGCTTCATCGGCGCAAACCTCGTCAAGGCCCTCAATGATCGGGGCGTCACCGACATCATCGCCGTCGACAACCTCAAGAAGGCCGACAAGTTCAAGAATCTGATCGACTGCGAGATTGCCGACTACCTCGACAAGGAAGAGTTTCTCGACCTGATCGAGGCCGGCCAGTTCGACGGCGCGGTCGAAGCCATCTTCCATGAAGGCGCCTGCTCCGACACCATGGAGACCGACGGCCGCTACATGATGGCGAACAACTATCGCTACTCCGCCAGCCTGCTGGATTTCTGTCTCGACCAGGACGTGCCTTACCTCTACGCCTCCAGCGCCTCGGTCTATGGCGGCGGCCGCGTGTTCCAGCGAGGCGCGCGAGCACGAGGGACCGCTCAACGTCTACGGCTACTCGAAGTTCCTGTTCGATCAAGTGGTGCGCCGTCACATCGCCGATGCCGAGTTCCCAGGTGGTCGGCTTCCGCTACTTCAATGTCTATGGCCCGCGCGAGCAGCACAAGGGCCGCATGGCCTCGGTGGCCTTCCACCATTTCAACCAGTATCGGGCCGAAGGCAAGGTCAAGCTGTTCGAGGGCTGCGACGGCTACGGCAACGGCGAGCAGAGCCGCGACTTCGTTTTTATCGAGGACGTGGTCAAGGTCAATATGTTCTTCCTCGACCACCCCGACAAGTCCGGCATCTTCAACCTCGGCACCGGCCGCGCCCAGCCCTTCAACGACGTCGCCACCTCGACGGTCAACGCCTGCCGCGCGCTGGAAGGCAAGCCGGCGCTGTCTCTGGCGGAGATGGTCGGCCAGGGCATCGTCGAGTACATCGACTTTCCCGAAGCCCTCAAGGGCAAGTATCAAAGCTTCACCCAGGCCGACATCGGCAAGCTGCGCGCCGCGGGCTACAAGGACGAATTCGCCACGGTGGAGCAGGGCGTGGCGAAGTATGTGGGGCACTTGGCGAGGTAATCGTTCGAACAGATGGATGGTCGAAAGGGGCTCCTTCGCGAGCCCCTTTCTGCTTGCGTTGGCGGACTCCGGTATCATTGACCGATGCCAAAGCTCTACGAGTACTTCGGGCTGATCGTCATGTTTTACGCCAACGAGCACGAGCCGGTGCATGTGCATGGCAAGTGCCAGGGACGCGAGTCTCGCGCCGAGTTGGTTGTACTGAATGGTGTGGTGGCCGAAGTCCGCTATGGCTTGGTGGCGGGCCGAGCACCGCTCAACAGCAATGAAATGCGCTACTTCGAGGAGATCGTTGGCGCGCGTGCCAACGAAATCGTGGCGAAATGGATCGACTTTTTTGTGCTGCACAAGCCGATCAAGCCGGAAAGCATTACGAGGAGGCTGAAATGACCGCGAGCGTCATCAACATTGTTGCCGCCGAACTGGCCGGGGAATACCGGATTCGTCTGCGTTTCGACGACGGCACCGAGCAGCTTGTGGACTTCAAGCCTTTCCTGTCACGCTCGCTGCATCCGGATGTCCGCGCCTATCTCGACCCCGGGCGTTTTGCCGCGTTCCGGCTCGAGTTCGGGGAACTGGTCTGGGGCGACTACGACCTTTGCTTTCCGATCATCGACTTGTACCGCAATCAATTGGAACGGCATCACCAACTCGAAGTGGCCGCTTGACCGAATTGGGGCAATCCATGTTCAAGATCCTCGACGATTTCGTCGGCAATACCCCGCTGGCGCGGCTGAAGCGCATTCCCGGCGCAGACAACGAGCGGCGCAACAATGTGATTCTGGCGAAGCTGGAGGGCAACAATCCGGCGGGGTCGGTGAAGGACCGGCCGGCGCTGTCGATGATCGTGCGCGCTGAGGCGCGCGGCGAGATCAAACCGGGCGACACGCTGATCGAGGCGACTTCCGGCAACACCGGCATTGCCCTGGCCATGGCCGCCGCCATGCGCGGTTACCGGATGGTGCTGGTGATGCCCGAGAACCAGAGCGTCGAACGGCGCCAGGCGATGCGCGCCTTCGGCGCCGAACTGGTGCTGACGCCGAAGACGGCGAGCATGGAAGGCGCCCGCGATGTCGCCGAGCGCATGGCGAAACAGGGGCAGGGCGTCATGCTCGACCAGTTCGCCAATCCGGACAACCCGCTGGCCCACTACGAGGGCACCGGGCCGGAAATCTGGCGCGACACCGGGGGTCGCGTGACCCACTTCGTCTCCAGCATGGGCACCACGGGCACCATCATGGGCTGCTCGCGTTTCCTCAAGGAGCAGAATTCCGCCATCCGGATCGTGGGCTGCCAGCCCGAGGCCGGCTCGCAAATTCCGGGCATCCGCAAATGGGCGCCCGAGTATCTGCCGAAGATCTGCGATTTTTCGCGCATCGATCAAATGGAGTCGGTGAGCCAGGCCGACGCCGAAGAGATGACCCGGCGCATGGCCAGCGAGGAAGGGATATTCGCCGGCGTTTCCTCGGGCGGCGCGCTGTGCGTGGCGCTGCGCATCGCCGCCCAGGTGGAGAACGCCGTCATCGTGACCATCGTCTGCGATCGTGGCGACCGCTATCTTTCGACGGGCGTTTTTCCCGCTTAGTTTCTGCTTCGCGTTGTGGCTCGCCGCGCCCGTCTGGGCGGGCGTGTCGCTGGTGGTCGACAGCCTGCGCCATCCTTCCTTCGAGGCCGATGGCCTCGAGATTGTCTTCGCCACCGGCCGCGCTGGCGAGGCCGACATCCGGCTCGAGCGCCTCAAGCTCGCCGGCATCGAATACCGGCAACTGATCCTGCATTGTGCCGATTTTGTGGTCGACCTGCGCCACATCGATTGCCCGCGCGGCGAGATCCGACGTGCGGACCAGCGTGGCGCGGATCGGCCCGCGCTGCCGTTTTCTTTCGCCTATCGCTTTGCCGACGGCCGACTGGAGATGGCCATCGAGGGTACCGACGTGCTGGCCTGGTCGCCGCTGGTCAAGCGCCTGCGCGCCTGGAATCCGGCCGGAACGGTCGATGTCAGGCTGGTGGCCGATCGCCGGCAGGCCGAACTGAAGCTGGCGGTACGGCAGCTCAAGTTCGGCAACAAGGCCGGTGACGTCGCCGGCGAGGGAATTGACCTGGCGCTGGAGGCCACCGCACGGCGCGTCGGCGACGACTGGCAATGGACGGCGCAAGTCGATTGGCCGGCCGGCGAACTGTATGTCGCGCCGTGGTATCGCCGCGCCGGGCTGAAGGTCGAGGCGCAAGGGCTGCTGAGCGCCCGGGCGCTGATGGTGGATATGGCGCGCGTCGATCTGGCCGGCATTGGCACGGCCACCGCCAGCCTGAAGTGGGATCGGCAACAGGGCGCGCTGGACGAATGGGGCCTGGTGACCGAGCCGCTCGATCTGGCGACGGCGTTTCGTGAATGGCTACAGCCCGTGCTCGATCAGTCGGCCGTACCCAAGGTCAAGGCGAGTGGCCGGGTTCGATTTGCCGCCTCCTGGTCGCAGGGTGCCTGGCGCTCCTTCTATGCCGGGCTGGAAGACACCATGTTGGTGGACGGCACCGACTATCTCGAATTTCGCGGCGTCAATGCCCACATTCCCTGGGAGCGGGGCGTGGTCAGCGAGGCCGAGTTCTCGGTCGCCGCCGCCCGGCTGGGCGAATTGCCGCTCGGTGGCTTTCGCATTCCGTTGCGCCTGAGCGACAACGATGCCCGTCTCGAAGGTCTGTCCATTCCGCTGCTCGATGGCCGATTGTTCATCGACGAACTGGTGGCCTCCCGCCACGATGACGGCTGGCAGGGAAGGTTCTCCGGCGGTATCGAGGGGCTGTCGATGCCCAAGGTCTCCACGGCGCTCAAGGTGCCGCGCATGGCCGGCGGATTGACCGCCCGCATTCCCCGGGCGACCTACGCGCAACAGGTGCTGGCGTTCGACGGCGATCTGGTGATCGAGGTCTTCGACGGTCGCGTGGTCGCCAGCGGCCTGAAGGTGCTCGATCCGCTGCGCCCGACCCAGCGCTTTGTTGCCGACGTCGCGGCCCGCAATCTCGATTTTGGCCTCCTGACGCAAACCTTCTCCTTCGGCGCCATTCAGGGGCGCTTCGATGCCGACATCGCAGGGCTGGAACTGGACGGCTGGAAGCCGGTACGCTTCGATGCCCGCGTCGCCAGCAGCCCCGGCGACTATCGGCGTACCATCAGCCGCGGCGCCTTGCAGGATATTTCCTCGCTCGGCGGCGCCGCCGGCGCGGCCGCCGTGCGGGCCAGCCCGGCCGGATTCTTCAACAGCTTCGACTACGAGCGCATCGGTCTCGGCTGTTCGCTGCGGCAGGGCATCTGCCACGCCGACGGCCTGGAGCCGGCCGGCGACGGCTACCTGGTGGTCAAGGGCGGCGGCATTCCGAGGGTTCAGGTCATCGGCTACAATCGCCGCATCGACTGGAACCTGCTGGTGTCCCGTATTCAAGCGATCATCGCGGGGAAGTCCAAGGCGGTGATCGAATGACCAATACCCTGCAAACCCACGACTGTGCCGGCCGCCGCGCTGTGTCGCGCTCACTGCTCGCCGGCTGCGTCACCATCAACATCTATTTCCCCGCGTCGGCGGCCGAGAAAGCCGCCGATACCATCATTGACGAAGTCTGGCAGATGAAGGGCAAGCCGGCGGCGACTGCGCCGGAATCGCCGACTGTGCCGAGTTCGCCGAAGGAGAAAGCACCATGAAACGCCTGTCCGCCATCCTGTTCCTCTGGGTACTGGCGGCCTCGGTGCTGGCGCAGGGCAACCTGGAAATCAGCACCCCGGCCATCGGCCAGTTCAAGGCCGGCATGAGCCAGCGTCACGGCCAGTTGCTGCCCTGGTACGAGTCCGGCGCCGTCGGTCTGGCCAAGGACGGCACGGTGGCCCTGCGCGAACCCGGCGCCGTGCCGCTGGCCCAACGGCAAAGCGTCACCGGCCTGGTCGCCGCCGAGAACGCGGATCGGGCCGGCCTCTACCGCGAAATCGCCCGCGCCAACGGCAACCCCGGCTGGGAGGCCGACATCCGCGCCACCTTCGCCCAGCGCTGGGTGGACCGCGCGCCGGCCGGCTGGTGGGTGCAGAGCGCCACCGGCATCTGGCAGCAGAAGAAGTGACGCCGGTACTGGTTTTCGACATCGAGACCATTCCCGATGTCGCCTGGCCTGCGCGATCTTCATGGCCTGCCGGCCGGGTTGTCCGACGCCGAGGTGGCCGAGTTTGCCTTCCAGAAGCAGCGGGCGAAGAACGGCAGCGATTTCCTGCCGCACTACCTGCAACGGGTCGCGGTCATCTCCTGCGTATTGCGCAGCCAGGGTGACGATGGCGGCTTCAAGGTCTGGTCGCTGGCCGAGCCCAAACTCAATGAAGGCGAGATCATCCAGCGCTTCTTCTCCGGCATCGAGAAATACACGCCGCAGATCGTCTCCTGGAACGGCGGCGGCTTCGACCTGCCGGTGCTCCACTATCGCGGCCTGATCCATGGCGTCCATGCGGCGCGCTATTGGCAACTCGGTGACGACGATCGCGACTTCAAGTGGAACAACTACATCAGCCGCTACCACATGCGGCACCTCGATCTCATGGACCTGCTGGCCATGTACCAGCCGCGCGCCAATGCCCCCCTCGATGAACTCGCCAAGCTGATGGGCCTGCCCGGCAAACTGGGCATGGACGGCTCCGCCGTCTGGGGCGCCTGGCTCGACGGCAAGATCGACGACATTCGCGACTACTGCGAGACCGACGTCGTCAACACCTACCTCGTCTATCTGCGCTTCCAGCAGATGCGCGGCCTGATGAGCGCCGGCGAACGCCAGGCCGAAGAAGCTTTCGTGCGCGAGCAGTTGCAGGCCATCGGCGCGGAGCACTGGCGGCAGTTTCTCGCTGCCTGGGGTTGAGTCAGAGCCCATAGCTCTGCTGCCGGACACCAAGCGGCGGACCAGGCGACGCGGGCATCGAGGTATTCGACAACGGCTGTCGGCTCACCAGAAGCACGGGAACTCGAGTGGTCCACCTCAAGTGGCCGTTGCGGCAACCACGACGTGCTTAGGCGAGCGTCTCAAGTCGGCAATAAGCGTTCGCCCAGGCCGGCAGACCAATTCCGACCGCGATGGCAGGGAACGGCCACGACCAGCCGGTCATTGACTTTGCGGAACTGTCATTCGGCGGTCCGTTCCGCGCTGAAACCTGCCGCATGACCTGCGGTAGCAATTCGGCATGAACGGCTGGGGCTGTTCAGTCCAATATTGTCAAAAACCACCACAGCGATCGTCTAACGGAGTCGGCGCTACTGGCTGTATTGGCCGACCTGCCTGCCTTGAGCCATGTCATTGAAGGGCTGTTTCGCTCAGATGCCTGTCCTTGAACCTCGGACTCACCGACTGGCCGATTCAATAGATAATGTGGACCTGAACGTCAATAATGCTCACAAGACTGATGAAATGACGCAATCCCAGTGTGGGTCACCCCAACAGGAGTTTCTCAATGCAAGCAAGGATTGCGAAACAGAGCGACTCAGGGTTCTCTTCGAGATTTCCCAGGATGGCATCGCCATTTTCAACCAAGAGCATCGCATCATTGATGCAAACGCGCGTTTTGCGGAAATGCTTGGCTATTCCCCGGAAGAGGTCCTGAAACTTCATACGTGGGACTTCGAGGCGACCATGTCCGAGTCGCAGATACGCGCCGGATTTGCGAGTTTACCCACAATACATGCAATCTTCGAAACCCGTCACAGGCGTCGCGATGGCACAGTTTACGACGCCGAAGTTAGCGCGAGCGGGGCGCGTCTCGACGGCGAAAACGTCATTATCACGGTTACACGCGATATCACTGAACGGAAGAGATCAGAGCAGGAGATTCGCCTGTCGCATTCCCTATTGAATGCGGCCCTTCAATCTACCGCAGACGGTCTTCTTATCGTTGACTCCAAAGGACAGGTTGCTAGCTTCAACCGGAGATTTCTCGAGTTGTGGCATATACCAGAAGACTTGGCAGCGTCGCGTGATGACGCGCGTTTGCTCGAGTATGTCTTGGAACAATTGCTGGATCCTCAAGCATTCATCGCCAAGGTCCAAGACCTATATGATCATCCGGATCAGGACTCCTGGGATGAACTTGTTTTCCGGGATGGCCGGATATTTGAACGCTATTCGCAGCCTCAGCGGTTGGGCGATGCTGTCCTGGGCCGGGTTTGGAGCTTCCGAGACATTACGAAGCGCAAAGTTGCTGAGAAGGCTCTAGTAACAGCCAACGAGTTTCTTCTAAAGATCATTGAAAATGTACCGGTACGCATCTTTTGGAAGGATCGCAGCAGTTGCTACCTCGGCTGCAACACCGCTCTTGCTCTGGCTGCGGGCCGCCAGAGTCCAGAGGAACTCATCGGTTCAACCGACTTTGAACTGGCTTGGAAGAATGAGGCCGACTTGTATCGTGCAGACGACAAAGTGGTCATGGATACCGGTTGCTCCAAGTTGAATTATGAGGAGCCGCAGACAACTCCGGATGGAATCCAGATCTGGTTGCGTACTTCCAAAGTACCGCTGCGCGATGCTAACGACAATGTGATCGGCGTACTTGGTATGTATGAGGACATCACTGAGCAAAAGAGAACCGCTATTGAATTGCAGGACTACCGGTTGCACCTGGAGGAACTGGTCAACGCCCGTACGCATGAACTGGAAATCGCCAAACAGCAAGCCGAATCCGCCAACATCGCCAAGAGTGCGTTCCTGGCCAACATGTCGCACGAAATCCGCACGCCGCTGAACGGCATCCTCGGCATGGCCCACCTGATCCTCCGAGGCGGTCTGTCTCCCGAGCAGGCGAAGCGCATGAATACGCTGCAGGCGTCCAGCGCACACCTGCTGAACATCCTGAATGCCATCCTCGAACTCTCCAGGATCGAAGCCGGGAAGTTTGATCTGCAAGAATCCAGCCTCAGGATCGAAAGCCTGGTGGCCAATATCGCCTCGATGCTCAATGACCGAGTGCAGGCCAAGCACCTGCGGTTGCGCATCGAAGTCGCCCGGCTACCCGCCAACTTGTTGGGAGACGTCACCCGCATCCAAGAGGCCCTTCTCAATTATGTCGGCAACGCGATCAAATTCACCGAGTTCGGCACCATCACCCTGCGTGTCCAACTCATCGAGGAAGATGCCGTCAGCGTGCTGATCCGCTTCGAAGTGCAGGATACCGGCATCGGTGTGGCCCCGGAGGTCATGCCCAAGCTGTTTACGGCTTTCGAGCAAGCGGACAACTCGTTGACCCGCAAGTACGGTGGCACCGGCCTGGGGCTGGCCATCACCCAGAAGATCGCTCAGCTCATGGGGGGTGACGCCGGTGCAGAAAGTGTTCTCGGCGCTGGCAGCACCTTCTGGTTCACCGTCCGCTTGAAGAAAGGCACAGGTCCCCAGCCCGCTGCCGCAACTGGTCAGCGGGCCATGGCCGAGGAGATTCTGAAACGTGACTTCCGGGCAGCACGCATCCTTCTGGTCGAGGACGAACCGATCAACCGGGAGGTCGCTCAGATGATGCTGGACAACGTCGGCCTGACGGTGGAAGTTGCCGAGGATGGCACGGCTGCGCTCAGGCTGGCCAGCGAAAATGACTATGCCCTGATCCTGATGGACATGCAGATGCCGACCATGAGCGGCCTCGAGGCTACCCGGAGCATTCGATTGCTGCCCCGCCATGAGCGGACCCCGATTCTGGCAATGACGGCGAATGCGTTTGTCGAGGACAAGGAAAAGTGTTTCGACGCTGGCATGAATGATTTCATCGCCAAGCCGGTCGAGCCGGCGGTGCTGTTCGAGGCTTTGTTAAGGTGGCTGGAGCATGGCCGCGCTTGAGTTATCGAGGCAGATGGCCGGTTTATGCCGGGCAGCGGCCAATCGACATGCATTCTTCCTGTGTCGGTTCAGGGCACGAAGCCGAATTGACCCATGTGTTGGTCATCAGGCGGAAATGCAGTGATACCCGCCATTGTGTTTCCACTTTTGGCGTCAGTATCCGTAGTCGCGGCCCCTTGATCAGGATTGGTGCGGCTGTCTGGCTATCGCCGCCTCGATCAGCGCAAGGAGGTCCTTTTCATCTCGCACCCGCGCCACTTCGGCGGAGGTGACGGTATAGCCGTGCGGGCCGGCGATGGCTTCGTAGCGGGGTACGCGGGCGTGGAACAGACGCGGGAATATCCAGCGGGTGAAGTCGTCCGGGTCGGCCTCGGCGATCGTCGCGAGTTTCGCTTCGGTCAGATAGTCGGGCAATCTGCTCGGCCAGGAAGGCGGGCCGGAAGTAGAGCGGTTTCGGGTCCGATTGCGCGCGGCGGATGAGTGTCGTTTCTTCTTCGGCGGTGGTGACGCGGATGTAGAGGATCAGCGTGTGCCTGACCAGCAGGTCGATCACCGAGGGCTCTTCCAGTTCGCACAGGCTGCCGCCGACGTCGTTGACGAAATGCTCGTAGCCGTAGATCTCGCGACCCTTGCGCTCGAATTCGGGGACGTCGCGCATGGCGGCGATTTCGGCCTCGCGGTACATGGCCTGGCGGCGGCTGAACTCGGCCAGTTCCAGGCCGCCGCGCGCCGGGTCGCCCAGCTTGCCGACGAAGGAGAGCACCGGGCCGAGGTCGTTGACCTTGATGTTGTTCTTGATGTCGATCCAGTCCCGGCGCAGCAGGTCGCGCAGGAAGGGCACCCGCATCGCCTGCTGCTTGATGATGTCGAGGATCGGCTCGTCGAGGTAGCGCTTGCCGATGCGGTAGTCGGCCGAGTAGTGAAACCAGTCGT
Organism: uncultured beta proteobacterium; assembly: GCA_963736865.1. Classification (GTDB taxonomy): domain Bacteria; phylum Pseudomonadota; class Gammaproteobacteria; order Burkholderiales; family Rhodocyclaceae; genus Fen-999. The sequence goes on along the minus strand of CAVTQQ010000004.1, from coordinate 224,454 downwards.
GGCGACGCAACAGGGACGAGAGATAGGTCTTGCCGACGCCGGACATGCCGAGCAGGGTGACCTGCTTGTTCGGCCAGGCGCGGAAGGAATCGACGGTGAACTTCATGGTGTTTTTCTCCAGCCGATTTCCGCGGCGGTTCTCGGGCCGATCAGCGTTTGATCGAGTGATTGCGGAATCTCCGCCTGAGTGGCCGAGATGGGAATGCGACCGCCCATCAGTTCGGCGAAATCCTGCGGGTGGCGTGGCGAGCGCTCGGGTTCGGCATAGCCGTCGGGGTAGCGGGGCTGGTTGCCGGGGCTGTCGTACTTGTCGGTGGCGCCGAGAGCGTGCAGCAACTCATGGGCGACAATCACCTTGTTGGAGCCGGCCATGGCCGGGCTGGCAAAGGCGTTGATGACGCCGATCAATCCTTTTTCCAGACCGATGGAATGAGGCAGGCGCTCATGGCTGGCGGGGTCGAAGAAGAGCACGAACAGGCGCACATGAGGCTTCGGGCCGGCAATGGTGTCGTTTCGCCAGGCCCAATAGCGCATGCGCAGGCTCCAGGAAACAGCCTCGACGGCGTTGGCTTGGCGCGGCGCGGGTGGCGGCAGGCTGGTCACCGGTTGAGCCAGATCGATCTCGACCGGATGGCGCAGGCCAAGGTCGTGGCGCGCGGCTTCGTTGTCCAGGTAGGTTTCGACGCTGTGGAAGCTGTCTTTGGTTAGCGCGCGCAGGTACTTGGCGCTGGCGTCGCTGCCGTCGCCGTTGATCGGGAAGATCGCCACGCGCAAGGGATCCAGCCAGGAGACGGATCTCGAGCGGCCCAGCCAGGCGGACTGGGCAACCGTCGCCAGAACGACGAGCAGGACAAAGATGCGTAGCGTTTTCCACATGAATCAGACCATCGCCAGGCTGGCGGGGCCATGCGGTCGCGCCAGCAACTGGCCCAGGCCCAGCGCCGGTAGCGCCGGCATCAGCCTTTCGGGATGAGCCGTGGCAAGAAGGTGCAGACGGCCGCCGCCCTGGGCGGCCGGGCCGGCCAGGCGCAAGGTCTGGCGGGCAACGGCTTCGGCGACCTCGACCAGTTCGGCACGGCCGCGCAGCAACGGGGCGATGAGCGGCGTGAGAAAGGCATAGTGCGTGCAGCCGAGAACGATGCGGTCCGCGCCGGCGTCGAGTAGCGGCAGTACCTTGTCGCGTATCTGGGTGGCAAACTCCGGCCCGTCCAGACGCAGCGTTTCAACCCGGGTTGCCCAACCCGGGCATGCCTCCACTTGCACGACGACTTGCCCCGCATGGTCGTGTATCAGCCGGGACAGGCGCGCGCTGCGCGCGGTGGCTTCCGTTGCCAACACGGCGATACGCCCGGTCCGCGTGGCCAGCGCCGCCGGCTTGATGCCGGGTTCGACGCCCACCACCGGTACGCCCGGATGCGCATCGCGCAGGGCGTGCACGGCCGTGGCGGTGGCGGTATTGCAGGCGACCACCAGCATGCGGCAGCCCATGTCCGTCAGATGCCGGCCGATGGCCAGCACGCGGCCGGTGATGTAGCTGTCTGGCTTGTTGCCGTAAGGGACGTGGGCGGTGTCGGCCAGATAGGCGAGATCGGCGTGGGGCAAGGTGCGGGCGATCGCCGCCAGCACGGACAGACCGCCGAGGCCGGAATCGAAGACGCCGATCATCGGCGGCGCTGGCGCCTTGGACGGCTCAACGTTGCACGACGGCCATCTTGCCGATCTTGACGCGCCATTCCCTCGGGCCGGTTTCGTGCACCGAGGTTCCCGTGGAATCGACCGCCACCGTGACCGGCATGTCCTTCACTTCGAACTCGTAGATCGCTTCCATGCCCAGGTCGGCGAAACCGACCACCCTGGCCGCCTTGATCGCCTTCGAGACGAGATAGGCGGCGCCGCCGACGGCCATCAGATAGGCCGACTTGTTGTCCCTGATGGCCTCGATGGCGACCGGGCCGCGCTCGGACTTGCCGATCATGGCGATCAGGCCGGTCTGTTCCAGCATCGTGCGGGTGAACTTGTCCATGCGCGTGGCGGTGGTGGGGCCGGCAGGGCCCACCACTTCGTCGCGCACCGGGTCGACCGGGCCGACGTAGTAGATGACCCGATTGGTGAAATCCACCGGCAATGGTTCGCCCTTCGCCAGCAGGTCGGTGATCCGCTTGTGGGCGGCATCGCGGCCGGTCAGCATCTTGCCGTTGAGCAGCAGCTTCTGGCCCGGCTGCCAGGCGGCGACCTGGTCCCGGGTCAGCGTGTTCAGGTTGACCCGGGTGGCGACGCTGGCGTCCGCCTGCCAGGTCACCTGGGGCCAGTCTTCGAGCCGGGGCGGTTCCAGTTTCGCCGGCCCGGAACCGTCCAGGTGGAAGTGGACGTGGCGGGTGGCGGCGCAGTTGGGGATCATCGCCACCGGCAGGTTGGCGGCGTGGGTCGGGTAATCGAGCACCTTGACGTCGAGCACCGTGGTCAGGCCGCCCAGGCCCTGGGCGCCGATGCCGAGCGCGTTGACCTTGTCGTACAGTTCCAGGCGCAGTTCCTCGGCCCGGTTGCGGGCGCCGCGCGCCTTCAGTTCCTGGATGTCCACCGGCGCCATGATGGCTTCCTTGGCCAGCAGCATGGCCTTTTCCGGCGTGCCGCCGATGCCGATGCCGAGGATGCCCGGCGGGCACCAGCCGGCGCCCATGGTCGGCACGGTCTTCAGCACCCATTCGACCAGATCATCGGATGGATTGAGCATGGCGAACTTCGCCTTGGCCTCCGAGCCGCCGCCCTTGGCCGCGCAAATCACTTCGACGTGGTCGCCGGGAACGATCTCGTAGTGCACCACGGCCGGCGTGTTGTCCTTCGTGTTGGTGCGCTTGCCGGCCGGGTCGGCCAGCACCGAGGCGCGCAGCTTGTTGTCGGGGTGGTTGTAGGCGTGGCGCACGCCTTCGTTGACCATTTCCTGGACGCCCAGATTGGCGTCCCAGCGCACGTTCATGCCCACCTTGAGGAACACCAGCGCGATGCCGGTGTCCTGGCAGATCGGCCGATGGCCCTCGGCGCACAGGCGCGAGTTGGTCAGGATCTGGGCGATGGCGTCCTTCGCCGCCGGACTTGCCTCGCGCTCGTAGGCGGCGCCCAGCGCCTGGATGTAGTCGAGCGGATGGTAGTAGCTGATGTACTGGAAGGCGTCGGCGATGGAGGCGATGAAATCCTCCTGGCGAATGGTGGTCATGGTTCCCTCTGGTCTTATTGGTTTGAGCTTCTGGCGCGTCTAGTGCGGCGCGTGCTTGCTCATCACGAGCGTGCCGGTGGTGATCTTGTCGGTCCAGGCAATGGCGAGCGCCGAAAGCAGGAAGGACACGTGGATGACCACCTGGGCAATGATCACGCGGTCGGCCAACTGGTCGGCGTTGATGAAGGTCTTCAGCAGGTGGATCGAGGAAATGCCGATCAGCGCCATGGCCAGCTTGACCTTGAGCACGCCGGCATTGACGTGGGACAGCCACTCCGGCTGGTCCGGGTGGTTGTCCAGGTCCAGGCGGGAGACGAAGGTTTCATAGCCGCCGATGATGACCATGATCAGCAGGTTGGCGATCATCACCACGTCGATCAGGCCCAGCACGATCAGCATGACCTCGTTTTCCGTCAGGCTGCCCACCTTGGTGATCAGGTGGATCAGTTCGTGCATGAACTGATAGACATAGACGCCCTGGGCGACGATCAGGCCGAGGTAGAGCGGGGCCTGGAGCCAGCGGCTCCAGAAGATGAAACCTTCCATCGCCTTGATTGATTTTTCCATGCGAAATACTCCGTTGACAGGTGCGCCGATTCTATCATTCGGTGTCGGCTTACCCTGTCGTAACAAGGGTTTGCCGGCACAGTAAGTGCCTCGTAAGACTAATCGACTCTAATGGCCTAGAATCGTCAGCCCCAAGTCCACAGTGTGGCCGGGAGTTCAGTCCCGAATCATGAAACGCGAGAGGAGAGGAAATAATATGTCGTCTGGTATCGAATCCGTACTCACCGAAAACCGCATCTTCGAGCCGTCCGCCGAGACCGTCGCAAAAGCCACAGTGTCCGGCATGGCCGCCTACCAAGCGCTGTGCAAGGAAGCCGAGCAGGATTACGCCGGTTTCTGGGGGCGCCTGGCCAAGGAACATCTGGCCTGGAAGCAGCCTTTCACCCAGGTCCTGGACGAGTCCAATGCCCCGTTCTACAAGTGGTTTGCCGACGGCAAGCTGAACGTCTCCTACAACTGTCTGGACAAGAACGTCGAGGCCGGCCTGGGCGACAAGGTCGCCATCATCTTCGAAGCCGATGACGGCTCGGTGACCAAGGTCACCTACAAGGAAATGCTGGCCAAGGTGGCCAAGTTCGCCAACGCGCTCAAGGCACAGGGCGTCAAGAAGGGCGACCGCGTCCTGATCTACCTGGCCGATGTCCGTCGAAGGCGTGGTCGCCATGCAGGCCTGCGCCCGCATCGGCGCCATCCACTCGGTGGTCTTCGGCGGCTTCTCCGCCAAGTCGCTGGAAGAACGCATCCTGGATGCCGGCGCTGTCGCCGTCATCACCGCCGACGAGCAGTGCCGCGGCGGCAAGAGCATTCCCTTGAAGCCGGCCGTCGACGAGGCGCTGACGCTGGCCACCGGCCATCAGGTCAAGTCGGTCATCGTCGTCAAGCGCACCGGCGGCCCGTGCAACATGGTCGCCGGCCGCGATGTCTGGTAGCACGAAATCGTCGCCAACGAGTCCGAGAACTGCGAGCCCGAGTGGGTCGATGCCGAACATCCGCTGTTCCTGCTCTACACCTCCGGTTCGACCGGCAAGCCGAAGGGCGTCCAGCACAGCTCCGGCGGCTACCTGCTCCATGCCGTCCTGACCATGAAGTGGACCTTCGACATCAAGCCGGACGATGTCTTCTGGTGCACCGCCGACATCGGCTGGGTGACCGGTCACACCTACATCACCTACGGCCCGCTCGCTTGCGGCGCCACCGAGATCGTCTTCGAGAGCGTGCCCACCTATCCCGACGCCGGCCGCTTCTGGCGCATGATCCAGGATCACAAGGTCAGCGTCTTCTACACCGCGCCGACCGCCATCCGCTCGCTGATCAAGGCCTCCGAAGGCACGCCGACCACGCATCCCCGCAACTACAACCTTACTTCCCTGCGCATCCTCGGCTCGGTCGGCGAGCCGATCAATCCGGAAGCCTGGATGTGGTACTACAACAATGTCGGCGGCGGTCGCTGCCCGATCGTCGATACCTTCTGGCAAACCGAAACCGGCGGCCACATGATCACGCCGCTGCCGGGCGTCACGCCGCTGGTGCCGGGCTCCTGCACGCTGCCCTTCCCGGGCATCCAGGCCGCCATCGTCGACGAGACGGGCAACGACGTCGAGTGGGGCAAGGGTGGCTTCCTGGTGGTCAAGAAGCCCTGGCCGTCGATGATCCGCACCATCTGGGGCGACCCCGAGCGCTACAAGAAGTCCTACTACCCGGTCGATTTCGGCGGCAAGCTGTATCTCGCCGGCGACGGCGCGGTACGTGACGCCAAGACCGGTTACTTCACCATCATGGGTCGTATCGACGACGTGCTCAACGTGTCCGGCCACCGCATGGGCACGATGGAAATCGAATCCGCGCTGGTGTCGAACCCGATGGTGGCGGAAGCCGCCGTGGTCGGGCGTCCCGATGACCTGACCGGCGAGGCGATCTGTGCCTTCGTCGTGCTCAAGCAGTCCCGCCCGAGCGCCGAGGAAGCCAAGAAGATCGCCAACGAGCTGCGCAACTGGGTGGGCAAGGAGATCGGGCCGATCGCCAAGCCCAAGGACATCCGGTTCGGCGAGAACCTGCCCAAGACCCGCTCCGGCAAGATCATGCGCCGGCTGCTGCGTTCGCTGGCCAAGGGTGAGGACATCACGCAGGACGTCTCGACCCTGGAGAATCCGGGCATCCTCGATCAGCTCAAGCAGACCTCCTGAGTCGCCGTTCGGCCAGGGTTGGGAAAGGGCGCTTCGGCGCCCTTTCTTTTTTCACGATGCCGAGTCCGGGATCGCTCCGGTTCGCCGGATCCGGCTGGTCAACCCCGGCCCAGGCCAGGAAGCCTTGCAAGGTCGTCCGGCGGGACTGGCTTGCTATAGAAGTAGCCCTGCAACTCTTCGCAGCCCATGGCGCGCAGTACCGCGGCTTGCGTCTCCGTTTCTATGCCTTCCGCGACCAGGTTGAGCCGCAGCGAGCGCGCCAGGGCGACGATCGCGCGCGCTATCGCCATGGCGCTGTCGTCGATGTCCAGCGCGCAGACGAACGAGCGGTCGATCTTCATCACGTCGATGGGCAACTGGCGCAACGTGGCCATGGACGAATAGCCGGTGCCGAAATCATCCAGGGCAATGGTGACGTCCCACGCGCGCAGTTCGGCGAGTTGCGCGCAGGCCTTGCTCGCATCGCCGACCAGCAGGCTTTCAGTGACTTCGAGCTCCAGAGCCATGGCGGGCAGGGCGTGCCTTTCCAGCGCGGCGCGAACCTGCCCGGGCAGGTCGCCCGACTCGAGCTGATGTGGCGAGATGTTGACCGCGATACGCTCAAGTTCCACGCCGTCTTGGCGCCAGGCGGCCATCTGCCCGCAGGCGGCGTCGAGAATCCATTGGCCGATTTCGTCGATGAGACCGGATGATTCGGCCAGGGCAATGAAGGCGTCCGGGGCAACCAGGCCACGCGTCGGATGCCGCCAGCGGATCAGGGCCTCGGCCGAGGTGATTTTGCCGTCTTCCGGCCGCACGCGCGGCTGGTAGTACGCGATGAACTCGGATCGCTCCACCGCCAGGCGCAGGTCGGCCAGAAGTCGCACCCGTTCGAGGGCCGCCTCGTCGAGTGCCGCATTGAACAGCACATACTGGCCTCGACCGGCCGCCTTGGCGGCATAAAGGGCGATGTCGGCGCGGCGCATGAGTTCTTCACGGGTCTGGCCGTGCTCCGGGCCGAGCGCGATGCCGACGCTGGCGCCGAGCAGGTATTCGCCTCCGCGCAACGCAAATGGCCGGCCCAGTTCCTTGATGGCTTCGGTGGCGACGGCGCACGCCCGCGCCTGGTCGGCATCGGGCAGGACAAGCGCGAACTCGTCGCCGCCCTGTCGGGCGACGATGGCGTCGGCCGGGACGCGGGCGAGCAGCCGGGCGCTGGCCAGGCACAAGAGCTCGTCCCCGGCTTCGTGGCCGCGGGTATCGTTTACGTCCTTGAAGTGATCCAGGTCGAGAAAGAGTACCGCCACTTTCGCCGACCGGTCGGCCAGCAGCGCCTCGAGTTGCCCATGCAGGCCATAACGGTTGGTCAGCCCGGTGAGACTGTCGTGCACGGCGCGATAGACCAGTTCCTGCTCGCGTGCCCGGGCGGCGAAGGCGACGGTCAGGCGGTCGCGCAGCTCGCGGGCGGGCTGTAGTTGGTCCGGTGCGCCGGCCTCTCCGGCCAGGCTGATGGCAATGGCCGCTTGCGTCCGGTCCTGTTGCCGCAGCGGCAGCAGGACCAAACGGCCCGTGGCGGGCGTGCGCGCGGTTTCCAGCCAGGGCGCGTTCGCCAATTTGCCTTGGCTGCCTTGCTCCGGAATCCAGTGTTGTTCGTCGCGCGCCAGTTGCCAGAAGGCTTCCGCCTGCCCGGGTGTCAATTCGATACGATGGGTCACCGCCCGCGGTGCCGCGCCGATGTCGTCGTGCAGCCGGCTCTGTAGCAGTCCCATCTCGCCATCCCGCCAGGAAACGGTGGCGCGGCCGCCGGGATACAGCGCCGCCAACTGCTGGAGCACCCGTTCGGCCAATCGTTCGATCGGCACGCCGGCAAGGATGTCCTGGTCGATGGCAGCCAGGCCTTCCAGCGCGTCGAACTGGGCCTCGATATGCGTGGCCATGTCGTTGAACGCGCCGGCGAGCGTGCCGAGCTCGTCGTCGCTGCCGATGGCGACGCGGGTGCCTTTGGCGCCGGCGGCAAGTTTTCGGGTGCCCTCGGTCAGTTGCAGCAAGGGCGTTAGCGTACGCCGGATCTGCCACTGGCTGAGAAAGGCAATCGCCAGCAAGGTGCCCAACGCGACCAGGCCGAGCCAGACGGTCAGCCTGCCCCCTTGCCACAGCACCTGGGGGCGGGGCGCTCTCTGGATGAATTCCCAGTCGCCGGCACTGAACTCGCCGCCGAGAAAAAGCCGCGACCGGGACTCGACCAAGTCCTCGCGGGATGCTCTGCCAACGCCGTCTTCTCCGGCGGGCTGAAAGTCGCCGCCCGCGTGCCGGGTCAGGGTGCGGCCTTTGGCGTCCAGGACTTGCCAGGCACTGTCGTCGTTGGCGTCGGCCACCGGGGCCCAGATGTACTCGGGATTGAGTTCGGCGATCCAGAGCAGCACACCCAGGGCGCGAGCGCCCATCAGCAGGCGCGGCTGCCGGTCGGCCGGGACCTCGACCCGCAACTGTATTTCGAAGGGTTCTCCGGCGGTGCCCGGTTGAACCTTTGCCTCGGATGTGCCCGAGTCGCCGCCGTGCCAGGCGCCGGCATAGTCATCGGTGGCGCTGGTGGACCAGGCTGTTCGGCCATTGGGGCTCAAATGGGCGATACCCCGAAACACGGTTCCCAGTCCGGGCAATCGGGCTGCGGGGCCCGCCGTTTCCGTCGCCTGCGTCGCTGCGGCCATGGCCGCCAGCAGCGTCTTGCCGGCCATGAGACGGTCGAACACCTGGCGGCTGGTTTGCCGCGTGGTTTGCGCGCGGCTGCGCAGACTCAGGCTTTCGGCGATCTGCGTCACCGCCGAGGTGGAGAGCCAGTCGGACAAGGCAAGCGGTACCAGTGCCGCGACCACGAAGAGCGCAAACAGGCGGCGCGCCAGCCGGCTGCCCAGGAAGACGTGATGCGCGGGTGAAGACGGCATTGGCGGGTCTAGAAGTCGGCCGCCACTCCGAGGAAGGCGCCGTCGCCGGCCCGGATCAGGTCGTCCAGGCTGTCCTTCTGGCTGATCTGCTTCTTGGTCTTGCCGTCCGGGCCGATGCTGTACAGATCGAAGTCGGTGTTGAGCGGATTGAGGGCGTGGTCCTTGCGCGCTCCGCCCTTGCCGTTGGCGTCGACGTTGTAGTAGACGTAGGGCTGGCCCCAGGGGTCGATCATTCCGGCCAGATGAACGTCAGCGAGTGTCGCCGGATAGGCGCGGGCATCCTGCCAGTACGTCTTGATCGCCGCCGCCATGACCGCGATCTGTTGCACGGCCTCGACCGAGCGTGCCTTGTCGCGATAGTTGTTGTAGGCCGGCAACGCCACCGCGGCCAGAATGGCGATCAGGCCGATGACCATCATCAGCTCGATCACTGTGAAACCGCGAACCGGTTTCTTGCGTTTCAAGGGTTTGCTTCCTCGCTATGGCCTGCGATTGGACTTGGCTACCGAACGATGGAGATTATAACGGCGCGTTTCCCGGAAACTGGACCCGCGCAGCACGGCGCCGTTCGCTGGACACGATCCCAGGGGCGATTCAGGACGGAACTGTGCGTCGGGGGGTAGAGTCCGATCCGTGATGCTCGAAATCGATGGTCTCTCCCGCCACTTCAGCGACCGCGCAGTGCTGCGCAACGTGTCGCTGCGCCTGCGCGCCGGCGAGTATGTGGCGATCGTCGGCGAGTCCGGTGTCGGCAAGTCCACCCTGCTCAATCTGATCGCCGGGCTGGACCGGCCCGACGGCGGGCGTCTGGCGCTGGATGGCCAGGACTACGCCGCGCTCGACGAGGACGCGCTGACCCGATTGCGCCGGGACAAGCTGGGCTTCGTCTTCCAGGCCTTCCACGTGCTGCCCCACCTCACCGTGCGCCAGAACGTGGCGCTGCCGCTTTGGCTGCAAGGGGTGGACGGTGCCGCCGTCGACGGTCTCGGCGCAGCAACTGCTCGATGCCGTCGGCCTGGGCGACCGTGCCGCGAGCTGGCCACGCGAGCTTTCCGGTGGCGAGATCCAGCGGGTGGCCATCGCCCGCGCCCTGGTGCATCGGCCGCGCCTGGTGCTGGCCGACGAACCCACCGGCAACCTGGACCCGGCCAATGGTGCGAAGGTGTTGGCACTTCTTGCCGAACGCATCCGCTCCGCCGGCGCCATCGGCATACTCGTGACTCATTCGCTCGGGGCCGCGGCCACGGCGGATCGAATCTTGCGCCTCACCGCCGACGGCCTGCGGGAATGAGGCTGGCACCGGTGTTTCTCGGTTCCCTCGGTCGGCGGCGGGCGGCGACGCTGTTTTCGCTGGTTGCCATCGTTCTTGGCGTCGCGCTCGGCATGGCGGTGCAGGCCGTCCATGAGGCGGCCCTCGGCGAGTTCGGCCGTGGCCTGCGCTCCATCGCCGGCGAGGCGGATCTGCGCGTGGCCGGGCCGAGCAGCGGGTTCGACGAGAATCTCTACGCCGTGCTCGCCGCTCGGCCCGAAGTGCTGGCGGCGAGCCCCGTGGTGGAGGTTGCGGCGAAGGTGGCCGGTAGTGAGGAGACCCTGCCCGTGCTCGGGGTCGACGTCTTCGCCCTGGCCCGGGTGACGCCGCTGCTGTTGCCCCGGCCGGTGGATGGCGCCGATCGTTTCGCCACTCTGGCCGGCGATGGCTTGTTCCTCAGCGGCGCGGCGCAGACGTCGCTCGGCATCGAACCCGGCGCCACGCTGCGGCTACAGGCGGGCACCGATACGCCGAACCTGCGCGTACTCGGCGACCTGCCCGGCGTCGGCGAGGACCGCCGCCTGGCGGTGATGGACATCGCCGCCGCGCAGGATCGCTTTGCCATGCTCGGCCGACTGACTCGCATCGACCTGCGTCTGGTCGAAGGAACGGCGCCGGAAGCCGTTCGCGCCACGCTCCAGGGCATCCTGCCCGCCGGGGTGCTGATCGAGGCGCCGGAGGCGGCCGCCGACCAGGCCGCCAACCTGTCGCGCGCCTACCGGGTGAACCTGACCATGCTCGCGGCCATGGCCCTGCTGACCGGGGGTTTCCTGGTCTTTTCGGCACAGGCCCTGTCGGTGGTGCGACGCCGCACCGAGTTCGCTTTCCTGCGCGCCATCGGCCTCGCCCGGCGCAGTCTGTTCGGCTGGCTGGTGGCCGAGGGCGCCGTGGTCGGGCTGGCCGGGGGCGTCATCGGCGCGGGGCTCGGCCATGGGCTGGCCTGGGGCGCGCTGGCCCTGCTGGGCGGTGACCTGGGGGCGGGCTACTTTGCCGGCCTCAAGCCGCAACTGCAATTCCAGCCCATGGCGATGACCGTCTATGTCCTGCTGGGCGTTCTGGCCGGCATTGCCGGTGCCTGGTTGCCCGCCCGGGAAGCCGCCACGGTGTCTCCGGCGCGGGCATTGAAGGCCGGCGACGACGCCACCCTGCTTGGCGGGCGCGGCCACCCGGCGCTCGGCGTGGCGCTGCTGCTGGCCAGCCTGGCGGCCTGCTGGATTCCACCCTGGGACGGCCTGCCGCTGGGGGGCTATCTGGCCGTCGCTTGCCTGCTGGCGGGCGCCGTGATGCTGCTGCCGGCGGTGGCCAGCGCTCTGGCCTGGCTGTTGCCGGAGCGCGGTCCGGTACCGACTCGCCTGGCCGTGGCCCAGTTGGGCGCGGCGCCGGGTCATGCGGTCGTCGCGGCGGCCGGTGTGCTGACCAGTGTCGCCCTGGCGGCGGCGATGGCGATCATGGTCGCATCCTTCCGCGATTCGGTGGACCAATGGCTGAACCAGATCCTTTCGGCCGATTTGTACGTGCGCGCCGGTCATGGCCAGACCAGCGCCTACCTGGATGAGGCGCTGCAAGCCCGGATTGCGGCCGTGCCCGGGGTCGGCGAGGTGCGTTTTACTCGCCACGAGAGTCTGCGCCTCGCCGCCGGACAGGCGCCGGTGGCGGTGCTGGCCCGCCCGGTGTCGGCCGACGGTGGCGAACTACCCCTGGTGGGCGCGGCGCAGCCGGTTGGCGACGCGCCGGCGATCTGGATTTCCGAGGCCATGCGGGATCTGCACGGTTGGCGGCCCGGCCAGCGTGTCGAGCTGCCCTTTGCCGGACGTTCGGTGGCGCTGCGTGTCGCGGGCGTCTGGCGGGACTACGCGCGGCAAGGCGGCGCGGTGATGATCGATCTGGCCGACTACCGGCACCTGACCGGTGACCGCAAGGTCAACGACGCCGCCATCCAGCTCGCCCCCGGTGCCACGGCGAACACGGTGGCGGACGCCCTCGTCGCCATGGCCGGCAAGGGGGTGCTGGAAGTCGCTCGCCCGGCCGAGATCCGCGCCATCAGCCTGGGCATCTTCGATCGGACCTTTGCCGTCACCTATCTGCTGGAGGCGGTCGCGGTGGCGATCGGCCTGGCCGGCGTGGCGGCCAGCTTCGCGGCCCTGGCGGCGGCGCGCCGCCGCGAGTTCGGCATGCTGCGCCATCTCGGCCTGACCCGGCGCCAGATTGGCTGGATGCTCGCCCAGGAAGGGGCGCTGGCGGCCGGCGTCGGCGTGCTGGGCGGTCTGCTGGCGGGGGGTGCCATCGGCCTGGTGCTGATCGAGGTGGTCAACCGGCAGAGCTTCCACTGGAGCATGGATCTGCACGTCCCGTGGCGTTCGCTGGCCCTGTTCGCGGTTGGTCTGGTGCTGCTGGCCGCCCTGGCGGCGGTGCTCGCCGGGCGCCAGGCCATGCGCCAGGACGCGGTGCTGGCGGTCAGGGAGGACTGGTGACCGGCCGGCGCACCTTTCTCCTTGTCCTGGCCAGCCTGCCGGCCTGGCGGGTGGCCGCGGGTGCAGCAGCTGGCCCGGCGGCGTTTGCGCCGGTGCTGCCCGGCCGGCGACTGGGCTTTCCCAGCGATCACGGCGCGCATCCCGACTTTCGCACCGAGTGGTGGTACGCGACCGGCTGGTTGGCCCTGCCCGACGGCAGTCCGCTGGGTTTCCAGGCCACCTTCTTCCGGATCCGCACCGGTGTCGCCGAAGACAGCCGAAGCGCCTTTGCGCCGCGCCAGTTGATGCTGGCCCATGCGGCCATCGCCGACCCCCGGCTTGGCCGCCTGCGCCACGACGAGCGCGCCGCCCGGGTTGGTTTCGGCCGCGCCGGTTACGAGACCGGACGCACGGCGGCCTGGATTGGCGACTGGCGTTTCGAACAGATCGATGACGGCTACCGGGCCCAGGTGACCAGCGGGGATTTCGCCTATGCGCTGGTCCTGGCGCCGGATGGTGCAGCCGATGCTCAACGGCGTCGCCGGATTCAGCGCCAAGGTGGCGGATCAGCGCCATGCCAGTTACTACTACAGCCGGCCCCAATTGCGCGTAACCGGTACGGTGACACTGGCTGGCCGCCAGCAAGCCGTCACCGGCCAAGCCTGGCTGGACCACGAATGGTCGAGCGAGCTGCTGCCCGAGGGTGCGCAAGGCTGGGACTGGATAGGCATCAATTTCGACGATGGCGCCGCGCTGATGGCCTTTCGTCTGCGCAACCGGGAGGGACTGGCCCTCGGCGCGGCCGCCACTTTCCGGCCGGCGGGCGGCACCGCCGTCGCCTTGTCACCGGAGGCGGTCGACTTCGAACCGCTGCGCCACTGGCGTTCCACGCGCACCGGCATCGAATATCCCGTCGAATGGCGCGTGCGCATCGGCTCGCGTCTTTTCGAAGTTCGTCCGCTGTTCGACGACCAGGAACTGGATAGCCGCCGGTCTACGGGAGCCATCTACTGGGAGGGAGCGGCGCGGGTGATGGAGGGCGGCCGGGCGATCGGTCGCGGCTATCTGGAGATGACCGGCTATGGGGAGCGGATCAGGGTCGGCTGAGCGAGCAGGGAAACGATTCGTCGGATGAAGAATAGTCGGGAAAGCAGATTTGACAAGAAAAAAGGTATTACATACGATACCAAAATGAATCGAAACATCGTTCTCGACACCAATGTTCTGCTGACAGCGCTCAAGTCATCGCGAGGAACCTCTTACCGGGTACTCTCACTGATTGAGGCAAACCATTTCACCGTCCACGTTTCCACACCGCTGATTGCCGAATATGAATCGGTGCTCAAACGTGGTCACCTGACGTTGACGGAACAGCAAATCGACGATGTGATCGACTTCATCTGTGTCCGCGCCGTCCATCACAAGATCTTCTATTTGTGGCGCCCCACTCTAAGAGACCCGGATGACGACTTCTTGTTGGAACTCGCTGTCAAAGCCGAGGCCATGATCGTCACCTGGAACGTGACTGACTTCAAGCGCGCCAATACCTTCGGTATCACGGTCATGACCCCGCGCGATTTCCTGCATTGCCTGGAGAATCCAACATGAGCACTATCAGCGTTCGTCTGCCCGACTCTCTGCACAAGATGGCAAAAACCATCGCCAGCGAAGATCACATCTCGATGAACCAGTTCATCGCTTCAGCGGTGGCCGAGAAGATTTCGGCGCTGACCACGGAGAGCTACCTAAAGGATCGGGCTGAACGGGCTTCGGAGGGCAAATTCCGTGCGGCATTGGCCGCCGTGCCGGATACCGTCGCCGAGGATTTCGACCGCCTTTGAAATTGCCCATTGACCTGCTGCGGCGAACCCATCAGGGGCGGCTGATAGCAGCCAGTTCCTCGGCCGTATTGATGTTGCCGAATGCCGCGCCGTCGGGAAAGTCGACCGTCGCCAGCCGCAGTTGCCCGAACCAGGCCTGCATCCGGCGGCCGCCGGCGTCAAGATAGGCGGCGAGATCCGCCAGGACTTCGCGGCGCACCAGCGCGAAGGCCGGCTGAAGACCGTCGCCGGTTTGCGGTACGGCCACCTGGCTGTCGGCGCGGCCCAGGGCCTCATGCAGCCGCGCCACCAGATCGAGCGGCAGGAAGGGTGAATCGCAGGGTGCGCTGACCAGCAGCGGCGTCGTACAGGCGGCGAGTCCGGCATGCAGGCCCGCCAGCGGGCCGACAAAGCCGTCGATGCGGTCGGCGAGCACCGGGTAGCCGTACGCCCCATAGGCGTCCGGGTTGCGATTGGCGTTGATGAGCACGGTGCCGACCTGGGGTGCGAGGCGCTCGATGACGTGCGCCGCCAGCGGCCTGCCGTCGAGCAGGGCCAGCCCCTTGTCGAACGCCGCCCATGCGGCTGCCGAGACCGCCGGCGAGTATCAGGCCGGTCACATCGGAAAAGCGGGGGGGCATGGCGATCCTTGGCGAGGTAGGCGATGCCGGTTTTTGCCACGATGCTGCGCCCTTGTCCAGTACTGCTGTGCAGCAATTCGCCATGGGTTCGTCGGCGTAGAATCGAATGCCATGAACAATCCCCGTCTCGTCGCGCAGCGTCTGGTCGCCTTGTTCCTGCTCGGCGGGTTGCTGTTCAACTTTCCCATCCTGGCGCTGTTCAACCGGGCCAGTGAAGTGTTCGGCATTCCTCTGCTTTACGCCTACATCTTCGGCGTCTGGCTGGCGCTTATCGTCTTCATGGCGTTGGCCGCGGAACGGTACCGGTCCTGATGCTACAGGGCTGGGTGGTCGTTCTCGCTTCGTTCGCCTATCTTGGCGTGTTGTTCGCCATCGCCTATTGGGCCGACCGGCGCGCCGACGCGGGGCGTTCGGTGATCGCCAATCCAACCGTCTATGCCCTGTCGCTGGCCGTCTATTGCACCACCTGGACGTTCTACGGCAGCGTCGGTCGCGCCGCCGCCACAGGTATCGGCTTTCTGCCCATCTATCTCGGTCCGACGCTGATGCTGGCGCTCGGCTGGTTCGTCATCCACAAGATGATCCGAGTGGCCAAGGCCAACCGCATCACCTCGATCGCCGACTTCGTCGCCTCGCGCTACGGCAAGAGCCAGCTGCTGGGTGGCCTGGTGACGGTCATCGCCGTGGTCGGCATCATTCCCTACATCGCCCTGCAACTGAAGGCGGTATCGAACAGCTTCACCATTCTCATCAACTATCCGGAAATCGTCATGCCGACCCGGGCCGGCACGGCCCCGCTGCTCCAGGACAGCGCCTTCTACGTGGCCATCATCCTGGCCGTGTTCACCATCTTCTTCGGCACCCGTCATCTCGACGCCACCGAGCGCCACGAGGGCATGGTGGCGGCCATCGCCTTCGAGTCGGTGGTCAAGCTGGTCGCCTTCTTCGCCGTCGGCCTGTTCGTCACCTATGGCATCTACGACGGCTTCGCCGACATCTTCGACCGCGCCCAGGAATCGACCCGCCTGGCCGCCCTGATGACCACCAGCGACACCGCCGCGGGCTATGGCGCTTGGGCGGCGCTGACTTTTCTGTCGATGCTCTCGGTGCTGTTGCTGCCACGCCAGTTCCAGATCGCCGTGGTGGAAAACGTGAACGAGGACCATCTGCGCCGCGCGGTCTGGCTGTTTCCGCTCTATCTCTTCCTCATCAACATCTTCGTCCTGCCGATCGCGCTCGGCGGTCTGCTGCAATTCCCGTCGGCGACGTCGATGCCGATACCTTTGTCCTGACGCTGCCGATGGCGCACCAGCAGCAGGCGATTGCCCTGCTGGTCTTCATCGGCGGCTTGTCGGCGGCCACCGGCATGGTCATCGTCGAGACCATCGCGCTGTCCACCATGGTCTGCAACGATCTGGTGATGCCGGTGCTGCTGCGGCTGCGGTCGCTGAAGCTGCATGCCCGGTCCGATCTGTCCGGACTGCTGCTGGAGATTCGCCGCTGGGCCATCGCCGCCATCCTGCTGCTTGGCTACGTCTACTTCCGTGCCGCAGGCGAAGCCTATGCCCTGGTCAGCATCGGCCTGATTTCCTTTGCCGCGGTGGCCCAGTTCGCGCCGGCGGTGATCGGCGGCCTGTACTGGAAGGGAGGCACCCGCGAGGGCGCGCTGGCCGGGCTCTCGGCGGGCTTCGCGGTCTGGGCCTACACCCTGCTGCTGCCGTCGTTCGCCAAGTCGGGCTGGCTGCCGGCCGAGTTCATGACCCACGGCTTGTTCGGCAGTCGAGTTGCTGCGGCCGCAGCAACTGTTCGGCCTGACCGGCCTCGACGAGATCAGCCACTGCCTGTTCTGGAGCCTGTTCGCCAATATCGGCGCCTACCTCGGCGTCTCGCTCTGGCGGGTGCCCAACGCCGGCGAGGCGAGCCAGGCGACGCTGTTCGTCGACGCCAAGGATCGGGGCAGCGTCGCCGGCTGGCGTGGCGGCGCGCGCGTCGCCGAACTGTTGCCGCTGGCCGGCCGGTTCCTGGGCCCGGAGCGGGCCCGCGAGGCCTTCGAGCGCCATGCGCAGGGGCGACGACTGGCGGCGGTCGAGGATCTGCCCGCCGATGCGCGCCTGGTGCAGTTCGCCGAAAGCCTGCTGGCCGGCGCCATCGGCTCGGCCTCGGCACGCGTCATGGTCGCCTCCGTGGTGCAGGAGGAGCCGCTCGGCCTCGACGAGGTGATGAACATTCTCGACGAGGCCTCGCAGGTGCGTGCCTACAGCCACGAGCTGGAACAGAAGTCGCGCGAGCTGGAGCAGGCGACGGCGGAACTCCGCGAGGCCAACGAGCGGCTGCGGGAACTCGATCGCATGAAGGACGACTTCATGTCCACCGTCACCCACGAATTGCGCACGCCGCTGACCTCGATCCGTGCCTTCTCGGAAATGCTTTTCGACGATCCGGACATCGAGATCGAGGAGCGCAAGCGTTTCCTGGGCATCATCGTCAGCGAGACCGGACGCCTGACCCGGCTCATCAACCAGATTCTCGATCTGGCCAAGCTCGAATCCGGCCGCGCCGAGTGGACCACCGAGGCGGTCGACCTCGTCGACGTGGTGCGCGTTTCGGCGGAGTCGCTGGGCCAGATGTTCCGCGACAAGGAGGTCGGTCTGGCGCTGGACGTGCCTGCCGGCGCCCTGGTCGTGCTGGCCGACCGCGACCGCCTGACGCAGGTGATGATCAACCTGCTGTCCAACGCGCAGAAATTCGTCGCCGCCGGCAGCGGCCGCGTCGCCGTGTCGGTACGCCGGCAGGGCGACCAGGTGCGGGTCGAGGTGGTGGACAACGGGCCGGGTATTCGTCCCGAGGACCAGGCCATGGTCTTCGAAAAGTTTCGCCAGGGCGGCAGCGTGTTGACCGACAAGCCGCAGGGCACCGGCCTGGGTCTGCCGATCAGCCGGCAGATCGTCGAATACTTCGGAGGCCGCCTGTGGGTGGAAAGCCAGCCTGGCGCCGGGGCACGCTTCGTCTTTACGCTGCCGATCCATGGCGAAGGCGAGCAGCCGACATAAAATACCGTACGGGAGGAGACCCGAATGACCAAGAAGATATTGATTGTCGACGACGAGCCGAATATCGTGCTTTCGCTCGAATTCCTGATGAAGAAGGCGGGCTTCGAAGTGGCTGTCGCCAAAGATGGCGAGGAGGCTCTGGCGCAAGTGGCCAGGCTCAACCCGGACCTGGTGCTGCTCGACGTCATGATGCCGAAGAAGTCCGGCTATGAGGTTTGCGAGGCGTTGCGCGCCGATCCGGCGCGCGCCGGCATGAAGATCGTCATGTTGACCGCCAAGGGAAGGGACACCGAGGTGGCCAAGGGCATGGCGCTCGGCGCCGATGCCTACGTGACCAAGCCATTTTCGACCAAGGACCTGGTCGTCCAGGTGTCCGACCTGCTGAATACCCGATGAACGCAAGATTCCGCTTCGCCCTGGCCGTTGGCGTCCTGGGTTTGTTGATGACCGGGCCGTTCCTGCTGACGGCCGCTGCTCTGTTTGCCGATGCCCAGGAGTCCGAGCGCCAGGCCCTGATGGATCTTCTGGCGCCGCGCTTGCCGCTCGGCGCGCTCATCACTACCTTCGGCTTCATCATCGGCGTCGTCGTGCTGCGCAACCTCTTTCAGCAATACGTCCATGGCCTGCTGGGCATGGCCGAGAAACTGCGCCTGATGCTGGGCGCCAACCGGCACTACCGGGTTGACGCCGAGGGGCCGCCGGAAGTGCGGGCCTTGGCATCGGCCACCAACGATCTCGCCCAGCAGCGCGACGAGTTGCTCACCGATGTCGAGGCGCAGATCGCCCAGGCCAAGCTTTCCGTCGAGGAAGAGAAGAACCGTCTGGCCGCGCTGATGTCGGAGCTGGCGCTCGGCGTCGTGGTGTGCAATCTGGACGGTCGCATCCTGCTCTACAACAATCGTGCGCGCTTGCAGTTCAAGGCGTTGGCCCAGGGGCCGACCTCGGTGGCGGGCGGCGCGCTGATCGGTCTGGGCCGTTCGATCTTCGCGATCCTGGAACGCGGCCAGATCACCCACGCGCTGGAAAACATCCAGCAGCGACTCAGGAAAGGCAGTGCCGAGCCGGTGGCCAATTTCATCACCACCACGCGTTCCGGACAGTTGCTGCGCGCGCAGATGGCGCCGGTGATCGGTGCGGCGGCGATCAGCGAGGAAGGCGGCGAACAGAGTGGCGCGGCGGTCGAGGCGCCCGTGACCGGTTATGTGCTGACCATCGAAAACATCACCCGCAGTTTCGAACGCGATACCGAGCGCGACCAGGTGATCCATACCTTGTCCGACGGTTCGCGTCCGGCATTGGCGAGCCTGCGGGCGGCGGTGGAAATGCTCAAGGACAACCCGGACATGGATGCGCCGACCCGGGAGCGCTTCGTCGGCGTCATTCAGGAAGAGGCCGGCCGCATGAGCCAGATTCTCGACCGGACCATGAACCAGTTTGCCGACTCGCTGAAGACTCGCTGGCCGCTCGAAGACGTGCTGGGCGCCGACCTGGTGGCCGCCGCCTGCCGGCGCGTCGAGGCGCGCCTGAATCTGCCGACCAAGACCGAGGGCCTCGACGAGGACCTGTGGATCCGTGCCGACAGTTTCTCGCTCTTGCAGGCCATCACCTTCCTGGCTTCCCGACTTCAGGATCATTACGAAATCCGCGAACTGCGCTTCCGCCTGTCGGCCGAGGGGCGCATGGGCTTCATCGATCTGATCTGGTCCGGCATTCCGGTCTCGTCGGAGACCCTCTACACCTGGGAACTGGAACCGATGAACATCGGTGCCGAGGCGAACCCGCTGACGCTGCGCGACGTCATCGACCGCCATGGTGGCGAGATCTGGTACCAGCGTGAGAAGGCTGTGCATCGCGCCTTCTTCCGGCTGGTGCTGCCCGTTGCCGCCACCCCCGAAGCGGCGCCCGAGGCCCTCGCGGCCTATCAACAGGCCAGTCGCGGCGAGAGCCGCCCCGAGTACTACGATTTCAACCTGTTCAACTTCCAGGATGCCGGCATCGACCTCGACCGCCGCCTGGTCGAGTTGGCCTACACGGTGTTCGACACCGAGACCACCGGGCTGGAGCCCTCGAACGGCGACGAGATCATCCAGGTCGGTGCGGTGCGCGTGGTGAACGGTCGCCTGCTGCGCCAGGAGAACTTCGATCAACTGATCGATCCGCGCATACCCCTGAAGCCCGAGGGCATCCCGATCCACGGCATCACCGAGGACATGGTGCGTGGCCAGCCGACCATCGACCTGGTGCTGCCGGCCTTCCACGAGTTCTGCGCCGACACCGTGCTGGTGGCGCACAACGCCGCCTTCGACATGCGCTTCCTGCAGTTGAAGGAAGACAGCACCGGCATTCGTTTCCAGCAGCCGGTGCTCGATACGCTGCTGCTCTCGGCGGTAATTCATCCCAACCAGGAATCGCACCGCCTGGAGAGCATCGCCGAGCGTTTGGGCATCAACGTCATCGGCCGGCACACGGCGCTGGGCGACGCGTTCGTGACCGGCGAGGTGTTCCTCAAGATGGTCGGGCTGCTCAACGACATGGGCATCCATACCCTGCGCGAAGCACTCGAAGCGGCGCAGAAGACCTACCTGGCGCGCGTCAAGTACTGAGCCGGCGACCATGACCATGGCCATCGAGTCGCCGATGCCGCTGGCGGAAGAGGTCGCCGAGTTGGGGCGACTCATCGCCACCGCGGCCGATGTCGACGCGGTGGTGGCGCTGGCCCCCGATGTGGGGAAACTGGCGGTGGCGCTGATCGAGGTGGATGCCGGCGCGGGGCTGGTGACCCAGGTTCAGTCGGCGCTCAACGAACGCCTGACCACGCGCATCCTGACCCTGGTCAAGCCGCGCCACCGGTTGCCGGCGGCTGCCTGGTGCTGGCTCTCGATGGGCTCGGAAGGGCGCGGCGAGCAGACCTTCGCCACCGACCAGGACAATGGCCTGGTGTTCAGCGCCGCCGATCATGCCGAAGCGCGGGCGCTGCGCCCCCTGTTTCTCGCCATGGCCCGCGAGGTGAACGCCGCGCTCGACGCCTGCGGCTTCCCGCTGTGCAAGGGCGGCATCATGGCCGGCAACGAGCAGTGGTGCCTGTCCGTTGAGGAATGGCGCCAGCACTTCGGCAACTGGATGCTGACGCCGGAACCGGAGGCGTTGCTCAATGCCACCATCTTCTTCGATTTCCGCGCCCAGTTCGGCGACGACCGGCTGGCGCTGGAACTGCGCCAGCTACTGCGGCGGCAGGCGCCCCAGGCGGCCGGATTTCTGCACATGATGGCGAGCAACGCGGTGGCCATCGCGCCGCCCCTCGGTCGGGTGCGTGATTTCGTCGATGAGCAAGGCCACCGTGGTTGCGTCGACCTGAAGAAGAATGGTGCGCGGCTGTTCGTCGATGCGGCGCGGGTTCTGGCGCTGTCGGCGGGCGTCGCCGCGGTGGCCACGGTGGCCCGTCTGCGCGAAGTCGGGCCGGGCCGGGGTCTCAACGCGGACGACCTGGCCGCGTCGGTACAGGCGTTTCAGCATCTGCAACGCATCCGTTTGCTCGATCAACAGCGCAAGGTCGCCGCGAACCAGCCGCCGGACAATCTGGTCGCCCCCGACAGCCTGAATGTGCTCGACCGGCGCATCCTGGTCGAAAGCCTGAAACAGGCTGGCCGACTGCAACGCGCGCTCCGGCAGACCTTCCGGCTGGAGGGCATATAATCCATGCCGCACCGCAACATGCGGGCATCTCTTCCCCGATCCCATTCATCATGACCCGTCAAGCCAGCCTTACCCTGCACAGCCAACTGGCCGCGCTGATTCGCCGCAAACCGATCACCGTTACCCCCGATGCCACCCTGCGTGAAGCCGTGCAGGCGATGTCGGAAAACCGTGTCGGTTCCATCATCATCGTCGAACCCGAGGGCGGCCGTCCGATCGGCATCTTCACGTTGCGCGACCTGCTGCATCGGGTCGCGGCGAAGAGCACGTGCGATCTGGACCAGTTGGTCATGTCGGTGATGAGCAGCACCGGGCTGCTGATGCTCAACTGGCGCGCCACCATCTACCAGGCGGCGCTGGTGATGGCGCGCAACGGCGTGCATCACGTGATCGTGGTAGACGCTTCGGAAAAGCTGGTCGGCATCATCTCGCAGGAAGACATCTACGAATTGCAGGGCGGCGGCGGCAAAGCCATCTCCGGTGCCATTCGCAACGCCCGCGACATGGACGGTCTGGTCGCGGCGGCCGAGGACATTCGCCGCCTGGCGGAGCGCATGCTCGCCGAGGGCGCGGCCGCCGAGCCGTTGACGCAACTGATTTCCTCGCTGAACGATCACCTGACGGTGCGCATCATCGAACTGACCAAGCAGGACTTCTCACTGCCGAAGGTCGAGTGGTGCTGGCTGTCGTTTGGCTCGGAGGGCCGCTACGAGCAGACACTATCGACCGATCAGGACAACGGCCTGCTGTTCGCCGGTGCCGAGGGAGAGGAAGAAGCGCTGCGCACCGCCTTCCTGCCATTTGCCAGAAGCGTGAACGAGCGTTTGGCCGCCTGCGGCTTTCCGCTCTGCAAGGGCAACATCATGGCCAGCAATCCGGAACTGTGTCTGTCGGCGAAGGAATGGCGCAACCGCTTCTTCGGCTGGATGCACGCCAACAACCCGCAGGCGCTGCTCAACGCCACCATCTTCTTCGATTTTCGGCCGCTCTACGGCGCGGAGAATCTGGCCGACGAACTGCGCGAATGGCTGCTGGCGCATGTCGTCAACGCCACACTGTTCCTGCGTTTCATGGCCACCAACGCCTTGGCCGTGGAAGCACCGATCGGCATGATCCGCGACTTCATCTTCGACAAGAGCGAGGAGTTTCCACATACCATCGATCTGAAGACCTATGGCTCGCGGCTGTTCGTCGACGTGGCGCGCATTCTGGCGCTGGCTGGCGGTGTCGGCGAAACGGGTACCGCCGAGCGCCTGCGGGCACTCGCCGAGCGGGCCAAGCTGGGCCGCGAAGACGTCGGCGCCATCATCGACGGCTTTTTCGTCATGCAGCGGATGCGCCTGCGTCAGCAGCAGGCCGGCACGCCCGAGGGCATGGCCAACCGGGTCAATCCGGACAATCTCAACGAGCTGGACCGTCTGATTCTCAAGGAAGCCTTCAAACAGGCGAAAAAGCTGCAAGGCCGCCTGCAAATGGAGTACCGGCTCTAGACCCTAAGGCGGATTTCGCGGCGCGTCGCCGAGGTGCGCCTCGCATTGCCGGTGGCTGGCTACGCAGTCACTCACGCAGGCTTCGCCGCGGCACCCCTTCTGACAGGTCCACAAGCGGTCGGCACAGGCGCGCATGGCGGCGTTCCACTCGGTTTGCCGCGGCGACGGGCTGCTGGCCGCCGGTAGCCGCAGCACACCGCCGGTTCGGCAGGCAGCCAGATCGAAACCGCGCGGCGGTCCCGGCAGCGCTTCCCATTCAATGGCGGTGAAGTTCAGATCGCTTTGCAGCGCGGCAACCTGATCGCGTGTCAGCAGTCCGGAGGCCAGTAGCGTTGCCAGCGCCACGCAGTCCGCCTGACGCACCCGGGCGAGCGACAGGTCCGCCTTGCCGGCGTCGCCGACCGCGTGGCGGGCGCATTCGTGCGCGTAGAAGAACTGGCGGGCCAGGGGCGTCAAACCAGGCAGCAGCGCGGGGTTGTAACGGATCGCCGGCTGCCTCGTAGCCAGGCTTGTTCGAACCAGCGTCGTCTGCGCGTAGTCGATTTCGGCCGCGATGGTGCGCCCGGCGACGTCGGTGCAACTGTCGAATGTCGCCACCTCGCCGGCGACGCAGCGCTGGGCGACCGACAAAGTGGCCACCACCCACAGTGCCGTCGGTAGCTTGGTCGATGCCATCATTTTTGGGTCCGATTGTGGCTTAAAAACAGAAACATACCCGAAAACTGTCGCGGCACGGCAGAACCAGGGCCGACTGGGCAGGCCGCGCGGCGAAGCTATGGAATCGAGATGGACGTTGACAATGCGCTAACTGACGCCTTTAATGAATACTGTAGTAATTAACTACAGTATTATCTTTCTGGCCAAAGGAGCTTGCCATGTACGACATCAACAAGTTCATCGCCAATCCGCGCATGCGGACCAACGACCCCGATGGAAACCTGATCGGTCTCGACCACTGGTCACCCTTGGTGGCCAATCGTTTGGCGGAAGAAGATGGCATGACACTTTCGGACGAGCATTGGCAGGTCATCTATTGTCTGCGCGAGCGGTTTCGCCTACTTGGGCCGGATTGGACCGCGCGCCGCATGACGCACGAGCTGGCGCGCGAATATGCGGATGTTGGTGGCGGGCGCTACTTGTACGAGCTGTTTCCACATGGGCCGATAGCCCAGGCCTGTAGATTGGCGGGCCTGCCTCTGCCGCTCGGGACAATCAGCACTTCGTTCGGTAGCGTCCATTGAGCCACTTCGTGACGAGGAAGACCGTGCGATGAATGCCAGGCTGCCGGTCGATCTGGCCGAGCCAGTTCCGCCACCCGCGCCGCCCGCCGTCGCCAAGTGGCGGCTCGAACGTGTCATCTCGATACGTCACTGGACGTCGATGCTATGTTCGTTTCGCCTCTCTCGGGCGGACGGTTTCACTTTCGTTCCGGGCCACTATGCCCGCCTGGGCTTGCTCGATTCAGCCGGCAATGCCGTCTGGCGGCCGTTTTCGATGGTGTCGGGCGCCGAAGACGACCACCTGGAGTTTCTGGCGGTACTGGTTGCCGGCGGCGAATTCTCGAGCCGCCTTGGTGCCCTGAAGGTCGGGGACGCGGTGCTGGTTGAAAAGCGGAGCTATGGCTTTCTTACTGTCGACCAACTGGCACCCGGTGACGATCTCTGGATGCTTGCCAGCGGTACCGGTCTGGGTCCGTTCATGTCGATCCTGCGCGATCCGGCTTCCTGGCGTTCGTTCGATCACTTGATCCTGGTGCACAGCGTTCGCCGTGTCGAGGAACTGGCCTACCGGCAGGAGATCGAAACGATTCGCCACGACGCGATCGCCGCCGGTGCCCGTGCCGATCTTCGCTACCTTCCGGTCGTGACTCGTGATCGCCAGCCGGGCCTGCTGCAAGCGCGCATTCCGCAATTGATCGTCGATGGACGGTTGGAGCGCTCGGCGGCGATTGCGCTGGAAATGAGCCACTCCCGCGTCATGGTCTGCGGCAATCCGGACCTGACGCGCGACATGCGCAGCCTGCTGGTAGCGCGCGGCCTTGCCGCCAGCCGGCGCGGTGCGCTCGGCCAGATGGCATTCGAGAAGTACTGGTAAGCACCGGCGCGGGTGGGCGTTTCTTTCGGCTAGTGGCTGAGCACGCGCGATTCGCCGATGCCCTGGAATGGGCCGAGCGGGTTTCTGGTTTGCTCCCGTTCGTGAATCGCCGGTTGGCCGCCGGTCAGCTTGTAGACGACCACGTCGTCCTTGATCAGGATGATGCCGGTGAAGCGCCAGCCGACGATGTCCACCTTGCGCTGGAAGTTGAGGAAATCGGTCCAGAAATTGCCGTAGCGCTTGCGCTGCGTTACCCGTTGGTCGATCTCGTAACCGCGGCAGGCCATTTTGGCCGCAATACACTCCTGCACGCCGGGATCGAGGTCAACCGCATTGATCGTCGGGCTGGGAATGAAACGGCGCAAGACGTCGGAGTAGTTGAGGATCGTGACGTTCTGGTTCGAGGTCGGATCCAGCTTGAGTTCCTTGAGCTTGTCGACCGTGGTCTCATGCGGAACGATCTTGTCGAAGGTCTGCTGCGCCTCCCAGAAACTTTGCCAAGGGCCTTCCGTCACCGTCTCGCCCTTGGGCAACAGCGCGCCGCAGCCCCCCAGGCATAGCGACACGAAAACCACTACGATCTTGATCGGTGTCAGCGGCATGGGGATGCCCACTTTCTTGCCTCCAGTCATTGATTCAAATGTAGCACTCCGTGCTCACTTGAACTTGACTTCGCCGGCGCCGGAGCGATCCACCGAGCGCTGCTTGGGGTTGCCGGCGATGGTGATGTCGCCCGACCCGGATAGATCCACTTTCACCGAGCGGGCGGCATGGGCTGAAATAGTCCCCGAACCCGAAACGTCGATGCGCAGATCCTGAGTGAGCAGGCTGGCCGCCTTGACATCGCCGGAGCCGGATATGTCGAAGGACGCGGCATCCACCTGGCCGGCGGCGGTAACGGTTCCGGAACCGGAGACGTCGACGGCGAGCTTCCTGCCTGATTCGCCGCTGAGCTTCAGGTCGCCCGAGCCGGTCATCGTTACCAATTCCAGGCTCGGGCCGGAGGCCTCAACGCGAATCATGCCTTCCATGCTGACCGATTTCGACAGGCCAATGACCAGATTGCGACCCTTCACTTCGGTGGTTACCAGGGGCAGTATGTTGGCCGGAGCGCTGATCTTCATGGACGGTGTCACCCCCACCGTGTAGGTCATCTTCACCGGCGCCTCGAGGACCAAGCCGAAATAGCCGGCGGTCTTGCGCTCCTCGGTCTTTGCCGGACCCTTGCCGACCACCACGTCACCGATGGCGATGTGGGTGCCGCTGACAATGGCGACGCCATTCCCGCCGGAAAATACGGTACTACCTGCCATCGCCGACTCCGGAGAGCCGGCTAGGGCCAGCACGGCGACACTCAGGGAAATCCAGGATCGTTGCATGAACATCTCCTTGTCTATGGTCGGCCCCCAGCGTGTTTCGAAGCATCATGGTTTTGACCGATCCAGTATCAGTATGGCTAGGCGGCGGCAAGTTTGCCGGGCTATTTCCGCCTATGTTAGTGCATGTCCTTGGGGTCAAGGCCGACAGCCGCATCCCAAAAGGTTGTTGGAACACCGATTGCCAGTTGGTTGCGCAAGAATTGCTGGAGCCGCGGGTCGGTGACGAAGCTGGCCGCGGAGTCGGCCTTGAGGATCTCCTCCGGAGTCACCGGGCGCGATACCGCGTAACCCTGGACGTAGTCAATGCCCACCATCGCCAGCGCCTCGGTCGTTGCGGCGTCTTCGGACCATTCCGCGATGGTGCGCATGCCAAGGTTTCTCGCCAGGGCGACAATGGCTTCGACGATGGCGAGATTGGCCGGGTGCTTGGCGATCCCCTTGACGAACATCCCGTCGATCTTGAGTACCTCGGCCGAGAGTTCCTTGAGATACGAGAACGACGTGTATCCGGCGCCGAAGTCATCGAGAGCGATCTTGGCGCCGTGCGACCGCACGCGGTTGATGAATCGCTGGGTGTTGTTGATGTCCTGAAGCGCCACGCCCTCGGTAATCTCGATGCATAGCCGGGTCGTCGCTTCTTTGTGGCGGCCGATGATTTCGAACGCGTCGTGGATGAATCGTTCGTCATTCAACGAGGCCCCACTCAGGTTCATGCAGACGAATTTCGTCTTGCCGAGCTGCGCGGAATGCGCATCGATCCACTCCAGGGTAGTGGTCAGCACCCAGCGGTCGATGACGCCAATCCGACCGTTGTTCTCTGCGGCAGCGATGATCGGTCCGGCGGCCAGGATCGAGCCGTCGTCCTCGCGCATCCGCAGCAGCACCTCGAAGTTCATCGACTCGTACGGGGCCTTCAGCGACATGATCGGCTGCATGGCCAGAAACAGGCCTTCCGGGGCCAGCCCGTGATCGAGGTGACCGATCAGGCGCAACTCCGCCGCCCGTTCCCGGAAGGCTTCCTCCGAATTTTCGAAGACGACCAGACCTTCGTGATGACCACGCTTCGCCTGCCGGCAGGCCCGATCGGCGACCGCGATGGCATCCTTGACCGTGGTGCCGGGCATGACCTCGATAAGACCGATCGACCCGCGCACCTGAAAAACGCTGTCGCCCGCCTCGTAGCGCGTACGCAGAATCCGGTCGACAACGCCGCGGCACAGCCAGTGCGCGCCCTTGAGCGGCATGTCCGGCAGCACGAACACGAACTCATCCCCGCCAACGCGGCCCAGGGAACAGCCGTTCGACAGCATCTCGGAAATCCCCGTGCAGACCTCCCTGAGGATGATGTCGCCGGCCGCATGGCCGAACAGTTCGTTGATCAGCTTGAATCGGTCAAGATCGAGGTAGGCGAGCGACAGCGTCGCGCCACCGCCGTCGTCCAGCTTCCGTATTGCGCGCTCCAGGACAATTTCAATGCCGCGCCGATTCAGTACGTTGGTCAGCGGGTCATGCTCGGCCAGGAAGCGCAACTTGTCCGTTGCCGTGACGCGCGCCGTGATGTCCTGTAGCGAGCCCTCGATAAGCCGATTGGCGAAGGTTGCCTTGACCAGATACCACGGGGCGGCGTCCCGCTCCCTGTTCTCGGCATGAACTTCGAACTCCTCGGCGCTGCGATGATTGATAACCCACTGCAGCGTGGTCCATGATTCGAGGCCAAACAGATCCTGCCAGCGTCTCGGCGGTTCGGCGCAAGGATCCAGACCCAGGGTTCTGGTGATGGTCGGGTTGGACCGCAGAAACGTGCCGTCGGGATCAAGGGTGAACAGGCCGATCGGACTGGCATCGTAGGTACGCGCGAGCTCGGCCTGGGCGGACAGGCGCGCAATGCGTTCCTGGCGCATCTGCTGGCCAATGGCGAAAGCCGCCAGGAGGCCCGAGGACAACGATGCGGTGACGAAGTTGATCTTGTCGGCGAATTCCCGAAGGCCGAACGCCGCGCCGATAACTTCCGCGAACACGGCAACGAGCGTGACCAGGAGCGACGCGCTGTACCACAAGGCAACCGGAGAACGGGTCTTGAGCAGGATTCGCCCCAACAGGAAGACCGCGATGAACACGCCGTAGGCACTGGCAACCCAGAGAATCGGCAACCACAGGGCGAACGGCAGGCTGATGGCGGCCAGCAGCAGCGGAGTACATGCCCAGCCGGCGATTCTCAACAGCCAGCCATAGCCAACGACCTTCAACTCGTCGCGGAACAGGCGGCCGAACAAGGTCACCGTCAATACGTAATAGGCGGCGGCGGTCAGTTGGCGAACGGGGATTAGCCAGTCGTAAGGTACCCAATGGCCGAGCCACTGCGTGTCCCAGCCGGTACTGATGGCGGCCAGACGCATGTTGGCAACCAGCCAGCCGGCAAAGATGATGTAGGTCCATTCCCTGTTGATGATGGCGGTGGCGAACATGAACAGCGCCAGCAGCAGCAATCCGCCCTCGAGCAGACCGGCGTTGCGGTGGAACTCGTGTATCGATGACTCCAGCTGGTCTTGTGGCCACTGGAGGACCTTGATGTGCGCCGGCCCGGTGAAGCGCCCGTTGCAGAGCACACGCATGCCCTGCGTGTCGTTGGGGAAGGCAATGGCATGGCCGGACTTCGATTGTGCGATGGCTCCTTCGCTTCGCAGGCGAGAACCGGCACCGATGACGTCCAGCGTTTCCGCGTTCCAACAGGTGACGTCGATCATGTGGCGGGACGGCAGATCGACGGCGAAGGGTTGTTGATCAGCGGCCGGACGGGTCGTGAAGAGAAACCAGAAAGGTCGTTCCGACCGGAAAGTGTCCTTGTGGGTGACGGGAGTGGCCTGCTCGACTTGCAACAGGGCGGTGCCCGGTGTCAGCGGGGCGCCTTGCTCTTCGAGAATCCTGAAGGGCACCGTCTCCGGATGGCCGCCTGGATAGAGCGTCTGCCAGGATGTCAGCGAGGCGATCGTAAGGACAAGCAGGCCAGCGGGAACGGCGAAAATAGACAGGCTAAACAGCGTTGACTCCAACCGGGAGTCCAGTTGCTTAGCCCATCCCGCCACGTACTCCAGCAATCTCTTCAGCGGCATGTTTCCTCAATTTACGCGCCACGACGCGCGTGCTCTGGCGACCATCGACCACCCCTTCCTGTTCCTACCCGGGGGCGGCTTCCATCGCGTGCAGGGAGTTTGCAACCGACAACGGGTTGCGGAACCCCGGCATGCCACGATCGGTCATGTCGATGTCGGGGTGATTGGTCCGGACGACGAAGTTCAACAGCGGATGACCTTTCTCCCGCCAGAGCTTTTCGGCACCGGGTACGTCGAAGGCCATGACGCGGTGCGGAATACCCTTTGCGTGCTTGATGGGCACGTAGCCCAGATCGGGATAGACGTCCGTGAACAGCAGGTCGCTATATTGCTTGTCCAGCGGCGGGCGCGCCGCAATGACCATCCAGCCGATGCCGGCCTGGACGCAGTAAAGGTAGTAAGCCTTGAACAAGGCAATCTTGACCATCCGACCAATGCCGCCGAGGCCAATGCCGAGCCGGGAAGCTTGCGCCATCGTCTGGCCGCGCAGCCAGTCCGGCAACTCCACGGACGTTTCAATGTTGAGGGGTTTGAAGCGATTGCTCTGAATTCGCATCGTGCCGAGCGGTTCGCCATCGAGCTTTGATTCCGCGATCAAGACAACCGAGCCATCCTCCCGGTCATAGGGTTCCGCTTCCCACAATTGCTGCGCAAACTCGGGCACATGGCGGTTGTAGGCGGAATAGCGAATCCGGACGGCCTTGGCCAACTGACTTTCCTCATGAACGATCTTGACGGTAAACGGCAGGGTTTCGGTCTTGACGGCGCCCTCTACAGGCGACTCGGAAACCTGCAAGTGGTGATGACTGGTACGCGTGGTGGCAACAACAGCATCGGCGTGCATGACTTACTCCTTTAGTAATAAATGGTCCGCCTTGTTAAATAAATATCGAAGTACGGGATGGTGACAGCCATACAAACGGATCCACATTTGCCGCATGGCTGGAGAATCATAGACCAGCGGGCCCAAGGAGGCCGTTCGGCGCGGGCCCGGTTCGAGGGTCGCGGGAAAGGGGACTTGCTCACCGAGCCGGGCGGTCGGTGTTTGCGACGACACTCTTCGCCATGTCATCGGGGCATCGAACGAAGTTCAGCCCCGGTTGCCCCGGGGGAACCGGGGCTGAGTGAGGCGGTTACTTCACCAGTTTCCAAGCGCCGTTTTCGACGCGCACCATGACCCGCGAGCGCTGGTCGAAACCGATGTGATCCTGGGCGCTCATGTTGTAGATGCCGTGGGCGCCGGCGAGATCGCGGACACCTTCCAAGGCATCGCGCAATGCGCGACGAAACTCTCGGCTGCCCGGTTGGCCCTTCTTCATTGCCTCGGGAACCGCGCTTGAAAGCAACCTGAAGGCATCCCAGGTATGGGCGCCAAAGGTCGTGACGCTGCCCTTGCCGTATACCGCCTCGTAGCGGGTTACATACTCCAAAGCCGTCTTCTTGACCGGGTTGTCATCCGGCAACTGGCTGGCCACCAGAATCGGCCCGGCCGGCAGCAGGGTACCTTCGACATCCTTGCCACCCACACGCAGGAAGTCGCTGTTGGCGACACCGTGGGTCTGGTATATAGGGCCTTGGTAGCCCTTCTCACGGAGTGCCTTTTGCGGCATTGCGGCCGGCGTGCCGGAACCCGCGATCATGACCGCGTCCGGTTTGCTGGCGATGATCTTCAGCACTTGTCCGGTGACGGAGGTGTCGGTGCGGTTGAAGCGCTCGTTGGCGGCCACCTTGATCTTGCGCACGTCGGCGAGCTTGCTGATCTCGCCCCACCAGCCGTCGCCGTAAGCATCGGCAAAGCCGATGAAGGCGATTGTCCGAACCCGGTTGTTGCTCATGTGCTCGACGATGGCCGTGGCCATATGGGTATCGCTCTGCGCGTCCTTGAACACCCATTTGCGCTTTTCGTCCATCGGTTCGACGATACGCGCCGCGGAGGCCATGGAGATCATCGGCGTTTCGCCCTCGGCCACGATGTCGATCATCGCCAGGGAGTTCGGCGTCGTCGTCGAACCAACGATCACGTCCACTTTGTGTTCCGAGATCAGCTTGCGGGCGTTCTTCACCGCCGTGGTGGTGTCGGAGGCATCGTCGAGGATGATGTAGTTGAGCTTTTGTCCGGCGATGCTGGTCGGCAACAGCGAAAAGCTGTTCTTTTCCGGAATCCCCAGCGAAGCGGCCGGCCCGGTGGCCGAAAGGGTGACGCCGATATTGATGTCGGCGGCGGCGGAGAGACTCAGACAGGCGAGTGGAACGGCGAGCCAGGATGCCCTTTTCATGATCACTCCCTGTGATGGTCGGATGGCGGAATTCTAACGATCGGGCACAAAAAAGGGTGGCCATGGCCACCCTGGTTGCCCGACGCGCCGATCCCTACTTCACGCGGTTGCGATACTCGCCGGTCCGGGTGTCGATTTCGATCTTGTCGCCAATTTCAACGAAGGCCGGCACCGGCAGTTCGAAACCGGTCGCCAGTTTGGCCGGCTTCATGACCTTGCCCGAGGTGTCACCCTTGACCGCCGGTTCCGTGTAGATCACCTGGCGGACGACCGAGTTGGCCATGTCGACCGAAATGGCCTTGCCGTCGTAGAACACGACTTCCAGCGGCATGCCGTCTTCCAGATAATTCAGGACGTCGCCCATGTTCTCGGCCTCGACCTCGTACTGGTTGTACTCGGCGTCCATGAAGACGTACATGGGGTCGGCAAAGTAGGAATAGGTGCATTCCTTGCGGTCGAGCATGACCAGTTCGAACTTGTCGTCGGCCTTGTAAACCGTCTCGGAGTTGGCGCCGGTCAATAGGTTCTTGAACTTCATCTTGACCACGGCGACGTTGCGGCCAGACTTGTTGTATTCGGCTTTTTGGACGACTAGCGGGTCGTTGCCGACCATGACCACGTTGCCGGTGCGGAGTTCCTGAGCGGTTTTCATGTTGCGAAAGGCCTATAGGGGGAGGCGAAAAATAAGCCGAGCATTATATCCGCTCTCGGCAAAAGCGCACCAGGTTTTCCGCCAGGTTGCCCGGCATGGCGATTTCGGCGGCCCAAGGTGCCCCATGGGTTTGCAGTGCGGGCAGGCTGGTCCGATAGCCCGGCCAAGCCGCCGCAACGTCGCCCCGACTGTTCCATGCCCGCCAGAACGCGGTCAGGGCCTGTCGGGTCGCCTCCGGCAAGTGCCGCCCATAGCGGTCGAGGAAGGCGTCCAGCTTCGGCCAGTGCGCTCCTTGGGCTTGCGGATAGGCCTGCCAGACGAAAGCGCGCCCGGCCCACTGGGCGCGCACGAACGAGTCTTCGCCACGGACGAAATTGAGGTCGGACGTTGCCAGCAGGCGGTCATAGTCGGTCTGGGCGAGGAAGGGTAGCGCCTCAAGGGTCAGGTTGCCTCTTGACATCTTGGCACCCGAGGGGAAACGCTCGGCGAGCCAGTGTTCCACCTGCTGGCGTGGCAGGCCGTCGGCTACCCGGCAGATGATCGGTTCGCTGCCTGCGGCCCAGGCATCGAGCAACCGGGGCAGGGCGGGGTTGTCGTAGCAGAACAGGGAAACCGCCAGTTTCCGGCCGGCATCGGGTGGCACGGGCGCCGGCAGCGCCGCCTCGCGAATCAGACCGCCGGTGCCGGCCGCGAACCCTGGAAAAAAGAAATACTTGGTCAGGCCGAGCGTCGGATGGGGCGACGGCAGGCCATGGCAACCCACAACCCAGTCTTCCGCCGAGAGGTATTCGAGGTTGAGCCAGACCGGCGGCTTGACTCGTGCCGCCATCGCCGCCAAGAACGACGACGGCAATTCGCAGGCAAAAGCCTCGATGACCACATCGCCCGGCGTCGCCCCGGGAAAGGCAGCCGGCCACCATCGGATCTCGACGCCATCGACAGTCTGGTCGGCCAGGAGGGGATCGATGCCCGGTCGTAGGCCGGCCAGGGGTACCGGATCGTCGATCCACAGGCGCATGGCCCAGTTGTGCTCGGCGGCCAGTTGTCGGGCCAGGCGCCAGCAGACGCCGGCGTCGCCGAGGTTGTCGACCACGCGGCAAAAGAGATCACAGGCAAGCCTCATCGCGTGGACGGTATCCTATTCCCATGGAAAAACTCCACACCTGTGATGCCTGTCCGCGTCTGGCGGTCTTTCTCGACGAGGTGTCGCGACGCCACCCGGACTATCACGCGCGGCCGGTGGCGCCGTTCGGTGACCCCCGGGCGCGCTTGCTGATCGTCGGCCTGGCGCCGGGCATGCATGGTGCCAACCGCACGGGAAGGCCATTTACCGGCGACTACGCGGGGATTCTGCTCTACGACACGCTGCACCGCTTCGCCTTCGCCGACCGGCCCGTATCGAGTTCGCGCGACGATGGTCTGCGGTTGATCGATTGCCGGATCACCAACGCCGTGAAATGCCTGCCCCCGGAGAACAAGCCCGAACCGGTGGAAATCAAGACCTGTAACGCCTTTCTGGCCGCCGAACTGGCCATGGCGCCGGAAGTTCGAGTGATCCTGGCCTTGGGTCAGATCGCGCACAAGGCGGTGCTGATGGCGACCGGCCTGAAGCAGAGCGCCCATGCCTTCGGCCACGGTGCCCGCCATCGCCTGCCGGATGGCCGCCTTTTGGTCGACTCGTACCATTGCAGCCGCTACAACACCCAGACCCGCCGCCTGACCACCGAAGGTTTCCATGATGTCTTCCGCCTCATCCGCGCCGAACTCGGCTGAAGCGAACCCGGCCGGGATCTTCGACGCCCACGAATTCCTGGCGTCGCTGACCGAGGCGCCGGGTGTTTATCGGATGATCGACGCGGCCGGCATGGTGCTTTATGTCGGCAAGGCGAAGAATCTGAAGAAGCGTGTTTCGTCGTACTTCCAGAAGACCGGCCAGAGTCCGCGAATTCTCCTGATGCTGCAACAGGTGGCGAAGGTCGAGACCACCGCCACCCGGTCCGAAGCCGAGGCGCTGATACTTGAAAACACGCTGATCAAGAAGCTGGTGCCCAAGTACAACATCCTCTTTCGTGACGACAAGTCCTACCCTTATATCTGCCTATCGGGCCACGAATTCGCCCGCCTGGCCTTCCACCGCGGCGCCTTCGACAAGAAGGCGCGCTACTTCGGTCCGTTTCCGAGCGGCCTGGCGGTGCGTGAGAGCATTCAGTTGCTGCAGAAGACTTTTCTGCTGCGCACCTGCGAGGATGTCGTCTTCGCCCATCGTTCCCGGCCTTGCCTGATGCACCAGATCAAGCGCTGCAAGGCACCGTGCGTAGGACTGATCTCGGCGGCCGATTACGGACGCGATGTCCGTCTGGCCGAGATGTTCCTGCGCGGCCGGCAGAGCGAGGTCATCGACGGCCTGACGGAGCAGATGCGGCTTGCCGCCGAAGCGCTGCGCTTCGAAGAGGCGGCCACTTTGCGCGACCAGGTTCGGGCGTTGCAGGCCGTGCTGCACCGACAGTACGTCAGTTCGACACGCGAGGAAGACGCCGACATCCTGGCCGTCGTCGCCTCGCGCGGCGAGTTGTGCGTCAATCTGGCCATGGTTCGGGGTGGGCTGCATCTGGGCGACCGGGCATTCTTCCCAACCCGGAGCGGCGAAGAGGATGTCGACACGGCCGAGGGCCTGGTGGCTTTCGTCGGCCAGCACTATGCGGATCATCCGCCGCCGCCGCAGGATCATCGCCGGCCTGGATGTCGCGTCGGACTGCGGCGCGGTCTTCGCCGGCAAAGCGATTGCCATAGGGCAGCCGAAAAGCGAGATGGAGCGGGCCTGGCTGGCCATGGCGGAAAAGAACGCGGCGCTGGCGGTGGAATCGCGGCGGCAGTCGAAGGTCCGCACCGGCGGACGACTCAGCGCCTTGCAGGATGTGCTGGGATTGGCCGAACCGCCTGCGCGCATCGAATGCTTCGATATCAGCCATACCATGGGGGAGGGGACGGTCGCGTCCTGTGTCGTTTGCGTCGACGGCGCCATGAAGAAGAGCGACTACCGCCGGTTCAACATCGCCGGTATCGAGCCCGGCGACGATTACGCCGCCATGCGACAGGCGTTGACGCGTCGCTACGAGAAGGTCGCGGCGGGCGAGAGCCTGGCTCCCGACCTGATCCTGATCGATGGCGGCAAGGGCCAGCATCGCGTCGCGCGGGAAGTGCTTGCGGAACTGGGGCTGGACCATCTCGCCTCGGTCGGCGTGGCCAAGGGCGAGGAGCGCAAGCCCGGGCTGGAAACGCTTTTCGTTCATGGCCATGAGGAGCCGCTACAATTGGCGCCAGATCACATCGGTTTTCACCTGATCCAGGAAATCCGCGACGAGGCGCACCGCTTTGCCATTGCCGGCCATCGGGCCCGGCGGGCAAAGGTGCGGGGCCGCTCGAGGCTGGAGGATGTTCCCGGCATCGGTCCGGCACGGCGCCGCAGTCTGTTGGCGCATTTTGGCGGGCTTGACGGGGTCATGGCGGCGACGGTGGAGGATCTGTGCCGCGCGGGTGGCGTGTCGCGTCGGTTGGCCGAAATCATCCACCAGTACTTACACCAAGAATCGCACCCGCAATAGCCAACCATGCCGCTCAACATACCGAACCTGCTGACCTGGGCGCGCATCCTGATGATCCCGCTGTTCGTTGGTGTGTTCTATTCCCCCTGGCACTGGCTTGCGCCCGAGCAGCAGAACGTCTGGGCGACGGCGATCTTCGTGGCGGCCGCGATCACCGACTGGTTCGACGGCTGGCTGGCGCGCAGACTCGCCCAGACCTCGGCGTTCGGCGCCTTCCTCGATCCGGTCGCCGACAAGCTGATGGTTGCGGCGGCATTGGTCATCCTGATCCAGTTGGGCCGGCTCGACGCGGTGGTTGCCTTCATCATCATCGGTCGGGAAATCGCCATTTCCGCGCTGCGCGAATGGATGGCGAAGATCGGCGCGGCAAAAAGCATCGCGGTGTCCTTCATCGGCAAACTGAAAACGACTGCCCAAATGATCGCCATTCCGATGCTGCTGTATCACGATCAACTGTTGGCGCTGAACCCCCAAGTCATGGGTACCTGGCTGATCTACGTTGCCGCCGTGCTCACCCTTTGGTCGATGGTCTATTACCTGCGCAAGGCGTGGCCGGAAATTGTTGCGCGCAGTCGTTGACACGGCGGCAGTCGTAGTTATAATTCGGCTCCGTTCTGCGGGAGTAGCTCAGTTGGTAGAGCGATACCTTGCCAAGGTATAGGTCGAGAGTTCGAGACTCTTCTCCCGCTCCAGAATCCAAGGGGGAAAGCATTGCTTTCCCCCTTTCGTTTCCATCCTTGGTGTTTGGCCGGGGCGCGATGGCAGAGTGGTTATGCAGCGGCCTGCAAAGCCGT
Organism: uncultured beta proteobacterium; assembly: GCA_963736865.1. Classification (GTDB taxonomy): domain Bacteria; phylum Pseudomonadota; class Gammaproteobacteria; order Burkholderiales; family Rhodocyclaceae; genus Fen-999. The sequence continues at coordinate 187,212 of CAVTQQ010000004.1, read as the reverse complement.
GTACCTCGGTTCGATTCCGGGTCGCGCCTCCATAAGATTCCGTGGTTCCGAGTGTTTTGCCCGGATGGTGAAATTGGTAGACACAAGGGACTTAAAATCCCTCGCCCTTGGGCGTACCGGTTCAAGTCCGGTTCCGGGCACCAGCAGTCATTGAGCGGCTTTCCACCCGGAAGGCCGTTTTTCATTCTGGCCTTACCGACCGCCATTGCGGCCACTGTGGACGGTCAGGCCTCGGGCTTGACGAACTCCTGGACGACCTCCAGACGCACCGGCACGACGCCGGCCTTGCGCATTTCCAGTTCGGCGGCCGAGCGTTGCGACAGATCGATGATGCGGGACGCATCGGCGTAAGGGCCGCGGTCGGTGATCTGTACGACGACCGAACGCTGGTTCTTGATGTTGGTTACTCTGACCCAAGTCCCTAGTGGCAGGGTACGGTGAGCGGCCGTGTAGGCGTCCTGGTAGAAAAGGTGACCGCTGGCGGTCCGTCGGCCGTTGAACCGGTTTGCATAGTACGAGGCCTTGCCCGTCTGGGGTTTGCGCACGTGATGCCTGACGGGTTTCTTGCCCGCGGCCACCGACGATGGCTTCGGCTCGATCGATGGTGCGGCGTGCACGGACGCTGTTGGCGCCGAAAAGAGCAACGCGACGCCGAGCATCGATGCGGAGATGAGCTTGGGCATTGCCGGGCTCGGCTTAGTACTGACCGCCAGGTTGCATGAACGGCGGCATCGGTTGCCGATAGGGCTGGTACATGCCGGGCGCAGGTTGCCCGGGTTCGTCGGAGTTGTTGCGCGCATGGGCCGTGAACATCTTGTCGTTCAATTGAGTCGCGAGCATCGGGCTGCCTTCGGCGATCGCCGGCAAGAGACCTTCGGCAACATCGAACCGGTTCTGATCGATTGCCTTGCTGGCCACGTCGAAATAGGCTTGGGCGGCGGCCTGCGTCATGCCGACGGCGTAGAAAACATTGCCTAGTTCGCCAAGCGCGGCGACGTTGTCGGGGTTGCTGGCGATCAGCATGCGATACTCCTCGACGGCGGCATCGATGTCTCCCGCGGCGAACGCGCTGCGCGCCATGTTCAGTCGCTCCTCGACACTCGGGGTCGGGGCCGCCGGCGGGATGTTGCCACCCGCATCGCGGTCAAGAGTCGGCGCGGGGTTTGGTAGCGGAACCGCACCGGCGACAACATCGGCGGGATTGGCGGCGTGGACCTCCGCCGGTGGGTACGGGCCGGTCACGTTGCCGGTCTTGCTGAAGAATTGACCTATCGACGTGGTCGCCGTTGCAAACAGGTCGCGAGCCTTGTTGGCCGAGTTATCGAACCATCCGGCGTTGTAATAGGCATAGATGCCCAGGCCGATCAGCGTCAGGAGGAAGAGGATCATCAAGGAAGTGCGCACCGGGGTCTTGCGCGACGTCGGCATGGGCTGTCCGGTCATTTGTGCTTGCATGGACGATCTCCTGAAATAGTCAGTATTAGTACTGTCTAATATATCGGACATCAGAATCATGAAATACTAATATACCAATGCGGCCATTGGCTCGCTTAATGCCAAGGTCGCCGGAAACGGGTCATTTGTCGGCCAGGAATGACGCCAGGGGGATCGTGGTTCCTACCGCGGTTTTCGGGTGCCGCTACGAGATTGCCCCGTCGGACTGCCCCATCACGTTGCGCAAGACTGTTTCCACCAGCTTGTCCGGGTCGATCGGCTTGGTAATGTGATCGACCATGCCGCATTCGAGGCACGCGTCCTTCGCCTCTTCGAACGCATGCGCGGTTTGTCCGACAACCGGCAGGTTCGCATCCATCTCCAGAATGAGCCGGGTGGCCTCGTAGCCATTCATGACTGGCATTTGAACGTCCATGAGCACCAGGTCGAACGCGTCGGGACCGTTTTCGCGAACCTGGTCCACCGCCGCCTGGCCGTCGCCCACGGTGACCACCGAGGCACCCTCGGCAACGAGATTGTCCTCGATGATTACCTGATTGATCTCGTTGTCTTCGGCCACCAGGATGGAAAGGCCCGCCAGCCGTCGTCCGGTGGCGAAGTGCGCGGAGCCGGGTGCCTGCTCCAAAGGAGAAGCAAACGTCGCCGGAACGTAGGGCAGTCGCACGTCGAAACGGGTCCCCTGGCCGGTTTCGCTGTGCACCTGGATGCCGCCGCCCATCAGGCTGACGATGCGGTGCGAAATGGCGAGCCCCAGGCCGGTGCCGCCAAAACGGCGCGTCATGGAGCGGTCGCCCTGTTCGAAGGGGACGAATAGCTGATCCAGGTGCTTCTTGCTCATGCCTATGCCGGTGTCGCTGACTCGGAACACCAGATCGTTGCCTTCGCAGCTTGCTTCGAGCGTGACGCTGCCCTGTTCGGTGAACTTCACCGCGTTGGACAAGAGATTCGTCAGCACCTGCTGTACCCGCAATGGATCGCTCTGGCAGGCCGTCGGGAGGGTCGCCGATTTCTTGATCTTGAGCGACAACCCCTTGTCGCGCGCGGCATCGCGAACGATGTCCAGCGAGCCACTGAGGACATCGGCCAGCCGCATCGGAATCGACTCGATCTTGAGCATGCCGGCCTCGATTTTGGAGAAATCGAGAATGTCGTTGACGATGCCGAGCAGCAACTTGCCCGACTTGATGATCTTGGCGAACGTGTCCCGGGCGTGGTGTCGTCCTTCGCTATGGCGATAGCCGACGTGGGCCATGCCCAGGACGCCGTTGAGCGGTGTGCGGATTTCGTGGCTCATGTTGGCGAGGAAGTCGCTCTTGACCGCGGCCAGACGCTTGGCTTCACGCAGCGCGGCGTCGCGGGCATCCTCCAGGTGTCTGCGTTCGGTAATGTTCCGGACGACGACCACCAGTTGCGCGTCGTCGAGCCGGATCACCCGCGCCTCATAGAACTTCTCCTGCGCGGCGATGGTCAAGCCGTACTCGAAAGCACTGACCGTGGTCGATGAACCGAGCAGCTTGACCGCCTCGTTCAACTTCGCCACGACGTGAGCCGGCAGGATTTCGTCCAGCTTGTGCCCGAGGAATACCTCGGGGGACACGTACAGGTCGGCCTCGCGTCCCGCCCGAAAATCCAGGATCGTGCCGTCGCCGCCGATGCGGAAATACAGATCCGGCAGGGCCAGGAAGAGGCCGTTCAACTCGGCGGTGCGCTGACTCACCAGTTCTTCGAGCCGGTTGCGTTGTCCCTCGAGAGCCGCCTCGGCCGTCTGGCGGCGAACGATTTCGGTGAACAGGGATTGGTTCTGTACCTGTAGTTCCCGTCGCAGCAGGTCCGCCTCGGCGAAGTCCTCGGTCAGTTTCCGGGTTCGCCGATGTAAACGGTAGTAAAGGAACGTGGCGATCAAGGCCGCAATAGGTACGGCGCCGAGCAGGATCAGCACGCGGTCGGAGGTAATGTGGCCATACAGCTCCTGCCTTGCGATGGTGGTCAGGAGAAAGACGGGGATGCCAGCCACCGGCGTCTTGATCGCCACCGACTCGCCTATTGGCGCCCCGGGCGCGGCACCGGCAAGCGTGGCGAGTTGGACAGGCGTGGCCGGGGCGATCGAGGTCAGCGTCCTGGCCAGATCCGGATCGAAGATCGGCGCTCGTCCTGGAGGTGGTATCTCGACGCCATCGACGGATACCAGGCTTTCCCGGTAAGTGCTATTGCCCGCCAGATCGATCAGCAGGCGCGAAAGGTGGCCGATTTCCTCGGCCAGGACGATGATCCCCGCGTGCTCGTCCTTGAACATGACCGGGGCGGAGGCGATGATTGAATGGTGCTCGATATCCAGCGTCAGGACGGTACCCGTTTCGGCGCCGGGCGGTACCGGCACGGGGGGTTCGTCGGCTTTGCTGTCCGCCAGAACAACGCCATCGGCATCCACAAACAGGATGCGCCGCCGACCGGCCTCGGGGGGGGATGTCTTCCAGCCGGCCTGCTCCCGGAAACGATGTTCGAGGGCTTCCAGATTCGAATTGAGGCCGTATTGAGGCGACATCCCCAATGCCTTGTTGATCAGGTACGTCTGCAACTCGTGAACGCCGGCAATATCCGTCGCTTCCGCCAGCAACTCCCGGGCGGCGGCGTCCAGTTGCGATGCCCGGTGTTTGCTGTCGGCGATCAACCGCGCATCGGCGGCCAGGGTCAACTGCTCCTGGGCGCGGAAGCCATTCCACAGCAGGACCAGCGCATAGACGCCGAACAGCGCCGCCGCGACGAGTGGCAAGTAGAAGTACGGGTCGCGGCGGGACATGCTGATTGCCATTCGGTTCAACTCCGACGAGCGAAGAATTCCGGAAAGTATCGGCGGATGCCCGGGAAGTATTTGGAGACCAGTTTGTCGTAGGTGCCGTCGGCCTTGATCTTGCCGAGGTAGTCGTCAAAAGCGGCACGCAGCTCCGGGGACGACTTGGGAAAGGCGGCGGCAAGCTGCTGCTGGTCGGAAATGGGGCCGAGCACCTTGATCCGGCCAGCCCACTTCTGCAAGTCGAGCAGGGCGCTCGGGACATCGAGCAGGGTCAGTTCGGCGTCGCCATTGAGCAAGGCGGGAACCATTTCGTTGAGATTGGTGCTCTTGGCATAGGCGCGCAGATCCACTCCCTGGCCGCGTAGCGCATAGTTGCCCGGATCGAGGCAAGTCTTTTCCATGACGAGCAGGCTGCGCTTGCCGATCATGGCGCGGGTTTCGGCGATGTCGCGGGGCAGGCTGCCACTGGCTTTGATGGGTGCCTGCGGCGACTCCGCGCGGGCAACCAGCAGCACCTGCGAGGGAAAGGTCGGGACCGAAAACAGCAAGACCTTTTCCCGCCACGGCAAGACGGTAAAGCCCGTCGCGATCATGTCGCCCCGAACCGGATAGCTGCCCTCCAGCCGAACGTCATCGCCCTTGCGCACCACATCCTTGCCCAGCAGATCCCGGGTGACGGAGTGGAAATCGGTCAGCACCAACTGGTACTTGACGCCGATATGCCTGGCGAAACCTTGTACCAGATCGACTTCGAAGCCGTCGCCGGCACCGGTCACGAAATTGGCATAGGGAATTCCGAGATGGCGCAGCTCGCCCCGCGCGACGATCTCCTGAAGGTCCGCCGCGCGGGAAACGGGCGGGCCGAGGACAAGAAACGCGACAACCAGTACCTTGAAGAGCAGCCAGTCAAACTTCATCATCGCCTCGTGTCTTGCTGGAAGATATCGGCCAGTTTCGCAAGTTTTGCTAGGACGTACAAGTATTCCGCTTACATCAGTGGTACGCCGCGTGACGCGGAACACCGCCACGGGCTACCCTGAATCCTTGGAAGTCCCGCATAATTCCACTTCCTGTCCTGGGGGGTTATATGTCGCCGACATACTGCCGCAAGTCCTCGTTACCGCATGGCGGTCGAGCCATGGCAGCGATTCGTCATCGCACCGCCTGGCACCCCGGGGCCGGCGGCGCGCTGACCGGTAGCGCCGGACGATGAAGCTGCAGGCGTACCTGACACGACTCATCTGGATCAGCATCATCCCGCTGCTCCTGCTGGCGGCCTATTTCGCGGTTGACGACCTGCGGGATTTCGAGAGGCGCGGCGCGCAGGAGGCGAACGACCTGGCGCGCAATGTCGCCGCATCCTACGACCGCCAGATCCGGTCGCGCATCGGGGCGCTGCAGATGCTCGGCATGTCGCCGCTGATCGATGACCCGGCGCACCGGCAAGAACTGTATGCGGAGGCACAGAGTTTTCACCAGGCCTTCGGCAGCCACGTGGTGTTCGCCGACACCTCCGGCCAGATGCTGCTCAACACCCGATTGCCCTTGGGCTCGCCCTTGCCGAAACTTCCGGACGTCAAGGGGCATGCCGCCGCGCCGACGGCCATGGCCACCGGCAAGCTCGCCGTGGGCGACCAGTTTGTCGGCCCGGTGGCCGGCGAACGGCTGCTGGCCATCGCGCTGCCCGTCATCCGCGATGGACGGGTGACCTACATTCTGATTGCGACCGTCGAGGCCGGTTTGCTACAGACTCGGCTCGACGAATTCGTCGTGCCGTCGAACTGGACGGTTACCTTGCGGGACGGCAAGGGAGAGACGATTGCCCGTCGGCCGGCGACCGAGGCGAATGGCGCGGCAGAGAATGGCGCGGTAGATCCGGCCAAGCGCTTCACCGCTGCTTTGAAGGAGGCGCACTGGTCGGTTTCGGTCAACCTGCCACGCGACCTGCGAAACCCGGCGCTTCTTCAGTCGGCGGTTGCGCTGGGGGCGATGATCCTGGCCGCGACCGTGGCCGGCATGCTGGGCGGTGGCATTGCCGCGCGCCGGCTGGCCCGGGCCATGCAGACCCTGACCACGACCCCCGGGGCCGCTCCGTCGGCCGCGGGCAAGTCGTCAACAACGATCGCCGACGTGCAAGCAATCCGCGACACCTTGTTGGCCAGGGAGGAAGCCCATAGACGGGCTATCGACGACCGCATGCGTGCCGAGCAGCAGCTCCGCAAGCTTTCGCTGGCCGTAGAGCAGAGCACGGCGATGTTCGTCATCACCGACCTGGATTCCCGAATCGAGTATGTGAATGAGGCCTTCGTCGCCACGACCGGTTACAGCCGCGAGGAGGCGCTCGGTCGGACCCCGGGCATCCTCAATTCGGGCAAGACGCCGGCCGCGACGTACGAGAGCCTGCACGCCGCGCTGAAGCAGGGCCTCGTCTGGCAGGGCGAGTTCATCAATCGCCGCAAGGATGGCAGCGAGTTCCTGGATCGCGCCATCGTCCGGCCGCTGCGCCAGCCCGACGGCACCATCAGCCACTACGTTTCGGTACAGGACGACATTACCGAATACAGGACGCTCCACGAAGAGATCGATCGCCACCGCCACCATCTCGAGGAACTGGTCGCGCAACGCACGACCGAGCTGGCCGAGGCCAAGGCCGCGGCCGAGGCCGCCAACGTCGCCAAGAGTGCATTCCTGGCGAACATGAGCCATGAGATTCGCACGCCGATGAACGCCATTCTCGGTTTTGCCCATCTGCTTCAGCGCAGCCAGCCGACTCCCGAGCAACAGGAACGCCTGGAAAAGCTGGCCGGCGCGGGCGAGCACCTGTTGCGGATCATCAACGACATCCTCGACTTGTCGAAGATCGATGCCGGCAAGCTGGTGCTCGAACAAGTGGACTTCCCGCTCGGTTCCATCCTCGACGGCGTGCGCTCGCTGATCGGTGAGCAGGCCAGGCTCAAGGGACTGAAGGTGGAGCTCGATGCCGACGCCGTGCCGACCTGGCTGCGTGGCGATCCGACCCGCCTGCGCCAGGCGTTGCTGAACTTCGCCAGCAATGCCGTCAAGTTCACCGAGCATGGCGCGGTCTTGCTGCGCGCCCGATTGCTACAGGATGACGGTGAACGGCTGCTGGTCCGCTTCGAAGTCCAGGACACGGGCATCGGCATCCACGCCGACCATCTGGCGGGCCTCTTTCAGGTCTTTCAGCAGGTCGATAGCTCGACGACGCGCAAGTACGGCGGCACCGGGCTCGGGCTGGCGATCACCCACCGGTTGGCGCTGCTGATGAACGGCGAAGCCGGCGTCGAAAGCGAGCCGGGCGTCGGCAGCACCTTCTGGTTTACCGCCTGGCTGGAGCGTGGCGAGGCCGCGGCGCCCACCATCGATACCGAGCCGGCCGGCGACGCGGAGTGGCAGATCAGGCGGCGCCATGCCGGGGGACGCGTCCTGCTGGTCGAGGACGATCCGATCAATCAGGAAGTGGCGCTGACTCTATTGGCCGACACCGGTTTGCGCATCGACGTGGCCGACGACGGCAGGCAGGCGGTGGACATGGCGATGGCCGAAGACTACGACCTGATCCTGATGGACATGCAGATGCCCCGGATGGACGGCCTCGAGGCCAGCCGCGCCATACATACCCTGCCCGGCCGCGAGCGGACACCCATCCTGGCGATGACCGCCAACGCCTTCGACGACGATCGGCGCCGCTGCGAAGAGGCCGGCATGAACGACTTCATCGTCAAGCCGGTGGATCCTCACCATTTGTTCGCCACGCTCCTGAAATGGCTGGAACGACGGCGCCCGTCATCCCCGGCCATCGCGCCCGCGGTATCGGACGAGCGACCGGCGAGGGTTACCGCTGCCACTGGCGCGTCGCCCGGCAATTCGGGCGTCATGGATTTTTCGGTGGCGGCCAGGAACTTGCGCAATAATCACGCCAAGGTGCGCGAGCTGGCCCTGAAATACCTGGCGACGACGCGTGGAGAATTGCCCCGCATGGAGGCCGCCCGGCAACAGGCCGATTGGCAGACCCTGCGCGCGCTCGGTCATCGCCTGAAGTCGCCCGCGAGGGCCTTGGGCGCGGCCGGGCTGGCGGATTTGTTTCAGGCCATCGAAAGGGGCTGCGACTGCGCCGATGCGGGTCGGGTTGCCGATCTCCTCGGCCAGTTGGATCAGCTGCTGGAGCGCATTGCCGCCGAGGTGGAGCGATATCCGTTCGCGACGGGCGGCGAGTGAGGCGGGAATAGGCATCGACAAGCGCGTGTTGCCGCGCAGGCGGCGATCGTGAATCAGGGACAGGGGAGGGATCTGCTATGAGCGACAAGCCATACGTCTTGGTCGTCGACGACGACGAAGTGATGCGGGACATGATCGTCTCGGCCATGGAGGATGGCTGCCGCATGGCCGCCGCCGCCAGCGGCGAGGAGGCGCTGCGCATCATGGGCGAAGTCCGTCCGGATGTGGTTCTTCTAGACATCGAGATGGATCCGGGCATCGATGGCTATGAGACCTGCCGGCGGATCAAGGCCAACGAGGCGACGGCCGACGTTCCGGTGATCTTCGTTTCCGGCCGCGATCGCATCGAAGATCGGCTCAAGGGCTACGAAGCCGGTGGCGAGGACTACATCGTCAAGCCCGTCGATCCGCAGGAGCTGGAGGCCAAACTGATCCGGCTGTTCAAGGCCATCGCCGAACGGGCGAGCCTCAAACAGATGGCGAACTATGCGGGCAGTACTGCCATGACGGCCATGACCAGCATGGGCGAAATGGGCTCCCTGCTCGAGGCCATGAAGAGCTTCGGCAACTGTGTCGAACACGCGCGGCCTGGCCGATGCCATTCTGGCCGGGCTCGCCCTCTATGGGCTGCGCGGCACGGCCCAGATCCGCCTGGGCGACGAGGTCCTGACGCGCGACGTTTCGGGCGAGGCGCGTGCCCTCGAGGCGTCCGTCATCGCCCATATGGCCAGCATGGAGCGCATCACGCAGTTCAAGTCGCGCATGGCCATCACCTACAAGCGGGTGTCGCTGCTGGTGCACAACATGCCAGTTGAGGATCCGGACCGCTGCGGCCGCCTGCGCGACCATCTCGCGATGCTCGCCGAAGGGGCCGACGCGCGCGCCGAGGCGATCGCCGCCACCGCCGAGTCGCGCCGGCGCGGCAGCAGCATCAATCGTGCCGTGGCACGGATCACCGCCACCCTGTGCGACATCGACCGCGCCCAGCGGGAAAACCAGGTGGCCACCCGGATAGCCGTCGAAAACGTCATGGACCGCATGCAACTGGCCTACGTATCGGTGGCCATGACGACCGCCCAGGAGGATTTCATGAACGAAACCCTCCATGACGGATTGAATGAACTCCTGAATTCCCAGACCGACGTATCGGGCCTGCAAGACCAGCTATCGTCGATCGTCAAGGAACTCAAGGAGATGTCGGGGATCGATCGCCTCGGCGGCCAGGATCCGAATGCCAGTCAGTCGCGGCCCGCTGTTCCGGGGCAGTAACAGCGAAGGCCCAGCGTCGGTCGGGGCAACCGATCGGATGTTGGGCAGGCGCAGCTCGAAAGTGCTGCCATGTCCCGGCGTGCTGACAACTTCGATTCGTCCCCCCATCAGTTCGGCCAGTTGCCGGCTGATGGTCAAGCCCAGGCCGGTGCCACCGTACTTGCGGGTCGTGCTGCCGTCAGCCTGTTCGAACGGCCGAAATAGCCGATCCATCTGCTCGACCGTCAAGCCGATGCCGGTGTCCGCGACGCTGAAGATCAAGTCGCCGTCGGCAAGTCGGGCGCCAAGCCGCACTTCACCCCGTTCGGTGAAACTCGACGGCATTGGACAAGAGGTTCAGCAGAATCTGCGCCAGACGAACCGGGTCGCCGAGGAAGGCGACCGGCAGATCGGGCGCCTTGGTGGTACGGAGGGCAATGCCTTTCTCGGCTGCGCGCTGCGCCAGGGTGGCCGCCGCCTGGTCGACGGCAAGTCGTGGGTTGACAGGCACCGCCTCGATCACCAGCTTGCCCGCCTCGATCTTGGACAGATCGAGAATGTCGTTGATGATGCCCAGTAGAAGGCGGCCTGAGTCCAGGATGCGGGTAAATACTTCCTGGGCTCGGACCCTGCCGATGCTCTCCCGGTAGCCGACTTGCGCCATGCCCAGCACGCCGTTGAGGGGCGTGCGGATCTCGTGGCTCATGTTGGCCAGGAACTCGCTCTTGCCCCGGGCCAGCCGCTCGGCCGCCTCGCGGGCCGCCTCGCGAGCCTGTTCGGCTTCCTGGCGCATACTGATGTCGGAAAAGTTCGACTACCGCGCCCATCACGGAATCCTTCCTGAATATCGGGAAGGTGGCCACGGCTACCGAGAGCGGAGAGCCATTGGCCCGCCAATAGACATCGTTCTCCACACGCGAGGTCTCGCCCCGGGCGATGGCGATGGCGGCAGGACACTCCTGGACGGGGTAAGGCGAACCGTCCGGGTGGCTGTGATGGAGCGTTTCGTGCAGGCGATGGCCGACCAGTTCCGCCGGTCGATAACCGAGCATCTGGCACGCGGCCGGGTTGATGGAGGCGATCAGTCCGGCCCCGTCAAGTTCGATGATGCCGTCGCCGCTGGCCTCGATGATCATCCGGGTCCGCGCTTCGGCGGCTTCCAGCGCCGCCGTGCGCAGCTTGACCAACTGTTCCAACTGAATGCGATAGGACGCCAACTCTTCCTCTGCCTGACGGCGAGCGGTGACGACCTGGCCAATGCCTCGATAGCCGGCAAAGCCGCCGGCGGCGTCGAAGACAGGCACGCCGCTTATCGATAGCCAGACAGCCCGGCCGACGGCACTCAGGATGCAGTACTCGAAGTTGCGAAATGGTCTCGCGTCGTGCCAGAAGTGACTCGTGAGCCTCCCATGTCTCCGGAGGATTGAGATCCTGCGCCGCGGCAACCTGACGGCGCCCCAACCCCAACAGTGTGTTGACGGGCAGCCCGAGGGCCTGCGCCGCGTTGTCCGAGACGTAGGTGAACCGGTTGTCGGGATCGGTCTCCCAGAACCAGTCGGCGGAGTTCTCAAGCACGTCGTGGAACATCCGTTCCTGGCGGCTCAATGCCTGCGACTGCCGCAGCCGCTGTCGTTGGTGGCGCAGCAGCAACAGAATGCCGGCGAGGGCGACCGCCAGCAGCACCATGCCGATGGTTGCCAGGGCGGGCAGCCGCAGGCTATCCAGCACCTCGGATCGATCGATCTTGACGACAAGGAACCAGGGCGTGCCGGCGATGGGGCTGGGTGACGCCAAGTACCGGTTGATTTCGATAGTCGAGGCCCTCCGTCGCGCCGGCGTCCCCGATCACAGCCCGCACCGCCGGAACGTTCACCCGGGTGAGGGGGATGCGAATGGTCAGGGGTGGCGATCTCGCGTGGCGCGGCGTGTTCAGGAACAGCGCGTCGTCGCCGTCCCGGCGCACGAGCAGCGATTCGGCTGTTCTGCTTGGCACGGGCCAATTCTGGACCAACGGATACAAGCTGCGCGCCAAGTCGATGTGCAGCAAGAGGTATCCCAATGCCGGCGTGTCCGGTGTTCCACCATGGCGGATCGGCGTGGCAATGGCGAGACTCGACCGGGTAGGCCGGGTCTCCAGTGGGATAGAAGTCGACCAGAGCGGGGGCCTTGGCCGTCAACAGCCCGTCCATCCGGGCCGGGCCGCTCAGGTGGGAGCTGTCGAAGTGGAGTCCTCGCCCGGTCCACGCGCACGCCCTGCGCATCGAATAGCTCGATGGCGATGTGGCCGTGGGCCTCCTGAGTCGTTGCCAGCGCTTGGTGCGCATGTTGGCGGATTTGGTCCCGGTTGTCCGGCGGCGCCGGCGACAGTGTGGCCACCACGGCGGGGTGCCCGGCGAGCACGCGAGCGTCGCCCAGGCGCTCGCCAAGCCACGACTCGATCTGCGCGCCTTTCAACTTGGCGACCGAGCTCAGGGTCGCCACTTCCTGTTGCCGGACATGGCTCGTCAGGGCGACATAGGCACCCCAGCCGATCAGGCAGATGATGACCGACAGCAAGCCGAACAGACCCAGATCCAGCAATGGATTCGGGCGCCCCGTCGCATCGGTTGTCGTGCTTCCGCCCCCGGGGTGATCGGATTGAGCGCCGTCTGGTCCGAGGGCGGGCATGCGCGGTCCTCTAGCCGGGTTGTGAAATATCGGGACGCGCGACCGACCTGTCCCTCGCCATGGGCGCCACCGCCACCGCTGGTACCGGATTCACGGTCGGAATACCTCGGCTCCGGCGTAGTCGGCCACGCGGGCGGTTTGGGGTGGATAGCCGACACGAAAGCCGCCCCAGTGGCGGCCACGGACGAATATCGGCACGGAGAGATCGTGCATCACCTCGCCGGTGTCGCGCTGGTAGGTCTGGATCAGCACCGGCTCGGTGTGGGCGCCGCACCGGGCTCCGGTCCGGTCGTTGAAGATCCGCTTGGTGCGGTTGCCGGGCCAGATCCTTGATGCTGATCGATTCGTCGGAGATCGTCGTCGCCTCCGCCGCCGCCTCGTCCGACTTGCGGGTCAGGAGGGTGAGCTTGTAGCAGACATGGGCCAGACCGACCCCCATCTCCTGCAATGTGTCCAGGAACACTTGGTCCCGTTTGGCCGACGTGGCGGAACCCAACGGCTCGCCCGATTCTGGTGCGGCAGCGGCTGCCGTGGCAGCCTTGCGGCGAAAAAACAGCATACCCATCTCCCCGGAGAGTCTGCTATCTATGTATTTGGCAACTGTTTGAATGTTGTTGTGCACCAGGCAGTAGAGCTTCCACTGCGTATCGACTTTCTTGCGGCCACGTAACGTGAAGCGGTTCAGCCGCTTGTTCGCCCGCAGGTTGCCGAACACCGGCTCCACCGTGGCAAAGCGCCTGCCGTAGAGCGCGCGCCCCCACTCGGAATCGATGGCTCGCCGCATCCGATCGGTAGCGCTTTCGCGTTGGTCAGCCTTGCCCCGGAAGAACATCACCTGCCGGGCCTTGGTCTTCTCCGGCGTGCGCAGGCATTTCTCGCGCCGGTCACAAGGTATGCAGTCCCGCTGCGCACCCTGAAACTTGGTGCCCATCAGCCCCTTGTGATTGCAGTTCGCCCCGTTCTGGTAGAGCCGCTTGCCGGCGGGACAGGTGCAGGTGCCGGCCTCCTCGTCGTACTCGAAGTCGCCGGGCCGGTAGTGGCGGGCGCCCTTCTTGGGATGGGCCTTGTCGTAGAGCGGATCGGGCAAGGCTTTGTACTTGTCCTGGTCCTTGAAACGCTCATCGCGCTGCCGCATGCCGTTGTCGGCAACCAGAGCCGGTATCGCCTGTTCGGCCAGGGCCGTGACGTTGGCGTCGGAGTGGTAGCCGGCATCGGCGGTGATGAGCGTTTGGTCGGTGCGCAGGGACTCGGTGGCCTTGACGATGGGCAGCAGGAGGTCCTGTTCCGAGCCGGTGCCGTGGGCTTGGGCTTCGACGATGATCTGGTGCCGGCTATCGACGGCCGCCACCCCCGTGTAGCCTTGAATGACGCCCTTGCTGGTGGCCATCTTGGCGCTCTCGTTGTCGGTACGGTTGCTCTTCCGGATGCTGCCCTTGGCGCCCTTGCGATCTTCAGGGTTGGCCGCCAACCAGTCGCGCAGTTGGGCCGATTCCCTCTGGAGGCGGTCGATGCGCGTCTTCGCCTTGTCGTCGAGCGAGGACTCGACGGGCAAGGCATCATTCTCCCGGTGGCGGGCCAGCATGTCCTGGGCGGCCGCTTCAAGCTTGGCGGCCTGGCGCGCAAAGTCGGCGCGATTGCCGCTCTTGGCCTTCGATGCATTGCTCGGCAGTTTGACGCCGTCAATGGCAAACATCTCGCGACCGATCAGGCCTTGCCGGTCGCACAGATAAAGCACTTGGCCAAAGACCTTGGCGATATCGTCCCCCAGGCCGGAGATGAAGGCGGCGATGGTGGTGTGGTGCGGGGCGCTGTCACCGCTCAAGGCGATGAAGGTGACGTGCTGACGGCAGGCGCGCTCGATCCCTCGGCTGCTGACGATGCCCTGGCTGTAACGGACGACCATTGAGGGGTGGCGCCCTCTTGTCGCCGTTTGGCTGCGGTCGTCGTTCAGAGACCGACCATCACCGGCAGGCGCCGGCCACGGTGAAATCGAGAAAGGCCTTGTTCAGCCGAGCAGCGCCACCGCCTTGATCTGTGCCCAGAGCGCCAGGCCCGGTGCGACGCCCAGCGCGGCCGCCGAGCGCTGGCTGATGCGCGCCACCAGGGGCGTGCCGCCGACGTCGAGCCGGACCAGGGCGAGGGCGGGATGGCTGTCGCCGGCGATGGCGACGACGCGCGCGGGCAGGGCATTGAGGATGCTGGTGCCGGCGACCGGCTGGCTGGCGAGGCTGATGTCGCGGGCGAGGATGCGCACGCGCAGATGCCGGCCGATGGCGTGGCCCGCATCGCGCACCCAGAGGCTGCCGCCGGAGAACTCGACGCGCGCCAGGTGCCAGCGGGCATCGTGCTCGACGACGACGGTATCGATCACCGCGCCGACGTCCTCGCCGAGTCGGATCGGCAGGTCCAGCCGCGCCAGCGTTTCGCCAAGCGTTCCCTGGGCCACGGCGCGGCCGTCCACCATGACCACGAGATGATCGGCCAACCGCGCCACCTCGTCCGGGGCATGGCTCACGTAGAGGATCGGGATTTCCAGCTCGTCGTGCAGGCGCTCGAGGTAGGGCAGGATCTCGTTCTTGCGCGCGAGGTCGAGCGCGGCGAGCGGCTCGTCCATCAGCAGCACTCGGGGCGCCGTGAGCAGCGCGCGGGCGATGGCGACGCGCTGGCGCTCGCCGCCGGACAGGCGCTCCGGTTTGCGCTCCAGCAGCGCGCCGATGCCGAGCAGGTCGACGATCTGCGAAGACTCGGCGCTGGCGGTACGGCGCGCGGCGCGCCTGATGGCGTAGTCGAGGTTGCCCCGCACGCTCAGGTGGGGGAACAGGCTGGCTTCCTGGAAGACGTAGCCGAGCGGGCGGCGGTGCGTCGGCAGGAAGTGCTCCGCGTCCTGCCAGACCTCGCCATCGAAGACGAGCCTGCCCCGCGGCGCGCGTTCCAGGCCGGCGATGCAACGCAGCAGGGTGGTCTTGCCCGAACCGGAGTGGCCGAACAGCACAGTGACGCCGCGGCTCGGCAACGAGAGGTCGACGTCGAGCGCAAAGCCGGGAAAGTCGAGCCGGAAGCGGGCCTCGACACTCACTTGCGCCGCCCCGTCGGGTTGAGCGTGTAGAGCACCAGCAGGACCAGGAAGGAGAACGCCACCATGGCTCCGGCCAGCCAGTGGGCCTGCGCGTACTCGAGCGCCTCGACGTGGTCGTAGATCTGCACCGAGACGACGCGCGTCTTGTCCGGGATGTTGCCACCGATCATCAGCACCACGCCGAACTCGCCGACGGTATGCGCGAAGCCGAGGATCGTGGCGGTGAGAAAGCCCGGCTTCGCCAGCGGCACCGCCACGCTGAAGAAGGCGTCGAGCGGCGACGCGCGCAGGGTCGCCGCCGCTTCGAGCGGCCGCTCGCCGAGGGCCTCGAAGGCGTTCTGGATCGGCTGCACGACGAAGGGCAGCGAATAGAACACCGAGGCGACGACCAGTCCCCAGAAGGTAAAGGGCAGCAGGCCGATGCCGGCCCATTGGGTGAACTGCCCGATGGCGCCGTTCGGCCCCATCACCAGTAGCAGATAGAAGCCCAGCACCGTCGGCGGCAGCACGATGGGCAAGGCGACCACGGCGCCGACCGGCCCCTTCCACCACGAGCGGGTGCGGGCCAGCCACCACGCGATCGGTGTGCCGATCACGAGCAGCAGCAGGGTGGTGACGGTGGCGAGCTTGAGGGTCAGCCAGACGGCGGCGAGGTTCGCGTCGAACATTTACAAATCGTAGCCGAAGCCGCGGATGATCGCCTTGGCCTTGTCGTCGCGCAGGTATTTCAGCAGCGCCTCGGCGGCCGGCTTGCCCTTGCCCTTGTCGAGCATCGCCGCATCCTGACGGATCGGCGCATGCAGTTCGGCCGGCACGATCCAGGCCGAGCCCGCCGCGATCCTGCCGTCCTTCATCACCTGCGACAGCGCGACGAAGCCGAGTTCGGCGTTGCCGCTGATGACGAACTGGTGCGTCTGCGCGATGTTCTCGCCCTGCACGAACCTGGGTTGCACGGCGTCGAGCAGCTTGAGCGCGGTCAGCGCCTCGACCGCCGCCGCGCCATAGGGCGCGAGCTTGGGGTTGGCCAGCGCGATGTGCGCGAACTCGCCATTCTTCAGCACTTCGCCCTTGGCGTCGACGAAACCCGGTTTGGCCGACCACAGCACCAGCCGGCCGATGGCATAAGTGAAGCGGCTGCCGGCGACGGCCAGCCCTTCCTTTTCCAGCTTCGCCGGCGTTTCGTCGTCGGCGGCGAGGAAGACCTCGAAGGGTGCGCCATTCTTGATCTGAGCGTAGAACTTGCCCGTGGCACCGAAAGCGATCCGCGCCTTGTGACCGGTAGCCTGCTCGAAGTCGGTGGCGATGATCTTCATCGGGGCGGTGAAGTTGGCGGCGACCGCCACCGATACGTCTTCGGCGCGAGCGAACCCGGCGGTGAGGGCCAGCAGGGCGAGGCAAGGGGGCGGGAGGCGGCGCAGGCTCATGATTCCGGCCCGAAGCATACCGCGTAGTCGCAGCAGTCGGCGCAATGTGGCGACTTGCAGATCGGCACGCCGGCACGCGCGCAGAGCTGGCGATAGAAGAACTTCTTCCACTTCATGTTGCCGATGTTGAGGCCGGCGAGCGCCGGGAAGTTCTCGCGCAGCAGGTCGGAGAGCGCCTGGCGATGCGGCAGGTTCATGTCCTGCCAAAGGTGGTTCTCCCCCATCGCGGCGCGGGCGATGAAGCGGCACAACTGCTCGGAGGCCGCGTTCGCTTCGGCACGGTAGTCGAGCAGCAGGGCGAGCAGGTCGTCGTACTCGTCGTCGCCGGGCGTCGCGGCCGCCGGGCGTCGCGACCATTGCGGCAGGGGTGGCGGGGCGTGCATGAGAGTTCTCCGGTCAGGGGTTCACCTTCGTCTCGCAAGGCCCATGCCACGCTGTTGCAATCAGCCATTCGCGCCGGGCGGTCGGCTGGTTTGTCGTAAATGCGACAACCCGGGAGGCCTGCTGGTTGCCATGAAATCAGTGACTTGAAGGTGGGACGCGGTGGCACGCGCCTTGCGGTGACAGGGATGAAAGGATGTCCCATGAAAGCCGCCGAAATCGCCGCCCTGCTCGACGAGCCTGCCTGCTCGCACAATGCCAAGGAAAAATCCGGCTGCGCCCGCCCCAAACCGGGCGCCACCGCCGGTGGCTGTTCGTTCGACGGCGCGCAGATCGCGCTGCTGCCGGTGGCCGACGTGGCGCACATCGTCCATGGCCCCATCGCCTGCGCCGGCAGTTCCTGGGACAACCGCGGCACGCGCTCGACCGGACCGACGCTCTACAAGACCGGCATGACCACCGACCTCACCGAGCAGGACGTCATCATGGGTCGCGGCGAGAAGCGCCTGTTCCACGCCATCAAGCAGGCCATCGATGACCATGCGCCGGCAGCCGTCTTCGTCTATGCCACCTGCGTCACGGCCCTGATCGGCGACGATTTGGTCGCCGTGTGCAAGGCGGCCGGGACGCATTTCGGCCTGCCGGTGGTGCCGGTCGATTGCGCCGGCTTTTACGGCACCAAGAACCTCGGCAACCGCATCGCCGGTGAGGCGATGCTGCGCTACGTGATCGGCACGCGCGAGCCGGATCCGGTGCCCGCTCATGTCCGGCGCGGCGGCGTCAGGGTGCATGACGTCAGCCTGATCGGCGAGTACAACATCGCCGGCGAGTTCTGGCACGTGGCGCCGCTGTTCGACGAACTGGGCCTGCGCATCCTGGCCACGCTGTCGGGAGACGCGCGCTACCGCGAGTTGCAGACCATGCACCGCGCCGAGGCGAGCATGGTCGTCTGCGCCAAGGCCCTGCTGAACGTGGCGCGCAAGATCGAGGAACGCTGGGGTGTGCCTTACTTTGAAGGCAGTTTCTACGGCGTCGCCGATACCTCGCAGGCGCTGCGCGAATTCGCCCGCCTGCTGGACGATCCGGATCTCTCGGCCCGCACCGAGGCCTTGATCGGCCGCGAGGAGGCGAAGATCGCCGCCGCGCTGGCGCCCTGGCGCGAGCGCCTGCGCGGCCGGCGCGTGCTGCTCTACACCGGTGGCGTCAAGTCCTGGTCGGTGGTCGCCGCCTTGCAGGACCTGGGTATGGAAGTGGTGGCCACCGGCACCAAGAAGTCCACCGAGGAGGACAAGGCGCGCATTCGCGAGCTGATGGGGCCGGACGCCCGCATGATCGAAGACGGCAGCCCGAAGGCGCTGCTATCCACCTACAAGGAATTCGGCGCCGACATCCTCATCGCCGGCGGCCGCAACCTCTACACGGCGCTGAAGGCGCGCATTCCCTTCCTCGACATCAACCAGGAGCGGGAATTCGGCTACGCCGGCTACGACGGCATGATCGAACTGGCCCGGCAACTGGCGCTGACCATGGACAGCCCGGTCTGGGCGGCGGTGCGGCAACCGGCGCCGTGGGCGCGGAGCAAGGCGGCGGGCACGCCGGTCGTCGGCTGACGGGGTGACGGCGCGTCAGGCTTTGCGTCCGGCGATCTCCCGGTCGAGTTGCCGGGCGAAACTGTGCTGGTCGCTGGCGGAAAACGACGACGGCCCGCCGGTGTCCACGCCGCTCGAACGCAGCGTGTCCATGAAGTTGCGCAGGGTCAGCGCCGCGGTGATGGTTCCCGCGTCGTAGGGCTCGCCGCGCGGCGTCAGCACCCGGCCTCCCTTGGCGATCACGTCGGCGGCCAGCGGTATGTCGGACGTGATGACCAGATCACCCGCCACGACCCGCCGCGCGATCTCGTTGTCGGCCACGTCGAAGCCTTTCGGCACCTGCAAGGCGCGGATGTGCGGCGAGCGCGGCACCGCCAGCATCTGGTTGGCGACCAGCGTCACCGCGATCCCCGTGCGGGTCGCCGCCCGGAACAGGATCTCCTTGATCGGCTTCGGGCAGGCATCGGCATCGACCCAGATTTGCATGGGGTTGGCATTCCTCTGAAGTCGGGCGTGGCGGTACGCCAGGCTACGGACTCTTCCGAACATAAACGACGTTCGGCAAGCCCTCGAAGTGCGCGTCGCAGGTGAGCAACTCGGCGCCGTTCTCGGCTGCGGTGGCATAGACCACGGCATCGGCGGTCGCGAGCTTGTGCTGGCGGCACATCTCGGCGGCGCGCAGCGCCGTGCGCGTATCCAGCGGTGCGACGACGCACTTCTGGGTATAGGCAATCATCTGGTCAGCCCGATCCTCGCCGACCTCGCGGGTCAGCCACTTCGCCAGTTCCAACTGCACGATGGTCGGCACGATGCACTCGGCCTTGTCCGGAATTTCCTTCGCCAGCCTCTTGCGCAGCGGGCTGTCGATCAGCCACTCGATCCACGCCGAAGTATCGACCACACGGACAAGATGCGGCATCAGTAGCGATCCTGCCGATCACGGTAATCGGCGGGCTTGGCGCCTTTGGCGATGCCCGCAAGCTCGCCGAGTTCCGGCACGGGAATCAGCAGAACACCGGTCGCCTTCGGCACGAAGACGAACTCCTGCCCCGCCTCCCAGTGCTGCTCATCGCGGATGGCCTTGGGAATGGAAATCTGGAACTTGCCGGAAAGGGTTGCAGTGGCGGCCATAATCTTACCTCGCTAGTATCGATACCAATATGGTAAGAATATCACCAGGAAAAGAGTTTCGAAAGGCCGACCTAGTCGGCCGTCGCGGCACGGCCCCCCGTCTGAGCAGTGCCGCCAATGTCGGCTTTCCTACAAACGATATCACCGCCAACCCATTGAACTTTAAGTAATCCCGCTCTGGCACGGCCATTGCAACGGGAGGGGTGTCCTCCAATTGCAGGCACCCCATGCCATGGCCGAAATTCTCAAACGCGTGAAACCCCTGGCGGTGAATCCGCTCAAGGTGAGCCAGCCGGTGGGCGCGTCGCTGGCGTTTCTCGGGCTGCGCAACGCCATTCCGATGCTGCATGGCTCGCAGGGCTGCACGGCGTTCGGCAAGGTGTTCTTCGTGCGCCACTTCCGCGAGCCGATCCCATTGCAGACAACGGCGATGGATCAGGTGTCGACGGTCATGGGCGCCGATCAAAACGTCATCGAGGGCCTGAAGGCGATCTGCGAGAAGAGCGGGCCGGAGATCATCGGTCTGCCGACCACCGGGCTGTCGGAGACGCAGGGCACCGACATCCGGCGCCTGGTCAGGGAATTTCGCGCTGCCCATCCCGAGTTCGAGCATATTGCCGTGGTGCCGGTGAATACCCCCGACTACCTGGGTTCCCTGGAATCCGGCTACGCCCTGGCGATGGAGGCGATCATCGATACGCTGGTCAAGCCGTCCGCGCTGGCCGGGCGGCGCCACAGGCAGGTCAATGTCCTGGCCGCGTCGATGCTGACACCGGGCGACATGGAGAACATCCGCGACTGGATCGAATCCTTCGGTCTGCGACCGGTGCTGCTGCCCGACATCGGCGACGCGCTGGACGGCCACCTGGTCGAGGCCGAGACCACGCCATTGACGCTGGGCGGTACGCCGCGCGCCGAGATCGAGGCCATGGGCGAATCGATCGCCACCCTGGTGGTCGGCCGGTCCCTCGACCGTGCCGCCAACTTGCTCAGGGAGCGGACCGGGGTGCCGGATTTCCGCTTCGACCACCTGCTCGGGCTATATGCCGGTGACGCCTTCACCGCCGTGCTGGCCGATATTTCCGGCCAGCCGGTACCGGCGCGGCTCGAGCGCCAGCGCGCCCAGTTGCAGGACGCCATGGTCGACACCCATTTCATGACCGGATTCACGCGCGTCGCCCTGGCCCTTGATCCGGACCTGGTGCTGGCCTTCGGCGAATTCCTCGGCGGGGTGGGGGCCGAACTGGTTGCCGCCGTGGCCCCGGCGCGCGCTGACGCGCTGGCCGACGTCCCCTGCGCGACCGTGCAACTGGGCGACCTGGAGGACCTCGAGCGCATGGCCCGGCAGAACGGGGCGCAACTGCTGATCTCGAACTCGCATGCCGCGCAGAGTGCCGCGCGGCTGGGCATTCCTCTGCTGCGCGCAGGCTTCCCGCAATACGACCTGGTCGGCGGCTATGCGCGCCCCTGGGTGGGCTACCGCGCCGCGCGCCAGTTGCTGTTCGACCTCGCCAACCTCATCCTGGGACAGCACCATGAAATCCCCGCTTACCGGTCGATCTATCGCGACGACGGGGCGCCAGCTCCGGCTGGCCTGGTCCGCCACTGAGTCCGTGCCGGCCATGCTCAAGATCGCCTTTGCCAGCGCCGATCGCCAATGCGTCGATCAGCACTTCGGAGCCGCCACCGGTTTCGCCATCTACGCCGTCAACGCCGAGCGGGCCAGACTGGTCGAGGTGGCCGAGTTCGCCGAAGAACGCATGGACGGCAACGAAAACAAGCTCGACGCCCGGATCGCCGCCCTGAAGGGCTGTGCTGCCGTCTATTGCCTGGCGGTGGGCGGCTCGGCGGTGCGCCAGTTGCTGGCCAACGGCATCCAGCCCATGCGCCTGGAGGCCGCCGAGTCCATCGACACTCTGCTGGCCAAGGTGCGGCGCGCGGTGCGCGATGGCGGCGTGCCCTGGATCGACAAGGCGGTTCGCCGGCTGGACAGCGACGCCGACGCCGGCCGCTTCCAGCGCATGGCCGTCGAAGGGTGGCAGGAATGAGCCAGCCATGAACCAACTGACGCGCCCCGGGCGCATCCTGGCGATTCACGACGGCCGCGCGACCATCCGCGTCGAGCTGCCGGCAGGCTGTACGAGCTGCGGCAGTCGCGGCACCTGCGCCGGCGGCCGGGGGGATAGCGCGACGGTGAACATGCCAGTCGCCGCTTCGGCGCGGCCCGGCGCGGCGGTGATCCTGGCGATCGACGATGGCTCGTTGGCGCGCAGCGCCCTGCTGGCCTATCTTCTGCCGGCCGTCAGCACGCTGGCCGGCGCGGTGGCGCTGGCCAGCGGCGGCGATCTGGCCGCCATCGGCGGCGCCGCGGCGGGACTGGCGCTGGGCCTGGTCGCGCTGCGCGTGCTCGGGCGGTGGCGACCCATGCTCGGCGGACTGTCCGTGCTCGCCGACGATTCACCCGGCACGGAAATCACGGCCGGCCCGGCCCCCTCGGCCACCTTGGCTATTTCATCCGCCGCCCCGGCGGGGGGCGTCGCCTCCGGTCGGGCGGCCCATCAGGAGACGACCCCATGAACACCGCCACCCTCGAACGCGATCCCATCCTCGACACGGACTTCATCAAGGAGATGATCCGGCAGATGCGCGCCCTCGACAGCTACGGCACCTATGACGGCCAGCCCGGGCCGGCGCTGCTCGAGCCGCTGGTCCTCACCAAGGAGCGCAAGGCGGTGATTCCCATCGTCGGCGACCCCGACGAGGAGATCCTCTCGCGCGTCAAGGCCTTCTATAACGCCATTGCCGTGCTGATCGAGAAGGAGTGCGGCTTGATGGCCGTGCCGCTGGTGCACCTCTCCCACGAGGGCTTCGGCCGTGCGCTGATCACCGTCGGCAAGCTGGTGGTCGCCGACCGGACGCTCCGCGACGTGCATCGCTTCGGCTTCGAGAGCCTGTCGAAGATGAAGACCGAGGGGGACAAGATTCTCGCCGTGGCGCTCGAGATCGTCGGTGCCCATCCGGACGTGGCGGGGTTGTGAGCATGACGGACGACGAACTCAAGGAACTGGAAAAGGAAGTGAAGCGGCTCAAGCGCATCGCCAGCGAGTGGGCCGGACAGATGCACGACCTGGTGGAAGAGCGGCTGCCGGCCGGCTATGAGGAGATACCGGGCCTGGCCCGGTCAACCTTCGAGGCCTGCGCGGCCTGGGCCACCGCCAACGAGCGCCTGACGGCGGCACGAAATGGATAGGAGCGAGTCATGAGCGACATTTCCGGCTACACGCGCGGCGGCACCCACTGGACGCCAGAATTCCTGGTCGCCATCGACGACCGGAAATGCATCGGCTGCGGCCGCTGCTTCAAGGTCTGTCCGCGCAAGGTGCTCGATCTCGTCGAGCGCGGCGAGGACATGGAAGTCGACGAGGATTGGGACGACGACGACGCGATGATGGTCATGACCGTGGCCGACGCCATGGACTGCATCGGTTGCGGCGCCTGCGGCCGGGTTTGCCCCAAGGGCTGCCACTCCTACGCGCCGCAGCCCCTGCCGGGCTGATTCATTCAACCGATTCTGGAGCAAGAGCGATGATCCAATTGACCCCCAAAGCCGCCAAGGCCATTCAACGCTTCATCAAGTATTCCGAGACGCCGGTGACCGGCATGCGCGTGTCCGTTTCGGGCGGCGGCTGTTCCGGTTTCCAGTACGGCCTCAAGCTCGAGGCCGCCGTGGCGGCCGACGACACCGTGCTCGACGTCGACGGCATCAGGATGATGGTCGATCCGGCCACGCTGGCGCTGGTCGATGGCCTGACCATCGACTTCATCGAAACCATGACCGAGTCCGGTTTCAAGTTCGACAACCCCAACGCCAAGGCCGCCTGCGGCTGCGGCAAGTCCTTCAGCTTCTGATCGAGGAGAACGGCCATGTGGGACTATTCCGAAAAGGTTCGCGAGCATTTCTTCAACCCGCGCAACGCCGGCGCGCTGGACGGCGCCAACGGTGTCGGCGACGTCGGCTCGATCAAGTGCGGCGACGCGCTGCGCCTGATGCTGAAGGTCGATCCGGACACCGAACGGATCCTCGATGCCAGCTTCCAGACCTTCGGTTGCGGTTCGGCCATCGCCTCGTCGTCGGCGCTCACCGAAATCATCAAGGGCAAGACCCTGGACGAGGCGCTGACGGTCAGCAACCAGGAAATCGCCGACTACCTCGACGGCCTGCCACCCGAGAAGATGCATTGCTCGGTGATGGGCCGCGAGGCGCTCCAGGCGGCCATCGCCAACTACCGTGGCGAGGCATGGAGCGACGACCACGAGGAGGGCGCGCTGATCTGCAAGTGCTTCGCCATCGATGCCGTGCTGATCGAGGAGACGGTGCGCGCCAACGGCCTCACCACGGTCGAGCAGGTGGCCAACTACACCAAGGCCGGCGGCGGCTGCGCCTCCTGCCACGAGGGTATCGAGGAGATCCTGGCCAAGGTGGCGAAGGAGGTCTGTACGGCGCCGACCGCCGAAAAGAAACCGACGCCGGCCGCCGTGCCGGCGGCCCCCCGGCTCACCAACTTCCAGCGCATCCGCAAGATCGAGGAAACCGTCGAGGCGATCCGCCCGATGCTGCAGCGCGACCACGGCGACATCGAGATCGTCGAGATCGACGGCAAGAACATCTACGTCAATCTCAAGGGTGCCTGCGTCGGCTGCATGATGGAGGCGGCGACCCTCAACGGCGTGCAGACCAAGCTGGTCGAGGCGCTCGGCGAATTCGTCCGCCTGCTGCCGGCCAGCCAAATGGCGAAGGCCTGATCATGAAGCCCATCTACCTCGACAACAACGCGACCACCGCCTGTGATCCGGCGGTGGTCGAGGCCATGCTGCCCTTCTTCACCGAGCAGTTCGGCAATCCGTCCTCGATGCACAGCTTCGGCAACCAGGTCGGCTTCGCCCTCAAGGAAGCCCGCGCCCGCGTCCAGGCGCTGCTCGGCGCCGCGCACGATTCGGAGATCATCTTCACCTCCTGCGGCACGGAGTCCGATTCCACCGCGATCCTCTCCGCGCTCAAGGCGCAGCCGGAACGCAACCAGATCATCACCACCGTCGTCGAGCATCCGGCCGTCCTGACATTGTGCGAGACCCTGGAGAAGGATGGCTACGCGGTGACCCGCCTCGGCGTGGACAAGCGCGGCCGGCTCGACATGGCCGAATACCGCGCGGCGCTCGGCCCGCGCACGGCGGTGGTGTCGGCGATGTGGGCCAACAACGAAACCGGTACGATCTTTCCGGTCGAGGCGATGGCGGAGATGGCCCACGCGGTTGGCGCCCAGTTTCACACCGACGCCGTCCAGGCGGTCGGCAAGCTGCCCATCGATCTCAAGACCACCGAGATCGACATGCTGTCGCTCTCCGGCCACAAGCTGCACGCGCCGAAGGGCGTCGGCGTGCTCTACCTGCGGCGCGGCGCGCGCTTTCGGCCCCTGCTGCGCGGCGGGCACCAGGAACGCGGCCGGCGGGCCGGCACCGAGAACACGGCGTCGATCGTCGGCCTCGGCGTCGCCGCCGAACAGGCGGTGCAATACCTGGCCCATGAGAACACCGAGGTCCGTCGCTTGCGCGACCGGCTCGAAGCCGGGCTGCTGGCCCGGGTGCCGCGTGCCTTCGCCACCGGCGACACCACCAACCGGCTGCCCAACACCAGCAACATCGCCTTCGAGTTCGTCGAGGGCGAGGCCATCCTGCTGCTGCTCAACAAGGCCGGCATCGCCGCGTCGTCCGGATCGGCCTGCACGTCGGGCTCGCTGGAACCCTCGCACGTCATGCGCGCCATGGGCATCCCCTACACCGCCGCCCATGGCACCACGCGCTTCTCGCTGTCGCGCCACAACACGGAAGCGGAGATGGATCGTGTCATCGCCGCCGTGCCGGCGATCATCGCCCAGTTGCGCAGGATTTCTCCCTACTGGGGCGAGACGGGTCCGGCCGAGAACCCCGAGGCGGACTTCGCGCCGCAGTACGCCTAGGGTGGCCCGGCCGGCCTTTGTCTGGTTTGCGACAAAGTCGGCCAGGCTTGCCAGGCAAGTGGTTGATTGGAAGTGAATAAATGGCAGGCACCGGACTTGCTAAGTTCTGGCCATGAACGCCAATTCGAACTTCCTCCCCCACGTCGTCATCAACGACACTACGCTGCGCGACGGCGAACAGTCGGCGGGCGTGGCATTCACCCTCGACGAAAAGCTGGCCATCGCCCGTGACCTCGACGCCCTGGGTGTGCCGGAGATGGAAGTCGGCATTCCGGCGATGGGCGCGGTGGAACGCGACAGCATCCGCGCCGTCGCCGACCTGGGCCTGAACGCGCGGCTGATGGTCTGGAGCCGGCTCAACATGGCGGACATCGAGGCCTGCGCCGGGTTGGGCGCGCATCTGATCGACATTTCGGTGCCGGCCTCCGACCAGCACCTGCGCCACAAGGTGCGCCGCGATCGCGCCTGGCTGCTCAAGACCCTGCCGGAGCACATCGGGCGGGCGCGCGCCGCCGGTCTCGATGTCTGCATCGGCGGCGAGGATGCCTCGCGAGCCGCCCCCGATTTCCTGCGCCGCATCGTCGAGACGGCCCAGCGCGCCGGCGCGCGCCGCTTCCGCTTCGCCGACACGCTGGGCATACTCGACCCGTTCGCCGTCTTCGAGCGGATCGCGGCGCTGCGCGCCAGTTGCGATCTGGAGATCGAGATGCACGCCCACGACGACCTCGGCCTGGCGACGGCCAACACCCTGGCTGCCGCCCGGGCCGGCGCGACGCACCTCAACACGACGGTCAACGGCCTCGGCGAACGCGCCGGCAACGCGCCGCTCGAGGAGGTGGTGCTGGCGCTGCGGCGCTGCCACGGCGTCGACACCGGCATCGACCTGCGCAACTTCCTGTCGCTGTCGCATCGGGTCGCCCGTGCCTCCGGCCGGCCGGTGCCCTGGCAGAAGAGCGTGGTCGGCGACGGCGTGTTCACCCACGAGGCCGGCATCCATGTCGACGGCCTATTGAAGAATCCGGCCAACTACCAGGGCTTCGATCCGGCGCTGGTCGGGCGCAGCCATCGCCTGGTGCTCGGCAAACATTCCGGCCAGCACGCGGTGCGGGTGATCATGGCCACGCTGGGCATCGAGATCGACGCGGCGGCGGCCGAGGGCCTGCTCGGCGAGATCCGCAACTTCGTCGCGCGCGAGAAGCGGCCGCCGACGGACGACGAGCTGCGCGCCTGCTGGCGCTCGGGACGGCGGGCCAGCCATGAGTGAACTCTCCGCCCTGGCCGTGCGGCCGCCCCGGACGGTGGACGGGCGGCCCGGCCTGCTGGCCATGATGCGCGAGGATGCCGGCTGCATCTTCCGTCGCGATCCCGCCGCCCGCTCGAAGTGGGAAGTGCTGACCACCTATCCGGGCCTGCATGCCGTCATGGCGCATCGGCTGGCCCATCGCCTGTGGCGGTCCGGCTGGCGTTATCCGGCGCGCCTGCTCGCTTACCTGGCGCGCGCCCTGACCAATGTCGACATTCATCCCGGCGCGCGCATCGGTCGGCGCTTCTTCATCGACCACGGCGCCGGCGTCGTGATCGGCGAGACGGCGGAGATCGGCGACGACGTCACCCTGTATCACGGTGTGACGCTCGGCGGCACCACCTGGAACAAGGGCAAGCGCCATCCGACGCTGGGCGACGGCGTGGTGGTCGGCGCCGGGGCGAAGATCCTCGGTGCCATCGTCGTCGGCGCGGCGGCCCGCGTCGGGGCCAATTCCGTGGTCGTCAAGGAGGTGCCGCCCGGCCGTACGGTGGTCGGCATTCCGGCGCGCGTGGTCGGCGAACGTGCCGCGCCCCCGCGCGCCCTCGATCCGCGCGGCGAACTCGACCTCGATCATCACTTGATTCCCGACCCGGTCGGCAAGGCGATCGGCTGCCTGCTCGATCGCATCGAGACGCTGGAACAGGATCTGCGCCGGCTGCGCGGTGTCGATGCGCCACCGGTCAGCGGCCAATGCGCGACCTGCGCCGCCGGCGAGCTGTGCTGCGAGGAACATCGCCGTGGCTGACGCGCCCGACCTGCTGGCCTTCGAGGACGCCCAGCTCTATTTCGACGAGCCGCTGCAAGCAGGCGCGGAGGAACTGCTGGCCGAGGCGGCCGCCTCGTATGGCGAACCGGCGGCGGAACACGCGCTGCTGCGCGCCTACTTTCTTGGCCCGCGCCAGCTCGGCGTGCTGGTCGCGCTGTATCGTTACTACTACTACCAGCATCGTCTCGACGATGCCCTGCTGGTCGCCGAGCGCGCCATGGATGCCGCCGGCGAACGGCTGGCCCTGGTCACCGACTGGCACGGCTTGCGCTTGGCCGGGATCGGCATGGCCGCCCGCCATTCGATCGGCCTACTGCGCTTCTACCTGCTGGCGCTCAAGGCGTCCGCCGTGGTGCTGTTGCGCATGGGTCGGCTCGAAGAGGGGCGCGGCCGCCTGGCCAAGATCAGCGAACTCGATCCTCAGGACCGCCTCGGCGCGGCGGCCCTGCTCGAGATTCCCGGAGTACGTGCCGACCCGGAGCCCCTGGTCGCTTGACCGCCTCATGAAAGGAACCGCCATGAACACCGCCGCGAGAGACTTCATCGACGAGCTCGACGAACTCGAATCCGCCGAGGACTTTCTCGGCTACTTCGACATTCCCTACCAGCCGGGCGTCGTTCACGTCAATCGCCTGCACATCCTGCAGCGCTATCACGACTACCTGGCCGGTCACCGCCAGAACGGTGGCGAGCCCGGCTACGACGATTACCGCGTACTGTTGCAGCGCGCCTACGAGGATTTCGTGCATTCCGACGCGCGCACGGAAAAGGTGTTGCGCGTCTATCAGAAGGCCGGCGGCATCGCCAAGGTGGCGGTGACATCGATCGGCCGGGCGCGCCATTGATGCTGCCCGCCTGGGAATACGGCGATGCCGTGCGGGTGACGCGCAATGTCCGCAATGATGGCACCTTCCCCGGCATTGCCACCGGCGATCTGCTGGTCAAGCGTGGCAGCGTCGGCCACGTGGTCAACATCGGCACGTTCCTGGTCGACCAGCTCATTTACTCGGTGCGTTTCCTCGACGCCCAGCGGGTCGTCGGCTGCCGCGTCGAGGAACTGATCGGCGCCGACGAGGCCTGGTTGCCGAGCCGCTTCGAGGCGCGCGACCGGGTCACGGCCGCCAAGGCGCTGCGTACGCAGGAAGAACTGCTGGTACCGCCCGGCGCCGTCGGCGAGGTGCTCAGGGTGCTGCGCGACGACGGCGTGATCACCTATCACGTCCATTTCGAGGCCCGCCCCGGGCGCGTCTTCGCGGTGCCGGAAGCCGCCTTGGGGGCCCTGGGAGAAGCCGATGAGCGAGACGCCCGACTGTAGTCCCTACCTGACCATCAAGCTGGCCGCCGAGCTGTACGGCAAGTCGCCCGAGGCGCTGGCGCCGCCGGAACGCAGCCGCGTGGCCACCGTGGCGCAACGGCAGGCGGCCATCGAGCGGCGCATCCTGGCCACGGTCGAGGCGACCAGCGTGGTGCTGCCCGACGCGTCGGTCGCCGCCGCGCTGGCGGAGATCCGCCAGCGCTACGCCGGTGATGACGAGTTCGAGGCGGACCTTTCCCGCGCCGGCCTGACGCCCGACGCCCTGCGCGCCGCCATCGAGCGCGACCTCAAGGTGGAAGCCGTGCTCGAACAGGTGGCCGGGCGGGTGGAGGCGGCCAGCGCCACCGACGTCGAGATCTTCTACCTGCAAAACGCGGAACGTTTCCTCAAGCCGGAGACGCGCCTGCTGCGCCATATCCTGGTCACCATCAACGAGACCCTGGCGGGTAGCGAACGGCCGGCGGCCCTGGGCAGGATCGTCGCCATTCGCGAGCGCCTGGAGAAGGCGCCCGACCGCTTCGCCGAACAGGCGCTCAAACATTCGGAATGCCCCACCGCAATGAACGGCGGTCTGCTCGGCGAGATGCCGCCGGGCAAACTCTATCCGGAGCTCGATGCCGTGGCCTTCGAACTGTCGGCCGGGCAGGTGTCCGACGTCGTCGAATCGCCGCTCGGCTTCCATGTCGTGCTCTGCGAGCGCATCGTGCCGGGCCGGCGGGTGCCGCTGGGCGAGGCGGCGGAACGCATCCGGGCCAATCTGGACGAGAACCGCCGGCGCGCCGCGCAGAAGGACTGGTTGGCCGGCCTCTTTCGCTCCGCCTGAGGGACCCGCGACTTCGCGGCCGCTAGGCGTCGTCCTCGCCGCCGAAGCCGTCGCGGCGCGGCACCGTCTGCGGATCGCAGGTAATGGCACGGTAGATCTCGACCCGGTCGCCCGGCTTGAGCGCCGCGTCGAGCTTGGCCAGGCGGCCGAACACGCCGACTTTCTGCACCGCGAGGTCGATGTGCGGGAACTGGCGCAGGATGCCGGACCGCTCGATGGCATCGCGCACCGAGGTGCCATCCGGCACTTCGATGTTCACCCAGAGCTGTTGCGACGGTTCGGAATAGGCGATGCCGACTTGCATCCGTGATACCTCCTATCGAGTCATGCCGACGCCGTCAGCGGCGCTTCCGGCTCGCCGGCGGCACGCCGGGCGCGCTGGTCGAGGCGCCGCTTGAGGGCCAGGAAGACGCCCAGCACCAGAAAGCCGCCGGGTGGCAGGATCATCAGCAGCACGCCACCGTAGGCCGGGATCACGGTCGTTTCCAGGAAGGCGAAGCGGGGCCCGAGCAGCAGGCTGGCCTGCGCGAACAGCGTGCCGCTGCCCAGCAGTTCCCGCACCAGGCCGATCAGCGTCAGCGCACCCGTGAAGCCCAGGCCCATCGCCAGTCCGTCGACAGCCGACGCCAGGACCGGCGCCCGCGAGGCGAAGGACTCGGCGCGGCCGAGGATGGCGCAATTCACCACGATCAGGGCGATGAACAGGCCGAGTACCTTGTACAGGTCGTGCAGCCAGGCGTTCAGCACCATGTTGACCAGCGTCACCAGCGTGGCGATCAGCACGACGAAGACCGGAATGCGTACCTGCGGGCTGACGAAGTTGCGGATGCCGGCGACCAGCATGTTCGACGCGACCAGCACCGCCGTCGTCGCCAGCCCCATGCCCAGGCCGTTGGTGCCGCTGGTGGTGACGGCCATGGTCGGGCACATGGCCAGCAATTGGGCGAAGACGACGTTCTGGTGCCACAACCCGTCCCTGAAGATTTCGCGATAGCTCATTGTTCCTCTCCGAGGATTTCCCGGCGATGCTCGGCAAAGAACGTCAGGCCGGCCTTCACGGCGGAGACCACCGCGCGTGGCGTGATGGTCGCGCCGGCGAACTGGTCGAACACGCCGCCGTCCTTCTTCACCGCCCATTGGTCGGCGGGCGGCTCGCCCAGCGACTTGCGGTCGAAACCCCGGATCCAGTTCGACTTCGCGACATCGATCTTGTCGCCCAGGCCGGGTGTTTCCTGGTGCTTGACGACACGGGCGCCGAACAGCCGGCCCGTCGTATCGACGCCCATCAGAACCACCACGTCGCCGGCATAGCCGCGCCCGGCCATGCGGAACACCGCGCCGCTGACGGCGCCGGCGCGGCGCGCCACATAGACGGTGACCGGCGTACCGCCATTGTCGACGGCACGCGTTTCCTTGAGCAGATCGTTGTCGGCCGTACCCTCGGGCAGCACCTGCGCCAACGAAGCGGCGAGATCGCGGGCTTCGGCCGCGGCGATGGCGTCGCGCGTCTGCTGGTTCGCGAACACCAGGGCGGCGCTGGCGATCAGGGCGACGATGCCCAGCGAGACGCCCTGATAGGCAAGCCCGTCGCGCACCTGGGCGATGTCGAGGCTCATGTCTTCGGCTCCAGCGGCGTGCCGCGGCGATCGCGGCCATAGATGCGCGGCTTGACCAGGCGGTCGATGGCCGGCGTCAGGGCGTTCATCAGCAGCACGGCGAAAGCGACGCCCTCGGGATAGCCGCCCCAGGTGCGGATGATCCAGGTCAGCAGGCCGCAGCCGGCGCCGAACATCAATTGGCCGGTGCGCGTGTTCGGCGAGGTGACGTAGTCGGTGGCGATGAAGAAGGCGGCGAGCATGGCGCCGCCCGACAGCAATTGGCTGCCGGCGTCGAGGTGGCGCGCTGGATCGATGCCATGCGCCACGGCAGACGGCACGGCGATGGCGGCCAGCATGGCGACCGGAATGTGCCAGGAAATCAGGCGCATGAAGATCAGCGCCGCACCACCGGCGGCAATCAGCAGCGTGGCGGTTTCGCCAAGGCTGCCGGCCCGCGCGCCGGCCAGCGACAGCGCCGGTGCGTGTTCGCCGGCCAGCGAATGGAAGAGGTCGATGCCGCGCGACAGTTCGGTCTTGGCATGGCCCAGGAGCGTTGCGCTGCTGGTGGCGTCGAGCGGCGGCAGGCCCCCGAGGGTGATCCGCAGGCCATGGACGAAGTCGGGCGCGCCGAGCGAGCCAAGCGGCAGGGGTGCCAGCCAGAGCGTCATCGGGACCGGAAAGGAGATCAGCAGGGCGACGCGGGCGACCATGGCCGGGTTGAACAGGTTTTGCCCGAGGCCACCGAAGATCTGCTTGGCGACGATGGTGGCGAAGAGGCCGCCGGTGGCACCGATCCACCAGGGCGCCCAGGGCGGCAACGACAGCGCCAGCAGCCAGCCGGTGAGCAGGGCGGAACCGTCGGCCAGCACGGGGATCGCGGCACGGCCCATCAGACGCAGGCTGAAGGCCTCGCCGAGCAGGGCAAAGAAGCAGGTGATGAACCACAGGTGTACCGCCGGCCAGCCGTACAGCCAGAAACCGTAAAGCGTTGCCGGCACCAGGGCAAACATCACCTTGACCATGACCCGCGAGATGCCGCCGCCGGCATGGGCGTGCGGCGATGCGATGGCGGTGGACCAGCCGCGCCGCAGCGCCTCGCCGTTCACGGCGCCACCTCGCTGGCCGGTCGCTCGGCGGCGGCGAGCCGCAGGCTGGCCTCGGCGGCGGCCTTGGCGGCGGCGCGCTCCGCCTTGCGCCGTGCCGCGGTTTCCGCCTTTTCCCGGGCCTCGCGTTCGAGGCGCTCGGCGCGCGCCGCGACCAGCCGCTTGGTCGCCTCGTTGCGCAACTGGGCGCGCCCGCGCGCAGCCAGTTCGCCCTTGGCGTGGTTGAAGTAATGCACCAGCGGAATCCGCGCCGGGCAGACGTAGGAACAGCAGCCGCAGGCAATGCAGTCTTTGAGGCCAAGCGCCACCGAGCCGTCGAGGTCGCCGGCGGCGATGCGCGCCGACATCTCCAGCGGCAGCAGGCCGACCGGACAGGCGCGCACGCACGACGAGCAGCGGATGCATGGGCCGGGCAGGGCGGTTGCCGCCTCGCCGGCGGTAAGGGCGAGGATGCCGCTGGAGCCCTTGACGACCGGTACCCGGGCGTGCGGCAGCAGGCTGCCCATCATCGGGCCGCCCATCACCAGGCGCGCCGGCGGTTCGCGGAGCCCGGCGAAGTCGAGCAGGTCCTCGACCAGCGCACCGACCGGTACGCGCAGGTTGCCGGGTCGCGCCAGCGCGCCGCCATTGACCGTCACGATGCGCTCGACCAGCGGCCGGTGGTTGCGCATCGCCTCATGGACGGCCCAGGCGGTACCGACGTTGTGCACCAGGGCGCCCAGGTCGGTGGTGCGGCCGTCGGCCGGCACCT
The DNA here is from genome assembly GCA_963736865.1 of uncultured beta proteobacterium. Lineage (GTDB taxonomy): Bacteria > Pseudomonadota > Gammaproteobacteria > Burkholderiales > Rhodocyclaceae > Fen-999. The sequence continues at coordinate 153,538 of CAVTQQ010000004.1, read as the reverse complement.
CGTGGCCGGTCAGCTCGGAAAACAGGTGCTTCTCCGAGCCCATCGGATAGCGCGCCGGCACTGGCTGGATCGCAATCTCGCCGAACGGCCGGGCCGCCGCGCGCATGGCCGCGATAGCTTCCGGTTTGTTGTCCTCGATGCCGACCAGCGCCTGCCGCGCGCCGGTGGCATGCAGCATCAGGCGGATGCCGTCCACCGTCTCACCGGCGAAATCGCGCATCAGGCGGTCGTCGCAGGAGAGATAGGGTTCGCATTCGCCGCCGTTGATGATCAGGGTGTGGATCGCCGAGCGCAGGCCCAGGCCGAGTTTCAGCGCTGAAGGGAAGGTGGCGCCGCCCAGACCGACCACGCCGGCGGCGGCGACGCGGCGAGCCACCTCCTGCGGCGGCAGTGCGAAGGGATCATCGGCGTCGCCGGCATCGGCCCAACGATCGTCACCGTCGGCGGCAATGGTCACCGCGACCAGGGGTAGGCCCGACGGATGAGGGGCGGTGACATCGCCGATGGCGGCCACCGTTCCCGAGGTCGGCGCATGGATGGCGGCCGACGTCGCGCCCTGCGCCTCGGCCAGCAACTGCCCCTTGAGCACCTTCTGGCCGACCAGCACGATGGGGCGCGCCGGCGCGCCGATATGCTGCTGCAGGGGAACGTACAGGCGATCGGGCATCGGCAGCACCCGCAGGGGCTGGTCGGCGGCCGGCCGCTTGCGGTCGTCGGGATGCACGCCCCAATGGGCCGGCTCCAGCAGCGCGAGGAACTTCTCGATCAGGCCCATGCTGGTTCTCCGGCGTTCGGCTTCGGCCAGACCCAGTGTTGCAGCGTCACGGGCACCGGATACATCTTCACCGCCTCGGTTGGACAGCGTTCGACGCAGTTGCCGCAGCCGGTGCAGGCCTCGCGCATCACGGCGTGGATCTGCTTGGCGGCGCCGACGATCGCGTCGGTGGGGCATTCCTTGACGCAGCGGCAACAGCCGATGCAGATATCTTCCTCGATCACGGCCAGCTTGGGGCCGGCATCCACCACGGCCGACAGGTCGATGCCGATGCCGAGCTTGGCCGCCAGCGCGCTGGCCAGCGCTTTGCCGCCCGGCGGGCAGACGGTGACCGGCGCGGTGCCGGCGGCGATGGCCGCCGCGGCGCCGGCGCAGCCGGGAAAGCCGCATTGGCCACAGTTCGAGCCGGGCATCAGCGCCTCGATCTCGGCCAGTTGCTCGTCGGTCTCGACGGCGAATTTCCTGGCCGCGATACCCAGGCCGAAGCCGAGAGCGGCGCCAAGCAGGGTCAGGCTGAGGATCGCTGCGATCATGTGAACCTCACTTGAAATTGAGTCCCGCAAAACCCATGAATGCGAGCGCCAGCAGGCCGGCGAGGATGAAGCCGACCGGTGCGCCGGCGAAGCTGGCCGGCACCCGCGCCAGGGCCAGACGTTCGCGCAGGCCGGCGAAGATCAGCAGCACCAGCGTGAAGCCGACCGCGGAGCCGAAGCCGTACAGCAGGCTGGTCACGAAGCCGCTCTTTTCCTGGACGTTGATCAGCGCCAGACCGAGCACCGCGCAGTTGGTGGTGATCAGCGGCAGGTAGATGCCCAGCGCCTGGTAGAGCCCCGGGCTGCTCTTCTTGACCACCATCTCGACGAACTGCACCACGGCGGCGATGACCAGGATGAAGGCGAGAATGCGCAGATAACCGAGGCCCAGCGGCATCAGCAGCCAGTTGTCGAGTATCCAGGTCGCGCCGCAGGCCAGGGTGATGACGAAGGTGGTGGCCATGCCCATGCCGAGCGCGCTGTCGACGCTCTTCGATACGCCCATGAACGGGCACAGGCCGAGAAACTTGACCAGCACCACGTTGTTCACCAGCGCGGTCGTCACCAGCAGGATCAGGTATTCGCTCATCGGTTCGCCATGGCCTCCGAGCTTCCCTAGGCAGATTCCATGCCACCGGCGCCGGTGCGCACACCACCCTGGTGCGGGCGACCGCCAAACCGCACCGAGCCGGGCTTTTCGCGGCGGCTCGGCGTGCCGCGCGCGCCGCTGTCGGATTTGCGACACGGCGGTGGCAAACCCGACAAATGCAGGCCCTGGCGCGTGAGGGCCGGGCCGTGCACGCGGCTGCCGCCAGTCCGTGGCACGGATCATGCAGAACATGGGAAGGAACTGATGCCACGAGATGCCCGCCATGAGCCAACGAGAGAAGTCGCCACCGATTGTCGCCGCCTTGGGCGGCACCGCCGAACCGCCGGTGTCGGGGACGACCGTCGACATCCTGCCGCGCGTGTTCCGCGAGGCGGTGGCGCAGGCGGACATCGCAATATCGATTACCGATGTCGCGGCCAACATCCTTTACGTCAATCCGGCCTTCGAGCGGGTGACCGGCTATACGGCCGTCGAAGCGGTCGGCAGGAACCAGTCGGCGCTCTCCGCCAAGGCGACGCCGGCCTCCGTGTATGGCGACTTGTGGCGCCAGATTCGCGCCGGCGCGCCATGGAGCGGCCGACTGGTCAATCGGCGTCGGGACGGCGGCGAATACCTGGCGGACCTGATGATCACGCCGGTGCTCGATGCGGAGGGCCGGATCGGCAACTACCTCGGCATCCATCGCGACGTGACCGAGATGCATCGCCTGGAATGCCAGGTCAATAATCAGAAGGCCCTGATCGAGTCGGTGGTCGATTCCGCGCCGGTGGCCATCGCGCTGCTCGACGGCGAGGATTGCGTGGTGCTGGACAACCACGAGTACAAGAAGCTGATGGGCGACCTCGGCATGACCGAGCCGGCCAGCGTGATCCTCGACGCCGTGCGCGCCGATCTCGGCCACGGCCTGGGCGCCGCGCGCGACGGCGCCCAGGCCTTCGCCGATCGCGAGATCCGCGTCGATCGCCCCGGCGGCAAGCCGCCGCGCTGGTTCTCGTGCACCGGCACCTGGGTGCGCAGCGTGGACGAGGGCGCCGACGCCTTCTTCGGGCGCCAGGACAGCCTCTACCTGCTGCTGATCGCACGGGAGATCACCCAGCAGCGCGCCCAGCAGGAGAAGGCGCGCATGGCCGCCCTGCAGGCGCTGATGGCCGAGGAGAACCGCGTCAGCAGTCTGCGCGAAAGCCTCTCGGCGGCCCTGTTCCAAATCGAGGGGCCGATCAACGTGCTTTCATCGGTGGTCGCCATGCAGGACCGGCGCGGCCGGCAGGACCCGACCAGCGACGCGCTGACCGCGGCGCTGCGCGCCGGTCAGCAGGTGTTGGAAACGCTGCGTCGCGCGATTCCGGAACGGTCGGACGAAACGGCTGCCCCAACCAATGTCAACGAACTGCTGCGCGACGTGCTCGACCTCTCCACGGCGCGCCTGCTGGCCGCCGGCGTCACGGTGAACTGGAAGCCGCAGGCGGTGTTGCCGGCCGTCCAGGGGCATCCGATCGGCCTGCGCGCCATGTTCAAGGCGCTGGTGGACAACGCGCTGGAAGCGATGAACACCAAGGGCTGGCAGACCCGGGAGCTGACCGTGGTGACGCGCAGCCTGCTTGGCGCTGTCGAGGTGTGCGTCGAGGACAGCGGTCCGGGGATCGCGCCGGAGCTGCATCTCAAGGTCTTCGAGCCCTTCTTCAGCACGCGCGCCGGCGCCGGCCACCATGCCGGCACGGGGCTGGCCACGGCGCAGCAGGTGGTCGCCGACCATGGCGGCATGATCGGCATCGAGACGGCGACGACGGGTGGTTGCCGGATGCGCGTCGTGCTGCCGACCCGGCGCGCCGAGCCATGAGGCCCCGGCGATGAACTCGACGGGAAGTCCAGGCGTGGCGGGCGAGTGCCTCTGCTCGAACGCCGAAGTCGACACCATCTATCGCGTCAGCGAAGTGCTGTCGCGCTCGCTCGATTACCGGCAGACGCTGCGCGACGTGCTCGACGTGCTGGCCGACGCCGGCTTGAGCCGGGGGCTGGTTTCGGTGGTGGACCTCGACAGCGGCGACCTGACCGTCACGGCCGTCCATGGTTTCGATGCCGCCGCCTTCGTGCCGGTGCGCTACCAGCCTGGCGAAGGCGTGCTCGGCCTGGTGCTGGAGGAAGGCGAAACCGTGGTGGTGGACCACGTCGGCCGCGACCCGCGCTTCCTCAACCGGCTGGGCATCTATGATCCCGAGCTGCCGTTCATCGCCGCGCCCATCGCCGCCGGCGGCCGCCAGTTGGGCGTGCTGGCCGTCCAGCCGGATCGGCCCGATCCCGTCCGGCTGGCCGAGCGTGCGCGCTTCGTCGAGATGATCGCCAACCTGATCGGCCAGAGCGTGCGGCTGGCGCTCGAGGTGGCGCAGGAAAAGAACAGCCTGGCCGAGGAACGCGACAGCCTGCGGCGCACCGTGCGCGGACGCTTCGGCTTCGACAATGTCGTCGGCCGCTCGGTGGCGATGCGGCGCATCTTCGACCAGGTGCGCATGGTGGCGAAGTGGAATACCACCGTGCTGATCCGTGGCGAGACGGGCACCGGCAAGGAGCTGATCGCCAACGCCATTCACTACAACTCGCCGCGCGCGCGTGGCGCCTATGTCCGGCTCAACTGCGCGACGCTGCCCGAGAACCTGCTCGAGTCCGAGTTGTTCGGCCACGAGAAGGGCTCGTTCACCGGCGCGGTGGGCGCGCGCAAGGGGCGTTTCGAGTCGGCCGACGGCGGTACGCTCTTCCTCGACGAGATCGGCGAGATCTCGCCGGCCTTCCAGGCCAAGCTGCTGCGCGTGCTGCAGGAAGGCGAGTTCGAGCGCGTCGGCGGCAGCCGCACCATCAAGGTCGACGTGCGCGTCATCGCCGCCACCCACCGCGATCTGGAGGCAGCGGTCGATACCGGCGACTTCCGCGAGGACCTCTATTACCGCCTCAACGTCATGCCCATCATGCTGCCCAGCCTGCGCGAGCGCAGCGAGGACATCCCGGAGCTGGCTCGGCACCTGATCGGCCGCATCGGCGAGCAGCAGGGGCGGAGTCTGACACTGCGCGAAGGCGCGCTGCGCCGACTGACGCAATACACCTGGCCGGGCAATGTGCGCGAGTTGGAGAACTGCCTGGAGCGCGCCGCCGTGATGTCGGAGACCGGCGCCATCGATGCCGACCTGATCCGCCTCGACCGCTTCCGCCAGCCGGCGCCGGCGGTGGCCCGGCGCGGGCCCGAGGCGGCGGCACCAGCCCCGGTCGGCGCCATCGAGCCGTCGGCATCCGGCGCGCCGGACGACGATGACGGCGTGGGTGATGGCGGCGATGGCGTCCAGGCCAGCGAACGCGAGCGGGTGATCGGCGCGCTCGAACAGGCCGGCTGGGTGCAGGCCAAGGCCGCCCGCCTGCTCGGCATGACGCCGCGGCAGATCGCCTATCGCATCCAGATACTCAATATCCACGTCAAGCAATTCTGAGCTTTGCTCTGTTCTTCGTCTTCCAACCGGACGGCGGCAGTCGGCCTTTCTTACACTCGCCCACGCCGTGCCATACCTGGTGTTTGCAATAGCGTCCTCGGCAACCCGAACGATGACGTTGTCGTGATGGACGATGTCCTCTACGCCGAACCCAATCGGCGGATTGTCCCGGAACCGTCGACCTGGCGCTGGCCGGTCTCGGCCTGCTCTGCGGCGTCGCCGGGCTGCGTCGCCGCCGGCCGGGATGAAGCGTTCCGCGGGCCTGCTCTACCGGTAGCTCCACCGTTTCGGCCGGGCGGGAAGCGTGCCGTGCCGACAGAACTTCAGCGTCGGCTACATTGCTTGAGAGAGAAAGAAGCCCAGGCGACCATCGGTGGTGAGGATGTGCTGGGTCAGCCAGCGCTCGAGGAATTCGATGTGTTCCTCCGCCACGGGCTTGTCGGACTGAAGGATCTCCCGCTGTAGCTCCTTGGCGGTCTGAATCAGTTCCCCGTGCTCCACTTTGTGTTCTGCCGCTTCCGGATACCGGTACTTCAGCATCAGCCGCTCCTCGTGGCTGAAGTGCCAAACCGTGCAGTTGATCAACTCTTCCAGCGTCGCCGCAAGATATTGCGGGGTTTCCTTTTCCAATACGGCATGGTTGAGAACATTGAAGATGTTGACCAGCTTGCGATGATCTTCGTCGATTTCCTCGACCCCGACGCTCAGTACCTTGCCCCAAACCAGATCTCTCACAATTCTTCTCCCGACTCGAACAACACTCCCCCGGTAGGGGGCATCGCCACCAAGATTAGAGTATTCCAGCGGTGGTTGCTTGCTTTGCATCGGCCTTTCTTGATTTGGCCATGGCGCGATGTCGGCGGCCGAAGATTGTGGGGTTTGCGACAAGCCTGTATCCCGCTCAAATGAAATCAATGGCTTGGCACCTGGCACAGGCGTTGCTGTAGGGAAGGCAACCCCCCAGAGCGGAGACGCATCGTGGACCTCCCTGTAATTGCCCCCCCGGCGCCCCAGCACGGCGGCTGTAGCTCCGGTAGCTGCGGCTCGACGGCGCAGCAGATGAACGACATGTCCGACGACATCCGCCGGCGTGTCCAGGACCATCCCTGCTACTCCGAGGAGGCGCACCACCATTTCGCGCGCATGCACGCGGCGGTGGCGCCGGCCTGCAACATCCAGTGCCATTACTGCAACCGCAAGTACGACTGCGCCAACGAATCGCGGCCGGGTGTGGTGTCCGAACTGTTGACACCCGATCAGGCGGTGAAGAAAACACTGGCGGTGGCCGCCGCGATTCCACAGATGTCCGTGCTGGGTGTCGCCGGGCCGGGCGACCCCCTCGCCAATCCGGAGCGCACCTTCGCCACCTTCCGCGGTCTGGCGGAGAAGGCACCGGACATCAAGCTCTGTGTGTCCACCAACGGCCTCGCGCTGCCCGACAGTGTCGAGGAACTGGCCAGGCACAACATCGACCATGTGACGATCACCATCAACTGCGTCGACCCGGATGTCGGCGCCAAGATCTATCCGTGGATCTTCTGGAAGAACCAGCGCATCTTCGGCCGGCAGGCGGCGGAAATCCTCATCGCCCAGCAGCAGAAGGGCCTCGAGATGCTGGTGGCGAAGGGCATCCTGGTCAAGGTCAATTCGGTGTTGATCCCGGGCGTCAACGACGAGCACCTCAAGGAGGTGTCGCGCATCGTCAAGGCCAAGGGCGCCTTCCTGCACAACGTGATGCCGCTGATCGCCGAAGCCGAGCACGGCACCTTCTACGGCGTGATGGGGCAGCGCAGCCCGAGCCCGGCCGAACTCAAGAATCTGCAGGATGCCTGCGAAGGCGACATGAACATGATGCGCCACTGCCGCCAGTGCCGCGCCGACGCGGTCGGCCTGCTCGGCGAGGATCGTGGCGCCGAATTCACGATGGAGAAGGTCGAGGCGATGACGCTCGACGATGCCTTCCTCGCCGCCGCGCTGGAGCAGCGCAAGGCACTGCGCGAGAAAGTGGCGGTCGAAATGGAAGCGAAGCGGGCGAAAGCACATGCTCCCACTGTGACTGTCGCGCCAGCGCAGGCGGTGATCACCCTGCATCGCCCGGCGCGCAAGGCGGAAGGGCGCCCGGTGCTGATGGCGGTCGCGGCGAAGGGCGGGCTGGTTGCCGAACACTTCGGCCATGCGCGCGAATTCCTCATCTATGAAGCGACCGCCGCCGGCGCCAAGCTGGTGGGGCACCGCAAGACCGATCTCTACTGCGACGGCGGCGACACCTGCGGCGATGGCGAGAGCGTGCTGGCGAAAACCATCCGCGCCCTGGAAGGCTGCGAGGCGGTGCTGTGCTCGAAGATCGGCTTCGAGCCGTGGGGTCAGCTCGAGGCGGCGGGCATCCGGCCGAACGGCGAGCACGCGATGGAGCCGGTCGATGAGGCGGTGATGGCCGTGTGGCGGGAGATGCTCGCGGCCGGCAAGCTGAATCCCCCGGCATCGGAAAGGCAGGTGGCGTGATGGCTTTGGAGATCATCGAAACCTGCGTCAACTGCTGGGCCTGCGCGCCGCTCTGTCCGAACCAGGCGATCTACGAGGCCAAGCCGCACTTCCTCATCGACGCCGACAAATGTACCGAATGCCTCGGCGACTTCGCCGACGCGCAGTGCGCGGCGATCTGCCCGATCGAAGGCGCGATCGTCGACGAGCTCAACCAGCCGCTCAACGCGCCGGGATCGCTGACCGGCATTCCGCCGGAACGGTGGGCGCAGGCGCGGCACGAAATCTCGGCCAGATAGGCAGGACTCCGCATGGCAACCGTGACCTTCTACGAAAAGACTGGCTGCTCGGGCAATGCGCGCCAGAAGGCCCTGCTCGAGGCCGCCGGCCATGAGGTGGTGGCCCGTGACCTGCGCCAGGTGAAATGGACGCGCGCGCAATTGCTCGACTTCTTCGACGGCCTGCCGGTGGCGCAATGGTTCAACCGCGCCGCGCCGGCGGTGAAGTGCGGCGACATCGTGCCCGAGCACATCGACGAGGCCACCGCGCTCGGCCTGATGCAGAACGACCCGCTGCTGATCCGGCGCCCGCTGCTCGAAGTCGGCGACCGACGGATGGCCGGTTTCGATGTCGCGGCGGTCGATGCCTGGCTCGGCCTCGGTGCCGAGGCGCTCGAACTGGCCGGGACCGGCTGCGAGGCCTGTGTCCATGCCGAGCCGGCGTATCGCTGCGACGATCCGCTGTCGGCCTGAGACCGCCCATGTCCGCAGTCGCCAGCCAGGACGGCGCCATTGCGATCGCCCCCGGTGTGCACTGGATCGGCGCGCTCGACCCGACGCTGCGGACCTTCGACATCATTCTCAAGACCGCCAACGGCACGACCTACAACGCCTATTGCGTGCGCGGCAGCGGCGGGGTGGCGGTGATCGACACCGTGAAGGAGTCCTTCGGCGAGACCTTCTTCCGCCGGCTGGAATCGGTGGCCGACTATGGCGAGATCCGCGCCATCGTTCTCAATCACCTCGAACCCGATCATTCGGGGGCGCTGCCGGAGCTGCTGCGGCGGGCGCCGGGCGCGCAACTGTATATTTCGTCGAAGGCCGTCATGATGTTGAAGGGCTTGCTGCAAGGCGACCAGCTCGTCTTCCGGGCAGTGCAGACCGGCGATGGCATCGATCTGGGCGACCGCCGGCTGCGCTTCCTGCAGACGCCCTATCTGCACTGGCCGGACACGCAATGCACCTACCTCGAGGACGAGGCGGTGCTGTTTTCCGGCGACGTCTTCGGCTGCCATTTTTGCGACGGGCGCCTGTTCAACGACGCGGTCGGCGATTTTCGCTTCTCCTTCGAGTATTACTATGCCCACATCATGCGGCCGTTCCGTGTCCATGTCCGGGAGGCGCTGGAGCTGATCGAGCCGCTGCCGCTGAAGCTGATCGCGCCGGCCCACGGGCCCATCCTGCGCGACCAGCCGACGCGCTATGTCGCCCGCTACCGCGAGTTGTCGGCCTCCGGGCTGAAGAACGAGGCTGCCGACGAGAAGACGCTGCTGATCTTCTACCTGTCGGCCTACGGCAGCACGCGAGCGATGGCCGAATCGGTGGCCGCCGGCGCCGAAGAGGCCGGCGGTGTGCGGGTCTCGCTCTACGATCTGGAGGTCGGCGAAGTCGGCCCTTTCGTCGACCTGGTCGAGGAAGCCGACGGCATGGCCTTCGGCACGCCGACCATCAACGGCGACGCCGTGAAGCCGGTCTGGGACCTGTTGTCCTCGCTGACCGCCGTCAATGTCCGGGGCAAGATCGGTGCCGCCTTCGGTTCCTACGGCTGGAGCGGCGAGGCCGTGGCCATGGTCGAGGACCGGCTGCGTGGCCTCAAGCTGCGCGTGCCGGTCAAGGGCGTGCGGGCGCGCCTTATCCCCGTCGGCGAGGAACTCGACGAATGTCGCGCGCTCGGCCGCGAACTGGCCCTGCACCTGACCGGCCGGGTGGAAAACCGAATCATCGACATGGCCTCGCTGGCCTGAAAGGACGACCGAAATGCCCAAAGCCAATGTGACCTTCCAGGATGTCGGCGTCACCGTCACGGTGCCGGCCGGAACCCGCCTGATCGAGGTATCGGAGAAGGTCGGCGCCGGCATCACCTACGGCTGCCGGGAGGGCGAATGCTGCACCTGCCTGACCAAGATCGTCTCCGGCCACGAATACCTGGCCGCTCCGTCGGTGCTCGAAGACCAGGTGCTCAAGGACAACCTGGCGCCGCGCCACCATCGGCTCGCCTGCCAGGCGCAGGTACTTGGCGGCGAGATCGTCGTCAAGCCCGCCTAGCCAACCCATTCATTCAACTCACAGGAGCACAGCATGGCCCTCGTTACTTTTTCGAGTCCGATGCACAAGGACAAGACCGTCTACGCGGTGGCCGGTAGCCACAAGCAGACTATCCTCGAACTGGCCAAGGCCAACCACATCCCCATCGACTTTTCGTGCGGCGACGGCGAATGCGGCACCTGCCTGGTCAAGGTGGTGGCGGTCGACAAGAAGCTCGGCCACATGGGCGGGCCGCTGACCGACCGCGAGGCCAAGGTGCTCAAGGAACTGGGCAAGATCACCAAGGCGCAGATCGATCAGATGGCCGTCGACGACCTGCCGCCCACCGCTTGGCGGCTCGCCTGCCAGATGGTGGTGCGCGACGAAGACATCGTTGTCGAATATCCGTCGAAGTGATGCGGCGCTGATCGGTCGAGCCGAGGCCGCCTATCTTGGCCTCGCGCTGGGCGACGCGCTGGGCGCCACCGTCGAGTTCATGACGCCGCGCGAGATCCGCGCTCAGTTCGGCATCCACCGCGAACTGTGCGGCGGCGGCTGGCTGCGCCTGAGGCCGGGCCAGGTCACCGACGACACGACCATGTCGCTGGCGCTGGGCGAGGCGATCCTCGCCGAGGGCGGGACGGTCAGGCCGCTGGCCTGTGCCGCCGCCTTCGACGCCTGGATGCGCGCCAAGCCGGTGGACATCGGCAACACGGTGCGGCGCAACCTGCTCGCCTTTCGCCGTAGCGGCGATCCCGTCGCGCCGCCCTCCGAGCACGACGCGGGCAACGGCGCCGCGATGCGCGTCCTGCCGGTGGCGCTGGCGACGCTGGGGCGGGGCGATGCGGACGTGCGCGGCGCCCTCCGTGCCCAGGCCCACGTGACGCACAACAACGCGGCCTCCGACGCCGCCTGCGACTTCCTGGCATTCGCCGTCCAGGATGCCCTGCGCGGCGAGAGCCTGCGCGCCATCTACCGTCGGCGCATCGTGCCGTTCGTCGTCGCCTCGCCGGCGTTCGCCTTCCGCGCCCGTCGCCGCGAGAACCCGAGCGGCTGGGTGGTCGAGACGCTACAGGCGGTGCTCCAGTCACTGCTCGACACCGGCGGCTTCGAAGCCTGCCTGGTCGATGTGGTCAACCGGGGCGGCGACGCCGACACCACCGGCGCCATCGCCGGCATGCTCGCCGGCGCCCTGTACGGTCCGACAGCCCTGCCGCCGCGTTGGCTCGATGCGCTCGACCCTGGGGTGCGGAGCCGTTGCGCGGTACAGGCGCGGTCCCTGGTTCAGGCCGCCGCGGCGGTGGCCAGCGGCTGATAGTCCGGGAGGAGTTCGCGGCAATCGGCCGCGACGATCTCGATGCCCATCCTGGCCAGGAAGCGTCGCTCCTTGGCCGTCGGCTGCTCGATGAGTGCCCAGCCGGCCGGGCTCGCCGCCTCATGGATGAGATCCGACATCACCATCCGTTCCGTATCGCGGTTGAAGCGCATGCCCAGGAACAGATAGCGCTTGCCGCGCCGCAGCGGCTTGACGAAGGGTGGCACGGCGAAACCGCCCATCAGCTCGGTGACGTAGTCCACGTAGTCGGCATCCGAGGCGATGTAGCTCGGCTTGGGGCGCGGCGCGCCCATCGGCTTGAACAGCACGGGCAGGGTCGCGTCGGCCTGGTCGGGCTGGATGGCTTCGTAGCGCGCGCCGTCCGAGCGGTAGAGCATGAAGCGCCAGGCGGTGCCGCTGATCCGGGCGCAGCCGAGGACCAGCAGGTGCGGCAGGCCGGCAAAGGAGTCGAGCAGTTGCGTGTCGCGGTTGATGTCGATCACATAGCGCGGCCGCAGGGCCTGGAGCCAGTCATGAACGGCGGCGCGCGTCCAGGCGGTGGCGCCGTAGGTGGCGTCGAGGAACTTCGTCACCGCCGCGCGACCGCGCTTGAGTTCGACGTTCATCGCCGCGCGCGGGAACTCGTACATCAGCTTGGGCGACATGGGCTTACCGCCGTTCATGGCGATGATCAGCGCGTCGCTGGTGGCGGGGATCGGGGCGCCGTTGGTGGTGTTGCGCACGTCGGCAAGCACGCCTGGGCCGAGGTAGGGCACGATGCCGCCGTCCTGCAGGCCGGCGAGCAGGGAATCGCGTAGTTCGGTGGTGAGCATGGCGGTCTCCGTTGGGTTTGCAGAATCCATGCAAAACCCGCGCCCGCCGGCAACCCGCATCAACACAAGGGATCAGGAATGCTTGTCGGGTTTGCCACAGGACGGTGCCGTCACGCGGAAGCTGACTATCGTGTCAGGCAGCACCGCTGTGGCCCGAATTCCAGCCTTTACCAAATATATCTGTTCATATATATTGGGCACATGGTTTCCCCGGAAAAACCTCTCGAATGGGTTGGCAGCAGCTATCGGGATTTGTTGGCCTTGCCCACTGAGATTCGCCGAATCTTCGGGTTCGCGTTGTCGTTGGCACAGGCGGGTGATCGGCACGATGCGGCGAAGGTACTCAAGGGTTTCGGTGGAGCGGGGGTGCTTGAGGTTGTCGAGGACGATGTGGGCGGCACCTATCGCGCCGTGTACACGGTGAAGTTCGCGGAAGCGGTATTCGTACTGCATTGCTTCCAGAAGAAAAGCAAGCGCGGGATCGAAACGCCGAAGGAAGATATCGCGATTATTCGCGCCCGGCTGAAGATTGCCGAGGCGCTGGTGAAGGAGCTACGACATGAAACAAAGACTCGTTGAGGGCGTCGAGGTACAACGCGGTTCGGGCAATGTGTTCGCCGATCTAGGGCTGCCCGATGCCGAGAAGCTGAAAATCAAGGCCGGCCTGGTGATCGAAATCAGGAAGGCCATGCGTCGCCTCGAATTGACCCAGCAGGAAGCCGCCAAGCGCATGGGGCTGACGCAGCCGAAAGTCTCCGACATGATGCGCGGCGACTTCTCCAATCTCTCCGAACGCAAGCTGATGGATTGCCTGACGCGCCTCGGCTACAACATCGAGATCAAGGTCAGGCCGACCAAGGAAGCCGTCGGACATTTGCTGCTGGCGGTGGTTTGATCACTGCCGTCACGCAAAGACTGACTTTTACAACGTGCTCAGCGTGACCTCGTACGCGCCGCCGATGACGAGGTGCTCGTCCTCGCCCTTGAGGATGCCGGGCAGCAGCGCGCAGTGGAAGAAGATCTTGGCGACGGGAATCTCCGCTTCGAGGATGTAGTCGCCGAACTCGCCGGCGCGCTCGCGCGAGGCGGTGAATGAGGTCAGGTTATTGAACAGCACGACCTGGCGGCGGCCGTTCGCCGGACAGCACCTCGTGCTCGCCGATGCGGTTGATGCCGCGGTAGAGCGTCAGGCGGTCGCCGGCGGCGGCGCGGGCGAATTCATATTGGCAGTAGGCGTAGAGCAGGTCGAGCTGCGCCTCGAGTGCGTTGGTGCCGTAAAGGCCGCCGGCACGCATTTCCTCGTAACGCAGCCAGGCCGGGCCGGTGAAGTCCCTCAGCGGTTCGCCGTGGAAGCGCGGGATGAGGCCGAAGCGCGATTCCACCCAGCCCTTGAGCACCGCACCCTCGCGGCCGTCGGCGTCGAAGCTCCAGCCGCGCAGCACGCGCAGCCAGTTGGCCTTGGCCCTCTTTTGGGAATGCGCATCGATGCCGGCGTCCTCGAGATGGTCGAGGCGGAAGTGCGCGGCGACGTAGTCGCGGAACAGTTGCGCGCGCTCGGCGGCGGCGTCGATGCCGTCGAGCATCGCGAAGAGGTCGGCATGCAACTCGGCCACGCCGTCGAGCGCGAGGGCGGTGGGATGGCGCTGGAAGGTGAGGCTGCCGAGGATCACCGCCGGCAGGTTGCAGCGGTTGATCGGCAGCCGCGCCCAGGTGGGCAGGGTGGGGACCGGGGCGAAATTGTCGGAACTGCTACAAGGATTCGCTGCGTTGTCGCTTCGGGTCGGCACGTGGAAATATTATTTGTAACAGCGGCTTATGCGCTTTTCTCGCCCGTGGCACGCTCCTTGCCATAGACCTGTCGGGAACACGGGATTTGCCCAGCGCCCGAACGAATTTCAGACAAAGGAGATTGCATCATGGCAAAACTGCGTCAATGCGCCATTTACGGCAAGGGTGGCATCGGCAAGTCTACCACCACCCAAAACCTGGTCTCGGCCCTGGCCGAGTCGGGCAAGAAGGTGATGATCGTCGGCTGCGACCCCAAGGCCGACTCGACCCGCCTCATCCTGCACAGCAAGGCCCAGACCAGCGTCATGCAACTCGCGGCCGAGGCCGGTTCGGTCGAGGATCTGGAACTCGAAGACGTGATGAACGTCGGCTACGGCGGCGTCAAGTGCGTCGAGTCCGGTGGCCCGGAGCCCGGCGTCGGCTGTGCCGGCCGCGGCGTCATCACCGCCATCAACTTCCTGGAAGAAGAAGGCGCCTACGACGAGGACCTCGACTTCGTCTTCTACGACGTGCTCGGCGACGTGGTCTGCGGCGGCTTCGCCATGCCCATCCGCGAGAACAAGGCGCAGGAAATCTACATCGTCTGCTCCGGCGAAATGATGGCCATGTACGCGGCCAACAACATCGCCAAGGGCATCGTCAAGTACGCCAACTCCGGCGGCGTGCGCCTGGCCGGCCTGATCTGCAACAGCCGCAACACCGACCGCGAAGACGAACTGATCATGGCGCTGGCCGACAAGCTCGGCACCCAGATGATCCATTTCGTGCCGCGCGACAACGTCGTCCAGCACGCCGAGATCCGCCGCATGACGGTGGTCGAGTACGACCCGACGCACGCGCAGGCCGACGAGTATCGCGCGCTGGCCAGCAAGATCGTCGAGAACAAGAAGTTCGTGATCCCGACCCCGATCGAGATGGAAGAGCTGGAAGAACTGCTGATGGAGTTCGGCATCATGGAAGTGGAAGACGAGTCCATCGTCGGCAAGACCGCTGCCGAACTGGCGGCTGAGGCTGTCGCCGCCTGACCGTATCGCCCTTTCGTTTAACCACCTGTTCGACGCCGTGGGCAGATGAGCCCCGGCGTCTTGAAAGGAAAAATCATGGCTGCGCTGACCCGCGAAGAGACCGAAGCCCTCATTCAGGAGGTGCTCGAGGTCTATCCCGAAAAAGCCAAGAAGGACCGCGCCAAGCACCTGGCGGTCAATGACCCGACGCTCGAACAATCCAAGAAGTGCATCACCTCCAACCGCAAGTCGCTGCCCGGCGTCATGACCATCCGCGGCTGCGCCTACGCCGGCTCGCGCGGCGTGGTGTGGGGTCCGATCAAGGACATGATCCACATCTCCCACGGCCCGGTCGGCTGCGGCCAGTATTCGCGCGGCGGCCGCCGCAACTACTACGTCGGCACCACCGGCGTGGATACCTTCACCGAGATCAACTTCACCTCCGACTTCCAGGAGAAGGACATCGTCTTCGGCGGCGACAAGAAGCTGGCCAAGCTGATCCAGGAGATCGACGCGCTGTTCCCGCTCAACAAGGGCATCACCGTGCAATCCGAGTGCCCGATCGGCCTGATCGGCGACGACATCGAGGCGGTGTCGAAGAAGATGGGCGCCGAACTGGCCAAGCCGGTCGTGCCGGTGCGCTGCGAGGGATTCCGCGGTGTGTCGCAGTCGCTCGGCCACCACATCGCCAACGACGCGATCCGCGACTGGGTGCTCGACCGGCGCGACAACCAGCCGTTCGAGTCCACTCCGTACGACGTGGCCATCATCGGCGACTACAACATCGGCGGCGACGCCTGGTCCTCGCGCATCCTGCTCGAGGAGATGGGCCTGCGGGTCATCGCCCAGTGGTCCGGCGACGGCACCCTGACCGAAATGGAGAACACACCCAAGGTCAAGCTCAACCTCCTCCACTGCTACCGCTCGATGAACTACATCAGCCGGCACATGGAAGAGAAGTACGGCATTCCCTGGATGGAATACAACTTCTTCGGCCCGACCAAGATCGTCGAGAGCCTGCGCGAAATCGCCGCCCACTTCGACGACAAGATCAAGGAAGGCGCCGAGCGGGTGATCGCCAAGTACCAGCCGATGATGGAAGAGATCATCGCCAAGTACAAGCCGCGCCTGCAAGGCAAGAAGGTCATGCTCTACGTCGGCGGGCTGCGTCCGCGCCACGTCATCGGCGCCTACGAGGACCTGGGCATGGAGGTGGTCGGCACCGGCTACGAGTTCGCCCACGGCGACGACTACGACCGCACCATGAAGGAAATGGGCGACGCGACGCTGCTCTACGACGACGTCACCGGCTTCGAGTTCGAGGAGTTCGTGGCCAAAGATCAAGCCCGACCTGGTCGGCTCCGGCATCAAGGAGAAGTACATCTTCCAGAAGATGGGCATTCCCTTCCGCCAAATGCACTCCTGGGACTACTCCGGCCCGTACCACGGCTACGACGGCTTTGCCATCTTCGCCCGCGACATGGACATGGCGATCAGCAATCCCTGCTGGAACAAGCTGACACCGCCCTGGCAGAAGAAGGAAGCCGCCGAACTGAAGAAGGCGGCATAACCCCCAACCCCGACCCTGTCCTTAACCTTGCGCCGGCGGCCACGGATGAGTGGCGCCGGCAAGGAGATGAAGATGCAAACCGCAGACAAGATCAAGCCGTGTTACCCGCTGTTCCGCGACGACGACTACAAGGCGTCGATTTCCGGCAAGCGCGAGCAGTTCGAGGAGATGCACCCGCAGGAGAAGATCGCCGATACCTTCGCCTGGACGACGACCCCGGAATACCAGGAACTCAACTTCAAGCGCGAGGCGCTGACCATCAACCCGGCCAAGGCCTGCCAGCCGCTCGGCGCGGTGCTCTGCGCGCTCGGCTTCGAAAAGACCTTGCCCTACGTTCATGGCTCGCAGGGCTGCGTGGCCTACTTCCGTTCCTACTTCAATCGGCACTTCAAGGAGCCGATCGCCTGTGTTTCCGACTCCATGACGGAGGACGCGGCGGTGTTCGGCGGCCAGAAGAACATGTACGACGGGCTGGAGAACGCCAAGGCGCTCTACAAGCCGGAGATGATCGCCGTATCCACCACCTGCATGGCCGAGGTGATTGGCGACGACCTCAACGCCTTCATCAACAACACGAAGAAGGAAGGGCACATCGCCCAGGACTTCCCGGTTCCCTATGCCCACACGCCGAGCTTCGTCGGCTCGCACGTCACCGGCTGGGACAACATGTTCGAGGGCATTTGCCGCAACCTGACACTCAACAGCATGGAGGGCAAGAAGGTCGGCTCGAACGGCAAGATCAACATCGTCCCCGGCTTCGAGACCTATCTCGGCAACTACCGGGTGATCCGGCGCATGCTGGGCGAGATGGACGTCGACTACAGCCTGCTGTGCGATCCGACCGAGGTGCTGGACACGCCCGCCGACGGCGAGTACCGCATGTACGCCGGCGGCACCAGCCAGGCCGACATGAAGGACGCGCCCAACGCCATCACCACCGTCCTCTTGCAGCCGCTGCAACTCGACAAGACCAAGAAGTTCGTCGAGGCCACCTGGAACCACGAAATTCCCAAGCTGAACATCCCGATGGGCGTCGAGTGGACCGACGAGTTCCTGCTCAAGGTGTCCGAACTCTCCGGCAAACCGATCCCCGACAGCCTGACCAAGGAACGCGGCCGGCTGATGGACATGATGGCCGACTCGCATGCCTGGCTGCACGGCAAGAGGTTCGCCCTCTACGGCGATCCGGACTTCGTCATGGGCCTCACCCAGTTCCTGCTCGAACTCGGCGCCGAGCCGACCCACATCGTCTGCCACAACGGCAGCAAGAAGTGGGACAAGGCGATGAAGAAGGTGCTCGAGGCCTCGCCGTTCGGCGCCAACGCCAAGACCTATCCGGGCCACGACCTCTGGCACCTGCGCAGCCTGTGCTTCACCGACAAGCCGGACTTCCTTATCGGCAACAGCTACGGCAAGTACATCCAGCGCGACACGCTGCACAAGGGCAAGGAGTTCGAGGTGCCGCTGATCCGCCTCGGCTTCCCGATCTTCGATCGCCATCACCTGCACCGCCAGACGACCCTGGGTTACGAGGGGGCGATGAACATCCTCACCACCCTGGTCAACTCGGTGCTCGAGCGGCTCGACGACGAGACGCGCGGCATGGGCACGACGGACTACAACTACGACCTCGTCCGCTGATGGCCAACATCATGATCCGCCAGGACGCGCAGGGCAGTTACGTGTTCTACCTGCCCAAGCGCGACCTCGAAGACGCCATTGTCTCGATGGAGTTCGACGCCCCGGAGAAGTGGGGCGGCGAAATCCGGCTCAACAACGGCGGCAGCTATTACATCGAACCGCAGGCCAAGCCGGCGCGCCTTCCCTTCTCGGTGCGCGCGCGCCGCCTCGACGCGGCGGAATGAATCTGGAAAGGAAATCATCATGGCAATGAAAATAATCCAGGCGGAATGCACGTCATGCGGCGACTGCAAGCCCGTCTGCCCGACCAAGTCGATCACCGACAAGGGTGGCATGTACAAGATCAACGCCGAGACCTGCACCGAGTGCGAAGGCGAGAGCGATTCGCCCAAGTGCCTCGACGCCTGTCCGGCCGGCGATGCCTGCATCGTCTATCTTTGAACCACGGAGCGCCGCCATGTCGACCTCCATCTCCGGCGCGGCGGCCTTGCGGGTCGCCGTCGCCTCCAACAACGACGGGATTCTGGATGGCCATTTCGGTTCCTGCGATCGGTTCCTCGTCTACCAGGTATCGGCCGACGCGCACCAGCTGATCGAAACGCGGCCGACGGCCGAGGCCGACGACGCGCCGGATCGCAACCTGGCGCGGGCGGCGTTGATCGCCGACTGCCAGGTACTCTTCGTGCAGTCGATCGGCGGGCCGGCGGCGGCAAAGGTGGTTCGTGCCGGCGTGCACCCGGTCAAGATTGCCAAAGGTGGCCCGGCGGGCGAAACGCTGGTGCGCCTGCAGGAATCGCTGAGATATCCGCCACCGTGGCTGGCGCGCATCATGGGGGTCGACGCGGCGTCCCTGGCGCCGTTCCGCGAGCTGGTCGAGGCGGTCGAAACATGATCCAGGCGGCCTTGCTCGACGATGTGCTGACCGAAGTCGCCAGTCAGGCCGGTCCCATACTCCTCGAACGGGAACTGGCGCTCCGGTTGCGCTCGAGCTTTCCGGGGGTGCACTTCACCGTTTGCGGCGACGACGACATTCCGCCGCGTCTGTCCGCCGCGGCGGGCAACGATGTCTGCCGACTGTATTACGTCGGCGGCGGCGATCATTGCCTGACACTCACAGCAGATGCCGAGTCGGCCAGCGGCATCGTCGTGGCCCTGCGTGGTGACGACGAGTGAGATTGCTCCCGGCGCCGGCGCCGAGGCGCTGTGCACCGACTGCCCGCATGCGGCATCGCTCCTGGCGGCCCGTCAGTGTGAGCCGGGCGAGGTCTGCGTGCGCGCCCGGAGCGGCCGCCAGATCGAGCGATTCCTTCGTGCCCATCCAGACACCGCCGTCGCCTATCTCGCCGATCCCTTCTGGGAGCGGCGGGCGGTGGCCGCGCGCCATGCGCCGCTCGATGTAGTGAGGCCGCTGGCGCGGGACCGCGACGAGGTGGTGCGGCGGGTGGTGGCCACGCGCCTGCCGCCGAAAGAACTCGCCGGCCTGCGCCACGATCCCGACCGCGAAGTTCGGGTCGCCGTGGCGCAACGGCTGCCCGAGGAAGGGCTGCCGGGCATGGCCGGCGACCCGGACTACATGGTGCGCGTCATCGTTGCGCGCCGCCTGTCACACGGCAAGCTGCCGCGCCTGCTCGGCGATCCGGAACGCGAAGTGCGCAAGACCGTCGCCCGGCGGCTGCCCTCGTTCGCACTCGGCAAGTTGTTGCGCGATCCGGAGGTCGAAGTTCGGCGGATCGTCGCCGAGCGGGCGCTTCCCGACGACGCGGCGCGCCTGCTCGGCGACAGCGACTGGACGGTGCGTCTGGCGGCGCTGCGGCGCGCGCCGCGCGAGGCGGTGCGCCCGCTGCTCGACGACCCGGAGGCCGAGGTGCGGGCCGCGGCATGGCAGCGGCTGGCACAGGCGGAGGTCGCGGCGCCGCCGGCGGACGACGACAGCCCATTCTTCTGAAGGAACCAGATCATGTCTTACCCCAGCGATGACCCGATGTTGCGCCAGTTGAGCGAAGCGCTCGGCGAAGCTTGCGTGCAGATTCCTGTTTCCCAGGGGCCTGCCACCCTGGCGCGCGATCTGGCGCGCATTGCCCCGGATCTCACCTTTCGCCAGGTGCTCTCGCGCGGTGGCTGGTATCGCCTCGGGGGCGTGGTCGACGCGGCCGGCGTCGTGGTGGCCGAAGATCTCGAACGCTGGGCCGAGGCCGAACTGGCCGCCCATGGCGAGGATATGCAGGCCCTGGCCGACGACTACGTCGAGCGCGGACTGCGGGCGACCCGCCTGACCGGCAAGACCCACTATTGGGTCGCGAGCACGGGCGGCGGTACCGCCGACTACCTGCAAGTGGAGATCGAGGAACTGCAGGAGGTGGTCTGCCACGCGCTGTTCGCTCAGGACACGCTGCCGGGCAGTATCGAAGAGCTGGTGGATCCGCGCGACGCTTGCGCCGCGCGCCAGACGCCCCTGGGTATCGCCTTCTATGCGCTGCGCCGGGTGCTGCCGGTTGGTGACTTCCTCGCCGCCATGCGTGCGCAGAAGCCGGATCCGCAGCCAATCCACCGCTTCGTCGGCGCCTGGGAGAGATGCAGCGCCGGCCACGCCGCTCAGTTCTCCCACCATTGGGTCGTCGCCGTGCGCGAGCACCTGGATCGCTATCGTCAGCCCATCCTCAACGCCACGCCGGTGGCGGCGGTCAATGGCGCATCGCCCAGATTCGACGCGGCTGCCGGTGTCCGCGACCTCGCTCTGCACGAGCTGCTGGTGCGCTTCGACCGGCAGGTCGGTTACCCGATGGCCTGGTTCTTCCACATGCTGACCACCAAGGCCGTGCCCCACGCCGTCGCCGCGACCGTCGTCGAGGACATGGAATCGGGTTTCGGCTATCTTCCCGAGCGCGACGTGCAGGTGCTCAAGGACTGGCTGCACAGGCCGTACGGCTTCTAGGCGGCCATCGCCGGCGACGCGGACGATTCAGCGTGTCGGGTCGGCGATCGGCGCGGTCGCCGCTATCGAAGGGTCCGCCATCGATGGCAGCAGGGCACCGAGCGCGGCGATGTAGGCCCGGAATGCGGTGCGGCCGGCCGGTGCCAGCGAGAAGACGGTTTGCGGGCGTCCGGCGGGGGAAGTTTCCTTGCGGCATTCCAGGTAGCCGGCGTCGAGCAGCTTGGCAAGGTGGGCATCCAGGTTGCCGTCGGTGACCGCCAGCGCGCGTTTCAGCTCGGCGAACGTTGCTTCGCCGCGCCCGGCCAGATAGGCGGCGATCTGTGTGCGCACCGGTTGGTGGAGCAGGGCGTCCAGAACGGGCAGTGCGGGTTTCATGGCCGGTCCCCTTTCAGGGTGAATTCGCCATGCATGCGAATTTCGGGCTGGCCGGCGGCGATCGTCGGCTGGATACGGTCGATGCGCAGAAAGAGCGCGCCGTCACGGACGGCCTGCCAGGATCCGTCGTCGAAGCGGAAGCGGCCGTCGGGCTGGCCGGCGGTGAGCGCAAGTCGGGTCGTCGCGTGCCACACGCACGGGCAGCGATGCTTCGGCGGACACGGTTGCCAGCGGGCTGTCCAGATCGATGCGCAGGGGCACGATGGTGCCGGCCGGCAGGGTCAGCGTTTCGGTCGTCGGACTTGGCGGGCTCCCGGGGGGCAGGAGGCGCGCGGCCACCAGCGCCGGCGCGATGACCGCCGCCAGCCAGAGTCCGACCGCGATCAGGCGCGGGACGAGACGGCTGTCGTCGCGCCGTGCCGCCAACCAGCCGGCGAGCGGCAGACCGATGGCGAAACAACTGCCGGTAAGCCAGCGGGCGCTGTTCATCGAGAGTCCGGCGGCGAGGCCGGTAATGCCGAGCAGGATCGCCGCCAGGCCGATCCATTCGATCAGCGGCCGTGAAAACAAGCCGAAGAAGTAGATGCCGAGGCCGAGCAGGACGGTCCACAGCGCATAGATCATCACGCCGCCGCCGTGGAAAAACATGCCGAACGAAGTCAGCGTGCCCAGCGTCAGCAACATCCACCAGGCGCGCGTCACCTGGGCCTGGGCGAACGGCAGCGTTTCGTCGCGGGCGAGCCGCGCCCGCCGCGTGAGCCGGTGATCCAGCCACGACATGCCGCCCAGCCAGACGGCCAGCCAGAGCAGCATCGCCAGGGCGCGCTGCCTGACATCGGGAAAGCGGTCGGCGTTGATGGCGATATCGGTAAACGCACACAGGCCGCCGCCAACCAGCCCCCAGAGCAGCAGGCTGTGGCGCTCCAGTTCGACGCAGCGATGGCCGGCGGCGAGCATGGCCTGGATCGACTGTAGTTGTTGCTGACGATGAGGCATTGATGACTCCGTTCTCTCTGTCGGGATTCAGCTTTTCCAGGTATCGCATTGCGTCAGCAGCGACTTGCCGGCCAGGTAGAAGGGTACCTGGAGCGGCGTGATACAGCGGCTGTTACCCCGCCGGGTCACCCATTCGCCGGCGGCGCCACGAGTTTCGACCACGGCATCGGAGCGGACGGCCCTGGCAATGGCCGTTTCAACGGTGGTTGGCAAGGCCGGAGGCGTCATTGGCACCATTGCGCCGGGTGCGGCTCGCCATTCCCTGGCAGCCGCGCGGACGGTGGCCAGCGCCTGCCCGACGTCCACCGTAGGGTGGGGGCGCTCGGCCGATGTGGCAGGCGCCGGCTCGGCGAGGCCGATCGCCGGGTGTGGTGGCATCGCAGTCGTCCGCGATTGTCCTGCGTCGCGATGCCGGGTCGGCCCCGGGTTGGCGGCCTGTCAGCCCGTGGCGGCCGGTGGTGCGGACGCGGCCTCTGGTATTCGAGTCAGATGCACGGCGAGGGGCGGCGGCGCCTGTTTGTCATTCCGGGCGGCGTGATCCGGCAGGGGCAGCATCAACCAGACCAGGTGCAGGAGCAGGGAAACCAGCAGGAAGGCCGGCATGCGCGTGACGCGCGGAACCGGCACGGCGAGATCGGCCGACGCGGACGTCATGTCAATGCGCGACCTGCCGCAGCGCGTATCCGGAGAAGGTGCATTGCTCGCCATCGCCGGCGGGCGCGCAGCGCAAGGTTTCGCCGCCGTCGGCAAGGGTGCCGAGCAGGATGGCTTCGTTGTCCGAGATGATCCGCAACGGCAGGTGCGCCGGCGGGCCGACCTGGTCCGTCATCGTCAGTTCGGCAAGCAGAAGGCCACGTTCCTCGATCAGGGCGATGCGGTCGACGAAGGTATGGTCATCGCCGGCATTGGTGATTTCGTAACGACCGACCCGGTTTCGCCAGCGGCCGGGATTGTGCGGCGGATGGATGCGTTCGCCGACCAGCATCTCCTGTTCTCCGACGCGGGCCACCAGGACGTCGCGGCCGGCCACGGTGCGCCGCGACAAGCCAATTTCGCCCAAGGAGCCGAGATCGACGGGCAGCAGGCCGAGCAGCGAATACTCGATGCCGACCTGGCCATCGTTGCGCGGTACCAGATCGAAGCCGCGGCCCAGCGCGTCGGCACGCAGCCGACCGCTGCTATCCAGGCGAACGCGGACATGACCGATCGAAGTGGTGTAGTCGCCGACGAAGGGCTGGAGCCGGTCGGTCGGCCAGGGTGGGTCGGCCGCTGGGACTCTCTGGCGAGCCGGTTGCCGGATGCCGGTCTTGGCTTCCAACGCCAGGGCAAGGGCTTCCGTCGCGACCCGATCGACCACCCGGCCGGCTGTGCCGGAATTGGCCAGCACGACGACACCGAGCTTGTGTTTGGGCAATGCGTAGATCTGGGAACGGAAATGCAGCATGGCGCCGGCGTGGTGCGCCACCGGCCCGGCATTCTGGATCGTCGAAGCGCCGAGGGTGCTCAGCATCCAGCCCAGGCCGTTGTGGAAATTCAGGTCGAGCGGCACCGCCGTGTTCTGCGGCCTGAGCATTTCGGCGACCGATGCGGGGCGAAGAACCTGCCGTGTGCCGGCCCGGCCGTCGGCGAAGATCATCGCAAGAAAATGGCTCAGGTCGATGACGCTGGCATTGAGGCCGCCGGCGGGTACGTCGCGCAGTGGCAGTTCGGTGGCGGGCTTACCCTTGCGGTAGGCCCTGGACATGAGGTCCGAGCGGGCCGGACCGGGCTCGAACGCGGCGCTGGTCATGCCCAGCGGTTCGAGGACGGAATGCCTCATGTACGCGGCAAACTCGCTGCCGCTGGCAGTTTGAATGGCGTGCCCGAGCAGGCTGATGCCGACATTCGAGTAGGCGAACACGTGGTCCGGCGGGTAGGCGGCGTCGCTCTCGGCGACCTGTCGCGGCAGGTCGGCAAAGGGCGCCGGTGTTGCCGTGAACATGCCCTTGGCGACGTCGCGGGGCAGGCCGGCATGGTGGCTCATCAGGTTTCTCGGCGTGATCGCCGCCGAGGCGGCATGACGCGTCTTGACGGAGAACTGCGGCAGGATGTCCTGCAGCGGTCGGTCGATATCCAGCTTCCCTTGCTCCGCCAGTTGCATCGCAGCGGTGGCGGTGAAAAGCTTCGAGATCGATCCGACCCGATAGATGGTCCGGGTTGTGGCGGGCAGATCGCGTTCCTTGTCGGCGTGGCCGAAGCCCTCCGCCCAGACGACGCGCTGATCATCCACCAGGGCGATGCCCAGGCCAACCACTTGGTTCCTGGCCATCTCGTGCCGGATCAGGTGGCCGACGTAGGCGCCGATGGCGTCGTAGTCGCCAAGGGCAACGTGCTCCGGGCGCGTTGGCGCCGTGGTGCAGCCTGCCAGCAGTAGTGCCACTGCGAAGACAAAGGAGGCGGCGGAAGGGCAGGCGGCCGGGGTCAGGGAAACGATCATGGGCCCTCTTGACGAAATGAAGCCGAGAAGATGTCGGTCAATACTTTGCAATGCAGAGTATCAACTCTGATCGGCAGAGTGTCAAGCGAGAGCGTTATGAGTCGGCCGGCCGTTGCCGGCGCGGGGACTTACCAGGACAGCGTGGTGAAATCGCGGCAGCAGGGGTGGCCGGTTTTGGGGTGGTCGACCCAGCGGAAGCCGAGTTCCTCGTAGTGGCGGCGCAGGGCGCGGCGCTCTTCGACACTCACCGTATAGAGCTTGCCATCGCGCTGATGGCCGGTATCCGGCATCGAAATGTGGCTGTGGCCCTTCTTGGCGGCCGCGGCGATGCGCTGGTCGATCACCGTGACCAGGGCGTCGATGTCCGGACCCTTGAGATAGATCTCCGTCAGTTGGCGTGCTTCGGTGGCGTGGATCATTGCAGACGGTGCTGGGCTCGTCGCGGAGTCGAGAGGATGCGGGTGGCTCGGCCCGCCGCGGGGGCGGGCCGGGCACCGGGGGAACTGCTTCAGCTATTGTTGTTTTGCGCGCCCTGCACCGAGGGCATCGGCTGCTGTTGCAGCGGCTCCTGCATCGGCCGTTGGGCCATGTGGGTGCGCACCTGCGCTTCAAACAGCTTGTCGTTCAATTGCGTGGCCAGCATCGGGTTGCCTTCGATGATCGCCGGCAGCAGCGCCTCGGCGATTTCCGGCTGGTTCTGGTCGATCGCCATGCTGGCGGTGTCGAAGTAAGCCTGGGCGGCTTCGGTCACCATGCCGACGGCGTAGAGGACATTGCCCAATTCACCCCGGGCACCCATGTCTTCCGGGTTCTTGGCGATGATCTGGCGATAGCCTTCCAGGGCGCCATTGACATCGCCATTGGCGAATGCCGTGCGGGCCTGGGCCATGCTGTCCTCGACGGCGGCGGACGGGGCCATCGACGGGAAGGTGGCGGCGATCACGTCGCCGGCCTTGCCACCGATCTGCTTGAACCAGCCCTGGCTGTGGCCGTAGGCGGCCAGCGCGAGGAGGAACAGCGCGGCGAGAACCGCGTACAGCACCGAAGTCTTCCAGGACGAGGGCTTGGTTTCCTTGGTTTCGGCGCGGGACATCGGCATCCCTTGTTCGGTCATTTGTGCTTCCATTGTGTGTCTCCCAGTGATCAGGAAAGAACCTCGGCGACTCGACGGAAGCGCCTAGCCGCCGGCGCTCCCGTCTGTCTGGCACCTGCCGTGGCAGGTGAGTGGCGATTACCAGCCGTTATAGCCGTTGCCGCCGTTGTAGCGGTTGTTGCCCCAGCCATTGCCGTTGCCATTGCCCGAGCCGTCGCCATCACCGCTCATGTCGCCGCCCATGTTGAAGCCGAAGTTGCCGCGAGCGCGACCATTGCCACGGGCATTGCCGTTGCCACGGCCGTAGCCGGAGCCATAACCGTCGCCACGACCGTAGCCGGAACCATCGCCCCAGCCGTTGTTGTAGTACGGGCGACCGCCGTAATAGCCGGGGCCGGGGCCATAAGCCGCCGGGCCGCCGTATTGGGGGCCATTCATTTGCTGTTGCGGGGCGTTCTGTTGCGCAAATGCCAGGCTGCTGGCGGCAACGGCCATAGAGATGGCCAGAACTTTGATCGCTGTTTTCATTTCACACTTCCTCCAAGGGTTGATCGTCTATGAGCTTCAAGTAGCCATGTGATCAGCGTTTGCTTTGTGAAACTAGGCCAGTGAAAGTTCTTTTCTCCACCGGACCGAAGCGCCGCCAAATACGCATTAGCAGTCGCTAATATAGAGCATAAGCCAGTTCGTATATGGGAATATTCTGATATTGACCTCGAGGAAACTTATGGGGGGGCCTTGTCTCCACTCCAGGCCACGGTCTTGAGGAGGGCTGGCAGTCACGTATTGTGCCATCCTCAGCGGCTGGCCGGGCTGATTGGCCGGGTCTGCCAGGGCGGAAACGTGTCTCGGCCGGCCCACAAGCCAAGACGATGAATCTTCGCCTGGAACTCCGCCTGCTGGTAGTTGCCAGGTTCTCCGACCGGCCAGCCGCCGGCGGTATGTGGTGCCCACCAGGCCAGCCCGTCCTTGACTTGGTGCAGACCGACGTCGATATCCTGCGGGCAATTCGGCGTCTGGCAATCGGCATTGGCGACAAAAACCCTGGCCGAGACGATACCGTCACGGATGGGAGTTGCGGACTCGATGCGCACGACGCGCCCCGACACCAGGGCACCGAGATGCTGGTGCGCGCGGCTTCCGAACCGATGCGAACGGTCCGGTGCCTGAATCCCCGCAATGCGGACGGCAAACTGGGCATGGCTGCGGCCGTCCGCGATCCTTAGCGTGTCGCCGCCTGTTACCGCCGTGACTTGTCCCATCAGCGCATCAGCCATGACGGCGGGCGCGACTACCGCCAGAACCCACGCTATCGAGCGCCTTGCCATCTGCCTATCCGAGCCGGTCAAGCCGCTTGCCCAATGCGGTGCGCATGCGCTCCAGCGCGGCGTTCAGCGTGGTTCGCGGGCAACCGAAGTTGAGGCGGACGAAGTGTCGATAGTCGCCGTTCCGGCCAAAATCGGCGCCGCCGGACAGACCCACGCCGGCGGCCGTCTCGAAGAAATGTCCTGGCGCGTCGATACCGGTTTCCGTGGCGTCGATCCAGGCCAGGTAGGTGGCCTCGACCGGTGCCATGCGCAGCCCCGGCATCGCCGCCACCGCGGCTGCCACCCGGTCCCGGTTGCCGCGCAGGTAGTCGAGCAGCGCCGCATGCCAGTCGGCGCAATCGCGCAACGCGGCCTCGCAGGCGACCAGGCCGAGCGTGTTCACATGAGGCACGATGCCGCTCATGGCGCGCTGGAAGTCATGCCGCAAGCGTTCGTTGGGGATGACCGCAAAGGCACAGCCGAGGCCGGGAATGTTGAACGTCTTGGACGGAGCCATCAGGGTGATGCTGCGCCGGCTCGCCTCGTTGCCCAGCATGGCAAATGGTCGATGGCGGCGCGGTCCCAGAACGAGGTCGCAATGAATCTCATCCGAGCAGACAATCAGATCGTGGCGCTCGGCCAGGTCGGCGATGCTTTGCAACTCCTGATCGTCCCATGCGCGGCCGACCGGGTTATGCGGGTGGCAAAGCAGCAGGAGCCGTGTCGTCGGTTCCAGCGCGGTCGCCAGGGCGTCGAAGTCCCACTCCCAGCGATCATCACACCGGGCCAGCGGCACCGTGGCCAGACGCCGGCCGGACAGGACAGGCGCCGACAGAAAAGGGGGATAGACCGGCGTCGCCGTGACGACATCACCGTCCACCGACCGGCAGGCGACATTGAGTCCGGTCACCAGACCGGGCAGCCAGACCAGCCATTCCGCCTCGACAGGCCACTGGTACCGACGGTCCAGATAATCGCGTACCGTGTCCACGAGCGCCGGCCATGGCTGGCCATAACCGAATACGCCATGGGCGACCCGCTGTCGCAGGGCCTCGATGATCGCTGGCGGCGCGGCGAAGTCCATGTCGGCGACCCAGAGTGGAATCACGTCGCGGTCGGGGTAGCGGTTCCATTTGAGGCTGTCGGGGAAGGCGACTGCCCGACGGTCGATGACCGCGTCGAAATCCCAATGGGCAGCCGGCGGGTTGTCCATGGCGCGGATCAACGCGAAGTTTCTTCGCCTCAGTACCCGGCTGGCGGCGGGAAACGATAGTAGCGGCGGTTCAGATAGACGCTGACGGCTTCGATGTCGTTGTCGCCCCAGCCGAGGCTGGCGTTGGCCTGCCAGATACGCACCTGCTCGACCAGACCCCGCCAGTTCGTGGCCTGCTTCTTGTCGCGCCAGTGGGCCTCGGTGGTGTGGCAGGCGATGCAGTGAGTGTCATACAACAGCGTGCCTCGGTCCTCGCCGCCGGCTTCGACGCTGGCCGGCGCTCCGGCCGCGACAAGCAGGCAGGCCAGCGCGGTACGCGGAACCGCCCTGAAAATTCCCCGCGACTTGAGGGCGAGTGCTTGGAACATGGTGACTCCCGCTGGTGATGGCTTGCCGTCGATGATACCCCGCCGTCCGCCATGATATGGGGCCGGAACGCACGGAAGTTTGTTATTCTTGCTTACTCCAAGTCGCCTCTTGCCCGATTTTGTCGCCGATGCCAGACAGACCGATACTCCTGATTCAGTGCCCGTCCTGTCTGCATGAGAATTCCCCCGGCGAGCACTTCTGCGCGGTTTGCGGCGTGCCGCTGCATCTGAAACCCTGTCCCGCGTGCGGCAAGGTCGATGAGGCAGCCGCCAAGACCTGTTCGGCCTGTGGCGCGACTTTTCCGGCGCTTGCCCAGAATCAATACGTGCCGGCCGACGATGTTCGACCACCACCTTCCGACAGCGTGGCACGGGCATCCGAGCCGTCATCGACTCCGTCTCCTGTGACGGGCCCGGCGATTCCACCGGCTTCGGCAAATCGCGCCTGGCCGCTGATCATCGTTGCCCTGGTTGCCGGCGGAATTCCCTTCCTGTGGATGTATCGCGCCAACATGCCCCTGCCCAAGGCTTGGCAGGTACCTGGACAGAATGCGGCGGGCAGCGCGGTGGCGCCAGCTCCCTTGCCGAGTGTCGCCGTGCCGCCGCTGGCACCGGCTGTCGCTGGTGATACCCCATCCGCCAAGGCGACTCCAGCCGCTACAGCCGTTCCAGCCGACGAGGCAAAGACGGCCCAACCAGGCACCGTGGTGGCCGACTCGCCGGCCGATCGCCAAACCCGTCGCAAAGCCTGCCGCGAAACCCGTTCCGGTCGGACAGACGGGACAGCCAGGTCCGTGCACGGAAGGGCTCGCCGCCCTCGATCTGTGCGATCCGAACCGGCAATCCGCCGGCAAGTGAGCAGGCGGTTGGTACGCTGAACGGCTAGTTGTTCGGCCCGGTCCTGGGTGCCCGGGGGATGTCGAACCAGCTCGGATCGACCAGATCGAGCAGCTCGCCCTGCATCACCTTCTGCACCGCAAACACGCTCTGCGGACGTTCATCGACGTTCAGCCTCATGCACCAGTCGATCAGTTCCAGGAGTTGTGCCGAGTAGCGCCTGACCCAGCGGCGCTCGGCGCGCTCCAGCCCATCGTGGGCAAGCCGCAGGTTGGCGGCCAGCGGCGGCCGGCCCGCCAGACAGGAATAGAGCGTGGCGCCAATCGAATAGATGTCGGTCCATGGACCCAGTGGCTGTCCGGAGTTCTCCTGTTCCGGCGCCGCGAATCCCGGCGTGTAGACCGTGCCATGGGCGGGGCTGTCGCCCCCGAGCCCCTGGCGACTCGCGCCGAAATCGATCAGTACCGGCTGGCCGTTGTTACGCAGGTAGATGTTGGCCGGCTTGATGTCGAGATGCAACAGTTTCTGCTTGTGCACTTCGCGCAGGCCGCTGAGCAGCGGCACGAACAGATTGCGCAGATGCTCTTCCTTGATCGATTCGCCGCGTTCCTGGAACCTGCGAATGATCTCCTGCAGGTTGTGACCGGTCTCGTAGCGCATCACCATGTAGGCGGTCTGGTTGGCGCGAAAGAAGTTCAGTACCTTCACCACGTTGGGGTGGTCGATGTGCGCGAGAATGCGGCCTTCCTCGAAAAATGCCTTCAAACCGTGGTTGAAGGCCACGCGGTCCTCTTCGGCGACCACGGAGAGCGGACTGTCGCCGATCCGGCGCGCCAGTCTGGCCGGCAGGTACTCCTTGATGGCAACTGATGTGCCGGCCTCGTCATGGGCCAGATAGACCATCGAAAAACCGCCCATCGAGAGCTTGCGCTCGATGCGATAGCCTTCGAGCTGAAAGCCCGGTGGTAGCGGCTGGTTACCTGGCGCGTCCGGGGTGGCTGTGGTCATTGAGCTATTTCCAGCATAGCCTGGGATGCTAAAACACCGCGCCGACGGCGGCTAGCAGCAGCCGGGTCGCACCCGCCATCAGGAGTGCCACACCGACCGACAGTGCGACGGAGAAGAAAGCTTCGCGCCGACCCAGAACGCGGAGCATGACCGCGAAGGTCGAGATGCACGGCACATAGAAGGTCAGGAAGATCAGGAAGGTGATGATCTGCGTCCAGTCGAGCATGGGGACGATTTCCTGGGTGCCGAGCGCCTGATAGATCATCAGCAACGACAGTTCCTTGCGCAGTACGCCGAACAGGATGGGCACGCCCAGAACGATCGGTAGTCCGAGCCACCAAGTGGTGATCGGCATTAACAGCGTATTGATGATCGCGTCCGCTCCCCAGTGGCTGAGCAGGGCCAGCACCACGCTGCCGATGACCAGCAGCGGGGTGACGATGGTGACGATGTCGCTGGTGCGCGCCCAGGTGTTGCGCCACAGCGCCGCCCAGGTGGGCAGCGCGTAGGCCGGGATTTCCTGGATCATGCCGGGCGCCGCGTCCGAATATCGCTTGGCCAGCACCTTGCCCAGGACGGCGATGACGAGCAGCGTCAGCATGAAGATGGCGAACACGCCGAGGCCGCCAAGATACTTGCCGCCCAGCGCCAGGATGATGGCCGAGCGCGCCGAGCAGGGTACGAAGGTGATCAGCAATCCGGCGATGACCCGGTCGCGCCCGGAGGCGGTGGCCGCGGCGGCGGAAATGGCCGGCACGTTGCAGCCCAGGCCGATCAGGAAGGGCACGGCGACGCCGCCATGGAGGCCGATGTAGTGGAAGCCGCGGTCGACGACGAAAGCGACGCGATGCATGATCCCCGACTCTTCCAGCGCCACCAGCAGCACCACCAGCGGAATCATGTAGGGGACGACGATGCCGATCAGCCCGATCAGGCCATCGACGACGGCGTGAGCGACGATGCCGACGGTCGAGTCCGGCTGCCACTGCTGGCTCCATTCGACCAGCCGGGCGGAGGTCAGCGAATCGAGCACGGCACTGACTTCGAAGGTGAAGAAGAGAACCAGGGCAAACACCGCCAGACTGCCGATCAGGCCCCAGCGCGGGTGCAGGAACAGCTCGTCGAGCCAGCGCTTCCAGCCGGCCTCTTCCGGTCCCGTCAGACCGCTGACGCTTTCCAGCAGCACGGCGGCCCGATGGTGGCGGTCGGCGTGCAGTTCTTCGGACAGCGGTCGGGGCAGCAGCCTCTCGGCCGCCGCGCGGGCCGCGGTCACCTCGGGCACCAAGGCCGGGAAATGGCTGCCCAGCTCGTGCAGGAAGTAGTCGTCGTTTTCGGCCAGTTGGCAGAGCAGCAGCGGCCTCGGCACCTGGAACGCATCGGTGACTTCCGGACGCGCGACGACGGCGTTCAAGGCTTGCAGGCTATCCACCAAGTGGCGGCTGGGCGGCTGGGGCAGCGGGCAGATGCGCCCCCGGGCGGCTTGGACCACGGTGTCGAACAGCGCGCGAATGCCCTTGCCCATGTGGGCAACGGTGGGCACAACCGGCACGCCGAGCTTTTCGCTCAGCGCGCGGATGTTGATGAAGATACCCTTCTCGCGCGCTTCATCCATGCGGTTGAGGGCGATCACCATGGGGCGGCCGAGCAGGGACAGTTCCATGCTCAATTCCAGGTCGCGTTCCAGCAGGGTGGCGTCCATGACCTGGATAAGAACGTCGGGGGCCGGGAAGGCGGCCACCGGCTGCGCCGACTCGTGGCGGGCGATGGCCGGCCAGCGGTCGCCCCAGAGCAGGTACATCAGCACCACCCGGTCGTGCTCGCGCAGATGGTGCAGCGATTCGATGTCGGGCAGGTCAACCAGCGAGATCTGGTCGAGGCCGACATCGACCAGACATTCCTGATAGGCGCCGCCTACGCCGGCCAGGCGTTCGTGCTGTACCGCTGGGCTCGATGCCGCCTGAAAGATGCTGCTCTTGCCGGTTCGCCGACGACCTACCAGCGCGACGCGGGGGCGCCGTGAGCCGCGCAGCAGCGGGCCGCGCAGAGGAACGGTGGTGACGGGCACTGGGTGGTGTCGATGCGATGTCATGGCTGTAGGCGAAAGACCACGGGCAGGATGAGTTCGGTTCTGTCCAGGCCCGGCAAGCCACCCATGGCGAATGCGGCGCGCACGGCCGCCCGGTCGAGAATAGCATGTCCACTGCTGCGGGCGACCTGCGCGTCGAGTACCTTGCCATCCGCGGTCAACGTCAGCAGCAACCTGACTTCGCCTTCAATGCCGGCGGCAACCGCCTCGGCGGGGTAGTAGAGATGATTGGCGAGCTTGTGCTGGGCGGCCAATGTACTCTTGGCAAGGGCCGTCCTCCCGCCGGCCGAGGGCGGGGGGGGCGAAGCGGTCGATGGTGCGGCGGCTGGCCTTGGTGGTTCTGTATCGGTGAGCGTGTCCTTGAGCAATGGCTCAACCGGCGGCGGTGCGCGCAAGCGGGCATCGATCATGGCAGGGGTAGGGAATGGACCGCGTGGTGGTTGCTGGAGCCGGACCGGGAACAGTGCGCCGCCACCGAGCAATGCCGCATGGATGCAGAGCGAAGCGACAAAGGCGAGAAGCAGTCGGCGGGAAGGCATAATAGGTGCCAATTCTGCAACAGGGCGAACCGAATTGAGGAAGCTGCTGAAATTGCTGGCCTTGGCTGGCTGCCTGGCCACCTTGACTGTGCGCGTGGCGACGGCTTCGCTGCCCGACCCGGTCGCCTTCGGTGCGGCGGTGGAACTCGGCAATATCGACGCGGCGCGTCGTTGGCTCGACGAGGGGCTGGACCCGAACACGGAGGCCGACCGGATCGGCACCGGCGTGATGATCGCCGCCTGGGAAGGCAATCTGCCCATGATGGAGTTGTTCCTGGCGCGCGGCGCGGATCTCGGCGCGACCAACCGCCATGGCGAACAGGCGCTCCAGTTGGCGGCCTGGCGCGGACACATCGAGGCGGTGCGCTGGCTACTCGACCGGGGCGCGAGCGTCGAACCGGACCGGCCAGGAGTGGAGCGCCTTGCACTACGCCGTTTTTGCCGGCCATGGCAAGGTCGCGCAATTGCTCATGGAACGTGGTGCCGAGATCAATGCGCGCGCCCCCAACGATGCCACGGTGCTGATGATGGCGGCGCGGGAAGGGCGTGAGGAACTGGCCAAGACCCTGATCGACGCCGGTGCCGATCCGCGTCTGGCCAACGATCGGGGCGATACCGCGCTTTCGTGGGCGATGCGCTACGGCAATTTCCGCATCGCCAAGCTGGTGTCGTCGGCGGAGAGTTTCTCGCAGGCCGTCCAGGCACCGCCGGAGGTTTTTGGACCACCCAGGAAATCGGTGCCGGCGCCGTCGGAGATCAGCGAACTCCTTCAGAAACTGCGCCAGGCGGAGACGAGCGGCGAGTCGACCGCGGCATTGCGGCAAGCCCTGATGGAGGCGATCGACCGCTTTCGGAAGGAAAGCAGCAGGGAAAACACCCCGCTCGCGGCCAAGTCGAAGAAGGAGAAGCGCACGAGCGCCGGGCAGCGGCCGACTCTGGTGATTACCGCCAGCCGCAAGAGCGGCGGCGAGCGTGCCGAAGTGGTGGGTTCCGAACAGAAGCAAGTCGAACCGACGGTGGCGGATACGCCAGCCCGGCGCGCTTGGAGTTATGACGAGGCAAGGCTGGTCGAGTTGACCGAGGCCATGCGACAGCTCGAGGAGGCGCAGCAGGCGGGCCGCCCGACGGCGCGATTGCGCCGCGCCGTCCAGGAAGCCTACCAGCGGATGAAGGCCGGGGGCTAGACGGCCGCCAGCGCCTGATCGATGTCGGCCTTGATGTCGTCGATGTGTTCGAGGCCGATCGACAGGCGCACCATGTCGACCGAGACGCCCGCCTTGGCCATTTCCTCCGGCGCGAGCTGGCGGTGGGTGGTGCTCGCCGGGTGGCAGGCGAGACTCTTGGCGTCGCCGATGTTGACCAGCCGGGTGATCAGCTTCAGCGCGTCCTGGAAGCGGGCGCCGCCTTCCATGCCGCCCTGGACGCCGAAGGACAGGATGCCCGACGCGCGCCCGCCCATGTACTTCTTGACCAGGGCGTGGTCGGCGTGGTCGGGCAGGCCGGCGTACCTGACCCAGCCCACCTTCGGGTGGCCCTTCAGGTACTCGGCCACCGCCAGCGTGTTGTCGCAGATGCGGTCCATGCGCACCGGCAGGGTCTCGATGCCTTGCAGGATCAGGAAGCTGTTGAACGGCGAAATCGCCGCGCCCATGTTGCGCAGGGGCACCACCCGCGCGCGGCCGATGTAGGCGGCGGGGCCGAGCGCTTCGGTATAGACGACGCCGTGGTAGGAGACGTCCGGCGTGTTGAGCCGCTTGAAACGGTCCTTGTGCTCGGCCCAGGGGAACTTGCCGGAATCGACGATGGCGCCGCCGATGCTGGTGCCGTGGCCGCCGAGGTACTTGGTCAGCGCGTGCACGACGATGTCGGCGCCGTGCTCGAAGGGACGGCAGAGGTAGGGCGTCGGCACCGTGTTGTCCACGATCAGCGGCACGCCGGCGTCATGGGCGATCCTGGCCAGCGCGGCGATGTCGACCACGTTGCCGAGCGGATTGCCGATCGACTCGCAGAATAGCGCCTTGGTCTTGCCGTCGATCAGCGGCTTGAAGGAGTCCGGATTCGCGGTAGTCGGCGAAGCGCACCTCGATGCCGTATTGCGGCAGGGTGTGGGCGAACAGGTTGTAGGTGCCGCCGTAGAGCGTGCCGACCGAAACGATGTTGTCGCCGGCCTCGGCGATGGTCTGGATGGCGTAGGTGATCGCCGCCATGCCCGAGGCCAGGGCCAGGGCGCCGACGCCGCCTTCCATGGCCGCCACCCGCTGCTCCAGCACGGCGGTGGTCGGGTTCATGATCCGCGTGTAGATGTTGCCGGCCACCTTCAGGTCGAACAGGTCGGCGCCATGCTGGGTGTCGTCGAAGGCGTAGGAGGTGGTCTGGTAGATCGGCACGGCCACCGCCTTGGTGGTCGGGTCGGGGCCGTAGCCGGCGTGGATGGCCAGGGTTTCGATTTTCATGATTTTCCTTATGGGCGGATAGGGATGGTGATTGTACTGTTCCCTGCCACGCCTCAGGAAAAGGAGTCGGCCATCAGGTTGCGCAGCCAGCCCTGGGCGTATTCCGCCTCGATCTTGCGGTGGATGCGCGGCACGGGCCTGGGGGCCTCCTTGGTGCCGAAGGTAACGGGCGATATGCCGCTGCCTTCCTTGACGTACACCCACTGGTTGTTTTCGACGCGGAACAGGTGCACCACCGAGAACCCCCAGTCATGCGCCACGACGCTGAAGCAGGTGTTGGTGTAAACCGGTTCCGGTGGCGGCAGGCCGCTGAGTTTGGCCACCAGGCTGGCGACGACCACCTTGGCTTGCGAATTGGCCATGTGGGCGGACTTCGGAAAGCCGTTGCCGGTCGCCACTTCGCCGCCGACGCAGGAATCGCCGATGACATAGATGTCCTTGTGGATCGTCGATTCCATGTTGTGGGGCTTGACGGCGCACCATGCGCCGCTGGCGCCGGCCAGACCCGCGTCGCGGGCGATCTTGCCCGCGTGATGCGGTGGAATGACGTTGATCACGTCGCCCTTGTGCTGGTCGAAGGTGGTGAGGCAAGTCATGGCCTCGACGTTCACCCCTTCCACCTGGCCGCCGCCGACCCCGGAGACCCATTCGATCATGCCGCCCTCGCCATAGCCGTACAGCGCCTTCCAGGCCTGCTCGAACAGGGGGCGCTTCGAGAAGCTGTCGTTGCTGTCCAGGATCAGGACCTTGGCTTTCTTCTTGCCGTGATGGGTGCAGTACATGGCCACCTGGGCGGCCCGCTCATAGGGACCGGGCGGGCAGCGCAGCGGCCCCTTCGGCACCGCGATGATGAAGCGGCCGCCATCGGGCATGGCTTGCAGTTGCTTCTTCAGCAGCAGGGTTTGCGGGCCCGCCTTCCAGGCGTGTGGCAGACGGCTATCGGAGAGTTCGGGCGTCAGTCCCGAGATGGCCGCATAGTTGAAATCGACACCGGGCGAGACCACCAGCGCGTCATAGGGGTAGGCCTTGCCGTCGGCAGTGGTGACATTCTTGCCGACGGGGTCGATCTTGACCACGCTGTCATGAACCACCTTGACGCCGCGCCGGGACAGGCCGCCATAGCCGGTTTGCAGGCTTCGGATGTCGCGCGAGTCGGAAAGCACTTCGTTCGACAGCGGGCAGGACGTGTAGCGCGTCTCACGCTCGATCAGGGTGACGTCGATGGCCGGGTCCAGCAGGCGCAAGTATCTCGCCGCGGTGGCGCCGCCAAATCCGCCGCCGACGACGACTACGCGGGCCTTGGGGCTGGCGGCCCGCGCCGACGGAACGCACAGGACGGCGGCCCCGGTGGCGGACAAGGTCTTGAGAAAACTGCGTCGATCGAACGAATTCATGGCTCCCCCTTACTTGCCTTGCGCGCCGAAATAATGGGCGGCGGCCGAGACATCTCCCGGCTTCATGTTCTGCGCTGCCTTTTTCATCTTGCGGTGTGGCATCTTGAATTCCTTGCTGCGATATTTCAGCAGCTCGAGTTCCATGTACTTCGCCCACTGACCATTGATCCTCGGCACACCGACGTCCGGATCGTTCCCGGTCAGGCCATGGCAGTCCTCGCAGTATTCGGCGATGGCGGACTTGCCCTTGGCGATCAGTTCCGGAGCGACTGTCTGTGGCACCGGCACCCAGGGCAGCTTCGCGAAATACGTGGCGAGGGCGTCGATCTGATCGTCGCTGAAGCCCTTGACGATGCGGTCCATGGCGATCGAACTGCGTTCGCCGTACTTCCACTCCTTCATGACGTTTCGCAGGTATTCCCGCGGCAGGCCGCCGATGGACGGCATGGGCGCGCCGGCGCTCACGCCGCCCACACCGTGGCAGCCGTTGCAAGTGCGGGCGAGGACTTCGATGTCCGGCCGTGCCGTCGCCGCGCCGGTCAGCCCGATCAGGGCCAGGGTCAGTAGTGACTTGCGCATCGTCTCCTCCTTCAGTGCGGGGTGGTGATGCCGATCAACATCAGGGTCAGCAGGGTGAGACCGGCAATGATCAGCACGCTGGTCACGAATGACGCAGCCAGGTCCACGCGACGCGAGGGACGCTTGATCAGGTGCTTCTCCAGCTCACCCCTTTCCGTCAGACGCTCGTACTCCAGCCGGTGGTCATGCTTGAACTCTTCCAGCGGAATGGCTCCCGTGAAGATGGTGGTGCTCATCGGGAAGCGTTCCGGCCTGAAATGCACGTTGAAGAAGTGCACCGTGTTCAGGAAGACCGCCGCCAGCAATGCCTCTTCGGCATGGATCAGCGTGGCGACGTTGAACACCCAGCCGGGCAGGACCATGGCGGTTTTTTCCGGGAAGAACAGCACCAGACCGGAAGAGCCGATGATGGCCGCACCCCAGAAAGGAGCCCAGTAGTCGAACCGCTGCCAGTAGGTCCAGTGGCAGAAGTCGGGACGTGGCGCCATGCCGAGGAACCACCGGAACATGTTCTTCAGGTCGCGCAGGTCGTTCAGGCTGGGGATCAGGGACGTGCCGCCGAACCAGTCGAAGGTCTTGCGCTGGCGCCAGATGTTGATGCAGGCAAGTGCCAGGTGGATGAGGAAAATCGACAGCCAGATGACGGCGGCGGTGCGGTGAATGATGCCTTCGATCTTCGGCCCGCCGAGGAACACGATCACCGCCTTGGCCCACTCGGTGTGGGAGAACAGCAGGGTGGTGCCGGTCAGGATCAGGGTCATGGTGGAGATGGCGAAGAAGCCGTGTATCCAGCGCCAGGCAGGACTGAAGCGGCGGAAATACACGATCTCTGGATGATCCAGGTCTTCCTTGAAGCCCTTGCCCTGGATGCGGTCCATCGACTCGCGGTAGAGCCAGAGGAGCACATGCACCCAGAAGAAGATCATCACGCCGAGGATCAGTGCCTGCATGAATTGCTTGGCCCAGTACAGCCAGGGATACTTCTCTCGGTTGTCCGGATCGCCGTGCGGCTGAAAGGCCAGGAAGGCGTCCGTGGCCTCCTTGTGGCAATTCTTGCAGTTCTTCAGGCGGTTGTTGACGTGCACCGAGGAGGTGGGGTCGTCGTCTTTCTTCACGTCATGCCCGCCGTGGCAATCGAAGCACTTCGCGGTGTTGGTGTAGCCCAACCGGTTGACCTGGCCGTGGTAGGAGGCCAGGTAGGTCTTCTGCGCCGTCTTGTGGCAGTCGCCGCAGTTCTTGGTGATCGCCAGCTTCATGGCATCGGACTTGGGTGCGCCGATATCGTGGGTGGTGTGGCAATCGGAGCACACGGCCGATTTCTCGTCCTTCTTCTCGACGATGACCTTGCCGTGGATCGAGCCCAGGTAATCCTTCTTCTGCTTCTCGTGGCAACGCCCGCAGACCTCGGGGTTCTTGAGACGATGTTCCTTGCGCTGCAAGGCGCCCGGCGCGCCGATATTGTGGGCGTCGTGGCAGTCATGGCAGGCGGCATTGACTCGCGCCTGGTTCTTGATGTTGGGCTTGGCGTGGGCGGAATGCAGGTAGTTCTCGGTCTGCGCCACCACCACGTCCAGGCGTTCGCGCTTCTTGGGATCGGGATCCTTCTTCGCCGCTTCCCATTCCTTGCGATGGCACTCGATACAGCCGATGCTCCCGGCCAGGGGCTTCCCGTGCGGCAGTTTGGTGACGTCGCTATGGCAACTGGTGCAGGCCATCTTGCCGTGCACGCTGCCCTTCAGTACGTCCGGGTCGACGAAGATGTTGTTGCGGCTGCCGTCGGGCCGAACGACGAATTTTTCCTCATGGTCGGCGTGGCAGCGCAGGCAGCGATGGTTGGCGATGGCGGGCGCGGCAGGAGGGGCGATGGCCGGATCGGCCGCCGGCGCAACGGTTGCTCCCGCCCCACCCGGCAACAATGCCGCCGCCATCCAAAATCCTGCAAGCACATTCCAGGCACTCTTGGCCATTTGACGTCTCCTCTTGTCCCCATCTACGAGGGTGGCACCCCCAATCGCTAGGTGCATTTTTTGGCTAACAAAGAAAAACCGGTTCGCAAGAGTTGTGCCCAGTTGACGTAGACAGGCCAGGCCCCTGTATTGATGCTCCTTAAGGGCGCCGCTCCGGCGACTTTGTCATGGCAAATCGAGAAAACTATGTCAGTGACGGCATTCGGCAAGTGCTATCCATGGCACAATCCGGGCATGACAGGCGCGCCCGGCAATCCGTTTCCCGCACTCCTGGCCTTGGCAGATACGTTGCCGGAGCCGCGCATGTTCATCGGCGCCGATTACCGGGTGCTGGCGGTCAATCGCGCCTGGCGGGACGTTTTCGGCAATTCGGGCGAGGAGGGGCGCCGCTTCTGCTACGAAATCTCCCATCGCGCCGACGCGCCCTGTGACCAGACGGGCGGGATCTGCCCGCTCAAGGCCAGTCGGGAAAACGGCCAGCCATCCCGTGCCCTGCACATTCACTACACGTCCGTTGGCCCCGAGCACGTCGACGTGGAAGTGTCGCCCATCCGGGACGGCGCGGGTCGCACGCTCTTCTACGTCGAGACCGTGCGCATGGTGCGCCGGGCGCGCAGCCAGCCGGCGGCCAACGGCCTGGTGGGTCGCTCGCCGGCCTTCAACCGGATGCTGGCGCTGATCGAACGCGTCGCGCCCGCGGACGCCACCGTCCTGCTGCTGGGTGAATCGGGCGTCGGCAAGGAGCTGGCGGCCCAGGCCCTGCACGAGGCAAGCGGCCGCTCGCGCGGCCCCTTCGTCGCCGTCGATTGCGCCGGCATGACGGATACTCTGGCCGGCAGCGAGTTGTTCGGCCACGAACGGGGCGCGTTCACCGGTGCCGTCAGCCGCAAGACCGGCCTCGTCGAGGAGGCGGCCGGCGGCACCCTGTTCATCGACGAGGTGGGCGACATTCCCCTGTGCCTCCAGATCAAGCTGCTGCGCCTGATCGAATCGGGCACCTTCCGCCGCGTCGGTGGACTGGAGCCCCTGCGGGCTGATTTCCGCCTGGTGCTGGCCACCCATCGGGATCTGGAAGCGATGGTCGAAGACGGCAGCTTCCGTCGCGACCTCTACTACCGTATCAGCGCCTTCCCGATCCGCGTACCGCCCCTGCGGGAACGCCTGGAAGACTTGCCGCTGCTGGCGGAGTCGCTATTGGCACGGGTCAGCCGTCGTCGGTTGCGCCTGCACCCGGACACGATGGCGCAGCTGGCGCGCCACAATTTCCCCGGCAACGTGCGGGAACTGCGCAACCTGGTCGAACGCGCCGCCCTGCTGGCCGACAGCGACACCATCCTGCCCGAACATCTGCCCGAAAATACGGGCCGGCCGGCTGGCGAAGCGCCGCTGGCGGGGGCCATCGTGCCCCTG
The DNA here is from genome assembly GCA_963736865.1 of uncultured beta proteobacterium. GTDB lineage: Bacteria > Pseudomonadota > Gammaproteobacteria > Burkholderiales > Rhodocyclaceae > Fen-999. The sequence continues at coordinate 112,182 of CAVTQQ010000004.1, read as the reverse complement.
GTCGAGGCGGAGCGGCGCTATCTGCGTTGGGCCGTCTCCCGCCACAAGGGCGACCGGCACGCACTGGCGGAACGGTTGGGCATCAGTCCGCGCACGCTGTTTCGCAAGCTCCGGGAAGGTCAGTCCTGAGTCGGCGGCAGCACAAGGGGTCCGGGATCAATCATCCAGCGGCATGAATCGCGATAGCAGAGCATCGTAGCTGGCCGGGTGCCAGAAACGGTGTCCGGCGGCCAGGAAGGCGTCTATCTCGGCGCCGTCGGGCATCGAGCGGTAGCGACGCCGCGCCCGGTCCTGGGGCGTGGCCGGCACCGGGTCGCCACGTTCCAGTCGGTCGATGATTTCCAGCAGGGGCTCGATGGCCAGGGGGTAGAGTTGAGCAATCTGGCCGAGCAGGTCCTGCTCGGGCCGGAAGGGCAGGCGCTTCGTCGCGATGATGGGCCCCGAGTCGATGCCCGGGTCGATCCAGTGCAGGCAGCAGGTCAGCTCGCGACGCCCTTCGGCAACGCTGCGCATGGGGGCGAACAGGCCGGCGAAGGCCGGCAGTTCTCCCGGATGGATGTTGATGATGCCGTGGCGCGGTACGTCGATGATCTGGGGTTTGAAGATATGGCTGAAGCGTGCCGAAACGATCAGGTCCGGGACGAACCGCCTTACCCGTTCCACCGTTGTCTCGTCATTGACGCTCGGTACGACTTCGCAGGCGATGGCGTGTAGTCGGGCCAACGCCTCGAAACTTCGCCAATCGCCGGCCTGGCCACGACGATCGATCAGCGGCAGCAGGCGATGTATTGGCAGGGTACGTTCCAGAAAAGCCAGTTCCGCCAGGGCCGGAATGTCGTTTTCTGCCGGGCGGGTCTTGTCGGACAGCAGGATCCAGACGGTGTGGCCGGCCAGTCGGGGCAATAGTTGGTTGAGGAAGATCGCGCCGTGCAGGTCGCGTTTGACGCAGAGAATCAGTCGCATGGTTTTCCTTGGGGACAGCGCTCGCCGACGATTTCGGCGATGTCGAGCAGCGGTAGCGGGGGGTAGCGGCCCAACTGGCGCGCGACCCGCATGTTGATCAGGTACGAGAAGCGTCGCGGCAGCTCCACGGGGATGTCGGCCGGCTTTACCCGGTCACGCAGGATGCGCAGGGCCTGGCGGGCGGTGAAACGACCGACCTGGTCGTAGCGATTGACCACGCCGAACAGCGCGTCAGCGTGCAGCACGGCCGCCTCGGCGGCGGCGAAGACCGCCAGGCCCCGGGCCAGTGCCGCGCCGGTGACGGCCTGGCGCTGGCTGTTGAGGAAGGTGTCCGGGGAAAGGTAGAGCAGATCCGCGCCGGCGTTGGCCAGCGCCGCCACCTTGTCGGGCAGCGTCGACGCCACGGGCTTGCCCGCGGCGTTGACGTCCACCTGTTCCTCGAGCAGAGAGAAGCCGAAGCGGGGTGCCTGGGCGCGCAGGGCTTCCAGGCTGGCCCGCGAATTCGCTTCGGCCGCGTTGGCCAGGAAACCGACCCGGTGGAAGTCAAAATAGATCCGGGCGGCGCGCAACTGCTCCTCGACGGGCAACAGGTAGAGGCTGCCGGCGACGTTGCGCCGGGACGAGGCCAGTGTCGGCACCAGGCCGAGCTCCACTGGCTGGGAGACGATCATGAACAGCACCGGCAGATCGGTGATGTGGCGGGCGGGATCGACGGCATCCCAGCGGCCAATCGCTTCCAGGCTGACGGTGGTACCCCAGGTGACAACCAGATCGGGCCGCGTGCGCTTCGCCTCGGCGACCAGGCTGGCGATCCGATTCTTGTCCTGGGCGGCATCGCGCAGGGTGAAACGCACCGGTATGCGCTGGCGGCGAAAGTAATCCTGGAAGCCCTGGCAGGCTTCCTCGCAGCCGCGATAGAGCAGCATCATCACGTGATACTCGGCCGGTACCGTCGCCGCGCCGGCCGGTAGCGAGATCAGCAGGAGCAGGATCATCCAGGCCGATCGGCTCATACCGGTCTCCTCTCACCGGCCGCCAGACAAATGACAGTGCCGGCCAGCACCGCCGCACCGATGGCCATCATGGCGCCGGCCCAGCCGGCGGCGGCGAACCAGACGCCCGCCCACAGGGGGCCGATCACGCTGCCCAACCGTTCCAGCGTCCGCAGTACCACCGCCACCGAGGTGGCGCCGGCGGCGGCGCCGACTTCGCTGGCCAGCGCCTGCATCGGCGCCGTGGCGATGCCGGTGCCGATGCCGAGGCTGGCAATGCCGATCCAGATGGCGGCCTCGCCGCCCAGCAGACCCGCGAGGCCGCCGGCGCCGATCACTGCTCCTCCGGCGATGGTCAGCGACAGCCGCCAGCCGTAGCGGTCGGAGAGGTGCGAGGCGAGCGGATTGATGGCCGCCACCAGTATGAAATAGAGCATCACGGCCCGGCCGATGGCCGCCGGCCCGTAGTCCTGCTGATGCAAGGCCAGGGGCGCCAGGTAGAAGAGGAAGCCGGCCAGCGCCAGTTTCGCCGGGATGGCGCCGCCGATCATCAGCAGCGCGAAGCGGCGGTCGCGCAGCAGCCGCCACACTTCTGCCAGACGCAGGCGCGGTCCGGCTTCCTCCTGATCGACGCCGTCCCGCGCCGCGCCGCGCCCGCCGAGGTGGAACACGGCGAGTGCCAGCAGTGCCAGCAGCGCGGAAATGGCAAACACCGGCCGGAAGCCCATCTGGCCAGCCAGCAGACCGCCAAGGGAGGAGCCACAGATGGCGGCGATGCCGACCGCGCCGACGAACAAGGCCAGGCCTCGGGCCCGTTCGCCGGGGCCGGAGAGCAGGATCAACTGGCGCTGGCAGGCCATGGTGCCGGTGGCGTAGCCCCAGGCGCACAGCGCCCGCGCGGGCAGCAGTTGCCAGTAGTCGACCGCCAGGGCCGTCCAGGCGAAGCCCACCAGCGAGAGCACGACGCCGGCCGTAAACACCCGCGTCACCCCCCAGCGGTCCGCCCAACGGCCGGCGAACGGAGTGGCCAGGGCGAAGCAGAGCATGTAGACGGCGATGGGCAGGCCGACCTCGGTTTCCTTGCCCAGCAAGGGCAGGCCGCCGGCGAACTCCTTGAAGTAGAGGGGCAGAAAGGCCCGCGACATCTCCTCGGTGAGAATGAATAGGAACAGCGGCAGGCGCAGGGCCAGGAGTCGCTCGCCGGCGCCTCCACCGCTTTCCGTCGCGGCCGAGAGCGAGCCCACCAGGGCCGCCAGCAGTTCGCGAAAGACCAGCACGGCGACCAGCAGTACCACGGCGATGTCGGTGACCAGTTCGCCCAAACGACGGGTGATGAAACCGGCGTCGGCGCTGGCACTCACCCGCCCGGCGGTCCCCACCGCCCGAGAAACGGTGGCCCCTGCCGCCGCTGGCGTGCGGCGCTCGGCCAGTACCTTGCCCTCAGGGTCGGTGAGGCGCAGGGCGGCAAGCTCCGGGTTGTCGGCCATGAAACCGGCGAAGCCCTCCGCCACCCCAGGCAAACGATCCAGCGGAATCCCCAGGTCCACGGCGCGCTGGATCTTTGCGGCCAGAAAGCCGGCGGCGGCATCGATCTTGGCCGCCACTGCCGGCGCCAGACGCGCCGCGAACAACTCCTCGGCGCTCCAGGCCACCTGGACGCCGGCTGCCACCGTGGTCAGCAGCGCGAGGGCCATCAGCCGCCGCCGCAGGGTCCGGACGTCAGCCTGCCGGGTATGTAACCAGGCCAGCGAAGCCAGGGTCACCAGCAACATGGCCGCCATGGCCAAGGCGATGCGCGGCCACAGCGTCGCCGCCATGCCGGCGGATTCCTCCGCCAGCGGGCCGCCCGCCGCATGGACCAGCAGGCCACCGGCCAGCTCGTCGGCCTCGTCGCGAACCACGGCGCCGAGGATCGGCCCCCGGTCGTCCTGGCCACGCCAGTTGCCACGCGCGGCGGCGAGGGCCTGGAGTCGCGCGGCGGGCACTTCCTCACCGAGGCGTCGCGGATCGTCGGCGTGAACGACGCGGGCCGTTTGACCCTGGGTAACGAAGACCTCGATGGCCGCGACAGCCGGGTCGTCGCGCCGAATGGCCTGGAGCAGGGGCCCCAGATTCGCCATCTCCTCGGGGCGCAGGCCCGTTTGCAGACCCAGGCGCAGCGCGGCACGCACGTCGCCGGCCGCCACTTCGATGCGCGACAGGGTCAGATCGGTGAGCAACTGGCGATGCTTGTCCAGCAGCATCACGCCCAGCAGGAGGAGTGTCAGGCACTGGGCGGTCGCCAGAAACAGGGCGAGGCGACGCCAGGGGTGCGCTACGTTGGGAAGGTCCGAATGGTCGGTGGGCTTGGCCACGGCGGCTGTTTTTGTTGGCGGCGGACTTGTCTGGCCGGGGTGATTTCATAATACCATCCGCACCCATGCCTACCTTAGTCTCCGTCCGTCTGCTGCTTGCGCTGGCTCTTGCCGTCCTGTCGGCGGTGGCGCATGGCCAATCGCCCAGCGGCGAAAAACGCATCGCCCTGGTCATCGGCAACTCCGCCTATCAGGGCTCGCCACTGAAGAATCCCAGCAACGATGCCCGGGCCATGGCCGCCACGCTGCGCAAGCTGGGCTTCGACGTGGTGGCGCGGGAGAACCTGGGTACGCGGCAGATCAGCGCGACGCTGCGGGAATTCAGGAGCCGGCTGCAACCGGGTGCGGTGGCGCTGTTCTTCTATGCCGGTCATGGCATGCAGGTCAAGGGCATCAACTACCTGCCGACGGTCGATGCCAACATTTCCAGCGAAGAGGATGTGCCCCTAAACAGCATCAACGTGAACCAGGTGCTGGAGATCATGGACGACGCGAAGACCCGGTTGAATCTGGTTTTTCTGGATGCCTGCCGCAATAACCCGTTCTCCCGCCGCTTCCGGTCGGCCGGGGACGGCCTGGCCCGCATCAACGCGCCCTCCGGGACGCTGATCTCCTTTGCCACCCGGCCGGGCAGCATCGCCTCGGACGGCGAAGGCAGTCACGGCCTCTACACGCAGAACCTGCTGGCCCAGATCGAGACGCCCAACCAGCCCATCGAGCAGAACCTCAAGCGGGTGGTGGCGGGCGTCAAGAAATCCTCCAACGGCGCCCAGGAGCCCTGGATGGAGGGCAGCCTGGACGGCGACTTCTACTTCGTCGGCGGGCCGGTGGGCACACCGGCCGCGGCGGCGACGGTGGCCGGGCTTGGCGAATCGGCTACCTTCGAACTGAGTTTCTGGGACAGCATCAAGGCCAGCGACAATCCCGACGATTATCGCGCCTACCTGCAGAAGTACCCCCAGGGCCAGTTCGCGCCGCTGGCGGAAGGCCGCCTGAAGCGGCTGGCCCCGCCGGCTGCGACCCCGGGAGCTGCCGCTCCCGGCCGGGATGGCGGCGCGGCGCCGGTTCTGCGCGATTGCCCCGAATGTCCGGAGTTGGTGGTGATTCCGGCCGGCAGCTACCAGATGGGGGCGCCGGCCAAGGAGGCGGGCAGCGGCGACAGCGAGCGGCCCCGGCACGAGGTGCGCATCGGCAAGCAACTCGCTTTTGGCCGCTACGAGGTGACGCGGGGCCAGTACGCGGCCTTCGTCAAGGAGACCGCATATCTGGGTGAGGGTTCTTGCCACGTCTGGGTCGGCTCGGAGTGGATCAACCAGCCGGGTCGCAACTGGCGAGACGCCGAGGTTGACCAGGACGATGGCCATCCGGTGGTCTGCGTCAGTTGGCAGGATGCCAAGGCCTACACGGCCTGGCTGGCGATGAAGACCGGCAAGGCCTATCGCCTGCCGTCCGAGTCCGAATGGGAATACGCGGCCCGCGGCGGCACCCGCACCTCCCGCTACTGGGGCGACGACCCTGGTCTGGCCTGCGAGTATGCCAACGTGCATGATGCGGATACCCAGGCTCGCCGTCGTTTCCCCTGGGAACCCCACGAGTGTCGGGACCACTACGTCGAGACGGCGCCGGTGGGCAAGTTCAAGGCCAATGCCTTCGGCCTTCACGACATGCTTGGCAATGTCTGGGAGTGGGTTGAGGACTGCCAGACCGTCAATTACATCGGGGCGCCCAGCGACGGTTCGGCGCGGGTCGGCGACGACTGCCCGCGCCGCGTGTATCGGGGCGGTGGCTGGAGTGGTCCGGCTTCGGTGCGGGCGGCGACGCGCAACAGCAATCCGGCCAGCTATCGCAGCCAGTTGCTGGGTTTTCGGGTGATTCGTCCGGCGCCTTAGGGGCCGACCAGGGCGGTCGGCCGCGACAAGATGGGGCCGTCGTGCCTCGTGCTACCATCCGGCCGCCGCCATGCAAGATATCCAGCGCATCTTTTCCGAAGACGGTCCTCTGGCCCGTGCCATTCCCGGTTACCGGCCGAGGGTCCAGCAGGTCGACATGGCGGAGCGCATCGCCGCGGCAATCCACGACTGCAAGGCCCTGGTCGCCGAAGCGGGGACGGGGACCGGCAAGACCTTCGCCTATCTGGTGCCGGCGCTGCTCTCGGGCGGCAAGGTGATCGTCTCCACCGGCACCAAGACGCTCCAGGATCAGCTCTTCAACCGGGACTTGCCGACGGTGCGCGACGCGCTCGGCGTGCCGGCGACCATCGCCCTGCTCAAGGGCCGGGCCAACTACGTCTGTCCGTATCACTTGGAGCGGGCACTGGCGGAAGGTCGTTTCGCCAGGCGCGAAGAGGCCGAGCACATTCGCACCATCGCCCGATTTGCCAAGACCACCCGCACCGGCGACAAGGGGCAACTGTCCGCGGTACCGGAAGATTCTGGCGCTTGGGCGCAGGCGACATCGACGCGGGAGAACTGCCTCGGCCAGGATTGCTCGTACTACAAGCAGTGCTTCGTCATTGCCGCGCGGCGCGAGGCGATGAGCGCCGACGTGGTGGTGGTCAATCACCATCTGTTCTTCGCCGACGTCATGCTGCGCGACGACGGCCTGGGGGAACTGCTGCCGGCCTGCAATACGGTCATCTTCGACGAGGCCCACCAGTTGCCCGAGGTGGCGGGGCTGTTCTTCGGCGAGTCGGTGAGCACGGCGCAGGTACTGGACTTCGCCCGCGATACCCGGCTGGAGGCGATTGCCGGCGCCAAGGACTATCTGCCGCTCCAGGAGGCGTGCAAGACCATCGAAAAGGCGGCCAGGGATCTGCGCCTGACCTTTCACCGCGAGGGCATGCGGCTGGCCGAAGCACAGTGGCGGGAGCATCCCAAGGCCATCGAGGCGCTGGCGACCCTGGAGCGGGAACTCGCCGGCTTCATGAAACACCTGGAGTCGCAGGCCGAGCGCTCCGAAGGGCTGGCCAACTGCCTGATACGCGGCCATGACCTCGCCCAGCGCCTCAAGAGCTGGCAGCAGCCGCCGAAGGCGGCGACCGACGAGGAAACCTATGTGCGCTGGGTGGATGTTTCCAGCTACGCCGTGACGCTCAACCTGACGCCGCTGTCGGTGGCCAGCATCTTCCAGCGCCAGATGGCCGGTCATCCGCGTGCCTGGATCTTCACCTCGGCGACCCTCGCCGTGGGCCGGGACTTCGGCCACTACCAGGGCGAACTGGGGCTGGCGGATGCGGAAACCGGGCTCTGGGGCAGCCCCTTCGACTACGACCGGCGCGCGCTGCTCTATGCGCCGCCGGACATGCCCGACCCCAACAGTCCGCTCTACCATGAGGCGGTACTGGAGGCCGCCTGGCCGGCGATCCGCGCCGCCGGTGGATCGGGTGGCGGTGCGTTCGTGCTGTGCACCTCGCTGCGGGCGATGCGCCGCATCCACGAACTGCTCAAGGAAAGGCTGGCGCACGAGGCTCTGGAAATGCCGTTGCTATTGCAGGGCGAAGGCTCGAAGAGCGAGCTGCTGGAGCGCTTTCGCTTCCTCGGCAACGCCATTCTGGTGGCCAGCCAGAGCTTCTGGGAAGGCGTCGATGTGCGCGGCGAGGCGCTCTCGCTGGTGGTCATCGACAAGCTGCCCTTCGCGCCGCCGGACGATCCGGTGCTCTCCGCGCGCATCGACCACCTGCAAGCGCCAGGGCCGCAACGCCTTCATGGAGTACCAGTTGCCGCGCGCGGTGATCAGCATGAAGCAGGGCGCCGGACGGCTGATCCGCGACGAGACCGATCGCGGCGTGCTGATGATCTGCGACCCGCGCCTGATCGGCAAGCCCTACGGTCAGGCGCATCTGGCAAGCGCTGCCGCCGATGCGGCGCACGCGCGAGATCGCGGAGGTCGAAGCCTTCTTCGCGGGTTAAGATTGGTCATGGACAGCACCACCGAACTTGCGGAACTCTTGGCGGCAAGACCGCATCTTTTTTCCGCCGCAATCGTCCCGCTCGCGTCCGCCGATCTGGCGCGCATGGCTGAACTGGTCGGTGCCGTGGAGCGGGTTGTTGCCATGCCGGCCTATCAGGACCGGGTGTTGTCCTGGGCGCCGGATCTTGCCCGTCACGTGGCGCCCAATCCGGGCGCCTTCTTCGGCTACGACTTTCATCTGACGCCAACCGGACCGCGGCTGATCGAGATCAACACCAATGCCGGCGGTGCGCTGCTGGCCGCACGGCAGGCCGGCAGGCTGGATGTCGAGGATGCCTTCGTCGCCATGCTTCGCGCCGAGGCGGGTGGTGCGCTGGGCGCGGTGGCCATCGTCAACGACACGCCCGAAGCGCAGTATCTCTATCCCGAATTCCTGCTGTTCAAGGCCTTGCTGGAGCGCCATGGCAGCGCCGTCGCCATCTGCGCTCCGGCCGACCTGATGCTCTGCCACGGCGGCCTCTGGCGTCGGCGAAACCCGGCTCGACCTGGTTTACAACCGGCTGACCGACTTCGCGCTGGCGGCGCCCGGGAACACGGCGCTGCGGCAGGCCTGGCTCGATGGTTCGGTGGTGGTGACGCCACACCCACGCGCCCACGCCCTGTATGCCGACAAACGCAACCTGGTACTCCTGTCGGACGCGCGATTTGCTCGACGCCTGGGGCGTCGACGCCGAAACACGGGGGATCCTGGCCGCTGTCGTGCCGCGCACCGAACGGGTCCTGGCGGACCACGCCGACGACTTCTGGGCGCGCCGCAAGGCGCTGTTCTTCAAGCCGGCCACCGGCTACGGTTCCAAGGCCGCCTATCGTGGCGACAAGATCACCCGCCGTGTCTTCGACGAAGTGCTGGCCGGTGACTACGTTGCCCAGGCGCTGGTGCCTCCTTCCACGGTGACCGTCGAAGTGGACCGGGAAATGAGCGAACTCAAGGTCGATCTGCGCTGCTATGCCTATGCTGGCTGCGTGCAACTGGTGGCGGCGCGCGCCTGGCAGGGACAGACCACCAATTTCCGCACGCCCGGCGGCGGCTTTGCGAAGGTAAGAATTTCATGAAGGTTTTCGGATTGGCCGGCTATAGCGGCGCCGGCAAGACGACGTTGATCGAACAATTGATTCCGCGCTTCGTCGCGCGGGGGCTGACCGTGTCGCTGATCAAGCACACTCACCACAACTTCGATCTGGACAAGTCGGGCAAGGACTCCTTTCGGCATCGCGAGGCCGGCGCCACCGAGGTGATGCTGGTGTGCGACCAGCGCTGGGTGCTGATGCATGAGTTGCGTGGCGCGCCGGAGCCGAGTTTCGAGGAACAAATGGCCAACCTGTCGCCTTGCGATCTGTTGCTGGTCGAGGGTTTCAAGGCGACGCCGATGCCAAAGCTGGAAGTGCATCGGCCAGCCAACGGCAAGCCCTTCATCTGGCCGGCCAACCCGACCGTGGTGGCGGTGGCTACTCCCGAGCCGGGCGACTTGCCGGAGGATTGCCCGCTGCCCCGGCTCGCCCTCGACGATCACGACGCCATCGCGGCGTTCATTCTGGAGCGGACTGGATTGTGACGATGTTGACATACGACGAGGCGCTGGAGCGGTTGCTGGCCGGAGCGCGCAGGGTCAAGGGTACCGACCGGGTGCCGCTGGCCGAGGCGACCGGCCGGGTGCTGGCGGAAGCGGTGGTGTCGACGGTCGATGTGCCGCCGCATGACAACAGCGGCATGGACGGTTACGCGGTGCGCGTCGCCGACGTGCCGGAGGCGGGAGCTAGTCTGCCCGTTGCCCAGCGGATACCCGCCGGCAGCGTCGGCCACGCGCTGGAGCCGGGCACGGCGGCGCGCATCTTTACCGGCGCGCCGGTACCGGCCGGCGCCGATGCCGTGGTGATGCAGGAATTCTGCGCCCATGGCCAGAACGGTCAGGTCATCGTCAATCAGGTGCCGCGCGTCGATGAGAACATTCGCCGGCTGGGCGAGGACATTCGGCGCGGGGCGGAAGTCCTGCCGGCGGGCACTGTGCTCGGCCCCGCGGCGATCGGCATGGCAGCCTCGGTTGGCGTGCCTTTGCTGCCCGTGTGGCGGCGCCTGTCGGTGGCCATCCTGTCGACCGGCGATGAGCTGACCACTCCCGGCGAACCCTTGCCTCCGGGCGGCATCTACAACTCGAATCGCTATCAGTTGACCAGCCTGCTCAAGGGACTGGGGTGCGACGTGGTCGACCTCGGCAACCTGCCGGACAACCTGGAGGCCACGCGGCGCGCCCTGCGGCGGGCGGGTGCCGAGCACGACCTGGTCATTACCTCCGGCGGTGTGTCGGTTGGCGAGGAAGACCATGTCAAGCCGGCCGTTGAGGCGGAAGGCGAACTGTCGCTCTGGAATATCGCCATCAAGCCGGGCAAGCCGCTGGCTTTCGGCAAGCTGGGCCAGGCCGATTTCATCGGCCTGCCGGGAAATCCGGTGTCGGCCTTCGTGACCTTCCTGATGCTGGTCCGCCCCTTCATCCGCAAGTGCCAGGGGGCCGGCAACCTGCTGCCGGTTGCACGCACTCTGATCGCCGGTTTCGAGTGGAACAAGCCGGGTGCGCGTCGGGAGTTCCTGCGCGTCCGGATCGGCGCCGACGGTCGGCTGGAGCGCTTCGCCAATCAAAGCTCGGGCGTGCTGACGTCCTGTGTCTGGGCGGATGGTCTGGTGGATAATCCGGTCCATGGTGTCATCCGGCCGGGTGACGAGGTGCGCTATCTTGCCTTCGGGGCGATGCCGTGACGATTCGGGTTCTCTACTTTGCCGGGCTGCGCGAGGCGCTCGGCACCTCGGGCGAGGAAATGCCCCTGCCGGCCGGAGTGAACACCGCGGGCGGCCTGCGCGACCATATTGCCGCACGCGGCGAACCCTGGGCGCAACTGGCGCGGGCGCGCAACCTGCGCTGCGCGGTCAACCAGACCATGGTCGGTTTCGATGCGGTGGTGAAGCAGGGCGACGAGGTGGCCTTCTTTCCGCCTGTTACGGGAGGCTAGGATGTCCGTGTCGGTTCGGGAAGCGGACTTCGACGTGGGCGCGGAAATTGCGGCGCTGAGCGTCGAAGGCGGCGATGCGGGCGCGGTGGCCAGTTTCGTCGGTCTGGTCCGGCGCGACAGGTCGGCCGGCGGCATACGGGCGATGACCCTCGAACACTATCCGGGCATGACGGAAAAGGCGTTGGCGGAAATTGTCGCCGAGGCGCGGCGGCGCTGGCCGCTCATGGCCGTGCGGGTGGTTCATCGCGTCGGCCGGTTGCTGCCGGGCGATCGCATCGTCCTGGTGGCAGTGTCGTCGAGCCACCGGCAGGCGGCGTTCGCCGGCTGCGAATTCATAATGGACTACCTGAAGACACGCGCGCCGTTCTGGAAGCGCGAGGAAACCGCGCTGGGGAGCCGTTGGGTGGATGCCCGCGAATCCGACGACGACGCCTTGCGGCGTTGGGCCGGAAGCGAAAACAGCTAGACCCGGAAGCGGCTGACGCTGGTCTCTCAGGCGCGTCGCGCTGGCCTTGAGCGCCTGAGCCGACGCCGACGTTTCCCGGGCGGCGTCGTTGGTCTGATCGGCAGCGGAGGATATCGATTCCAGGTTGCGGCCAATGTCATGGCCCGCGCTCTTCTGCTCCAGGAGCGAATGGTTGATGTCGTCTATGCCATGGTGTTCCTGGTCAACGACCGCCATGCTCTCCTGCAATAGCTTCGCAACCAGTTCCAGAGACTCCCGGCTGGTCTGCAGGACCTCGGTGCTGGCCTGGATCGCGCCTTCCAGATTCTGCGATTGGGCGCGGATGCCTTGCGTGATGTTGTCGATTTCGGCGGCCGCCTTGCCGGACTTTTCGGCCAGGCCGCGTACCTCGTCGGCGACGACGGCAAAGCCCCGGCCGTGTTCGCCGGCCCGGGCCGCCTCGATGGCCGCGTTGAGTGCCAGCAGGTTGGTCTGATTGGCGATGTCCTTGACCTCGCCGGTCAGCGCAGTGATCGTACGCGAGTTGTTGACGAACTGCTCGGTCGCCTGAGCGATGCCATGGATCGACTGTTCGATGCGGTCCATCTCCTGGCGCAGGTTGGTCACGCTCTTGCTGCCGTCCTGGGCGTGGCGCAGGCTGAGGTCGGCGGTGTCCTGCACGCCCTGGGCGGAGGCGGATACCGATTCGATGCTGGTGATCAACTGTTCGATGGCGGCGGCGATGGCCCCCGAGGCTTCCGCCTGACGCGCCGACGCCAGCGACATCGCCTCCACGGTACCGGCGACCTGCGTCGATTCCTGCGCGACGGTGGCCGCCTCCCGCTGAACCTCGCCGATCGTTCCCTGCAGGCTGTCGAGGAACTTGTTGAACGATGTCGAGGCCCGGCCGACTTCGTCGGTCGACTCCACCGGCAACCGGCGGGTCAGGTCGCCGTCGCCGGACTCCAGTTGGCGGATCGAGTTCTCGAGCTGCAACAGCGGCCGACGCAAGCGGTTGACCGCGGCCGTGAGTAACAGCAGGGCGACACCGAAGGCGACAATGAACGCCGCGATGCTGAACAACCGGCTGCGTGCCGCGAGTTCCTCGACGGACTTCTTGGCCGTCGCCACGGCCGTGGCCTGCTCCTCGGAGCGCTTGAGCAGAATATCCTTTATGTCGCGCCAGGACGGGGTTTCGTCCTTGTTGAGCACCTGTATCGCCTCGGCGGTCTGGCCCCCTTTTGCCAGATCGCGAACGCGATCCTTGAGCGCGGTGTTGGCCGCCCAGCGTTTGCCCAGATCGGCGAGGGCGTCGGCTTCCCCAGTGTCGTTGGCGAGCTTCTGCGCGGCTTGCAGATGGTCGAGAAACTCCTTCTGGGCGGCTTCGAGGTTCTTGTAGGCTTTGGGGTTGGCGGCATCGAGGATGATGTTGCGAATCGCCTGACCGGTCTGCAGCCCCTGCGCATACATGCCGCCGTAGGCTTGGAGACGCGCCTGATCCTGTTCGACGAACTGGCCAAAACGGGTCGCGACATTGCCGAGCGACCAGAGGGCGATGACGCCGCCGGACAGCATGATCAGCGACGAGATGGCCACCACGATCAACAGCGGTGTGCGGATGCTCTTGGCGTTACCCATTGCCGACTCCTCGCCTGTCTCTACTTGTTCTTCATGCAATTCCTCCGCGGCGGTGTGCCACCCGCGGAGATCGCGGCATTGGTGCGTGGGAGTGCTACATGCTACTTCTTGCCACGGGCGGGCGCGGCCTTCTTGGCCATGGCGTTGATGTTCTCGAACGCCGCTCTCGACGCCGAGGTCATCTGTTCGAAGGCACTGTTGGCGTTGGCCATCGCCTGCTGCATGGTTTCCATGACGTTGGAGTTTTGCCCCGGCAGGGACTTGAAGAAGGTCTGGAAGGCGTTGACGATGTCCTGGCTGCCGGCGGCCAACTGCTCGGTCAGCAGGCGGGAGAATTCCATGCGCGCCGTGTTGCCGATCTCGGCAACCTGCTGCGCGGCGGCGATCATCTTCTGTGTGGTTTCCTGAGCGTACTGCGTGCGCAGCTTCATCATGTCCTGCGGATCGGTCGAGCCGGTATGGGCCTTGGCTTGTTCGACGCTGTCCTGGAACAATTCGCGGGCCAACTGCGATTGCAGCGCCATGATGCGTTGGGAATTCTCGATCGAGAGTTGCGCCAGGCGCATCGCCGCCTCCATGTTCTTGCGCTGAATTTCCCCGAATTCGTGTTTGATCGCCATGTCTGTCTCCTTCGCCGTTGAATTCAATCCATTTATCCTAACATCAAGTCACTACCCCATGCTGACCTGCGTCAAGGGCCGGGCAAGTCGTCCTTCAGTCCCATGTGTCCTTGACGAAAGATCCGCTCATCCATGAACTTTACCTCACCGCGCATGATTGGCAGGAAGTCCATACGATCGAGAATGTCACGCTGCAAGTCGATGCCGGGCGCGATTTCCAGCAACTCCAGACCGTCGTTGCGGAGCTGGAACACGCAACGCTCGGTGATGTACAGCACGGTCTTGCCCGCCGCGGCGGCAACCGGGCCGCTGAAGGTTCGATGTTCCACTTCATGGACGAACTTGCGCGCCTGACCTTCGGCAAGTATGCGCAGAGCCCCGTCCTCGATGGCAACTTTGAGGTCGCCGGCGGTAAAGGTTCCGACAAACACCACCTTCTTGGCATTCTGGGAAATGTTGATGAAGCCGCCCGCGCCGGCCAGCCGGGGGCCAAACTTGGAGACGTTGAGATTGCCCTGCCGGTCGGCCTGTGCCAGACCCAGAAAGGCGATGTCCAGCCCGCCGCCATCATAGAAGTCGAACTGGCTGGGTTGGTCGATGATGGCTTGCGTGTTGGTGGCGGCGCCAAAGTTGAGGCCGCCGGCGGGAATGCCGCCGACCACGCCGGGTTCGGCGGTCATGGTCATCAGATGAATGATCTCTTCTTCGGCGGCCACCGACGCGACACCCTCCGGCATGCCGATGCCGAGATTGACGACAGCTCCGGACACCAGCTCCAGAGCGGCGCGACGGGCGATGATCTTGCGTTCGCTCATCGCCATGGCGGGTATGGCCGACAAGGGCACGCGAATCTCGCCCGAGAACGCCGGGTTGTACTGCTCGGCGAAGGTTTGCATGTGGTATTCGGGCTTCTCCGCCACCACCACGCAGTCCACCAGCACGCTGGGAATCTTCACCTGGCGCGGATTGAGGCTGCCGCGATCGGCCACGCGCTCGACCTGGGCGATGACGATGCCGCCGGAATTGTGCGCCGCCATGGCCACAGCGAGCGCTTCCAGGGTTAGCGCTTCCTTCTCCATGGTGATGTTGCCGTCAGGGTCGGCGGTGGTGCCACGGATCAGCCCGACCTGGATGGGGAAAGCCTTGTAGAAGAGGTATTCCTCGCCGTCGATGGGCATCAGCCGGACCACCTCGGCGGTGGTCCTGGCATTCAGCCTGCCTCCGCCCAGACGCGGGTCGACGAAGGTGCCGAGCCCGACGCGGGTCAGCGTGCCGGGCTTGCCGGCGGCGATGTCCCGAAACATGTGGCTGATGACCCCCTGGGGCAGGTTGTAGGCTTCAATGCGGTTGTCGACCGCCAGTTGCTGGAGTCTAGGTACCAGGCCCCAATGGCCGCCGATCACCCGGCTGACCAAGCCCTCATGTCCCAGGTGATTGAGGCCGCGCGTCTTGCCGTCGCCTTGGCCGGCGGCATAAACGAGGGTCAGGTCGCGCGGCGCGCCAGTGGCGAGAAAGCGTTCTTCCAGCGCTATGGCCAGGTTCTCGGCAAAGCCGATGCCGACGAAGCCGGTGGTGGCGACTGTGTCGCCGTCGCGGACGAGGGCCAGCGCTTCGCGCGCCGAGACGACCTTGCCGTTGGGTTGATGGGACATGGATCGTCTCCTCGAGCGTCTATTTGTTGCTATCCGGTGTTTGCTTTGGGCGCGCGCTAAATCGATCAAACGTCAGGCTTGTCCGCCGGCGAGGGCCGTTGCTTCAAACCGCTTGACGCCGGCCTTCTTGGCCGCCTTCGCCAAGTCGGCATCCAGCGTCGCCAATGACAGGCCTTCACGTAGCGCGAGTTCGAGGTAAGCAGCGTCGTAGGCCGACAGCTTGAAACGACGCGCCAGATTGAGGGTATCGCTCAGCGCGTGGCTTGCCGTGGCTGGATCGATTGTTATGTTCAGGCGCAGCAAGGTGGCCACGAATGCCTGCGTGCGCGCCTCGGTCACCAAGCCCTTGGCTTCCGCCTTGGTCACGACATTCGCGGCCTCCAGCGCCCACAGGCCTGGCACTGTCGCCGAGGTCTGCTTTAGCGTATCCAGAACCGCCAGCGCGTAAGCCAAATCCGCCGGTCGGCCGTCATTGAGGAGCCAGCACATGGCTACCGAGTTGTCGAGCACGAAGCTCATGCCCGACCCTCGGTGATCAACGCTTTCACATCGATCCCTTTGACCGGCTCCCCGCTCAACATCAACTGGCGCAATCAACGCTCGCCATCCTTGGCGCACTATTTGTTCGACGGCGGCTGCTCCATCGTCGCCCTTGGTGCCTTCGGCGGGTACCAGATCCGCGATCGCCTCGCCGCGCAGGGTGATGGTGTTCAAGGACTGCGCCGATTGCCCGGAAATGGTGGTGATCCCGGCGGGGAGTTTCGAGATGGGTTCGCCGGCTTCGGAAGCAGGGCGTGACAGCGACGAGGGACCGCAGCATCGAGTGACACTGGCCAAGCCTTTTGCCCTAGCCAAGGCAGAGATTACGCGCGGTCAGTTTGCCGCCTTCGTGGCCGATAGCGGGCACCAAACGGGTGACAAGTGCTGGACCTTCGAGGGTGGCAAGTACGAAGAACGCAGTGGCCGCAACTGGCGCAACCCAGGCTATTCCCAGCAAGACAGCCATCCCATCGCATGTTTGAATTGGGGTGATGCCAAGGCTTATGCTAACTGGCTGGCGCGCAAGACAGGCAAACCGTACCGGTTGCCGAGCGAGGCGGAATGGGAGTACGCGGTGCGGGCGGGTGCGACGACCGCGCGCTATTGGGGTGAAAGCCCGGATCAGGCTTGTAGCTACGCCAACATCGCCGACCAGACAGCCAAGACCCATCGGTGGCAACGCAACCCGATGGTGCGCATGGTGGCAGCTTCACGGCAATGTGTGAATGGACGAGAAGGACTGCTGGAATGAGCAGCTATAGTGGTGCGCCGCGATGGCAGCGCGTGGACAGTGCGAAATGCGCGGGCGTGTGCTGCGCGGCGGCTCCTGAACGGTCACTCCGGAGCCGCTCGGCCGATCGCATCAGGAACGACGCGTCGACCGTGCGGCCTCATCGGTTTCCGTCCCGACCAGGATGCTTCCTAGGGAGTGCTTCCCTTTGCTCTTTTTCCTTTTGCCCTGTGCAGCGATACCGCTGATCGACTTCTCCACACGCTATCCCGGTGCCACGATCGCCGCGCTGATGATCGTCTGGCCCGTAGCCTTCGGTTCGCCAGGCGTCGGCTGCGCTTCCGGAATGGCCGATTGAGCGCGCGCAGCGATTGCCTGCCTGGACGCCGCGCAGCAATTCGGGCAGCGTGTGGGTTTTCGGCTTCGTAAGCCACCTCGGTCGATTTCGCGATGCATGGCAATGTGGCTCCTGCATCAACACAGACCGGACTATATCAGACCGGTCGCGAACTATTCCGTCGAGGTCAGGCGGCTGAACTGCTCTGCCGACTGGTTGAAACCTCGTGTCGGCCGCCGAATCCCCACATCGTCGGTAACGACATTCGGGAGGTTCCCATGCGCTTCGACAAGTTCACCACCAAGTTTCAGCAAGCCCTGTCCGACGCCCAGAGTCTGGCGGTAGGACAAGATAACCAGATGATCGAGCCGCAGCACCTGCTGCTGGCGCTGATCAACCAGGACGATGGCGGCACGGCTTCCTTGCTGTCGCGTGCGGGTGTCAATGTCGGGCCGTTGAAGGCCGCCCTGGACAAGGCGATCGGCCGACTGCCGAAAGTCGAAGGCCATGGCGGCGAGGTATCGATCGGCCGCGATCTGTCCAACCTGCTCAACATCACGGACAAGGAAGCGCAGAAGCGCGGCGACCAGTTCATTGCTTCCGAAATGTTCCTGCTGGCGCTGACCGCCGACAAGGGCGATACGGGCCGGCTGCTCAAGGAGCAGGGCCTGACGCGGCCGGCGCTGGAACAGGCCATCGAGGCGGTACGGGGCGGCCAGAGCGTCGGCAGCCAGGAAGCGGAAGGCCAACGCGAGGCGCTGAAGAAATATTGCCTGGACCTCACCGAGCGCGCCCGGCAGGGCAAGCTCGATCCGGTGATCGGCCGCGACGACGAAATCCGCCGCGCCATCCAGATCCTGCAGCGGCGTACCAAGAACAATCCGGTGCTGATCGGCGAGCCGGGCGTGGGCAAGACGGCCATCGTCGAGGGTCTGGCCCAGCGCATCGTCAATGGCGAGGTGCCGGAAACCTTGAAGGAGAAACGCGTCCTGGTCCTGGATATGGCTGGGCTGCTGGCCGGCGCCAAGTATCGCGGCGAGTTCGAGGAACGGCTCAAGTCCGTCCTGAAGGAAGTCGCGCTCGACGAGGGGCGCATCATCCTGTTCATCGACGAATTGCACACCATGGTCGGCGCCGGCAAGGCCGAGGGCGCCATCGATGCCGGCAACATGCTGAAGCCGGCGCTGGCGCGTGGCGAACTACATTGCATTGGCGCCACCACGCTGGACGAATACCGCAAGTACATCGAGAAGGATGCCGCGCTGGAGCGCCGCTTCCAGAAGGTGCTGGTCGACGAGCCCAGTGTCGAGGCGACCATCGCCATCCTGCGCGGCTTGCAGGAAAAGTACGAGATCCACCACGGTGTCGACATCACCGACCCGGCCATCGTTGCCGCCGCCGAGCTGTCGCATCGCTACATCACCGACCGCTTCCTGCCCGACAAGGCCATCGACCTGATCGACGAGGCGGCTGCGCGCATCAAGATGGAAATCGACTCGAAGCCCGAGTCGATGGACAAGCTCGATCGCCGGCTGATTCAGTTGAAGATCGAGCGCGAAGCCGTGCGCAAGGAGAAGGACGAGGCATCGAAAAAGCGTTTCGACCTGATCGAAGAGGAAATCGGCAAGCTGGCCAAGGAGTACTCGGACCTCGAGGAAGTCTGGAAGGCCGAGAAGGCCCAGGTGCAGGGCTCCGCCCACATCAAGGAGGAGATCGAAAAGCTGCGCGCCCAGATCGCCGACCTGCAACGCAAAGGCCAGTACGACAAGCTGGCGGAGTTGCAGTACGGCAGGCTGCCGCAGCTCGAAGCCGAACTGAAGGCGGCGGAAAAGTCGGGCGATGGCCAAGCCAGGAACAAGCTGTTGCGCACCCAGGTGGGCGCCGAGGAAATTGCCGAGGTGGTAAGCCGCGCCACTGGCATCCCGGTCAGCAAGATGATGCAGGGCGAGCGCGACAAGCTGTTGCGGATGGAAGACAAGCTGCATCAGCGTGTGGTTGGCCAGGACGAAGCGGTGCGGCTGGTCAGCGATGCCATCCGTCGCTCGCGCGCCGGTTTGTCGGACGAGAACCGCCCGTACGGCTCCTTCTTGTTCCTTGGCCCCACCGGCGTGGGCAAGACCGAACTGTGCAAGGCGCTGGCCGAATTCCTCTTCGACGCCGAGGATCACCTGATTCGCATCGACATGAGCGAGTTCATGGAGAAGCACTCGGTGGCCCGCCTGATCGGCGCGCCCCCCGGCTATGTCGGCTACGAGGAGGGCGGCTATCTCACCGAGCAGGTGCGCCGCAAGCCTTACAGCGTGATCCTCTTCGACGAGGTGGAGAAGGCCCACCCGGATGTCTTCAATGTGCTCTTGCAGGTGCTCGACGACGGCCGCATGACCGATGGCCAGGGCCGCACGGTGGACTTCAAGAACACGGTGATCGTCATGACCTCCAACCTCGGTTCGCAGATGATCCAGCAGATGTCGGGCGACGATTATCAGGTGATCAAGCTGGCGGTGATGGGCGAAGTGAAGACCCATTTCCGGCCCGAGTTCATCAACCGGATCGACGAGATCGTGGTCTTCCACGCGCTCGACGAGAAGCACATCGCCTCCATCGCCCGCATACAGCTCGGCTATCTGGAGAAGCGCCTCGCCAAGCTCGACATGTCGCTGGTGGCGGACGATGCGGCGCTGGTCGAAATCGCCAAGGCCGGCTTCGATCCGGTATTCGGCGCCCGGCCGCTCAAGCGGGCGATCCAGGAGCACATCGAGAATCCGCTGTCCAAGGCAATCCTGGAAGGGAAGTTTGGCGCCAAGGATACAATCCGGGCCACCATGGCCAGGGGCCATATCGTGTTCGACAAGGCATAAGTGAACTCTGCGGATCGGTGGGCGGCAAGATTAACGGTCGGGGCGCTGGCGGTTCTCTGCGCGTCGGCTGTTGCCGCCGCGCCAGCGATGCCGCCGCACCTGAATCCCTCCGGGCAAACCGAGTATCGGGAATTTCTGGAGGCGGCCAATCATCGCGCCTTCGCCATTGCTCCCGGTGGCGCCTGGGGCTGGGCATCGGCCGAGCCGTCGGCGCAGGCGGCCGAAGACAAGGCGCTGGCGATTTGCCAGGGTCAGACGCCGCAGCGCTGCGTCAGTTATGCGGTCGACGATAAGACGGTTTTCGATGTCATCGCCTGGCCGCGCCTGTGGCGGCCCTACGCGAGCGCCAGTCAGGCAGAGCGAGCGACGCTTGGCCGCGAACGCGACCAACGCCTGGCCGATCTGGCCTTTACCGATGCCAAAGGCGTTCGCCGCAACTTGTCGGCGCTGAAGGGCAAGGTGGTGGTGGTGCATTTCTGGGGCGCGTGGTGTCCGCCGTGCCGGCAGGAAATGCCTGAATTGCAGAAACTGCGCAAGGCGCTTGCCGATCGGCCCGACATTGCTTTCGTGGTCATGCAGGCGCGCGAGAAGTTCAATGTCTCCCGGCAATGGGCGGAGCGTCAGGGCATCGACCTGCCGCTGGTCGATTCCGGTTCAACCGGCGACGGCGATACGCAATTCCAATTGGCCGACGGCGGCCGGATCAAGGATCGCGAAATCGCCAGTCGCTTCCCGACCACCTATGTGCTCGACAAGAACGGCTTGGTGCTGTTCTCGCACATCGGCCCGGTTCCCGACTGGCTACAGTACGAAGCCTTTCTGCGCGATGCGGCGGGCCAGTCGGGCCGGTAGCCTTTCCATTCGCTAGTCCGGGCGATGAGCGCCATGCCGATGGCAGGAAACGAGGTGGTCGTCCACCATGCCGACCGCCTGCATCAGCGCATAACAGATCGTGGCGCCGACGAACCTGAAGCCGCGCGCCTTGAGGTCGCGCGACATGGCCGCTGAAATTCCGGTTTCGGCGGGTATTTCCGCCATGGCCCGCCACGCATTGCGCACGGGTTTGCCGTTGACGAAACGCCAGAGATAGGCGTCGAAGCTACCGAAGTCGCGCTGCACGTTCAGGAATGCGTTGGCATTGGCGACGGCGGCGGCGATCTTGAGGCGGTTTCTGACAATGCCCGGGTCGCCCAGCAAACGTGCCGCCTCCGCATCGCCATAGCGGGCGACAAGGGCCGGGTCGAAGTCGTCGAACGCTCGCCGGTAAGCCTCGCGCTTGCGCAATATCGTGATCCAGGCCAGGCCGGCCTGAGCGCCCTCAAGGATCAGGAACTCGAACAGGCGGCGATCGTCGTGACACGGCACCCCCCATTCGTTGTCGTGATACGCGATGTACAGGGGATCATCGCCGCACCAGGGGCATCGGTCGACCATGTCGGCATTTCCTCCAATGTTTTGGAATGGCGATTATCGCGCCATCTGCAAGTACCATTCGGCGCATGGATGCCTGCTATTGCGAAATCGATTGGCCGCCCGAATCGGCTGGCGAGGGCCTGCGCGGCGCGTTTCGCGATCCGGCCGAGGTGCTGATCGCATGGCGACCGGACGAGGTGGTCGGCATGCTCCGGCGAGTGGAGATGCTTGCCGCCGCCGGCTGCTGGCTGGTCGGCTTCGTCGCCTACGAGGCGGCGGCGGCTTTCGATGCCGCCGTTGGCCGTCCTGCCGCCGCCGAGGGCCTGCCCCTGTCGATCTTCGCGGCCTTTCGCTCACCGTCGCCACCGCGCGATCGACGTGACTTTCTGTCCGGCCCATGGCGGGACATCTTGTCACGCGGGGAGTTCGACCGGTCGGTCGCGGAGATCCACCGCGACATTGCCGACGGCCGGTTCTATCAGGTCAACTTCACGACGAGGTTGCGGGCGTCGTTTCTTGGCGATGGCGCCGCGCTGTTCGATGCCTTGCGGGCCAGCCAGCCGGGGGCGCGGGGCCTCTACCTCGACTTCGGTCGCTGGCAGGTCTGCTCGGTGTCGCCGGAACTGTTCTTCCACTGGCGGACGGGCGACGATGGCGGCCGACGGCTGAGCACCCGGCCGATGAAAGGCACGGCGCCGCGCCATGCCGATCCCGGGCGCGACCAGCGGGCCGCCGAGGCGCTGCGCGGCTCGGCCAAGGAATGTGCCGAGAATCTGATGATCGTCGATCTGCTGCGCAACGATGTTTCGCGGGTCGCCCGGCTGGGCAGCGTCACCGTGCCCAGCTTGTTCGCCGTCGAGCCGTGGGCAACGGTTTGGCAGATGACCTCCACCGTCGAATGCCGGACGCGCCCCGGCATCGGCCTGGCCGACCTGTTCGCGGCGCTGTTTCCGTGTGGCTCGGTGACCGGCGCGCCCAAGGTGGAGGCTATGAAGGCCATCACCGAACTCGAGTCGGCGCCGCGCGGCGTCTATTGTGGCGCCATCGGCGTCGTCCTGCCCGGCGGTGAAGCCCGTTTCAACGTCGGTATCCGCACGGTGCTGGTTGACACGGAGCGGGGCCAGGCGGAATGCGGTATCGGTAGTGGCATCGTGCTGGATTCGACGACTGAGGGCGAACACGCCGAGTGGCAAGCCAAGCAGCGCTTCCTGCGCCAGGCCTGCCCGGACTACGATCTGGTGGAAACGCTGTTGTGGCGGCGCGGCCGGTACCGGCTGCTTGCGGAGCACCTTTCCCGTCTCGGCGCCAGCGCCACCGTGCTTGGCTACACTTGGGATCGCGTCAGAGTCGAGGCGCACCTCGCCCAAGCCGCCCAGTCCTTCGGCGCCAGCCAGTGGCGGGTTCGACTGACATTGGCGGCGGACGGCACGGTAGCCGTGCAAGGCGAGCCGATAGCGTTGCTACGCGGACCGATCAGCGCTGCCCTGGCCAGCCATCCCGTCGATAGCGCCAATCCCTGGCTGCGGCACAAGACGACCCGGCGTCAAGCCTACGAATCACGAGCGGCCAGGAGTGTCTTCGATACTCTGCTGTGGAATGAGCGTGAGGAAGTGACCGAGTTCACCCGCGGCAATCTGGTCGTGAAGATCGCTGGCCGTTTGCTGACTCCCGCTCTGGCCTGTGGCCTGTTGCCCGGCACCTTGCGGGCGGCGCTGCTGGCGCGGGGTGCGGTGCGCGAATCGATCATTACGCTGGCCGAACTCGAGTCCGCCGAAGGGCTTTGGTTCGTGAATAGCGTGCGCGGAGCCCTGCCGGTAAAGATGGTTGCCAATGTCGCGCTTTCCGGCTGAACGCCGTCGGCGCAAGGATTGATTAGAATCACCCGACCCACCCGACCCACCCCCCCCCTTACGGCCCGGCCGCACTTGCCACTGGAGAACGAGAATGAAACGGATCGAGCGCCTCAAGTACTTTGCCATCGGTTTGGTTGCGGTCGCCTTGATCGGGATCGATGCCGCGCCGGTCATTGCCGCCGATGCCCAGGCCGCGGCCGACAACGCCGTCGAATTGAAGGTCAAGATACTCAAGGTTCCGGCCAAGGCTGGCGTGAGCTTCAATGACGCGGTGGAGTCTCTGAAGCTGCGTGCCAACACGCGCAACTTCAAGTTCGTCGGCCACAGCCCGCTGTCGAAAGAGATTGAAGCGCAGACCGGCAAGCCCGCACTGCGCGCCGAGATATTCAGCTTCTGCGACGCGCTTACGGCTCGTCAGTTCATCGATGTCAGCCTGAACTTTGCCGCCTTTCTGCCCTGCCGTGTCGCCATCCTGGAAGACATCGACAAGAAGATCTGGATCGTCTCGATGATGATGGACATGTCGTGGCTGAACAGCGGCAAGGGTGGCCCGCCGGTGCCGGGCAAGCTACAGGAGCGCGCCCGTGAGATCATTGACATCATGAACGACATGATCCAGGCGGCCGCCAGCGGCGATATCTGATTCCACGAGGAGACATCGAAAATGAGGAAAATCAAACAGCGTCTGTTGTTGACATCCGCGGTTGCCATCGCCTGTGCTCTGCCCGCGATCGCGTCCGCCCAGTGGGGTGGGGTGCCGGGCGGCTGGGGAGGGCCTGGCTGGGGCAACAGTGGCTACGGCAATGGCAGCGAATACGCCAACGGGTATGGTCGCGGTGCCGGCCGCATGGGCGGCCGCGCCCAGTTCTGCTTCGACGGCGACGTCGGCGGCATGATGGATGATTTCTTCGGCACCAATGGTTGGGGTAATAACGGCTGGGGGAACAACGGTTGGGGCAACAACGGTTGGGGTAATGGCTGGGGCAACAACGGTTGGGGCAACGGCAACGGTCGCGGCTATGGACGTGGTTTCGGCCGTGGCTGGGGCAAAGGCCGCGTTTGCGTCAGCATGGACGCCAACGGCTCGATGGATGACTTCATCAACGGCAACGGCTGGGGCAACAATGGCTGGGGCAACAACGGCGGTGGCTGGGGCGGCCCGTGGCGCCGCGGCTGGTGGTAGCAAGCAACCGAAGCTTGGCCCGCCTGACGCTGGTGGCGGCGATGGGCATCTGCGTGGCGCTGTCGTCCGGCTGTATTTCGCTGGGTACCAAGCCGCCGCCCGTCGCCACGCCGGCGCCGGTGAAGATCGGTCTGGTTCTCGGCGGCGGCGCGGCGCGCGGTTTTGCCCATATCGGCGTCATCAAGGCGCTTGAAGCGCAGGGCATCGTTCCGGATGTCATCGTCGGCACCAGTGCCGGCGCCGTGGTCGGTTCCCTGTACGCCTCGGGACTGTCGGGTTTCGATTTGCAGAAGACCGCGCTGGAGATCGAGGAGAACCAGGTCAGCGACTGGTCCCTGCCCGATCGCGGCGTGCTGAAGGGCGAGGCCCTGCAGAACTTCGTCAACAAGGCGGTCGGCAATCGACTCCTGGAAAAGCTGCCGCGCGATTTTGCCGTCGTCGCAACCGACCTCAAGAGTGGCGATCCGGTCCTGTTTCGCACCGGCAACACGGGCATGGCGGTGCGCGCCTCGGCGGCCGTGCCGGGTGTCTTTCAGCCGGTCGCCATCGCCGGCCATGAGTATGTGGACGGCGGCCTGGTGAGTCCGATACCGGTGCGCTTCGCGCGCAAGCTGGGCGCGAACTTCGTGATCGCCGTGGACATCTCCTCGCGGCCAAAGGATGCGGCGACCCGCAGCACGCTCGATGTGCTGCTACAGACATTCAGCATCATGGGCCAGACCATCGGCCATTTCGAGACGGCCGAGGCCGACGTGGTCATCCGGCCGGTCACCACCGATCTGCCCGCGACCGACTTCGCCGGTCGCCATCGCGCCGTGCTGGAGGGTGAAAAGGCGGCGGCAACGGTCATGGCGGAACTCAAGGACAAACTGGAGCGCCAGCGCGCACCGGCCGCGAACGGCAAGAAGTGAGTCGACGGAGGCCGTCGGCCTCCCGCCAACGCCTATTCGGCAACCGCCTCCGGCAACCAGCGATCCAGTATGGCGACGAGGTCGTCGAATTCAAACGGTTTGGCGAGATAGTCGTCCATACCCGCGGCAATGCAGGCTTCCCGGTCGCCACGAATGGCATTGCCGGTCAGGGCGACAATCGGCGTATGCGGCAGGCCCCGCAGTCGCTCGTGAGCGATGATCCGGCGTGTCGCTTCAAAGCCATCCATTTCCGGCATCTGGCAGTCCATCAGGATGAGGTCAAAACTGTCTGCCTGGGCACTGGTGAGTGCTTTGCTTCCATCTTCCGCCCGAACCACGGTGATCCCCAATTCTTCGAGCATGATGGTGGCTACCTCGCTGTTGACGGGATTGTCTTCCGCGAGGAGAACATTGGCGGTGAATCTGGCTCTATGCTCACGGGCAGTAACCCCGGGGTCGAGTGCCGGCGGCATGGCCAATGGCAACGGCAACTCGAACCAGAACTCGGAGCCTTCTCCCAACTGGCTTTCACAGCCGATCGCGCCGCCCATCAATTCCACCAACTGTTTGGAGATCGCCAGCCCGAGACCGGTTCCGCCATGGCGTCGGGTGGCCGAAGCGTCCACCTGACGGAACGCCTGGAACAGTTTGCCTTGATCCTCGGCGGGGATACCGACACCGGTATCGCGGACGACAAAGCGCAGGCGCGCGGCCCTGTCCTCGCGGGTCTGGCCGATCAGGCTTACGTGGAGATCGACCTCGCCTTGCTCGGTGAACTTGATGGCATTGCCGACCAGATTGAGGAGGATCTGCTTGATTCGTCCCGGATCACCCTGTAGCCAGGCGGGCGCATCCGGCGTCACATCGCTGGTGAGTCGGACGCCGCGCTCCTGGGCCCGGGCAATGAGCAGATCGAGGACTTCGCGAGGCAGTCGGCGCAACTCGAAGGGCTGCGCAACGATGTCGAGCTTTCCCGCGTCCATCTTCGAGAAATCGAGGATATCGTTGATCAACACCAGCAGATGTTGCCCCGACGCATTGATCGCGCCGAGGCGATGGCGCTGCACGGCGTCGAGGGGAGTGGACTTGAGCAATTGGGCCATGCCGAGAATCCCGTTGAGCGGAGTGCGGATCTCGTGGCTCATGTTGGCGAGGAACTGAAGGCGCGCCCGCCCCGCGTCCTCCGCGGCGCGCAGCGCGCGCTCCCGTTCGGCGGCAATGCGGGCGTTTTCAAAGCGCAGGCGCAGCATTTCGATCGTGTTGCCGACGCTGCGCCGCGAGTTCACCAGAACCAGCACGACATAGAAGAGCAGCGCGCCGCCGAAGGCCAGGCTACCGTCGCCATCCTTGGCGAGGATGAATCCGGCCGGTGGCACGAGCACCGGCCCGGCGAGTGCCAGGTAGGCAGGCCAGGAACTGGAGAGGGTGAACAAGCCGACCGAGGCCGTGCCGATCAGGAAGACGAGGACGATGGCCTGGTAGGCGATGTTGCCGTCGGGAAGCAGTAGCGTTCCCATCATTCCCCAGACTATGCCCGCGCAGAGCGTCAAGACGACGAATCGCCGGTGCCAATAGGCGGCCTGATCGACGGCCGGAGCGGCCCGGTGGTAGGCGCGAATGTCGAGATACCTGACGAGGCTGATCACGTTGTTGCCGATCAGCCAGGGAAGCAGAACGCTGACCGAAACGACCGGCCGCAATGAGAAGAAGACGATGATCGAGAAAAGCACCGCGGTGCCGAGTGTCAGTGGCGTGAGGTCATAGAGCAGCGCCACGCGCTCGGCATCGATCAATCGCGCCACCGATTCATGTTCGCTCGTCGCTAGTGGTGTTTCCGTCGATTGGCTCATGGCTCCCGTCCCGGTTCGCCGGGCCGCTGCGCGTAGAACTGCAATGGTCTCGAAGGCAGCGCGCTGTTGCGAATGTGCTTCTTGATCCGGCCGATGACGTGCATCTCGCAGGCTTTGCAGTCGAACTCCAGCCTCAGGCGCTCGTTGCCGTTCACCAGCGTCCATCGGCTCGGCGCGCACCTGGCCCTGCACGCCGGTCACGCCCTTGGCCTGCTTCGGGCACAGGCTGAACGAGTAGCGCAGGCAATGCTTGGTGATCATCAGCGAGACGTCGCCGGGTTCCTCGTGCGCCTCGTAGGCGGCGGCGATCAGCTTGACGCCGTGCCGGGCGTAGAAGGCGCGCGCCGCCTGGTTGTAGACATTGGCCAGGTAGGAGAGCGTTTCCTCCGGGTAGGCGACGGGCGGTTCCGACGGCGGGCCGGCGCAGCGGGCGTCGGTAGGCGGCCAGGCGCGCGGCGGCCAGTTGCTCCACGGCCTCGCGGCGCAATGCGTTGGCCGCCGAAGTCGGGCACGAACCATGGCTTGGCGGCATCCGTTGGCCAGGTCGCGCAAGACGAAATCGGTATTGCCGAAGCGACCGAGCTGCTCTCTCAGGCTGGCTCGGCGGCTTTCTCGATGTTCTGCGCCGGTTGCTTGTCGCAGGCCAGCGTGGCGGTGGCGGTGATGCCGTCGCTGTCGCGTAGCGTCAGGGCGAAACCGTCGTCGGTGTCGGTGAAGGTGGCCCGGACGTCGATGCGTCGCTCGGCGGACTTCTTGCGTCAGGGCCTGTTCCCAGGCATGGTCGCGGTTGCGGCTGATGGCCGACGCCCGATCGCGAGTCCTGGCAAGGCTGTGCATCGGCTCGTTCGGCCAGACCCGCCAGTGGCCGTCGCCGATCGTGTTCGACGACGTTGGCCTGTATGCCGACCACCTCGCGCTTGTGCAGGTAGGTCAGGCCGTCGCCATTGGCGAGCGAGTCCGCCGTTTCCAGCTCGAACCAGTCGGCGCCGACGCGCGTCACCGTGCCGAGCGGCAGGCCGACGAAGGCGGGCGTGTCGAAGGCGCCGATGTCGGCCTGGCGGCCACGGGAGAAATAGTCGGTGGCGCCGCGATGGAAGGTCTTGTCCGGGTTGGGGGTGAACAGCAGCCGGGTGCGGCCGCTCGATGCCGGCGCCAGATCCGGTCGGTCGGCCGAGAATGGCGTCGAGCAACCGTCGGTAGTGGCCGGTGATGTTCTTGACGTAGCCGAGATCCTTGTAGCGGCCCTCGATCTTGAAGCTCTCGCACGCCGGCGTCGATCAGGGCGCGCGAGATTGGCGCTCTGGTTGTTGTCCTTCACCGACAGCAGATGCTTGTCGAAGGCGACGACCCGGCCCTGGGCGTCCTGCAAGGTGTAGGGCAGGCGGCAGGCCTGCGAACAATCGCCGCGATTGGCGCTGCGGCCGGTGTGGGCGTGGCTGATGTAGCACTGGCCGGAAAAGGCCACGCACAGCGCGCCGTGGACGAAGTGCTCGATGACCGTGTCGGCCGGGACGGCGGCGCGCACCGCCGCGATCTCGCTCGATGGTCAGTTCACGCGCCAGGACGATCTGGGAAAAGCCGACCTCGGCGAGAAAGCGCGCCTTCTCCGGGGTGCGGATGTCGCACTGCGTGGAGGCGTGCAGGTCGATGGGCGGCAGGTCGAGTTCGAGCAGTCCCATGTCCTGGACGATCAGGGCATCGACGCCGGCGTCCCAGCACTCGTTCACCAGTTGACGCGCGGGTTCGAGCTCGGCATCGTGCAGGATGGTGTTGAGTGTGACGTAGATGCGGGCGTGGAAGCGGTGGGCGAATTCCACCAGGCCGGCAATGTCGGCGATCGAATTGCCGGCGTTGTGCCGCGCCCCGAAGTTCGGCCCGCCGATGTACACGGCATCGGCACCATGCAGGATCGCTTCGCGGCCGATGTCGGCCGTTCGGGCCGGGGCGAGCAGTTCGATCAAGGCTTCTTCGGTTTACCGGTGTGCGCCGACTTGAAGGGCTTGGCGGCGAATTTCCGCTCGCCCGTGAAGGCCGGCTTGCCGGCATGCGCCTCGGAACGGAAAGGCCGGCCTTCGCGCTTCTTCTCCCACGGCTTCTCCCAGGGCGAAGGGCCGCGCGGCGCCGCTTTGGGGTCGAAGGGCCTGGAGTCACCGGCCTTTGACTCCCAGCGACGCTTGGGCGCTTCCACGACTTCGCCGGCGGCGAGCGGACGAATGTCGAGCGGCTTTTGCTTGACGCGGGTTCGCTTCAGCGTCGCCAGGGTATCGGGCGGCAGCGCGGGCAGTTCCACAGTGCTGTACTCGTCGAAGAGATGGATCTGGCCGATGTACTTGCCTTCGATGCCGCCTTCATTGGCGATGGCGCCGACGATTTCCTTGGGCGTGGCGCCCTGGTTGCGGCCGACTTCGATGCGATACCGTTGCAGGTCGCCGTCGGCGAACGTGGCGCGACGGGCGGGGGCCTCGTCGCGATACTCGCGCCGGGGGCGCTCTTCCCGTACCGGACGCTCGGCGCGTTCCGCGCGCACTGGTCGTTCGACGTGCTCCGGACGTTCCGGACGCACGGTTCGTTCGGGATGCGCGGGTCGCTCGGGTCGCTCGGGTCGCTGAGGCTGTTCAGGCCGCTCCGTGCGCTCGGCGCGTTCAAATCGCTCCGCGACCGGCGCGATCGGTTCGGGCACGACCATGCCGTCGGGCCGCAAGGGCCGGTCGCGCTGGGCGAGAAAGGCCAGCGCCGCAGCGATCTGGCGCGTCGCGAGGTTCTCTTCGCTTTCCATGCGTCGTACCACCTCGTAGAAGAAATCGAGGTTTTCGTCGGCGAGCACGTCGAGGATCTGCTGCTTGAACTGCGCGACGCGGCGTTCGGCGACTTCGCCGCGCGTCGGCAGCGCAATCGGCTCGATCTTCTGGCGCGTGGCGTGTTCGATGGCCTTGAGCATGCGCATCTCGCGCGGCGCGACGAACAGGATGGCGGTGCCGGTGCGCCCGGCGCGGCCGGTGCGGCCGATGCGATGCACGTAGGCTTCGGTGTCGTAGGGCACGTCGTAGTTGATGACGTGGCTGACGCGCGGCACGTCGATGCCGCGCGCGGCGACGTCGGTGGCGACGACGATGTCGAGGCTGCCGCTCTTCAGGCGCTCGATGACCTGCTCGCGCAGGCCCTGGGTCATGTCGCCGTTCAGCGCCGCCGCCTCGTGGCCGCGCGCTTCCAGCTTTTCGGCCAGATCGACGGTGGCGATCTTGGTGCGGACGAAGATGATGGCGGCGTCGAAGTCTTCCTCGATCTCCAGCATGCGGGTCAGCGCTTCGAGCTTGTCGGCGCCGCGCACCTGCCAGTAGCGCTGGCGGATCGCGGCCACCGTGGTGGTGGCGGAGCGGATCTTCACCTGCTGCGGATCGCGCTGGTAGCGCTGGGCGATGCGGCGGATCGGGTCGGGCATGGTCGCCGAGAACAGCGCGGTCTGGCGCGTCGCCGGCGTGTGTTCGAGGATCCACTCGACGTCGTCGATGAAGCCCATGCGCAGCATTTCGTCGGCCTTCGTCGAGCACCAGCGTGTGCAGGTCGTCGAGCGTCAGGCTCTTGCGCTCCAGGTGGTCCATGATGCGACCCGGCGTGCCGACGATGACATGGGCGCCGCGCGACAGGGCGCGCAACTGGATGACCATGCTCTGGCCGCCGTAGACCGGCAGCACGTGGAAACCGGGCATGTGGTGGGCGTACTTCTGGAAGGCTTCGGCGACCTGGATCGCCAGTTCGCGCGTCGGCGTCAGGACCAGAGCCTGCGGCGCGTTTGTTGGTGAGGTCGAGCTGCGCCAGCACCGGCAGGGCGAAAGCCGCCGTCTTGCCGGTGCCGGTCTGCGCCTCGCCGAGCAGGTCGCTTGCCGGCGAGCAGAATCGGAATGCAGGCCGCCTGGATGGGCGAGGGCGTTTCGTAGCCGACGTCGGCGAGAGCGGAAAGCAGGGCGGGCGGCAGTTGCAGTGCCGCAAAGGAATCGATGGAGTCTGTCATGGGTGCGCGCCTGGCGGCGGGAAACGAGGACCGGCTGAGCCGGTGAGACCGCCATTATCGCAGAGCGGGCATAATTCGGCCATGAAGATACTGGACGAACTCAAGCTGCGCGTGCGCGCAGCCAGCGGCCCCGGCGGTATGGCGGACTATTTCCACATCCTGCTTATGGAGGGCGGGTTGAAGAAGGTATTGGAGATTATCGCCAGCCGGCCCGAACTGCTCGCCGATCTGTTGCCCATCGTCGCCAACCCCGAGGCCAGCATGAACGTCAGCCTCGGTGCCAGCGCGGTTTTCGAGCGCTATGCCGGCCACGAGGCGCTGCGGGTACTGGTGCCGCGCCTAGGCAAACTGGCGGAGCAGGGAGACGCCCGCGTGCGTGCCGACGCCTGCCACTATCTCGGCCTCTCGGGCGCGCCGCTGGCGCGCGCCTATCTGGAACCGCGCCTGGACGACGAGAGCGCCGAAGTGCGCGAGATTGCCGCCGACAGCCTGGCGGAGCTGACGAACGACCGATATCCATAAGACGATCCATGAGGAGAAGCAGCAATGAGTGAATTGACCACTTTGAACGAGCGTTTTGGCATCGCCGGCAAGCTGGCTTTCGAGGAGGCCGGCGGGCTGGTCGCGGCGCGCGTGACCACCGCCTTTGCCAGCGCCACCATCGCCTTGCAGGGCGCGCATGTCATGACCTGGCAGCCGACGGGGCAGGCTCCCGTCATCTGGCTGTCGAAGTTTGCCAGGTTCGCGCCGGGCAAGTCGATTCGCGGTGGGGTGCCGCTGTGCTGGCCGTGGTTCGGGCCGCACGCCGGCAACGCCCAGTTTCCCGGCCATGGCTTTGCCCGCACGGTGCCCTGGCAGCTTCTGGCCACCAGGGAGTTGCCCGACGGCCGCGTTCGCCTCGACCTCGAACTGGTCCAGGACGAGGCCACGCGCGCCCAGTGGCCGCATGAGTCGGTGGTGCGCAACATCATTACCGTCGGTCAGGAGCTGGAAGTGCAACTGACGACCACCAACACCGGTAGCGCGCCCTTCCAGATCGGCCAGGCACTGCACACCTATTTCGAGGTGGGCGATATCCGCCGGGCGACCGTGGCGGGCCTCGAGCGCTGCGAGTACGTCGACAAGGTCGATGGTGGCGCCCGCAAGCGGCAACTGGGACAGGTCGCGTTCACCCAGGAGACCGACCGCATCTACCTCGGCACGCGTGGCTGCTGCGGCATCGTCGACCCCACTCTGGAGCGCACCATCCTCATCACCAGCACCGGCAGCCGTTCGACGGTGGTCTGGAACCCGTGGGTAGAGAAGGCCGACAAGATGGGCGACTTCGGCCCGGACGGCTATCTCAACATGGTCTGCGTCGAAACGGCCAATGCCGCCGATGACGTCATTACCCTCGCCGCCGGCGAGACCCACAGCATGACGGCGCAGTATCGCGTGATCGCCACCGCCGGATGACGCCATCGTCCCGGTCGGGGCCGACGGTGGCCGTCATCGGCGGTGGCCCGGCCGGCCTGATGGCGGCGGAGGCGCTGAGCCAGGGTGGGGTCGCGGTCGCCCTCTACGATGCCATGCCATCGGTTGGGCGCAAGTTCCTCATGGCGGGCAAGGGCGGCCTCAACCTGACGCATTCGGAACCTCTCGATCTCTTTCTGAACCGCTATGGCAAACGGCGCGCCCAGGTCGAGCCATGGCTGACGGCGTTTGGCCCAGTGGCCTTGCGCGAGTGGGCGGGGCAACTCGGCGTCGAAACCTTCGTCGGCTCCTCGGGGCGCGTATTTCCGAGCAGCATGAAGGCGGCGCCGCTGTTGCGGACCTGGCTGCACCGGCTGCGCGCGGCCGGTGTCGGATTCCATGTGCGCCATCGCTGGCTCGGTTGGAACCAAAGCGGCGCGCTGCGCTTCGCGACGCCGGCTGGCGAGATCGCCGTGCAGGCCGATGCGGTCGTGCTGGCGCTGGGTGGCGGCAGTTGGGCGAAACTGGGGTCGGATGGCGCGTGGTTGCCGTTGTTGGCGGGTGGGGGCGTCACCGTCACGCCGCTCAGACCGGCCAATTGCGGCTTCGATGTCCCTTGGAGCGAACACTTCCGCAGCCGTTTTTCCGGTCAGCCTGTCAAGTCGATCACCGCGACATTTGCCGGCGAGCGTCGGCGGGGTGAGTTCGTGGTGACCGATCATGGCGTCGAAGGCGGCGTGATCTATGGCTTGTCGGCAAGTCTGCGCGACGCCATCGAGGCGACCGGCGGCGCCGAGTTGCGCGTCGACCTGGCGCCCGACAAGTCGCTGGAGCGGGTGGTCGAAGAAGTAGCCCACCCGCGCGGCTCGCGTTCCATGGCCAGCCATCTGCAAAGCCGTGCTGGCATCGCGGGTGTCAAGGCCGGGCTGCTGCGGGAATGCGCAACGAAGGCGGACTATGCCGAGCCAGCCCGGTTGGCGGCGGCGATCAAGGCGCTGCCGCTGCGGCTGGTGGCTCCCAGGCCGCTCGACGAGGCCATCAGCAGCGCTGGCGGTGTCGCCTTTTCCGCGGTGGACGAAAGGCTGATGCTGCGCGACCTGCCCGGAGTGTTCTGCGCGGGCGAAATGCTGGACTGGGAAGCACCGACCGGCGGCTACCTCCTGACCGGGTGTCTGGCCAGTGGCCGGCTGGCTGGTGCCGGGGCATGCCAATGGCTAGGCGAGCAGCGCTCGGCGCGGGACTATAATCGGCCCGATACGCGGCGACTCTGAGACGGAAAGGAAGATGCTCCATGGATGTATCTGGCGTTCTGGGTCGAATTGCCGCAGACGCGGCCGGTGGCGAGATCGCCTTTTCGACGCACGCCGACATCGCCATGCGGGTCCGAAAGGCGGTCGACGATCCGGATTGTTCGCTCGACCACCTGGCCAAACTGATCCAGGCCGAGCCGCTGCTGGCGGCGCGGGTCGTCGGTGTGGCCAATTCCGTGATCTACAACCGTTCGGGTCGGGCGATTGCCGATGTCCGCAATGCCGTCAGTCGCATTGGTTTCAAGACGACGCGGGCACTGGCCACAGCCGTCGTGGTGCGGCAGATGCAGGATCTGTCGCGCGATGCGGCGCACCGGCAACTGGCAATGCGCTTGTGGGAGCATACCGCCCAGGTGGCTTCTCTGGCCTATGTCATCGCCAGGCGGGTGACGCACCAGGATCCGGATACGGCCCTTTTTGCCGGCATCGTTCATGAGGTTGGCGGCTTCTACCTGATTTCCCGGGCAGCCGATTTTCCCGGCTTGCTGGCGGGCGAACTGGCCGGCTGGGACGGCCACCACGAGGCCAAGGTTGGGCGGCCGGTCCTGGCGGCTCTGGGTGTTCCCGACGCGGTGGTCGGCGCCATCGAGGCGATGTGGGACGGTTACCTGGCCATGCCGCCGGAAACCCTGGGTGATACGTTATTGCTCGCGGACCGACTGGCGACCAGCGAGTCGCCGCTGAGTCGAACTGGCCGGCCTCGGCCGCCAGGGGACAACGGTACAGATCGACGTGGTGCTGGACGACGACACCCTTTCGGGAATTCTCGAGGAGTCCGCCGAGGAACTGGACTCGCTGACCAGCGCCTTGCGCTCCTGACGCCCTGACGCGCGCTCTCCCTTTCCATTTGACCGGTGCCTTCGGGCACCACCTTCACCTGATCCTCACGCATGCCTATCCAATGGTTTCCCGGTCACATGACCTCGGCGCGCAAGAAGGCCGCCGAGACCATGGCCATGACGGACGTGGTCATCGAGGTACTCGATGCACGCTGCCCGGAAGCAAGCAGCAATCCGATGATTCGCGAACTTCGTCTGGCGCGGCAGAGACCGTGCCTGCGCCTGCTCAACAAGGCCGATCTCGCCGATCCCGAAGCCACCAAGGGGTGGCTGGAGTTCTACAACAAGCAACCTGGCGTGAAGGCGGTGGCGATTTCCTGCAAGAAGGCCGGCGACGCCGCCAAGGTGCCGTCGCTGTGCCAGTCGCTGGCGCCGCATCGCAACGACGGCGTCAAGCCGCTGCGCATGATGATCATGGGCATTCCCAACGTCGGCAAGTCGACGCTGATGAACGCGCTGGTGAAAAAACGCGTCGCGGCGGTGGGTGACGAGCCGGCCGTGACGAAGCAACAGCAGCGCATCGATCTTTCGCCGCGCCAGACGCTGTTCGATACGCCGGGTTTGATGTGGCCGAAGATCGAGCATGATGCCGACGGCTACATGCTGGCCGCCAGCCACGCCATCGGCACCAACGCCGTTCTGGAAGAGGAAGTGGCGACTTTTCTCGCCGGGGTCCTGCTGGCGCGCTATCCCGGGGCGATTGCCCGGCGCTACGGCTTTTCGGTGGAAGGTCTCGACGCGCCCGGCGTGATCGAGGCCGTGGCGAAGAAGCGCGGTTGCCTGGTCAAGGGACGCGCGGGTGAACTCGACATGGACAAGGCGTCGCTGATCCTGCTCACCGACTACCGCGGCGGCGCGCTCGGCCGCGTCAGCCTGGAAACGCCGGAAACCCGCGCCGCCATGCTGGCGGCGGCGCAGGCGACCTGAGGCCGTCTATTCGACGATCTTGCTGATCGGCAACTCGATGATGCCGCGGGCGCCGGCGGCGTAGAGGCCCGGGATCAACTCGCGGACCAGCTTTTCATCAACCACCGTGGACATCTCGACCCATCGGGCATCGGCGAGAGTCGATACGGTGGGTGTCGCCAGGGCGGGCAGAATCTTGAGGATGGCGTCCACGCTGTCGCGCGGCACGTTCATGGAGAGCAGCACCCGGGTCGCGGCGGCAATGGCGCCCTTCAGCATCATCAGCAGGCGGTCGATCTTGTCCTGCTTCCAGTCGTCTTGCAGCGAGGCGCGATTGGCGATGAAGCGTGGCGTGCTCTCCAGCACCACATGCATGACCTTTAGCTGGTTGGCACGCAGCGACGAACCGGTTTCGGAGACGTCGACGATGGCGTCGGCGAGGATCGGCGGTTTGACCTCGGTGGCGCCCCAGGAAAACTCGATGTCGGCACTGACACCGTGTTCGGCGAGGAAGCGCCGGGTCATGCCCACCGCCTCGGTGGCGATGCGTTTGCCGTGCAAATCCTTGACGTTCTCGAATGGCGAGCCTTCTTTCGAGGCCATGACCCAGCGGACAATGCCGTAGTTGGGCCAGGGCGCGCGCAGGTCGGCCAGTTCGGCGACATCCGCGCCGGTTTCCAGTATCCAGTCGAGGCCGGTGATGGCGCAGTCGAGAACGCCCTGGCCGACATAGCGGGCCATCTCCTGGGGCCGGATCAGGATGCACTCGATCTCCGGGTCGTCGATATCCGGGTAATACGAGCGTCCCGAAATGCGCAGGTTGTAGCCGGCGCGGGCAAACAGGCTCTGGGTGGTTTCCTGCAGGCTTCCCTTGGGGATGCCCAGGCGCAGGTGGGGCTGGCCGGTCTTCATCAAAATACTCCCTGAATGGTGGTCTGTTCGTGATCTATCGGGGGTCTGCCTTGTTCGGGTCATTTCGCGTCAATGGCTCGCGCAGATGGGAGAAATCGCGTGGGGCGATGTACTGGATCAATTCCTTGCCCTGCGCATTAAGGACGACATCCAGGCCGCGCTCCGGGTACAGGAAGTGCTCCGTCTTGTCCGCCCCCGGGATACGCTCGGTCGGTTGGCCGAAGCGTTGCAGGATCATGGCTTCGTCCAGATTGACCGACGGCACAAAGGCGATGCCGCGCATCCTCGCCGCGTAGGCCACGGCAATATCTTCGTCGGCGAGGCTGGCCTTCTTGGTACTGCTTTGCATGTATTTGCCTTTCGCGGCCCGTTCCCGCATGGCGGCCAAGGCTTGGTCGGTCAGGTCGGCGGTGACGATCAGCTTGCCGGTGACCGCGCCCAAGGTGACGTCCGGAAAATACATCTCCAGCGACCCGGTTTCGCCCGGTGCCGCGACGATGGCGATTTCGTGGTCGGCGCCGAAGCGCTGGCGCGCATCGGCCAACGTGCCGGTCCCGAGCGTGAGGCCGAAGATACGCGCCGTGCCATCCACTTGCGGCTCGATCTGCCAGGGAAGTCCGGTCACCGGCCTGTCGCCATGCCCCGACGGCGTTGGCATCAGAATCGGCAGGGCGACCAGGGCGACAATGGCGACAATGACGGCAAGAACGGTGAAAAGGACTTTCATGGTCTCATTCTGGAAGGATTGTCCGGACAAGAGCGTGGAATTCGGGCCGGAAGTCTAACGCAACCCAGGTTGGTGCGGCCGGATGAAACCTGACCAGATGTCAACCTCCTGCGCCGCTTGTCGTTAATCGACCTACACGGCGACCGAATGCCGTCTACGGAGAAAGCCAAAATGGGCAGTTTGAGCAACGAATCCTTTGAGCAGTTCCTGGATTCCCTGAAACAGGCGGGTATCGCCATCACCAATGAGCAGGCGCTTCGCGAACGCCTGGCCGAAGCGCAACGCTGGCGTTACGCCTTTGCGACGCTCGCCGCCAATGGTCGCCTGATCGGTATTCGGTTCGAAGACAAGAGCGCCGGCGGGAACGATGCGCAGATTTGCGACACCTTGGCCCGCTTCCATTTTCCCCAGCAGTTGCAGGCGTCCTTCGCCGAAAGCCTGAAGGCGGAGCGCTAGCTAGCCCACCATCCACGTGGTGCCGCGCCGCATTGGCGGCGCGGCCTGGGCAACCCGGTAGGCCGGCCGCTCGGCCGCTGGCCTACCGGCTGATTGGCTTGTACCGGATACGGCGCGGTTTGGCGCCATCCTCGCCCAAACGCTTCTTCTTGTCTTCCTCATACTCGTGGTAGTTGCCGGCGAAGAAAGTCCATTGCGACTCGCCTTCGCAGGCCAGGATGTGCGTGGCGATACGGTCGAGGAACCAGCGATCATGGCTGATCACCAGCACGCAGCCGGCGAATTCCAGTAGCGCGTCCTCCAGTGCCCGCAGGGTCTCCACGTCGAGATCGTTGGACGGTTCGTCGAGCAACAGCACGTTGCCGCCCTGGATCAGCGTCGTCGCCAAGTGCAACCGGCCGCGTTCGCCGCCGGAAAGATTGCCGACGATCTTCTGCTGATCGCCGCCCTTGAAGTTGAACCGACCCAGATAGGCGCGGCTCGGCATTTCGAATCTGCCGACGGTCAGGATGTCCTGCCCGTCCGAAACCGCCTCGAACACGGTCTTGTCGTTGGCCAGCCCTTCACGCGACTGGTCGACCGAGGACACCTTGACGGTCGGGCCGATGACGATTTCGCCGCTATCCGGCTGCTCGCGGCCCTGGATCATGCGGAACAGGGTCAACTTGCCGGCACCGTTCGGGCCGATGATGCCGATGATGGCGCCCGGCGGTACCTTGAAGGCGAGATTGTCGATCAGCAGGCGGTCGCCGAAACTCTTGGATACGCCCTTGAACTCGATCACTTCGTTGCCCAGCCGCTCGCCGGGCGGGATGAAGATTTCCTGCGTCTCGTTACGCTTCTGGTACTCGTAGCTCGACATTTCCTCGTAGCGGGCAAGGCGCGCCTTGCTCTTGGCCTGGCGGGCCTTCGGGTTCTGGCGCACCCACTCCAGTTCCTGTTTCATGGCCTTCATGTGGGCGTCGACCTGCTTCTGCTCGGTCTCCAGCCGGGCTTCCTTTTGCTCCAGCCAGCTTGAATAGTTGCCCTTCCAGGGAATGCCCTGGCCACGGTCGAGTTCGAGGATCCATTCCGCCGCGTTGTCGAGGAAGTAGCGGTCGTGGGTGACGGCCACCACCGTGCCGGGGAAGCGCACCAGGAACTGCTCCAGCCATTCGACCGACTCCGCGTCGAGGTGGTTGGTGGGCTCGTCGAGCAGCAACATGTCGGGCTTGGAGAGCAGCAACTGGCAGAGCGCGACGCGGCGTTTCTCGCCGCCGGACAGGTTCTTGATCACCGCATCCCAGGGCGGCAGGCGCAAGGCGTCGGCGGCGATTTCCATCTGGGTCTCGATGTCGGCGCCGGAGGTGGCGAGGATGGCCTCGTATTTGGCCTGTTCCTCGGCCAGCTGGTCGAAGTCGGCATCCGGTTCGGCGTAGGCGGCATAGATCTCGTCCAGCTTCTTCTGTGCCTGGGTGACTTCGCCGAGGCCGGTCTCCACTTCCTGGCGGACCGTATTGTCCGGCTGGAGTTGGGGTTCCTGCGCCAGATAGCCGATGGAAATGCCCGGCAGCCACTGGACTTCGCCGTCGAATTCCTTGTCGGCGCCGGCCATGATCTTCAGGACGGTCGATTTGCCCGAGCCGTTGAGGCCCAACAGGCCGATCTTGGCGCCGGGAAAGAAGGATAGGGAGATGTCCTTGATGATCTGGCGCTTCGGGGGAACGATCTTGCTCACGCGGAGCATCGACATTACGTATTGGGCCATGGTGTTCGAGTCAGGATGGTGCAAAGGGGTCGCCAGCTTACCGGACGCTTGGCGGGATGGGGTGGTGGGCTAGTCGCAATCGAGGGTAAGCAGCAGTTGGCCTTCTCCGACCGCCTCGCCTTCGGCGACGAGCACCTCGACGACGCGGCCGGCTCGCGGCGAGGGTATGTCGAGCGCAACCTTGCCGGTTTCGAGCAGCAGGATGACGTCGTCGGCGCGTAGTTGATCGCCCGGCCTGACCAGCAGGCTTTGTACGAATACGTCTGCGTTGCCGCAGCTACCGCAGGTTTCCCAGCATTCGGGGTATTTCGGCATGCGGATTTCGAACAGCCCGCTCAAGCGATCTTTTCGTCCAGGTTGATGTTGACCATCAGATCGTTGGAAATCCGCTCCAATTCCGCTGTCAGCGCCCGGGCATCGAGGTCGGGACCGGCCAGCAGCTCGATTTCGGCATGGAACATGATTTCTGCCGACATGGGCGCGCTTGCCGTATGCGTGGTCAGATCCTCGACGTTGACCGCGTGGTGGGCGAGAACCTGGGACACCTCGCGGACGATGCCGATGCGGTCGTGGCCGACCAGGGACAGCCTGAGGCGGCGGCCCTTGGCCGGGGCGGCGCTGGCAGCAGAGTGCTCGGCGGTGACCTTGAGCCCGGCAAGCCGATTCAACGCCGACTTGAGCGTGTCGGCCCCACCCGCCGGCACGGCCACCTTGACGATGCCGGCAAACTTTCCGGCCAGATGCGACATCGACGATTCCAGCCAGTTGCCTTGATGGGCCGAGATGGCTGCGGACAGCTCGCCGACCAGGCCCGGCCGGTCATCACCGATGACGGTCAGAATCAGGAATTGGTCACTCATGGGCATAGGCATCCAAAGAAGGGCAGGAACAGAAGAGGTTGCGATCCCCGTAAACATCGTCGATACGATTGACGAACGGCCAGAACTTGTTTTCCGCGATCCAGGGCAGCGGGAAGCAGGCTTGCCGCCGTGTGTAGGGACGATTCCAGTCGGCGTTGATCATGTCGGCTTCGGTATGCGGTGCGTTCTTGAGCGGATTGTTGTCCGCCGGCCAGGCACCATTCTCTACCTGACGGATTTCCTCGCGGATGCTGATCATTGCCTCGATGAAGCGGTCCAACTCGGCCTTCGACTCCGACTCGGTGGGCTCGACCATCAGCGTGCCGGCCACCGGGAAGCTGACCGTCGGCGCGTGGAAACCGTAGTCCATCAGGCGCTTGGCGATGTCGATCTCGGCGATACCCGTGGCGGCCTTGATGGCCCGGATGTCGAGAATGCATTCGTGGGCGACCCGCCCCTGGGCTCCCTTGTAGAGGACCGGGTAATGGTCGTTCAGCCGCGCCGCAACATAGTTGGCGTTGAGAATGGCGACCCGAGTGGCCTCGGTCAAGCCCGGACCACCCAGCAGGGTGGTGTACATCCACGAGATGGGCAGGATAGAAGCCGAGCCCCACGGCGCGGCCGACACTGCGCCCTGGCCGAGGTTCGGGCCGGCGACGGGCTGGACCGCATGATTGGGCGCGTAAGGCGCCAAGTGGGCCTTCAGGCCGATCGGCCCCATGCCCGGACCGCCACCGCCGTGGGGAATGGCGAAGGTCTTGTGCAGGTTCATGTGCGACACATCGGCACCGATGGCAGCCGGCGAGGTCAGCCCGACCTGGGCGTTGAGGTTGGCACCATCCATATAGACCTGACCGCCGTGGGCATGGACGATGGCGCAGATGTCCTTGACCGCTTCCTCGAACACGCCGTGTGTCGACGGATAGGTGATCATCAGGCAGCTCAGTTTGGCGGCATGTTGTTCGGCCTTGGCCTTGAGGTCGGCGACATCGATATTGCCGCTGTCGTCGCAATCCACGACCACGACCTGCAGGCCACACATGTGGGCCGTAGCCGGGTTGGTGCCGTGCGCCGACTTGGGAATCAGGCAGACATCGCGCTGGCCCTCGCTCAGGGCCGCCTGGTACCGGCGGATGGCAACGAGGCCGGCGTATTCTCCCTGCGCGCCCGAGTTGGGTTGCATGCAGATGGCGTCGAAACCGGTGATTGCCTTGAGCGCCGCTTCCAGGCCGGCGATCATCTCCAGCGTCCCGGCCGCCTGATCGAGCGGGGCGAAGGGGTGCTGGTCGGCGAATTCCGGCCAGGTGACCGGGATCATCTCGCTGGTCGCGTTCAGCTTCATCGTGCAGCTACCCAGGGAGATCATGGCGTGATCCATGGCCAGATCGCGGTTCTGCAACTTCTTCAGATAGCGCAGCATCTCGTGTTCGGTGTGATGGCGGTTGAACACCGGATGGGTCAGGATGGCGTCGCCGCGCATGAGGTCGGCAATCGGAGAAGTTACTGTAGCATATATCGATCCAATGTACTGATATCAAAGTTGATTATCAGTCAGAGCAAACAGCAGTGCCGCCACATCCTCGCGCGTGGTTTTCTCGTTCAGCGCGATGGCGCGCACGTCGTCGGAAACCCGGCGCAGGTTGTAGCCCGGCACATCTTTGTCGGTCTCGACGCGGATCGTGTCGAAATAGCGTTGCGTCAGCACCTTGACGCCGGCTGCCTTCAGTCCCTCGGCGAGGATGCCGGTCAGGCGATGGATGCGCGCGGCGATGGTCTTCAGGCCTTCGGGGCCGTGATAGACCGCGTACATCCCGGCCATGTTGGCCAGCAGTACCTGCGAAGTGCAGATGTTCGAGTTGGCCTTTTCGCGCCGGATGTGCTGTTCGCGGGTTTGCAGGGCCATGCGCAGGGCCTGCTTGCCGCGCGCATCGACCGAGACGCCGATGATGCGGCCAGGCACCGAGCGCTTGTGCTCGTCCTTGCAGGCGAAGAAGGCGGCGTGCGGGCCGCCGAAACCCATGGGCACGCCGAAACGCTGGCTGGAACCCAACGCGATGTCCGCGCCCATGGTGCCGGGCGACTTCAGCAGCACCAGCGCCATCAAGTCGGTGGCGACGGCGCAGATAGCCCCCCTGGCTTGCAAGGCGGCGACGGTGTCGGTGAGGTCCGCGCACTCGCCGCGATCGTTTGGATACTGGAGCAGGGCGCCGAAAACCTCATGTTTGGCGGAATCTTCCGCCAGACCGAGGATCAGTTCGAAGCCGAACAGGGCGGCACGGGTCTTCAGCACGTCGATGGTCTGGGGGAAACAGTCCTGGTCGACGAAAAAGGCGTTCGACTTTGATTTGGTGATGCGTCGCGCCATGGCCATGGCTTCGGCGGCGGCCGTCGCCTCGTCGAGCAAGGAGGCGTTGGCCAGTGGCAGTCCTGTCAGGTCGATGACCATCTGCTGGTAGTTGAGCAAAGCTTCCAGCCGCCCCTGGGCGATTTCCGCCTGATAGGGCGTGTAGGCGGTGTACCAGCCGGGGTTTTCCAGCACGTTACGCACGATCACCTTGGGCGTCAGCGTATCGTGGTAGCCCATGCCGATCAGCGATTTCTTGAGTACGTTCTTTTCGGCGATCGCCTTCAACGCGGCCAAGGCTTCGTGCTCCCGGCGCGGGCCGGGCAGGGCAAGCGGGCTGCTCAGTCGGATCGCGGCTGGCACGGTCTGGGCAATGAGCTCGTCCATACTGACCGCACCGACGGCCGCCAGCATGGCGGCCAGCTCCGGTCCGGCGTGACCGATATGGCGGCCGAGGAATTCGTCCTGCTGTTCCAGGGCGGCCAGGGGGGCGGTGTTCGGCATGGTGTGTCGGCTCAGTGTTCGTCGGCGACTTCGGTGTAGGCGGCGGCATCGAGCAGGGTGCCGATTTCCGCGGGGTCGCTGGGCTTCAGCTTGAACAGCCAGGCGGCGTAGGCGTCCTGATTGACACTTTCCGGCGCATCGACGGCGGCATTGTTGCGGGCAACGATTTCGCCGGAAACCGGTGCGTAGATGTCGGAGGCGGCTTTGACGGATTCGACTACTGCGCATTCCTCGCCGGCTTTCACCCTGCGGCCGATTTCCGGCAGCTCGAGAAAGACGATGTCGCCCAAGGCTTCCTGGGCGTGGTCGCTAATACCGACCGTGACGGTGCCGTCGGCTTCCTGTTTCAGCCATTCGTGGGATTTGGTGTACTTGAGGTCGGTCGGGATGCTCATGGGGCTCTCCTAATTAAATCAATGCGTTGCCGTGACGTACGAAGCTGGGCTTGACGATTCTTGCTTTCAGGCGCTTGTCGCGGATTCCCACCTCGACTTCATCGCCAATCCGTACCCCCATCGGCAGCCGTGCAAGCGCGATGGAGCGCTGTAGCGTAGGTGAGAAAGTACCTGAGGTTATTTCGCCAATACCTTGTTTAGTAACTACTTGTTGATGCGATCTCATTACGCCCCTATCGATCAGCAGTAGGCCGAGAAACTGCTTCTGCTGACCTTGGCCGATCAGCGCAACCTTGCCGACGAAATCCCGCTCGGTGGTCAGTGAGACCGTCCAGGCGAGGCCTGCGTCGAGCGGCGAGACCGTCTCATCCATGTCCTGGCCGTAGAGGTTCATGCCCGCCTCGAGACGCAGGGTATCGCGGGCGCCGAGACCGATCGGGGCGACACCGGCTGCACGCAATGCGGCCCATACGGCCGGCGCATCGGCGGCGGGCAGGGTGATTTCGAAGCCATCCTCGCCGGTGTAGCCGGTACGGGCGATCAGCCAGTCGTTCCACTCGGCGGCCTGAAAGACGACCAGTCCTTCGCTCGTCGCTTTGGTAGCCGGGAACGCGGCCCAGAATCTTTCCCGGGCCTGCGGGCCTTGCACGGCAATCATGGCCAGTTCCGGACGGCCGACGATATCGACGTTGAACCCGGTGGCCTGTTGCCTCATCCAGGCCAGATCCTTGTCGGCGGTACCGGCATTGACGACGATCCGGTAACGGGTCGGCGAGAAGAAATAGACGATCAGGTCGTCGATCACGCCGCCGTCCTCCCTCAGCAGGCAGGAATAGAGCGCCTTGCCCGGCAGGGTCAGCTTGGCGACGTCGTTGGCGATCAGGCGGCGCAGCCAGGGCTGGGCGTCGCAACCGAGTACATCAACGGCGCGCATGTGCGAAACATCGAACATGCCGGCGTCGCGACGGACGGTGTGATGCTCTTCGATCTGTGAGCCGT
Source organism: uncultured beta proteobacterium (assembly GCA_963736865.1). Lineage (GTDB taxonomy): Bacteria > Pseudomonadota > Gammaproteobacteria > Burkholderiales > Rhodocyclaceae > Fen-999. The sequence goes on along the minus strand of CAVTQQ010000004.1, from coordinate 67,414 downwards.
AGTGGATGGGCATGTCCCAGCCGGCAAAATCGACCATCTTGGCGCCGGCGGCGACGTGGGCATCAAACAAAGGTGTATGTTTTCCCATAATTCAATGACTTAAATGTCTTTCCTTATGTTGTTTCTTGAGCAAACAAAAAGGGCGAAGGCCGCTTAGCCTTCGCCCATCTGTCCTTGCACCTGAGAGATTTTCCCCATCGGTGGATGGTTGCCATGTGATCAACGGCCCATCGCTCTCCAGAGTTTTCCTGCATCGTCGGCCCTTTTGCCTGAGCGGTTCCCGGGCGGTTGCGCCTTCGGCGGCTGAATCGGTTGCGGTGCGATGCGACCGATCTGCTCTCTCCCGACGATCAGCCCGGATTATGCCGGGGGCCGGCAGGGCCGGCAAGAGGCTTTGTTAGAATGGCGGGGTGAAACCGCTCAATGCCGACCTCCACTGCCATTCGTCCGTCTCGGACGGCCTGCTTTCGCCCGCCGAAGTGGTGCGACGGGCTCATGGCAACGGTGTCGAACTGCTCGCGCTGACCGATCACGACGAAATCGGTGGGCTGGCGGCGGCGGCGGCCGAGGCGCAAGCGCTGGGCATGCGCTTTGTGAGCGGCGTCGAAATCTCCGTGTCCTGCGGGGATGACCAGACGGTCCATATCGTTGCACTAGGCTTCGACCCCGGCTACGCGCCGTTGATCGATGGTCTGGCGCAGGTTCGCGGCGGGCGCGATTCGCGGGCGATGCGCATGGCCGCCGAACTGGACAAGGTCGGCATTCACGGCGCCTACCAGGGCGCACTGAAGTATGCCGGCAACCCGGCCCTGATCTCGCGTTCGCATTTCGCGCGCTACATCGTCGAACTCGGCCATGCCAAGGATGTGAAGACGGTGTTCGACTGGTGGCTGGCCAAGGGCAAGCCGGGCTATGTCAGCCACCCCTGGGCAACACTGGAAGATGCCATGGGCTGGATTCTCGGTGCCGGCGGCATCGCCGTGGTGGCGCATCCTGGGCGCTATCGGTTGTCGAAGGCCGAACTGCTGGCAATGTTGTCCACATTCAAGGACTTGGGGGGCATCGGCATCGAAGTGATGTCCGGTTCGCACAACCAGGACCACATACGGGAATATGCCCATGTGGCGAGGCAGTACGGCTTCCTGGCGTCGCGAGGTTCCGATTTCCATGGCCCGGGCGAAAGCTGGATCGATCTTGGCCGCCTGCCCGACCTGCCGCCCGACCTGACACCTGTCTGGACCCGATTGAACTGAGATGGCGGAGCTCCTTTCCATTCATCCCGACGACCCGCAGCCGAGGCTGATCAAGACAGGCGGCGGAAATCATTCGCGCCGGCGGCCTGGCCGCCTTCCCGACCGATTCCGCCTACGCTCTGGGTGGGCACCTTGGCGACGCGGCGCTGCTGGATCGCATCCGCCGCATCCGTGGCGTCGATGATCGCCATCTATTCACCCTGATGTGCCGCGACCTCTCGGAAATCGCCACCTATGCCAAGGTGGATAACGCCCAGTACCGGCTCCTGAAGGCGACCACGCCGGGCAGCTACACCTTCATTCTCGAGGGCACCAAGGAACTGCCGCGCCGGGTGCTGCATCCGAAACGCAAGACCATCGGCTTGCGCGTTCCCGATCACCCGCTGGTTCTGGCATTGCTGGCCGAGCTGGACGAACCGCTGCTGAGTTCCACTCTGATGTTGCCAGGCGACGAGAATCCCCTCAGCGATGCCGACACCATTCAATCCCGGCTCGACAAGTTGCTCGACCTGGTGATCGATTGCGGGCCTTGCGGGACGCAGGCGACGACCGTCGTCAATCTGACCGGCGGCTCGCCGGAACTGGTGCGGGCCGGGCGCGGCTCGTTGGCGCCGTTCGGCTTGGAGTAGAATCCGCCGCCTCCATGAATGCAATTCAGACGCTGGCGATATCCGCCCTGCCGGTGATTTTCGCCATCACGCTGCACGAAGCGGCGCATGGCTACGCGGCGCGCCATTTCGGCGACCCGACGGCCTGGCAGGCGGGACGCATCAGCATCAATCCCTTGCGCCACGTCGATCTGGTCGGGACGATCATCGTGCCGGCGATGATCCTGCTGCTCAGTGCCGGCAGCTTCCTGTTTGGTTGGGCAAAGCCCGTGCCGGTGAACTTCGGTCGCCTGCGTCACCCGAAGCAGGACATGCTCTGGGTGGCGGCCGCCGGGCCGGGCGTCAATCTCCTGATGGCGTTGGGCTGGGGCTTACTGCTGAAAATGGCGGTGGCCATGCCCGTGCACGGCTACTCGCAGGCGATGGCGGAAATGGCCCGTGTCGGCATCAATATCAATGGAGTTCTGATGGTGTTGAATCTGTTGCCGTTGCCGCCGCTCGACGGCGGGCGAATCGCGGTGAGCTTGTTGCCACATCGGCAGGCGGCCCAGTTCAGCTCAAATCGAACCGTACGGCATGGTGATTCTGTTGGCGCTGCTATTCACCGGTGTGCTGGAAACAATACTCGGGCCGCTGCTGGGCCTGTTCATGATGCTGATGAAGTCATTCTTGAGTCTCTGACCATGTACGCGGAAAAAGTCCTCTCCGGCATGCGGCCAACCGGCCGCCTCCACCTTGGCCACTACCATGGCGTACTGGCCAACTGGATCAAGCTGCAGCACGAGTATCCGTGCCTGTTCTTCGTCGCCGACTGGCATGCGCTGACCACGGCCTACGACGAGCCGGGCACGATCACGCAAAACACCTGGGACATGGTCATCGACTGGCTGGCCGCGGGCGTCGATCCTTCCCAGGCCACGTTCTTCATTCAGTCCCGGGTGCCGGAGCACGCCGAACTGCATCTGCTGATGTCGATGATGACGCCGCTGGGCTGGCTGGAGCGGGTGCCGACCTACAAGGACCAGCAGGAAAAGCTGACGCACAAGGACCTGACCACCTACGGTTTCCTCGGCTATCCCGCTGCTGCAGGCGGCGGACATTCTCATCTACCGCGCCAATCGCGTGCCGGTGGGCGAGGATCAGGTGCCGCACATCGAGTTCACCCGGGAAATCGCCCGTCGTTTCAATCACCTGTATGGTCGCGAACCGGGCTTCGAGGACAAGGCGAAGGAGTCGATAAAGAAGCTGGGCAGCAAGCGCGCCAAGCTGTATGAGGAACTGCGTACCCGTTATCAGGAAAAGGGTGAGCAGGACGCGCTGGAGCAGGCCCATGTGCTGCTCAACGAGGCGCAGAACCTCGCCCACGGCGACCGCGAACGCCTGTTCGGCTATCTCGAAGGCGGCGGCAAGATGATTCTGGTCGAGCCCGACTGCCATGCTGACCGAGGCTTCGCGCATGCCCGGTCTGGATGGCCAGAAGATGTCCAAGTCCTACGGCAACACCATCGCGCTGCGCGAGGATGCCGAGTCGATCCGCAAGAAGATTCGCACCATGCAGACCGACCCCGCACGCGTTCGCCGCACCGACCCGGGCGATCCGGAGAAATGCCCGGTATGGCAGTTCCACCTGATCTATTCCGGACGACGATGTGCGGCAATGGGTCCAGCAGGGCTGCCGGTCGGCGGGCATTGGCTGCATCGAGTGCAAGCAGCCGGTAATCGATGGCGTGCTCAAGGAGCAGGAGCCGATGCGCGAACGGGCCAGCATGTACGAAGAGGATCCGCAACTGGTCAAGAACATCATCGCCGATGGCTGCGAGAAGGCGCGCAAGCTCGCCCAGGAGACCATGCGCGACGTGCGCGAAGCCATTGGTCTGGATTACGCGTGAGCGAGCTTGCCGCGGTGATAGAGCCGCATCTGCCGAAGGTTTATGGCGAGACTTTGCCGACCTTGCCGCGCGACCTGTATATCCCGCCCGACGCGCTCGAAATCTACCTCGACGCCTTCGAGGGACCGCTCGACCTGCTGCTCTACCTGATTCGCAAGGCCAACATCAACATCATCGACATCCCGATGGCGCCGCTCACCGCCCAGTACCTGGTGTACGTCGAGGCGATGCACAAGAAGAATCTCGAACTGGCGGCCGAATACCTGCTGATGGCGGCCATGTTGCTCGAAATCAAGTCGCGCATGCTGCTACCCCGGCCGCCCAAGGCCGACAGTGGCGAGCCGGAAGACCCGCGCGCCGAACTGGTCCGGCGGCTGATGGAATACGAGCGCATGAAGCTGGCGGCGGCCAAGCTCAATGAACTGCCGCAGGCCAACCGAGACTACGAGTGGGTGACGGTCTGGGTGACCGATCAGGTCGTCGAGCGGCTGCCGGAGGTTTCCCTGCACGACCTGCAGGTGGCCTGGCTATCCTTGATGAAACAGGCCAAGGTGCTTGCCCACCACAGGGTGCGGCGCGAGGAGTTGTCGGTGCGCGAATACATGACCGGCATCCTGCGCCGTCTGCAGGGGCGCGGCTATGTCGTGTTCGAGGATCTGTTCGACACTGCCACGGGCGTGGCCAGCCTGGTGGTAAGCTTTCTGGCCGTTTTGGAGCTGGCGCGTGAAAAGCTGGTCGAGATTACCCAGAGCGAAGCCCTGGCGCCGATTTACGTGAAGACCGCCACTACCGATGATCACGCTTTACAAGCCTGAAGACTTCAAGATCGTGCTGGAAACGGCGCTGCTCGCCGCTGGCGAGCCCATGCCGTTGGCCGAGCTCAAAAAGTTGTTCGACCAGGAGTTCGACGACGATACCTGGCGAACGTTGCTCGACGACCTGCGCCGCGACTGGGCGAATCGCGGCGTCGAACTGGTGCAATTGGCGACCGGCTGGCGTTTTCAAACCCGGCCGGAATATCAGGACTTCCTCGACCGGTTGAAGAACGAAAAGCCGACTCGCTATTCCCGGGCGGCGATGGAAACCCTTGCCATCATCGCCTATCGGCAACCGGTGAGTCGCGGCGACATCGAGGACATTCGTGGTGTCGCCGTATCGCCCAATGTCCTGAAAACGCTGGAAGCGCGCGGCTGGATCGACGTGGTCGGCCACCGCGACGCGCCGGGACGGCCGGCGCTCCATGCCACCACAAAGAAGTTTCTCGACGACCTCGGGCTGCGCAGCCTCTCCGAGCTGCCGCCACTGACCGAAATTGAACGGGTAATCGACCTTGCAGAATCGACCAACGAAGCCGACCAGATCGCCGCGCCACAAGAACAGCCCGCTCCGGCCGCCGAGCAAGCCTGAGGGTGCTCGGGGCCGGGCGACCGGCGCGACGACGAGCCCTGTTGGCTCGCGGCGACCGCCCAAATCCGTCGAGCCGGTCGAGACGCTGAAGCTGCATAAGGCGCTGGCCGACGCGGGCCACGGTTCGCGCCGCGAACTGGAGGAATGGATTGCCGCCGGACGCATCAGCGTCAACGGCGAGCCGGCGCATGTCGGCCAGCGCATCAGCCCGGACGACAAGGTGCGGGTCAACGGCAAGCTGGTGCAGCTAAAGTCCGGCGATACGCGGCTGCCGCGGGTGCTCCTGTATCACAAGCCGGAAGGGGAGATCGTCTCCCGGGACGACCCGGAAGGGCGGCCGACCGTGTTCGAAAAGCTGCCACGCATCAACAACGGCCGCTGGATAGCAGTGGGTCGGCTCGACTTCAATTCGTGCGGGCTGATGTTGTTTACCAGTAGCGGCGAACTCGCCAACCGACTGATGCACCCACGTTATGCCTTGGAACGCGAATACGCGGTGCGTGTTCTCGGCGAGCCGAGCGTGGAGGCCGTGGCGCAACTCAAGGCTGGCATTCAGTTGGAGGATGGCATTGCCCACTTCAACCGCTTTCTGGAAGCCGGCGGCGAGGGGGCCAACCACTGGTACAACGTCACCATTTCCGAAGGGCGCAATCGGGAGGTCCGGCGCATGTTCGAGGCGGTTGGCCTGACCGTCAGCCGCCTGATGCGCGTTCGCTATGGGCCGGTGCAGTTGCCCCCGGGCCTCAAACGGGGGCTGTGCCGCGAGCTCGATCCGCAAGAGGTCGGTACGCTTTTGAAGACCTTGCGACCCTGAAAAACCCAGAAAAATCCGAAACCTGGTTGCTTCCGAGAGGCTCGCCCTGCTATAATCTTCCTGTTTTTGGTGCACCGTTCTCAATGCGAGGGCGAATGGGCAAAAATGGGCAGCAGTGCCCATTTTTTATTTGTGGCGGCGGTAAAGCGGCGGGATGTGCGGGCGGGATGCAACTGGCTGAAATAATTGAACAAGCGGTGACCGGACTCGGGTATGAGCTCGTTGATTTCGAAACGAGCCCGAAGGGCCGCCTGCTGCGCGTGTTTATCGACAAGCCGGCGGAGCAGGGCAACGTCAATATCGACGATTGCAGCACTGTCAGCAACCATTTGACCCGCTTGTTCGCCGTTGAGAACGTCGACTACGATCGTCTGGAGATTTCGTCCCCCGGACTTGATCGTCCATTGAAGAAGCCCGCCGACTGGCTGCGTTTCGCCGGTCAGGACGCGCAGTTGAAGCTGCGCGTGCCCGTGGGCAACCAACGTAATTTCGTCGGCCAGATCGTTGGCCTGAACGGCGACAGGGTGGTGCTCAAGGTCGAAGGCGAAGATCGGGAGTTTCCGGTTCGACGGGATCGACAAGGCGCGCCTGGTGCCGAAGTTCTAGATCTGAACTGGATTGCTGGAGGACTTGGAATGAGCCGTGATTTGCTGATGATGGTGGACGCCCTGGCGAGGGAGAAGAACGTGAACAAGGATATCGTGTTCGCCGCCCTCGAACTTGCCCTGGCTTCGGCTACCAAGAAGCGCATCCACGACGATGCCGACGTACGCGTCGAAATGGACCGTGAAACTGGCGATTTCGAGTCTTTTCGGCGCTGGCTGGTATTGCCGGACGAGGATGTGGAGATTCCCGAGCAACAGATCGGACTCATCGACGCGCAGGAGCAGTTGCCCGACGTGGCACTGGGCGACTATATCGAAGAGACGCTCGAGCCCATCGACTTCGGTCGTATCGGCGCCCAGGCCGCGAAGCAGGTAATTCTGCAAAAGATTCGCGACGCCGAGCGTGAGCAGGTACTCAACGACTTTCTCGAGCGCAAGGAGCATCTCGTCACCGGTACCGTGAAGCGCATGGAAAAGGGTAACGCCATCATCGAGGCCGGCCGCATCGAGGCCCTGCTGCCGCGCGACCAGATGATCCCGAAGGAGAACCTGCGTCCCGGCGATCGCGTCCGCGCCTGGCTGAAGAAGATCGATCGCGCCGCCCGCGGCCCGCAACTGATCCTGTCGCGCACGGCACCCGAATTCATCATGAAGCTGTTCGAGCTGGAAGTGCCCGAGATCGAAGACGGCCTGCTGGAGATCAAGGCTGCTGCTCGCGATCCGGGCGTGCGCGCCAAGATCGCCGTCAAGTCGAACGATCAGCGCGTCGATCCGATCGGCACCTGCGTCGGCATGCGTGGCTCGCGCGTCACCGCCGTGACCAATGAACTGGCCGGCGAACGTGTCGATATCGTGCTCTGGTCGGCGGACCCGGCCCAGTTGGTCATCGGTGCCCTGGCGCCGGCCGAGGTCAGTTCGATCGTCGTCGATGAGGAAAAGCACGCCATGGACGTGGTGGTCGACGAGAACAACCTCGCCATCGCCATTGGCCGCGGCGGCCAGAACGTGCGTCTTGCCTCCGAACTGACCGGCTGGACCATCAACCTGATGACCGTCGAAGAATCGCACCAGAAGCAGGAAACGGAAACTGCGGTGATCCGCCAGTTGTTCATGGACAAGCTGGATGTCGACGAGGAAGTGGCCGACATCCTGATCCAGGAAGGCTTTTCGACGCTGGAAGAAATCGCCTACGTGCCGCTGGCCGAAATGCTGGAAATCGATGCGTTCGACGAGGCGACGGTCAACGAGCTGCGTGATCGCGCTCGCAACGTGCTGCTGACCGAGGCGATCGTCGACGAAGAACAACTGGAAAAGGTGGCCGACGACATGCTCGATCTGGATGGCATGGACAAGCCGCTGGCCGCGAAGCTGGCCAAGAATGGTGTCTGTACCCGCGACGATCTGGCCGATCTGGCGGTCGACGAACTGGTGGAAATGACCGGCATCGAAGACGAACGCGCCAAGGCGCTGATTACCACGGCCCGCGCCCACTGGTTCGCGGAAGAGCAGTGATGGAGGAGGCCGTAACATGGCACAGATGAATGTTGCCCAATTCGCCGCCGAGCTGAAAATGCCGGCAACCGCCCTGTTGGAACAATTGGCCAAGGCCGGTGTTGCCAAGCAGGCATCCAACGATTCGCTCAGCGAGCAGGACAAGACGCGGCTGCTCGACTACCTGCGCAAGGCCCACGGCGAGACCGCGCCGAAGGCCAAGATCACGCTGACGCGCAAGCAGACCACCGAAATCAAGTCGGCCGACTCGACCGGCAAGGCGCGCACCATTCAGGTCGAGGTGCGCAAGAAGCGCGTATTCGTCAAGCGCGAGGCGGAGCTTGCCGCCGAGGTGATGGCGCCCGAGCTCACGGCCGCGGCGGAGGTGCCGGAGCCAGTGGTAGTCGTACCCGTCGAAGTGGTGGCCGTGCCCGCAGCGCCGGAACCCGTCGTGGTGGTAGAGACGTCCGCGCCGCCCACCGTATCGACTGTTGCCCCGCCGATCATCGACAAGGAGCAGTCGGCGTTGCGCGCGGCCGAGGCCAAGCGACAGGCGGAACTGTCGGCGCGTCCAAGCCGCCGAGATCAAGGAAAGGCAGGAGCGTGAAGCACGTGCCAAGGCCGATGCCGAGGCTCGCCTGGCCGAGCAGCAGGCCGAACTGGCCAGAAAGGCAGGCGCCGAGGAGAAGGCGAAGGCCGATGCCAGCGGTGTTAGCGGCACCTTGCACAAGCCGGCGGCGAAACCTGGCGAAGAGGCGAAGAAGCCGGGTGTGAAGAAGGCCCCAGGCAGCACCTGGAAGGATGACGCGGCCAAGAAGCGTGGCATCAAGACGCGCGGCGATACCGCCGGTGGCGCCGGTGGCTGGCGTGGTGGCCCGCGTGGCCGCCACGGCGGCAGACATCACGAGGAGGCCCAGCGCGGCACAACCCGTCGAGGCCATTGTCCGGGAGGTGCACGTCCCCGAAACCATCAGCGTTGCCGACCTGGCGCACAAGATGTCGGTCAAGGCCACCGAGGTTATCAAGGGCCTGATGAAGATGGGCATGATGGTGACCATCAACCAGCATCTGGACCAGGAAACGGCCATGATCGTGGTCGAAGAAATGGGCCACAAGGCGATTGCCGCGAAGCTCGACGATCCCGATGCCTTCCTCGCCGATACCGCCGAGCACAAGGATGCCGAGGTCTTGCCGCGTGCTCCGGTAGTGACCGTCATGGGTCACGTCGACCACGGCAAGACATCGCTGCTCGACTACATCCGTCGCGCCAAGGTGGCGGCGGGCGAGGCGGGCGGCATTACCCAGCATATCGGCGCCTACCACGTCGAAACACCGCGCGGCGTGGTCACCTTCCTTGATACCCCGGGTCACGAGGCATTTACGGCCATGCGCGCGCGCGGCGCCAAGGCGACCGACCTGGTCATCCTGGTGGTCGCGGCGGACGACGGCGTGATGCCGCAAACCAAGGAGGCGATCCATCATGCCAAGGCGGCCAATGTGCCGCTGGTGGTGGCGGTGAACAAGATCGACAAGCCGGGCGCCAATCCCGACCGGGTACGGCAGGAATTGATCACCGAAGGCGTGGTGCCGGAAGAATACGGCGGCGATTCGCCCTTTGTGCTGGTCTCCGCCAAGACCGGCCAGGGCATCGACGAACTGCTCGAACGCGTACTGCTTCAGGCGGAAGTGCTCCAACTTACCGCCGCCAAGGATGTGCCGGCCAAGGGGCTGATCATCGAGGCGCGTCTGGACAAGGGCAAGGGGCCGGTTGCGACCATACTCGTGCAGTCGGGTACGCTGAAGCGTGGTGACGTTCTGCTGGCGGGCCAGGTGTTCGGTCGTGTCCGTGCCATGCTGGATGAAAATGGTAAGCCGGTCGATGAGGCCGGCCCGTCAATTCCGGTCGAGATTCAGGGCTTGTCGGATGTGCCGGGCGCGGGAGACGAAGCTATGGCGCTTGCCGACGAGCGGAAGGCGCGGGAAATCGCCCTGTTCCGCCAGGGCAAGTTCCGCGATGTGCGCTTGGCCAAGCAGCAGGCGGCCAAGCTCGAGAACATGTTCGAGCAGATGGGCGAGGGCGAGGCCAAACATCTGGCCCTCATCATCAAGACCGACGTTCAGGGTTCCCAGGAGGCGCTGGTGCATGCGCTGACCAAGCTGTCCACCGGCGAAGTGAAGGTTGATGTGATTCACGCCGCGGTCGGCGCCATCACCGAGTCGGACGTCAATCTGGCCGAAGCGTCGAAGGCCGTCATCATCGGCTTCAACACCCGTGCCGATGCCGGCGCCCGCAAGGCGGCCGAAAACTTCGGTGTCGATATCCGCTACTACAACATCATCTACGACGCCGTCGACGAGGTGAAGGCCGCCATGTCCGGCATGCTGTCGCCGGAGAAGAAGGAGAGCGTGATCGGCCAGGTCGCAGATTCGCCAAGTCTTCCGCATCTCCAAGGTTGGCGCCGTGGCTGGCTGCATGGTGCTGTCCGGCATCGTCAAGCGCAACGCCTCGGTGCGTGTGCTGCGCGACAACGTGGTCATCCACACTGGCGAACTGGAATCGTTGAAGCGCTTCAAGGATGACGTTCGGGAGGTCAAGGAAGGCTTCGAGTGCGGTCTCAACCTGAAGAACTTCAACGACATCCAGGAAGGCGATCAATTGGAAGTGTTCGAAATCCAGGAAGTCGCGCGGACGCTTTAGGGCATGGCCAAGGAGTTTGCCCGTTCCAGCCGCGTATCGGAACAGATCCATCGCGAACTGTCCGAGTTGATCCGGCTTGAGCTCAAGGACCCCAGGCTCAGCTCGAAGTTGAGCCTGGTGACTCTGACCGGCGTCGAGGTGACGCCCGACTACGCTCACGCCAAGGTGTTCTACACGTCCTTGGCTGGCGAGGAACATCGCCAGGAGATCGAACGGGGCTTGAAACATTCGGCGGGTTTTCTCCGCCGAGAATTGGGTCGGCGCATCCGCATCCATCACATTCCAGAGCTGCATTTCGTCTATGACGCCTCGGTCGAGCGCGGTACGCGGCTCTCGAATCTGATCGACGCGGCCGTCAAGTCCGACCAAGACCGCCAAGGCGAGTGAGCAAGCCGCGCAGCCCTCCCCGACGTCGGGTGGACGGCGTGCTCCTGCTCGACAAGCCGGCTGGCATCACCTCCAACGCGGCGCTGCAAAAGGCGCGCTGGCTCTTCAATGCGGCCAAGGCCGGGCACACCGGCACACTCGATCCCATGGCCACGGGACTGCTGCCGCTCTGCTTCGGCGAAGCCACCAAGTTTGCCGGCGAATTGCTCAATGCCGACAAGGCCTATCGGGCGACCCTGCGCTTCGGCGTTACCACCGACACCGCTGATGCCGAGGGCAATGTTCTGGAGACTCGTCCGGTGGCCGTGACCGAGGAGCAGTTGCGGCGCGTGATGGTGACATTTGTCGGCGAAACCGACCAAGTGCCACCCATGTACTCGGCGCTCAAGCGGGATGGCAAACCGCTCTACGAGTATGCCCGGGCAGGTGTCGAACTGGAACGGGCGCCACGGCGCATCACCATCCACCGCCTGGAATTGTGCTCGCTTGCGGGAGACGAGGCCACAATCAGTGTCGATTGCAGCAAGGGCACCTATGTGCGCACGCTGGCCGCCGATATTGGCGTGGCGCTTGGCTGCGGCGCCCATCTCACCGCATTGCGCAGGACTCGGATTGGCGACCTGAATCTTGCCGGAGCGGTCACGTTGGCCGATCTGGAAGTTTCGAACATGGGCGATCGGGATGCGCGGCTTGCCCCTGTTGACACCCTGTTGGCCAACTTGGCCAAAGCCAATCTCAACGAGCACGACACGGAGCGGGTTCTGCATGGCCAGGGATTTCGCTGGGAAGGTCCGCCCGGGCAGCGATTCCGCCTCTTCGGCGCCGACGGTCTTTTTCTGGGGTTGGGTGAGGTTGCGGCGGACGGATGGCTGAATCCGCGTCGGTTGGTGGCGGTGACGACGGATGGCAATAAGCATTGAAATCTGTTGAAGTTACCGAGGGTCGGCGGATATAATTCGCGCCTTCGTTCAAGGGTGAACGAGGGCTTGGCGCAGGGCTCTATCAAACCGGGGCGGCGCCATTTTCAAAACAGTGTTTGAGAGATAAATCACATGGCAATTCAAACCCAAGACAAGGCGAAGATCGTCGCCGATTACCAACGCGCTCAAGGCGATACAGGTTCTCCCGAGGTGCAGGTCGCTTTGCTGACCGCCCGCATCAACGATTTGACCGGGCACTTCAAGGAACACGTCAAGGACCACCACTCACGCCGCGGCCTTCTGAAGATGGTCAGTCAGCGCCGCAAGATGCTTGACTACCTGAAGCGCACCAATGCGGAAAGCTACCGTGCGCTGATCGAGCGTCTCGGCCTGCGCAAGTAGTCGCCCGGAACCAATAGCGATGCCGGCTGCGCACTTCGGTTTGCGGGCATCCTCGAATACGCCGGCGCGGCCATGATGGCCGTGCCGGTTTTGCTTTTCTGAAAGGAACTTCTGTGCTGACACCGATCAAGAAATCCTTCGCCTACGGCGCCCACACGATCACGATGGAAACGGGCGAGATTGCTCGCCAGGCTACGGGTGCCGTGCTGGTCAATATGGACGACACGGTCATTCTCGCCACGGTGGTCGCGAAGGACGAAGCCAAGGCTGGCCAAGACTTCTTCCCGCTGACCGTTGACTACGTCGAAAAGGTATACGCCGCCGGCCGTATCCCCGGCGGATTCTTCAAGCGTGAGGGCCGCCCCTCCGAGAAGGAAACGCTGACCTCGCGCCTGATTGACCGACCGATCCGCCCGCTGTTTCCCGAGGGCTTCTACAACGAAGTCCAGGTCATCATTCATGTGTTGTCGAGCAATCCTGAAATCGATCCGGACATCCCGTCGATGATCGGCGCGTCCGCCGCCCTGGCCATTTCGGGCATCCCCTTTGACGGCCCGATCGGTGCCGCGCGGGTTGGTTACATAGATGGCCAGTATGTGCTGTGTCCCACCATCAGCCAACTGCCCGAAAGCCAGCTCAACCTGGTTGTTGCCGGCACTGCCGGTGCCGTGTTGATGGTCGAATCCGAAGCGCAACAGCTTTCCGAGGAAGTCATGCTGGGTGCGGTGGTTTTTGGTCACGATCAGATGCAGGCTGCCATCAAGGCCATCAATGAGCTGGTCGAAGTTGGTGGCAAGCCCGAGTGGACCTGGCAGGCGCCCGCCAAGGATGAGCCGCTCATCGCCAAGGTCGCTGAACTGGCCGAAGCCGATCTGCGCGATGCCTATCGCACCACCAGCAAGCAGGCGCGCACCCAGAAGTGCCGCGATGTAGCGAAGAAGACCATTGATGCCATTTGTTCCGGTGACGGCGCCCCGGACGCGACCGCCGTCGGAAATCTGATCTTCGAACTGGAGGCGAAGATCGTTCGTACCCAGATCCTCAATGGCGAGCCGCGCATCGATGGCCGCGATACCCGCACCGTTCGTCCGATCACCGTCCGTACCGGTGTTCTGCCGCGCACGCACGGTTCCGCACTGTTCACCCGCGGCGAGACGCAGGCACTCGTGGTTGCCACGCTGGGCACCGGGCGCGACGAGCAGATCATCGACGCCCTTCAGGGTGAGTACCGCGACCGCTTCATGCTCCACTACAACATGCCTCCCTTCGCCACTGGCGAGACCGGCCGCGTCGGCAGCCCGAAGCGGCGCGAGATCGGCCACGGTCGCCTGGCCAAGCGCTCGATCATCGCCGTGCTGCCGAGCGCGGAAGACTTTGGCTACTCGATGCGTGTTGTTTCCGAGATTACCGAATCGAACGGATCGTCTTCCATGGCGTCCGTCTGCGGTGGTTCGTTGGCGCTGATGGACGCCGGCGTGCCCCTCAAGGCACCCGTCGCCGGCATAGCCATGGGCCTGATCAAGGACGGCAACCGTTTTGCCGTTCTGACAGACATCCTGGGTGACGAGGATCACCTTGGTGACATGGACTTCAAGGTGGCCGGTACCGACAGCGGTGTCACCGCGCTCCAGATGGATATCAAGATCCAGGGCATTACCAAAGAGATCATGCAGGTCGCACTGGCGCAGGCCAAGGAAGCGCGCCTGCACATCCTCGGCATCATGACCAGCGCCGTTTCCGGTCATCGCCAGGAGGTGTCGAATTTTGCGCCACGCATGATCTCGCTCAAGATCAATCCGGAAAAGATTCGTGACGTGATTGGCAAGGGTGGTGCCACCATCCGCGCGCTTACCGAGGAAACCGGCTGCGTGATCGACATCGAGGACGACGGCAGTGTCACCATCTCTTCGGTGAATGCCGATGCGGCCCAGGTGGCCAAGAAGCGTATCGAAGACATCACCGCCGAAGTCGAAGTCGGCAAGGTGTACGAAGGGCCCGTGTTGCGGTTGCTCGATTTTGGCGCCATCGTCCAGGTACTGCCCGGCAAGGATGGCCTGCTGCACATCTCCCAGATCGCCAACGAACGCGTCAATGCCGTCAGCGACTATCTGAAGGAGGGGCAGGTCGTGAAGGTCAAGGTCATCGAGACCGACGACAAGGGCCGTATCCGCTTGTCGATGAAGGCACTGCTTGGCGAAGGGCAGAGCGAAGCTCTCGCTGCTCAATAGCCCCTACGGGGTGAGAAAACAACAAAGGACGCTCTCGCGTCCTTTGTTGTTTCAGAGCCATCCATGCAATGGGTCGGCACAGGCGAAGACAATCGATGGTTGTTACTTGGCCATCTGCTTTTCTCGGCGTTCTTCGAGTTCCTTGCAGTCGATGCATAGCGTCGCCGTCGGCCGAGCTTCAAGACGCTTGAGACCGATCTCGACACCGCAGCTATCGCAGTAACCATATTCGCCCGCGTCGATGCGAACGATCGATTCTTCGACCTTCTTGATCAGCTTGCGTTCGCGGTCGCGGTTGCGCAGTTCCAATGCGATATCCGACTCTTGACTGGCGCGGTCGTTGGGGTCGGCGAAAACCGTTGCTTCGTCCTGCATCGTCTGCACGGTACGCTCGATATCGCCGGCCAGTTCGCCCTTCAGTGAATCAAGTATGTCGCGAAAATGCGCCAGTTGCTTGCTGTTCATGTACTCCTCGCCCTTCTTCGCGACGTAGGGCGGAAACTGCTTATGCAGGAAATCATCGGCCATGTTCGTGGGTATCTAATCCGTCGGCGGAAAAGCAAGCTTTATAAAGGAAAGAGGGCCATGCTGCAAGCTGCTTGTTTGAATCGGATGGATTGCCCACGCTCCTTGACTTTCCATGTATTGCCTCCACCTAAATCTGTTTGTAATAGTCGCCCGGGCCATCGCCGGAACCGAGGCGACGAAGGTCTACTTCACTTTTCCATAGTTGGGAGGTTTTCATGAACAAATCAGAATTGATCGAACATATTGCCGAATCCGCCGACCTATCCAAGGCTGCAGCGGGCCGCGCGCTTGACGCCGCCATTGCCGCGATCGAGTCTGCCATGAAGAAGGGCGAGGAGGTTACGTTGGTGGGGTTTGGCAGTTTCTATGTTGGCATGCGCGCTGCCCGCAGCGGCCGCAATCCCCGCACTGGCGCGTCAATCGATATCAAGGCTGCGAGACTACCCAAGTTCCGAGCCGGCAAGGGGCTCAGAGAGGCGATCAACTGATATACTTTCCAGACTGGATGGGCTTCCTAGGCCCGTCGGGCGGGTGCTTAGCTCAGTTGGTAGAGCGTCGCCTTTACACGGCGAATGTCGGGGGTTCGAGCCCCTCAGCACCCACCAACTTCCGAAGCGATTCCTGCTGCAGCGGTGGTGGGTAGATTGTCCCGGCTGGCGATTCTTGGTGCAACAAACCCTTACAACTTTCTGTAGTCAGCGTGCGCGATTCATTCGTTAATGGTGTCATGGACAGTGATGTCGGTGACGAACGGAGAAACGAAATGAACAAGAAGCGTGCGGCTTTGGTGGCAATTGTTCTGGCAGTCACATCTGTCAGCGGCAGTGTCTGGGCGGATCGAGGCCACTTCGGCGGGCCACGATTTTCGCATAGTTACGGTGGTGCACATCACCACGCTGGGCGTCACTATGGCGGGCTTGGTTTGGTCTCTGGCCTGGTATTGGGATCGGCGGTGGTTTGGGCGGCAACCCGGCCTCCAGCGGTAGTCTATCAGGAGCCGGTGCGCACGGTGATCGTGCAGGAACCCGAGCCGATCGTGGTTGCCCCCCCGGTCAGCAACCAATGGTGGTACTACTGCCGCAGCGCTGGTGCCTATTATCCCTACGTGGCCAGTTGTCCGACGGGATGGGAGACCGTACCTGCCACACCGTAGGCAAGTAGCGCCATCGCGAGTACCCGCGTATTTCTTGGGCAGCGAAAAAAAAGCCACAGCTTGCGCTGTGGCTTTTTCTCAAATTGCGCGTAGCTTACACTGGCTTGATGGTCGCAGCCTGCTTGCCCTTCGGGCCCATCTTAACCTCGAAGCTCACCTTCTGACCTTCCTGCAGGGACTTGAAGCCCTGGGACTGGATCTCGGAGAAGTGCGCGAACAAATCATCGCCACCATCGTCCGGAGTGATGAAACCAAAACCCTTTGCATCGTTGAACCACTTAACGGTACCAGTTGCCATATTACTTTCCTCGAAAATTGAAATAAACCCGGAATCTTCCGGCGCGCAAGCGACATCAAGAAAGGTAATTGACAGCGGGAAAACGACGCCTGTATCGGCGGTGACCACGAAAAACAAGTACGCTGCTTGAATCGAATGCGCGGTCACCCTAAGGCATATGGAACGTCTTGGCAAGCACATTTTCTGATTGACTTCCAGAATCAGCATTCCATACAGCCGTTTACCGACGGTTGCGGCGCCCCCTGCAACAAATCGACATACTCCGCCGGCATCACCGGCGCGGGAGAATGGCATAATCCCCAACCGACGCCACGAAAGACCGCCGACAATGCGCCTACACACTGCCCGGAAAGCAAAAAGCCAACCCGGAAGGATTGGCTAAATGCGTGAAACCTTTGGCTCCCCGACCTGGGCTCGAACCAGGGACCTGCGGATTAACAGTCCGTCGCTCTACCGACTGAGCTATCGGGGAACTGAAGAGGCGCGAATCTTAGACATTTTGGCTGGGGCCGTCAAGCAAGCAGGAGTCTTTTTATAGCATGAATGACGAACAGGTATTCTTCAAGACACCCGCAGGCGAGGACGCGGTCCGAGAGCGCACTCGATTGGTCCAGCGCAACCTGCGCATGGTGCTGATCTTGGTTGATGGCGCTGTCGATGCGGCAGCTCTGAAGACCAAGGTGGGCGACGCGGCGATGGTTGACTCCGCCTTGGCTGAGTTGCATCGAATGGGCTTGATCGAAACGGCGGAGGTTCGTGCCGCGCGGACTGCTGGGGCGGAGACAATCACCGGGGCGGCGCAATCGACAGAGTCCGAGATGGAGCCTGCTGTCATCGAGTCAGACGAGATTCCAGTGTTGAATGAGGTCGCCGGGGCGACAGAGCCTATCGAGGCGCCTCTGTCGCAATCTCCGCCGATATTCAGCCAGAAGCCACTGGTGGACGTTCCCTTCGACCATGACATCTGGGCAGACGACAATGATCATCCCGTTGTTCGGTCGGTCAAACCTCCCCTCCTGGCATCGATCAAGTCCTGGTGGCAATCGAGGCAGCGAAAGCGGGCGGATGCGCACGAAGAAGCACTGTTCGAGAAGGCCTACGTTGAAGCCAGCGTCGAGGAAGCTCCGGTCGTCATCGCCAAGCCGCCTGCGCGTGCGCGCGAGCGGAAGATCAAGCTGGGCCCTATCCTTGCCGTCACCGCGATGGCCACCGTGGTACTGGGGATTTCTCGTCTGGTGTTCTATCCGTACGATGAGTATCGTCCGGAGTTCGAGCGGCGATTGTCACGGATGCTCGACGACACCGTGAAGATTGGCAATGTCCGGGTCGGTTTCATTCCCTGGCCGGTCATATCGCTGGAGCGCGTGACTGTCGGCGGCACGGTCTATGCCAACATCGATGCGATACGCATCGTGCCAGAGCCATGGACCTTGATTGCCGGACGTCAGCAATACCAGCACGTTGTGGTCGAGGGCATGCGTATTCAGGACTCGGGCATCACCAGGCTCGGTCACTGGTTCTCGCCGGGCAGCTTGGAAGATGTGCGGTTGGACAGCTTCGAAGTGACCGGACTCTCGCTGGGTCTCGGACGCGGGTCGCTCAACGGATTGGCCGGCCGTGTCGAACTCGATGAACAGCGTGGTCTGGCACGACTTACTTTTCGTGCGAAGGAAGGCGACTTCCAGGCCGAAGCCGTACCCATGGCGACTGGCCTATTGATCTCGGCGCAGGCGACGGAATGGAAGGCCCCCTTCCAACTGCCGCTGGCCTTGTCCACCTTCGAGCTGACCGGCAAACTCTTACCCGGTCGGTTTGCGATCGACAAGCTCGAAGCGCAGGCTTATGAAGGTCAGGTAAGTGGTAACGGCACGATAGGCTGGGAGCGGGATGCCAGCATGTCACTGACCCTCAACTTGCAGCACCTCGCCGCCGGCAAGCTGCTACCGGCGCTGGGCGCACCACCTCTGGTAGATGGGGACATCGCGGGTCGGATTGTCCTGGTTGCCAACGCGCCCACGGTCAATCGTCTTGAAAGCACATTGCGCATCGATGGTCGGTTCAATGTTTCTCGCGGCATCCTGAAACGCTTCGATTTGGCCGGCGCCCTGCGCCAGGATGACCAGGGGACGGGAACAGTGCGGGGTGGCAGCACTGCTTTCGAGGACTTTTCGGGTACTGTGGCCATCGATCCGCGTGTGGTTCGCCTCGGTGGATTGCGTTTGTCGTCTGGCTTGCTTCAGGCCGGTGGTCAAGCCACCGTGTTGCGCGAATCGGGAACGATAGCCGGGGGCGCCAATGTCGAAATGCGCAGTAGCACCGGCACCATTCGCGCACCTGTCGGGATCGCAGGCAACATCGCCGATCCTGAACTCAAGATGAACCGTTAGAACAGGCCGTCCACAAAGCCGGCGTCAACGAAAAAGCGCGCCCCAAATTTCCTGGGACGCGCTGCGTTGTTTCACACCTGCTTACTTCAAGATGGCTGCCATAGCATCGGCGACGTAATCGATATTCCTGTTGTTCAACGCCGCCAGGCAGATCCGTCCGGTATTGACGGCAAAGATTCCATACTCGTTCTTCATCCGCTCCACCTGCGCCGCCGTAAGGCCGGTGTAGGAGAACATGCCACGTTGTTTGGCTACGAAGGAAAAATCCTGCGCGACGCCGCGAGCCTTCAACTTGTCGACCAGGCCGGTACGCATGGTCCGGATACGCTCGCGCATGCCGGCGAGTTCGTCTTCCCACATCTGGCGCAGTTCGGGGCTGGACAGCACGGCCGCGACGATGGCGCCGCCGTGGGTGGGCGGATTCGAATAGTTGGTGCGGATCACCCGCTTCACCTGCGACAGCACGCGGCCGGATTCCTCCTTGCTCGCGGTGACGATGGACAGCGCGCCGACCCGCTCACCGTACAGCGAAAACGATTTCGAAAAGGAGCTGGAGACGAAAAACTGCAAGCCGGACTCGGCGAAAAGTCTGGGCGCCACGGCATCCGGCTCGATGCCGTCGGCAAAGCCCTGATAGGCCATGTCGATAAATGCGACCAGGTTGCGCTCCTTGATCGCGGCGACGACTTCCTGCCACTGCGCGGTGGTCAGGTCGGCGCCAGTCGGGTTATGGCAACAGGCGTGCAGTACGACCACCGACTTCGCTGGCAGGCCCTTCAGGCAGGACTTCATACCCTCGAAATTCACCCCACGCGTGGCCGCATCATAGTAAGGATAGTTCTCGACCGCAAAACCGGCGGACTCGAACAGCGCCCGGTGGTTCTCCCAGCTCGGGTCCGAAATATAGACCTTGGTGTCCGGCAGCAGGCGTTTCAGGTAGTCGGCCCCGACCTTGAGAGCGCCGGTGCCACCGAGGCACTGGGCGGTGATGACGCGGCCTTCGGCCAGCATTGCGGAATCCTTGCCGAACAGCAGGTTTTGCACGGCCTGGTTGTAGGCGACCGTACCTTCGATGGGCTGATAGCCGCGGGGTGGAGCGGCTTCGAGGCGGGTTTTCTCGGCGGCCCTGACGGCAGCCAGCAGCGGAATCTTGCCTTCATCGTTGTAATACACGCCGACGCCCAGATTGACCTTGCTGGGATTCTTTTCGGCATTGAAGGCTTCGGTGAGACCCAGGATGGGGTCACGGGGCGCCATTTCGACGCCGGCAAACAGGGACGTGCTCATTTCAACTCCTGAAGCGGATTTTTCGGGCAAACGCGCAATAATAGCCGATTCCCAGATCCGCTTCCCATGCCGCCTTAAATCGAAATTTCTAATGGCCGAACAAGTCCTTAGCTGCCTTTTCCCCAACAGTCCCTATCGCCTGTATCAGCCGTTTCCGCCGGCCGGCGACCAGCCCGAAGCCATACGCCTGCTCGTCGAGGGAATTCAGGATGGGCTCAGCTATCAGACCCTGCTGGGTGTCACCGGATCGGGCAAGACCTACACCATGGCCAATGTCATCGCCCGCCTGGGTCGGCCGGCGTTGGTCCTGGCGCCGAACAAGACCCTGGCGGCCCAACTGTATGCGGAGTTCCGCGAGTTCTTCCCCGACAACGCCGTCGAGTACTTCGTTTCCTACTACGACTACTACCAGCCGGAAGCCTACGTGCCGTCGCGCGACCTGTTCATCGAGAAAGACTCCAGCATCAACGAACACATCGAACAGATGCGCTTGTCCGCCACCAAGAGTCTTCTCGAGCGGCGCGACGTGGTGATCGTGTGCACCGTATCGGCGATCTATGGCATCGGCGACCCCGTGGATTACCACAGCATGATCCTGCACCTGCGGCAGGGCGAACGGCTGGGCCAGCGCGACATCATCCGGCGGCTATCGGAGATGCAGTACGAACGAAACGAGATGGATTTCCATCGCGGCACCTACCGGGTACGTGGCGATGTCATCGACGTCTTTCCGGCGGAGAACGCGGAAAGCGCCATCCGCATCGCCCTGTTCGACGACGAACTGGAATCGCTGACCCTGTTCGACCCGCTGACCGGCCACACCAGGCAGAAGCTGGGCCGCTTTACGGTGTTTCCCTCCAGCCACTATGTCACGCCGCGCGCCACCGTCCTGAAGGCGGTGGAAGCCATCAAGGCCGAACTGCGCGAGCGGACCGAGTTCTTCTATCAGGACCAGAAGCTGGTCGAGGCGCAGCGTATCGAGCAACGTACCCGCTTCGATCTGGAAATGCTCGAGCAACTGGGCTTCTGCAAGGGGATCGAAAACTACTCGCGCCACCTGTCCGGCCGCCAGCCCGGCGAGCCGCCGCCGACCTTGATCGACTATCTGCCGTCGGATTCCCTGCTGTTCATCGACGAATCGCACGTCTCCATTCCGCAGGTCGGCGGCATGTACAAGGGCGATCGTTCGCGCAAGGAAAACCTGGTCAATTACGGTTTTCGCCTGCCCTCGGCGCTCGACAACCGGCCGTTGAAGTTCGAGGAATTCGAGCGCCTGATGCCCCAGACGGTGTTCGTCTCGGCCACTCCGGCGGACTACGAGAAGCAGCACCAAGGCCAGGTGGTTGAACAGGTGGTGCGGCCAACCGGACTGGTCGATCCGGAGGTGATTGTGTTGCCGGCGTCAACGCAGGTCGATGACCTGCTGTCGCAAATCAAACGGCGAATTGCCGTTGGCGAGCGCGTGCTGGTGACGACGCTGACCAAGCGCCTCTCCGAGCAACTGACCGAATTCCTGCGCGACAACGGCATCCGCGTGCGCTACCTCCATTCGGACATCGACACCGTCGAACGGGTGGAGATCATCCGTGACTTGCGGCTGGGCGAGTTCGACGTGCTGGTCGGCATCAACCTGCTGCGCGAGGGCCTCGATATTCCCGAGGTTTCGCTGGTGGCGATCCTCGATGCCGACAAGGAAGGCTTTCTGCGCTCGGAGCGCAGCCTGATCCAGACCATGGGCCGGGCCGCGCGGCACCTGCATGGCACCGCGATCCTTTACGCCGACCGCGTCACCGATTCGATGAAGCGCGCCATGGCCGAAACCGGGCGGCGGCGCGCCAAGCAATTGACGTACAACGCCGAGCACGGCATCACACCCACCGGCGTCACCAAGCGCATCAAGGACCTCATCGACGGCGTTTACGACAGCGATACGGCGGCGCGGGAGCTGAAGGCAGCGCAAGAGTCGGCAAAGTACGAGGCGATGAGCGAAAAGAGCTTGGCGCGCGAGATCAAACGGCTGGAAAAGGCCATGCAAGAGCATGCCCGGAATCTGGAGTTCGAACGGGCGGCGGCGGCCCGCGACGAACTGTTCCGACTCAAGGAGCTGGCCTTCGGCGCCGGTGTGCACGATCACGGCGCCGGCGCCTGAGCCGGAGCGGCCTACTTCAGAGAAAACTCGGCGCGCTCCAGCGGCGCGTCCTTCGGGCCGCTGCCATCGGCCGCCAACTTCGGCGGCAGCAGGAAGATTCGTTCCCTGGGGATCTTGCCGGCGGTGCCCAGCCAGTCCGCCACCGCCTTGGCGCGACGGGTGGCGAGGTCGCGCAGTTCCTCGTCGCCGACCTGCGCGTTGGCCAGCATCAGCTTCTCCATTTCCTCGCGCGGCAGGCTCTTGGCCATACCGATGAAGTTGCGCGGCTTGGGAAACTTCTCCTGCTTGTAGGCTTGCTCGAGCAAGGGCAAATAGTCTTTTTCGTCCAGGGTCACTTCACTGGCCGAACCCACTTCCTTGCCTTCCTTGACCAGTTGCGCCAGTTTCTGCGCCTTGACCTTGTGCTCCAGCGTGGCCTGCCGCAAGCCTTCGCGGTCCTTTTCCGGATCGACCCGGCCGGTGATGTCCAGTTTCAGGCCGGGCCGATCGTCGAGCGCCTTGGCAAGCGATTCGAGCCGCTTCAAGGCTGTCGGGGCGAGCAGGGCGCGGCCGGCGGCGAAATCGACATGGGACAGCTCCTCGCCGCCGCCGAACAGCGAACCGAGCAGGGCGAAAGGCGCCGTAATCGCCTTGGTCAGCAGATTGACGATCACCTGAACGATGATGCCGCCGACGGAGAATTCCGGATCGTTGAGCGAACCGGAGATGGGCAGATTGATGTCGATCTCGCCACGCCGGTTTTGCAGCAGCGACACGGCCAGGGTCACCGGCAGCTTGGTGGCGTCCGGGCTCTCGATCTTCTGGCCGAAGGTCAGTTGGTCGAGGAAAATCCGGTTGTCGGCCTGCAACTTGCCGTCCGCGATCTGGTAGCCCAGGAACAGGGAGAGCTTCCCCTTGTCGATGGCGTAGCCGGCATATTTTCCTGAGTAGGGGGACAGCGCGGTCAGTTCGATTCCGCGCACCTCGGCCTTGATATCGAGCGATGGCGTGGCGGCCAGCGG
Organism: uncultured beta proteobacterium; assembly: GCA_963736865.1. Taxonomy (GTDB): domain Bacteria; phylum Pseudomonadota; class Gammaproteobacteria; order Burkholderiales; family Rhodocyclaceae; genus Fen-999. Next base: position 43,909 of record CAVTQQ010000004.1, on the reverse strand, counting down.
ATTCAACTTGCCGGCAATGGTCACCGGCGCGCCGTCGTAGGCGCCGCGCAGGTCTATATCGGCCGTGCTGTCGGTCGCCGAGGAAAGGCCGGTGATTCGGCCGCCAATGTCGGTCAGGTTGGCCGAGTAGTTGGGCTTGATGAAATTGTCCGTGATGCTGACCAAGCCACCCTGAAGCGTCACCTGGTCGATGCGGATCGGTGGTGGCGGTGCCGACGGTGGCGCCGCCGGCGCTGAGGGCGCCGGGGCGGCGGCGCGGGCAGGGGGATGCTGGTCGTCTTTTGCGGCGGGCGTCGGCGCGGCACGGTCACCCACCCCCTCCGCAGTCTCCTGCTTGACAATTTGCAGGAGGTTCAGCTTGCCTTCCGGGCTGACGATCAGCCGGGCGAAGAAATCCGTCAGCGCCACGTCGCCAATCGCCAGTGAGAACGGCTTGAGCGCCACGTCCATCTTGCCCAGGTGGAATGATTTCCAGGTCAGGAAATCGGTGCTGTTCGCCTTGTCCACACTGTGGAAATGGCCCACCGTGACCTGGCCTCGGTAGCCGCCGCCGAGGCTGCCGTCGGCCGCCTGACTGAGCGCCATTTCACCCTTGCCGCTGACCTGCCCCTTGGTAATGGTCACGTTAAGGCGGTCGCCGAAATAAGGCTGCAATGGCAGGAGCTCGACTCCGCGCAAGTCGACCTTCAGCTTGCCGGCCACGGGTGCGAGTTGCACCGTGCCGTTTGCCTGCAAACTGCCCTTCTTGTTGATGCGGGCGGCGAGTTCGACACTCGCCGGCGCTTTCGGCGCCGTGCTGAAGTTCTCCAACGCCAGCCTGGTGATGTCGAGACTATGGCTGGCCGCCGGCGTGACCGCCTTGTCGTCGAAACGCAGGCTGGCATCCGCCAGTTCGCCGTGGGCGATTTCCATGGTCCACGCCGGGCCGGCATCGTTCGGCCGCGCCGCCGCGCCGGTGTTTTCGGTCGCGGACGCGCTGGCGGCGGTCTTCAACGCGGGGGGCTGCAGGCTGGCGATCCTGCCGTCGGTCTCGCGCGTCGCGGCCAGTTTGAGGCCACGCAATAGCAGGTTGCCGACGTTGATACGTTGCTGGACAAGATCGACCCGCGCGCTCTTGACCTCGAACCGTCCCAGGCTGGCGTGCGGCGCCGCGTCGATGGCGAGGGCCAGGTCGGCATCGATCGGCGCGGCAAGCTCGCTGTCAACCTTGCCGACGGCCACATCGATGCCCGTCGCGTGGGCGACCATCGGCTTGGGGTTCGATTCATCCTGCCAATGAACGGCTCCCTGGACCAGCCGCACTCCGTCGATGGACCAGGCCACCGGCTTGGCGGGCTTCGCCGTGTCCGGCTTGGTTGCGACATTCCCGCCACCGGCCAGTTGCCGCGCCATGCTCAGCCAATTGAGGTTTCCGGCGCGATCCACGCGCACGAACGTTTCGAGTCCGTCGATGGCGATGGCGCCGAACTGGTAGCGGCTCTCGAGCGGCGCGACGGCGGTGATGGGAATGTCCAGCCGGGCCAGATTGAGCAAGGGCTGCTGGCCTTGTTCGAGCAGGTGGAGATCGCGCAGGTTGACCTTGCCGGTCAGGCTGAGCGTTGCCGGCTCGTTGGGTGCCTGGCGAAAGAGCAGACGGATATCGGTATCGACGTGGCCACCGGTCGCGGTGAAGGGCAGCGCGACCGGCGAGTAGGCCAGGTAGCGACTCAGCTCGAAACGGTCAAGGTCGAGCTGGAGTTCACTTTCGTGAACCTCGGCGAACGGCCGGCTCTTGCCCGCCAGCGCCAGCGGGGCGCCGTCAATGTTCGCCGAGAAGGCCGGCTCGGTGAAGACATGGGCCTGATGGGGCAGATTGGAGATGAAGGGCAGCGATAAATTGATGTCCGTCACGGTGTGTCGCTTGCCGACCGGCCGGTCGTCGAACTCGATACGGCCGCCGGTGATCCGGATGTTGTTCACCGAGAACCGCGGCGGTGGCGCATCGCTGGGCTTCAGCCACTCATCGAGCAGGTCGGAGATGTTGTAGCGGCCGGGTGTTTCCTGTGCGAGATGGACGCGCAGTCCCGCCAGCCGCAATTCCTCCACTATCGGTGCGGCATGGAAGATCGAGGCGATATCCAGGTCGACGAACAGCTCGTCGAAACCGGCCGTTTCACCGGCCGCGCCATCGCCGAGGGCGCCGATCGTCAGATTGGCAATCCGGGCCGTCATGGCGTACGGGTTGATGTCGATGTCCCCCACCGTAACGGGTCGGTGCAGCTCCTTCGACAAGGTCTTGGCCAGGACCGAGCGCGCAATCGGCGGGCCGGCAAAGTAACCGAACGCCCCAAAGGCGACGACCAGAGCAAGGAACACCAGGGCGAAGCGGCGCAGGCGGTGGAGTCCGGGCGGTGTGGGGCGAGTTTCCATGGCGGCACGATTGCTTGAACAAGCCCCGATTATCCCTCATCGGGCGGCCGCCACGGCGGCGCCCGGGTCTTCAAGCCGAGTCGCGCACCACCGGAATGCCGGCGATCAAACGGACCAGGGTCGCCTGCCGCTGCGTACCGGTCTTTTCGAAGACGGCACGCAACTGGCTGCGCACGGTCGGCAGGCGCAGGTCATGATCCCGCGCGTACTCCTCCACCGAGTCGCCGTTGGCCAGCGCCCTGGCCAGGCGCGCTTCGGCGGCCGAGAGAGAGAACAAGTCCATCAACTGGCGGGCGGTGGCGACGCGCCGCTGGTCGAGCGGCGCCACCAGGCACAAGACATCCGCGGCCGAGTCGCCGCCGCCTTCGAGCGAAGGTCGCCGCTGCATGCGCTTGAGTGTCAGGCTGAATCGGCGTTGCGGCTGTTTCGGACTCTGCAGCAGGACATTGGTGGTGCGGCCCGTGGCCGCCGTTTCGCCGAGCGCGGCGGCAAAGCGTGCCTGCATCGCCGCTTCGCCCCAGCGCAACTGACCGTCGGCCAATCTCAGCACATCACCGATCTGAAGCAGGGACTCGCCACGCTGATCGCAGTCCAGAACGCGTCCGCGCGGGCTCAGGACAATGGCCGCCACGTGGCTGGTGTGGGCCGAGTTCGACCGCGTGGTCGGCGAGTTCCCGCAGTGCGCGGCAATGCAACAACAGGTCGATGACCCGTTGCCAATTGGGATTGATGTCCTGCTGGATCGGACACTCCGGGCAGCGGCGGCGCCGCCGAACCGGCGGTGCGATTCGCAGCGGTGCGTCCAGGTAGGCCGCGCGATCGGGATCGTCATTGTCGGCAAGACAGCCGTCAGCGCCAACGATTGGCATTCCCATGTCGAAGTCATGGATAGCCGGCGGCTCGGTCAGCCACGCCGACAGTGAATCGATGACGTCCCGCAGGGCCTCCGGCGCCAATATGCCTTGATAGAGCTGGCCGGCAAAGCGATCGAGTTGCTCTTGTTCGTCCATTGACCGTCCCTCCGTGGCGACGCTACGAAGAGCGTAGCACATCATCCAAACAGATGATGCTGGAATGGTATGCAATTTGGTAGTGTCGTCGGACGGCGACGAGCGAGCGTCGCCGGGCGCAGAGCGAAGGGGGATACGCGATGGACTCCAATCAATCATGACCGACTCCGTAGCACCTGAGGTCGCCCGCTTTGTCGCGGCCGAGCGCCGCGCCAAGAGAATCCCCGCCGCCCCGGCGCCGCTGGCCACGGGCGAGGTGTTCCACCCGGTCTTTGTCGAAAGCGGCCAGGCGACGGAGCTGTTGCGTGTCGCCGCGCGACGCGCCGGCGGGCTGTTCCGGCCGACCACGCGGACCGAGATCGTCTGGGTCGAAGGCGATCGCGAACTCGCCATCGGCATCGCGGAAGTCCAGGTCAAGCTGGCGGACGGGTTGATCCGGGTGTTGATCCCGGTGCGCTGCGATCAGACGGGCAAGGCACGGATCGAAGTGACCTTCGCGGTGGGCGCCCCCGACCGGCCAGCCGGATTGTTTGCCACGACTTACCGCCGGCCGCTCGGTCCCGACTTGATCGTCGGCGCGTGGAGCGAAGCCCTGGTTGCCTTCGCCTGGCAATGTCTGCTGGGGCTGGTTGCCGACCTGGCTGGCGCGGTCGGCAAGGACGAGCGCGGCAACGTTCTGGTGCCGGTCGAACTGGCCGCATCCGCGCGCGGTATCCAGATCGTGCCGATGGCGCGCCATCGCTTCGCCGGCTCCAGCGGTCTGCGGCCGACGACCAAGCGGAGGGATGGGCAATGAGTTTCTCCACCGGCGATCTGGGCGTGCTCGGCAGGCTTGCCGAGGCCCTGGGAATCTTCAAGGGCGGCGAACCCAATCCCGACTGGTTCGGCAGTCCGGAAGAGTCCTTGAAGAACATGCTGGCCAACGACGATCAGCGCGCCGCGCTGATCGCCTTCGTCGACGAGGCCATGGGCGGCGCCGACCGGGAAACCGACCCGCGCGGCGTGGTCTGGTTGCCGATCGTGGCGTTGAAGGACCCCGACCTCACCATCGCCGTCACCGTGGACGACCAACCGGTGGAGGGGCTGCATGTCGGCGTCGGCATCCTGGTACGCACCGGCGCACCCACCTCGACCAGTTCGCTGGCGATACCGCTGTTCCTGGCGAAGAAGGAGGGTGGGCCGGCGGTCGGCGATGCGCTCCTGCTTGGCGCCCGAGGCGGGCGCATCCGTATCGCCACGTCGATCGCCATCGACGCCGGAACGCCGATGCCGGGCCAGGCGCATCTGGGCGCAATCGGCCTCGAGGTCGATCTGCCGACATCCGATAGCGACCCGGACGACCCGATCTTCGGTTTCAGCCTGACGGATTTCCAGTTGCCCGGCGCGACCGGTCCGCGCAATCTGCGCATTGCTGCGGATGGTGTCGACGAGATCGACGACGCACTGCTCGATCTCGTCCTTTCATTGGTCAAGTCCCAGGCCGACGCCGCGCCGGATCACTCGCCGATAGCCGCCCTGGGCGGCTTGCTTGGCCTGCGCAGTGGCGACGATGTGCCGGATTTCCCTATTGCCCGGTTGCCGGTCCAGGGCCTACAAGCCATTGCCGTCTGGCTGCACGGGGTATTCACCACCAGCGACAGCCGCAACGACTGGATCGGCCACCTGGCCGACTTGCTGGGCGGCAGCCCGGCGGGTGATGACGTCGCCTTCGATCTGGGCGGTAGCGCGCAGCTCGCCTTCGGCCTGCGGGTGGACAGTGGCCCCACCGGCAACGCGCGCCTGACACCGACACTGGGCGTCGAACTGGGCAACGACGATGCGCGGGTCGAAGCTCGGGCCGACCTGTTCCGCATCGACCTCGTCACCGGTACGGCACTGGCGTTGCCTGCCCTCGGTGTCTGGGCCGCCGCGGGCAGCGCCGTTGCCGCGCATCGTGTCCTCGATGTGGCGGCGCCAACCGTTGCTCGCGCCGACACGCTGCGGGTCGGTTTTGCCCTGGATGGTCAACGTCGCCTGACCTTTGTACTGGCGGCCGACGGCGTGCGGCTCGGCACGCACGACTACGCCACGCTGGACCTGACCTCTCCCGGCGCGGTGATGGACGCGGTGGGCAATACCGTCGGCGACGTCCTGATGCAACTTCTGAACGGCTGCGGCGATGCCGTGACCGTGGTGCGCGTGCTGCTGGGCCTCAATACGCCGGCGGGGGTCGCCCCGGTCAGCCTGACCCTTCTGATGGCCGACCCCGTTGGCGCGGTGGGCGGTTACTGGCGTGATCTCGTGGCGGCCCCGGCCGGCGCGGCCACGTCGGTGCTCGGCGCCCTGCGCAACGCCTTGGCCGATGCCGGCGATGTGGTCACCGCCATCCATGGCTCCGGCTCGTCCGGCGACCCCTGGCGTGTCCCGCTCATTGGTCCGCTGGAACTGGAACTGGCGGCCACCGGGAGTGTCCTGTCGGTCGTCCTGTCCGCCACCACCCACGGCGATACGCTCGGCCAGCGCTGCACCGTCATCGACACCCGCATCGCGGCGACGATCGCGACGCTCGATCTGGCGGCCAGGACCGCCCGTCTGTTACCAGGAGTCGAGGCCTCCTTGTCGGGGCGCGAGCGTGGCGTCAGTCCGCCTCGGGTCACCCTGACACTCGACCAGTTGACGACGCTCACGGCCGCGGGTGTCGGTCTGCGCCTGAGCTGGTCGCCGGCCAGCGGGCTCGTGGCACGGGTCGAGGCGCCCAATCTGACCCTGAATATCGGCGGGCAGGCGGTGCCGATCGCCTTGCCGGAAATCGGCGCCGACGGCACGGTGGCGCTGCCCCCCGCCGCGTGGCAAGGCGTCGAGGCCCTGGTTGGCTACCTGGGCCCGATCACTGGTGGCTTCTTCGGCTCGGTGGTCGCGGCGCTGGGCTGGAACAGCGCCCTGCCATCGAGCGGTGGCCCGGGCAGCCGTCCGGCCCGACTCGCACTCGCCGATCTGGTGACCGATCCGGCGACGGCGCTGGCAACCTGGTTGCCGCGCCTGGCGATGAGCGACATGGGGCCGCGCGCGCTGGCGCTGCTCGCCGACCTGTTCGCCGGTTCGGGCGCTGGCCACGGCCTCGTCGAAGGCAGTGGCCATCCGGACGATCCCTACCGCTTCGCGACCGCGGCCGGCCTGCCGGAGCTTGCTCTGTGGTTCCCGCCGGAAGGGCTCGAACCCAGGCTGGTCGCGGCTCCCGAGGCCATACGGCGCTGGCGCCCCGGCGATCCGGGGCTGGATGCCAACGCGCTGGCGGCGGTCTTGCTGGCCGAAGCCACCGTCGCCGCCGACGTGCGTGCCCTGGTCGACGGCCGGGACGTAGCCGCCGGTCTGGCGGCGCTGGCGCAACGCTGGGTCGGCGGCGACGGCCGCATCGTGGCTCCAGAGACCGCGCCCGCCGGGTTGAACATCATCCGCCAAGGCTTCGCGGCAGGCCAACTCCTTGGCCAGCTCGATTTGGAAAACGTCACCGGCCGCGTACCGAGTACGACCGTGTATGTGGCCATCGGCGCTTCGGCGTGGGCCACGGGAGTTACCGTTGCTCCGGGACGTCTGGTTAACCTCTCGGCGCCGGGCCTGGATGCCACCATGTTCGCGCCACCGGCGGCCGCGACCGGCAACTGGTTCGTCCGGCTGGGTGGCCGGGCCGACTGCAAGGCGGCCGACGGTGCGAGCGATGGCACGCGCGAGCAGGCCGACCGTCTGGCCCGTGTGCTCGACGCCCTGGCCAACGTCAGCAACGATATCGCGCTGGTCGCCGTGGCCGGAGCCGGGCACGCGGCTCGCCTGGCCGCCGAGGAGCAGGACAAGGTGACCGATCTGGTCATGCTCGGAACGCCGCTCGGGCCGATTTCGCTGACCGCGCTTTCGACCCAGCCGACCGCCGATGCGCTGCGTTTGCTGCACCGCTTGCTGCCGCCCGAACTGGTCCGCGATCCCGATGACCCTGATGCGGTCGGCGAGGATGCCGACCTGGCACTCGGCCGGGCGCTGGTGGGCGCCCTGATGGAGTTGACCGAGCGCGCCGATCCCGGCGCGGACTTGCGCCTGCCGCCGGTACCGGCCGCCGCGCCGCGTGTCGGCCTGGCGGTCAGCGCGATCTTCGGCACCGTCTCCGACAGCCGGGTCGATCGCGCCATCACCGCCATCGTCGCCGCCGGGCTGGCCGAGCGCGCGCGCATCCGCGCCGCGACGCCACTGCCGCCCGCCACGGCCGTGCGGGCCGGCCTGCGCCTTGCCAGCGCCCCGAGCACCACCGGTGGCCTCTCTATCAGCGGCGACGCGCTCGTCACGCTGTTTTCCTACGACACGACCGTGGTGGCCCCCAGCATCGATGCCACCCCACGACTGCGGGTCCGCCTGCGTGTCGCCGACCGACTGGGCTGGCTGTGCGCCACGCCCGACCTCGAATTGCGCCTGCTGAGCGCCGACATCAGCGTGCCGCTGGACGGCAAGGGCTCCGGCGAGTCCGCCATCGTGCTGCATGACGCCCGCGTCTTCGGCCAATCGTGGGAACGGCTGGTCATCGGCAACGTCGCCGGCGCCTTGCCTCTGCTGCCCGAGGCCCGGACCCTGCTGGCCGCCGCGGCGCAGCGCATCACCGCCGATGTCGCCGGCGGCGCCTCGGTGGCCTTGAGCCAGTTGCTCACCGCCCTGGGCCTGGTTGCCGCCGGTGGCGGCGTGGTGGCGGATGCCGTCGATCAACTCGTCCACGACGCCGGCGGGCTGCTTCGGCAGCGCCTGGCCGTAGCCGCGGATGCCATCGGGGCCGCCGTTGCCACACTGCTGGGTCCGCTGGGCGCCAGCGTGGATCTGGTTCGCCAATCGGTTCGCCTGCATGGCGGCGGCGGTAGCAGCGGCCGATTCGGCTGGCACGCCGATGTCATGGCCACGCCGGCCGGCGTGGCCGGCCAGGTGAGTTTCGGTCCGGATACCGCCGCGTCGCCGGCCGGCCGGCTCAATCTCATCGTCGATCTCGATCCCCTCCAGGCGGCCCTGCGCTGGCAGCGGCCGGGTGGCGCGAGCGACCATATCGCGCTGTGGCCCAGCCCCGACCCGGCGGCCATCGCCCGGGCCGTCGCCAGGGCGGCACCGAGCCTGGGCGGCCATGCGGCACTCGAGTTGCTGCGCCGCCCCGACCCGGTTGTCCGTTCGGTGATCGACGCGGTGCTCGATTCCTTCGGCCTGCTTCAGGGCGCGCCGGGCGACAGCCGGCGCGCCATCAGGCCCTTGGCCGGGCTGCTGGCCGACCCGGCAGGCTGGCTGCGCAGCGCCGATTCGCTTGCCGCCAGCCCAAGCAAGATACAGGGGTTGTTCGATGCGCTGCGGCCCCTGCTGGGCATTGCCGGCGCACCGGGCACGCCGATCCGCTTGGCCAGCGGCGTGGCGCTGGCCGTGGTTGCCGACGGCCCTGGCGCCCGGCTGAGTCTGGACGTCGATGCGACGGCATGGACCGTTCCCGGCGCCATTGCCGGCCGGCTCGCCGCCGGGTTGGGCGCCAGCCTCGTCGTCGGCCCCACCGGGCCGCCCCGTCCCGGTCTGGTCGTTCATGTCGGACTCACCGGCGCGGCGACCGGCCGCCAGGCGGTGCATGTCCATCTGGGCGGAGCCGGTATCGAGGTGTTCATGCGTCCCGCCAGCGGGGCCGATATTCCGCTGATCCCCTTCGCCGGGCTGGGCTCTCTGGCGGCGGCGGCCGAAGCGGCGCTGCCCTTCCTGCTCGACCAACTTGCCAAGCAACCCGGCACCGCCGGCGCCCTGGTCGAGAAGTTGGGCGACGCGCTGGCCCTGCGCGCGGGCGCACCGCGGCGTTTCGACGGCGCTGCGCTGCATGCCTGGGCCGTCGACCCGGTGGCCGCCCTGACGACTGCCGTGCCGTCGATCGTTGCGACCGGCCTGGCGACCATCGCGCCGCTGCTCGACGCTTTCGTTCCGACCGCGGTGGCGGTGACCGCCACCAGCAACCTGCTCTCGGTAAAGGTTGCCGATTTCACCTTGTCCTGGGGACCCGCCAGCGGCGTTGTTTCGCTCGAAGGCGACGGCATCGCCGTGCCGGGCATCGAGCAAGTCAGTTTCACCGTCGCCATCAGCGCGGCCGGGCTGGACGAGCTCAGTGTCACGGCCGGTCCGGCGGCCATCGACGCCGGCGGGGTGACTCTGCGGCCTTTCGTCACCGTTGCCGCCGGACTCGCTCCGGCCGGTGGTCGTCGTGTCGCGGTCGGCATGGCGTTCGACGACACGCATCGCTTCGGTGCGCGCTGGCTGCTCGACAGCCATCAATTCGACCTGGTCGCCAGTGACGGTCTGGTCGCCAGCGCCGTGGACACCACGGACCCGGTCCAGGTAGCCCTGCGCATCGTCGAGGCGGTGGCCGATCTGGCGATGGCGGTGGCCATCGTCCGACCGTCGGTCACGGCGCTGCTCGACAGCAAGGTAAGCACGAAGCCGGGTGCCATCACCGTACGCAATCTCGTCCGCGGCGTCGTGCTGCGCGATGTAGACGACCCAGCCGAGGTGATCGGCGGTTTGTTCGATCCGGCCACGCTGCTGGCCCGCATCCACAGGCTGTTCGGCAACTTGGCCGGTGCCGGCATTTCGATCGCCATCGATGGTTTCACCATCGCCTTCACCAAGATCGACGGCATCGTCGGCATCGAGGCCGGACTGGCCAAGCGCTTCACGCTCATCGACAAGGACGTGGTCCTGTGGCTGGAGAACGATGACTCGTGGATCGAGGGCAACCCGCCGGGGGATGGCGGCCTGTTCGTCGGTTTCCTGCCAGATACGCTGCCGCTCAGGTTCACGCCCAGCCTGACCGTCAATGGCCTTGGCCTGCGCTTTGGCAAGAGTTCGGGGCCGCTGCTCGACGCCGGCATCAGCCTGGAATCGATCGCCCTGCATGCCTACGCGGCAATCGCCGCCGGCGGCGCGCATAGCGGCGGCGTGCGCCTGCAATTCACCAATCTGGCGGTGTTGACCGGCGGTGCGCAAGGCCACAACGGCATCGCCCAGGGCATCATGCGCGATTCCGGGCCGACGCCGCCCAAACCGGCCTTCTCGCCGGCCCTGGCCGTGCAGAAGCATGGCAACAAGCCGGTGGCGGTGACGCTCAGCGCCGGCGACCCGCCCGGGCCGTGGTGGATCGCCATCCAGAAGGGCTTCGGCCCGCTCTATCTCGAGCAGATCGGCTTCAACGCGATCATGCCGCAGGGGCGCGTCGAACGGGTCTCGTTGCTCATGGATGGCTCGGTGTCCATGTTCGGCCTGAGCTGCGCGGTCGACGACCTGCAGATCACCTACCTCACAGCCCGTGGCGACTTCTTCAATCCGGCCAATTGGCAGGTCGATCTGGCCGGCCTCGCCGTGTCGGCCGACATGGCCGGGGTTTCGATCGCCGGCGGGCTGCTCAAGCAGGTGACCAACGTTGGCCTGGAGAACGAGCAGATCGAATATCTGGGCATGCTGCTCGGCCGCTTCGGCGTCTATGGGCTGACCGTCTACGGCGGCTACGGCGAGGGCCGTGACGACCACAACCAGAAGTTCACGGCCTTCTTCGCGGTCGGCGCGGTCAATGGGCCGATCGGCGGCCCGCCAGCCTTCTTCCTCACCGGCATCGGCGGCGGCATCGGCATCAATCGTCTGATGCGCCTGCCCACCGACCTGGCGAAGTTCGGTGACTATCCGCTCATCCAGGCGCTGGACATCGCCGCCAAGCCCGGCGATCCAATGACGCAGTTGCGCGCGCTGGGCGAGTATTTCCCGATGCGCAAGGGTAGCTTCTGGTTCGCCGCCGGCCTGTCGTTCACCAGCTTCGCCCTGGTCAACGGCATCGCCGTGGTCGGTGTGCAGGTTGGCGACGGCCTGGACATCAATCTGCTTGGCCTGGCCCGCATGGCTCTGCCCCGGCCGCAGGTGGCGCTGGTGTCGATAGAACTCGCCCTGCTGGTGCGCTTCTCCAGCTCCGAGGGCGTACTCTGGGTGCAGGGCCAGCTCACCGACAACTCCTGGCTGCTCTATCCGGACGTCAAGCTGACCGGCGGCTTCGCCTACGTCATCTGGTTCAAGGGCGCGCATCGGGGCGAGTTCGTCCTGACGCTCGGCGGCTATCACCCTGATTTCCATCGTGACGGCTATCCCGTGGTACCGCGACTCGGGCTGCGCTGGAGCATCGGCAACGCCATCGTCATCAAGTCCGGCAGCTATTTCGCGCTGACCTCCGAAGCGCTGATGACCGGTGGCGACTTCGAGGCCTCGGCGCATTTCGGCCCCGCATGGGCCGAGGTCAAGTTCGGCGCCCACGGCATCGTCTATTTCGATCCTTTCCACTACCACGTCAACGCCTATGCCCGCATCGCCGCCGGCGTCACCATCGACACGTGGATCTTTGGCGAGGTCACCATCTCGATCAGCCTGGGCGCGCGCATCGACGTTACCGGCCCGGATTTCCACGGTTCGGCCACCTTCGAGGTCGGGCCGATCGAACTGACCGTCGAATTCGGCGGTTCCGATCAGGCGCAGAAGACCGCCATCGGCGAATCGGCATTCATCGCCAAGTACCTGGAAGCCGGCGCGGGCGGCGCGGCGCGGGCCCACGCCCTGCTGACATCCTTCGGCGCACAGCCCGCGAAGGGCGAGGATTCGACTCCGGACGGCTCGGCCGCGCGCCCCTTCATCGTCGTGGCCGAGTTTGGCATGACCTTCACCAGCACCGTGCCGGCGACGCACGTGACGCGCGTCCAGGCGCCCGTCGACGAGACCACGGCGCATGCTCCCAGCCGCGCCATCGGCGTGGCGCCGATGGGCGTATCGGACCGGCAGCCGACCATCAAACTCACCTGGACGCGCTCGGGCGTTCGCGACTTTCCGTTCGTAGCGACTGCGCGGCCCTTTGGCCGCTTCCCGGTCGGTGTCTGGGGCGCGCCGCAGGACCCCAACAATCGCAAGGTGCCCCAGGGCAATATGATCAAGGCCCTGAACGAGCTCGACCTCGTTTGTCGCGCCACGCCGTCCGTCGGCGGCCCCGAGATTCCCTATTACCAGGTGGCGACCGGCAAGCGCAAGTCGCTGCCCTTCACCCGCGACGCTACCGCCGCCAGGGCGGTGAAGGACCAGGCCAAGGCCGTTGCCCGATTGGTTGCCGAGCCGGCGACGGCCAGCGAGGCCTTCCGCAAAGCCAGTGCCTACCTGACCAGCACCGCCAGTCCCACCGCGCTGGCCGCGCTGCGCGGCGAGCGGCAGGCGCCGCCGCTGCTGGGTACCCTGGCCGAAGGACTGGTGGACACCGCGCCGACCGTGATTCCGCAAATCGGCGCCAAGGCGCCCGGCGAGGTCTACGACCACTTTGTCGATCCCCCGGTGGCCGTCGGGCTGCTGGACGGCGCCGGCATCGACCTGCGGATCACCACCACCGCCCGCACCACGGTCGGCGACGCGGCGCGTGCCTGGCGGACGGCTCCACCAACCCTGGCCTCGGTCGAGGCCAGGCGCAGTCACTCGATTGCCGCGCGGCTGGTGGTGGTCGACACCCCGGTGGCCAGTACGGGACGCGGCGGCACCATGATCGGCGTTGGCGCCGTACCGCCCACCGCCGTTGCCCGCGCCGCGCCGGCGCTGGTCGCGCGGACCGGCGCGGCCGGCGGCGAACATCTGGCGGCCTTCTCTGCGAGCCTGGCCGCCGGGCAGCGTGCCGCGCGTGTCGCCCGGGATACGGCGGGTACCGCCGGTGCGACTCTGACTCCCGGCCAGATCGTCGTCCTCAAGATGCCGAACGCCCAAGCCGACACCTCCTTCGATATCGACCGGCCGCGCCTGGCTGTCGTCGGTGCGCCAGCGCGCCTGGTCCTCCTTGGCCACGGCGGCAAGCTGCTGGCGGATCGCCTGGTCGGCGCGGACCAGGGCGATCCGGATGGCGCCAGCATCGAGATCCGGCGCGGGACGGAACGCATCGTCGCCATCGGCCAGGGCATGCGCCGGGAAGCCACCGCCGATGCCGGCCTGATCGGCTGGCATGCCGGCATGCGAATGCCCTACGCGGGGTGGTCGACGGCGGTGGCGCCAGGCTGCGTGGTCCGCTCCAGCGGCGAGTCCCTGCCGGCCCATCGGGAGCGGCTCGATGCCGGCTGGGTCGGCGGCGCCGAACTGGCATGTGGCGTCAGTACCGTGGTCACGACTTTCGCATCGGCCGTCACCACCGTGGTGGTGGTTCTGGACGACCCGGCAGCCTTCGGAGACAGCGCCGGCGGTCGGCAACTGTTGCTCGGCCTTGAGGGTGCCGACCGGCGCCAGGACGGGTTGGGTCGCGACCGCCTGCCTGTGCTCCTGACCATGGAAAACCGCAGCGTGCTGGCCTACGAGATCGTTCCCGAGGGGCATGGCCCCGTGGTGGTGACGATCGCCAGCGAGACGGGCTGGTCGCTGGTCGGGGTGATGGGTTCCGCCGATCTGGACGCCACCGGCGCGATCGCGCTGATTTCGGCGCGCGGGCTCGATGCCGCCATTCGGCCGTTCGCCGCCGGCCAGGCGGCCCCCGGCGACCGTTGCCAGTTGCATTGGCTTGGCCCGACGCGCACGGCCGTCGAGCGGCAACGTGCCAGGATTCTGGCGGGCCAATTGCCAGCCGCGCCGCCGGCGCGCGCGGTCTTGGCAGCAAACCGATCAGCCAGGTCGAGCAGAGGAGGGCGGTGCTGATGCCGAAGACCGGACATTTCATTCTCCATTCACACGTCATGCCGAAACTGACGGCCGGCAAGTACGATCTGGTGACCGAACAGGAAGGGCTGCCGTTCAAGGTGGCCGCCCAGCACACGCACATCACGGTTGCGGCGCCGCGCTACACCATGCCCACCGACCAGATCCTGTTCAACCTTTCCGCCGGCCAATGCCGACGGCGCCTTCGGCGACCGCCTGCCGCAGATCGTCCTCAAGCGGCGCACCCTGCCGTGGGAGCGCAATCCGGCGGAAGAAGTCGCGACGTCGCCGAAGCCATGGCTGGCGCTGGTGGTGGTCGCCGAGGGCGAGGGTCAGTTGTCCGTGGCCAAGCCGGTGGTCGAGTGCGTCACACCGGGTACCGTGTTGCTCGATCGCGACGACAAGGACGTCGAACAGGGACTCTATCTCGCCGTGACCGAGACCGTGGTCGGGAAGATATTTCCCTGCGAGGAAGATCTTGCCCTCCTGGTTCACGTGCGGGAGGTTAACGTCAACGACACGGAACTGGCCAATGGGGACGACGACGGCTGGCTGGCGGTGGTCATGGCCAACCGCCTGCCGGTCTTCGATACGGCCAATGCCAAACCGGTGCGCTACATGGCCTGTCTGGTGAACATAGAAGGCCAGCTGGCCGCGCTGCCCAAGCCGCAACCGCCGGAGGACCACTTCCGCTTCGACCTGGCCCAGGACTGGTCGGTGCTCGCCGCCATCGATTCCCGGATCGGTCCGGATAGCCGCGTGATGGGGGGTGTGGATCTCGGCGGCATCGTCCTGCCCTCGGCCGGTACGCCGTTCGATGCCCGGCCGGATGGGGTGGGGACGCCGCGCGCTCCGGCCCCAGGCGCGAAGGCCGCGGCCTCGCCCTTCGTCGGCGCGGCGCTGGACGGCGGCACGACCATGAAGGAGTCCGCCCACGCCGGCCAGTGGCGGAGCGCCACCGAGAAGGTGGCCTCGGCGGCGCGCGATCCCGATGCCAAGTGGCTGGTGCGCGACACCATGGCGGCGGGCTTTCGCTATCCGATCGAGACCTTTGCCATGGAGAAGGTGCTGCGCTTTCCGGTGCTTGCCCATTGGTCGTTTACCACCAGCGAAGGGGCGACCTTCGAAAGCCTGATGCAAGATATCGATGTCGGCCTGCTCGGCACGGTGCGCAAGGAGCCGCGCGCGGTGGCCGAAGAACCGGCGGCAGAGCCACTCCCGCCCGCACCGCCTCACGGTCCCGAACCGGAAGTCGTGGAGACCGGCCACCTCGGGCTGGGTCATCGCACGCGCCGTGGCGACGCGACGCGCGCCTGGTACCGCGGGCCGATGGTGCCGTTCCCCACTGAACGCGATCAGGCATCCGGCGGCCTCCGGCCCCTGCTGGCTCATTCGGCCGACCAGCTCCGCCGCGTGGTGCCCGATGGCCGCGAGGACCTGGCACTGGCCGCGGCCTTCGAGATCGGTCGGCTGCTGGCCCTGTCGCAACTGTCGGTCGTTTCGGCGCTACTGCGTTTTCGCAAGGAGCAGTTCGGCGCCGGGCGCATGCGCGAACTGCTCGCCCAGGTAGCGCCGTTCGCCGTGCCCGAACTGGTCAACATGCGCGTCAACCTGGGGCGCTTTGTCGCCATGGGGTTCGTTGACGAACTGGTGAAAAACCCCGACACCATGATCGGTCCGCGTCGCCCGGTGGCCGATCCGGGGCGGGAGATCGGCATCAAGGGCGACTTGGACGAAGTGATCGCCGTCGGCCTGGGCATGGACCTTGGCGCGGTGCGCAAGATGGCCGAGCGGGTCGGCGTCGTGGCCGCCGTGGCGGGTTCGGCGGTGCCCGTTGCCCCGGTGGCGACCGAGGGTCATGACGAGCGGGCGCTGGCCGGACTGCGCGGCGCCCTCGACAGCACGCTGCAAGGAATGCTGGAAATCGCCGCGCCGCGATTGCGCCGCCAGACGCCAGGCGGCCGCGCCGGCGCCGCCCGCAACGAACCGGTTCGCGACGCGCTCGACGACCTGCTCGAGCGATTGGCCGGCCAGGACCGTCAGGACGAGGAGGATCGTTGATGCAAAAGTTCCTCACCGCCGAGGTGGCCATGAGCGCCGCCATCTCCGCCGCCAAGGATTACGCCCGTCTGATCACCGACGAAGATCCGGAGGACGGCAAGCATGTCACGCCGGGCGAACTGCGCCGCTTCCTGGGCCGCCTGCGCCTGCTGCATGGTGTCCCTTTCAGTTATCTGGTCCCCGATGCCGCGCTGCTGCCGGTGGAATCGATCCGCTTCTTCTACATTGACCGGGCCTGGACCGATGCCATCGTCCAGGGCGCGCTGAGTGTTGGCACCATCACGACCGCGGATCGCGCCCAGCTCGAAGCCGTCTACCCGACCCTGCGCGGCGAGGTCGACGAGACGGAGCGCACCATCCGCGCACCCATCGGCGAGGAACGGCTACAGGGCGCCGGCGGCACCATCACCGGTTTTCTGATGCGCTCGCGGGCCGTTTCCGGCTGGCCGAACCTGCACGTGCGCGCCTATTCCCGCGATACTCTGGAAGACAAGGCGCTGACCACGGTGGCGGAGTCGCACCCGGACCGGCTCAAGGTGTTGCGCATGGAGCGTCTGGCCCCCGCCGTGTTGCTGGTGCTGTTCGATGGTGTGCCGGCGGTGATGCATATCGAAGAGCCGCGCCAGGGCATCCAGTTCGGTGTGCGCCTGGATTCCGAAGATCCGCCCGGCCAGCGCCGCGCCAAGGTGAACGTGCGCGACAACAAGACCGGCAATCCGGTGCCATCGGCGGACGGACTCACGCCGGAGATTTCCGTCGATGTGCCTTTCCGCAAGGGCGCGCCGGGAGTCATCGACCTCGCCGAGCTGCGCAAACGGCTCCTGGCCAAGGCGACGAACGTCTTGCCGCCGCTGCTGCCCAACGAATTCGCCTTGCAGATGCTGCGCTTCCCCTACCGCCAGGTGTTCGGCGATCCGGACGAGACGGAAGGCGGCAGGTTTTACAACCTCAACCGCTTCAAGGCCACCGTTTCCTTGTCGAAATGGCAAGGCGACGTGACGGACTACATCAATAAGGTGAACCCATGAGCGCCCGAGCCCCCCGAGCCGCTTTCGACGCCGAGACCATCCGCAACCTGGTCCGCGGCAAGCGCTTCCTCGCCGCCGATCGCGCCGACCTGGATCTCGGTGAAATCGCCACTTGGGATTCCCATCTGCTTCGCGAGCATCGCCTGCTCGTGCCGATCGACGTTCAGGCGCTGTATGTTCAGCCGGGCAACCAGGAAAAAATGGTACGCCTGCCCATGCTGCTGGCCGGCGCCGACGGCAAGGTCGCAGCGACCATCGACGCCGGCATGCCCGAGCCGTTTGCGGAGGGCGAGCTACGTCCGCCGGGCGTACACCTGCACTGGGCCATGCCCGATGCCTTGCTGCGCGGTCGTTTCGAGCAGCGTCCCGACGCGGCGGTCAACCGCCTGGCGCTGCCTGTGCTGCCCGATCGCTGGGTGCTACTGCGCATCGTCTTGCCCCGCGAGGCCGGCGATGTTGCCGTCACCGGCTGGGTGCTCGAGGCGGACCGCGCCGTGGCCACTCCGCTGGCGGCCTGGCGCGAGGGCAAACCGGCATTGGCGCCGGATCTGAGTCCGACCCCCGCCGGCGCAACCGTCGCCAAGGAGCGGCTCACCGGCACGGTGGGTGGCGCCGTCGCTTGGTCCGGTGTTTACGACGCGGTGCTCAATCGCTTTGCCTTCCACGATCCACTCACGGACCTTGACGCCCTGGCGCCCCAAGGCGTCGACGAGGATTGCGCAAGCTATCTGGTCGCCGGCTGGTGGAGCGATCCGGCGCACGATCCGCTCGACCAGGCCCGCGGCAAGGACAGCCTGCACGAACTGCTGGATCGTCTGCGCTGGCGGCTCCTCCACGAATGGGGCGATGCCAAGTGGGCGCAGGAGCGGCAACAGGCCCAGTTCGAGTTGCGCAAGGCCCTGGGGTTGGTCACCGCCGAGCGTTGGTCCGGCCAGCGGCCGATCGTCTCCGCCGGCAAGACGCGCGCGGTGGCGCGGGCCACGGCGGCCACGGTGGCCTATACGCCGATCGCCGCCACCTTTATCGAACAGCCGATGCTGCCCAGCGCCTCGTTCTTCGCCACCGAGGCGGCCAAACGCTATGTCGCGGCGCCCTGGCAATTGCGTTCGTCGCTGCTGCATGGGGTCATCCATGGCGTGCCGGTGAAGGGCGACCCGTTCGTCGACCGGCGGCCAGCGCCGGACGCGTTGTCGGTGGCCATTGGCCATCATGACGACGACCTGCTCGCGGCATTTGCCGCGCCGCCACCGGCCTCGACCGAGCGGCGGCGCGCCACCGAGCGGCTGCTCGCCGCCTTCACCACCCAGAAGATCAATCGCCTCGCCTCGGCCGATGGACTGGTCGAACTGGAAGAGCACGAGCATGCCGTGGCCTTCGCTTCCCTGCCGGGCGGCTCGGCGGGTACCGACCGTTACTTGCAACGCGTGCAGACCGGCGGCGTGGGCGGACTGGCGCTGGGCAAGAAGAGCAAGTTCATCGCCGAGGCGATGGGTGTTGCGGCACTGAAGCCGTTCTCGGCGCCGGAGCGTCATGCCCGCCCGGCCGAGCCCGGCGCGGCGAGGGCGGCGGGCAACACCCTGGCCGGCGACATCCTGTTCGCCACCGGCGGCAAGCCGAGCTTCATCAAGGCGAACGAAATGGCGATCAACGACCTGGCGCGCTCGCGGGTCGGCGACGTGCTGGCCCCGACCGAGGCGCGGGTGGTCGACCGGCCCGCGCCGCGCTTCACCTTTGCCAACGAACCGATGGTGGCAATACGCGGCGCCTCGCGCAGCTTGCGCCATGGCGGCGACGGGCGCGGTTCGGCCGACGGCAAGCTCACCTGCCGCTGGCCCACCCACGTCATTGGCGAGATCCCCGGCCTGATCGCCATGGACCGCTTCGTCCGCACGCTGGGCAGCGGCGCCACGCCATCGGAAGTGCTGACGCTGGCGCGCGAGGCGGTGCTGCACGACCCCTATCACGACGAGTGGGTCGCCCGTGCCGTCACCCAGCCCGGCCAGGACCGGCGCGCCATTCTGAGCCGGCTGCGGGCCGAGTCGGCGCTGCGCTACGGTTACGACGGTACCTACGACGGCGCCACACAGGCCTTCCATCCCGGCCTGGCGAAGACACCCGCCGCCCGGCGCCGGCAGGCCGCCGCGCCTTTGCCGGTGGAACCCGGTGTGCGCCAGACCCAGACGCGATTGGCCGACGAGTTGCGCCGTTTCTCGGTCTATAAGGGCGCCGATCCCGATCTCGTCGGTGTGACGACCTGGGCGCAACCCTGGGTGCCGATGTGGCTGGAATGGGAGGTGATGGTCGAAGGGCTCGATCCGCCGACGCTTGCCGCCTGGCAACTGGGCTCGATCGACCTCGAGTCGGTCGGTGCCGGCATCGAGGGCGACACGGCGGTGCTGCGCGGCCGCGCGCTGCTGACCACGGGCGCCGCCGCCACCCTGCACGATGCCATCGCCGACTGGCTGAAGGCCGAGGACGCCCTCGATGCCGTCCACGCGGGTCTGGTCGACGAGGAGACGGAAGACAAGTTGCGCATCCTCGACGAGGCGGTGCGCCACCTCGATGTCGTTACCGCCGCGCTGGACGGCGTGCGCGGCCAGTTGCTCGGCTTCGACCTTGCCGACGGTCTGCGCCGTCCCGGCGCCGGTGGCACCGTCAGCCACCCGGCGCCACAACGGGCGCCGCGGGCGCTGCTGGCAGGCGCCGTTTCATTGACGCGGGCACGCCTGCTCGACGCCTTCGGTCGCACGCTGGAGGTACCCCTGGCCAACGTCGCGACGCCAACACGCGCCACGCAGGACGGGCAACCCGGCCGGTTGGCCATGACGCCGCGCCTGCTGCGCCCGGCGCGCTGGCTGTTCCGCCTGGTGGACGCGGCCACCGCCGTGGGCACCGAAGGCACGGAGGCGCGGGTCGATCAGATCGAGCCGTCGCTCCAGATCAACCCGGTCGCCGGTTTCGTCATGCCCGACCATCTGGACGAGAGCCTCGAAGTATTCGGCGTTCGACGGTTCGCCCCTGGGCGAACTGCTGCACGAGGCGGTAAGCGGCGGCGTGACCTGGGAGATCGCCGCCGGACGGACGGGCCCCGCCGATGCCGGGCCGCTCTATGGGCTGACATCCGCGCAACAGGTGCTGGGGCGCCTTGCCGCCGGCCTGGTGGACGCCGACGCGCGGGCGCGTGGCGGCGCGGCTCTGCCGGTCGACGATCCGACCCGCGAGTCGGCGCTGTCGGCGCTGCTGCGCGCCATCGACACCACGCTCTGGAGCGTCGATACCTTCGCCGCGCTGGGCAGCGAACATGTGGCCGGCTTGGTCGGACGACCCGCGGCGGTGGTGCGAGCCCAGTTGCGCCTGGAGTTCAAGCCGGCCGACGACGTTGACCTTTCCGATCCGCAACGCGCCGCCGAATGGGCCGCCGCCGAGCGCGACGCCGCCCGCTATGCCTTTCCGGTACGCATCGGCGAGGTGACGCGCAGCGACGACGGCGTGCTCGGTTTTTTCGTCGACGACGACTTCTCGCGCTTCCGCCTGGTAGACAAGGCCATCGCCGGTGCCGCCACCGAGAGCGGGCGCGGCCGCGGCCAGCTCGGCCTGGTTGCCAAGGCGAGCGGCATGCCGACGGCGCAAGCCATCGAGCACGACTACATCGCCGGCCGGGACAGCGACGACACGCTGCTGTTGCACGTCGGCCAGACCGTGACGCTGACCCTGCTCATGCACCCGGCCGGCAAGGCCTCGCTCACCTCCGGCCTGCTGCCCCGCAAGGCGCTGGCGCTGGCGCGCGACTGGGTGGGGCGGGGCCTGGCCGCCATCGCGCCTTCGCTGCGCACCGGCCCGGTGCTGGTCGAGACCGACCTCGATACCGAGGGGCAGGTGAGGCTACCGAAGGTGTCGGTATTCGGCAAGGACCAGAACTTCCTCTGGCGCGATACCCCGGCCACCTGGCGCACCGACGCCATCCTGGCCGCGACCCAGACGGCCCTGCTGCCCGATACGCCGGCCGAGTTCCGCGAGGGCTGGATTCGCGTTGCGCCGGATCAGCCGGAAGCGGCCAAGACCGGAGGAGGGAAGCAGTGAGCCGCTATCAATGGCCGCCAGCCCGCGGCAACAAGCAAGGCGACAACCCTGGCGCGCGGGCCGATTATGTGCGGCGAGCGCGCGTTGACTTCGATCCGGACGGGGCGCTGGCGGCCAGTCGCGCGGCCCTGGCGCCGCCGGCTCCGAGTCCTGGACATGGCTTGCCGCGCGCACCGGCCAGCGGACGCAAGGACCTGTGGCAGCCATTGGGCCCGATGACCGTGGTGAAAGGCCAGGCGGTCGGGTCGCCGCGCGTCGCCGGGCGTATCAACATGCTCGCCGTGCATGAGGATGGCGAGCGCGTTTATGCCGCTTCCGCCAATGGCGGTGTCTGGTACAGCAAGAACGGCGGAGCGGCCTGGGTTTCGCTGGGCGGCTTCGCGGCCACCGAGGCCGCCGAGGTGAACCGGCCGGCGCAACGCCATGCCTGCGGCTGCGTCGTTGTCAATTTCAAGAGCAGCGAGGCCGACGACATCGTTTTCGTCGGCACCGGCGAAACGACCCATTGGCCTCACGTTCACACTGCCCAGCCAGGCCTTTCGCTGGGTGGCATCGGCGTGCTGGTACGCGACCCGACGGTGGCCGCCAGCGCCGACAATCCCTGGATACGCGAGGCGAAGAACCTGCTCGGCGAAGGCATTTGCCGCATCGCCCTGCAACCCGGCAGCAATGGCGTGGTGGCGGCGACAACCGCCGGCCTGTTCCAGCGACCTGGCGCGCCGGCCAAGGACTGCGACTGGCAGCGCGTCACGGCGACACCCTTCGCCACCCTGTCCGCCAAGTGTTCGGATGTGCTGTGGACCAAGGGCGATGGCACCGCAGCGCACCCGGAACGACTGTGGGTCTGGGTGGAAGAGGGCGTGTTGGCCGGCCTGTGGTGCCGCCGGACGGGGGTGGCCGAGTTCGAGCAGATCATCGTCGTGTCGGCGGACAAGGCACACCGTGCCGTCCTGTCGTGCGTTTCCGCATCGGTACCCGACCATATTTATGTCTTCAATGATGGTGGTGTGGTCGGGGGTGTGGTCGTCAATCCGCTCTTGTATCGGGTCGCCTGTCCTGACAGCACCAAACCGGTCGCCACGCTGGTCGGCGGCACACCTTCGATTCTGGGCAATCAGGGCTTCTACGACATTGCCCTGGCTGTCCATCCGGCCCACAAGGACCGAATCGTTCTCGGCGGCAGCAGCATGTCCGCCATTAGCCCCGATGGCACCAGTATGGACGGCGATGCCGCCGTCGTGGTCGGCGAGGTCACCGGTGTGGCCACTCCGACTATGGGGAACCAGAAGGGCATCGGCGTCGGCGCGCATGCCGACGTGCACGACCTGGTCTTCTCCAACGCCGGCGACCGTTTGTGGCTGGCCTGCGATGGCGGAGTGTTCCGCTCCGACCACCCCGACCAGCAGGTGGGCTTCTATGCCGTAAATGACGGACTGTCGGTGGTGGAAGCCAACTACATCGCCTGCCATCCGAGTTGCGAGGGCTACGTGGTCACCGGCCTCCAGGACAACGGCGTGATCAGCCGCCGGTCCAACGGCGTCTGGTTGCAGGATGTCGGTGGCGACGGCGGCGGCGTGGCCTTCGATCCGGTTCGCCCCAGTCGCTATCTACGCCAGTACGTTCGGGCCAGTTGGAGTTCGTCGGCACCGGGCTTCCTGTTTTCCGTCTCGGCGGCCGAGGACAAGGACAAGTCTCACTTCTATTCCACGCCGGCGGTCATCGGCCATCGGCGCGGCGTGGCTGCCAACCAGCCGCCGAACATCTCGCAGGTGATTCTCGGTACCTCGCGGGTCTGGTATTCCGACAACGTCTGGGCGCCGTGGGAAAGCGTGCCCGCCGCTGCACCGCTCTGGGTGACTTTGCCGTCGGGGACGGCGCCGCCGGCCGGAGACCTGCGCCAGGACGACTTCGGGCAGATGATCCGTGTCTGCCGCTGGCAGAGCCCCGACGTCGCCTGGGTGCTGGGCGAAAGCCAGCTCAAGCGCTACGCCCGCGTGCCCGGTTCCGACGCCGCCAAAGGCCCAGGGACCTGGAGTCCGCCGGTGGCCGTGGTGCCGTCCGGAATGGTGACCGACAGTTGCGGCAACAAGAAGCCGTCGCCGACACCGACCATGCACGATGCGGCGGTATGGACCGACATTGCAGTGAACCTGGATCCGCCACCCGGCGCCGGGCAGCCGCCTGCGCAGCACGGCACGCTCGGCGCGCTCTACGTCGGCACCATCGGCAATCCCGACAAGGCCGACGTCGATACCCTCTGGTGGTTCGACGGCACCGACAAATGGTATCAGACCGGCCTGCGCAAGGATCCCAAGGGCGTACCGGCCCCCGTGACGGCCATCGTCTGCCATCCGGAATTTCCGGCAGAGGTCTGGGTGGGCACGACCATTGGTGTCTGGCGTGGCGTGCGTACCGACCACGGTGCCGCCCCGCCCACTTGGGCGTGGCAGGGCAAGCTCAATGGCCTGCCCGAGGCAGCGGTCGAGGATCTGGCCATCTTCAAGGATGGCAACCTGATGCTGTTGCGTGCCGGCATCGCCGCCCGGGGCGTCTGGGAACTGCGTCTGGATGTCGCCGACGTACAGGACCTGACCTATGTCCGTGCCCACGACGACGACCTGCGCTATCGCGACGCGCTCCAGAAGAAGCGCGACGGCATCAAGGAACGCTCCTGGCACGGCAGCCCCGACGTGCGGCCGCGCCGTGCGCCGGTACAACGCGATGCGCCCAAGAAGACGCTGCCCTGGACCCGCTACACCGGCGACATCGATCCGGAGTTGCTGCGGCGCTTCCAGGCGTCGCTGCGCGCCCGCGTCAAGGACCCGCGGATAAGGGCGACCGGCATCTGGGACAGTTACTTCAACGAAGTGCTGCGCAGCCAAGAAGACTCGCCCAAACCGCCGTTGATCATCGTGGGCTCGCCGCCCAACGAAAAGGTCATCGTCAGCATCAACGAGGGGTTCTGGGACGCGAGCATGAAGCTGCCCGCCGCGGCGGCATTCGCCACCGCCGAGCCGTGGGGCGGCGGCATTCCCACGGAAGCGGACCTGTTCGACTACAGCGCGAAGCTCGGCGAGGGTGAGTTGAAGGAAGCCTCGTGCACGCTGCCGGCCGGCAAACTCAAGGTGGATATCGTCGTCCATCGGCGCGGGCTGGAGCCGATCGATGGCGCCAATGTGCGCGTGACCCTGCTCTACTGGATCGATCCGAAGAAGAAGGGCGCCGCCGAGGCCAGCAACTCCGCCACCTGGTTCTCCGGCAACATCGCCTGGGCACCGGCCGCGAATCAGGTGCTCAACTCCGCCGACGGTAAAACCGCGCTGCCCGTAGACGGCGGCTGGGCCTTCGTCCTTGGCAAGAACAAGACCGATGTACGGCGCTTGACGCTGGCGGGGCAGACTCTGGATCCGATGCATTCCGGTATCGCCACCTTCGATCTCGATCTGACCAGCCTCAAGGCCAAACCAAACACGGTTGTGCTGCTGGTCGCGGTTATCCGGTCCGGTACCACACCGGCCGACGACATTGCTCTGCCCTCGAACAAGGCGCTGAGCGCCATCGCCTTGTCCAGTCCGCATGTGGCCATTCGCTCCATGGTCGTTGTCAAGCCGTGACCAAGCACCGTTGCCACCGCGCTGCCTCCAGCTCGTTTCCAGTGGGCTTTTCCCCGAACGTCGAAAGGACATCATTATGTACACACTGATTCGCCTGCTTCCGATCAAGCGTCTGGCCTTTGAACAAATGCCGGCCCTGGCGCTGGCGTGGGTCGTCGCCGAGTTGTTCTACAAATTCCACAGCTTCACCCTGGAATGCGGCGCGTTCCTGGCCACCTGGTTCGTGCTCGACGCGCTGATCCAGGCGCTGGTGATCCCGCTGGTCAAGTTCGACCTCGGCGTCCGGGCACCAGGGCTGATCCACCAGAAACCGGGAGACCATCATGACCAAGACCTACAAGATCTGCTCGCCCTATCTTCCCGGCGTCGGCAGCCGACCCGACGCGACGCGCCGGTCGGGCGACCAGGCGGCCACCGATGAACGGGTGGATAACACCCGGATCATGCCCATCCACAGGGGCCATCCGCTCGCGGGACTGGGGGCGCCGGGAGCCCTGCACGCCCGTGCCGCGGTCGAGAAGATGAAGCTGTGGGAGAACGGCCGCCGCCTGCGGGTCCGGTTTCTCGACGGAATTACCGAGGTGCAAACCAAGGTCGCCGCCATCGCCAAGGAATGGGAAGCCGTCGCCAACCTGCGGCTGGATTTCGTTGCTTCGGGCGCCGCCGACATCCGCGTCAGCTTTGCCGAGCAGGGCTTCTCCTGGTCCACGGTCGGTACCGACGCGCTGACCGTTGGCGCCGGCGCCGCCACCATGAACTACGGCTGGCTGGAGCCGACCACTTCGCTGCGCGAGTACCAGCGGGTGGTGCGGCACGAGTTCGGTCATGCCCTGGGCATGATCCACGAACACCAGAACCCCGCCGCGCAGGGGCAAATTCCCTGGGACAAGGAGAAGGTCTACGCCTACTACGCGCAGCAGGGCTGGTCGCGGGCCGATGTTGACTTCAACATCTTCCAGGTCTACACGGAAGACAGCACCAACCATACGGCCTTCGATCCGACCTCGATCATGGAATACGCGATTCCCGATTCCCTGACCGTCGGCAGCTACGCGATCGGCTGGAACACCGAGTTCTCCGCCACCGACATCGAGTTCATGCGCCGGCAATACCCCAAGGGATCGCCCGGTACCGTCGAATTGGCCATCGGTGGTGCCCGCACCGAGGCCGACTTGGCCACCAGCGGCGAGGTGGACACCTACCATTTCGACGTCGGCACGGCCGCCACCTACATCATGAGCACCGACGGCCCGGGCGACACCGTGCTGACCCTGCACGGCCCCAACGACGCCGGCGCGGTTCTGACCTGGGACGACGACCGCGGCCGGGGCCTCAACGCCCGCATCGTCCGCAAACTCTTTCCCGGTTCGTACTGGCTGACCGTGCGCCACAAGAACCCGGCGGCCACCGGCGCCTATTCCATCGGCGTGAAGAAGCGATCCTAAGCCGCTGCGGCCGCCCGCCGCGCCCACCGAGGAGAGTTGCCATGGCCACTGGAGAGAACGGACTTTGGACCGCGCTGGGACGAATCCCGGCCGTACTGATCGATGTCGGTCGCTTCGCGGCGGGCCTGGGAGAGATCTGGCGGGCGCTGTGCCTTATCGCCGGCCGCCTGTGGCGGGGTGAGCGGCGCTGTTCCCGACCCCGCGAGGATTGCTGCCTGCACCTGACGCCGGATGTCCACAGACGACCCGATCCCCTCATCTACGCCCAGTACTACCTGATGAAGATGGGCCTGGCGGTCACCTGGGACAATCCCGACATCCAGCTCTTCGAGCGGGATCCCATGGCTCCCGACGGACTGGGCGCGCCGGTCGCCTCTTCGGCATTGCTGCCCGATCATCCCTATCGGGTACAGGTGCGGATATGGAATGGTTCCTACGACGCCCCGGCGGTCGGCCTGCCTGTGCATCTGTCGTACCTGAGCTTTGGCGCCGCGACGGTGTTGACGCCGATCGGCACCCGCCACGTCGATCTCGGCGTCAAGGGCTCGCCTCACGCGCCGGCCTTCGCCCACTTCGACTGGCGCACCCCCGGCGCCGGCCACTATTGCCTGCAAGCGCGTCTGGACTGGGCCGACGATGCCAACCCGGACAACAACCTCGGTCAGGAAAACGTCCAGGTCGGCGAGTTGCATTCACCGGCGGAGTTCGAGTTCACCCTGCGCAACGAGGCCTCGGTACGCCGCCGCTTCCTGATCGAGGCCGACACTTACCGGCTACCGGCGCTGCGGCCCTGTGGCTCGGTCGAAGCGCCGGCCACGGTGGTGCGCGGCCAATCCCGGCTGGCGGAAAGCCGGGCCCGCTGGGAACAGACGCGCGGGGGCCAGGCCTACGGCCGGTTCCCGGTTCCGGCCGGCTGGCGCGTGGCGATCACGCCCGCCGAAATCGACATGCCGCCCGGCGAGGAGCGACAAATCCATGTCGCCATCGAGCCGACGGATCCCGCCGTCCGGCCGCCGATGACATTCAATGTCCATGCCTTCGCCCTCAATGAAGGTGGCGCGCGCAGCCTGGCCGGCGGGGTGACGCTGGAAGTCCGCGGTTCCTGAAGGGAGGGCGTCATGTCATTCAAGAAATACACCCAGTGCTACGCGCACAAGCCGGGCGACAAGCCCTTCAACGAGAGCGACCTCGCCGGGCTGGCCATCCTCCATGGGCTCGTACCGGGTGTCCTGTTCGGGGCACTGACCGGCCTTGCCGTCGGTTTCCTGGCCGGCGGTCCGATCGGCGCCGTCGTCGGCATCTTTTCCGGCATCTCGGTCGGCCTGGCTCTGGCACTGACCGAGGCGTCGAACGAGTGGCGCTATCACCGGCTGGCCTGCGTGAGCGGCGTGAAGTGCGCGGTCGGCACTGTCCGGGAACAGCCGACCCGGGGCGACCTCGGCGAGTTCGACAACGACCAGTTCTTCGACCTCCAGTTGATGCCGCACCCGCTCGGCCGCGACGTCGACGGCCAGAAACACTTCGCCTACGACTATGCCCAGCCGTCGGACAACTACAAGGCCGGAAAACCGGGCATCGTCTATGGCAAGGATGCCCAGGACGCGCTGGCCAAGCATCCGCGCAACGATGTGTATATCGACGGCGCGCAGGGCGGCGAACTGGTCCGGCCGTCGATCGTCGACCTTCCCTACGACACAACCATCAACGTGCTGCACTGCGAAGCGGAAGGGGATTTCTGGGTCAGGATGTCCGAGCTGGGGCTGGCCATCGGAGCTCTGGTCGCGTTGCTGGCGCTGGTGACGGCCGGCGCCGCCTACGCGGGCGGCGCGGCGGGCGCGGCCATCGGCTGTGCCATCGGCGGCTTCTTCGGGCCGATCGGCTGCCTGATCGGCGCGATCCTCGGCGCCATCCTGGGCGCGCTGCTCGCCGGTGGCGCCGCCGCCGCTGTTAGCTACGCAATCATCCAGGCCATTCTGCAGGCCATTTTCGACGCCGATCCGGGCGATGTCGCCGATGCCAACGTCGGGGACGATCCCCTTGAGCCGCTCCGCGCCGGGGACCGCGTGGTCGTCCTTGGCGAACATGTGTACGACGGGTTCCACGAGGGATGGCACGAAATCCATCCGCTCATGGCGGTGATCAAGATCGCCGACCGGAAGCTGCACGGTGAATCCAATTACTACCTCGAATGGGATCCCGATTTTCCCGATTCCGGGCCGTTGCCCGACGATCTGCCGGACATGCCCAAGTCGCCGCCCGACCAGGACATCACCAAGCTGAGCCCGGACGACATGCGCCAAGGCCTGGAGAGCGACAAGTTCCGGCGCCGCGTCGAATGGCTGCGCGGCCGCTGGTGCGCGCTGCTCGGCGAAGCCTTCGACGCGGGCGTCCGCCAGACCCAACAAGGGCTCACGCATCGCTGGACCGTTCATCCCCTGGTGGATGGCTGCCAGCCTGGGGATGCACCGCCAATCATCAAGTGAATGAACTGAATTTTCGGGGGGAGAGATGGCCAATTCGATTTCGGTGCTCTGCGTACATGGCGTGGGGCACGGTGATGCCGATCCGGCGCTGGAGGACCACTGGACCGAAGCCATCGCCGCAGGGCTGGCGGGCTGGCTGCCCGAGGGGACGGCCCAGGTCCACTGCGATTTCCTGAAGTACGACACGCTGTTCGAAAAAGCCCCGCTGAATGCCGCCAGCTATGCCAGCGCCTTCGCCAGTCTGCTGGCCAGCGGCGTTGTGCACGGCAGCGGCGATGCCTTCCGGCGCGAGCGTGCCATCTTCGAGTTTCCCGACCAGCTCCGCTGGACCGCCGGCATGGTGGCGCAATGGGCCAGCGACGCCAGGCTGCGTGATGAGGCGCGCGCCTTCCTGCTCAAGAAGCTGAATGCCGGCAATTACGATCTGGTTCTCGGGCACAGCCTCGGCTCCCTGATCTGTTACGACAGCTTCCGCCGCAACCCGGAGGCCATCCGCGGCAAGACCTTCGTCTCGCTGGGCTCGCAGATTGGCAATCCCTGCGTGCGCGACGTGTTCGCGGGGCGGCTGGAGCCGCTTCCGGCGGCCAAGATGTGGTTCCACCTCTACAACCCCCAAGACCACGTGCTGACGTCTGAAATTCGGATCTCGGCCGGAAACTTCCAGGAGGTTGGCGCGGAGTTCGACATCCCCAACGATCCGCTCAACCACGACGCCCTCTGGTATCTACGCCATCCGAACACCCGTGCCGCCGTCTGGCGCCCCGTTTCCGGCGGGCGGACGCCGAGAGCGCTGACCCGTGGGCTGGCGACCTTCCAGACCAGCGCGACCAAGCCGACGCGGCGTGCGCTGCTGGTGGGCATCAACGACTATCCCGAGCCGGCCAATCGGCTCGAAGGCTGCGTGAACGATGTTTTCCTGATGAGCTCGGTGCTTCAGGAGTGCGGCTTCGCTCCCGAGCATATCCGCGTGGTGCTCGACGAACGCGCCACGGCGGCGGGCATCCTCGAGCGGCTGCACTGGCTGCTCGACGACGTCCGGCCCGGCGACGAGCGGGTCCTGTTCTACTCCGGCCACGGTGCCCAGGTGCCCGCCTACGGGGCGAGCGACGAGGTCGACCACCTCGATGAATGCCTGGTGCCCTACGACTTCGACTGGACGCCGGAGCGCTCGGTCACCGACAAACAGTTTCTCGCCCTCTACAGCCAGTTACCTTACGACAGCTACTTTGCCGCCATCTTCGATTGCTGCCATTCCGGCGGCATGACCCGCGAAGGCGGCCGCAAGGTGCGCGGCATCTCGCCGCCCGACGACATCCGCCACCGCGCGCTGCGCTGGAACGCGGCATTGCAGATGTGGGAGGACCGGCCGCTGGCCAGCCCCAACCCTTCCCTGGCCCAGGACAAGCAGGGCAAGGACTACCTGGGCGAGAGCGGCGCTACCTACCGCATGGGCCGCGCTGTCGGCCTGCGCAGTCTGCCGAAAATGGAATACGACGCCACGCGCAAGGCGCTCGACCACCATGGCCCCTACCTCCCGGTCATCATGGAGGCCTGCCAGGAAGACCAGCTTTCCTACGAATACCGCCACGGCGTGCAGTCCTACGGCGCCTTCACTTTCAGCCTGGCCGCCGAACTGCGCACAGGGCGCGGCAAGCGCGGCACCCCGACCTTCGCCGACCTCATCAAGGCCGTCGACGCCCGGCTCAAGAAGCTCAAGTACGACCAGACGCCGAATCTGATCGGGGCGAAGAAGATCGTCGAGCAGCCAGTACCCTGGGGGCGACGCGCCGGTTCGGCCAAGGCAAGGAAGAAGAATGCCAGCGCCTGATCGGCCGTGAGTCGGATGCGGCGCGACGAGTGGCATGACCTGCACGTACAACCGTTAGTTGGAGAACCCGATCATGCTCGAAGGCATTTCGACCAACCGCCACTGCGATCCATTCGCCGCCTGCCTGCTGGCGGCCGGGAAGCGTTTCGTATTCCGCTACCACTCGCGAACCACCCGGCAGGCGGAGAAGCGCGTCACACCGAAGGAAGCGGCGGAGCTGGCGCGGGCCGGTCTCGATGTGGCGACGGTATATCAGGACAACGCGCGCACGCCGGCGGATTTCGGTTTCGAGCGCGGACGGCTGGATGGCGCGTCGGCGCAGACTTATGCGGGGCAGACCGGCCAGCCGCCGGGCAGCGCGATCTATTTCGCCGTCGATGCCGATTTCAGCGCCAACGAAGTGCGCCGATACGTGCTGGATTACTTTCGGGGCGTGAAGGTCGGCATGGATGAATCGGCGGGCGGCGCCAGCGCCTTTGCGCTGGGCGTCTATGGTTCCGGTCTGGTCTGCCGGCTGGTGCGCGACGAGAACGCGCTGGCGCGCTACGCCTGGCTGGCCGAGGCCACAGGCTGGCGGGAATCCGCCACCTATTCGGCGTGGGACGTCCGTCAGCACGTCAATGGCGGCGACGATCTTTGCGGCCTCGGGGTGGCCTGGGAGCGCTGCGAGGCGCGCGAGGAATTCGGCCAGTTCCGTCCGATCGGCTTCGACGTGGAAGCGGGGCAGGGCGAGTTGCGACGGGTGACCGCGTCGCAACTGAACCTGCGTCTGGCGCCATCGCAGGAGAGCAATCCGCCGATCGCCCGGTTGCCGGAGGGGCAGATCGTGCGCGTACTCGGCGCGGCGGTGGCGCCCTGGCTGCGCGTGCGGACGACACTGGGCGGCGGCGATGTCATCGGCTACGCCAGCGGCAAGTACCTGGTACCGGTCGATGCGGCGATTGCGGTGCCGCCCATCGTGTCCACCGTCCCGGCCGTCCATTACCGAGAGAACGATGCCGGTTCGAACCGGGCATCGACGGCCAAACGGGCGCAGCCG
Source organism: uncultured beta proteobacterium (assembly GCA_963736865.1). Classification (GTDB taxonomy): domain Bacteria; phylum Pseudomonadota; class Gammaproteobacteria; order Burkholderiales; family Rhodocyclaceae; genus Fen-999. The sequence continues at coordinate 12,208 of CAVTQQ010000004.1, read as the reverse complement.
CTCGGCGAGACACCACGCCCGGCGCGCGACGCCCTGGCGGCGGAGGGCCGGGTGGCACAGCTCGGCGACATCGTCGCCTGGCTGGCGGTAGACGGCAGCCCTCGCTACCGGCGCGATCAGGTGACCTACTGCAACGTCTATGCGACGGACTATTGTTACCTGGCCGGCGTCTATCTGCCGCGCACCTGGTGGACCGAGTCGGCATTGATGCGCATGGTCGGTGGTGAGCCGGCGCCGGCGGCGCAGTACGACCGGACGATACGCGAGATGCGCGCTGACGATCTCTACGCCTGGCTTTGCGAATTCGGGCCGTCGTTCGGCTGGACGCGGGTATTCGATGCCAGCGCCTTGCAGAATGTCGCCAATGGCGGCGGCGTGGGCATCATTTGCGCGGATCGCGCCGAGGCGGGCAAGCCCGGGCATATCACCGTCGTGGTGCCGGAAGCATCCGGCGCGCGGGCGGCCCGCGACGCCGACGGCAATGTCACGCGGCCATTGCAGAGCCAGGCGGGCGCCACCAATTTCCGCTACTCCAGCGGCGTTAGCGCCTGGTGGCAGGACGCCCGGTTCCGGGCCTACGGCCTCTTCGTCCACGCTTAGACAGGGTTGTCGAATGTCGGGCGACCGTCCGCATCATCCATTTGAATGATGCCAAAGCCATATCGCGTGGACTAAGCTGCGGACCATGCTCCTGGCGCCGCCGCGGAACGAGGTTCCCCGGCGGCGCTTCAAATCCTTGTTGAAGCGCCGGGCCGGCGAGCAAGCCATGTCCGATTGGCGGACACTCGAACGGAGGAATTGCCATGCCAGTACCATTGAGCTACCCCGGTGTTTACATCGAAGAAGTATCCAGCGGCGTTCGCACCATCACCGGCGTGGCGACTTCGATTGCCTTGTTCATCGGCTGGGCGCCGCGCGGCCCGACCGACAGGGCGGTTCGACTGACCAGCCTTGCCGATTTCGAGCGCACCTACGGCGGCCTGGATTTCCGGTCCGTGCTGGGCTACAGCGTCAAGCACTTCTACGAGAACGGTGGCGCCGATGCCTATGTGCTGCGCATCGCCGACGCCACGGCGGTAACGGCGTCATGCGCGATCAACGACCTGTCGGTCAGCGCCAGCTCGCCGGGCGATTGGGCGGCGGACTACCAGGTGCGCCTGACCCGGCGCGCCGACGACGCGACCCGCTTCCGGCTCGACGTGCTGCACGTGCCGAGCAATGGGGCGGTGGTCGAATCGTTCGAGAACCTGTCGATGACCACCAGCGACGCGCGCTTCGTCGAAGCCGTGGTCAATGGCCGTTCGGGATTCATCGCGGTCAGCGCCGGCAGCGCCACCACCCCCGGCACCGCCACCGTGGACCTCGATGCGACGGTCGCCGGCGCGGCCGGCACCGTGATCGGGCCCGCCGATGCGGCGTTCCGGACGGCGCTGCTGGCCAGCTTTGGCGCCGGCGCCATCGCCGACCGCATCGATCTGTTCAACATCGTTTGCGTCCCCGGCTTGACCCACGACACGACGATTTCCACCTTGCAGGGGCATTGCCACGACCGCCGCGCCTTCCTGATCGTCGATTCCGGGGAGGCGGAAACCGTGGGCTCCGTGGCTGCCACCCTGGCCAACATCACCGGCACCAATTCGGTCAATTCGGCCTTCTACTTCCCCTGGGTGCGAGCGCCCGATCCACTCCAGCAAGGTGCCGTGCGCGCCTTTCCGCCGTGCGGCTTCGTCGCCGGCATCTATGCCCGCACCGACAGCGCGCGCGGCGTCTGGAAGGCCCCGGCCGGCATCGACGCCAGCACCACTGGCACGGTGGGACTCGGCACCACCATGAGCGACCAGGAGAACGGCCAGCTCAATCCGCTGGCGATCAACTGCCTGCGCACCTTGTTCACCTACGGCAACGTGATCTGGGGTGCGCGCACCCTGGCCGGCAACAACGATCGCGGTTCCGAGTGGAAGTACGTGCCGGTGCGCCGCACGGCGCTGTTCATCGAAGAGAGCCTGTATCGCGGCACCCAGTGGGTGGTGTTCGAGCCGAACGACGAGCCACTCTGGGCGCAGATTCGCCTGAACGTCGGCGCCTTCATGCAGAACCTGTTCCGGCAGGGGGCCTTCCAGGGACGCAGCCCGCGCGAGGCCTACCTGGTCAAGTGCGACCGTGAGACCACGACCCAGAACGACATCAATCTCGGCATCGTGAACATCCTGGTCGGTTTCGCGCCGCTCAAGCCGGCCGAGTTCGTGGTCATCAAGATCCAGCAGATGGCTGGCCAAGTTGAAGCCTAGGAGGAACGAACATGGCACAGTTCAGCGTCAATGCGCAGCGTTTTGATCCGTACAAGAACTTCAAATTTCGCATCAAGTGGGATGGCCGCTACGTGGCCGGCATCTCCAAGGTGGGTGCTCTGAAGCGCTCGACCGAACTGGTCGAACACCGCGAAGGCGGCGATCCTTCCACGTCGCGCAAGTCACCCGGCCGCACGAAGTTCGAGGCGATTTCCCTCGAGCGCGGCGTCACCCACGACAAGGAATTCGAACAGTGGGCCAACAAGGTCTGGAACTTCGGGTCCGGCCTCGGCGCGGAGGTCTCGCTGCAGGACTTCCGCAAGGACATCATCCTCGAACTCATGAATGAGAGTGGCCAGACCGTCCAAGCCTATCGGATCTTCCGTTGCTGGGTGTCGGAGTTCCAGGCGCTGCCCGACCTCGACGCCAACGCCAACGCGGTGGCCATCCAGTCCATCAAGCTGGAAAACGAGGGCTGGGAACGGGATGAGGCGGTCACCGAGCCGGCCGAGCCGCGCTTCACCGAGCCGGCCTGATTGCATGCTCGTACCGAGCGAATCGGAGCTGCTCAGCCTGTGGGAGCGGGGGCTTGCCCGCCATCCCATCGACCGCGCCTTGCTGCTTTGTTCGTGGGCGCGCCCCGAACTTCCCGGCGAACGGCTTGCCGGCCTGCCGCTGGGCGTTGTCAATACCGCGTTGTTGCGGATGCGCGCGCGGCTGTTCGGTCCCCGCATTGAGCTCCAGGTCCGTTGCGAACAGTGCGGCGAGCAGCTGGCGGTCGGCTTGGTGGTCGATGAGTTGCTGGCCGACGCCGATCAAGGCGACGACCGTGGCGAAGTCGATGTCGGCGCTTTCCGCTTCCGGGTGCCGGACAGCCGGGACATGGCCAGCGTCGCCAGCGAGCTGGATGCCGAGGCGGCGGCACTGAGGCTCCTCGAACGTTGCTGCATAGCTCACCCGGGCACCGCCGTGCCGGCGCTGGCGGCCATGCTCGGCGACGTCGAAGCCCGGCTCGAGGCGGCCGATCCCATTGCCGACTTGCGGCTGGCTGTTTCCTGTGAGGCGTGTGGGCACGCCTGGGATACCACGCTGGATGCCGGCGCGCTGCTGTGGGACGAGGTGCGGCGCCATGCGGAAGGCCTGCTCGGGCAGGTGGCCGCGCTGGCGCGGGCCTATGGCTGGACGGAACGAGACGTGCTGGCGCTGTCGCCCCGGCGGCGGGCAGCGTACCTCGGCATGCTGGCGACCTGAAGCCCCCCGGACGAGGAGCGTCGGCAAATGAGTGGCTTCCTGCGAAGACTTGCTGCCCAGGCCATGGGGATCGCCTCGCCGGTGCGGACTGCCGCGAGTTCGCCGTTCTCCGCCATGTCCGGCCTGGTCGAGGAGTCGTTGCCGGTCGCTACACCCGTTGCCGCCAGCCAATCGGTTCAGGCGCCGGCGACGGTCGGGAGGTCTTCTCGGCGCGACGATCGTGTTGACCTGGCGCTGCCGGTATCCGGTCCGTCGCCGGACCGGGTGGGCGGCCCCGGCCATCCCGGTGATCTCGGTGTTGCTCGACCCGACTGGCGGGCCGGCCGCGGGAGCCTTGCCCCGGCACCGGCGAGCGGTGGCGCCGTGGAATCTGGCCCTCCGTCGCTCCTGCCGTCCCAGCCGGAAACGGGCACCTTGCCCCCGGCCAGCGCCGGCCACGGCGCACCCATCGGCGCGGCAATGGCGGAGGCTGAAGCCGAGGGGGCCCCTCTTGTACCTGATCGACCGGTGGTGCCGGTCGCCATCGGCCCCGCCGAGTTGCTGCTGCCGCCCCTGCCCATCCCATCGGGCGCGGGGGGCTTGTTCGAGCGGCAGCGACCCGGAGCAGGATTCGGTCGCGCCGATCACCGGGCAGGGGCTATCGAGGAAACTACCGAGGTGCATGTGAGCATCGGCCGCATCGAGGTCACTGCCGTCCATGAGCCACCGGCGCAGAAACGCCCCGCGCCGCGCCGGCCGGCGCCGATGTCGCTCGACGAGTACGTGGCCACGCGCCAGGGGCGGCGTCCATGACCACCGCGCTCGGCATTGCCGGCGTCACGGCCACCCTGCGCGATCTGCTCACGGAAGGGATCATCAACCACAACGTCAGCGGCGTGCTTGGCACCACGGTTTCCGTCAGCGTGCTGGCGCCGGACCGCGTCGTGCCGGCAAACGGCACCGAAACCTCGCAGCTCAACCTGTTCCTGTATCAGGTGAGCCCCAATCCGGGCTGGCGCAACGAGGGACTGCCGTCTCGCGACGCGGCGGGGCGACGCCTGACCAACGCGCCGCTGGCGCTCAACCTCCACTACCTGCTCTCCGCCTACAGCGGCGGCGACCTGAACGCGGAACTCCTGCTCGGCTACGCCATGCAGTGGCTGCACGAGACGCCGGTGCTGACTCGCGAAATGATCCGGACCGCGCTGACGCCCTCGCCGCTGCCGGGCACGCCGCTCGAACGGGCGCTCGAAGCATCCGGCCTCGCCGACCAGATCGAACTCGTCAAGCTCACGCCGGAGTATCTCAACACCGAGGAAATGTCCAAGCTATGGACGGCGACCCAGAGCCATCTGCGGCCCACCGCCGCCTATGTCGCCAGCGTGGTCCTGATCGAGGCCAGCGCGCCGGTCCGGTCGCCGTTGCCGGTTTTGACTCGTGGGCCGGTCGATCCGGTCAGCCAGCGGGATCGCGGCGTGGTGGTCGAGGCCGGCCTGGAGCCACCCCTGCCGACGCTGGAGGCCGTAACGCCGCCGGGCGGCCAGCCCGTGGCCAGGCTCGGCGAGATCATCGATCTGACCGGGCACCACCTCGACGGCGCCGGACGAACGGTGCTGCTCGGCAACGACCGCTTCGCGATCGAGCAGAACATTGCCGCACTGCTGACCGGCGGCGGCGGGTTGCTCCAGTTCTCGATCCCGGTTGTTCAGGCCGCCGACTTCCCGGTCGGGATCTATCGGGTCGGGGCCCGGATGCTCCGACCGGGCGAGACCGACCCGCGTGAAACCAACCGCCTGGCCGTGACGATCGCGCCGGAAATCACCGGCTTGCCGATCAATGTCGTCCGCGACGGCGCCGGTACCGCCAGCTTCACCCTCAATTTCCATCCGGCGCTGCGCGCCGGCCAGAGTGTGGCGCTGGTGCTCGGCCAGCAGGAATATCCGCCGCAGCCCTTTGTCGCGCCGACCACGTCACTGGCCTTCGTCATCGCCGACGCCCCCGTGGCGCCTCCGCCCGGACTGCTGGCGCGGTTGCGCATCGACGGTATCGACAGCCCGATCATCGACCACTCGGTGGCGCCGCCGGTGTTCCGCAACCAGCGCGTGGTGATTTCATGAACGCGCCCGAGAGATCCCGGTCGCTTGGCGACTGGACGGACGCCAATCAACGGGCACTGGTTGCCGAGTTTGCGCGGCTTAAGCGGTTGCTCGCTCGTCGTGGTGTCGAACCTGCGCCGGTGGCGGGCACGGCGCACGAACCCGACGTCGTCACCAGCATCGCCAGCCTGACCGAAGCATTCGGGCTCAGCGCCTTCGAGCGCGATGTCCTGCTCCTGGCCGCCGGTGTCGAGATGGACAGCGAGATCGCGACGCTGTGCGCCGCCGCACACGGTGTCGAGCACAAGACCTGGGCCACGTTCGGCCTGGCCATGGCCGTACTCCCCGATCCCCACTGGAGCGCGCTTACCCCGGTACGGCCGCTGCGGCGCTGGCAACTGCTGGAAGTTGACGAGGACGCCGGCCTGACCCAGGGGCGCCTGCGCATCGACGAACGCGTGCTGCACCATCTGGCCGGCATCGGCTATCTCGATCGCCGCCTGCAACCCATGCTGACGCCGGTCGCCGAACCCCGGCTGATGGCCGACTCGCAGCGCGCCCTGGCCGGCAACATCGCCGACGCCTTGCGGCAGGGTGGCTTGCCATCGCTGGTGCAGCTCTGGGGCACGGATGCGCACGGCCGCCGCGATGTGGCCACGGCGGCGGCGGCGCAATTGCACCTGCCGCTCCATGCCATCGCCGCCGCGGACATTCCGGCCAATCCTGTCGAGATCGAGGCGCTGGCCACGATCTGGCAGCGCGAGGCGAGCTTGCTGGGCACCGCTCTGCTGATCGAGTGCGCCGATGCGCCCGGTCCGAACCTCGGCCGCTTCGTCGAGCGCATCGATGGCCTGGTGTTTCTTGGCGCGCCCGAGCCGCTCCCGTCGGCGCGTACCGAGTTGCGCTATCGCGTTGACAAGCCGACCAGCACCGACCAGCGGCGGCTCTGGCAGCAGGCCTTGGGTACCGACTCCGCAGGCGACGGTCAGGTGCTCGATCGGGCGGCCGCCGAATTTCGCCTCAGCGCCAACGAGCTTGGCCGCGCCGCCCGGCAGGTGCTGAGCCGGACGGATGGCGACGACAAGTTGGAGGCATCGCTGGCGCGGGCCTGTCGCGATCTAGAACGGTCGCGACTCGGCGGCCTCGCCCAGCGCATCGAACCGGCGGCAACCTGGAGCGACATCGTCCTGCCCGAAGCGCAAGTGGCGACATTGCGCCAGATCGGCAGCCACGTTCGGCATCGCCTGACGGTGTTCGAACACTGGGGCTTCGGTGGCCACGGGACGCGCGGGCAGGGGTTGGCGGTGCTGTTCGCCGGCGAAAGCGGTACCGGCAAGACCATGGCTGCCGAAGTGCTGGCCGACGAACTTCAGCTCGAACTGTTCCGCATCGACCTGTCGGCCGTGGTCAGCAAGTACATCGGCGAATCGGAGAAGAATCTCGCCCGCGTCTTCGACGCCGCCGAGGACAGTGGCGCCATCCTGCTCTTCGACGAGGCCGACGCGCTGTTCGGCAAGCGCAGCGAGGTCAAGGACAGCCACGACCGCTACGCCAACATCGAAGTCAGCTACCTGCTCCAGCGCATGGAAGCCTATCGTGGGCTGGCCATACTGACCACCAACCAGAAGTCGGCGCTCGACACGGCCTTCCATCGTCGGCTGCGTTTCGTCGTGAACTTTCCCTTCCCGGAAGCGGCCGAGCGCGAGGCGATCTGGCGGCGCGTCTTTCCCGCCGCCACGCCGACCGACGGGCTCGACCACGTCAAGCTGGCGCGACTCCAGGTGGCCGGCGGGAACATTCGCAACATCGCGCTCAACGCCGCTTTCCACGCCGCCGAAGACGGCCGCCCGGTGACGATGGCCCATCTCCTGCGCGCGGCCCATGCCGAAGCGGGCAAGCGCGACCGGCCGCTCAGCGATGCCGAGACGCGGGGGTGGGTATGAAGCGCATCGTGCTGAACATCGACCGGCTGGTGCTGCGCGGCTTTGCCGACGGGGAGCGCGACGGTTTCGCCGAAGGGTTGCGCGCGGAGTTGGTTCGCCTGCTCGCGGTGCCCGATGCCGTACGTCAGTTGGCGAGCCAGGATGGCGTGTCGAGACTCAAGATTGGCGCCGTGCGCGTCGGGCAAGGGGCAAATCCCGCCACCGCCGGGATGCGGGCCGCACGGGGCATCACCCGAGGCATCAAGAAGTGAGCGCGATGACCGCCCGGCGAGCCGCTCCAGCCCAGGCCAAGGCCAAGTTCGCACCGGCCGCCAACGGCTTGTTGCGGCGAAAGGGATCAGGTGGTGGGGCGGCGACCGCGGATGCCGGGGTTGCTCCGGCCAGTGTCGAAGCCGTGCTTTCCGGCGTCGGACAGCCCTTGGCCGCCCCGGTGCGCGGCGACATGGAACGACGTTTCGGCCATGACTTTTCGACGGTGCGCATTCACGCCGGGCCCGAGGCGGCCCGGTCGGCCGACATGGTCGCCGCGCAAGCCTATACGGTCGGGCGCGACATCGTCTTCGGCCCCGGCCGATACGCCCCGGAGACGCGCTCGGGCCGTCGGCTGATCGCCCATGAGCTGGCCCACGTGATTCAGCAGGTCGGGTTAGTTGGGCCAGGCAGCAGAGTCATCGATGGTGCCCCCTGCCTCCAACGCGACTTGGATCAGTCGGAGGAAGAGCAGCGAGACAAGGATAGGAACCGCGGCAGAATTCGCCGAGCTAGGGATCCTTTCGGTAGCTTCGATTCTGACTGGGCTGGCAGGCTCCTCCTCGGGCATTACCTCTACGGCAGAGGGCGGGCGGTTGACCTTCGCGACAAGCCAGAGTGGACTCGCTACATGAGTGCCAGCGAGATCCTCCGCAAGCGCAACAAGGAGCTTGTCATCGCAATGGGCGCGGAATTGGCGCTGAGCAGAAAGCTCGGTCGTATGCCGACATTCAGGCGCTATCACGGCGAAATCGAGAACGGCGAAGGCATGATCGGTTACCAGTATCTGCACGGCACAAATAAGACCGTTGGGGATTTTCTGATTGTCGGGTGGGGTGAAGTGGTACCCATGGCTAGCGAAGGTGTTGCCGTGGTGCCGGGTCGCAACTGGCTTGTCCCTGACATCATTCATCACCAGGCCGGAACCCGGGTTGACTTCGAGTTGCGCTACATCTGGAACGACATCATCGACCCCAACGGTGCCTATATTTCGGACACCATTAAGAGCGGAATTGCCGAGTACATCACCCTGGGTAGGGCCGAAGGCTACCGGATCTCAATAGGGTGGCGTGATACCTGTTCCGTGTTTTTTCCAACCAATGGTCGAGCACAGATCGTTGGCGGATACCCGGCCGAGTAGTGCAGCACGCGACATGACCGCATGTCGGCACTTTCTGGATATATCGAAAGGAAATGAGGGAAGACAGTGATTGCGCACACTAGGCCCAAGGCGAGTAGTCCCCCCCGATCCGCGTACACCCAACATGGGCGTGGAGCGCTATTGAGGCGAGCGTCCGCATCTGGCGACGCTTACAGCCGACCTCGGGAGTCAAATGCTGCTCAGTCCTCGGTCGAGGAAGGGCAACCGCTCGGCGCGGAGCGGCATTTCCGGCACGACTTCGCGCGCATACCGGTGTACGAGCGCAGCGCGCCCGCCGTTCAGCCCAAACTGGTCATTGGCGCGCCCGGCGATCGCTTCGAGCAGGAGGCCGATGCCGTGGCCGACCAGGTGATGCGCCAGACCGACGAACGCCCGGCCGACCCGGCCGTGCATGACGGCATGACGCCATTGCGGCGGAAGATGGACGATTCGACCGGACTCGAGCGGATCCAGCGCCAAGCCGACAGCCCCTTCAGCCTCGACGAGGGCCTGGTGACCGAAGAGGAAGGTGCGGCCGATGATGGCACGGACCGACTCCAGGCCAAGGCGACACCCGGCGCCCCGCCCGCCGTCGCGCCGGGCGTCGCGGCGGGGATCCAGGCCCTGCGCACGCAGGGTGCGCCTTTGGCCGCGCCCTTGCGCTCCTTCATGGAGTCCCGCTTCGGCCATGATTTCGGCCAGGTGCGCGTGCACACCGGTAGCGCGGCGACGGCGGTGGCGCAACGTATCAACGCCCGCGCCTTCACCGTCGGCCGGGACGTCGTTTTCGGCGACGGGCAGTTCGCGGCCGACAGCCGTTCCGGCCAGCGGCTGATTGCCCACGAGCTGACCCACGTCGTTCAGCAGGGTCATGCGCCCCCACTGTCGCCGGACCGGTCGGCGGGCCCGGCGCCCCGTCAGCCGCTGCTTGCCGGCGCCGACCCGGACCCCGGGATGATTCGCCGCGTCAAATGGCATCCCAATACGGCCACCGGCAAGAAGTCCGCGCCCTGGGGGCCGGGCAGGCCCGTCGGCAAGGTACTGACGGGGAAGACCGACGCTGGCACCGACATTCCCATCTGGCGTCCCGACGATGGCGCCACCTACTGGTGCCATGGCTACACCTTCGGCGGCAAGACGGCAAAAGGTGGCCCGTATTCGGTTTGGGGCGAAAGCGTGCCGACCATACTGGCGGACGACGGCTGGAAGTCGACCTCCGCCTGCATGGCGCAGCCGTCGGACATCATGGTCTTCCGCGATGCCAAGGGCCAGGTCGCGCACTCCGGGATCATCCGCTCCGTGGTGTCAGCGGCGGCGGGCCAGGTGGATGAAGCGAACAGCACGGTGGAATCCAAGTGGGGCTACAGCACCCACAACACCAGTTCCTGGGAGACCAATGCCAAGGGCTATGGCCGCTACGTTTGTTACTCCAAGGCACCATTGACCGGCGTCTGCGGCAGCAGCGCCAACGAAGGGTAAACGCCGCCATGGACAACAGCCTGCTCGAGCATGACCTCGCCACCGGCGGACGCGATGCCACCTACCGCGCCATGAGCTTCATCGCCCGCTCGGGAGGCCCGCGCATCGCGGCCGCCGCTGGTGAGCTGACTGCGCTGAACGCGCAGCGCGCGGACATGTTGGCCTGGCTGAAGGCCCAGCCGGGTCTTGCGGTGCTGGCGGCCGACTATGTGCGCTACTGCGAGCAGTGGTCGCCGATCTTCAGGGACTGAGATGACCACCTACCCCAACTCGCCGAAAGTCCTCAAGGGCGGCCTGGTGCTGATCGATCCCGAGTCGGCAAAAGTGCTGCGCATCATCTCGCTCCAGTACAACCCGGAGAAACTCACCCGCGGTTTGCAGGTGCAGGCCGCCGGGGGCGAGGGCGGCAACCGCGGCGAGGCGATGCGTTTCAAGGGCCCGGCGGTGGAAACGATCAAGCTGGAAGCGGATATCGACGCCGCCGATCAGCTCGAGTTTCCCAACCAGAATCGCGTCACGGTCGAAAACGGTATCCAGCCCCAGCTCGCGGTCCTGGAGGCGCTGGCGCACCCGAGCAGCGCCCAGTTGCTCGCGGTCGATCGGCAGGCCAGTTCCGGCACGCTGGAGATCGCACCGATGGAAGCGCCGCTGATGCTCTTCGTCTGGAGCAGGAACCGCATCGTACCGGTGCGCCTGACCGAGTTCTCGATCACCGAAGAGGCGTTCGATCCGGCGCTCAATCCGATTGTCGCCAAGGTCAGCATCGGCTTGCGCGTCCTGTCGGTGGACGACCTGGGCTTCGCCCACAAGGGCGGCAGCCTGTTCATGAGCTACCTGCAAGCCAAGGAACAACTCGCCGCCAAGGCGCAGCTCGGCGGTTTCGCGGCACTCGGCATAGGAGGAATCGGCTGATGGACCCCGTACAAGCCTTCATGCAGGCCAACGCGCTGGCCACGCCGCTGTTTCCGCCCACCAGCCGCTACTACGGCATCGCCAGCGCGCAGACCACGGCGACGGACGGCACGGTGATCACCTATCTCAAGCGCCGCTTCGTGCCGCCGCCCGAGAACTTTTCGCTACTGGCCGAGCACCTGGTGGTGTCCGGGGATCGCCTGGACAACCTGGCCGCCCGCTACCTCGGCGACCCGCAACAATATTGGCGCATCTGCGACGCCAACGCGGCCATGCGGCCGGCCGGGTTGACCGAAACCGTGGGTGTCCGGCTGCGCATCACGCTGCCCGAGGGGATCCCGGGAGCACCCGATGCTGGCTAAGGGCATCCAGCTCACGCTCATGATCGGCCCGGTGATCGCCGTGCCGGCGCCACGCGTGGTCATGGACGCCCTCGACAGCGTCGAGGTGACGACCGCCGCCGGTTCGGTGAGCGCCTTCCAGCTCACCTTCCAGTTCTCGGCGAAGTCCGAACTGAACACCATCTTCCTGATCGCCGCCGGCAACAGCACGTCGATCGGCATGCCGCCACTGCGCGTGATGCTGATCGTCACGCTCAACGGCACGCCGCAGCCGCTGTTCGACGGCGTGATGACCAACGTCGAAGTGCAGGCCGGCAGCGGCGGCTCGCCCGGCACGGTCACCGTCACCGGCGAGGACCTGAGCAAGGTGATGGACATGCAGGACTGGAGCGGCCTGCCGTTTCCGGCCATGCCCATCGAGGCGCGCGTGGCGCTGCTCTGCGCCAAGTACGCGCCATTCGGCATGATCCCGCTGGTGATTCCGGATCTGTTTCCGGAGGTGCCGATTCCGGTGGACAAGATTCCGGCC
>CAVTQQ010000003.1:0-30120 GCA_963736865.1 uncultured beta proteobacterium | reverse complement strand
AAAGAAGCCAGTGGACCGATTGGGATGAGAGACCGGTTTACCATGCCCAACCGCCGTTCGAAAGTACCTGGAGAACCCGGATCAATTCACTGCCATCACCATCGCCCATTCAACGATCCCCCTCAGGGACGATAGTGTCACGGGGGGCATTCGCACCCGAATGTCGTGCCGTTCTGCTACTGACAAATCATGCGAATGGTATCGGGTAACTGCGGCTTTTTAGGATGAATAGAGTAAGACGCTGGCTTTCCTCGTTCTTCGGCGTTACCGCCGAGGCGCCGCAGATGGCGGCCGCGCCACCGATGAGCAGCCCCTCGGTCTGCGGGCGGCCGCGAATACTGCCGAGCAGCGCGACGCCGAAGCGCAGGACATAGCGCGAAGCGAACTCAATGCCCGCCTTGACTTTCTCGCCATTGGCGGCAAAGTTGAAGGTCATCCCGAAAGACAGGGCGTAGAGCAGCTGCGGTACGCACTAATGCTCGAAAACAAAGGCCGCGGCGAGAACGATGGTTACGGCTGTGAGCAGCCCGATAGAGATCACCGGCCACTCAGGAAGTTTCAGCCTGGCGGCAAGATTCATCGTCAGTCTCGAAAATTAGTAAGCGGCGGCCAATGACGGCCGCCGGGGTGTTTGGTGTGCTGTCCGCTCAGCGGCTGGAACCCCTAGCCTGCTCCGATGTCCTCAGCAGGAAGTGGGACAGTGCCGGGATCAGGATGAGCGCGCCGATCATGTTCCACAGGAACATGAAGGTGAGCAGGATACCCATGTCGGCCTGGAACTTGATCGGCGACCAGGCCCAGGTCACCACCCCGGCCGCCAGCGTGATGCCGACCAGCGCAACCACCTTGCCGACGAATTGGATCGAGCGCTTGTAGGCAACGGCCAGCGAGGCCCCGGCACGCTGCTGCGCCAGCTGGATGCTCAACAGGTAGAGGGCGTAATCGACACCAATGCCGACGCCGAGTGCGATCACCGGCAAGGTCGCCACCTTGACCCCCATGCCGAGCATGACCATTAGCGCTTCGCAAAGAATCGACGTTAGCACGAGCGGAACCACGGCAACCACCACCGCCCGCCAGTTGCGGAAGGTGATGAAGCAAAGCAGGATCACCGCGCCATAGACGTAGAACAGCATGCTGCGGTTGGCTTCCTGGACGACAATGTTGGTCGCCGCCTCGATGCCGGCATTGCCTGCGGCGAGCAGGAACTGGCGGTCCGGGCCGGAATGTTCCTCGGCGAAGCGGGCCGACTCTGCAACCACGCGGCTCAGCGTCTCCGCCTCGTGGTCTGACAGATAGGCGATCACCGGCATCACCGAGCAGTCGTTGTTGAAGAGGTCGGGGTTGTTCACCGACGCCTGCTGCGCACCGTAGTTCAGGATGTCCTGGTTGCGCGCCAGGGTCAGCCATTTTGGGCTGCCCTCGTTGGAACCGGCGGTAATCTGGCGGACCGCATTGCCAAGGAAGACCGTCGTCTGCACGCCGGGCAACTGCTGCAGGTCCCAGGCCAGGCGATCGGCCTCGACCAGTGTCTGGTAGTTGAGGCAACCTTCGGCCGCCGTCTTGACGATGACTGCGAACTGGTCGCTCGACAGCGAATAGCTGCCGGAAATATAGGCGTTGTCGCGGTTGTAGCGGGAGTCCGGCGCGCAGCTCCGGCGCACCCGGTTCGAGGTCGCCGATCTTCAGCTGCAGGCTGACGACGAAGCCGGCCACCGCCAGGATCAGCGAGACGATGATCGCACCCAGCGCCCAGCGCCGTTCGGTGAAGCGCTCGAGCCCGCGCCAAAGCTGCGGCAAAGCCGCCGTGCGCACCGTCCGACTCGGCACGCAGACTGCGCTCGGCCGCCGCCGGGCTGACGCCGGTATAGGACAGCAGCACCGGCAGCAGGATCAGGTTGGTGAAGATCAGCACCGCGACGCCGAGGCTGGCGGTCAGCGCCAGATCCTGGATAACCGGGATGTCGATCACCATCAGCACGGCGAAGCCGACGGCGTCGGCGAGCAGCGCAGTCATGCCGGCGAGGAACAGGCGGCGGAAGGTATAGCGGGCGGCGACCAGCCGATGCGTGCCGCGCCCGATGTCCTGCATGATGCCGTTCATCTTTTGCGCCCCGTGCGACACGCCGATGGCGAAGACGAGGAAGGGTACGAGGATGGAGAAGGGGTCGAGCTCGAAGCCGAGGAAGGCGACTAGCCCCAGCTGCCAGACGACGGCGACGACCGAGCAGGTCACCACCAGCGCCGTGCTGCGCACGCAGCGGGTGTAAAGAAAGATGATAGCGATGGCGATCGCAGCGGCGATGGCGAAGAAGGCCATCACCTTGGTCAGACCATCGATCAGGTCGCCGACCAGCTTGGCGAAGCCGATCATGTGAATGCGTACGCCCGGCGCGCCGTCCTTGCCGGCAACTTCAAAGCGGTCGCGGATGTTCTGCTCGAGGGCGGCGGACAAGGCACGGTAATCGATCGCCTGGCCGGTCGTCGGGTCCTTGTCGAGCAGCGGCACGACGATCATGCTCGACTTGAAATCGTTGCCGACGAAGCGGCCGACGATGCCGGAGCGGGCGATGTTGAGGCGCAACTGCTCGGTGGCCTTCGGCGATCCGTCATAAGTAGTCGGGCATCACCGGTCCGCCCTGGAAGCCCTCCTCGGTAATCTCTGTCCAGCGCACCGATGGGGTCCACAGCGACTTCAGCCAGGCGCGGTCGACGCCCGGGGTGAGGAACAATTCGTCGTTGATCTTGCGCAGCGTTTCCTGGTATTTCGGATCGAAGATGTCGCCGTCAGTGTTCTCGACGACAATGCGCAGCACGTTGCCGAGGCCGCGCAGTTCGGCGCGGTTATCGAGGTAGTTCTTGATGTAGGGCTGGCCCTGCGGAATCATCTTCTCGAAGCTGGCGTTCAGCGTCAGCCTCGTCGCCGCCCCGAACAGGAGCACCAGGGTAACCAGCGCGCAGACGATGACCACCGCCAGGCGGTTGTTGAAGATCAGCCGCTCGAGCGCGGTACCCGACCTGGGATCGAAATCGGCCAGAGTCCGCATGATCGGCATGCGGTCCATGAGGTCGGTTGAAACGGCCATCTTTCGTGTCTCCTGAATTTCAGATTGTTTTTGCTATTGATTTACCGGCTGCTACTGGATGGCCTGCGCGCGGACACCCCGCGCCCCGGCAATCATCGCGGCATCTTTGCCCAGACAGGCGACTGCCGAGGCCGGCGCCGGCTGCTCCTGCTTAACCTGCCGGAAACTCTCGCCGCCATCGTCGCTGACCAGCATGCGGCCAGCTTGACTGACCAGGATCAGACGCCGCTCGCCGCAGTCTGCCGCGCCGGTAACGGCGTCCTGCAAGCCGGTCGCGACCTTCTGCCAGTTCTTGCCACCATCGACGCTGCGGAAGACATTGCCGCGCAAGCCGAAAACCATTACGGCGTCGCCGCTTCCCGTGATGCCGAAGAAACTGCCCTTGTAGCCAGTACCAAGCGCAGAAAATTTTCCGGTCGCTTGATCCAGCTTGAGCACCAGCCCTTGCTCGCCGGCCAGGTAGAGGTTACCGCCTACCTGGCGGATGGCGTAGAGGTGCAGCCGGTTGGGGTTGTCGGTACGGTGGAACCAGGGTTCCCAGGTCTTGCCGCCATCGGTCGTGCGGAAAAGTCAGGTTGAAGGCGCCGACGATGAAGCCGTTGTTCTCGTCAGCAAACCAGACGTCGAGGAAGGAGTTCTCGGCTCCCTGCGCGGCGATACGTTCAGCCTCGCTGACGAGCCCCGCCGCGGCATCGGGACTGCCCAATGCGCCCGATCCGGCCTTCGCCGTGTAGTAATCCGCCATCAGCTGGCCGGCCCTGCGGCCGTCGAGCTGGCGTACCCAGGTCGCGCCGCCGTCGGCAGTGTGGAGCACGACGCCATCGTGGCCGACGGCCCAGCCCTTGGCCGGCGTCGGAAAAGACACTGCGACGAGGTCCGAGCTCACCGGAACCTTCGCCTGAAGCCAGGTCTTGCCACCGTCGTCGGAGTAGATGATATGGCCGCGCTGCCCGACGGCGACGATGCGCTGCCCGGCATTGGCGACGCCGTTGAGCAGCGACTTCGCCGCAAAGGCACTGTCGCGCGCCGGGGTGTCGAGAACGTCGCGGTAACTCGCGGCAGCGGAGGCTGCCAGCGGCAGCGTCAGAGCGAGCGCGAGGAGCGGAGTAACGATCTTCCGGAATTTCATGGCTTGCCTTGGAAAAAGAGGGCCGGGGCGGCGTGTACCGCACCCGGCCAAGAAGGATGACTTAGCGGATGCCGGCGCCAGCCAGTGCGTCGGGCGACCACTCGCGCTCGGAGGCGGGCTTGCCCTGACGGACGCCGCCGGTTTCGGCGGTGTAGCCGGACAGCGAGTAGGAACCGGCGATCAGGTCATACAGGCCGTGCATGTCGGCCCACGGTGCTGATGCCTCGTAGCTTGGCGTCTGGTAGGCAAAGCCGGCACGGAACAGCTGGCCGCGCGCGTCGTACTGGTCGGAGGCCAGGATGGTCCAGGAATCCTCGTCGATGTAGAAGGTGCGCTTGCTGTAGATGTGGCGCTTGCCCTCGCGCAGCGTCGCCTCGACGACCCAGACGCGGTGCAGTTCCCAGCGAACCTGGTCGGGATTGATGAACTTCGGCTTCAGCAGGTCATCCTTGGTGGACGCGAAGGCCATCCGGTAGGTGTTGTACGGCACGTACATTTCCTTCTTGCCGACCAGCTTGAAATCGAAGCGGTCCATTGAGCCGAGGAACAGGAAGACGTCGTCGAAGGTCGAGGTGCCGCCGGTGCCCGGATTCGGGGTATCGAAGGCGAAATCCGGGGCGATCTTGACGCGGCGCTGACCCGGCAGGTATTGCCAGGCGCGGCGGTCGTTGGTCGCGTAGTCGAGCGGATCGACGATCATCATCGCCTCGCCGGCGCGGCGGGCCGGACCGGTATAGTTGATGCGCTGCTTGTAGGAGACTCCCGAATCGGCCTTGCCGCTATCCCAGTACGGATATTCCTGGACGATCGAACCTTCGGTTGACACGGACGGACGGCCCGAGGCGTCGATGTTCCAGTTGCGGTACTTGACGTTGTAGGCGACGCCCTGGAAGCGGACGAGGTGGTTCCACATGGCTTCGTAGCCGGTCTTGGGGATCGGGAACGGGATACCGGCATGGCAGCCTTCCATCGAGCGGCCGCCGTTGGTGGTCTTGGCGCCGACCGCACACTTGGCGGTGTTGTCGGTCACCCACTTCGGATAGGCGACGCTGCGCTGTGTCGGGTAGACGTCGATCCGGTAGTCCGGATTCTTCTTCATCAGCGCCTTGGTGCCCTCTGTCAGCTTGTCGCCGTACTTGTCCATGTTCTTGGCGTCGACCGCGAGCAGGGGCTTGTCGGCGGCGAACGGATCGGGACGCAGGCCGTCGCCGGCCTTGTACTCGGCCGGGGCCTTGGTCAGGCCGCCGGTGTAGGCCGGGATCGAGCCGTCCTTGTTGCCGGCCTTCTCGGCGCCGGTGGCGGTCAGGGTGGTGCCGAGCTGCTTCGCCTCGTCGGCGCTGACGCCGGCCAGGGCGGCGTGGGAAGCGGTCGCCAGCGCGGCGATCAGGAGGGTTTTCTGGAATCGCATGGGGAGTCTCCTCAGAATGTGGTTTTAAGGGTCAGGCTGATGAAGTCGCGATCCTTCAGCAGGGTCGTGAAGCCATTCTGTGTAATGTTCTGGGCTTGGAGCGCACCGCTGGTGCCGTAGTCGTTGATGCGGCCGAAGTAGCCGATGTACTTGAGATCGACACGGTGCTTCTGGAAGATGTCGAAACCGAGGCCGGCGCTGAAGTTGCCGTTGCCCTGGTTGCCGCCGAAGGTCGTCGCCGCATTGCCGCTCAGGCCCATCGAGAAAGTCATCGGCGCCGACATGTTGACACCCGGCATGACTTGGTACCAGGTCGGCGTGAAGCTGGCGCCCATGCCGACGTAGTTCTTCGTCGCACAGCCGTCCCACTTGTCGCCGACTGGCTTGTAGGTGCCGAAGGAGCAGCCTTTGTAGCCGACCGCCTGGAAGGTTTCGGCGCCGCTGGTGACGTCGAGCCACTGGCTCCAGACCAGTTCGAGCGCCCAGGTGGCGGCGTCGAAGACCGGCGTATCGGGAACGATGCCGACGGCGTTGACCAAGCCATGCATGGTGTTGCCGCGCGGACCGGTCGTCTCGCCTTCGCTCGGTACCGGCACGTTGAACGGATTGGTGCCGGGTACGCCGAGAATCTTGGACAACAGCGGCGTATTGTGGCGGTAAGAGAGTTCAGAGCCGAAGCTGATGCCGCCGATATTCTTGGCCAGGCTGATGCCATAGAGGTCGATGCCGTCCGCGTAGATCAGGTTGTACTGGCTGAAGGCCGACAGCGGCACGTAATTCGGCCGTGCTGCCGTCCCGACGTTGCGCAGGGTCTGCTGGGTCACCAGGCCCTGCGGCAGCTTGTCGGCATAGCGCCGGTAGTAGACGCCGACGGTGCCGTCGAGTGCGTCCGGCGACCAGCGGGCATTAAGGCCGAATTCGCCGTTGCGCTGGGCCGGCTCGAACGGATTGCCGCGGGTATAGCCGACGCCGGGCGCCAGCAGAACGCGCTCGGGGCCGTTGAAGGCGAAGTCCACCGGACCGAGGTAGGTGCCACCTTCGGGGTAGCGGTAGGCTTCCCATTCCAGGAAATACTGGGCCCCCAGAGAGAGGGTATCGGTCAACTGCACCTGGCCGGAAACCTGGTTCAACGGGCGGAACAGTTCCTTGGCCTCGACCCCCGGGGTGGCGAAGCCCTTTTGCAGGTCAAGCGGCATCTGAGAGTAGGAAATACCGTGCAGCGCGCCGCCGAGGAAAAGGGACTCGCCCCAGAACACGGTGTGGCGACCGGCGCGCACCTTGGTCGGCACGTCGCCCACATCAAAGTTGGCGAAGACGAAGGCGTCGAGAATCTCGCCGGACGGACCATGGTAGTACTGCTCGATATAGGGGCTGAACTGCTGGTTCGGATAGCTGGATATGCCAGCCTTGGCGAACTTGGGATTGGCGCCACTGGCCGTGCCGTAGGCACCGTCACCCCAGGCCGCGCCACTGACGCGGAAGCCGAGCTTCTTCTTCCAGGCGAAGTCGAATTCGGAAAACAGGTCGAGACGGTTGGTGACGAGGTCGCCCTTGTCGAACAGGTAGGTACCTTCGTCCGAGGCAATGTTGTTGCCGATCAGGCCGTTGCGTTCCTTGACGCGTACCGCGGCGTTGTAGCGGATGGTGGTATCCAGGCGCATTTCGATGTCGTCGTCGCCGACGTCGATGTTGAATGCCAGGGCGTTGCCACCAGTGCCGAGCGCGGCCGCCAGCGCCAGCGCGATCGGGCGGGCCTGCCTACGGAACTGCCGTTGTCTCTCCATGTTGAGCATTGCTTTGTCTTCCTTCCTTTTTGATGAACTTGCTGAAAGAGATGCGTCTTGCGACTGATTCAGGAATGGATTATCCGGAGCACACGCCGCCGCACCCCCCCCAAAAAGCGGGGGTGGGGGAGTTGATTGGGGGGGATACGCCGCCACCAAAATTGCCCGGGAAGCCTTGCGCGGCGAGCAGCGGCTAACTGTTGGAAGGTTTGCCGGATGGGCGTGGCCGCGGATTACGAGAGAGTCGGGTCGCCACCCTCGCGTGCGGGGCGCTGGCGTTTTTTGGCCTTAGAACAGCGTTGACCGCAGCAGGCGGCTGGCACCACTAGGCTTCGGGCGGCGCGTTCACGCCCCGCCTGGCAAGTGAATTACTCGTTGACCTCAAGCAGGCCGAGCAGTTGCGCGCGCCGCACGACGTGCTTGCGCGTGCCGGCGTCGAGTTTGCCGAAAAGGTTCTTCAGGTGCCACTTGACGGTTTCCTCGCCGACCGACATCGCCTGGGCGATTTCCTTGTTGGAGAGGTTGCGCGCCAGGAACTCGAGGACCTCGCGCTCCTTGGGAGTCAGAACCATGCTCGGCACAGCGCGCGGCAGCATCGCCTCGCGCGCCGGGCGCGGCCGGACGGCACGTGGCACCTGGACAGCAGCCGGCAGGTCGCCACCGCCCTCCTCCTCGACCAGGCGGCGCATCCAGTCGGCGATGACCGGGTGGGCGTCGACGAAAGTCCGCGCCAGTCCGAAGGTCTGCGCCAGGTTCATTGCCTCGAGCATCAGCGCGCGCCCGTTGCCGCCCTGACGGTCGAGCGCGAAAGCGCGCAGGGCCATGACCTCAATGCGCAGGCGGCCGAGTTTCATGGCGTCGGCCAGCGTCACCGCCGGGGCGAGACGGTCGAGCGCCGTCTGCCAATCCTGCGCGGCGATGGCGACGTAGGCGCGGGAGACGATCTGCAGCAGCGCCACCGAGCGATGCCACAGCGACCCTTCCGGATGGCCGCACTGGGCGACGATCTCGTCGATGCGATCGGCCAGCACCCGGCAGGTCTCGCTGCGGAACTTGCCGGCATGGATGCGCACCTGGTCGGCGAGGCTTGCGATGCCCATCCGCGGCAAGCCGCGGGCGACGCCAACGGCGCCGAGCGCCTCGAGCAGGTCGATGGCGCGATGCTCGATGCCCTGCGCGGCAGCGATGCGGGCGACGGTGCGGTAGCCGAACAACGCCGTCTCCGGGGCGCCGAAGCGTTCGAGTACGTCGAGCCGATTGGCGAGCAGGGCCGCCGCCTCGTCCAGCCGGTCGCGCTCGTATACAGCGACGGCAAGCAGCGCAGCGAGCATGCAGGCCTGCGGATGGCGGCGGCCGAGGTCGGCCTCGGCGCGCTCCAGGGCAGGCCGCAGCGTTTCCTCGGCGAGCAGCACCTGCCCTTCCCAGATGTAGCTGAGGCCAGTGAAGAACTCGCCCCAGCGCCCGGCATAGACATGACCCTTGCCGATGCTGCCACGCACCACCTGCTGCAGGTAACGCCGCGCCTGAGCCGGATCGCCCTTGAGGATGGCCAGTATCGCCTGGCGGTTGGCATGCATCTGGAGCAGGCGTGGCTCGCGCTCCGGCGGAACATCCAACCACGGTTCGAAGAGGGCAGCACAGCGATCGGGCTCGTCGGCGAAATACGCCGCGCCGCTGAGGATCAGCGCGCACTCGTAGCGCAGGTTGCTGTCGACGTCGGGGTTCTCGAGAATGTGGGCGACCAGGCGGCCAGCCTCCTCCTGCCGCTCGCTGAGCGCCAGCGCCCAGGCAGCCGCCAGGCGTAATTGCGGGCGGCTGTCGAGATCGGCCTCGGGAAGATCCTCGAGCCATTCGAGCACGGTGCCGTGGTAACCCTGAGTCACCGCGTCGTACATGCAGCGCTCGGCCATGTCGTAGGCCTTTTGCCGCTGCCCGGCAGCATGGGCATGGCGCGCCGCTTCCCGGGTCATGCCGCGCTCGGCCAGCCACTCCATGGCGCGCAGGTGGAGCGTGGCTAGCTCCGCCGCCGGCAGCTCGGCGAGATGCTCGCGCAGGGCGTCGCGAGCCAGCGCATGCAGGCGGAACCACTCGCCGTCGTCGCCGACCATGAAGATCGGGGTGTCGCGTGCCAGACGGGCGAGCTGTTCCGGTGCGTCGGCACGATCGAGCAGGGCGCGGCAGAGGTCGGGATGCAACAACTCGACCAGCGACACGCGAACGAGAAAATCGACATCGCCAGCGGAAAGGTTGTCGAGCAGGCCGCCGACCAACTGTTCGCTACGCCCTTCGTTGCGCGCCAGCATGCCGTTGATCGCCGCGCGCGGATCACCCGCTCCCTCGGTCGCCGCCAGCGCCAGCTGGAGACCAAGCGGCCAGCCCTCGGTGATCTCGTGCAATCGCGCGCAGGCATCGGTATCGACATTGCCGCCGAAGCGGTTGCGCACGAAGGCGATCGTCTCGTCGAGACTGAAGCGCAGCATTTCCGGGCCAACCGCCACGCCTGCGCCGTAGGCGACGAGGTCAGCGACTGCATCGTCCAGATCGCCGCGCCCGGCGATGATTACGCGCAGATTCGACGGCAGGTTGTGCAGCAGATAGATCAGCGTCCGGAAATTGCGCGCCGGCAGCCGTTCGACTTCATCGACGATGAGGACCATGTCGAGCGAGGTCTGCGCCACCTCGGCCAGCCAGGCGGTGATGCCTTCGAGTTCGCCGCCCGTGGCGCCGCCGCCTTCGAGAAAATAGCGTCCGAAAGCCGGTCGACCGCAACCAACGCGCACCGCCAACGTCAGGGCGTGCAGGAAATGCTGCTGGTCCTCGTGATCGTCGGCTGAAATCCATGCGACGGCTGCACCGCGCGCCAGATGCTCGCGGCGCCATTGCCCGAGCAGCGAGGTCTTGCCGAACCCGGCCGGAGCCTGAACCACCATGACGGGACGCTCGCGGAACTGTTCGGCATCGATCCCGAGACGCGCCCGCAGCAGCTGATGCCGCGGCGCACGCGGCGGCGTGGTGCGGAGAACGAGTCCGGACATCGGGGCGCCGGCCTGGCGGATTGCGCTGGTCATCGATGTGCCCGCTTCATTCTGTCTGACTCGCACCGGTTGTGAGAGGACGCCGGGGCAGCCCCGGACTGATGTGGCAGATTTAATCACAGGCCGGCGATTCCGGACAGCCTACCCCCCATTTTCGAGGGGGGAAAAACCCCGCGGGACACCCTAACATGCGCTCCATACCAATACGTCAGGAAGGTCCGGACCATGAAACACGTCGATGTCTGCGCAGTGGATGATGTCCCGCCGGGAAAGTCGCGCGCCGTGCGTGCCGACGGCCGGGACGTCGCGCTGTTCAACGTCGACGGCACCGTCTACGCCATCGAGAACAGCTGCCTGCACCAGGGCGCCGCACTGAGCGGCGGCGAGCGGTGCGGCCGCCAGGTGACGTGCCGGGCCCATGGCTGGCGCTTCGACGTGACGACCGGCCGGCTGGGCAGCTCCACGAAGCTGGGCGTCGCCACCTTCCCGGTCAGTATTTCCGGTGACCGAGTCCTGGTCACCATCGCCAACTGAACCCGGCCTCACGGCAACTTTTTACAGGAATCGCCATGTATCGACACCTGCTGGTCCCCATCGAAAATTCCGATCTGTCGACCGTGACTATCGGCCGCGCCGTCGAGTTCGCCCTGGCGCTCGGCGCCCGGATCACCTTCTTCCATGCCAGCGCCGACCACGCGGCGTCGATCTCCGGCGACGCCGAGATCGTTCGCATGACGGCACCGGAAGACTACGCCTACAACTTCGCCGGCCGCGCCCGCGAATTGCTGACCAAGGCCGAATCAGCGGCGCGCGCCCGCGGCGTGCCCTGCGCCTCGGCGAGTACGGTCAGCGACTCGCCCTACACGGCGATAATCGAAGCTGCCCGCGCCGCCGGCTGCGACTTGATCTTCATGGCCTCGCACGGCCGGCGCAGCACGCTTGGCATGATGCTCGGCTCGCAGACGCTGAAGGTGCTGATCAATTCGGAAATCCCGGTGCTGGTGTCGGCGATGGCCGAGCCGCCAATCCCGGCCCAGGCCATCGGCATCATCCGCGACGAGCACCGCTCGCTGGCCGCCGTGCTGCATGCCTGGCTGCACCTGTTCAAGGATGCCACCGCGAAGGGCGCCCGCCCCGACGCGGCACTGATGCAGGCGATGATCCGCTACATTCAGGATTTCCCGGTCGCCCTCCACCACCCCAAGGAAGACGACTACCTGTTCCGCAAACTGCGCGATCGCACCTCGGCTGCCAACGCGGAACTCGACGAGCTCGAACACCAGCACGTGCGCGACGAGGCGCTGGTCAAGGAACTGGCCGCACAGGTCGAGCAATATGCCGCCGGCGATATCTCGCCGGCCGACATGGAACAGTCCGTCTCGCGTTACGCGCAGTCGATCTGGGAGCACATGGGCCGCGAGGAAGGCGTGATTCTTCCGATGGCGCAGCGCCACCTGACCGAAGAAGACTGGACGGAGATCAACGCGGCGTTCCAGATGAACCGCGACCCGCGCTTCGGCGGCGACACCGACGCCGAGTTCAAGCGGCTGTTCTCGCGCATCGTCAACCTGGCCCCGTCGTCAAACTGACACGCCGTATCGCACAAACCAACAAAGACCATAAACAGGAGAACACCTTGGAACAAGCAATCCGCTTCCATGAAACCGGCGGCCCGGAAGTCCTCAAGCTCGAGGACGTGACCGTCGGCGACCCGGGGCAAGGCGAAGTCCGCCTGCGCCACGTGGCCGTCGGCCTCAACTTCGCCGACACTTACTTTCGCAACGGCACCTATCCGATCCCGCTGCCTGCCGGCATGGGCGTCGAGGCGGCCGGCGTGGTCGAGGCCATTGGCCCGGGCGTGACCAATGTCGCCGTCGGCGACAAGGTGACCTACACCGGTTTCCTCAACACCCTGGGCGCCTACAGCACGGCACGCATCATCGCCGCCGCGCCGCTGATCAAGCTGCCGGAAGGCATCGAGTGCGAAACCGCCGCGGCGATGACCATGCGCGGCCTGACCTCGGCCTACCTGATGCGCCGCATCTACCCGTTCAAGGCCGGCGATACCCTGCTGCATCCACGCGGCTGCAGGCGGCGTCGGGCTGATCGTCTCGCAATGGGCCAAGCTGCTCGGCATACGCGTCATCGGCACGGTTTCAACCGACGAAAAAGCTGCCGTCGCCAAGGCGCACGGCTGCGACGAGACGATCAACTACAGCCACGAAGACGTCGCCAAGCGGGCCCGCGAACTGACCGATGGCGTCGGCGTCAATGTCGTCTTCGACAGCGTCGGCAGGAGCACCTTCAATGCTTCGCTCGATTCGCTCAAGCGCCGCGGCCTGATGGTCTGCGTCGGCACCGCCTCCGGGACCATCCCGCCGTTCGATCCGCAGATCCTGGCGATGAAGGGCTCGCTCTACCTGACCCGCCCGGCACTTGCCGACTACATCGCCGACCCCGCCGAGAAGGCCGAACTGGCCGGCGAGATCTTCGGCCATGTCGCCGCCGGCCGGATCAAGATCGAAATCAACCAACGCTACGGCCTGCAGGATGCCGTGCAGGCGCACCGTGATCTGGAATCGCGCAAGACGACCGGATCATCCATTTTTGTAATTTGAGGGTAGAGGAGACAGCAGCACATGAAAATCGAGCAAATGACCTGCGCCATCGGCGCCGAACTCCTGGATGTCAACCTCGGCGACGCCGTGCGTGACGACGGCCTGTTCAACGAAATCTACGCCGCCCTGCTGAAGTACAAGGTGCTCTTCCTGCGCGACCAGACGCTGGACAAGCTCTCGCGCATCGACCACATGAAATTCGCCCAGCGCCTCGGCGAACTCGAAACCCACCCGATGGCCCCAAGCCACCCGGATGCCCCCGGCCTGGTGCAGATCTACAAGAACCCGGACAGCCCCATCGACCGTTACGAGAACGCCTGGCACACTGACGGCACCTGGCGCGAAACGCCGGCGCTCGGCTGCGTGCTGCGCTGCATCGAGTGCCCGCCGGTCGGTGGCGACACGATGTGGGCCAACATGGTGCTGGCCTACGAAAAGCTGCCGGAATCGGTGAAGAGCGAAATCGCCGGCCTGATCGCCAGCCACAGCTTCAACTCTTCCTTTGCCGCCGCCATGCCACAGGACAAGCGCCTGGCCATGAAGGCGCAGTACCCGGACGCCGAACACCCGGTCATCCGCACCCATCCGGAAACCGGCGAGAAGGTGCTGTTCGTCAATGCCTTCACGACGCACTTCGTGAATTACCACACCCCGTCCCGCGTCCGCTACGGCCAGGACTACAACAAGAACGGCAGCCGACCTGATGCAGTACCTGATCAGCCAGGCCTACAACCCGGAGTACCAGGTGCGCTGGCGCTGGAAGCCGTACAGCATGGCGATGTGGGACAACCGCTCGACCCAGCACTACGCGGT
The DNA here is from genome assembly GCA_963736865.1 of uncultured beta proteobacterium. GTDB lineage: Bacteria > Pseudomonadota > Gammaproteobacteria > Burkholderiales > Rhodocyclaceae > Fen-999. Next base: position 16,247 of record CAVTQQ010000003.1, on the reverse strand, counting down.
CATGGACTACCCGCCGTGCCACCGCAAGATGGAGCGCGCCGCCATCATCGGCGACAAGCCCTACTAGGAATCCACCCTGGTCGGCCTGTTTCGGTTGACCCGGAAAAACACCCCAAATCCACATCAAGATCACTTCAAGGAGCAACACATGAATTTCCTCGACGGTTCCCTCTTTCCCGAAAATCAGCAGAAACTAGTCATTACCTGCGCGCCCTACGGCCCCGAGTGGGAGCCGTCCGACTTCCCGGAAGACATCCCGGTCACCATGGAAGAGCAGATCCAGAAGGCAGTCGACTGCTACAACGCCGGCGCCACGGTCATCCACATTCACGTTCGCGAACTGGACGGCAAGGGCTCCAAGCGCCTGTCGAAGTTCAATGAACTGATCGCCGGCATCCGTGCCCGCGTTCCCGACATGATCCTGCAGGTCGGCGGCTCGATTTCCTTCGCTCCCGAGGGCGAAGGTGAAACCGCCAAGTGGCTGTCCGACGACACCCGCCACATGCTTGCCGAACTGACGCCGAAGCCCGACCAGGTCACCATCGCCATCAACAGCAACCAGATGAACGTGGTCGAGCAGATGTGCGCCGCCGACGTTGCCGGTACCTCGCTGGGCGAACCGGAGATGTACCGCGCCTACCGCGAGATGACCATACCGGCCGGTCCGGAATGGGTCGAAGAGCACATCCGCCGCCTGTCTGCCAATGGCATCCAGACGCACTTCCAACTCGCCAACATCACCCAGCTCGAAACGGTCGAGCGCAACATGCGCCGCGGCGCCTGCAACGTGCCGCTGATCCTGACCTGGGTGGCCATCGGTGGCGGCTTCGATGCCCCGAACATCTACAACCTGGCCAACTTCGTCCGCGCCTGCCCGGACGGCTCGGTGCTGACCCTGGAAACCTCCATGCTCAACGTCCTGCCGCTGAACATGATGGCAATCGCCATGGGCCTGCATGTCCGTTGCGGCATCGAGGACAACATCTGGACCCAGGACCGTTCGCGCAAAATGACCACGGTCGAGCAGATCGAGCAGCTGGTGCGCATCGCCAAGGAGTTCGGCCGGCCGGTCGCCAATGCCAAGGAAGCCCGCGAGATCTACAAGATCGGCACCTTCTACAAGAACGCCGACGAGACACTGGCCGCCAACGGCTTCGCGCCGAACCGCCAGCCTGGTCAGATCGGCTTCACCCAGTACGCGAAGGCCGCCTGAGCAGCATACACCCTGGGACGGGCAGCGAACGAAGCCCGTCCTGAAACCTGACATAACTACAATGGGCCAGGCCGGTCGCTGACGCGCCCGGCTGGCGCCTGTCCAGAGAATTCGAGGAGATCGCAGTGGCCATCCATGTCGCCGATGCAGGCATCGACATCCGCTATACGCCGAAGGTGTCGCGCACCTTTGCCTGGATCGTCTTTGCCCTCACCTTCGGCCTGCTGCTCTCCGACTACATGTCGCGGCAGGTTCTCAATGCCGTGTTCCCGGTACTCAAGGCCGAATGGGGACTCAGCGACACTCAGCTCGGCTCGCTGAACAGCATCGTCTCGCTGCTCGTCGGGCTACTAACTTTTCCGCTTTCCCTGCTCGCCGACCGCTGGGGGCGCGTGCGCAGCATCGTCCTGATGGCCGCGCTGTGGAGTCTGGCCACCGCTGCCTGCGCCATCGCCGAGAACTATGGACAGATGTTCGCCGCGCGCTTCTTCGTCGGCGTCGGCGAAGCCGCTTACGGCAGCGTCGGCATTGCCGTGATCATCGCCGTCTTCCCGCCGCACATGCGCTCGACACTGAGCGGCGCCTTTCTGGCCGGCGGCGCCTTCGGCTCGGTGCTCGGCATGGCCCTGGGCGGCGTAATCTCGGCGCAGTTCGGCTGGCGCTGGGCATTCGGCGCGATGGCCGTGTTCGGCATGGCACTGGTCATCCTCTACGCGCTGGTCGTCACCGAGAAGCGGCTCAATCCGGATGGACCTGCCCGGCCGGGAGGCGACGGCGCCCGCTTCCCCTCGCTGCGCGAACTGCTCGCCGGCCTCTTTTCCTCGGTCTCCGTCTGCTGCGCCTACGTCGGCAGCGGCCTGCAGCTGTTCATGATGGGTTCGATGATGGCCTGGCTGCCCAGCTTTGCGAACCGCTACTACGAGCTGCCGCCAGATCGTGCCGGCCTGTTCGCCGCCGTCTTCGTCCTCGTCGGCGCCGTCGGGATGACCAGCTGCGGCATCATCACCGATCGCCTGAGCCGCAATTTCGCGACGCGCAAATGGACCGTCGCCATCACCTACTCGCTGATTTCGTCGATCGCCCTCATCGTCGGCTTCCACCTGCCGAACGGCCCGGCCCAGCTGGCCCTGCTCGCCGTCGGCATGTTCTTCGTCGCCGGCACCACCGGCCCGGTCGGTGCCATGGTCGCCAACCTGACCCACCCGGCGATCCATGCCACGGCCTTCGCCACCTGGTCCCTGGCCAATAACATTCTCGGCATGGCCCCCGGTCCCTTCCTGACCGGCGCGCTGGCCGACCGCATCGGCCTGCTCGGTGCGCTGCAATGGATGCCCTTCGTCGGCCTGGCTGCCGCCGCAACCTTCGCCCTCGGCCGCCGCACCTACGCTGACGATCTGCAGCGCATCCGCGCGCAGCAGGCCCGGGGAAACAACTAGACTCTCACGGAGCCCACATGAACCCAACTGTCCTTTTCGTCCCCGGCCTGCGCGACCACGTCGAGGATCACTGGCAGACCCACGCCCAGAAGAAGATCCCCGGCGCCCGCTGCGTCGCCCCGCTCGAACATGACAAGCTGTCGCGCGACGCCCGCGTCGAAGCGCTACAGACGGCGCTGGCCGAAATCGACGGCCCGGTCGTCCTCGCCGCCCATAGCGCCGGCGTCATGATCGTCGTCCAGTGGGGGCAAAAGTATCGCCGCGAAGGTATCGTCGGCGCCCTGCTCGCCGCCCCGGCCGACGTCGAATCGCCGATGCCCGCCGGCTACCCGACTGTTGACCAGCTCGCTGCTGCAGGCTGGACGCCGATTCCGCGCCAGCCGCTCCCCTTCCCATCCATCGTCGCCGCTTCGACCAACGACCCGCTGTGTAGCTTCGCGCGTGCCGAAGGCTTCGCCCGCGACTGGGGCAGCCGCTTCCTCGATGTCGGTGCGGTCGGCCACATCAACCCGCCGGCCGGCTTCGGCGAGTGGAAGCAGGGCGAAGACCTGATCCACGAGATGATCTGACCGGCCCCAGACGACACCCGTGAAAACGCTCTCCCCGGCGGCGTTGACCGCGCTGCTGGCGGTGATCGGCCTGCTCAACTCCATCTCCTCCGACATGGTGATCCCCGCCCTGCCCTCGCTGCGCGACGACCTGCAGGTGAGCAACTGGCAGGCACAACAGACAATCTCGCTGTTCTTCGCCGCCTGCGCCTTCATGTCGCTGTGGTACGGCGCGCTGGCCGATGCCTGGGGACGCCGCACGGTGATCCTCGGCGCGCTGATCGTCCTCGCCCTGACCGCGCTCGGCTGCATGGCCACCTGGCAGATCGAGCAGCTGTGGGTCCTGCGCACGCTGCAGGGACTCGCCTCCGGTGCCGGACTGGTGATCAGCCGCACCATCATCCGCGACCTGCATATCGGCCCAACCGCACAGCGGCTATTGAGCAGCATCATGATGGTACAGACGCTGTCGCTCGTCGCGACGCCGGTGATCGGCGGCTGGCTGGCCCAGACCTGGGGTTGGCGCGCGGTCTTCGCTGCCATCGCCGGCATCATGCTGGCATTGACGCTGGCCTGCTGGCGCTGGCTGCCGGAAACTCTGCCACACGCGCAGCGGCGGCCGCTACAGCTCGGCGTGCTGTGGAATTCATACCAGGCCGTCATGCGCTCCGGCACTTTCATCCGTCTGTCGCTTGCGCATGTCGCCAACTGGGTCGGCATGGCGATGTACGCCTTCTCGGCCCCGGCCTTCGTCATGCAACACCTCGGGCGCGGCCCTACTGATGTCTATCTGGTCTTCGCGCCGATTACCGCCGGACTGGTCAGCGGCTTCGTCCTCTTTCCGCGCCTGGCGCGCCGCCTGCAGGGCGCCGCCACCCTCGCCCTCGCCTACCGCATTCTAGGCGCCGCTGTGCTCCTCAATCTGGTGCTATGCGGACTGCTGCCGCCGGGGCTGATTCACACCATCCCGCTGTTCGTCTACTCACTGGGCCTGGCGCTGGCGCTGCCGATTCTGCTCGACTGGGCGCTGACCCCGGTCCACGAGCACGCCGGCGTCGCTGCCTCGGTCCAGACCTTCCTACAGTTCGCTGTGATGGCCGTTGGCGCCGGCGTGCTGGCGCCGCTGTTCTGGGATTCGCTGTTCTCCCTGGCCCTCGGCACCGGCGTCATCACCGCGATCGGCGCCTGGTGCCTGTTCCGCGAACAGCAATTCCGCCAGACCCGCCCCTGCCCTGCCCCCTGAGCGATACCTGAAACCATGACCGAAAAACTCGCCATCGCCGTCCATTTCGATCTGATCTGTCCCTGGTGCCTGATCGGCAAACGTCATCTGCGTTCCGCTCTCGACCAGTTTCGCCGGCTGCACCCCGACGTGGAACCTATCATTGAGTGGCGCTCCCAACTGCTGTTGCCTGACACGCCGATGGAAGGCATTCCCTACCAGGCATTCTACGAGCGGCGCCTCGGCAGTCCGGCGGCCGTCGCTGCACGCCGGGCGCAGGTCCGGGAAGCGGCGCGCGCCGCCGGCGTCGAGCTGGCCTTCGAGCGGATCGAGTTCATGCCCAACACGCTGTCAGCACATCTGCTGATCGAGTGCGCCAGGGATTTCGGCGGATTCCGGGAAGACGGAGGGGCTGATCGAGCGCCTGTTCACCGCCTACTTCATGGAAGGCCGCAACATCGGCGACCCCGCCGTGCTGGCCTCGATCGCGTCACACGCCGGCTTCCCGGGGACAGCCATCAAGGATTGCCTGATCTCGCCCGAGCGACGCTGGAGCTTCGTCGAAACCCTCGCGGCGCGCAAGGATCAAGCCAATGGCGTGCCGTTTTTCGTCTTCAACGACCGTCTGGCCATTTCCGGCGCACATCAGCCGCCTTCCTTGCTTGCCGTGATGGAACAGTCGCTGCAGCCCGCGCCCATGATGCAGGCCACCTGAACCCACCAGTCGCCCTGCCCGAGGCGACGCCCGACACCAAACCAAGGAGAACACTCATGGAAAACCCCGTCCCCGCCTGGACCCCATCGCCCGAGACGATCAAGAACGCCAAGGTCTCCGCCTTCATCGACTGGCTGGCCCGCGAGCGCGGCGTCCAGGCTTGCCGACTACGACGCCCTGTGGCGCTGGTCGGTCACCGACATCGACGCCTTCTGGGGCGCCGTCTGGGACTACTTCGCCATCCCGTCGGCCATGCCGCGCGGCAAGGCGCTGGCCGACGCCCGCATGCCGGGCGCAGTGTGGTTTCCCGGGGTCGAACTGAACTACGTCGAGCAGGTCTTCCGCCACGCCACCGACACCCGGCCGGCGATCGTCTTCCGCAACGAGGCGGGCGACAGACCGCGACGTGTCGTGGGCCGAACTGCAGCGCCGGGTCGGCGCACTGGCCGCCACGCTGCGCGCCCAGGGCGTCGGCCGCGGCGACCGCGTCGTCGCCTTCATGCCCAACATCCCCGAATCGGTCATCGCCTTCCTCGCCGTCGCCAGCCTCGGCGCCATCTGGTCGGTGTGCTCGCCCGACATGGGCCGCGTCGCGGTGCTCGACCGCTTCCGCCAGATCGAACCGAAGGCGATGATCGCCGTCGACGGCTACCACTACGGCGGCAAGGCGCACGACCGCCGGGCGCTGGTCGGCGAACTGCTGGCCGAACTGCCCAGCGTCGAGCACCTGGTGCTGCTGCCCCAGCTCGACCCGGCGGCCGGCGTCACCGGCTTCGCCAATGCCACGACCTGGGCCGACGCCACCGCCGGCAACGCGCCGCTGCAGGTCGAGCACGTGCCCTTCGAGCATCCGCTGTGGGTCGTCTATTCCTCCGGCACCACCGGCCTGCCCAAGCCCATCGTCCATTCGCAGGGCGGCGTCGTCATCGAGCACGTCAAGGCGATCGCCTTCCACCTCGACCTCGGCCCCGGCGACCGCTACCACTGGTACTCGACCACCGGCTGGATGATGTGGAACTTCCAGGTCGGCGGCCTGCTGGCCGGCTGCACCATCTGCCTGTTCGACGGCAACCCCGGCTACCCCGACCTCAATGCCCTGTGGCGCTTCGTCGCCGACCAGCGCGTCGACTTCTTCGGCGCCGGCGCCGCCTTCTACGCCTCGTGCCAGAAGGCCGGCATCGAGCCGACCGACGCGGGCGACCTGTCGCGCGCTGCGCGGCCTCGGCTCGACCGGTTCGCCGCTGTCGCCGGAAAACTACCAGTGGCTGCTCGACAATGTCCGCAAGCGACCTGTGGATCAACCCGATCTCCGGCGGCACCGATCTGGTCAGCGCCTTCATCGGCGGCGTGCCGACTCTGCCGATGTATCTCGGCGAAATGCAGTGCCGCTGCCTCGGGGCGAAAATCGAAGCCTTCGACGAGGCCGGCCAGCCGCTGACCGACGCGGTCGGCGAACTGGTCTGCTGCGCGCCGATGCCGTCGATGCCGCTCTACTTCTGGAACGACAAGGACAACCTGCGCTACATCGACAGCTACTTCGACACCTATCCCGGCATCTGGCGCCACGGCGACTGGCTGCGCATCACGCCGCGCGGCGGCGCCATCATCTACGGCCGCTCCGACGCGACGATCAACCGCTACGGCATCCGCATGGGCACCAGCGAACTCTACCGTGCCGTCGAGGATCTGCCGGAAGTGCTCGACAGCATGGTCGTCGACCTCGAATACCTGGGCAAGGAATCGTACATGCCGCTGTTCGTGGTCCTGCGCCCCGGCGAGGCGTTGACCGCAGCATTGACCGCGACCATCCGCGAGCGCATCAAGGTCGCGCTGTCGGCCCGCCACGTGCCGAACGACATCTTCCAGGTCCCGGCCATCCCGCGCACGCTGACCGGCAAGAAGCTGGAACTGCCGATCAAGAAGCTGCTGCTCGGCCAGCCGCTCGACAAGATCGTCAACCCGGACACCATGGCCAACCCGGAATGCCTCGCCTGGTACGGCGAATTCGCCGCTCGCCGACAGCAGCAGAACGCCTGATGCGGCACCCGCAATCGCTTCCGTAGACCCGCCAGCGAAGGAAATTCGCTCACCCGGGCGGTGCCGCGCACCGGCCGGGCGCATAGGAGACAATCATGAAAGACACGACGATCACCGTCAAACCCCTTACCCGCAGCATCGGCGCCGAATTGCAGGGCGTCTCGATTGCCCAGGCATCGCGAGACGATGCCCTGTTCGCCGAAATCGGGGCCTTGTTGCTCAAGCACAAGGTGCTGTTTCTGGAGAACCAGGACTGCACACGTGCCGAACACGTAGCCTTCGCCCGCCGCTTCGGCGGCCTGGAAGACCATCCCATCGTCGGAAGCGATCCGGAAAACCCGGGCCTGGTGCAGATCTACAAGGGTCCTGATACGCGCAAGGAGCAGTACGAAAACGCCTATCACTGCGACACCACCTGGCGCGAATGCCCGCAGATGGGCGCCGTGCTGCGCTGCACCGAAGCCCCCGACGTCGGTGGCGACATGATCTGGGTGAACATGGTCGATGCCTACAACAACCTGCCGGACCACATCAAGGAACAAATTGCCGACCTGCGAGCGCGCCACAGCATCGAAGCCAGCTTCGGCGCGGCCATGCCGATCGAGAAACGGCTGGCACTCAAGGAACAATTCCCCGATGCCGAGCATCCGGTGGTGCGCACGCACCCCGAAACCGGCGACAAGGTCCTGTTCGTCAATGCCTTTACAACCCACTTCAGCAACTATCACACACCGAACCGGGTACGTTTCGGCCAGGACGCCAACCCCGGCGCCGGCCTGTTGCTGCACTATCTGATCAGCCAGGCCTACGTTCCCGAATATCAGGTACGCCGGCCCCTGCACACCAATACCGTCGCGATCTGGGACAACCGCTGCACGCAACACTATGCCGTGCAGGACTACTGGCCGGATGTGCGCAGGCTGGAACGCGCCGGAATCATCGGTGATCGCCCGGTCTGATTTCCCACGGACGGGGATTCGGGCCGCACCGGTGACCGCATTCTGGACAGCTTCGTCAAGGACGTGAAGACCGGCAGGGAACGTAGCGACCTGGTGGGGATCTATTTCACCAACATCGACGGGCAGGTGACCCTGATCTAGGAGGTTGGCGGCAAACGCAAGGTCAAAGCCTTCCTGACACCGAAGAAGATGGTGAAGCTGGATGCGATGAAACAGCACATCCGCGATCCGCGCGAGAAATACAGGGCCTTCAACGAGGGACAGCCGCTGTTCAGGGATTGACGCTCACCCCTGCAAGCCTGCAGCCCACGATCACCGGGCGCAGGAGCGCTCGGCTTCCTGCTTGCCAGTGGCGGTGAACGCCCTGAAGTTCGGCAAAAAAGAGGGGCCACGCGGGCCCCCTTTGAAAGGCAGCAGTGACGGGCACAGCGAGCCCGCTACCGCTGGTGCAGAGTCGGTATTACTGGAACAAGTCGTCGCCCGCCAGGCCGGCGATCGCCGCGTCGCCCGCGATGACCGTCGAAGCCCGCGCGCGCGCCAGCGGCAGCATCTGGTCGGCATAGAACGCCGCGCTGGCGATCTTGGCCTTGTAGAACGGCAGGTCGCCCTCGCCCTTCTCCAGATAGTTCGCGGCAGCCAGCGCCGCCTTGCCCATCAGCCAGCCACCGGTCACGGCAACAGCGAGGTCGAGGTAAGGCACTGCCGCGGTCAACACGCCTGAAACGCCGGATTTCGCATTGGCGAGCACCCAGTCGGTCGCCTCATTCCAGGCGGCGAGGCCGGCATCGAGCTGGCGGCCGATGGCCTGCAGTTCAGCCCGTCCGGACTCGTTGAGGGCGCGCGCGGTTGCTGCAACTTCGCCGAAGACCATGCGGGCGGTGGCGCCCTGGTCGCGCATCAGCTTCCTGAAGATCAGGTCGTTGGCCTGGATGCAGGTGGTGCCTTCGTAGATCGTGGTGATGCGGGAATCGCGCCAGTGCTGCGCGGCGCCGGTTTCCTCGATGTAGCCCATGCCGCCGTACACCTGGATGCCGAGCGAGGTCACCTCGATGCCCATCTCGGTACCACCCCCCTTGACGATCGGGATCAGGAACTCGGCCAGCCAGAGGTCACGCTTCTTCTGCTCGGGGTCGGTGCCGGCGTGGGCACGGTCGAGCAGGCCGGCAGTCATGTAAGTGGTGGCGCGGCCGGCCTCGACCCGGCTCTTCATGGCCATCAGCATGCGCCGGATGTCGGGGTGGTGGTCGATGGTGACCAGTGACTCGCCAGTGACCGCGTCGCGACCCTGCTTGCGTTCGCGGGCATAGCCCAGGGCCTGCTGGAAGGCGCGCTCGCCGAGGGCGACGCCCTGCAGGCCAACGCCCATGCGCGCTTCGTTCATCATGACGAACATGTACTCGAGGCCACGGTTGGCTTCGCCGAGTAGGTAGCCGACTGCGCCGCCGTTGTCGCCGAAGGCGAGCACGGCGGTCGGGCTGGCGTGGATGCCCAGCTTGTGCTCGATCGACACGCAGTGGGTGTCGTTACGCTCGCCCAGGCTGCCGTCGGCATTCACCATGAACTTCGGCACCAGGAACAGCGAGATGCCGCGCACGCCTGCCGGCGCGTCAGGCAGTCGGGCCAGGACGAGATGGACGATGTTGTCCGTCATGTCGTGGTCGCCGTAGGTAATGAAGATCTTCTGGCCGAACACCTTGTAGCTGCCGTCGGCCTGCGGTTCCGCACGGGAGCGGATGAGCGCCAGGTCGGAACCGGCCTGCGGCTCGGTCAGGTTCATCGTCCCGGTCCACTCGCCGGTGATCATCTTTTCCAGGAAGACCGCCTTGAGCTCGTCGCTGGCACAGGTCAGCAGGGCCTGGATGGCGCCGCCGGTCAGCATCGGGCACAGCGAGAAAGCCATATTGGCCGACGCCGCCATTTCCTTGACGGCAATACCGAAAGTCTCGGGCAGGCCCTGGCCGCCGAAGTTCGACCGGCATCGCCAGGCCGTTCCAGCCGCTGTCGCAGAAGGCCTTGTAGGCATCCTTCCAGCCGTCCGGGGTAATCACCCCGTCACTGCCGAGCTTGCAGCCCTGCTGGTCGCCGCTCTTGTTCAGCGGGGCGAGGACGCCGCTGGCGAATTTGGCCGCCTCGTCGAGGACGGCGTCGGCCATGTCGGCCGTCGCATCCTCGTAGCCGGGCAGTTGCGCGATATCGGCGAGGCCGACGATTTCGTCCATCACGAAACGCATGTCCTTCACGGGTGCGCGGTAATCACTCATGCTGTTCTCTCCTTGGGATTGTTCTGTTAATGGCGTTCAAAAATTCCGGCGGCGCCCATACCGGTGCCGATGCACATGCTGACCATGCCGTAGCGGCCGCCCGTGCGCCGCATCCCGTGAACCAGCGTGGCCGTGCGGATGGCGCCGGTGGCGCCGAGCGGGTGGCCGAGTGCGATGGCGCCGCCGAGCGGGTTGATTTTTTCCGGGTTGAGGCCGAGGTCGCGGGTAACCGCCAGGGCCTGCGCCGCAAAAGCTTCGTTCAACTCGATCCAGTCGAGGTCATCCTGCGTGATGCCGACCTGTGCGAGCACCTTGGGGATCGCCGCGACCGGGCCGATGCCCATGATCTCGGGCGCGACGCCGCCGACCGCATAGCCGGCGAAGCGGGCGAGCGGGGTCAGGTTGCATTCCTTGAGCACGCGCTCGGACACGAGCATCACGGCGGCCGAACCGTCGGACATCTGCGAGGCGTTGCCGGCCGTGACCGATCCCTTGGCGCGGAAGACCGGGCGCAGCTTGCCCAATTTCTCGATCGAGATGTCGCCACGCGGTCCTTCGTCATTCTCGACTAGGCGCCGGCGCTGGCGGATTTCTCCGCTCGCCAGGTCGGGCAGGTTGTCGCTGACGGCGTAAGGCGTCGTCTCGGCCCGGAAGTGGCCGGCGGCGATCGCCGCGCAGGCACGTCGGTGCGAGGCATCCGCGAAGGAGTCCTGCTCGTCGCGGGAAATATTCCAGCGACGGGCCACTTCCTCGGCCGTCAAGCCCATGCCGTAGGCGATGCCGAGGTTCTCGTCGCTGAAGATGGCCGGGTTGGGCATCACCTTGTTGCCCATGATCTGCGGCATGACGCTCATCGACTCGGTACCGGCGGCGATCATCACGTCGGCCAGGCCGAGGCGGATCTGGGCAGCGGCGTCGGCGACGGCCTGCAGGCCCGACGAACAGAACCGGTTGATGGTGTAGCCGGGCACCGTGTTCGGCAAGCCGGCCAGCAGCACGCCGATGCGGGCGATGTTCATGCCCTGTTCGGCTTCGGGGATGGCGCAGCCGACGATGACGTCGCCTATACGCGCCGGGTCGACTGCCGGCACCTGGGCCACGACGGAACGGAGCGCATGGGCCAGCAGGTCATCCGGCCGCACGTGGCGGAACAATCCGTTGCGCTTGGCCACCGGTGTGCGGGTAGCGGCGACGATGTAGGCGTCCTGAATTTGTTTGGTCATGTTTTTCTCTCGTCGGCCTGATCAGTTGCGCAAGGGCTTGCCGGTATCCAGCATGTGCTGGATGCGGGCCTGGGTTTCGGGGTTCTTCAGCAATTCGACGAACTGGCGGCGCTCGACGCCAAGCAGCCAGGCCTCGTCGACCTTGCTGCCGCCCTCGATCTCGCCGCCGCACAAGGCGACGGCAGCAGCGCGGGCGACCCGGTAGTCGTAGGCGGAAATCATCCCGCCGTCGCGCATGTTGACCAGGGTCATCTCGAGCGTCGCGATCCCGGCGCGGCCGGCGACCGGAATGCCGCGCGCCCGCTGCTTCGGCGCATAGCCGGCATCGGCCAGCGCGCGCGCTTCGCGGATCGCGACCCAGAGCAATTCGTCGGCGTTGAAAAGGATGGTGTCGGAAGCACGGGCGAAGCCGAGTTCGATCGCTTCATGTGCGCTCTTGCCGACCTTGGCCGTCGCGATGTTCATGAACACCGGCTGCAGCAGCGGGAAGACCTCGTTCGGGGTCGCCGTGCGTGCCGCCCACTCGGCTGCCTGCAAGGCGAATTCCTTGCAGCCGCCGCCGGCGGGAATCAGGCCGACGCCAGCCTCGACGAGGCCGGCGTAGGTTTCCAGCGCAAGTACGCGCTTCGCTGCATGCATCGCGAATTCGCAGCCGCCACCCAGCGCCATCCCCTGCACGGCCGCCACGACCGGCACCTGCGCATACTTGACGGCCATCGTCGCCTGCTGGAAAGCGGCGACGGTGGCGTCGAGCCGGTCGAAGTCACCGGCTGCGCAAGCCTCCGCCACCTGGGCCAAATTGGCACCGACGGCGAAAGGCGCCTCGTGCCAGATGACCAGGCCGGCGAGTTCCGCCTCGGCCTTGCAGATGGCGGCCATCATCCCGGCCACCACCTCGGCGCCGATGGCATGCGCCTTCGACTTGAAGGAAATGACGCCGATGCCGGCGTCGACCGTAGGCAGACGCCACAGGCGAAGGCCGTCATTCTCGTACAGGGTCTCGCCGGACTGCGCAGGCGTCGCAGCCGCCTCGCCGAGCACCCGCTCGGGAAAGAGCTGGCGCTGGTAAACCGGCAGACCAGAACGCGGCACATAGCTATCCTTGCGCGCCGAGTAGGAGCCATCAGCACCATGTACGCCGGTGCGCCCCGCTTGCAGGACCCAGGCCGGAAGCGGCGCGTCGCTCATGGCCTTGCCGGCGGCGATGTCGGCGGCGATGGCGCGGGCAATCGTTTCCCAGCCGGCGGCCTGCCAGGTCTCGAACGGCCCCATTGCCCAGCCGAAGCCCCAGCGCAGCGCCAGATCGAGGTCGCGGGCATTGTCGGCGACGTTGCCGAGTTGGACCGCGCAATAATGGAAGACGTCACGGAAGATGGACCACAGGAACTGCGCCTGCGGGTCCCCGGAAGCGCGCAGCGCGGAGAAGCGGGTCGCGAGATTCTTTTCCTTGAGGAGGGAGGCGACTTCCGCGCTGAGCTCGCCGGCCGACAGTCGATACGCCTGCTCGCCGAGATCGAGGACGTGAATCTCCTTGCCGACCTTCTTGAATATTCCGCCGCCGGTCTTCTGGCCGAGCGCCCCCTTGTCGATCAGGCAATCCAGCCAGGCCGGCACCGTGAAGTGGCTGCTCCAGGGGTCATCAGGCAGGGTGTCGCGCATCGTGCGCACGACGTGCGCCAGCGTGTCGAGGCCGACGACATCGGCGGTGCGATAGGTGGCACTGCTCGGGCGGTCGATTTTCGGGCCGGTCAGCGCGTTGACCGTATCGAAGCGGAGGTCGAAGCAGCGCGTGTGGTGCATCACCGCCAGGATGGAGAAGACGCCGATCCGGTTGGCGACGAAGTTCGGCGTATCGAGGGCGCGGATGACGCCCTTGCCGAGGGTCGATACCAGCCAGGTCTCGAGCGCGTCAAGCACGCCCGGGTCGGTGCCTTCGGTGGCGATTATTTCGACCAGGCGCATGTAGCGCGGCGGGTTGAAGAAATGGATGCCGCAGAAGCGGGAACGCAGTGCCTCGGGCATGCCCAGTGCCAACGCATTCATCGACAGCCCCGAGGTGTTCGAGGCGATGATCGCGGTCGACGACAGGAAGGGGCCGATTTTGGCGTAGAGATCGTTCTTCCAGTCCATGCGCTCGGCGATGGCCTCGATGACGAGGTCGCAGTCACACAATTGCGTCAGGTGCTCTTCGTAGTTGGCAGCGTCGATGTGCTGGAGCAAGGCCCGGCTCGCCAACGGCGCCGGCTGCAATTTCTTGAGGCCGTCGAGCGCCTTCTTGACGATGCCGTTCTTGTCGCCTTCCCGGGCGGGAAGGTCGAACAGCACCACCGGCACACCGGCGTTGGCGAGGTGGGCGGCAATCTGCGCCCCCATCACGCCGGCGCCGAGGACGGCGGCTTTCCTGACCTGCAGTTTTTTCACGATGGACTCCGGAAATGGGGATCGATCAGCCGGCGATCTGCTCGCGCATCGCCTTCTTGTTCAGCTTGCCGACGCTGGTCTTGGCCAGCGAATCGACGAAGCGAACCTGGTCGGGAATGGCGTAGCGGGAAATCTGGCCAGCCTCCGAATACTTCTGGACGTGGCGCTTGATGTCATCGAGCGTCGCCGCCTGCCCTTCCTTGAGCACGATCAGGGGCAGCGGGCGCTCGCCCCACTTGTCGTCCTTGATGCCGATGACGGCGACCTCGTTGACCGCCGGGAATTCGGAAATGATGCTTTCCAGTTCGAGCGAGGATACCCATTCGCCGCCGGTCTTGATCACGTCCTTCATGCGGTCGGTGACCTGCAGGTAGCCGGCCGCGTCGATCACGCCGATGTCGCCGGTGTGCAGGTAGCCGCCCGCCCACAGATCCTCCGAGGCAGCCGGATTGTGCAGGTAGCCCATGGTCAGCCACGGGGTGCGCACGACGATCTCGCCGGCACTGGCCTTGGCCGTCGTGTGGCGTGTCGAGCATCTCGGCGTCGACCGTGCGCAGGTCGACCAGCGGCATCGGGTAGCCGGTGCGGATGCGCTCGATCGCCTGGCGTTCGGTGTCGTCGGCGCGTCACTTCGGCCGGCACGCGGGTCAGGGTCAGGATCGGGCAGGTTTCCGACATGCCGTAGCCGGTGAAGATGTCGATGCCGCGGGCGATGCCGGCTTGCGGCCAGGCCCTTGGGCAGCGCCGAGCCGCCGATGATGACCTTCCAGCCGGAAAAATCGACGTCCTTGGCCGCCGGGCTGGTCAGCAGCATGTGCAGGATGGTCGGCACGCAGTGCGAGAACGTGACCTTCTCGTCGCGGATGCAGCTCGAGCAGCGTGTCCGGCGCATAGCGACCCGGATAGACCTGCTTGACGCCGAGCATGGTGGCGACGTAGGGCATGCCCCAGGCATGGACGTGGAACATCGGGGTGATCGGCATGTAGACGTCGCCGCGATGCAGCCGTCCCTGGTCGGCGCCGGTGCCGAGGGCGGCAGCGACCGCCAGGGTGTGCAGGACCAGCTGGCGGTGGCTGAAATAGACGCCCTTGGGCAGGCCGGTGGTGCCGGTGGTGTAGAAGGTGGTGGCGCGGGTGTTTTCGTCGAAATCGGGGAAGTCGTACTCGCGACGAGGCCTTGTCGAGCAGCGCCTCGTATTCGCCGGCGAAGGGCATCTTGAACGAGGCCATGTCGCCGCCGGTCGTCGCTGATCAGGACGAACTTCTTCACCGTCTCCAGCTGGTCCTTGATCATCGCCAGCAACGGCACGAATTCGACGTTGACCAGCACGACATCGGCCTTGGCGTGGTTGAGCGTGTAGAGGATCTGCTCGGGCGACAGGCGGACATTCACCGTCTGCAGCACGGCGCCCATCATCGGCACGGCGAAGAAGCACTCGAGGTAGCGGTGGCTGTCCCAGTCCATCACGGCGACCGTGTCGCCCTGGCCGACGCCGAGGGCGGACAGCGCGTTGGCCAGCCGGCCGATGCGCCCGAACAGTGTCGCGATAGGTCATGCGCTGCGCGTCGCGATAGACGATCTCCTGGTCGCCGGCGAGTCGCCAGCGGCGTGTGCAGCAGTTGCTTGATGAGCAGGGGATAGGGATAGGCGGACGGGGTGACCGTTACGGATTCGAGGGCCATGCTGTTCTCCTTGGAACTGTTGGTTGAATTCGCCGCGGAAAACAGGACCGATCCGGTGCCATCGCTTTCCGGGTCCGTTCAGGCGCATGCAGAAGCGGACCAAAGCGCTACAGCCTCGAACTCTAGGGGGTTTGTCGATAAAATCCCCCCCTCAGGTCGGGGGGGATTCGCCACATCAAGCGCATCGCGGCGTATGCTTCGTCAAACAACAGCGTCCACTGCCCTTCACAATCTCAGCTGCGGATCGCTAATTACGGCGGACTGATCACCACATACTGGCTAATTCGCCACCGATTTAGCAGGCACGTCCGAGCGGCGGCTTAACTCCTCTGAAGGGTCGTTGTCTCAATGAGGTTCGAAGAGCAGCTTCGGCCGAACTGCCGCCGGATGGCTGATTCTGCTGAACGGCAGGCCTGGGATCCGCAACCCGCCATAACGAATGGAAGCATCATCAGGCCGCAGAGGTTCTCAACCGGCCCCCTACGGTGAACCGGGAAAAATCGGCCAAAATCTGAAAACCGGTTTTTCC
>CAVTQQ010000002.1:0-422359 GCA_963736865.1 uncultured beta proteobacterium | reverse complement strand
GTTCGGCCCCATACAAGCGCGCACCGTTGCCCGTTTGACAATCTGCAATTAGTGTAGCTACAGTAATACATGCGTATCGAATTCGATCCAGCCAAGGATGAGGCAAACCAAGCGAAACACGGCGTGTCCTTGCTCATGGCGGTCGAACTCGATTGGGAAGCCGCGCTGGTGTACCTGCCCCCTACGTGCCGTACCAATCTGAAGTAGAGAAGTCCGTCAAACCATGGAGAATGACGGACATGAAGAAGAGCAGATTTACGGAAGAACAAATCATCGGGTTTCTCAAGCAGGCCGAGGCAGGGATGCCGATCAAGGAGCTATGCCGCAAGGGCGGCTTCAGCGATGCCACGTTCTACAAGTGGCGAGCGAAGTTCGGCGGCATGGAGGCCACCGACGCCAAGCGGCTGAAGGAACTGGAAGGCGAGAACGCCAAGCTGAAGAAGCTGCTGGCCGAAGCGCATCTGGATATTCACGCCCTCAAAAGCGTCTTCGGGGTAAAACGCTAGCCCCACAAGTCAGGCGCGAGGCGATCCGGCAGATGGTCGAGCAGTTCGATCTCTCCGAGCGCCACGCATGCGGTCTTGTGGGGCTCTCCCGAGACAGTTACCGCCATCCGCCGGTGCCGGACGATGCGACCGTGGCGCTGAGCACGGCGATCATCGACATCGCCCAGGCGCGGCGCCGATTCGGCTATCGGCGCATCCATGATCTGTTGCGTCCCGAGTTTCCGAACGTCAATCACAAGCGGATGTATCGCCTGTACAGCATCGCCGAGCTGGCGGTGCGCAAGCGCAAGAAGGCCAAGCGACCGGTGAGCGAGCGAGTACCGCTCCAGATCGCGCAGAAGGTCAATGAGGTGTGGAGCATGGACTTCGTCAGCGACAGCCTGGCCAACGGCCGGCGCATCAAGTGCCTGACGGTGGCAGACGACTTCAGTCACGAATGTGTGGACGTCGCCACCGACTTTGGCATTTCCGGCCAGTACGTGACGCGGCTCCTCGATCAGGCCGCCATCTTCCGCGGTTATCCCTGCGCGGTTCGCACCGACAACGGCCCCGAGTTCACCAGCCGGGCCTTCATGGGTTGGGCGCAGACCCACGGCATTCGTCATCTGCTGACTCAACCAGGACGACCGATGCAGAACGGCTACATCGAGAGCTTCAACGGCAAGTTCCGGGACGAGTGTCTGAACGAGCACTGGTTCGAGACCCTACCGCAAGCCAGAGCCGCTATCGCGGCTTGGCGGCAGGACTACAACGAGGTCAGGCCACACAGTAGTTGCCGGCGCATGCCGCCAGCCAAGTTTGCCGCGTTACACCGGCAGCATGCTGCCGGTGTAACGCAACCCACCACCGAAGGAATCCTTTAACCTTGCCACCGGACTTCCTGCCGAATGATTGGTACGGCTACAGGGCAGGTCAGTGTGGGTTGATGAACGGTTCGAGTACAACGAGATGCGAATGATCGCGCTCGCTCCGAATATCGAAATCCTGTACTACGTGGCCTTTGTAGATCGTGGCAATGTGCGAAGGATCATCAGCCTTCGCCGCGCCAATCGTCGTGAGGTAAAGCACTATGTCGAAAGTCTCTAAACGACCTGCCGTTCGCATGCCTACCGCGGCCGAAGACAAAGCCATTACTGCGGCGGCCAAGAGCGATCCCGATGCACAGCCGCTCACACCTACTCAGCTAAAGGCAATGGTTCCCTTGAAGTCGTTGCGTGGGCGACCAAAGTCCGAAAACAAGAAGCTGCTGGTATCGGTGCGCTACAGCCCCGAGGTCGTTGCCTACTTCAAGTCCACGGGCGAAGGCTGGCAATCACGCATGGATGGTGTGCTGCGTCAGTACGTAGCGCGCCACTCCCGTAGCGCATAGATATGTGGCCGAACCCGTCGTTCCAGAGGACGCTGCGCGATAAAGCCGCGCAGCGCCTCTGAACTTGGACGTTAGAGCGCATCGATGGCCACCTATACCGCAGAGGTGATCTGGTGCCGCTCAGGCCAACCCTTTCTCGACAATCACTACAGCCGGAAACACGTTCTCCGCTTCGACGGCGGAATAGACGTTCCTGGTTCTTCCTCGCCCCATGTTGTTCCCTTGCCCTATTCAGCATCAGATGCCATCGACCCTGAAGAGGCATTTGTTTCCTCCCTTTCCAGCTGTCACATGCTCTGGTTTCTGTCCATCGTCGCGAAACAAGGCTTCGTCGTCGACCATTACCACGACATCGCAGAAGGCGTAATGGCAAAGAACTCCGAAGGCAAGTTCATGATGTCGATTGTTACGCTGCGACCTGAGGTATCTTTCTCTGGAGCAAAGCAGCCGACGCATGATGAACTCGAGCTACTTCATCACCAAGCTCACGAAGAGTGCTACATAGCCAATTCGGTAAAGACGGAGGTTCGCTGTGTGCCGAGGCAAAATGCGCCGTAGACTCAACAACGAAGTGCAACAAACCTCAAGACGCATGGTAGATCTCCAGGGGGGCTCTGTATCCATGCCTTTTGCGAGGTCGGGTATTCAGTTCGTTGGCGATCCAGTCGCACTGTTTCTGCGTCAGTCGTTTCATGCAGGTGCCTTTGGGCAGATCAAGGCCGCGACGCAGTGAACAGCGCCGTGGATTCCAAGTCGAAGCGCAACCAACGTCAGGACACATGAAACCGCAAATCACCCTCAGGAACGAGTCCGACACGGATATCGACACGATCGGCAAGGTGACCATGGCCGCGTTCCAGACGCTTGAGATCAGCCAGCAAACCGAGCAATTCATCGTCGAGGCGCTGCGCGCCGCCGGGGCGCTGACGATATCCCTGGTCGCGGAGGTCGATGGCCAGGTGGTCGGGCATATCGCCTTCTCGCCGGTGAGCATTTCCGACGGCACCCGGAACTGGTACGGCCTCGGACCGGTGTCGGTCTTGCCGGAGTTCCAGAGACAGGGGATCGGCAAGGCCCTGATACGGGAGGGCCTGGCACGGCTGCGCGCGCTCAACGCGCAAGGATGCTGCCTGGTCGGCCATCCCGACTACTACGGGAAGTTCGGCTTCGCCAACGCGCCACAGCTTGTGCTCGAGGGTGTTCCGGCGAACGTCTTCTTCGCACTGTCTTTCGACGGCCACATGCCGCGGGGCACGGTCACATTCCACGACGCATTCCGCGCCGCCGGCCCGACGGACCGCGCGGCCCGGTCTTCATGACGCTCATCGACAAGCTGTTCGGCAAGGAACTCAGCACGCGAACCTGGCAGACGCTCATGAACTCTCCGCGTGGTTCGCTGCCTTTTGCCCTCGTGCTCGCCTGCGCCGCCGTCTTCGTCCTGGTCACCAGCGATGACCTCCCCGCACTCGTGGCGGCGCACTTCGACGCCGCCGGCGTGCCGAACGGCTTCATGCCGCGGTCCATCTACGTCAAACTCACCCTGTTCCTTGTCGTTGGCGTCCCCATTCTGCTGGTCTTGCCACTCCGCATGGCCACGGCCCGACCAGCCGAGCGGCTCAACCTGCCGAACAAGGCCTATTGGCTGGCTCCGGAGCGTCGGGAGAACACGGTCCGGTACCTCATCAAGCAGGCCCGGTTCTTTGCCTGTTGCGTGGCGCTCTTCCTGGTGTACGTGCATTGGCTGGTCGTGGTCGCGAACACCCGGCACCCTGCCCAGCTTGCGGCAGGGGCCCTGTTGGCGGGCTTGACCGTCTTCCTGGTTGTCCTGGCGGTCTGGGTCAAGGCGCTGCTTGGACACTTCAGGCGCGCTGCCTAGGTGCGCATCACGGGGCACGCCACGGCGTGACACCCGGCCGATCGCAAAGTGCATCGCCAGGCCCGTTGGCCTGTTGTCCCGGCCCTGTGGGGTGGCCGAGAAATCGGGTAGCATCGCGGGAGATCCCCTGGGCGGCAACGCCCGAACAACGGCAGACACGGAGAAGCGCCCATGGCCACCAACACTGTTCGCCTTCACCGCGTCCTGCGCGCGCCACCGAAACGGGTCTATCGCGCCTTCCTCGACGCCGCCGCGCTGGCCAAATGGCTGCCGCCGAACGGCTTTACCGGCACGGTGCAGCACATGGACGCCAGAGTCGGCGGGACGTTCAGGATGTCCTTCACGAACTTCACCACCGGACAAAGCCATGCCTTCGGTGGTGAGTACCTGGAACTGGTGCCGAATGAACTGATCCGCTACACGGACCAGTTCGACGATCCGAACCTGCCCGGCGTGATACAGGTGACGGTGACCTTGCGGGCGGTGTCGTGTGGCACCGAACTGACCGCGGTGCAGGAAGGCATTCCGGACGTCATCCCGGTCGAAATGTGTTACCTCGGGTGGCAGGATTCGCTGGTCCTGCTCGCGAAACTCGTCGAGCCGGAAATCCGGGAGTAGTCGCCTTGTGCGGCCGGCTCCCGTGGGCCACCAGGGGAGCCGTTCCGCGTAGTTCGCTATACGGGAGAAGCCATGTCAAAGCAAAACCTATTTGGCAAACGGGTGCTGGTCACCCAGGCCGACCAGTTCATGGGGCCTGCCCTGTGCGAAGTGTTTGCCGAGCACGGCGCCACCGTGGTCGCGAGTACCGCCCCGCTCCTGGCTGCCGGCGCCCCGGCCGGGATCGTCGCCGATGCGGGCCACATCGACGTGCTGGTCGCCAACCTGGCGATACGGGCGCCAGCCACCGCCGCGGCGGAAGTGTCGGACGACGAGTGGCACGACGTCTTTGCCGCCCTGGTGCATCCCCTGCCACGATTGTTCCGGGCGGTCCTGCCGGCCATGATCGAGCGGCGCGCGGGCAAGATTCTGGTCATGGGCAGCGCGTCCGCGTTGCGCGGCATGAAGGCGCGGTCGACCTACAGCGCCGCGCGCGGCGCCCAGCTTGCCTATGTGCAGGCGGTCGGCGTCGAGGTGGCCGCCCACAACGTACAGGTGAATGCCATGGCGCAGAACTTCGTCGAGAACCCGACCTACTTCCCGCCCGAAGTCCAGGCCGACCCCCGCTTCCAGGAACGCCTGCGGCGCGAGGTGCCGCTGGGGCGCCTGGTGAGCGCCAGGGAAGACGCGGAATTCGCCGCCTACCTGTGCAGCGAATCGGCGAACTGCTTCGTCGGGCAGGTCTTTCCGGTTTGCGGTGGCTGGGTGACGCGCTAGCAGTCGGGCTCGGCCGGGAACATCGGCGGTAAATCGGTCCAGATGCCCGGTTCAATCGGCCCGGGCGCCTAGATAATGTGGCCACGTGGCGGCACGTTGGCCCATGAACACGCCACCCGCTCAGCCGCTTGACCGATCACCGACCGATGGGGAACGAACAACAATGAAAGCACTGCCGTGGGGCCTTGCCCTGGGAGGACTGGCCGCTCTTGGCGCGGGCCAGGCCGCGCCGGCGTTGGCCGACGCCACCGATCCGGGCGCCGCCGGCATTGAATTCCACGGGGCGCTAAGCTACGGCACCAGCGTCCGGACCCGCTCACGCGACGCTGCCCTGGTGTCGGCCGGCAACGGCGCGGCGGTCGGCATGGCCGGCACCGCCCCGTCCGGTCGCAATTCGGACGATGGCAACCTCAACTTCGCCCGGCATGACGCGGTGTCGACGGTTCTGAAGGGCGTGGGCAGCGCCGAGGTCAAGCGCGGCAGCGCCGGCGGCCTGCTGCGCGCCAAGTTCTGGGATGACCTGGTCTTGTCCGACGAGGGCCGGCCCTGGGGCAACACGATCAATGGCTACGCGAGCGGCCAGCCGCTGGGCGAGGACGGTCTCCGGCCGCGCGCCCGGTTCACCGGCCTGGTGGTGCAGGACGCCTATGTCTACGACACCTACGCGGTGGGCGGCCTGCCCTTGTACGCGCGCCTGGGCCAGCAGAACATCGCCTGGGGCCAGGGCTGGCGGATCCTCGGCGGCCTGTCCGCCCTGACGCCGCTCGACCTGCCGGCGATCAATCGCCCCGGCGCCTTGCCGGAAGAAAGCACGGTGCCGTTTCCGGCGCTGTTCGGGCGGCTCGGCATCAGTGACGACATGAATCTGGAATCGTTCTACCAGATCGCCTACCGGCCGTCCGAGCTGAACGCCTGCGGCACCTTCTTCTCGGCGCAGGACTACAACGCCACCGGCTGCAACCGCGTGCTGCTGGCCGGTGCCAATGACCGGCTCGGCCTGAGCTCGGGCCTGTATGGCAAGAGGGCGCCAACACCCGATGTCAGCGACAGCGGACAGTTCGGCTTCGGCGTGACCTACCGGGTGGCGGCGCTGGCCACGGAGTTCGGCGCCTATGGCGCCCGCTATCACAGCCGCTGGCCGTATACCGGCGCCGTCAAGACGACCCGCGCGTCGACGCCCTTCATTCCCGGCGACCCGGACGGCCGTAACGCCCTGTACCTTACCGAGTACCCGGAGGACATTCGCGTCACGGCGCTGACCTGGAAAACGGCCGCCGGCGGCCTGGCCTTCAACGGCGAACTGAGTTACCTGCCCAACCAGCCGGTACAGATCAATTCCGCCGACCTGCTCAACGCCTTCAGCTCGAACACCGCGGCCAGCGAACTGCGCGCCATCGCCGCCGCCACCCCGTTGGGCGCCGTCTACCACGGCTACGACCGGCTCCGCGTGACGCAACTGCTGATGTCGCTCGGCCAGCGATGGAAGCAGGGCCTGGGCGGCGAGAATCTCGCGCTGTCCGCCGAAGCGGGTGTCAAGCATGTGCACGACCTGCCCGATCCGGCGGTGCGCCGCTACGGCCGGTCGGACCTCTACGGCGTCGGCCCGGTCGCCGGCGTATGCACCGGCGGCGCAGCGCAGTGTTCGTTCGATGGCTATGTTTCGCCGACGTCGTGGGGCTATCGCCTGCGGGCGAGCGTCACCTACCGCGGCGTGGCACCGGAACTCGACCTGACGCCGACCATCGCCTTTGCCAGCGACGTGCGGGGCTGGTCGCACGACACGGTCTTCATCCAGGGGCGCCGGGTCGGCACGGTGGCCCTCCAGGCCACCTACCGCCGCATGTACACCGCCTCGCTGGCGTGGAATCCGACCTGGGGCGGCGCCTACAACAGCATGCGCGATCGAAGCTACGCCACCGCGTCAGTCGGCCTGCGCTTCTGAGCTGTCGACACCGGCGGGCGCCGGCGCGGCCCGGTGCCCCGCTCAGGCCTTGTTCGGTGCGGGCAGATCTCCGGCGAGCCGGCGAGCCACCGAGCGCCCTGCCTGATAGGTGCCCTGCCCGGCCAGTTCGTGCCAGGGCAGCCCGGGGGCGCGCGGCAGCAGCCGGGCGATGCGCGCGGCGCTGACCGGATCGGGTTCGGGTCGCCACCGGGCCAGCACTTCATCCACCGCGTCGGGTGAATTGCAGACGATCAGCATGTCGCAACCGGCGCTCCACGCCGCTTCGACCCGCTCGACGATGCCACCCACCGCGCTGGCGCCTTCCATCGACAGGTCGTCGCTGAAGATGACGCCGTCGAAGCCCAACTCCTTCCTGAGCTTGCCCAGCCAGACCGGCGAGAACCCGGCCGGCCGATCGTCGACTTGCGGGTAGATGACATGGGCGGGCATGACGGCGTCGAGCGCAAGTTCGCGATAGGGCGTCAGGTCGGCTTCCAGCTCCGCCGGGCTGCGCTCGTTGACCGGCACCGCCAGATGCGAATCCGCCTTGACCCAGCCGTGGCCGGGGAAATGCTTGCCGCAACAGCCCATGCCGGCTTCGCGCATGCCTTCGATCAGCGCGCCGGCCAATGCCGTGACCGCCGCCGGATCGCCGTGGAAGGCACGGTTGCCGATGACGCCGCTGTTGCCCCAATCGAGGTCCAGCACCGGCGCGAAGGAAAAGTCGATGCCGAGCGAGCGCAGTTCGGCGGCCAGCAGATAGCCGACGGCGCGCGTCGACTCGACCGCCGAGCGCGGCGTCTCGTCCCACCATTGGCCGAGCTCGCGCATGGCCGGCAACCGGGTGAAGCCCTCGCGAAAGCGCTGGACCCGGCCGCCTTCGTGGTCGACGGCGATCAGCAGCGGCGGCTGGCGCAGGGCGTGGATTTCGGCGCAGAGCGCGCGCAGTTGATCCGGCGTCTCGTAGTTGCGGGTAAACAGGATGACGCCGCCGATCAGCGGATGGCGCAGGCGCTCGCGTTCGTGATCGGACAACGCCGTGCCGGCGATATCGACCACCAGGGGGCCATGGTTCATGGTTGAGTTCACTCCATTGTTTCGACGATGACGAAGGCGAGCGCGTAGTCCTGCTCGTCGCTGAGGGACAGATGGGCCGTCAGGCCCCGGTCGGCGAGATGGGCGGCCAGGTCCGGTGCCAGGCTGAAGGCCGGCTTGCCGAGGGCGTCGTGGCTCACGGCGATCGCCGTCAACAGGACCGGCGCGCGGATGCCCGTGCCGAGCGCCTTGCCCAAAGCTTCCTTGGCCGCGAAGCGCTTGGCCAGGAAGCGCTCGGGGCGCTTGCTGGCAAGGCACTCGGCCCGCTCGGCCGGCGCCAGCACCTTGTCCAGCGCCCGCTCGCCATGACGCCGCCAGAACTCGGCCATGCGCGCCACGGCGACGATGTCGGTGCCTATGCCCCGGATCAAGTCTGGGCTGCCTCGCGCATCAGCCGTTTCATTTCCCGCACCGCCTCGCGCATGCCGACGAACACGGCGCGGCTGACGATGGCGTGGCCGATGTGCAGTTCGCGCACCCCCGCCAGCCGCGCCACCGGCTGGACGTTGTAATAGTTGAGCGCATGGCCGGCATTGAAGCGCATGCCCAGTTCGCGAATGGCCTGGCCGGCGGCGCGGATCTTCTCGATCTCGGCCAGTACGGCGGCGCTCCCGGCGTCGCGGCCGCGCTCGTGGAAGGCGTGGGCGTAGGGCCCGGTGTGAATCTCGCACACCCGGGCGCCGATGCGCGCGGCGGCGGCCACCTGCGGCAATTCGGCATCGATGAAAACGCTGCTGACGATGCCGGCGTCGGCCAGCCGGGCGACCGCGGCCTTCAGCTTGGCCTCCTGGCCGACGACGTCGAGCCCGCCCTCGGTGGTGACCTCGTGCCGGCCTTCCGGCACCAGCATGGCCATTTCCGGTTTCAGCCGGCAGGCGATGTCCGACCATCTCGTCGGTCGCGGCCATCTCGAGGTTCAGCTTGATGTGGGTCAGGTCGCGCAGGCGGTGGACATCGTGGTCCTGGATGTGGCGGCGATCTTCGCGCAGGTGCACGGTGATGCCGTCGGCACCGCCGAGATGGGCTTCGACGGCCGCCCAGACGGGATCGGGTTCATAGGTGCGGCGCGCCTGACGGATGGTCGCCACATGATCGATATTGACGCCGAGTTCAATCACAGTTCCTGTAACTCCACAAAGATTCGTCGCGACTGCAAGGTTTGGCCACCGAGATAGTGTGCCATCAACTGGCGCATCAGCGCCTTGCTTTCGGCAACGGTGCGCGGGTCGCTGTAGTCGTCGGCGGCGAGGTCCAGCAGCGTCTTCCCCGACAATTCCGGCAGGCCCGCGGCCCCCGTCGACTCGACCGCGCCGCGCTCGATCAGATAGACATAGCGCCGCTCCGGCTGCACGGGATGGCCGCTGCCGGCTTCGCAATCGAGTGCCAGTCCATAGCCCAGTTCACGCAGCAGCGTCTTCTCGAAGCGGCGCAATTCGGCGGCTTCCGCCGCGCCATGCGCCAGTGCCGCCAGCGCGGCCGCATAGGCGTCGAACAGCGTGGGGTGCGCGTCCTCGCGCGGCAGCAGTTTCAGCAGCAGTTCGTTCAGGTAGTAGCCGAGCAGCAGGCACTTGCCGGTCAGCAGCGGCAGGCCGCCCTGCCACTCGGCCTTGGCCAGCGTCTTCACCTCGCCGGCGCCGAACCAGCCGAGCTCCAGCGGCTGGAAAGCCAGCAATACGGCGCGCAAGGCCGAACGCGGGCGGCGGGCGCCGCGGGCGAGAAGGGCCACCCGGCCATGGTCGCGGGCGAAGACGTCCAGCACCAGGCTGGTTTCGCTGTAGGGATGGGCGTGAAGCAGAAAAGCCGCGGCGCCGTCGATGCGCTGGCGCTGCGCGCTCATTCGTAGCCGAGACTTTTCAGGGCCCGCTCGTCGTCGGCCCAGCCGCTCTTGATCTTGACCCAGGTTTCGAGCCAGACCTTGCCGCCGAACAGGGTTTCCATCTCCTTGCGGGCATCGGTGGAGATGCGCTTCAAGCGCTCGCCGCCCTTGCCGATGACCATGGCCTTGTGCGCCGCCCGGTCGACCACCACGGCCGCGTGGATGCGCCGCAGGTCGCCTTCCTGCTCGAACTTTTCGATTTCCACGGCGATGCCGTAGGGCAGTTCCTCGCCCAGGTTGCGAAAGAGCTTCTCGCGCAACAATTCGGCGGCCAGGAATCGTTCGGAGCGATCGGTGATGTCGTCGGCCTCGAATATCGGCGCGGCTTCCGGCAGGTGTTTGGCCGCCGTCTTGAGCAACTCATCGAGATTTTCGCCGCGTTCGGCGCTGACCGGCACGATGTCGGCGAAGGCAAACTCCCTGCTGACCTTGTCCAGGAAGGGCAGCACGGTCTTGCGGTCGGCCAGGCGATCGACCTTGTTCACGACCAGGACCACGGGCCGATCGTTCGGCAGCAGCTTGACGATGTCCTGCTCGCCGCCGCCCCAGCGCCCTGCCTCGACCAGGAAAAGCACCACGTCGACGTCGGCCAGTGTCTGCGTGACGCTGCGGTTCATCAGGCGATTGAGGGCATTGCGATGCGCGGTCTGGAAGCCGGGTGTGTCGACGAAAATGAACTGGCACGCCTCGGTCGTCAATACGCCGTGGATGCGATGGCGCGTCGTCTGCGCCTTCTTCGACGTGATGCTGACTTTGGCGCCGACCAGACGGTTGGTCAGGGTCGACTTGCCGACGTTCGGTCGCCCGATGACCGCGAGATAGCCGGTGTGGAAGGTCTGGTCAGCCATGCATCGGTCCTATTTGGTCAACACGCGCGCCACCGCATGGCGCGCGGCGGCCTGTTCGGCATTGCGCCGGCTGCTGCCAGAGCCGGACACGCGGATGTCGAGACTGGGAATGGCGCACTCGACCTCGAATTCCTGGGCGTGCGCCTCGCCGCGCGTCGCCACCAGGGCATAGCAGGGCAGCGGCAGCTTGCGGGCCTGCAAGAGTTCCTGCAGCTCCGTCTTCGGATCCTTGCCCGACACGTTCGGGTCGACCAGCGCCAACAGCGATTCGTACAGGTGCTCGATGACGACCCGCGCCGCGGCAAAGCCGGCGTCAAGATAGACGGCGCCCAGGACCGCCTCCAGCCCATCGGCGAGAATGGAGGGCCGCCGGAAGCCGCCGCTCTTCAGTTCGCCTTCGCCAAGCCGCAGGCAATCGCCCAATTTCAGCGACTGGGCGATGTCGGCCAGGGTGTCCTGCCTGACCAGATTGGCCCTCTGACGCGACAGGTCACCTTCGCGCAGGTCGCCAAAGCGCTCGAAGAGCAGCGTCGCGATCACGCAGTTGAGCACGGAATCGCCGAGGAATTCGAGCCGCTCGTTGTGCGGCGAGCCATAGCTGCGATGGGTCAGCGCCTGGCGGAGCAAGTCCGACTGGGCAAAACGGTGGCCTAGCGCCGTTTCCAGCCGTCCCGCCTGCATCACCGCGCCGTCGAACCCTCGAAGTCGATCAGCAGGCTGACCGGGCCGAACAGCGGCAATACGCTTGCGTATAGGCAACGGAGATGACCAGATCGCCGCCTTCCTTGGTAACGTCAAGATCCTGTGCCGTAACGCCTTGAATATGGTCGATATCGGCGCGGCGCGTATGAAGCCGTCCGCACCTCGGAAACGGAGGCCGTCCTTCATGCTGGCATCTCTGGCAATCGCCTTCATGCTTGACATGATCTTGCCATATTCGATGTACTCCGGCACCACCTTCATGCCGAGCAGCGCCGACACAGGACGATCACCATGCTCGCCATCAAGCAGCCCGGTCAGCGTCACGCCACGCTGATTTCTCATGTCATTGCTCATTCGATCATCCTCACTTGAACGAACCGATCCGCTTCCAGTCACTGAAATTGAGCCAGATGAAGAACGCCTTGCCCACCAGGTTTTCATCCGGCACGAAGCCCCAGACGCGGCTGTCCTGCGAGTTGTCGCGGTTGTCGCCCATCATGAAGTAATGGCCGGCCGGAACCACGCAGTCAAAGCCCTCGGCATTGTAGTGGCAATTGTCCCGATGGGAAAAGGGCAGCACCTGGGCGACAAAGGGCGGCGCCTCCTCGTCGATGAGGCTTTCGTGCTCCACCTTGCCCAGGCTTTCGATGAAGCGTGGCGTGTAATACAGTTTTTCCTTGTCGAGAAAATCACCATCGCGACGCATCGCCATGGCCTCGCCGTTGATGGTCAGCCGCTTGTTTCGGTACTCCACCTTGTCGCCCGGCAAGCCGACCACGCGCTTGATGTAGTCGAGCGACGGGTCGACCGGGTAGCGAAACACCACCACGTCGCCACGCTCGGGCGACTTCAGTTCGATGACCTTCTTGTTGATGACCGGCAGGCGGATGCCGTAGGTGTATTTATTGACCAGGATGAAGTCGCCAACCAGCAGCGTCGGCAGCATGGAACCCGACGGAATCTTGAACGGCTCGACGAGAAAGGATCGCAGCAGCAGGACGATCAGGATGACGGGGAAAAAGCTGGCGCCGTATTCCACCCACCACGGATCTTTCGCGCCGGCACCGCGCCGCTTGCGGAACACATAGCGATCGGCCAGCCAGAGAACACCGGTGGCCAGCGTCAGCACGAACAGGATCAGGGGAAAGTTCATCAGTCCACTCTCAATACGGCCAGGAAGGCATCCTGGGGAATCTCGACACGGCCGACCTGCTTCATGCGCTTCTTGCCGGCCTTCTGTTTCTCCAGGAGCTTCTTCTTGCGCGTGATGTCGCCGCCGTAGCACTTGGCCAGCACGTCCTTGCGCATGGCCTTGACGTTCTCGCGCGCGACGATGGTGGAACCGATGGCCGCCTGGATGGCCACGTCGTACATCTGGCGCGGGATCAGACCGCGCATCTTGGCCGCCAGTTCCCGGCCGCGATAGGCGGCGTTGGCGCGATGGACGATCACGGACAGGGCATCCACCTTGTCGCCGTTGATCAGCACGTCCAGCTTGACGACGTCGGCGGCACGGTACTCCTTGAATTCGTAGTCCAGCGACGCGTAGCCGCGCGATACCGACTTGAGCTTGTCGAAGAAGTCGAACACCACTTCGGCGAGCGGCATTTCGTAGGTGACGTGCACCTGCCGGCCGTGGTAGCGCATGTCGATTTGATTGCCACGCTTGCCGATGCACAGCGTGATCACCGCGCCCAGGTAGTCCTGGGGCACGAAGATCTCGGTGGTGATGATCGGCTCGCGGATTTCCTCGACCTTCTGCGTTTCGGGCAGCTTCGAGGGATTCTCGACGAACAGTTCCGTGCCGTCGCGCATCAACACTTGATAGACGACCGTGGGCGCGGTGGTGATCAGGTCCTGGTCGAACTCGCGCTCCAGGCGCTCCTGAACGATCTCCATGTGCAGGAGGCCGAGGAAGCCGCAGCGGAAGCCGAAGCCCAGCGCCTGCGAAACTTCCGGCTCGTAGTGCAGCGAGGCATCGTTGAGCTGGAGCTTTTCCAGCGACTCGCGCAGGCCTTCGTACTGGTTGGCCTCGATCGGGTAGAGGCCGGCGAATACTTGCGGCTTGATTTCCTTGAAGCCCGGCAGCGCCTCGGTGGCCGGCTTGTCCGCCATGGTGACTGTGTCGCCCACCTTGGCGGCCTTGAGTTCCTTGATGCCGGAGATGATGAAGCCGACTTCCCCGGCCGCAAGCTGGTCCTTCGGCAGCGACTTGGGTGCAAAGACGCCCACCTGCTCGCATAGATGCACGGCGCCAGTGGCCATCAGCAGGATCCGGTCCTTGGCCTTTAGGGTGCCCTCCATGACCCGTACCAGCATCACCACGCCGACGTAGTTATCGAACCACGAGTCGATGATCAGGGCCTTGAGGCGGCCCGCCGGATCGCCCTTCGGCGCCGGAATCCGGGCGATCACGGCCTCCAGGATGTCTTCGATTCCGACACCGGTCTTCGCCGAACAGGGGATGGCGTCGGTCGCGTCGATGCCGATCACGTCTTCGATTTCCTCCTTGGCGGTTTCGGGGTCCGCCTGGGGCAGATCCATCTTGTTCAGCACCGGCACCACCTCGACACCGAGATCGAGCGCCGTGTAGCAATTGGCCACCGTCTGCGCCTCGACCCCCTGGGAGGCATCCACCACCAGCAGCGCGCCCTCGCAGGCGGACAGCGAGCGACTCACCTCGTAAGAGAAGTCAACATGGCCCGGCGTGTCGATCAGGTTCAGGTTGTAACGCCGGCCATCGCGTGCTTTGTACCAGAGTGCCGCGGTCTGGGCCTTGATGGTGATGCCGCGCTCGCGCTCCAAGTCCATGGAGTCGAGCACCTGCTCCGACATCTCACGATCGGAAAGGCCACCGCAGAGCTGGATGATCCGATCGGCCAAGGTCGATTTGCCGTGGTCGATGTGGGCGATGATGGAGAAGTTGCGGATATGGTCCAAGGGGGTTCCGATGCGGAAGTTCGCACCCGCCCACAACATAGGCCATGGGCGCGTACGCTCACGGGTTGGGGGCGGGAGGTCCGGGCGGCGGCACTTCCCTGTCGAGGGGTGATCAGAAGGGGTGCGGATTATACCCTGACGGACCGCACGCATTGGTGCTGGCGAACACCGCGGACAGATTATCGCCAAGACCCAAAAAATAAGCCGGCACCCCGCAGGGTGCCGGCTGAGCCACTTCAGACTGAAATCAAACCCAGCGGCGACGACGGATCGCG
Organism: uncultured beta proteobacterium; assembly: GCA_963736865.1. GTDB lineage: Bacteria > Pseudomonadota > Gammaproteobacteria > Burkholderiales > Rhodocyclaceae > Fen-999. The sequence goes on along the minus strand of CAVTQQ010000002.1, from coordinate 407,556 downwards.
GCGAGGGCTGTCATACCAAGCCCAGCCAGTGCCAGGGAACCTGGCTCCGGAACCGAGCCACCATCGCAGGCCGGATCGGTAGGATGCAATGTGCAGAAGTCGAACGATCTCTTGAAGCTTGCTCGCAGCAAAGTCCCGCACGAACGTTTCAACCACGGTTTGGTTGGTCGTATTAAGCAAATTCAGGTCGTAAAGGTTACCGCTGTGATTTGTATAGAGCGACTGATATGAGTTAATCGTGTTTTGGTTTCGCAGAACAGCATTGAATAGCGCATTGTTGGCGGTGAGAAGCTGATCTGCGTCGGCAAGCGTTGTCCCGCCACCAGGGGTACCAGATGCGCATCCCGCAGAATCGGTGGTCCAACTCAGCCTGACGAGTCGGGCGCGGATTATACCTTGAACCCCAGGCGCCGCCCACTCGCCGCTAATTTACTCGCCGCATATTCACTCGCCGCCTATTCTGCCAATCGCCACGCATGCGCTCGGTATCGGCGCGATGCTGGTGACAAGCGATCAGGCATTTGGATGGATCGCCAACTTGCCTATCGAAGACTGGGCCGATTGAGCGACCAAGGACTGGCCGCACCGTCGTTTTCCTTGTCACCGACACATCCGCCGGTACACCGGGTATCGGGCGACCGTCGGGCCGGGGACTTGCCAAATCAGCGCTGTTTCGCGCAACCTTCCAGATGCTGGCGAACGACGCCTTCGTTGAGAAAGTAATGGCAGAGTTCGCTGCCGTCGGCCTCAAGTACCGGCACCCATTCATCGTAGCGACACGCCAGCTGGGGATCGGCATCGACATCCCGAACATCCACCACGAACGAAAACTCGCCGCGCAGGGCTTCCAGCGCGGCGAGCATGTCTTGGCACAGGTGGCAATAGGCGCGGCTGTACAAAGTCAGCCGCGCCTTGCCTTCACTTATCGCCGACACCCCGGATCGTGATGAAGGTCTGCGAGTCGCCGCGCTTGACCAGCAGCGTGATGTTGGCCGTCTTGTCGAACTTGGCCAGCAGGCCATTGAACTGTTCGACGGAACGAAGCTCGGTCTGTGCGCCCTTGCTGATGACGGCCAGGATGACGTCACCCGGCCGCAGGTCGGTGCGGCTGGCGCCGTTGCGCACCTCCTCGACCAGCAAACCGTGATCGACGCCGAGTTGCTTCCGTTGCTCGCCGTTCGGTTCGGCGAGGATCAGGCCCAGCTTGTTCGGCGTGGTCGCATCGGCGCTCTTGCCGCCCTTGCGGGGAGCCGAACCCAGCTTGTCGTCGAGCAATTCCCCGACGGTAAGGGTCATGTCCTTGGTGCCGCCCTTGCGCCATACCTGGACTTGCGAACGGCTACCCGGCCTGGTGGCACCGACCATGCGCGGCAGGTCGCTCGACTGGTTGACCGTCTTGCCATCGAACCTGAGAATCACATCGCCAGTTTCCAGACCGGCCCGGTCCGCCGGCGAGCCCTTCTCCACCGATGCGACCAGGGCGCCTTGCGGCCTGGCGAGACCGAACGAGTCAGCGAGTTCCTTGGTGACTTCCTGAATGGCGACACCAATGCGGCCGCGGGTGACCTTGCCTCCGGAGCGCAGTTGCGACTGGACCTCCATGGCGACGTCGATCGGGATGGCGAAGGAGACCCCCATATAGCCGCCGGACCGCGAATAGATCTGCGAATTGACGCCGACCACCTCGCCCTTCATGTTGAACAATGGCCCTCCCGAGTTGCCCGGGTTGATCGCCACGTCGGTCTGGATGAACGGCACGAAGTTCTCCTGCGGCAGGGAGCGTCCCTTGGCGCTGACGATACCGGCCGTGACGGAGCTGTCGAAACCGAACGGCGAACCAATGGCGACCACCCATTCCCCGACGCGCAGGGTGTTCGGATCCCCCAGTTTGACGACCGGCAAACCGCTGGCCTCGACCTTCAGCAACGCCACATCGGTTCGCTTGTCGCTGCCGATCACCCTGGCCTTCAATTCACGCTTGTCGGTGAATTTCACCTGCACGTCGTCGGCGCCGTCGACCACGTGGGCGTTGGTCAGGATGTAGCCGTCGGCGCTGATCACGAACCCCGAACCGAGGGACTGGTTCTTGAATTCCCGCGGCATGCCGGGAATCTGCTTGGGCATGAAGCGCCGAAAGAGTTCGAAGGCCGGATCGTCTTCGTCGAAGGGCAGCGAGGGATGGCCGAAACGCTGGCCTTTGACCACCTGGGTGCTACTGATATTGACCACGGCCGGTCCCTGTTTCTCCGCCAGATCGGTGAAGTCGGGTAATTCCTTCGTTTGCGAAAAGCCGGTTGTGGCAAACAAGAACAGCCAAAGCGTAACCAGGAAGCGCATTGTCATGGTGTGGAATTCCTATGCAAGTGATGAACAACGCCCCCTTTGATGCGCATTGTCACAAGGGGTTCCCGAACCGAGCCAAACAGCCGGTTTGCCCGGCGCAAGCCAAACCAGCCCGCGATCAGGCCGACTACGGCACCGAGGATCGCAGTGCCATCCCCACCGATCAACATGCCGGCAGCGGCCCCGCCAAGGATCAGGGCCAGCGGGATCAGGTAGGAATGGAGTGCCGCCTTCATCACGGCACCGTCCGGTATGCCGATGCTTACCGTATCGCCGACGCGAGCACCAATGCTGTTGCGCATCCGCTGTTCTGGTTTGCCCTTGCCATCGCCAAGACCGCAGCCCGCCGACTGGTCGCATCCGGTGCAGCTCGATCCACCGTTGATATCCAGCCAGACATGGTCGCCATCCACCCGCGTGACGATCGCTTCGCTCTCGGTCATTTCCGGCGCGGCTCCAGTCCTTCGGCGAAACGACGCAGCGCGGCGGCTGGCACGTCGCCCATGACGATCAGTTGGTAGTCGGCAACCTGGCGCTTGTAGACGTTCACCGCACCCATGGTGAAAGCACCCGCTGCTTCCCTGCCACGACCCGCCAGGGGCTCCGCAAAAACAGATACGGACGCCAGGCCGTCGGAAAAGATCATCTGCGTGCTTTCAGGCGCGTCGGGGCGCAGTTGCCGCTTCATGCCCGACATGCGCCGAAATCCGGGCAGCGCCGTGCGGATCAGCCAGTGTCCGTCATCCGCTTTGACATCACTGGAGCGCACATGCTGCACCTGCCAATCGCCGCTTCTCGACTCCATGGACGACCTGAGCAGTTCCCGATCCAATGGGCCACCAATCTTGATTTCGGTGAAGGCGAATGTCTCCAGCGCCGCCCCGCTCTCGTTGAGCAGGCTGGCCTTCAACAGCAACCCGCTCTGCGGGTCGATCCAGAACTGATGGGCGTAACGGTTCTCATCCTTGGGTTCGATGAGTACCGCCACGCTGTCCACACCCGCCACCCGTCCGGTGGCACCCTTGCGAATCATGTAGTACTCGGTCAGGCCCGCCAGACTACCCGGCAACAGCAGAGGGAAGAACTGCCGCGTACCGCGACGTTCAACAATCAGCAGGCGGTTCTCCGGCAGGAAGCATCTCACCTCCTGGTTCTTGCGGACAACCTCGCGCGGGCTGCCGTCCAGTACCTCGAGCCGTTCCAGCTCGTTGTCGCCATCGATCAGGTGGGTGATACGCGACGTCTCGCTGCGATTGCCTGTCTGGTAAACAAATACGCCCGAGTAGTTCAGCTTCTGTGCCGCGGTAGCGACCTTCTGGAGGAGTTGCAGTGCCTCGCCGGTAGTCTGTTGCTGTGCCGCCGCCGGGAAGGCCAAGGCCACGGCGGTCATGCAGACAAGCCAGGTTCGAATCATTGGCCTTTGCCCACGGCGGAGACGGTACGAATATGCTGCGCACCACCCTGCAAGTGCAAGCCCGGCGCATTGGCCTGGTGGGCGAGCAGATATTCCTGCATGCCCGGCGCGGAGGCCGTCATCGCCACCGCTCCCGCCGGCGGTGCTGGTCGTTCAAGGCGGGCCAACGAGGCCCGTTCCGGCACCGGCGGTTGCTGCGACAGCGCAAGCCAGCCCACGACGGCAATGCCGGCCACCGAGGCGGCCATTGCAAGCACCGATCTCTGCCACGAGTTCGGCTGCCTTGTTGGTCGCGGTGACAACACCACGGGTTCGTCGGACAACCGGTCCATCACTCGCGAGGTAATGTCGGACGAAAGGTTGCCTTCACCGCGCAGCGCATCGCCGATCAACTGATACTCACCCCAGCTTGTCCGCAAGCGGCCATCGGCCTTGAGGGCCGACCAAAGCGCCGGCATCTCGTGTTGCTCGATCTCGCCATCAAGCAGGGCTGAAAGTTCTTTCCTCATGTCACCATCTCCTGTCCGGACTCACATCGAGCAATGGCCGCAGCTTTTCGGCAATTGCCTCGCGCGCCCGGAATATCCGCGAACGTACCGTACCGATCGGGCACTCCATCGCCTGCGCAATATCTTCGTAAGAGAGACCTTCGATTTCCCGCAGAGTGACGGCGGTCCTGAGCTCCTCGGGAAGCTCGGCCATCGCCGCATTCACCGTGTTGCCGATCTGCTTCGTCATCAGGAGACGCTCAGGCGTATCGACATCCCGCAACAAATCACTCTCGCCATAGCTCTCGGCTTCCTCGTTGTCCAGGTCGGTACTCGTCGGTGCCCGACGACCATTGGCCACCAGCCAGTTCTTCGCGGTGTTGACGCCGATCCGGTAGAGCCAGGTGTAAAACGCGCTCTCGCCGCGGAAATTCGGCAGCGCCCGATAGGCCTTGATGAAGGCTTCCTGCGCGACATCCTCCGCCTCGGCCTGATCCCGCACCAGTCGCGAAATCAACCGCAAGAGCTTGCGCTGGTACTTTCCGACCAACAGGCCAAACGCCTGCTTGTCGCCGGCCTGTACGCGCTCGACCAGCGCCTGATCCGCTTCGCGGTCTCCCATGGGTACTTGGTTTCCTGTTCTCTGACTCGGAACTGCTCAGCCGATCCCGCCTTGAAATCCTTGTCAAAGTATACCCCACCCAATCTCCGAGCCGGCCGCTCGGGAATCCGCTCCACAGCGTCGTTCCGCTACATCCAAAGACAGACGGTCACCCGAATAGTTCCGGCGAATCCGTATCGGCGCAATCTTCGTCAATGCTATATTCCGGCCTGCAATGCCTCGCGACTATCTGAAGTCCTTCGATGTACTCGTCCTCGGCAGTGGTCTGGCTGGCCAGACCGTCGCCCTGCGCCTCGCCGACAGTCACCGCGTGGCGTTGGTAACCAAGCGCGGCATCGAGGATTCCGCCACTGCCTGGGCTCAGGGCGGCATCGCCGCCGTGCTCGACGACACTGACTCCATCGAGGCGCACATCCAGGACACCTTCACCGCCGGCGCGGGACTGTGCGATCCCCTGGCTACCCGCTTTGTGGTCGAACATGGCCGGCAGGCCATCGACTGGCTGATCGCCCAAGGCGTTCCCTTTACCCAGACGAGGCACCGGCTACCACCTCACGCGCGAGGGAGGCCATAGCCACCGACGGGTGATCCATGTTGCCGACGCCACAGGGGCGGCGGTACAACAGACCCTGAACGAGAAGGTGCGCAGTCACCCGAACATCACGGTGCTCGAACGCCATATCGTCGTAGACCTGATCACCGGACGGAAGCTGGGACTGAAGACCGACCGCTGCTGGGGTGCCTATGTGCTCGATCTGGACCTCGACGAAGTATTCACCCTGGCGGCGCCCAATACCGTGGTCGCCACCGGTGGGGCCGGCAAGGTCTACCTCTACACGACCAATCCGGATACCGCCACCGGCGACGGCATCGCCATGGCCTGGCGGGCCGGTTGCCGGGTGGAGAACATGGAATTCATCCAGTTTCACCCCACCTGCCTCTACCACCCGCATGCCAAGTCGTTCCTGATTACCGAGGCCATGCGCGGCGAGGGTGGCATCCTGCGGCTGCCGGACGGCACGCGCTTCATGCCGAACCACGATAGCCGCGCGGAACTGGCGCCGCGCGACATTGTCGCCCGAGCCATCGACTTCGAGATGAAGAAACATGGTCTCGACTGCGTATTCCTTGACATCACGCACAAGGGCAAGACCTTCCTGCGCGAGCACTTCCCGAACATCCTGGCCCGCTGCCTCGAACTCGGCATCGACATTACCAAGGAACCGATACCGGTCGTGCCGGCCGCGCACTACACCTGTGGTGGCATCGTGGTCGACCAGTCGGCGCGCAGCGATTTGCCCGGGCTCTATGCGCTTGGCGAAGCCGCCTGTACCGGCCTGCACGGCGCCAACCGCCTGGCCAGCAATTCTCTGCTGGAATGTGTGGTGTTCGGCGAAGCCGCCGCGCGGGACATCTCGGCCCGGAAGCCGCCAAAGTTGCCGAGACTGCCTCGGTGGGACGAGAGCCGGGTGACCGACGCCGACGAGGAGATTGTCCTCTCGCACAACTGGGACGAACTGCGGCGCTTCATGTGGGACTACGTCGGCATCGTGCGCACCACCAAACGGCTGGAACGTGCCCTGCACCGGATTCACTTGCTGGAACGGGAGATCGACGACTACTACGCCAACTTTCGCGTCAGCAACGACCTGATCGAGCTGCGCAATCTGGTTCAGACCGCTCACCTGATCGTTCGTAGCGCTCAGCGCCGCAAGGAAAGCCGCGGCCTGCACTTCAGCCGTGACTATCCCGATCTGCTGGCTCGGGCGCGCAGCACATTGCTCAGACCGGTTCGGCGTTAGCCTGCCATCGAAGCCACAGGCGCAACTGCCGGTGGCCCTCTCCGCCCAGAGCGTCCACGGGCAATACCAGCGCTTCGGTCTTCTCGGCAGTCCTTACCAACAGTACGACCAACCACGGGAACACGGTGGTAGCGGGATCGACTTGCCCGTCAAGGGAGCTGCCATCGAGGCGGAGCAGGGACAATCGACCGTCGGTATTCAACGTCAGTGCGGCGGTGCGGCCGCTTCGCCGGACCGCCAACACCAACGACAATGTCAAGATAACCAGGAGAAGCAGCTTTGCGGCCACAGGCAGCTCGCTGGGCAGCAATCCGACACCCGCCAGAGCGTGGGCGACGCAAAGCGCCGCGACCAATTTGCGCGAGGCACGAACCGCCAGAGTGATGGGCGAACCTTTCACCCCGGGCTGTACTTCGGCTAAACGCGGCGGAACGCTAGCGTGCCGTTGGTACCGCCAAAGCCGAAGTTGTTCTTGATGGCGACGTCGATTTTCAGATCCCGCGCCGTGTTGGCACAGTAATCGAGATCGCACTCCGGATCCTGGTTGAAGATGTTGATCGTCGGCGGCGACACCTGATGGTGAACAGCCAGCGCGGTCAACACCGACTCGAGGCCACCGGCGCCGCCGAGCAGGTGACCGGTCATCGACTTGGTCGAATTCACGACCAAGGTCTTCGCCGCGTCGCCCAATGCCAGTTTGATCGCCTCCGTCTCGTTCTTGTCACCCAGCGGTGTCGAGGTGCCGTGGGCGTTGATGTACTGAACCTGATCGGGATTGATGCCGGCATCCTTGAGCGCATTCAGCATGCTGCGCCGGGGCCCGTCGGTATTGGGCGCGGTCATGTGATAGGCGTCGCCGCTCATGCCGAAACCCACCAGCTCCGCATAGATACTGGCGCCGCGCCGCTTGGCGTGCTCGTACTCCTCGAGCACCATGACGCCAGCACCCTCGCCGAGCACGAAGCCGTCGCGGTCCTTGTCCCAGGGGCGGCTGGCCGTCGCCGGATCGTCGTTGCGTGTGGAAAGCGCCTGGGCGGAGGAAAAACCGCCAACCGCCAGCGGCGTTACGGTCGATTCCGCGCCACCGCAAACCATGGCGTCGGCATCACCGTACTGGATCATGCGGAAACTGGTGCCGATGGTGTGCAGACCGGTGGTGCAGGCCGTCACCACGGCAAGGTTCGGTCCCTTGAGGCCCAGCATGATTGAAAGGTTGCCGGAGATCATGTTGATGATCGTGCCGGGAATGAAAAATGGCGAAATCTTGCGCGGACCGCCAGCAAGAAAATCGTTATGTGTTTCCTCGATCATCGGCAGGCCACCGATGCCGGAGCCAATATTCACGCCGATCCGTTCGGCATTCTCGGCGCGTAACCTCCAGCCCGGAATCCCGGAAAGCCTGAATACCCGCCGCCATGCCGTAATGGATGAAGATGTCCATCCGGCGTGCTTCTTTCGGCGACAGATAGGTGGCGACGTCGAAACCCTTCACCTCGCCGGCGATGCGAGCCTTGAGCGCCGAAGCGTCGAACCGGGTGATCGGAACGATGCCGCTCTTGCCGGCGACGATGTTCTCCCAGGTCTCGGCAACCGTGTTGCCGACCGGCGAAATAAGCCCCAAGCCAGTAACGACGACTCTGCGACGCGACAAGGTAATCTCCCGCGATGAAGGGAAAGGCTGCCAGGCAAATGGAGCCGAGGGCTCCGCTTACTTCTTCAGATTGTTGTTGATGTAGTCGATCGGCCTGCTGGACCGTGGTGATCTTCTCGGCCTCTTCGTCCGGAATCTCGCACTCGAATTCCTCTTCGAGAGCCATGACCAGTTCGACGGTGTCGAGCGAATCGGCGCCAAGGTCATCGACGAAGGACGAATCGATCTTGATGTCGGCCTCGTTGACGCCGAGTTGCTCGGCGACGATCTTCTTGACGCGTTGTTCGATGTTCTCCATTTGATACTCCTTCCCTGATTAATCGGGTGTGGTAAAAGCGCTGCTATTCTAGCAAAACCGGATCGATAGTCCCGGTCAAGCCATGTACATGCCGCCATTCACATGCAGCGTGATGCCGGTGATATAGCCGGCGCTCGGGACCGGCCAGAAAAGCCACGGCGGCGGCGACATCCTCGCCCTGCCCCAGGCGGTCTCAACGGAATGCGTTCCGAAGCATCGCGTCGCGCTGAGCCTCCGGCAATGCCCGGGTCATATCGGTGTCGATCAAGCCGGGCGCCACGCAATTGACGGTGATGTTGCGGCTACCCAGTTCCTGGGCGAGCGAACGGCTCAAGCCGTCGACGCCGGCCTTGGCCGCCGCATAGTTGGCCTGGCCGGGATTGCCCGATGAACCGACCACCGAGGTGATGTTGATGATGCGGCCACGGCGCGCCTTCATCATGCCGCGCATGACCAGCTTCGAGAGACGGAACACCGCCTTGAGATTGGTGTCGATGACCGCATCCCATTCCTCGTCCTTCATGCGCATCGACGAGTTGTCGCGGGTGATGCCGGCATTGTTGACCAGCATCGATACCGGCGCCGAAGCGCTTCTCGATCTCACCGACAACGGCGTCGCAGGAAGCCGCTTCGGTGACATCGAGCACCGCGCCCCAGCCCTTGATGCCGGCTTCGTCCAAGCGCGTTCTGGATATCGGCGGCCGCCTGCCGCCGAGGTCGCGGTGCCGATCACCGTGGCGCCCTGCCGACCCAACGCCGAGCGCGATGGCGCGGCCGATGCCGCGCGAAGCGCCGGTCACCAAAGCAACCTGTCCCTTCAAGATCGGTCATGCTCATGCCTTCACCGTGGCCAGAGCCGCGTCCAGACCGGCAAGATCGCTCATGGCACCGCCGACCAGACCGTCGGCGCAGCGCTTGACCAGACCAGCGAGCACCTTGCCCGGACCGCATTCGTAGACGTGGGGACGCCCGCCGCCTGCATGGCCCGCATGGTCTCGACCCAGCGCACCGGAGCGGCCGCCTGACGGACCAGGGCGGCCCGAATCACGTCCGGATCTTCGGCACGGCCACATCGACGTTGTTGACCACGGGAATCACCGGCGCCGACAGGGCAACGGATCAGCCAGGCGCGACCTTCAGCTTGCTCGGCTGCCGGCTGCATCAGCGAGCAATGGAACGGTGCGGAAACCGGCAGCAGCAGCGCACGTTTGGCGCCCTTGGCCTTGCAAGCCTCGGCTGCCCGCTCGACGGCCGCCTTGTGGCCGGCGATCACCGTCTGTTCGGGAGAATTGAAATTGACGGCCTGCACGACCTGGCCCTGCGCCGCCTCGTCGCAGGCCGCCTTCACGGTGGCGGCATCGAGGCCGAGCATCGCCGCCATGGCGCCCTCGCCCGCCGGCACGGCCTCCTGCATGGCCTTGGCGCGCAGTTCGACCAGCGGCACGGCATCCTTCAGCTGCGAGCACGCCGGCGGCCACCAGCGCCGAGTACTCGCCGAGGCTATGTCCTGCGACCATGGCCGGCTGTGGCCCGCCCTTCTCCTGCCACAGGCGATAGACGGCGACACCAGCGGTCAGCATCAGGGCTGGGTATTGACGGTCTGGTTCAGCGCTTCGGCCGGCCCTTCATTGGCCAACTGCCAGAGGTCGCGGCCCAAGCGCGGCGGAGGCTTCGTCGAAAGTCGCGCGGATAACCGCGCTTTCGCCATAGGTGGTCATCATGCCGAGCGATTGCGACCCCTGGCCGGGAAAGACGAGTGCAAATTTCATGTCTGTCGAACTCCTAGAACTTGAGGAGCGTGGCGCCCCAGGTGAAGCCGCCGCCGACGCCCTCGAGCAGCACCATCTCACCGCGCTTGATGCGACCTTCGCGGACTGCTTCGTCAAGAGCGAGCGGGATCGAAGCCGCCGATGTATTGCCGTGAACGATCGCACCGTGACGATGCACTTTTCAGCAGGGACACCGAGTTTCCTTGCGGTGGACTGCATAATGCGGATGTTGGCCTGATGCGGTACCAGCCAATCGATTTGGTCCGGCGACATGCCGGCGGCGGTGATGACCTCGCTGGCGACCTCCGCGAGCACCTTGACGGCGAACTTGAATACCGCCTGGCCATCCATGCGCAGCAACGGGTCGCCGATCGGCTGGCCGCCACGAAGATGTCCGGGCACGGCAAGAATGCCGTTGTAGCTGCCGTCGGCATGGAGCGCCGACGCCAGGATGCCCGGTTGGTCGGCGGCTTCCAGCACGACGGCGCCGGCGCCGTCGCCGAACAGGACGCACGTGCCACGATCCCGCCAGTCGAGAATGCGCGAGAACACCTCGGCACCGACCACCAGCGCGCATTTGTTCGACCCGGAGCGGATGAACTTTTCGGCAATGCCCAACGCATAGATGAAGCCGCTGCATACCGCCTGCACGTCGAAGGCGGCGCCGCCGCTCTTGATGCCGAGCTTGTCCTGCAGCAATGCCGCCGTACTCGGGAACACGTAATCCGGCGTCGAGGTGGCGACGATGACCAGGTCGATGTCGTTCGGCACGCGGCCAGCGGCGGCCAACGCCCGCCGACTCGCCTCCAGCGCCAGATCGGAGGCGGCGACGTCCGGTCCGACGAAATGGCGGCTGTGAATGCCGGTCCTCTCGACGATCCAGTCATGCGAGGACTCGAGGCCATGCGCGGCGATGAGCGCATCATTGGTTACCGGCGCTCCGGGCAGAAAGCTGCCGGTGCCGGTGATCCGGGCGTACTTGGCAGGATGGGCTGGATTCATGCGGCGACGGAAACGGGTTCGATAGGAGGATGCAGGGCCGCCATGCGGGCGGCAATCTTTTCCGGCAGGCGTTCGCGAGCTGCTTCGGCGGCACGCTCCAGCGCACACCGAAAGGCATAGGCGTCGGCCGAGCCATGGCTCTTGAAGACAATTCCCCTGAGACCGAGAAAGCTGGCGCCATTGTAGGAGCGGTGATCGAAGCGACGCTTGAAGGCACGAATCACCGGCAAGGCCATCAGGGCGGCCAACTTGGTCAGTGGATTGCGCGAAAACTCTTCCTTGAGACCGCCGGCAATCATTTGCGCCAAGCCCTCCGACGACTTGAGGACGACATTGCCGACAAAACCGTCACAGACCACGACGTCGGCAGCACCTTTCCATATGTCATGACCTTCAACATTGCCGATGGAAGTTCAGGCCGCTGTCCTTGAGTAGCTCGGCGGCCTGCTTGACGACCTCATTGCCCTTGATGTCTTCTTCACCGATATTCAGCAGACCAACACTGGGTCTGTCCCGATGCTCGAGGGCGGAAACCAGCATGGCGCCCATAACGCCGAACTGGCGAAGGTGCTCCGCCGAGCAGTCGACGTTCGCACCGAGATCCAGCACGTAGGTGTGGCCCTTGGCTGTCGGCAAGATACTGGCAATGGCTGGCCGATCGATACCAGGCAGGGTCTTCAGGACGAAGCGGGAAATCGCCATCAGCGCCCCCGTATTGCCCGCGGAAATCGCGGCATTGGCGGTGCCATTCTTTGACCAGATCGGCCGCCACTCGCATCGACGAGTCCTTCTTGTTGCGCAAGGCCGTCGCAACCGGTTCGTCCATCGCCACCACTTCGCTGGCGTGATGAACCCGCAGACGCTCGCCAAACTCGCTTGCGCCGCCGAGAAACGGACGCAGATCCGCCTCCCGACCAACCATGATGGCGGTGCAATCGGGATCACGGCGGAGGAAATCAAAGACAGCAGGGACGGTAACCGCCGGACCGTGGTCACCGCCCATGCAATCGACAGCAATGGTGATCGACATCGTGATTGCGGCCAAATACGCGGCAAATCACGCCGCGCATTTGGCCGCATGCGACCTTCGACGGATTACTCGCCCTTGGCCTTGAGAACCTTCTTGCCGCGATAAACACCGGACGGTGAAACGTGATGGCGCAGGTGGACTTCGCCGGTAGTGGCCTCGACGGCCAAGGGCGGATTGGTGAGGAAGTCATGCGCGCGGTGCATGCCACGTTTCGAGGGAGACTTTTTGTTCTGTTGTACAGCCATGGTCAAACTCCTTTCTTCAACTTGCCCAACACCGCGAACGGCGAGGGTCCGTTACCTTCAACATACGCTGCCGGCACTTTGCAGGTCTGGTGGCGGGGCGCGATGGGCAGCGCCAACAACACCTCGTCCTCGATCAGCGGCAGCAGCGCCATTTCCATCTCGGCCGCGATGGCATCAAAGCCATCCTCGGCCAACTCGTCATCCGGCCACGGCTGCCCCGGCGGCACCAGCAGAAAGCGACTCGACACCTGTAGCGCCACCTCCACTGTTTCCAGGCAGCGCTGGCACCGCAGTTTCAAACAACCAGCGAGCCTGAGCAGAAGGTAGGCCTTGTCGCCACGATCCTGCTCGCCAGCCAACTCACAATCGATAACACCCTCGGTGTCGACCAGCACATCGGCCAACCTGGGCAATTCCGCCAGAGGAATCTGCCCCGCCAGCCTCCCGCCTTCATGGGCGAACGCCAGGCTGTTGATGATGGCGCCGGCAATTCCGCTTCGTTTGGACACGTTCCCCAACTGGCGCGACATAAACATGGAATGCTATCATGCCGAGGCTTTTTCCGTCAAAACAAAAACATGCTCGCCAGCACGCCCACCAACTTTCCACGCCTCATTCTCGCCTCCACATCGTCCTTTCGGCGCGAGTTGCTCGGGCGCCTACGGATTCCATTCGATGCCGTGGCACCCGATGCCGACGAAACGCCGCTGCCCGGCGAAGACCCGACGGCCACCGCCGAAAGACTCTCGGTGGCCAAAGCCCGTGCCGTCGCCGAGCGCCACCCGGATGCCCTGATCATCGGTTCCGACCAGGTTGCCTACCAGGGTGGGCAGCGCTTCGGCAAACCGGGGACGCGTGAGAATGCCACCGCGCAATTGCGGGCAATGAGTGGGAAAGCGGTGATTTTCCACACCGGTTTGTGCTTGCTCAACACCACCACCGGTCGAATTCAGGTGCGCGGCATACCTACCGAAGTTCGTTTCCGAGTGCTGTCGGACGCGGAAATCGAGCGTTACCTGGACAAGGAAGATGCGCTCAACTGCGCCGGTAGCGCCCGTTCCGAGGGACTCGGCATTTCCCTGCTGGACTACCTGCGCGGCGATGACCCCAATGCCCTGGTCGGCTTGCCGCTGATTGCCCTGTGCGACATGCTCCGGGCCGAAGGCGTGCCCCTGCCTTGAAGCCGACCCGATGCCGGGCATCCTGTATCTGATTCCGGCGTCGCTCGGCGAAGTTGCCTGGCGCGACTACCTGCCGGCGGGCACCCGAGATACGGCGTGCAGCCTGACGCGCTTCATTGCGGAAAACGCCAAGACAACTCGGGCCGAACTCAAGCGCCTCGACCATCCCGTGCCATTGCGAGACCTCGCGATCGAGCAACTTCCGGAAAAGCCGACGGCCGCCGATATCGACCGGCTGCTGGCCCCGATTCTGGCCGGCGAGAATGTCGGCCTGATGTCGGAAGCCGGTTGTCCCGGCGTTGCCGATCCCGGCGCGCTATTGGTACGTCGCGCCCATGCGCTGGCAATTGCCGTCAAGCCTCTGGTCGGCCCCTCGTCGCTACTGCTGGCCCTGATGGCCTCGGGGCTGGACGGGCAGCGTTTTGCCTTCCATGGTTACCTGCCGGCTCGGGAACCGGAACGCGGCCGACATATCTCCGAGTTGGAGAAGGAGTCGCGGCGGCTGGGCCAGACGCAGCTTTTCATCGAGACCCCCTACCGCAACGAGGTCCTGCTTCATGCACTACTCGCCGCCTGCCGACCGGAAACGCGCCTGTGCCTGGCCACCGATCTGACCTTGCCAACTGAATCAGTGCTGACACGCACCGTTGCCGAATGGCGCCGGCAATCACCGCCGGCACTGGATCGGCGGCCCACCGTCTTTCTCCTGCTCGCTTGACACCCTTCGTGCGCTGACTCGCCTAGCGAACGCTGAAGCGCGCCAAGGCGTTACCCGCGCTTTCCGCCATGTCGGCGCCAAATTGTTTGGCGAACTTTTCGGCAAAACTCGCCTTGACCGTGTAATCACGGACGTCCTCGGCCTTGACGACATCCCGGGCCACCGAATCCACTGTGCCAAGCGCGTCTGCGAGGCCGAGCTCGATGCTCTTGGCTCCGCTCCACATCAGGCCGGAGAACATCTCCGGGTTCTCTTTCAAACGATTGCCGCGGCCCCTGCGGACCACATCGATGAACTGCTGGTGAATTTCACCGAGCATCTGCTGGGCATAGGCCTTGTGTTGATCGTTCTGCGGCGAAAACGGATCGAGAAAGCCTTTGTGTTCGCCGGCGGTCAGCAGGCGCCGCTCGACACCAAGCTTGTCCATCGTGCCGGTAAAGCCGAAGCCGTCCATGAGCACTCCGATCGAGCCAACAATGCTAGCCTTGTCGACGTAGATTTGGTCGGCCGCCGCCGCCACGTAGTAACCACCGGAGGCACAGAGGTCTTCCACCACCGCGTAGAGCGGCACATCGGGATGTTTGGCACGCAGGCGCACAATTTCGTCATTGATCATGCCGGCCTGTACCGGGCTCCCGCCAGGACTATTGATGCGCAAAACCACACCAGCCGTGCCCTTGTCATCGAAGGCCGCCTGCAGGGCGCTCATGACGTGCTCGGCGCTGGCGTCGCCACGCGCGTGGATAACGCCGGTGAGTTCGATCAGCGCTGTGTGCTTCTTGCCGTCGACCAGGCGGTCCGCCGAACCACCCCAATCCACTGCCACCGCCAACAAGACCGTCAGGTACGCGAAACCGAGCAGTTTGAAGAAGATTCCCCACCGGCGACGACTGCGCTGCTCGTTCAGGCCTTCCTGTGCCAGATTCTCTATGACCCGGCGCTCCCAGTTGGGGTCGTTGCGATCACTATCTTGGGTCACGGTCGGTGTTCTCAAATGGGTCAGGGGGAGGTGAGTATACCCCTGCCAATCAAGCCGATCAGGCATTCCTCCGTAGCCAAGCTGCCAGATCGGCCACCGAGTCCGCACAATGCAACGGCTCGAGCACCTTCAGATCGCCGTGCTCATGCGCGCCGTAGGTGACGGCCAGGCTGTCGACCCCGGCATTTCTGGCCATTTGCAGGTCGTGTGTGGTGTCGCCAATCATCAGGGTCGCTTCCGGCGCCACACCCAACTCGTTCATCAGTTCGTCCAGCATCTGGGGATGCGGCTTCGAGTGGCATTCATCGGCGCAGCGGGTGGCGTGGAAACAGTCGCCCAAGCCGCTCGACGCCATGGCCCGGTCCAGCCCCTTGCGTGACTTGCCGGTAGCGACGGCGAGTCGAAAACTGCCCACCGCCAACTCCCGCACCATGGCCTCGGCACCCGCGAATAACCGGACTTCGTGGTCCTGGGCCAGGTAGTGATGGCGGTAGCGATCCGCCAGCTCGCCGTGCTTGTCCTCGGCCAACTCCGGCAGGACGTGCCGCAAGGCTTCATGCAACCCCAGACCGATCACGTGACGAGCCCGCATCGTCGGACGGCGGTGCCATGCCCGATATCGATGGCCGCCGCCTGGATGCAGGCGACGATGGCTCCCGCCGAGTCCATCAGCGTGCCGTCCCAGTCGAAAACGATCAGTTCAAAGCGCTTGCCCATAATCCTTACCTTCATTCTCATCCAACCGATCCAGAAAACCGGTCAGGTCACTCGGTGGCGGCGCCTCCAGTTCCACCAGCTCACCGGTGAGCGGATGAGGCAGGGAGAGTCGTGCCGCATGCAGGAACATGCGCTTGAGGCCAGCCCTTGCCAGCGACTTGTTGAGGGCGAAGTCGCCGTACTTGTCGTCGCCTGCCAGCGGATAGCCCAGATGTGACAAGATGCACGCGGATCTGGTGAGTGCGGCCGGTCTTCAGCTCCACTTCGAGCAGACTGAAGTTCTCCCAGCGGGCAACCAACCGCACAATGGAATGCGCCTGCTTGCCCTCCTCCGAAACGCTGACCCGCCGCTCACCCTCCGCGGTCAGATACTTGTGCAGGGGCAGACGAACATGCTGGAGCGGGATTGTGCCAGCGCCCCTTCACCAAGGCCAGATAACGCTTGCTGATGCCGCCGTCGCGGAACAGGTCATGGAGACGGGTCAGCGCCTGAGCGCTTCTTGGCGACGAGCAACAGGCCGGAGGTTTCCCGGTCGAGGCGATGCGCGAGTTCCAGGAAGCGCGCCTCCGGCCTGGCGCGGCGCAGTTGCTCGATGACGCCGAAGCTGACTCCGCTGCCGCCATGGACCGCCACGCCGGCCGGCTTGTCGACAACGATCATCGCCTCATCCTCGAAGGCCAGGGCAAAATCGCGGGCCGGAGCCAATGGCCTGACTACTGAGGCCGACGACCCGGATTGGCGGTACTCGCACGCGGTCGCCGCATTTCAGACGATAGTCGGCGGCTATCCGTCCCTTGTTCACCCGCACCTCGCCGCTGCGCAGAATGCGGTAGATGTGGCTCTTCGGCACGCCCTTGGCCAGCCGCAGCAGATAGTTGTCGATCCGCTGGCCGTCCGCCTCCTCGCCAACTTCGAGCAGTGTCGCCGAATCTTTGCTTAACTCATTCATTTTGCAATATACTGAGCCTCGGTTTGCCGTCCCGCGACGGTGTGCCCGGCGGCCCGAAGGGCGTCGGTGGCATCGTTCCCGGGACGTTGTCGTTTCCCCGTCCTGTCCATCGGACAATTCATGGAACCGGAGAAAACGGCGAATGGCGCTTGCAGCGGTTGCTGAACAATTATTGGTTGCAGCCCCTCCCGCCTTCGGAGCAAACCCGAGGGTATGTCGCTCGCCCGAAGCAGCGATACTACTTGATTGCGCGCAACACAGGCACAGACGATTTCACCGACGTGGGCTCCCTGTTACATTGCAGCCGGCGTCGGACAATGAACACAACGACAAGCCGTTTGCCAACCGGCCGATGATCCATGCCCATACATTCCGCAAACTTGAGTCGACAGCCGCTCGATGTCAAGCGGCCGATCGTACGAATTCGTCGTGCCCTGCCAAGCGCGCGGGAGCACACATGAAACGCATGCTGTTCAATGCGACGCAGGCCGAGGAACTCCGCGTCGCGATTGTCGATGGTCAGAAACTGATCGACCTCGACATCGAATCGGCCGCCAAGGAACAACGCAAGAGCAACATCTACAAGGCGGTCATCACCCGCATCGAGCCCAGCCTCGAAGCCGCCTTCGTCGATTACGGCGCCGAACGCCACGGCTTCCTGCCGTTCAAGGAAGTCTCCCGCAGCTACTTCCGGCCCGACGTCGAACCCGGCCGCGCCCGCATCCAGGACGCCCTCAAGGACGGCCAGGAACTGATCGTCCAGGTCGAAAAGGACGAGCGCGGCAACAAGGGCGCCGCCCTGACCACCTTCATCTCGCTGGCCGGCCGTTACCTGGTGCTGATGCCGAACAACCCGCGCGGCGGTGGCGTTTCGCGCCGCGTCGAAGGTGAAGATCGCCAGGAACTGCGCGACGTCATGGACCAGCTCGACGTGCCCGGCGGCATGAGCCTGATCGCCCGCACCGCCGGCATCGGCCGCAACGCCGAAGAACTGCAGTGGGACCTGAACTACCTGATGCAGCTGTGGCGCGCCATCGAAGGCGCCGCCAAGGCGCAGAGCGGCGCCTTCCTGATCTATCAGGAATCCAGCCTGGTCATCCGCGCCATCCGCGACTATTTCCATCCCGAGATCGGCGAAATCCTGATCGACACCGACGACATCTACGAGCAGGCGCAGCAGTTCATGGCGCACGTGATGCCGGGCAACGTGGCGCGCGTCAAGCGCTACCGCGACGACGTGCCGCTGTTCTCGCGCTTCCAGATCGAACACCAGATCGAATCGGCCTATTCGCGGCAGGTCAACCTGCCCTCCGGCGGCGCCATCGTCATCGACCACACCGAAGCGCTGGTCGCCGTCGACGTCAACTCGGGTCGCGCCACCAAGGGCTGCCGACATCGAAGAAACCGCCTTCCGCACCAACCTGCGAAGCCGCCGACGAAATCGCCCGCCAGTTGCGCCTGCGCGACCTGGGCGGCCTGATCGTCATCGACTTCATCGACATGGAAAGCGACCAAGAACCAGCGCGAAGTGGAAAACCGCCTGCGCGATGCGCTGCATTTCGACCGCGCCCGCGTGCAGACCGGCAAGATCTCCCGCTTCGGCCTGCTGGAACTGTCGCGCCAGCGGCTGCGCCCGGCGCTGGCGGAGACCAGCTACATCACCTGCCCGCGCTGCACCGGCACCGGCCACATCCGCGGCACCGAATCCGCCGCGCTGCACATCCTGCGCATCCTCGAAGAAGAGGCGATGAAGGAAAACACCGGCGCGATCCACGCTCAGGTGCCGGTGGATGTCGCCACCTTCCTGCTCAACGAAAAGCGCGTCGACATCGCCCGCATCGAGATTCGCCATCGAGTCAACCTGGTGATCATCCCCAACCGTCATCTGGAAACGCCGCAGCACGAAATCGTTCGTCTGCGCCACGACCAGTTGAATGCCGACGATGTCGCCATCCCGAGCTATCAGATGGCCGAGAAGGCCGCCGAGGAACCCTACCAGCCGCCTTCCGCGCAAACCGAATCCAAGGCTGCCCGGCAGGAAGCCGCCGTCAAGGGCATTACGCCGGATCAGCCAGCCCCGATCGTCGAGCCCAAGCCGGAACCGAAGGCCAAGAAAGAGCCAGGGTTCTTCGCCAAGCTGTTTGCCTTCTTCGCCGGTGGCAAGACAGAGGAAGTCCAAGCCGCCGAGGAGAAGAAAGCCCGTCCGGCACGTCGCGAACGTGGCGAACGCGGCGAACGTTCTGACCGCCCCGACCGCAACGGCCGCGATCGCGGCGACCGCGGCGATCGTGGCCGCAATCGCAAGGAAGGTCGAGACGAAAAACGCGAAGATCGCCCCGCCCGCGATTCCGCCGAGCGAAAGGAAGGCCAGCCGAACCCGCGCAGCCAACAGCCGCGCCGCGATGAATCGACCGCAGAGGGCCAGCCGCGCGAAGGGAATCGCCGCCGCCGCGATAGTCGAGAGGGACGCGACGAGAAGCGGGATGACAAACGTGAAGAACGTGGCAACGAGCCCCGCCAACCGAAACCGCCGCGCGCCGAACAGCCAGCCGCCGGCCAGGCGAGCGAAACGATGTCCACGTCCGCACCCCAGGCTGCGGAAGGGGGCTCAGCGCAGGAAGGCGCCAGCGGCGACAACCGTCGCCGCGGCCGTCGTGGCCGTGGCCGCGGTCGTGGCGAGGAAGCTACCCAGACGATGATAACCGAGGGAAGCGAGAACCTTGAATCACCCACCAATGCTATCGCGACTCAACCAGACGAAGCGACGCAGGAACCGGTTGCCGCAAGCCGCCCAATGCCCTGGCCCGTGCCGATGCACGCTGTGCCGGTGGCCTCGTCGGGTGCGGTCGCGCCCGTGGCTGAAATGGTTGCGCCGGCCGCACCGGTTATTGCCGCTGCCAACGCCCCCAGTCCGGAACCGGAAGTCGAGGTCGCGGTCAAGCCCCGTCCGATGCCGACGCCAGCCCCGGCGCCATTCGTCGATCTCTCCGCGAGTCTCGAACAGGTGGGCCTGGTGATGATTCAAACCACCAGCGGCAGCACACAGCCGGTCGCCCCCACCGAAGCACCAATACCGCTCGGTCGCAAGCCCAAGGCTCCGGTCGTGGTCACCGAGCAACCATTGCAGATGGTGGAAACCCGGCACGACTGAAGGCAAATCGGTTCGAGAACGAGAGCGGCCGCCGAGTCTTGCTTTGGCGGCCGTTTCTCTTGGTACCGCTCCTACACGCGTTGCCGTATCGTTTCGATTAGGCCGACCGCGCCGGCCTCGACCAGGTCGAGCACCCGTTCGAAGCCTTCCGGTCCGCCGTAGTAGGGATCGGGAACTTCATCGTCATCGATTTCCCGGGCATGGTCAAGGAACAAACCAAGCCGGTGTTGCTGGTCGGCGGGACAGGCCTGGCGCAGCAGCGTCAGATTGTCCCGGTCCATCGCCAGAATGAGGTCGAAGCGCAGAAAGTCGGCGTCCTTGACGCGCCGCGCACGCAATTTCGACAGGTCGTAGCCACGTTTCGCCGCCGCCTTGCGGGTACGCCCATCGGGCGGCTCACCTACGTGGTAGCCGTGCGTCCCGGCGGAATCGAGTTCAACCGCGTGGCCCAAACCAGCCTTTTCAATGTGGGCCCGTACCACGCCCTCGGCCGTCGGCGACCGACAAATATTGCCCATGCAAACCATAAGAATTCGAATCATGACCGTTCCGACCCAAGCAACTGTATTCGTGTTGCCGACGATACACCAAGCCTTGGCGCACAGCGCCACGAAAATCGAATTGATAATTGTTTAATGGGCCCATGAAACGGTATTATGCTGAACCGTCCGTTTACGCCAGCGGTCGGATCAAAAAACAAACCAGAGTGGAGTCTTGAATCATGCAAACAACTCGCAACGCGCCGATTCCGGCCACCCTTATCCCGGGTGATGGCATCGGCCCGGAAATCACCGCGGCCACCCTCCAGGTCCTCGATGCCCTCGGGGCTCCCTTCGTTTGGGACCGACAGGTCGCCGGCGCCGCTGGCGTCACGGCTTGCGGCGACCCATTGCCCACGGCTTGTCTCGACAGCATCCGCAAGACCCGACTTGCCCTCAAGGGACCGTTGGAAACTCCCGTCGGCGGTGGTTACCGCTCGTCGAACGTGCGCTTGCGCGAGGAATTCAAGCTCTACGCCAACCTGCGCCCCGCTCACACCATCATTCCCGGTGGCCGCTATGACAACATAGACCTGGTGTTGGTGCGCGAGAACAACGAAGGCCTGTACATGGGCTACGAGCACTTCATTCCGATCGACGGAGATCCACACGCGGTGGGCATGAGCACCGGCATCAACACCCGCCAGGGCTGCCGCCGCATCGTCCGTTTCGCCTTCGACTACGCGATCCGAAAGGGCCGCAAGAAGGTCACGGTGGTGCACAAGGCCAACATCATGAAGGCGCTGACCGGCATCTTCCTGGAGACCGCCCGGCAGATCCACGCCGAGGAATACAAGGACAAGATCGGCTTCGACGACGTGATCGTCGACGCCTGCGCCATGAAACTGGTGATGAACCCGTGGCAGTTCGACGTACTGGTGACGACCAACCTGTTCGGCGACATTCTGTCCGACGAAATTGCCGGACTGGTCGGCGGGCTGGGCATGGCACCGGGCGCCAACATCGGCGAGCATGCGGCGATCTTCGAGGCGGTACATGGTTCGGCTCCGGACATCGCGGGCAAGGGCATCGCCAATCCGATCGCGCTGCTGCTGGCCGCCGCGATGATGCTGGACCACGTTGGTCGGAGCGATCTAGGCGACCGTTTGCGTAAAGGGATCGATGAGACCCTGAACCTCGATCAGGTGCGCACGGGCGATCTGGGCGGTCAGGCGGGCACAACCGAGTTTACCGCGGCCCTGCTAAAACGGATCCAGGCGTAAGGCTGATCCCGTTTGGCCCGCGCGGCCCGCTGTCCTTGGCTGCGGGCCGGCCTGAGTCGCGACCCGGTTATTCGACAGCGCCCTCGCGGCGCAAATAGTCGGCGATCTCGGTGTTGCCGGCTTTCCGTGCGAGGTTCAACGCTGTATTGCCTTGCCCGTCGTCGATATCCATGTCGGCATCGGCCTCGATGAGTATCCGCACCACCTCCTTGTGGCCATTCCTGGCGGCAAGCATGAGCGCTGTCTGTCGATTGGGTGCCGGGGAATCGAGCACCACGCCCTTGCTGGACACCAGAAAACGAACGACTTCAGTATGCCCGTTGAATGCGGCGTAGTGCAGCGCATTCCATCCCCGGCTGGAAATATCGGCGCCGGCGCCCACCAGACGCCGAACGATTGGCAGGCTGCCCTTGAGAGCCGCCAAGCCTATGGCAGTATCGCCATACTTATTCTGTTTCAGTACATTAGCCCGTTTACTTAATAGAAACTCTAGAAGCTGGTCGTTGCCGTTTCTGGCGGCTAGCATCAGCAGGGTCGTGCCGGCACGGTCGGAGGTATTCACATCCATCCCGCGCTGCACCAGATCGATCACCACATCGCCACGGTTGTCGCGGGCAGCAACGAGAATCTCGTCGTAGGCGCCGGCCAAGGCTCGCATCGGGACGATGAGGGACGAGAGGCAAAACAGAAGCGCGAAGACATTCCTACGCATGGGTGTCGAGAGAGACCTTGAACAGCCGGCAGAAGTTGTCGGTGGTTGCCTGCGCCAAGTCTTCCAAGGAGATGCCGCGCAATCGCGCCACCTCCGCGGCGACGTACCGGACAAGAGCCGGCTCATTGGTCTTGCCCCGATAGGGTACGGGCGCAAGATAGGGAGCGTCGGTTTCCACCAAGATCCGGTTCAGGGGCAAGGCAGCGGCGATCTCCTTCAAGACTGCCGCATTCTTGAAGGTAACGATGCCGGAAAAGGAGACATGGAATCCCAGTCCCACCGCTCGTCTGGCCGTTTCCATATCCTCGGTAAAACAATGGAAGACGCCGCCAATCTCCCCGGCCGCTTCGTCCTCGAGAATCCGTAGCGTGTCGACCTTGGCCGATCGCGAATGAATGATCAACGGTTTCCCGGTTTGCCGGGCGGCCTCGATATGAACGCGAAAACGTTGCCGCTGCCACTCCAGGTCGCCTTCCAGCCGATAGTAGTCCAGGCCGGTTTCGCCAATGGCAATTACTCTGGGATCCTTTGCCAATTGGACAAGCGTCTCGACATCCGCCTCCGCCCCCTCCCGGGTGTCCGGATGAACACCCACGGCGGCGAAGATGTTGCGATGGCGGCGCGCGATAGCGAGGACGGCCGGAAAGCGCTCCAGCGTCACACCGGCACAGAGCGCGGCAACGACACCGGCCGCGGTCATGTGCTCGATAAGCTGCGGAAGCTGGGCTGCCAGCTCTGGGAAATCCAGGTGGCAGTGGGAATCGACCAGCATGTGGTATCAGATGGTGTGGGTAACGCGGGAGGAGTTCAAGTGGCCCCCAAGGATGGCTTCGATCTTCCGGCGAACCGACTGGCCACTTTCGTCGCCACTGAAATGAACCCCGATGCCCTGTGTCTTGTTCCCCTGGCTGCCGGCCGGCGTGATCCAGACCACCGTGCCCGCGATCGGCAGCCGCGCGGGTTCGTCCATCAGCGAAACCAGCATGAAGATCTCGTCACCAAGGGCATATTCTCGGCTGGAGGGAACAAAGAGTCCCCCGCGCCTCAGGAAGGGCATGTAAGCCGCGTACAACGCCGACTTGGACGTGATGTTCAGCGAGAGGATGCTCGGACGATTGCTGCCCGCCTTTGGGCCAGGGGGAATGATGGGGTCACTCATGGGCGATTGGTAGCGAGGGCACGTAGGTAGCGTTCCGCCAAGTCTTCAAGGTAGAGCCGTGGATTCAGAGGGTGGTTTGCCAAGCGTCGCATTTTTGCCAAGTCATTGTAACAACGTATCAAGCCGCCTACTGAGCAGGTTGCGACCAACCGCCTGGCCGCCTGGACGCGCCCATCGATGAAGCGACCGCGCGCCACCGTCTTCTGCTGGGCAAGATCGAATAGCCACTTTTGAACGACGCCGACCAAGGTTTCCATCGTCAATCCGGCCTCACCTTTTAGCTGTAACTGGGATTCCCAACGCGCGGCCAATGCCAATGGATCCAACCCCGGTTCGGCCAGACTGTTCAGCAGGTTGATGAGAGCGGCACCGCGACCGCGTTCGCTTTCCTCCCAGGCAAGCAGCGGCGCCCCACCCATCAAGGCCAGCAACTCTCCCACTTTCTCCCCTCCCTTTTCGACCAGCCAGGCATGCGCCTCGGCAAGGGACGGCCGGGGCATCTTCAAGACGCGGCAGCGACTGTGAATGGTCGGCAGCAAACGCCGCCATTGCGATGAAACCAATATAAAATATACATTTGCAGGTGGTTCTTCAAGTATTTTAAGTAGAGAATTCGCAGCCGGAACATTCATCGCCTCGGCTGGTTCGAGCAATACGACCCGGGCACCATTACGATGAGAGCCGATATAGACAAAGTCTTCCAGTCCGCGAATCTGGTCGATCACGATCTGCCGGCTCTTCTTCTTGTCGCCCTCCGGTGCCGGCTCGTCGACTTCCGCATCCGCCTCGGGGATGACATGACGAAAATCAGGGTGATTGCCGGACGCCAGCCATCGACAAGATGGACAGGCACCACAGGCCCCTGCGGCGCGGGGCGCCTCGCATAACAGGCGAGCGGCCAAAGCCAGCCCGAACACGCCCTTCCCAATACCTTGCGGCCCAGTCAGCAACAAGGCGTGCGGCAACCCTCCGCTGGGTGCCCACAACTGATCCCAGACAGGGATGTGCCAAATTAAATATTTATAATCAGAGTTTTGCAACTATTTCCTCAAGTGACTTCTCTACATCGTGAACTGAGCGAGACGCGTCGATGATTCGGATGCGCCCTTCGCTGGCCATGGCACGAGCCAGGTACTCGTCGCGAACGCGGGCAAAGAACTCGTTTTGTTCGCGTTCGAATCGATCAAGTTCCCGCGCCATGCCGACCACGCGCTGGCGCGCAACCTCGGTGGGAACATCGAAAAGGAGCGTCAGGTCCGGTTGCAGGTTTCCCTGCACCCACTCCTCCAAGATGGCGAGCTTGGCGCGCGGCAGCCCGCGCCCACCCCCTTGATAGGCGAAACTGGCGTCGGTAAACCGATCACACACCACCCAATCGCCACGTGCCAGCGCCGGTTCGATCACTTGGGCGATATGTTCGCGTCGGGCGGCGAACATCAGGAGTGCTTCGGTTTCCAGGTGCATCGGATCCGCCAGCAGCAGGGTGCGCAGTCTTTCGCCGAGCGGCGTCCCTCCCGGCTCGCGACTTTGTACGACGGTTCGGCCACGCTGGCGCAAGGTATCAACCAGCCAGTGCAGATGAGTACTTTTCCCCGCCCCGTCCAATCCCTCGAGCGTGATGAACTTGCCACGCGTCATTTGCCCTCGCTCCCTCTGCGTCTTTGGTACTTGGCCACCGCGCGATTATGCTCCTCGAGGGTCCGCGAAAAGACACTGCTGCCGTCGCCCCGGGCAACAAAATATAGTTTGTCCGAAGCTGGCGGGTGCAGCGCCGCCTGGAGTGACGCCAGCCCGGGCATGGCGATCGGGGTGGGGGGCAATCCGGCCCGAGTGTAGCTGTTGTAGGCCGTGTCCGTGGTCAGATGGTGCTTGCGCAGATTGCCGTCGAATTGCTCGCCCAGCCCGTAGATGACGGTCGGATCCGTCTGCAGCAGCATGCCCTGGCGCAGGCGATTGACGAATACCGAGGCAACCAGCGGACGATCGCCAGCGTGCCCCGTTTCCTTCTCGATGATCGAGGCCATGATCAGGGCCTGATAGGGGGTTTCGTACGTAACGGACGGATCCCGGCCCTGCCATTCAACCGCCAGCCGCCGCTGCATCGCCCGGTAGGCCCGGCGCAGGATATCGACGTCGCTTGATTGCTTGGCAATCAGGTAAGTATCGGGAAATAACAAGCCCTCGGGATGCGCTTCCGTGGCGCCGATCCGCGCCAGGATTTCACCGTCGCTCAGCCCAGAGGTGTCGTGGCGGACATTGATATCCGCGTCGAGCAAGGCCCGGAGTTGCCGGAAGGTGCGGCCTTCGACAAAGACGACCTCGGCCTGGGTCACATCGCCGCGTGTGAGTTTCTCCAGCAGATCCCAGGCGGTGATCCCCGTGCCGATCTCGTAGCTGCCCGCTTTGATGTCGGCGGCCTTGCCGGCAAGGCGACCAAGCCAGGAGAACTGCCACGGCGGGAAGTCGACGCCGGCGTCGGCAATCTGCTGCGCCGCACCCCGCAGACTTAGCCCCTGCCGGATACTGAATTCGACGGGACTGGCGGCCAAAACCAAGGGCGAGAGCGCGAACCACGCCATCCAGCCGGCGAAACCCAGTCCGACAACAAGGGCAAGACCCATCAATCGCAAAACCAAACGCATGGAAGAACCCGGAAATCGGCCGCATATAATAAAACCAATCCCGCCCCCAACCTCGCGACCCAAGGAAAACCCCATGAGCCAGAATTGGCAAGACTTCCTCGCCGGCCAGAACCTGACTGCCGACGCCAACAGCTTCGGCGACCCGCATGCCGAACTGATCGCGGCCCGAGACGGTACGGTGGTCGCGCCGCTCACCGATCATGGTGTGATCCGGGCCTCGGGCGAGGATGCGGCATCGTTCCTGCACAATCTCATGACCAACGACATGGCCTCGCTCGCCCCGGACGGCAATCGCTTTGCCGGCCTATGTTCGGCCAAGGGCCGGCTGCTGGCCACGTTCACCATCTGGCGTGATGGCGCCGACTTCCTGCTGGCGCTGTCCGC
Source organism: uncultured beta proteobacterium (assembly GCA_963736865.1). Taxonomy (GTDB): domain Bacteria; phylum Pseudomonadota; class Gammaproteobacteria; order Burkholderiales; family Rhodocyclaceae; genus Fen-999. Next base: position 380,537 of record CAVTQQ010000002.1, on the reverse strand, counting down.
CGATATCCAGCCGGCCATTCTGAAGAAGCTCTCGATGTACGTCCTGCGCAGCAAGGTCAAACTGACCGATGCAGGCAATGCCGGGGTCCTGCTCGGCCTCGCCGGTCCGTCCGCTCCGGCGCTGATCGAAGCACTGGGCGCGGCCGTACCCGGCGCCGGCCACACGACGCCCGTCGCCGGAGGCCAGGTGCTCGGTCTGGCCGGCGAACGCTACATGTTGGCCCTGACACCCGATGCGGCCATGGCGGCCTGGCCGAAGCTCGCTGCCCATGCGCGCCCGGTGGGTGCCACCGCATGGCGCTGGCTGGAAATCGTCGCGGGCCAGCCACGCGTGGTTGCCGCCACCCAGGAAGCCTTCGTGCCGCAGATGGTGAATATGGAAGTAGCTGCCGTGGCGGGCGTCAGTTTCACCAAGGGGTGCTACCCCGGCCAAGAGATTGTCGCCCGGACGCAGTACCTCGGCAAGGTGAAGCGTCGGATGTACCGGGGAAAGCTGGCGCAGCCCTTGCCCGCGGGTACCGACGTCTTCACTCCGGAGTCACAGGGGCAGCACTGCGGTGCGCTGGTAGCGGTGGCGCCCGCGCCCGAAGGCGGCTACGAATGCTTGCTGGTCGTTCAATCGTCCGGTGCCGAAACGGGTGAAATTCACGCCGGCACGGCGGACGGCCCCCTGATAGCGCTGCTGCCTTTGCCCTATTCGCTGGCCTGATGTGCCTGATCCTCGTCGCCTGGCGTGCGCACCCCGACTACCCGCTGGTGGTAGCCGCCAATCGCGACGAGTTCTTCGCCCGGCGTACCGCCGCCGCATCCCTCTGGCCTGACCGAAACATTCTGGCCGGCCGCGACCTTCAGGCGGGCGGTACCTGGCTGGGCATCAACCCCAAGACGGGGCGCTTCGCCGCCCTGACCAATTACCGGGATCCAACCCGGCAGCGCGACAGACTCGCCTCCCGTGGCCTGTTGGTCACCGATTTCCTGACTTCCGACACCCCGGCGACATCTTGGCTGGAGGGATTGGCAAGGCGGGCGACAGACTATAACGGCTTCAACCTGATGGCCGGAGACGCAAGCTCGCTTGCCTGTCTGGCCAGCATCACGGGTGAAGTTCGAACTCTGCAACCCGGCATCTACGGCTTGTCGAACCATCTGCTCGATTCTCCCTGGCCGAAGGTGGAAGTGGCCAAGTCGGCGTTGGCCACAGCGCTGAACGCCGTTCCGGATGACAGTTCGCTGTTCTCACTGCTGCGCGACGACACAATCCATCCGGACGACGCCTTGCCACGCACCGGCGTCAGCCGCGAATGGGAGCGGCTGCTGTCGAGCGCGTTCGTCAGGGCTCCGGGTTACGGAACGCGTTGCTCGACCGTGGTGATGGTCGCCAACGATGGCACCACAGTTTTCGACGAACAGACCTGGCTCGAAGGCGCAAAAGCCGGCCTGCGGATCCGCTACCGGTTCAGGCTGCCAGCACCTTCACCATCGCGACATGGGGAATGCCCGCCTCGATGAACTCATCGCCCTCGGCGAGGAATCCAAACCGCCGATAGAAGCCGGCGGCCAAGGTCTGGGCGTTGAGTGTGACCCGAGGGATTGCCTGATCGCGAGCCGCTTCCATCAAGCGTGACATCACCGCGGTGCCGACGCCCTTGCCGCGCCATTCAGGCAAGACCGCCATTCTCCCGATATGACCGTCCGGCAGCAGTCTGCCAGTGCCGATGGCATCGCCATTGGGCCCTCGTGCCAGCCCATGGAGGCTGAGGGAGTCGGCCGCATCGTATTCCATGGCCAGCGGCACCCCTTGCTCGCACACGAAAACCTGTTCGCGCACCGGTCCTGCCAAGTGGCGCACGTCGCCCCAAGCGCCGGTTTCGATGCCGTACTCGACAATATCCACCGGGGTATAGGCCGGCACCAGATCGAATAGTTCGACGATGTCCCGATTGCGCAGGCGTACGCAGCCAATTGAGCCGGGAGTTCCCATTTCGACCGAGTCCGGGCTGCCGTGGAGATAGATGTAGCGACGCATGGTATCGACCTCACCCAACCGGTTGATGCCTGGCTCACGGCCCGAGAGCCAAAGCACGCGCGTCAGGATCCAGTCTCGGCCGGGGTTGGCCGCCCCCAGATCAGGGGTCCAAATCTCGCCGGTCGGCCGCCGTCGGACGAAGACCGTGTTCTCCGGCGCATTGGCACCGATCTTGGCGCGGATCAGATGACGGCCGCGTGGCGTCTGATGGCTACCTTGAACTTCGCCAGCCCCGTTCTTTGCCGTCGATATGTCGTAGCGACGAAGAATATCGAAACAATCACCATATAATTCAAGTGATTGGGATTGAATACTAATCCATATCCTCATTAGGCGAGCAGGGTCCTGAGGCGCCGCGCGGCAAAGAACCCCGATAGCAGCGCGGCGCACTCGTCAGCCAGTACGCCACCTTCGATTTCCGCATGATGGTTCAGACGATCCTCCGCGTACAGATCGACCACGCTGCCGGCGGCACCCGTTTTCGGGTCGCGGGCGCCGAACACCACCCGTCCGACCCGGGCATGCATGATCGCCCCCGTGCACATCACACAGGGCTCCAAAGTGACATAGAGGCTGCTGCCTGGCAGACGGTAGTTCCCAAGGTGGTGTGCCGCGTCACGCAGCGCCATGATCTCCGCATGGCAGGTCGGGTCATGGCGCCGTATGGGCTGATTGAAGCCGCGGCCAACGATTTCGCCATTCACCACCACCACCGCGCCGACGGGTACTTCATCTACGGCAGCCGCTTCTCGGGCGAGCTCCAGAGCTGCCCGCATCAAGCGTTCGTCCTCGGACGTTACCATCGGCTCCGCGCGGTGGCGGGCCTAAGGGCGGCTGCCACCGGTATCGGCGACCAGACCCTGGCCCGGCGGCGGGGCAACGACTCGCCGCCGGGGTACCAGGTGCTGATCCAGCAAGCCCTCGATGCGGGCAAATACCTCCAGGCGCGAGAACGGCTTTTTCATGAAGTCATCGGCGGGAATCCGGCTACCGAAGAACTGCTCGGTGGCATGTTCGTTACCGCTCATCATGATCACCGGCACATCCTGGGTAGTCGGATCACGGCGCAGGGCCCGTAGAGCGGCAAAACCGTTCATGCCGGGCATCACGATATCGAGGAATATCAGGTCCGGCCTCGTTGAGAGTGCCAGTTGCAGACCCGTCTCCCCATCAAGCGCTTCAGAGATGAGAAACCCGCCCGGTTGCAGCACCTTGCGCAGGGCAACCAGAATCGTCCGCGAATCGTCGATTACCAAGACCTTGGTGCCCCGGCGGGCGTTGACCCGCTGCCGAGAGCGCCGCTCAAGGGGAATAGCGGCCGTCGGGGCCGGCAGCTTCCCCATGGTTTCGGACTCGAGGGCCGACCCGGCCCCACCGAAGATGGCGCGAAACTTGTCGAGTATTCCCATCTACTTACCGCCCTCTCAACGAGCCGCGGCAGGCTGCTTCAGTTGCGCCTGGGCAGCCGCCAGCCTCGCGATGGGCACACGCGGACCGGAGCAGGACACGTAGGTCAGCCCGAGGCTGTGGCAGAACTCGATGGAGGCCGGATGGCCGCCGTGCTCGCCGCAAATGCCAATCTTCAGATCCGGCCGGTTGGCACGCCCGCGTTCGACGGCGATTTTCATGACCTCGCCGACTCCCTTGATGTCGAGCACCTCGAAGGGATTGTCTTCCAGGATGCCCGTCTCGTTGTAGGCGGGCAGGAACTTGTTCTCGGCATCTTCCCGCGAGAAGGAGAAGGTGGCCTGGGTCAGGTCGTTGGTGCCGAAGGAGAAGAATTCGGCCATCTCGGCCATGCGCCCGGCGCGCATGCAGGCACGCACCACTTCGAGCATGCTGCCGAACTTGAACTGGACGTCGATGCCATGACTCAGAGTGACGATCTTGTGGATGCGCTCGACATAGCTCTTGATCCGCGTCAGCTCCTCGACCGTGGCGACCTGGGGCACCATGATTTCTGGATAGACCTCGATGCCCTCCTTGGCGCACAGTGCCGCGGCTTCCAACACAGCCTGGATCTGCATCGAATAGATCTCGGGGAAGGTGATGCCCAGGCGCACGCCGCGATGTCCGAGCATCGGGTTGACTTCGGACAAGGCACGCACCTTGCGCAGCGTCTTTTCCTTTTTGACGATGACATCCTCTTCCATGTGCGACTCTTTGAAGACGCCGAGGGCATCGGTGAGGCGGCCAAGGCCGTCGGAGTACTTCTGGTACAGCGTCGGATTGAGCAGCTTCAAGGTATCCGGCAGTTCTTCGATGCCCTTGATGGTGTCCTTCAGGTGGCGCAGGTGGGTGATTTCCATCTCAAGCTGTGCCGCCGTCGGCAGGAACTCGTGCATGGGCGGATCGAGCAGGCGCACCGTCACCGGCAGCCCCTTCATGGCCTTGAAAATACCCTTGAAGTCGTTGCGCTGAATCGGCAGCAACCGATCGAGCGCGGCCTGCCGCTCCTCGGGAGACTCGGAGAGGATCATGTCCTGCACGATCGGCAGGCGGTCGGTGCTGTTGAACATGCGCTCGGTACGGCAGAGGCCGATTCCCTTGGCGCCGAATGCGCGGGCCTTGGCGGCGTCATTCGGCGTGTCGGCATTGGCGCGCACCTGCAGGCGGGCAACTTGGTCGGCCCAGTCAAGCAGGACGTTCAGCTCGGGCGAGAATTCCGGTTCTACCGTAGGCACTTCGCCGGCATAGACGTGGCCAGTGCCTCCGTCAATCGTGACCACATCGCCCTCGTGCAGCGTCGTGTCGCCGATCTGCGCCTTGCGGGCCATGTCGTCGATATGGATGGCTTCGCAACCGGACACGCAAGGCTTGCCCATACCGCGGGCCACGACGGCCGCATGTGAGGTCTTGCCGCCGCGGCTGGTCAGGATGCCCTGGGCCTGGAAGAAGCCGTGGATGTCTTCCGGCTTGGTTTCCTCGCGCACCAGAATGATCTTTTCGCCGGCACGGCCGCGCAGCTCGGCGGTGTCGGCATCGAAGACGATATGGCCGGAAGCCGCGCCCGGCGAGGCCGCCAGGCCCTGGGCCAGCGACTTGCCCTTGAAGCTCGGCGCCAACTGCGGTACCAGCAGTTGCTCCAGAACAGCCGGTTCCACGCGCAGCAGCGCCTTTTCCCGGGTGATCAAGCCGTCGTTGGCCATTTCCACCGACGTGCGCACCATGGCGCGGGCGTTCATCTTGCCGTTGCGCGTTTGCAGGCAGTAGAGCTTGCCTTTCTCGATGGTGAATTCGAAATCCTGCACTTCGCTGTAGTGGGATTCGAGCCGGTTGTGCAACTCCATCAACTGGGCATAGATCTCCGGCATTTCCGTGGCCATGTCGGCGATCGGCTTGGGCGTGCGGATGCCGGCCACCACGTCTTCGCCCTGGGCATTGACGAGGTATTCGCCGTAGATCTGATTCTCGCCGGTACCGGGGTTGCGGGTGAAGCCGACGCCGGTGCCCGAATCGTTACCCATGTTGCCGAACACCATGGTGCAAATGTTCACCGCCGTGCCGTTGGCCATCGCCGGGGTGATCTTGAATTGCTTGCGGTAGTCGATGGCGCGCTTGCCGTTCCAGGAACGGAATACCGCCTTGACCGCGATTTCCAGTTGCTCGTACGGATCCTGCGGGAAGGGCTTGCCGGAATGGCTATGCACGATCGCCAGGAAGATGCCCGCCAGCTCCTTGAGATGCTCCGCCTTGAGGTCGACGTCCTGCTTCGCAGCGTACTTCACTTTCGTTTCGGCCATCTTGGCGTCGAAATGCTCGTCGGCGATATTCAGAGCAATCTTGCCGAACAACTGAATGAAGCGGCGATAGGCATCCCAGGCAAAGCGGTCGTTCTTGGTCTGCTTGATCAGGCCCTTGATGGACTCGTCGTTCAGGCCCAGATTGAGAATGGTGTCCATCATGCCCGGCATCGACATCGCGGACCCCGATCGTACTGAAACCAGCAGGGGGTTATCCGTCGAACCGAAGCCCTTGCCCGTCTTCTTCTCCAGATCGACCATGTATTGCTTGATGGTGTCCCAGATGCTGGTTGGGAGGTTCCCCTTGTCCAGATAGGCGAGGCAAGCCTCGGTACTGACGGTAAAACCTGGCGGCACCGCCAGACCGATCTGGGTCATTTCGCAGAGATTGGCGCCCTTGCCGCCCAAGAGCATCTTGTTCTTCCCGTCGCCTTCTTCGAAGGCGAATACGAACTTTTGCGCTGCCATGATTTACTCCCTCGATATATGTGGTCTAGATCGGTTGCTGCATGGCACAAGATACCAGACCATGGCCATCTTGTGGTCTTGGCTTAAGCCCTTGCAGCTATCACATTCGATAATAAAGAGTCAGAATAACTTTGATACCAACCTTTTGATCGACAAGCCATGCCAGCCAACTTTCGCGCCGCGTTCCGTGTCCTCTTGTCTGTCACCTGCCTGATTCTGGCCCAGCTTGCCACGACCACGGCGACACGGGCGGCGGGCGCCGAGCAACCCAACCTGCTATCCCGTCACGCCTTGGTGATCGGCAACAGCCGCTATCCGCTCGGCGCGTTGGTCAATCCCGTCAACGATGCTCGCGCAATTGCCGAACGCCTGCGCGAGGCCGGCTTCTCGGTGACTCTGAAGCTCGATACGGGACGTCGTGACCTGCGGGAGGCAATACGCGACTTCAGCGAGATTCTAGGCCGCAACAAGGGCATCGGGGTGTTTTATTTCGCCGGTCACGGGGTGCAGCTCAACTGGCGCAATTTCCTCGTCCCGGTGGATGCCCGGATTCGCCGCAAGGCCGATGTCCAGGCGGAAGCCGTCGATCTGGGTCTTCTGCTGGATGGTCTCGGCCGTGCCCGAAATGCCATGAATATCGTCATCCTGGACGCCTGTAGAAACAACCCTTTCGGTCCCGATTTCAGGGTCGACGACAAAGGCCTTTCCCAGCTCGATGCCCCGACCGGCACCCTGCTCGCCTACGCCACCGCGCCGGGCAACACGGCCGAGGACGGCGAAGGCAGCCACGGCCTATATACCGACAACCTACTCAAGGAGATGCGGACCGCCGGCGCCGCGGTCGAGGATGTGTTCAAGCGGGTGCGCCTGTCGGTCCGGCGCGGCTCGCAGGGCAGCCAGGTCCCGTGGGAGAGCACTTCCCTGGAAGCCGATTTCTCGTTCCTGCCTGGCAAGTCCAGCCGGGATGCCGGCGAGGAATTCAAGCTCGACCTTGCTACATGGCAGCAACTGCGCGCCGCCGACTCGGTCGATCGATTGGAAGCCTTCATTCGCCAGCGCCCAAGCGGCAAGTTCGCCGAGATGGCCCAATTCCGGCTGGATCAACTGCTGACCGCCAAGGGTGAAAAGACAGTCCGACCCCGGGCGGGCACCACCGAGGCCTGCGTACCGGGCAGTACGGGGGCGACAGCCGTCTATGCCGCCCCGCCGGTACCGTACAAGGTCGGCGAACGGTATGCCTACCGGCGCGTTGACCTGCTCACCCATGCCGACGTGGCCCGCTTCGACAACACCGTGACCAAGGTCGAGGGCGACGAGGTCATCTTCAACGACGGCAACACGGTCACCGACTTGTTCGGCAACAATGTCCGCTCGCCCGACGGCCGCCGGTGGACGCCCTATCAATTCTTCATCGCCGACTACCAAGTCGGCAAACGATGGCCGGCGCAGTTCCTGGTCACGCAAGCCGACGGCAAGCAGAGCAACACCAGCTTCGAATTGCGCGTGGCGGGGCGGGAACGAATCACCCTGCCCGCCGGCACCTTCGACGCCTTCCGCATCGAGGCCCGTGGCACCAACCAGACCACGGGCGAACAACTGGAACGCACCGCCTGGGTGGCCCCGGAAAAAATGCGCGGCTTTCTGGCCATGGAAAGCCTGGTGCGGCGCGACGGCAAGCCCGTCGAGGGCGAGCGGACCGAATTGGTCGAATACCGGCCGGGGTCGGCCACCGCCGGTTCCGGCGGATCCCCGTTCGGTTACTAGCGGGTCCGGCCACCATGCAAGCAGCTAATGCCACGGCCGGCACGCAGGTGGTCATCGTCAGCCCGGCCCTGGCGGATGCCAACAATGGCAACTGGCAAACGGCGCGGCGCTGGCGCGATTTCCTGGCACCTCATTTCCCGACGCGCATCGTCAAGGCATGGCCCGATGCGTTGGCCGGCCTGGATCGGGTCATGCTCGCCCTGCATGCCCGCCGCTCGGCGCCAGCGATTGCCGCCTGGGCGCGGATGCATGGAAGCGCCCACGAGGCGCCCGGCCTGGGCGTGGTGCTGACGGGCACCGACCTATATCGCGACATCCACAGCGACGCGTCAGCGCGGCAGTCGCTCGACCTGGCCCGTCGCCTGGTCGTGCTGCACGAACTCGGGCCGGTGGAGTTGCCGGAGTCCCTGCGGCCGAAGACCGGGGTGATCTTTCAGTCGACGCCGGCGCGGCAAACTCTGCCGAAGACCCCGCAGCACCTGCGCGCTGTCATGGTCGGCCACCTGCGCGAGGAAAAGTCGCCCGAGACCCTGTTCGAGGCGGCACGCCTGCTGGCCGGCCATGTGGACATCCGGATCGATCACATCGGCGCCCCGCTCGACCCCGCCCTGGCGGCCCTGGCGATCGAAACGATGGCGACCTGCCCCGCCTATCGCTGGCTCGGCGGCCTGCCGCATGAAGCCACGCGCCGGCGCATTCAGCGCGCCCACCTGCTCATCCATGCCAGCCGGATGGAAGGCGGTGCCCACGTGGTAATGGAGGCGGTGCGCAGCGGCACACCGGTGATCGCGTCGCGCATCGCCGGCAACGTCGGCATGCTAGGCGCAAGCTACGAAGGCTACTTCGAATGGGCCGACGCGCGCGGTCTGGCCGCCCTGCTGCTACGTTGTCGCTCCAGTCAAACCGCGGACAGCGATTCGTTTCTGGCGTACCTGCAAGCGCGCTGCCGCGAGCGCGCCCATCTGTTCGACGCGGCCACCGAACGGGCGGCGCTGTTACGACTGGTCAGCGAACTGATGAGCGACGCCTGAGCTGCCGAACCGTCACTCCCACTCGATCGTCGCCGGCGGCTTGCCGCTGATATCGAAGACCACCCGGTTGATGCCGCGGACCTCATTGATGATGCGGTTGGACACCTTGCCCAGGAGTTCATAGGGCAGTTGCGCCCAGCGGGCGGTCATGAAGTCCTGGGTCTCGACGGCGCGCAGCGCCACCACGTATTCGTAGGTACGGCCGTCGCCCATCACACCGACACTCTTCACGGGCAGGAAGACGGCGAAGGCCTGGCTGGTCTTTTCGTACCAGTCGGCGGCGCGCAGTTCATCGATGAAGATGGCATCGGCGCGCCGCAGTAGGTCGGCAAAGTCGCGCTTGACCTCGCCGAGGATGCGCACACCCAGGCCGGGCCCTGGGAACGGGTGGCGATAGACCATCTCGTGCGGCAGACCGAGCGCGATACCCAGCTCCCGCACCTCGTCCTTGAACAGCTCACGCAGAGGCTCCAGGAGTTTGAGGTGCAAGGTTTCCGGCAGGCCGCCGACGTTGTGGTGGCTCTTTATAGTGTGGGCCTTCTTGGTCTTGGCGCCGGCCGACTCGATGACATCCGGATAGATGGTCCCCTGCGCGAGCCATTTGGCCTGGGGCAGCTTCTTCGCCTCGACCTGGAAGACCTCGACGAACTCGCGGCCAATGATCTTGCGCTTTTGCTCCGGGTCGGCCACGCCGGTCAGGGCGGACATGAACTGCTCGGTGGCATCGACATGAATGACCTTGACCCCCAGGTTGCGGGCAAAGGTCTTCATCACCTGCTCGCCCTCGTTGAGCCGCAGCAGGCCGTTATCGACGAAGACGCAGGTGAGTTGGTCGCCGATGGCGCGGTGCAGGAGCGCCGCCACCACCGAGGAATCGACGCCGCCGGACAAGCCGAGGATGACTTCGTCGCTCCCCACCTGCTCACGCACCCGGGCGATCGCCTCGGCCACGTAGTCCGGCATGTTCCAGTCGCCGCGGCAGTCGCATATGTCGCCCACGAAGCGGGCGATGATGTCGCGCCCCTTGAGGGTGTGCGTAACCTCGGGGTGAAACTGGACGCCATAGAAGCGGCGCGCCTCGTCGGCCATGCCGGCAATCGGGGTCGCCTCATTGCTGGCCATGATGGTGAAGCCCGGCGGCATTTCCGTCACCTTGTCGCCATGGCTCATCCAGACGTCGAGCAGGCCGTGGCCCTCGGCGTTGACGCTGTCCTGGATGTCTTCGAGCAAGGGGGAGTGGCCACGGGCGCGCACTTCGGCGTAACCGAACTCGCGCTTGTGGGCGTTCTCCACCTTGCCGCCGAGCTGCGCGGCCATGGTCTGCATGCCGTAGCAGATGCCCAGCACCGGCACGCCGAGCTGGAAGACGATGTCGGGCGCGCGCGGCGTCTCGTCCTCGTAGACCGAATTCGGCCCGCCGGAAAGAATGACGCCCTGGGGCGCGAACTCCCGGATGAAATCGGCTGTGACGTCATTCGGATGCAGTTCGCAGTAGACCTGCTGCTCGCGAACGCGGCGGGCGATCAACTGGGTGTATTGGGAACCGAAATCGAGGATGAGTATTTTCTGGTGGGCCATGGCCTGCCTCGGCGAAAGAACGGGCGGCGCAGAAACAAGAAGGCGGCCATCAAGAGGCCGCCATCCCGCCCGGGTTGAACGGAGTCTTACTCGACGTGGTAGTTCGGTGCTTCCTTGGTTATCTGCACATCATGCACGTGCGACTCGCGGATGCCGGCCGAGGTGATCTCGACGAACTCCGCCCTGGCGCGCATCTCGTCGATGGTCCTGCAGCCGACATAGCCCATCGACGACCGCAGGCCGCCCATCAACTGGTGAATCACGGCCGTCACCGGTCCCTTGTAGGGGACGCGGCCTTCGATGCCCTCCGGCACCAGCTTTTCGACGTTGGCGTCGGAATCCTGGAAGTAGCGATCCGCCGCGCCCTCCTTCATCGCGCCCAGGCTGCCCATGCCGCGATAGGCCTTGTAGGAGCGACCTTGGTAGAGAACCGTCTCGCCCGGCGCTTCCTCGGTGCCGGCGAACAGACCACCGAGCATGACCAGATTGGCGCCGGCGGCAATGGCCTTGGAGATGTCGCCCGAGTAGCGGATGCCGCCATCGGCGATCAGCGGCACACCGCTGCCCGCCAGCGCATTGGCGACATTGTCGACCGCCGTGATCTGCGGCACGCCCACGCCGGCGACGATGCGCGTGGTGCAGATGGAACCGGGGCCGATGCCGACCTTGACGCCGTCCGCACCATGATCGACCAGCGCTTTGGCGGCGGCACCGGTAGCGATGTTGCCGCCGACGACCTCCACCTGCGGAAAATTCTTCTTCACCCACTCGACGCGACTCAGCACCCCCTGCGAATGGCCGTGTGCCGTATCGACCACGAGCACATCCACACCGGCCTCGGCGAGCAACGCCGCGCGCTCCTCGGTGCCCTCACCCGTGCCGATCGCCGCGCCGACGCGCAGATGGCCGAGCTTGTCCTTGGCGGCGGACGGGTATTCGGTGGACTTCAGGATGTCCTTCACCGTCATCAGGCCACGCAGTTCAAAGGCGTCGTTGATGACCAGCACGCGCTCCAGGCGATGCTTGTGCATCAGCGCCTTGCCTTCCTCGACGGAGGCACCCTCCTTGACGGTGATCAGGCGATCGCGCGGCGTCATGATGTTGCCGACCACCTCGTCCAGACGGGTCTCGAAGCGCAGGTCGCGATTGGTGACGATGCCGACCACGCGGCCCGCCTCGACCACTGGCAGCCCCGAAATCTTGTGGGCGCGCGTCAGGGCCAGCACTTCGCGCACCGTCATGGTCGGCGGAATGGTGATCGGATCCTTCAGGACACCGGATTCAAACCGCTTGACCTTGGCCACTTCGGCGGCCTGGGCCTTGGGGCTTGAGGTTCTTGTGGATGATGCCGATGCCGCCTTCCTGGGCCAGGACGATGGCCAAGCGGGCTTCCGTGACCGTGTCCATGGCGGCGGAAACGAGCGGAAGGTTGAGGCGGATGTTGCGGGTCAGTTGGGTCGCCAGACTGACATCCCGGGGCAGGATCGTCGAGTGGGCGGGTACCAGGAGGACGTCATCGAACGTCAGCGCCTTCTGGATCAGTCTCATGCTTTTATCCTCGCTGCCAAAAACGTATTATACGCGGGCCAGCCAGCCGCCCGCAAACCCGGGCGGTAACCGATAAGGAGTTCCCATGCGTCTTGCCGTCCCGATCCTCATGCTCCTGCTGTCCGTTGCCGCCAGCGCCCAGGTCTACATCTGGAAGGATGCGAGCGGCAAGTCCCACTACACCGATCAGCCACCTGCGGAAGCCAAAGTGCCGACCCGCCGACTGGGTCCGTCGTTCTCATCCAGCGCCGATTCCGAGGCCGCCCGCAAGGCCAGCGCGGACAAGCGTCTGGATGCCGCCAAGCAGGGCAAGGAAGCCCAGGAAAAGACCGCCGCCGCCGAGAAGCAGCGGGCCGAAGACGAAGTCCGCGCCCGCGATTGCGAACGCGCCCGCACCAACCTCCAGGGTATCGAGTCCGGCCAGGTTCGCTTCCGCATGGGCGCCAACGGCGAGCGGGAGGCGCTCGAGGGCGGCGCTCGCGATGCTGAACTCGAGAACGTCCGCCGCACCATCGACAACCTGTGCAGCCCCAGGCCGGCGCCGGCCACCAAGGCCGCGGCCCCGAAGAAGTAGTCGGATAATTTGCGCGCGGCCGGCGGCCCGGTCCGCGCGCCTTCCCTACTCCTCCACGGGCCCGCCGCCCTTCTTCATCACCTTGCCTTCGGCGGCGCGCTGCTTGCGAACCTCTTTCGGGTCGGCGATCAGCGGTCGATAGATCTCCACCCGATCCCGTTCCCGCAAAGCGGTATCCATGCGGCTCAACTTGCCGAAGATGCCGACCTTGGTCTTGGCGAGATCGATCTCCGGATAGCGTTGCGGCAGACCGGAGGCCTCGATGGCCTGGACAATGGTGCTGCCGGCCGGCAGGGTCAGTCGGATCAGTTCCTGCCGCTCCGGCCTGGCGTAGGCAACCTCGACCTGAATGGAATCAGCCATAGACTTGTTGCGCCCTTTTCACGAAGGATTCGACGAAGGTATTGGCGATGTGATGGAAGATCGGCCCCAGTGCCTTTTCCAGCATCTTGCTGGAAAACTCGTAGTGCAGGCGGAACTCGACCTTGCAGGCCGTATCCCCCAGCGGCGTGAAGCGCCAGCCGCCGTCCATGTGGCGAAACGGCCCTTCGCGCAATTGAATGTCCATCCAGCGCGGCGCCTCCTTGGGGTTCTCCGTCGCGAAGTGCGCCTTCAGGCCATGGTAGTTGATATGGATGCGCGCGGCCGTCTTGCCCGCCGTGCGCTCGATCAACTCCGTACCGCCGCACCACGGCAGGAAAGCCGGATAGTCCTCGACACGATCCACCAGATCGAACATCTGGGTCGCGGTACGCTCGATGAGGACGGATTTTTCGACAACGGCCATGGCGAATCGCAAAGACGCAAAGACGAATGGGCGCCATTTTACCGCCCGTCACCGCTCGCGCAGGCTCTCGTCCTTGTACTGCAACAACGGGCTCAGGAAATACTCGATCACCCGCCGCCGGCCGGTCTTGATCTCGGCGGTCACCGCCATGCCCGGCGACAGCTTCACCATCCGGTCTTCCACGCGGATCGCCATACCGCCCAGCCGCACCCTGGCCGCATAGACCAGGCCCTTCTTCTCGTCGCTGATGGCGTCATCCGATACATGAGCCACGGTCGCCGGCACCGTGCCGTACTTGGTATACGGGAAGGTCTCGATCTTCACTGTCAATACGTGCCTGGAATAATCGTGGTCTCCTAATACCATGGCAACCGCATACGGATTTCGTCTCCAGGACCAACCCATGGCCGGCACCCGCTACAGCGTATTCCGACACTTGCAGACGCCTTATGTCAGACCCAATCAGACCACATTACCTCGTAGCAGTGGCATAATGTGACCACATTATTTGATGAAAGCACGCCATGCTCGTTGCCGTCCGCGAATTGAAAGCCAATCTCTCCCGGGTGCTGTCACGCGCCCGGTCAGGTGAAATGGTCGAGGTGACTTCGCACAACAAACCGATCGTCCGGATTGTCGGCATTCCGGCGGTGGCCGGCGACGGCTTGCGCCGGCTGATGGACGGTGGCGCGCTCAGTTGGAACGGCGGCCGGCCGCGGCTGGGGCCACCCCGGCCCCTGAGCCCTGTCGGAACGCCGTTGAGCCGCATCGTGCGGGAGGATCGCGGTTGATCCTCTATTGCGACACTTCCGCGCTCCTGAAACTGTATGTCGCGGAGGACGCCAGCGACGCCGTACAGGCGCAGGCCGGCTCGGCCACCGCCCTCGCCGTCTGTCGCGTGGCCTGGGCCGAGGCCATGGCCGCGCTGGCGCGGCGGACACGGGAAACCCCGGCCGACGCCGACGCCATCGAGGCGGTGCGCGCGTCGTTGCGTGCCGACTGGCCGAACTATGCCATCGTCGAGATCACCCAGCCGCTGGTGGAACTGGCCGGCGACTACGCCGACACCTTTGCCCTGCGTGGCTACGACAGCGTGCAACTCGCCGCCGCGCGCATCCTGCAGGAAGCGGCCAGCGAGCCATTGCGCTTCGCCTGTTTCGATGGTCGTCTGAACAAGGCCGCGCATGTGCTCGGCATGCAAACCCTGGACTCCCCCACCATTCAATCGCCATGAGCATCGTCGACAACAAGAAAGCATTTCACGATTACTTCATCGAGGAGCGGTTCGAAGCCGGCCTGATGCTGGAGGGCTGGGAGGTGAAGGCGATTCGCGCCGGCCGCGCCCAGATCAAGGAAGCCTATGTGGTGGTCAAGGACGGCGAGGTCTTCCTGCTGGGTGCGCACATCAGCCCGCTGGCCACCGCCTCGACCCACGTCAGCCCCGATCCGGTGCGCACGCGCAAGCTGCTGCTGCACGGCAAGGAAATCGCCAAGCTGATCGGCAAGGTGGAACGCGCCGGCTACGCGCTGGTGCCGCTCGACCTGCACTTCGCCAAGGGCCGCGTCAAGCTGGAGATCGGCCTGGCCAAGGGCAAAAAGCAGTTCGACAAGCGGGAGTCGGAAAAACAGAAGGACTGGGAGCGCGAGAAGGGCCGCCTGATGCGCAACAAAGGCTAGCGCAGCCGGCTGGCGCCGGGACGCGCCGTCAATCGCCCCGTCAGTCGCGGCGGCCGAGCAGGCCGCGCAGGGTTTCCTGGATGTCCGCCGGCAGCAGAACGGTCTTGGCGTTCTGCGAATCGGCCAGGCGGCCGACGGCGGCGATGTACTTCTCGCCCAGCATGTAGCGCATGGGCGCTTCCTGAGTGCCGATGGCCTGCGTCACGCGCCGGATCGCCTCGGCGCTGGCTTCGGCCAGCGTCACCTGGGCTTCCGCGTCGCGGCGCGCCGCTTCCAGTCGCGCCTCGGCCTGGAGGATGGCCGACTGCTTGGTGCCTTCCGCCTTGGTGACCATCGCCTTGCGCTCGCGCTCGGCCGAGGCCTGCGCTTCCATGGCCTTCTGCATCGACGGCGAGGGCTTGATGTCCTGGATTTCCACCGACTTCACGGAGAGACCCCAATCGACGGCTTCGTCGGCGATGCTTTCGCGCAGTCGCGCCTTGATCTTGTCGCGATTCGACAGGGCTTCGTCCAGTTGCATCTCGCCGACGATCGAGCGCAGCGTGGTCATGATCATGTTGCGGATCGCCTCGGAAAAATCCGTCACGCCGTACACCGCCTTGATCGGGTCGGTGACCTTGATGAAGGCGATGGCGTTGGTGAGGATCACCGCGTTGTCCTTGGTGATGACTTCCTGCTCCTGGACATCGAGGATGATGTCCTTGGTGACCAGTTGGTAGGCGATGCGATCCAGGTAGGGAATGATGATGTTGAGACCGGGATGCAAGGTGCCGTGATACTTGCCGAGCCGCTCGACGATCCACTCGGTTCCCTGGGGCACGATGCGCACGCCCTTGAGCAACGTGATGATGGCAAAGACCAGCAGCGCGACGACGAAGATGAAACCGGCACCGACTTCCATGACTTTCTCCTTGTATCCAGCCTAAACCTTGGCAACCTTCAGGAAACTGCCTTCGACCGTCACCACCTTGACCCGCGCGCCGGCCTTGATCGCCTCGTCGGCGATGCAGGTCCAGCTATCGGCGCCGAGCAGCGGCTTCTGGAAGCGGACTTCGCCTTTCTCGAAAGGCGCGACATCGCGGGCCAGCAGGCCGACTTCGCCGATCACCCCGGCATCGGCCGTGCCGATGCGGGTCTTGTGGCTCTCCGGCCGGAACACGCGGAACCAGAGCACGATGAGCACCAGCGAGGCCGCCAGCCAGGTAGCCAGTTGCGCCGTCAGGCCGATGTCGACCACGGCCGTCAGCAGCGCCACCAGCAGGGCGCCGAGGCCGAACCAGACCAGTACGAAGGCCGGCACCGCCAGTTCGGCGAGGATCAGAACGATTCCTACAACTGCCCAGTGCCACCATTCCGGCTGCATGACGAATCCCTTGCGTATTGACTGAATTGAGCCACGTGTTTACCACAGTATCGGCGGCGAGGGAAATGCGCCGGATTCCAGGGCGTCGGTCGGGAGCGGACGCCTACGGCTCGAGGCCGCGCAGCTTCTCTTGCAGCTCGCCGGCGGCGGGCAGGGTCAGGCCCAGGGAGCGGGCCACGGAGGTGTTGATGCCGACGGTGAAGTAGCGAGGGGACAACTGCGCACTGAGGAGCACCTTGCCGTCCTGCAACTGTCGGAGTATCTCGATCACCTGGGCGACGATTTGCGGCACCGTCGAATAGAGCGCCAACACAGCGCCGGCTTGCTGGTAGGCCTCGGAATAGGCCAGTACGGGTACGCGGGCCCGGTAGGTCGTCAGCAGCACGGGCTGCACGGTGTTGCGGTTGTGTGTGAGGGGATCAGGCAGGGCCAGCAGCAGGTTCGAGCGCTGCAAAAGGCGATCCAGGGCCGGAATCGCCTCCTCCGATGCCGCCACGCTCTCGGTGGCCAGGCTCATCCCCCGCGCTTCCAGCCGGCGCTCCAGCAGTTGGACATGCTTGGTGCCCGCCGGGCCGATCAGCATGCCCACCTGCTGTCGAGTCGGAAAGGCCAGGTAGGCCAGGTTCGCCCAGCGGTCCGGCGGCTGATCGAGCAGCACCACCGACCAGCGCTGCGCGTTCAGGGGCAGGATTTCGTCCAGCGCCGACCTGGTGATCAGCGCGCCAACGACCGATCGGCCGGCGGCCTGCCGCGTCGCCGAAATGAAGGCGCGCGAACCCAGCGCAACAATGACCGACAGGCCGGGTTCATCGTCGGGACGCAAGACCACGGGCCGTTCGAACCCGACCGTCGCCTCGCTGACGGTCCAGCCCAGACGAGTCAAATCCCGGCTGAGCAGTTCGGCCGCCTGGCGGGAGACGGCCATTTCTTCAAGCACGATCAGCAGGCGTGGCTCGACCGCCCAGCCGCAAAACGCTGCGGTCGCGAGCATCAATCCGAACAGCCAGTGTCGCAATTCCCTCCCAGTCATTGCATCCCCAGCGCCGCCAACTATCTGGAAATCATATCAATATTCGTATCGAATATTCAGCCAAGATACACGCTTATTGGCGAGATAGTTCAAGTAGTCCTGGTACGCCGTGTTGTTGAAGTTCTGCGTGACCCAGGAAAGCTCGAGGCGATGCGGTCCGATGCGCAGGTTCTTGCTCACGCGCAGGTCGATGCGGTCGTAGGCGGGCACGGGGTCGCCGCCGCTCAGCCACTGCATGGCGCCGACGCGGTAGTAGCCGACGCTGGCGGCCATCCGCCAGGGCAGTTCCTGCCGCAGCAGGGCGCTGGCGGAATGTAGCGGCACGGTGCGCTCGTAGTAGACACCGGGGTCGCCGCTGGCGGCTGAAATCCTGGTCCGCGCCGCCGCGACAAGCAGGTTGGCGCCCGACCACGGCGACCATTGCAGGCTGCCCTCGATGCCGTGCAGGCGCGCCGAATCGCCCTGAACATAGGCTCGCGTGGTGTCGTTCGCCACGGTCGGAAACGGCACCCGGTCGTTGACATGAATCAGGTTGCCGACATGGTCGCTGAACCAGCGGACTTCGCCGCTCAAGCGCAGCGCCGGCAGACGGCCCAGATAGGCGATCTCGCGCGAGAGGATCTTCTCGCCGGTCAGGCCGCCACCGGAGGCGAATTGCTGGCTGTAGATCGGCATGAACAGCCGAGTGCTCCAGGGTGCCGGAATCTGCGGAATCAGGCTGGGCGGTATGGCCGCGATGGCGCCGCTCAACTGGCCGGGTACCGGGTAACCCCAGTTGACCGATTCCTCGAAGGGCACCGGATTGCGGCGCGCCTGCGAGATGCCGGCACGAATGGAATGGCCGTCGGCGACCCGATAGGTGGCGGAAAGGCGCGGCGACACGGAATTCTTGCCGAGCGAGGTATGCTCGTACGTCGCCCCGCCCTGCAGCAAGAGGTTCGCCGTCGGCCGCCATTCCACGCTGCCGAACAAGCGCGCGAGCTGGTTGGTGAGCCAATCCGGGGTATTGAAGAAGGTCTGGGAACGAACGCCGTCCTGGCGCCACTGGCCGCCCCACAGCCCGCGCCAGGCACCCGCACCGCCCGCGGTCTGCTGGAATTCCAGTTCGTCCCGGCGCGTTTCGAACTTGAAGTTCAACCGCGTGGGAATCCGCAGGGACGGCAACAATGGCGGCAGGGCATCGGTCACCAGCACCATGGAAAGGTCTTCGGTGGCATGGCGCTGGCCATGATGGAATTGCAGCCAGATTTCGTTGTCCGCATCGACGGCGCGCGTCCAGCGGAACTGCATGTCCGCATCTTCGACCCGCCGCGGCCGGGCTTGTGCCGTCAGACTCGGCTGCTCCTGCCCGTAGCCGTTGCCATAAGACAATGTGCCCATCAACTCATTGCCACCATCCAGCCGGTGGTGGCCTTGAAGCCGGAGATACCGGGCCCGGCTGTCGTCGGAAAAGTTGCCGAAGCCATGATCGGCTCGTTGCCCGACCGACAGGCGATAGCGCCAGTCGACACCGCTGTCGCCATGCTGCAAGCTCCAGTCGGCAATGCCGTTGCCGCCGCTGTTCAGGCTGGCCAGGGTCCCACGCCCCCCGGTGAGCGAAGCGCGGGTGATGATGTTGACCATGCCGCTGAAAGCGTTGGCGCCGAAACTGGCACCGTTGGGCCCGCGCACGACCTCAATGCGCTCGATATCGTCTACGCCAATGGGCAGCAGGTTCCAGGCGACCCCGCCGTAGATCGGGCTGTAGACCGAAACCCCGTCGATCATGACCTGCAGGCGCCGCGCGTAGGCATCTGCCAGGCCGTGATAGGTCACCGTTGGCTCGTGGCCGTTCTGGTAGCCCACCTGGAAGCCGGGAACCAGCCGGAACAGTTCGGCGATATTCCGCGCGCCGCTGGCACGAATGGTGTCCTGATCGAGGATGGTGACGGCCGCCGGCGCCTCGTCCACCGTCTGTACCAGACGTGAAGCCGACAGCACCACGGGAAGTTCACCGAAGTAGTCCCCCGCCGCCGGTGTTTCGGCGAGAGCGGTGCGACAGAGCGCCAAAGTGCTCATCGCGACAAGAACCTGCCTAACCATCTCTTTTCGTCTCCCCAAGAACCCGCTGGCGCACGCCCTCGAAGAGGCATATCGCCGCCGCAGCCGCGACATTCAGTGATTCAGTCTCGGTCGCCAGCGGTATGGTGGCGCGGTGGCTGGCCACGGCAACGAGCTCGGCCGAGACCCCCGCACCCTCGTTGCCAAATATCCAGGCGATCGCGCCGGAAAGATCGAGGCTGTAAAGCGAGCGGCCATCGCGCGCCACGGTTGCCACAGTCCTGCCCGCGTAGGTGTTCAACATCGCCGCCAACTCGATCTGCTCACGAATTGCGAGAACAAAATGCGCCCCTTGCGCCGCCCGCAGCACGCGCGGCGTCCAGGCCCCGGCGCAGCCGGGCCCGAGCACGACGTTACCGATACCGGCCGCCGCGGCGGTACGCAGGATGGCGCCGACATTGCCGGCATCCTGGACCGCGTCGAGGACGACGCAATTCCCTTCGACCGGGCCGGTCGGCGCCTCCGGAATCGCGATGACCGCCAGCAGGCCCACCGGTGTCGCAACGCCGCTGACCTCACGGAACAAACCGTCAGGCAGGCTCAACGTCTGAACCGCGGGCATGTCGGCGAGCAGGCCCTGGATTTCCTCGTTGCGCGCCGCCGCATCGTTCACCACCAGCATCTGTGGTACGCCAAGCCGCTGCCGATAGGCGGCCACCAGATGCGGCCCGTCGATCAGCGTGCGTCCCTGCCGACGCGTCTCGCGGGCATCGACGGCCAGTGCACGCAGCGCCTTGACGACCGGATTGTCTTTGGAAGTAATGTTCTTGATGGCAGCCAAGCGGTTGTCCGTCCAGGACTGATGCGGGTGAGTCGGAATTATCCTCGTGGGCCGGTGCGCCCGGTAGGGAAAACTGCCGGGAATTACGGCTTGGCCAATAGCTCCCGCACCGGGGCGAAGCTGCGCCGATGACAGGCTGCCGGCCCGTGACGCCGCAAGGTCTCGAGATGCATGGCCGTGCCGTAGCCCATATGCCGGTCGAAGCCGTACTGCGGGAACTCGCCGTGCAGTCGCAGCATCTCCGCGTCGCGCGACGTCTTGGCCAGGATCGAAGCGGCCGATATCGCCGCGACGCTGGCGTCGCCGCCGATGATGGCCCTGACCGGCGGGCCGACCTCCGGGCAGCGATTGCCGTCGACCAGGACTTCGCCCGGCGTCAGCGCCAGTGCCGCCACCGCCCGCGCCATCGCCAGCAAGGTGGCCTGGAGGATATTGATGCGATCGATTTCCTCGACACTGCTTTCGGCAACGGCCCAGGCGAGGGCCTTGGCGCGGATCTCCAAGGCCAGTCGCTCACGCCGCTTGGCCGAGAGCTTCTTGGAATCGGCCAGTCCGGCAATCGGCCGCGCCGGATCGAGGATCACCGCCGCCGCGTACACCGGTCCGGCCAGCGGTCCCCTGCCCGCCTCGTCCACGCCGCAGATCATTTGCCGGCTCATGCCGCCCGCAAGTGCGGCAGTATTGCGGCGGCGGCCTTTTCCGCGGTGTTCTGGCGCAACTGTCGGTGCAGCGAGGTGAAGATTCGCTCGGTGGCCTCGCGCACCTGGCTGTCGGCCACCAGGTTGCCGAGCGCCTGCGCCAGATTGTCCGGCGTTGCATCGTCCTGGAGGAACTCCGGCACGACGAAACGGCCGGCGAGGATGTTGGGCAGCCCGACCCAGGGTTGACAGGCGCATGCCCGCGCATCAGCCGCCAGGACCATGGCGACATGCGGTAGGCAATGACCATCGGCGTCTTGAGCAGGGCGGCCTCGAGCGTCGCCGTGCCGCTGGCCACCAACGCGGCATCGCAGGCCGCCAACGCATCCTGGGCATGGCCGAACAACAGCTTGAAGGGCAGTTCCTGCGCTTCGCACTTCCACAGCGCGGCCTCGAACAGCTGCCGCGTTTCCGCGCGAGACCAGCGGCACCAGAAAAATGCAGTCGGGGAAGCGCTCGCAGCAGCATGCTTCGCGGTCTCGATGAACAGTTCCGCCATGAAGTGCAGCTCGGACTGGCGGCTGCCCGGCAGCAGGGCGATGACCGGTTGTCGCTGTCGGCCAGCCCCAGACGTTCCTTGCGCGGCGGCGCTGATCGACGACTCAGCGGAATCATGTCCGCCAGGGGATGACCGACATAGCTGACCGGAATGCCGCGCTGCTCGTAGAGCGGCGGCTCGAAGGGAAACAGCGCCAGCACATGGCTGACCGCCTGGCCGATCTTGTCGAGCCGCCCGGCGCGCCAGGCCCAGACCGAGGGGCTGACGTAATGAATGGTGGGAATGCCCTGCGCGCTTCAGGCGCTTCTCCAGCCAGAGATTGAAATCGGGGGCATCGACGCCGATGAAGACGTCCGGCCGCTCGGCCAGCAGCCGGCGCGAGCAAGCTGCCGGCGGATGCGGGTGATTTCGCGGTAGTGCCGCAGCACCTCGGCGTAGCCGCGCACGGCGAGAGTTTCCGCCGGCCACCAGGCATCGAAGCCCTCGCGCTGCATCTTCGGCCCGCCGATGCCGACGAACTCGGCCTCCGGCAGATGGCGCTTCAGCGCGGCGATCAGATGGGCGGCAAGCAGGTCGCCGGAAGCCTCGCCGGCCACCATGGCGATCAGCGCATCAGCGAATGATCCCGCGTCCCGGCCTGCGGCCAGAAAGCTCGGCCAGCAGAGCCAGTTCCGGCGTCGCGGCCAGCCTCGGCGGCAATCGCCGCGCCGCGCTTCGTCCAGCTTCAGGCCGGATTTGTACAGGGTCTTGTAGGCGCGCGTATCGCGTGCACGGCCTCGGCGGAAAAACCGCGCCGCTTCAGGCCTTCGCTATTGATGCCGTGCGGCTCGGCCGTGATTGCCGGCGGCCATGACGTAGGGCGGCAGATCCTGCAACAGGACCGTGCCCATCGCCGGTGATGCTGTGCGCGCCGATGCGCACGAACTGGTGCACGCCGGTAAAGCCGCCGAGAATCGCCCAGTCGCCGACATGCACATGGCCGGCCAGTTGCGCGTTGTTGGCGAAGATGGTGTGGTTGCCGACCTGGCAGTCGTGCGCGAGATGCACATAGGCCATGATCCAGTTGTCGTTGCCGAGGCGCGTCACGCCGGCATCCTGCACCGTGCCGCGGTTGAAGGTGCAGAACTCGCGGATGGTGTTGCGGTCGCCGATCTCCAGCCGCGTCGGCTCGCCGGCGTACTTCTTGTCCTGCGGCATCTCGCCGATCGAGGAGAACTGGAAAATGCGGTTGTCGCGGCCGATGCGGGTATGGCCGTCGATCACGACATGCGGGCCGATCCAGGTGTTGTCGCCGATTTCGACATGCTCGCCGATGATCGAATAGGCGCCGATGCTCGACATTTGCCCCGAGCCGCGCGCCGGGATGGACGATGGCGGTCGGGTGAATGCTCATGCTCGAGGTAGCGCAGGGTGCACATCAGTTCGGCTTCGGCGGCCACCTGGCCATCCACCTTGGCGGTGCCGGCATATTTCCAGATGCCGCGCTTGGTGGTCGAGAATCGACACCTCCAGGATCAGCTGATCGCCGGGCGTGACCGGCCGCTTGAAACGCGCGCCGTCGATGCCGACGAAGTAGTAGACCGACTTGTCGTCGGGCTTGCTGCCCATGGTCTTGAACGACAGGATGGCCGCCGTCTGCGCCAGCGCCTCGATGATCAGCACGCCCGGCATGACCGGATGATGGGGGAAATGGCCGGGGAAAAACGGCTCGTTGATGGTCACGTTCTTCAGCGCGGTGATGCGCTTGCCGGGCACGACTTCCAGTACGCGATCGATCAGCAGGAACGGATAGCGGTGCGGCAGGTATTCCAGAATCTCGTGGATATCCATTGCGCTCATGTCTTCTTCTCCAGTTCGGCCAGCCGCTTTTCGAGGGCGCGTATTTTATCGGCCAGCGCATCCAGATGGCGCAGGTGGGCGAAATTCTTCAGCCAGTCGCCGTGCGCGATGAAACGGCACCGATGCCGGTGTAGTTGCCCGGCCTGCGGAATCGACTTGGCGACCAAGGTGCCGGCCGAAACGTTCACGCCGTCGGCAATCTCCAGATGGCCGATGATCATCGCCGCGCCGCCGATCGTGCAGCGGCTGCCGATCCGGGTCGCTGCCGGCGATGCCGACGCAGCCGGCGATCGCCGTATGGGCGCCGATGTGGACGTTGTGGCGCGATCTGGATCTGGTTGTCGAGCTTGACGCCGTCCTCGATCACCGTGTCGTCCAGGGCGCCGCGGTCGATGGTGGTATTGGCGCCGATCTCGACATCGTCGCCGATGACGACGCGGCCGGTCTGGGGAATCTTGAGCCAGGCGCCATCGGCCTCGCGGGCGAAGCCGAAGCCGTCGGCGCCGATCACCACGCCGGAATGGATGATGGCGCGCGCGCCGACCACGGCAATCGGGATAGATACGTGACGCCGGCATGCAGCCAGGAATCGGCGCCGATCGCGACGCCGGCGCCGATGCTGCAGTTGGCCTCGATCGACCACATCGTCGCCGATCGACCGCGCCGGGACCGATCCAGACATTGGGCGCCGATGCTGGCCGATGGCGGACACGATCGCCCTCGACCACCGCCGACGGATGGACGCCCGGCCGCGGGCGCGCGGCGGGATGCAGCCATTGGGAAACGCGGGCGAAATAGAGATAGGGCTGCGGCGTAACGATGGCGGCCGTCGGGCAGTCGCCCGCCGCGTCGGCGGCGACAGATCACCGCCGCCGCGCGCGTGGCCGCCAGTTGGTCGCGATACTTGGGATTGGCTGAGGAAGCTCAGGTGCTCCGGCGCGGCGGCCTCGAGCGTGCGCGATGCCCGGACACCTGAACGGCCCGTCGCCGGCTAGTTCGCCGCCGAGGCGGGCAACGATCTCATCGAGACGGAGCAACACGACTCACTTCGCGGCCGGAACCATCCTTCGCCGTCGCTCAAGGCCTTGATCACCTTGTCGGTGATGTCGATGCGCGGGCTGATGTAAACCGCCTCCTGCAGGATGATGTCGTACTTCTCGGCTTCGGCAATCTGCTTGATCGACCGTGTTGACGCGCTCGAAGATGGCCGGCCATTTCCTCGTTCTGGCGCAGGTTGAGGTCTTCGCGGAACTCGCGCTGCTGGCGCTGGAACTCGCGATTGAGGTCGTTGAACTCGCGTTCCTTGTTGCGTGCGCTCGGATTCGGACATGGTCACGCGCGTTCTTCTCGAGGCTTTCCTGCATGGTCTGCAGCTGCTTGGCCATCTTCTGCAGTTCCTGATCGCGCTTCTCGAATTCCTTCTCGAGCTTCTTCTTGGCCTTGGCGGCCTGCGGTGATTCGCTGATGACGCGCTGCGGATTGACGAAGCCGATCTTGACTTCCGCCATCGCCGGCAACAGCACTGCAGACCAGAACGCCGGCCAGCAGGGTGAAATCATTCATTTCAAGATCGTGTCTCACTCTAGCAAATACCGAATCAGAATACCGTGCCCATCTGGAACTGTAAGCGTTGCAGTTTGTCGTCGGTCTTCTTGTTGATTGGCTGGCCGAAGCTGAACTTCAGCGGTCCCACCGGCGAACTCCACGCGACGGAAATACCGAAGCTGTAACGCAAGTCGCCGCAGCGCAGGCCTTTCGCCGTCGCCCCAGACCTGGCCGGCGTCGAAGAACGCCCCCAGCCGCATGGACTTGTCCTGCCCCATGCCCGGCATCGGGAAGAGGAACTCGGCATTACCGACCATGCGGCGATTGCCGCCCAGCCGCTCGCTGGTCGTCGGCGTCGATCGGTCCGAGGGAGTTGCTCTCGTAGCCACGCACGGAGCCGATGCCGCCGGCGTAGAAGTTCTTGAAGAACGGCAACGGACTTGCCGCTGAGGCCATTGGCATAGCCGAGCTCGCCATTCAGCATCGAGCGTGTATTGTGCGCGTAAGCGGGAAGTAGCGCTGGTGCTGGTAGGTGGCCTTGTAATAGCGCAGCGTGCCGCCCGGCAGGGCACAATTCGCCGCTCAGCCGGTGGTATGTGGCCCTTGGTCGGGTAGATGCGGCTGTCAACGGTATCCTTGCGCCCAGCCGATGGTGCCCAGCAGCGTCCGAGTTCGTAGTCGCCGAACTCGCGAACGAAGTCCTGGATAGCGCTGGGGGCTGGTCGTGTCGACCTTGAGCGGTCGTACTGTCGTAGGCCAGCCCGAAATTGACGGTATCGTCCTCGGTGATCGGCAGACCGTAGCGCAACCCCGCCACCGGTCGATCGGGCGCCATAGGTGGCAAGCGACAGACAGCGAGGTCGTATCGTAGTTGCGATGGTAGATGTCGAAACCGCGGCTGATGCCATCAACCGTGTAGTAGGGATCGGTGTAGGACAAGCGAATAAACCTTGTTGATCTTGCTGGTGTTGACGCCGATGCCGACGAGCGTTGCCGCTGCCGAACAGGTTCTGCTGCTGGATCGAGCCCGGACAGCACCAACTTCTCCGAGCTGGAAAAGCCGGCACCGAGCATCAGGCTGCCGGTGGGCTTTTCCTTGACGTTGACATTGACGTCCACCTGATCGGTGGTGCCGGCGACGGCGGGCGTTTCGACCGTCACTTCGTCGAAATAGCCGAGGCGATCAACCCGCGCTACGCGACTTGTTGATCTTGTCGCCGTCGTACCAGCCGACTTCCATCTGGCGCATCTCGCGGCGCACCACCTCGTCGCGGGTGCGCGTGTTGCCCGTGACATTGATGCGGCGCACATACACGCGCCGACCCGGATCGACGAAGATGGTGAAGGCGACCTGGTGCTTGTCCTTGTCGAGTTCCGGCGCCGCATTGACGTTGGCGAAGGCGTAGCCGTCGTTGCCCAGGCGGTCGCTGATCGCCTTGGTGGTCTCGGTCAGCTTCTCGCGCGAGAAGATGTCGCCCGGCTTGATCTTGACCAGCTTGCTCAGTTCCTCCTCGGGCAGCAGCAGTTCGCCGGCCAGCTTGACGACGGAGACCGTGTATTTCTCGCCTTCGGTAATGTTGATGGTGATGTAGATGTCCTGCTTGTCCGGCGAGATCGACACCTGGGTGGACTCGATGTTGAACTCCAGATAACCGCGATCCAGATAGTAGGAACGCAGGGTCTCCAGGTCGCCGGACAGCTTCTGCTTCGAATACTGGTCGTTCTTGGTGTACCAGGTAAGCCAGCCCGGCGTCTGCAGGCACGAACAGGTCCAGCAGTTCCTTTTCCGTGAAGGCCTTGGCACCGATGATGTTGATCTGCTTGATCTTGGCGATATCGCCTTCGTCGACGTTGAAGTTGATGCCGACCCGATTGCGCTCCAGCGGCGTCACCGTGGTGGTGATCTGCACCGCATAGTGGCCCTGACTGAGGTACTGGCGCTTCAGTTCCTGCTCGGCGCGCTCCACCAGAGCACGGTCGAAGATGCGCGACTCGGCCAGGCCGACCTCCCGCAAGCCCTTGCGCAATTGTTCCTTGTCGAACGCCTTGATGCCGACGAAATCGATGGCGGCAATGGCCGGACGCTCCTCGAGCAGCACCACCAGCACACCATTGTCGATCTCGAGGCGGACATCCTTGAAAAAGCCGGTGGCGAAAAGCGCCTTGATGGCGGCGGCGGCCTTTTCGTCGGTCATGGTATCGCCCACCTTGACCGGCAGGTAGCTGAACACGGTTCCGGCTTCGGTGCGCTGAATGCCCTTCGACGCGAATATCCTTGATGGTGAAGGGATCGAAGGCGAGCGCCGGAGAGGCCAGCAGTGCCGCGATCAGGCCGGCGATCAGAGTCTTCTTCATGAACTAGCCCGAGATGAGGCGATTGATGTCGTTGTAAAAGGCAAAAGCCATCAAGCAGCACCAGCAGGCCGAGACCGATCTGCTGGCCAATCTCCATGACCCGCTCCGACAGCGGACCACCCTTGATGACCTCGACAAGATAATACAACAAATGGCCCCCATCCAAAATCGGGATGGGCAGCAGGTTGAGCACACCGAGACTGATGCTGATCAGCGCCAGAAACTTGAGGTAATGGTCGATGCCGAGCCGCGCGGACTGGCCGGCGTAATCGGCAATGGTGACCGGTCCGGAGATGTTTCGCCATGACAGTTCGCCAATCATCATGCGACCGATCATGCGCAGGCTGAAGACCGAGGTATCCCAGGTCTGCCTTGCCGCCTTGGCCAATGCCGCGGCGGGCCCCAACTGCACCTGTACCAGGAGTTCGGCGCGAGCTGCCGGGTCATCGCGGACGCCGATACCGATGCGGCCGACGGTCTGACCACCTTCGGTCTCCGCCTTGGGCACCAGTTGCACCTCGCGTACGCCCGCATCGCCCGAAGGCTAAACATCAGCGACTTTCCCGGGGCGGCGCGAATCGTCATGGCCAGATCGTTCCAGTGTGCGATTGGCTTGCCGTCGATCGCCGACCACTTCGTCGCCCGGCTTGATGCCGGCGACGGCCGCGACCGAATCGGCGGCCACGTGGCCGATGACGGGCTTGAGCTTGGGACGGAAAGGAATGAGGCCGAGAATGCGCGTGAAGTCGGCGTCCAGTTCCGCCGCGTCGATCGCCGTGGTATCGAGATTGCGGAAGGCGATCTCACCGCGCCGGTTGATGACCTCCAGCACCGCGGGTTGCCTGTCGACGATCCGCTGCATCAACTGCCAACGGAAGTCCTGCAGCGTCGTCACCGCCGTGCCGGAAACACCGCGGACCAGCTCGCCTTCCTCGATGCCGGCCTGGGCGGCCGCGGTGGTGGCCGGTGGGGCGGCGAGGACCGGGCGCATTTCATCCACGCCATGAATGAACAGTCCCCAGTAGACCAGAATGGCCAGCAACAGATTGGCGACCGGGCCCGCCACGACGATGAGGGCACGCCGACCGACTGTCTGCCGGTTGAAGGCCCGGTGCAATTCCTCCGCCGCTACCGGCCCTTCCCGCTCGTCGAGCATCTTCACGTAGCCGCCGAGCGGAAAAGCCGCCAGCGACCATTCGGTGTCGTCGGCGCCGAACGCGGCGGCTCAACAGCGGCTTGCCGAAGCCCACCGAGAAACGCAGGACCTTGACGCCCCACCAGCCGCGCCACGAGGTAGTGCCCCAGTTCATGGAAGACGATGAGTATCCCCAAGGCCAGGGCGAAAGCGCCGAGATACCAGAGCAGCGAGCCGTGGTATCATCGGCGCCAGCGCGCCAGCGGCCCGCCACGCCGCGTCGCGGCCCGCGCATCGGCGGCGAATACAGCCGCCATATCGGCGACTCCGGTCACCGGCACGGCATCGAGGGCGGCCTCGATGACGGCCGGCGATGCGCAGATATGGCAGGCGGCCGTCGAGGAACGACGCAACCGCAACCTCGTTGGCGGCATTGAGCACGGCGGGCGCGTTACCGCCGACGCGAGCGCCCGGTAAGCCAGCCCCAGACAGGGGAAACGCTGAAGGTCCGGTCGTTCGAAATTCAGCTGGGCGATCTGCGAACAGGTCCAGCGACGCAACACCCGCTTCGATGCGCTCCGGATAGGCCAGGGCATGGGCGATGGGTGTGCGCATGTCCGGATTGCCCAGTTCGGCCATCACCGAGCCATCGACATACTGCACCAGCGAATGGATGACGCTTTGCGGATGAATCACCACCTCGATCTGTTCGGGCGCGACGTTGAACAGCCAGTGCGCCTCGATGACCTCCAGACCCTTGTTCATCATGGTGGCGGAATCGACCGAGATCTTGCGGCCCATCGCCCAGTTGGGATGGGCACACGCCTCGTCGGGCGTGACGTTGGCCAGATGCGCAAGCGGCGTCGTACGGAACGGGCCGCCGGATGCGGTCAGCAGGATCTTGCTGACACCCACCGCCGCCAGATCGCCGGCAAAGTCTCGCCGGCAGCGACTGGAAGACGGCGTTGTGCTCGCTGTCGATGGGCAGCAGCGTCGCGCCGTGGCGCTTCACCTCGGCCATGAAGACGGCGCCCGCCATTACCAACGCTTCCTTGTTGGCCAGCAACACGCGCTTGCCGGCACGAACCGCCGCCAGCGTCGGCGGCAGGCCGGCCGCGCCGACGATGGCCGCCATGACCGCATCCACGTCGGCCAGCGCCGCCACTCTCTCCAGTGCCTCCGGCCCCGCCAGGACCTCGGTACCAAGGCCCGCCAAGGCCTTGGCAAGATGCTTCGCATCGGCGTCCGCTCCCACCACGGCATATCGTGGCCGATGCCGACGACACTGGGTTTCCAGCGTGTCGAGGCGGCGATGGCCGGTCAGCGCCACCACTTCGAAACGATCGGGATGACGAGCCACGACGTCCAGGGTACTGACGCCGATCGAGCCGGTGGCACCCAGAATGGTCAGTCGCTGGCGCGTCATGGCGACACCCCGAGCAGAATCAGGGCCGTCAGCGGCAGCGTCGAGGTCTGGCTATCGATGCGATCGAGCAGGCCGCCGTGGCCGGGCAGCAGCGGCCGCTGTCCTTGACGCCGGCCTGGCGCTTGATCATCGACTCGAACAGATCGCCGATGACGCTGACCGCCGGTCAGCGCAATGCAGCAGCGGGCCCCAACCCAGCTTGCCGAGCGGCGAGAGTCCGGCAGATCAGCGCCGCCACAAAGCCATAGACCAGCACGCCACCAACGGCACCGCCCACGCCCTCCCAGGTCTTGCCTGGGCTGATGGCTGGCGCAAGCTTGTGCCGCCCATACGCCCGGCCGGTGAAATAGGCGGCGATATCGGCCACCCAGACCAGCGCCATGGCACCGAACAGCCACCATGGACCGCGGTCCTGCAGGGCCACCATCGCGGCCCAGGTCGGCACGATCAGCAACCAGCCGGTCACATAACCCGCCATGTCGTTGCTGGCCAGCCGCCAGCGCCGCCACAACCAGAGCGGCGCTATGATCAGCCAGAACAAGGCCGATACCAGCCAGAGCTTCGGGAAGGCATAGCCCGGCTGGTTGTAGGCGGCCAGGCACGAAACCAGGATGACGCCGGCGAACAGGCCGCGACCGGCCCGATCGATCGCCATCAGACCAGCCCACTCCCAGGCCATCAAGGCCGCCACGACCCCAAAGGCCACGGCCACCGCCGGCTTTGGCAGCAGAAACAGGACGACAAGGAACCCGGCCAGCAGGGCAAGCGCGGTGATGACCCGCGCTCTAAGCATCTTGTGCTTGCGGCTGTGACGTATCGGTTGGCCGCGTCGCCGGCACGGACTGCAACTGCTCGCTGGTACGACCGAAACGACGTTCACGGCGCCGGTAGGAGGCGATGGCGGCATCGAGGGTCTTGGCGTCGAACTCCGGCCAGAGACGGTCGGTGAAGTACAGTTCGGTGTAAGCCAGCTGCCAGAGCAGGAAATTGCTGATGCGCTGCTCGCCACCGGTCCGAATGAACAGATCGGGCTCCGGCGCATAGGCCATGGCCAGATAGGGTGCCAGATCGGCCTCGGTCCATTGGCCGCACTTCTCCGGATGATCCTGGGCGCAGGCGATTGGTCGCCTGAAGAATGTCCCAGCGCCCGCCGTAGTTGGCGGCGATGGTCAGCGTCAATCGGCTGTTGTCGGCGGTGCGCCTCTCGCCGGCGTCGATCAGTTCCCTCAGACGCGGTTCGAAGCGCGACAGGTCGCCGACGATCTTCAGGCGGATGCCGTTCTCGTGCAGGCGTTCCACTTCGTCGTTGAGCGCGGCGACGAAGAGGTTCATCAGGAAGGACACCTCCTCGGGCGGTCGGCGCCAGTTCTCGGAACTGAAGGCGAACACGGTCAGATACTCGATGCCGCGCTCGATGCAGGCGCGAATGACCTTCCGCAGCGTATCGACGCCACGCTTGTGGCCGGCCACGCGCGGCATGAAACGCTTGCTGCGCCCAGCGCCCGTTGCCATCCATGATGATGGCCAGATGCCGCGGCACGTCGCCGGACTTCGGGGATCGCCTGGGTGGAACTGCCGAAGACCGACATCGATAGAGACCGATGGCTCAGATGGCCATCAGATCCTTTTCCTTGTCGACCAGCATCTTGTCGACTTCGGCGACGTACTTGTCGGTCAGCTTCTGCATGTCGTCCTGGGCCCGGCGCTCGTCGTCCTCGGACATCTCGTGCTTCTTCAGCGCATCCTTGAGGTGGGCGATGGCATCGCGGCGCAGATTGCGCACGGCCACCTTGGCGTTCTCGCCTTCGTGCTTGACGACCTTGATCAGATCGCGTGCGACGCTCCTCGGTCAGCATCGGCATCGGCACGCGAATCATGTCGCCCTGGGTGGCCGGATTGAGGCCGAGATCGGAATCGCGGATCGCCTTCTCGACCTTGGCGATCATGGGCTTTTCCCACGGCTGGACGCCGATGGTGCGCGCATCGATCAGCGTGACGTTGGCCACCTGGCTGATCGGCACATACGAGCCGTAGTAATCGACCTGCACATGATCCAGCAAGCCGGTATGCGCCCGTCCGGTGCGCACCTTGGCCAGATCGTGCTTGAGCGCCTCGAGGCTCTTCTGCATCTTCTGTTCGGTGGTCTTCTTGAGTTCGGTAATCATCGCAAACTCCTAACAATGCACCAAGGTGCCCTCGTCCTCGCCCATCACGACGCGCTTCAGCGCGCCGGCCTTGAAGATCGAGAAGACGTTGATCGGCAGCTTCTGGTCGCGACAAGCGCAAAGGCGGTGGCATCCATGACGGCCAGATTGCGGCCGATCGCCTCGTCGAAACTGATGCGGGCAAAGCGGGTCGCGGTCGGATCCTTCTTCGGATCGGCGGTATAGACGCCATCGACCTTGGTCGCCTTGAGCACGATCTCGGCACCGATTTCCGAGCCGCGCAAGGCCGCCGCGGTATCGGTGGTGAAGAACGGATTGCCGGTACCGCCGCCGAAGATGACCACCTTGCCCTCTTCGAGATAGCGAATGGCCTTGCCGCGAATGTAGGGCTCGACCACCTGCTCGATATTGAGCGCCGACTGCACGCGGGCGTTGAATGCCGGCCTGGCGCATGGCATCCGCCAGCGCCATGGCGTTCATCACCGTGGCCAGCATGCCCATGTAGTCGGCCGTGGCCCGGTCCATGCCGGTCGAGGCGCCGGCCATGCCGCGAAAGATGTTGCCGCCGCCGATGACGACGCCGATCTCGACACCGAGATCGGCCACCGCCTTGACTTCATTGACGATGCGCCACAGGGTTTCGCGATTGATGCCATAGGCATCATCGCCCATCAGGGCTTCGCCCGAGAGCTTGAGCAGGATGCGCTTGTAGCGCGGCGCCTCGGTGGCCATGGCGCGGTGTCCGGCCTACTTCTTGGCGCGCGGCGGCCTGGGCGGCCACCTCGGCGGCGAAGTCGTTCACCTTCTTCTCGATGCCCTCGCCGACGACATAGAGCGTGAAGCCATTGACCGTGGCGCCCTTGGCCTTCAGCAGCTGCTCGATGGTCTGCTTGCCATCCTCGGCCTTGACGAACACCTGGCCCAGCAAGGTCACATCCTTCAGGTACTTCTGCACGGTGCCTTCGGCGATCTTCTCCAGCATCGCTCTCCGGCTTGCCGGCTTCGCGCGCCTTTTCGATGGCGATGCGGCGCTCGGTATCGAGCAGATCGGCCGGCACGCCCGACGAATCCAGCGACTTCGGCTTGGACGCGGCGATGTGCATCGCCAGATCCTTGGCCAGCTGCTCGTCGCCACCGATCACATCGACCAGCACGCCGATCTTCGAACCGCCATGGACGTAGCGAGGCCAGCTTGCCCTTGGCCGCGATGCGCACGAAGCGGCGGATCGACATGTTCTCGCCGATCTTGCCGACCAGCGCGGTGCGCGTCGACTCGACCGTGCCCTCGCCCATCGGCAGGGCCGACAGCGCGGCCACGTCGGCCGGATTCTTGGTCGCCACCAGTTCGGCGCAGCCCTTGGCCAGCGCGAGGAAATCGTCGTTCTTGGCGACGAAGTCGGTCTCGCGAGTTGACCTCGACGATCGCGCCCAGCTTGCCGTCGGCGGACAGGTACATGCCGACCACGCCTTCGGCGGCGACGCGGGTCGCGGCCTTGGTGGCCTTGTTGCCCAGCTTGACGCGCAGGATTTCCTCGGCCTTGGCCATGTCGCCGCCGGCCTCGGTCAGCGCCTTCTTGCATTCCATCATCGGCGCGTCGGTCTTCTCGCGCAGTTCCTTGACCATGCTTGCGGTAATTTCCGCCATTACTTGACTCCAGATTTCGTTGAATTCTTCGACAAACGTCGCCCGACCGACTTACTCGGCAGCCTCTTCCTTGACCTCGACGAATTCGTCGTCGCCGGCCATGGTGCTGCACCACCTCGTTGATCGACTGGCTCTTGCCTTCGAGAATCGCATCGGCCACGCCGCGGGCATACAGACGGATGGCGCGCGACGAGTCGTCGTTGCCGGGAATGACGTAGTCGATGCCGTCCGGGCGAATGGTTGGTATCGACCACGCCGATCACCGGGATGCCCAGCTTGTTGGCTTCGGTGATGGCGATCTTGTGGTAGCCGACGTCGATGACGAACAGCGCGTCCGGCAGGCCGTTCATGTCCTTGATGCCGCCGAGGCTCTTCTGCAGCTTGTCCAGCTCGCGCTGCAGCATCAGCGCCTTCCTTCTTCGACAGTCTTCTCGAAGGCGCCGTCCTCGGCCATCTGCTTCCATATCCTTGCAGGCGCTTGATCGACTGCTTGACGGTCTTGAAGTTGGTCAGCATGCCGCCCAGCCAGCGCTCATCGACATAGGGCATGCCGCAGCGCTGAGCTTCTTCGGCGATGATCTCGCGCGCCTGGCGCTTGGTGCCGACGAACAGGATGGTGCCCTTCTTGGCCGACCAGCTTCTTGACGAACGCCATCGCCTCGTTGATACTTGGCGAGGGTCTTTTCCAGGTTGATGATGTGGATCTTGTTGCGATGGCCGAAAATGTACGGGGCCATCTTGGGGTTCCAGAAACGGGTCTGGTGGCCGAAATGGACGCCGGCCTCCAGCATCTGGCGCATGGTAGTGCTCATAGATCTATCTCCGATATGGGTTGAACCGCCGCCCGGCCGCGATCAATCCTTGCAATCCAGAAAGGATCACCCATTCGGCGCCGAGTGTGTGGATTTTGCCTGGGACCATCCCGGGCAAGCCGACGAATTATAACGCTTTTCCGTCACATGCCATCAAGTTCGTCAATGCTTTGCCGGGCGCGTAGGTAGAATATCGCCAGCCCCCGAAGGCAAACCGCCCAGAAAAGCAGAGAGATGAGCATCACCATCAAGACCCCGGAAGACATCGAAAGAATGCGCATTGCCGGCCGGCTGGCCGGCGAGGTGCTCGACTACATCGAGCCCTTCGTCAAGCCGGGCGTCACCACCGGCGAACTGGACAGGCTCTGTCACGACTACATGGTCGAACGTGCAGGGCTGCATTCCGGCGCCGCTCAACTACGCGCCGCCTGGCTATCAGCCCTACCCGAAGTCGATCTGCGCCTCGGTCAACCATCAGGTCTGCCATGGTGTGCCCAATGATCGTCCCCTGAAGAAGGGCGACATCGTCAATCTCGACATCACCACCATCAAGGACGGCTGGCACGGCGACACCAGCCGCATGTTCGTCGTCGGCGGCGAGGCATCCATCCTCGCCAAACGGCTGTGCGAGATCACCTTCGAATGCCTCTGGCTCGGCATCGCCCAGGTCAAACCCGGTGCCCATCTGGGCGACATCGGCGCCGCCATCCAGCGCCATGCCGAAAGAAACGGCTTTTCCGTGGTGCGCGAATTCTGCGGCCACGGCATCGGCCGGAACTTCCACGAAGAACCGCAGGTGCTGCACTACGGCAAGGCCGGCACCGGCCCGGAACTGCGTGCCCGGCATGATCTTCACCATCGAGCCGATGATCAACGCCGGCAAGGCGGCCATCTCCGAACTGCCCGATGGCTGGACCATCGTCACCAAGGATCGCAGCCTGTCCGCGCAGTGGGAACACACGGTGCTGGTCACCGAGACCGGCGTCGAGGTATTGACCATGTCGGCCGGAGCCCCCGCCAGACCCGACATTTCCGGCTGACTCGGCGATGGCCAACCTGGCGACACCCATCGCGCCGGCCACGGATCTGCGCACGCTGATCGCCGAGACTCGCGCCACCCTGCGCACGGGTCACGAGCGTTTACGCGAAGTCCTACGAAAACAAGGGGTCGGCGACCGCCTATCTGCACCAGCGGGCGCGGCTGGTCGACGGTGTGCTGCGCGATATCTGGCGGCGGCTGGCCTTGCCGGCCGAGGTCGCTCTGGTCGCCGTCGGCGGCTTACGGTCGCGGCGAACTCTACCCGGCATCGGACATCGACCTGCTGTTGCTCGTACCGGAAGACGGCGACACGCTGCATCACCCGAAGCTCGAGCCGCTCATCGGCCTGCTCTGGGACATCGGCCTCGATATCGGCCACAGCGTCCGCAACGTTGGCCGAATGCCTGGAGGAGGCCGCAGCGCGACATCACGGTCCAGACCACCCTGCTCGAAGCCCGCTTGCTCTGCGGTAGTCGGCAAGCTCTTCGAGGATTCCAACTGCGCTTCCACGCTCACCTCGATCCAGTCGCCTTCTTCAAGGCCAAGCAACTGGAACAGACGAACGCTATGTCCGCTTCAACGACACGCCCTACAGCCTGGAACCCAACTGCAAGGAAAGTCCGGGCGGCCTGCGCGACCTGCAAGTCATTCTCTGGATCGCTCAGGCGGCCCATCTGGGCGATAACTGGCGCGACCTGGCCAACACGGTGTTGGTGACGGCCGACGAAGCTCGCCAGCTGGCGCGCGCCGAGACATTTCTGCGCCGCCTGCGCATTCACCTGCACCACGTTGCCGGCCGCCGCGAAGACCGGCTGTCGTTCGAGCACCAGGAGGCGCTGGCACGTAGCTTCGGCATCGAGCGCACCGCCGCCAAACGCGCATCGGAAGTCCTGATGCAGCGCTACTACCGCAATGCCAAGCTGGTCACCCAACTCAACACGCTCGTGCTGCAGAACCTCAACGCCCGCATCGCCCCGGGGCCGACCGCGCCGCCCATCGTCATCGACGAGCGTTTCCAGATGGTCCGGGACCTGCTCGACATTCGCGACGACGAGCTCTTCGAGCGCGAACCGCGCGCCATTCTCGAGAGCTTCCTGCTGCATGGCCGCAGCGTCCGGAACTGAACGGCATGACCGCCGCGCACGCTGCGCGCCCTCTGGCAGGCGCGCAACCACGTCGGCGTCGCGCTGCCGCCGCGACCCGCGCGCACCGGCCACTGTTCCTTCGACTGTTCCAGGAAAAGCGCGGCCTGACGCACGAACTGCGGCGCATGAACCAGTACGACATCCTCGGCCGCTACCTGCCCGCCTTCGGCCGCATCGTCGGCCAGATGCAGCACGACCTGTTCCACGTCTACACCGTCGACCAGCACATCCTGCAGGTCGTGCGCAACCTGCGCCGTCTTGCACTACCCGAATTCGCGCACGAATACCCGTTCTGCACGCGGCTGATGACCGGCTTCGACCGGCCCTGGCTGCTCTACATCGCCGCCCTCTTCCACGACATCGCCAAGGGCCGCGGCGGCGACCACTCGCAACTGGGCACGGCCGACGCCCGGCGTTTCTGCCGACAGCACGGCATCGTCGGCGAGGACTGCCGAACTGGTGGTCTTTCTGGTCGACCATCATCTGACCATGTCGCAAGTGGCGCAGAAGCAGGATCTGGCCGATCCGGAAGTCATCCGCGCCTTTGCCCGCGTCGTCGGCACCGAACGCCGTCTGATCAGCCTTTACCTGCTCACCGTCTGCGGACATCCGCGGCACCAGCCCGAAAGTCTGGAATGCCTGGAAAGGCAAGCTGCTCGAAGATCTGTTCCGCGCCACGGCCCAACTGCTGCGCGGCGATGCCCCACCGCAGATGGCCGGGGTGGGCGAACGACAGGAAGACGCACGCCGCCTGCTGCGTCTGCGCGGCCTGCGGCCGGACATCGAACAGGCCCTCTGGCAGCAACTGGACACCGGCTATTTCCTGCGCCACGACGCCGACGAAATCGCCTGGCACACCCGAACGCTCTACTACCGCGCCGACAGTCCGGAGCCCGTGGTCCGCGCCCGCCTCAATCCGTCGGGCGAAGGCCTGCAGGTGATGGTCTATGTCGCCGACCAGCCCGAACTGTTCGTCCGCATCTGCGGCTTCTTCGCCCGCATCGGCTACTCCATCGTCGACGCCAAGGTCCATACCACCCGGCACGGCTACGCCCTCGACAGCTTCATGCTGCTGAACCCGGGCGAGCATCCGGCCTACCGGGACATCATCTCACTGATCGAGCACGACCTTGCGGAGCACCTCAAGGCGCTGCCGCCGCTGGTGGCGCCGCCCCCGGTACGCCTGTCGCGCCAGGTCAAGCACTTCCCGATCACCCCGGAAGTGGTCATTCGCCCGGACGAACGCGGCAACCAGCACATCATGTCCATCGCCGCCGCCGACCGCCCCGGCCTGCTCTACGCGGTCGCACGCATTCTCAGCCAGCACGGCATCTTCATCCGCTCGGCCAAGATCGCCACACTGGGTGAACGAGTGGAAGACACCTTCCTGATCAGCGGCCAGGAACTCGGCAAGACGGCGACGCTGGTGCAACTGGAACAGGAGTTGCTGCAGGCCCTGCAGATCTAGGGTTGCTCCGGCACGGTAACGCTATTCGTCCACCGCGCCAGCGATATTCAGGACATCTGAGAAACCAAACTTGCTCATATCCCGCATTCGCATCGGATACAAGATCCCATCCAGATGGTCGCATTCGTGCTGGACGACACGCGCGTGGAAGCCCTCGACGCGTGCGATCGATGACTACGCCGGACGGGTCGCGGCCGCGATAGCGCAGGCGCAGGTGGCGCGGCACCCAGCCGCGCAAGCCGGGCACCGACAGGCAGCCTTCCCAGCCCTCGTCGATTTCCGCGCCGATCAGTGTCAGCTCCGGATTGATCAGCACCGTGAAGGGAATCGGCCCCACTTCGGGATAGCGCGGATTCGCCTCGAAGCCGAACATCACCAGCCGCAGGTCGACGCCGATCTGCGGCGCCGCCAGCCCGGCGCCATCGTTGGCGAGCATGGTGTCGCGCATGTCGGCGATCAAGGCCGCGAGTTCCGGCGTGCCGAAGGCGTCACCGGCTGCGCCACCCGCAGCAGGCGAGGATCGCCCATGCGAAGAACTTGGTGGATCACGTCGCCTCGGCGCAAAGGTGTTCGATGATGCGCCGCACGCGGCCCAGCGAGTTCTGCATCGCTTCCTCGATGCTGGCGAAGCTGATGGTCTGGGCGCTGTCGCCGCGCCCGGCCGCCCAGTTGGCCACCACGCAGACGGCCGCGTAGGGAACTGCCAGTTCCCGCGCCAGCGACGGCCTCCGGCATGCCGGTCATGCCGACGATGTCGGCACCGTCGCGCTCCAGGCGGTCGATTTCGGCCGCCGTCTCCAGGCGCGGTCCCTGAGTGGCGGCATAGACCGCGCCATCGACCACGGCCTCGCCGGCTTCGCCGCGCCGCCGCCAGCAAGCGCTGCGCGCAGTGCCCGGTCGTACGGTTCGGTGAAGTCGATATGGACCACCTGGTGCCCATTGCCCTCGTGGAAGGTGACTTGCCGCCCCCAGGTGTAGTCGATGATCTGGTGCGGCACCACCAGCGTGCCCGGCACCAGATCGGCGCGAATGCCGCCCACCGACGCCACCGAAACGATGCCCTCGGCACCCGGCCCCTTCGTCAGCGCCCACATGTTGGCGCGGTAATTCACCCGGTGCGGCGGAATCGTGTGGCCGTAGCCATGGCGGGCGAGAAACACCACCTCCTGGCAGCCGATGCGGCCGAAGGTCAGCGCGCCGGAAGGCTCGCCGAAGGGCGTGCGCACCACCTCGCGCGTGTGACTTCCAGGTTGGCCAACTGGGTCAAGCCGCTGCCGCCGATTACTGCAAGCATGTGAAATTCCTTGAAAATTTCGCAAAATTCTAGCATGCCGAGGGTCCCCGCCGTGTTAGAATGCGCGCCCTTTTGCTGCCTGCCCACCCCGGCTTTCGCCCATGTCCCGCCCGCTCAGAAACATCGCCATCATCGCCCACGTTGACCACGGCAAGACCACCCTGGTCGACCAGCTGCTCCGTCAGTCGGGCACCTTCGCCGCCCACCAGCAGATGACCGAGCGGGTCATGGACTCCAACGACCTGGAGAAGGAACGCGGCATCACCATCCTGGCCAAGAACTGCGCCATCGACTTCGAAGGCACCCACATCAACATCGTCGACACCCCGGGTCACGCCGACTTCGGCGGCGAAGTGGAGCGCGTGCTGTCGATGGTCGATGGCGTGCTGCTGCTGGTCGATGCCGTCGAAGGCCCGATGCCGCAGACGCGCTTCGTCACGCGCAAGGCGCTGGCGCTCGGCCTGAAGCCCATCGTCGTCATCAACAAGATCGACCGTCCCGGCGCCCGTCCGGACTGGGTCATCAACCAGACCTTCGACCTGTTCGACAAGCTCGGCGCCACCGAAGAGCAACTCGACTTCCCGGTGGTCTACGCCTCGGCCCTCAACGGCTACGCCATGCTGGACGCGCAGACGCCGGGCACCGACATGCGGCCGCTCTTCGAGGCCATCCTGCAAGCCACGTGCCGCCGCCCGACGTCGACTCCGACGCGCCGCTGCAACTGCAGATCTGCTCGCTCGACTACAACTGCTACGTCGGCCGCATCGGCATCGGCCGCATCAAGAAGGGCCGCATCCAGCCCGGCCAGGAAGTCGCCGTGATGTATGGCGACGAGCAGCTCGGGCCGGGCCAAGATCGGCCAGGTGCTGACGTTCCAGGGCCTTGAGCGCGAGCAGGCCCAGGAAGCCGAAGCCGGCGACATCGTCCTGGTCACCGGCATCGAACAGGTCGGCATCGGCGTCACCCTGTGCGCGCTCGACAACCCGGTCGGCATGCCGCCGATCGCCGTCGACGAGCCGACGCTGACCATGAACTTCCAGGTCAACACCTCGCCGCTGGCCGGCAAGGAAGGCAAGTTCGTCACCAGCCGCCAGATCCGCGACCGCCTGCAGAAGGAACTGCTGTCCAACGTCGCCCTGCGCGTCGTCGAAACCGACGATGCCGACATCTTCGAGGTCTCCGGCCGCGGCGAACTGCACCTGACCATCCTGCTCGAAAACATGCGCCGCGAAGGCTACGAACTGGCCGTCTCGCGGCCGCGCGTGCTGTTCAAGGAAATCAACGGCGAGAAGCAGGAGCCCTACGAAATGCTCACCGTGGACGTCGAAGAAGACCAACCAGGGCGGCGTCATGGAAGAACTCGGCCGCCGCCGCGGCGATCTGCAGGACATGCAGCCGGACGGCAAGGGCCGCGTCCGCCTCGACTACCGCATTCCCGCGCGCGGCCTGATCGGCTTCCAGGGCGAATTCCTGACCCTGACGCGCGGCACCGGCATGGCCAGCCACGTCTTCGACGACTACGGCCCGATGGCCGGCACCATGGCCGAGCGCCGCAACGGCGTGCTGATCTCCGCCGAAGACGGCGCCGCCGTCGCCTACGCGCTGTGGAAACTGCAGGATCGCGGCCGCATGTTCGTCAGCCCCGGCGACCCGCTCTACGAAGGCATCATCATCGGCATCCACAGCCGCGACAACGACCTGGTCGTCAATCCCGATCAAGGGCAAGCAACTGACCAACGTGCGCGCCTCCGGCACCGACGAAGCCGTGCGCCTGGTGCCGCCGATCCAGATCACCCTGGAATCGGCCGTCGAATTCATCGCCGACGACGAACTGGTCGAAATCACGCCGAAGTCGATCCGCCTGCGCAAGCGCTTCCTCAAGGAACACGAACGCAAGCGCGCCGGACGTGAGGAAGTTGCCTGATCGACTGGTTCGATGGGGTTGGCGGCTGGCGATCACCGCCGCCATCCTGTCGGCCGTCGGCTATTTCAGCCAACCGGCGGTCAGCCCGCTGATGTGCAAGATCTACGGCTGAAGGCCGTCGCTGAACTCGTCCCAGTTGGGTCGGGCGATCACGCCGCGCGCCGGCACGCTGGCGCCGCGGATGCGCGCCGCGTCGCCGGACGGCAGCTTCTCCAGCACCTGGCAGGCGTGGCGGTAACCTAACTCGACGATGGTGTCGAACTTTCCCCAGTCGAGCATGCCGATGCCCTCGAGGGCCGCCGTAAAGCAGAGATCGGCCTGCTGGCGCGCCTCGCGCTGGCGCGCCTGGCTGACCAGCATGATGGCGCTGACCAGAGTCGCCGTCATCCCGGGGACATGGAAGCGGCGCATGCGGCGCGGCCGCAGCCGGTCCATCACGAGACGCCAGTTGTCCGGCATCTCTTCGATATCGAGGACCTGAAAACCCTTCTGCAGCAGGTCGCTGCCGATCACGTAGCCTGTGCCGCCGCGAACCATGATGTCGGTCGGGAAGTTGTTGAACGAGCCGCCATCACCCAGCAGCTCGCCGTCATGCGGCACCAGCGGCAGCACGCCGGGAATGGAGACGCTGGTACGCAGCCACTTGGCAAGGTTGCCGCGCGTGGCGGACACTTCGGCCGCACGCGTGTAGTTCGAGACGACGCAGAACAGGCTCTTCCAGGTGTCCTCGATGTCGCCGTCGCGGCCGGTGGCCGCCACCACGGCATCGTCGATCACCCGCTTGAGGCGCCGGCCGCCGATCAGCGACAACAGCGGAATCAGGTTGTAGTCGCCGGTCGGCCCGCGTGCGAAGGCGCGGCGCGCCTGGTCGATCATGTCGGCCACCGGCATGTCGAAGGCGCAATAGGCGCCCATGATGGCGCCGATACTGGCGCCGCCGATCTCGTCCACCTGGGCGCCGAATTCGTCGAGCGCTTTGAGCACGCCCAAGTGCGCGAAGCCGCGGGCACCACCGCCGGAGAGCACCAGCCCGATGGCCGTGCCGCTCAGGGTACGGGCGAGCCGGGCGACGTCCCGATCCAGCGTCGGCCGAATGTGAAGGTGCGCCTCGACCGGATGGCGCGCCAGCCAAGCCCGGGTGCCCTTCGGCATGCGTTCGCCTTCCTCGTGCAGCAGCACCAGGGTACGCCGCGCCGCCGCTCCATCCACCGCCGGCTCGAGGCACGACTCGA
Source organism: uncultured beta proteobacterium (assembly GCA_963736865.1). Classification (GTDB taxonomy): domain Bacteria; phylum Pseudomonadota; class Gammaproteobacteria; order Burkholderiales; family Rhodocyclaceae; genus Fen-999. The sequence goes on along the minus strand of CAVTQQ010000002.1, from coordinate 337,846 downwards.
CGGGATGCGGCGCTACCGGCCGGTCGGCGTTGGCCAGCAATACCACCTGGTCGGCGGCGCGGATGCAGCGGCGCGTCCAGTCGTTCGGCCGCGGGTCGGCGACGAAGATCAGGAACTCGTGATCCGATTCGACCTCGTCCAGCCAGCGGGTCAGTTGCTGGTACTGCTCGGCGCTCAGCCCCCGATCGCCTTCTGCCAGGTCGCGGGCGACGACCAGTACGCGGTTGCCGTAGGACAACTTGCGGGCCAGCGCATGCCCCAGTGTCACCGCGTCGATGCCGTCGGAAATGGCCAGCAGGCAGATATTGACCGGCCGGGCGACATTCGTCCGCGGACTGATGGCAATCTTCAGTCGCTCGATGATCAGCCGCGTCAGGCTCATCGCCAAATGGGGATGCAGGCGAACGATGTCCTCGTAGGCGGCGCGCGACAGGCAGGCCAGCAGACTGTCCCGGATGGCGACGATGCTGGCGCTGCGCGCCTCGCCGGTCAGCAAGGCCATCTCCCCGACACTTTCGCCGCGCATGATTTCACCGACCGTCGCCGCCTCGCCGCCCGGGCCGGCCACCGTGGCGCGCAGGCGGCCGCTGACAACCAGATAGAGCTCGTCGCCGGAGTCGCCCTGGCGGAACAGGATATCGCCGGCCAGGAGATGCCGCCACGACAGCTTGGGCAGCAGGACATCGACCACGGGCTCGCTCTCGCCGCCGAGCATGCCTTCGAGAATGGCGATCAGCAGGTCGCGCTGATGGGCTGTTCCGTCGTGTTCGGTGGGGTTCGACATTGCGTCTCTGGGCGCTGGATGGGCGCATTATGCCGAACGTGATCGATCCATGCTTGAATACCGCCCATCCCATCACGTTACCGGACAGGAGTCGCCGATGAGAACCCCGATCTGGCTCGCCGCAGCCGCCGCCACCCTCGGCGCCGCCGTGCTTCCCGCCTGCGACGCCCTCAACCTGCAGGAACTCAAACCCGGCGTTTCAACGGCCGCCGAAGTACGTGTGCGCATGGGCCTGCCGCTCGCCGAACATCGCAATGCCGATGGCTCGGTCACCTACGAATACAACCGGCAGCCCAACGGCACTGAGTGCTTCATGATGACCATCGGTACCGACCAGGTGCTACAGAAGATCGAGCAGGTGCTCAGCGAGGCGAACCTGGCCAGGGTCACGGCGGGCATGGATCGCGACGAAGTTCGTCGCCTGCTCGGCAAGGCCGGCTCGGTGACACCCTACCGAAATTCGAACGAAGAGGTCTGGGACTGGCGCGTTGCCGGCACCACGCCGAACGAGGAAGCCCACTTCCATGTTCATTTCGACCTGGCTAGCGGCCTCGTCAAACGCACCAGCCGCCGTGTCGAGGTCAAGGGCTGAGAGCGACCATCAAGAGCGTGGGCTCTCCCCGTGCCCTTGGCCACCACGACCTTGCGCCGCCGACAGCCATTTCAGCAAGGTCGCAAACAGGGCATCCGGATCGACCGGCTTGGTGATGAAATCGTTCATGCCCGCCTGCAGGCATGAATCCTTGTCCTCGACAAAGGCATTGGCCGTCATGGCGATGATGGGAATGTCCTTGCCATCGGGCAACTGACGTATCCGCCGGGTCGCTTCGAGTCCATCCATCGTCGGCATCTGCACGTCCATCAGGATCAGGTCGAACCGCTTGCTCCCGGCCAGCTCCAGCGCCTTGGCCCCGTTCTCGGCGAACTCGACAACCAGTCCGATGTCCTCCAGGAGCTCCAGTGTCACCTCGCGGTTGATCGGCTCGTCTTCGGCAAGCAGCAGGCGGCTACCGCCAAAATCCCGCCGCAGCAGGAACTCCGCCTGCCCATCCGTCACCTTCACTGGCGTCGACGTGTCCGGGCTGCCCTTGCCGAGCCGGGCGGAAAGCCAGAAGGTGCTGCCAATTCCCGGCGTACTGACCGCCCCGGCGTCACCACCCATCAGTTGCGCCAACTTGCGTGTGATGGCCAGACCGAGTCCGGTACCGCCATACCTGCGCGTCGTCGAGTTGTCCGCTTGCTCAAAGGCGTTGAAGAGCCGGCCAAGCGCATCGGGGCCGATGCCGATACCCGTGTCCTGCACTTCGAAGTAGACCAGCACGTTGTCGTCGGCTTCCTCCACCAGTCGCGCCCGCAGCGTTACGGTGCCACTCTCCGTGAACTTGACGGCGTTGGTCGCATAGTTGAGCAGTGCCTGTTTGAGCCGTGTGGGGTCGCCGATGAGGTGCGGCGGCACATTGGCCGTCTCGACCACCAGTGCGATGCCCTTCGCCTTGGCGCGCGCGTAGAGCATCGACGCAACATTGGCCGTCAGGCTGTTGATGGCGACGTCGGCCTCTTCGAGCGAGAACTTGCCGGCCTCGATCTTCGACAGGTCGAGGATGTCGTTGATCAAGTCGAGCAGATGCTTGCCGGCCGTATCGATCTTGTCCAGCCGATCAGCCTGCTCCGGCGGCAGGCCCGCCCGCTTCATCAGGTACGCCATGCCGGTGATGCCATTGAGCGGCGTGCGAATCTCATGGCTCATGTTGGCCAGGAACGCGCTCTTGGCACGATTGGCCGTTTCGGCAGCGTCCTTGGCCACAGCGAGCGAAGCATTGGCCTCGACCAGATCGTGCGTGCGCTCCCGGAGCAGGTCTTCGAGGTGATTGCGGTACTGGTCGAGCTCGTCCGCATTCCGTTTGCGCTCGGTGATGTCCTCGTACATGCCGAGCACGCCGATGACCTGCCCCAGGTGATCCCGCAGCGGAATCTTCGACGTGCGCAGCCAGATACGCGCTCCGTCCGGCGTCGTCTGCGGCTCTTCGTAGCCGATCCGGGCATAGCCGCTGTCGATGACCTGCTGGTCATCCAGCCGGTACAACTCGGCCTGATCGCGCCAGGTCATGTGATAGTCGTCCTTGCCCACGACTTCCGCACTGCTGCTCAAGCCGCCATCGCTGGCGAAGGCCTTGTTGCAGCCGAGGTAGCGCAGTTCGCGATCCTTCCAGAACACCCGCGCCGGCAGATGCTCCAATATCGCGCTCAGCAGCTCGTTTTGCTGCAGGATTCTCTGCTCCGCCTGCTTGAGTTGGGTAATGTCGCGCGTGATCGAAAGGATGCACGCCACCCCGTCGAGCTCCATGATCGACGCCGACATCAGGCCCCAGACGACGTTGCCGCCTTTCGCCTGGAAGCGCGCCTCGAAATTGCGGCATCGGCCGTCGCGGCGCAATAGCTCCACGAGGCGCCGCCGGTCCGCCACATCGGCCCAAGTATTGAGTTCGAGGGAACTGTGGCCGATCACCTCGTCCAGTCCATAGCCCATCGTTTCCAGAAAGCCTTGATTGACGATGACATACATGCCGTCGTCGAGGCGATTGATATTGACCGCGTCGGGAGTGGTCTCGAACGCGATCCGATAGCGGGCTTCGCTGTCGCGCAACGCACGAGCGGCCCGCTTGACCTCCTCGATATCGGCGACGAAAGCGAGTATGCACAATTCCCCATTCAGCTCGGTGGTTTCCGCCGAAATACTGACTGCACGCCGCTCGCCATCCTTGCGCAGCCACGAGGTCTCCCAATTGACCACCCGACCATCGCGGCGCAGCGCGTTGACCCACGATTGCCGGGTCGCCACGTCCGGCCACAGCCCCACCTCCACCGAGCTCCTACCGACCAGATCCGCTGGCGTCCAGCCAAAGTCCCGTTCGTAATTCCGGTTGACCTCAATGAACCGACCATCGCTGGCTCGGGCGATCGAGGCCGCGATGGGGCTGGACTGAAAGGTGGCGGAGAATCGGTCCTGGGCCTGCAACAACGACTGGGTATCGGCCAGGCGCCGCAGCCAGAATCGCCAGATCAACCAGGCCATCGCCGTGGTGATCAGGAAGAACACGGCGAGCAGTGCCACCGCCTTGCGCACGTCCTGCTGCCAGGCGGCCAGATACTCGTCGCTGGCCCGTCCGACCGCCACCGTGAACGGCAGCCCCTCGATGCGCCGGAAAGCATAGGTGCGCTCGATGCCGTCGGGAGAATTCCGGGTATGGAACAAGGCGTTGGCCAGCCCGGAATCGAGCACAGCGACGAACTCCGCGGATACCTTCCGGTTGCCGGGTTCGCCGGTCGCGCCATCGATGGCCGGATAGCGGGCGACCAAACCCCAGTCGGCGGCGCGCAGCACCGCCGTGCCCTTGGTCCCGAGATCGAGGGTGGACAACAGCTTGCGGAAGTAGTCGGTAGGCACGGCGGCACTGACCACGCCGGCGAAGGACCCGTTCGGATGTTGGTAGGGACGGGTGAAGGCGACCACCCAGGTCTTGGAAACGCGACCCAGGATCGGGGGCGTGGCGATCAGACGGCTTTCCCGCGACTGGCGATGTTGGGCGAAAAAGTCGCGGTCGGCATAGCTCGCTGTCGCAGCCGGATTGACATCGGTTCCCCAGCGCACATCGCCCGCCGCATCGGTGGCGCGGATGTTCTGGACTTCCGGCAGACGATCGCGGTAAGCCTTGAGCGCCTGGTTGACCTGCGTCGCGTCGATCCGGCCCCGCTCCGCATGATGCTGGAACTCGTCGGCAATGGCCAACAAGGCGATATCGATGCCGCGGACGTTCTGTCGGATATTCTGTTCGATGAGCTGAGCCATGTTCTGCGCCGATACCTCGACACGCCGCACATAGTCGTCGCGCCGCTGCAGCAGGCCATGGCTGGCGATGACGGCGACCAGTCCGTTGATCAGCAGAACAACGCCGATCAGCCACCAGCGCGAGGGCGCCTTCGCGCTGGCACGCGCGCCTCCTGCCGCTATGGCGGGGGCATTCGATAAAACGGGAGCACTCATGAACGGGCGAATGGCGACTGCGGGCGGGTCGGCGAGCGAAACGGGATGGACCCGGCCGATGTTACGCCTTTAGCGCATGGATCGCCGGCAGGTTGCGCCAGGCACCCCGCACATCCATACCGCAACCGAATACATAACGATTGGGCAGGCGCAGGCCAACGAAATCGGCCTGGATCGGCTTCTCGCGCCCCAACTCCTTCTCCGATAGCACGGCCACCAGACATTCTCCGGCGCCTTGATCGAGCAGACGCCCCTTGATCGCCGCCAGTGTGATGCCTTCGTCGAGAATGTCGTCAAGCAGCAGCACCGTCCTGTCCCGTACCGGTGTTCGGGCGTCCGCCACCCACTCCATCTCGCCCCCGGCGGTGGCATTGCCATAGCGGGTGGCATGAACATAGTCGCAGGCCAGCGGAAAGGCCAGCTTCGGCAGCAACTGGCCGGCGAACACGACCGCGCCCCCCATCACCGTCAGCACCAGCGGATCGGCCTCCCGAAGGCGCGCCGTGATTTCACCGGCCAAGCGGTCGATCGCCAGGCTCACGGCCTGCGCGGAATGGATCAATTCGGCTTCGGCGAGAATCCGCCAAGCTTCGGCCGGGGTCATTCGGGCGCGCGATTCTTCAGATAGTCAGCGAATGCCTCGCCCACTTCCGCGTGCTTCATGCCCAGTTCGACCGTGGCTTGCAGGTAGCCAAGTTTGGAGCCGCAATCGTAGCGGGTTCCCTCGTAGCGGTAGGCCAGGATCTGCTGTTCCTGCATCAACGAGGCGATGCCGTCGGTGAGCTGGATTTCTCCGCCCGAGCCCGGCTGAACATTTTCCAGATGATGGAAGATGCGCGGCGTCAGCACGTAGCGGCCGACCACGGCCAGCGTCGACGGCGCTTCCTCCGGCTTCGGCTTTTCGACGATGGCCGATATCTGTTCGACCCGGTCGGCCAGCGGCCGGGAAGCGACGATGCCATAGCTGCGTGTGTCGGCGCGGGGTACGTCCTGCACGCCGAGCACCGAGCAATGGTAGTAGTTGAAGGCATCGACCATCTGCTTCATCACCGGCGGATCGCCGTCCAGCAGGTCGTCGGCCAGCAGCACCGCGAACGGCTCGTCGCCGACCACCGGCTTGGCGCACAGCACCGCGTGGCCGAGCCCGAGCGCCTCGGCCTGGCGAATGTAGATGCAGTTGATGTTCTTCGGCAGCATGTTGCGCACGAATTCGAGCATCTCGGTCTTGCCGCGCGCCTCCAGTTCGCTTTCCAGCTCGTAGGCCTTGTCGAAGTGATCCTCGATGGCGCGCTTGGAGCGGCCGGTGACGAAGATCATGTCGGTGATGCCGGCCGCCACCGCCTCTTCGACCGCATACTGGATCAACGGCTTGTCCACGATGGGCATCATTTCCTTCGGGCTGGCCTTGGTCGCCGGCAGAAAGCGGGTGCCCATGCCCGCGACGGGAAATACGGCCTTGGTAACTTTATTCATGACTGCAACAACTCCATAAACTGGGTCTGATCCAGAATTATGACGCCCAACTCGCGCGCCTTGTCTAGTTTCGAGCCGGCCTCGCTGCCCGCCACGACGAAATCGGTCTTCTTCGACACCGAACCGCTCACCTTGCCGCCCTTTGCCTCGATCAAGGCCTTGGCCTCGTCGCGCGTCAGGGTCGGCAGCGTGCCGGTGAGCACGAAGGTCTTGCCGGCGATCGCCGCGGCGACCGTCGCCGCCGGTTCGCCGGCCGGCCAATGGATGCCGGCGGCGCGCAATTGCCCGATCACCTCGCGATTGTGCGGCTCGGCGAAGAAGCGCACCAGCGAGGTCGCCACGATGGGGCCGACATCGGGCACCTGTTGCAGACGCGGCTCGTCGGCGGCCAGCAAGGCATCCAGATCGCCGAAATGGCGCGCCAGATCCTTGGCGGTGGTCTCGCCGACATTGCGAATGCCCAGCGCGAAGATGAAGCGCGCCAGAGTGGTGGCCTTGCTCTTCTCGATGGCGGCCAGCAGGTTGGCGGCCGACTTCTCGGCCATGCGTTCGAGGGTCGCCACCTGGTCCAGCCGCAGACCGTAGATATCGGCCGGCGTCCTGACGAGCTGGCCGTCGACCAGCTGCTCGACCAGCTTCTCGCCCAGGCCCTCGATATCCATGGCCCGGCGACCGGCGAAATGCAGCAAGGCCTGCTTGCGCTGGGCCGGGCAATACAGGCCGCCGGTACAGCGGGCGATGGCCTCGTCCTCCGGCCGCTCCACGGCCGAACCGCAGACCGGGCAGGTCTTCGGCATGACGAATTCCGGCGCCGGGACGGGGCGCCGTTCGGCCAGCACCCCCGCCACTTCCGGAATGACGTCGCCGGCACGGCGCACGATCACCGTGTCGCCGATCCGCACGTCCTTGCGCCGGACCTCGTCCTCGTTGTGCAAGGTGGCGTTGGTCACGGTCACGCCGCCGACGAAGACCGGCGCCAGCCGCGCCACCGGCGTCAGCGCGCCGGTGCGACCGACCTGCACATCGATGGCCTCGACGATGGTCAGCGCCTCCTGCGGCGGGTACTTGTGGGCCACCGCCCAGCGCGGCTCGCGGCTGACGAAGCCCAGCTCCCGCTGCAGGGCGAGGTCATTGACCTTGTAGACCACGCCATCGATGTCGAAGGGCAGCGCGTCGCGCATGCCGAGCGATTCGGTCGTGAAACGCCATCAGAGCATCGGCGCCACGCGCCACGCAGCGATGCTCGCAAACGGGCATGCCCAGCCGGGCCAGGGCATCGAGCACGCCGTTGTGGGTTGCCGGGAGCGACCAGCCGACGGTCTCGCCCAGGCCATAGGCAAAGAACGACAAGGGCCGCTCCGCGGCCAGCCTGGGGTCCAACTGGCGCACGCTGCCGGCCGCGCCGTTGCGCGGATTGACCAGGGTGGGCTCGCCCGGCGAGCCGCTGGCGCTCGTTGTAGCGTTCGAAGTCCGGCCGGCTCATGAACACCTCGCCGCGCACCTCCAGCACCGCCGGCGCCTGGCCCGTCAGGCGCAGCGGAATCTTGCGGATGGTACGGATGTTCTGCGTCACGTCCTCGCCGGTTTCGCCGTCGCCCCGGGTGGCTGCGCTGCACCAGCAAGCCGTTCTCGTAGCGCAGGTTGATGGCCAGGCCATCGAACTTCAGTTCGGCGGCGTATTCGAGCGGCGGGCGCGGCGTCGTCCAGTCCCAGTGCGCGGCGCACGCGGGTATCGAAGGCCTGGGCGCCGCCCGGCCCGGTATCGGTCTCGGTTCTGATCGAGAGCATCGGCACGACATGGCGCACCGGCGCGAAACCCGCCAGGGGCTGGCCGCCGACACGCTGGGTCGGCGAATCGGCCGTCAGCAGTTCCGGGTGTTCGGTCTCCAGGCCCTGCAATTCCCGGAACAGCTTGTCGTACTCCGCATCCGGAATGGTCGGCGCGTCGAGGACGTAGTAGGCATGGTTGTGGCGCTCGATTTCGCCACGCAGGAACGCGGCGCGTTCCCTTGTCGCGTCCGCCACGGGCATGTCAGGAGAACAGGCGCTGGGCGCGCACGCTGCCGGCAAGAATCTGGTGCAACGCCATCTTCTGTTGCAGTTCGCCGACCTTGGCACGGATGGCGGCAATCATTTCGGCCGACAGTGGATGACCCTGGCCGTCCACCAGTGCACCGTCCAGCCCGCGAGTCAGTTGCCGGGCCACCACCAGCAGGGCGTCGAACACCGCCGGGCCTTCGGCGACGCGCGGCACGTCGAGCGTCAGCGTCACGCCATGCGTCGCCAGCGACTTCATCGATTCCGCCTCGAAACGCTCGGCGCCGACGTTGCCGAGCTTGAAGCGGGTGCGACCGCCATCATCGAGGGCGTGGAAGCAACCGTCCCCTTGCAACTGGAGCCCGGCCGCTTCCGCGAGCCCGCGCAGTTTGGTGCCGGCGAACGGCGCGGCCGGCGTCGAAACGATATTGACGCCCAGTTGCAGATCGACACTGGCGCAGAACTCGTCCAGGCCGCGCGCGTGCATCAGAACATCATCGTGCCTGGGCAGGTCGACCACGCCGGCGCATTGCGTGGCGATGTCGCGCGCGCCATCGAGGAATGCCGACAGCGCCGAGTCCGAAACGGCGCCGCGTCGGTCGGCCAGTTGCAGCGCGGCGACAATCACCAGGTAGCGGCCCGCGTCGTGGGCACTCAGCGCCTGCCATTGGCCGGACGCCTCGTTGAAGCCGAGCCACGACATCTTCTTGTCGACATGCCCGGACCAGCGCGACTGGCTGGCCCACAGGCCGGGCGCCGACACCGGCTCGACGAAGTCCAGGCGGACCAGGCAGTCGGCGATGTCGTCGGCCAATTCCGGTGGCAGCGCCGGCAGCGGCAAGGGCGCGTCTTCGCCGGCCGCTGCGGGCGGGACGGCAGCCTCGTCGAGCGTCGGCGTCACGACCGGTTCGAGACGCTCGGTCGGTTCCTGGCGTTCGGTGGGTTCGATGCGCTCGACCACCGGTTCCTCGAACTCGACCACCGTGGGCGAACGGACCTCCGGCGCACCTTCCGTGCCCAGCAGAACGTCCGGCTGTTCGCCGCGGAATATCTTCTCGGCTAGTTGGCGATGCCGCCGCTCCTGCCACTTGTTGTAGCCCCAGACACCGGCGACGACAGCGATACCGGCGGCTATCAAGGCGATTTGCAGGTCACTCATGCTGCCTCTCTTTCGGTCATGCGCAGCGCCTCTTCCATATCCACTTCGACCACGCGCGACACGCCCTGCTCCTGCATGGTGACGCCGATCAGTTGCTGGGCCATTTCCATGGCGATCTTGTTGTGGGTGATGAAGACGAACTGGGTCTGCGACGACATGCGCTTGACCATGTCGCAGAAGCGTTCGGTATTGCTGTCGTCGAGCGGCGCGTCGACCTCGTCGAGCATGCAGAACGGCGCCGGATTCAACTGGAACATCGCGAACACCAGGGCGATGGCGGTCAGCGCCTTCTCGCCGCCCGACAGCAGGTGGATGGTCGAATTCTTCTTGCCCGGCGGCTGCGCCATGATCTGGATGCCGGCATCGAGAATCTCCTCGCCGGTCAGGATCAGCCTGCGCCTCGCCGCCGCCGAACAGTTGCGGGAACAGCTCGCCGAAATGGCGATTGACCGTGTCGTAGGTCTCCTGCAACTGCTCGCGCGTTTCGCGGTCGATGCGGCGGATGGCGTCTTCCAGCGTGTTGATGGCCGTGGTCAGGTCGGTCCGACTGCGCATCGAGGAAGCCCTTGCGCTCAGTGGCCGACGGCCAGTTCTTCCAGCGCGGCGAGGTTGACCGGCCCGAGCGCCTCGATCTCGGCGCCGAAGCGGGCGATGTCGCCGGCCAGCACGCTTTCCTTCAGTCCCGGCGTGAGTTCCGCTGCCAGCCCGCTTCGTCCTCGGGGCTGGCCACGTCGCACCTCGACCAGCCGCTGCTGGAACTGCTCGGCATTGAGCTCGGCCGCCTGCTGCTTCAGCTTCCAGTCGTTGATCTTGTCGCGCGCCGGTTGCAGGCCCTGTTCCAGCCTGAGGCGCTGTTCCTCCAGGCCGCGCAGCTCGCGCGGCCGCAGCCTCCAGCGCATTGCGCCGTTCCGCCAGCAGCCCTTCCCGGCCCTGGCGCGAATCGAGCGCCGACTGCAGTTGCTCCTGCAACACCCGATCGCTGATGCCGGCCAGCTCGGCCGTCGCCAGGTCGGTGTCGCCCTTGACGCGCTCCAGCTGCACTCGCGCCGTCTCGGCGGCCCGGGCGTTGTCTTCCAGCTTGGAGCGGCATTCGCGCTCCGAAAAACCCGCCTCCTGCGCTTCGCGGGCCAACTGATGCTCCAGGGCGCGCGCCTCGCGCAGCGCCGTATCCTTCTGCCGCTGCGCTCGCGACGGCGGCTTCCAGGCTGGCGCGCACGGCGTCCAGTTGCTCGCGGCAGCCGCTGGCCTCGCCTTCGGCGCGGGCCAGCTCGGCGCGCTCGTTCTCCTCGCCGCGGATGATGTCCTCCAGATCACGGGCGATCTGGCCAGCGCGCTCGTCGTAGCGGGCCTGCATCTGGGTCAGCTTGAGCGCCTCGACATGGGCCGCGTGCAGGCGTTGCTGAAGCTCCTGCGTGGCCCGACGGGCGACCGCCAGTTGTTGCCTGGTTTTCGGCCAGCCGCTGCTCGGCGTGGCCCTGGGCCTCGCGGGAGTCTTCCTCTTCCAGCTCGCGCGCCTCGATGACCGCCGACAGTTCCTCGATCTCGCGCTGCCGCTCGATAACGCCGTGGGTACTGCGCATCGGGCACGTAGAGCGTCAGGCCAGGGCCGTCAGCAGATGGCCGGCCCGGTTGACCCAGATTTCGCCGGCCGCCGGCAACTGGCCGGCCAATTCCTCGGCCGCCTGGACGCCGGCCAGCCACTCGTCGAGCACCGCCGACCAGCGGCCATCGTCGCAACGTACCTTGGCGCGCAGCGACTCCGCGCGGCCTGTGTTGCCGGCCGGGCTGTCGCAGCAGGCCGAACGACAGGGTGGCCGGCGGCGGCGCCGCCAGCGCCTGGCGCGCCAGTTCCCGATTGCCGGCCAGCGCCGACAAGCGCTCGCGCAGCACCGCTTCGACGGCGGTCTCCCAGCCGGCCTCGACCTGGATGCCGCGCCACAATGGCTGGGCATCGGTCAGGCCATGTGCCTTCAGCCAGTCGCCGATCTCGCCGCTTTGCTGCAACGCGGCTTTGCAGTTGCACCAGCGCGTCGTGACGGGCGCGTGCCTCGGTGGCCTGCCGGTGCGCCGCGGCCAGCCGCTCGCGGGCGGCGCGCAAGGCGCCGTCCAGGCTGGGCAGCAGGGCCTGCAACTCGGCCACCCGGTCCTGCCGCGCGGCCAGTTCCTCTTCGGCGCGCGCCTCGGTCTCCTGGGCGGCGGCCAATTGCACCGGATCGGGCTGCGCCAGCGCCGCCTTCTCCTGCTCCAGGCGCGCGCGACGGCCGGTAAAGTTCTCGATCGCGCGCACGGCATGGCCGCGATCGGCCTCGGCCAGCCGCAAGCCCTGTTCGGCCTCGTTGAGGCCCCGCGGGCCTCGGCCGACTTGGGCTGCCGGCCGCCTGGACCTCGGCTTCCGCCTCGGGCAGACGCTCGGCGGCGTCCTCGTGGCGAGCCAGGGCCGTCTCGGCGCGCTCGCGGGAGTTCTCCAGCAGGGAGCGCCAGCGGAAATCCTCTTCCTCCACCCGCCTGCGTTTCGCCGGACCAGTGCCGGTGCTCGACGTCCAGCTGGGCCAGCCGCGTTTCCAGGCGCAGGCGCGAATCGACGCATGTGATGAATCTCGGACTCGAGACGCTTGACTTCCGCGTTGGCGGCGTACATCTCGGCCTGCACCGCGTGCAGGGTGTCCGAGGCGGCGAAATGCGCCTCGCGCGCCTGCTCGACGCGGGCTTCGACCTCGCGCAACTGGGCGGTCTCGGCCTCGACGCGGTTGACCGCCTTTTCGACCTCGCGGCCGTGGCGCTCGGCTTCCGACCGCGCATCGTTGCGCTTCTTCAGCCAGAGCAGGCTCTGCCGGCGCGCCAGTTGGCCGTGCAGTTCCCGATACTGGCGGGCGACCTCGGCCTGGACTTCCAGACGGCCGATCTGGCCATCCAGCTCCGTCGCGGATGTCGTCGACGCGGGCCAGGTTCTCGCGTGGCGTCCTCCAGCCGGTGTTCGGTTTCCGCGCCGCCGTTCCTTGTACTTGGTGACGCCGGCCGCCTCTTCGAGGAAGAAGCGCAGATCGTCCGGCTTGGCCTCGACGATGCGCGAGATCATGCCCTGGCCGATGATGGCGTAGGCGCGCGGCCCGAGGCCGGTGCCGAGGAACAGGTCGATCACGTCGCGCCGGCGGACGTGCAGGTTGTTGATGTAGTAGCTGGAATTGCCTTCCCGGTCGAGCAGGCGCTTGACGGTGATCTCGGCATACTGCGACCACTGGCCGGCGGCGCGACCGAGCTGGTTGTCGAAGAACAACTCGACGCTGGCCCGGCTGACCTCCTTGCGGTGGCCCGAGCCCTTGAAGATCACGTCCTGGATCGACTCGCCACGCAGCTCCGACGCCTTCGATTCGCCCAGCACCCAGCGCACGGCGTCGATGATGTTGGACTTGCCGCAACCGTTCGGACCGACGACGCCGGCCAGTTGGCCAGGAAACAACACCGTCGTCGGCTCGACGAAGGACTTGAAGCCGGAAAGTTTCAGTTTGACTAGACGCACGCTTGAAGAATCATGGGTTTAGGAAGACCCCGCCGCCCTCGGGCAACCGGGAGGGCGCATTATACCGGCAAGCTCCGCAAGGTCCGTCCGACGGGAACGGGCTACGAATAGGGGACACCATGGTCACGACAATTGCCCTGTTCTTCTGCGCGGCTCCGCCCTTGCTTCGCCGGCTTGGGGGCAAAGGTCGGCATGCGTTGACATAGACAGCCTGATTCGATTCAATTCGTTAATGAGCATATTCAAACCCATAACAGGAGCCGAAACCATGTCGCGAATGACCCGTGCCGTGCCCGCCGTTGCCATCCTGCTTGCCCTACCTGTCTTTCCCGCCATCGCCGAAGAGGCGCCTTGGGTGGCCGATGCGCGGAATATCGCCACCTCCATGCCGCCGAAGATGATGGAAGTACTGAAGGAAGAGACCAAGAAAGCTGGCCCGGCCAACGCGACTGTCGTCTGTCGTGAGAAAGCGCCAGTGATGTCGAAGGCGGTGTCGGAGCAAAGCGGCTGGGATATCCGCCGCGTCAGTCTGCGCCAGCGCAATCCCAAGGCCGTCCCCGACGCGTGGGAACGCGCCGTTCTCGAAGACTTCGACCGTCGCGCGGCAGCCGGCGAAGACGGCGCGAAAATGGAAAAGAGCGAACTGGTGGTTGACGGCGGCAAGACCGTCCAACGCTATATGAAGGCGCTGCCGACGCAGGCGCTGTGCATGACTTGCCACGGCGCCCCCGACACCCTCGATGCCGACTTGACGGAACAGTTGCGCAAGCTCTATCCCGACGACAAGGCGGTCGGCTACCGGCCGGGCGATATCCGCGGCGCGATCACCATGAAGAAATCGCCCCAGTAAGATCGATCCATGCAAGAGCCAGCGCGTACCGTTGACGAGCCAAACGGGAGATACCAGATGAACGAAGTGCGGGTACGATTATCGGCAGCCTGCGTCCTGCTGGCTCTTTGCACCGGCGGCGCCCTCGCCGCGCCCGACTGGAGCAGCGTGCCCAAACGCGACATCCAGGTGTTTCATCCGGGCACCGCGTCGCATGAGTGGATGATGAAGCCATCGCTGCACAGTGGGCGCACGGGCCTGACGAAGGGCGAGCGCTGCATCGGCTGCCATGAGAGCCAGGGACGGCTCGAGATCGACATGGCGCGGATGGCGAGCAAGGAAATGGAGCCGGTCGGCGCGCCCAAGACCATGCAGTTTCCGGTTTCGGTGCAGGCGGCCTACGATCCGGAAAATCTCTATGTCCGCCTTACCTTCAAGGCCCCGGGGGATGCCGCTCCCGATGCCTCACGGGAAGACAAGTCGCCACTCCATCAAGTCAAGGCCGCGGTCATGTTCGCCAGCCCCAAGATCGAACATGCGGCGCAGCATGGTTGCTGGCTCTCCTGCCATGCCGATGTCCGGTCGATGCCGGGCGCCGATCCCAAGAAGAAAAAGTATGTCGAGCACGGCGACCTGTCCGGTGGCGTCTTCTACGACTACATTCAGTGGAAGAGCGGCGAGGCCGGCAGCGGCGCCACCCAGGTCGATGGGCATGTCACGAACGAGCGGATCAACAAGGGCGGCAAGTCCCTGACCAAGGCCGAGGGCGAAGTTCAGGGCGATGTCTATACCGTGACGTTTACACGCAAGCTGGCGGGCAACAGCGCCGACGGCGACCTGAGCATTGTTCCGGGCGAAGCCGTCTCGTTTGGCGTCGCGATCCATGCCGACAAGACGGTGTGGCGCTTCCACCATGTGTCGCTTGGCTACATGCTCGGCTTGGGTGCACCGGGCGATATTCGGGCAGTCAGGCAGTAAGCCGTGCCGATACCAGGAAGTTGCCAGCCCGTCGCGCCGATTTCTGATTTCTGAGTTTCACAACTCCCGCAGCGCCGCGATCGCCTGTTCGACCCGTTCCAGCGCAATCACCTCGATGCCCTTGATCGCCTGCTTGGGGGCGTTGGCCTTGGGCACCAGGGCGTGGGTGAAGCCGAGCTTGGCGGCTTCCTTGAGGCGTTCCTGGCCGCGCGGCGCGGGGCGGATTTCGCCGGCCAGGCCGACTTCGCCGAAGGCGACCAGTTTGGCCGGCAGGGGCCGGTTGTTCAGCGACGAGACGATGGCCAGCAGCACTGCCAGGTCGGCCGCCGGTTCCTGGATGCGCACGCCGCCGACGGCGTTGACGAAGACATCCTGATCGAAGCAGACGATGCCGGCGTGACGATGCAGCACCGCCAGCAGCATGGCCAGGCGCTGCGGATCGAGACCGACGGTGAGCCGGCGCGGGCTGGGCGAATGGGCCGCGTCGACCAGCGCCTGGACTTCCACCAGCAGCGGCCGGGTGCCCTCCTGGGTCACCATCACGCAGGAACCGGAGACTTCCTGGGCGTGCTGCGAGAGGAACAGCGCCGACGGATTGGAGACACCGCGCAGACCCTTGTCGGTCATGGCGAAGACGCCCAGTTCGTTGACGGCGCCGTAGCGGTTCTTGACGGCGCGCACCAGGCGGAAGCTGGAATGGGTGTCGCCCTCGAAATAGAGCACCGTGTCGACGATGTGCTCCAGCACGCGCGGCCCGGCCAGCGCGCCTTCCTTGGTGACATGGCCGACCAGGATGACGCAGATGCCGCTCTGCTTGGCCAGGCGGGTGAGCTGGGCGGCGCACTCGCGCACCTGGGCGACCGAACCGGGCGCCGATTGCAGGGCCTCGGAATACAGCGTCTGGATCGAATCGATCACCGCCACCAGCGGCTTTTCCTTGTGCAGGGTGGCGAGAATCTTCTCCAGGCCGATCTCCGGCAACAGGCGCAGGCCACGCGTCTCCAGTTGCAGGCGCCGGGCACGTAGCGCCACCTGTTCGGCCGACTCCTCGCCGGAAACATAGAGCACCGGCTGGCCGGCTTCGGTCAGACGCGACAGCGCCTGTAGCAGCAGCGTGCTCTTGCCGATGCCCGGGTCGCCGCCGATCAACACCACGCCGCCCGGCACCAGGCCGCCGCCCAGCACGCGGTCGAATTCCTCGATGCCGGTCGGCTGGCGCGGTTCCTCGCGCGGCCGAATGGCCGACAGATCCTGTAACTGGCCGCCCCCGGCGAGACCCGCGTAGCGGTTGGTACCGCTCGCCGCCGCCTCGGCGATCGTCTCGACCAGCGTATTCCATTGCCCGCAACCGGGGCACTGGCCCTGCCATTTCGGATTGCTGGCACCGCATTCGGTGCAGGTGTAGATGCTCTTGGTCTTGGCCATCATTGGAGCAGTATATGGATGGCCTCGACCAAAGTGCGCGCCTCCGGCGCGTAGTGCTCGGCGAGGCCGGCGATGGTCATGGCACAGGCGAAGATCACCAGGAAAGGCACCGCGCTGGCGCGCACGGCACCCCCCACCCAGCCCGGGTCATCGACGCGCCGGACGCTTTTCACCAGGCCGCCCGCCAGCGCGCCCTCGAAGGCGGCCTCCGCCAGCATGGCCGGCGCTTGCCAGATCAGGTAGATGCCGGCGCCGAAGATCACCGCCAACAGGGCGGCGATCGCCAGTACGACGAGGATGCCATCATCGCCACCCCCGCCACCTCCGCCACCATCGAAAAGCTTGCCGAATCCCGAGTCGCCGGTCGAACCAGCACCGCCCGATGACGAGCTCGCATCGCCGATCAGGGGCATCGACATGTTCGGCCGGGCATCCGCCACCGAAGCAAAACTGCCGCTGGCGCCGCCGCCGCCAAAACGGCCGCCGCCGGGACTGAAACCACCGCCCTTGCCGCCCAGCGAGCCGCCGCCGCTCGAGCCCGATCCCCCGCCGCCGCTACCGTCAACGACATCGAGAACATCGCCCACCCGGCTCGAGCCATTGTCCAGATAGCGGCCGATGCCGACGTAGGCCAGCCAGACGCGCACGCCCAGCAGGAACGCCAGGTACGCGGCGAGCAGCGCCAGGGGCCAGCGCCAGTGCATGGTTTCCAGGCCGAGCGCCAGGAAACCCTTGGTCGTCAGCAGGCCGACGGCCAGACAAAACCCAAGGATCAGCGACAAGTGAAAGCGAATGAAGAAATGCTGGCTCAGCCAGGCAGCCAGCCTCTGCTTGGCCTTGCTCCGAACCTCCTCGCTGGCCGCCATCAGTTGTCGAGAAACGGCACCCGCGCCGCCACGGCGCAGAACAATTCGTAGCTGACGGTGCCCGCTGCCAGCGCCACCTCGTCGGCCGACAAACCAGCGCCCCAGAGCGTCACCGGCGCGCCGACGGCGGCATCGGCGATTCCGTCGAGATCCACACAGATCTTGTCCATCGAGACGCGGCCCAGCGTGCGGCTGCGTCGTCCCGCCACCAGCACGGGCGTGCCGGTGCCGGCGTGGCGCGGATAGCCGTCGGCATAGCCGCAGGCGACAACGCCGATGCGCATGGGCCGTTCGGCGGTGAAGGTGCAACCATAGCCGACATGGTCGCCCGCCGCGATGTCCCGCACCGCGATCAACTCGCTCTCCAGGGTCATCACCGGCTGCAAGTCGAGCGCCGCCGCGCTTTGCCGATCAGGGAATGGCGAACTGCCATAGAGCATGATGCCGGGCCGCGCCCAGTCGCCGACGGTTTCCGGAAAGCGCAGCAGGGCCGCCGAATTGGCCAGCGAGACCGGCAGGGACCGGTCGCCGCGCATGGCCGAGAAACGGGCCAGCTGGTCGGCCACGCCGCGCTCGCCGTCGGCATCGGCAAAATGGGTCATGAGGGTGATCTTTCCGGCGCAGCCCGAGGTCGCCAGCATCCTCAGCGCCTCGTCGAGTTCCGGCACCGCCAGGCCGAGCCGGTTCATGCCGGAGTTGAGCTTGAGATAGACCGGCAGGCGCGCCGGCAAGGCCAGGTCGCGGAAAGCCGCCACCTGCGCCAGGCTGTGCAGCACCGCGGTCAGGCCGAACTCGGCGAAGAGCGGCAGTTCTTCCGCGGCGTAGAAGCCTTCCAACATGAGGATCGGCTGGCGAATACCCGCGTCGCGCAGGGCGATGGCGCTTTCCAGCTCGATGAGTGCGAAGCCATCCGCCACCTCTGCCAGCGCGTTCACCGCGCGCATCAGGCCGTGGCCATAGGCGTTGGCTTTGACCACGCTCCAGAGCCGGGCGGCACCGGCCAACTGGCGGGCCATGGCATGGTTGTGGCGTAGCGCCGCCGCGTCGAATCGCGCCCGAATCGGGCGGACGCTGGCGATACCGGAAGAATCGGCTTGGGAGTATGTGCGAGTCATGCCCGCCAGTTTCTCACAAGCGCTTACTTGCCCGACAACTCCTTGAGCTTGCTGGAGGCAAAGTCGACGAAGGTGGTCACCAGCCGGGAACGGAACTTCTCTTTCGGGTAGACCATCGACAGCGTGCGGATCAGGCGAGGCTTGAGCGGAATGGCGATCAGGTCGCCCAGGCGCTGCGACTTGCGCACCGAACCGCTGGAGGCGATGGCGAAACCGAGCCCGGTCTCGACCACGCCGTTGAGGGCGATCGGGCTGCCCAGCTCCATGACCAGTTGCATTTGCTCGATGCTGATTCCGGCCTTGCGCAAATAAGTGTCGGTGAACTCGCGGGTGCCCGAACCCGGCTCGCGAGAAATGTAGGGATATTCGGTAAGTTGTTGCGGGGTGAGTTCCTTGAACTTTGCCAGCGCGAATTTCGGACTACAGATCACCTGCAGTTCGTCGCCGCAGCAACTCTCCGTCTCCAGATTCGGCTGATGCGACGGTGACTCGATGAAGCCGATATCCAGGGTATGTTCCGCCACCCGGGTCTCGATGGTCTCCGAATTGGCCACCACCAGACGTGGCCGCACGCTCGGATAGGCCGACTTGAACTCACCGAGGATGCGCGGCAGCATGAATTCGGCAATGGTGGTCGAGGCGCCGACCAGCAGCGAGCCGCCGATCTCGCCGGTCATTTCCGCCAAGCGGACGTCCATCTCCGAGGAAAGACCGAGTATGCGCTCGGCATAGGTCAGCACCAGATCCCCGGCGGGTGTCAGCGTAATGCGACCATGGCCGCGATCGAACAGGCGGGTATTGAAATGCTCTTCCAGTTGCTTGATCTGGAACGTGACCGCCGGCTGGGTCATGAAGAGGATTTCGGCGGCCTTGGTAAACGACAATTGCTTGGCGACGGCGTGAAACACCTGCAGCCTGCGATCCGCCATGACAGTCCCCCTCGGTTGTTTTCTATTAGTCTGGCGTGATATTCAATCACAAATTGCGGATATAAGGTAGCCTGATACACGTTGTTTTCGGCCGGGACGTCGCCCGGCCCGGATCGGCGCTCCAAACCACCCGCGGCGCAACGTGGGCTTCTTTCTTTCGTGATATAAAAGCCCGGCCCATGACCCTTGGCTTCTACATCATCATGGCGGCGCAATTCTTTTCCGCGCTCGCCGACAATGCGCTGCTGATCGCCGCCATCGCCATCCTGCGCGACATGCATGCGCCGACGGCCTACGAACCGCTGCTCAAGACTTTCTTCACGGTTTCCTACGTGGCCCTGGCGGCCTTCGTCGGCGCCTTCGCCGACTCGATGCCCAAGTGGCGGGTGATGTTCATCAGCAACGGCATCAAGGTGCTTGGTTGCGGCCTGATGTTCTTCGATGTCCATCCCCTGGTCGCCTATGCCGTGGTCGGCCTTGGCGCCGCCGCCTATTCGCCGGCCAAGTACGGCATCCTCACCGAGTATCTGCCCCATCGGCTACTGGTGGTGGCCAACGGCTGGATCGAAGGCCTGACGGTCATGGCGATCATTCTCGGCGTCGTCCTCGGCGGCGCCCTGATCAGCCCGGACGTTGCCGAACAGCCTGCTCGGCTTCGATTTGCCGGTCATCGACACCGGCATCGACACCATCGGCCGAAATGACCCTGGCCATCGTCGCCGTGCTGTACCTGGTGGCCGCGCTGTTCAACCTCTACATTCCGGACACCGGCGTCGACCACAAGCCGCTGAAGAAGAATCCGGCCTACCTGATCCACGAGTTCAACCACTGCCTGCGGCTGCTCTGGCGCGACCAGCTCGGCCAGATTTCCCTGGCGGTCACCACGCTGTTCTGGGGCGCCGGCGCCACGCTGCAATTCATCGTCATCGAATGGGCCAAGGCGGCCCTGAATCTCGACCTGTCGAAAGCCAGCCTGCTACAGGGCGTCGTCGCCGTCGGCGTCGCGATCGGCGCGGCGCTGGCCGCCCGGATGATCTCGCTGCGCAAGTCGGTGCGCGTCATACCGCTGGGCATCGCCATGGGTGTCATCGTCATCCTGATGATCTTCGTCCGCGACCTGTGGCTGGCCGTGCCGCTGCTGGTACTGGTCGGCGCCCTGTCGGGCTTCTTCGTCGTGCCCATGAACGCCCTGCTCCAACACCGCGGCCACATCCTGATGGGCGCCGGTCACTCCATCGCGGTACAGAACTTCAACGAAAACCTGTCGATTCTCATCATGACCGGCATCTACTCCCTGCTGGTCAAGGCCAACCTCTCGATCTTCGTCATCATTCCGATCTTCGGCGTATTCGTCGCGGGCATCATGTGGCTGCTCCGCAACCGGCATCTGGAAAACCAGCGTCACCACGACGACGTCATCCACCTCGAAGACCGCACCCACTGATCCTCAGAACAGTTCGGGGCGATCCTCAAGTTCGTTCGGGTTGTCCGGACGGGCAGGAAAATGCAGGCTCAGTAGTTTGGTCGCCCGGTCGATGGCCTCCAGCGCGCCGCGTCGATAGGCGTCGTGGCTGAACGCCGTTTCCATCTCCCGGCACATCCTGTCCCATTCCGGCTGCGCCACCCTGGCCGCGATGCCCCGGTCGGCAAGGATTTCCACCCGGCGATCCACCAACTGCAGGTAGATCAGGATGCCGCTGGCTTCCCGTGTCCCGGCGACGCCGAGCCGATCGAACAAGTCGGCGGCGCGCTGGCGCGCCGTCTGCCCCTTGATCAGCGCCAGCAACGGCAGCGGCCCCTCGGCGACGAACCGCAGCTCGCCGCGATGACTCAGCTCGGAAGCCGCGACGGCGGCCCGAATCGCTTCCCGGTCGGCGGCCCGAAACGCCCGCCGCGCCCACCAGCCGGGGGTCAACAGATGCTTGAAGAAACGGCCGGGATTCATCTCACCAATCTCCCGACGCGCCGCCGCCGCCGAAGCTGCCGCCGCCGCCCGAGAAACCGCCGCCGCCCGAGGATGAATAACCGCCGCCGCCCAGACCGCCGCCCGTGCCCCCCGCATGCCAGCCGCCGCCACCCCGGGCGAAGGAAAAGACAGAATGCGAGCGACTGCGGCAATCGCCACCGCCAGCCACGAGCCGAACACTGTCCAGGCCAGCCAGCCGGCAAGCGCGGCGGCCAGCAGCGATCCCGTCACGCCGAGCATTGTCCGGAGCACCGCGCTCAGCGCCACCGTAAAGAAGAGCAGAACCATGGACTCCTCGCCCGGTCCCTCGCCCGGCGCCGACGCGGCGGCGGGAGCCGGCAGCGCCTCGCCCCGGATCAGCCTGGCCAGGTCATCGACCGCCGCCCGCAGGCCACCGGCAAAGTCGCCCTGCTTGAAGCGCGGCGCCATCGTTTCGTCGACGATGCGCTTGGCCAGCGCGTCGGGAATCGCTCCTTCGAGTCCGTAAGCCACCTCGATGCGCATCTTGCGGTCGTCCTTGGCGACGATGACGATGACGCCGTCGTTCACACCCTTTCTGCCGATCCTCCAGGCCTCGGCCAGGCGGATGCCGAACTGCTCGATAGCTCTCCGGCTGGGTGGTCGGCAGCAGCACGATCGCCACCTGGGCACCCTTGTCCCTCTCGATGGCCGCCGTGGCTGCCTCGAGGGCGGCCGATTGCTCGGAGGTCAGCGTCGCGGTGAGGTCGGTGACGCGCGCGGCCAGCGTCGGCAGGGCAACGACGTCCGCGCCCCAGCCGGCGGGCGGACAGGCGCGAGGCAGCCAGAGCGCCGCCAGCCAGCGCAGCATTTACGCTGACGGGCCGCTACTTGGCGGCTGGCCGGAGTATCGAACCTGATGGCCGGTGGCGTCGAAATGGCCTTCTCGTCCTCGACCGTGAAGTTGGCCTTGGTCTTCCAGCCCATCGACCATCGCCGTCAGGTTGTTGGGGAAGGTGCGCACGGAGATGTTGTAGCCCTGCACCGCCTTGATGTAGCGATTGCGCGCCACGGTGATGCGGTTCTCGGTGCCTTCCAGTTGCGCCTGCAGGTCGCGGAAATTGGCGTCGGCCTTCAGTTGCGGATAGTTCTCCGCCACCACCAGCAGCCGGGACAGGGCGCCGGATAGTTCGCGACTGGGCCTTCTGGAACTTGGCGAACGCCGCCTCGTCATTGATCAGTTCCGGCGTCGCCTTCATGCCGGCCACGCTGGCGCGCGCCTCGGTGACGCGGGTCAGCACTTCCTTCTCGTGCGCCGCGTAGCCCTGCACGATGGACACCAGGTTCGGGATCAGATCGGCCCGGCGCTTGTACTGGTTCAGCACCTCGGACCAGGCGGCATTGACGCCCTCGTCGTTGATCTGGATCTGGTTGTAGCCGCAGCCGGAAAGGAACGCGGCGGTGAAGGCGAGCACGGCGAGCAGGCGAATACGCATGAGGATGACTCCGCTGGTTATTGGGTTGCACCGAAAGGATAGCATTGCCCATCTTCAATTTCCGGCGCCGCGCCCCTGGTCCTCGTCGAGGTGGAAGAAGGTCATTGTCTGTTGCAGTTGTTCGGCCTGCGACTCGAGTTCTTCGGCGGTTGCCGCCAGTTCTTCCGAGGCCGAGGCGCTTTGCTGGGTGGCCTGGCTAAGTTGTCCTATCGCCCCGTTGATCTGTGCCACACCCGACGCCTGTTCGGCCGAGGCCGAGGCGATCTCCTGAACCAGGTCGGATGTCTTGCGTATCGAGGGAACCATTTGCGTAAGCAGGGCTCCCGCCCGTTCGGCCTGCTGCACCGAGGATGAAGCCAGGCCGCCGATCTCCTGGGCCGCCACCTGCGAGCGCTCGGCCAGTTTGCGCACTTCCGCGGCGACGACGGCGAAGCCCTTGCCGTGCTCGCCGGCCCGGGCCGCTTCGATGGCGGCATTCAGCGCCAGCAGGTTGGTCTGGTAGGCGATGTCGTCGATGATGCCGATCTTGCCGGCGATGGTCTGCATGGCCGACACCGTCCGCATCACGGCCTCGCCGCCGTCACCGGCGTCCTTGGCCGCCTTGGCGGCCATGGCGTCGGTCACCCGCGCGTTCTCGGTGTTCTGCGTGATGGAGGCCGAAATCTGCTCCATTGACGCCGAGGTCTGCTCAACCGACGCCGCCTGCTGCGATGATGATTGCGACAGCGACTGCGCGGTGGCCGACACCTGGCCGGAAGCATTGGACAGGTTGTCGGCGGCGGTGCGCACTTCGACGATGATTCGCTTCAAGTGCTCCACCATGTCATGCATCGAGCTCAAGACCTTGCCGACCTCGTCCTTGCGTGTCGTCCCGACCTTCACGGCCAGGTCACCGTCGGCGATTCGTCGCGCGGTGAGCACCAGATCCTTCATCGGGGCGATCACCATGCGGTTGAGGTAATAGACCAGCACCAGCAGCAGCAGGATGGTCAGCACGAAAGTCGCGACGACCATCAGCTTCTTCACCCGGCCGGCCAGACTGAAGATCTCTTCGGCGTAGCTGCCCGCGGCAATGATCCAGTGCCAGTCCTTGTACTCGTCGAACACGACGATCTTGTCCCGGGCCCGTGTTTCGCCGGCTTCCTTGTTGAGCCACGGATAGACGATCAAGCCGCTGCGCTTGGCGAGCATTTCGCGGATGAAGTAGTTGCCGCTGCTATCCTGGGAGTCCGAGATATTGACGCCCTCCTTGGCCGGATGGACCAGCAACGTGCCCGCCTCCGGACCGGCGCCGCCGTCCAGCACGTAGGCATAGCCCGACTCGCCGAGCTTCACGTCCCGGATGGTGTGCTTCACGTAGTCAAGCGACGATTGGATGTCCATGCCGATGAAGGTCAGGCCGATGACCTTGCCCTGTGGGTCGTGGATCGGCTCGTACCGGGTCATGTAGTCACGGCCGAACAGCTTGGCTTTGCCGGTATAGGACTGGCCGGCGATCAAGGCCGAATAGCCGGGATGCTCCTTGCCCAGCAGTGTGCCCACGGCCCGCGAGCCATCCTCCTTCTTGACCGAGGTGGCGACGCGCTGAAAGTCGTCGCCGCTACGAACGAAGAGTGTCGCCACGTTGCCCTGGCCACCACCGCTGAAGGCGTCCACCTCGAACGTCCGGCCGTTCATGGCGACATTGCTCAGCTTCAGCACCGGCGGGCTGGTCTTGTCGTCGATCGAAAAGTTGCCGCCCAACGCCGTGCGGAACGATCGACTCCAGCCGTCCGCCTGCTGCCGCAATATCTGGTCGGTCTGCGCGATCAGGCCGTGGATCAACGCCACCGTGTTCTTCAGCTTCTGGGTTTCGTCGCGCTCGTTGATGCCGTGAATTTGGGTGTTGAGATAGACGGCGAACCCCCCCAGCAACAGAACGATTGCTCCGGCGAGGACGGCGGATAGGCGAAACCGTATCGAATGCAGGTCGATCATTTCAATTGCTCAAGGCCCGGCGCTGCGGCGCTCGATACCGCCACCCTTGCCAGCGAATCCCCGCCGCAGGATCCGGCCTGCAACCAGAAAAACATCCACATCACCCCCCCCTTTTCTGGCAATGCCCTCAAGATCACTCTAGCACCCCGCCAGGGACAACGAAAGGCTATTTCTCCATCCCGAAGACCCGCACTGGCACGAGCATCGATGGATTTTCAACCGCGCCATCAAGACTCCGGCCCGGATGCCGTTACTCCCTGTAGATTCGATGCGGCCGAGCCACGTTTCGGCGCATAATTGCCCGACAACAGATATTCGGCAATGTCCGAGAAAACTTGGGGGAAATACCGTGAAGACGATCATGCTGGTGGACGATTCCGCCACCATTCTGCTTTCGATCTCGAACATCCTCGGCAAGGCCGGTTACGCGGTCGAAAAGGCGGCCAACGCCAATGAGGGCCTGGCCAAGTTCAAGTCCGCCACCAAGATCGACCTGCTGATCACCGACCTCAACATGCCCGGCATGAACGGTATCGACTTCATCAAGGAAGTCCGCAAACTGCCCGCCTACAAGTTCATGCCCATCCTGTTCCTCACCACCGAATCGCAACAGTCGAAGCGCGCCGAGGCCAAGGCCGCCGGCGCTTCGGGCTGGCTGGTGAAGCCGGCCACCGCCGACGAATTGCTCAACACCATCAAGCTCGTTCTCAGGTAAGGGTCGCCATGGACCTCGCTCAGGTGCTGCGACGCGCGACAGCAGTTGCGCTGGCGGTCGGTCTGGCCGCGTCGATCGTCGTCTATTTCTTCAACGACTGGTTCCACCACACCTTCCAGCCGTCGATCGGCATTGATTCGCCGGTCGGCGACGCCATCGGCACCTTCGTCATCATCGTCGCCGCATTCCTTTCGCAACGGCTGGTCTCCCTGGCCATGTATCGGGACATGGTGCTCGGCCTGACCCAGCGCGAAGCCGAACAGGCCAGTCGCACCCAGACCCGCATCGGCGCCGCCGAGCAGGTGGCGAGCGAACTCAAACAGCTCAAGACCTTCAACGACGTGGTGCGCGGCCAGCTCGGCACCATCGTCAATCAAACGGAGAAGGCCGCCTACGACATCACCGCGCGGCTGCAGGGCATCGACGAGATCGTCGCCAGCCTGAGCCAGTTCGTCGATTCCACGACGCAGGAAAGCAACAATCTGGTCAGCGCGTCGGAACAGCGTGTCGCGGAAAATCGCGACCTGATCGTCAAGCTCGATTCCTACATCGCCCAGCGCGTCAATGAAGCGGAGACCGACCAGAAGCGCATCGCCGGCGGTGGTCCAGGAGGCGCGCTCCCTTACCAAGCTGGTCGAGCTCATCAAGAGCATTTCCGGCCAGACCAACCTGCTGGCCCTCAATGCCGCCATCGAAGCGGCGCGTGCCGGCGAGGCCGGCCGAGGTTTCGCCGTGGTCGCCGACGAGGTGCGCAAGCTGTCGGCCCAGGCAGACAAGGCGGTCGGGCAGATCAACCAGGGCATCCAGCAGGTGGCGACGTCCATCGAGACACAGTTCCAGGACAAGCTGTCGAACACCAACGTCGAAGGCGAACGCGACGCCCTCCTCCATTTCGGGGCGCAGCTCAACATCCTGGGCGAGACCTATCGGCAAATGGCCGCCCACGACGCCGAGATGCTGGTGCGGATGCGCGACTCCAGCCAGCGGTTGTCGGCGATGTTCATGGATGCGCTGGCCAGCGTGCAGTTTCAGGACGTCACGCGCCAGCAGATCGAACAGGTCATCAACGCGCTCGACCGTCTCGACGGCCATGCGGCGCTGCTCGCCGACCGGCTGGATCGGTTCGACGACCCAATTTCGAGTTGCGGCCGCTCTCGGCGCATCTCGACGACATCTACAGCAACTATGTGATGAACTCGCAACGCGACAGCCATCACAGCGCCCTCAAGGACGGCGTCGGCACCAATACCCAGGGCGGCCCCAAGGTCGAACTGTTCTGAAGCCCACAGGAGCCTTGACCGTGACGGAATTCGCCACCCAGACGACCACCGATGGTGCCGTCCATCTGATTCTCGACGGCCCGATGACCATCTACAACGCCCTGGAGATCAAGGGTCAGTTGATGAATGGCCTGCAAGCCGCGTCCATCTTCGAACTCGACCTCTCGCACGTCGGCGAGATGGACACCGCCGGCTTTCAGTTGCTGGTGCTGGTCAAGCGCGAAAGCCAGCGTCTCGGCCACACCCTGCGCATCGTCGCCCACAGCCCGGCGGTGCGCGAGGTGATCGACTTCTACAACATGGACGCCTTCTTCGGCGACCCGCATGGTCATTCCCGCCGATCGTTAGGCCACCGATTGCGATGGAGGATATCCGCATGGAAGAGATCGTCAGCGTCTTCGCCCAGGAAGCCCGCGAGCAGCTGACCGCCATGGAAGACGGCCTGCTGCGCATGGAACAGGGCGACATCGACGCGGAAACCATCAATGCCATCTTCCGCGCCGCCCACACCATCAAGGGCGCCTCCGGCGTGGTCGAACTGCACCACATCGAGAAGTTCACCCACGTCCTCGAGAACGTGCTCGACAGGCTGCGCAACGGCGAGATCGAGGTCAGCGGCGATCTGATCACCGCGCTGCTGCAGGGCTGCGACCACATCGGCGCCCTGCTCGACCGCGTGGACCAGGGCCACATGGACGCCGACGCCGGGCTGCAGCAAGCCGGCGAAGTCACCGCCGACGCCCTGCGCGCCTTTGCCAGCGCCAACCGCCGACACCGCCACCGACGGCCGGCATGGTGCGCCGAGGCGACCGTCGGCGTCATCGAGCGCAGCGGCGGCGACACCGCGATCACCGATTGCTGGCATATCTCGATCCGCTTCGGCCGCGATGTGCTGAAGAACGGCATGGACCCGCTGGCCTTCCTGCGCTACCTGCTCAACCTGGGCGAAATCGTCCACCTCGAGACGCTGTGCGACGCCATGCCCGGCCGCCGAGGACATGGACCCGGAGTCGCTGCTACCTCGGCTTCGAAATCACCCTGCGCAGCCACGCCAGCAAGGACCAGATCGAGAACGTCTTCGACTTCTGCCGCGACGACTGCGATCTGCACATCCTGCCGCCGCACAGCAAGGTCGCCGACTACCTCGGCCTGATCGAACGCCTGCCCGAAGAGACCATGCGGCTGGGCGAAATCCTCGTCAAGTGCGGCGCGCTGACGCAGGACGAACTCGACGCAGGGCCTGCGCCGCCAGCAGGCCGCGGCAAGCGATCGCCGACGCCGGCGAGCAGCCGACGCCGCAACTGGGCGAGATCCTGGTCGACAAGAAGGTGGTGCAGCCGGAAATCGTCGAGGCCGCCGCCGCCAAGCAGAAGCAGGTCGCCGACAAGAAGAGCCGCCGAAGCCCGCCTGATCCGCGTCCATGCCGACAAGCTCGACCAGCTGATCGACCTGGTCGGCGAACTGGTCATTGCCGGCGCCGTCGGCCAACCTGCTGGCCCAGAAGAGCGGCAAGGCCGACCTGGTCGAAGCCACCTCGGTGCTGTCGCGCCTGGTCGAAGAACATCCGCGATTCCGCCCTGCAACTGCGCATGGTGCAGATCGGCGAAACCTTCAACCGCTTCCACCGCGTGGTGCGCGACGTCTCGCAAGGAACTGGGCAAGGACATCGAACTGGTCGATCAGCGGCGCGGAGACCGAACTCGACAAGTCCGTGGTCGAAAAGATCGGCGACCCGCTGATGCACCTGGTGCGCAACGCCATGGACCACGGCATCGAGCCGGCCGCGCGTGCGCGCCGCCGCGCGGCAAGCCGGCCAAGGGCCGCGTCGAGCTCAACGCCTACCACGATTCGGGCAGCATCGTCATCGAAGTGGGCGACGACGGCGGCGGCCTGAACAGCGAACAAGATCCAGGCCAAGGCCATCGAACGCGGCCTGGTCCAGCCCGGGCCAGACGCTGACCGACACAGGAAATCTACAACCTGATCTTCGAAGCCGGCTTCTCCACCGCCGAGAAGGTCAGCAACCTGTCCGGCCGCGGCGTCGGCATGGACGTGGTCAGGCGCAACATCCAGGCGCTGCGCGGCACGCGTCGACGTCGACAGACCGAAGCCGGGCGTCGGCACGCGCTTCATCATCCGCCTGCCGCTGACGCTGGCCATCATCGACGGCTTCCTGGCCTCGGTGGGCAAGGCCGCCTACGTCATCCCGCTCGACATGGTGGTCGAATGCGTCGAACTGCGCGACCGACGACACGCGCGGCCACATGCTCAACCTGCGCGGCGAGGTGCTGCCGTTCGTGCGCCTGCGCGAGTTCTTCGACGTCGAGGGCGAGGCGCCGCCGCGCGAGAACGTCGTCGTCGTCGCAGCCGGCGGGCACAAGGCCGGCCTGGTCGTCGACCAGCTGATGGGCGAATTCCAGACCGTGATCAAGCCGCTCGGCAACCTGTTCAAGCACCTGCGCGGCATCGGCGGCTCCACCATCCTGGGCAGCGGCGAAGTCGCGCTGATCCTCGATGTCCAGGCGCTGACGCAACTGGCCAGGCAGACCGAAGACCGGCGCTACGCCAGCGCCAGCACCGTGTCATCGAGCAACAGATCCCAACAATTCCAGGCAATTCCAACTAGTTCAGCTCGTCTCGGAGAAGGGAGTAATCCATGTTCAACAACCTGAAAATCGGCGTCCGTCTCGGCATCGGCTTCGGCATCACGCTGATCCTGTTGATCGTCGGTCACCGTGATCGGCTACACGCGCATCAGCGCGCTGAACGACAGCATCGACAAGCATGGTCAACGACCGTTTCCCGAAGACCGTGCAGGCCAACGACATCGTCGACGCGATCAACACCATGGCGCGCGCTGCTGCGCAACGCCTACATCTACACCGGCGCCGAAGCAGCAGAAGACCCTCGATGGCATTCCCGCGCAGCGCAAGGTCATTGCCGACAACCTCGAAAAGCTGGAAAAGACCATCAACAGCGACAAGGGCAAGGAAGTCCTGGCCAAGGCTCAAGACCGCTCGCACAGCCTACGTGGTCGACCAGGACAAGTTCCTCGAACTTCTGAAGGCAGGCAAGCGCGACGAGATCGTCGAACTCATGCAGACCGAGGCTGCGCAAGACGCAGGCCGACTACCTCGACGGCGGTCAACGAGCTGATCAAGCTTCCAGACCGACATCATGGACAAGGCCGGCAAGGAGGCCGACGACGATGGCCGACGCCGCCGCAGACGCTGCTGATTCTACTGGGCGCGATTGCGCTGTGCTGATCGCGGTCGATCATCGCCTTCGTGCATCACGCGCAGCATCACCCGACCGATCACTGAAGCGGCGGCCGCCGCCAACGAATTGGCCGAAGGCAACCTGACGGTCAAGGTCACGGCCGACCAGCAAGGACGAGATCGGCCAGTTGTTGGGCGCCATGCAGGCCATGATCGAGCAAGCTGTCGCAGCATCATCAGCGAGGTGAATGTCGCCAGCGGATGCGCTCAACAACGCCGCCGGCCAGGTCTCGGCGACGGCGCAGAGTCGCTGTCGCAGTCGTCAGTCCGAGCAGGCCGCGTCCGTCGAAGAAACCACCGCCAGCGATCGAACAGATGACGGCCTGCGATCACCCAGAACACCGAGAACGCCAAGGTCACCGACGGCATGGCGACCAAGGCGGCCGCAGGAGGCCACCGAAGGCGGCGAGGCGGTCAAGGAAACCGTCGATGCGATGAAGCAGATCGCCGGCAAGATCGGCATCATCGACGACATCGCCTACCAGACCAACCTGCTGGCCCTGAACGCCGCCATCGAAGCGGCCCGCGCCGGCGAACACGGCAAGGGCTTCGCGGTGGTCGCCGCCGAAGTGCGCAAGCTGGCCGAACGCAGCCAGGTCGCCGCGCAGGAAATCGGCGAACTGGCCGGCTCCAGCGTCAAGCTGGCCGAACAGGCCGGCAAGCTGCTCGACGAGATGGTGCCGAGCATCAAGAAGACCTCCGACCTGGTGCAGGAAATCGCCGCCGCCAGCCAGGAACAGAGCTCCGGGCGTCGGCCAGATCAACGGCGCGATGGGCCAGCTCAACAAGACCACCCAGCAGAATGCCTCGGCCTCCGAAGAACTGGCCGCCACCGCCGAGGAGATGAGCGGCCAGGCCGCGCAACTGCAGGAGCTGATGGCCTTCTTCCGGCTCGACCGAGCGCGCGAGCGGTGCGGCGCCACGGCCGGAGCGCCCGCCCGAAGGCCGCACCGCGCGCCGCCGCGCCGCGCTCAACGCGCCGCCAGCTTCAAGCCGGCGGCGGCCGACGAGCAGGATTTCGAGCGCTTCTGAGCCAGCCACCGGGAGAACGCACATGGGCAATCTGGTCAAGGCGCAAGCAACGCCCGTCGCCAACAAGCGGCGGAGGCGAAACCCAGCAATACCTGACCTTCACCTCGGCGGCGAGATGTTCGCCATCGGCATCCTCAACGTCAAGGAAATCATCGAATACGGCAAGCTGACCGAGATGCCGATGATGCCGGCCTTCATCCGCGGCGTGATCAACCTGCGCGGCGCGGTGGTGCCGGTGATCGATCTGTCGGCCCGCTTCGGCGGCGCGGCCGAGCGAGGTGCAGCGGCGCACCTGCATCGTCATCGTCGAGGTGACGCAGGAAGACGCCAAGCACGACATCGGCATCATGGTCGATGCGGTCAACGAGGTGCTGGAAATCCAGGCTGGCGACATCGAGCCGCCGCCCTCCTTCGGCGCCCGGATCCGCGCCGACTTCATCGCCGGCATGGGCAAGGTCAATCAGCAAGTTCGTCATCATCCTCGAAATCCAGCGCGTGCTGTCGGTGGATGAAATGGCCGTTCTGGCCAACGTCGAAACCGGCGCCCCGGCCGCTCAAGACGGTACCTGACGACCGCGACGCCCCACCCGCCGGCAGGTGTGGATGGGGCTGTCCGTCAAGCAGGACGACAAGGCCTGGTCATCTCCCGCAAATCCCCCCGAAAGTCGCCACATGTTCGCCAATCTCACCATCAAGACCCGCCTGATCGCCACACTGGGCTTTCTCTGTCTGTTGCTGCCTCTCATTGGCCTGCTCGGTCTGCGGGGTATTCGCGACAGCAATGCCAGCCTGGAGTCGGTCTACAAGGATCGCATGATCCCCGCCGAGCAATTGGCCCGTATTGGCACTCTCCTGGACGAGAGCGTCCGCATGCTGATGCTGGCCGCGATGCACGATTCTTCGCTGGAAGTGAGCAAGCTGCACGACCACCCCATCGCATTGCATATCGACCGGGCAAAGTCGGATCTGGAGCAGATCGACAAGACATGGGCGGAGTACGTCGCCACCAGCCTGACCCCCGAGGAAAAGATTCTTGCCGACGCCTACCTGGCCAGGCGCAAAGTACTCGAGGAAGAGGGCATCAAGCCGGTTCTGGAAAGCTTTGCCCAGGGCCGCTATGCGGAAGGCAACCACCGCCTGATCAAGCGCACCAACCCGCTCTATGCCGACGCGAAGTCGGCCTACGAAAAACTGTTTCAGATTCAGGTCAGCGTGGCGAAACAGGAGTTCGAGAACGCGGACCGCAATTACCAGGGCACTCAGAGGTTGTTCTTCGTCGCCATTCCCTTGGCGGTCATCGTTGCGGCCCTGTTGGGATTCTGGATTGTCCGTTCCCTGTTTTCCCAGTTGGGCGGTGAGCCACGTTACGTGCTGAAGATCGCCAACCGGGTTGCCGAAGGTGACCTGACCGTCGATGTCGTCACCGGTGAAAGCGACAAGAGCAGCGCCCTTTTCGCCATGAAGACGATGGTGGCCAAACTGGCCCGGATCATTGCCGACGTGAACACGGCCGGTTCCGCCCTGAACGACGCGGCCCAGCAGATCGCGACCACCGCCCAGAGCCTGTCGCAGTCGTCCTCCGAACAGGCGGCTGCGGTCGAGGAAACCAGCACCTCGATGGAACAGATGACAGCCAGCATCACCCAGAATACCGAGAATGCCAAGGTCACCGACAATAGGGCCCGCCAGGCCGCGCAGCAGGCGACGGACGGCGGCCACGCCGTCGGCAAGACAGTCGAGGCCATGAGGCAGATCGCCGGCAAGATCGGCATCATCGACGACATCGCCTACCAGACCAATCTGCTGGCGCTCAATGCCGCCATTGAAGCCGCGCGGGCCGGCGATGCCGGCAAGGGCTTTGCTGTCGTCGCGGCCGAAGTCCGCAAGCTGGCCGAGCGCAGCCAAGTCGCCGCCCAGGAAATCGGCCAGGTCGCCGCGTCCTCGGTCACGCTCGCCGAGGAGGCTGGCCAGTTGCTCGACGAAATGGTGCCGAGCATCAAGAAGACCTCCGACCTGGTGCAGGAAATCGCCGCCGCCAGTCAGGAGCAATCGGCCGGCGTCGGCCAGATCAACGGGGCCATCGGCCAGCTCAACAAGGCCACCCAGCAGAATGCTTCCGCCTCCGAGGAGCTCGCCGCCACCGCCGAGGAAATGAGCGGCCAATCGGCGCAACTCGAAGAGTTGATGGCCTTCTTCACGCTAGACGAAGGCCATGGCAGCCAACGATAGCCCTGGTATTACCGACCCTGAGTTTGCCCAGTTCCAGCGCCTGATCTACAAAATCGCCGGCATCAGCCTGGCCGACTCGAAGAAGGTGCTGCTGGTCGGCCGCCTGGGCAAGCGCCTGAGGGCACTCGGACTGGGCACCTTCGGGGAGTACTACCGCCTGGTGGCCAGTGGCAACGCCGATGACGAGCGTCAAACGATGGTGGACCTGCTGACCACCAACGAGACCTATTTCTTTCGCGAGGAAGCGCATTTCGATTTTCTGCGCCAGGTCGTCCTGCCACAGCGACCGGCGGGCCGGCCCTTCGATGTCTGGAGCGCCGCCTCGTCGACCGGCGAGGAAATCTACACCCTGTGCATGGTGCTGGCCGACGAACTGGGCGTCGATGCGCCGTGGTCGATTTTCGGCTCGGACATCAGCACCCGCGTGCTGGCCGTAGCCCAGCGCGGCCTGTACTGGCTGGATCGTACCCGCGGCCTGCCGCAAAGCTACCTGCGCAAGTACTGCCTCAAGGGCGTGCGCAGCCAGGAGGGCGGGTTTCTCATCGCACCGGAATTGCGCCGCCACACGCGCTTTCTGCAAATCAATCTGAATGCCACGCTGCCGGAGATCGGCAAGTTCGACCTGATTTTCCTGCGCAACGTGATGATCTACTTCGACAACGAAACAAAGCGGCAGGTGGTGGGCCGGATTGTGGAAAAATTGCGTCCTGGCGGTTATCTGATCGTCGGCCATTCCGAAAGCCTGAACGGCATCAACGACACCCTGAAGCCGATCAAACCCACCATCTATCGCTTACCCGGCTAGCCATGCAAAAGATCAAGGTCATGCTCGTCGACGACTCCGCGGTCGTCCGTCAGGTGAACAAGGAGACCCTCGAGCGCGAACCCGACATCGAGGTGATCGGCGCCGCCGCCGACCCGCTGTTCGCGCTCGAACGCATGAAGATCCAGTGGCCGGATGTCCTGGTGATCGACATCGAAATGCCGCGCATGGATGGCACTCACCTTCCTGAAGAAGATCATGGCCGAGCGCCCGACGCCCACCGTCGTCTGCTCGTCGCTGGCCGAAAAGGGCGCCGCCGCCACCATGGAGGCCCTGGCCGCCGGCGCGCTGGCCATCATCACCAAGCCGAAGATGGGCGTGAAGCAATTTCTCCAGGAGGCCGGCAACGATCTCGTTTCGGCGGTGCGCGCGGCCGCCCGGGCCAATATCCGCCGCGTTCATCCGGGCGCCGTGGCGCCGCCACCACGCCCCAAGTTGACCGCCGACGCGATGCTGGCCGCGCAGGCGGCCGGCATGAGCGCCATGGCCAACACCACCGACAAGGTCGTCGCCATCGGCACCTCGACCGGCGGCACGCAGGCGCTGGAAGCCGTGCTGACCAGGCTGCCGGCGGTCACCACCGGCATCGTCATCGTCCAGCACATGCCGGAAAAATTCACGGCCATGTTCGCCGAGCGACTCAACAGCTTGTGCGCCATGGAAGTGCGCGAGGCGAAGGACGGTGACCGGGTGCTGCCCGGCCGCGCGCTGATCGCCCCCGGCGGCCGCCACATGATGCTGAAGCGCAGTGGCGCGCAATACTACGTCGAGGTGGCCGACGGCCCGGTGGTCAATCGCCACAAGCCTTCGGTGGACGTGCTGTTCCGTTCGGTGGCGCAAGTGGCCGGGCGCAATGCGCTGGGCGTCATCATGACCGGCATGGGCGACGACGGCGCGCGCGGCATGAAGGAAATGCACGATGCCGGCGCCCAGACCGTGGCCGAGGACGAAGTCCACCTGCGTGGTGTTCGGCATGCCCAAGGTCGCCATCGACCTCGGAGGCGTGGACAGGGCGGTGCCGCTGGATCGCATTCCGCAGGAAATAATCGCCTACGGCCGCCAGTAGACTTTCCCGAATCTCGCACCCATGCCCCCGCCACCGCCCGTCTCCGCCCGCGACCTCGAACGGCAGGCGCTCAACATCAATCCGGGCGGCTGGTCGGTGCAGACCGAGCGGCCCATCGCGACACTGCTCGGTTCCTGCGTGGCGGTCTGCTTCTACGACCCGAAGCTGCGGCTGGCGGGAATGAATCACTTCCTGCTGCCCAGCCGGGCCAGCCGCAACCTGGCCGACGAGGACATCGTCCTGAACGGCGACTACGCCATGGAGGTGCTGCGCAACGCCATGTACGCCAAGGGCGCGCAGAGCGGCCGTCTGGTGGCGAAGGCCTTCGGCGGCGGCAACATTGTCAGTTCGATCAACATGGCCATCGGCGAGCGCAACGCAACGTTCGCCCGCGAATGGCTGGAACGCGAGCGTATTCCGCTGGTCGCTTCGGATTTCGGCGGCGCCTGGTCGCGCAAGGTGCTCATCGACCCGATTTCCGGCGATGCCTTCTGCCGCCGCAATCCGGTCAACCAGCCGGACGTTCAGGCGATGGTCAAGGCGGAAAGCGAATACGAAAAGTCCCTGGTCGTGCCGCAAGCCGGCCGCCGCCGGCCAAGGGAAGAAGATCGAACTGTTCTGACGCCGTGCCTTGCCCGCCGACGAAAAATTCACCGACACCCCGGCCATCTCGGCTAATGCTTATATTTAGTCTGCAACTGCGCTAGGCTGTATGTATTCGCTTGGGTATTCTTGATCGCCTGTCGGTAGTAAGCCCATGACCAACCATTCCCCCTCGCCCACGGATCTTCTCGATAGCGCCGACAGTCGGTGGAATGCCGCCTTGGAGTCGGCGACCAGTGTCGAGCACCTGCGGGAATTGCTGACAACCAAGGTACCGGCACCGGGCCGCATCGACAACGTCAGCGTGTTCTGCAATGGCGACACGCCTGACCGCCTGCTGGTACTGATCGATATTGC
This sequence comes from uncultured beta proteobacterium, assembly GCA_963736865.1. Lineage (GTDB taxonomy): Bacteria > Pseudomonadota > Gammaproteobacteria > Burkholderiales > Rhodocyclaceae > Fen-999. The sequence continues at coordinate 301,912 of CAVTQQ010000002.1, read as the reverse complement.
CGGCATTGCCGCGGGAACGGTGGCCCAGGCCGTTGAGGGCCAGTTGTTCGGCTTCACGTCCGTCGTGCAGTCGATCCCCGTGCAGCCCAAGTTTTCCTGCCGAATACGCCAGGCTGGTGGCTTGCCTGAGGGTAACTGCGCCTGCCGTATCGGTCAGCAGGATCGGCCATCCCTGCTGGACAGCTACGACTGATCCAGATTCCTCATGGTCCGGCGCATGAAGCAAAGGTCTTCCCATGCCTTGGCCTTGTCGGGCAAGTTCCGCAGCAGATAGGCTGGATGGTAGGTGACAATCAGAGGGATGCCGTTGAACTCGAGCAGGCGACCGCGCGTTCGACGAAATCTTCACTTCGCTGCGCAGCAGCGTCTGAGCCGCCGGTCGCCCCAGCGCGACGATCAGCTTCGGCTTGAGCAGGGCGATCTGCCGTTCCAGATAGGGCCAGCAGGCGGCCGTTTCCTCCGCCTCGGGCGTGCGATTGTTGGGGGGGCGGCACTTCACCGACATTGGCGATATAGACGTTGTCGCCCCGCCGCAAGTCGATGGCCGCCAGCATGGCATCGAGCAGCTTGCCGGCCTGGCCGACGAACGGCTCGCCGCGCTCGTCCTCCTCCGCACCCGGACCCTCACCGACGAACAGCCAGTCCGCCTCGACGTCGCCGACGCCCAGCACGGCCTGCTTGCGCCCTCGGCCAAGCGCGCAGTCCTGGCAGGCAGCGACCGCCGTCTTGAGTTCCGCCCAATCCAAGGCGGCAATCCGGGTGGCGCGGCCCTCGTCAAGGCAGGACAGCGGCACCGACGTCGCGGCGACTGGCAGCGGCGTCGCGGCGGGTCGCGTCGCCACCGCGGATGTGTCGGGCTCGGCCGGCGCTTCGGACTCGGCGGCGGGCGCATCGCCCGCCTCGGGTCGATCGCGCAGCCGCCAAAGCGGCCCGAGGCCAATCTCCCGAAGAATGCTGTCGCGCCGCTGACTCACAACTCGCGTGCCAGGACGATGGCGTCCTCGCGACCATCGAGGCCGGGATAGTAGCCCCGGCGGCGGCCGATTTCGCTGAACAAGAAGCGTCGATACAGGGCGAGACCGGAGACGTTGCCCGGACGTACTTCGAGGAGCATGCGGACGGCGCCGTGGCCACGGGCAACGTCGAACAGTTGGCCGAGCAACTCGCTGCCCAGGCCGCGCCGCTGAAACTCCGGCAGGATCGTGATGTTGAGCAAATGGGCCTCGTCGACCACCCTCATCAGCACGGCATAGCCGACCAGCACGCCGTCTTCGCGGCATACCCAGGCGCTATGCCCGGCCTTCAGCGAGTCGACGAAGTTGCCCCGTGTCCAGGGGAAGGCATAGGCGCGCTGCTCGGCGCTGGCCACGGCATCGACATCGATATCGCGCATGGGCACGAAGTCCAGACGAGGTTTCAGCACCGCGCTCATTACTTGGTGCCGCCGCGCGCGAGTCGCTCGGCGGTGGTCAAGGCCACCTTGTCGCGCACATAGAGGGGTACGGCGGCGGCGGCGTCCAACCCCTCGCCGCGGGCAAAACGTGGCGCCGCCAGCCGGGCCACGGCAGCGGCGGTTGGCCGCAGGTCGGCACGGATGCGCGCAAATACCGGCAGCAAGGCCGGATAGCTGGCAAAGCCATCGCCACAACCGACCCACCCCCCGCCGGCCGGCAAGGGCACCTGCGCGGGTGGAACTGACCATGGGCGGCAGCACGACGACGCCGTTGGCGTAGGCGGCGACGTAGAACCTCGTTCATGCGCGCATCCAGACAGGCGAATACCCGGTCTTCGCCACTGGCCAGGGCCAGGGCCTCCAGCGTATTGACGCCAAACACGGGCAGATCGAGGCCGAAGGCCAGCCCCTGGGCGCATCCGGCGGCCAGGCGCAGCCCCGTGAAGCTGCCCGGACCGGCGCCGAAGGCAATGCCATCGAGCGCGTTGAAGCCGACGCCCGCCTCGGCCAACAACGCCTGGGTGGCGGGCAGCAGCCATTCGGAACCACCCGGTCCGCCATTTGGCTGGTCAACGGCCCTCTCGATGACCGTGCCGGCGTCCCAGAGGGCGACCGACAGGCGGTGGGTGGCGGTTTCGAGGGCCAGGAAGCGCATGGCCGCCATTTTACCGGACGGCCACGCTCGACAAGTCCGCTATTCGGGCAAGCCGTTCAGGAAGTAGAGGTTCTCGAGCAGCGGCCCCGCCTTGCCGATGGCGCCAAACCAGCGCTCGTAGATATCGAGAATTTCACGGCTGCGATAGAGGCGCGCCAACTCGCGATTCACCGCCAGTCGGAAATCGGGGTCGTCGCGACGCATCATCAGGGCGTAGGGCTCGTAGGACAGCAGCTCGCCGCCGAGACGCCAGGCGGACTTGTTGCCGCTGCCGAGAATCAGCCCGGCCAGCAGTGCCCGATCCGAGGCGTAGGCGTCAACCTTGCCCGCCGCCATGGCGGCGATGCCATCCTGGTGGTCCTTGACGATGACCAGCTCGGTATCCACCTGCTTCTTGGCCAAGGCGGCGCGCAGGGTGCGCTCGGTGGTGGTGCCGGCGGCGACGCCGAGCTTCCGGCCCTTCAGATCGGCCAGGGAATTGATCTTGTCGCTGGCGGTGATGTAGCCGCCACCGTCGGCAAAGGTCATCAGGCTGAAGTCGACGTTTTCCATGCGTGACAGGGAAGCGGTGGTGGAGCCGCACTCCAGGTCGATCTCGCCCTTGGCGACCCTTTCCATCCGGTCCGAGGGCTGCACCAGCACCCATTTCAGGGCCAGCGTGTCGAGCTTCAACTGCTGCTTGATGGCCTCGGCGACCTTGGTACACAACTCGACGGAATAGCCCCAGGGCTTGTTGTCGTTGCCAATATAAGAAAACGGCACCGAGGTATCGCGGTAGCCGAGGGCGATGGATTTCTGCGCCCGGATCTTGTCCAGGGTCGGGCCGGCCGTGGCTAGCAGCGGCACCGAGACCAGGACCACCGCCAAACAGCGCCTGAGCAACTTGATCGATTCGCGCATCGTCATCTCCATGATGGGTGAAAGTCGATAGGTTGCCACAGGCGGGATGGCACGGCAATTCGAATCCGGAATTCAGGCCAGGAAAACCGGCGCGAATCCCGGCGTGACGCGGCACCGCCGGGTGTCAGCGCTCGTCGCCTGTCGGCGGGGCGGGCGGCGGGCGGCGATAGATGTCGTCGCCGGCGCTACGGATGTCCCGGCGCAATTGGCGCCGCTCTTCAAGCGACATGCGCCCAGGCATCGATAGGTCGTCGCGCCGGAATTCCTGTGCGCGCATCGGACGATCCATCGGCTGGCGGGAAAACACCGGCATACCCCCCGGCTCGGCAAAGCGGTGGCCGTGGCCACCTCCACCGCCCGGCCCGGCGCACGCGGGCAGCGCCGCCAGAAAGGCGACCACACCGATGAGCCAGACATTGAGGGGAGTTTTCATGACCGCTATCCTAGGCGACTTTTCACCACCCGACAGCGCCGTTTTGTAATCGTTTGTAAGGTGCCCTCCCGCAATCGACCCGATCCGGCTAGCATTCCATTCCATGATCGAGCCAACCGCCAGACCCGCCAAGATCCTCGTCGTCGACGACGACCTGCGCCTGCGACAACTGCTGGAGCGCTACCTCGGCGAGCAGGGCTTCGCCGTCAAGGCCGTCGAACGGCGCCACCGCGATGGACAAGGCGCTCGCCCGCGAACTCTACGACCTGATCGTTCTCGACCTGATGATGCCCGGCGAGGACGGCCTGTCGATCTGCCGGCGGCTGCGTGGCGAGAAGAACGAGGTCGCCATCATCATGCTCACCGCCAAGGGCGACGAGGTCGACCGCATCGTCGGCCTGGAAATGGGCGCCGACGACTACCTGCCCAAACCCTTCAATCCGCGCGAACTGGTGGCGCGCATCCACGCCGTGCTGCGCCGCCGGGTGGCGCCAGCGCCACCGGGTACGCCGGGCGAAGCGGACGCGACGGTCGAATTCGGCAACATCGTGATCAACCTCGGCACCCGCGAACTGAACCGCGACGGCACGGCCACGCCGCTCACGACCGGCGAGTTCGCCCTGCTCAAGGTGCTGCTCGAACACCCGCGCAAGCCCTTGTCGCGCGACAAGCTGATGGAACTGGCGCGCGGCCGCGAATACGATGTGTTCGACCGTTCCATCGACGTCCAGGTTTCCCGGCTGCGCAAACTGGTCGAGGAAGACCCGGCCAAGCCCCGCTATCTACAGACCGTCTGGGGCTTCGGCTACGTCTTCGTTCCCGACGGCAAGAAGCGCGAATGAGGCTGGCCCCGAAGAGCCTGCTCTGGCGCACCTTCCTGCTGATCGCGGTGCTGATGCTGCTCTCGGTACTCGCCTGGTTCTACATCTTTACCAGCTACGAACGGGAACCGCGGGCACGCCAGCTTGGCCAGATGATCGTCAGCATCGTCAATCTCACCCGTACCTCGCTGATCACCGCCCGCCCCGAGGCGCGTATCCAGTTGCTGCGCGAACTGTCCGACCGCGAGGGCATCCACATCTATCCGGCCGAAGCGGATGACCGGATCGCGCCGCTCCCGGAGCGCCCCTTCCTCCGGCGCGTCGAGGCACTGGTGCGCGAGCAGTTGGGCGACACCACCCGCCTGGCCCTGGAGCGCGACGGCGAGCAAGCCCTGTTCGTCAGTTTCAGCATCGAGGACGACGCTTATTGGGTCGCCCTGCCCCGTGAGCGGCTCGAGCGTCACTTTCCGCTGCAATGGCTGGGCTGGGGCGCCGCCGCCCTGTTGCTCTCGCTGGCCGGCGCCTGGCTGATCATGTTCCGTGTCACCCGGCCGCTGAAGGCGCTGGAAAGGGCCGCCGCAGAGATTGGCCAGGGCCGGCGCCCGGCACCGGTGGCCGAAAGCGGCCCGCGGGAAATCGCCACCCTGGCGCGGAACTTCAACCAGATGAATGCCGATCTGGCGCGACTCGACGAAGACCGGGCGCTGATTCTGGCCGGCATCTCCCATGACCTGCGCACTCCGCTGACGCGCCTGCGCATGGCCATCGAAATGTCCGCCGCCGACACGGCGACCCAGCGCGACATGGTGGCCGACGTCGAGGAAATGGACCGCAGTATCGGCCAGTTTCTCGACTTCGCCCGCACCGACGCCGGCGAAGCCGTCGCGGCGACCGACCTCGCCGTGCTACTCGACGAACTGGCCGGCCAGTACCGCCGGCGCGGCGCCGATGTGACGATCGGCGCCGGCGGCATGGCGACCGCCACCTTGCCCTTGCGGCCCAAGGCCATCCGCCGCGCCATCGCCAACCTGGTCGACAACGCCTTGCGCCATGCCGGCGCCGACCGGCCCGTCGAGCTCTGTCTGAGCGGCAATGCCAGCGCCATCGCCATCGACGTTCGCGACCGCGGCCCGGGCATTGCCGCCGCTGACGCCGAGCGACTCAAGCTGCCGTTCACGCGCCTGGAGGCCGCCCGCACCGACGCCATCGGCACCGGCCTGGGCCTGGCCATCGTCGATCGCGTGGCGCGTGGGCATGGCGGCACGCTCGACCTCCTGCCGCGCGAAGGGGGCGGCCTGATCGCCCGCATCACGTTGCCGAAGCCCTGACATGGCCCATGTCTTCGTCGACATCTCCAGCCACGGGCTCGGCCACCTGGCCCAGACCGCGCCCATACTGAACGCTTTGCGCCTGGCGCATCCCGCGCTGCGTCTGACCCTGCGCAGCGGCCTGTCCCGCGCCCGTCTGGCCGGCCGCATCGACGGCGCATTCGACCATATCGAGGCGGCGAGCGATTTCGGCTTCGTCATGAAGAATGCCCTGGACATCGACCTGCCGGCCAGCGCCACCCGCTATCAGGCCCACCACGCCGATTGGCCGGCGCGCGTGCAGCAGGAAGCCGACCTGCTTGCCGCGCTGGCGCCCGACCTGGTGCTGACCAACGTCGCCTATCTGCCGCTGGCCGGAGCCGCCGATGTCGGCATTCCCGCCGTCGCCTTGTGCTCGCTCAACTGGGCGGACATGGTCTTGCATTATTTCCGGCACGAGACCTGGCTGGCGCCCGTCCACAAGCAGATGCTGTCCGCCTACCGGAGCGCCGCCAGGTTCCTGCGGACGACACCGGGGATGCCGATGTTCGACCTCGCCAATGTGCTGACCATCGGCCCGCTCGCCTCGCCGCCCCAGCTCGGTCGGCCCGAGGTGGCGCGCCGCCTTGGCCTGCCATTGGACCGCCGCTGGGTACTGGTGGCACTCGGTGGTTTCGACTTCCCGCTGCCGGTCGCCGACTGGCCACGCCGCCAGGATGTGCTCTGGCTGCGACCCGAGGCATTCGCCGACGGCAATGTACCTTTCAACGACCTGCTGGCCAACTCGGACGCGATCATCACCAAGCCGGGCTACGGCAGCTTCACCGAAGCCGCTGTGCACGGCGTGCCCTTGCTCTACCTGCGCCGGCCCGACTGGCCTGAGGAACCCTGCCTGATCGACTGGCTGCCCCACCACGCCCGCGCCATCGAAATCAGCCGCGCCCAGGCGCTGCGTGGCGAGCTGCTGCCGGCGCTCGACACCCTCTGGGCCAGGCGCGCGCCGCCGCGTCCGGCGCCCACCGGCATCGCACAGGCGGTGGCGGCGCTGCTAGACTTGCTGCCATGACCGGGCCACCCGCCACGCCCTACCAACGCCTCGGCGGCGAGCGCGCCGTGCGCCAACTCGTCCATCGTTTCTATGAGCTGATGGATCACCTGCCGGAAGCCTATGGCATTCGCAAGTTGCACCAAGCGGATCTCGCCAGCGCCGAGGAAAAGCTCAGCCTCTATCTCACTGGCTGGCTCGGCGGACCGCAGCTCTATGTCGAGAAGTTCGGCCATCCGCGACTGCGCGCGCGGCACCTGCCCTTCGCCATCGGCACCGCGGAACGCGACCAATGGATGCTCTGCATGCGCCAGGCGATGATGGAACAGATCGACGACGCGCCCCTGCGGACCGCCCTCGACAAGGCGCTGACTGACCTTGCCGATTTCATGCGCAATCAGCCCGCCTGATCGGCGTGGCCGGTCGCTAGCGAGCCTTGCGCACCAACCGGCCGGTATCGGTCCTGGCCTTGCGCGCTTCGCCGCCGGCCTTGCGCACCAGACCATCCAGCGCGTCATCCAGCGTGGGCCGGTCTTCGCGATAGAACAGGCCAAGGGCGGGCGTCGCATCGTCCATGGCCTCGCGCAGGGCGGCGAGTCTGTCCGAAGGATCGTGTTCGGCGCTCAGCTCGCGCACGGTCATCCCGAGGTTGGTGTAGGTGCGGTGTGTCTTGTCGAAGGTGACACAGGGCGAAAGGATGTGCAGGTAGGAGAAACCGCGATGCGCCATCGCCTCACCGATCATGCGGCGCAGGTGCTCCGGGTGACCGGCATAGGACTGGCCGACCCAGCTTGCCCCGTACGACAAGAGCATCATCAGCGGATTGAGTGGCCGATCGGGGTTGTCGTAGGGCGAGGTCGGCGTGCGGAAACCGACCGCCGAGAGGGGTGAGGTCTGGCCCTTGGTCAGGCCGTAGATCCCGTTGTCGAACAGCAGGTAGGTGATGTCCAGGTTACGGCGCGCGGCGTGCGGCACGTGGCCGCCGCCGATGGCGAAGCCGTCGCCGTCGCCGCCGACCGCCACCACCGTGAGGGCCGGATTCGCCGTCTTGACGCCGGTGGCCACCGGCAGCGCCCGGCCATGCAGGGTATGCAGGCCATAGGTATTCATGAAGAAGGGAAAGCGCGACGAACAGCCGATGCCCGAGACCACCACGGCATCCTCGTTGGGCACGCCGAGTTGGCAAAGCGCCGCCGCCACGGCCTCTACGATCGCGAAATAACCGCAGCCTGGACACCAGGTCGGCAGGGTCCTGGAGCGATAGCCCAGGCGGCCGCTTTCGGCGACCTGCTTGAGTCTTTCTTCGAGATAGACCGGCCGAAATTCACCCATGTCACCCACGTCACGCATATCACCCATGGCATCGTTCCTTTCAAGCCGCCTGTCTGGCCGATTGCAGACCGGCCAGGCGCCGGATTTCGGCGAGGATTTCCTCGACCTTGAGGGGCGCGCCCGGCACCCGCGCCAGGCTGGTCACCGGCCGGACCACGTGGGAGCGCAGGATATTGGCGAACTGGCCCTGATAATTGACCTCGGGCACCAGCACCTCCCCGCAGTCATCCATGAAGCCGGCCACGCCTTCCGTCGGGAAAGGCCAGATCATCACCACCTTCATCGTGGCGCAGCGGATCCCTTCGGCCCGCGCCAGCAGCATCGCTTCCAGACACTCACCGACGCTCGACCCCCAGGAGATGATGCCGACGTCCACCGCGCTTTCATCGCCGAAGCGCTTGTAACAGGTGAAATCGGGATGAGCGAGCGCCGCCTTGAGCTTCTCGTGCCGTTTGCGGCTCATCGCCGCGTGCATCTCTGCCTGATCGTTGGGACGGCCCAGTTCGTTGTGCTCCAGGCCGGTGGCCACGTGCATGCCGCCCGGCTGCCCGGGAAGGGTGCGCGAACTGATGTGGTCGGCGGTCAGCGCATAGCGCTGGAACGCGGGACTGCCGCCCCGGGTGTCCGCATAGCGGTTCATGTCGGCCTGGAAAGGCGGATTCTCCGGAAAGGGCACCGTTTCGTAGCGATTCGACAGATAGAGGTCGAGCAGGACGATCACCGGCGTCTGGTAGGCCTCGGCCATCTCGAAGGCCTTGCCGGCGCAGCGGTAGCAACCCTCGACATTGGTCGGCGCGATGACGATGCGCGGCGCGTCGCCATGTCCGCCGTAGACTGCCATGTTCAGGTCGGACTGCTCGGTCTTCGTCGGCATACCGGTCGAACGGCCCGCCGCGTTGCGAGACGAACACGACGCCGGGAATCTCGGCGATGACGCCCATGCCGAGCATTTCCGCCATCAGCGACAGACCCGGTCCCGAGGTCGCGGTGGCGGCGCGCGCGCCGGTAAACCCGGCGCCCAGGGTGGCCGAGATGGCCGCGATCTCGTCCTCGGTTTGCAGCAGGCGGGTGCCATGCCTGGGCATCTCGCTGGCCAGGCGTTCCATGATGGAAGTCGCTGGCGTGATCGGGTAGCCAAAGAAGTTGTCGATGCCGGCGTCGAGCGCGCCGCGCACCACGGCGGCGTTGCCGCTGATCATTTCCAGATGGGCGCCATTGGCCTTGGCCGGCGGTGGGCCGAAGACGATGTCGTCGAGGCGAAACCAGCGACAGCCCTCCTCATAGCCGGCGCGCAGCGCCGCCTCGTTCTTGACCGCCAGCTCGGCCTTGTTCCTGAACTTGCCGTTCACCGCGTTCAATACCGGTTCGATCGGCAGGCGGAACAGGCCGGCCAGGTAGCCAACCACCACGATGTTGCGGGAACGCGCGGAACCGGTGCTCTTCTCGGCCAGTTCGCGAATCGGCACGTGGTAGGGAATCTGGCCGGGGTCGATGTGACCGCTGATGTGGGCCCCCTCTGCCAGGGGTATTACCGAGCCGCTCTCGTAGACCACCGCCCCCGACTCGCGCGCCTCGCCGACGTGGGGAATCGCGTGGCTGTCGTCCAGCGAGACCAACACGTCCGACGTCGGCTTCAGGGAATAGGCCTGGGTGTCGGTGACGCGCAAGCGCGCGATGCACTTGCCGAAGCCGCGTATTTCCGCCGGGTACACATCGAAGCTGATCACCCGGTAGCCCATCCCGGCCATTGCCCGCCGCAGGATGTCGCCCGCGGCGATGGTGCCGTCGCCTGCCGAACCGACGATGGCAAACTGGATGTCGGTGCACATCATTGATACTCCCAGAACGGCGATTCGATCCGCCCGTCGGCCGTCAGTCGCAGGCGCTCGTCCTGAGTGGGCACCCAGGGCTCGTTGGCGCCGGTGATGTTGCGCGCCGCCAGTTCGCCCATGGCCCGCACGTTCTTCCAGCCATGGTAGAAGCAGTAGTGCCGTTCCCGATCCGTCCAGATCTGACAGACGTCGCCGGCGGCATAGATGTTTTCGTGGGTGGTACGCAGATTGGGGCTGACCAGCAGGCCGCGCTCGATGTTGACTCCCGAGCCGAGCATGAAGTCCAGGGACGGCGTGACGCCGAAGAACGGTATCACCACGTCGCCATGACACTCCGAACCATCGCTGAACACCAGCCGCCGGGCCGGCAGTCCGCTGGCGCCTTGCTCGATGGCTTGGATGCAACCCCGGACCGTGCCGTCGATGACGGCAAAACCCATGCGCTTCAGCGCCTCGATGAATTCGGGACGTTCCTCGGCCGCAACCTCATGCGGCCAGAAGACCTGCGGACCGGCGACCAGGGTGACGCGGTAGCCGGCATCGAGCAGGGTGCGGCCGAGATCGAGACCAATGGTGTCACCGCCGAGCATGATCAGGTGCCCGCCCCGGGGCAGCGCGTCGGCCACCTCGACAGCCTCGCGGAAGCCGGCGAAGCCATGCATCAGCGGCCGGAATTCGGAGAGCTCTTCGGGCAGGTAGGGTCTGGCACCGGAGGCGACCAGCAGCGAATCGAAGGCGATGACCTCCTTGTGCCCCAATGTCAGTTGCTGCCGGGCGCTGTCTACACCGACGACCTTGGTGGCCCGGCGCAGGGCAATGCGATTGCGCCGATAGTAGTCGGCGGGGTAGATGACCAGCCGGCGCCAATCCCGCTCGCCGCGAAACACCCGGGGCAGATCGTAGCGGTTGAAGAACGGCAATCGGGAAATGGTGATCATGGTGACGCGACTCTCCGGGTCGCGGCTGCGCAGCGTCTCGGCGGCCTGGTTGCCGGCCACGCCACTGCCAATGACCACATGGTGGCGAACGGTCGTCACGGTCACACCTCCACTTCGGCCAGCTCGCAGCGCGAGATGGCAATGCACTTCACCGGGCAGACGCTGTAGCAGGCACCGCAGCGGATGCATTCGTTGTTATCGATCCAGATTGCCGCGACCTTGTTCCATTCCTTGGTCTCGGTCAGCTTGCCGTAACTGCCGTCGGCGCCGATCTCGACGCCGTCGACCAGCTTGATGCAGGTGCGCGGCGCCACCTCGATGCAAGCCCGACAGTAGATGCAGCGATCGACGTCGATCTCGTAGCGCAGGTTGCACAGGTAACAGCGCTTGGCTTCCTGGGCGGCGAGTTGATGATCCATGCCGGTTTCGACCTCGCAAGTGAGCGACTTGCCGCGTTCGAGCAGACCCGCGGTCGGCATGGTCTGGCGCGGAATGAAATCGAAAGCGCGTTCCCGCAGCGGCTGTGCCACCGGCTCGATGCGCACCACCTGTCGATGCCGCGCCCGGCCCAGCAGCCAGGTGTCGATGCGCCGGGCGATTTGCCGGCCGTGGCCGACGGCGCTGACCACCGTGGACGCGCCACTGACGTAGTCGCCGGCGGCGAACAGTCCGTTGTGCGACGTCATGCCGCTGTCGCCGAGGCGGACGTTGTGCCAGCGGTCCAGTTCGACGGGTGTGTCGTTGAAGTCGTGCACCGTCTGCTGGCCGATGGCGATGATCGCCGTGTCGCATTCCTCGACAAATTCCGAGCCTTCGATAGGCAGCGCCTGGCGGCGACCGTTTTCCCGCCAGCCGCCCAGCCGGTTCTGCGCGAACTCGATACCGGCCAGACGCCCGTCGGCGCCGACCACCAGGCCCATCGGCGAGCGCAGCCCCCTGATGCGGATGCCCTCGCGCTTGGCCTCGAAGATCTCTTCCGGGCTGGCCGGGATGTACTCCTCGGCGGTACGGATATGTATCGTCACCTCGGCCGCACCCAGGCGCACGGCCACCCGCGCGCAGTCCAGAGCCGTGAAGCCGGCGCCGATGACGGCGACCCGGTGGCCGACGACCGGTGCCTCACCCCGATGCATGCGCAGCAGGAAATCCAGGCCGTACTCGACGCCGGGGACGGTGGTGATATCGCGCTCCCGCCAATCGCCGCGCAAAGGCACCGGGGTGGCGGCCATGCAGCCAGTAGCCAGCAGCACCGCGTCGTGGCTGGCCAGCAACCGGGAAACCGGCGTCTGGCCCGGACCATTGCCGACGGCGACGCCGGTGCGCAACTGCACACCCAGGCGCAGGGCATTGTGCAACTCGGTCACGAGTACGGAACGCGGCAGACGGAACTCCGGAATGCCATAGCGCATCATGCCGCCCGGGTGCCGCTCGCGCTCCAGGATCACCACGTCGTGGCCGAACAAGGACAGGTCGTGGGCCGCGGCAACGCCCGCCGGCCCGGCGCCGACGATGGCGACGCGCTTGCCGGTGGGCGCATACAGGCGTTCCGTCATTCGATGGCCGGCATCCATCATGTCCGCCGCCACCCGCTTCAAATGACAGATGGCCACGGGCTCGCCGTTGCCGTCCCAGCCGTGACGACACTTGGCCTCGCAGGGCCGGGAACAGATCCGGCCGAGCACGCCCGGCAGGACGTTGGCCTCGCGATTGACCTCGTACGAGGACCCGAACTGCTCCTCGACGATGCGCCGGATGTAGGCCGGTACATTGGTGCCGGCGGGGCAGGCGGTCTGGCAGGGTACGTTCTGCCTGACCCAGCCCAGATCGCGCGGGTCATCCGAGATGAATACGCCGACCGCCGCCGTCGCGGCGGTCGATGGAAGATGAACGTCACCCATGCCCACTCCTGTTAAGTTGTTATTGCCGGGCTCAGCCTTGGTTTCCGTCAGGTGGTGATTCGACGGCAAAAGGCGCCGGGCCGCAACCGGGCCGTGGGAATTGTTTGAGTTAGGTGAACTGGAGCACAGCCCGGGGTGCGCGACATCCCGTGTCGCCACCCGCGCGACCCGCTACAGGTCGGCCCGGGCCAGCTTCTTCCGCAAGCGTCGCGCCTGCCGATGGCGCGCCATCAGGCGAGCGTCGGTCACCACGATGCCCACTGTCTCGCCGATCACCCGCACCACGCCGAGCACGGGCAGTACCAGCATCAGACCGGCAATGCCGGCCACGGCACCCCCGGCGAAAATCATCAGTACCGTCATGACCGGATGCATGTCCAGGCTCTTCCCGACCGTCAGCGGCATGTAGACAAAATCGTCGAGCAGACGCACGGCGACGAACAGGGCCACGGACCAGTAGGCCATGGCGGGCGCATCCGGGAAATCGGTGGCCGCCACCAGAACCACGAGGAGGCCACCCAGCACGGAGCCGACGTAGGGCACCCAGGCCAGCACGGCGCAGATCAGGCCCAGCGCCAAGGCGCCGGGAAAACCCATGAACCAGAGTCCGATGGCCAGCGTGACGGTATCGAGCGCGGTCAGCTTGATCAGCCCCTGGAAGTAGGCGCGCGCCGTTCGATCCACCTCATTCAGGAGATACAGCGTCCTTTCGAAGAAGGCGTTGGGCACCGCCTGACCGAGAAACGCCTTGAAGCGGCGACCATCCTTGAGGAAGAAGAAGGCCAGGAAAGGCGCCAGCAGGAGCGAGGGCGTCCAGGCGGCGATGCCCATCGCGACTGGCTCGATGTGTGCGGCCATGCTTCGGGACTCCGCCAGCCCCCTGGCGAGCCCATCGGCCAGACGCGCCTTGGCCAACATGCTGAAACGCGCCTCCAGGCCGCGCACGCTGCCATCCAGCAGCCGGATGCCACCTTCGAGATAGCGCTCGACGGAAGCCTGCCAATCGAGCGCATGGGTCGCCACCCAGGGCGCCACCAGAATGACACAGGCGCCGACCACGACAAGGAAAGCGCTCATAACCACCGCCGCCGCGCCATCGCGGCTCATGCCGCGAAAGACCAGCACCAGCATGGGCGGGTAAAGAAAATAGTAGAGGATCAGCGCGAGCAGGAAGGGCACCACCAGCCAGAGCGTTTGCTGGAATACCAGCAGCGACCCGAGCGTGGCACCGACAATCGCCGCCCAGACGACAGGCCCGGCGCCGGGACGGATCGCGTCGTGCATTGCGTTCATCTACAGATGCTGATGCGCGCCGACGGCGATGGCCAGTTCGCGCAGGCGCCGGCCGATGTGGCGCGCCAGTTGCCGGGCTATTTTCGAGGCGATGCGGCCATGGGTATCGAGCAGGCCGAGGAAATCGTCGCGGAAGAACACGGCCAGCTTGCAGGCCGTGACCGCCTGCGCCTGGGCCATGCGCGGCGCGCTGTCGAGCAGCGCCAGCTCGCCGAAGAAGGTGCCGACGGTCAGTCGCGCCAGCTCATCCACCTCGCCCGCCTTGGCGGGTTCGTGGCGGCGTATCGTCACTTCGCCGTCGAGCACGATATAGACCGCCTGGCCTTCTTCGCCCTGATCGAAGATCACCTCGCCAGGAAGGTAGTCGCGCTCATGCATCAGGGCATCGACGACCGCCAGCTCCGCGGGCGAGAGTTCGACGAACAGTGACAGCGTCCTGAGGCGCGCCAGACGAGGGGTCGTGGTGTTCGAATTGAAGAAGCCGAGGGCCATGGGAAGATCTCGCCGGCGATGACCGGCCGATTCTATCCCAGCGGCGCCGGGCGGCCGAAGGCTGGTGGTTCCTTCAGGCCCGGATGCGGGCCGGGCGCCACCGGGTTTGCGGTCTATCATGCGCGGTAGTACGCATCGCCGAGCCGGGCCAACCGAATCGAGAACCATCGCAAAACACGTGAGAGCACTACTTCTTATCCTCTGTCTGCCGTGGGTCGGGTCGACGCAGGCCGGCGAGCCGGTGGCGCTGCCGGATCCGGCGCCCCTGTTCGCGGCGACCCTGTGGGATGTCGGCAATCGGCCCTACCCGCTGGCCGCGCTCCGTGGCAAGCCGCTGCTGGTCAATTTCTGGGCGCGCTGGTGCGGTCCCTGCCGGGTGGAGATTCCCGAGCTGGTCAGGGTGCGGCGCGAGTTCCGCGACCGCGGTCTTCAGGTGGTGGGTATCGGCATCGAGGACCAGGCGGCTACCGTGGGCGAATTCGCCCGCGCCTACGAAATGGACTACACCGTGCTGCTGGCCAAGGACGCGGGCCTGCCGCTGATGAAGACACTGGGCAACAGCAAGGGTGGGCTGCCGTACACACTCATCATCGACGGCAACGGCCGGACAGTGGCGAGGTTCGAAGGGCTCCTGAAGCCGGCGGAGCTCGATGCCGCCCTGGCCAGGCTGTTCCGGGGCTGACGATGACAAGGAATCGCCGCGACTTCCTCATGGGGCTGGGTGCCTTGGCCGTGAGCACGACCAGTCTCGGCGCCCCCCTCGTCGCCACGGCGCCCCCCGAGCTCCTGCCCCGCTCGAAACGCCAACGCGTCGTCATCGTCGGCGGTGGCTGGGGCGGACTCTCCTGTGCCCGGCACCTGACCGCGAACGCGCCCGAACTCGAGGTGGTTCTCCTGGAACAGAACCCGGCCTTCTGGTCCTGCCCGCTCAGCAACAAGTGGCTCGGGGACCTGGTCGATAGCCGGTATCTGGTGCACGACTATGCGGCGGCAGCCCGCGCCTACGGTTACACCTTCCTCCACGCCGAGGCACGGACCATCGACCGTGACCGTCGGCTCGTGGTCTGCGCCGACGGCTCGGTCGGCTACGACTGGCTGGTGCTCGCCGTGGGCATCCGCCAGGACTATGGCGCCTGGTTCGGCAACGACAGCCGCGCCATCGACCAGACCCGGACCCGGTATCCCAGCGCCTGGCAGTCCGGTGGCGAGGCCGCGGCGCTCAAGCGGAAGCTCACGCGCTTCGAGGGCGGCGACCTGGTCATGAACCTGCCGCCGATGCCCTACCGCTGCCCTCCCGCGCCCTACGAACGAGCGAGCCTGATCGCCTGGCTGTTCAAGTCGCGGCGGATCAAGGGCCGGTTGATCGTGCTCGATCCCAATCCGGTTTCGCCGACCTTCCGGCGCATTTTTGCCGACCGCTACCCGGACCAGATTGTCTATGTACCGGACGCCCGGGTGACGACGGTCGATCCGTTCAATCGAAAGGTCGGTACCGAATTCGACGAATATCGCTTCGACGAAGCGATCCTGATGCCGCCCCAGCAGGCCGGCGAGCTGGTCTGGCAGGCCGGGCTGATCGGCCGGGATTCGGCAGGCCAGCCCACCGGCTGGGCAGAGCAGGATCCGCTCAGTCTCCAGGCCGGCAAGGACGAACGGATATTCCTGGTTGGCGACTCCCTGGGCCCGGTCTCACCTCTGTTCGGCCATTACCCCAAGAGCGGCCACGCGGCCAGCCGGCAGGGTCGCATCGTGGCCGGGCAGATCGCGGCCCGCGCCAGGGGCGCCGAGACGCCACGGGAACTGCCCGAAAGCATCTGCTTCGTGTTTCCCGACTTCGCCCCCCAGGAGATGGTGCGCATCGAGTCGCGCTACCGTATCCGCGGCGACGGACTCATCGAGCAAACCACCCGGCAGTTTCCCGACCCCAATCCGAGGGACGAAGACGTCCAATGGGCCACCGGCCAGTTCCGGGAATTCCTGGCTTGGCGGGATTAGGTCTCAGTGCCGCGCCCAGACCCGGGTCTTGCCGTTCTTCTCCACCAGCAGTGTGTTGTAGATTTCTCGCCGCACCATGGGTTCGGTGTTCTCGGCATCAAGGATGGTGCACCCCCGCTCGCAAAACGGCGCGGACTTCTCGAAACCCGGCGCGCCCCGTGGCAAACCGGGAACAGCGAGGCCCCGGGCCGGGGGTCGTTCCTTCAGAAGCTGCTTGATGTCTTCGGCCGGTACGTGGCCTTCGATAAAGTAGCCGCCAACCACCGCGGTGAGCCTTGACTCCAGGTCGGCCGGCACCCCCAGCCGGCGCTTGACGGCGGCCATGTCCGGAACGCCCTGAAAACTGGCGGTAAAACCGTTCTGGCGCAGATGATCGGTCCAATCGATGCACGCCAGGCAGACCTCGGGGCCGTAGACTTCGACCGGCGGCAATTCTTCGCCGGCCATCGCGCCCGTCCCCAGCGCCAGGGCGGCGACCAGCGTGGCGCGCCTCAGCACGGCTTGCTCGCCTTGCAGCCCTTGAGTATCCACAGGGAGATCACGCCCGCCACTTCGTTGGCCATGTTCTTCCGCGCCATGGACATGGGATCGCGACCCGCATGGGTCTTCAGCGTCGTGTCGGCGCCAGCCTCGAGCAGCAGCCGGGCGTGGGCCGCACGCTGCGTATAGGCCGCCATGTGCAGCGGCGTGGCGCCGTCGTTGTCGCGCGCGTTCACGTCGGCACCCGCCGCGATCAGCGCCTTGAGCGCCGAGATTTCCGGGTTGGTCGCCGCCAGATGCAGTGGCGTCGATCCCAGGCCGGTACGCGCGTCCCGATCGGCCATGGCCTTCGCCAGGATCGCCTGAACCTCGGCACCGTTGCCCATGCGTGCGGCGTCGTGTATCGGCTTGTCGTTGGCACCCAGCACCTGGGCATGAGCGGAGAACGTCGCGGCGCAGATCATCATCCCGCACAGCATGGAAAGCAGTTGTCGTTTCATCTCTTTGCTCCTTCAGCCACTTGGGGTCGGGCAATGCGGTTTTTGAACCGAGGCGGCGGATCATCCGGCCGAAGCTCGTTGGCAACGTCCGATCGATTCTATCCCAGCAGGGGCCAGCGGCCGATGGCCTCGTAGTGGGCGCCGGCCGCCGAAAGACCCGACTGGACAAGCAGGAATTCCGTCACCGGCCAGCACACCGGATCGCGCATGGTCAGTGCGCCGTCGCAGTCGGCATCGCGCAGCAAAGTCATGTGGGGCACGAAGGGGCGCGCGTCGAACCGGAAGCCGGCCGACGCGAGTTTGGCGGTCAACCGCTCCGCCAACACCGTCAGAGGCGCGGCATCGGCGCCGGCCCACAGAATCCGGTTGTGCCGCCAGTAACCCAGCCGGTCGACAGCGAGGTCGAATGGCTGGGCAACGACATCTCCGGCGATGCATTTCAGTGCCGCCACCCGCTCGGTTGGGATGTCACCAAGAAACGCCAGGGTGATGTGCAGTGAATCCCGCCGCATGACGCGACCGCCGCAGACCTTGCCGTTCTCTCGCGCCACGCCGTGCAGCGCGCCCGCGGCGGCGGCATCCGGCCAAACGGCGAAGAAGACCCGGCACTGCCGTGTCCTGGATTGCTTCGAACGGGCGTCAGGCATCGGCAGAGCCTACCACCACTCTGACCAGTCAAACGGCGCCGAGGAAACTCATGGCATGCGGCTCATGATCTAATGCGCCTGGACTTCCCAACCAGTCGGGGGCTGACGGATGATCGTTCGTCACTGCCCCTGGAACGCCAAGGAGCTGTAGTGCATGAGTGCAAGAATCGATACCAGCGCGGACGCGCGCGCGTGTGACCGGGTCGGTCTCAGCCGATCGGTCAGCGTCATGGGGCCAGGTGGTCTTGCCATCGACTGCCGGCTCGTCAATGTCAGCCTCGGCGGTGTATCGATTGAACTGCCTGGCGGCACCCACGGTTTTGCCCGTGGCCAGGCCACGACACTGCGCCTGTCGGCGGCGGACCGTGACCTTCCCTACCAATGTGAGGTGGTGTGGGCCCGGGACGGACTACTCGGCCTGTCGATCGACCGGAAGTCGTCGGCAAGACTGGCCCTTGAACTGACGCGCGGCATGTTCACCCGTTCAGGCAATGCTGTCGAGGCGGCCCCCACCGCCCAGGAGGCTTGACATGTGCATCAAGGCCGGCGATACCGAGCTGAGTTCCGTCAAGGCCCTGATGACCATGAGCCTGAACGCCGCCGTCGCTGAAATTTTCGGGCTGGAGCTGGATGAAATCGTCCCGGACTTGCGGGTGTACGCCGACCTGCGCATGACGCCGGACCAGCAGTCCGAGTTCGCCGATCTGGTGGCCGAATACTTTGACGGCGTGACAATTGATTTCACGCCGACGACCACCCTGGGCGATATTTTCGATCGCGTGGTCGAGCAGGAGTTTCTGGACCTCCCGTCCGATGCATTCTGATCGGACACAGGGAAAGGTCAGTCCATCGTTTGCCTGACCTCTAGTCCACCTTGAACTGCCCAATCAGGCCCTGCAACTCGGCCACCATGGTCGCCAGATCCGCCAATGCCGCTTCGGTACTCTTCATGTCGTCGGCCGTGGCGTCAGCCATGTTGTCGATCGCCGAAATGCTGGTCCCGATCTGGTCCGTCTCGACGTTCTGCATCATGGCGCTCGTCGCGATCTGGGTGTTCATGTCACTGATCGTGGCGACGGCACGGGTGATCTTCTCCAGGGATTCGCCGGCGCGGCCGGCCTGACCGACACTGTTCTCGACCTTGCTCCGCCCGACTTCCATGACACGGGCGGCATCGACCGCCTTGCTCTGCAACTTGCTGATCATGGCCTGGATCTGAGCGGTGGCGTCTTGTGTGCTCTGCGCCAGCTTGCGCACTTCGTCCGCCACGACGGCAAAACCGCGCCCCTGCTCGCCCGCGCGCGCCGCCTCGATGGCGGCATTCAGCGCCAACAGGTTGGTCTGGTCGGCAATGCCACGAATGGTTTCGAGGATGCCGCCGATATCGTGGCTGTCCTTCTCAAGGTCGTGGATGACATCGGTCGCCTTGACCACCTCCGCGGCCACCGTATTGATCGACTCGATCGTCTCCGCGACCACGGCCTGCCCCGCGCTGGCTTCCTGATCGGCCGACGCGGCCGCCGCGGCGGCCCCTTCCGCGCTTTGATTGATGTCCGTCGCCCGACTCGCCAGTCCCTGCACCGACTCGGCGACCTGCGCCGCCTCGCCGATCTGGTTTTGCACACTCTGCGCCGTATGCTGGGCGACACCCTGCAAGGTGACGGTGGAGTCGTGCAGTCGCACCGCCGCCTGCGACACCTGCTGTATGGACGACTGAATCCTCGAGGCGAACTGATTGAAGCACGTGGCGAGTTCCTTGACTTCATTCGCACCGGCCACGTTCAGGCGCTTGGTCAAATCGCCTTCCCCGTGGGCGATATCACGCATGGCCGCGATGGTTTCCAACAACGGTCGCGTAATGGACCGGGCCAGCAAGGTGGCGATGCCGATCAGGAAAAGGCCTACCACCAGCACCACACTGAAGCTCTTCATCCGCTGGGCACGCTCAGCCTGCTGAACGTCATCGATGTAAATGCCCGATCCCACCACCCAACCCCAGGGACCAAACTTTCTGACGTAGGACAGCTTGGGAAACAGCTCGGTGGTCGTGCCACCGCCGGCCACGGGCTTCGGCCAGTCATAAGTGACATAGCCGGAGTCACCCTGATTGACCACCTCGTTGAACGCCACGAACAGGTTCTTCTTGCCGCCGGTATCAATCACCTTCCCCGTCAGGCCAACCTGCTGGCTGGTCGCGCAGTTGAAGCGGTCGGCATCGAGAACCGTGCCATCCAGCGCCGGCACGGCCGGATGCATGACCATCCTGGGCACCGGCGTGGCAAGATCGTTGATCCAGAAATATTCCTTGTCCTCGTAGCGCATCGCCTTCAGGGCCGCCGTTGCCGCCGCTTGAGCGGCGGCCTCATCCATCCGTCCTGCTTGCTGCAAGCCATGGAAGTGCGCGATCACGCTGTGCGCGGCGTTGACCAGATGACGAGTCTTGAGCTTCTTTTCGCTCAGTTGCACCTGGGCAATGGTCTGTATGTTGACAATGCTCACGCCAATCAGGCTCAGGAGAAATAGGATCACCATCCCCCATATCCGCGCGCGGATGCTCATTCGACCTACCGGTGTATCCATGTCGCCCCCTCCTCCCGCCGTTCACGGTTCGTCTTTTCACGAGGCTGCGCGGGCAATCCCCACGCGCCAACATTGCTTCCGACCTCGACCGCCCGATACTAGCGCATGCCGCAAACTTGTGGCGTTTTTGCGAGCTCCCTTGCTTCAACCGCCAAAATCCGCCGGATGCTATATTGATCCGGTCAGAGAATTCGTCTGTTGACTGTCATATGAGAACGTCTTTCACGAGGAGGGATCATGAATTTTGACGACGCGATTGCCGCCCATATCAAGTGGAAAGTCCGCCTGAGCCAGTTCATTGACGGCACAAGTACCGAGCAGCTTAAGAGCGACACGATTTGCCGCGACAACCTTTGTGACCTGGGCAAGTGGATTTACGGCGACGGCGCGAAATACAAGACGCTTCCGCATTACAAGGATCTCGTCAGCAAGCACGCCAACTTCCATCGTTGCGCGGGCGACGTGGTGAAGAAGGTCGAAACGGGCGATCGTCCCGGTGCCAAGGCTTCCCTGGCGGCGGCGTTTGCAACGGCCTCGAAAGAAACG
The DNA here is from genome assembly GCA_963736865.1 of uncultured beta proteobacterium. Lineage (GTDB taxonomy): Bacteria > Pseudomonadota > Gammaproteobacteria > Burkholderiales > Rhodocyclaceae > Fen-999. Next base: position 280,765 of record CAVTQQ010000002.1, on the reverse strand, counting down.
GTCGCTGCCATCATGGAACTCAAGAAGGAAGCAAAGTAGCCTGATCGCGAGGGCGACTAGGCTTGTCGAATGCCGCGCAGCAGCGCGGCAAGTCGCTCGGTTTCGGCGAACAGCGTCGGCAGCACCTGGGCCGCGGCCTGCACGTTGCCGCTCCTGGCCGCCGCCTCGACTTGAGCGGCGGCCGCGGTGGCTGGCTGGGCATGAAAGACGCCAGCGCTGCCCTTGAGCGCATGGGCGGCCTGATAGGCGCCGTCCGCGTCGCCCTGGCCGAGACACTGCCTGATCTGATCGAGTTGCCCCGGGGCGTCGCGCAGGAAGACATCCATCAATATGCCGACGGCGGTTTCATCGCCGTCGAGCTGATCCCGGGTTCGTTTGAGGTCGGCGATGTCATGGGAGGCAATACCGCCGGCAATCGCGACCGGCAACGGCCGCCGTGATGCATCGCCCGGCCCCTGCCGGGTCACGCGGTCGATGGCGGCATATAAGTCCGCCGAGCGAATGGGCTTGCTCAGATAGTCGTCCATGCCCGCCCCGAGGCAGGCCTCCCGATCGCCGGCCATGGCGTTCGCGGTGAGAGCAATGATCGGCGTGGTCTTCCAACCCCCGGCCAAAACGAAGCTGCGCCGCTGCTCACGCGTGCGGATCGCCTGCGTGGCATCCAGCCCGCCCAGTACCGGCATCTGAACATCCATCAGGATAACGTCGAAGCGATCGGCTTCGAAGCACTCGACCGCTTCCTGACCATTGTTGGCTACCACCACGGTGTGCCCGGCTTTTTCGAGGAGCTTGGTCGCCAAGGCTTGATTGACGGAATTGTCCTCGGCGAGCAGGACACGCAACGGCGTTGGCGCCGGCTGGGCCGCCTCGACCAGCGAGCGCTCGACATCAAAGGAATCCAGCACCTTTTCGTCGTCGCCACGCGCCAGCATTCGCAGCGCATCGACCAGTTCTCCCGGCAGACAGGGCTTGGTCAGCCGAACGCGAATGCCCAGCTTTTCGGCTTGCGCGCCATCCGTTCTCTGCCGCAGGATCGTGGTGAGCAAAATGACTTGTCGCGGCAACAGCGCCCGCGCGGCCAATTGCCGCACCAACGAGAATCCATCCATGTCCGGCATGGCCACATCCACCAGCGCCACATCGAAAACGTTGCCGCTGGCGCGTGCCTCCGCGACTTGCATCAGGGCATCGGCGCCACTGAAGGCTAGTCGCGGCTTGAGGCCGAGCGCCTGAAGCTGCAGGCCAAATTGCCGGGCGCTGGCGCGATTGTCGTCAACGACCAGCACGGTACGGCCCGCCAGAAGATCCAAGTCCGGAATCGACATGTCGGTCGTCGGCGCCCGGCGCAAGCCCACCGTGAAGTAGAAGCTGCTGCCTTGCCCCGGCGTGCTTTCCAGCCACAGGCGGCCACCCATCATCGTCACCAATCGTTCGACAGATGGCCAGGCCAAGGCCAGTGCCGCCGAACCGCCGCGAGATCGAGCTATCGACCTGTCCGAAGGCGTCGAAGATCTGCTGCCGGCTTGCCGGTGCAATGCCGATACCCGTGTCGCGCACCTGTACCTGAAGCACAACGCCCGTGGCGTCGCCACGCTCGAGCCGCACACGGATCTCGATCTCACCGCGCTCGGTGAACTTGATGGCGTTGCCCACCAGATTCATGATCACCTGGCGCAGGCGGCTCGGGTCGCCGCCCAGAACGAGCGGCACCCGCGGATCGACCGCCAGTACGATCTCCAGACCTTTCTGCTGGGCCTTGAGCGCCAGGGCTTTGACGGTCTCGCCGATGACGTCGGCGACGGCGAAGTCGACATCCTCGAAGCGCAGCTTGCCGGCCTCGATCTTGGAAAAGTCGAGGATGTCGTTGATGATCGTCAGCAGCGCCTCGGCGGAGCCCCGGATGGTCTTGAGGTAATCGCGCTGCTCGTCGGACAAGCGGGTATCGAGCGCCAGTTCCGTCATGCCGAGAATGCCGTTCATCGGCGTGCGGATCTCGTGGCTCATGTTGGCGAGAAACTCGCTCTTGGCGACGCTGGCGGCTTCGGCTTGTTCCTTGGCTTGTTCAAGCGCGGCGATCACCGAATGCTGATCACCCGACCGGGCCTGCTCTTCACGAACCAGCGTGCCGTCAACGGCGCCGAGCAGGCGCTCCAGTCGATCGGCCAGATCGATGGGTGGCCGCCCCTGGCGCAGGAGGCCCATCAGCCCATCGAAATCGTCGTCGGTCTCGACGAAGAGAATCTCGCGCTGCCAGCGGCGCAGCCGCTCGGAATTGAATTTCATCGACGGGGTGACTCGCGGTGGATGAGAGAACGCATACCATGCGCATCATACCGCTCGATCCGCCCTGCGCGCCGGATGTCCATCAACCGCGCTTCCAGGCTTCCACCAGATCGAGTTCCAATTCCAGCCGCTCGGTACGCCGCGCCTCGTGGGCCGCTTCTCCCGACTTGGCCAGCGTTTCATTGGCCAGGGCCAAGCGTCGTACCACCGTGGCCACCAAGGTCTGGCGAAAGCGCTCCAGACACTCCTCCGAAGCCATCGCCAGCGCGGCCGGGTTCACCTCCAGATACACGATCCGGGTCAGCGTCGTCACGCTGGTCGCCCGGCGGGGCAGCGCCGAATTCAGATAGGCGGTTTCGCCAACCACCTCGCCCGCGCCAAGGCGGGCCAGCCGCTTGCCCGAAAGAGAGACCTCGACCAAGCCGTTGACGATGATGCCGAAGCTGCGTTCCTCCTCCCCTTCCGCCATCAGCAAGGTATCGGCTTCGACGTCCCGCCATTTGCAGATGCGCAGGGCCTCCCAGATCTCGATGTCGGCGAATTCGCGGAAGAACGAGAGCGTCCGCAACACGTCGAAGCGTCCGCGATCCATCGGCACGTAGGTGTCGTCGAGAATCTGGTAGCGCACGGCGGCCAAGTCCTTGGCCATCTCGGCGCCGTTCCGGTAGCGGGAGTACAGATCCTTCTCCAATGCCTTGCGCACCACCCGATCCATCTGTTCCGGCACGTCGGGATTCAGGGACGAGACCGCCGGCGCATCGGCGTTGATGATCTTGTAGATCAGTTGCGCCTGGTTGGTGGCGCGAAAGGGCAGCCTTCCGGTCAGCAACTGGTAGAGGACCACGCCGAGCGAATAGAGGTCGGTCTTCTGGTCGAGGGGGTAGCCCTTGATCTGCTCAGGCGACATGTAGGATGGCGAGCCAACCCCGGTGATGAATGTCGAGTCCTCCTGGCTTTGCTTGTGCAGGTTGATCGCCAGGCCGAAGTCGGCGATCTTGACGCAGCGCTCGCCGGCAACCAGGATGTTGGCCGGCTTGATGTCGCGATGCACGATGCCTTGCTTGAACGCATAGTCGAGCGCCAGGCAGCACTTGAAGACGATGCCGACGACGTCATGAACCGGCAGCAGGCGATCGAACTGGACGAACTTGTCGAGCCCCGGCGCGTTGACGTACTCCATCACCAGATACGCCTCGGCGTCGCCAACCATCGAATCGAAGACTCGGACGATGTTGGCATGGTCGAGGCATCGGCCGGCATTGCTCTCGATCTGGAAAAGCTTGCGGATGCGACGTGTCCATTTCAACTCCTGGTTGCCGTCGAACCGAACGTACTTGATGGCCACCGGCTCGGGACGATCGGGATCCTCGGCCAAATAGACGGTTGAAGTGGCGCCCTTGCCCACCTCGCGAATGACGCGGTACTTGCCAATCCTTTCGATCATAGGCGTTGGTTCAACTCCCGGCGGTCGTCCATGGGCGTCACCCCGCGGTTGTGGTGTTCGCGTGAAACAAGCCGAGGGTCCTGGTCAAGATTCTCGGCGACAGTGACCGGCCGATTCTATCCCAGCGGCGACCGGCGGCCGATGGCCTGTTCCCCGGCCCCGCTTGCATTTTCCAGAGATCTGGCGGATAAAAGACACATGAAGAACCGTCGGCGCGGACTGAGACGGCCATTGCCCGGTGGCACGCCGCCGCAAAGTCTTCGGAAACGATACAGGACGGCCAAGGGAAGGGGGAAACCATGGACAAGGTGTGGCTCAAGCATTACCCGCAAGGGGTGCCGGCGACCATAGACGTTCGACGAATTCCGGTCGGTGGGGGAGTTGTTCAGTACCAGCGTGCGCCGCTTCGGACCGCGCCCCGCCTACATCAACATGGACAAGGCGATCAGCTACGAGGAACTGGATCGCCTGTCGGCGGCATTCGCCGCCTACTGCCAAACCGTCCTGAAGCTGCCGCCCGCTTCGCGCATCGCCCTGATGATGCCCAACCTGCTCCAGTACCCGGTCTGTCTGTTCGGCGCCCTGCGCGCCGGCTACACGGTGGTCAACTGCAATCCGCTGTACACGGAGCGTGAGCTGGAGCACCAGCTCAAGGACTCGGGCGCCGAGGCCATTGTCATCGTCGAGAATTTCGCCCATGTATTGGCGAAGGTGGTTGAGCGCACGCCGATCAAACATGTCATCGTCACGGAACTCGGCGATTTGCTCGACTTCGCCAAGCGCATGCTGGTCAATACCGTCGTCAAGCACGTCAAGAAGATGGTTCCGCCCTGGACCATCCCCGGCGCCCTGCGGCTGCGCGACGTGCTCGCGGAGGGCTCTCGCCTGCCCCTCCAGCCCGTCGAGGTCGGGCACGACGATATCGCTTTCCTGCAGTACACGGGCGGCACAACCGGCGTCTCCAAGGGCGCCGTCCTGACCCACCGCAACATCGTCGCCAACCTGCAACAGGCGCACGCCTGGATCAGCCCGGTGCTGAACGACCAGGAAATCATCATCACGGCCCTGCCGCTCTATCACATCTTTTCCCTGACCGCGAACTGCCTGACCTTCCTGAAGGTGGGCGCCACCAATGTCCTCATCACCAACCCGCGCGACATTCCAGGCTTCGTCAAGGAACTGGCAAAGTACCCGTTCTCGGCGATCACCGGCGTCAATACGCTGTTCAACGCCCTAAACAACAATCCGGAGTTTGGCCGATTGAAATTCGACGCCCTGCACATTGCTCTCGGTGGTGGCATGGCGGTGCAACAGGCCGTCGCCGAGCGCTGGAAACAGATCACCGGCGTACCGCTGGTCGAAGCCTATGGGCTGACCGAAACGTCGCCGGCCGCCGCCATGAACCCGCTCGACCTTGCCGAGTACAACGGCTGTGTCGGCATGCCGGTGCCTTCCACCGACGTGGCCATCCGCGATGACGAGGGCTTCGACCTGCCCATCGACCAAGCCGGAGAACTCTGCATTCGCGGGCCCCAAGTGATGCGCGGTTACTGGAACCGGCCCGACGAAACGGCCAAGGTGATCATGGCCGACGGCTATCTGCGCACGGGCGACATCGCCGTTGTTGACGAACGCGGTTACATCAAGATCGTCGACCGCAAGAAGGACATGATCCTGGTGTCCGGCTTCAATGTCTATCCAAGCGAGATCGACGACGTGGTCGCCATGCACCCTGGGGTTCTGGAAGCGGCGGCGGTGGGCGTGCCGGACGAGAAGACCGGCGAAGGGGTCAAACTGTTCGTCGTCAAGCTGGATCCCAATCTCACCGAGGCGCAAGTCATCGAGCACTGCCGAGCCCACCTGACCGGCTACAAGATTCCACGGCAGGTGGTATTCCGCGGCGACCTGCCCAAGACCAACGTGGGCAAGATCCTGCGCCGCGCGTTGCGCGACCTATGACCGGCGACGATCCATGAGCGAAATCCACGTTCGCCGTACCCATGGCCTGGCGCTAAAGCGCGCCCGCCAGAAGGCCGAGCACATCGCCGAGGAATTGTCCGAGGAGTTCGGCATCGACTACGCCTGGGACGGCGCTCACCTGCGCTTTCAGCGACCCGGGCTATCGGGAGAAATCGCGGTCGGCAAGAAGGACGTGGAGATCCACGTCAAGCTCGGCTTCCTGCTGATGGCCCTGCGCGGCCGGATCGAGCGGGAGATCCACGCGTTCTGCGACGAAAACTTCGGCGCCGAGAGTTGATGCGCGGCAGGCCGCCCTGGCCGCACCGTCAGCCCTTCAACGACGCCACCAGCTTGACGTAGTCCTTCATCGCCGCAGCACTGTCGGTGCCCTTGAGCGCCGCCCAGGCATCGTACTTGGCGCGGCCGACCATATCCGTGAAGCCGGGCCGCTTGCCCTGCGCATCGCCTTCGACAGCCTGTTTATAGAGCGCGTATAGCTTCAGCAGCGTGGCGTTGTCCGGTCTTTCCGGTAGTGCCTTTGAATCGACGACGGCGGCATCGAAACGGGCCCTCAAGGCGCTCGCGGATTCAGTCATGACTGTGCTCCCCCTCTTGTGTGGACGCTTGGGCTATATTACCGGAGGGTTGCCCCTGGCGGCTCGAACCATTCATTCCGCGGAGCCTCTCGATGTCGAAGCGCGAACGCATGTCCGCCGTGGATACGGCTTGGTTGCGTATGGACCGGCCAACCAACCTGATGCAGATTGCCGGCGTACTGGTGCTCGAGACGCCCCTGGACCTGGATTGCTACCGGCAGACCGTTGAAGAACGTCTGGTGCGGCGCTTCAGCCGATTTCGCCAGCGGGTGGAGCAGGATCTGACCGGCGCCTGGTGGTCGGACGATCCGGACTTCAGCATCGACAATCACCTCAGTCTGCACCGCCTGCCCGGCGGCGACGCCAAGACCCGCCTGCAACAACTGACCAGCCGGCTGGCCGTGCAGCCGCTCGACCCGCGCCATCCGCTCTGGCATTTCGATGTGGTCGAGGATTACCAGGGTGGCACCGCCATCGTTGTCCGCATTCATCACTGCATTGCCGATGGCATAGCCCTGATCGGCGTCATGCTCTCGCTCACCGGCAACTCCGCGACTGCGCCAACACCCCGGCCACGCGGCCGGCACGCCGTTGCAAGCGATGAGGCCAGCTTCTGGGCGCCGCTGCTGGAACCGCTGACCGACCCGGAGAAGCTCGCCGGCTATGGCCGGGACGGAGTCGGCATCGTGGCGGAACTGTTGAAGCTGGCGGCGCTGCCGAAGGACTCGCCAACGCGATTCAAGGGCAAGGCCGGCCGGATCAAGAACATCGCCTGGTCCGAGCCGATTCCGCTGGACGAGGTGAAGGCGGTCGGCAAGTCCATGGCCTGCTCGGTCAATGATGTCCTGCTCGCGGCCGTCGCCGGCGCCATGCGCCGTTATCTGCTGGCAAAGGGCGACTCGGTTGATGGCGTGGAGATCCGGGCGATGGTACCGGTCAATATGCGCTCGGAGGGAGACGAGGACCAGCTCGGTAATCGCTTCGGCCTGGTGACGCTGCTGCTGCCCGTCTTCGAGAGCAACCCCTTCGCCCGGGTGTTCGAGGTGCGCCGGCGCATGCGCGAGCTGCGCAATTCCTATCTTCCGCCCGTGTCCCTGGCCCTGCTCTATGCCATGGGTCTGGTGCCGCAGTTCCTGCAAAACCAGGCGCTCGATTTGTTGGCCGCCAAGGCAAGCGCCGTCATGACCAATGTACCGGGGCCCAGCGAGCCGCTCTATCTGGCTGGCGCCAAGCTGAGCCAGATAATGTTCTGGGTACCCCAGTCCGGTGACATCGGCATGGGCGTTTCCATTCTCAGCTATGCCGGCATGGTGCAATTCGGGCTGATCACGGACCACGGCATGGTACCGGACCCGGAGACGATCACCCCCCTCTTCAAGCACGAGTTCGAAACCATGCTCCTGGCCCTTCTGCTCGGCCGCTGGTCCGAGGCGGTCGATCCGTCCACCATCGAGGCGGAGATATGGGGCGAAACGCGGCCCATCGATACGCCAATGGCCGCACCATCTGACCCGCGGGCCAGAACCCCGGTTGCCCCGAAACAGGCACCCGGACGCGGACCGAAACCACCCCGGGCCGCCCCGGCACGGCCCGTTCCCAAGCGCTTCCGGGGACTGACGGAATAGGGGCTCAGTCTTCCAGTTCCGACCGGGCCAGCGCCACGTCGAGTTCTTCCATGGCGTCGGCGGCGGTGCAGATGGCGGCCTGCTGGTAGAGCCCGGTCGCCTCGTCGATCTTGCTCTTGCCATGCATCATCACCAGGGCATTGGCGTATTCGATCATCGCCACGGCTGAATCGGGCGCCAGTTTCAGGGCCGTCTGGAAATGCTTTGTGGCGGTGTCCTTGCTGGCGCCATAGGTGAGTCTGCCAACCATGGCGCCAACCTTGTCGATCACCTCGGCATGATAGGTGCCCAGCGCAATGTGGGCATCGGCATGCTTTGGCGCAAGCTTGACGGTGGCTTCCAGCGCCTCCTTGATGCGCCCGCCGAGTCCCTGGGCCAACGCCTTGATGACCGAAATGCCTTGACTGTAGCGGCCAAGCGCATATGCGAGGTAGTACCGGGCATTGGCATTGTCCGGCTCGGCCGCCAGCACCTCCTCGCACCGGGCGGCGACGGCGAGAAACTGGTCGAGCTTGCGCTTCTCGTCGGTCTCGACGTAATTGGCCCGGATCATGGCGGCCTTGTTGGCGGCGTTGTAGCCGGTCAGGCCGATCGCCAGCCCCGCCTTGATCGCTTGGTCGAAGTCGCCCTGGTGAAAAAGGCGCCAGGCGTCCTGGACGGCCGGGTCGGCGGGAAACGGCTCCCGATCACCCCGATGCAGCCGCTCCCAGTTCTTTTTCAAGGCTGGCCCCGCGAAGACGTGGACCGGTTTCGCCTGGGCGGCTTTCTTGTCAGCGGACTTCGCCATCTTGGTTCTCCTTCTTGCCGTGACTACACGGTGAGATATTGGCGCGACAGTTGTTCGAACAATTTCCGGGAATGGCCGGTCAGGTAGGGGGCCGCCAGGGACATGACCTGAAACGCGCCGCGCGCCAGGGTGGCGCCATCGGCCGGCCGGCGGGGATCGCGGACAAACTCGAACGACAGCCAATAGGTGGCGATCACCGTCATGTTGGCGGCCAGGGCCTGGATCTCGGCGGTCGTGGCGCGCATTTCACCCGTGGTGACGAGGCCCTGGCAGATGAGCGTGGCGGTGCGCACCTTGTGCTCGACGATGCGCTTGAAATGAGTTTCGAGAAAACGGTTGCTCGACAGCAGTTCGTTCAAGTCGCGATACAGGAACCGGCAGCGCCAGATACCCTCGAAAACAAGGTGCAGGAATAGCCAGATGTCTTCCACGTGAGGTACGCGTCGGGTCGGCGCCGCCAGCGTCTCCTCGATGCCGCGTTCAAAATCGGCGAACAGGGACTCGATGATCTCGTCCTTGCTGTGGAAGTGGTAGTACAGATTCCCCGGGCTGATGCCGAGTTCGTCGGCGATCAACTGGGTAGTGACATTCGGCGAGCCGAACTCGTTGAAGAGGGCCAGCGCCGTTTCCAGGATACGTTCGCGAGTCCGCCGCTTCGGCTTGCGTTCCATCGTGCCCCTCCGGATTTTCGGCTGAGCATAGCAGAAAGCCGCGCCACGCCGCCAAGCGCCGACGGGTCAGCCCGCAAGCCCCGACTTCCTGGTCTGCCGCCGCTTCAGCGCATAGCCCAGATTGTCGAGCGCGTCCGAAAGCTGCAAGGCCGCCTCGCCCAATGCCCGGGCCCGGCCCCGATTGAGTCCGGCCATGGCGCGCGTCAGGGACCGATGCGAGTCGAGCAGACATTCACGATCGATGGTCACGCCATGGCGCGCCAGCCGTGGCGACAACTCGTCGTAGCGGCGCAGCAGTTCGGCACGGGTCCGGCGGTAGGCGTGTTCCGAGAGCCGCTTGCGGCCCGAGTAGCTGAACATGTTGGTGAAAAACAGGTCGGCATCGTCTCGACCGGGCTCGAAAAGAATGACATCAGCATCCTTGTATTCCTTGTCGTACTTGGACATGCCGACGCGCATGCGCGAGTGGATCATGGCCCGGAAGGTCTGCGCGAGGACTACCGGCAAGCCACCCTCGATCAATCGACGGCGCTGCTTGTGGTCGTGTCGGGCCGACAGCTCCGCATCGAACGGCACCAGCGGATTGATGCAGAACACCAATCGCGCGCCCTCCTTGAGGGCGACGGACGCGTGCAGCGTCTTGTTCAGGGCGCCATCGACATACCAGCGACCATCGATTTCGACCGGCGGGAACAATCCCGGCAAGGCCGCGCTGGCCTGGACCGCCACTGCGATCGGCACATGATCGTGACCCTCGGCGCCGAACGCCACGGAATTGCCCGAATCGAGATCCGTGGCGACCAGAAACAGCCGCCGCGACAACTGCCGGAAGTCGTTGGTTCTGCCGGGAGCCGAAAACAGCCGCTCGAGGAAGGCGCTGATGCCCTTGTTGCTGAACAGGCCGGTCGGGATCGCGCGCGTCAGTCGCTGGAAGGTGGCGAAGAAGTCATGCCGCAAAGGGTTGCGCAGATAGCCGCCCAACGCATCAAGCAGCAACTGTGGCACGGTCGCCGCGCGCTGCGCGTACTCGCCGAGCGCCGGTTTGAGCAGCATCTCCGGCTCGAAAGGGACTTCGGCCGATTCGCTGTCGATGAACATGCGGCACAGGTAAGCGGGACTCAGGCCGTTCGCCAGCCCCGCCGCCACGAAGCTACCCGCGCTCACCCCGACATAGACGTCGAAATCATTGAAATCGACACCGTCCAAGGCCTCCGACAAGGCCATCAGGGTGCCGATCTCATAGATGCCGCCCAATGGCCCGCCACCCGCCAATGCGAGGCCCATTCGCGATTGCCGGCCACCCCTGGTCATTTCACCTCCCTGGACCGGCCACCGCGCTGACATGGTCGATCATCACGCAAGCCGATCGGGCTACTACGCCTTGGCGGCGGGACGACGAGCAGCCGGTTTGGCCGCAGGCTTCGCGGCTGGCTTGGCCGCCGCCCTGGCCGGCGCCGGACCATTCAGCTTTTCGACCTCGGCGGTCAGCGCCATGACGCGCTTGGTCAGCGCATCGATATCCTTCTTGGTCGGCACGCCCAAGCTGTTGAGCGCCTTGGACACGCGATTCTCGAACACCTGCTCCAGCTTGTCCCACGTGCCGGTGGCCTTGCTGGCCATTTCAGTCACCTTGTCCTCCGCGATCTTGCGGGTCTTCTGCTGGATTTCCTCCCCTTCGCGGACCAGGGCGTCGAACACCTTGTTGCCTTCCTGCTGCGCCTTGGCGAAGGCACCGAGCCCCGCCAGCCAGATCTGGTGGGCGGACTCGCGAATGGTGGCGGACAGTTGCTTATCGGTACCGAGGGCTTTGAGCTTCTTGACCATGATGATCTCCTTTGACAAGTCCGCCACGGTAGCGCGGCGGTGGAACGTTTTCGGATGAGGATTCAACCAACGATGACAGTGTAGTCACCTTGATTAGAGGAGGCACACTAAAGAGCGCGAGGCGGCATTCGCCCGTGGCATCATTGGTATGATTTGGCGGTCGCAATTCGGCGCGGCGGCTCGGTCGGGGCCGGCAGCCGATACAACAAGGAGGCAGCAATGATCTACTTCGTCACCGGGGCAACGGGGTTCATCGGCAAGCGACTGGTCGCCAAACTCCTGGAGGATACCGACGCGGTCGTTCTACTTCCTGACGCGCGATGCCAGCGCGGAGCGGCTCGGCGCGCTCCTCGAGTTCTGGCGCGCCGACCGCAAGCGGGCGATCCCGATCGCGGGCGATCTTTGCCAGCCCGGCCTGGGCGTAAGCAAGAGCGATCTGCGCAAACTCAAGGGCAAGGTCAGCCACTTCTATCATCTGGCGGCGCTCTACAAGCTCGATGCGAGCGCCGAGGATCAGAAGGCCGCCAACGTCTACGGAACCCGCAACGCCGTCGATCTGGCACAACAAATTGGCGCCGGCTGCTTCCACCATGTCAGTTCCATCGCGGCCGCCGGCTTGTTCGAAGGCATCTTCCGCGAGGACATGTTCGAGGAAGCCGAGAACCTCGACCACCCATACTTCGCCACCAAACACGACTCGGAGCGCATCGTGCGTACCGAGTGCCATGTCCCGTGGCGCGTCTATCGCCCGGGCATCGTCGTCGGCGACTCGCGTACCGGCGAAGCCGACAAGATCGACGGGCCCTACTACTTTTTCAAGCTCATCCAGAAGATGCGCCGGCTCCTGCCGCCATGGATGCCCACCATCGGCCTCGAGGGCGGACGGCTCAACGTCGTACCCGTCGATTTCGTCGTCGCCGCCCTGGCCCACATCTCGCGGCGCCCCGGTCTGGACGGCCGCTGCTTCCACCTGACCGACCCGAATCCGATGCGGGTGGGCGACCTGCTCAACATCTTCGCCAAGGCCGGCCACGCCCCGGCCATGGCCATGCGCATCAACGCCGCGCTGCTCGGCTTCATACCGCGCGGAGTGCGCCGGACCATGATGGCCTTGACGCCGGTACGGCGCATCCGCAACGCGGTGATGAAAGATCTGGGACTGCCCAAGGACATCCTTCAATTCGTCGAACTATCCGACGCGCTTCGACGCCAAGGAGACGACGAAGGCGCTGGCCGGCAGTGGCATCGCGGTGCCGCCGCTGGAAACCTACGCGTGGCGGCTGTGGGACTATTGGGAACGTCACATGGACCCCGACCTGTTCATCGACCGCAGCCTGCGGGGTCGCGTCGAGGGAAAGGTGGTGCTGATCACGGGAGGTTCCAGCGGCATCGGCAAGGCCGCGGCCTTCAAGGTCGCCCAGGCCGGCGGCAAGACCGTCATCATCGCGCGCGACCCGGCCAAGCTGGCCGAGGCGCAGGCCGAGGCGAAGGCGCTGGGCCTGGAGCTGCTGGCCTACTCCGTCGACGTCGCGGACGAGGAGCAATGCGCGGCGCTGGTGGCGACGCTGGTGGCCGATCACGGTGGCGTGGATATCCTGGTGAACAACGCCGGCCGCTCGATCCGCCGGGGCATTGAAAACTCTTTCGACCGCATGCACGACTACGAGCGCACCATGCAGGTCAACTATTTCGGCGCCCTGCGGCTGACCATGGGGCTGCTGCCGAAAATGATCGAGCAGCGCCGGGGCCACGTCATCAACATCTCCTCGATCGGCGTGCTGACCAACGCGCCGCGCTTTTCCGCCTACGTCGCATCGAAGGCGGCGCTCGATGCCTTCGTTCGCTGCGCGGCGTCCGAGTTCATCGATCGCGGCATTGAATTCACGACCATCAATATGCCGCTGGTCAAGACACCGATGGTGGCTCCGACCAAGATCTACGAACACGTGCCGATGCTGACGCCCGACGAAGCCGCCGACCTGATCGTGGACGCCATCGTGCACCGGCCGGTGCGCATCGCCACCCGGCTGGGCGTCGCCGGCCAGACCTTGCACGCCATTGCACCACGCATCGCCCAGATCATCATGAATACCGCCTACCGGATGTTCCCCGACTCGGCGGCGGCGCAGCACAAGCAGGATGGCGGCTCCGTGGCACCGTCCGCCGACCAGATTGCCTTCAGCCAGATCATGCGCGGGTTGCACTTCTAGCCCGGTGAAGCCGGGTCTGCCGCCGTATCAGTCCGCTCGCAGCGCCCGTTGCAACGCGGCCAGCATCGGCGGCGAGACCATCATGCCGAGGTGGCCAACGCCGCCTACTTCGATGTTCTCCGCGCCCGGCAGGTTGGCGCACTCGCGCGGCATCACCTGATTATCGTGGCCGCTGTGGATCGACACACAGCGAGGTGGCAGCGGCACCGCCCCGGGCTCGGCCAGCGCCCGCAGCCAGTCGTTGCCGACCCGCATCTGCCGACCATCGGCACCCCAGGCCAGGGCGGCCAGCCGGCTACCCTGGTGCGGACTGCCGAGCGTGACCAGCCCCGCCACTCTGGCATTCCCGTACTTCCGCAGGTAGGCACGCGCCGCCAAGCCGCCCATGCTGTGTGCAACCACGATCAGTTGCCCGGCGCCGGTGGCGGCCAGAACCTCGTCGATGCGCCGGGCAATGACCGGCGCGTAGGCGTCGATGCCCGCCCCGGGTGGCTCCAGATTGACCGTCGCCACCATCCACCCCGCCCGTTCCAGCCGCCCGCGCAGCCAGAACCAGATACCCCGGTTGCAGCGGAAGCCATGCACCAGCAGCAGGGGCAAGCGACCCATGGGGGGTTGCCCCAGCCGGTCCGGCCCCAGCCAAACCCGCTCGAAGGGCTGGATGACGACGAAGAACAAGATCATCCAGGCGACCTCGCCGAGATAGAGCGCCAGCATCCAGCGCCAACCAAGCCGCCCGGCCGGCCCTGCCTGACTCGGGAAAGCCCGATAGAAAAGGAAACTGACCGTGACGGCGATCAGGCGCAGCGCCACGAACAGGCCGGCGGCCAAGCCCAGGACCTGACCGGCATTCCAGTCAGACCGCGCGACCAGCCACAGGCCGATCCCGGCATACAGGAACACCTCGATCAACAACAACCAGCGCAATTGCTTGGCGGCCATCGATATGTCCCGGTCAGGCCAGCGCCGGGGCCGGCTGGCCGCTCAACATCGGCGCCAACAACGATATGTTGCGGGCGACGATGCCGTAGATCGACTCTTGTGGATTGGCGCCGACACTGGTCGGGAACAGAGAGCCATCGGCCACGGTGACATTCTCCAGTTGATGATGTTGACCGGCCGGATCGGTCACGGAGGCGCGGGGATCCATGCCCATGCCGCAGCCGCCCATCACGTGGGCGCTGACGATACGCATCGCCAAAGGACGCATCTCGAGGGCGGCGATGCCGGCCCGGGCCGCGCTCCAGTCGTCCCAGCCCGCGCATTCCTCGTGCACCGCGTAGACGCGCTTGGCGCCGGCGGCGAACTGGATTTCCGCCATGCTCGCCAGGGCCCGTCGCACTCCTTCCCAGAGCATTTCGTCGAGCGGATAGTCGAGCACGGGCGTGCCGTCACCGCGCAATCTGACTTGTCCTCCCTTGCTGGCGTCGTTGAAACCGTCGCGCAGCAGCGCCAGAATCACCTGGACCCGGGGCAGGCTCCTCATCAGCGTGGCGTGCGCGGCGCCAAAGCCCTGGAGTGTCGTGGCAACCAGCACCGGATGCAGCGGCGGCACTTCCAGTTTGTAGCCATACGGCCCGTCCACCGGCCGGTTGTCGAGGAAATGATCGGAATAGATCGTCTGCGGCGCGCCGGCATAGCCCTCCACCAATCCCTCCATCAGCGCGGCACTGACCACGGTCGGATGCAGGAAGGTCCGGCCACCGAGCTGTTGGTGGGGATCCGGCGCGGCGCTGCGCAGCAGCAGCGCAGGTGTGCCGATGGCGCCGCCGGCCAGGATGAAGTGGCGCGCCCGCAGGCTGACTCGAACCGGCCGGGCATGGATACCCTGCGCGTCCATGGCCTGACACTCGAGCAGCCGCGCCCCGTTGCCAGACAGAACCAGGCGCTGCGCCCGCAGGCCGTGATAGATGGTGGCGCCGTGCTCCAGCGCCGTGGGCAGCGTGGTCAACAACATGGACTGCTTGGCGCCGGTCGGACAACCGGTACCGCAGTAACCGATATTCCAGCAACGGGTGACGTTGCGACGTATGGCGTGGGTGGCGATACCAAGCCGGGCGGCCCCGTCGCGCAGGGTCAGGTTGTTGACGTTGGGCGGCATGTCCCATTGATGAATGGCCAGGCGGCGCTCGACCATTTCGAACCAGGGCCGAAGCGCATCCGGAGTATAGGTGGCGAGACCGAAGCGGCTTTGCCAGAAGGCCAGCGTGGACTCGGGCGTCCTGAAGCAACTGGTCCAATTGACGGTGGTCGAGCCGCCGACGCAGCGTCCCTGAAGAATGTTGATGGCCTTGTCCGCCGTTTTGCGAGCCGCGGACTCTTGATAGAGCTGCGGGTAGGCCTCCGACTCACGCATGTGGAAGTCGTCGGTCGAGCGCAGCGGCCCCTCCTCGACGACGATGACCTTCAGACCAGTGCGTGCCAGTATCTCGGCCGCCACACCGCCGCCAGCACCACTGCCGACGATGACGACATCGGCCTCGTCCTCGCGGTCGGCGACGAATTCGGCCGCGTTCAGCAGGCGCCAGCCGCTGGCGATGCCGGCCGGATAGGGATCCTTGATCATTCTTTCCCCAGCAGCGGCGGACCGGGGTAGCCGATCGCAGCCCAGTGGGCCGGGTCGGCGTACCAGGCACCCAGCACCAGATCGTGAAGCGCCTGGTAGCCACTCTGGAGCAGGCCCAGGCGACTGGTTCGCCAACGGGTCAGGAAGGCGGCCACATCTGCCTCGCCAGCCTCGTCCCATGCCGGCAGCACTCCCGCGGCAGCGATACGCGTCGGCGCGAACAACAGCAAAGCAAACAGTTCGGCCACCTCCTCCTGCGCCGACGCGCCCAACGCGGCGACAGCAACGGCGACGCCATCGACGGCGTCGCTGACCGCCGCCGCCCGCTCGATCGCGTCGCTCGGCAGGGCACCTTGCAGGATGACCGGAATGATGGCTGTCAGGGCCACCCGGCGCGCTTCCGCGCGCGGCATCCGTCCGACCAGTTCCTTCCTGGTCCAGCGGTCCAGCGGTTCGTGAAAGGCGGCGACCATCGCCAGCAACACTCCCCCGGCGATGCCTGTCTTCAGAAAGGTACGGCGACTGGCCATGGCCTTCACCGAATCAGCAAGCGCGTCAAACGGTCGAACCAGCGGCCGTAAGGCGGATTGAAGAGCGACATGCCGTTCACGGCCGACTGATGAAAGACTGACTTCTGTTTGGAGAAGGTCTTGAACCCATCGAGGCCATGGTAATGGCCCATGCCGCTGGGCCCGACGCCGCCGAACGGAAGGTTCTCCTGCGCGATGTGCAGGATCGTGTCGTTGACCGTCACCCCGCCCGCCACCGTCTCGTTCAGCACCCGCGCCAGCCGGCGCCGATCGTTCTCGAAGCAGTAGAGGGCCAGGGGCCGCGGGTGCGCGTTGACATAGTCGATCGCCTCGTCGAGGCTCCGGTAGGTCAGCAGCGGCAGGATCGGACCGAAGATTTCTTCCTGCATGACGCGCATCGAGTCGCTGACGTTCAGCAGCGCCACCGGTGCCAGCCGCCGCCCCGTGGCGTCGGCAATATCCGGGGCCAGAGCTTCGATGCGCGCACCTTGCCGGCGAGCATCCTCGACGTAGGCGCGGAGCCGCTGGTAGTGCTGGTCGTTGATGATCGAGGAGTAGTCGGGAGTGTTCGCCAGATCCGGGTAGCAGCGCGCCACCAGCGCGCGCGCTTCGGTGAGGAACTCCTCCGCCCGGCCTTCCGGCACCAGTACGTAGTCGGGCGCGATGCAGGTCTGGCCGGCGTTCATGAGCTTGCCGACCATGATCCGTTCGACCGCCTTGCCCAGCGCATAGTCCGGCCCGACGATCGCCGGCGACTTGCCGCCCAGCTCGAGGGTCACCGGCGTCAGGTTGTCCGCCGCTGCGCGCATGATCTCGTGGCCGACGCGCGTCGAGCCCGTGAACAACAGGTGATCGAATGGCAGGCGGGCAAACGCGGCGCCGACGGTGGCGTCGCCCAGGACAATGGAGACGATCTCGCCGTCGAAGTAGCGGGACGACAACTCGGCGAGCAGCTCGCCGGTGCGGGGCGTGAGTTCCGACATCTTCACCAGCGCCCGGTTGCCCGCCGCCAGGGCCGCCGCCAGCGGCGATAGGGCGAGCAGCAGCGGGTAGTTCCAGGGCACGATGATGCCGACGACACCCAACGGCTGCGCCATCACCCGGGCGCTGCCCGGACGAAACCAGAGGGAAGGCGCGCGGCGTCGCGGTCGCATCCAGGCGCCGACGTGGCGTCGCGCGTGCCGAACCGCCTCGAGGGCGGGGAAAACTTCCAGAAGCCGCGTCTCATGTCCCGACCGATGGCCGAAATCAGCCGAGATCGCTGCGCTGAACTGACCAATATGGTCATGAACCAACGCCGCCAACGCATCCAGCCGCCCTTCGCGCACGCTTCGCGATACCACCGAGGCGTCACGGCTTGCCGCGTGCATGCGGGCGAACAGCTCGCCGACATTGCCCGGCCGCTGCTGCCTTGTCGCCATCTCCGCCGCTACGCTCATCTCCACCCGTCTCCGGCAACGTTGAACTCATTCGCCCAAATAGTGTATGCCCCTCGGTTGACGGCTGGTAGGCGACGCCCCCTAATCCAGGCCGCGCACGGGCGCGGATAATTACCAGCATGAACCCTACGCCAAAAGAGGCTCTCGGCAGCCAGTTGGCCGAGTACCTGACCCAGGTGCGGCAGTTGCGAGACGCTCGAAACGGCGACCCCAGGCCGGGTGATTACCATGGCCTCAAGGAATGGCAGGCGGAGCGGCTGATGCGCACCTATGCGGATGTACTGGCCGATCCCCGCTACCACGCGGCGGCGGAGTTCTTCCTCACCGACCTCTACGGAGCGAAGGATTTCAGCAGCCGCGACGCGCAACTGGCGCGCGTCTTGCCGATCATGCTGCGCATCCTGCCGGAGAAAGCTCTGGCCACCCTGATCGAAGCGGTGCGGATGGATACGCTGTCCGAATCCCTGGATACCGACATGGTGCTGGCCATGCGCCGGCTCGGTATCGACTGCCGGCGCATCGACGGCGAGACCTACGCCGCCGCCTATCGGGCTTGCGACCGAACGTCCGACAGGGAGCTTCAGATCGCCCTGATCGACGAGATCGGTCAGGCGCTCGATCGGCTGACACATCTGCCGATGATTCAAGTATCTCTCCGGCTGATGCGCAAACCCGCGGCACTTGCCGGTCTGGAGGACTTGCACCGATTCCTCGAACAGGGCTTTCAGGCCTTCCGGAGCATGGCCGGCGCGCATGAGTTTCTCGCCATCATCAACCAGCGTGAGACCTGCCTGATGCGGGAACTCCTTGCCGGCAAGACCGCACCGCGCACGATGTCCGCAAGCTGTCGGCCGTTCGCCCGGCAGGGAAACAATTGCTGATCATGCCGCGAAAGCCGACCAAGCCCCGCGGCACGATAGCAGGCATTGCCTCCGACTTGCGCGGTGTCAGCCAACTGGTCGTCGCCGCCGTGTCGGGTGTGACGGATGTCGTCGAGGGCATGCATCGCAATATCGCCGGTGTCTCGCCCATCCTGGGCACCGTCCCGGCGGGCCGAGCAGGCGGTATCTCCGGACTGGTCTACGGCACCATTCGTGGCGTCACCCGGGCAGTCGGCCTCGGCCTCGACCTCGCGTTGTCGCTCGCCAGACCGTTACCAGGCGACAGCGGCTCGTCCCCTCGTCGCGAAGCGTTGTTGGCCGCCATCAATGGCATCTTCGGAGACTATCTGGTTGCCTCGGGCAACCCCCTGGCAATTGCCATGAACTTGCGTCAAGAGGGACAAGCGTTGCGGCTCGAGCGGCCGGCGATGGCTGCCGACATCACCGACCCGCATAGCAAGCTACTGGTGCTGGCGCACGGCCTGTGCATGAACGACCTGCAATGGGAGCGCGAGGGACAAGACCACGGTGCCGCGCTGGCCCGGGAGCTCGGCTACACGTCGCTCTACCTTCACTACAACAGCGGCTGTCACATCTCCGACAACGGCCGGCAGTTTGCGGGCATCATGGAATCGCTGCTGCGGGAATGGCCGGTTCCGGTCAGCGAACTGGTCATCGTCGGGCACAGCATGGGCGGGCTGGTCGCACGCAGCGCGTGTCACTACGCGAAACTGGCGAACCATGCGTGGCCAAGGCAACTGAAGAAACTGGTATTCCTTGGCACGCCACATCACGGCGCACCGCTGGAACGGGTCGGCAACCAGGTCGACCTGCTCGCCGGCATCAGCCCCTATACGGAACCACTGTCCCGGCTGGGCAAGATCCGCAGCGCCGGCATCAAGGACCTGCGCCACGGCGGCATCCTGGATGAGGACTGGCAAGGTGGCGATGGCCAGCCCGCCCGGGGCGCGGTTACGCCGGTGCCGCTTCCCGAAGGCGTTGAATGCTATGCCATCGCCGCGACCCGCCAGGCACGGCCGGGGGGCTCGCGGCGGCGACTGCCGGGGGATGGATTGGTGCCGGTCGACAGTGCGCTGGGCCGGCATGAGGATGCCACACTGGTGCTGCCGATTCCCGAGGCCCACCAGCTTGTCTGTTACGGCTTGAACCACTTCGACCTGCTCGGCAGCCGAGAGGTCTGCGACCAGATCCGGCGCTGGCTAGCGACGAACCAGTAGCACCACCGCCTGGGTGGCAATACCTTCCTGGCGGCCTTCGAACCCCAGGCGCTCGTTGGTCTTGCCCTTGACGTTCACGCAATGATTCTCGATACAGAGGTCGGCGGCGATGTTGGCGGTCATGGCGGCGACGTAAGGCGCGATTCTTGGCGCCTGGGCGATCACCGTGGCATCCACATTGCCCACCCGCCAGCCAGCGGCACTCACCGAGGCCAGCGCGCCACGCAGCAGTACGCGGCTATCGGCGCCGCGCAGACGCTCGTCGCTATCGGGAAACATGCGGCCGATATCGCCGAGACCCGCGGCACCGAGCAGGGCGTCGGTGATGGCGTGCAGCAGCGCGTCGGCGTCCGAGTGGCCGTGGAGACCGGCAGGATGCGGGATGTCCACGCCACCGAGGATCAGCTTGCGCCCAGGGACCAAGGGGTGAACGTCGTAACCCTGGCCGACACGAAATTCACTGCTCATTGCGGCGCCCTCCGTGGCGGAGAATGATCTCCGCCAGATACAGATCGAGCGGATAGGTGATCTTGAAATTGGTGGCATCGCCGGCCACCAACTTCGGATGCAGGCCCAGCGCCTCGATGGCGCCGGCTTCGTCGGTGACGGCCGGCGCGAACTCCAGCGCCTCGGTCAGCAGGCCATGGCGAAACATCTGCGGCGTTTGCGCCTGCCAGAGATTCTCCCTGGGCACGGTCGTCGCGATGCGCCCGTGCTCTTCGCGCTTCAGCGTGTCGGCCACCGGCACCGCCAGGATGCCGCCGACCGGGTCGTCGCCCACCGCGCGAATCAGCGCCTCGACATGAGCCACCGTCAGGCAGGCGCGCGCGGCATCGTGCACCAGCACCCAGTCGCTGTCCGCCACCTCGCCGCGCATCGCCTTGAGGCCGTTACCGACGCTCTCCGCCCGCGTCGCGCCGCCGCAACGAAGCACACGGAGCTTGGGCGCCAGGGCCGCGAAATCACCGTCGACCCAATGGTGGTCGCCCGGCGCCAGCACGACATGGACGCGCTCGATGGCGGGCACCGCGCAGAGCGTCGCCAGCGCGTGATGAATCAGCGGTTGACCGGCCAGCGGCAAGTACTGTTTCGGGCGCTCGGCGCCCATGCGCGAACCGCCGCCGGCGGCGGGAACCAGAGCATGGCAGGACATGGGCGGACATTCTATACAATGAAGCGATGAGTCCCCTCCAGCCCATCGCCTTCGAGCATGTGCAGGCTTTTGCCATCAGTCTGGCGCTTGGCTTGCTCATGGGTTTGGAACGAGAGCGCAAACCGGACCCCAAGGCCGGGTTGCGCACCTTCGCGCTGGTGGCGATGTTCGGCTGCCTGTCGGCGCTGATCGCGGAAAGGACCGGCGGCGTCTGGATGGTGGCCATCGGGCTGCTCGCGGTGGCCGCGATGATGATCGCCGCCGTGACCATCGACCCGCCCGACGACGGCGATCCGCCCACCACCTCGATCATTGCTCTGATGATCTGCTACGGCCTCGGCGCCGCCGTCTGGTACGGGCACGGCGCGCTGGCGACCATGGTCGCCATCGCCACCACGGCACTGCTCTACTTCAAGGCGCAACTGCACGGCATCACCCGCGCCCTGACCCACACGGACCTGATCTCCATCCTCCAGTTCGCCGCCCTGTCCTTCGTCATCCTGCCCATCCTGCCGAATACCGACTTCGGCCCCTTCGACACCTTCAATCCCCACCAGATCTGGTGGATGGTGGTGCTGATTTCCGGCGTGTCGCTGGCGGGCTACGCGGCGCTGCGCATTGCCGGCAGCCAGCATGGCGCGCCGATGATCGGCTTCTTCGGCGGCCTGGTCTCCTCCACGGCAACCACCATGGTCTTCGCGCGCCACGCGCGCGGCGAACCGGAACTGGCGCGCACCGCGACCGTCGTCATCCTGCTCGCCAACCTGATGGTGATGCTGCGCCTGCTGCTCGTCTCGGCGGTGGTGGCACCGAAGCTGCTCGGCTCGCTGGCCCTCGTCCTCGGCGTTGGCCTGGCCCTGGGCATGGCGGCGACGATGCTCGGCTGGCGCGGCCTGCTCCAGGGTTCGGCCCTGCCCATGCCGGAAGTGCGCAACCCGACCGAACTGAAGACCGCCCTCACCTTCGGCCTGCTCTATGCCGCCGTTTTGTTCCTCGCCGCCTGGCTCGAAGACATCGCCGGCAGCAAGGGCCTATACGCCGTCGCGCTGGCCTCCGGCCTTACCGACGTCGATGCGATAACACTCTCCAGCCTGCGCCTGCACAACCAGGACAAGCTGAGCGACCAGCAGGCCGTCGTCTCCATCGCGCTGGCGACCCTGGCCAACCTGGCCTTCAAGTCCGGCCTGGTCGTCAGCATCGGCGGCGCGGCGCTGGCGTGGCGGACCCTGCCGGGCCTGGCGGCCGTTGCCGTCGGCATCGGGATCGGAATGATGGTTCTCCTTGCTTGAATAGTCCCCGGCCCTGCCCCATAAAGAAAGCAGGAGGTAAATGAAATGCGGACATTGTCGATGCGACCCGCGGCTGTGGCGGGCGCTTTCTATCCGGGCGACGCCAGCGCGCTCGACGCCGACGTCTATTCGCTGCTTGACGGTGCCACGCCTGAAACCATGGATGCCAAGGCCCTGATCGTCCCGCATGCCGGCTATATCTACTCCGGGCCGGTCGCCGCAAGTGCCTATGCGAGCTTGCGGCCATTGGCGGCGCGTATTCGGCGCGTGGTGATTTTCGGCCCGGCGCACCGGGAATGGGTGGCGGGATTGGCCGTGTCGTCGGCGGACTTCTTCGCCACGCCATTGGGCAAGGTGCCGGTCGATCATGAAGCGGTGGCCGCCGCCAGCCGCCTGCCGCAGGTTCAGGTGAATGATGCCGCCCATGCGGCCGAGCATTCGCTGGAAGTGCAGTTGCCGTTCCTGCAGGTCGTGCTGGACAGCTTCGCCATCGCACCCTTCGTCGTCGGTGGCGCTTCGGTCGAGCAGGTTGCCGAGGTGATGGAGTTGCTGTGGGGCGGTCCCGAGACGCTGATCGTCGTCAGTTCGGATCTGTCCCACTATCTGCCCTATGCCGAAGCTCGTCGGATGGATCAGGCCAGCGCCGACAGCGTACTGCGGCGCCAGCCGCTCGCCTTGCACGAACAGGCCTGCGGCGCCACACCGATCAATGGCCTGCTACAGGTGGCGCGGCACCGGAATTTGACGCCGACGTCTGCTTGATCTGCGCAACTCGGGCGATACGGCCGGGGACAAGAGCCGGGTCGTCGGCTATGCCGCCTTCGCCTTCGCCGAACCGGACCATGACTGACAACCTCGGAGCGGCCCTGCTGATCCGCGCCCGCAACGCCATCGGCGCCGAGTTCGGTCAGCCACCGGCCCCCGAACCCGACGATTCCGCCTTGAGCAACCCGGGAGCCGTATTCGTCACGCTGACGCAGCAGGGTCGTTTGCGTGGCTGCATCGGCTCTTTGGAGGCTTGGCGCCCGCTGGACGCCGATGTGCGCGGCAACGCGCGGGCCGCCGCCTTTCGCGACCCGCGCTTTGCGCCGCTCACCGCCGAGGAATTCGGCCGGACCCGCGTCGAGGTATCGCTGCTGACGCCGCCATCGCCGCTGACGTTCACCGACCAGGAAGACGCAATCCGTCAGTTGCGGCCGGGCGTCGACGGCGTGATCTTCGAGCATCGCGGCCAGCGCGGCACCTTCCTGCCGCAGGTCTGGGAGAACCTGCCCGACCGGCGTGAATTCTTTGCCCATCTGAAGCAGAAGGCCGGCCTGCCCACCGATTTCTGGGCACCGGACGTGAAGCTGTTTCGCTACGAGGTGCGGAAATGGAAGGAACCCGAGAACTCCTGACCGGTACGCCGGCCCGCTGGTGGCACGATCTGGGCGACGGCCGCATCCAGTGCGACCTCTGTCCGCGCGACTGCAAATTGCACGACGGCCAGCGCGCCGCCTGCTTCGTGCGCGCCAACCAGGGCGGCAAGATGATCCTGACCACCTACGGCCGCAGCAGCGGCTTCTGCATCGACCCGATCGAGAAGAAGCCGCTCAACCACTTCTACCCCGGCTCGTCGGTGCTCTCGTTCGGCACCGCCGGCTGCAACCTGGCCTGCAAGTTCTGCCAGAACTGGGACATCTCCAAGTCGCGCGAGATGGACACGCTGATGGACGACGCCACGCCCGAGGCCATCGCCCGGGCCGCCCAGCGTCATGGCTCGCAAAGCGTCGCCTTCACCTACAACGACCCGGTGATCTTCGCCGAGTACGCCATGGATACCGCCGATGCCTGCCACGCGCTCGGCATCAAGACCGTCGCCGTGACGGCCGGCTACATGCACCTGCCGGCGGCGAAGGAGTTCTACGCCAAGATGGACGCCGCCAACATCGACCTGAAGGCGTTTACCGACGACTTCTATTTCAAGCTCTGCGTCGGGCACCTGCAACCCATCCTCGACGTGCTCGCCTACGTCTGGCACGAGACGAATTGCTGGCTCGAGATCACCACCCTGCTCATTCCCGGGCAGAACGACTCCGACCAGGAATTGAAGGCGCTCTCGGCCTGGTGCGCGAAGGAACTGGGCCCCGACGTGCCGCTGCACTTCTCCGCCTTCCACCCCGACTACAAGCTGCTCGACGCGCCGGCCACACCGCCCGACGCGCTGCGCCGCGCCCGCCGGATCGCCCTGGACGCCGGGCTGCGCTACGTCTATACGGGCAATGTCCACGACAGGGCCGGCGACACCACCCACTGCCCCGGCTGCGGCAAGGCCGTGATCGAACGCGACTGGTACGAGATTCTCGCCTACCACCTCGACGACACCGGTCGCTGCCAACATTGCCAGACCGCCATCGCCGGACGCTTCGGGCACTTCGACAAGCCCTTCGGCGCGCGGCGCATACCGGTGCGACTGCACGCCCCCTGACTGCCGCTTGGCGTTGCGCGATCCGCCGATCGCTCAAACGTTCTAAAGTCTTGACCCACCAGGCCGATAAGGATCCGTTGGTCGCTCCGTGCGGAGAAGGAGCCCCTGGGAGGGTAGGTGGCAAGGTGAGTATCGATAGCTTGGGATTGGCGTCTGGCGAGCCGACCCTGATCAAACACGCGGACAAGCTGGCGCGGGCACCGACGTTCGCCGCCGCCACCGCCATCCTCGTCGCCCTGCTGGCCACCGTGGGCTGGTGGTCGGATACGGCGGTCCTCAAGTCGATGCTGCCCGGCCTGCCACCAATGCGGCCGGTGGCCATCGCATTGATCGTGGGGCTTGGCGCCGGCCTGCTGCTGACGCCGAGCCAGCCGAGGCGGGCGCGAAATCTCTTGATAGCCGCCGGTGCCGGTCTGGCGGCGCTGATCAGCGGCGCCTATCTCGTCGCCGGCGAGGTCGGCCCCGGGCCCGCGGTGGCAACCAGCCTGGTGCTGCTGACGCTGAGCATTGCGCTCGTCCTGCTGCAACAGAGGCATCCGCCCGTGCTGATATTGGGCGCGTTGGCGATATTCTCGGTCGCTCTGCCCCTCCATCGACTGGCCGTGCATTTCCTCGTCGTCGCCGACAACGGCGACGCGATCGAGGCTCTCTTCACGCCGATGGCGCTGAATACCGCAGTGGCGCTTTGCCTGATGGCCGGGCCCGGCCTGTTCCTGCATCCACGCCTCCCCTACGCCCGGCGCCTGCTCGCCGACGATGCGCACGGCCGTTTGCTGCGCCTCACCATGCCCTGGGGCGTCCTGGCGCCGGCGCTGCTGGCGGCCATCATGGAGGCCGGCGTCTCCGCCCGCACCTACAACGCCGAGTTCGCCGCCATTGCCGGCATGGCCATTCTCAGTGCCATTGCCACCGTCGCGCTGTGGCGCAACTACGAAAATCTGCGCGCCGCCGAGGTCGGCATGCGGCGCGACCGGGAACAACAGTCCACCTTGCGCCAATTGCTGGAAACCGTGCTGCATGGCGGTACGCTCGAGGAAACGCTGGATCGCTGCCTGGAGCAACTGCTGGCCACCTCCTGGCTGGCGGTGCTGCCCCGGGGCGGCATCCACTTGATGGCCGAGGACGGCCAGGGTCTGAGACTTGCCGTCTCCCGCAACCTGACGCCGGGCGTGCTCACGCAATGCGCCCACCTGCCGCTCGGCCACTGCCTGTGCGGCAAGGCCGCCGCCAGTGCCAAGATCGCCTTTGCCGACCGCGTCGACGCGCTGCACGACGTCACCTATCCCGGCATGGCCGATCACGGCCACTACTGCGTGCCGATGCTGAATCAGAAGGAAGTGATTGGCGTTCTGGTGCTCTACCTGCCGGCCGGCGCGGTCCGCGATCCGTCGCACGAGGAATTTCTTGTTGCCGTCACCGACGTTCTCGCCACCTTCGTCCTGCGCCAGCGCGGCGACATGTTGTTGCGCGAGGCGCGGGCGGAACTGGAAGGCCACCGCCTGCACCTGGAGGACCTGGTCGCCGAGCGCACGGCGGCACTCGCGCACAGTGAGGCGCGCACCCGCTCCATCCTGAGCAACATGCTCGACGGCGTGATCCAGATCGACACGCGGGGCACCATTCTGGTGGCCAACGAGGCCGTCCCCAGAATGTTTGGCTACGCCGACGTGGCGGACCTGATCGGGCAGAACGTAAACGTGCTGATGCCCGAACCGATACGCTCCGAGCACGACGGCTATCTTGCCCGCTACCTGCGTACACATCAGTTCACCATCATCGGCCAGCGCCGCGAGGTCACCGGCCGTCGCAAGGACGGCACGCTCTTCCCATTGGAACTGGCCACCAACGAGCTGGCGGACGAAACGGGCGTCACCTTCATCGGCATGGTGACCGACATCACCGACCGCAAGGACGCCGAGAGCGCGCGCGAGGCGGCACGCGCCGAGGCCGAGCGGCTGGCACGGGCCAAGGGCGAGTTCCTCGCCAACATGAGCCACGAAATTCGCACACCCCTCAATGCCGTGCTGGGCCTGGCGCAGATCGGCATGCGCGAGAACAAGGGGCGCAAGACAGGCGAGACCTGCGAGCGCATCCTCGATGCGGGCCGGCATCTGCTCGGTGTCATCAACGACATCCTGGATTTTTCAAAGATGGAGGCCGGCAAGCTGGCCATCGAGACCCGGTCGCTGGCGCTGGCCGCCGTCACCGACCAGATCGTCAGCCTGCTGGTCGACAGCGCCGCCGCCAAGGGCCTCGCCCTGCGCCTGGAGCTCGCCGACGATCTGCCCGACTGGGTAGCGGGAGACGCGCTGCGCCTCAACCAGGTGCTCGTGAACCTGGTCGGCAACGCCATCAAGTTCACCGCGACCGGCGAAATCCGCCTCGCCGTGACACGCGATGGCGACCTCACCTCGTTCCGCGTGACCGACACCGGGATCGGCCTGAACGCGGAACAGATCGAGCGTCTCTTCGCCCCCTTCGAACAGGCGGACGGGTCCACAACACGCCAGCATGGCGGCACCGGTCTCGGCCTGGCCATCAGCCGCCAGCTCGCCCGCCTGATGGGCGGCGACATCGAGGTAAGCAGCGCCTATGGTCAGGGCAGTGCCTTTACCCTGCGCCTGCCCATGCCGATCGCCGCGCCGCCCGAGCGGCCCGTGGAATCACTGCCGGCGACCGGCCCGCGTCTGGCCGGCCTGCGCATACTCGCGGCCGAGGACGTGGCGATCAACCGGATGATCCTTGCCGATCTGCTCGAACACGAAGGCGCGCAAGTGCGGTTCGCGGCAAACGGCCAGGAAGCACTGGACCATGTGCAACGTCTCGGCGCTGAGGCCTTCGACGTGGTATTGATGGATATCCAGATGCCGATCATGGATGGCCTGGAAGCCACCCGCCGCCTGGGCGCACTGGCGCCGACCCTGGCTGTCATCGGCTTGACCGCGCACGCCCTGGCCGAGGAACGCGACAAGTCCTTCGCCGCCGGCATGGTCGATCACGTCACCAAGCCGATCGATCTCGATATCCTGATCGCCGCCATCCTGCGCCAGGCGCCTGCCCGGCCGACTCCCCTGATCGCGCGAGCCACCGATACACCGGCCACGGCGCCGGCGGCCGAGGCGGTCAACGCCGGCATCGACTGGACAGCCCTGTCGGATCGTTATGGCGGCCGCCAGACCTTCATCGACAAGCTGCTGAATACCGTGCTGACGACGCAAGCCGAGACACCGGAACAACTGCGTGAAGCAGCGCACCGTCACGACATGGCCACCCTGGCATTCATCGGCCACAGCATCAAGGGCGTGACCGGCAACGTCGAGGCCCGGGCTCTGCACGAACTCGCCCGCCGGCTGCAGGAGGGTGCCCGCGGTAGCCATGCCGAGGCGTCGGGCCTTGGTTTGCAGCTCGCCGACGGCCTCGATACACTGCTGGCATCGATTCGCTCCCGTATCGGTTGAAGACCTTCGAATGGACCCTACCGCGCACATCCTGGTGGTCGATGACCAGGCGGACAACCGGCTGATTCTGGAAGACTTGCTCGGCGACCACTACGCCGTCCATACGGCGGTCAGCGGCGAAGAGGCCATCGACCACCTCGCCCTCGGTCATCCGGCCGATCTGATCCTGCTCGACGTGATGATGCCCGGCATCGACGGTTTCGAGGTCTGCCGGCGCCTCAAGGACGATCACCGGACGCGCGAGATCCCGGTACTCTTTCTCACCAGCCTCGATCGGGCCTCGGACGAGGCGCACGGACTCTCACTGGGCGCCGAGGACTTCATCCACAAACCGTTTTCGCCCCCCGTGGTGCTGGCGCGGGTGCGCAACCACTTGCAGCTCGCGTCGACCCGGCGCGCGCTCGAGCGGCGCAACGATGACTTGGCGACCCTGGTCGCGGAACGCACCCAGGAAGTCGTCCAGAAATCGGAAGAACTGCTGCGACGCAGCCAGGAGGTGCTCGCGGCGCAGGGCGCCACCATCACCGCCTTCTGCTCGCTGGCCGAGGCGCGCGACAACGAAACCGGCAACCACATCCGCCGCACGCAACACTACGTCCAGGCTCTGGCGAAGCGGCTGTGCGATCACCCACGCTTCAGCGCCGAGCTCGACGACGAATCGATCCGCCTGTTGTACCGGTCGGCACCGCTGCACGACATCGGCAAGGTGGCCATCCCCGACGCGATCCTCAACAAGCCGGGCAAGCTCACCGCCGACGAATGGACGATCATGAAGAAGCACACCGAGTACGGCCGCGACGCCATCGTGCAAGCCGAATCGGAGTTCACCCAGGCGCATTCCAGCTTCCTGCGCCTGGCGCGCGAAATTGCCTACGGCCACCATGAGCGCTGGGACGGCACCGGCTACCCCCAGGGTCTCGCCGGCGAGGATATCCCCACCTCGGCGCGACTCATGGCGGTGGCCGATGTCTACGACGCCCTCATCTCGAAGCGCGTCTACAAGCCCGCGTTCCCGCATGAACAGGCGATCGCCATGATCATCGAGGAGCGGGGCCGCCATTTTGATCCGGACGTGGTCGACGCCCTGAGCGACGCCGCCGAGGAGTTCGCCGGCATCGCCGAACGCTTCCGCGACGACCGCTGCTGAGCGGCAACCGGGAACCCGGTCGCTGCCGCAACCTGCGCGATCGCAGGCTCAGTGGTCCAGGATGAGCCGGTAGCCGACGCCGGATTCGGTCAATAGGTGGCGAGGCATGGCCGGATTCGCTTCCAGCTTGCGGCGCAGCCCCGTCATGTAGACCCGCAGGTAATGCGTATCTTCGGCATGGCCGGGCCCCCAGACCTCCCGCAGCAACTGCCGGTGAGTGAGCACCCGACCGGCATTGGCGATCAGTTGCGCCAGCAGCCGGTACTCGATGGGTGTGAGATGCACTTCCTCATCCCCCCGTTTCACCCGCCGCAGCGATAGATCGACCACCACTTCGCCGAAACGGACAATCGACTCGCTGGCCTGAGCACGTGCCGCCCGCCGCAGCAGGGCGCGCACCCGCGCCTGGAGTTCGCCGACGCCGAAGGGTTTGGTCAGGTAGTCGTCGGCGCCGGCGTCCAGCGCCGCCACCTTGTCGTTCTCGTCGGCGCGCGCCGAAAGGATCAGGATCGGCACACCGGACCAGGCGCGAATGTCCCGAACCACTTCGACCCCGTCCCGGTCCGGCAATCCCAGATCGAGCACCACGAGATCCGGCTTGCGCGTGCCGGCTTCGATCAATCCGCGTCCGCCTGTGCCGGCCTCGACAACCGAACAGCCTTCCGACTCCAGCGCCGTGCGGACGAAGCGCCGTATCTGTGGTTCATCCTCGATGACGACGACAACGGGACCAGGTTCCATCAGACTTCCTCCGGCACCTGGGGCGGATCGCCCGCCGGCAGAGAAATGACGAAACGGGCGCCACCCTCCGGACGGTTCTCCGCCCGCACGGTGCCCTGATGGACTTCGATGATCGCCCGCACGATGGCAAGCCCCAGACCAACTCCCGATACGGCCGACTCTTCCTGGCCCCGGGCGAACTTCTCGAACAAGGCCTCCTCCTTGCCGGCTGGCAAGCCGGGGCCGTTGTCAGCGACGCTGATCTCCACCCGGTTGCCCTGCTGCCGCGCGGAAATTTCGATCTGGCTGCCGGCCGGGGTGTACTTGGCGGCATTCTCCAGCAGGTTGCAGAAGACGCGCTCCATCAGCACCGAATCGAATTCGAGCAAGGGCAAGTCAGCCGGCAGATCCACTCGAATCGCATGTTTGGCCAGGACGCTGGCCCGCGCCTGGAGCGCCACGCCAACGACCTCTTCCAGCGGCTGCCACTCGCGCCTGAGCTTGACGCTGCCGGTCTCCAGGCGCGCCATGTCGAGCAGGTTGTTCACCAGGGCGCTGGTGCGCAGTGCCTCTTCGCGGATCGCCTGCGCGATTTCCGCCTGCGCCTTCGGCAACGACGGCCCGGCCAGGCTCAGCGATTCGGCGAGGCCGGCGAGCGCGGTAAGCGGCGTGCGCAGGTCGTGGGACAGCGCCGACAGCAGCGAATTGCGCAGACGCTCGGACTCCATGTGCACCAGCGCGTCCTGGGCGACCGAAATGTAGTGGACCCGCTCGATGGCAATGGCGATCAGGGTCGCGCTGGTGTCGAGCAGCTGCTGCTGCTCCGGCGTCGGGGGCCAGTGCCGGTCGATCGGCTTTAGCGCCAGCACGCCGCGAATGCGCATCGGCGCCCGAAGCGGAACATAGAGCATGGGCGCGGCGGGCAGCGTGTCCGTCGACAGCCCCGCCATCTCGCCATGGTCCAGCGCCCACTGCGCGATGCCGATGTCGGGGGCCGGGTCCGCCACGCCGCCAACGGGTACCAGCTTGTCCTTCAGGTCGAGCAGCAGCAACGTCGCCCGCGCATTGAAGCCCTGGGCAACGAAGCGCTGGGCGATCTCGGCGATCTGCTCGTCGGCCAAGGCGGCGGAGAGCTCGCGCGCCATTTCGTAAAGTGCCTTGGTACGCTGCTCGCGGTTCTGCGCCACCGTCACCTGGAAGCGCAGCCCGGCGGTAAGCTGGCCGGTGATCAATGCGACGATCAGCATCACCGCGAACGTCACCAGGTACTGGAAATCGGAAACCGCCAGGGACAGGCGCGGCGGCACGAAGAAAAAGTCGAAGGCCGCGACCGACAGCAAGGCCGACACCAGCGCCGGGCCGCGCCCGAGTTTGACGGCGGTAAAGAACACCGCCAGCAGGAACAACATGACGATGTTGGCGAGATCGAGAAAGTGCCTCAGCGGCGTCGCGGCGATGGTGACGCCGATGACCGCCGCAACGGCGATCGCGTAACCGCCGAAGCGTACCGCCACGCCTGACTGTTGAGCCGGCGCCGCGACCGCGCGCCGCTCGCCCGGCGCGTCCGCGCGCGCCACCTGGATGACATCCATGTCCGACGCCAGGCGCCCGAGGCGATGGGCGAAACCGAGGTCCCAGAAGGGGCGCGTCTCGCGCCCGACCATGACCCTGCCGAGGTTGTGCTCGCGCGCGTAGGCGACGGCCGCCTGCGCCGCATCGGGTCCGGACAGCACCGCCGTGCGCGCGCCGGCGTCCTGGGCCAGCTTCAGTGTCTTCAGCACATTGGCGCGCTCGACATCCGGCAGGCGCTGGAGCTTCGGCGTCTCGACATAAATCGCGTGCCAGGGCACCTCGGACTGCGCCGCCACCCGCGCGGCATTGCGGACCAGTTTCTCGCCGCCGGCACCGGGACCAATACAGACCAGCATCGACTCCTGCGTCGGCCACACGGTGGTGACCGACTGGTTGCGCCGATAGGCCAGCACATCCTCGTCCACCCGGTCGGCGGTGCGCCGCAGCGAAATTTCGCGCAGGGCTAACAGGTTGCCCTTGCGGAAGAAGTTGGCCATTGCCCGCTCGGCCTGCTGGGGAATGTAGACCTTGCCTTCCTTCAGTCGCTGCAACAACTCGTCGGGCGGCAGGTCGACCAGCACCACTTCGTCGGCCGAATCGAAGACCTTGTCCGGTACGGTTTCCCAAATACGCGCGCCGGTGATGCCGCCGACCACGTCATTGAGGCTGTCCAGATGCTGGACGTTTACGGTCGTGTAGACATCGATACCGGCATCGAGCAGTTCCTCGATGTCCTGCCAGCGCTTGGGATGCCGCGAACCGGGCGCGTTCGAGTGCGCCAGTTCGTCCATCAGAATCAACGCCGGCTTGCGTGTCAGGGCGGCGTCGAGGTCGAACTCCTTGAGCGTGTGGCCGCGGTACTCGATCTCGCGGCGCGGCAGGATATCCAGGCCGACAGTCAAGGCGATGGTCTCGGCACGGCCGTGCGTTTCGACCACGCCGACCACGAGGTCCACGCCCTGTGCGGTCTGCAACCGAGCGGCGGAGAGCATCGCGTAGGTCTTGCCCACGCCCGGGCTGGCGCCGAAGAAGATCTTCAGTTTGCCGCGCCGCGCCTTGGCGTGTTCCGCCTCCAGCTCGGCCAGCAGCGCGTCGGGGTCGGGACGTTCATTCGCCATGCCGATAGCTTACCCCTTGGCGCCCAGGGCCAGATTGAGCAAGAGCACATTGACGCGCGGTTCGCCGAGGAAGCCGAAAGCGCGACCTTCGGTATGCACATCGATCAACTGCTGTACGGCGTCGACCGACATGCCGCGCTGGCGGGCGATGCGCGGCGCTTGCCATTGTGCCGCCGCCGGGCTGATGTGCGGATCGAGGCCGCTGCCGGAGGCGGTGACGAGATCGACGGGAATCGGCGCGGTCTGCGTCGGATCGGCGATATTGAGCGCGTCGATGCGGCCCTTGACCGCCTCTTCCAGCGCCGGGCTGAGCGGTCCCTGGTTGGAGCCGCTGGAGGCGCCGGCGTTGTACGGCATGGGCGAGGTTGCCGAGGGCCGGCCCCAGAAATACTTCGGATCCGAGAAGGGCTGGCCGATCAGCTTTGAGCCGACCACCTTGCCCTCTCTCTCGATCAGGCTGCCATTGGCCTCGCTCTTGAACAGCAATTGGGCGATGCCGGTGACCAGCGCCGGGTAGGCGACACCGGTGAGCAGCGTCAGCACCAGTAGCAGCAGAAAGGCGGGTTTGAGTTCCTTGAGCATGAATTACTCCTGATGCGACGCGGTTAGGTGAGATGAAGGCCGACCAGCAGCAGGTCGATGGCCTTGATGCCGATGAAGGGCACGATGAGCCCGCCGATGCCGTAGATGCCGATATTGCGGCGCAGGATGGCGGCCGCGCCCAGCGGCCGGTAGGCAATGCCCTTCAGCGCCAGCGGGATCAGCGCGACGATGATCAGGGCGTTGAAGATCACCGCCGACAGGATCGCCGACGAGGGCGTCGCCAGGCCCATCACGTTCAACGCATTGAGCGCCGGATAGGTGGTGGCGAAAGCCGCCGGGATGATTGCGAAGTACTTGGCGACGTCGTTGGCGATGCTGAAGGTGGTCAGCGAGCCGCGCGTCATCAGCATCTGCTTGCCGGTCTCGACGACCTCGATCAGCTTGGTCGGGTTGGAGTCGAGGTCGACCATGTTGCCGGCCTCCTTGGCCGCCTGGGTGCCCGTGTTCATGGCCACGGCCACATCGGCCTGGGCCAGCGCCGGCGCGTCGTTGGTGCCGTCGCCGGTCATGGCCACCAGGCGGCCTTCGGCCTGGTACTGGCGGATCAGCTTGAGCTTGGCTTCGGGCGTCGCCTCGGCCAGGAAGTCGTCCACGCCGGCCTCGGCGGCGATGGCGGCGGCGGTCAGCCGGTTGTCGCCGGTGATCATCACCGTCTTGATGCCCATGCGGCGCAGCTCGGCGAAACGCTCCTTGATGCCGCCCTTGACGATGTCTTTCAACTCGACGGCGCCCAGCACGTGATTGCCCTCGGCGACCACCAGCGGCGTCGAGCCGCGCCGCGACATGTCCTCGACCGCGCTCTGGACGCCGGCCGGCCAGCCGCCGCCCTGCGCTTCGACGTGGGCACGCACGGCGTCGGCGGCACCCTTGCGGATCGCGCGGCCCTGCCAGTCGATGCCGCTCATGCGCGTCTGCGCCGAGAAGTGCACGAAGCTGGCACCGTCGGCGTGAATGTCGCGGCCACGCTGTTGCAGTTTCTCCTTGGCCAGCGTGACGATGGACCGACCCTCTGGCGTTTCGTCGGCCAGCGAGGCCAGCAGCGCGCCTTCGGCCAGTTCGCGCTCGGTGACGCCCGAGGCGGCGGCGAAGGTCGATGCCTGGCGATTGCCGAGCGTGATGGTGCCGGTCTTGTCGAGCAGCAGCACATCGACGTCGCCCGCCGCCTCGACGGCGCGGCCGGAGGTGGCGATGACGTTCTTTTCCATCATGCGGCCCATGCCGGCGATACCGATGGCCGACAGCAGGCCACCGATGGTGGTCGGGATCAGGCAGACCAGCAAAGCGACCAATACGGTTACGGTGACGACGGAGCCCGCCTGCGCGGCATCCACCGCGAAGATCGAGAACGGCAACAGCGTCGCCGTGGCGAGCAGGAAGACCAGCGTCAGCGCCACAAGCAAAATGGTCAGCGCGATTTCATTGGGCGTCTTCTGGCGCTTGGCGGCTTCGACCATGCCGATCATGCGGTCGATGAAGGTCTCGCCGGGGTTGGTCGTCACGCGCATCACCAGCCAGTCGGAAAGCACCCGGGTGCCGCCGGTGACGGCGCAGAAATCGCCGCCCGACTCGCGGATCACCGGCGCCGATTCGCCGGTGATGGCCGACTCGTCCACCGACGCCACGCCTTCGATCACCTCGCCGTCGCCGGGGATCACATCGCCCGCCTGGACCAGCACCACGTCGCCGCGCCGTAGATCCTCGGAGGGTACGGTATGCCATGGCGCCCCCATCTTGGGCTCCTTGAGCTTTTTGGCCCAGACGGTCTTGCGCAGGCCACGCAGCGCATCGGCCTGGGCGCGGCCGCGACCTTCCGCCATGGCTTCGGCAAAGTTGGCGAACAGCACGGTGAACCACAGCCACAACGAGATGGCAAGAATGAAACCCGCCGGTGCCTCGCCCTGGCCGATCAGGGCCTGGACGAACAGGCCGCTGGTCAGCAGGCTACCCAGCCAAACGACGAACATCACCGGGTTCTTGAGCTGGTAACGCGGCGTCAGCCGCTTCAGCGAGTCCCAGGCGGCTTGCCGCATCAGCGCGGCGTCATAGAGGGATTGGGTCTTTTGCATGGTGATTTCCCTATTTCACGCCAATCATTTGCAGGTGCTCGACGATCGGGCCGAGAGCCAGAGCCGGCAGGAAGGTCAGGGCACCGACCACGAAGACCGTAACAATCAGCAACACCACGAACAGCGGCGTATGAGTCGGCAGGGTGCCGGCCGATGGCGGAATGAGCTTCTTGGCCGCCAGCGCGCCGGCGATGGCCAGCACCGGCACCATCAGCCAGTAGCGCGCCATCAGCATGGCGAAGCCCAGCAGCGTGTTGTAGAAGGGCGTGTTGGCCGACAAGCCGCCGAACGCGCTGCCGTTGTTGTTGCCGGCGGAGGACAGCGCATAGAGGATCTCGGAGAAGCCGTGCGCGCCCGGGTTGGCGATGCCGGCGCGGCCGGCATCCAGCGCCACCGCCAGGGCCGTGCCGACCAGCACCACCAACGGCGGCACCAGGATGGCGACGGCCGCCATCTTCATCTCGAAGGCCTCGATCTTCTTGCCCAGATACTCGGGCGTGCGGCCGATCATCAGTCCGGCGATGAAGACGCCGACGATGGCGAAGACGATCATGCCGTAGAGGCCGGAGCCGACGCCGCCGAAGATCACCTCGCCGAGCTGCATCAGCCACATGGGCACCAGCCCGCCGAGCGGCGTGAAGGAGTCGTGCATCGAGTTCACCGAGCCGTTGGAGGCGGCCGTGGTGGCCGTGGCCCAAAGCGCGGAGTTGGCGATGCCGAAGCGCGTCTCCTTGCCTTCCATGTTGCCGCCGGCCTGAACCTCGGACGCCTGCGTAGCCAGGCCGAGTCGGTCGAACAGCGGATTACCGGACTGCTCGGCGCCGACACACAGCGCCAGCAGCGCGACGAAGACGACGGTCATGGCGGCGAGGATCGCGCCACCCTGGCGCATGTCGCCGACGAACTTGCCGAAGGTGAAGCACAGCGCCGCCGGAATGATCAGGATGGACAGCAGCTCGAGGAAGTTCGACAGCGGCGTCGGATTCTCGAAGCGGATGCGCGGAGTTCACGTTGAAGAAGCCGCCGCCGTTGGTGCCGAGCTGCTTGATGGCGACCTGCGAGGCGGCCGGGCCGACGGCGATGGCCTGGGTTTGCGCCTCGGCCGTCGGATGCACCAGTTCCGCCTCGGCATGCGGTTCGAAGGTCTGCACCACGCCCTGCCCGACCAGCGCGATCGACAGGGCCAGCGACAGCGGCAGCAGGATGTAGAGCGTCGAGCGGGTCATATCGACCCAGAAGTTGCCGATGCCATTGGCCTCCTTGCGCACGAAGCCGCGCATCAGCGCCACCAGCACCGCCATGCCCGAGGCGGCGGAAACGAAGTTCTGCACCGTCAGGCCGAGCATCTGGGTGAGATAGCTCATCGTGGTCTCGCCGCCATAGCTCTGCCAGTTGGTGTTGGTGGCGAAGCTGACCGCGGTATTGAAGGCCAGATCGGCCGTGGTGGCGGCCAATCCCTCGGGATTCAGAGGCAGCGCGCCCTGTAGACGTTGCAGCGCGTAGACGGCCAACAAACCCATCAGATTGAAGGCCAGCGCCGCAAAGGCGTAGCGCGTCCAGGGCATGTCGTCGTCCGCCTTGATGCCGCAAATGCGGTAGATGCCGCGCTCAACGGGCTTGAGCCAGCGGACGAACCCCGGTAGCTCATCGCGATAAACACGCGCCATGTAGAGACCAAGTGGCCAGCCGAACCCGATCAGGGCAACGAGGTAAAGGGCCAGTTGCAGGTATCCGTTGGCCGTCATGAGAAGTCCTCCGGATAGAACAGCACGGCGACCAAGTAGGCAAAGACGCCGACCGTGGCGATCAGTGCGATCAGGTAAAGGGCATCCATCACCGCCTCCGCAGCTTTTCAAAGAGGGGAATCAGCGCTGCCGTGACGGCGAAGAAGCCGACGGCCAGCAGGAGGTAAAGCGCATCCATGGCAACTCCCTATGGTTCAGACTCGGACGAACCGAACTCTAGACAGCCACTGATCAAGATAGGGCTAAGAGTGGCGGGGGATGGTGTTAAGAAATCGCTAAGGCCTTCAGCGCAAGGGCTCGACCGCGCTGGTCACGTCGACATGAATGACGGCATCGAACTGCCGTGACAGCCGCATATTGAAGTAGTGACTGCGCCGTTCCGTTCGCGGCTCGTAGGCAACGCCCACGGCCCGCTCAAGCCTCGGCGCGGCGAACGTTTCCGCCAAGGTCGGCTGTCCCCGAAACACGAGCACGTAGGCCGGCAGGCCCACCCGATGCAGCAAGCCGGACCAACTGCCCGGCAGTGCCGGGCGCAGGCGCCAGACGCGGTCCGGCGCCCCCCAGCCCGTGGCGGCCCGGACCTGGCCGCGATGCGTGCTGAAGCCGACCAGCACCGCATCCATCCCGTGGCGTTCGCGCATCAACTGGCCCAGGCTCACCTCGCCCACCAGCGACTGATCCGTGGCGCGGGCGTCACCCTGATGGATGTTCTGCGCCCAGACGACCACCTTGCCACCCGGCCCCAGCCGGTCGAGCACCTGATCAATGGTGTCCGCCATGTGTTGTTCGCGCAGGTTCCACGCCGACACGTCCTGTCGGTACGTTGCCCGGTAGTAGGCCTCGCCGTCCTTCACCACGCGGGCGCTCTGCCAGGCGGCGAAGTCGTCCGCGTCGACACCGGCGGAGGTGGCCGGCGCCAGTTCGTCCAGTTGCGCCTGGGCACCCTCGGCGCATGACGGCGCGCGCCCCGACTCGGCGTCGCGACCGTAGAACTGGGGCTCAGGCAGGTAGTTGTCGAAGCAGGCGTAGCGCTGCCGGGCCAAGGCGGCGGCGAGGATCGACTTTCTGGCCACATGGCGTACCACGGCGTCGGCGGATTCCGGCACGCTGTAAAGATCCATGCCGACCACCCGCACCCGGCGCTCCGGCGGACGTTCGTGCATTCAGGTCGCGCAACTCGTCGAGAAAGTCGCGCACATCGGCGTTGCGCCACATCCAGCGCGGAAAGCGCACCATGCCGGCCAGCGCCGCCCGCGCGTCGAAACCTCCGCC
Source organism: uncultured beta proteobacterium (assembly GCA_963736865.1). Lineage (GTDB taxonomy): Bacteria > Pseudomonadota > Gammaproteobacteria > Burkholderiales > Rhodocyclaceae > Fen-999. The sequence continues at coordinate 242,102 of CAVTQQ010000002.1, read as the reverse complement.
GCCGACATAGGCATCCAGACGCCGAACCGGCTCCCAAGGCGCCTCGAGGATGACGGCGACGTAGCCTTTGTCCTCGATGAGGCGCCGGGTGATGCGGGCCCGTTCGCGGTGGAACTCGCGGCTGCCATGCGTCGCTTCGCCCAGCATCACCACGCGGGCATCGCCAATCGCCGTCAACAGTCCGTCGTAATCGCCGGTGGCACCGACGATGGGCTGGGCCGCCCCACGGGCGGCGGCGACGATGACCGCCGGCGTCGGCGGCTCGGCAGGCGCGGCCGATGTACTCTCAGCCGACGTAAACCCCGTCACCAAGGCGGCGCAAGCCACGCCAATCAACCTGCTGCTGCATCCCATGTGTCGATCCACCGAGTCGGCCGGGTATCATTCGAATCATAGTTCCAATCGAGCGCGGACATTGAAGACCTCCATGAAGCTGCGACATACCGAAGTCGGTCTGCCCGCCGGTGAGAACTGGCTCGACGGCATCCTGGCCCATTCCCCGGCCGCGCCCGGTCTGGTCGTCCTCGCGGAGCGGAGCGGCAGCACGCTGACCACCGCCCGCGGCGCCTTCATCAATAGCGCCTTGCATGAAGCCGGTTTCGCCACCCTGCACCTCGGTCTGCTCAGCCACGACGAAGAGCGCCGCGCACCGGATACATGGAACCAGGTACCGACGCTGACCGCCCGCCTGGCCGCCGTGCTCGAGTGGATACGGCACCAGCCGGCGCTCAGGGACATGCCGCTGGGCATCGCCTCGCGGGAAGCGGCGGCGGCGGCCATGATCCGTGTGGCCGTGCGCGGCCCGGCCTCGCTGCGCGCGCTGGCCTGCCGTGGCGGGCGCCCGGATCTGGCGGGCATGGAACCGCTGCGCTCGCTCACCCTACCCTTGCTGCTGGTCACCGGCGAGCGGGACGGCGAGTCGGGGCAGCAGAATCGCCAGGTGCATGACCTCCTGGCTGGGCCCAAGGAACTGGCCGTGGTGCCCGGGGCGTCGCACAGCTTCGAGGAACCGGGGACTCTCGACGAAGCCAGCCGGCACATTGTTCGCTGGTTTCGCCGCTGGCTCGCGACCGAACCGTCCGACCGCTGTTCCACCTGACATCCTGGCATGATTGAATTCTTCGGGAAAACATGCGCTTACCGGCCAGACCGACCTGCCAGCATGACATATTGTCAGTTTCCGCTTTGAATACGCCAAGCCAATTTTGTCTATTTTCACCGATGTAACAATGACTTACGAGAGCATTGAAAATCCGGCACAAGACGTGCATTGGCTATGCCGAGCGAACCGATTCCTAGGAAGTTTGCTCGGGATCCGGCGGCCGTCGGATCTTCATCGCATCACCACTCTCGTCGAGGAGAATCTATGAACATCAAGTCCATCGTTGTTGCCACCCTCGTTTCTTTCGGCATTGCCGGCGTCTCCATGGCGGCCGATGACCAGAAGGGCATGAGCGGCATGTCCGGCATGTCGGGCATGGCCGGCCAGAAGGGCATGAGCGGCATGTCGGGCATGGAAGGCCAGAAGGGCATGAGCGGTATGTCCGGGATGTCCGGCATGGCCGGCCAGAAGGGCATGAGCGGTATGTCGGGCATGGAAGGCCAGAAGGGCATGAGCGGTATGTCCGGGATGTCCGGCATGGCCGGCCAGAAGGGCATGAGCGGTATGTCGGGCATGGAAGGCCAGAAGGGCATGAGCGGCATGTCGGGCATGTCCGGAATGTCGGGCATGGAAGGCATGGAAGGCAAGAAGGCCAAGAAGAAGGCCAAGCAGGAAGGCATGTCCGGAATGTCGGGCATGAGCGGGATGTCCGGCATGTCCGGCATGTCCGGCATGGAAGGCAAGAAGTAATCTCCAGGTTGGATGCACCCTGGCTCTTGGGATGGGGACAACTCCCCATCCCATTTTTTGGTCACTGACGAGGCAAGTCGGCCATGATCACAAATCGGTTTCGGTCTCTGTCGGCGCTCGCCGCGCTGGCAAGCGTTGGGCTATCGGCGGCGATCGCCGGAGCCGCGGAATCCGCCACGGCAATTGCCGGCCTGGCGCCCTTTGAACGTCCGGCCGGCGCCCCGCGGATGACGGTGACGTCTCCCGCCGACACTCCCGGCGGCCAGGCCCTGCATGGGGTGTCGCAGCCGGTTCCGTCCAGCCTGAAGTTCCTGCGCGACCAAGGCAACTGGTACACCCCCTTCGACCGGCCCGGCATGCCGGCTCCCTACGATATCCGCGGTTGGTACGCGAACCCACCCACCGCCCGCAAGCACTAGGAAACACGCCATGTCGAAATACGACTGGATCATTGCCGCCATCATCGTCGCGACGATGGCCGTGGCGGTGGTTCTCTTCGGCGCCGCCCGGCCACCGGCCGATGTCGCGTCGAACGCCCCCGACTACCTGCGCTCGACCTACAGCCCGCTGCACTTTCGCCCGGCGGCCGAACTGGCCAGCGACGCCGAATGCCTGGCCTGCCACCGGGAAGTGATCGACGACCGAGTTCAGGCGAAATCGCCAGCCGGCCTCGAAGCCGGGAACAGTCTGGCCTGGTACCAGCGCGTATCGACCTACGCGGGCGACCAGGAGACTTTCCATCGTCGCCACCTGACAACACCACTGGCGAAGCAGTTGATGAATCTCCAATGCAACACCTGCCACCAGGGCCACGACCCACGCGAGGAAGCGCCCGGTTCGTCCGCCACCGGCCCGGGGCCGGACGACACCGCCCTGACGCTGCGCAAGCAGGTGAACCCGGAGACGGTCTGCCTGAAGTGCCACGGCCAGATGCCGGCCCAGGAGATCATGGGTCTGCCCGGTCCCTGGACGGACGTGAAGGAATCGTTCCAGAACGACTGCCTGGTCTGCCATGCGAACCAGCGTACCAACCGGCACAACGTGAGCTACCTCAACGCCGAGGCCATCGAGGCCGCCGCCCAGGCCGGCAAGGAGACGAAAACGGGCGGCGACGTCTGCCATGGCTGCCACGGCGGCCGCGCCTGGTACCGGATCGCCTACCCCTACGCACGCCATCCCTGGCCGGGCATGCCGGCGGCCAGCCCGGATTGGGCCAAGGACCGGCCCGGCCATTCCGAGCCGCGTTTCGCCAAACCGTCTTCGCCCGTCAACCGTTGAGACCGACGCCATGAACAGCCCCATCCTCCGCGACGCCATACAGGGCCTGATCAACCCGACCCGCCGCAGCTTCCTCAAGACAGCCGCCGCCGGGACGGCCGCCGCCGGCCTGTTCCGCTACGGACTGGAGAGCCGCGATGCCCACGCCTTCGCCTACGAGCCCTATCCGCGCGACGACGAGCTGACCACGGTGGTCACCAGCTGCGCCCACAACTGCGGCTCGCGCCACATGCTGGTGGCCCACAAGAAGGGCGACGTGATCGTCCGCCTGTCCACCGACGACGGCCGCTACCAGGAAGGCGGCGCCTTCGGCAAGGACACCGACGAGGAGCCGCAGCTGCGCGCCTGCCTGCGCGGCCGCTCCTATCGCTCGCGGCTCTATTCGGCCGAGCGCCTGCTCTACCCGATGATGCGGGTCGGCGAGCGCGGCGAAGGCAAGTTCAAGCGCGTCTCCTGGGACGAGGCGCTGAGCCAGATCGCCAAGAAGATGGTCGAACTGAAGACAGACGTACGGCCCGACCGCGATGCTCGACCAGAGCCTACGCCGGCGCGTCCTACGGCGTGCTGCACAAGTCGGACCAGATCGAGGGCCTGCTCGGCGCGCTTCCTCGGCATGTTCGGCTGCCGCACCAACTCCTGGTCGGTGCCGTCCTACCAGGGCACCACCTTCTCCTCGCGCATGACCTTCGGCACCATCGAGGACGGCAACGAGGACGACGCCTTCGCCCACTCCAAGCTGATCATCATGTGGGGCTGGAACCCGGCCTACACCTTCCACGGCGGCAACACCTTCTACTACATGCGCATGGCCAAGCAGCGCGGCTGCAAGTTCGTGGTGGTCGATCCGCAATACACCGACTCGGCCGCCGCCTACGACGCCTGGTGGATTCCGATCAAGCCCAACACCGACGCCGCCATGCTGGCCGGCATGGCCCATTACATCTTCGCCAACAACCTGCAGGACCAGACGTTCATCGACAAGTTCTGCCAGGGCATGGACGCCGGCACCATGCCCGACTGGGCCAAGGGCAAGGAGAACTTCAAGGACTACATCCTCGGCAAGTACGACGGCCGCCCAAGACGCCGGAATGGGCCGAGCCGATCTGCGGCGTCAAGGCGGACGACATCAAGAAGCTCGCCGACATGTACGCCACGCACCAAGCCGGCCGCGCTCAAGGCCTCCTGGTCGCCGGGCCGCAACGCCTATGGCGAACAGTACAACCGCATGGCCGCGGCGCTGCAGGCGATGACCGGCAACATCGGCGTCCTCGGCGGTTGCGCCGAGGGCGTCGGCAAGGCGCTGGCACGCCGAGGCGGTCGCCTATCCCTACGACGAGTTCGCCAATGTCTGGTTCGCCTCGATCAAGTCGGACCGCTGGGCGCACTGCGTGCTCAACTACCCGAACGTCAAGCGCGAGGAGATCGGCTGCTGGCCGCGCGACGACGAGCTCGACGGCCGTATCCCGAACATCAAGGCGATCTTCTGGCAGGGCTCGGACTGGTTCAACCAGCTCACCAACATCAACAAGGAAATCGAGGCGATCAAGAAGCTGGAACTGGTGGTGTGCATGGATTCGACCATCACGCCCTCGGGCCTGTGGGCCGACGTGTCTGCTGCCCATCGCCACCCACTTCGAGCGCCACGACGTGGCGCTGCCCTGGTACAAGGGGCACTACTACATCCACCGGCCCAAGGTCATCGAGCCGATGGGCGAGAGCAAGACCGACTTCCAGGTCTTCACCGAACTGGCCTATCGCCTCGAGAAGCTCGACCCATCCGTGAAGGACTTCGGCAAAGCTACAACCCGAAGGCCGATCGCGACTACTTCGACAACCCCGACGCGGTCGACGAGGCCTATCTGGCGGACTGGTGGAAGACAGGTGCAGAACCACCAGGGCGTCACCATGTCCTGGGAGGAGTTCAAGCAGCGCGGCGTCTACAAGTTCAAGTCTTCGACAGAGCCGCATGTCGCCTTCCGCGATCAGATCGAGAAGGGCGAGCCGTTCCACGACCGCCCTCCGGCAAGATCGAGATCCTGTCCGACCACGCTGGCCCAGATCACCGACTGGACGAAGCACCCAGTACGGCTACCACATCCCCTCCATCCCCAAATGGATCGAGCCGTGGGAGTCGCTCAACAGCCCCAAGACCAAGGATTTCCCGTTCCACCTGATCACGCCGCATCCGCGCTGGCGCACGCACTCGATCTTCAACAACATCCCCTGGCTGCGCGAGACCTACGAGCAGGAAGTGACCATCAACGCCGTCCGACGCCGCGCCGGCTGGGCATCAAGACCGGCGACATGGTCGAGATCTGGAACGAGCGCGGCAAGCGTCGTGGTGCCCGCTCTACGTCACCGAGCGCTGCATGCCGGGCGTGGTGGTGCTGCACGAAGGCGCCTGGATGGACCTCGACGAGAACGGCGTGGACCGCGCGGGCAACCCCGACTTCCTGACCCTCGACGAGCCCAGCCCGGCCGGGCGCCTTCGCCTACAACACCGTGCTGGTCAATGTGAAGAAGACCGACCTCGAACACCGGCCCGGCTGGGACAGCTCGGCCACGGCGCGCAGCCACGTCTTCCGGCGTGATCTGTAACGGCGAGGAGCCTGAGCCATGGCCAGAACTCGGACAAAGAGCAAGATCAAGGAGGCCGCTCGAGCGCAAGAAGCGCGAGATCTACACGCCGGTGAAGCCGGAGATGCAGCTCGGCTTCATCCACCACAACGTCGACTGCATCGGCTGCCGCGCCTGCGAAATCGCCTGCAAGGACAAGAACGGCCTGCCGCCGGGCCCGCGCTTCCGCCGCGTGATGTACATCGAGGGCGGCACCTATCCGGACGTGTTCGCCTACAAGGTCAACATGTCCTGCAACCACTGCGCCGAGCCGGCCTGCCTGCCGACCTGCCCGACCGGCGCGATCTGGAAGCGCGAGGACGACGGCATCGTCGATATCGACTCGACGCTGTGCATCGGCTGCCGCCGCTGCGAGGCCGCCTGCCCCTACGGCGCGCCGCAGTTCGACCCGCAGGCAGAACATCGTCAAGAAGTGCAACATGTGCGTCGACGAGATCGAGGCGGGCCGCAAGCCCTACTGCGTCATGGCCTGCATGATGCGCGTGCTCGACATCGGCCCGATCGACCAGCTGCGCGACGGCACCTACGAGACCAAGGCCGTCGGCCCGAACGACAAGCCGGTGCGCCAGGTGAAGAACATGGCCGATCCGGAGCTGACCAACCCGTCCATCGTCTTCGTGCCGCACAGCAAAGGCCGGGTGGACAAGGGCACATGACCGCGCCGGAGCCGATGGCCATTGAATTGGCGGACATCATCGCCGAGGACGCCGAGTCGCTGGCCGCCCTGCACGACCGTGAGCTGACGCCCGACCTGCTGGCAGCTCTGAACGAGGCGCGCTTCCCCGCTTGTCTCGGCCTGCTGCCTGCCTCCGCGCCGGCCGTTGAGGCCTGGCGGGCGATGGCCGAGGGGCTGGCCAATCTGCCGGCATCGCCCGACGAGGCGGCCATGGACGAACTGGCCAGCGAATACGCTGCCATCTATCTGACCGGCGCCTATGGCGCTTCGCCCTACGAATCGGTCTGGACCGACGACGACCACCTGACCTGCCAGACGGCCATGTTCCAGTTGCGCGACATCTACGCCGCGGCCGGCCTGACAACCACGGACTGGCGCCAGCGCGCCGACGATCACCTGGTGCTGCAACTGCTCTACATCGCCCACGCGGCACGGGTTGCCACCACCGACGAGCACTGGCGCGCGCTGGCGCGCATGCTGGACGAGCACCCGCTGCGCTGGTTGCCGGATTTCGCGGCGCGCGTCGCCTCGCGCAGTACCTCGTCCTTCTACGCGGGACTGGCCGTGTTGACCACAGCCTGGCTGAACACGCTGCGCGACCTGCTGGCCAGCCACCTCAAGGAACCCCGGCCGAGCCGCGACGAAATCGAGGCACGCCTGCGGCCGACGCTCGAAGCGCCGGCCGAACCACTGGTCTTCATGCCCGGCGGCAGCGGCCCGAGTTGGTAGCCCCGCATCCCGGCGCGCGGCCTCATCGCCGCGCTACACTGCCGCCATGACGGTCGCCTTCTCCCCGCTCAAACGCCGCATCCTGGCGCGCCTGCTGATCGCCGCCAGCATTCTTTCGGCGCTGTTGGCGGCGGTCTTCCTGACCGTCTATCGCGGCCAATTGGTCGCCGAGCGCAGCCGTGCCTCGCTGGGGTTCAACCTGCTGCTCCAGGCGGCCCTCGAGAACGCCATGCTCAAGCGCGACGTGCCGGGCCTGGCGGAAATCGTTACCCGGCTGGGCACACAGTCCGGCATCCATGGCGTCATGATCCTCAACCCGGCAGGCGACATCCGCTTCGCCTCGGCTCCGGACAAGCTCGGCCTGCGTCTGCCCGGCCTGGTGCCGGCCGCCGACGCGCAGCCCGTGGCGGAGTTCGCCGTGAACGAAGCCGGCGAGGAGGTGCTGCGCTCGGTGAACCCGGTGCGCAACAAGGCGCCCTGCGCCCCGTGCCACGGCCAGGCCAGCGATCATCCGGTCAATGGCATTCTGGTGGTCGACTACGACGCCGCCGAGATTCGCGCCCAGGCCTGGCAAAGCGCCGCGGCGCTGGCCGCCGCCGGCGTCGGCGTCCTGGGCCTGATCATGGCGGTGCTGTGGCGCTCGCTCAGCCGCCATGTGCTGCGACCGGTCGCCGAGCTGGGCCGGGTCAGCGCGGCGCTCGAGGCCGGCCGACTCGACGAGCGTGTCAGCCTCGCCGGCAACGACGAGCTGGCCGAACTCGGCCAACGCTTCAACCGCATGGCCGAGCGCCTCGAAGCCCAGATGGCGCTGGTGCGCGCGAACGAAACCTACCTTCAGGAAATCCTCGACGGCCTGCCGGACGGCGTGCGTGTCATTCGCACCGGCGACCTGCGGGTCGTGCTCGCCAACCGGGCCTTTTGCCAGCAGGTCGGCCAGCAGGCCGATCAAGTCATCCTTCGGCCCTGCCATCAGAGCAGCCACAACCGCGCCACGCCGTGCGTCGCCACCTTGGTGGTCTGCCCTCTGGCCGAGCTGAAGCAAGTCGGCGACACCCTCAAGGCGACTCATTACCACCAACGGCCCGACGGCAGCCAGTTCCCCGCCGAGGTTCACGCCGTGCTGGTCGAGATCGATGGTCGCGCCGGCAGGGAACGCTACGTGGTGGAATCGGTGCGCGATCTCGGCCAGGCCGCGCGCATTTCGCACGAACAGCGACTGTCGGAACTGGGCCTGCTCGCCGCCGGCATCGCCCATGAAATTCACAATCCACTGGGTTCGGTGCGCCTTGGCGTCCAGGGGCTGACGCGGGAAATCCGTGAAGCGCGCATCAGCCCGGAACAGATCGTCGACTACATGGACCTCATCGACCAGGAAATCGACAACTGCATCGCCGTCACGCGCCGGCTGCTGCTGCTGGCGCGGCCACCGGCCAATAGTCTGCAACTGGTGGTGCTGAACGAGGCGCTGACCGATACCCTGCACTTGCTGGAATTCGACGCCCAGACCCGAAAGATCGGCCAGGTCGCCGACCTGCCGCCGATACCGCTGCGCGTGCTGGCCGACGAGGCGGAGATCCGCATGATCTTCCTCAACCTCATACAGAACGCCCACCACGCAATGCCGGATGGCGGCACCCTGACCACCCGCCTGGCCAGCAGCGATGGCCACGCCGTGCTCGAGATCATCGACACCGGCATCGGCATGACGCCAGAACACGTCAATAACATTTTCGATCCCTTCTTCAGCCGCCGCGCCGATGGCGTCGCCGGGACCGGACTGGGCCTGACCATCGTCAAGAACTTCGTCGAGCGGATGGGCGGCACCATCGACGTGCGCAGCGAGCCCGGCCAAGGCTCGTGTTTCCGCATCCGCCTGGCGCTGGCGGAAACCGTATTGGAGACCAGCTCTTGAAACGCAAGACCCTGCTCATCGTCGACGACGACGCCGTCTTCAACGGCCTGCTGCGCCGCCAGATCGAGTCGATGGGCTTCGCCACCATCGGTGCCGGCTCCTGGGCCGAAGCCCAGCAGCGCCTCGGCGAAATCGAGCCGAATGCCATCATCCTCGACTTCAAGTTGCCCGACAGCGATGCCGCGAAGATCCTGGCCGAGATTCGCAACCAGTACCCGGTGATCGTGCTGACCGGCTACGGTTCGATCCCCAACGCGGTCAGCGCCATCCGGGAGGGCGCCGCGGATTTCCTGACCAAACCGGTCAATGTCGACGAGCTGGAGCTGACGGTCCGGCGCGTCCTGGAAACCGCCGAACTGCGGGAATCGAACCGCTTCTATCGCACCCAACTGGCGTCGCGCCGCCCGGGGCCGCTGGTCTACGACAGCACGGCGATGCGCGATGTCCAGACCCTGATTCACGCCGTGGGGCCGACGGACGCCACGGTGCTGATACTCGGCGAATCGGGCACCGGCAAGGAAATGGTGGCCCAGGCCATCCACGACTACAGCCCGCGTGCCGGCCGCGAACTGGTGGCCATCGATGGCAGCGGCTTGCAGGAAAGCCTGTTCGAATCGGAACTGTTCGGCCACGAGCGCGGCGCCTTTACCGGCGCGGACCGCCAGAAGCGCGGCCTGATCGAGGAAGCCGGCGGCAGTACGCTGTTCCTCGACGAGATCGGCGACATCGGCGCAGCAATCCAGGCCAAGCTGTTGCGGGTCATGGAAACCAGCACCTTTCGCCGCCTCGGCGGCAACAAGACGCTGGTGGCGGACGCGCGCTTCGTCGCCGCCACCAACCGCGACATCGCCGAGATGAGCCGGGCCGGAACCTTCCGCAGCGATCTGTATTTCCGCTTGTCGCGCTTCGTCATCACCGTACCGCCATTGCGCGAACGCCGCGAGGACGTGGAACCGCTGACCCGGCATTTCCTCTCCCTGCTGACACGCACGGCACCGATGACGATAGCGGCCGACGCCCTCAAGCTGCTGGTTGCCTACGATTGGCCGGGCAACGTGCGCGAACTCAGGAACGCCATCGAACGGGCCGTCATTCTCGCCCGACCGGGACGGCAGATCAGGAGTGAACACCTCGCCTTCATCCCCCGTGACCAGAGCGAGGGGATCGTGTTGCGTTTCAGCCAGGAACCCAGCCTGGAACAGATCGAGCGCGAATATCTGCGTCTGGCCATGGCCAAGCACGGCGGCAACCGCCAGAAGACCGCCGCCGTACTGGGCATCAGCGAGCGGCACGTCTACCGGCTGATCGAAAAATACCGCGACGATTGATCTAAACCCGGCCCCACCGCGGCCGATAACCCTGGCTGACTCATGGATTTCACGCTAAGCTTCAACGTCGTGAAATCTAGCCGATAAGACAAGAGTTCGATCGAATCCGGGGGGGGAAATCATGGGTATCATGAATTGGTTCAAGGCGGCACCGGGGCATGGCGGCCCTGCAGCGGCGGCGGCGGTAGTGACGGCAGCGGCGCCGGCGGCCCCTCTGCCAGGCGAGGAACGCGGCGTCGAAGTCGGCGGCCTCAACTTCAAGTCGGCAGTCGATGCCCACATGAAGTGGAAGATGCGTCTGCTGTCGTACATCAACGGCACCAGTACCGAGGACCTCAAGGCCGATGTGGTCTGCCGGGACGACCAGTGTCCGCTCGGCAAATGGATCTACAGCCGGGGCGGCGGCGAGTTCGGCTATTCGGAAACCTTCTTCGACATGAAGGCCCATCACGCCAACTTCCATCGTTGCGCCGGCGAAGTGCTGACGGCGGCACAGGCCGGCGAAAAGGAAAAGGCCCTCAACCTGCTGCACCACGGCGACTACGTGCGTGCCTCGGAGCGCGTCAAGAAGCTTCTGGCGAAGCTCTTCGTCCTCGTCTCCGACGGCAAGACGGCGATCGACGCGCATGCAAAGTGGAAAGAACGGCTACAGGACTACATCACCGGCCGAAGCGAGGAAGACGTCACCATGGAATCGGCGATGCGCGACGACTTGTGCGCTCTCGGCGTCTGGCTCGGCGGCGAAGGCAAGCAGCACTACGGACACACGCCGGGCTTCGACGCCTTGCGTCAGGCGCATACCCGTTTCCACCGTTGCGCCGGCGAGGTTCTCGCCATGGCCGCCAACGGGCACCCCGACGAGGCGCTCGCGATGCTGGAAGAGGGCGACTACGCGGACGCCTCGGACGATGTGACCGCGGCCCTGGTCGACCTTTTCGCCGCGCGACGCAACTGAGCGCGGCGGCTCACCGCCGCTGTTCGAGAGCCCGTTCGATGAAGTGCCGAGCCACGCGCGGCTTGGGCACGCGGTCGGCGAACCACTCGCGCACGTCGGTATCCAGCCCCAGGCCGTGCATGTAGTTGTAGAGCGCCTTGTTCAACGCGATGCCGAGTGCATCGTGGTTGACGCCGGCGGGATCGATGAAGCCGACGTCGTTCCTGGCGAAGGCCGTGGCGGGCAGCGGCCGCAGCGTTACCCCATATTGCTCGGGGTACTGACCGACCGGCGAATGGACCGTACAGGCGAACCGGTGGAAGAAGCCGGACTGGATGCAGCCGGCGGCGAATAGCTGGCGCACGTATTCGAGGGCATCGACCGTATCGTGCACCGTCTGGGTCGGGAATCCGTACATCAGGTAGGCATGAACCAGGACGCCGGCATCTGAAAAGGCGTGCGTCACGCGCGCCACCTGCTCGACCGAAACACCCTTTTGCATCAGCTTCAGCAAGCGGTCCGAGGCCACCTCCAGGCCACCGGAAACGGCGATGCAGCCGCTGTCGGCCAGCTTTTCGCACAGTTCCGGCGTAAAGGACTTCTCGAAGCGGATGTTGCCCCACCAGGAAATCGCCCGATTGCGCCGCAGCAGCTCATCGGCCAGCGCCGCAAGGCCCTTGGGCGGCGCGGCTTCGTCAACGAAGTGGAAGCCGGTCTGCCCGGTTTCGGCGATGACCGCTTCGATCCGGTTGACCAGGACATTCGCGGCCACCGTGTCGTAACGGGAGATGTAGTCGAGCGTCACATCGCAGAAGCTGCACTTCTTCCAGTAGCAGCCATGCGCCACCGTCAGCTTGTTCCAGCGCCCGTCCGACCACAGGCGATGCATCGGATTGAGCATATCGAGCACGGACAGGTAGCGATCGAGCGGCAGGCCATCCCAGGTCGGTGTGCCGACCTCGGCGAAGGGCACGTCGGGTTCGCCGGCATCCACGTAGCGCACCGGCGCACCGTCCGCCGGGCGCAGGAAGGTACGGACCAACCGTTCCACCGGCCGCTCGCCGCGCAGGTGTTCGAGCAAGGCCAGAATCGGCCGCTCACCGTCATCCAGGGTAACGAAGTCGAAGTAGTCGAATACCCGCGGCTCGCTCAGTTCGCGCAGTTCGGTGTTGACGTAGCCGCCACCAAGCACGGTGACGACGCTCGGATCGTGCGCCTTGATCGCCTGGGCGATGCGAAAAGCGCCATAGACCGAGCCGGGGAACGGCACCGATATGAGTACCAGCCGCGGCGCATGGCGCGCCAGCGCCGCCAGTGTCAGCTCGCCCAGCGTGGCGTTGACCAGATTGGGCGGCGCCGCCAATGCCCCGGCCAGCGGCTCGAAGCTGGCCTGACTGAGCGCCAGGGATTCGGCATAGCGGACGAACTCGAAGCGCGCATCCACCGCGTCGCGCAACACGTCGGCGACGTCATTGAGAAACAGCGTCGCGAAATGCCGCGCCCGATCATGCACCCCCAGGGCGCCGAATGCCCACGCCAGCGGATCGCCGCCGTCGGGATCGACGTAGTCATCCAGCGGCTGGAAACGCTCGCCTTCCGGCAGAAAGTTGCGGCCGGCGATGCGCTGCGCCAGCGTCGCGTCCCGCCCCTGAAGAAAGGACACCGCCGGACCGATGCTCCGCAGATAGGCATCGAAACGCTGCACGAACGCGGTGACGCGCGCCGTTCGCTCGCGCTTTGGCAGCGCCGCGATGCGCGTGCGGATCGCCCGCAGCCCGTCCGGCGAAAAGAGCCGCAGCACCAGCGCCAGCGCCAGATCCTCCTGCACCGCGTTGACACCGCGCGAGCGCAGAAAGCCGGTCAGGTAGGCCGTGGACGGATAGGGCGTATTGAGCTGCGTCATCGGCGCGATGAGGGAGAGGACGCGCATCGTTGGTTTCGGCAAGGGATCGGTATCCTGATCGGCGGCGGTAAACCGTGCAGTATGCCTTGGCGGACGCCCGCCGCGAAAGTCGCGATTCATCTCCGCTCACGCGGGGAACGCCAGAGCCGGGACCACAGGCGGCAGGGATTCGCGTTCCGGTCATCGGATCGCTCGCGGCACGTTCTCGTGCTCGCGGTTGCTCGGTAAAGCAAAAGGCCCGAATGACCGGGCCTTTTCTTCTTGTCTTGCCGTTCATCCGGCTAGTTCTAGTCTCTTTTCCAGGTGCGCTATTCGCTTCGCCAACTGGTCAAGGGTGACCTGTTGCCTGACGTACTTATCATACTGGTCCGCGGCCCCATGCTATACGCTGCCTTGTCCGCGTTCGATGGTGGTCAAGCGGTGCTTGATGTCCTCGACGTCTCGGTCGTATCTCCCGCGAAACTCTCGAAATTCGTTACGGAACCCTTTCAGGTGTTCCAGGATCAGATTTTCCACGTTGTCGGTCATGGTGTCGGCTCCTTTTCGGCAAGTGTAGCGAATGCGGCGGTGCGTTGCTTGTTGACGGGAACGCCTCACCGCCCTGAACACCACCGCCCATGAAGCCGGTTCATCCCCGCTCACGCGGGGAACGCCGGAAAACCCAGGATTGACCTGATAGACTATTCTTCGGCAAAGGAGAACATGGAATGAGCACAACCACCTTCGATACCCACCGCTTCATCAGCAGGCTGAAAGACGCCGGCTTGAACGAGAAGCAAGCGGAAGCCATGACGGATGCATTCCGAGAACTCAGCGACGGTGCAGAGCTGGTAACGAAACGAGACATGGCACTGGCCAACGCGGAAATCCGAAAAGACATGACCGAGCTGAAGTTCGACATGCTCAAATGGATTATTGGCTTGGCATTGGGACAACTGGCATTGTTGCTCAGCATCCTTCTGAAACTGGCGCACTAGCCAGAATTGAGTAGGGGACGGGAGTAATCCCGTCGCCCTCTCACACCACCCGACGTGCGGTTCTGAATCGGTTCATCCCCGCTCACGCGGGGAACGCACGAGGTTACGGCAGTACTGCCGGCCCTTCCACGGTTCATCCCCGCTCACGCGGGGAACGCTGGTCGGCCGCCAACTTCCAACTGGCCAGACCCGGTTCATCCCCGCTCACGCGGGGAACGCACGGCCCGGCCTATAACCTGAGCCTGCGCTACGCGGTTCATCCCCGCTCACGCGGGGAACGCGGCTTCATGGATGAATGGAGAGGGAAGTCGCCGGTTCATCCCCGCTCACGCGGGGAACGCGCGAGCGCGTTGCGACGAATCTCGACGTGCGGCGGTTCATCCCCGCTCACGCGGGGAACGCGCAATGTCGGGCGATTTGATCGTTCGGACAATCGGTTCATCCCCGCTCACGCGGGGAACGCCTTGACGGCGAGCGGCTCCGTTTTTCCGGGAACGGTTCATCCCCGCTCACGCGGGGAACGCGCGAGATCAACGCCGCGAACAGACACCGTAACCGGTTCATCCCCGCTCACGCGGGGAACGCTCGCTTGGTGTCATGTTCGGCCGTCCTATTACCGGTTCATCCCCGCTCACGCGGGGAACGCGCGGCTCCTCGAGGTCGGATTACGCGGGTCGACGGTTCATCCCCGCTCACGCGGGGAACGCTGATGGTGTGATGGATGCACCATAAGCCCGGCCGGTTCATCCCCGCTCACGCGGGGAACGCTTCCCGGCCGCCGGCGTCCAGCTCGGAGCACACGGTTCATCCCCGCTCACGCGGGGAACGCCACGATGGCCGCAAATGGTTCTGCCGTTTCCACGGTTCATCCCCGCTCACGCGGGGAACGCTTGCTCCGCGTCATCGTCATCAGTCCCTTCGTCGGTTCATCCCCGCTCACGCGGGGAACGCTTTGTACTGCGACAAGGTTGGTGGCGCGGGGACGGTTCATCCCCGCTCACGCGGGGAACGCGCCGGGAAAAGTGGCAGGGCGAAACGCTGGATCGGTTCATCCCCGCTCACGCGGGGAACGCGGTATGCGGATTCCGCGCGACGTACTGGTGGCTGGTTCATCCCCGCTCACGCGGGGAACGCGGCACGAGAGACAGCGTCGTCGAACTTTCACGCGGTTCATCCCCGCTCACGCGGGGAACGCCAATAATCTGTTCACTGGCGCTTTTGGTGTCTACGGTTCATCCCCGCTCACGCGGGGAACGCGGCTCGCCGGCGCCCATGCCGATAACGGCCTACGGTTCATCCCCGCTCACGCGGGGAACGCGGGACTAGGAACGCCGCCGGGAACCTGGGAGACGGTTCATCCCCGCTCACGCGGGGAACGCCAGCGTCGGAGCAGTCGCGCCGGCGATGGTCACGGTTCATCCCCGCTCACGCGGGGAACGCACAGGAGCCAGGGCGGAGGCGATTTTCGCGCGCGGTTCATCCCCGCTCACGCGGGGAACGCTGGATCAGATCGTCACCGGCAATGGCGAGCACCGGTTCATCCCCGCTCACGCGGGGAACGCAGGTACCGCGACCACGCGCCGCCACCGGGCGTCGGTTCATCCCCGCTCACGCGGGGAACGCACAGAATACGGCCGTCGAGCAAGGTGGCGGCACGGTTCATCCCCGCTCACGCGGGGAACGCTTGACGCCACCCGATGCGCCGCTTAAGAAACACGGTTCATCCCCGCTCACGCGGGGAACGCGCGCTTGCAATTCAGCGTATGAATGCAATCGACGGTTCATCCCCGCTCACGCGGGGAACGCTTGAGCGTCTGCCTCATCAATTCGGTATGCGTCGGTTCATCCCCGCTCACGCGGGGAACGCGCATCCGCATGGAGCAGGAACAGACCATGTTCCGGTTCATCCCCGCTCACGCGGGGAACGCGCATCCTCGAACAGCCGGGGCTGTGCGTAGGCTGGTTCATCCCCGCTCACGCGGGGAACGCCCCCTGGAACGGACGCGACGATACGGCTTCCTCGGTTCATCCCCGCTCACGCGGGGAACGCTTGCTGATATCCGGGAGCCGCCGATACCGAGCCGGTTCATCCCCGCTCACGCGGGGAACGCGAGCAGCTTTGCTTTCCGCTTCGCTATCCACTCGGTTCATCCCCGCTCACGCGGGGAACGCCCGCTCATGTGGCTTATACGGATGCCGCCAACCGGTTCATCCCCGCTCACGCGGGGAACGCCGTGCGTGGGGTGGTCAATACGCCGGTTGGGCGCGGTTCATCCCCGCTCACGCGGGGAACGCTCATGCGCCCTTCCTGCGGGCTACGGATAGGCGGTTCATCCCCGCTCACGCGGGGAACGCCGGATGTAGGCGGCCTCGAGGCCAGCCGGCGGCGGTTCATCCCCGCTCACGCGGGGAACGCCATTAAATGTGACACCGAACCACCTGAATACTCCGGTTCATCCCCGCTCACGCGGGGAACGCCAGGTCGGTGGCGGAGGCGATGGTCAGGCGCACGGTTCATCCCCGCTCACGCGGGGAACGCGTCATAGACGCGCCATAGCCCCGTCGTGCGGTCGGTTCATCCCCGCTCACGCGGGGAACGCGGTTGCAGTAAGCGCCAGCAGTAGCGACATTGCGGTTCATCCCCGCTCACGCGGGGAACGCGCGTTTCCGGTGTCGCCGTCATCGATCAACCGGCGGTTCATCCCCGCTCACGCGGGGAACGCACCTGCCGGAACCTGATAGCTGCTGATGACTCCGGTTCATCCCCGCTCACGCGGGGAACGCCCAACCGCATACCACTGGGGGACGGGGTCTCACGGTTCATCCCCGCTCACGCGGGGAACGCGATGTGTTGACTGCCAAGCAGTTGTGAGAGTTCGGTTCATCCCCGCTCACGCGGGGAACGCACTCCTGAACCGGCCGCGCGCACCTGTTATTCCGGTTCATCCCCGCTCACGCGGGGAACGCGTCCCGGTAGCGTTGTTCAGTGGGATCGGGGGCGGTTCATCCCCGCTCACGCGGGGAACGCGGAATGATTAGTTGGGCGGCCTTAATAAACGTCGGTTCATCCCCGCTCACGCGGGGAACGCCTTGTATCGTCAGCCATGACATACGCCTCCGCCGGTTCATCCCCGCTCACGCGGGGAACGCTACATTTCTCGGCTGACCCACATACCTCGATCGGTTCATCCCCGCTCACGCGGGGAACGCCCTGTTGGAGAACCAATGAACTACACCGAAGACGGTTCATCCCCGCTCACGCGGGGAACGCGGAAGACATCAGCGTCGAGCCATTTGAGATTCCGGTTCATCCCCGCTCACGCGGGGAACGCGCGCTCGACATCCTGCTCGCCAAGGGTTTTGCCGGTTCATCCCCGCTCACGCGGGGAACGCGCGCAGCCAGGCGGCGGCGAGCAGGATGATTGCGGTTCATCCCCGCTCACGCGGGGAACGCGCGCAGCCAGGCGGCGGCGAGCAGGATGATTGCGGTTCATCCCCGCTCACGCGGGGAACGCCCGGCCAACGACTTACTGCTGGGCAATGTCGTCGGTTCATCCCCGCTCACGCGGGGAACGCTTTGGCGATGGCCTGTTGCCCGACCTAATGCTCGGTTCATCCCCGCTCACGCGGGGAACGCCCCTCTCATTGGGTGCAGTTGATCGGGATCGACGGTTCATCCCCGCTCACGCGGGGAACGCGTAATTGGTTCATTCTCAGCCAGCCCGGCAGCCGGTTCATCCCCGCTCACGCGGGGAACGCCCACGCCATGCAAACCGCTGCGGCGGGGTGGTCGGTTCATCCCCGCTCACGCGGGGAACGCGTTCATGGTTGATCCTCCGGTGTGGTATATGGCGGTTCATCCCCGCTCACGCGGGGAACGCTCCTCGTCGCTGGCGCTGGCGAGCGCCGACGACGGTTCATCCCCGCTCACGCGGGGAACGCCTGGTGGTGCGGCTTCTATCAAGGCGGGTGGTCGGTTCATCCCCGCTCACGCGGGGAACGCGACGCCATATTTCTATCTAGCCATCCGGCAGACGGTTCATCCCCGCTCACGCGGGGAACGCGTGGCTGCGGACGCGCACCCGGACAACACTGCCGGTTCATCCCCGCTCACGCGGGGAACGCGCCTCACGAATCACGCCGACACAAAAAAGGGACGGTTCATCCCCGCTCACGCGGGGAACGCTAGCTCGTCGGCTGGTGGCCATGGGGTATGACCGGTTCATCCCCGCTCACGCGGGGAACGCGGCGCCATCGGCGCCCGGCAGGCCTTGAGGTCCGGTTCATCCCCGCTCACGCGGGGAACGCACTTCGTCCACCCATTTGATTCCATGGACGAAAAACAAGCACTCGAATTCTACCGACTCGAAAGCCGGTTACCCGAATTGTTAAAGAACGCCCTCACCGCCATCGTCTGGAGGAAGAAACGAGACCAGTTTTGCGCCATCCAATTCCACTGGCATGCGTCGATTTGCGCCCAAGGTGACAAAGTCGAAACCCGCCTCGTTGCTCGCTCGCCACGCCATCACCGCGTTGCCTTCGCCGATGCCGGCTTCGACTTGGCTCCAGATGTGCTCGCGTACCTTGGTCGAATAATTGCCCACGTAGACGCCGGCGCGGATTTCCAGCAGCCAGATCGCCAGCCGCCCGCGTAGGCGGGGCGGCACGTTTTCAACCACGATGACCAGCATCGCCCAGCGGCTTCGGTTCTGGAATGGCCGGCCCGACCTGCTCGGCGGCGGCTTCAGGCGGCGCGATGCCACCGGCGCACAGCATGTCCTCGATGCTTGGAATGATTCGCTCCAGCAAACGCGTCTCGCGGAAAATGTCGCGACAGCGCAGCCGCACCTCCCGCTCCGGGCTTGCCGGTCGCCGGGCCGCCACCTGGAAGGCCACGGGCACCACCGTTTCGAACTTGAAGACATCCGCCACGTCATAGACGAACGACAGCGGCTTGCCGGTGTGAATAAAACCGACGGCCGGCGCATAGCCAGCGGCAAGCACCGCCGCTTCCGTCACGCCGTACAGGCTGGCGGTGGCCGACGAAAGGCAGCGATTGGGCAGATCGCCGGCATCCCACTCGGCCACATCGTAGTTGCGGGCACGCCATTCGACGCCGTACTTGGCGGCCAATCGCCTATACATCTCGCGCACGCGCGCACCCTCGATACCACGCAGTTGCTCCACCGAGCGGCGCTGGGGCGGCTCCTCGCCGAATCGCATCGCGTACATCTTGCGCACCACCTTCAAACGCAGATCGTCGTCCAGCGCCAGCCGCGCCTGATACAGCAGCCGGTCGGACCGCGCCCCACCGGGCTGGCCAGCGGAATACAGGCGCACCCCCGCCTCGCCAATCCAGACCAGCAAGGTACCCACCCGCGCCGCCAGCGCACAGGCGGCATGCGACACGCGCGTGCCCGGTTCCAACATCAGGCACGCCACGCCGCCGACGGGAACATGCGTACGCACGCCTTTGACATCCACCACCACGAAAGCGCCATCGAGCACGTCCAATTGACCGCGCTCGATATACAGAATGGATAGTCGTTCCTTGATCGGAATCGGGCGCAGGGGCGGCAGTAGATCGGCCATAACAACCGCTCAACGCTCGCCCGCGCCGACAACGCCCAGCCCCAAGTGTCGCGCCTCATGGCCGAAAAGGCGCCCCGGCAAGTCCAGCAAGCCGAGCTTGGCGAGGGCGATAAGCGGGCCGCTATCGGCGATGAGGCAAGGCATCCAGCACCGCCAGCTCCTGATCAAGTTCTCCTGGTTCATAGCTGACTACCGGTATGTCGCGGGCGGAGCATTCGGATATGAACTCGCTCAGTGTAATACCCGCCAGCTTGGCACCCTGCCGCAACGAAACCGCGTCGTCGCGGAACAGTTTGACCGCCAGTGACACCCGGACGCCCACTTCCAAGAGCGCTTCGTCGAATGGAACCGCGACAAACACGGGCTGCCCGTGCTTGGTGACGATGGAAAGCTTGCCGGCCTCGGCATCCCGTACCAGCTCGCCGGTTCGGTCACGCAGATCGCGGATGGTGAAGGTCTGCATGGCGCCCTCCTGAACTATGCACACACTTGATGGCACACGTTAGCCTATTCGACGGACCAACAGCAAACCGCAGCCGAAGGCCTTGGCGGGGCCGATGCCCTTGAAGAGTTCGGCGACGAAACGATCTGCATCAGTCACCGTCAGCGTTCCCTCGTAGTCGAGCGTTGACAGGGTGATGCCCTTTCCCGTTCGCTGTCGCCAGTTGCGATAACCGTTGACTCGTAGTTCATGCTCATCGAAGCGCGCACCCAATCGTTCCTGCCTCCCCAACAGCCACGATACGCCGGCCTCATAGGCGACATGCGCCAGACTCGGCCGGTCTTTCATCGGCAAGTCTTTCCAGCCCATGCGCAGCTTGGCATCCATCACCACGTCATGGCGCTTACCACGCTGGTCCTTCACACCACCCCGCGCGACGGTGGGATTAACCCGCAGCTTGAACGCCAACCGGTCGCCCGATCGCATGTCCGGCGCAAAGTGCTTCGGCGAGGCGATTTCCCATATTCCGCTCTTATCGACAGGTTCTTGCGGGGACAGAACGTAAAACAGCGGCAAACCATTCTGCTGCTCATAGCGAAAGAGGAAGGGCGTCGGTTGATCGACACGCTGCTCCTTCGGCGGCAGATC
The DNA here is from genome assembly GCA_963736865.1 of uncultured beta proteobacterium. Classification (GTDB taxonomy): domain Bacteria; phylum Pseudomonadota; class Gammaproteobacteria; order Burkholderiales; family Rhodocyclaceae; genus Fen-999. Next base: position 221,194 of record CAVTQQ010000002.1, on the reverse strand, counting down.
GAAGAGTTGGCATAAGGCCTGATGTTGGCCGTAGGGATCGAGACTGCCGAGCACCACCAGCGTCTTGTAATCGATGTCCGGCCTCGGAGCGATGCGCGATAGCCAGTGCGTGGATGCGTTCATGACTATTCTCCCAGATGCGCGCGATGTTCCGTCCGCACGGCGAATTGCCAGCGACGGCGCGAAGCGGGGATATCGCGGCGAGTATGCGATTCATGCGGCGACAATTCGGTTTCTGCGTCGGCATCCCATAGCAGGATAGGCTGCTCCTCATCCGACCACGGGAGCGGTTTCCAGTCCTTCCATGCCGGCTTCAAATCGCCAATGACAACGCCAACGCCAAAGCCGACGAACGCGCCTTCGACACTGGCAGAATTGACGACACGAGGCGCCAGGGGCAGCGCGACCGGACATGACTTGCGCCCGAGATAAAGTGGGAATACTGGCGCCAGCAGCTTCGAGCATAGCAACGCCAAGTCGTGCGGAGCGCTCGGCCGCCTCCACAACGCCACGGCGCAATAGGCTTCCTGCCGGTATTCGCGACGGGAAAGGATGGTGTTGAGGTCGTGCCGCGATACACGCGTCAGTTCGTCGCGACGCGTGGCGAAGACCATCCGGTTCTTCCCTTTGCCGCTCGAAGGCACTTGGGCCGTATGGTAGTCAACCAGTGGAAGCCCGACACGCTCCACTTTCACGGCCAAGCCGTAACCCTCCGTCAGGTCGGTATGGGCGCGCTCCCAAGCCTGCCGGTCGACTTCGTTGTCGGCGGTATCCGGCCGCTTGAGCCCCAGCGCCGCCGCCAGGATGCCCAGTAGGGCTGACTTGGCCGGCGTCAGCGCCGAGGGCCGCGTCTCTCCTACTGCGACGTCGCCCCAGGCCGCCAGCGGCCCGTAAAGCTGAAAGACGAGGTAGTCCCTCATGCCGCGCTCCCGTCGGCCGCCCAGGTCTTGAGCGCCGCGAAATCGCCTTCTCCGGTCACGGCATTGATGCTGCGCGAATCGAGCGCTTGACCCTGGTAATACACTTTGTCCAAATTACCGCGCATACCGGTCAATGCAGTCACGGCATCCCCGAGCATGTCGCCGTCCCGCACCGGCTTCATGAAGGCGAGCGACAGCGCACGCGGCTGGCGGCTGCCCTTTTCGGCGAGGACGTAATACGCGCAGGCGCGGCTGGCGAAGCTGTTCTGCTTGCCGGTAGGGGCCACCGTGGCCGCCGCATCGATCAAGGCCGCGATGGTCTTGCCGGCAAGATCGTCGCCCAATTGCGCGCGGAGCTGATCGTCGTTGATGCAGACGTAGATATAAAACAGTCCGGCGCCAAAACCCTGTTCACCCATGTGCGCAGAGCCGGCATCCACCTCATGGGTATTTAGGTCATCCACGGCGGTGAAGAAATCATCTTCCACGGCAGCTCTATGGACGGTAATGGCATGCGCGACTTGGCAGGCGGCCTCGACATTAAATTTCGGGCTTGACGCCAGCATCCTGCCAAAAAGCGCCAAGTCTGCGGCACCGCCGGAACTCTCGATCTTGATTGACTTGAGTTGGTCAGCGGTCGGGGCTTTGCTACTAGCTCGTATTGCCGCCACCAAGTCACTCAGCGCCTTGATTTCTTTCCGGGAATAGAAGACCACCTGTTCGCTTTTGAGCGTTTCCTTGCTGACATTGGATTTTGAGTCTTTATTCTTCCCCTTCTTCTTTGGCTCGTCCGCCGACTCGATGGTATCGTCATCGCCTTCCTCGCCGCCCTTGCCTTTCTTGTCCACGTATTCGGCGGCGATTGTCCAGGCCCAGTCAGTCGCATTCTTCTCGCTGACCTTGCCGTCCGGCTCAGCTTCCGGTGCAGTCGGCGTAAATAAACTGGACAACGGAATACCGCTAAGCAAGGCAGTGCGAATGTGTTGACCAATCTCCTTGGAGCGAATCCCTATGCAGCCGACAAGCGACTCTTGGAAGACGTCCGATGTCCGCCACGCCCGCTTGAGGCTCTGACTGGAAACACGCAGTCGCGGAACGCCACCCATGACGGCGGTCTTTGGGCGGTTGAGGTCGTCGCGATTCAGGCAGGCGGGCGGGTAGGCGGTGAGCAGGTGCAGTTGCAGAAATGTCGTCATGGTGTTCTCCATATGGATGATGTTCAAAGCGGGGTAGCAGCGTAGTAGTCGTAAGCCATTCGCCGCCGAGGATCGTTCGAGCGCTTCGCGTCCAGTGGCGACCAGTGCCAGACGATGGCAGCGAGATCAGCCAGATTCGCGCGGTTGTCGAGCAAAGCCAGCGCCCGGCGCAGCAGGGTGTAGAGCGATTCCAGGTCGTCGCAGGCGAGGATGTTGCGCATACGCAATTCGGCGACCGTCGGCGTTTTTCCGTCGGTCTTCGGCTGCCCCATGCGGTCGGCAAGCGTTTGAGGTACGCCGGCCTCCTTCACTCGCGCCGCGAGACCGGCGATGGCCGCGAGCTGCGGGTAGCGCCTTTCCGGAATACCGAAGTTCTTGCTGCGCAACTCCCGCAGCAGACGATGGAAAGCCGGCGACAGCATCACTTCGGTCAAGCTCGCCGCTCGGCGCAATGCGGCGCGCTCACCCTTGTCGTCTTCCAGTCTGCGCCACCAGTCGCGCAACACGGCTATCGAAACGTGGTCGGGCTTGCCTTGGGGAAACGGGAATTCTGTATTTTCGTTCATGGAAGTCTCCTCGAAGAATCAGGACGCTACGCGCGTACGTCGGGACAAACCAAGTAGTTCGCGCAGCTTGTTGCCGGATAGGCTCTTGCCGAGATTGTTGCGGGCGGTCGCCACCTGTCGCGGATTGACGGCATCGAAGTCTCCGGCCTGGGCGTAGTGGTCGAACACACCGAGCGCGGCACGCCGCAACTCCGACAGCCAGTCTTCCATCAACGATGTTTCGTCCTGATCGACTGCGAGTCCATCGCGCAGCTTCCGCGCAAGATTGTAGAAAGGCGCTTCGGTGATGGTCCAAAAGTGCGACGTTGCGAAAGACAGGTCGCCGCGCGCTTCGGCTTTGCGCAGCATGGCGTCCTTGATTCGACCGCGCGCCACACTGGCCACCCAGTCCGCAGAAAGAATCAGTCGTTCGACGGACGCTTTGAAAATGGAGTCTTTCCCTTCTGGCACGGTGAGCAACGGCATTGTGGCGTCGTACCAGCAGCGGGCTTTCATATTGTCCATATCGAACCCGAAAGCCCATATGCAGCCATCCTCCCGCACCTGCGAACGAAAACGCTCAACAACTCGCGCGGGGCGACGCGTATCGCTCGCGGCGCTCACTACCAGGCCAAGCCAGTTCCGATAGCCGATGCCGTCAGCGTCGGGATGCAGGCAATCCGGCAATTCCTCCTTTGTCCTGTGCGGGCTCAATGGATGTTCGAATCCCTGATAGTTGACGCCGTAGTTTCGTGTAGTGAAGCGCCGGAATACTTTGCTGACAGAAGCCCCACACAAATCGCATAGCGCCGGACTTGCGGTATCCGATCCCTGTAGCCGGATACGTCGTGGCAAGCCCCAAAACTGCTGGTCTGGATGCACGTCAACCGGTGTCGTCATCCCGGCTGGAGGTCTAGCCTCACTCACGCGCGTCGGAGCTAGCCATGGGAATCGCCTACTGTCGCCGTTGTTAGTCTCGAAACCACCGATGTACTGTCGAAGCTCCAGCACATTCAGCCAACAGGTTTCCCAAAGATTTCTGCCAACGACAACCGTCGTTAGCGGCCCCCATCCTCGAAGGCTTGTGCGGTACCCCTTGCCACCTGAGGGAGCATTCGTCTGCATTGTGAGCAGCGCCGTCGCCGCACATGCCGGACAAATCTGCCAGACGATTCCTCGTTTGACGAAGTGATCCTTGTTCTCCTCCTGCGTTTTTTCTCCTGGTGCCTCGATCAAAAGCGCGCTGATCTCAGACTGCGTGGTCAATTCGTCAGAGGCAAAGTCCTGCATGAACGCCACCTCGCCCTCCAGTTCGAAGGCGTGCGCCACCGTCGAAAACCTCTCCCGAAGCACTTCCATCGAAGGCGGCGCTTCGCGCCAGTCCCACCAGCCTTCTTCGCTTGGTGCACAAGTGGTTTGCAGCAGGCCGATCAGGAACTGGATCAAGGCGCCGTCGAAGTCCGGCCGCGGCGAGGCAAGCGCGACGATGGGATTGCCCTCCATCCCTTCGGTGAGCTGCCAGGGCGCAATGGTTTCGCGCCGCCCGTCCGCCCTTTTGACCGGTATCCACGGGTCATTGATCAGATTCATCTTCCGCACCTTTCTCGATGGTTAGCCCGAATTCGGGCGAGTAGGCCACATGAACTTCCGAGCTGTCCTTGCCGAGCGCGCGGCCGCGCCAGACCGCGCCAACGGGCCGCAAGGCGACGACCACGACATAACGGCCTTCGTCGCGCATCGTCGCTTTTGCCGTCTGGATGAGCGCCATGTCGGCAATACTCTCGGCGGCAATCAATCGCTGCGGCACGCTCAATTCGGAAAGCGCCCAGGCGATGTCGGGAGCCGCCTCCGCCCACGGCACGAGGGATTCGCCGAGCACGCGAGCCAGCCGCACGCGCACGGTTGGCTCGCCCAGGCGTGTGGGCGCCTCGCCTTCGTCTTGCCATTGGAGGCTGGTCGGGCTGTAGCCGGCGTCGAAATCGAGCAGGTTGTTTCGCGCCATCGCCATGCCGGAACGACACTGCCCATCGGCCTCCAACGACACGCGTTGCAAACATTCCGGCACCCGATCTAGGGACTCGTCGGCATAGACCGCCTCAATCATTTCCCTGGCCTGCCCCGGTACGCTGAAACCGCCGTTTTCCGCCAGCCAGCGCGCGGTCAGCCAGAGCTTGCCGTGATCCGGATAAGCCCGCGCGGTCTTGGGCAACAAAGTCTTGACCCACTTCGCATCGGCCGCCACTATCGGCTCCGGCGAGAGAACAGAAAGCCGTGCTCCACCGCGCCCGTCAGGGGCACCGTCCAGCAGAGGATTTCCTGCCGCATCGCGCCGATGACGTTGCAGGCGACCGGCACGCTGGATGACGAGGTCGATGGGTGCAAGGTCCGTCGCCATGTCATCGAAATCCACGTCCAACGATTGCTCGACCACCTGCGTTGCGATGACGAGCCGGCCGTTGCGCATGGCGGAGGTACTTGTCGGGCCGAAGTCGTGGAGAAGTCGCGCACCGATCCGGAGCCGGTCGGTCAGCGCAAAGCGCGCGTGGTACAGGGTTGCAAGGCGATCAGGGTGAGCGATATTCCACTCTTGCCAGAACGTCGTCGCGTCGGCCACGGTATTCCGTATCCACACTACGCAGTGGCCTTGCGCGAGTTGTTCCTCCAATCGCGCAATAACCAGACTCTCGTCATGCACAAGCTCGACAATCACTGAACGAGATACCGACGAGCGTGCGGCAATGGGCTGCTCGGTTAGCCCGGCCGAGGATAGTCGCGTCGCAAGCGGGTAGTCGTTTGCCGAAGGTGCTTGGGCGGCGAGGCTTGCGCCCTGGGCAAACGCTTGGAGGTAGCGCTTCCGCTGATTCATCGGCAAAGTCGCGGATAACAGGATGACGGAACCGCCCAGCGCGGCATGAAAGCGCAACAGCCGCGACAGCAGTTCGCCCATGTAGCAGTCGCAGGCATGCACTTCATCAACGATCAGCACCTTGTTCGCCAGGCCGAGCAGGCGCAGCGACTGGTGGCGCGCAGGCAAGACGGCCAGCAATGCCTGATCGATGGTGCCCACGGCGAAGTCGGCCAGTAGCGCCTTCTTGCGGCTGTCGGCCAGCCAGTCTGAACATTGGCGCGATGCGGTTTCGTCCTCAATGCCGCCGTAAGCCATGTCGCGACGATTGGCTTCTTCGAGACGCAGTTTGAGTCGGTCGGCCGAGTGCGCAAGCGCGAGTTGTGCATCGGCTGCGGCGAAGAACCGTCGCCAGACCGGCGGCTCGTTGTCGCGCTTCGCGCGCACCCGATCGAACATAGCATCGGCCGTGGCCATCGTCGGTAAAGCGAGATAGACGCCCTGCCCCATGCCCGCCGCTGTCAGCCGTGCCGCCAGCGTAAGCGCCGCCTCCGTCTTGCCCGCGCCGGTGAGTTCTTCCAGCACGAATAGTTGGGGGCCTAAGTCTATAGGCATAGTCGCCGCCCACTCCTGCAAAGGGGTGGCAAATGGAATGGTGGGAAATAGGCTTTGGAAGTCGTGAAAGACCGAGGCAGCAGCCGAAACAAGACCACTTTCCTCTACCGCATGAATAGCCTGGGGAACGGCCACATCGCGCCAATAATCGGGAATCGCCAGTTCCGGCAACCGATACGGGAACCGGCCAACGTTCGAACCCAGCCAGTCGGCCGCTACCGCCAGTCCAGCCAACAGCCAGGACACCTGTCGAATATCGACGGACGGGGCCGGTTGCGGCACACCACCCGAAAGCAGCAAACCTGCGGTGGTGGCAACGAACGCACGGGCATCCTCCAGTACGGGGGCCGGGAACAGGCGCATCAACTGGTCTGCGAGCGGCTTATCGAGATTCTTCGCCGGCTTTCCGTGGTGCCCGGTCACAGGTGCAAGCCACGGGCGCAGCCGGATCCCTCCGCGCTGGCCCAATTCCGTGTGACCGAGCCACTCGGGAAGGTACCTCATGAGTAATTCGTAGCCCATCGTGTCGTGCCGCTCGCCTGCCGGCACCGCTCCGGAGCGGCCCTGCAACTCGACCCACAAATCCGGCCGCAGGCTTTGGAAGCTGTCAGCGAACTTGCCGAGGTCGTGCAGCGACAACAGAAACACCAGCCACAAATGCAGGCTCTCTTCGGTTAGACCCGACTGTCGCGACAATCGGCTGCACCAGTCGGTCCGAACATGGAGCAAGGCTTGTCCGCAGGCCGCCACATCCAGACAGTGATAAACCAGCGGATGCCATTTTGGCTCGCCAGCGTAGCCTTGATCCGCCTTACCCCAATACCGAAATATCGCGTCCATATCCAGATCATACCCATTTCATATGACGACACCCTAACCCGGCAAAGGCGCACCAGATGAGCCTGCCGCAACAAATTTCCGACCTCGTCCGGCGCCTATAATTCCGGCCTTTCCGCCCTCCCCAGACTTCCGTGACCGTTCCATTTCTCCTTCTTCCCGCGGACTTTCCCGCACCGCACGCAGGCCGCCGCCAGGATCTGCCGCCGCTCGCCGGTTCCGCCGACGCGCTGGCGATCGCCGAACTGGCCCGGCCGGGGCAACTGCTGCTGGTGGTCACCGCCAGCCCGCTCGGAGGCCCAGCGCTTGCAGGAGGAAATCGCCTGGTTCGCGCCGGCGCTGCGGGTGCATCTGCTGCCGGACTGGGAGACGCTGCCCTACGACAGTTTTTCGCCGCACCAGGACCTGATCTCGGAACGTCTGGCGACCCTGTACGCGGTGGCACGCGGCGATTGCGACGTGCTGATCGCGGCCGCCGCGACGGCGCTGGCGCGCATGGCGCCGCCCTCGCACCTGGTCGGCCACACCTTCTTCCTGAAGAAGGGCGACCGGCTCGATCTGGACAAGCTGCGCGCGCAGCTCGACGCTGGCCGGCTACCAGCATGTCACGCAGGTGGTCGCCGCCGGCGAATACAGCGTGCGCGGCGGGCTGATCGACCTGTTCCCGATGGGCACGCAACTGCCCTACCGCATCGAGCTGTTCGACGACGAGGTGGAGACGCTGCGCACCTTCGACGTCGACTCGCCAGCGCACGCTCTATCCGGTGCCGGAGATCCGCCTGCTGCCGGCGCGCGAGTTTCCGCTCGGCGAGCCGGGCCGCAACAAGTTCCGCAGCCGCTTCCGCGAGACCTTCGAGGGCGACGCCTCGCGCATCGCGCTCTACAAGGACGTTTCCAACGGCACGCTGCCGGCCGGCATCGAGTACTACCTGCCGCTGTTCTTCGACGAGACGGCGACGCTGTTCGACTACCTGCCCGAGGACACGCGGCTGCTCACCGCACCACGACGTGCCGGCCGCCATCGCCGAGTTCTGGCGCGACACGACGGGCCGCCACGACATGCTCGGCGGCGATCGCTCGCGCCCGGTGCTGCCGCCGCGCGATCTGTTCCTGAGCGACGAAGCAGTTCTTCGTCGCCGCCAGGCCTTGCCCCGCTACCACCTGGCCGGCGAGGTCGACGCGGGCTGGCGTGGCTGCCGGCGGTCGCGGTGGACCGCAAGGCCGACGAGCCGCTCGCCGCGTTGCGGGCCTTCCTCGACGGCTTTGCCGGCCGCGTGCTGCTGGCGGCCGAATCGCCGGGGCGCCGCGAGACCATCGCCGACTATCTGCGCCGAGTACGGTCTGCACGCCGAGCCCTGCGCGGACTTCGCCGCTTTCGTCGACCGGCGATGCGCGCTTCATGCTCGGCGTCGCGCCGCTCTCGGGCGGCTTCGTGCTGCCGGCGGCGCGGCTGGCGATCGTCACCGAGAACGAGCTGTACGCCGCCACCGCCCGGCCGCGCGGCCGGCGCGAGGACGGCGCGGCGCGCCAACCTCGAAGGCTGGCTGCGCGACCTTTCCGAACTGCGCATCGGCGACCCGGTGGTGCATGAGTCGCACGGCATCGGCCGCTACCTGGGCCTGGTGCACATGGACTTCGGCGAAGGCGACACCGAGTTCCTGCATCTCGAATACGCCGAGGGCGCCAAGCTCTACGTGCCGGTCGCGCAACTGCACGTCATCTCGCGCTACAGCGGCGCCGACCCGGAGTCCGATCGCAACTGCACACGCTCGGCTCCGGCCAGTGGGACAAGGCGAAGAAGAAGGCCGCCGAGCAGGTGCGCGACACCGCCGCCGAACTGCTGCACCTCTACGCCCAGCGCGCCGCGCGCCAGGGCCACGCGTTCGACTTCAAGCAGCACGACCTGGAAGCCTTCGCCGACGGTTTCGGTTTCGAGGAAACGCCCGACCAGCTGCGCCGCCATCGACGCCGTGATCGCCGACATGAAGTCCGGCAAGCCGATGGACCGGCTGGTCTGCGGCGACGTCGGCTTCGGCAAGACCGAGGTGGCGCTGCGCGCGGCCTTCGTCGCCGTCGCCGACGGCAAGCAGGTGGCGGTGCTCTGCCCGACCACCCTGCTGGCCGAACAGCACTACCAGACCTTCGCCGACCGCTTCGCCGAGCTGGCCGGTGAAGGTGGCCGAACTGTCGCGCTTCCGCTCGCGCCAAGGAGCAGGCCGAAGCCATCCAGCGGTCTCGGCGCAGGGCAAGATCGACATCCTGATCGGCACCCATCGCCTGTTGCAGAAGGACGTGAAGTTCGCGCGCCTCGGCCTGGTCATCATCGACGAGGAACACCGCTTCGGCGTGCGCCAGAAGGAAGCGCTGAAGGCGCTGCGCGCCGAGGTCGATGTGCTGACCCTGACCGCCACACCGATCCCGCGCACCCTGGGCCTGTCGCTGGAAGGGCTGCGCGATTTCTCGGTGATCGCCACCGCGCCGCAGAAGCGCCTGGCGATCAAGACCTTCGTCTCCAAGTGGTCGACCGGCCTGATCCGCGAAGCCTGCCTGCGCGAATTCAAGCGCGGCGGCCAGGTGTATTTCCTGCACAACGAGGTCGACACCATCGAGAACGATGCGCGACACGCTGGCACAAGCTGCTGCCCGAGGCGCGCATCGTCGTCGGCCACGGCCAGTTGCCGGAGCGCGAGCTGGAGCGGGTGATGCGCGAATTCACCCAGCAGAAGCACAACCTGCTGCTCTGCTCGACCATCATCGAGACCGGCATCGACAACCCGCACGCCAACACCATCGTCATCAACCGCGCCGACAAGTTCGGCCTGGCGCAACTGCACCAGTTGCGCGGCCGCGTCGGCCGCTCGCACCACCAGGCCTACGCCTACCTGCTGACCGCACGAGGAAGCCAAGCCGACCACCCAGGCGCAGCGCCGGCTGGACGCGATCCAGGCCATGGAGGAACTGGGTTCGGGCTTCTTCCTCGCCATGCACGACCTGGAGATTCGCGGCGCCGGCGAGGTGCTCGGCGAAAACCAGAGCGGCGAGATTCACGAAATCGGCTTCGCGCTCTACACCAACATGCTCAATGCCGCCGTACGGGCGCTGAAGGATGGCAAGGCGATACCCGACCTGACCGCGCCGCTGTCGGTGACTTCCGAGATCAATCTGCGCGTGCCGGCGCTGCTGCCGAACGACTACTGCCCGGACGTGCATGAGCGGCTGACGCTCTACAAGCGGCTGGCCAACTGCGACGCGGAAGACGACTTGCGTGCCCTACAGGAAGAGCTGATCGACCGCTTCGGCGAGCTGCCGGCCCAAGCCCAGGCGCTGGTGGAGACGCACCGGCTGCGTCTGGCCGGCAAGGCCGTCGGTATCGCCAAGCTGGACGCCGGACCGGCGGCGATTCAACTGCAGCTGATCCCCAATCCGCCCATCGATCCGGCCGATGTGATCCTGCTCATCCAGTCGGATCGCGCCTTCAAACTGGCCGGACCGGACAAGCTGACCTGGAAGAAGGCGACCGCCACCCTCAAGGATCGCGCCAGCGCCGTGCGCGACCTGTTCCGGCGCTTGCAGGGCAAGGCCAGGTCCGGCGGTTAGGCGGCCGCCGCCGATTCGGCCCGCTTGGTGGCGAACTGGAGTACCACGCGGGCCAGGATCTCCGGATCGATGGGTTTGGCGACATGGCCGACCATGCCCACGGCGAAACACCGCTCGAGTTCCGCGCCGAAGGCGTGCGCCGTCTGACCGATGATCGGCAGACCGGGCGCCAATTCCAGAATCCGCCGCGTCGCCTCGTAGCCGTCCATTTCCGGCATCTGGATATCCATGAGCACGACGTCGTAGGCGGCACCGCCGTCCTTCCGAACCCGTTCCACCGCCTCCCGGCCGTTGACGACCATCGTCACCTCGGCACCGTCCTCGACCAGGTTTTCCTCGATCACCGACCGGTTGATGACATCGTCCTCGGCAACGAGGATGGCAATCCCGACCAGAGGTCTTTCGACCCGAGTCACCGCCACGCCGGGGGATGAAGGCAAAGAACCGGCGACCGACTCCGACCGCTCGTAGGGCAGGGTGACCTCGAAGAGACTGCCGGCGCCGGGCCGGCTCTCGACGCGAATGTCGCCGGCCATCAAGTCGAGTATCCGTTTGCTGATCGCCAGCCCCAAACCAGTGCCACCGAATCTCCGCGTCGTCGAGCCATCGGCCTGCTGGAACGGATTGAACAACTGGTCGAGCTGAGCCGCGTTCATGCCGATGCCGGTATCGACGACCCTGAACACCAGTCGCTCTCCCTGGCGGGAGGCCGATAGGACCACGCTGCCCACCTCGGTGAACTTGACGGCGTTGGCCAGCAAATTGAGCAGCACCTGACCGATGCGCAGGGGGTCGCCGACGCAGGCCACCGGCAAATCGTCGGCCAGTTCGACGCGCAGGTCGAGGTGTTTGGCGCGGGCCCGATCGCGAACCAGGTCGACCGCCTGGCCGATGACTTTCCGGAGCGTGACTTCGGTCCGTTCGATGGTCAGTTTTCCCTCTTCGATCTTGGAGAAGTCGAGGATCTCGTTGATGACGCCGAGCAGAATCTTGCCCGATGACAATATCTTCTCGAAGGCGTTGCGCGCCTTCTCGCTGTCCTGATAGTAGCGATGGCCGATCTGGGCAAAGCCCAGGACGCCGTTGAGCGGCGTCCGGATCTCGTGGCTCATGTTGGCCAGGAACTCACTGCGGATCCTGGCCAGATTCTCGGCCGCGAGTAACGCTCGTTCGCGCGCCTGCGCCGCCGCGCGTTGCTCGCTGACGTCCACGAAGCTAGTCACGGCGCCGGTCGTCTGGCCGTCGGCCATGATGGGGTGGATCGCGTACATCACCGGAATGGCATGGCCGTCGGCGTGCCAATACACCTCGCTGTCCACGCGGATCTCCTCGCCCTGGCGCAGCGCACCGTGACTCGGACAGACCTCGGCCGGATAGGCCGTGCCGTCGGGCCGGCTGTGATGAAAGAGCTCATGCGCGGAACGACCGACGACTTGCTCGGGGCGATAGCCGAGCATGCGGCAGGCCGCCGGATTGACGAAGGTGACGAGGCCATTCTTGTGAACGCCATACAGGCCGTCGGCGCTGGAATCCAGGATATGGCTGGCCCGGGCTTCGGTTTCGGTCAGTTCGACCGTGCGTCGCCGTACCAGGTCCTCCAGATGAAGCCGGTGCTGTTCCAATTCGGCTTCGGCCTGCTTGCGGTCGTTGATATTCATCGTCGTGCCGACGGCCAGTTCCGGCCGTCCCCCCGCCCCGCGCCGCATGACCAGACCGTGGGTGTGAACCCAGTTCCAGTGGTCCGGGCCTTGCCCCACCCGATACTCCAGATCGAAGCTTTGCGCGTCGGTCGCCAGCGCGGTCTCGAAGCGGCGGAGGAACGGCTCTCGATCCAGCGGATGAATGCGTTCGAGCCAGGCGTCCAGGTTGCGGGGCGCCTCGTCGGCCGTCACACCCAGTAGCGGTAGCATGGACTCGTCGTATTCCAGGGAGTTGTTGACGATGTCGAACTCCCACACGAGCAACCGGGCAGCCTCCAGGGCGATTCTCAGGCGGCTCTCGGCGTGAACAATGCCGTGCGCCAAGGACTCCCTCTGCCGTTCCGCCAAGGCGCCAAGCAGATAGCTCAACAGCGCCAGGCTGGGCGGCGCGACCAGTCCAGCGGCAACCAGGCCGGTGAGCAGATAGTCGGCCGTGACTTCGCCCTTCAGCAGCAGATCCATGCTCGCGACGATCAGTTCGACCGCCAGGAGAATGCCGAGCGAAATCACCACGCTCAGACGCCAGCCCTTGAGGCGCTGAAGAAGTGGAATCAGACCGACCATCACGCCAAGACCCTCGTTGCATTCAGGCGAATCATTCTATCCCCCAGGGTACGCCTTTAGTAATAGCCGCACCGATCTTCCCCAATGGCCAGGAGACTGCCAACCGAGGCTTCGGAGAGCGAGGCAAGATACAATCGTGGTCTTCGTCGTACGCATCGTTGTCACCACCATGCAACCTACCGAAAACCTCAACATTGAAGCCTTCGAGGCGATGCCGACGCCGGCCGAGATTCACACTCGCCTGCCTTTGTCGGAAGCCGCGGAACGGACTGTCATCGACGGTCGGCGCACGTTGTCGGACATCCTGGACCGCGGGGATCGGCGCCTGTTCATCGTCGTCGGCCCGTGTTCGATCCACGACCCGGTCGCCGGCCTGGATTACGCGCGCCGATTGAAGGCGCTGGCCGACGAAGTCGCCGACACCCTGTTTCTGGTGATGCGCGTCTATTTCGAGAAGCCGCGTACCGTCACCGGCTGGAAGGGTTATATCAACGACCCGCGCCTCGACGATTCCTTCCACATCGAGGAAGGCATGCGCAAGGCGCGCGAGTTTCTCCTGGCCGTCAATGAACTCGGCTTGCCGGCCGGTACCGAGGCGCTCGACCCCATTTCGCCGCAATACCTCGGCGACCTGGTGTCCTGGACGGCCATCGGCGCCCGTACCGCCGAGTCGCAAACCCACCGGGAAATGGCCTCGGGACTGTCCACGCCAGTGGGCTTCAAGAACGGCACCGATGGCTCCCTGGAGACCGCCATCAACGCCATCCTCTCCGCGTCGCGGCCGCACAGTTTTCTCGGTATCAACGGCGAAGGGCGGACCTCGGTGATCCGCACGCGCGGTAACCGCTATGGCCATCTGGTGCTGCGTGGCGGCGGCGAAAGGCCAAACTACGACACGGTCAGCGTCGCCATGGCCGAGCAGGCGCTGGCAAAGGCCAAGCTGGCCGAAAACGTGGTCATCGATTGCTCGCACGCCAACAGTTTCAAGAAGCCGGCCTTGCAGCCGCTGGTGATGCACGACTGCGTGAACCAGATTCGGGTCGGCAACCAATCGATCGTCGGCCTGATGATCGAGAGCTTCATCGAAGCCGGCAACCAGCCGATCCCCGACGACCTCGGCAAGTTGAAGTACGGCTGCTCCGTCACCGATGCCTGCGTCGACTGGCCGACCACCGAAAAGATGATCCGCGACGCCCGCGAGGCCCTCAGGGAACCGCTGGCGGCCCGTTCTCCCGCGCCCCGTCAATAGGAGCACCATGTCGCTCATCAAGCCCCTGCGCGGCCTGCGTCCGGCCGCCGACCACGCCGGCGCCGTCGCCGCACCGCCCTACGACGTGCTGTCGACCGAGGAAGCCCGAATCCGCGCCGCCGGCAAGCCCTGGAGCTTCCTGCACATATCGAAGCCGGAGATCGACCTGCCGGCCGACACCGATCCCTACTCGCCAGCGGTCTATGCCAAGGCGAGCGAGAACCTGCGACAGATGCTGGCCGCCGGCATCCTGCACCGCGACGCGACACCCTGGCTACTACGGCTACGAGCTGCGGATGGGCAACCACCGGCAGACTCGGTTTCGTCGCCGCCGCCTCGGTGGCGGCCTACGACACCGGGCGCATCAAGAAGCACGAGTTCACCCGCCCCGACAAGGAAGACGACCGGGTACGGCAGATCGATGCCCTCAATGCCCAAACCGGCCCGGTCTTGCTGGCCTACCCGGACGCGCCCGCGGCCGACCGTCTGCTCGCCCAGGCTTGCGCCGGCACCCCGGCGGCGGAAGTCACCGCCGACGATGGCATCCGCCATACGATCTGGGTCATCGGTGACGAGGCGCTGATTCGCGACATCACCGCCGCCTTCGACGCCCTGCCGGCGCTCTACATCGCCGACGGCCACCATCGCTCGGCGGCGGCCTCGCGCGTGGCCGCCGCCCGGCGCAAACCGGGTATCGAACAATCCAGCGACTACTTCCTGGCGGTGATCTTTCCGCACCATCAGATGAAGATCCTCGACTACAACCGGGTCGTGAAGGATCTCAACGGCCTGTCGGCGGACCAGTTCCTCGCCCGCGTCGCCGAGCGCTTTGCCGTGGCCCCGGCTTGCGGCGCGGTGGCGCCGCTGTGTCCGGGCGAGGTCGGGCTCTACCTGCCGGGCCGCTGGTATCGCCTCAACATCGACCCGAAGCTGTTCTCGGCGGACCCGGTGGCGCGACTGGATGTGAGCCTGCTGTCGGAGCATGTGCTCGGCCCGGTGCTGGGCATCACGGACTTGCGGCGCGACAAGCGGATCGATTTCGTCGGCGGCATCCGGGGACTCGCGGAGCTGGAGAAGCGGGTCGACAGCGGCGAGATGGCCGTCGCCTTCGCCATGTATCCGACGCGCATGGCGGACCTGATGGCGGTGGCCGACGCCGGCCAGGTGATGCCGCCCAAATCGACCTGGTTTGAGCCTAAACTAGCGGACGGACTGGTATCCCACGTCCTCGATTAGGGTGATTGCCCATGGCCAAAATCATAGCCGCCGCGTTGCTCTACACCTTTCTTGCCCTGCCCGCCCTGGCACAGCAGGCCGGCCGCATCGACCTGATCGACGGCGAGGTTCGGATCATCAACGCCAAGGCGCAGACGCGCATCGCGCAGCTCGGTGAAGCCGTCAATCAAGGCGACACCGTCACCACCGGCAGGAACGGCGAGGCGCATCTCAAGATGGATGATGGCGGCATGCTGGCGATTCGCCCCGATGCGCGCCTGAGCATCGTCAAGTTCCAGAGCAAGGGCCACGACAGCGACGTCAGCCTTGTCTCCCTGGCCCGTGGCGCCCTGCGCGCCATTTCCGGCTGGATCGGTCGCCGTTCCCCCGACCGCGTCAACATCCAGACGCCGACGGCAACGATCGGCATTCGCGGCACCGACCACGAGGTGGTTGTCGTCCCGGAGGGAAGCAGCGAGGGTCAGCCCGGTACCTACGACAAGGTCAACGCCGGCGGCACGCGGCTCAGCAGCGAGCGGGGGGTCGTCGATGTCTCGCCCGGCCAGGCGGCTTTCGCCTCGCCGACCGCCGCACCGACGGTGCTGGCGACCATCCCCGAGGACGTGTTCAAGCCGAGCCGCAACGATAGCCGCCTCGAAGGCCTCAACGAGCGGCTGCAGCGCTCGCCGGAGAGTCGGAGTTTCATCGTTCCGGCTCCGCCGGGCGGCCGCGGCGCGGCAGGCGCGGGCAAGAGCGGCGGCGTGCAGATTCAAGGCAACACGCGCATCAACGCCGCGGCCAAGGATACCAACGCCATCGCCATCGGCCAGGACAACGAGGTCGGCAACTCGATCGGTACCATCGGCGGCAAATAGGGAGTCTTCATGACCTACCAGTACATCCTTACCGAGACGCGTGGCCCCGAGGGTTGCGTCGGTCTGATCACCCTCAATCGGCCACAGCAACTCAACGCCCTTTGCGACGCCCTGATCGATGAACTGGGCCAGGCACTCGACGCTTTCGAGGCCGACGAGAACATCGGCTGCGTCGTCATCGCGGGCTCGGCCAAGGCCTTCGCGGCCGGCGCCGACATCGCCGCCATGAAGGACTGGGGCTACATGGATGTATTCAAGCCCGACTACATCAGCCGCAACTGGGAGCGGGTGAAGACCTGCCGCAAACCGATCATCGCCGCCGTCGCGGGCTACGCGTTGGGTGGCGGCTGCGAACTGGCCATGAGTTGCGACATGATCTTCGCCGCCGACACGGCCAAGTTCGGCCAACCGGAAATCAAGCTGGGCATCCTGCCCGGTGCCGGCGGCACGCAGCGGCTGCCGCGCGCGGTGGGCAAAGCCAAGGCGATGGACCTGTGCCTGACGGCGCGCATGATGGACGCCGGGGAAGCGGAACGGGCCGGACTGGTCGCGCGTATCGTGCCGGCGGACAAATTGCTCGACGAAGCGCTGGCGGCGGCGGAAACCATCGCCGGCTATTCGCTGCCGGTGGTGATGATGGTCAAGGAATCGGTCAATCGAGCCTTCGAATCGTCGCTCGCCGAAGGGCTGCTGTTCGAGCGGCGCGTCTTCCACGCCGCTTTCGCGCTCGACGACCAGAAGGAAGGCATGGCCGCCTTCGTCGATAAACGCAAACCGGCCTTCACGAACCGCTGAAGGCCGGCCGCCGCGCCCCTACTTGAACGGGTGGCGGAGCACGATGGTTTCCTCGCGATCGGGACCGGTCGAGATCATGTCGACCGGTACACCGCACAATTCTTCCATGCGCTTGATGTAGGCGCGCGCCGCGCCGGGAAGGCCTTCCAGCGTCTTGACGCCGACCGTGCTGTCGGTCCAGCCGGGCATCGATTCATAGACCGGCTCGCAGCGTTCCAGGTCGTCGGCGCCCACCGGCAGAATGTCGGTGAACTGCCCGTCGAGCTTGTAGCCGGTGCAGATCTTCATTTCCTCGATGCCATCGAGCACATCGAGCTTGGTGACGCATAGGCCGGACACGCCGTTGATCTGGATCGAGCGTTTCAGCGCGGCGGCGTCGAACCAGCCGCAACGGCGGGCGCGGCCGGTGGTGGCGCCGAATTCGTGGCCTTTGGTGGCCATGTGCTTGCCGACCGGATCCTGCTTTTCCACCGCGTCGTACAACTCGGTCGGGAAGGGACCGCCGCCGACACGCGTGGTGTACGCCTTGGTGATGCCCAGCACGTAGTGCAGCATGCCCGGACCAACCCCGGCGCCGGCCGCCGCCGCCCCGGCGATGCAGTTGGACGACGTCACATACGGGAAGGTGCCGTGGTCGATGTCGAGCAGCGTGCCCTGGGCACCCTCGAACAACAGGTTGGCGCCGGCGTTGTGCGCGTCGTAGAGCGCGCGCGGTACGTCGGCGATCATCCGGGTCAGACGCGGCGCCACGGCCATGGCGCCATCGAGCACCTTCTGGAAATCCACTGTCTCGGCGCCCAGGTAATTCTTCAGCACGAAGTTGTGATAGTCGAGCACTTCGGCCAGTTTCTCGGCGAAGCGCTTGGGCCGCAGCAGATCCTGCAGGCGCAGGCCGCGCCGTGCGACCTTGTCCTCGTAGGTCGGGCCGATGCCGCGACCGGTGGTGCCGATCTTCTTCGCGCCCTTGGCCGCCTCGCGCGCCACATCGAGCGCCTGGTGATAGGGCAGGATCAGCGGGCAGGCTTCGGATATCTTCAGCCGTGCCTCGGCATCGACGCCGGCGCGCTCCAGTTCGTCGAGTTCCGTGCATCAAGGCATCCGGCGACAACACGACGCCATTGCCGATGTAGCAGGTGACGCCTTCGCGCAGGATGCCGGAGGGCACCAGATGCAGCACCGTCTTCTTGCCGCCGATGACCAGCGTATGGCCGGCGTTGTGGCCGCCCTGGAAACGCACCACGCCCTGCGCGTGGTCGGTCAGCCAGTCAACGACTTTGCCCTTGCCTTCGTCGCCCCACTGGGTGCCGACCACCACGACGTTCTTAGCCATGTTCAATCTTCCTTCAAAGGTTCGATAATCCATTCGGTGCCGCGCCGGTCCGTCCGCCTGACCAGGCGCCGATCGCAGCCCGCCTCCCGCCAGTCGCCGTCATGGCCTGGCAGAGCCAGCACAACCGTCTCCCCACGGCCGCGCAAGCGCTCGATTTCCGCATGCAGTTCCCTATCCTCCGGCCAGGGGGCCAGAATGGCCCCTGACGCTTCCTGTCTGGGGCCCAGGCGCGCCAGATCGCGCAGGTCCATGGAGAAGCCGGTCGCCGGCCGGCCGCGGCCGAAGGACGCGCCGACCTTGTCGTAGCGACCGCCGAGCGCCACCGCGCCGGGACTGCCGTGCGCAATAGGCGGCGAAGACGACACCGCTGTGATAGTGGTAGCCCCGCAGGTCGGCGAGATCGAAGCCGACGGACATGTCGGGCAGATCGTCAAGATCGAGCGCCAGTCGGCGCAAGGTCATCCAGTGCGGCACTGATTTCCGGGGTCGCCGGCAGACACCGGGTCGCCTCGTCCAGCACTTCGATGCCGCCATAGCAGATCCGGCAGCGCCAGCAGTGCCGACCGGACCGGTTCCGGCACGGTGGCCACCAGAGCGCGCCAGAGTCGGCGCATCCTTTGCCTGCAAGGCGGCGAATAGTTCCTGTTCGACATCACCGGCGAGGCCAGCCTCGGCCATCAACGCGCGGAAAATGCCGACGTGACCGAGATCGATGCGCGTTGGCGCGATCGCCGCCAGATCCAGGGCACGCGCCAGCAGACGGATGATCTCACTGTCCGCCTCCGGGCCAGCATGGCCGTAGAGTTCGGCGCCGATCTGCAAGGGTTCGCGCGAGGCAAGCAATCCCGCCGGCAGCGTGTGCAGCACGCTGCCGCAGTAGCACAGGCGGGTCGACGCCTTTGCGGTTGAGCAGGTGGGCGTCGATGCGCGCCACTTGCGGCGTGATGTCGGCACGCACGCCCATGGTCCGACCGGAAAGCTGATCGACCAGTTTGAAGGTACGCAGGTCGAGATCGCGCCCGCTGCCCGTCAGCAGGGATTCGACGTATTCGAGCAGCGGCGGTGCCACCAACTGATAGCCGTGCCGGGAAAACTCATCGAGCAAACGACGGCGCAAGGCCTCGACAGCGCCTGCTTCGTCGGGCAGCAAGTCTTCGATACGCCTCGGGCAATAGCCAGCGACGATTCATGCGAGCACCGCCATCACGATCATGCCGATCAGCATCGATGTCAGGCCGATGAAGCGGATCTGACCGTCGCTCATTTCCGTGACGCGGCGAAACGTCTCGCGCCAGACTCGCGGCGCGACGAACGGCAACATGCCTTCGAGCACGAGCATGAGCGCAAAGGCCAACAGCAGGGTCGATACCATGCGGCCGACGCCCTACTTGCCAGGACGGCCGGCGCTCTTCAGATACTTGAAGAAGTCCGAGTTCGGTTCGACCACCAGCACGTCGCTCTTGCTCCTGAACGAGCCGCGATAGGCTTCCAGACTGCGATAGAAGGAATAGAACTCCGGATTCTGACCGAAGGCCTGACCGTAGATCGCCGCCGCCTTGGCGTCGCCGTCGCCCTTGATCTTCTGGGCGTCACGATAGGCTTCGGCAACGATCACCTCGCGCTGGCGGTCGGCGTCGGCCCTGATCTTTTCGGCCTCCGCGGCACCCTGCGAGCGCAGTTCGTTGGCAACGCGCTTGCGTTCCGTTTCCATGCGCCGATAGACCGCCTCGGACACCTCGGCGGGCAGATCGACCCGCTTCAGCCGGACATCGATGATCTCGACACCGATGGCGCGCATATCGGCATCCGCCTTCTTCTGTACATCGGCCACGATCTTGTCGCGTTCGCCGGAGACAACATCATGTACGGTGCGTTTGCCAAACTCCTCCCGCAAGCCCGAATTCACCGTTTGCGACAGCCGGGTCTTGGCGATCATTTCGTCGCCGGCAACGGAAATGTAGTACTTGCGGACATCGTCAATGCGCCACTTGACGAAGGAGTCGACCAGGACGGGCTTCTTTTCCGCCGTCAGGAATCGTTCCGGCTCGGCCGAGTCCAGCGTCAGAATGCGCCGATCGAAGAGACGGACATTCTGGATCAGCGGCCACTTCCAGTTGAGCCCCGGCTCCTTGATGACATCCTTGATCTCGCCGAACTGGGAAATGATCGCGAACTGACGCTGATCGACGGTGAACACGCTCATCGACAAAACGACGAGCACCCCGAGAAGCAGGAAGCCGACAAAAGGCAGATTGCGGGCCATATCAGCGCTCCCCTCGCTCACGCGAACCAAGTGAACCACGGGAACGGTAGTCGCTGCTCCGTTCCACAGCGGGTGTCCGCTCCATTTGCGGCGGCACCTCGTTGGAAACCACCGCACCGCCCAGCCGCGCGGCCGCGGCGACGGGGGTGTCGGCAACCGCCGCGGCGGCCGTGGTACCCGCGGCCTGCATGAGCTTGTCGAGTGGCAGGTAGAGCAAGTTGCCGCTGCCCTTGGCATCGACCATCACCTTGCTGGTGTTGGCATAGACCTGCTGCACGGTCTCCAGATAGAGGCGCTGCCGGGTGACCTCCGGCGCCTTGCTGTATTCGGCCAGAATCTGCTTGAAGCGCGAAGCATCGCCCTCGGCGGTCGCGACTAGCCGCGACCGGTAGCCCTCCGACTTCCTGCTGCAAGCGCGAGGCGGCACCCTTGGCACGCGGGATGACGTCGTTGGCGTAGGCTTGGCCTTCGTTCTTGTGTCGCTCCTTGTCCTGACCGGCTTTCACGGCGTCGTCGAAGGCGGCCTGCACCTGCTCGGGCGGTTGGGTACTCTGCATGGAGACGGAGCGCACCTGGATCCCCGTCTCGTAGCGATCGAGGATGTCCTGAATCAGCTTCTGGGTACTGGCGGCGATCACGTCGCGCCCCTCATAGAGCACGAAGTCCATCTTGCTCTTGCCGACGATCTCGCGAATCGCCGTCTCGGCGGCCTGAATCACGGCATCGTCGGGATGGCGGTTCTTGAACAGATAGGCCTGAACATCCTTGAGCAGATACTGGACGGCAAACTGGACGCTGACGATGTTCTCGTCATCGGTCAGCATCAGGGCTTCCTTGAGGACCTTGTTCTTCTCCGAACCACGATAGCCCACCTCGACGGTGCGCACACCCGAGAGATTCACCATCTCGTGACTCTGGATCGGCCAGGGCAGGCGCCAGCGCAAGCCCGGCTCGGTGGTTTCCTTGAAACTACCGAACTGGAGCACGACACCGCGCTGGCTGGCATCGACAATATAAAAGCCGCTGGCCAGCCAGATCACCGCTACCAGCGCGGCCAGCAAGCCAATGCCGCCCCCGAACTGGCGCGGGGATAGCGATGGCATACGATTGCCGCCGTCGCCACCGTCGTTGCCACCACCCTTTCGGTTGAGCAACCCGGACAGGCGGCGATTGAAATCGCGCCACAATTCTTCGAGGTCGGGAGGACCTTGGTTGCCGCCTTTGTTGCCGCCACCGGGCTGATTACCCCAGCCGTGGTCATTGAGAGACATCAGGATGCCAGCGATCATATTCGAGTAGGAAATGCGGAAGGAATCTAGGAAAGCGATCGGTTGAACTACCAATTGCCGGTTTGAATAGCGAAGCTCAGGCGGTCTCCGGCCGGGCCTGGATGGCGTGCTTGCGGGCGACGTCGGCCAAGGTTTCCCGCAAGAGATCCAGGCCGGCGCCGGTGCGGGCACTCATACGAACGCGCGCGATATTACCACAGTCGTCCAACTCGACCCCTGGCTCGGCGCCAGTCGCGTCGATCTTGTTCCAGATCACGACCTGCGGCACGCCACCCGCTCCGATCTCCTCCAGCACCTGGGCGACCGCGGCCATTTGCTGATCCCGGTCGGGGCTGGCCGAATCCACCACATGCAACAGCAGGTCGGCCTGGGCCGTTTCTTCGAGCGTGGCATGGAAGGCCGCCACCAGGGCATGCGGCAGATCACGGATGAAACCGACGGTGTCCGAAACCACTATCCGTCCCGCACCCTCGATGTATACCCGCCTGGACGTTGTATCGAGCGTGGCGAAGAGTTGGTCGGCGGCGTATGCGCCCGCCTTGGTCAGCGCATTGAAGAGCGTGCTCTTGCCGGCATTGGTGTAGCCGACCAGCGATACCGCCAGTACCTCGCCGCGCTTGCGGGCACGACGACGGACTTGGCGCTGACGCTCGATCTGTTTCAGGCGGTCTTTGAGAATCGCGACACGCTGGCCGAGCAATCGGCGGTCTGTCTCAAGTTGTTTCTCGCCCGGACCACGCAGACCGATGCCGCCCTTCTGCCGTTCCAGGTGTGTCCAGCCGCGCACCAAACGCGTGGCCAAGTGCTGTAGCTGGGCAAGTTCAACCTGGTGTTTGCCTTCGTGGCTGCGCGCCCTCAGCGCGAAGATGTCGAGAATCAAACTGCTGCGGTCGACGACCCGAAGCTCCAGTGCCCGCTCCAGGTTGCGCTGCTGGCCCGGCGCCAGTTCGTGATTGAAGACCACCAGGTCGGCGTCGTGCAAGCGCGCCGTCTCGCCGATTTCCGCCACCTTGCCCTTGCCGGCGAACGTTGCGGGGTCGGGACGTTCACGCCGACCGGAAACCACAGCCAGGGGCTGTGCCCCTGCACTGGTGACCAACAGGCGGAATTCTTCCAGACGCTCGGCAAAATCACCTTCGCCAAGATCCAGTTGAACGAGGATAGCTTTCTCGCCGGTGGCGGGCCGCTCAAACACCAGCCTGCTCCACCCACGCCAACGGGTGGCCGGAAATCACTCGACGCCGTTTTCCTGGGCGAAATTGACCGGCCGCGCGGGCACGACGGTCGAAATGGCGTGTTTGTAAACCATCTGCGTGACGGTGTTTTTCAGCAGCACGACGTACTGATCGAAGGATTCGACCTGACCCTGCAACTTGATGCCATTCACCAGGTAAATCGACACCGGTACGTGCTCGCGGCGCAGCGTGTTCAGAAACGGGTCTTGTAGCATCTGCCCTTTGTTGCTCATGGCGGCCCCTTGGCTCTAGTTATCGGAAAGCTAATGTAATCGATTTTGTGGCGACGTGCCACCCGGCGCCCGCTTAGTGCCGCTCGACAAATGGATTGTGCGCGCTCTTGTACTGAATGCGCAACGGCGTGCCTTGCAGGTGAAGGCTTCAAGGAAAGTCTTCTCCAGATAGCGCGTGTAAGAGTCCGGTACTTGGTCGAGCGCATTGCCGTGGATGACGATGATCGGCGGGTTCGAGCCACCCTGGTGGGCATAGCGCAGCTTCGGCCGAATATTGCCGTGTCGCGGCGGTTGCTGTTTCTGTACCGCAGCGAGCAACACGCGGGTAAGTTTGGGCGTGGGAAGTTTGGCCATCGCCGCCGCATAGGCTCTGTCCACCGACGCCAGCACGCCGGCGATACCCTGCCCCGCGCGCGCGGAGATGTAGTGAATACGGGCGAAGCCGAGGAAATTCAGCTTGCGGGCGATTTCCTGCTTGACCCGCTCGCGTCGGTAGTCGTCGACGGCATCCCACTTATTGACCGCCAGCACCAAGGCACGGCCGGCCTCGATGCAGAACCCGGCGATGTGCGCGTCCTGGTCGGAAATATCCTGGCTGGCGTCGAGCATCAGCACGACGACATTGGCCTCTTCGACCGCCTGTAGCGTCTTGATCACCGAGAACTTCTCGACGGCCTCGAACACTCGTCCCTTGCGCCGCAGGCCGGCCGTATCGATCAACGTGTAACGACGGCCATTGCGCTCGAACGGCACCTCGATGGCGTCACGCGTCGTGCCCGGCATGTCGAAGGCAATTACCCGCTCTTCACCCAGCAGAGTATTGACGAGCGTGCTCTTGCCGACGTTGGGCCGCCCCGCGATCGCCACCCGCGGCCCCGCTTCGTCCTCAGCTTCCTCGTCGCCACCGAACGGCTCCAAGGCGAGGTCGAGAAGTTCCCGCACGCCGTCGCCGTGCGCACCGGAAATGACTCTCGGCTCGCCGCAGCCAAGCTCGTAGAACTCGGCCGCCACCACCGCCCGATCCATGCCCTCAGCCTTGTTGACCACCAGATGCACTGGACGACCGCTGCGCCGCAGCAGGTCCGCGATCACCATGTCCTGCGGCGCAAGCCCGGCACGGGCGTCGACCATGAACAGCAACACATCGGCCTCGGCAATCGCCGCCTCGGCCTGGCGGGCCATCTCATGGACGATACCGGTCCTTGGCCTGCGGCTCGAAACCGCCGGTATCGACGACCAGGAAAGGGCGGTTGCCGAGCCGGCCGTGACCGTAGTGACGGTCGCGGGTCAGCCCGGGGAGGTCGGCCACCAGCGCGTCGCGTGTCTTGGTCAGGCGATTGAACAGGGTACTCTTGCCGACGTTGGGTCGGCCGACCAGCACAAGAGTGGGTTTCACGACTCAGCGGCCACCCAGTGCGACTACACTGCCCTTGCGCGTCTGTACCAGGAAATCGTCCTTCAACCGCTGCGGTTCGGCCACCACCGCGCCACCATCGGTATTCACCCGCGCGGCAAAGGCGCCATCCTCCGCGTTGAGCAGATGGACCACACCCTGGAAGTCGGCAACCGCGACATAGCGACCCCGGGCGATCGGACGCGACAGGCCGCGCAAGGAGAGCTTCTCCTGCTTCCAGAGACTGGCGCCGGTGTCGCGGGCAAACGCATGCACTGTTCCCTTGTCGTCGCTGACATAGACACGGCGCTTGTCCACGTCGAGGCCGGCGCTGCTGGAAACGTCGCGCCCCCACAGGAGAGTGCCGGCGCCGATGTCGAAGCAGGCAACACGCCCCTGAAACGCGGCCGCGCAGATTTCGCGGCCATCCACCACCGGTGAACTGGTGAGATCGGCCACCCGTTCCAGTTCCGTCGAGCCCTTGGGCAGCGCGACGGTCACTTCCCATAGCGCCGAGCCATTCTGGCTGTTGATGGCGACCAGTTTGCCGCCGGGGAAACCGGCCACAACGACGTTCTCGGCCAGCAGCACGCCAACGTTGGAACGCAAACTGAGCGCCGGCGTGGCGCGCTGATACACCCAGCGTCGTTTGCCATCGCCGGCATCGAAGCCGGCTATGCGCGAATCGCCCGATCGGACCACAACCAGCGCATCACTGACGGCGGGGGCCGCCAGAACCTCGGAACTGACCCGCGCTTGCCACAAGGGCTTACCCGTTTCGGCATCGAAGGTCAGGACTTCGCCTTTGGCCGTGCCGACCGCGACCACTTTGGTCCCCGCGCCGACACCGCCAGACAGCTTCTTGCCAGCCGCGACCCGCCACACCTCGCGACCATTGTCGTGGCGGGTGATGGTGCCGTCGTGGCCGGCGGCGTAGACGCTGTCGCCGACCACGGCCGGTGTAAAGACGAAATCGCCGGCGGCGCCCACATTCGTTTGCCAGAGGACACGCAAGTCGGCCGTCGCCTGAATCGGGGTCAATTCGGCCGCCTTGACCTTGGGAGCGCTAGACGAAAACGGATTGAGCTTGTCCAGCGTCGAGCAGCCACCGACCAACAAGGCCGCCATCACCGCCGGCCCGACACGCCGCATCAGCCGCCAATTCATTGGCCGCCCCCGAGCACGACGTCCAGTTTGCCCTGGAGCATCTCCCGGTAGGGACCATGCGCGCGAACTTCGCTCTCGGCGGCGGTCTTGGTCACATCCGCCAGCTTGGCAAGCGCAGCCTCATAGGACACCTTGGCCTCCCCGGTCTTTCCCTGCGCGACCTGAATGTCGCCCCGCAATTCGTTGAAGCGCGGCGCCAGGGCTGTCGTGGGGGTCGTCGCCAACTGCTTCAAGGCTTCGTCATATTCCTTTTCGTCGAGCATCACCGTGGCCAGGCGCAGGCGGGCCAGATCGCGAACGGCGTCGTCCTTGCCCTTTTCCGCCGCCCAGGCCAATTGAGCTCGCGCCGACTTCGCATCACCACCTTCGGCCAGCGCCTTGGCCGACATCAGCGCGGCCAGTCCCGCGTAACTGGTGCTGGAAAACTTGTCGATCAACTCACCAGCCAACTCCCGCGCACGCTTGACATCCTTTTGCGCCACGGCCAACTGCACACCGCTATAGAGACCGGACGCCTGGGCCGCCTGATTGCGCTGCCACCAGTTCCAGCCCTGCCAGGCGAGGATCGCCACCGCCGCCACCGTCACCACGGTGGTGACCAGATTGCCGTGCATCTTCCACCAGGTCTTCAGCTCGTCAAGCTGTTCCTGTTCTTCGAGGTCATACGCTGCCATGGTTCGTTCCCTATCGTCCTATTCGCTATCCGGTCCAAGTATCCATTCACCGACGGTCTCGGCCAAGTCGTCGAAGGCCACCCTGCGCTGCTCGGCCGCTTCGCGCATCGGCTTGATGGTCGCCTCGTTGGTCTGCGCCTCGTCGTCGCCGATAATCACTGCCAGCGGGGCACCCGAGCCATCGGCCCGTTTCATTTGCGACTTGAAGCTGCCACCACCGCAATGGAGGTGCACGCCAAATCCGACATCGCGCAGATGCTCGGCCACCTTGAACGCATGGCGCGCCACCCGATCGTTGTCAAGCTGCCCCTGATGCACAAGATAGACATCGGGGGCCGGCCGTTGGTGACGATTGCCCTGGTCGATCCACAGCGCCAGCAATCGCTCGACACCCATGGCAAAGCCACAGGCCGGCGCGGGCTTGCCGCCCAACTGGGCAATCAGACCGTCAAAACGACCACCGGCGCAGACCGTGCCCTGCGCGCCAAGCTGGTCCGTCACCCATTCAAAAACGGTCAGGTTGTAATAGTCGAGTCCCCGCACCAGGCGTGGATTGATCCGGCAAGGCAGCCCAGCATCCCTCAACAACGCCTGCACGCCGTCGAAATGCTTCAGCGAAGCCTCGCCCAGATAAGCCATCAGCTTGGGCGCGCCATCGACCAGATCCCGCATCGCAGGATTCTTGGTGTCGAGAATTCGCAGTGGATTGGTGTGCAAGCGTCTCTGACCATCGGCGTCGAGCTCGTCGCGATGCTGTTCGAGATAGGCAATCAGGTCGATACGATGGCGCGCCCGCTCGTCCGGTTGGCCAAGCGAATTGATTTCCAGCTCAATACCGGTCAAGCCAAGGTCGTTCCAGAGGCGCGCACCCATCAGAATCTGCTCGGCGTCGACGTCGGGGCCGGCAAAGCCCAACGCTTCGACGCCCACCTGATGAAACTGCCGGTAACGGCCCTTCTGCGGCCGCTCGTGACGAAACATGGGCCCCATGTACCAGAGGCGACGCGGGCTGTCGTAGAGCAGATTGTGCTGGAGGACAGCGCGCACGCAGGAGGCCGTGCCCTCCGGCCGCAGGGTCAACTGCTCGCCGTTCAGTGTGTCGGTGAAGGAGTACATCTCCTTCTCGACGATGTCGGTCACCTCACCGATGGCGCGGGCGAACAGCGGCGTCGGCTCGACCAGCGGCATGCGTATCGGCCGATAGCCGTAAGCGCGCAGCCAGTCGCGCACCACCTCTTCGAACTGTTCCCACAATTCGGCGTCGTCGGGCAGGATGTCGTTCATCCCGCGGATGGCCTGCAATGTCTGGCTCATGAGTTTCGCGCGGGATACTTGCGGGCCACGTAGTCATCCACAATGGCCTTGAATTCGGCGCCGATGTCGTCACCACGCAAGGTGGAAACACGTTCGCCGTCGATATAGACGGGCGCCACCGGCTCCTCGCCGGTGCCCGGCAGGGAGATGCCGATGCTGGCGTGTTTGCTCTCGCCCGGACCGTTGACGACGCAGCCCATGACGGCCAGCGTCATGTTCTCGACGCCAACCCGTTGCAGACGCCATGTCGGCATGCGCTCGCGAACGTGAGTCTGGATGTCCTGGGCCAGTTCCTGGAAGACGGTGCTGGTTGTCCGGCCACAACCCGGGCAGGCCGCCACCATCGGCACGAAGGCGCGCAAACCCATGGTTTGGAGAA
This sequence comes from uncultured beta proteobacterium, assembly GCA_963736865.1. Taxonomy (GTDB): domain Bacteria; phylum Pseudomonadota; class Gammaproteobacteria; order Burkholderiales; family Rhodocyclaceae; genus Fen-999. Next base: position 192,964 of record CAVTQQ010000002.1, on the reverse strand, counting down.
TCTCCTGCGCCACGATGACTTCACGCGTCCGCTCGCCACCCGGTTCCGGCGTCAGCGAGACACGAATCGTATCGCCGATGCCTTCTTGCAGCAGCACGGCCAAGGCCGCCGTCGAAGCAACGATGCCCTTGCTGCCCATGCCGGCTTCGGTGAGCCCGAGATGCAGCGGGTAATCGCAACGGGCCGCCAGGTCGCGATAGATGGCGATCAGGTCCTGCACGCCCGAAACCTTGCAGGAGAGCACGATCATGTCACCCGGCAGCCCCAGTTCTTCGGCTTTGGCGGCGGACTCCAGGGCAGAAGCAACCATCGCCTCGCGCATGATGCCGGTGGCGTCGAGCGGGGCGCCACATTGGGCGTTCTTGTCCATGATCCTGGCCAGCAACTGCTGGTCGAGGCTGCCCCAATTGACGCCGATCCGTACCGGCTTGCGGTACTTGCCGGCAATCTCGATCAGCTGCGCGAATTGTTCGTCACGCCGGGCTCCCTTGCCGACGTTGCCTGGATTGATGCGCAGCTTGTCCAGGGCCTCGGCACAATCCGGCACTTCGGCAAGCAACTTGTGGCCATTGAAGTGGAAATCGCCGACCAGCGGCACCTCGAGCCCCATGGCCAGCAAGCGATTGCGAATCTGAGGCACGGCGATTGCGGCTTCACGGGTATTCACCGTAATGCGGACGATCTCGGAACCGGCACGGGCCAGCTCGGCGACCTGCAAGGCAGTACCAAAGGCGTCGGCGGTATCGGTGTTCGTCATCGACTGCACGACAACCGGCGCCTCCCCACCAATAGCGACCGCCCCGACGCTGACGCGACGTGTGCCGCGGCGTATCGGCTGACCTGTGGAAGCGGCGATCGACGAGGACATCAATCCAGGCTCAGGCGAGCCACTTCGGCACGGGTATACGGCTTCAGGTCGACCGGTCGGTCGCCATAGACGAGATCAACCAGCGCGGCATTGCCGATAACGATCTGAAAAGGCGGCCGACCGGCAACGACTTCACTGCCACCGTCCACATACTGGCCGGTAAGAATGACCTGCTGGCTGGCGTCCTTTACTTCAACCCAGGACTTGCCCCGAAAACGGAAAATCAACTGACGGGCATCCGTTGGCATGGCCGGGGCGACGTCGGGGATGGGTGTCGGCGTGGGTACCGACACCGACTGTTCCGGAGCCAAGGGCGGCGGCGCGTTCGCCACGACCGCCGCGGCCGGTTCCGCGGCCGGCGGTGTACTCTGATCAACGACCGGTTCGACTGCCTTGAGCAGAGCCGTCGTCTTGGGCCCGAGAAAGTGCCAACCGATCATGGTCGCCGTGGCGATCAGCAGCAGCACGGAAAACGCCACCAACGGGGGAACCTGGCGCAGGCCGCTCCTCGGCATGGCATTGCCCATGTTGTCCGGCGGACGAACGTCCGGAAACGCCACGGGCGATTCTGTCTCGAGCAATGCCAATAGCGGTTCCGGATCCAACTTGAGAAACCGGGCATAGCTGCGCACAACGCCGCGCGCGAACATGCTGCCGGGCAAGGCGGCCATATCGTTGGCCTCGATGGCTTCGATCTGCCGGGGACTGAACTTCAACGTCTGGACGACGTCGCCAATAGTCAAGCCGCGCGCCTCGCGGGCCTTTTGCAGCAGCAAGCCGAGGCTCGGCCCATTGGCATGGGGCTCGAAGTCGGCCGTGGCTGCGTGCTCCTGAATCTCACTCACTCAAACTTGCCCTGTGTCATCAGTTGGTATTCCCGGCTAGCCTGGAACTTGCGCCGGAGTTGCGCGGCATAGCGATTTTCGGCTTCGTGGTCGCCGATCTTGCGTTCGATGCGCAGACCCAGCCAGGCGGTTTCAGCGGTCGGCTCGGTCATCCTGTGAATCTCCGCCAAGCGCGCCTGAGCCTCGCGCAGGCGGCCCGTACGGTAGTAGATATCGGCCAACAGGAAATGGGCGTCGCCATTCATCTGGTCGACACGCAGGGCGCGGACCAGGAAGTCCTCAGCACCCTTGTCGTCCTTCATGTTCAACGAGCAGATGCCGGCATTGGTCAGCGGCTTGGTCGGCGATGAATAGAGCTGGCTCTTGCTGGCGGTGACGAAATAGGGGATCGACTGTGACTCGCGGCCGCTCTGACACAGGAACCAGCCAAAATTGTTGTTGATTTCCGGGTCGTTCGGCGCCAGCGCCAGCGCGCGCTTGAAACTATCCTCGGCCGCCCGGTTGTCCTTCAGATACATCTGGACGAGTCCCAGCAGGTTGTAACCCAGTGGGTAGGACGAGTCCGCCTCGATGGCGATGCGTGCCTCGTCGAGCGCGGTGTTGAGCTGGCTATCGCCAAGATAGATCATGCCGAGGTCGGCGTGGGCCTTGGCCCGCAGGCGAGCGTCCCCAACGGCCACCTGCTGGGAAACCGGCGTCTGGGAGTTCGGGTTGCCCTCGCCGCTCACCGGAGTCCCGGCGCAGCCCGCCAGCAGAGCAGGTAGAAATGTTACCGCCCACCAATATTTCACCATGTAGCCTCCACGTGATCCACGGGTACCTTGGCGGGTACCATCATCACCGTCTTGCGACGGGACTTGTCCTTGACCTGGCCGGCCAATTGACCACAGGCAGCGTCGATATCGTCACCCCGCGTCTTGCGCACGGTGGCGACCACACCCGCTTCCAGCAGTATTTCCTGAAAGCGACGGACACGCTCCGGCCGCGAACGGCGAAAACCGGAATCGGGGAACGGGTTGAAGGGAATCAGGTTGAACTTGCTCGGCACATTGCTTACCAGCTTAAGCAAGGCATGTGCTTGGCCGTCGCTGTCATTGACGCCTTCGAGCAATACATACTCGAAAGTGATGAAATCGCGTGGTGCCTTTTCCAGGTAGCGACGGCAGGCCGCCATCAATTCCCGCAGGGGGTACTTGCGATTGAGGGGCACCAGGCGGTCGCGCAACTTGTCGTCCGGCGCATGCAGGGACACCGCCAGCGCCACTGGCGCGGCTTCGCGCAACCGATCCATGGCCGGCACGATGCCAGACGTGGACACCGTGACCCGCCGGCGTGACAGTCCGTAGCCATGATCGTCCAGCATCAGGCGCAGCGCCGGCACCAGTGCCTCAAAGTTGGCCAGTGGCTCGCCCATGCCCATCAGCACCACGTTGCTGATGATGCGCTCGCCCTCGCCACCCGTTGCACCCGAGCCCTTGATGGCGCCCAGGGTGCGATTGGCATGCCAAAGCTGACCGATGATTTCCGCGGTGGTCAGATTGCGATTGAAGCCCTGCCTGCCGGTCGAACAGAAAGCACATTCGAGGGCACACCCCACTTGGCTGGACACGCAGAGCGTGCCACGGCCAGCCTCGGGAATGAAAACCGTCTCGACCGCGTTGCCCGCGCCGACATCCAGCAGCCACTTGCGGGTACCGTCGGCAGCCACCGAATCGCTGATCGGCCGCGGACCGCGAATCTCCGTCTCCACAGCCAACTTGGCGCGCAGGCTCTTCGCCACATCGGTCATCTGCCCGAAATCGTCGCAGCCCGCGCGATGCATCCAGCGCAGCACTTGGCGAGCACGGAAGGACTTCTCACCCTTCGCGGCGAACCAGGACGTCAGGCCATCGACGTCGAAATCGAGCAAGTTGGCCATCAGCGCATCAGCGCCCGGAGAAGACGTTCAACTCGGGGAAGAAATAGGCAACTTCGACCTTGGCGGTATCCGTGCCATCGGAACCGTGAACCGCATTGGCATCGATGCTGTCGGCGAAATCAGCACGGATGGTGCCCTTTTCGGCCTTCTTCGGATCGGTGGCGCCCATCAGCTCACGATTCTTGGCAATGGCGTTTTCGCCTTCCAGGACCTGGATCATCACCGGACCGGAGGTCATGAACTTGACCAGATCCCTGTAAAAGGGGCGCTCCTTGTGCACCGCATAGAACCCGCCGGCTTCCTGTTCGGACAGCCAGGCCATGCGCGCGGCGATGACCTTGAGGCCATTCGTCTCGAACCTCGAATAGATCTTGCCGATCACGTTCTTGGCCACGGCATCGGGCTTGATGATTGAAAGGGTACGTTCGACAGCCATATGAATCTCCAACAATGGTTAAGCGAAATAGAGCAACTGATTATTTTATCGTAGATTTCGGCCACAGCCGGCCACCAGGGCACGAAAAAAGACCCGGCCACGCGGAACGCGGCCGGGTCCGATGGCGGTAACACGATCGCGTCAGGTGATCATGCCCAACATGCGCGGGAACCACAGCGACATCGCCGGCCAGTAGGTAACCATGGCCAGGAAGACCAGCATGGTCAGCAGCCAGGGCCACACGGCAATGGTCAACTCGGTGATGCCCATCTTGGTGATGCCGGAAGCTACGTACAGGTTGAGGCCTACAGGTGGGTGGCACATGCCGACTTCCATGTTCACCGTCATCATGATGCCGAAATGGACTGGATCGATGCCCAGTTTCATCGCCACCGGGAACAGGATGGGTGCAAAGATCAGAACGATGGAGCTGGGTTCCATGAAGTTGCCCGCCATCAGCAGCAGCACGTTCACCGCCAGTAGAAAGGCGATCTGACCCAAACCCTTGTCGGTCAACCAGGCGGCAAGCTCCTGAGGCACATTCTCGTTGGTCAGGATGAAAGAGAACATCACGGCATTGGTGATGATGTACAGCAGCATCGCCGACATGTTCGCCGAATTGAGCAGTACCTTGGGTACATCCTTCAACCCCATGTCCCGATAGACGAAGACGGCGACAAAGAAGGCGTAGACCGCGCTCATGGCGGCCGCTTCCGTCGGGGTAAAGATACCGGTGTAGATGCCGCCCATCACCACAATGATCAGCAGGAGACCCCAAACCGCCTTGCGAAACGAGTCCCAGCGCTCGCCCCAACCGCACTTCGGTTGCCGCGGATAGTCGAACTTCCTCGCCCGATACCAGGTGATCATGCCCAGCATGGTGGCCAGCACCAGCCCGGGCACCACACCGGCCATGAACAGGGCCCCCACTGAAGTGTTGGTCGCCACCGAATACATGACCATGACGATCGACGGCGGAATCAGAATGCCCAATGCGCCCGAGGTCGTGATGATCCCCGCGCCGAAACGGCTCGGGAAACCAGCCTTGACCATCGCGGGCAGCAGTATCGAACCAATGGCCACCACGGTGGCCGGCGAAGATCCGGATACGGCGGCAAAAAGGGCGCAGGCCACCACGCCAGCGAGCCCCAGACCACCATACCAGTGCCCGACCATGGCCGTCGCGAAGTAGATCATGCGTTTCGCCACCCCGCCGTGGGTCAGGAAATTGCCGGCCAGGATGAAGAACGGGATCGCCATGATCTCGAACTTCTCGATGCCGGTGAACAGCTTCAGGGCCACGGACTCGAGCGGCACCTCGGTCATCGTGAAGAGGAAGGTCAGCACGGTCAGGCCAAGCGAGATCGAGATCGGCATGCCGGTAAGCATCAGGAGGGTCAGGAGACCGAAAATGACGAGGGCGCTCATTTCGGTTCACCTCCATTGCTGTCCTGGACACGGCGTTCGCCGCGCCGTTGCTCTTGCTTGACCGATCTCGATTCGACCCGGCGATCATCGCCGCTGCGCCGCTCGCCGATCATCTCGTGCTTGAGATCGTGCATGTGCAGGTTATCGTCCATGCCGTACGGATCCAGGTTTACGGGCACATCCGCCTTGTCGATCCCGTCCACGTGGCCATGATCGTGATGCGGCAGCTCACCGGTGCGCAGAAACGCCACGTTTACCTGAAGGAAGCGGAAGCACATCAGGTAGGAGCCCAGGGGAATCGCCGAATAGACGATCCAGGTCGGCCATTCCAGGTCCGGGGTGGTCGGTCCCTCCGGAACGTCGCCGACATCGAAGCCGAGCAGGTTGAATACGGCGTAGTGCATGCCATTCTCCCAGACGAAATGCGCTCCCAGAGTCCCGACCACGACGGTAAAGAGGGCGCCGGCGGAAAGACCAAAGACAATGAACTTGCCGCGCGTTTCCGGGCTCAGGCGATTGATGAGCACGTCAACACCAACGTGGATGCCGGTACGCACGCCGTAGGCGGCACCGAACTTGGCCATCCAGACGAACATGATGATGCACAGCTCCTGCGCCCAACTGAAATTGAGCGACAACAGCCAATCCTGAACGCCGGGTATGGCGAGACCGCTGGCATAGCGATGAACAACCGCGACGAAAATGATCAGCGTCGCCGCGCCGATGAGGAAGGTGATGAACCATTCCTCCAGATGATCGAGGAACCTCACGGGGATTCTCCTAACGGGGACGCCCGCCATCGTTTTTCGACGGCGGGCAAGGAGTCGGCGAAAATCAATCGGCCTTGAAGCCGGTATCCCGATAGACGGCCTGAATGATGTCCTTGCCGATACGACTTTCCATCTTCTGATGGACAGGAACCAGCGTCTTCTTCAGCGCCATCCGCTCTTCCTTCGTCGGCACGTAGACCTGTGTCTTGCCCGACTTCTTCACGGCCTCCAGCGACTGCTCGTTCTCCACCTGGGCAATCTGGTTGGCATAGCGCGTCGCCTGCTCCATGGCGTTTTCAAGTTGCCCCCGCACGTCCGAGGGCAAACCGTCCCAGAACTTCTTGTTCACGATCACCGCGTAGCCCAGATAGCCATGGTCGGTGAGCGACAGATGCTTCTGCACTTCATGCATCTTCTGCGTGTAGAAGTTGGAAATCGGGTTCTCGGTCCCATCGACCACGCCGGTCATGAGCGCGTTGTACACCTCCGAAAAGGCCATCACCTGAGGAATGCCGCCCAGCGAGCGGATTTCCTCTTCCAGAACCTTGGAGGACTGGATGCGCAGCTTCTGGCCCTTGAAATCAGCCGGCATCTTGAGCGGCTTATTGGCCGAGAACGACTTGAAGCCGTTGTCCCAGTACCCCAGCCCCTTGATGCCCTTGGGTTCCAGCTTGGCCAGAAGCTGCTTGCCGATCGGGCCCAAGGTCACCTTGCGCAGGGCGTCGTAACCATCGAAGATGTACGGCAGATCGAATACCTCGAACTCCTTGACGCCCAAGCGGGCCGAACTTGGCCAGCGATGGCGCCAGCATCTGCACGGCGCCCAACTGTAGCGCCTCCATCTCTTCCTTGTCCTTGTAGAGCTGACTATTCGGGTAGACCTCGACCTTGACCCGCCCCTTGGTCAGCTCCTCCGCCTTCTTCTTGAAGAAATCGGCGCCCTTGCCTTTGGGGGTATCGACGGCCACCACATGGCTGAACTTGATCACGATCGGCTGCTGAGCAGCAGCCCCCAGAGCAAAGGTGGCGGCGATCAAACCGACGAGTACGTTTCGGATGTTCATTTCTGTCTCCTCCTGTTATGCCTTGATGGCGCAGGGCAATTTTCATCGCCCCGACCGGTTGCCGCTATTGTGGATTTCCGTAGCGGCAGGCCAGGACCGTTAGCGCCGACGAGACCACCGGGTTAACATCGGTCCCATGGACTCCACGGCGAGAGAACTTGAACCCCGCGCGACAGGCTGGCTGTGGCTGGTACCAAGGCTATCGTTCGTATTGTTCATTGCGACCGTCGCCGCCCTGCTGTGGTCATCACACCGGGCCGATAGCGAGGAACAGCGGGCCACCCTGATCAGCGACATGCTCTGGCTCGAACAGAACCTGCGCTTCGTCCTGACCCATAACGAGGAACTGCTCGGGCAAATCGGCCCACGACAGGCGGTAACGACCACGGCTTTCGAACCCCATGCGCAAGCCCTGATCGCCAATCAGACCGGACTACAACAAGTACGTTGGCTCGACGCGGCCGGGGCGCTCCGTTTCAAGCTACCGGCGTTGCCATCAACGGCTCCCGATCCGGAAACACTCCGGCTGTCACGTTCCCTCGGCAAGCCCGTCTACGGCAGCCCCTACGAGATCATCGAGGGGGACTGGCGGTTCGACGTCTATGTGCCGGTGTTTCACGACGGCGACACGACGGGCGTCGTCGTGGGTAGCTATTCCCTGCGGCGCATGCTGGAAGAGTCGGTACCCTGGTGGCTGGCCGAGCGCTACCGGATTGTCGTCGTCGATGCTGGCGGCAAAGTTCTGGCCAGCCGGTCGAAGTTGGTGGCGCCAGCCGCCGAGAGCAACTATCAGCTTGATTTCGAGCCGCCTGGACGCGGCCTTGCCCTCCAGGCAACCCCTTACCGGCCGCCTGCGCCCTTGGCCGGCCGCCTCCTTTCCGCGGCATTGGTGATCCTCGCCGCAGTGGTCCTCTGGAGTCTTTGGGTGCTACGACGACATGTGCAGCAACGATTGACCATGGAACAAGCATTGCGGAATGAGCACGCCTTCCGCAAAGCCATGGAGGACTCCGTCCAGACGGGGCTGCGCGCTCGCGATTCAACGGGACGCATCACGTACGTCAATCCGGCCTTCTGCACGATGGTCGGTTGGAGCGCGGAAGAGCTCACTGGGCGCCTGCCACCGATGCCGTACTGGGTGGACGAGGAAATCGAGGCAACCCGCGCCCTGCATGACCGGATCCTTGCCGGCGAAGGACCTCCACGTGGCTTCGAGGTCTTCTTCAAGCGCCGCAACGGCGAGATCTTTCCGGCGCTGATCCATGAGGCGCCACTGATCGACGCCCAGGGAAGACAAACAGGCTGGATGAGTTCGATAGTCGACATTTCGGACCAGAAGCGAACCGAGGAGATGGCCCGCCAGCAACAGGAGCGCCTACAGGCCACGGCGCGTCTGATCGCCATGGGCGAAATGGCATCAAGCCTTGCCCATGAACTCAATCAACCACTGGCCGCGATCGCAAGCTACAACGCGGGTTGCCTGAATATGCTCGCCTCGGGTGAGGCTGACCTGAAGGACATCGAGGCCGTGCTTGAAAAAAGCACCGAACAGGCCCAACGGGCTGGTCGCATCATCCGGCGCATCTACGAGTTCGTCCGACGGGCCGAGCCAAAATCGGAGCCCTGCGACGTCGGACAGCTTCTCGACGAGATGATCGGTCTGATCGAGCCAGATGCCCGGCGACAGGGTATCCGTATCGCACGACATATCCCGCCGCACCTGCCCGGTATTCACGGGGATCGGATTCTGCTGGGTCAGGCGCTGCTGAACCTGATACGCAATGGCATGGACGCCATGCGCGACATCGTCCCGGAACTTCGGCAACTCACGGTTACAGTAACGTTTGAAGACGATCAGGTGCATCTGACGGTTGCCGACCGGGGCACAGGCATTCCAACCGATCTGGTCGCACGTCTGTTCGAGCCATTCTTCACTACCAAGGCGGAAGGCATGGGCATGGGCCTAAACATCTGCCGTTCGGTCGTGGAGGGCCACAAGGGGCGCCTCTGGGCTGAAGCCAACCCGGATGGTGGTAGCATTTTTCACGTTCTGTTACCCACGAAATGCCGATGACCACAACCGTTGCCCATCTCGTTGACGACGACGACGCGATCCGCGATGCCTTGGCGTGGCTGTTGCGCTCGCGCGGGGTCGCGACAAAGGCCTGGAGTTCGGCGGAAGGTTTTCTCGCCGACTACCACCCTGACAGGCGCGGCTGCCTGGTTCTTGACATTCGCATGTCCGGGATGAGCGGTCCGGAATTGTTTGATCGCCTCCTGGCGCTTGGCTGCACCATGCCAACTATCTTCCTGACTGGCCACGGCGACGTACCTCTTGCCGTTCAGACTCTCAAGAAGGGCGCCTTCGATTTCATGGAGAAACCCTGCAACGACAATGAACTGGCCGACCGCGTCATTGCGGCCATTCAGCTCGACCGGCAACGGCGCCACCATGCGACATCGACCGCGACGATCAGTACGCAATTGCAGAGCCTGAGTAGCCGTGAGCGCGAGGTTATGGAAAGGATTCTGGCGGGACAGTACAACAAGGTGATTGCCGCCGACCTGAATATCGCCATGCGGACCGTGGAGGTCCATCGAGCCCACATATTTGAAAAAATGAACGTCAAGTCGGCCGTGGAGCTCGCCCAGTTGCTGGCGGGCAGCCAACGTGAGTAAGCGATCAAGACCGTTCAAGGACGATCTGCCGGCCCTGCCGTCGCAGCAGCCATGGACCGAAAGCAATAGCAGGATGTCGGTCGGGGCGTGCGGCCAGGCACTGACGCAGGGCCTCGGCAAGGCGCTGCTCGCTCGGAATACCCACACCGCGCTGCGACAACAAAAAGCGCAGTGCATTGCGCGCTCTCGGCTCGGTCAGTCCCATCACACGGTCAATGGAAATCGGGAAGTCGGAGCTCGGGTCCTCCAGGTCGAGACGAGCAAGATCATCCAGCAAGTCAGTTGCCTCCGCAAAGTGAGATGCCGCACTGGCCAAACGACTGTCGGCAGCCGGAAAGCGCTGCTGAATCGCGGGCATGATCCGCTGGCGAAGAAAGTTTCTGGCGTATCGAGTGTCTGCATTGCTGTCGTCGTCCACCCACGGAAGTTGGCGAGCGCGCGCATAGGACAATATATCGGTCCGCGTCACCGGCAGCATCGGGCGTAACAAGCGGCCGTTGCGTTGGCGCATGGCGCCCGCACCCCGGACGCCCGCGCCGCGAAGGAGATTGAGCAGCATGGTCTCCGCACGATCGCCCTGATGGTGTGCCAGGAGTATCCAATCGGCATCGACACCGTCGTAGGCGGCATGGCGGGCACGTCTTGCCGCCGCCTCCAGGCCATCCATGCTGTTTCGCTCCACAGTTACGCGGGCAACCGCCAGGGGAATCTCCCAGGCCGCACACTGGTGGCGACAAAACTCGACCCACTGATCGGCTGCCGAGCTCAGCCCATGGTGGACATGAAGGGCGGAAACCCGTCCATGACAAGCATGAATGGCGTGCAGAAGAACGACGGAGTCGACGCCCCCGGAAAAGCCCAGCACCAAGTGGTCAGCCGTTCCAACGTAACGACGAAGACAGTCGGCAACGGCGGCCGACACGGGGTCACTGGATCGGGATTTCCTTGAATCGGCCATAGCCCATTACGCGCTCGAAACGACGTTCGACGAGCTCGGCCGGCGACATCCCGGCGAGTTGCTTCATCTGGTCCTGTAGTGCCTTTTTCAGCGCCAGCGCCATGGACCGATGATCTCGGTGTGCTCCACCGGTGGGTTCATTGATCACCCGGTCAATCAAACCAAGCGTCTTCAGGCGTGCGGCAGTGATGCCCATCGTCTCAGCCGCCTCCGGTGCCTTGTCGGCACTCTTCCAGAGAATCGAGGCACAACCCTCCGGTGAAATGACTGAATAGGTCGAATATTGCAGCATCAGGACGGCATCTCCCACCGCGACCGCAAGCGCACCGCCCGAACCTCCCTCGCCGATGATGGTCGCAATCAGCGGCACTTTGAGTTGCGCCATTTCATAGAGATTGCGTCCGATCGCCTCGGATTGACCACGCTCTTCGGCATCGATTCCAGGATAGGCGCCTGGCGTATCGACGAAGGTAAAGATTGGCATCGAAAAGCGTTCCGCCAAGCGCATCAGACGCAAGGCCTTGCGATAGCCCTCGGGGCGTGGCATGCCGAAATTTCGGTAGATTTTCTCCTTGGTGTCCCGGCCCTTCTGGTGACCGATAACGACACAGGACTGCCCATTGAAGCGCGCCACGCCACAGACCAGCGCGTGGTCGTCGGCAAACGCCCGATCGCCGTGAAGCTCTTCGAAATCTGTGAATAAGTACTCGATATAGTCGAGTGTGTAAGGACGTTGTGGATGACGTGCGACCTGGGCTATCTGCCATGGCGTCAAGGTGCCATAGATGTCCTTGGTCAAAGCCTGACTTTTCGCCTCGAGGCGACTGATTTCTTCGGATATATCGACGGCCGATTCGTCCTGCACAAAACGCAATTGCTCGATCTTTCCCTCGAGTTCGGCGATCGCCTGTTCAAAATCTAGGAAGGTCGTTTTCATGAGGGCGTATTGTACATTTCAAAGCGACAAAGCCCGCTAGGGGAACCTGAGCGGGCTTTGTTGGGTATGGGGATAGTCTGGCGCTGACCTACTTTCTCACCCGTAGTGGGCAATATCATTGGCGCGGTCCTGTTTCACGGTCCTGTTCGGGATGGGAAGGGGTGGTTCCGGGACGCTATGGGCACCAGACTGAAAGGGTTGTGACCTGGGGGAAGCGAGGCTTGAGGCCAGGTCACGTAATTTGGAAGAAGTAAAGTTTGGATTGTGATTGCGCACGGTTGCTGGGTACCGGGTTTTTGATCGTGTACCTTGCACCTTGAATTTGACTCAAGGTTATAGGGTCAAGCCGCACGGGCAATTAGTACTGGTCAGCTTAACGCATTGCTGCGCTTCCACACCCAGCCTATCAACGTCCTGGTCTAGGACGACCCTTCAGGGGGATCGAGTCCCCGGGATATCTCATCTTGAGGCGAGTTTCACGCTTAGATGCTTTCAGCGTTTATCTCTTCCGTATTTAGCTACCCGGCGATGCCACTGGCGTGACAACCGGTCCACCAGAGATACGTCCACTCCGGTCCTCTCGTACTAGGAGCAGGCCCCCTCAAATATCCAGCGCCCACGGCAGATAGGGACCAAACTGTCTCACGACGTTTTGAACCCAGCTCACGTACCACTTTAAATGGCGAACAGCCATACCCTTGGGACCGGCTACAGCCCCAGGATGTGATGAGCCGACATCGAGGTGCCAAACTCCGCCGTCGATATGAACTCTTGGGCGGAATCAGCCTGTTATCCCCAGAGTACCTTTTATCCGTTGAGCGATGGCCCTTCCATACAGAACCACCGGATCACTATGACCTGCTTTCGCACCTGCTCGACTTGTGGGTCTCGCAGTCAAGCCTTCTTTTGCCATTGCACTATCAGTACGATGTCCGACCGTACCTAGAAGACCTTCGTACTCCTCCGTTACACTTTAGGAGGAGACCGCCCCAGTCAAACTGCCTGCCATGCACGGTCCCCACCCCCGATTCAGGGGGCCAGGTTAGAACCTCAACGACACCAGGGTGGTATTTCAAGGTTGGCTCCTCCCGATCTAGCGACCGGGTCTCACAGCCTCCCACCTATCCTACACAAGTCCCGTCAAAGTCCAATGCAAAGCTACAGTAAAGGTTCATGGGGTCTTTCCGTCTAGCCGCGGGTAGATTGCATCTTCACAAACACTTCAACTTCGCTGAGTCCCAAGAGGAGACAGTGTGGCCATCGTTACGCCATTCGTGCAGGTCGGAACTTACCCGACAAGGAATTTCGCTACCTTAGGACCGTTATAGTTACGGCCGCCGTTTACCGGGGCTTCGATCAAGAGCTTGCACCCCATCACTTAACCTTCCGGCACCGGGCAGGCGTCACACCCTATACGTCGTCTTTCGACTTTGCAGAGTGCTGTGTTTTTGTTAAACAGTCGCAGCCACCTATTCTCTGCGACCCCATCGAGCTTCGAGAGCAAGTCTCTACACTCTACCGGGGCACACCTTCTCCCGAAGTTACGGTGTCAATTTGCCGAGTTCCTTCTCCTGGGTTCTCTCAAGCGCCTTAGAATTTTCATCCTGCCCACCTGTGTCGGTTTGCGGTACGGTCAATCACAGACTGAAGCTTAGAGGCTTTTCCTGGAAGCAGGGTATCACTCACTTCAGAGCCAATGGCTCCTCGTCATCACGCCTCAGCTAAGCCGCACGGATTTGCCTATGCAGCACGCCTACACGCTTAAACCGGGACGTCCAACACCCGGCTGAGCTAACCTTCTCCGTCCCCCCATCGCATCTGTGATCGGTACGGGAATATTGACCCGTTTCCCATCGACTACGCCTTTCGGCCTCGCCTTAGGGGCCGACTCACCCTGCGCCGATGAACGTTGCGCAGGAAACCTTGGGCTTTCGGCGAGCGTGCTTTTCACACGCTTTATCGCTACTCATGTCAGCATTCGCACTTCCGATACCTCCAGCATGCCTTTCGACACACCTTCAACGGCCTACGGAACGCTCCCCTACCATATCCTTACGGATATCCGCAGCTTCGGTTATTGGCTTGAGCCCCGTTACATCTTCCGCGCAGGACGACTCGATCAGTGAGCTATTACGCTTTCTTTAAAGGATGGCTGCTTCTAAGCCAACCTCCTGACTGTCTATGCCTTCCCACCTCGTTTTCCACTTAGCCAATCATTGGGGACCTTAGCTGGCGGTCTGGGTTGTTTCCCTCTTGACGATGGACGTTAGCACCCACCGTCTGTCTCCCATACATCACTTTCCGGTATTCGGAGTTTGCTATGGCGAGGTAGATCTAAACGACCCCCTCAACCATTACAGTGCTCTACCCCCGGAAGTGTCCATATGAGGCACTACCTAAATAGTTTTCGGGGAGAACCAGCTATCTCCAGATTTGTTTAGCCTTTCACCCCTACCCACAGCTCATCCCCTAGTTTTTCAACACTAGTGGGTTCGGACCTCCAGTGGGTGTTACCCCACCTTCATCCTGGCCATGGGTAGATCATCTGGTTTCGGGTCTACGTCCAGCAACTATGTCGCCCTTTTCAGACTCGCTTTCGCTACGCCTCCCCTATTCGGTTAAGCTTGCTACTGAACGTAAGTCGCTGACCCATTATACAAAAGGTACGCAGTCACCCCTTACGAGGCTCCCACTGTTTGTATGCATGCGGTTTCAGGATCTATTTCACTCCCCTCCCGGGGTTCTTTTCGCCTTTCCCTCACGGTACTAGTTCACTATCGGTCGATTACGAGTATTTAGCCTTGGAGGATGGTCCCCCCATGTTCAGACAGGGTTTCACGTGCCCCGCCCTACTTGTCGCAAGCTCAGTCCCACATCCTAGTTTTCGCGTACGGGGCTATCACCCACTACGGCCGACCTTTCCAGATCATTCCACTAACTAAAATGCTAACTCTTGCAGGCTGCTCCCCGTTCGCTCGCCACTACTTGGGGAATCTCGGTTGATTTCTGTTCCTCGAGCTACTTAGATGTTTCAGTTCACTCGGTTCGCCTCCTCGCACCTATGTATTCAGTGCGGGATACCCTTGCGGGTGGGTTTCCCCATTCGGACATCGTCGGATCAAAGCTTGTTTGCGAGCTCCCCGACGCTTTTCGCACGCTACAACGTCCTTCATCGCCTGTAATCGCCAAGGCATCCACCACATGCACTTAGTCACTTGACCCTATAACCTTGAGCCCTGACTCCCGCCAGGCCTCTCCATCATAGGCAGCAACTCGCGCTTGTTTCAACGCCACGGCTGGTTCGCACGCGGCGTCGAAGAATGCAATCACAACCCATGTACGACCCAGTTCCCTGGATCGAACACTTTACTTCTTCCAATTTGTTAAAGATCAATCAGCCTTCGGTCAAAAAACCGATATCCAAATACGCTTACTTGGATATCGCTTCTCAACATCGTTTGGTGGAGGCAGACGGGATCGAACCGACGACCTCCTGCTTGCAAAGCAGGCGCTCTCCCAACTGAGCTATGCCCCCTCAAGCGTCAAAGCCGCCTTCCAGGCCAGCTTCGTCGTTAGATGGTGGGTCTGGTTGGGTTCGAACCAACGACCCCCGCCTTATCAAGACGGTGCTCTAACCAGCTGAGCTACAGACCCGCGTCTGTCTGGCTGAAACAACCGATAGGTTGTAGGTGCTCATGAGCTTTTCGCTCTAGAAAGGAGGTGATCCAGCCGCAGGTTCCCCTACGGCTACCTTGTTACGACTTCACCCCAGTCATGAATCCCACCGTGGTAAGCGCCCCCCTCGCGGTTAGGCTACCTACTTCTGGTGAAACCCACTCCCATGGTGTGACGGGCGGTGTGTACAAGACCCGGGAACGTATTCACCGTGGCATGCTGATCCACGATTACTAGCGATTCCGACTTCACGGAGTCGAGTTGCAGACTCCGATCCGGACTACGATCGGCTTTCTGGGATTGGCTCCACCTCGCGGCTTGGCAACCCTCTGTACCGACCATTGTATGACGTGTGAAGCCCTACCCATAAGGGCCATGAGGACTTGACGTCATCCCCACCTTCCTCCGGTTTGTCACCGGCAGTCTCATTAGAGTGCCCAACTAAATGATGGCAACTAATGACAAGGGTTGCGCTCGTTGCGGGACTTAACCCAACATCTCACGACACGAGCTGACGACAGCCATGCAGCACCTGTGTCCAGGCTCTCTTTCGAGCACTCCCAAATCTCTCCGGGATTCCTGGCATGTCAAGGGTAGGTAAGGTTTTTCGCGTTGCATCGAATTAATCCACATCATCCACCGCTTGTGCGGGTCCCCGTCAATTCCTTTGAGTTTTAATCTTGCGACCGTACTCCCCAGGCGGCCAACTTCACGCGTTAGCTACGGTACTAAGGAAGTCTCCTTCCCCAACACCTAGTTGGCATCGTTTAGGGCGTGGACTACCAGGGTATCTAATCCTGTTTGCTACCCACGCTTTCGTGCATGAGCGTCAGTGTTGACCCAGGGGGCTGCCTTCGCCATCGGTGTTCCTCCACATCTCTACGCATTTCACTGCTACACGTGGAATTCCACCCCCCTCTGCCGCACTCAAGTCTTGCAGTCACAAACGCAGTTCCCAGGTTAAGCCCGGGGATTTCACATCTGTCTTACAAAACCGCCTGCGCACGCTTTACGCCCAGTAATTCCGATTAACGCTCGCACCCTACGTATTACCGCGGCTGCTGGCACGTAGTTAGCCGGTGCTTCTTCTTCAGGTACCGTCATTAGCAAGCTATGTTAGAGCTCACCGTTTCGTTCCTGCCGAAAGAGCTTTACAACCCGAAGGCCTTCTTCACTCACGCGGAATGGCTGGATCAGGGTTGCCCCCATTGTCCAAAATTCCCCACTGCTGCCTCCCGTAGGAGTCTGGGCCGTGTCTCAGTCCCAGTGTGGCTGGTCGTCCTCTCAGACCAGCTACGGATCGTCGCCTTGGTGAGCCTTTACCTCACCAACTAGCTAATCCGACATCGGCCGCTCCTATCGCGCGAGGTCTTGCGATCCCCCGCTTTCACCCTCAGGTCGTATGCGGTATTAGCCATCCTTTCGGATAGTTATCCCCCACGACAGGGTACGTTCCGATGCGTTACTCACCCGTTCGCCGCTCGCCGCCAGGGTTGCCCCCGCGCTGCCGCTCGACTTGCATGTGTAAAGCATTCCGCCAGCGTTCAATCTGAGCCAGGATCAAACTCTTCAGTTCAATCTGTCTTTAAAACTCACTCAAACGAATCTCAGAGGTCAAACTTCCGTTCAACCTTACTGTTATTTCGTGTAAGCGCTTATCTACATCTTTTTAGCTTCAGCAGCAGCGTTACCTCCAGTTTCCCTTCGGTCTGAACCTCCCGGCCCCAGTCTCACCCTTCGATCTCAGGCTCAACCCCACTACCACCTACACCCATAAGCACCTACACCTATCGGCTGTTTGAACTGTTAAAGAGCTCGGCGCTTGCTAGCGCTGGACTGCATATGCAGAGAGGCCGAACTATACGGGACGTTTCTTGGCTTGTAAAGCCCCGCGCCACTTTTTTACTGAGGTCTAGACATCATGGTTTGACGAGAGGCGGCCCGCCTCCGGTGTTACCGTGGGTTGCGCAGAGCGGATCTGCGCCGAGCCACAAGGTTGGCACGAGGGCGCAACGCTGAACGAGAGGAGGCAGGCCATGACAAAGTCTAGCTTGATTTACGTCGGCATGGATGTGCACAAGGATTCGATTGACATAGCGATCGCCGACGCCAAGGCGCGCGGAGAAGTCAGGCACTACGGCACGGTGGGCGGCGGACTGGGCGACGTTGATCGGGCGCTGCGCAAGATCGTCGCCAGTGGCGGCGAGCCGCATGTTGTGTATGAAGCCGGCCCCTGCGGCTACGCGCTCTACCGACACCTCACCGCCAAGGGAATTGATTGCACCGTCGTTTCGCCCTCGCGCATCCCCAAGCGTGCCGGGGATCGGGTGAAGACCGACCGGCGCGATGCCGAAATGCTGGCCCGGCTGCACCGCGCCGGCGAACTCGAAGCCGTCTATGTCCCGTGTGCCGACGACGAAGCCATGCGCGACCTCACCCGCGCCCGCGAGGATGCCAAGGCGGCACAGACGCGCGCCCGCCATCAACTCAAGGCCTTCCTGCTCAGGAACGGCATCAGCTACGCCGGCAAGACCGCCTGGACGCCCGGTCACGTGCGTTGGTTGGCCTCGGTGAAGTTGCCCGAGCCGGTGCAGCAGCAGGTCTTTCAGGAATACGTCGCCGCCGTCACGGCGGCGGGCGAGCGCGTGGAACGGCTGGAGGCGGCGCTGCGCGACACCGTGGTCGGTTGGCGCCTGTACCCGGTGGTGCAAGCCCTGCAAACCTTGCGTGGCGTGCAACTCGTCATTGCCGCCACCTTGGTGGCCGAGATCGGCGACATCGGCCGCTTCGACAATCCGCGGCAGTTGATGGCCTACCTGGGCCTGACCCCGAGCGAGTACTCCAGCGGCCAGAGCACGCACCGGGGCGGCATCACCAAGTGCGGCAACAGCCACGCCCGGCGCATGCTGACCGAGGCGGCCTGGAGTTACCGGCTCCCGGCGCGGGTGACGCCGATCATCGCCAAACGCCAGGACGGGCAATCGCGCGAGGTGCGCGACATTGCCTGGAAGGCGCAGGTGCGGCTGTGCGGTCGTCATCGGCTGCTGCGCGCGCGAGGCAAGGAACCGAACAAGGTGATCATTGCGGTGGACGCAGAAACTCCAGGCTCATTTCTTTGAAGAGTGGCGTCCCGGCCTGGCGGAGCCACTCGAAGGCCACCATCTCCCGGCTCACGATCTCAATACCATGGCCGCGCATGCGCTCCAGTGCCAATGTCTTGTCATCCGGATTGCGCGAGCCGACAGAATCACCCACCACAAAGACTTCCTTGCCCTGCCAACGTAGTTCAAGGGCGGTCTGCTGAACACAGACATGCGACTCCATGCCGCAAATCACCATCTGCGTCCTTTCGTTACCTTGCAGACCCGGCAGACATTGGGCGGCGGCACAGGAGAAATGCATCTTCCCGGCCACGGCGTTCTCGGGAAGCTCCTTAGCCAGCTCCGGGGTGGTATGACCAAGGCCTTTGGGATACTGCTCGGTGGCCATGACTGGCACACCCATTCTCTTCGCCACCCGCACCAGCCAGATCACATTGGTCAACAATGCCTGCCAACCATGGACATGGCGCAGCAACCGGTCCTGAACATCGATCACCAGCAGGCTACTGTTTTCCGCGCTCATCAACATCGGCATGCTTACCTCTCTCTCAACGAGTCAGCTCTTCCCGATCACGAAAGAATTCCAGCGCCTCGGGGTTGGCCAGCGCCTCGACATTCTTGACGGCTTCGCCATGCACCACATTGCGCACCGCCAGTTCGACAATCTTGCCACTCTTCGTACGCGGAATATCGGCCACCTGCAATATCTTGGCAGGCACATGACGTGGTGTGGTGTTGTCGCGAATAGCCTGTCGAATGCGGCTTGCCAGCGCCTCATCCAGCAACAAACCTTCGCGCAGCTTGACGAAAAGCACAACGCGGACATCATTGCTCCAGTTCTGGCCGATAACCAGGCTCTCGACGACTTCCGCCAGTTTCTCCACCTGTCGGTAGATCTCGGCGGTACCAATGCGCACACCGCCGGGATTCAATGTCGCATCGGACCGCCCGTAGATGACAAAACCATCCTGTTCGGTACGCTCGGCAAAATCGCCATGGCACCAGATGCCAGGAAAACGTTCGAAATAGGCGGCTCGATACTTGGCGCCATCAGGATCGCGCCAGAAGTACAACGGCATTACCGGAAATGGCCGGGTACAGACCAGTTCCCCCTTGGCGCCGCGAACCGGCTGCCCATGTGAATCGACAACGTCAACGGCCATGCCCAGTCCAGCGCACTGAATTTCGCCCCGATAGACCGGACCGATGGGATTGCCGCCGACGAAGCACGACAAGATGTCCGTGCCACCCGAAATCGACGCCAACTGAATGTCTCGCTTGATGCCGCCGTACACGTAGTCGTAGCTCTCGGCCATCAATGGACTGCCTGTCGAGAACATCACCCGCAAGCTGTCCAGTCGATGACTGCGAATCGGCAGCTGGCCGACTTTCGCGACCGCATCGATAAACTTGGCCGAAGTGCCGAAATGCGTCATGCGTTCCGCCTCGGCATAGTCGAACAGAATCGCGCCGCGATCGAGGAACGGCGACCCGTCGTAGAGCAACAGCGCCGCACCCGAAGCCAGCCCGGAGACCAGCCAGTTCCACATCATCCAGCCGCACGTGGTGAAATAGAACAGCCGGTCGCCCGGTTTCACATCCCCATGTAGTCGCTGCTCCTTCAAATGCTGGAGCAGCGCACCACCGGCGCCGTGAACAATGCACTTGGGCACGCCCGTGGTCCCGGACGAGTACATGATGACCAATGGGTGCTCGAACGGCAACCCAGCAAATTCGATTCCCGCTTCCGCCTGAAACGGGGCCACGAAGTCGCTCAGCATGACTCCGTGGCGAATAGCGGCCACGTCGTGCCCCTCGCCACGCACGTAGGGCGCGACAACGACCCGCCGTACCGACGGCAGCAACTCCGCTATCCGCGCCACGCGATCCAGACTGTTGACCGTCTTGCCGTTGTAGTAGTAGCCATCCGCAACGAAGAGCAGCTTCGGCTCCACCTGGCCGAAGCGGTCCAGTACGCCCTGAATACCGAAGTCCGGCGACGCGGACGTAAATACCGCGCCCAGGGAAGCCGCGGCCAGGAAGACAACGACCGTCTCCGGCAAGTTGGGCATATACGCAGCCACCCGATCGCCGGCCCGCACCCCTTCCGCCCGCATCGCCGCGGCCAACCGCGCAACCTGAAGGAAGAGATCACCGCGACTCAGACGACGCCGTACTTTGTCCTCCCCCCAGAACACCAGCGCATCGCCATCATCGCGAGCCCGCAGCAGGTTCTCGGCAAAATTGAGGCGCGCCTCGGGGAACCAGCACGTCCCGGGCATGCCGGCGCCCGCGACGACGACCTGGCCAGGGTCGCCGCGCACCTCGCCGTACTCCCACATCGAGCGCCAAAACTCTTCCGGATGATCGACCGACCAACGATGCAGAGTGGCATAGTCCGGCAACGACCGCCCCCATCGCTCCGCGGCAACCCGCATGAAGGTAGTCAGGTTCGCGCCGGCTATGCGCTCGGACGACGGTGTCCATATGGCCGAAATGTTGCCCATGGGCGTTCCTCAGGGCGCTTCGACAATGGTGCGAATGCGTTCAGGCAAGGCGACGGACTTGCCCGTGGCTGGATTGAACCAGATCACCTTCGCCGCGCCCTCCGCATACAGGGTCTCATCCCCGACGCAGCGCATTTCGTAGTAGGTCGGCACGCTGGAACGCCCCGGCTTGCCGGCGTACAGACGGACTTCGACCGTCGCGGGGTAGGTGATCGGCACAAAGAACGTACAACTGGCATTGACGATCACCGCCGCTTCCTCACGCCCGACGTCGAGGCTGTAGCCGAGCGACTCAAGCCACTCGATCCGCGACTGTTCGGCGTAGCGAAAATAGAGCGTGTTGTTCACATGGCCCATCGCGTCCATATCGCCCCAACGGACCGGAATGCACGTGGTATGCAGCAAGCGACGAATATGTTCCATGGCGGAAACCGTAGCAGATAACCGAAGGTGCCAAAGATTATAATGCCCCGATCCAATCGACAAATGGCGCAAAGTAAGCGTCCGAGGGAGAAGAGATGGAACGCGAAGCGATGGAGTTCGACGTCGTCATCGTCGGCGGCGGCCCGGCGGGCCTCGCGGCGGCCATCCGACTCAAACAACTGGCACCGGACTCGAGTGTCTGCCTGATCGACAAGGGGTCCGAAATCGGCGCCCACATACTATCGGGCGCCATCATGGACCCCAGGGCAATTGCTGAACTGTTCCCGGACTGGCAGGCCCTGAATGCCCCCCTCAACACACCCGTCAGTGAAGACCGCTTCGTCTTCCTGACCGAAAGCGGCAGCCTGGCCGTACCGCAGTTCATGCTCCCAGGCTGTTTCAAGAATCACGGCAACTATGTCATCAGTCTCGGCGAAGTCTGTCGCTGGCTGGGACAGCGGGCTGAAGGCCTCGGTGTCGAGATATACCCGGGCTTTACCGGCGCCGACGTGCTTCACGACGAATTCGGCGGAGTAGCCGGCGTCATCACCGGCGACATGGGCATCGGCAGGGACGGCCAGCCGACCGATGCCTACCAGCCCGGCATGGAGCTCCGCGCCAAGTACACACTGTTTGCCGAAGGTTGCCGTGGCCATCTCGGCAAGCGCCTCGAGGCGAAGTTCGACCTGCGCCGCCACGCCGACCCGCAGGTCTACGGCCTGGGCATCAAGGAGCTATGGGAGATTCCTGCCGAGCAGCATCGGCCCGGCCTGGTCATGCACACAGCCGGCTGGCCGCTCGACACGGCCACCTACGGCGGATCGTTCATGTACCACTATGGCGACAATCTGGTGGCCATCGGCTTCGTCGTCGGACTCGGCTACAGCAATCCCTACCTGTCACCGTTCGAGGAATTCCAGCGCTACAAGGCTCACCCGGCGATCCGCGGTACGCTCGAAGGCGGTCGCCGGGTCAGCTATGGTGCACGCGCCCTCGCCGCCGGTGGCCTGCAGGCGCTGCCCAAGCTCACTTTCCCGGGCGGAGCCCTGATCGGCGACGATGCCGGCTTCCTCAACAGTTCCCGCATCAAGGGCTCGCACACGGCCATCAAGAGCGGCATGCTGGCCGCCGAATCGATAGCCGAAGCGCTTGCCGCCGGCCGCCAGCGCGATGAATTGACGTCGTACAGTGACAAGTACCGAAACTCGTGGATCTACGACGAACTGTACAAGGCCCGCAACTTCAAGCCCCTGATGAGCCAAGGCCTGTGGCTGGGCTCGCTGCTGTTCGGCATCGATCAGCAATTGTTCCGGGGCAAGGCCCCGTGGACCTTGCACCTGACGGCCGACCACACGAAGCTCAAGAAAGCAGCGGATTGCCGACCGATCGAGTATCCGAAACCCGATGGCCGCATTACCTTCGACAGGCTGTCGTCGGTCTTCCTCTCCAACACCAACCACGAGGAAAACCAGCCCTGTCATCTGCAACTGAAAGACCCCGACGTTGCGATCCGGATCAACCTTTCCCTCTACGACTCGCCCGAACAGCGATACTGTCCGGCCGGCGTGTACGAGATTGTTCGCGACGCAGCGGGAACCGCCCGGCTCCAGATCAACGCCCAGAACTGCGTGCATTGCAAGACCTGCGACATCAAGGATCCGACCCAGAACATCGTCTGGCTGAGCCCTCAGGGCGGCGAAGGACCGATCTACACATCGATGTAATCAAAACGACAACAAAGCTATTGCACTGCGCCATGTCAGCCCATATAATGTTGGTCTGACGCGGGGTGGAGCAGTCTGGCAGCTCGTCGGGCTCATAACCCGAAGGTCGCAAGTTCAAATCTTGCCCCCGCAACCAAAAAAACAAGGGCTTAGCTTCGGCTAGGCCCTTGTCGTTTCTGGCCTCGGCGCCTCGGGGCGGCCGCACAAGGCTTATTTCGACTTCCCGGCGATGCCGGGCCCGTGTTAGCGGCAACGGGCAAGGTCGCGATCGACCGGCCAGGCAATTCTCCTCGTTTTCGAGCAAGAAAAACGGGGGCCCGAAGGCCCCCGATCGAACGCCTGTGGCTGCCAGGCGATAGGGAGATCTTGCAGATACAGCAGGTACTCAGTCGCCGCCGCGCATGTTTTGAACCTGGAACAAGCTGGGCGGATTTTGCTTGTAGTCGACCTGGCCCTTGAATTGCCCCGTGGTGCAATGCTTTGCTTGGATGTCGACCATGGAGAAGGCGTCGTCGATGCCGATGCCCGAGCCCTTGTTCATGGGCAGATGGTGATCGGCATGCGACTTGCCGACCGACCAGACCTTCCACAACTCACCCTTGCGGTCGTAGATCTCGATGGCGCCGTTCAGGTTTTGCAACTGGCTATCCATGTAGAAGACGCGCTTGCTGATCGGGTGGTTGGGATCGACTGGCGCGGCTTCCAGCACATAGACCTTGCGTAGCTGGTAGCTGCCCTGATAGAAGCAGCCGCCCTGGCCACCGAAGTCCACGTACTTGTAGCCGTCGGCTTCGGCGGGCATGTCGGTGGCCAGCTTCAGCTCGTTGTGGTTCCACATCGGCAGCAGCACGTTCTTGGTGCCCTTGTAGGTCCACTTCATGTCGGAGACACGGCCGTTGTAGCCCTCGAAGTCCTCGATCATCAGGTCAGCGCCGAGGAAGGCGTCGGTCACCTGCCCCGTCGCCAGACGGCGCACGCGGCGCTGGAAGCCCAAGTATAGATAGGCATCATCCAGCTTCTGGTCGTCCTCGTAGCGCTGAATGAGCAACTGGGTGTTCTTCAAATCCTGCGGCTCATTGACCTTGACGTAGATGGCCCGGTACAGGTTCGACGCATTGCCCGGCACCTCGGGCACCGGCGCGTCCTTGACGCGGTGCTTGAGGTTGAGAAAGTGGAACTCGAACTTGATCAATCGTTCCACCTGGCCGGTGGTCATGTTGCGGTACTTCCAGTAGAACGGATTGATCGAGGCGTTGTCACCCCAGTTCACGCCGTACTTGTAGTTCCAGGCCAGCTTCTCGCCGGCGCGCGGGTCCTTGGCATCGGGTTCCTCGGGGAAGGGCCGACCGGCGACGTAGCCATCGATGTTGTCGCCGACCTTGGCGCCCAACTTGGTCTTGCCCAGATTCTTGCGCGTCGCCTCGACATAGGCGGGGGACAGATCGAAGCTGGTGGTGGCACCGATCTTGATCTCCTGCCAGCCTTCCTTGATCGTCTTGTACGTACCCACGGCAAGGATGTCCTTGAACTGGTCGACGTTGGCCTTGTTGATGGTCATGCCGGGGGTCAGGCCGGCGAAGCTGGGCATGCCCTTCTTGTAGGGAGTAAACGTATTTTCGATGTCGGCCTCGGTGGCGGCGACGCCGTTGCCCGCGAGGGCCGCCAAGGAAACCGCCAGGGCGATGGATTTGAGTTTCATAGGGTCGTATCTCCGTAATCAGAACTTGTAACGGGCGGTGATGTAGATTTCGTTTTCTTTCCAGGCGGCGCCGATGGGGCCGGCGCGGAAGCGGCCGAGGGGTTCGATGGTGCCGATGCCGGCGGAGCCGGGATTGAAGGTTTGCCCGACATAGGTGGTGTAGGGCGCGTAGGGGTTGCAGGAACGGCAGTCGTCGAAGTGCCAGGTGCTCTGGTCGTCGCGGCCCTTGTAGTTGGCGCCGAAGGTCAGCTTCAGGTCGTTGGTGACGTTCCACTCGACGGACGGCGCGATCGCCCAGGCCTTGGCCTTGAAGTCGCGGGCCAGGATCAGGGTCGGGCTGACCCGGTCGTTCATCATGAAGCCCTTGATCAGCAGGGTGCCGATCACGTTGTCTTGCCAGTCGGGCATGCCCACCTGGCCCCCCGGCCGCGTCGGTCAGCTCGTGATTGAAGATGTGCTGCCAGAACAACTGCGCCGAGAGCAAGGTGGTGCGGTGCGGGTTGATGAAGGGAATGAAGGTCGGCCGGTCGATGCCGACCACCGAACGCCACACCTTGTTCTTCGAGTACAACTCCGGCCGCGCCGAATTGGCGAATTCCTCGCCCTGGGTCAGGGCGCCCTCGAGGCGGATCGCCGCGCCCGCCGCTTCCACCTGGAAGTCCATCGAGCCGCCGATCAAATTGACCCGCGGGTAATAGACGTCGAAGGCGATCAGGTGGGTGGTCGGGATGCCCTGCGCCGGCCCCGAGAAGGGCGAGCTGTTGCCCGACTGGCGCCGGTGAAGGGGTTGGTCGCCGCCGCGTTGATCGACCGCAGGGACGGCAGTTGCGAGCGGTAGGTCAGCGCATTCACCGAGAAGTTGAGGCCGCTTTGCGTGACGCCCTCGAACTTCATGCCCAACTGGGTGTTGGACAGGCTCCAGTCGGGCAGATGGACGTTGCGGATGCCGATCTGGTTGGCCCCGAAGTTGGTGGCGAACCAGGGACCGCCCACCGGCGCCGGCGTGCCCGGCGCGCTGAAGCCGGCGAAGTTGGCCACCGTGCCGCCGTTGTCCCAGAGATTGGCCATGCCGCGGAAGAAGCAGCCGGCGTCGAGGATGGCGTTGGGCGTGCCGCACTGGCCGAGGTTGTTGGGCCGGAACTTGTCGAAGTTCCAGACCACCTGCAGGTTGCGCTCCTGCATGGCGCCGGCGCCGCCGAAGCGCCATTCGCCCTGGGCGATCCACATCGGAATGCGGATGTCCTGGAGTTCGTCGTAGATGTTGTTGCGGGAGTAATCGACCGGGTTGATCACGTCGAGGACGCGGAACAGGTCGGTGCGGCCCCAGACCACCTGCTGCTTGCCGACCTTGAGGAAGAAGTCGGTGTTGTCGCCGAGATTGAAGAGCTTCTTGGCATAGGCCTCGCGCAGGAAGTCGAGCCGGTTGTTGAACTCGGGGGCTTCCAGTTCGGAGAGCTTCTTGTCGCCATAGCCGCCGAAGTCGCGGCAGCCGCGGCTATCGACGTCGCAGGGCCGCACCGGCACGGCGAAGGCGACCCCGGAGCCGGTGTTGTTCCAGCGCTGGCCCAGCACTTGCAAGCCGGCGCCCGAGCCGTACTGGGCCGGCGGGGTGTTGACATTCGCGTAGTTGGGATCGATGAAGCGGTTGATGCCGGGACCGCCGGCCGGACCACCCAGGTTGGGCAGGCCGGCGCCGGCCTGGATGGCGTCGACCACCGTGTAGCCGACCCCGCCGCCGAAGGGCACGGTGGCGCCCAGGTGCACCGGCGGCACGCCCAGGCCCACCGCGGCGGCCACCGGGCCGGCGGTGTTGGAGAGCTGGATGTCGGCGGCCGTCTTGCTGCCCGCCTCCTTGCCGTATTCGTCCTTGTTCAGGCGATAGACGCCGTCCCAGGTGCCGCGCAGCACGCCGTGCAGGCCCCAGCCGTTGCCGGCCTTCTTGTCGGCTTCGACCTGCAGGGTGTTCCTGAACTTGGACAGGCCGACCCGGTGGCCGGTGTTGTCCTTGCCGCGGATACGGGTGTCGTTCTCGTAAATGATGTCCACTTTCCAGGGTTCGACATCACCGCCCAGCGACGGCAGGTTGTCCGCGGCGCGACTGGTCGCCGTGCCCATCGCCGCCACCGCCAGGGCCGTGGCCAGGACGATGCGACGCTGTCTCCCTCTGTTGTGTATCGCCTTCATGATTCCCTCCTCCTCTAAAAGTCCGTTACGACACGCCTTGCGCTTCCCGTATCGCCGTGGCCGGCCCCCGCCGCGCCACCGTCGAATCGTCATCCTCTTCCAGCACGCCATCGACGTCGTAGTGGGTGGCGACCAGGAAGTGCGGCCGGAACACCACGCACCAGGCCGGCACGATCAGCATGGCGGCGATGGCGTTGACGATCAGCATGAAACTGAGCAGCACCGCCGCGTCCGACTGGAAGCGCAGGTCCGACATGAAGATCCACATGATCACGCCGGCGATCAGCGTCGCCGCCGTGAAGCTGACCGCGTAGCCGGTGGTGGCGACGGCGTTGATCACCGCCTGGTGGATGCTGCGGGTGGCCGCCATCTCTTCGCGGATGCGGTCCATGAAATAGACCGCGTAGTCGATGCCCACCCCGACGCCGACGGCGATCACCGGCACGGTGTTCACGTTGATGCCGATATGGGCGGCGCCCATGTAGGCGTAGGTCATCAGGGTGGCGAAGAGCATCGGCAGGACCATCAGCCAGCCGGCGTGCAGCGACTGGTAATAGACCATCACCAGGCCGAAGGCGAGCAGCATGACCGCCGGGATGATGATCATGTGGTCCTGGTGCAGCGCCTGGTTGCCGGCCGCCGTGACGCCGATGATGCCGCCGCCCAGTTCGATGTGCAGCCCCGGGACGTCGGCTTCGATCTGTTTGATGCCGGCCTCGGCCAGGGCGACGACCCGGTTGATGGTCTCGGCCTGGTGGTCCTTGTAGAAGAAGACCATGTTGGCTTCGTTCTCGTCGGGGTTGATGAACTCCTTCAGGGCGCCGGGGATCGGGCTGCTGGCGAGATAGGCGAACATCAGTCCGCCGACTTCCTCGGCGTTGTCCGGGAGCTGCATCCAGCGCGGGTCGTCGTTGTGGGTGAGCCGATTGACCACCCGGACGACGCCGGGGATGGCCTTGGTGCCACCCAGGGTCGGATCGGCCAGCATGTGCGCCTGGAAGCGTTCCATGGCGGCCATCACTTCAGGACGCTTGATGCCGCCCTTCTCGTCGGTGCGGGCGACGACGTGCAGTTCTTCGGAGCCGGGGAAGAGGTGGTTGATGGCCTTGGTCGATTGGTTGTAGTCGTGATGACGGTGCAGCAGCGGGCTGCCCGGCTCGGATTCGCCCAGTTGCACCTGGGCGATGAACCAGGCGCCGCCGATGGCGCCGATGGCGGCGAGGATCAGGATGCTGCGGGCGCCGCCGTCGGTGCCACCGGTGAGCGCCATGGCCTTGCCCAGGAAGTTGCGCACGCCTTCGTTCTTGTTCTCCATGGTCTTGGGCTGCGGCAGGATGGTCAGGGCCAGGGGAACCATGAAATGAACGGTGAAGATGACCGAGAAGCCCCAGAAGCCGGCGGCAACACCGAGCTTGTGGTTGAAGGGGGCGGCACCGAGGACGAGGACGGCGATGCCCAGGGCGTCGACGATGATGGCCAGGCTGCCGGGCCGGAACAGGGCGTCGAGGGCGTTGCGGGCCGCCTTGGCGCCGTTATGGACCTTGGCCAGTTCTTCGTAGTAGCGCGCGACCAGTTGCACGCCGTGCGAGGTGGCGCGGGCGGCGATCAGGAAGGGAATCGGCAGGCTCAGGGGTTCGAGGTTGATGCCCATCAGGGCCATGAAGCCCAGCCCCCAGATGGAGGACAGGGCAATGCCCAGGAGCGGCAGGGCGATGCCGTAGAGGCGCCGGAAGTAGAGGATCAGGAGCGCGGCGAGCAGCAGCAGGGTCCAGGCGAGGATGGTGAGGATCTGGTTGAGGTAGGTATAGACCCAGCCGGTGAGGACGGGATTGCCGGTGACGTGGATCTTGTGCCCGGGCCGGGCCAGGCTTTCTCTCACCTTCTGCAGTTCGGCGAAGGTCTTGGCGTAGTCGAGATCGGCTTCGTTGAGCTGGGCCTTGATGAGGGCGGCCTTGAGGTCCGGGGAGACGAGCAGACCGTAAATGGTCGGGTTGCTGATGACGTCCTTCTTGAGCTGTTCGAGCTGGGCGACGCCGCGGGGGCCTTTCTGGGGGTCGTAGTAGGACTCGGACATGAAGCCGCCTTCAGGACTGAGATAGACCTTGCGGGCGGTGCGGTGGGTGAGGCTGGCCACGAGGTTGTGATTGACGCCCGGCAGGCTGTCCACGCCCTGGGTGGCTTCATGGATGAGCTTGAGGGTGTCGTCGTTGAAGATGCTGCCCTGCTCGACTTCAACGGCCATGATGATCATGTTGGCGCCGCCAAAGCTTTCCTTGATGCGGTTGTAGACCTGGATGTAGCGGTGGTTCTGCGGCAGGAGATCGGCAAAGTCGGAATAGACCCGCAGCTTGGGTAGCGCCAGGCTGAAGAGCAGCGTGGCGGCGAAGATGAGACCCAGGACGATCTTGGGGTTGGCGAACAGCCATTCTTCGCCCCGGTGCAGGGCGTGGGTGACGCGGTGACGAAGGCTGTGGGTACTCATGATCCGGTTCCTGGGGTTCCTGGGTTGCCATGGGTGGCAATGGTGCGGACGAGTCCGCCGGGACCGCCGACGACGAGGGCGGCCTGGGCGTCGCCGAGGCTGGCGCCGGCGCCAAGGAAGACGGGGGCGGCGTCGGGATAGGCCATGCTTTGCCAGACGCCGTTCTCAAGCCGGGCGACGACGCCGCCAGCGCCAACGCCATAGGGTTGCCCGGCATGCCAGAAGAGGCGGTACAGGGGGGCGCCGGAGCGGTTCTCGGTCTCGCTCCAGGTATGCCCGCCATCGGTCGTGCGCAGGATGTGGCCGGCAATGCCGCTGGCCCAGCCTTCCTGGCGGTCTTTGAACAGGGCGGCGTAGGGGTAGAACTCGCCCGCGATCTGGCTGATCTTCTTCCAGGTGGCGCCACTATCTTCCGTGCCGATGACGTGGCCGAATTCACCGAGGACGAAGCCGTGGCTGTCGTCGATGAACTGGATGGTGGTGAGCTGGGCGTCTTCCTGGAGATCGGTGAGGGTCCAACTGCCGCCGCGGTCGGCGCTCACCACGATCTTGGCGCCGGAGCCGGTGACCCACCAGCGGTTCTGGCCATCGCAGGTGACGGCGAGGGGGACTCGGGGTTTGTCGAGGGCGACGCTCTGCCAGTTGGACCCGGCCTTGTCCGCGCTCCAGACTTTGTGGTTGAAGTCGATGCCAATGAATTCACCATTCGGACAGGCCGCCAGCCCAGTAATGCTGACCGGCCCCAGGACGGTTCGCACCCAGGTCTTGCCCTGGTCGCTCGATACAACCACCGCACCCGCCTGACTGCTCCCCACCACTACCCCACCGTTCGTCGCCAACGACTGGACAATGTCGTACCGGTGTAACGCACGACTCCGCTCAGCATCAACAGCCAACAGGTCAACTTGGGCAGTGCAGGCGGATAGCAGCGCGGCAACCACCAGCACGGCGACGAAACTACGTCCCTGCATGTTCCTTCCTCCTCCTCGCGGCAGCCTCCCCCAGGGCTCGCTGCCGGTCTTGTTCTTGCGATCGAACCGCCTAGCGGCCCAGATCCTTGACTGTCTTGCCGGCGATGCCCCAGTTGGCCTTCGGCACTTCCTGTATCCAGACGCGGACGTTCTCCCTCGGCGCGCCGACGGCCTCCACCAGGGCGTCGGTGACCTTCTCGATCACCGCCCTCTTCTGGTCCTCGGTACGCCCCTCGATAAGGTAGATCTGTGCGAATGGCATGGCTATTTCCTCAAACAAAGCGCAGCGAGACGGATCCGAGGTCCTGGACGCGCAGGGTGACGTTGTCGCCCGCCTTTACAGCCACCGCCTCGGTGATGCCGCCGGACAGGATCAGGGAGCCGGCGGGAATCTCCTCGCCGCGCGCGCCCAGGTGGTTGGCCAGCATGGCGACGGCGGCGGCCGGATGGCCGAGTACGGCGGCACCGGCGCCCAGGGACTTCACTTCGCCGTTCACCTCCAGCACAACGCCCAGGGTGCGCAGGTCGATCTCACTGACGGAACGGCAGCGACCGCCGACGACGAAGCGCGCCGCCGAGGTGTTGTCGGCGATCACGCTCTTCAGGTCGAACTTGAAGTCCCGGTAGCGCGAATCGATGACTTCGATGCCGGGCATGACGAAATCGGTGGCCGCCAGCACGGCGCCGATATGACAGCCCGGGGCCGCGCAGCGCCTTCTTCAGGACGAAGCAGATCTCCGGTTCCACCTTCGGGTGGATCAGTTCGGCGACCTTGACCTCGCCACCATCGGGCACCGCATGGCTGTCGGCGACGAAGCCGAAGCACGGCGTATCGACGCCCATCTGTTTCATCTTGGCGTGGGAGGTCAGGCCGGCCTTGAGACCGACCACCTTGCCGCCACGGGCGAGCTTGCGCTGCTTGATCACGTCCTGGATCGCATAGGCGTCGTCCCAGTCCATGTCCGGGTGGTCGTCGGTGATCTTGAGCGTGTCCTTCGCCTCGAGCTCGCAGGTTTCCAGATGCTCGGCCAGTTTGGCGATGGTGGCTTTGTCGAGTTTCATCAGTTGGCCCTCGCCGTACTCGTTACGTTGAGGCCGCGTTCGCGGGCCATGGTCATGCGCCGTGTCCTCGATCATGTCTTCCTGGCCGCCGACCATGCCGCGCCGGCCCAGTTCGACCAGGATGTCGCGGGCCGGCACGCCGTACTTCTTCTCGGCGCGCTTGGCGAACA
The DNA here is from genome assembly GCA_963736865.1 of uncultured beta proteobacterium. Lineage (GTDB taxonomy): Bacteria > Pseudomonadota > Gammaproteobacteria > Burkholderiales > Rhodocyclaceae > Fen-999. The sequence goes on along the minus strand of CAVTQQ010000002.1, from coordinate 161,063 downwards.
GCAGGAAGGAGCCATAGACGCCGGCATAGCCGAGCGTCAGCGCATCGCGGTCGATGCGGATCGGGAAGTCCATGATCGGCACCACCAGGTCTTCGGCCACGTCCTGGATCTTGAACACATCAACGCCGGTCTCGATGCCCATCAGGTCGCACACGGCGACCAACACCTCCATCGGCGTGTTGCCGGCGCCGGCGCCCAGGCCGGCGGCGGCGGCATCGATGCGGGTGGCGCCGACCTCGATCGCGGCGATCGAGTTGGCCACGCCCATCGCCAGGTTGTGGTGGCCGTGGAAGCCCAGTTCGGTCTCCGGCTTCAGCGCGTCGCGCACCGCGCCGCAGACGTGCCTTCACGTCCTCGGGCAGCATGTGGCCGGCCGAGTCGGTGACGTAGATGCAGTTGGCGCCGTAGCCTTCCATCAGCTTGGCCTGCTTCACCAGTCCTTCGGCGCTGTTCATGTGCGCCATCATCAGGAAGCCGACGGTGTCCATGTCCAGCTTGCGCGCCATGGTGATGTGCTGCTCGGAGACATCGGCCTCGGTGCAGTGGGTGGCGACGCGGATGGTGTTCACGCCCAGGTCGCTGCGCCATCTTCAGGTGATCGACGGTGCCGATGCCGGGCAGCAGCAGCGCCGAGACCTTGGCCTGCTTCATCAGCGGGATCACGGCGCCGACAGGTATTCCTCGTCGGTGTGGGCCGGGAAGCCGTAGTTGACCGAGCGAGCCGCCCAGGCCGTCGCCGTGGGTGACTTCGATCAGCGGCACGCCGGCCGCATCGAGGCCGCTGGCGATGGCTGTTCATCTGCTCGAGCGTCATCAGGTGGCGCTTGGGGTGCATGCCGTCGCGCAGGGTCATGTCGTGGACGGTGATCTTCTTGCCTTGTGAGGGTCATGGTTGGTTCTCCTTAGGCCGTCATGGCGGCGCGGCTTCGAGCGTGAGCTTGCCGGCGAGGATTTCCTCGGCGAACATCTCGGCGGTGCGCGCGGCGGCGGCGGTCATGATGTCGAGGTTGCCGGCGTACTTGGGCAGGTAGTCGCCCAGGCCCTCGACTTCCATGAAGACCGAGACGCGGTTGCCGTCGAACACCGGGCCGTTGACCAGCTTGTAGCCGGGCACGTACTTCTGCACTTCCTTGATCATGGCGTGGATCGACTCGGTGATCTTCGGCCTGGTCGGGCTCGGTCTCGGTCAGGCAGTGCACCGTGTCGCGCATGATCAGCGGCGGCTCGGCCGGGTTGATGATGATGATGGCCTTGCCCTTCTTGGCACCGCCGACCTTCTCGACCGCGCCGGCGGTGGTGCGGGTGAATTCGTCGATGTTCTTGCGCGTGCCGGGGCCGGCCGACTTGGCTGGACACGGTGGCGACGATCTCGCCGTAGGCGACCGGCTGCACGCGGCTGACGGCGGCGACCATCGGGATGGTCGCCTGGCCGCCGCAGGTGACCATGTTGACGTTCATCTCGCGCTTGCCGACGTGCTCGATCAGGTTGACCGGCGGCACGCAGAAGGGGCCGATGGCGGCCGGCGTCAGGTCGATCATCAGCACGCCGAGTGCGTTGAGCTTGCGGCTGTTCTCGGCGTGCACGTAGGCGCTGGTCGCGTCGAAGGCGATCTGCACGCCGTCGGCCAGCACGTGCGGGCAGCAGGCCGTCGACGCCCTCGGCGGTGGTCTTGATGCCCATCTCGCGGGCCCGCTTCAGGCCGTCGGAGTCGGGGTCGATGCCGACCATCCAGACCGGCTCGAGCACCGGGCTGCGCTGCAGCTTGGCCAGCAGGTCGGTGCCGATGTTGCCCGGGCCGATCAGGGCACACTTGATCTTCTTGCTCATCAATGGCTTCCCTGTCAGATTGCGGTGTGCTTGCCGGCTCGCCAGCCGGTAGCCCCAAGGTGGTCTTGTCCGACCGATAGCGGCTCGGCCTCCAGCGTCGTCGCCAAAGAGTCGTTCCAGCGATTGAAGAAGCCGAACAATCCTATGACGCCGAGAATTTCGACCACCTGGCCTTCGCTCCAGTGCGTTCGCAGCTGGGCAAACAATTCGTCGGTGACATCATTCGGCTGGCTGGCCGCCGCGAGTGCAAAATCCAGTGCAACGCGTTCCGCATCGGAGTAAAGCGGGCTGGTGCGGTACTCGGCGACTGCCGCCAGCTTCTCGGCATCGATGCCGTGACGCAAAGCACTGGTGCCGGTATGCGCCCGGCAATACATGCAGCCCGCAGCCATGCTCGCCGCATGTCCGATCAGCCGTTTGAGGCCCAGGTCGAACTTCGCCTTTGGGGTCGTATACACCCCGGCGTAAGCGCAATCAATCCCTTGGTCAGCGCCGGCCGCCGTTGCATGGTCAAAAGGCTATTCGGCACAAAGCCGAGCGTCCGCTGAAAAAATGCAAAGTCGTCAGCCAGTTCGGTAGTTGAATCGGCAGGCAGCGGATCGAGTCGCGCCATCGCACCCTCCTCAGAAGAACCGTACCGAGCAACCGCCGATACCGCCGATGGTGACGCGCAGGTTGTCACCGGCCTTGACCGGAATCATCGGCCCGAGCGACCCGGAGAGCATCACTTCGCCGGCCTTGAGCGGAATGCCGAGCCGACCCAGGGTGTTGGTCAGCCAGGCCACGGCGTTGACCGGATGAGCCCAGCGTCGCCGCGCCGGCGCCGGTGCGACTGATCTCGCCGTTCTTCTCCAGGACCATGCCGCAAGTGGCCAGATCGACTTCCCGCGGGATCGACCAGGCGGTCGCCGAGCACGAACACGCCGCAGGAGGCGTTGTCCGACAACGGTGTCCTGGATCTTGATCTTCCAGTCGCGGATGCGCGAATCGACGATCTCGAAGCAGGTCATCACGCCCTCGGTCGCGGCCAGCACGTCGGCGGCGGTGACGCCGGGGCCCATCAGGTCGTGCTTCAGGACGAAGGCGATCTCGCCCTCGGCCTTGGGCTGGATCAGGGTATCCATGCGGAATGGATTCGCCCTCGTTGTAGATCATGCCGTCGAGCAGGTAGCCGAAGTCGGGCTGGCGCACGCCGAGCATGTTCATGACCGCCGCGCTGGTGACGCCGATCTTCTTGCCGACCACTTTCTCGCCGGCGGCCAGGCGGCGCGACAGCATGCGCTGCTGGATGTGGTAAGCGTCTTCGATGGTGATGTCGGCGTGGCGATTGGTCAGCGGCTCGACGTACCTGGCGCGTGGTCAGCGCGGTGTACAGTTCGTCGCCCAGCTGGTCGATCAGGGTCTTGTCCATGTTAGTCCGTCGCTTCGGCAAGGAAATCGATCAACCAGGCGGGCAAAGCGCGCCGCGTGCTCGATCTGGGTCCAGTGGCCGCAACGGCCGAACACATGCAGTTGCGAACGGTCGATCCACTGCGCCAGAGTCAGCGAATTGGCGAGCGGAATGACCTGGTCGTCGCGGCCGTGAATGACCAGGGTCTCGTGCGGCAATGCGCGCGGATGTCGGCTTCGGCGCTGGCCATGGCATCCACCCAGCGCTGCCGCGGGGCGGGGAACATCGCCGCGAACGATTCCTGGAAGCCGGGCCGAATGCTGGCCTGATAGCGCAGTTGCGCCAGTTCATCGTTGACCAGGCTGCGGTCGTAGGCAAACAGGTCGAGCAGGCCGCGCATGTTGTCCAGCGAAGGCGTGTAGCCCCAGACCGCGTCGAGCCCCGGCGTGATCGGAAACGGCACGCCGACGCTGCCCATCAGCACCAGCCGACGCACCCGCTTCGGATGGCGGATCGCCAGCGCCAGCGCCAGCGCGCCGCCGAAGGAGTTGCCGACCAGGTCGGTCTGTTCGATGCCCAGGGCGTCGAGCAGACCGACCGCCTGCGGCGACCCAGGTGCCATGTCGTAGGTAGCGTTCGCCGGGCGCTCGGTAAAGCCGAAGCCGACCATGTCCGGCGCGATGACCCGGCTGTGCTTGGCGAGTTCCGGCAGCACCAGGCGCCAGTTGGCCCAGGCGGACACACCCGGCCCGGAACCATGAATGAACAGCACGGGCCTGCCGCTGCCGACATCGTGATAGTTGGTCACGATGCCGGCGGCACTGATGCTCTTGGCGATTTCCGGGTTGCCGGGGTTGTTCATGGTCGGTCGGCTGGTTTGCTCAGAGCTTGATGCAGACGTTCTTCAGCTCGGTGTAGAACTCGAGCGAATGCACGCCGCCTTCGCGGCCGATGCCGGACTGCTTGGCGCCGCCGAAAGGCGTGCGCAGGTCGCGCAGGAACCAGCTGTTGACCCAGCACAGGCCGACCTCGATGCGCGCCGGCGACGCGGTGGGCGCGGGCCAGGTTGGTGCGTCCAGATGGTCGTAGCCAGACCGTAGTCGTTGTCGTTGGCCGCCGCGATCACTTCCTCTTCGCGTGTCGAAGGGCGCGATGTGGCAGCAGGGGCCGAAGATCTTCCTCGCGGCACACCGAGGCATCTCGGGCAAGCCCGGTCCAGATGGTCGGCTGCACCCAGTAGCCCTCGTCGAGCCCGCTCGCCATGGCCGGCACGCCGCCGCCGGTGACGACCGTGGCGCCCTCGTCCACCGCCTTCGTGTAGTAGGACAGCACCTTGTTCTGGTGCTCCTTGCCGAAATCAGCGGACCGATGCCGGTGGCCGGGTCGGACGGGACGCCGAACTTCAGCGCTTCGGCGCCCTGCTTCAAGCGCGGCGACGAACTTGTCGAAGATCGGCCGCTCGCACATAGACGCGCTCGGTGCCGAGGCAGACCTGGCCGCAGTTGTCGAAGCAGGAACGTAGCGTGCCTTCGATGGCCGTGTCGAAGTCGGCGTCGGCGAACACGATGGCGGCGTTCTTGCCGCCCAGCTCCAGGCTGACCGGCCGGACGCCCTCGGCGGCGGCGCGCATGATGGCGGCGCCGGTGCGCGTCTCGCCGGTGAAGGTGATGGCATTGACGCCCGGATGGCGTGGTGAGGAACTCGCCGGCCGAGTCGGGCCCGAAGCCGTGCACGACGTTGTAGACGCCCTTGGGCACGCCGACCGCGTTCATCACCTCGCCCAGCAGCGTGGCGGTCTGCGGCGTCTCCTCGGAGGGCTTGACCACCACGGTGTTGCCGCAGGCCAGCGCCGGGCCGACCTTCCAGGTCATCAGCAGCAGCGGCAGGTTCCACGGGCAGACCACGCCGACCACGCCGACGCGGCGGGCGCACGCGCGTAGTTGAGCGCCGCCTTGCCGTCGGGCGTGGTCATCTCGAAGAACTCGGTCGGCACGTTCTTGACGATGTCGGCGAAGATCTTGAAGTTGGCGGCACCGCGCGGAATGTCGACATGTCGGGCCAGGCTCATCGGCTTGCCGGTATCGGCGCATCTCCGCCTCGAGGAAGTCGTCGAAGCGGCGGTTGATCTCGTCGGCCACGGCATAGAGCAGGTCGACGCGCTCGACGATGGTCATCTGGCCCCAGGGCCCGTCGAGCGCGGCGCGGGCCGCCCTGACGGCGGCATCGACCTCGGCCGACCGGCCTCGGCGACCCGGGCGATGACGCTGTTGTCGACCGGCGACGCGCTTGTCGAAGGCCACTGGTCGGTGGCCACGAATTCGCCGGCTGATGAAATTCTTGATCTGCTTCATGCGTTCCTCGATGATTCAACAAGACTGCTGACGACCGCTCAGCGAGCCAGACCCTCGGTGGCCAAACCAATCGCGGCCAGCCCCGCTCGCGCGCATTCCTCGTCCTCGGCTTCCGACGCGCCGGAGACACCGATGCCGCCGATCCAGTCCGCGCCGACCCGGATCGGCAGGCCGCCGCCGAACACGATCAGGCGCGGCTGGGCGGAAAAGCCCAGCTTCATGCCCTCGTCGTGGCCGATGGCGCCCATCCACTGCTTGGTCGGGAAGCCGAAGCTGGCCGCCGTGTAGGCCTTGTCGATGGCGATGTCGATCGAATGCAGGAAGGCGCCGGGCATGCGCAGGAAGGCCATCAGGTTGCCGCCGCGATCCACCACGCCGACGTTGATCCGCCAGCCCTTGGCCTGGGCGTGCCGGACCGCCGCCTGGGCGGCGCTGCTGGCGGCTTCCCAGGTGATGCCGGGTGTGGATGCGACGACTTCCATGGCTCAGGTCACGACGCTCAGGAAGCGATCGTTGAGCTTGCGGTCGTGATAGAAGACGGCCGCGCCGACTTCATCCATGGTCCACTTGGTCGGCTTCAGGTCCGGGTAGGCATAGTTGCCGCCACAGAAGGTTTCGAAGCGATTGCCGTTCGGGTCGAAGAAGTAGATGGTGGTGCCACGGGTAACACCGTGGCGGGTCGGGCCGATGTCGATGGAGACGCGGTTCATCGACATCAGGTCGGCGGCGCGCAGCACCTTTTCCCAGCTTTCGAGCAGGAAGGAGACGTGGTGCAGCTTGCCCGGCTCCGCGTGGCGGACGAAGGCGATGTCGTGGGCCTTGGTCGAGCACGACAGCCAGATGGCGAGGTCGGTCTTGCCGTCTTCGAGCACGATGTGTTCGACCAGATAGAAGCCGAGCACGTCCTGGAAGATGGCCTGGGCCTTTTCGATGTCCGGGCCGTAGAGCAGGCAGTGGTCGAGGCGAATCGGGGCGATGCCCTTTTCGGAGTTGGCGCACCAGGCCTCGGGATTGAGATCGCCCATGTCGTTGCCGACGTCGGTCTTTTCGCGCATACAGCTCGATGTCGTGGCCGGTCGGCAGCGTGAAGCGCACCCGCTCGCCGGTTTCCAGCATCTCGCCGGCGGGAATGCGCTCGGGTGGCCACACCGTAGGCATTCAGGTCTTTCTCGAGCTTGGCCAGCGTTGCATCGCTATCGACCTTGAAGGCGAAGAAGTCGATGCCGGCCTTGTCGGCTTCGCGCAGCACCAGGCTGTTGTGGTCCCGCTCGTCCCAGGTCTTGAAGTAGACGCGGCCCTGCTGGTCGCGGCCGGTTTCCCGGAGACCCAGAACATTGCTGTAAAAGTTGACGCTTTCCTCGAGATCGAGCACGCGCAGAGCGGCGTGGCCGGGACGCAATACACCATTCATTGCCATGACTATGACTCCTCCTGTGTTGATTTCCGCTTACTTGACTGACGTAGTAGAGCTGGCTTTTTTTTGAAACGATACTTGTCGCCTTTCTCGATGTCAATACGTTTTCTCGAGATTTTGTTCGGTGCTGGACCGGCAGACATTTTTCTTCATCAGGCCGATGACGCGCAGTACCACATCGCCGGTTGGGCGTACCCGGCAGGCCAGCACGCGCCCGGCCGCTTCGTCCTCTTCGCTGATGTACTCGCGGCTCATGCGCCGTTTGGTGTAGCCGCCGCTAACGACCTCGACCTTGCAGACGCCGCAGCCGCCGCCCCGGCAGCCAACCGGGATACCCCGCTTGCCCAGCTTCTCCATGCCCACCAGCAGCGTCTCCTGATCCGAGCAGCGATAGCTCTCGCCGGTCTCCTCGATGGTGATCGTGTAGTGCGCCATCGCTTCAGATCTTCTTGAACAGCGGGCTGCGCACCTGCTGGGCGTCGGCGGCGGAGAAGAACTTCTCGGTATAGATGTCGCGCTCGAACAGGCGGCCCTGCATCAGGGTGGTGATGCAGGCGTCGATCATCACCGGCGGCCCGCACAGGTAGGCCTTGTGCCCCCGAAAGTCGTTGGCGAAGTGCTCCTTGGCCGCCTCGTGCACGAAGCCGCGCGTGCCCTTCCAGCCCGAGCCCTCCGGCTCGTTGGACAGCGCCGGCACGTACGTGAAGTTCGGGTGCTTGGCGGCCAGCGCTTCGAACTCCTCGTGGTAGTACAGCTCGTCCGCGACTCGCTCGCCCCATAGACCAGGGTGATCGGCAGGTCGCAGCCTCTCCTCCAGCAGGTCGAGGATCATCGAGCGTGGGCTGGACAGGCCGGAGCCGCCGGCGAAGAAGAGCAGCGGCACGCCGGGCCGACTTGCGCACGAAGAAGCGGCCGTAGGGCCCGGCCAGTCGCACCGTGTCGCCCACCTTCAGCTCCTGGTGCACCCAGGTGGTGGCCTTGCCGCCGGGCACGAGGCGGATGTTCAGCTCGACTTCGCCGGCCTTCGACGGACGTGATTGGCCAGCGAGAAGGCCCGGCGCCGCGTGCTCGCCGGGAATGTGCAGGTTGACGTACTGGCCGGCCTGGAAGCGCAGCCCCACCGGGTCGTCGAGGGTCACCCAGACGCCCTTGATGGTCGGGCGTGAGGTTCTCGATGCGGCTGACCGTGCCGTTGTAGTCGCTTGCACCGGCAGGTTCTGCGCATCGGGTTCGTCGTCGATGTCGGCCTCGATGGTGACGTCGGATTGCGGAATGGCGCAGCAGGCCAGGCACTGGCCCTCCTCGCGCTCGAAGTCCATCAGCGCGAAGCTGGAGGCCTCGCCATGGTCGACCTCGCCGTCGGTCACCTGCACCTTGCAGGTGGCGCACAGGCCATGGCAGCAGGCGTGCGGCAGGTAGATGCCGGCGCGCAGGCTCGCGTCGAGAAGGGTCTGGCCCTCCTCGACCTCGATGGTCTGGCCCAGCGGCTCGATGGTCAGTTGATAGCTCATCGATTCGCGCCTCGCCTCAGCTGCAACTGCCCTTGATGCCGGTCAGGCCCGGCGTGCGGAAGCGGATCACGTCCTTGTGCTTCAGGCCGTTCTCGGCCAGCGACTTGCCGGGGTCGGGCGTCCAGGGCTGGCCGGACTTGAACCACTCGGCCTTGCTCCAGTCGATCTTGGCGAAGTCGGGGTGATAGCCGAAGGCGCCCGGCAGCACGTGCTCCTGGATGAGCGCGCCGAAGGGCATGTCGGGCGGGAAGGGGAAGGCAAAGGGCGCGCAGAACATCAGGTGGTCTTCCCAGCCGATGTAGAGCAGCTGGTTGCCGTGGAAGTTCTCCAGCGCGCGTCCGCGCGGAGCGAACTCGTAGGGTTTCAAGGCAACGACCGACATGTCGATATCTCCTCGTTGTCCTTAGTTCTTGGTGGCCATTTCGCGCCAGGCGGCGAAGTTCTTCTGGTCTTCCGAGCCCTCGAAGTCGAGGTTGTCGCGGCCGATGGTTGAGGTGGTAGTACTTGAGCACCTCGAGCAGCGGGTCGAAGCCCGGCGCGGTCGGGTCGGTGCCTCGGGCGAAGCAGTTGCCCTGGTAGATCTGGTGCACCGGCAGCCAGGCCTGGACGTACTTCTCCGGCTCGTTGTCGAAGATGTCCTTGCAGCCGTCGGAGCAGAAGTGGTACTTGTCGCCCTTGTAGTCGCGACTCGCGGTAGCAGATCTTGGTCGGATCGCCCGGCTCGGTGAACAGCATCGGGATCTGGCAGACCTGGCAGAGCTGCGGCAGCGTGCCTGTTGTAGAAGCGCTTGCCTTCCTTGTGCTGCTCGGCGCCAGTGCTCGAAGCGCGGCCGGTAGTACTTGTCGAAGGTGTTGGGGTACTTCTCCGACAGCCAGTCCATCTCGTCGGCGCTTCGGCATCCAGGTGTGGAAGGCGCGCCGCGGCGCCGTACTGGTAGAAGGTGGCCCAGGCCTGGTGCGACGATGTGGTCCTTGTCGTCGCAGGCCTGCTGCCAGCCACTTGGGCACGCGGATGCCGTAGCGGGCCAGGTCGTCGAACAGCGCGCCGCCGTTCTGCTCGACGTAGATCTCCCAGGCTTCCTTCCAGCTCATCACGCGCTTGGGCAGCATGTAGTCCATCATCATGCCGACCAGGGTCAGCACGCGGTAGCCGCGCCAGAACCACTTGTCGATCCAGTTCTGCACGATCGGCAGGTTGGCCGGGTCCTGCTCGAGCATGAACTTGATGCACTCGAGGCCCAGCGTCATGTGCCGGGACTCGTCGGACTGCGCCGAGAAGCCGAAGGTCATCGCGCCCATGTCGCCGTTGTAGGCGGCGCCGCGAGATGAAGGGCACGAACAGCAGGTTGGTCAGCACGTACTCGAAGCGTGAAGCCGATGGCGATCATGAACTCGAACGGGCCGGCGGTGTATGGCGTCGTCGAAGAAGGACTTCGGCACCGACAGATACCAGACGCGGTCGATGCATGTGCTGCGAAGTCGTGGAAGCCGTTGTAGTACTTGTTGTAGTTCGACATCGAGTGGATCTGGGTCTGGGAGTGGCGCAGCTCGTCGAGCGACTGCATCTGGCAGGCCACGCGGGCGCCGACGCCGCGTGAACTGGCGGCCGACGTGGGCGAAGCCGCGGTGGGCCATGTACTCCAGCGGCGATGACGCCGGTCAGGAACAGCTTCAGCGCATTGATGTAGCGCGCGTCGGTGACGCCCAGGTGGCCGTTGTTCTGGGCGAAGGCGTCGATGATCGCGTAGAGCTTGCGCTCCTTCTCGGCCTGGTACTTCCAGTAGGCGTCCATGGTCAGGCGGAACGGGTCTTCCCACTTGTCCCAGTCGTGGATCTTGATGCCCTCGTACTTGTCGTAGGGGAACACCTTGTCCATCGGCTGGTAGGTGGTCTCCCAGCCCAGGCCGCGGGTCATCAGCGATAGCGTTCCTTGAGGCCGAGCTTCTTGTTGCACTTTGACGTCCATGCTCGATTGCTCCTCGTCTCAGTGCTTCCAGCTCAGGGTGAACTCGTCGTCGGTCTCGTCGATGTGGCCGGACAGGGTGATCAGGTTGATCTGCATTTCCTGCAGGTCGAAGGCGCGGCCGATCTTCTCCTCGATGGTGGCGCGCTTGATGGTCATGCTGTCCGGCGGCGTCGATCTTGACCATCGCCGGCTGCTGCGTTGACGATGGCGTTCGGGTTGTCGTCGAGGATCGCCTCGATGATGCCGCGCGTCTCCTCGTTCGTCTGGAAGGCGATGAATACGTTGGACATGGCGGAGGCTCCTTAGCAGGCGTCGAGGCCGAGCCTTGGCGGCGCGGGCATTGAATTGTTCGACGATTTCTTCCATGACGCGATTCGGCCTGCGTCGCCCAGCGCCAGTTGCGCCAGCGGCGTCAGCGCGGCCTTGATGCCCGGTCGCGCCAGGCCTTGGTCCAGCCCGAGACCAGCGGCCTTGTTCTCGGCCGACTCGGCGGCGGCGATCTTGATCGAGGCGTCGACCCACTTGCTCGTCTCGGCGTACCACTCGGTCTGGAAGCGGATCAGCATCGACACCGTCGGTGCCGGCCTGGGCCGTCAGGGCGTCGTCGACGTAGCTCGTACACCAGCGGATAGAGCAGGCCGTCGAGCGCCAGGTTCTGGGCGACGAACAGCTCGAACCAGTCCTGGGTGACCAGCATGTCCTCGACGGCGTGGCGCAGTTCCTGCCACATCGGCGTCTTCCAGCCAGGCCGTCTTGGCGGCGTCGAGGGCCGCCGGCTCGTCCAGCAGCAGGCCGACGCGGGTCAGGTACTGGGCGATGCCGAGTTGATCCATCGCCTGGATAGAGGCACGGCTGCGGTGATGGCCGTGCCGTAGCCGTAGGCGCAGATGAAGCTGTTGTTCATGTTGCTGCCCCAGGCGACATGGCGCAGCGGCAGCAGCACTTCGAGGGCGATCTTGCTTCACCGCCGTCGGGATAGGTGCCGACCAGGCCGCGCTCCTCGACGAAGTCGAAGTCGGCCTCGGCGGTCTCCTGCATGCGGGCGCGGGCCATGGTGTAGGTGCCGTAGTAGAACTGGCGCGGATCCTTGAAGGCGTACCAGTCGGCCATCATCGAGCGCCGTGCGACGCTTGTCGAAGATCTCGTGTTCAGGCGTCCCAGGTCGGCCGGTAGTGGAAATTGGCTGTCCGCCTGGAGCGCCGATGGTGCCCTCCTGGTAGCGCGACGCCGGCTTGTCGCCGCCGATGTCTCGCCGCGACGTGGTCGAACGTCTGGCGCAGCGGCTTGATGCTGACGGTTCGCAGATCGATTTGCATTGTCTGACTCCTCCTTTAATTACCGGCCTGGCTCGGCCGGTTACTTGAAACGTTGATGGGTGGCGTCACGCAGGGTCCACTCCCAGTCGTCGCCGCCCACATTCAGTTGGGCCCGCTCGTCGAGGAAGACCACCTTGTTCAGCGCGCAAAACTCATCGAAGGCCGCGGCCGGCAGAATCATTTCAACGAACAGTTCCGGCTCGCCGACCGCGAAATCGAACTCGACGAACCCGTCGGGCCGCAGCTCGGCAACGCGGACGAACTTCTTGTTCGGATCGAACGGCATGGCGCTTCCCCCCATCGTGGTCTGACCTCCCTAACAACTTCCGTGCCAACAAGTCGAGAGCCGCTCCGTTTCTCGAGATTACGAATTTCGCCCAAGATTCCGACCCAGCCGGCGGCCCGCTGAAGACATCATTTGATCAACCAAGAAACCCGCCAAGTGATGAAATGATCACGATGCAGCGCAACAATCCGGCCCGCGACGGACGGGCGATTGGGACCCCGGTCATCGTCGATCGGCAAAGCTCGCCGCTAATCTCGAGATTCTGTCTATACTGCGAAAACATCATGAGGCGCCGGTTCGCCCGGTCCCTGGAGGAGAAATGAAAGTCCCGAAGTACCCCTACCCCGGGGATGCCGACCTGCGGCGCCTGGTGCGTTTCTCGGCCGAGGACGGCACCATCTGGCTGGCGGAACATCGGATGCTGCTGCTCCATGCGGCGGCGCTGGGCAGTCTCCGGAAGGAACTCATCAACTCGGTCGGGCTCGAACAGGCGCGCCGCGTCCTGACGCGCATGGGCTTCGCCTCCGGCACCCGCGACGCCGAGCTGGCCAAGAAGATCCGCGCCGGCAAACCGGTCATGGACGCCTTCCTGGTCGGGCCGCAGTTGCACATGCTCGAAGGCAGCGTCCGGGTGACGCCGATCAAGCTCGACATGGACATCACCGCCGGCAAGTTCTATGGCGAGCTGCGCTGGGACAATTCCTGGGAAGCCGAAGCGCACGTCCGGGAATTCGGCCCGCAGAGCGAGCCGATCTGCTGGATGCTGCTCGGCTACGCATCGGGTTACACCACCGAATTCATGAGCCGCTTCGTCCTGTTCAAGGAGGTCTCGTGCGTCGCTTGCGGCGCCGCCCACTGCACCATCGTCGGCAAGCCCGTCGAGGAGTGGCCCGATGCCGAAGAGCACACCCGCTATTACGAGGCGGACTCGATCGTCTCCCGGCTGCTGGAACTGCGCACCGAGGTCGACGTGCTCCGCTCGTCCCTGGAGCAGCAATACCAGATCGAGAACCTGGTCGGCGACAGTCCGGCCTTCCGGCGCACCTACGATCTGGTGGCGAAGGCGGCCGGTACGCAATGTCACGGTCCTGCTGACCGGCGAAACCGGCGTCGGCAAGGAACGCTTCGCCCGCGCCCTGCACGACCTGAGCGCCCGGCGGGATGCGCCGTTCGTCGCGGTCAATTGCGCCGCCCTGCCCGACGATCTGGTCGAATCGGAACTATTCGGCGTCGAAAAGGGAGCATTCACCGGGGCGCACGCCTCGCGGGCCGGCAAGTTCGAGCGGGCCGACGGCGGCACCATCTTCCTCGACGAAATCGGCGACATGCCCTTGCCGGCGCAGTCGAAGCTGCTGCGCGTCCTGCAGGAAGGCGAGATCGAGCGCCTGGGCGACGAGCGCACCCGCCGGATCAACGTGCGGGTCGTTGCCGCGACCAACGCCAACCTGGAAGCCGCCGTGAAGACGGGACGCTTTCGCTCCGACCTGTTCTACCGTCTCAACGTCTATCCGATCGCCGTGCCGCCGCTGCGCGAGCGCGCCGCCGACATCCCCACCCTGGCGACCGCCATGCTCAGACGTTTCGGCACCCTGCACGGCAAGCGCTTCGGCGGCATCACCGACAAGGCGATGAAGGCCCTGACCTCGTTCTCCTGGCCGGGCAACATCAGGGAACTCGAGAACATGATCGAGCGCGGCGTCATCCTCGCCCCGAATGACGGCTGGGTCGAGCTCGACCACCTGTCGCCGTGTCTGGGCAATGGCGCCGAACGCGAGGCGAGCATTACCGAATCGGGCCACCTGCGGGAGAAGATGCCCGCCGATCAAAGCCAGCTCTGCGACACGATCCTGGCCAGCGGTTACTCCTTCGAAACGATCGAGTCGATGCTGCTGGAGGAAGCGGTCCAGCGGGCCGCCGGCAATCTCGCCGGCGCGGCCAGGCTGCTGGGCCTCAGCCGGCCGCAATTGTCATATCGGCTCAAGCGCAACAAGAACACGTCTGACAACCATGAGGCATAATCCGGCCATGTTCGCTTCGCAGAAATTCCAAGTTGTTTCCGAGCCGACCGAAGAACGTCCGCGCACTTTGGTCGAGGACGCTTACCTGCGACTGCGCGAGGACATCATCCAGGGCAAGTACGAATCCGGATCGCGCCTGCGCGTCGAGCACATGAAGGACGACTACGGGGTGGGCGCCGGCACCTTGCGTGAAGCCCTGTCGCTGCTGGTTTCCGATTCGCTGGTGATCGCCGAGGGGCAACGGGGCTTTTCGGTGGCGCCCCTTTCGCTCGCCGATCTGGACGACCTGACCCACACCCGGATACTGCTCGAGACCGATGCCCTGCGGCTTTCCTTGCGCCATGGCGGCGACGACTGGGAAGGCCAACTGGTCGCCGCCTTCCATCGACTGTCCATCGTCGAAGAACGGATCCGGCGCACCGCGCCCCAGTTGCGCGAATGGGAAGCCCGCAACAAGAGTTTCCATGCGGCGCTCATCGACGCCTGCGGATCGCGCTGGCTGCTCCACCTGCTGGGCATCCTGTACCGGCAATCGGAGCGCTACCGGCGCTTCGCCCTCACCAAGGGCACCGTGAAGCGCGATCTGCACGCCGAGCACACCGAGATCTTCGAGGCGGCCCTCAAGCGCGACGAGAAGCGGGCCGTGGCGGCCCTGACCCGGCATGTTGACCTCACCCGCAACGCCATCCACCAGATGGCGCCCGACTGGCTGCGGCAGTAGGTCGCCGGCGCCGCCGCCTACAGCCCGCTTCCCACAGCCTTCGGGCGCCGCGTTGTCGTCCGTTCACCTGCCCCGTTCCCATGCTGCTGCGCCTGCTGGAAATACTGTTTCCGATCGTTGCGATCGTCGCGGCGGGATTCGTCCTGGGCCGCTACCGCAATACCGACCTGGGCGAAGCCAATCGCCTCAATCTGGACGTGTTCGTACCCGCCCTGGTCTTCGTCAGCCTGGCCGGAAAGCCGCTGCAACTGGAGGCGCTGGGCCTGCTGGCCGGCGGCGCCGTGCTGGTGATCGCCGCCTGCGGCCTGCTGGCGCTGGCGGCCAGTCGGGCGCTGGGCGTCGCCGTCAAGACGCTGGTACCGCCGATGATGTTCAACAATTCCGGCAATCTGGGCCTGCCCGTGGCGTTCCTCGCCTGGGGCGAGTCGATCATGCCGGCCGCGATCATCCTGTTCGTCGTGCAGACCAGTCTGCACTTCTCCGTCGGTGTCAAGATGCTCGATCCGCGGATCGGTCTCGCCAACATCTGGCGCGTGCCGGTGATCGGCGCGACCATCGCCGGCATCGTGGTCGGCGCCAACCGCGTCGAGCTGTGGCCGCCACTGCTGACGGCCTTGCGCATGCTCGGCGATATCTCGATCCCGCTCATGCTGGTTGGCCTGGGCACCCGGCTCAGCCAGTCCCGCTGGCACGATTGGCGGCTCGCCGGCGCCCTGGCATTGCTGCGACCGGCGGTGGGCTTCGCCGTCGCCTGGCTGATCGCCAATCTGCTGAGGCTACCAAGCCAGCAGGCCAGCCTGCTGATGCTGTTCGGCGCGCTGCCGCCCGCCGTCATGAACTTCATCTTCGCCGAGCGTTACGGCCAGGAACCGGAACGCGTCGCCTCCATCGTCCTGATCGGCAATCTCGCCGCCGTGTTGGTCTTGCCGGTGGCCATCGCGGCGGTGCTTGGCTGAACGCATTTTCATTCGACACCCAACACGGATGGAGTCAGGAACCGCAATGAATCCCCAGCCGGTTGACCGCGAGGTCTTCCTCCTGTCGTGCGCGGCCTTCGCCAGCGCGGTGGCCTTGCGGCTGTGCGACCCCATGCTGCCCGCCCTGGCCCGGTACTTCGCTGCGACGGTCGGCCAGGCGGCCATGGTGGTTACGGCCACCAGTGTCGCTTACGGCCTGGCGTTGCTGCTGTTCGGCCCGCTTGGCGACCACTTCGGCAAGTTCCGCGTCATCGCCTGGGCCTGCCTGGCGTTCGACCGTCGGCGCCCTCGCCTGCGCCTTGAGTCCGAGCCTGGAAGCCCTCGCCATCGCCCGGGCGGTGAACGGCGCCACCACGGCGGCGTTGATTCCGCTGTCGATGGCCTGGATCGGCGACGTGGTACCGATCCAGCATCGCCAGGCCACCCTGGCCAAGTTCATGTCCGGACAGGTCATCGGTCTGGTCAGCGGCCAGGCGATCGCCGGCTTCTTCGCCGACCACTTCGGCTGGCAGTGGGCGTTCGCGCTGCTCGCCGCGATCTATTTCTGGGTCGGCATCCTGCTCCTATCGTCGCTGCGCCGGACCCGCCAACTGGAGCTTGCGGCGCATGACGCGACGGCGGCGCTCCCCTCGAGCGGGATCGACCGGATCCGTCTGGTGCTCGGCAACGCCAAGGCCCGCTTCATCCTCGCCATCGTCTTCGTCGAAGCCATGGCCGCGTTCGGGGCCATGGCCTTCATGCCGACCTTTCTCCACGAACGCTTCGGTATTTCGCTCTTTCACGCCGGCCTCATCGTCGCGACCATTGGCCTGGGCGGCCTCGGCTACACGCTGTTCGCCCGCCGCTGGGTGGCGGCGCTCGGGCCGGCCAGGCTGGCCTGGCTAGGGGGCTCCCTGCTCGGCATCGCGTTTGTGCTGATGGTCCTGGCGCCCGCCTGGGGCTGGGGCCTGGTCGCCTGTGTCGTCGCCGGTCTGGGCTTCTATCAGATGCACAACACGCTACAAACCATGGCGACGCAGATGACCCCGGCGGCGCGCGGCACGGCGGTCTCGCTGTTCGCCTCGTGCTTCTTCCTCGGCCAGGCGACCGGCGTCACCCTGGGCGCCATCACCATCGACCATCTGGGCGCCGAATGGATGTTCGTCGCCTGGGCGCTGGTATTGCCATTGGTCGGCGTGGTCCTGGCGCGCCACCTGAACCTGACGTGGAGCCGGCAATGAAACCCGAACCGTCCGACCAGTTCATCGACCCCCTGTCGCGTCTGCGTTTCGATGTCGAGAGCGGCAATATCTGGCTCGACGAGCACCGCATGCTGCTGCTGCACACCCGGGCGCTCGGCGCCTTCCGCAAGGAGCTGCTCAACTCGCTGGGCGCCGAACGGGCGCGCGGGCTGCTGGTGCGCATGGGCTTCGCCTCCGGGCAGCAAGACGCCGAACTGGCCAAGAAGCTGGTCGGCGCCGGCACCCTGGAAGACGTGTTCCTGCTCGGCCCCCGGCTGCACATGATCGAGGGCGTGGCCCGGGTCAGCATCGTCAAATCGGAGCTGGATCTGGCGAGCGGCCGCTTCTACGGCGAGTTCATCTGGGAGAATTCCTGGGAAGCGGAAACCCACGTGCAGGATTTCGGCGTCGGCCAGGAGCCTGCCTGCTGGACGCAGATTGGCTACGCCTCGGGTTACGTCACCGCCTTCATGAACCGTTTCGTGGTGTTCAAGGAGGTCGACTGCATCGGCAAGGGCGACCGTCATTGCAGCATCGTCGGCAAGCCGGCCGAGGAATGGCGGGATGCCGAGGACTACATCCGCATGTTCCGCCCCGACAGCATCGTCGGCCAGTTGCTGGAACTTCAGGAGGAAGTGGCGCAATTGCGCGCCTCGCTGCACGGCGGGCCGCCGGCCGGCAACCTGATCGGCATCTCGCCGGGATTCAAGGCCGCCTTCGAACTGATCCAGAAGGCCGCGCCGCAGCCGATCAACGTGCTGCTGCTGGGCGAGACCGGCGTCGGCAAGGAGATGTTCGCCCGCTGGATCCACGAGCACAGCCCAAGGGCCCAGAAGCCGTTCGTGCCGGTCAACTGCGCGGCCATGCCCAACGAATTGATCGAGTCGGAACTGTTCGGTGTCGAACGAGGCGCCTACACCGGCGCCCAGCGTTCGCGGCCCGGCCGCTTCGAGCGCGCCCATGGCGGCACCCTGTTCCTCGACGAACTGGGCGAGCTGTCCCCTGCCGCCCAGGCCAAGCTGCTGCGCGCGCTGCAGACCGGCGAGATCGAGCGGCTGGGCGACGACAGCACCCGCAAGGTCGATGTCCGGCTGATCGCCGCCACCAACGTCAATCTCGCCCAGGCGGCCAGGGACGGCCGCTTCCGGCCGGACTTGTACTACCGCATCAACACCTATCCGGTCACCATCCCGCCCTTGCGCGAGCGGCCGGTCGATATTCCGCCCCTCGTGGCGGCGATGATCGAGAAGTACGCGGTGCTCTACCACAAGAAGCTCAAGGGCCTCACCGACCGGGCGGCCAAGATGCTCCAGCAGTACGAGTGGCCCGGCAATGTTCGCGAACTGGAGAACATGATCGAGCGCGGCGTGCTGCTGGCGCCCGCCAACGGCCGCATCGAGATCAGCCACCTGTTCGCCGGCGTCGATTTCCCGCCGCCCGAAACGGCGCGAGTCGGCGCGAGCGGCACGCTCGACGGCTCCGTGCCCTGCCAACTGGACGAAGTGCTGGCGCGCAAGCTCGACGAAGGCTTCGACTGGAACGAGCACGAAGCCAAGGTCTTCGCCCTGGCCGCCCGGAAGGCCGGCGGCAACCTGGCCAAGGCCGCGCGCCTGCTGGGCGTCAGCCGCCGCCAGATGGCCTATCGGATGGGGCGGATCGGGCCGGCGCGGGAATGATTGCCGCCGGAAGTGGCATGACTGGCGTGATCTCTTGCGATTGACGGAAACCTGGGTGGGCGGCAATATTCGCAACCGTCGGTTCGGCACTGGGCAGACGATGACGAAGTGTCTGTTCGGGCTTTGCGATGCGGCATAAGGAGAAAAACATGGAGCACATAGTCTGGTCTGACGCATTCAGTGTTGGGGTCTACGAACTGAATGATCAACACATGCGTTTGGTGGGTGTGATCAATCGAATGATCGATCTGACTTCGCTGAAGAAGTCCGATGAAGCGGCAATCAAGTCGGCCTACCTCAAAGTGCTTGACGACATGGTGCAGTATGCCGCTGTCCATTTCGACACCGAAGAGCGTTACCTGAAATCGATCGGTTACCCGGATTTCGAGAACCACGCCGAAGAACACAAAGACTTTTCCAGAAAAGCCGCCGAACTCAAGCAGAAGGCGGCCGCAGGCGAAGTCGATATTCCCGGAACCAGTCGATATCTGCAAGCATGGTTGTCCGGGCACATTCTGCATTCCGACATGGATTACCGCAGATTCAAAGAACGGAACTGAGCATTCTCCACAGCATTGACGATCTTGCCGGCTTAGATATTACAATTTTGTCCAGTCAACACCGAATGTCAACATTTTCGTAACAATTTCCCCTCCCCGCGACCCCACAAGAACTGCTTAGCTATTATTAAACAATAGCTTACGGCCTCTGGCACGCCCCCTGCTGTACTCCAGCGCAGACGTCGAGCACGACGCGACCGCTGGAGGAGACCGTTCATGCATTCCGCCCCAACCGGACCATCCCGAATGGAACCGGGGCCTGCGCCAGGCCCGGATCCAGGGCTTTCGCTTGCCCGCCCCACCCGCCTCAATCCACCCCACCGAGCCATCGACATTACAAAAATGTAAAGGAGACCAACGTGCAGATCGACTTGCGTACCGTCGCCATCAAGCCCCAGCGACACACCTTCGACCACATCGCGCGGCGCTTCGGCGACAAGCCGGCCAGCCGCTACCAGGAGGGCACCTACGACATCCAGGCGACCCACAACCTGCACTACATCCCCACCTGGGACCCGGACCACGAACTGCACGACGTGACCCGGACCAAAGTCGTGATGAAGGACTGGTACGCCCTGCGCGATCCGCGCCAGTTCTATTACGGCACCTACACCATCACCCGCGCCCGCCAGCAGGAAGGCGTCGAGAACAGTTTCGACTTCGTCGAGACGCGCGGCCTGGCGGCCCTGCTGGCGCCCGAGGTCAAGCAGGCGGCGCTGGAACTGCTGCTGCCCCTGCGTCACGTCGGCTGGGGCGCCAACCTCAACAACCTGGCGATGTGCGCCTACGGCTACGGCACGGCCATCACCCAGCCCTGCTGCTACCACGCCGCCGACAACCTGGGCATCGCCCAGTACCTGACCCGCCTGGGCTTGCTGCTCGACGATGCGCCGGCGCTCGATGCGGCCAAGGAAGCCTGGATGGCCGCGCCGCGCTGGCAGCCGCTGCGCCGGCTGATGGAGAACCTGCTGGTGCGGAAGGACTGGTTCGAGGTGTTCGTCGCCCAGAACCTGGTCCTCGACGGCCTGCTCTACCCGCTGGTCTACGAGAACATCGTGGACAAGCGCCTCACCGCCCAGGGTGGCGCGCCGGTCGCCATGCTCACCGCCTTCATGACCGAGTGGTTCGCAGAGACATCCAAGTGGGTCGATTTCTCGGTGAAGACCGCCGCCGCCGAATCGCCCGCCAACCAGGCGCTGCTCGCCGGCTGGGCGGCCACCTGGCGCGACCGCGCCGTCACCGCCCTGACGCCGATCATCGAGCACGCCATTGGCGCCGACGCCGCCCCGCTGCTCGCTTCGGTGACCGGGCAGCTCAACGCCCGTGCCGCCAGGCTCGGCCTGCCGATCTGAGGAGAACACCATGGACACCAATGTGAAGAAGAAGCTCGGCCTCAAGGAACGCTACGCGCTGATGACGCGCAACCTCGGCTGGGAACCGAGCTACGAGAAGAAGGACGACATCTACGGTCAGGTCAAGTACGAGGGCATCAAAATCCACGACTGGGACAAGTTCGAAGACCCCTTCCGCCTGACCATGGACGCCTACTGGAAATACCAGGCGGAGAAGGAGCGCAAGCTCTACGCCATCATCGACGCCTTCGCCCAGAACAACGGCCACCTGGGCGTCACCGACGCGCGCTACATCAACGCGGTGAAGATCTTCCTCTCCGCCGTGCCTTCGCTGGAATACAACGCCCACAAGGGCTTCGCCCGCCTCGGGCGCGAGTTCCCCGGCGTCGGCCCGGCGGTGGCCTGCCAGATGCAGTCGCTGGACGAGATGCGCCACGCCCAGACGCAGATCCATTCGCTATCGAACTACAACAAGTTCTACAACGGCTTCCACGACTGGCGGCACATGAACGACCACATGTGGTACCAGTCGGTACCGAAGTCGTTCTTCGAGGACGCCTGCACTTCCGGCCCCTTCGAATTCATCATCGCCATCGGCTTCGAGTTCGAATTCGTGCTGACCAACCTGGTCTTCGTGCCCTTCATCTCCGGCGCAGCCTACAACGGCGACCTGGGTGCGATGAGCTTCGGCTTCTCGGCCCAGTCGGACGAGGCGCGGCACATGACCCTGGGCCTGGAGATCATCAAGTTCGCGCTGGAGCAGGACCCGGCCAACCTGCCGATCATCCAGCGCTGGGTCGACAAGTGGACCTGGCGCGGCGTGCGCCTGCTGTCCATCGTCGCCATGCTCATGGACTACATGCTGCCGAAGCGCATCATGAGCTGGAAGGAAGCCTGGGAGGTCTATTTCGAGCAGAACGGCATGGCCCTGTTCAACGACCTGGCCCGCTACGGCATCAAGGTGCCGGCCTGCGTCGAGCAGATCAAGAAGGAGAAGGATCACATTTCCCATCAGGTCTGGTCCGCCTTGTACGCCGCCGGCGCCATCACCAACTTCCACACCTGGCTGCCCAACAAGGACGAGATGGACTGGCTCTCGGCGAAGTATCCGGAGACCTTCGACAAGTACTACCGGCCGCGCTTCGAGTACTGGCGCGAACAGGCGGACAAGGGCGAGCGCTACTACCGCAAGGACATCCCCATGCTCTGCCAGACCTGCCAGTTCCCGATGATGTTTACCGAGCCGGACGACCCGACGCAGATCTGCTATCGGGAGACCGAGTACAACGGCGACAAGTACCACTTCTGTTCCGACCACTGCCAGCACATCTTCGACAACGAGCCAGAAAAGTACGTCCACGCCTGGCTGCCGGCGCACCAGATCTACCAGGGCAACTGCTTCGCGCCCGGCGACGACCCCACCGCCCCGGGCTTCGATCCGCTGGCCTCGGTGATGAAGTACTGGAACCTCCGACACGGCACGGACAACCTCGACTTCGAGGGTTCCGAGGACCAGAAGAATTTCGCCGCCTGGCGCGAAATGGCGACCAAGAACCAAGGCAACTGACGAGGACACGACCATGCCCGTTACTTCCATCAAGCCCTACCGGAGCACCACCAAGGATGTCGTGGCCAACTACCACGGTGCGCAACTGCTATTCATCGGCTGGGACAGCCACCTGATGTTCTACTCACCGCTGACCATCGCCGTGCCGCCAACCATGCGCTTCGGCGACCTGATCGAGGCCAACCTGCGCCCCGCGTTCGGCGCGCACCCGGATTTCGCCAAGATCGACTGGCCGAGCGTGCAATGGAGCCGGGGCGGCCAGCCCTGGCAGCCGGACTACGACAAGTCCCTGGCCGACAATGGCGTACGGCACAAGGAGATCATCCGCTTCCGTACGCCGGGCCTGGAGGGCCTGTTCGGTTGCAGTTTCTGACTCCGGCCTGAGCTGCCGTGTGGACCAAATGGTCCACCGGCGCCGGTCCCTTGCTGAATTGAGCCGCCGCCAGGCGGCCTTGTCATCGCGGCCGCGCTGAAAACTCCTTTGCTTTCAACAGGCGGAGTTCTGGCACGGCTCTTGTTAAGGCCATGACAAGACCAAAATCACAAGGAGGAGCCCCATGCAGCTCGAATTGCAGTCGATCAACATCAAGCCGATCCGCCAGACCTTCGACCACCTGGCCCAGCGCTTCGGCGACAAGCCGGCGAGCCGCTACCAGGAAGGCACCTACGACATCCAGCAGACCTACCTGTACCACTACCGGCCCACCTGGGAGCCGGAGCTGGAAATCTTCGACGAGCGGCGCACGAAGATCCGCATGAAGGACTGGTACGACTTCAAGGATCCGCGCCAGTTCTACTACGGCACCTACACCATCGCCCGCGCCAAGCAGCAGGACGCCGCCGACGCCGCCTTCGAGCACGCCATCGGCAGCGGCATGGCCGACGAACTGAGCGACGCGATGCGCCACCTGCTGGTGCGCGTGCTGCTGCCGATGCGCCACCTGGAATGGGGCGCCAACATGAACAACACCTTCATCGCCGCCTACAGCTACGGCACCGCCATCAACGCCGCCACCATGTTCGCCGCCATGGACCGCCTGGGCATCGCCCAGCAGATCAGCCGCATCGGCCTGGCGGTGGGCGACGAGGCCGCCCTCGACGAGGCCAAGGCGGCGTGGCTGACGGCGCCGGAATGGCAGCCGCTGCGCCACCTGGTGGAGGACAGCTTCGTGGTCAAGGACTGGTTCGAACTGTTCCTGCTACAGAACCTGCTGCTCGACGCGCTCGTCTATCAATTCCTCTATGTGCATCTGGACAAGAAGGCCAGCCGCGCCGGCGGCGCCTTCTACGGCCTGGCCACCAAGTTCATGAAGGACTGGCAGGCCGAGACCAGCCGCTGGGTCGATTCGGTGGTCAAGGCCGCCGTGGTCGAGTCGGCGGAAAACAAGGCGCTCATTCAGGGCTGGTTGGGCACCTGGGGCGCCCGCGCCGCCGAGGCCGTCAAGGCGCTGGCGGTCTCCGTCTTCGCCGGCGAAACCGACGCGGTGATGGACACGCTGGACAGCGACCTGCGGGCGCGGCTGGCCAGGCTCGGCCTCTGAGCGCCGGGACTCACGGGAGAACTCGAACATGGACATGAAAACCAACCAGAAGCTGTCCCTCAAGGACCGCTACCGCCACCTGACCCGCGGCCTGGGCTGGGAGACCAGCTACCAGCCGATGGACGAGGTGTTCCCCTACGACAAGTACGAGGGCATCAAGATCCACGACTGGGAGAAGTGGGAAGACCCCTTCCGCCTGACCATGGACGCCTACTGGAAGTACCAGTCGGAGAAGGAGCGCAAGCTCTATGCCGTGCTGGACGCCTTCAACCAGTCCAACGGCCACCTGAACGTCACCGACGCGCGCTACCTCAACGCGATCAAGCTGTTCTTCTCGGCGATTCCGCTGCACGAGTACATGGCCCACCGGGGCTTCGCCATCGCCGGCCGGCAGTTCCGCGGCGTCGGCCCGCGGGTGGCCTGCCAGATGCAGTCGATCGACGAGATCCGCCACGCCCAGACGCAGATCCACACCGCCAGCAACTACAACAAGTATTACAGCGGCATGCACGCCATGGTGCACCAGTTGCCGCGCATGTGGTACATGTCGGTGCCGAAGTCCTTCTTCGACGACGCCATCACCGCCGGCCCCTTCGAGTGGATGATCGCCATCGGCTTCAGCTTCGAATACGTGCTGACCAACCTGCTGTTCGTGCCCTTCATGTCGGGCGCCGCCTACAACGGCGACCTGGGCACCATGACCTTCGGCTTCTCGGCCCAGTCGGACGAGGCGCGGCACATGACTCTGGGGCTGGAGTGCATCAAGTTCATGCTCGAGCAGGACCCGGACAACGTGCCCATCGTGCAGCGCTGGATCGACAAGTGGACCTGGCGCGGCGTGCGCGTGCTGACCCTGGTGGCGACCATGATGGACTACATGCTGCCCAAGCGCGTGATGAGCTGGAAGGAAGCCTGGGAGATCTACTTCGAGCAGAACGGCGGCGCCCTGTTCAAGGACCTGGCCCGCTACGGCATCCGCCCGCCCAAGTGCGTCGAGCAGGCCACCCAGGAGAAGGATCACATCTCCCACCAGTTGTGGGCGGCGATCTACCAGTGGTGCTTCGGCACCGCCATCCACGCCTGGATTCCCAAGGACGAGGAACTGGACTGGCTCTCCGCCAAGTATCCCGAGACCTTCGACAAGTACTACCGGCCGCGCTGGGAGCTGTTCAAGGAACTGGAAAAGGACGGCAAGCGCCACTTCAACACCGGCCTCGCCCAGTTGTGCCAGGTCTGCCAGTTCCCGATGATCTTCACCGAGCCCGGCGACCCCACCAGGCTGTGTCATCGCGAGACCGAATACAAGGGCGAGAAATACCACTTCTGCTCCGACCACTGCCAGGACATCTTCAGCCACGAGGCCGAGAAATACGTGCAGGCCTGGCTGCCCATGCCCCAGTTGTTCCAGGGCACCTGCGGCGGCGGCGGCGTCGAGAACTGGATGAACTGGGTGAATCTGGTGCCGGGCCAGGACAACGGCGACTTCGAAGGCTCGCAGGATCAGCAGAACTTCGCCCGCTGGAAGGGCATGGCCACGACCAACGAATAGCAACGAATAGCGGCACTTTCGGGAAAGGAATACCGACATGTCAGTCACGGCAATTCGGGATTACGTCGGCGTCCCCCGCGACGTCGTCGCCAACTATCACGGCAACCAACTGGTGTATGTCTGCTGGGACCGGCACCTGATGTACGCCGCGCCCTTCATCTGCATGGTCGATCCGGCCATGAAGTTCGCCGACTTCCTCAGCCAGCAGCTCGGCGCCATCATCGCCAACCATCCGGACACGGCGAAGATCGACTGGCGCCAGACCGAGTGGGAAAAGGCCGATCAGCCCTGGACGCCGGACTTCGACAGGAGCATCGCCGAGAACGGCCTGGCGCACAAGGAGTACCTGCGTTTCCGCACGCCGGGCCTGAACGGCTGGCGCGGCCTGGGGATCTAGCCACGGCGGCGCGACCCCGGGGCGACCGGAGGTTCGGTGTTATATATTCGCGCCTGGCGAGACTTGGCTCGCCAGCGAACCTTCGGAGCAATAGGCCGTGGAAATGCCGACCAATAGTTTCAAGCGGAAGTTGCTGGCGGGCGAGGTGCTGTATGGCCTGTGGCTCGGGTTGTCGGAAACCTTCAGCGCCGAGGTCTGTGCCGGTGCCGGCTTCGACTGGCTGCTGATCGACGCCGAACACGGGCCGAACGACCTGCGCACCATTTTTTCGCAGCTCCAGGCCATCGCCCCCTACAGTTCGCAACCCGTGGTGCGCCCGCCGCAAGGCGACCATGTGCTGATCAAGCAGTTGCTGGAAACCGGCGTGCAGACCCTGCTGATCCCGATGGTCGACACCGCCGAACAGGCCGCGCAACTGGTCGAGGCGATGCGCTATCCGCCGCATGGCATACGCGGCGTCGGCAGTTCGCTGGCGCGGGCGTCGCGCTGGGGGCGCATCGACGACTACGCCGCCCGCGCCAACGAGCAGATGTGCCTGCTGGTGCAGGTCGAAACCAGAACCGGCATGGCCAACCTCGACGCGATCCTCGCCGTCGACGGCGTTGACGGCATCTTCTTCGGCGCCGCCGACCTGGCCGCGTCGTTTGGCCATCTCGGCGAATCGAGCCATCCGGAAATCGTCGCCATGATCGAGCGCGGCCTGCGCACCGTGGCGCAAGGCGGCAAGGCCGGCGGCGTGCTGTGCGGCGACAAGGCCCTGGTCACCCGCTATCGCGACGCCGGAGCCCGCTTCATCGCCGTCGGCGTGGACTCCATGCTGCTGGCCGCCGCCACCACGGCCCTGTGCCAGGAGTACAAGACCGATCAGGGCGCGCGGAAGGGTATCGGCAGCTATTGAAGAGCGACGGGGCCGGCTGTCCCGCTCGAAGACGGACATCAAGGCTACCAATGAAATGCGCGCCGCTTTCGCCGAGAGCAAGACCGATTTCGCCAATTCGCGCCGGGACGGCCGACGTCTGGAACGGCAAGAACGAGGATGACCGGCCTATAAGTCTTGGGCAGCGATGCCCGTGTGTTTGCGAGACGGGCGAGCATCCGAGGGCCAACTTCCTCGCCGTCGTGAAAGGCGAAGACAACGTCGGCCAGCCTTCGCGGGACAAAGTACGGTGAAACCAGATTGCCGCTTGAGCTTCAACGAATGCCAAACAGAGCCGCAAGCAACCGTTTGGCTTTGACGGACGCCATCGACCATCGCCGAAGAAAGCCTGTGCAATCGTGATCACCGGCACGTGACTCGATAGTGCTCGGCTGCCTCACGAAGAGCAGCACTTCCGCCTTTGCGGGGTGCGCAGCTGCCGACATAGATCACCGGAGCTGTGGAACTTCGGCCTTCAAGCGCGATCAAGCTCTTCCTCGCACTCGATGGAATTCGATATTGCTCCGAAAAAACACACATGATTCTAAGTCCCGGCGTGACGACGAACTCGATCTCCACTGGCCAAGCCGCCTCTACATCGGGCTCAGTGTCTAGGCTTACGATCAATTTCTCAACTAGACGGGCACGCTCGGCGACCGACAGGTTTAAGGCCTCGGCTTCCAATGCTTCAACGGTCAGCGACATAGCTTCCTCCATGGAACGACCTTACTGACTTGTCAGAGTGCCACAAGGCCGATTTCACGGGCAATTTTCTCACGTGACCGCCGATTCCATGACTGGCTCGAAGAGGACTTCAATGGCGACCAATGAAATGCCCGCCTCCCACAAGCGCGCCGAGAGCAAGACCGACTTGACAAAGGTTCGCGCCGGGACACCCTATGTCTGGGACGGCAAGAACGAGGATGACCGGCCGTTGACGCGGGAAGAAATGCAGGCCGGTATTGATGCATACCGCAAGCCACGCGGGCGACCGGCCGGAAGTGACAAGGAGTTGACGACGATCCGTTTCGACCGAGACGTCCTCGCCGCCTTCCGTGCCGCCGGCCCCGGCTGGCAGACACGCATGAACGCGGCGCTGCGTGATTGGCTCAAGAATCACTCTCCGGCGTAAGGCATCGCGATACCCGGAGCAGATCGAATCCGTCCGGTGGCCACCAGAGCCCGAAGGGAACCGGCAAGCCTCGCTTGCCGGTGGCCCCTCGAAGCGCAGATTGCCCACATGTGGGTCGGTACTCGCCAGCGTTCCGGTAAGTGCTTCATGCTCGGCGTTGACTCGCGGCTCCCAGATATATCGCTCGGCAGGTGTCGCACATCAGAGACGTTTTCATGCACCATACGGCCTGCAAAACCTCAGGGTGACGTTCGGCAACGCGGAAGAGGGTTTTCGCCGCGCCTGATGGCTCGCGGCGACCTTGTTCCCAATCTCGGAGCGTGCGCACGGAAACGCCAAGCAGCGTTGCGAAAGCGGATTGGGAAAGTCCTGACACCAGACGAGCGTGAGCAATTTCAGATATCTCGGGACGATGGACGCGCGCACGAATACCGGCCTTCATTTCACGCACCGACGTGAGCAGTTCAGCACCCAGGTCAAGTTTCGGCTGACGGCCGACAGGCTTCTGTTTGGCGTTACGCATTTTCGATCTCCTCTTTGATCTGCCGAAGTACATGCGCCGGGATGCTTTCACGCACGAACTTTCCATAGACCAGCAGCAACCAGATATCTCCGTTGGCGAGGCAGCTGAAGAAATGACTCGCACCCCGTCTAGAGTCCCACCGTGAAAGGCGACGAAGGGCCGGCCCCGCCGGCACCGCGTCCCAGCGGCGACGCCGTGCCTCGAAAGGTTGGAAGTCAGAAGTAGCTCCATAAGAGCAGGACCATTCCGGTTCCGAAGCCCAGAAGCATGAAGCTTCGCAAGTGACCGGTCGCCGAACTTTCCTCCATTGGACGGGCTTGCTCCGTGAGGGCGCAAGCTAGGCCCCACAGGAAGTGAATGAGCGAAAGGAGTGCCTCAATGATGAAGTTGCCGAAGAAGAACCCCAGAACGGCAAAGACGACGGCGGACCAGGCAATGATGTCCTTGTGCCCAACCTCTGTAACCAGATAGACGCCTATGGCGATCAGGCAACCGTAGGCCGCACCAGTCAGCGCCCCGAATACGGCGTAAGCCAAGCGATTCCCAAGAGTCTCTGCCAGCTCAGATTTCATGGCTTCTACGCTCCAGGTCAAGCGCGTTGCGCCGCTTCATCGCGGAACGTCCCCTGCACCGTCGGCTTGGGCAACGACCTCGACTGATCTGGCGATAACCCAGCCCGACATTCCGTACGATGCGGAAAGCACAAAGCCAACCACAGATTGGCGGTCAAAGTGAGCGGCCGCTGAACCGAGGTCTGCGGCCCACGTGGCGGGCGCCCCGGACTGGTGGTACATCTCACGGATATGAGCCTCCTCGTCTTTCAAAATCTGCACAGGAGACACCTGTTCAAGGTGGTAGATGACGTTCCCGAGGGCATCGTTCTCGAGCATGTATCCCTCTACACCGTCGAACTTGACTTCCCGAATCTCCGATGACTTTGCATCCCGATTCTAAGTACGACATGGCGTGCGTCGCAGTCCACGGCGTAGCCGACCAGGTAATCATCGTGGAACGAGGGCAGCATCATGGGGCCCAACGACTCCACGATCCGTGAGTTGGTGGGAATCGGCACGCTCGCATCGTGAAAGAAGCGCCCGCTAACGGGCAACCGATCCTGCATAGCAAATGCGTTATGTCCTGCTGGCGACGTCCGGCTAGAGCCGCCCGGCAATCACGCGAGTAATTTGCCCACCGCGGATAGCCAGGGCGAGAGCCACGCGCGAACAACGAATGCCGGCCCAGCATTTCGATGGCTTGGGCAATGGCCAGAACCGGAAGAACACGCACGCGCAAGCATCGGCAGTGCTTCACGGTAAAGGGCAAGTGCAGCACGTAGTGTTTCGACTCCGTGACTGAAGCCATTGAGATGCATCCCTACATAACGTGTGGCACCAAATTGACGAAATGGCTTCCGTCTCTTGGGCAGCACAAAGGAACGTGTTCATATTGGTTCAGGTACTTGGTCGATTTTAGTGGGGCCCGGGAAGCTTCCCGTGCCGGCGTTCGCTTGCAGCCGGCATGCCTTCGGGATTAGAAGGCCAATCTCGGGAAATGACAAGTGGCGGCTTGCGACGGCGCTGGCGGCCGATCTAGCTCGGATCCTGGCCGCGCTGTTTCAGCCGGTAGCGCAGTTGCGGCCGGGTGAGGCCCAACTGGCGGGCGGCGGCGCTGACGTTGTGGTCGGCGCGGGCCAGTACCGCCGCTACCAGCAGAGATTCGATATCGGCGAGGGACAGCTTGCGCGCCAGGAAGTCGTTGACGAAGCGCGCCATGCAGTCCGGTTCGCCGTGCTTGAGCTTGCCTTGGGCGTCCAGGCGGGCGGTGCCCTCGCCGGCTTCGACTGGGGGCGGCACCGAGAACAGGTCGGCGACGTCGATGCGCCCGTCGTTGTGGGCCAGCAGCACACCGCGCTCGACCATGTTCTCCAGTTCGCGCACGTTGCCCGGCCAGGCGTAACCGAGCAGGGCCTGCATCGCCTTGTCGGTGACGCCGGCGATGCGCTTGCCCTCGCGCGCCGCGTACTTGTCGATGAAGCGCTGCGCCAGCGGCGGCACGTCCTCGCGACGCTCGCGCAGCGGCGCGATGGTGACGGGAAAGACGTTGAGCCGGTAGAACAGATCCTTGCGAAAACGACCCTGGCGCACCGCCTCGGTCAGGTCCATGTTGGTGGCGGCCACCAGGCGCACGTCCACCCGGCGCATCCGGGTGTCGCCGATGCGCTCCAGCTCGCCTTCCTGGAGCACCCGCAACAGCTTGGTCTGCGCCGACAGCGGCAACTCGGCCACCTCGTCGAGGAACAGGGTGCCGCCATGGGCGCGCTCGAAACGACCGGGTCGCGATTGCTGGGCGCCGGTATAGGCGCCCTGCTGCACGCCGAACAGCTCGGACTCGACCAACTGCTCCGGCAGCGCGCCGCAATTGACCGCCACGAAGGGCGCGTTGGCGCGGCTGCTGGCCTTGTGCAGCGCCCGGGCGAACATCTCCTTGCCGACGCCGGTCTCGCCGAGCAGCAGGACGGTGATCTGGCTGTTGGCGGCCTTCTTCAGCAGTTCCCAGGCGGTGCGGAACGGCGCCGAGACGCCGACCAGGTCGCCCGGCTCCAGGGCCTCGTCGATGGAGTAGCGCAAGGTGCGCACCTGGTGCTGGAGCTCCAGCAACTGGTCGGCCACCGGGTCGGCGCGGAAGTAGCCCATCAACGGCGCCGCCTGCTCCTCATCCCACTCCTCGAGGGGCCGGCCCATGATCCGGCAGCGGTCGGGGCCGCACTCCGTCTCCTCGAAGAGCACGAACTTGCGCATGATGCCGCTGACATAGCCGCAGGCGTAGCCCACCTGCATCCAGCAGCAGGCGCCGGGTTCGACGCCGAACAGTTCGCGATGGATGTCGCCCTCGAAGGAATTGCGCCAGATCACCTCGACGTCGCAGTGGCCGCGGGCGATGTCGATGTCGAAGCGAACCGGCTCCACCTTGACGCTGCCTTCCAGCGTGTGCAGCAGCGGCCCCTTGAGCAGGATGTCCTGGTCCGAGGAATACGGGTAGAGCTTGCGGATCAGCTCGGCGTCGCGGCCACCGGAGGCGAAGCCCATGCGTGTCAGCACGCCGCGCGCCCGCTCCATGCCCAGGGTGGTGACCAGTTCCTTGCGGAAGCTGCCCAGGGCGGCGCGATGGAGCAGGATCATGCGCTCCTCGCCGAGCCAGATATTCCCCGTGGCGAAGGAGAACTTCAGCTTCTCGGCGAGTTCCTCGATGCCCGACGCGCTGTCGGCGGTGGGCTGGCCGGAAGCCTTGGCCATGGTCATCCCAGAGGACGAAAGCTCTCGTCGTAGTTGGCCAGGCTGGGCATCGGCATTCCCCCTGGGGGATCAGAAGGCGCTGCGGACGACGCCGCCGTCGACGCGCAGCGCCGCGCCAGTGGTCGCGGAGGCCAGCGGGCTGGCCACGTAGGCCACCAGCGACGCCACCTCGTCGGGCGAGGCGAAGCGCTTGATCAGTGACGACGGCCGCACCTTGGCGAAGAACTCCTGCTCGAAGGCCTCGAAGGACGGGCCGCCCTCCCCGGCCAGAGACGCGACGAAGTCCACCACGCCGCGCGACTTGGTCGGCCCGGGCAGCACGCAGTTGACCGTGATGCCGGTGCCGGCCAGCGACTCGGCCAGTCCCCGGGAGACCGCCAACTGGGCGGTCTTGGTGGTGCCGTAGTGGATCATCTCGGCCGGGATCTGTACCGCGCTCTCGCTGGAGATGAAGATGACGCGGCCCCAGTTGGCCGCCTTCATGGCCGGCAGGCACAGCCGCGCCAGGCGCACGCCGCTCAGCACGTTGACCTCGAAGAAGCGTCGCCAGTCCTCGTCCGGAGTTTCCTCGAACGCCTTCGCCTCGAAGATGCCCAGGTTGTTCACCAGGATCTCGATGCCGGGATGGGCGCGGACCAGTGCTTCGGCCGCGTCGGTCGTGGCCAGGTCGCCGGCGAAACCCAGCACCTGACCGCCGGTGGTCTGCCGGATGGCGGTCGACAGCGCCATCGACGGCGGCCTGGGTGCGGCCGTTCACGATCACCCGCGCGCCTTCCCGGGCCAGGGCGGTGGCGATGGCGTAGCCGATGCCGGCGGTGCTGCCGGACACCAGGGCCAGCTTGTCGTTCAGTTGCAGATCCATGGGCACGTTCTCCTGGGCAATGATTGGTTTATCCGGGGATTCTGGCGGCTTCGGCTCGCGCAAGCACCTCGGCCCCGCGCTTGATACTGGCCGGCTCGCCGCCGATGGCCCAGTCCTCGGGATGCACCGGCACGATGCCGCCGCGCACCTGGCCGCGATCCACCGCCAGGACATCGACGACGATGTCGGTAAAGCCGCGCAGCAGCCTCTGCCTGTCCTCGAGGGAGCGGCCTTCGAGGACGATGAAACTGAAGTACGGCGCGCGCTGGCCGCCTGCGCTGACCAACTGGCCGCCGATGGCGGTGAGATCCGGGCGGAACAGATGGATGAAGACGCGCACCCGATCGATCGGACAGCGCAGCACCTCGGCGAAGAAGCGGCTCGATTCGAGCAGCAAGCGCTCGTGCTGCGCCGATGTGTAGTGGCCTTCGGCCAGGTGATAGTGGAGCACAGGCATGGCAGGGAACTCCCGGTCGGTTGTCAGGGCAGGCCGCGCCGGCGGCCTGAATCGAGCATGAGCGCGGAGCCGGTCAGGGCATCGGCCTCGGGATCGAGCAGCATGGCCACCGCCCAGGCCACCTGCCCCGGCGTGGTGAAGGCGCGGATCGAGGATTCGGCCTTCATCTCGTCGAGCACCACCTCGACGGCGACGCCGCGCAGTTTGGCCCGGTCGGCGGCGACCCGGCGCAGTCGCTCGGTGTCGGCGGGGCCGGGGGCGATCAGGTGCGCGGTGACGCCACGCTCGCCATAGGCGAGGCTGAGTTGCCGCATCACGTTGGCCAGCGCCGAGTTGGCGACCCCGGCCGCCGCCGCGTAGGCGGTCGGTTCGAAGCCGTAGTGGCCACCGATCGCCACCAGCCGGGAACCGCGCCGCAACCGCCCGTTGACCGCCCGGACCAGGCGCAGCATGCCACCCACCTTGATATTGACCGCATCGACCATCGACTCGGTCGGCGCGGTCAGGATGCCGCCGGCCACGGCCACGCCAGGGCCATGGACGACCATGCGCACCGGCCCGGTCAGCGCCGCGCGTATCGCCTCGATGGCGTCGTCGGCGGCAATGTCGGCCGCGCAGGCGATCAGTCCCGGGTGGCGCGCCTGGAGCGCCGCCAGCGACGCGGCGGTCCTGGCCACGGCGACGACGCCGAGACCGGCCGCCGCCAGGCGGTTGACGATGGCATTGCCGAAGGCACCGGTGGCGCCGACGACGACGGCAAGTTCCTGGCTCATGGTATTTCCCTCCGCTGGCGGCGCGCTCAGGTCAGCACGTTGAGGAAGCTCTCGCGCACCCTGTTGTCCTGCGAGAACAGCGCCGAGCCGAGCTGGGAAGTATCCCAGACCAGGGTCGGCGAATCCGGATAGTGCACGTAACCGCCGCTGAACACCTCATTGCGGTTTCCGGAAGGATCGAAGAAATAGATCGTCGCGCCACGGGTGATGCCGTGGCGGTTCGGTCCGACATCGACCGGGATCCGGTACTTGCCGATCATGTCGGCGGCATGGATAACATCGGTAACCGACTCGAGCAGGAAGGAGACGTGATGGAAGCGGCCCGGTTCCGGTTGCAGCACGAAGGCGATGTCGTGCGCCTTGGTGGAACAGCTCAGGAACACGGCCAGGGACTGGCCGGAATCGGCATCGACCAGCTTTTCGCTGAGGTCGAAGCCCAGCACCTCGGTGAACAGCCGGACGTTGTCGTCGAGGTTGATGCCGCCGAGCAAGGCGTGATCGAGGCGATTGATGCGCAGGCCGCGCACCACGCCTTCGTCGGGCATCACACCGGGATTGCGGGTGCCCAGGGTGTTGCCGACCTGCTCCTTCGCCGCGTAGAGCTGCATCGTGTGCCCGCTCGGCAGCACGAAGCGGAGGCGCCGGCCGCTCTTCGGATAGACGCCGGCGTCGACGCGTTCCACCGGCAGGCCGAAGGCCTTGATCTTCCCCTCCAGGTCGGTGAGGGTGGCATCGTCGTACACCTTGTAGGCCACGTAATCCAGCCCCGCCCGATCCGCCTCGCGCAGCACGATGCTGTGGTGGTCGTGCTCATCCCAGGTCTTGTAGTGGACCTGGCCCTTCTCGTCGGTCAGGGTCTCGTGCAGGCCCAGCCGGTCACCATAGTGTTGTTTGGCCTCTTCCATGTCCATGACGCGGATGGCCACCTCGCCCAACCTCAGTACGCCTCGCAATGCCATGATTCTCGCTCCTTGGGGTGTGTTGCCTTTATTGCTCCCGGGGGCCGCGCCTTGCGGCTCCGGGAGTCGTTTGCCCGAGTTCCCACTCGATGCTTATGGGTGCGCCGTGCTGCTTGTGTAACTCTATACCTCACTCAGGCCGGCTCACACCGACTTGAGCAGGCCGCGTTCCCTGGCCATGGTCATGGCCGTATCCAGAATCATGTCCTCCTGTCCGCCGATCATCTTCTTGCGGCCGAGTTCCACCAGTATGTCCCGCGCCGGCACCCCGTAGCGCTGGGCGGCCCGTTTGGAATGGAGCAGGAAGGTCGAATAGACGCCCGCGAAGCCCAGCGTCAGCGACTCCCGGTCCACGCGGACCATGTGGTCCATCATCGGCACGATCAGGTCTTCCGCCATGTCCATCAGCTTGAACAGGTCGACGCCGGTCACGATGCCCATGCGCTCGCAGACCGCGGCGAACACCTCGAGCGGCGTGTTGCCGGCGCCGGCGCCGAGCCCGGCCACCGAGGCGTCGATGCGACTGGCGCCCTCCTCGATCGCCACCAGCGAATTGGCGATGCCCATGCCCAGATTGTTGTGGCCGTGGAAGCCGATTTCCGTCTCGGGCTTGAGCACCGCGCGCAGGGTGGCCACGGCCCGGCGCACATCCTCGGTGAGCATGTAGCCGGCCGAATCGGTGATGTAGACCGAGTTGGCGCCGTAGGACTCCATCAGCTTGCCCTGCCGGGCCAGGCCCTCGGGTGTGTTCAGGTGGGCCATCATCAGGAAGCCGCTGGTGTCCATGCCCAGTTTGCGGGCAAAGGCGATGTGCTGGGGCGAGGTGTCGGCCTCGGTGCAATGGGTGGCGACGTGCACGCTGCGCGCGCCGCAGTCGTAGGCGGATTGCAGTTCGCGCATGGTGCCCAGGCCGGGGATCAGCAGCACCGAGACACGGGCCTGCTTCACCACGGCGCTGACGGCGCGCAGGTATTCCTCGTTGCTGTGCGGCGCGAAGCCATGCTGTAGCGAGTTGCCGCCCAGGCCGGCGCCATGGGTGGCCTGGAGCAGCGGCACGCCGGCCGCGTCGAGCGCCGTGGCGATGGCGACGAACTGGTCGATCGACATCTGCTCCTTCTTGGCGTGCATGCCGTCGCGCAGGCACATGTCGTGCAGGATGATCCTTCTACCTTTGAGATTCATGCCGCCTCCGGTGTGACGGGTTGAAGTTTGATCGTGCCGGCGAGGATCTCCTCGGCAAACAGCTCCGCCGTGCGCGTCGCCGCCGCGGTCATGATGTCCAGGTTGCCGGCGTAGGTCGGCAGGTAGTCGCCCAGCCCCGCCACCTCCATGAACACCGTGACGCGGTTGTCGTCGTAGTCCGGACCATTGACCAGACGATAGCCGGGCACGTACTTTTGCACCTCCTTGATCATCGCCAGCACCGATTCCGTGATTCTGGCCCGGTCGGGCATGTCGTCGGTCAGGCAGGAGATGGTGTTGCGCATGATCATCGGCGGCTCGGCCGGATTGATGATCGCCAGCGCCTTGCCGCGCCGGGCGCCGCCGACGATCCGGAGGGCACTGGAGGTGGTGTAGGTGAATTCGTCCAGGTTGGCGCGGGTGCCCGGGCCCACCGACTTCGAGGCCAGGCTGGCGACGATCTCGGCGTAGTCGACCGCCTGTACCCGCGACACCGCGCTGACGATGGGGATGGTCGCTTGCCCGGCGCAGGAGATCATGTTGACGTTCATCTCCACCTTGTCGGCATGCTCACGCAGGTTCACCGGCGGCACGCACAGCGGGCCGATGGCCGCCGGCGTCAGGTCGATCATCAGCACACCCAGTTCGTTGAGCTTGCGCGAGTTCTCGGCATGAACATAGGCCGAGGTAGCGTCGAAGGCGATCTGGATGCCGTCTTCGAGCACGTGGGGCAGCAGGCCGTCGACACCGGCGGCGGTGGTCTTGAGGCCCATGCTTCTGGCGCGGGCCAGGCCTTCCGAAGCCGGATCGATGCCGACCATCCAGACGGGTTCCAGCACCGGACTGCGCTGGATCTTGTAGATCAGGTCGGTGCCGATGTTGCCGGAGCCGATCAAGGCGCACTTGATCTTGTTCATCGCGCCTGCTCCAGGGCTGGCTGCGCGGCGCTGGCCGCCGCCACCTCTGCCGCCCGCTCGCCGGAAGTCTTGCCGGCCACCGAGAAATTTTCGGGACCGTGTTCCGTGATCAGTATGCGCACCTGGTCGGATCGAACACCCAGCGATTCGACCGCGGCGGCGGTGATCGCGGCGGCGGCCCGGCGCTTCTGCTCGACCGTGCGTCCTTCGAGCAGGTGCATTTCGATGATCGGCATGCTTGGTTTCCTGTCGGGAAATATCGTAAAAAAATGGCAAGGACCCGGAAGATGCGGGGAGGAGAGGAACCCGGGCCCTTGCCGTGCAGAAGAACGTCTTGTGCTCAGTCGCCGCTGCGCAGGTTCTGCACCTGGAACAAGCTGGGCGGATTCTGCTTGTAGTTGACCTGGCCCTTGAAATGCCCGGTGGTGCAGTGCTTGGTCTGGATGTCGGCCATCTGGAAGGAATCGTCGATGCCGATGCCCGAGCCCTTGTTGATCGCCAGGTGCTGGTCAGGCTGCGACTTGCCTACCGACCACACCTTCCACAAGTCACCCTTGCGGTCGTAGATCTCGATGGCGCCGTTCATGCTCTGCAACTGGCTGTCCATGTAGAAGACCCGCTTGCTGACCGGGTGGTTGGGATCGACCGGCACGGCCTCGAGCACATAGACCTTGCGCAACTGCCAGGTGCCATCAAGAAAACAACCACCCTGGCCACCAAAGTTGACGAACTTGTAGCCATCGGGATCCTTGAACTCGTCGGAGAGCTTCAACTCGTTGTGGTTCCACATCGGCAGCAGCACGTTCTTGGTGCCCTTGTAGGTCCACTTCATATCCGAGACGCGGCCGTTGTAGCCCTCGAAGTCCTCGATCATCAGGTCGGAGCCAAGGAACGAGTCCGTGGTCTGGCCGGTCGCCAGGCGGCGCACCCGGCGCTGGAAGCCGAGGTACAGGTAAGCGTCGTCTATGCGATGGTCGTCGTCGTAGCGCTGGATCAGGAGCTGGGTGTTCTTGAGGTCCGAGGGTTCGTCGATATGGAAGTAGGTGCCGCGAAACAGGTTGGAAGGATTGGGCGTCACTTCCGGCACCGGCGCATCCTTGATGCGATGTTTGAAGTTGAGGAAATGCAGCCGGCCCTTGATGGTCTTCTCGACCTGGCCGGTCACCATGTTGCGATACTTGAAGTAGATCGGATTGATGGCGGCGTTGTCGCCCCAGTTGAGGCCGTACTTGAAGTTCCAGGCCAGCTTCTCGCCGGCGCGCGGGTCCTTGGCATCGGGCTCCTCGGGGAAGGGCCGACCGGCGACGAAGCCATCGATGTCACCCAGCTTGGCGCCGAGCTTGGTCTTGTTGAGATTCTTGCGTGTGGCGTCGATGTAGGTCTGCGGCAGCGCGAAATCGGTGGTCGGGCCCACCTTCATTTCGAAGTAGCCGTCCTTGATGATCTTGTAGGTGCCCGCCGCCAGGGCCTCCTTGAACTGGTCGACGTTGGCCTTGTTGATGGTCATGCCGGGGGTCAGGCCGGCGAAGGAAGGCATGCCCTTCTTGTAGGGGAAGAAGCTGTTGTCCACGTCGGCCTCGGTGGCGGCCCCGGCGGTCAAGGTGAAGGTGGCGAGCGCGCAGGCCAGTAGGGTGAGTTTCATAGGGTCGTATCTCCGTAATCAGAACTTGTAACGGGCGGTGATGTAGATTTCGTTTTCTTTCCAGGCGGCGCCGATGGGGCCGGCGCGGAAACGGCCGAGGGGTTCGATGGTGCCGATGCCGGCGGAGCCGGGATTGAAGGTTTGCCCGACATAGGTGGTGTAGGGCGCGTAGGGGTTGCAGGACCGGCAATCGTCGAAGTGCCAGGTGCTCTGGTCGTCGCGGCCCTTGTAGTTGGCGCCGAAGGTCAGCTTCAGGTCGTTGGTGACGTTCCACTCGACGGACGGCGCGATCGCCCAGGCCTTGGCCTTGAAGTCGCGGGCCAGGATCAGGGTCGGGCTGACCCGGTCGTTCATCATGAAGCCCTTGATCAGCAGGGTGCCGATCACGTTGTCTTGCCAGTCGGGCATGCCCACCTGGCCCCCGGCCGCGTCGGTCAGCTCGTGATTGAAGATGTGCTGCCAGAACAACTGCGCCGAGAGCAAGGTGGTGCGGTGCGGGTTGATGAAGGGAATGAAGGTCGGCCGGTCGATGCCGACCACCGAACGCCAGACCTTGTTCTTCGAGTACAACTCCGGCCGCGCCGAGTTGGCGAACTCCTCGCCCTGGGTCAGGGCGCCCTCGAGGCGGATCGCCGCGCCCGCCGCTTCCACCTGGAAGTCCATCGAGCCGCCGATCAAATTGACCCGCGGGTAATAGACGTCGAAGGCGATCAGGTGGGTGGTCGGAATCCCCTGCGCCGGGCCCGAGAAGGGCGAGCTGTTGCCACTGGCGCCGGTGAAGGGGTTGGTCGCCGCCGCGTTGATCGACCGCAGGGACGGCAGTTGCGAGCGGTAGGTCAGCGCATTCACCGAGAAGTTGAGGCCGCTTTGCGTGACGCCCTCGAACTTCATGCCCAACTGGGTGTTGGACAGGCTCCAGTCGGGCAGATGGACGTTGCGGATGCCGATCTGGTTGGCCCCGAAGTTGGTGGCGAACCAGGGACCACCCACCGGCGCCGGCGTGCCCGGCGCGCTGAAGCCGGCGAAGTTGGCCACCGTGCCGCCGTTGTCCCAGAGATTGGCCATGCCGCGGAAGAAGCAGCCGGCGTCGAGGATGGCGTTGGGCGTGCCGCACTGGCCGAGGTTGTTGGGCCGGAACTTGTCGAAGTTCCAGACCACCTGCAGGTTGCGCTCCTGCATGGCGCCGGCGCCGCCGAAGCGCCATTCGCCCTGGGCGATCCACATCGGGATGCGGATGTCCTGGAGTTCGTCGTAGATGTTGTTGCGGGAGTAATCGACCGGGTTGATCACGTCGAGGACGCGGAACAGGTCGGTGCGGCCCCAGACCACCTGCTGCTTGCCGACCTTGAGGAAGAAGTCGGTGTTGTCGCCGAGATTGAAGAGCTTCTTGGCATAGGCCTCGCGCAGGAAGTCGAGCCGGTTGTTGAACTCGGGGGCTTCCAGTTCGGAGAGCTTCTTGTCGCCATAGCCGCCGAAGTCGCGGCAGCCGCGGCTATCGACGTCGCAGGGCCGCACCGGCACGGCGAAGGCGACCCCGGAGCCGGTGTTGTTCCAGCGCTGGCCCAGCACTTGCAAGCCGGCGCCCGAGCCGTACTGGGCCGGCGGGGTGTTGACATTCGCGTAGTTGGGATCGATGAAGCGGTTGATGCCCGGACCGCCGGCCGGACCACCCAGGTTGGGCAGGCCGGCGCCGGCCTGGATGGCGTTGACCACCGTGTAGCCGACCCCGCCGCCGAAGGGCACGGTGGCGCCCAGGTGCACCGGCGGCACGCCCAGGCCCACCGCGGCGGCCACCGGGCCGGCGGTGTTGGAGAGCTGGATGTCGGCAGCCGTCTTGCTGCCCGCCTCCTTGCCGTATTCGTCCTTGTTCAGGCGATAGACGCCGTCCCAGGTGCCGCGCAGCACGCCGTGCAGGCCCCAGCCGTTGCCGGCCTTCTTGTCGGCTTCGACCTGCAGGGTGTTGCGGAACTTGGACAGGCCGACCCGGTGGCCGGTGTTGTCCTTGCCGCGGATACGGGTGTCGTTCTCGTAAATGATGTCCACTTTCCAGGGTTCGACATCACCGCCCAGCGACGGCAGGTTGTCCGCGGCGCGACTGGTCGCCGTGCCCATCGCCGCCACCGCCAGGGCCGTGGCCAGGACGATGCGACGCTGTCTCCCTCTGTTGTGTATCGCCTTCATGATTCCCTCCTCCTCTAAAAGTCCGTTACGACACGCCTTGCGCTTCCCGTATCGCCGTGGCCGGCCCCCGCCGCGCCACCGTCGAATCGTCATCCTCTTCCAGCACGCCATCGACGTCGTAGTGGGTGGCGACCAGGAAGTGCGGCCGGAACACCACGCACCAGGCCGGCACGATCAGCATGGCGGCGATGGCGTTGACGATCAGCATGAAACTGAGCAGCACCGCCGCGTCCGACTGGAAGCGCAGGTCCGACATGAAGATCCACATGATCACGCCGGCGATCAGCGTCGCCGCCGTGAAGCTGACCGCGTAGCCGGTGGTGGC
Source organism: uncultured beta proteobacterium (assembly GCA_963736865.1). Classification (GTDB taxonomy): domain Bacteria; phylum Pseudomonadota; class Gammaproteobacteria; order Burkholderiales; family Rhodocyclaceae; genus Fen-999. Next base: position 120,261 of record CAVTQQ010000002.1, on the reverse strand, counting down.
GACGGCGTTGATCACCGCCTGGTGGATGCTGCGGGTGGCCGCCATCTCTTCGCGGATGCGGTCCATGAAATAGACCGCGTAGTCGATGCCCACCCCCACCCCGACGGCGATCACCGGCACGGTGTTCACGTTGATGCCGATATGGGCGGCGCCCATGTAGGCGTAGGTCATCAGGGTGGCGAAGAGCATCGGCAGGACCATCAGCCAGCCGGCGTGCAGCGACTGGTAATAGACCATCACCAGGCCGAAGGCGAGCAGCATGACCGCCGGGATGATGATCATGTGGTCCTGGTGCAGCGCCTGGTTGCCGGCCGCCGTGACGCCGATGATGCCGCCGCCCAGTTCGATGTGCAGCCCCGGGACGTCGGCTTCGATCTGCTTGATGCCGGCCTCGGCCAGGGCGACGACCCGGTTGATGGTCTCGGCCTGGTGGTCCTTGTAGAAGAAGACCATGTTGGCTTCGTTCTCGTCGGGGTTGATGAACTCCTTCAGGGCGCCGGGGATCGGGCTGCTGGCGAGATAGGCGAACATCAGTCCGCCGACTTCCTCGGCGTTGTCCGGGAGCTGCATCCAGCGCGGGTCGTCGTTGTGGGTGAGCCGATTGACCACCCGGACGACGCCGGGGATGGCCTTGGTGCCACCCAGGGTCGGGTCGGCCAGCATGTGCGCCTGGAAGCGTTCCATGGCGGCCATGACCTCGGGGCGCTTGATGCCGCCCTTCTCGTCGGTGCGGGCGACGACGTGCAGTTCTTCGGAGCCGGGGAAGAGGTGGTTGATGGCCTTGGTCGACTGGTTGTAGTCGTGATGGCGGTGCAGCAGCGGGCTGCCCGGCTCGGATTCGCCCAGTTGCACCTGGGCGATGAACCAGGCGCCGCCGATGGCGCCAATGGCGGCGAGGATCAGGATGCTGCGGGCGCCGCCGTCGGTGCCACCGGTGAGCGCCATGGCCTTGCCCAGGAAGTTGCGCACGCCTTCGTTCTTGTTCTCCATGGTCCTGGGCTGCGGCAGGATGGTCAGGGCCAGGGGAACCATGAAATGAACGGTGAAGATGACCGAGAAGCCCCAGAAGCCGGCGGCAACACCGAGCTTGTGGTTGAAGGGGGCGGCACCCAGGACCAGGACGGCAATGCCCAGGGCGTCGACGATGATGGCCAGGCTGCCGGGCCGGAACAGGGCGTCGAGGGCGTTGCGGGCCGCCTTGGCGCCGTTATGGACCTTGGCCAGTTCTTCGTAGTAGCGGGCGACCAGTTGCACGCCGTGCGAGGTGGCGCGGGCGGCGATCAGGAAGGGAATCGGCAGGCTCAGGGGTTCGAGGTTGATGCCCATCAGGGCCATGAAGCCCAGCCCCCAGATGGAGGACAGGGCAATGCCCAGGAGCGGCAGGGCGATGCCGTAGAGGCGCCGGAAGTAGAGGATCAGGAGCGCCGCCAGCAGCAGCAGGGTCCAGGCGAGGATGGTGAGGATCTGGTTGAGGTAGGTATAGACCCAGCCGGTGAGGACGGGATTGCCGGTGACGTGGATCTTGTGCCCGGGCCGGGCCAGGCTTTCTCTCACCTTCTGCAGTTCGGCGAAGGTCTTGGCGTAGTCGAGATCGGCTTCGTTGAGCTGGGCCTTGATGAGGGCGGCCTTGAGGTCCGGGGAGACGAGCAGACCGTAAATGGTCGGGTTGCTGATGACGTCCTTCTTGAGCTGTTCGAGCTGGGCGACGCCGCGGGGGCCTTTCTGGGGGTCGTAGTAGGACTCGGACATGAAGCCGCCTTCAGGACTGAGATAGACCTTGCGGGCGGTGCGGTGGGTGAGGCTGGCCACGAGGTTGTGATTGACGCCCGGCAGGCTGTCCACGCCCTGGGTGGCTTCATGGATGAGCTTGAGGGTGTCGTCGTTGAAGATGCTGCCCTGCTCGACTTCAACGGCCATGATGATCATGTTGGCGCCGCCAAAGCTTTCCTTGATGCGGTTGTAGACCTGGATGTAGCGGTGGTTCTGCGGCAGGAGATCGGCAAAGTCGGAATAGACCCGCAGCTTGGGTAGCGCCAGGCTGAAGAGCAGCGTGGCGGCGAAGATGAGACCCAGGACGATCTTGGGGTTGGCGAACAGCCATTCTTCGCCCCGGTGCAGGGCGTGGGTGACGCGGTGACGAAGGCTGTGGGTACTCATGATCCGGTTCCTGGGGTTCCTGGGTTGCCATGGGTGGCAATGGTGCGGACGAGTCCGCCGGGACCGCCGACGACGAGGGCGGCCTGGGCGTCGCCGAGGCTGGCGCCGGCGCCAAGGAAGACGGGGGCGGCGTCGGGATAGGCCATGCTTTGCCAGACGCCGTTCTCAAGCCGGGCGACGACGCCGCCAGCGCCAACGCCATAGGGTTGCCCGGCATGCCAGAAGAGGCGGTACAGGGGGGCGCCGGAGCGGTTCTCGGTCTCGCTCCAGGTATGCCCGCCATCGGTCGTGCGCAGGATGTGGCCGGCAATGCCGCTGGCCCAGCCTTCCTGGCGGTCTTTGAACAGGGCGGCGTAGGGGTAGAACTCGCCCGCGATCTGGCTGATCTTCTTCCAGGTGGCGCCACTATCTTCCGTGCCGATGACGTGGCCGAATTCACCGAGGACGAAGCCGTGGCTGTCGTCGATGAACTGGATGGTGGTGAGTTGGGCGTCTTCCTGGAGATCGGTGAGGGTCCAACTGCCGCCGCGGTCGGCGCTCACCACGATCTTGGCGCCGGAGCCGGTGACCCACCAGCGGTTCTGGCCATCGCAGGTGACGGCGAGGGGGACTCGGGGTTTGTCGAGGGCGACGCTCTGCCAGTTGGACCCGGCCTTGTCCGCGCTCCAGACTTTGTGGTTGAAGTCGATGCCAATGAATTCACCATTCGGACAGGCCGCCAGCCCAGTAATGCTGACCGGCCCCAGGACGGTTCGCACCCAGGTCTTGCCCTGGTCGCTCGATACAACCACCGCACCCGCCTGACTGCTCCCCACCACTACCCCACCGTTCGTCGCCAACGACTGGACAATGTCGTACCGGTGTAACGCACGGCTCCGCTCAGCATCAACAGCCAACAGGTCAACTTGGGCAGTGCAGGCGGATAGCGCCAGAACGCCAGCAGGGCGCCGAACAGGACGAGTGGCTTCATGAGAAGCGCACCGAAACGCTGCCCAGCTCCTGAAAGCGCGCGATGACGCTGTCACCGGGCTTGACGGCGATGGCCTCGGTGATGCCGCCGCTCATGACGAAGCTGCCGGCGGGCAATGATTCACCCTGCTCGGCCAGGATGTTCACCAGCATGGCGATGGCCTCGGCCGGATGACCGAGTACGGCCGCCGACGCACCCATGGCGACCATCTCGCCGTTCTTCTCGAGCACCACGCCGAGGGTGCGCAGGTCAAGGTCGTCCGCGTAGCGGGCCCGGCCGCCGCCGACGAAGCGGGCGCTGGAGCCGTTGTCGGCGATGACGCTGGGCAAGTCGAACTTGAAGCCGGAAAAGCGCGAGTCGATGATCTCGATGGCCGGCAGCACATAGTCGGTGGCGGCCAGCACCTGCTCGCGCGTGCAGTTCGGTCCCTTCAGCATCGCCTTGGTGACGAAGGCCACCTCGGCCTCGACGCGCGGATGGACCAGATCGGCGGTGCCGACCACGGAGTTCTCCGGCCGGGCCATGCGGTCGGTGAGGAAGCCGATGGAGGGCACGTTCACACCCATCTGCAACATCTTCGCCTTGGAGGTGAGGCCGGCCTTCCAGCCGACCAGCTTGTGGCCCTGGGCGATGAAAGCGGCGGCGCAGCTCGGCCTGCACGGCATAGCCGTCGGCGATGGTCATGGCCGGGTATTCGTCGGTCAGTTTGGGAATGGCATAGGCGCGCGTCTGGGCGCCTTCGACGCGCTCGCACAGGCGCACGATGTCCTCGCGGCTCAAGGTGAGGCTCATGCGGCGCTCCTTCCGGCAAAGCGGACACTGCAACTGCCCAGGCCGCCGACGGTGCAGACCATGTGGTCGCCGTCGACCACCGGCACCAGGGCCGATTGGGAACCGGAGAGGATCACCTCGCCGGCCTTGAAGGGAATGCCCAGCACGCCGAGCGTGTTGGCCAGCCAGGCCACGGCATTGGCCGGCGAACCCTGCACCGCCGCGCCGACGCCGGTGGAGAACAGCTCGCCGTTCTTTTCCAGCACCATGCCGGCCAGGGTGATGTCGAGCTGGCGCGGGTCGCCCTTGGTCTTGCCGAGCACGTAGACGCCGCAGGAGGCGTTGTCGGCGACGGTGTCCTGGATCTTGATCTTCCAGTCGGTGATGCGCGAATCGACGATCTCGAAGCAGGGCACCACGTAGTCGGTGGCGCGGATCACGTCCATGGCCGTGATGCCCGGGCCCACCAGGTCGGCCTTGAGGACGAAGGCCAGTTCCGCCTCGGCCTTGGGCTGGATCAGCGTGTCGAGGGCTATGGTGTCGCCGTCCTGATGGACCATGCCCGAGGTGAGCTGGCCGAAGTCCGGCTGGAACACGCCGAGGAAGTCCTGGACCGGCTTGCTGGTGACGCCGATCTTCTTGCCGACGATGGTTTCGCCGGCGGCCACCCGTCGGTCGACGAAGCGCCGCTGGATCCGGTAGGCGTCGTCGAGGGTGATGTCGGGCTCGCGCTCGAGCAGGGGCGGAACCGTCATGCGGGCGAGCCAGGCGGCGTAGAGCTGGTCGCCGTAGTGCTGGATTTTTTCGGGGGTCATGATCAGAGCTTGATGCAGACGTTCTTGAGCTCGGTATAGAACTCGAGGGAGTGGACGCCACCTTCGCGGCCGATGCCGGATTGCTTCATGCCGCCGAAGGGTGTGCGCAGGTCGCGCAGGAACCAGGAATTGACCCAGACGATGCCCGCCTCGACAGCGGCGGCGACCCGGTGGGCGCGTTGCAGATTGCTGGTCCAGATCGCCGAGGACAGGCCATAGCTGGTGTCGTTGGCCAGGGTGACGACTTCATCTTCGCTGTCGAACGGGCGGATGTGGCAGCACGGGCCGAATATCTCTTCGCGGACCACCGAAGCGGTTTCCGGCAGGCCGGTCCAGATGGTCGGCTGTACCCAGGAGCCGTCGGCCAGATCGCCGGCCATCGCCGGCACGCCGCCGCCAGTGACCACGGTGGCGCCTTCGGCGACCGCCTTCTCGTAGTACGAGAGCACCTTGCGGCGGTGCTCCTGGGAGATCAGCGGCCCCATGCCGACGCCGGCCTCGAAGGGCGCGCCGATCATCATGGCTTCCGCCTTCTGTTTGAGCGCGGCGACGAAGCGCTCGAAGATGCCACGCTGGACATAGACGCGCTCGGTGCCCAGGCAGACCTGGCCGGTGTTCTGGAAGCAGGAGCGCAGGGTGCCGTCGATGGCGGCGTCGAAGTCGCAGTCGGCGAAGACGATGGCGGCGTTCTTGCCGCCCATCTCCAGGGACACCGGCCGCGCACCCTCGGCGGCCGCCTTCATGATGGCCGCGCCGGTGCGCGTCTCACCGGTAAAGGTGATGGCGTTGACGTCCGGATGGCTGGTGACGAACTCACCGGCCGAGCCGGGACCGAAGCCGTTGACCACGTTGTACACGCCCCGGGGGACGCCCACCTGGTTCATCACCTCGCCGAGCAGCACAGCGGATTGCGGGGTCTCCTCGGAGGGCTTGACCACGACGGTGTTGCCGCAGGCCAGGGCGGGGCCGACCTTCCAGGTCATCAGCAAGAGTGGCGCGTTCCACGGGCAGATGACGCCGACCACGCCGACCGGCCGGCGGATGGCGTAGTTGAGCGCCCCTTGGCCGTCCGGGGTGGCCATCTCGAAGAACTCGGTCGGCACGTTCTTCACCACGTCGGCGAAGATCTTGAAGTTGGCGGCGCCGCGCGGCACGAAGACATGGCGCGCCACGGCCGCCGGCATGCCGGTATCGGCCGCCTCGGCGGCGACGAAGTCATCGAAGCGGCGGGTCATCTCGTCGGCGACGGCGTAGAGCAGCTCGACGCGATCGGCCAGGGTCAGCTTGCCCCAGGGGCCGGTCAGGGCCGCTTTGGCGGCGGCGACAGCCGCATCGACGTCGGCCCGCGACGCCTCGGCGACACGGGCGATCACCCGGTTGTCGAGCGGCGAGCGCTTGTCGAACAGGCCCGCCTGGCTGGTGGTGACGAATTCGCCGTCGATGAAGTTGGCAATGGTCTTCATGGGTCTCGATACCGGTGTCGGGTGTGGCGGAAAGCGCTGCGCAAGCGTCGGCAGCCACCTCCGGGCGGCTGCCGGCCGATGATGCCGAGAGACTCAGGTCACGACGGTGAGGAAGGTCTCGTGCAGCTTGCGCTGCGGGAAGTCCAGGCCCTGGCCGAGGTTCTCGAAAGTCCAGGTCTTCGGTGTCCAGTCCGGGTAGGGCTGGTAGCCGCCGCTGAAGGTCTCGAAGCGGTTGCCGGACGGATCCCAGGCGTAGATGGTGGTGCCGCGCGTTATGCCGTGGCGGGTCGGCCCGATGTCCACCGGCACGTTGTTCATGGACATGATGTCGCCGGCGCGCAGCGTTTTTTCCCAGCTATCGAGCCAGAACGAAACGTGGTGCAGCTTGCCGGGGTTCGGGTGCTCGACGAAGGCGATGTCGTGGGACTTGATCGAACAGGACAACCAGATGGCGGCTTCGCCCGGCGTGCCCTCGGGCATCAGGACCCGCTCGACCAGGTAGAAACCCAGCACCTCGGTGAAGATCTTCTTGTTCTCGGCGATATTCGGGCCATAGAGCAGGATATGGTCCATGCGCACCGGGGCGATGCCATGCTCGGACTGTTCGTTCCAGGGCCCGGGATTCATTTCCGGCAGGCCGTTGCCCACTTCCTTCTTCTCGGCGTACAGCTCGATCAGGTGGCCGGAAGGCAGTTCGAAGCGCACGCGCTCGCCGGTCTCGAGCAGATCGCCGGCGGGCAACCGCTCGGTCTTCAGGCCGTAGGCCTGCAAGTCCTGGTCGAACTTGTCGAGCGTGGCCTTGCTGTCCACCTTGAAACCGAAGAAATCGATGCCCGCGCGGTCGGCCTGGCGCAGGATCACGCTGTTGTGGTCACGCTCGTCCCAGGCCTTGTAGTACACCCGGCCCTGCCGGTCGCGACCGGTTTCCACCAGGCCCAGCACGTCACGATAAAACTTGCACGCCTCGTCCAGATCCAGCACCCGGATCTGGGCGTGGCCCGGCCGCAATACGCCTGTCATCGCCATGTCGAACTCCTCCTGCTTTCTTATGTGAATAAAGCCAGCCGATGCTGGCTGGACCCGTGAAGTGTGGGCAACGATAAGGAGCCGCCGACCTTCCGTCCAATACTATTGAAAGCCATCACCCATACCTTTCCGGTATGACATAATCGGCGCAATCAATTCGTGAAACCGACATGGAACTGCGCCTGCTGAAAAGTTTTGTCGCCGTCGCCGAGGAAGGCGGCATCGGCCGTGCCGCCGCGCGGCTGCACATCACGCAGCCACCCCTGACGCGACAGATTCACCAACTGGAGGAGGAACTCGGCACGCCGCTGTTGAATCGCACCGCGCGCGGCATCGAGCTGACCGAGGCCGGCGCGCTGTTCCTCGACGAGGCGCGCAACATCCTCGCGCTCGCCGGCCAGGCCGCCGAGCGCACACTCCAGGCCGGCCAGGGCAAGCTCGGCCGCATCGACATCGGCATCTTCGGTTCCGGCATCTTCGGCATCATCCCGAAGATGCTATTGGCCTATCGCCAGGCCTACCCGGAGGTCAACATCGTCATGCACAGCATGAACAAGGGCGAACAGGTGGCCGCGCTGCGCCAGCGCCGCCTCAACGTCGGTTTCAATCGCCTGCTCCAGGACGAGCCCGACATCGATTCCGAGGTCATTCTCATGGAGCCGCTCTACCTGGCGGTGAACCGCAACCATCCGCTTTCCCGCGAGCGCGAAGTCCCCTGGCGGGAACTGGCCCATCACCCGCTGGTGCTGTTTCCGAGCGGAACGCGGCCCAGCTTCATCGACCGGGTATTCGAGCTCTGCCAGCAGGATGGCTTCCAGCCCAGGGTGGTGCAGGAGGTCGGCGACGCCGTCAACGCTGTCGCCTTGGTGGCGTCGGGGTTTGGCATCTGCATCGTGCCCGAGTCCGCCACCAACCTCAAACTACCCGGCATCGTCTATCGCCCCCTGAAACGGGTGCCGCCGCCCGAGGTCGATCTCAGTTGCATCTATCGCCTGGGCGACGAATCGCCGGTCCTGCATTCCTTCCTCGGCATCGTCCGCACCTTCTGCATCTCGACCCCCAGAAAATAGCCATGGCAGCCCGCGACCACCACGACGTACCCCCGACCACCGCGCCGTTGCCGGTCGAATTCGGATGAACATCGATCCAAAGCTGATGGTGATGCTGGTCGTCCCGCCGCTCTTGTGGGCCGGCAATGCCGTGATCGGTCGAATCGCGATCGGCAGCATCGACCCGCTGTGGCTGAATGCATTCCGTTGGCTATTGGCTTTCGTCCTGCTGTTGCCGCTGGGCTGGCATGCGATCGCCACGGCCAAGGCACGCCGCGCCATTGCCAATCGCTGGCGGTATTTGACCGTTCTCGGCCTGTTCGGCGTGGGCGCCTACAACGCCCTGCAATACGTGGCCCTGCGCACCAGCACGCCCGTCAACGTGACGCTGATCGCCTCCAGCGCGCCGATCTGGACCATGATCATCGGCACCATCGCCTACGGCGTCCGGCCGCGCCGGATTCAGGTGATCGGCGCCATCCTCTCGCTGGCGGGTGTGGCGGTCGTGTTGTCGCGCGGCGAACCGGCCAGCCTGCTCCGCGTGCAACTGGTCCAGGGCGACCTGCTGATGCTGCTGGCCATCCTTGGCTGGTCGGTCTATAGCTGGATGCTGGCGCGCCCACCGGGCCACATGACCGGCGATGCGCGCCCCGGCTGGAACTGGGCGGAGTTTCTTCTGGCGCAATGCGTCTTTGGCGTCTGCTGGGCCGTCGCCGCTGCCGGTGCCGGCGACATCATCGCGCCGTCGGCGGCGACCCGGTGGTCGGGCTCATTGTTGCTGGCGATCGTGTTCATCGCGGTCGGGCCGTCCATCATCGCCTATCGGCTCTGGGGCCTGGCGGTGGCGAGCGCCGGGCCGACCCTGGCGGCCATCTTCTACAACCTCGCACCGCTGTTCACGGCGATCCTGTCCGCCGCCGTGAGCGGCGAGTTGCCCAGCCCCTACCATGGCATGGCGTTCATCCTGATCGTCGCCGGCATCCTGATTTCCTCCCTGCCGACGCGGAGCCCAGGCGAGCGCTGAAGCCGGCCACCCCTGCCGCGTCGCGCCACAGCCCGGCCTGGGCCGCCGGGAATGGACGGACTATCGGGCGCTGGTCACGTCGGCAATGAGCTTGTGCAGCTCGACGATCAGCTCGTCGCGACAGGCAAACAGTTCGGGCAGTCTTTGCCGGGCCTGCTCCGCGTGGCCATCCCCGGCCATGCGGGCCAACTCACGCCCCAGCTCGTGTGCCGATTCATGCAGATGGTCGATTGCCTTGAATGTGGCCAGCTCGCCGAAGCTGGTGCGCCCGTCGCCGGTCAGCCATTGCCCGAAGCGGCAGGTGTCGCTGGCCAGCGACGGGGGACCGCTCGCCACGCCGGTCCTGCCGGCCAGCCAGGAGGCGATCGCATCGACCCAGCTACGATGTTCCACCTCCACGTAGGCCAGCACGAGATCCCGCCGCGCCAGTTGCACATTCGCGGCCACGGCCCAGGCCGGATCGCGCCGCCACGACGAGACCCAACCAGGCAGGGTCTCCGCGGGCAGCGGCCGCGAGATGCCGTAGCCCTGCGCCAGATCGCAGCCCAGATGCATCAGCATGATGCCGTGATCGATCGTCTCGACCCCTTCGGCGATCACTTCGTCGCGGAATGCCATGGCCAGGCTGATCACACCTTCGACGATGGCGAGATCGTCGGCATCGTGCAACATGTCGCGAACGAAGGACTGGTCGATCTTGAGCAGTTCCACCGGCAGGCGGCGCAGGTAAGCCAGCGAAGCGTAGCCGGTGCCGAAGTCGTCGAGGGCGAAGCGGAAGCCCAACTGGCGACACTCTTCCATGCGACCCGATACACCGACGACATCGGCGAGCGCGGCGGATTCGATGACTTCCAGTTCGAGGCTGGCCGCTTCGATGGTCGGGTAGCGGGCCAGCGCCTCGCGCAGGTAGGGCACGAACCGTGTTTCCTGGAGGTGGCGGGCGGGAATATTGACGCTTACGCGCAGGTCCAGCCCTGCTCGCTGCCAGGATTCCATCTGGCGTAGTGCCGCGTCGATCACCCATTCGGATACCGCCACATCGAGCTCGGTGCCTTCGATCAGCGGCAGAAACTCGGCCGGCGAAAGAAGACCGCGGTGGGGATGACGCCAGCGGATCAGCGCCTCGGCACCCGTCACGCAGCCTGTGCGCATGTTCACCTTGGGCTGGTAATGCAGGACGAATTCCCCGGCGGCGAGGGCCGCCTCGATGCGCTCGCGGGCCTCCCGACGCGTCCGCACGTCGCGATCCACCGCGGCGTCGAAGACGTGGAAACGGTTGCGGCCGCTCTGCTTGGCGACATACATGGCCTGGTCGGCGTGGCGCAGCAGGGTGTCCGAGTCGGCATCGTCATCGGGGAAGAAGGTGACCCCGATGCTGGCGGAAAGCGAGACCCTGGTGCTGTCGACGGCGAATGGTTCGCTGAGCGCCTGCAATACCCGTGACAGCAGGCCCTCGTACTCGATCTTCTCGCCACCCTCCGCTTCGCGGCCCTTGTCAACCGCGCCGCCCAGGACCAGGACGAATTCGTCGCCCCCGAGTCGCGCCACGGTGTCGGCGCCACGGACGGCGGCACGCAGTCGGCCCGCAACCTCGACCAGGACACGGTCACCGGCTTCATGGCCAAAGCTGTCATTGACCGGTTTGAAGCCATCGAGATCGAGCAGCCCGACGCAAACGCGGCTACCGTGGCGGCGCGCCCGCGACAGTGCCATGTCGATCCGGTCGCCCAGCAGCATTCGGTTCGGCAGGTGGGTCAGCGGGTCGAAGTGGGCCATGTGCACGAGTTGATCCTGCACCCTGTGGCGTTCGCTGACATCGGTGGTGGCGCCGGCGAAGCGAATGACGCGCCCCTCGTTGTTCCAGACCGCCTGCCCGCGCGACGAGCACCACAGATAGTGGCCATCCTTGTGGCGCAGGCGAACTTCAATGGCGAACGGTTCGCGTTCGGTGAAATGACGCTCGATCGCATCCTGCATCGACTGGCGATCGTCCGGATGAATCAGTTGCTCCATCGCATCGCGACGATTGGGGATCTCGTCGTCCGCATAGCCAAGCATGCTCTTGTGGCGGGGCGAAAAGTAATACTCCTCACCCTCCAAGTCCCAGTCCCAGATACCGTCGTTGGAACCCTGTACCGCGTGATGAAACCGGGCTTCGCTCCGGCGCAGACTGACGACCATGCGGGCGATACTGTCGGCCATGTTGTTGAAGGCACGGGCCAGACGTGCCAACTCGTCATTGCCGCTCAAGGTGATCCGCTGGCCGAGGTCGCCGTCGGCAAGTCGCTGGGCGGCGTCCTCCAGGACGCTCAGGCGGCGCAGCAGCCAGAGCGTCAGCAACACCAGCAGGGCCAGGCCGAGGACGATGCCGACCGCGCCGATACGCAGCATGTTGCTCGCCAGCATGGCGCGCGCCTTGTTGAGAAAGCCGAGTGACAGACCGTACTGGACTTCGCCCAGCTGTTCGCCGGAAAAGGCAATCTGCTGGCGCACATGCAACTGACCGGAGCGCGTGCTTTCGATCCCTTGATTGGCCTCGGGCAACGCCTGCTCGGCCGGCCAGCCCGCCGCGGCGACGCGACGCTGCCGATGGTCCTCGACGACGATGTAATCGAGCATCTTGCCTTCCACCAGCTTGTCGAGCAGGTCGCCGATCGCAGCGTAGTCGCGCTGCGCGAGCGGCGAGCCGAGCGCGGCAACGAGCAGGGTGTTGTTTTGCTCGACATTGCCCCGCAGGACTTCGCGCAACTGGCTATCCATCAGGTTCCATCCCTGCCATATCAGCACGGCGAGCATCGCCAACTGTGCGGTCAGGGCCGCGGCAATCAGCTTGATCTGGAAGGAGTGGGCGGATACCCCGCGCAAGGCCAAGGATGCGCTCCCTAGGGGCCGGCCATCAAGCGCCGGGTTTCCGGCACGAAACGGTCCAGCGCGCGCAGCACATTGGGATCCGGCCGAATCAGGCCGTCGTGGTTGAACTCCTTGACGTAGGCCTTGCCTTCCGCGGTCTCGACGAAGCGGAACAGCGCGGCCTGGAATTCTTCCGGCGCGGGAACGTCCGGCGTGGGGCGCGCCATGAACAGGACACCCGGCATGCCATCCGTCTCGACGAGGATTCTGAGCTTGGCGCGGATATCGGCGGGCAGGTTCGGGTAGGCAATATTGGGAAAACCCGCCGCGGCCACCTCGCCAAGCGCCAGCGCCTGCGCGGCATTGAACGGCGTTTTTTCGTGGCGCACCTGGATGTCGGCACCCGGCTGCAACTTGTTGTCGCGCAGAACGGCCATGGTCGTTTGCGAAGTGACGGTGAGCGGGTCGATGGTGGCCAGCGTCGTGCCGCGCAAATCAGCGAAGTTCTTGATCGGGCTACCCTTGGCGACGAGGATATAGATTCGCACCATGCGCTTGCTGACGGCGACCACCTGGTGTCCGCGATCCAGATGGGCTTGCCAACCCGGCCCCGGGCCGATGATGGTGAGATCGAAATCACCGGCCAGCACCCGGTGCTGGAAGCTGCGGAAATCGGGCGCCGTGGAGAGCGCCACCGAACGCTTGAAGGTTTCCTCAAAATGGCGCCGCAGCCCTTGATGGCCTGCAATCAGCGTCGCCGTCGGCATATAAGGCAGGATGCCGATTTCGATTGGCCGGTTAGTACTGGCCTGGTCGGCACTCGCGACTCGACGCGGCAGAACGGCGCCTGACGCCAACGCAGCCGCGCCAAACAGCAGGCGACGGCGAAACAGATCGATCGCGGTACCCATCGAACGCCTCCCGAAATCACTCTCCCTGGATGGCGGACGTCCAAGCGCTCGGCGCCTTGGCCGGGACCGTCCGCCAAGTCGCCATTCTAGGCCATGCGGCCCGGTCGGAACCGACAAGTTGCCGCTTGCCCCGCGCCTTGCGGGGCGCGGAACGAGCGGGCGGCAGCTACCCGATCAAGGTATCCATCAGGTCGATCATGAATTCGACATCCTCCTGGGAACTTGCTTCCCAGCCGGGAAAGCCCAGATCCTTGAGGATGGCCGCCTCCTTCTCGTCGCCGGCCATCCCGACCATGGCAGCTTGCAGGTTGGGCACCAGCGGGGCGGCCTTCGGCCCGGCCAGCAGCATGTGCCGGATGACGCTGATTTCGCTGCGGACCAGAGGACGGAGCGAATTGCGAACCATCGATGACAGACCATCGTAGGCGCGCGCGGGGAAGATACCCACATCGGCGGTTCCGCCCATGAGCTGCTTTGCCACCAGGACGTAGGTGGCGCAGGTCTCCGTGGTGACATTGCCGGCGTTCAGGTCGGCTGGTTCGAGCAGGATCATGCCCATCATGCTGACATCCGGGTCGCCGCTCGATACCACCTTGATGCCGGGCTTCAGATCCTCGACCTTTTGATGCGCGGAGCTGGCCGCCACGGCCACGACGGCCTCGTCCGGCAGCGCCTGTGGATGAGCGACCGCGACGAAGCCCTTTTCCCGTACCAGCATGGCGGCATCCGAAGGGTTGGCGTAGATCAGATCCACCTTGTCTTCAGCGATGGCCTGGCGTTGGGCGGCGAAACTGTTGTAGAGCTCGAGATGGCAGTCGACCGACAGCTTGCGTTGCAGCCAGGTATTGAAGATGTGCCAACCGGCAAGCTTCTCCGGGCTGAAATCGGGGCTGATCGTCAGGTTGAGCGTCATGAGTTTTCCTTTGCCTTCATCTCTGCATACAGGGCGGTGCATTCCTCGACCTTGCGGCGCGATGGCTTGCGGCGCACCGACGTGAAGCCAACGATCTTGCCGCCGCGCACGTTCGGCACGACGACGGCGTGAACCCAGTAGTAGCCGCCATCCTTGCGCAGGTTCTTGACGTAGCCGTGCCATTTCCGGCCGGCATTGACCGTGGACCACAGATCGGCGTAGGCGGCCTTGGGCATGTCGGGATGGCGCAGGATGTAGTGCGGCTGGCCAACGATCTCATCCTTGTCATAGCCCGACATGTCGATGAACGCCTGGTTGAAGTGCGTAATGACGCCTTGGGTGTCGGTGCGCGAGACGATCAGCTTGCCGTCCGGGTAAGGCGTTTCAATGTCGGTCACCAGCACTTTGCGCTGGCTGCCATTGGCATACTTGAGCAGATGCTCCGCTGCCGTGCCGACGATGCGGCTCGGATCCATGTCGTTCATGGGAGGTCCTCGGGAAAGGGGGTTAGGTCTTGCAGACTCGATCCAGATCCATCAGCTTGGCCACCAGGAAATTGGAGTCCTTGAGCATGTCGGTGACTGCCTGCTGCACCCCGGCTGCGTCACCCGCCTCCTTCGCCGCCAGCGCCCGCGCGCCCGCCTCATGGAAGTGCTCATGGACGCCGATCATTTCCTGGAACACCGATTGCGCCTTCTCCATGCCCGGCGGAATCTGGCTGGGTCCTTCGTTGTCGATCCACTGGCCGAGTTTGCAGAGGTGACAGTCGGTGCCGCGAAAGTCGCTCTTGTCGTTCAAGGTCGCCTCGAGGCGGCGGAGGTATTGGATGTGATCGTTGATGCGTTGAAAAAAGAATGCGCTCATTGCAAGTCCTTCCGGAATTGACTAGTGGTCAGCCGATCGGTTCGGCCGGCCCGATTTGCTTAGATCATCTTCGCGACCGCTTCGGCGGCTCGCTTGACGTCGAGGAAGATCAGGCCCAGTTTGGCGTTCGGCTTGGCCAGCACGGTGACTACCGACTCCTTGCCCGCGCCGGTGAGCAGCACGTAGCCGGTGCTGCCCTTGATGAGCACCTGCTCGAGCGTGCCGCGCGCGAGTTCCTGCGCCGTGCGGTCGCCCAGGGAAAGCATTGCGGCACTCATGGCGCCCATGCGGTCTTCGTCGAAGCCCTGCGGCATCAACGACGCCATCATCAAGCCATCGATGGAAATGACCGCGGAGGCCTCGATATCGGCGGAACTGCCGTTGAGTTCGTTCAGAACGGATTTGAGCATGTCGGCAAGCATTGGGGTTCTCCTGTGGTGGTTCAAGCACTAAGAAGGGTTCTGCACGGCGTAACGCTGGTGCAATACCCAGACGAGGTCGACCAACTCCGGTCGGTTAAACATCGGTGTCCCGGCAACGACCAGCACGAAGCGCTGTTTGCCGGCAAATAGCGGCCAAAAACCCAGTTGGCTCTGGCCGGCCGCGTCGATCAGGCCCCAGGCGCCGCCCGTCATGCCGAGATTCGAATTGAGCGATCCGCTGCGCCGTTGATGCAGACTGGCGAGGTCGGCGGACAGGGCGGAGATCTCCTCGGCAACCTCATGGGAGAAGCCCTGACTACACAGGTAGAAGCCAAGCGCATCGGCCAGCAGCGCCTTCTTGCCCCGGGTAAGGCAGGGGATCAAGGCGGCCAGGACTTCTTCGATGGCCCCCGCGGGGGCGGCGCGCGGGCTGTCCACCGCTTGAATCCACCCCAACTCCTGCATGCGCCAGACCAGTTCCAGAGCTCCTTGGGGATCGTCGATGCCGCTCCATTGAACGATGTTCTCTTCGGACAATGGCGGCGACTCCGCATAGCCGAACAAGGCCGTGACGAAGCGCTGGAGGCGACTTGCGGCGGGCGCGGAGGCAGCGCTGTAGGCACCGGCGGGGGTCGGCATAAGGTAGGTCCGCCGATCTAATGAATAGTCCATGCTGGGATTACCCTTCCACCGTGGGATCGAGCGAACAGAGCAACGCCTCGACCAGCAGACTGACATCCTTGCGCACGCGGGCATCGACTTCGAACACCGGCGTCGCGGACAGGTTGAGGACCGCCAGTTCGCGGTAGTAGTCCTCGAGCATCGGGAAAGCGCGTTCGTCGGTCCGCGTTACCCCGACCACCAGGCTGGTCTGGGCGATGAACTTCTGGAACGCGTTGAGAAAGAATCGAAGATCCACGAAGGGATCGGGCCGAGAATTGTCGATCAGCAGCACCAGGCCGATCCCGCCTTCGGTGAGGATGTCCCACATGAAGTCGAAGCGTTCCTGCCCCGGCGTGCCATAGAGGTGAATGGCCACGCCGTCGCCAAGATTGACCAGGCCGTAGTCCATCGCCACGGTCGTTTCGGGCTTCCGGTCGCTGGCCATGTCGGTGGCGACCCGATCGGTGCGAACCGGGGCGATATCGCTCAACGCCGACACCGCGGTCGACTTGCCGGCGCCGACCGGTCCGGTGAAAATGATCTTGTAGTTCTTGGTCTTCTTCATAGCGATCAATCGCCCCGGCTTCCGGTGAGTTTGTGCATCAGCATTCTGAATAAAGTCCGCTTTTCCTGAGGCAGAGGGGTTTCCGGTACCGGCGGGCGGGCGACGCCGCGCCGGTCTGGCACGATCAGGTCCAGCGCCACGCAGGCACTGTAGAAGGCAAAGACATTGCGTTGCGGAATGCGCAGAACGTCCGCCGTGGTCGGCAACGACGTCGCCCGACGCGACCAGAGCCCGGCGATCCGGGTCGCCTGCGGTGGGTTCAGCAGGCGCGGCAGGTTCGGCCAATGCTTGAGGACCACCGGCGAGCCGAGATCGGTCCCCACCGGCAGGCGCCCTCTGGACGCCCACAAGGCCAGCTTCCACAGGAACGCGTCGAGGGCTTCGACCCGCTCGTCGGCGACCGGAAACTGCGGCGCATCCGGGGCCAGCTCGATGGTCACGTCACCGGGTCGCAACGGTATGCGGCTCACCGCATAAAGCGTCGCGCCGGTGGCGGATGTCAGAACCTTGCGGGCAAACGGGTAGACCTCGATCCTGCCAAAGGCCGGGCTGGACAGGAATACCACCGCCCCCTTGTCCACTCCCAGCTTGATCGCCGTCTGCAGGAAGCCCTGCAAGAAGTGACTGGTGTCGTAGAACACCTTGCTCCGTTGCTCCGGCACGTTCAGGTCCACATCGGGCATGGAGCCGATGTAGTAGTGGCGCTCTCTCGACTGAAGGTCCGCCACGGCACGATCCGTCTGGCCAACCTGTGTTTGACCCGGGGCCAGGTCGACGCGACGGCCCTTCCGCCGGTCGTCGGCCGTATCCTCGACCATGAGCGGAACCGGACTAGCCACACTTTCCGGACCGGCGCTGGCGACACTTTCCGGAGCAGGCCGGTTGGCAAGCTGCCGCAGCACCTCGACGAACTGATCGACCTTGACCGGCTTGCTCACCAGAACGCTATTGGGGATGGCCGGAACGAGGTCGCTGAACGAGAGCACGATGATCGGCCGTTCCGGATATCTACTCGATTGCCGCTCGAGTTCCACCTTCGCACCCTGGGCATCGAGATCGATCATGGTGACATGGGCACTGGCTTCTTCGGCGACGACGCAAGTGCCCGCCATATGTCGTTCAAAAATGATGTCCAGCGACTTGACGACCCGCTCGCTCATGCCGAACAGGCAGATCTTCGTGATGGATGCCTTGGCGCTAAGGCTCATTTCGCCACCACCGCGTCTTTGTCGGGATCGCTTCTGGAGACGATCGCCCGGGAGCCGATCCTGCCGGACGGCAGCAGGCTCGCCGGACTGGGGGATGGCAGGTCCGCCGGCCATCCGGTCGCCATGCTGTCGTTCAGCAAGCGACGATGTTCGTCGGCGAGCAGCGGACCGCAGGCGTCCAGGAGCCGTTGCCGCAACCCTTGTCCCTTGGCGCCCGTAGCGATGAAAAGATCCACCAGGGCACCCAGCGCCTCCTGACGGTCATTGCAGCGCTGGGCCAGCAGTATCCGCCGGGTGTGCGCCAACAGGTCGGTTGGGGCGGCAGCCACTTTTTGCGCCAGATAGGACCGCATCGCCTCGTCCGCCGAACCGACATCGAGGTGGAAGGTGGCATAGTCGATCCTGAATTCCGGCTCTGGAACGCCCAGGTCCGAATGTGGTCGATATTCCCGCGCAGAACTCGTCACTTGATCGGTGTCTTCTGTCATTCGTTAGGCCGCTCTGTCGATGGCTTGCAGGAAAAATTGGCCTAATATCATATCGTTGCCATGCTGGAATCATGGCTCGAGATTTGTTAATTGTTGTGTAGCGTTTTCCTATAACGGCCGCGAATGGATTATTTGAAGCGAATTTCCGAAATGTCCGACGAAATGTTTGACCTACGCGTCTCCGGCCTTGAACCACGGCCTGTCTGGGCCCATTTCGCCGCTCTCTGCGGCTTTCCTCGTCTATCGAAGCAGGAGGGCCCGTTGCGGGACCACCTGCGGAAATGGGCCGACGAGCTCGGGCTTGCCACAGCCGTCGACCCGGCCGGCAACCTGGTCGTCCGGAAGGCGGCCAGTCCCGGCCGCGAACAGGCGCCCGGTGTCGTACTCCAGGCGCACTTGGACATGGTTGGCCAGAAGAACGGCGACGTCGCCCACGACTTCACGCGCGACCCGATACAACCCGTGGTACGCGACGGCTGGGTCACGGCACCGGGCACGACGCTGGGCGCCGACAATGGCCTTGGCGTCGCGCTCATCCTTGCCGTGCTGGAGAACGCCACGCTGGCGCACGGTCCGCTGGAGGCGCTGTTCACGGTTGACGAGGAGGCCGGCATGGGCGGCGCCAGAGGCCTCGCGGCCGACATTCTGGCCGGCCGCCTGATGCTGAATCTCGATACGGAAGAATGGGGCCGGTTCTATGTCGGCTGTGCCGGTGGGATGGACGTGAATGTTGCCAGGCCCGGCGTGGCGGAACCCCTGCCCGCGGGCTTCCAGGCGTACCGCATCGATCTGCGCGGCTTGCGCGGGGGCCATTCGGGCGTCGATATCCACGAGGAACGCGGCAATGCCATCAAACTGTTGGTGCGCGTCCTGCACGATCTGGAGCAAAGGCTGCCGCTCCGTCTGGCCGCCTTGCGCGGAGGCAGCGCCCGCAACGCCCTGCCCCGCGAAGCATTCGCCACGGTCGCCATTTCCGCCGACCAGGAAGCCGCGCTCGGCGCCAGACTGGCCGACTGGCAGAAGCTGCTTCGCCGCGAACTGGCCGGCCTCGACGACGGCCTGACCCTGAGCTGCGCACGGGCCGAAAACCCACAACTGATGGCGCCCGGCGAGCAGGCCGTCTGGCTCCAATCACTGCACGCCGCGCCCCATGGCGTCCGGCGCATGAGCCATGGCGTGCCGGGCGTGGTGGAGACCTCCAACAACCTCGGCATGGCTGAATTGAGCGCCGACGGCGGCTCGTGCAATTTCATGGTCCGCTCGCTGCTGACCAGCGGCGCCGAGGCCCTGGCGGCTGAAATCGCCAGCTTGTTCGCGCTATCCGGTACCCGGACCGATACCTCGGGCCACTACCCCGGCTGGACGCCCAATCCGGATTCGCAGCTGCTGGCCTTGTGCCAGGCGACCTACCGGCGTGAATTCGGCGAGGACTCGACGGTGCATGTCATCCACGCCGGACTGGAGTGCGGGCTCATCGCGGCGAAGTATCCGGGGCTCGACACAGTGTCCTTCGGCCCGACCATCCGGGGCGCCCATGCGCCGGGCGAATCCGTTGAGATCGCCGCGGTCGGCCGGACCTGGCATCTGCTGACCGCGATTCTCGCCGCCATCCGGTAGACCACGGTCGTCAGGGCTGGCTGCCCGGCCTCAGCGGCACCATCCTGGCCACCACTTTGGCGAGTATGCGATAGACATCGCGGTCGAACGGCGGCCGACCGTGTTCGAGCAGGGGCCACAATTCGTCCGCCGATCTTGCCGAACCCAGGTAGCGCCAACCGTCAACCAAGTGCACCTCATCGCCTTCCTTGATGCAGGCCGGCCCGGCATACGGCCATGGCGGCGGATGCGGCTGCGCCAGGAGCTGGCCATGGTTGACCGGGGCAATGGCGCGCAATGGGTCGCTGTGCCGCGGCTGCCGGTTGAGGGTTGGCTGCAAGCGCTTGATGAGTGCGGCTTCCTTGAGTTGGGCGCCGATCTCGCCGCCGGTGACGGTCCAGTCGATGTGCCGTACCTGCCGAGCCAGGTTGGCATCCCGGGTCGAGGCACGGTCACCGGCAAAATGGGACAACACGCGCTTCCCGATATCCTTGGCCCGGCCGACATAGAGCGGCATGGCGTTCTCGCCGTAGAAGACGTAGACACCGGGGCCATCCGGCAGGTCGTCAATGATGCGGGAATCGAGCTGCGCCGGCAGGCTCGGGCGGGCGGTGAGTTCCTTGACCAGAGCCGCCAGCTCCTCTTCCGGCCGGATCCGCCTCAGCAGTTGCCAGAACTGGTGGATGAGCTGCGCATCCGCCAGCGCGCGGTGCCGCGCCTGGGCTTCCAGACCGTGGCGTTCGATCAGGGCATCGAGGCTGTGCCGACGGTGCTCCGGAAAAAGTCGCCGGGACAGCTTGACCGTGCACAGCACCGTGGCCCGGAAATCGGGGTGGCCGGCGCGGCGCAATTCGTTCTTGAGAAAGCCGTAGTCGAAGCGGGCATTGTGGGCGATGAACAGGCGCCCCTGAAGCCTGTCCAGAACCTCCGCGGCCAGCCGATCGAAGGTCGGCGCATCGCGCACCATGTCGTCGGTAATGCCGGTCATCCGCTGGATGAAAGCGGGAATGGGTGCCTCGGGATTGACCAGCCGGCTCCATTCGCGTACGCCGGACTCGTCAACTTCGACAATGCCGATCTCGGTGATACGATCCACCGCCGCCGTGGCACCGGTGGTTTCCAGGTTGAACAAAGGCCAGGGTTTGCATAGGATTTCTCAACAAAAAGCCCGTTTCAGCAACGCGCCGGAACGGGCTTTTCTTCTCCGCTTTAGCTGTACTTGTAACGCGCCCGCAAGCTGAAACTCAAATCGGCGCTGCCCAATTAGGCTCAGGTCGGCTAGACCCCTCGTTTAGTCTGCTGCGTCAGGTTGCTGCTTTACATCGCGATCCGTTGTTCAGCGCTAAGTCCTCCTCGGAAAGCCTTCACGTCGAATGCGCTTCGACTCTATGCCTGGCGGGCGGCGATGTCAAATCCTCTCTGGCGGCCAATAGGGAATAATGTTCGGGACGATTCCGTATACGTCAGGTACCCCGATCCACCCAACGGAGAACACGATGAATGCAGGTGCGCCCATCCCGACTCTGGCCGTCCGGCCCTGAATCGCCGCGTGTTCGACGGCGACGCCATCGTCTCGGAAATCCCCCGCCTGCGCCGTTACGCGCGGGCATTGGTGGGCGATCCGTCCGCGGCGGACGATCTGGTCCAGGACACGCTGGAGCGGGCCTGGGGCAAGCGGTCGCTCTGGCGGGCCGGGAGCGATATGCGCGCCTGGCTGTTCGGCATCATGCACAACCTGCGTGTCGACCACGTTCGCAAACACCCCCAGCCCACCGTGCCGCTCGACGACGAACACATGATGGTCCCGACCCCGGCCACGCAGTCGGAACGACTGGAGCTGCGTGACCTGACCACGGCGCTGGCCCGGCTGCCGGAGGAGCAGCGCCAGGTTCTGCTGCTGGTCGCCATCGAAGAAATGAGTTACGAGGAAGTCGCCCGGACCGCTGGAATTCCGATTGGCACAGTGATGTCGCGCCTGTCGCGCGGGCGCGAGCGCCTGCGCCTGATACTTCAGGGACAACACCAACCAGCGGCATTGAAGGTGGTCAAATGAACCGTCAGCCACTTTCCGAAGCGGACCTTCATGCCTACGTCGATGGCGTCCTGCCCGAAGGCAGGCGTACCGAGGTCAACACCTATCTGGTGGCGCGGCCCGACGAAGCCCTGCGCCTGCGTGCCTATCGGGACCAGAACCAAGCATTGAAAGCGCATTTCGCTGCGGTGCTTGACGAGCCAGTGCCGAACCGCTTGCTCGAGGCGGCCGTCGCGGCGTCACCGTCGTCGTTCCCGACGACTTCCTGGATGCAGGCGCGATGGCCGTTCGGACGCATCGCCGCCGGATTCGTCATGGCCCTGGTCGGCGGTGTGACCGGCTGGGTCGCCCGCGACCAGTGGCCCGCAGCGCAGCCGACAGCCCCGGCACCACTGAGCGCCGCTCGGCCGAACACCGCCGAACCGGTGACGTTGGCGACGAGCCTGCCCCGCCAGGCGGCTATTGCCCACGCCGTGTTCAGCCCAGACGTCAGGCGCCCCGTGGAAATCGGTGCGGATCAGGAAGATCAGCTGATCGCCTGGCTTTCAAAGCGTCTGGGCTCGCCGGTTCGGCCACCCAAGCTGGGCGCGCTCGGCTTCGAACTGATCGGTGGCCGCCTGTTGCCGGGCGACAGCGGGGCCGTCGCCCAGTTCATGTACCAGGACGCCACCGGCCAACGTCTGACGCTCTACGTTTCGGCCGAGAACGCCGGCAACCACGACACGGCTTTCCGCTTTGCCCAGGAAGGTCCGATCAATGTCTTTTACTGGATTGACGGCAAGTTCGGCTATGCGCTGTCGGCCGGGCTCGGCAAGGGGGATCTGGCGCGCTTGGCCACCGCCGTCTATGACCAGTTGCAACCGCGGTAACAACATCAAGAGCACCTGTGCGCTCGGCGAGTTTGTCGGGCCACCCGAGGCGGCCGCCTGTTCAAGATCGGCCCATATCTCCGGCACGGCGGTACCGGTCGTGGCGCGCTTCCCGCCCGCCGGCGACAACCCGAAGGCCCCCGACACGGCCAAGAGCGGTCGAGGCATGGCCCTCGAGTTCAAGCTACCGGATGGCGGTCCTCAGCACATGACCATCCTGAACACGCCGATCTTCGGCGCCATGGAGCCTCGGACCTTTCCGGATCTCATGATCGCGACCAGGCCGGATGCCGACCGGGCGAGGTTGGACACCGCCGAGACCGCCCCGTACAATCCCCGCCCCGCAATGGAGTCCCACCCGTGGAAGCGTTCCTCGTCTCGACCGGCATCGTCGCCCTGGCTGAAATCGGCGACAAGACGCAATTGCTGGCCTTCATCCTCGCCGCCAAGTTCCGCAAGCCGCTGCCCATCGTCCTCGGCATCCTCGTTGCCACGGTGGCCAACCACGCCTTTGCCGGCGCGCTCGGTGCCTGGATCACTTCGCTCATCGGACCGGAAACGCTGCGCTGGGTACTTGGCATTTCCTTCATCGCCATGGCGATCTGGACGCTGATCCCCGACCGGTTCGACGAGGACGAGGCCAAGCTCGCGCGCTTCGGGGTATTCGGAACGACGCTGGTCGCCTTCTTTCTCGCCGAAATGGGCGACAAGACGCAGGTGGCGACAGTGGCTCTGGCTGCCCAGTATCACGCCATCGTATCGGTGGTGGCCGGTACCACCCTGGGCATGATGATCGCCAATGTTCCGGCGGTGTTTCTGGGCGACCGGATCGCCCACAAGATGCCTGTCCGTTTGGTTCATGCCGTTGCCGCGGCGATCTTCGCCGTGCTCGGCATCGCCACGCTGCTCGGCGCCGGCGAGCGCCTCGGCCTCTGAGGCCGCCACCGCTCAGCGCCCGCCCACGCTGTCCGCCAGCGCCTCCCAGGGCGGACTCGATCCAAGCCGCTCGGCGAGAAAGTCCATCAGCATCCGCACCCGGTGCGGCACGTGGCGGTTGCCCGGGAGCACGGCGTAGATGCCCAGGTCGGGAATCGGAAAGTCGGCGAGAACCCGACGCACCTGGCCGCCCGCCAGGGCCTCGGCGCAAATGAAGGTAGGTCCGTAGGCAAGACCGAAGCCGCGGATCGCCGCCTGCATCAGCACGTCGCCATTGTTGGCCTGGAGCCGGCTGCGCACCGGGAAGTTGCGCGGTTCGCCGTCGATGAGGAATTCCCAGCTCTGGGGGTTGGGGGCCGCCGTGTAGCCGAGGCATTCGTGGTGGATCAGGTCCGAGGGGTGCCGGGGCTCGCCATGGCGGGCCAGATAGTCGGCGGCGGCCACGACCATCATGCGGCCGCCACTGATGCGCCGCGCGACATCGCCGGGTTCCAGCCGGCCGGTGATGCGAATGGCCAGATCGAACCCGTCTTCGAACAGGTTGCTGCGCCGGTCGCTGTACTCCATGTCCAGCGTGACTTCCGGGTAGCGGGCGGCGAATTCCAGCAACACAGGTGCCAGATGACTGATGCCGAAACTGAGCGGCAGGCTCATGCGGATCGGTCCGCGCGGCACCTGGCGTTCCTCCGCCAGCCCAGTTTCCGCCGCCTCGACGAGATTGAGGATGACGCGACATTTTTCCAGGTAGGCGGCACCAGCCGAGGTCAAGGTCAGCCGGCGGGTACTTCGCGCGAGCAGCTTGACGCCCAGATGAGCCTCCAGGGCGGCAATTTGACGCGTGACCACCGAACGGGCCAGGCCCATCTGCTGCGCCACCGCCGAAAAGCTGCCGCGCTCCGCAACCCGCATGAACAGACGCATGGCGTCGAGTCGATCCATTGTTGCATTCCTGGCAACAAATAATTCCTTATTGTCACCTATTTCGCGACATTCGATTCATCTACAGTGCATCCATGAACCCGAACCCAGGCTTGCCCAAACAAGCGCCCCAGCCCAGTCTGTTCGTGCCCCACGGCGCACCGACCTTCGCCTTGCGGCCGGGCGCCGCCGGCGCTGCGCTGGTTCGCATTGCGGCCACTTTGCCGCGCCCGCGGGCCATCGTCGTCGTCAGCCCCCACTGGAACACGGCGGCGCCCAAGGTCGGCTTCGCCGACCGTCCGCGCACCATCCACGACTTCGGCGGTTTCCCCCAAGAGCTTTACGCCATCGACTATCCAGCGACCGGCTGCAAGGAAGCAGCCATCGAAGTGCTGACCAGCCTGACCGATGCCGGCTTTGCCGCCGAGGGCGACGAATCGCGCGGCCTCGATCACGGCGCCTGGCTGCCGCTGCGGCTGATGTTTCCGGATGCCGACGTGCCGGTCATTCCCCTGTCGATCCAGGCCCATCTCGGGCCCGCCCACCACTGGAAGATCGGCCGCACACTGGCGCCCCTGGCCGAGAAAGGCTTCCTCATCGTCGCCTCGGGCAATCTGACCCACAACCTGGCGGACTTCCAGCTCGCCCACCGAACCAGCGGCCCCGCTCCCGCCTACGTGCGCGAATTCGCCGACTGGATCTGGCGGCACCTGGCAGCCCACGACATCGCCGCTCTGCTCGACTACCGCCGACAGGCCCCGGGCGCCGTGCGCGCCCATCCCACCGACGACCACCTGCTGCCGCTTTACGTCGCCCTTGGAGCCGCCAAACCAGTGGCGCCGGTGGAGCGGCTCCATGCCGGCATCGACGACTATGTGATCGCCATGGATGCCTTCGCTTTCCAGACCGGACACTGACCATGCCCATGCTCGACACCCATCGCTACACCACACCCGCCATTGCCCTGCACTGGCTGATGTCCCTGCTGTTGGTCGGCCTCTTCGCCGTCGGCCTGTACATGCACGAACTACCGCTATCGCCCTGGAAGCTGAAGATCTATTCGTGGCACAAGTGGGCCGGCGTCACGGCCTTCCTGCTGGTACTGGCACGCCTGGCCTGGCGGCATGGCCATCGCCCGCCGGCGCTGCCCGCCGCGATGCCCGCGCCGCTGCGCTTCGCCGCCCATGCCGGCCACGCGGTGCTATACGTGCTGATGATCGCGATCCCGCTATCGGGCTGGCTGATGAGTTCGGCCAAGGGCTTCCAGACGGTCTATTTCGGCGTACTGCCGATTCCCGATCTGCTGGAGAAGAACAAGGAATTGGGGGACCTGCTGAAAGAGGTGCACGAGACGCTCAATTTCCTGCTCGCCTTCGTCGTGGTCGGCCACGTCGGGGCGGCGTTCAAACATCACCTGATCGACAAGGACGACGTGTTGACCCGCATGTTGCCCCGCCACGGAAAATGACCGCATGCCAAGGAGCCCACTGATGAAAACGAGCGTTCTCGCCGCGACGCTGGCTGGACTGACCCTGGTCGCACCGGTCCGCGCCGCCGAATACAACGCCATCGCCGCCGATAGGAGCAGCCTGGACTTTGTCTATCGGCAAATGGGCGTGCCGGTGGCAGGCCGCTTCAAAAAATTCGCCGCCCAGATCAGCTTCGACCCGGCCAGGCCCGCCGCCGGCAAGGCCACCCTCGATGTCGATCTCGCCAGCATCGATGCCGGTTCCCCGGAGGCCGACGACGAAGTCGCGGGCAAGGTCTGGTTCAACACCAAGGGTTTTCCCCAGGCCCGGTTCGTCTCCAGCAGCGTCAAGTCGCTGGGCGGCAATCGCTACGAAGTCAGCGGCAAGATGACCATCAAGGGCCGCACCCAGGAGGTGTCGGCGCCGTTCACCTTCACACCGCAAGGCGGAGGGGCGGTGATCGACGGCGCGTTCGTGCTCAAGCGCGCCGACTTTGCCATCGGCGAAGGCGCCTGGGCCGACTTCGGCACAGTCGCCAATGAAATCCAGATCAAGTTCCGCTTCCTGGCCAGCGCCGGGAAGTAAGTTCGTTGCCTCTCACCCAGCCCAAGGAGCCTCGCCATGAAACAAATCGCCCTGCTTGCCGTTGTCGCCACCCTCTCGGCGCCGACGTTCGCCACCCCTGAGACCTACGTCGTCAACAACAACCATACCTTCCCGACCTTCGCCTATAGCCATCTTGGCTTTTCGATCCAGGCCAGCCGATTCAACAAGACCAGCGGCAAGATCGTTCTGGACAAGGCCGCCCGAACCGGGCTCGGTGGATGTGATCATCGACATGAAGTCGGTCGATACCGGCTCGACCGCATTCAACGAACACATCCAGAGCGAAGACTATCTCGACACCGCAAAGTACCCCACCGCCACCTTCAAGTCGACCGGCGTGAAGTTCGACGGCGACAAGCCGGTGACTGTCGACGGCACCCTGACCATGAAGGGCGTGACCAAGCCGGTAACGCTGACCGTCACCGGCTTCCAGGCCAAGCCTCATCCCATGGCGAAGAAGGACGCCATCGGCGCCAACGCCACTGCCAACGTCAAACGCACGGAATTCAACGCCGGCAAGAACGTCCCCTTTGTCGGCGACGATGTCACCATCACCATCGCCATCGAAGCCGTCAAGGAATAAGCTACGCAACCCAACCCGCCAGGAGAACCACCATGACCGAACCGATCATCGCCCAGAAGTCGCCCTTCCCCGTCAACGTGGAAGCCGGCAAGAGCTACTGGTGGTGTGCCTGCGGCAAGAGCAAGACACAGCCGTTCTGCGATGGCAGCCACCAGGGGAGCGACTTCAGTCCGTTGGAGTACAAGGCCGAGAAATCGGGCACCGTCTATTTCTGTGGCTGCAAACATGGCAAGAACGGTGCCCTGTGCGACGGCACCCATCAGAAGCTGTAAACCGGAGGCCACCACCGGCGAATCGGCAATCGGGGCCGCAGGCGCCGAATTCGCGAGCTCGGCGAGACTGATATGGAACGTACCGAACGCTTCTACAAGATCGAGCAACTGCTCCACGAGTACCGGTTCGCCACCTTCGCACAGGTACAGGAAGCGCTCGGCGTTTCCCGGGCAACGGTCAAACGCGATCTCCAGTACCTGCGCGACCGGATGAACGCGCCCATCGTCTTCAACCGGGACGCGGGTGGCTACCACTTCGCGACGCCGGAAAAATACGCGCCGAAGTTCGAGTTGCCCGGCCTCTGGTTCAATGCCTCGGAAATCCATGCCCTGCTGATGATGCAAAGCCTGCTCGAGGGCGTTCAGCCGGGCCTGCTGGGGCCGCACATCGCCCCGCTCCAGACCCGCCTGAAAAGCTTGTTGGGCAGCCGGGACGACGCGCCGGCCGATATCGCCAGGCGCATCCGCATTGTTCATGCGGCCAAGCGCAATGCCGCTCTCAAGTATTTCGACCTGATCGCCTCGACCTTGCTGAAGCGCCGGCGCCTGCATATTCGCCACTGGCATCGCGCCACCGACCGGGAAACCGAGCGAGAGGTTTCGCCCCAGCGCCTGATCTACTATCGGGACAACTGGTATCTCGATTCCTGGTGCCACCTGCGCGACGAGGTCCGGAGCTTTGCCGTCAACGCGATTCGGCACGCCACCCTGGTCAACCGCCGCGCCAAGGAAGTCGC
Source organism: uncultured beta proteobacterium (assembly GCA_963736865.1). Taxonomy (GTDB): domain Bacteria; phylum Pseudomonadota; class Gammaproteobacteria; order Burkholderiales; family Rhodocyclaceae; genus Fen-999. The sequence continues at coordinate 92,084 of CAVTQQ010000002.1, read as the reverse complement.
CAAGCGCGAGCTGGACGGAATTCTGGGCGCCGGCTACGGAATATTTTCCGGTGCCCAGGTCGAATGGGCGAAGCTGAAGTTCTCGCCAGCGCGGGCGCGCTGGGTGTCGGCCGAGCAGTGGCATCCGGACCAGAAAGCGTCCTTCGACCGGGACGGCAACTACCTGCTGCAAGTACCCTACGCGAACCCGACGGAGTTGGTCATGGACATCCTGCGCCACGGCGCAAGCGTCGAAGTGCTCGCGCCCGCCGCCCTCAGGAGCGCGGTGCGCGCCGAGCTGGATGCCGCCCGCAGCCGGTACGCCTAATCCGCCAGGCCCCCCATGCAAGCGTTGTTCTCAACCAACCCGCCGCTGATCCCCATCCAGGGCACGACGATGGGTTTCCCGGTCCGGCGCATCTACTGCGTGGCGCGCAACTACGCCGAGCATGCGCGCGAGATGGGCGCAACAGGCCGCGAGGCACCGTTCTTCTTCTGCAAACCGGGCGATGCTGCTTTGCCCGTCGCAGTCGGTGCGATCGGCAGACTGCCGTATCCTCCCGGCACCACCGATCTGCATCACGAGGTGGAGCTGGTGGTCGCCATCGGCGCGACGGCGCGCGCGGTTGCGGCATCGGCCGCCAGCCAATTCATCTTCGGCTACGCGGTCGGACTCGACATGACTCGGCGCGACGTCCAGGCGGCGCTGAAGAAGCTCGGTCGGCCATGGGAACTGGCGAAGGCTTTCGATTTTTCGGCACCCGTCGGCTCAATTCGGCGCAGGGACGAAACCGGACCGATGGACCGGGGAACGATCCGGCTGACGGTCAATGGCACGGAGCGCCAGCGCGGCGACCTGTCCGACATGATCTGGTCCGCCGCGGAGATCGTAGCCATCCTGTCCGAATACTATGAACTGAAGGCCGGCGACCTGGTCTTTACCGGTACGCCGGCGGGCGTCGGCCCGGTGGTGGCCGGCGACCGGCTCGTCGCCGGCATCGCCGGTCTGGCCGATCTGAGCGTCAACATCGTCGCGCGCGAATGACGGCGCTCCTCGGCAGCGGTATCATGGCGGCCATGCTCAATATCGAAATCGTTTCCGACGTCGTTTGCCCCTGGTGTTTTATCGGCAAGCGCAGACTGGCCACCGCCCTCGCCCTGGTGCGGCAGGACGCCCCCGACTTGCGCTGCCGGACGATCTGGCGGCCCTTCTTCCTCAACCCGGACACGCCACCCGAGGGGGAGCCCTACCTGCCCTTCCTGGAACGCAAGTTTGGCGGCCGCGCGCAAGTGGAAGCCATCTTCGACCGGGTCCGGGCGGCGGGCGCGCCCTACGGCATCGAGTACGCCTTCGAGCGGATCGAACGGCGCGCAAACACGCTGAAGGCCCACCGCCTGCTCCATTGGGCGCAGCAACAAGGCGACGCGGATGCCTTGGTGGAGCGACTGTTCGCGGCGAATTTCCAGCGTGGCGAGCATGTCGGCGATCCGGCCATCCTGGTGGCCTGCGCCGCCGAGTGCGGCTATGACGCCCAGGCCGTCGAGGCCTATCTGGCCTCGGATCAGGACGCGGACCTGGTCCGGCAACGCGAGGCCGAAGCGCGCCAGCGGGGCATCAGCATGGTGCCGACCTTCATCCTCGACGGCCAGCAGATCATTGTCGGCGCCGAAGATCCACGCCTGCTGGCCGAGGCCATCCTCAAGTTGCCCTGAGCCCGCCGGGCCGCGCTGTTCAGATGCGTATCGAGCCCATTCGCCAGCGCCTGCGTGCCGCCGGCGCGAAGCCCTGCCATGAAGAACGCATGCTGCGCGACTGGACCCACGGCAGGCCTTTGCACAGCGCGGACTGCACCCCCGAGCGGCTACCACCGCTCACAGTCAGGGCGGCGTTGCCGGAGATTACCGCCGAATTGGCGGCACTCGCCTGCGTGCGGTCCGAGCATGCCGGTGATGACGGCTCGTCCCGCCTGCTGGTGGAGTTGGCCGACGGCCAGACGGTGGAAACGGTTCTGCTGCCGCGTGATGGCCTCTGTGTCTCCACGCAGGTCGGCTGCGCCGTCGGCTGCGTCTTCTGCATGACCGGCCGGGATGGCCTGCAACGGCAGCTCGGCAGCGCCGAAATCGTCGCCCAGGTGGTCCTTGGCCGTACGCGACGGCCCATCAAGAAGGTCGTATTCATGGGCATGGGCGAACCGGCGCACAACATGGACAATGTGCTCGAAGCAATCGATCTACTCGGCACGGCCGGCGGCATCGGCCACAAGAATCTGGTTTTCTCGACTGTTGGCGACCGGCGCGTGTTCGAACGTCTGCCGCGGGGCACGGTCAAACCGGCACTGGCGCTTTCATTGCATTCGACGCGCGCCGAATTGCGCGCCCAATTGTTGCCCCGCGCGCCGCGCATCGACCCGGCCGAACTGGTGGAACTGGGCGAAACTTACGCCCGCGCCACCGGTTATCCCATCCAGTATCAATGGACGCTCCTCGAAGGCGTCAATGACAACGACGACGAACTGGCCGGTATCGTCCGTCTTCTTGCAGGTAAGTACGCGGTAATGAATCTGATCCCGTATAACTCCATCGATGGCTTCGCCTTTCGCCGCCCATCTTGGGAGCGCGCCGCCACGATGTCGCTCCATTTGTACCGACACGGCATCCTGAGCAAACTGCGTCAGTCGGCCGGCCAGGATATCGACGGCGGCTGCGGCCAGTTGCGCGCTCGCGGCCTCGGGGCAGTCACGGCATCGACCTGAACGGGCGGCAAGTCCGACACCGGACCGCGAAGCCCCATTGGTAACAATCTGTTGCAAATTGCCGTTGAACTCGGCGCCGGCAATGCCATCTACGCGATATCCGAATAACAACGAGTGGAGATCTGCCGGATGAAATCCGCCGCCATTGAAAAATTTCTCGCCGATTCACGCCGCTACCTGAACAGTTAGGGTAAAACCTCCCCATAGATGGTCGGTTTCCTCCCGCCGACCATCCGAAGGCCCCTTCGAGTGGGGCCTTCGTCATTCCAGGGAGACAGGAGTCAACGATGACCTCGCAATCCATGAGCCTCATGGACATCCTCACCCCGCCCGGCAATCCCTGGTTGGCGGACATTGCGCGACGCAAGACCGACTTGCCGACCGGCGTGCGTATCGTGCGCTTCAGCGAAGCGGACGATGAGACCGGTGCCGAAGCGAGCGGCACTGAAATACCGGAAGCGCCGAAGCGGCGGAAATAGCGGGCGGCGACGGGGTGACGACCGTCAGCCACTGGCTGCGCTTCAGGCTCGATGGGGCCGATCGATTCGGTACCCTGAGGGGCGACACCGTAACCGAATGGTCTGGCGATCTGTTCGCCGGCGCCGAGGCGACGAATCGTCGCCACGCCTTGGCCGATTTGCGCCTTCAGACACCATGCCAGCCAAGCAAGCTGATCGGACTGTGGAACAACTCCAGGGAGCGGGCTGCCCGGGAAAATCTGCCCGAACCGGCCCACCCGCCCTACTTCTTGAAGAGTCCCAGCAGCCATGCCGGCCATGGCGAGACAATCCACCGTCCGGCCGGCTATCACGGCCAGGTCGTGTTCGAGGCCGAGCTGGGCATCGTCATCGGCAAACGCTGTGCCGCCGTTTCGGTGGCCGCCGCCCCTGCGGCGATCTTCGGCTATACCTGCGTCAATGATGTCACCGCCCGAGATCTGCTGCGCCTCGATCCGACCTTCGTCCATTGGACGCGCGCCAAGAGCTTCGACGGCTTCGGCATTTTCGGGCCGGTGATCGCAAGCGGCATCGACCCGACCGACCTGCGCATTCGTGCCGTGATCTCGGGCCAGGAACGGCAGAATTACCCGGTCAGCGACATGTTCTTCTCACCATTGGAAATTGTCAGCCGCCTGTCGCACGACATGACCCTGGAACCCGGCGACGTGATTGCCTGCGGCACCGGAATCGGGGCCGGACCGATGCAGTCTGGCGACACCGTGGAGATCGCCATCGACGGTGTGGGCAGGCTGATCAACGTCTTCGGCTGACGTCGTGGACAATTGACCCGGAAGGTGCCCGTTCCGTCCTGCCCATGCGGCTCAGGCCTCGCGCTGGCCGACTGCTGCGGACGTTGGCATGCCGGGGCCGCCGCGCCTGATGCCGAGCGCCTGATGCGCTCGCGCTATGCGGCCTACGTACTCAGGCTGGAGGACTACCTGCTGGCCACCTGGGCACCGGAAACCCGCCCGAAGTCGCTCGACCTGGCCACCTCGCCACCACCGAAGTGGTTGGGGCTCGAGATAAAGCAGTATCGGCAAACCGGTCCGGACAGCGGAACGGTAGAATTCGTCGCCCGCTACCGCGTCGCCGGCCGCGCCCATCGGTTGCACGAGACAAGCCGCTTCGTCCGGCGTGACCAGCGCTGGTTCTATGTCAACGGGGACATCGCCGACTGACCGGCCGCTACCGGCACAGATCCTCACACGCCACCCATGACCAAACAACACTACGACGAATCTTCCTTCCGCGTCCTCAAGGGCCTGGAGCCGGTTCGCGAACGACCGGGCATGTACACCCGGACCGATTCGCCGGCCCACGTCATCCAGGAAGTGATCGACAACGCCGCCGACGAGGCCCTGGCCGGCTTCGCCAGGAACCTCCACGTCGCTCTGCACCGGGATGGATCGGTATCGGTCACGGACGATGGCCGCGGCATTCCGGTCGGCCCCCATCCGGAGGAAAAGGTCCCGGTGGTGGTGCTGGCCTTCACCCGGCTGCACGCGGGCGGTAAGTTCAACAAGCGCGAAGGCAATTCGGCCTATGCTTTTTCCGGCGGCCTGCACGGCGTCGGAGTGGCAGTAACCAACGCCTTGTCGACGCGTGTCGAAGTGGAAGTGCGCCGCGAGGGCAAGGTCCATGCGGTCCGCTTCGCCGACGGTGGCGAGAAGGTCACCACCCTGGAGACCACCGGCACCTGCGGCCGGCAGACCGGCACCCGTGTGCACGTCTGGCCCGACCCGAAGTACTTCGATACGCCCAAGGTACCGCAAGCGGAGCTGGAGCGTCTGCTGCGTTCCAAGGCGGTGCTGCTGCCGGGCGTCCAGGTCGTACTGGAAGTCGAGCAGGCCGATGGAACGATGCTCGCGAAGACCTGGCGCTATCCCGAGGGCCTGGCCGGCTACCTCAAGGAACAGGCCGGCGACCAGGAACCCGCAGCACCGCTCTACGCCGCGGAAAAGTACGCCACTGGCGACGATGAGAGCTTCGCCGAGGGGGAAGGCGCCGCCTGGGCGATCGGCTGGTACGCCGAGGCCGTGGCCTCCGAGTCCTATGTCAATTTGATCCCCACCGTGGCGGGTGGCACTCACGAATCGGGTCTGCGGGCCGGCGTATTCGAGGCGGTGAAGACCTTCATCGAACAGCGCGCCTTGCTACCGCGGGGTGTCAAACTCCAGCAAGAGGACGTCTGCGCCCACATGGCTTTCGTGCTCTCGGCGCGCATCCTCGACCCGCAGTTCCAGGGCCAGGTCAAGGAAAAACTCAACTCGCGCGAGGCGGTAAAGCTGGTGTCCGGCCAGATGCGCGACCCCTTCGAGATCTGGCTCAACCAGCACGTCGAGTCCGGCAAGGCCATCGCCGAGATGGCCATCAAGCAGGCCCTGGCCAGACAGAAGAACGCGCAGAAGGTCGAGAAGAGGAAACAGTCCGGGGTCGCGGTGCTGCCGGGCAAGCTTTCGGACTGCGAGTCGACCAATATCGCTGAGAACGAGCTGTTTCTGGTCGAGGGCGACTCGGCCGGCGGTTCGGCCAAGATGGCCCGCGACAAGGAGACCCAGGCCATCCTGCCATTGCGCGGCAAGGTACAGAATTCCTGGGAGATCGAACCGAACCGGCTGTTCGCCAACGCCGAAATCCACGACATCGCCGTCGCCCTGGGCGTCGACCCCCACGGCCCCGCCGACACACCTGACCTTGGCGACCTGCGCTACGGCAAAGTGGTCATCATGTCGGACGCCGACGTGGACGGTGCCCATATCCAGACGCTTCTACTGACCCTCTTCTATCGCCACTTCCCGGCGCTGATCCGACGTGGCCATATCTTCATTGCCCAACCGCCGCTCTACCGCGTCGATGTGCCCGCCCAAGGCAAGAAGCGCCCGGCAAGGCGGCTCTACGCCCTCGACGAGGGGGAACTGGATGCCATCCGCGACCGCCTGGCCAAGGAAGGTTTCCGGCCCGAGGCCATCGAGGTCGGCCGCTTCAAGGGGCTGGGCGAGATGAACCCCGGGCAACTGCGCGAAACCGCCATGGACCCCGCCACCCGCCGCGTCCTGCCGGTAGTCGAGCGCGCGGGCGATGAGGCCCATGCCGCGACGATCAAGCTCTTCAACCTGCTGATGGGCAAGGGTGAGGCCTCGGGGCGGCGCACCTGGATGGAGGTCAAGGGGCACCTGGCGGACGCGGATATTTAGGCGGACGCTTGCCGCGCTATTCTCGCGAAGGCCCCAGAAGCGCCATGTCGACCGCCTCAAGGAAGCGCCACTCACCTTCCGCCAGCCCCAGGGCTTCCAGCACCAAGCCGCCAATGGCGGTTCGGCACAAGGCGACGCAGTGGTTGCCGGCGGCCGTCAGCATGCGCTTCACCTGATGATACTTGCCCTGGTCAACGATGATTTCCAGCCGGTATGCATCCAGTTGACGCGCTTCGGCCATCAGCGGCACCGGTTCGTCGTTCAGCTTCACTCCGGCCTGCAATTGCGCCACCAGTTGCGGCGTGACGGGGTCGTGGGTGGTGGCGACATAGATCTTCGGTACATGGCGCTTCGGGTGCGACTGGGCGTGAATGAAGGCGCCATCGTCCGATAGCAGCAACATGCCGGTGGTGTCGTGATCGAGCCGACCCACCGGCTGGACATCACGCCAGCGGAATTGTTCGGGCAACAGCGTCAGCACGCCGGGATGATGGCTGGGCTTGCGCGAACATTCATAGTTGGCCGGCTTGTTCAGTACAATGTAAACCTGCTCGCGGTAGGTCCAAGTCTCGTCATCCACGGTGAAGGTCAGATTCTCCGTCGCCAGCTCGGCATCGAATGCGGTGACAGTCTCGCCGGCAATAGCGACCGCGCCGGCGCGAATCAACTGCCGACAGCCCTTGCGGGTACCAAAGCCCTGGGTTTGCAGAATTTTGTCCAGCGTCATCTTCTTCATGGCCGGAACTCTAACGGAGTTCCGCCCCAACAAAGGATTTCCCAGTGCTCGTCGCGTCCAACATCACCATGCAATTCGGGGCCAAGCCCCTGTTCGAGAACGTCTCCGTCAAGTTCGGCGAAGGCAACCGTTACGGCCTGATCGGCGCCAACGGCGCCGGCAAGTCCACCTTCATGAAGATCCTGGCCGGCCTGCTGGAACCGAGCGCCGGCAACGTCAGCCTCGACGCCCACGAGCGCATGGCTTTCTTGCGCCAGGACCAGTTCGCTTACGAAGACATTCGCGTCCTCGACGTCGTGCTGATGGGCCACGAGCAGATGTGGGCCTGCATGCAGGAGAAGGACGCGATCTACGCCAACCCGGAGGCGACCGAGGACGACTACATGAAGGCCGCCGACCTGGAACACCACTTCGGCGAATACGGCGGCTACACGGCCGAGGCGCGCGCCGGCGAACTGCTGCTCGGCGTCGGCATCCCCACCGAACAGCACAACGGCCCGATGCGCGAAGTGGCGCCGGGCTGGAAGCTGCGCGTGCTGCTCTGCCAGGCGCTGTTCGCCAACCCGGAGATCCTGCTGCTCGACGAACCGACCAACAACCTCGACATCAACACCATCCGCTGGCTGGAGAACGTGATCAACGAGCGCGACAGCACCATGATCATCATCTCCCACGACCGCCACTTCCTGAATCAGGTATGCACGCACATGGCCGACCTGGACTACGGCAAGATCACGGTCTATCCCGGCAACTACGACGACTTCATGGAGGCCTCGACCCAGGCGCGGGAGCGGCAGTCGGCGGCCAACGCCAAGGCCAAGGAACGCGTGGCAGACTTGCAGAATTTCGTGCGCCGCTTCTCGGCCAACGCGTCGAAGGCGCGCCAGGCCACTTCTCGCGCCAAGCAGATCGAGAAGATCAAGATCGAGGACATCAAGCCCTCGTCGCGCCAGTACCCGTGGATCGGCTTCGACTACGACGACAAGGAAAAGCTGCACCGCCACGCGGTCGAGATCGAGAAGCTCGTCTTCGGCTACGACCCGAAGCAGCCGGTCATCAAGGGCTTCACGACCACCATCGAGGCCGGCGACAAAGTCGCCATCATCGGCGAAAACGGCGTCGGCAAGACCACGCTGCTGCGCCTCCTGGCCGGCGAAGCGCTCAGCGGCCTCACGCCGCAGCACGGCCAGCTCAAGTGGGCGGAGAAGGCCCGGCCCGGCTATTTCGCGCAGGACCACGCGGCCGACTTCGCCGAGGACATGAGCCTAACCGACTGGATGGGCCAGTGGGTGCGCGCCGGCGGCTACGACGGGCGGCGACGTCGAGACGCTGATGCGCGGCACGCTCGGCCGGCTCCTGTTCTCCGGCGACGAAGTGACCAAGTCGGTCAAGGTCATCTCCGGCGGTGAGCAGGGCCGCATGCTGTTCGGCAAGCTGATCCTGCTGCGCAACAACGTGCTGCTGATGGACGAGCCGACCAACCACCTCGACATGGAATCCATCGAGTCGCTCAACAACGCGCTGGAACGCTACAAGGGCACGCTGGTGTTCGTCTCGCACGACCGCGAGTTCGTGTCGTCGCTGGCGACGCGCGTCATCGAGATCAAGGTCGACGGCAGCATCGTCGACTACCGCGGCAGCTACGAGGAGTATCTGGCCAGCCAGGGCGTCGAGTAGTCGCGTGCCGATGCGACCGGACGCAATGTCTTGCTCAAGTCTTGCCGCGCTTGATGGCACCCTTCATCCTGGCAAAGCCCTTGACCACCAGCAAGGCCAGTGCGCCACCAACGATGCCGACCACCACATCGAGCGTCAGCGCCACGATGCCGCCGAACAGGCCGGTGCCGGCGGCAAGCTGTTCAATGCCGTGATGCACCGCGGGAATGCCGTGGGCAAGGATGCCGCCACCGACCATGAACATCGCCGCGGTGCCGACCACCGTCAGCGCCTTCATCAGCTTCGGCGCGGCGAGCAGCAGTCCCTTGCCGATGATCCGCGCGGGCGCATTGGCCTTTTGCAGCAAATGCATGCCGAGATCGTCCATCTTGACGATGCCGGCCACGAAGCCATAGACACCGACCGTCATGATCACACCTATGCCGGCCAGCACCGCCAATTGGGTAGCGAAAGGCTGCCCAGCCACCGTGCCGAGCGCGATGACGATGATTTCCGCCGACAGCACGAAGTCGGTGCGGATGGCGCCCTTGATCTTGTCGGCCTCGAACGCGGCCAGATCGACGGTCTGGTCGGCCACGGCGGCCAGCTCCTCGGCATGGTGGGCGGCATCGGCGCCGGGGCCATGCAGCCATTTGTGCGCCAGCTTCTCGACGCCTTCGAGGCAGAGGTAAAAGCCGCCCAGCATCAACAACGGCGTCACCGCCCAGGGAATGAAGGCGCTGATCGCCAGCGCCGCCGGCACCAGAATCAGCTTGTTCTTCAGCGAGCCGACCGCCACCGCCCAGACCACGGGCAGTTCGCGCTCGGCCCGCACGCCGGCAACCTGCTGTGCGTTCAAGGCAAGGTCGTCGCCCAGCACGCCGGCTGTCTTCTTGGCGGCCACCTTGGTCATCAGCGCGACATCGTCGAGAACCGTCGCGATATCGTCGAGCAGGGCAAGCAGACTGGCTCCGGCCATGGGATGCTTTCTTTCCGAATCAAAACCACATTCTATTGGCCGGATCGATGACAGTACGCAAACAATCGCCCGCAACCATGCCAAGTCGCCATGACGACATTCGCCCAGGCCAATCGGTCGAGCTGCTGAAGGAACTGCACATCCTGACCCGCGAGGGGCGAATGAACCAGGACAGCCGTCGCAAACTGAAGCAGGTCTACCACCTCTATCGCTTCATCGAACCGCTGCTGGAGGAGGTCCGCCAAGTCCATGCCGACATTCGTCTGGTGGATCACGGTGCCGGCAAGTCTTACCTCGGCTTCATTCTCCATGACCTGTACTTCAAGGCACTGACGGGTGATGCCCACATCTACGGCATCGAGACCCGCGACGAACTGGTCGAAAGATCGCGCCAACTGGCCGAGCGGCTGGGCTTCGCCGGCATGTCTTTCCTGAACCTGTCGGTGGCCGACTCCATCGATTCCGCCCTGCTGCCCGAGCACATCGATGTGGTGACGGCGCTCCACGCCTGCGATACCGCCACCGACGACGCCATCCGCTTCGCCCTCCGGCGCCACGCGCGCTTCATCGTGCTGGTACCCTGCTGCCAGGCCGAAGTGGCCGCCGTGCTGCGGAAGAACAAGGGCCGTGCCCTGGCCAACCCCTTGAGCGAGCTCTGGCGCCACCCCATCCATACCCGAGAATTCGGCAGCCACGCGACCAATGTGCTGCGCTGCCTCCAGCTCCAGTCCCACGGCTACGAGGTGAGCGTCACCGAACTGGTGGGCTGGGAACACTCGATGAAGAACGAGCTCATCGTCGCCCGCTACAACGACCTGCCGCGACGAGTACCTGCCGAGCGGTTGCGTGCATTGCTACTGAGTTTGGGTCTCGAAGAACTGGGCCAGCGCTTCTTTATCGACTTGTAACGCGCGCCCCAAGACGCCACAGCGATGTCACCTCGGCCGCGCGCGCCGCGTGGAGCGGGTCGCTGGCATCGGCGGCGCGAGGATGTGACGGTCGCGCATCCATCCGCCCGAGAACCTCCAGTCCGGCCGCTTCGATCGCCGCCAGAAGTTCGGCTCGCGACCGCAGCCCCAGATGTTCAGCCAGGTCAGAAAGGATCAGCCAGCCTTCGCCGCCCGGCGTGAGATGCGCCGCCAGACCGGCCAGGAAGCCATGCAACATGCGGCTGTCGGGATCGTAGAACCGCGTGCTCGAGGCGGGAACTCGGCCGCGCCGGCACCCAGGGCGGATTGCAGACCACCAAGGGGGCCCGCCCTTCGGGAAAGAGATCGACCCGCATCGCCTCGACGCGATCCGCGAGGCCGAGCCGACTCAGGTTGTCCCGGGCGCAGGCCAGGGCACGCGGATCCTGGTCGGTGGCGACAACATGATCCACGCCCCGGCGGGCCAGCACCGCCGCCAACACGCCCGTGCCGGTGCCAATGTCGAAGGCCAGAGCCGGCGCCGGCACCGGCAGAGCTGCCGTGGCCACCAGATCGACGTACTCGCCCCGGATGGGGGCAAAGACGCCGTAATGAGGATGAATACGCCCTGCCAATGCTGGAACCGCCACACCCTTCTTGCGCCACTCATGAGCGCCGATCAGACCCAGCAGTTCCCGCAGGGAGACCACGGCATCCCCATCCTCCGCATCGCCGGGGCCATAGGCTTCCAGGCAGGCCTGGCGAACGTCGGGCGCCCGGCGCAGCGGAATACTGTAGTCGGCCGACAGGGGCAGCAGCAGCATGCCCAGCGTACGGGCCCGCTGCGACTGGGTCTGGCGATGGAGATGGAAGACCTCGGCCGACGATTTGGCTGATGATATGGCCTGCACGGACGGCTGGCGCGACTTGCCGGGCTTCCTGTCAACTCGCCGTGCCATGGCCTGTAGCAACTGGCGGGCATTCTGAAAGTCACCGCGCCAGAGCAGCGCCGTGCCTTCGCAGGCGAGGCGATAGGCGGCGTCGGCGGTTAGGGTGTCGGCGGCCGCCACCACCCGCCTGGGTGGCGCCGCGCCCCCCTCCGAGCGCCAGCGGGCGGCAAGTTCCCGACCCGCCTCGGACCAATGAATTTGGGAGATCAAGCCTGCTCCTTCTGGTACATTGCGCCGGCGCCCGGCCAAGGCGGCATTATCGACGCCAATCGCCCAAGTGGCGGCGGCGAATTGCCGCCGCTGGGCACTACAGGCCAAACCCATCGACCCATGACCATGAGCCACGACACTCCCGACCTCTTTGACACGGCGGCCGCCGAATCCGCCGCCCCACCCGGACCGCCACCGCCTCGTCCCCCCGCCGACGGCTTGGACGGCAACAATGGCGACGACAACGCACTGGCCCTGGATGACTACGCCGAGCGGGCTTACCTCGCCTACGCCATGAGCGTGGTGAAGTCGCGCGCCCTGCCCCAGGTCGAGGACGGCCTCAAACCCGTGCAACGACGCATACTCCACGCCATGAACGAAATGCGGCTGGCATCAACCGGCAAGCACGTCAAGTCGGCGCGCGTGGTCGGCGACGTGATCGGCAAGTACCACCCGCACGGCGACACCAGCGTCTACGACGCCATGGTGCGCGTCGCCCAGGACTTCTCGCTGCGCTACCCGCTGGTCGACGGCCAGGGCAACTTCGGCTCGCGCGACGGCGACGGCGCGGCGGCCATGCGCTACACGGAATGTCGGCTGACGCCGATCGCCGAACTGCTGCTGGCCGAGATCGACCGGGGTACCGTGGATTTCCTGCCCAACTATGACGGCACCCTGACCGAACCACGGCTGATGCCGGCGCGGCTGCCCTTCGTGCTGCTCAACGGCGCCTCGGGCATTGCCGTCGGCATGGCCACGGAGATTCCACCGCACAATCTGCGCGAAGTTACCGAAGCGGTGAAGCTATTGATCCGCAAGCCCGAAGCCAGCCTGGAGGAACTGCTGACCCTGCTGCCGGGCCCCGACTTCCCCGGCGGCGCGCAATTGATCTCCACGCCCGGCGACATCCGCGATGCCTACGCCAGCGGTCGCGGCAGCCTGCGCATGCGCGCCCGCTGGCGGGTGGAAGACCTGGCGCGGGGTCAGTGGCGGGTCATCGTTCATGAACTACCGCACGGCGTCTCGACGGCCCAGGTGCTTTCGGAGATCGAGGCCGTCACCAATCCCCAGCCCCGCGCCGGCAAGAAAGACGTTTCCCAGGAGCAGAAGAACCTCAGGCAGGTGATGCTCGGCGTGCTCGACACGGTACGCGACGAGTCCAACGAAAAAGCACATGTGCGCATCGTCCTGGAACCGCGCTCCGCGCGGATTTCCCAAGAAGAGTTCATGACGGTGCTCCTGGCCCACACCAGCCTGGAGGCGGGTGTCTCGGTCAATATGACCATGATGGGCCGGGACGGCAAGCCCCGGCAGAAGCCGCTCCTGACAGCCCTGCACGAGTGGATCGAGTTCCGCCACGCCACTGTCGAGCAACGCAGCCGGCATCGCCTGGCGGAAGTGGAACGACGTCTGCACATCCTCGAAGGCCGGTTGCTGGTGCTGCTGCGCATCGAGGAAGTGATCCGCTGCATTCGTGAATCCGACCAACCGAAGGCCGATCTCATGGCCCGGTTCGGCCTGACGGAAATCCAGGCCGAGGACATTCTGGAGATCCGCCTGCGTCAGTTGGCGCGACTCGAAGGCATCAGGATCGAGAAGGAGCGCGGCGAACTGCGCGACGAGGAAGCGGGTCTGCGCAAGATACTCGACTCACGCCGCGAACTGACCAAACTGGTGGTGAAGGAAGTTACCGAGGACGCAAAGAAATACGGTGACGACCGGCGGACGCTCATCGAGGCGGTCGCTCCCACGGCGGCAACGGAGGTGGCGATCCCCGACGAGCCGGTGACGGTGATCCTGTCGCAGAACGGCTGGGTGCGCACCCGCCAGGGCCACGGGCTGGACGCCAGTGGCATCGCCTACAAGACGGGTGACTGTCCGTTCCTGGTTGCGGAGTCCCGCACAATCTGGCCGCTGGTGATCCTGGACGGTCTCGGCCGCGCCTACAGCTTGCGGGTTGCCGACCTGCCAGGGGGACGTGGCGACGGCGTGCCCATCACCACCCTGATCGAGTTTCAGGATGGTGCCAAGCTGGCCCGAGCCCTGACCGACGCCCCTGAAGCCCGCTACCTGTTCGCCAACTCGGGGGGATATGGCTTTATCGCTTCGGTCACCGACCTGATCTCGCGCAATCGCGCCGGCAAGTCGTTCATGAGCCTGGACAAGGGTGAAAAGCCCTTGCCACCGGCGCGCGTGGCCGGCGAAGTGGTGGCGGCGGTCTCGACCGGCGGCCGGCTGCTGGTCTTTCCCCTGGCCGAGCTGAAGACCATGGCCAAGGGTCGCGGCCTGATCATTCAGGATCTGGCCGCCAAGGACGAACTGGCGGCCGTGGCGGTTGGCAACGGCAGCGCATTCACCGTTCAGGGAATCGGCCGGGGCGGCAAGGCCCAGGAATGGCGGCTGGCCGGCAAGGACATGGCGACCTATCGCGGCGGCCGCGCCCGCAAGGGCCAGGCAATTGCCGCCAAGCTCAAGCCGACGTCGATTGGCCCCAGCGACTGATCAGTGCAGCGTCGGGGGTTCGAACGTCTGCCGAAGGCCGACGTTGAGCACCATGACGCGTTGCCCGAGCAGCACCACGCTGCCTTGACGGCGGTTGTCGCCGGTGTCGCTGTATTCGAAGTTGTAGACGCGACGCAGGAGCAATTGGCCATCGTCGTTGCGGGCCGGCTTCAGGCCGCCGATGGCCACGGTCTCATCGAGGAATTGCAGTCCCTCTGAGTCGCACGCCTTGCGGGCGGCGACGATCGCCGCGTCTCGGGCCTTCAGGCTGTCCAACCAGAACCAGCCCAGCGCACCCAACAGAACGAGGCTGGCGATTTCCAGGGTGGGCACTGCCGACTGGCGAGCGGGACGAGGGAAGAACCCGTTGGACCTAGGTTTGGCCGTTGAGAATACGGGCCTTGCTCTGCGCCTCGGCCTTGTTCATGGCGGTCATTTGCTTCCCAAAGGCCTCGCGCTCTTCGGCGCTGCGCTTGGTCGCCTCGATGCTCTTGATGCAACGCCAGCGCTTGCCGCCCTTGGTGTCGATCTGGCGCATTTCTTCCCGAGGATGGTAGGTTCGGCAGTGATAGCAGTAAAGAGTGTCGGCCATGGCAGAATCTTGAACATTGCGATGAACACTTCAAGCTTGCTCCGGGCTGGTCCCGGAAACTCGCTCCGTTTGCTGCTGGCCGCCAAAACGCGACGAAGAAAGCGGCGAAATCCTAGTTTGCCGACGAACGCAAACGAAGGAAACAAAGAGGCCACCCCAATGGTGGCCTTTTGCTTGTTCTTGTTATTGGTGTGACTGGCGCGCCCGGCAGGATTCGAACCCACGACCCCCTGGTTCGTAGCCAGGTACTCTATCCAACTGAGCTACGGGCGCGTTGAAAGGCTGCGCATTGTACAGTTTTTTCGGCCTCAGGGCGCATCTGAAGCGGAAACAACGAAAAATATTCCCTCTGCTCCGTCTGTTGATGCCGGTCAAAGTCTACACGACCCATTTGCGCGGAAATGGTTCTATACCCTATCGCGTGTCGAAGGTGGCGGGGGTCGAGGGACACCGAGGAGCAGAGTCATGAGCATCGCGTACGCCGGCAGGCTTGTAGCGTTCCGCGTTGTATTTCGTATCCGGCGGTTTTTTCGTCGATGGTCGGTAGTTGGCGTCGCCATGATTCTTGCCGGTTGCGCGACGGTACCGATGGGGGACAGCCGCGACGACTCCATCCTGAAGTCGTTTCCGACCAAATCGGCCGTGGCGGGCCTTTACATCTACCGCGAACAGGCGCTGTATGCGAGCGCGGTTGCAATCACCGTCGAGGTTGACGGGAATCCAGTGGGCCAAACGGCGATCAAGACCTACCTATATACGGAGGTTCCGCCGGGATTTCATACCATTTCGTCCACGTCCATTGGACCCTATGTTCCGGACAGCCTCGAGATTCAGACCGTTGCCGGAAGGAATTACTTCATCTTGCAGGACATGGTGTTGAACCTGACAGCCTTGCAGACCAGACTCCGCCTGGTTGGCGAGGACGAAGGAAAACGAGGCGTCCTCGCCACCAGCCTTGCGCGATCCACGACCCGCATGCCGGCGATGCCACAAGCGCCGATCCCGCCAGCGGCTCCAGCGACGCCATATCAGGGGGACCCGACTCAATGGGTCTTCAAGTCTCAAGGCCCTCATCAGAACGACCCGATCCAATGGCTTTTCGGACCGAAGAGTCCGCGCGCCAAGACGCCATCGGATACGGAAGGCGCCGTCGCGCCGGCCCCCGACCCGGCGGTAGCCACATCGCCACCCCCTACGGCGGCGCGACCGACTGTGGGACCGCCGCCGACTCCGATCCAATCGTCACCAAGAAAGGTGGCACTGGTCATTGGCAATGGGGCCTATCGGGAAGCCCCGCTCAAGAATCCGAGAAATGACGCCCGGGCGATAGCTGACAAGCTCGGCGCATTGGGCTTCGAGGTGATGCTCGGAGAAGACCTTGGACTGCGCGAGATGACCCGGTTGATTACCCGCTTTGGCGAGAAGGCCGCCGGCACGGGCGTCGGCATGTTCTTCTATGCCGGCCACGGCATGCAGGTCAAGGGACGAAATTATCTGCTGCCGGTGGACGCGCAGATCACCAGCGAAGCCTCCGCGCGCAGTGAATCGGTCGATCTGGACCAGATCCTGGATCAATTGAGTGGTTCGGGTGGGCAGTTTAGTCTGGTCGTCCTGGACGCTTGTCGCAACAACCCGTTCGAGCGACGATTCCGGGGCAGTGGCGGCGGACTGGCCCAGGTCGATGCGCCCAAGGGAACACTGATCGCCTATGCAACCGCCCCCGGCCGGGTTGCATTGGATGGCGAAGGCGAAAACAGTACCTACACCACAGCCCTCTTGCGGGCCCTTGACGAACCGGGGCTTCCCGTGGAGAGCGTGTTCAAGCGGGTGCGCGGAGATGTATCCCGGTCCACCGGTGACCAGCAGGTTCCCTGGGAATCATCGTCGCTGACCGGTGACTTCTTCTTTCGGCCGATGGCCAGAACGATCGGCGGTATGACCGGTTCGGAGACTGAACTGCTGTTCTGGCAATCGATCAGGGAGAGCGGAGACGCGGACGACTTCCGAGCCTACTTGGGACGATATCCGAATGGGCAGTTTTCGGAGATAGCCAGGAATCGAATCAAGAGGCTAACCGGGAAATAGCGGACGACAGCGACGATCCGCAATGCCTCGAAATCCAGTCCGGGTTCCACCACCAATCGGACCGATGCCGAGCGAACAAGCCGCTGAGCGATTCCGAGTCGCTACTTGACGCGGGTCAGGCGCGGCCGGCCGGCCGGTGACTTCGGCGAGGGATCGGTTGAATCGTCACCGGTTGGTTCCCCCACCGCGTCTTCTTCCACACCAGTCCCGACATCAGCATCGGTCTGTACTTCGAAGGCCATCCCTTGGGCGTTTTCCTTGGCGTAGATTGCCGCCACCGCGTCGATTGGCACCACCACCGGAAAGGCGACGCCGTTGAAACGAGCCTGGAAGGTAATTTCCTCGTTGCCCAGCAGCAAGCTGATTGGTCGCATCCGGGCCGACATTGAGAACGATCTGGCCGTCCTTGACGAACTCGCGCGGTACGCGAGTACGCGGCCCGACCAAGACGGTCATGTACGGCGTAAAACCCTGATCCACGCACCATTCGAAAATGGCGCGCACGAGGTAAGGCTTGGTCGAAACCATTGAACCGGCTTGGGCAACCACGGCGCTTAGCGGCGCATCACCTTTTCGGAGGGCGTCAGCGCGTCGATGAAACCCTGGCGCGAGAAAATTCTTTCCGCGTATTTCATCAACGGCGCAGCCGTCTTGGGCAGTTCGATGCCGTAGTGGTCAAGGCGCCACAGCAATGGCGCGATGGCCACATCAAGCATGGAAAATTCCTCGCCGAGCATGTGCTTCTGCTTGGCGAACATCGGTGCCAGCTCAGTCAGCCGGTCACGCACATGGAGCGCGCGACTTGTCGGCGGACTTGCTGTTCTTTTCCAGCGGATCGATGTGGCTGAACAACTCGTGTTCCATGGTGAACAGGAGCTGCCGCGCCCGCGCCCGCGTCTGCGGATCCGGCGGCATCAGTTGCGGATGCGGGAAACGCTCGTCGATGTACTCGTTGATGATGTTCGCCTCGTAGAGCACCAGATCGCGATCGACCAGCACCGGCACGCGGTTGTACGGGTTGATGACGGCGATGTCCTCCGGCTTGTTGAACAGATCGACGTCGATCACCTGGAAATCCATCTGCTTTTCGTACAGGACGATCCGGCAGCGATGGCTGAACGGGCAGGTGGTACCCGAGTACAGATTCATCATGGCACTCGTACCCCACGAATAGTCGGCATCACGCACCACCTTGCGAACGAGTGGCGCGCTCACTTCACGATGCCCCATATGCAGCATATTTTCGGTTTCGATTAGTTAGTGAATGTCTTTCCAGTATTCGCGTTTCAGCGCATACGAGAAGACGAACAGAATTGCCAGGACGATCAGCACGACCACGCCGAGATTCTTGCGAAACTCCGCTAACCGGCTCGCCCATATACGTCAGGTAACCGACCAGATCGGCGACCATGGCGTCGTATTCCTCCGGCTTCAGCTTGCCCGGCTTGGCGAGCTTGAGTTGATGATCTTCGCCCATTACCTGCTCGCCCTGCAGTTCCCAGAGCACGTGCGGCATACCGACGTTGGCGAACACAATATTGTTCCAGCCGGTCGGGCGGCTGTCATCACGATAGAACGTACGCAGATAGGTGTAGAGCCAGTCGGACCCAGAACCGAACTCGGAAGCACGGGCACGGGCGATCACCGTCAGATCGGGTGGCGCGGCACCGAACCATTGCTTCGCCTCGGCGCGCTGCATGGCGATGCGTCATCGGCTCACCCACCTTGTCGGCGGTAAACAGCAGATTCTCGCGCACCTGGTCATCGGTCAGGCCGATGTCCTTCAGGCGGTTGTAGCGCATGTAGGACGCAGAATGGCAGTTCAGGCAATAGTTGACGAACACCTTGGCGCCATTCTGGAGCGCTGCCATGTCGCGCCGCACGATCGGGCGCCTTGTCCAGGTGCAGCTCGGCTCCGGCGGCAAAAGCCAGCATCGGTGCCATCAGCAGCGAGAGCAGCAGCTTTTTCATTTGAAAGTCACCCTGTCCGGTTCGGGCTGGCACTTGTCCAGCTTGCGTATAGATCGGCATCGGCCAGGAAGAAGGCAAAGTAGATCACCGAGCAGATCTGCGCCACCAAGGTGCGACCTGGGGTCGGTGCCAGCATGCCCAGATAGCCGAGGATGAAGAAGCAGACCACCAAGATCGCCAGGAAGCCCTTGAATATCGGGCCGCGATAGCGGATCGACTTCACCGGACTGCGATCGAGCCAGGGCAGGAAGGCGAAGATCATCACGCCGGCACCCATGGCCACCACACCCCAGAACTTGGCATCGATACCGAACAACGGATAGGTCACGGCGCGCAGCAGCGAGTAGTACGGCGTGAAGTACCAGACCGGTGCAATATGCGGCGGCGTCACCATCGGATCGGCGGGTATGAAGTTGTTGTACTCGAGGAAGTAGCCACCACCTTCGGGCATGAAGAACACGATCACCGAGAACACCATCAGGAAGACGACCACGCCGACGATATCCTTCACCGTGTAATACGGATGGAAGGGAATGCCATCGAGCGGAATGCCGTTCTCGTCCTTCTTCTTCTTGATCTCGACGCCATCCGGGTTGTTCGAGCCGACTTCGTGCAGTGCCATGATGTGGGCGGCAACCAGACCGACCAGCACCAGCGGAATGGCGATGACATGGAAGGAGAACATCCGGTTCAGCGTGGCATCGCCGATGACGAAGTCACCGCGGATCCATGTCGCCAGGTCGTTGCCGATCAGGGGAATGGCCGAGAACAGATTCAGGATCACCTGCGCACCCCAGTAGGACATCTGTCCCCACGGCAACAGATAGCCGACGAAGGCCTCGGCCATCAGCGCCAGGAAGATCACCACACCGAACATCCAGATCAGTTCGCGCGGCTTGCGGTAGGAACCGTAGATGCAGCCGCGGAACATATGCAGGTAGACGACGATGAAGAAGGCCGAGGCGCCGGTCGAGTGCATGTAACGGATCAACCAGCCCCAGGGCACATCGCGCATGATGTATTCGACGCTGGCGAACGCCACCGGCACGCCAGAAGCATTAAGCGAGGCATCCGGCTTGTAGTGCATGACCAGAAAAATACCGGTAACGATCTGGATCACCAGCACCAACAGCGCCAGGGAGCCGAAGAAGTACCAGAAGTTGAAGTTCTTCGGTGCGTAGTATTCGGACAGATGTTCCTTCCACATCGCCGTCAGCGGGAAGCGGGCATCGACCCACTCCGGTCACATTGCCAAGCAGCGTGCCGTCGGACTTGAACTTTTCGAAGTTGCTGGCGGCCATGGCCTTACGCTCCCTTGGTGTCTTCGCCAATCACGATCTTGGCGTCGCTGAGATACTTGTGCGGCGGAACTTCCAGGTTGTCTGGCGCCGGCTTGCTCTTGTAGACGCGACCAGCCAGGTCGAAGGTCGAACCGTGACAGGGGCAGAGAAATCCACCGGCCCAGTCGGCATCGATACCCGATTCGGCACCGGACTTGAACTTGTCGGTCGGCGAGCAGCCCAGGTGGGTGCAGATGCCGACGGCAACCATGTATTCGGGCTTGATGGAGCGATATTCGTTCTTGCAATACTCGGGCTGCATCTGCTTGTCGGACTTGGGATCGGCCAGCTTGTCGTCAAGCTTGGTCAGACCGTCGAGCATTTCCTTGGTCCGGTGGATGATCCAGACCGGCTTGCCGCGCCATTCCACGGTCATCATCTCGCCTGGCGCAAGCTTGCTGATATCGACCTCGACGGGAGCACCGGCGGACTTGGCCCGCTCGGACGGAAGCATGCTGGCGACGAACGGCACGACGGCTGCGACACCCGCGACACCACCGGCGGTCGCTGTGGCTACGAGCAGGCGACGCCGCCCGCAATCCACTTTTTCGTCACAACTCATGGTGTTATCCCTGATGATGGAGAAGGCAATCCCGAAAAACCGCTGGATTATACAGAAGTCAGGCGACGCGGATTAAAGCCCGAATTAGAGAAACCTTATGAAATCCCGGAACGCCGACGTTGAACCGGCGCCCCCACGTCGTGCCGGAACCCGTTCGTCAGTAGTCCCGGCGTTCGATCAGCGCTTGCGCCACCGTCGCCGCATCGGAGTATTCCAGCTCGCCGCCCACCGGCAGGCCGCGGGCAATGCGGCTGACCTTCAGACCTCGGGCGTGCAGCATTTCGGAAAGATAGTGGGCGGTCGCCTCACCCTCATTGGTAAAGTTGGTCGCCAGAATCACTTCCTTCACCACACCGTCGGTCGCCCGCGCCAGCAGACGGTCGAAGGCCAATTCCTTGCGGGCCGATGCCATCCAGCGGACTCAGGCGCCCCATCAGCACGTAGTAGAGACCGTTGAAGGCGTGCGTCTGCTCCATGGTGTTGAGGTCGACCGGCATCTCGACAATGCAGAGCTGCGAGGGATCGCGTTTCGCCGAAAGGCAGCGGCTCACAGACCTCGTCTTCGGTGAAGGTGTTGCAGCGGGCACAATGACGCAGAGTCTTCAGCGCATGATCGAGCGCGCGCGGACAAGCGCTCCGGCCCCGCGCGGTGTCGCGCTGCAACAGGTGATAGGCCATGCGCTGGGCCGACTTGGGACCGACCCCGGGCAGGCAGCGCAAGGCCTCGATCAGTTCATCGAGGCTGGAGGGCGCGGCGATCAAAACGGCAACTTCATACCGGGTGGCAGGTTGAGTCCGGCCGTGAAGCCGCTCATCTTGTCCTGCGTCGTCTGCTCGACCCGCCGGCTGGCGTCGTTCAGCGCTGCGGCGACCAGATCTTCCAGCATTTCCCTGTCGTCCATCACCGATGGATCGATGGTGACGCGCTTGACGTCGTGCTTGCAGGTCATCACCACCTTGACCATGCCCGCGCCAGCCTGGCCCTCAACCTCCAGATTGGCCAGCTCTTCCTGTGCCTTGGCCATGTTCTGCTGCATCTGCTGCGCCTGCTTCATCAGGTTGGCCATGCCGCCCTTATTGAACATTTCAGTGACTCCTTATATCGGTTTGATCGTCGATTCGTCGATGCTGGCGTCGAACAGGTCGATTACGTCGCGGACGAAGGCATCACCCTCGATGGCGGCGACGGCCTTTTCGTGACGCTCGCGTCGCTCGGCCTTGCTGCGCTCGGCCGGCGTTTCGTTCTCCGGATCGGCCACGAGGATGACCAGCCTGACCGGCCGACCGAGATGCTGCTGCAACTCGGCCTGCAATTTGTCCTGAGGAATCTTTGTGTTCAGCAAGGACTTGTGCGCCGGTGGCAGGCGCAGCGTGACCTGGCTTTCGTCCCAATTCCGCCAATTCGCAATTCTGGGCCAACTGCCGGGGCAGACCCGATAGCGACAAACTCGTCACCAGACGATGCCAGTCACTTTCCTCCGCCCGGGCGACAGGCGCCGGCAGCCTCCCCGCCCCTGACGCGGGCGCCACCCGCTCCGTTGCGGCAGGCGCCGGCGAGGCGTTGCCCGGCCTCGGCGCTACCGTGTGCTGTGCCGTCCTCGTCTGGATCGACGGTGCGCCAAGAGGTGCCGCCGTTTCCGGTCGGAAGGCCGCCAAACGCAGCAAGGTCATGGCGAAGCCGGCGAATTCATCCGGCGCCAAGGCCAGATCGTCGCGGCCATGTATGGCGATCTGGTAGCAAAGTTGCAGGAACTCGGCATCGAAACCGGCGGCATACGGCGCCAGACGCGTACGTTCCGTGTCGTCGGCCAGCGCCTGGGGGGCGAACTGCAGCAGCGCGATGCGATGGAACAAGGTCGCCAGTTCCTGAAGCGCCGAATCGAAGGCAAGGCTGCGGGCATCCATGGCGTCGGCCACGTCGAGCATGGCCTGCACGTCGCCCGCCAGCAGACCGTCGAGAATGGCGAACAGATAGTCGTCGCCAACCGTGCCCAGCATGTCGCGCACCCCGGCCTCCTCGACTCGTCCGGCGCCATGGGCGATGGCCTGATCGAGCAGGACTGAGCGCGTCGCGCATGCTACCGGCGGCCGCCTTGGCCAGATGACGCAGCGCCGCCGGCTCGAACGGCACGCTCTCCGCACCGAGCACGCGCGTCAGGTGCTCGACGATATGCCCCGGCGGCATCTGCTTCAGGTTGAATTGCAGGCAGCGCGACAGCACCGTCACCGGAATCTTCTGCGGGTCGGTCGTGGCGAGAATGAACTTGACGTGCTCAGGCGGTTCTTCCAGCGTCTTCAGCATGGCGTTGAAGGCATGGCCCGACAAGCTGGTGGACTTCGTCGATCACATAGACCTTGAAGCGACCGCGCGTCGGCGCGTAGGTCGCCTTTTCCAGCAGGCTGGTCATATCCTCGACGCCACGATTCGATGCGGCATCCAGCTCGATGTAGTCGACGAAGCGACCGCTATCGATCTCGGTGCAGGAAGAACAGATGCCGCACGGCGTCGACGTGACCCCGGTCTCGCAATTGAGCGCCTTGGCCATGATGCGCGCGATGGTGGTCTTGCCGACGCCGCGCGTGCCCGTGAACAGGTAGGCGTGATGCAGCCGCTGCTGGTCGAGCGCGTGCGTCAGCGCCTTGCACGACATGCTCCTGCCCCACCAGGGTGGCGAAGGACTTGGGGCGCCACTTGCGGGCCAGTACTTGATAACTCATCGGGCGATTCTACCAAACGCAAACGGGGCGCCCTCGGCGAGGGGCGCCCCGTTCATCTTGCGGTCGAATACTATCGCTCAGCCTTTGATCGGTGGTGCCATACCCTGCGGCGGCATGGCGCCACCTGTTCCCATCCGGCCTCCGGGACCCCTGTGCCCCATATGCCCACGATCACCCAGTCTTGACGCGTGAATATCGGCCGCCCTCCTTTGGTCGACGGTCAGGGCGTCGTAAAGCGTCTTGAAGGATGCGTTGACCGACTCCATGGCCGCCACGCGCTGCTTCATGACTTCGGTTCGTCGTGACATCCGCTCGGGTGCGCTCAGAGTGAGATCCTGTGCCTGGTCGCGCATGGCCTGGAAGCCCTTGCCTGCTTCGCTCTTGGCCTTCTCGGCAAACGCCTGCCAGAGCGGCTCCTGGGCGGCCGTGAGCTTCAAGTCGGCCTTGAATTGGGTCAGATGCTGCTCGGCTCGGGTGGCGGGATCGAAGTTCCCGCCTTGCATCGCGCCGCGCATCATGCCCATGCGCCCATCGCAACCGCCCTGGCCAGGTTGCGCCGAGGCGATGGCACCGACGCCCATGATGCCGGCGGCGGCAATAGCCGCAAATATCTTCCTGCTGGATTCCATTGTTCTCTCCTGTCGATGCCTGATTGGCATGGCTATTTCACCGCCAGGCGGTAAGCACCGTGTGTCGAACAACGCGGGATTTGTAAGCGGATGTTGCCTGCCGGCGTCGCTGACCCGGGAAACATCGCCTGAAGAAGGGAGGGGGTGGCGAGCCTGACCCCCGGCACTTGCGGACATCGGCTGTGGCTGCTTCCTTCCGGACCTGACCAGATTGACCGCGCCACAATGCGGGGAGACCCGCCACGCGGCATTCTAACCCAGAAGAAAGTCGCGCACGACGCCGATCTGCCCGTCGTCCATCAGCACCGGCGCGTGGCCCACCCCGGGGATTTCCACCACCCGTGCCCGCGGCCCGCGTTCGGCCATCCGCCCCGCCGTGGCGGCGCTGAGCAGATCGGACTGGGCGCCACGAAGCAGTAGCGTCGGGCACCGAACCGCGTCATATATCGGCCAGAGCTCGACATCCCCACCCTGCCCCATCGCCTGACGAAATGGTTCAGCGATGCCCGGGTCGTAGGCCATTTCGAAGCCACCGCCGGCCGCCGGGCGCATGGTATGGACGGTCAAGTGCCGCCACTGCTCATCGGTCAGCGCGCCGAACGGCGCCGAGACGAACCGGACGAAGGCCTCCGCCTGCTCCATGGAAGCAAAGCGCGGCGCGGTGCCGACATACTCGCCGATGCGGGCAACAGCGGCGGCGGTAAGTACCGGTCCGACATCGTTCATCACCAAGCGGGACAACGGGCTGCCTGGCTGCGCCGCCAGCGCCATGCCGATCAGGCCGCCCATCGAAGTGCCGACCCAATGCACCGTTGCCGCGTCCAGACGCGCCAGCAAGGTCACCATGTCGGCGCAGTACTGCGAGATGGCGTAGTGAGTCTTGTCCCGCAACCAATCGCTGCGGCCGCGCCCGACCACGTCTGGACAAACGACACGGTACCGATCCGCCATCGCCCGCGCCAGGAAGTCGAAATCCCGGCCACAACGCGTCAGGCCATGAACGCAGACCAGCACCCGCGGATTGTCCGGATCGCCCCACTCCACATAGGCCATGTCGTGGAAACCGGCCGGACTCAGGCATTGGACAGTGTGCTGGCGCATGTCGCTCATGTTCGTTGACCTCCGTCGGGCAGTCTATCAGCGGCCGTGCCAGTAGCGCCGCCGACTTGACCGCTCCGACTCCATGTCGATGCCGTCGCGGCCGATCCGCACGGTGACCGCGCCTTCGCTGTCGATGGAATGCTGCTCGGCGCCGACGGCACGGAAACGTTCCACCACCTCCGGGGCCGGATGGCCAAAGCGGTTGCGATAGCCGGCCGAGAAGATCGTCTGGCGCGGTCGCACCGCCGCCACCAGCGCCGCACTCGAAGAGCTCCGGCTGCCATGATGCGGGGGCACCAGGACTTCGGCACCGACATCGGCCGCGTGTCGCTCCAGCAGGGCCGCTTCGGTGCGTGCATCGATGTCGCCGGTCAGCAGAACGGCGCCACCCGGCGCCGACACCTTCAGCACGCAGGAGAGCTCGTTGGTGGTCTTGGCCGTCGAGTAGCCCGCTTCGGTCGGGTGCAGCACGTCGAACCGCACCCCGTCCCATTGCCAGGCCTCGCCGTCGACACAGGCCCGGTGCGCCACCGGCATGGCCGACAGCGGATGATCGACCGACAAGGACGTAAGCAACAGGGCGGTCGGCACCGCTTCGAGCACGGCTTCCGCTCCTCCCTCGTGATCCTTGTCCCGATGGCTCACCATCATCATGTCGAGCCGACGCACACCGGCCGCCCGCAGGTAGGGCACGATGATGCGATTACCGCTGTTGGCGTCCACCGAGAAGGCCGGGCCGGCGTCGTAGAGCATATCGTGACCGGCCGTCTGGACATGTACCGCCAGTCCCTGGCCAACATCAAGCACGCGTACCAGCGCCTCGCCGGTCGCCGGTCGCGACGCCGGAATGGCCACCAGCGGGATCAGCGCGATCATCCCTACCCAGCGCGCCGGAAAACCGCGTGGCAGCAAGAGCCAGGCGACACCCGCAGTCCCCAGCAGCACGGCCCAGACGCGCGGCGACTGCTGCTGCCAGACCGCCCAGTCGGACGCGGCCAGCCATTCGAGCAGCCACATCAGCAGCGCCGTCAGCCCATGGGCCAACCAAAGCAGAGGATCCGCGAACGGCAACGCGCCCACCAGGGCGAGCGGTGTCACCAGCAGGCTGACCACGGGAATCGCCGCCGCGTTGGCGATCGGCGACACCAGCGAAAACTGCTGAAACAATGCCAGCAGCGCCGGAATCATGCCGATCGTGACAGCCCATTGGGCGCGGCCCCAGGACAATAGCCAATGCCCCGCCGCCAGCCGGCCGGCCCCGATATAGAACAGCAGCCCAACCGCGCCGAACGACAGCCAGAAGCCCGCCGCCGAGACCGCCCACGGGTCAAGCAGCAGCACCAGCAGCAAGGCCAGCGCCAGCACGCGGCTGACCACGGTCGTCCGCCCGGTCCAGAGCGCCAAGGCAACCACGGCGAGCATGTAGAGGGTGCGCTGCGCCGGCACGGCAAACCCCGCCAGCAGGCCATAGGCGAGCGCCGCCAGAAAGCCCGCGGCGGCGGCGGCCTTCTGCGCCGGCAAACGCAGCATCAACCAGGACGAGCGGCGCCAGCCCCACCCGCAGAGCCAAGCCGCCAGACCGGCGACCATGGTGACGTGCAAACCCGACACGCTCAGCAGATGCGTAACACCGGTACGGGAAAATACCCGCCACAGTTCGGGATCGATGGCCCGTTGGTCGCCTACGGCCAAGGCCACCAGAATGCCGGCATATGGCGCGTCGCGCAGCGCGCTCAGATAGCGATCGCGCAGATCCTGCCGCAGGCGCTCGACCAAATAGCCCGGCGCGACGACCAACCCGTCGAGCCGCCGGTTGGTCTCCGCCTTGCGGACATAGCCGGTCGCCCGGATGTTGCGCTCGAACAGCCAGGCCTCGAAGTCGAAGCCCTCCGGATTGAGGTTGCCATGCGGTCGCTTCGCGCGCACGGTCAGGTGCCAACGCTCGCCGGCCGCCAGTGCGGGCAGGACATGGAAGTCATCGTCCTCCTGGACCCGCCAGCCCCGATACCAGGCCAGGGATAGCCGTGACGGCATGGCGGCCCCGGCACGCTCGACATCGAAATCAAAGCGCACGCCATGCTCGAAACGCTGCGGCAGGCCGGCGACCACCCCGACGACCGTCACATCGCGCCCCTCGCCCGCCTCGGGCAAGGCATCGGCCAGACGATGTTGGGCCAGGCCGCCCGCCCAGGCAAAGCCCAGCACGGCCCCTGCCGGAACAAGCAGCAGCGGCCAGCGACCGAAGCCCACCAGCAGCAGAACCACGCCCGCCAGCAGCAGGCCAGCCAGCATGGCGACCCCCGGCAGCTCGGCGCGGAACTGCAAGGCCAGACTACCGGCAGCAAAGGCGAGGATGGCTAGTCGCATGTCGAAGGCATTCCCGGCGGCCATTTAACCAGAAGCCGATGGCTTTTCCGATAAAATCCAACGATGCGCAAGCACTTGCGGAAGTACCTGCCCGATCACGAAGCGATTCGCACCAACCGCTGGCTGGCACCCTTTGAGTCGACACTGCTGCATCCGCGTCTATGGCATCTGAACCGTCACTCGGCGGCGGGCGCGGTGGCGGTCGGTCTCTTCTGCGGGCTGATTCCCGGGCCGTTCCAGATGCTTGGCGCCGCCATCGGCGCCTTGGTGTTCCGGGTCAATCTGCCCCTGGCCTTGTTCACCACTCTTTACACCAACCCACTGACCATCGTCCCCCTCTACGTCGTGGCGTTTGAGCTGGGGAAGTTCTCTCTCACCGCGGTGGGGATCACCGCCGCCGGGCAGTTCGTGGCACCGCCCGAGTACGGTGTCGACGGTGTTCTGGCCTGGATCGAGGCATTGCTTGGCTGGCTGTTCCGTCTCGGCAAACCGCTGGCCGTCGGCCTGGTCCTGCTCGCCTCCGCGCTGGCGGCCATCGGCTATCTGGCGACCCGCCTCGTCTGGCGCATCTACCTGATCACCGCATGGCGCCAGCGCGCCACGCGGCACCACCACAAGGATTCCGCATGATTTTGCCTTACTGCCTCGTCAGGCCCTTCGTCTTCGCGCTCGACCCGGAAACCGCTCACGAACTGACTCTGACCGGCCTCGCCGCCCTCCAGAAGGCCGGACTGACGCCGGCCTACCGCCCGCCCCGATCGGCGCCGGTAACCGTGATGGGGCTCGACTTCCCGAACCGGGTTGGCCTGGCCGCCGGCCTCGACAAGAACGGCGAAGTCATCGACGCGCTGGGCAGTTGGGGTTTCGGCTTCCTGGAAATCGGCACCGTCACGCCGCGACCGCAGCCGGGCAACCCGAAGCCACGCCTGTTCCGGCTGCCCGAGGTCCAGGGGATCATCAAC
Source organism: uncultured beta proteobacterium (assembly GCA_963736865.1). Lineage (GTDB taxonomy): Bacteria > Pseudomonadota > Gammaproteobacteria > Burkholderiales > Rhodocyclaceae > Fen-999. Next base: position 63,390 of record CAVTQQ010000002.1, on the reverse strand, counting down.
CGAATGGGCTTCAACAACCATGGCGTCGACACGCTGGTCGCCAACGTCGAGGCGGCGCGGTTCAAGGGCATACTCGGCATCAACATCGGCAAGAACTTCGACACGCCGATCGAGAAGGCCGCCGACGATTACCTGCTCGGCCTGACCAAGGTGTACGCCCATGCCAGTTACGTCACGGTCAACATCTCCAGCCCCAATACCAAGAACCTGCGCCAGTTGCAGGGCGCATCCGAGCTTGATGCCCTGCTCGGCGCGCTCAAGACGCGGCAGGGCGAACTGGCGCAGCAGCATGGCCGCTATGTACCGCTGGCCTTGAAGATCGCCCCCGACCTCGACGAAACGCAGATCGCCGGCATCGCCGACGCCTTGCGCCGCCACCGCGTCGACGCCGTCGTCGCCACCAACACGACCCTGTCGCGGACCGGGGTCGAGCACCTGCCCCACGGCAAGGAGGCGGGCGGCCTTTCCGGGGCGCCGGTGTTCGAAAGGTCGACCGCCATCGTGCGCTCATTGGCCAAGGCATTGGCCAACGAGTTGCCCATTATCGCCGCCGGCGGCATTACCGATGGCGCCAAAGCCAGGGCCAAACTCGACGCCGGCGCAAGCCTGGTGCAACTCTACTCCGGCATCGTCTTCCGCGGACCCGATCTGGTGAAGGAATGCATCGCGTTCCACCGGCCGTCCCAATTGACTCGCGCGCCAGCAACAACCCGCCGCCAACCGGCCAACGGGCCGTTCCTGGCCTATGCCCGCTTGTGGTTCATGGTTGTCTAATGCGGTGCAACAGGCGATAATTTCCGGCCCGCTTCACCGGTAAATGCCGGTTGAATCTCCGATCACCGCCCCATCATGGCCAGCTACCTGTTCATCGTCCTAGGCGCCGTACTCGTCAATAACGTCGTCCTCGTCCGTATCCTCGGGCTGTGCCCGTTCATGGGCGTTTCGAAGAAGCTGGAAACGGCCATCGGGCATGGGCGCCGCCACCACCTTCGTGCTGACGCTGGCCTGCGGCACCAGCTACGTGATCGATCAGTTGGCTGTTGCTGCCGAACAACCTCGAATACCTGCGCACGCTATCCTTCATCGTCACCATCGCCGCCATCGTCCAACTGACGGAGTTGGTGATCCAGAAGACCAGTCCGGTGCTGCATCAGGTGCTCGGCATCTACCTGCCGCTGATCACCACCAATTGCGCCGTGCTCGGCGTGCCGCTCCTCAATGTCGGCCTCAAGCACAACTTCCTCGAATCGCTGCTGTTCGGGCTTCGGTTCGGCGCTCGGTTTTACCTTGGCGCTGATCCTCTTCGCCGGCATCCGCGAACGGCTGGAGGGGGCCGACGTGCCGGTCTATTTCCGCGGCACGGCCATCGCCATGGTCACCACCGCCATCATGAGTCTCGCCTTCATGGGCTTTGCCGGTCTGGACAAATACAAGTAATGTTGAGCGCCCTACTGGTCATGGCGTTGGGCGCCGTATTGCTGGGCGCGGCGCTCGGCTATGGCGCGGTGAGATTTCGCGTCGAAGGCGATCCGCTGGTCGAGAAGATCGACGCCATCCTGCCGCAAACCCAGTGCGGCCAGTGCGGCTACCCCGGCTGCAAGCCCTACGCCGAAGCCATCGCCAAGGGCGAGGTCGACATCAATCTGTTGCCCGCCAGGCGGCGAGGAAGGCATCAAGAAACTCGCCGACCTGCTCGGTCGTGAGTTCAAACCGCTCTCGGGCGAGCACGGCATCGAGAAGCCAAAGAGCGTCGCCGTCATCGACGAAGCACACCTGCATCGGCTGTACATTGTGCATCCAGGCCTGCCCGGTTGACGCCATCGTCGGCGCCGCCAAGCAGATGCATACCATCATCGCCGCCGAATGTACCGGTTGCGAGCTGTGCATCGAGCCGTGCCCGGTGGATTGCATTCGCATGGAGCCGCTTGCCGAAACCGTCGACAACTGGAAGTGGCAGTATCCGGTGTTCGCCCTGAATCAGAATCCTGCGCAATGATCCGCGAACTGTTCAGCTTCAACGGCGGCGTGAAGCCCGCCTACAACAAGGCACCGTCGAACCGCCAACCGATCGCCGAAGCCCCGCTATCCACCGAACTCGTCATTCCCCTGCATCAGAGCATAGGCGGCATACCGCGCCCGCTGGTCAAGGCCGGCGAGCAGGTTCGCAAGGGCCAACTGATCGGCGGCCCGGATGGCAACGTCTCGTCGGCCGTGCATGCCACCACGTCCGGCACGGTCAGAGCCCTGGAAATGCGGCGCATGCCGCACACTTCCGGGCTGTCGGCGCTGTGCGTCATCCTCGATCCGGACGGGCGGGACGAATGGATCGATCACGCGCCGATTCCCTGGCGGACGCTGTCCGCCGGCGAGGTACGCGACTGCCCTGCGCGATGCCGGCGTGGTCGGTCTGGGCGGCGCGGTTTTCCCGTCCTACCTGAAGATCAATCCGGGCAAGCAGGGCCATCTGGACACACTGGTCATCAACGGTGCCGAATGCGAGCCCTTCATCACCTGCGACGACATGCAGATGCGCGAGCGACCCGACGGCATCATCAAGGGCGCCGCCATCCTGCGCGACCTGACCCAGGCGCGCCAGGTGCTGATCGGCATCGAAGACAACAAGCCCGAGGCAGTGGCCGCGATGAGCGCCGCGGTCGAGCGGCTCAAGGCCGGGGGCATCGCCGATCGGATGGAAGTTGTCGCCGTGCCGACCCGCTATCCGGCCGGCGGTGCCAAGCAGTTGATCCGGGTACTCACCGGCATCGAGGTGCCGCATGGCAAGCGCTCCACCGACTATGGCGTGCAGTGCTTCAACACCGGCACCGCGCATGCGGTGTATGACGCCCTGGATCTCGGCCGACCGATGATCTCGCGCATCGTCACCGTGGCCGGCAATGTCGAGCGGCCGCGCAACTACGAAGTCCGCTTCGGCACCCCCATGAGGGACCTCGTGGCGCTCTGCGGCCCAAGACCGGACACCGACCGAATCATCATGGGCGGGCCGATGATGGGCTACCGCATGCCGGACGACGAAGTTCCGGTCGTCAAGGCGACCAACTGCGTCCTGGTCGGCTCCCCGGCGCTATTCCCGCCACCGGCGACCGGAAATGCCCTGCATCCGCTGCGGCGAATGCGCGCGGGCCTGCCCGGTCGACCTGCAACCGTTCGAGATGTATTGGTTCAGCCGCGCCAAGATCTTCGGCAAGGCCCAGGAATATCACCTGTTCGACTGCATCGAATGCGGCTGCTGCGCCTACGTCTGCCCGTCGCGGATTCCGCTGGTCGACTATTACCGGTTCGCCAAGAGCGAAATCTGGGCACGCGAACAGGAAAAGGAGGCCGCCGATCAGGCGCGGCAACGCTACGAGTTCCGCCTGGCGCGCGAAGAACGGGAGAAGCAGGAAAAGGCCGCCAAGCTCGCCGCCAAGGCCGCGGAAACCAAGGCCAAGCTCGCCCAGCAGGAAGCCGCCGCCGCGGCCGGTACCGGCGGCGCCGACGTCGCTACGGCCGACCCGAAGAAGGACCTGATCGCCGCCGCCATGGCGCGGGCGCAACAACAGAAGGCCCAGGTGGCGCCGGTCAATGTCGAGAATCTCGCGCCCGATCAGCAGGCCCAGGTCGCCGAGGCGGAAGCCCGTCTTGCCCTGGCGGCCGTCCCGGTGGAAAGCAAAGCCAATGCCGAATAGTTCGCCGTTCTTCCGCCAGCCAGCCAGCGTTCAGATCAGTCATGCTGAAGGTACTGGCGGCGCTGCTGCCCGGCATCGTCGCTTACGTCTGGGTGTTTGGCGCCGGCGTCCTGGTGCAGATCGCCATCGCTTCAGTCACCGCCCTGGCCGGCGAGGCGGCAATGCTGGCCATCCGCCGGCGACCCATCGGGATATTTCTCTCCGACGGCAGTGCCCTGGTCACCGCCTGGCTGGTGGCCTTGACCTTGCCGCCGATTGCGCCCTGGTGGTTGGCGGTGCTGGGTGTGCTGATCGCCATCGTCGTCGCCAAACACCTCTATGGCGGCCTCGGCCAGAACCCCTTCAATCCGGCCATGGTCGCGTTCTGCTCGCTGATCGTCGCCTACCCGCAACTGATGTCCCAATGGCCGGCCGTCGGCTTCACCGACTTCGCCGCCCAATTGCAGGCGATCTTCGGCGAGCGCCAGCTCGACGCCATCGTCATGGCGACGCCGCTCGATGCCCTGCGCACCGCCCTGCATACACCAGAAGCGCGCGCCACCGTCGCCGGGGTACTCGGTACCCATGCCACCTTCGGCAATATCGGCGGCCCCGGCTGGCAGTGGATCGCCCTCGGCTACCTGCTCGGCGGCTTGTGGCTGCATCCAGCAGCGCATCATCACCTGGCACGTGCCGGCCGCCTTCCTTGGCACCCTGGCCGTGCTGGCGCTGACGGCCAGCCTCGCCAACCCGGACAAGTACGCCGGACCGGTCTTCCATGTCCTGACGGGCGGCGCCATGCTCGGCGCCTTCTTCATCGCCACCGACCCGGTCTCGGGGGCCACCACCCAACGCGGCAAGCTGATCTTCGCGGCCGGCCTGGCCCTGCTCACCTGGGTGATCCGCGTCTTCGGCGCCTACCCGGATGGCATTGCCTTCGCCACGCTGCTGATGAACATCTGCGTACCGCTGATCGACATGCATACCCAGCCGCCGGTCTTCGGGCACAAGAAGGAACAGGGCGGGAAGGGAGGCCAGGCGTGAAGGAATCGCTGCGCATCTCCGCCAGTTCCGCCGTCGTACTGCTCTTGTTCACCCTGGTGTTCACGGGCTTGATGGCGTTCACCTACAGCGCCACCAAACCGCTGCTCGATGCCAGCGCCCAGGCGGAAAAGCTCAAGCTGATCAACGAGGTTCTGCCGCCGGGCAGTTACGACAACGACCTCCTGGCCGACGCCATCGTCGTGAAGCCGACCAGGGAGCTGGGCCTGGAAGATGAATCGAAGCTCTACCGGGCCAGGAAGAACGGTCAGCCGGTCGCCCTGGTGCTGGAAGCAGCCGCCGCCGATGGCTACGCCGGTCGTATCGGTCTGGTCCTCGCCGTCGCGGCGGACGGCCGCCTGACGGCGTTGCGCGTCACCAGCCACAAGGAAACACCAGGACTGGGCGACTACATCGACCCCAAGAAGGACAAGAACAAGGCCAGTCCCTGGATCGCCCAGTTCAACGGCCAAGGTTACGATCTTGCCCTGGGCGGACTCTGGAAGGTCAGGAAGGACGGCGGCCCGTTTGCCTACCGCACGGGTGCCACCATCTCGGCCCGGGCGGTTACCAACGCTTCGGGCACGGCCATGGCCTGGGTGGCCGAACGACGCGACCGGCTGTTCGCCCTGCCGGTCGGCGCCAAATTCGAGGAGCAGCGGAAATGAGCCTCTACAGTGACATTACCAAGAATGGCCTCTGGAAACAAAATGTCATTCTGACCCAGGTGCTGGGCCTGTGCCCGTTGCTGGCCGTCAGCACCAGCATGGTCAACGCCGTCAGCCTGGGCTTGGCCACCATCGTCGTCATGGCTCTGGCGAACATGGCCATCTCGTCATTGCGTACCTTCATTCCCTACGAAATCCGCATTCCGGTCTTCATCCTCATCATCGCCGCGCTGGTGACTGTCGTCGACCTGTCCTTCAATGCCTGGTTGCACGACCTCTATCTGGTGCTGGGCATCTTCATCCCGCTGATCGTCACCAACTGCATCGTCCTGGCGCGCGTCGAGGCCTATGCGGCAAAGAATCCGATCGGCGCCTCGACCATGGACGGCATCATGATGGGGGTCGGCTTTGTCTGGGTCATCGGCCTGCTCGGCCTGATCCGCGAGTTCATCGGCCAAGGCACCCTATTCTCGGGCATCGAAATGCTCCTGCCCGGCCTGGTGGGCATCCAGGTTCTGCCCGAGGACTATCCCGGCTTTCTGGTCGCGATGCTGCCCCCCGGCGCCTTCTTCATCCTCGGCCTGATGATCGCCAGCCGCAACTGGCTCGATGCCCGCGCCAACGAACGCGCCCGCCGGCGTTTGCTGGACGGACAGGCCCAGGCGCACGCCTGAGTACCCGGCGGCTACAATGCCGCCATGAGCACCACGGCGATATTCCGCACCCCCGGCATCCGGGCCATCGAGGCGCGGTTCGCCGCCAGCAGCGAACCGCCGCTGATGGAGCGGGCCGGCGCGGCGGTGGCGGCCGCCGCAAGCGCGATGCTCGGCACGGATCGACAGTCGATCCTGGTCGTTGCCGGGCCGGGCAACAATGGTGGCGACGGTTTTGTCGCCGCCCGTCGGCTCAAGGAACAGGGGATATCAGTCGTTGTCGTCTTTTTCGGCGCGGCCGATCATCTACCGCGCGATGCCGGCACCGCCCTGCGGGCGTGGCAGTCCATCGGCGGTCGGGTGCTTGCCGATATTCCCCGGCAAGACTTTGCGCTGGTCGTCGACGCGCTGTTCGGTATCGGCCTGACCCGGCCCGTTGAAGGCCAACCGTTGTCAGCCATCGAGCATATCAACGCCCTGCCCTGCCCGATCCTCGCGGTCGATATTCCCAGCGGCCTCTGCGCGGATACGGGACGAGTGCTCGGCAAGGCGGTTCGCGCCACGCGGACGATTACCTTCATCGCCGGCAAGCCGGGGCTGTTCACGCTGGACGGCCCCGATCATTGCGGCCAGGTGATGGTCGATGCGCTCGGGCTGGACGCCGGCATGCCCGAAGGCCGCCTCATCGGCACCGACCTGTTTCGCGATTGCCTTCGCCCCCGCCATCGCAACAGCCACAAGGGCAGCTTCGGCGCCGTCGGTGTCATCGGCGGCGCGCCGGGCATGGCCGGCGCGGCCCTGCTGGCGGGCCGCGCGGCACTGAAGCTCGGCGCCGGTCGTGTCTACGTCGGTTTGCTGGACCACCTGCCGGTCGACCCGATCCAGCCGGAATTGATGCTGCGCGCCGCCGACGAAGCGCAGTCGCTGGCAACTGTCCTCGCCACTGGTCCCGGCCTCGGCCAGTCCGACACGGCGCTCGCCCTGCTGCGGCGGGCCGTCGAATCCACCCTGCCGCTCGTCCTGGATGCCGACGCGCTCAATCTGCTGGCTTCCCACCCGACCCTGTTCAAGCACCAGGCCCGGCGCGCCGCCACCACCATTCTGACGCCGCACCCGGCCGAAGCGGCCCGCCTGCTGGATGTGGCCACCGAGGCGGTGCAGGCGGATCGTGTCGCGGCGGCACTGGAACTGGCCCGACGCGGCCAGGCACTGGTCGTGCTCAAGGGTTGCGGCAGCATCGTCGCCACGCCGGCAGGTCAGTGGTATATCAACGCCACCGGCAACCCCGGGCTCGCCTCCGCCGGCACCGGCGACGTCCTGACCGGCTGCATCGCGGCCTTTCTGGCGCAAGGCTGGCCACCGACGGAAGCCCTGCTCGCGGCCGTACATCTGCATGGCGCGGCCGCCGATGGGTTGTCCGCGGCCGGCACCGGCCCGGTCGGGCTGGCCGCCGGCGAACTCATCGATGCTGCCCGCGCACTGTTGAACCGCTGGCTCGCCAATGCCTGAGCAGCGCCCCCTGAGGGGGGTGGCGTTGATGCTGGCGGCCCTGCTCTGTTTTGCGCTGCTCGACGCCACTTCGAAGCATCTATCGCAGACCTTCAATGTGCCACTGCTGGTCTGGGCGCGCTACACGGTGCACTGCCTGCTGATGCTGGTGTTCCTCGGTCCCTCGCTGGGGACGCGACTGGTCGCGACAAGCCGGCCGGTCGCCCAGGTCTTGCGGGCGCTGTTGCTGGTTGGCGTAACCGGCTTCGCCATGGCGGCCTTCCGCGTCATGCCGCTGGCCGAGACCACCGCCCTGTTGTTCGTCACGCCGCTGATCGTCGCCCTGCTGGCCGGCCCCTTTCTTGGCGAACGGGTTGGCAAGGCACGCTGGCTGGCCGCGCTGGTCGGCTTTGCCGGTACTTTGCTGATCGCCCGACCCGGCGGCGCTCTGGCATTGGACGGCGTTCTCTACACGACGATTGCCGCGATTTGCTATAGCGTTCTACCAGATTCAAACCCGCAAGATGGCGGCAACCGAAAGGCCGCTCACCATGGTCTTCTACACGGCACTGGTGGGCACGGTGGCCATGTCGCTGGCCCTGCCCTGGATATGGACCGGCCCGGCGCCGGACCTCCTGCAAACGGTGATGGTCTGCTCATTGGCGATCTATGGTGGCACCGGCCACTTCCTGCTCACATACGCGTTCCGCCATGCGCCGGCATCGACCCTCGCACCGTTTCTATACGGCCAATTGATCTGGGCCGCGCTGCTTGGATGGCTCGTTCTACGACCAGTGGCCCGATGCGCTTTCCATTGCCGGCATGGCCGTCATCGTGGCCAGCGGCATCGCCGTTGCCCTCGTGGAGCGGGCCGGTGCGCGTAGAATCAATTCGAATCAGAATCAGGCGTGAAAAGGGGACACGACATGGACTTCGCGTTGCACCTCGGTGCGGAAATCGACCGCAACGTATCGGCCGCGCTGGTCGAGGATATTGGTGGCGGCGATCTCACGGCGCTGCTGACACCGGGCGGCCATCGCTCCTCCGGCACCGTGATCAGCCGCGAAGACGCCATCCTTGCCGGCAATGCCTGGTTCGACGCCTGCTTCCAGCAACTCGACCGGACGGCGGAAATCCACTGGATGGCCGGCGACGGCGAGCAGGTCGCGGCCGATCAGGTGCTCTGCGAAATCGCAGTCGGACACCCGCGCGCTGCTGACCGCCGAGCGCGCCGCCCTCAATTTCCTGCAACTGCTCTCCGGCACCGCCACCGCGACCCGCCGCTATGTCGATGCCGATCGCCGGCACCGGTGCCCGGATCGTCGATACCCGCAAGACCCTGCCCGGACTGCGCCTGGCGCAGAAAGTACGCGGTACGCTGCGGCGGCGGCGCGAACCATCGCCTCGGCCTCTACGACGGCATCCTGATCAAGGAAAACCACATCATCGCCGCCGGTGGCATTGCGCAGGCGCTCGATGAGGCACGCCGCCTGGCGAGCGGCTCGGTCTTCATCCAGATCGAGGTCGAGACCCTGGAACAACTCGCCGAAGCACTCGCTTGCCGGCGCAAAGATGATCCTGCTCGACAACATGGACCTGCGGCAGATGCGCGAGGCCGTGGCGCTCACCGCCGGCCGCGCCGAGCTCGAGGCCTCCGGCGGCGTGCGACTCGACACCGTACGGGCGATTGCCGAAACCGGCGTCAGACCGCATTTCCATCGGCGGCCTGACCAAGGACGTGCGCGCCATCGACCTGTCACTGCGCCACAGCGAAGGCAGATAGCGATAGAATTCGCGCCCTGCTAGCAATCCGCGCCTCATGCGGAGAGGTGGATGAGCGGTTTAAGTCGCACGCCTGGAAAGCGTGTTTAGGTTAATAGCCTAACGCGGGTTCGAATCCCGCCCTCTCCGCCAGCCCGGACCGGCCCTGGACTCAACAGAAAGCGAGAATGACGAGATGCTGTTCATCCTCTACTACATCATCGCCATCACCATCCTGGTCTTGCACTTCACCGGCTTTCTGGCCAGGCACAATCTCGAATGGCTGGTGTTGGCGCTGGCCGTGACGGTGTTCCCGGCGGTGATCTACCTCTAGACCTGACGGGGCCGACGGTCACCCGTCCTGCAGCGTCGCGTCCAGGCGGCGGCAAGTACCCTCACACGCACCGTTCGACCATATAGGCCTTGACAGCCTCGATGTCGGCGTCCATCACCGCCACGCGCTGCGGCAGGCTTTCGATGCCGTCGAAGTCCGCCGGGCGCAGGGGATCCCGGCCCAGCGCTTCCTGGATGGTCTCCGAGAATTTCACCGGTTGCGCGGTCTCCAGCACCACCATCGGCATGGCGGACTCCCGGTGTTCCCGAGCCACCTTGACGGCATCCGCAGTGTGGGTGTCGATCATGACACCATAGCGCTGCCAGACATCGCGTATGGTCGCCAGCCGGTCGGCGTGGCTGCTCCGCCCGGAGACAAAACCAAAGTCCGGCAGACGTTCGATGAATGGCGTGCCGGTCAGATCGAAACTGCCGCCGCCATCGACCGCCGACCACAATTGACGGACGACGGCCGGATCGCGCCCGACCAGGTCGAAGACAAAGCGCTCGAAGTTCGACGCCTTGGAGATATCCATCGACGGGCTCGAGGTCACCTGCGTTTCGCTGGTCTTGCGCGGCCGATAGACACCCGTGCGGAAGAACTCGTCGAGCACATCGTTCTCGTTGGTGGCCAGCACCAGTCGGCCGATCGGCAGGCCCATCATGCGGGCGATGTGGCCGGCGCAGATGTTGCCGAAGTTGCCCGAGGGCACGCAGAACGCCACTTGCTCGTCGTTCGACGCTGTGGCCGCGAAGTAGCCCTTGAAGTAATAGACGATCTGCGCCGCCACCCGCGCCCAGTTGATCGAATTCACCGCGCCGATCTTGTAGCGGGCCTTGAAAACCGCATCGTTCGAGACCGCCTTGACGATATCCTGGCAGTCGTCGAACATGCCCCGAATGGCGATGTTGAAGATGTTCTCATCCTGCAGCGAAAACATCTGCGCCCGCTGGAAGGCCGACATCTTGCCGTCGGGGCGACAGCATGAAGACGCGCACGCCGTGCTTGCCGCGCATGGCGTACTCCGCCGCCGAACCGGTGTCGCCCGAAGTCGCGCCGAGAATGTTGATTTCCTCGCCGCGTTTGGCCAGCACGTACTCGAACAGGTTGCCGAGCAACTGCATCGCCATGTCCTTGAAGGCCAGGGTCGGGCCATTCGACAGTTCGAGCAGATGAAAGCCGGGCTCCAGGGTGGTCAGCGGCGTGATGTCGCCGGCATCGCGTCCGGGACGGCAGTGGCGATAGACATGCGCCGTGTAGGTGCGGTCGACGAGAGTCTTGAGGTCGCAGGCGGGAATGTCGGTGATGAACTTCTGGAGCACGCGCAAGGCCAAGGCGTGATAGGGCAGCTCGCGCCACTCGGCCAGCTCGGCCGGACTGACCTGCGGATAGTGTTCCGGCAGGTAGAGCCCGCCATCCGGCGCCAGGCCGCCGAGCAGAATGTCGCAGAACGATTCGGCGTCGGCGTGGCCGCGGGTGGAAATGTACCGCATCAGCCGAGTGCCTCCAGACGCAACCGGATCACCTTCTTCTTGACCACCGGCAGCGCCTCGATGCGGGCGATGGCGGCATCGACGTTCTTCTCCTTGGTCACGTGGGTCAGCATGATGATGTCGGTCTGCATCTCGCCCTTCACCGGGCTCGCGCTGGATCATCGCGTCGATGGAAATCTGCTGGTCGGCGAGAATGCGCGTGATGTCGGCCAGCACGCCGGGCTTGTCCTCGACGCGCAAGCGCAGGTAGTAGCTGGTTTCGACCTCCGCCATCGGCAGGATCGGCATATCGGCCACCGCATCGGGCTGGAAAGCCAGATGCGGCACGCGATGCTCCGGGTCGGCGGTGTGCATGCGGGTCACGTCCACCAGGTCGGCGATCACCGCGCTGGCGGTGGGTTCGGCGCCGGCGCCCTTGCCGTAGTAAAGCGTGGCGCCGACGGCGTCGCCCTGCACCAGCACGGCGTTCATCGCGCCTTCGACGTTGGCGATCAGGCGCTTGGTCGGAATCAGCGTCGGATGCACGCGCAGTTCGATGCCGTCCGGCGTGCGCCGGGTGATGCCGAGCAGCTTGATGCGATAGCCGAGTTGCTCGGCGTAGCGGATGTCCTCGGCTTCGAGCTTGCTGATGCCCTCGATGTAAGCCTTGTCGAACTGCATCGGAATGCCGAAGGCGATCGCCGACATGATGGTCAGCTTGTGCGCGGCGTCCACGCCTTCGATGTCGAAGGTCGGGTCGGCCTCCGCATAGCCCAGGCGCTGCGCCTCCTTCAGCACGGTGTCGAAGGCGCAGGCCCTTGTCGCGCATTTCGGACAGGATGAAGTTGGTGGTGCCGTTGATGATGCCGGCGATCCACTCGATGCGGTTGGCCGTCAGCCCCTCGCGCAAGCGCCTTGATGATCGGGATGCCGCCGGCGACGGCCGCCTCGAAGGCGACCATGACGCCCTTCTTCTGGGCGGCGGCGAAGATCTCGTTGCCGTGCACGGCCAGCAGCGCCTTGTTGGCGGTGACCACGTGCTTGCCGTTCTCGATGGCCTTCAGCACCAGATCCTTGGCGACGCCGTAGCCGCCGATCAGTTCGACGACGATGTCGACGTTGGGATCGGCCACCACGGCAAAGGCGTCGTCGGTGAGCCGGCACCGACTGCCGGTGACGTTGCGCGCCAGGGCCAGGTTCTTGTCGGCGACGACCGATATCTGGATCGGCCGGCCGGCGCGGCGGGTGATTTCCTGCTGGTTGCGCTCGAGCACGGTCCAGGTGCCGCCGCCGACGGTACCGATGCCAAGCAGGCCTACGTTGATGGGTTTCATAGCGCTGTTCTCAATTCTCTTTTTCTAGTTGCCGTGACGTTTTCGGTAATGTTCGAGGAAGCGGGCAATGCGGCCGATGGCCTCGCGCAGGTCGTCCTCGTGGGGCAGAAAGACCAGTCGGAAATGGTCCGGGCTCGGCCAGTTGAAGCCGGTGCCCTGAACCAGCAGCACCTTCTCTTCCTGAAGTAGCTCCAGAATGAACTGCCGGTCGTCGGCGATCGGATAGATCGTCGGATCGAGGCGCGGAAACATGTAGAGCGTCGCCTTTGGCTTGACGCAGGTCACGCCGGGAATCGCGGTGATCAGCTCATGCGCCAGGTCGCGCTGCCGGCGCATCCGCCCGCCCTCCGCCACCAGGTCGTTGATGCTCTGATAGCCGCCCAGCGCGGTCTGGATCGCGTACTGACCCGGCACATTGGCGCACAGACGCATCGAGGCCAGCATGGTCAGTCCCTCGATGTAGTCGGCGGCGCACTTCTTGTCGCCGGAAACGACCATCCAGCCGGCGCGGTAGCCGCAGCAGCGGTAGTTCTTCGACAAACCGTTGAAGGAGATGGTCAGCACGTCCTCCGACAGCGAGGCGATGGAGGTGTGCGTCGCGCCGTCGTAGAGCACCTTGTCGTACACCTCGTCGGCATAGATGATCAAGCCGTGTTTGCGGGCCAGCGCGACGATGCGCTGCAATACCTCCGGCGGATAGAGCGCGCCGGTCGGGTTGTTGGGGTTGATGACGACGATGGCGCGGGTGTTCGGCGAAATCTTGCGTTCGATATCGTCGAAGTCGGGCTGCCACTCGCTCGCCTCGTCGCACAGGTAATGAACCGGCGTGCCGCCCGACAGGCTGATCGCCGCCGTCCACAACGGATAGTCGGGCGACGGCACCAGCACCTCGTCGCCGTTGTTGAGCAGGGCGTTCATGGCCATGACGATCAGCTCGGAAACGCCGTTGCCGAGGTAGATGTCCTCCAGCGTGACGCCCTTGATGTGCTTTTCCTGCGTGTAGTGCATCACCGCCTTGCGGGCGGAGAAAATCCCTTTGGAATCGGTGTAGCCGGCCGCATTGGGCAGGTTGCGGATCATGTCCTGCTGGATTTCTTCCGGCGCGTCGAAGCCGAACGAGGCGAGGTTGCCGATGTTCAGCTTGATGATCTTGTGGCCCTCCTCCTCCATCTGCTTGGCGCGGTCGAGCACCGGACCACGGATGTCGTAGCAGACATTGGCGAGCTTGGCGGACTTCGATACGGGTTGCATTGGGCGGTCCATTCCTGGCTCAATCGTGACCGATGGGCCAATTTCGGGAAAAGGTATAATCCTACAGAAGCCCATGCGATGCCGCAATCGAGACGGTGCCTGACATTTCCGCCGCCTCGCCCCATTTCGCCATTTTCCTTCCCGGCCATGAAACTTCATTCCGACCCCCGCAGCGGCCAGCACATCGTGACGGGTTACGGCGCCGGCTGGGTGGCAATCAATGGCCGCCGTTACGAGCGCAGCCTGCTGCTGCTGCCCGACCGGATCGTTGCCGACTGGGGGCCGGAGAGCGCCGCGGCGCTGACCGAAGCCCATCTGGCCAGCCTCGCCGAGCTGACCGGCACCGTGCTGCTGCTCGGTACCGGCGGCAGCCAGCGTTTCCCGCCACCCCCGCTGCTGCGCCCGCTGGTGGTGGCCGGTATCGGCGTTGAGGTCATGGACACCGGCGCGGCCTGCCGCACCTACAACATCCTGGTCGCCGAAGGCCGCGCGGTGGCCGCGGCGCTGATCGTCGAATGAGTCGCCGCGCCGGACCGCCGATGGTGCTGATGGCGCTGGTGGCGCTCCTGCTGGCCTGGTTCGGCAGCCTGGACTATCGCAAGCTGATCAAGCCCGACGAGGGCCGCTACGCGGAAATTCCGCGCGAAATGGTCGTCAGCGGCGACTGGCTGACGCCCCGCCTCAACGGCATCAAGTACTTCGAGAAGCCGCCGCTCCAGTACTGGGCCACCGCCGTGGCGTACAAGGCATTCGGCGCGAACGAATGGACCGCGCGACTCTGGGTTGGGCTGACCGGCTTTTTCGGCATCCTGCTGGCATGGCATGCCGCTCGCCGACTGTTCGGCCCGCCCGCCGGTGTGTTGGCCGCCGCTACGCTGGCCAGCAGCCTGCTCTACCTGGCCATGGGCCACATGAACACGCTCGACATGGGACTCAGCTTCTTCCTGGAGCTCGCCGTGTTCGGCTTCCTGCTCGCCCAGACCAGCCCGGCTGGCGGCCGGCGCTGGATGCTGCTCGCCTGGGCCGGGCTGGCCCTGGCGGTGCTTTCCAAGGGCATCGTCGCCCTGGTGCTGACCGGGGGCACCCTGGTGCTCTACTCCCTGCTGACGCGCGACGTGTCTCCATGGCGAAAGTTCGAGTTCGCCCGCGGCCTGCCCTTGTTCCTGCTGATCGTCGCGCCCTGGTTTGTCGCGGTGTCGCTGGCCAACCCGGAGTTCCCCCGTTTCTTCTTCATCCACGAGCACTTCGAGCGTTTCCTGACCAGCGTCCATCGGCGCTACCAGCCGGCCTGGTATTTCGTGCCAATCTTCCTGCTCGGCGCGCTGCCCTGGACGACGCTTGCCCTGCAATCGGCGGCCCAGGCCTGGTCGCGGCGAACGGCAGCCGCGTTCCAGCCGCGCCGTTTCCTGCTGCTGTGGTGCCTGGTGGTGTTCGCCTTCTTCAGCATTTCCAGCTCCAAGCTGCCTTCGTACATCCTGCCGCTGTTCCCGGCGCTGGCGCTGTTGCTGGCCGACGCGTTGCCGGGCATCGGCCGCAAGGCGCTGCTCGGCCACCTGGGCCTCGTGGCGGCCATCGCCCTGGGCTGCCTGCTCCTCGCCCCCCGGGTGGCCGAACGCGCCGACCAGGTCACCCCGCTGGAGATGATCGGCGCCTATGCCGACTGGCTCACCGCGGCCGCCGCGCTCTGGCTCGCCGGCAGCCTGGCGGCCATTGCCCTGGCCTGGCGCGACCGGCCGACTGTGGCGGTGCTGCTGCTCGCCGCCTTCTCGTTCGCGGCCGGGTTGGTCACGCTGCTCGGCCACGAGAACCTGAGCCGTTCCAACTCCGCCTATCACCTTGCAATGAAGGTGAAGCCGCTGCTGCCGGCCAGTGTGCCGCTCTACAGTATCCGCATGTACGATCAAACCTTGACCTTCTACCTCGGCCGCACCGTGACCCTGGTCGAATACCAGGACGAGATGGCGTTCGGCCTCGAACAGGAACCGGCCAAATGGCTACCAACGACCCATGACTTCAAACAACGCTGGCACGGCGATGCCGACGCCTTCGCGGTCATGGAACCGAACGAGTACGATGCCCTGCGCCAGGAAGGCCTGCCCATGAACGAAATTGCCCGCGATACCCGCCGCGTGATCGTGCGAAAGCCTCCGCCATGACCACCGTCAGCTTCGCCCTGATCCTCGCCGGCGTGCTCCTCAACGCCGCCGCGCAACTCCTGCTCAAGGCCGGCACCACGGCCGTCGGCCATTTCGAGTTCCATCTCGACAACGTCCTGCCGGTTGGCATGAAGCTGGCCTTCGAACCGCACATCCTCGGTGGGCTCACCTGCTACGTGATCAGCGTCGTGGTCTGGATCATGGCGCTCTCCCGCGTGCCGGTCTCCATCGCCTATCCGATGCTGTCCATCGGCTACATCGTCAATGCCTTCGCCGCCTACTACCTGTTCGGCGAAGCGCTGGCCGGCCAGAAACTGCTCGGCATCGGCTTCATCGTCATCGGCGTCTGGCTGGTGGCCCGCTCATGAAAGAATCGTTCCTGCCTTTCACCCGACCGAGCATCGACGAAGCCACCATCGCCGCCGTCGCCGACGTGCTGCGCTCGGGCTGGATCACCAGCGGCCCCAAGGTGCAAGCCTTCGAAGCCGCGCTGTCCGCATATTGCGGCGGCCGCCCGGTGCGCGCCTTCAGCTCGGGCACGGCGACCCTGGAGGTGGCCTTGCGTCTGGCCGGCATTGGCCCAGGCGACGAGGTCATCACCACGCCGCTTTCCTGGGTGGCCACCGCCAACGTGATCCTCGAAGTCGGTGCCCGCCCGGTGTTCGTCGACGTCGATCCGGCCACCCGCAACATCGATCTGGATCGCATCGAAGCGGCCGTCACACCGAGAACGAAAGCCATCATTCCCGTCGACCTCGCCGGCCTGCCGGTCGACCGCGACCGGCTCTACGCCATCGCCGGCCGGCACAAGCTGCGGGTCGTCGAGGACGCCGCCCAATCGCTCGGCGCCACCTGGAACGGCAGACCCATAGGCGCAAGCGGCGACTTCGTCTCCTTCAGCTTCCACGCCAACAAGAACCTCACCACCGGCGAAGGCGGCGCCCTGGTGCTGCCGGCGGATGTCGATCCCGCGCTGTGCGAACGCCTGCGCCTGCAAGGCGTCAAGCGCTTCCCCGACGGCGGCATGGACGTCGACGTGCTCGGCGGCAAGTCCAACCTCACCGACATCGCCGCCGCCATCGGCCTCGGCCAGTTACCCCATCTCGCCGAATTCACCGCCCGACGCCGCCATTTGGCGCGCCGCTACTTCGAGCGACTCGATCCCACGCTCGGTTTGACACTTCCCGTCGCCGACTTCGAGAACTCGAACTGGCACATGTTCCAACCGCTGCTGCCGCATGGCACCGATCGCGGCGCCTTCATCGCCGGCATGAAAGATCACGGCATCGGCGTCGGCGTCCACTATCCCGCCATGCACTTGTTCAGCCTGTATCGCCAGTTGGGCTGGCAGGAAGGCGACTTCCCCATCGCCGAAGACATCGGCCGCCGCACCGTCACCCTGCCGCTGTTCCCGGCCATGGCGGAAGAGGATATCGACCGGGTTTGCACGGCTATCGGGGACGTACTCGCTATCGGTAAGTCGTGATGGCGGCGACCCAGTTTTCCACCCAATTTTCCACCACAAGGCCAGGGTAGTCGTTGAAGTCCGCTTCGGTGTTGGTGACCAGGGTGGCACCAACGCTCACGGCATGGGCGGCAATGAGCCGGTCGAACGCATCTATCTGATAGATGCGTTCCATGCCGCTCATGCCAGTCTCCGTCAAAACCATGTTGAAGCGGGGTTTGCAACTTAAGCCCCATCCCGCATAGTGACATGCAATCGATCGGGCGAAGAAAGCTTGCCACCGCGATGCAGCCTAAGGCCGGCACTAGCGATCCGTGAGCGTCTCCCACGACTTGCCGCCGTGCCGCTCGCACAGTACAATTTAGTCATCTAGATGACCACTTACCAGCCATGACCATCTGCACCGTCGCCGAAGCCAAGGCCCACTTGTCTGAACTGCTCGCCAGGGTCGAGAACGGTGAGGAGTTGACCATCACCCGCCGTGGCCGACCGGTGGCTCAGATCACACCGGTGCATCCGGCGAAGCGTCCTGCCGACTGGCAAGCGATCCGCGCTTTCCGCGAGTCGACGCCGCTCATGACGACGACAGCCACTGACCTGGTCCGCGAAATGCGCGACGCCGACCGCTGATGCTCTACCTGGACGCGGCTGTCGTTCTTTCCCTGTTCGTGCGCGATGGGAATTCCGCGGCCGTTGACACCTGGGTCACCGGCCGGCGGCAGCCGCTGGCTTTCAGCGATTGGGGATTGACCGAGTGCGCCTCGGCGCTCGGCATCCGGGTTCGTCGCGGCGAGATGGCTGCGTCGCTCGCCGGGCACAGTTTCGACGCCATCGCGGCCTTCGCCCGAGAATCCTGCGAAATGATCGCCTGCGCCCCTCACCATCAGACTGAGGCGCAACGACTGCTGACCCGGTTCGACCTGCCCCTGCGCGCCGGTGATGCCTTGCATGTAGCCCTCAGTCGGCACGCCGAAGCGGCCCTGGTCACCTGCGACACGCAGCTCGCAACAGCCGCCAGGACCTTGGGCGCCAAAGTACATAACCCCCTGGCAAGGACCGGCCGATGATCGCCGCAACTCCCGAAATCTCCGTCATCATCCCGGTCTACAACGAGGAGGCCGGGCTTCCCGAGCTGTTCGGCCGTCTCTACCCGGCCCTCGACGCCCTGGCGACCAGCTACGAGATCGTCTTCATCAACGACGGCAGCCGCGATCGTTCGGCCGCCGTGCTGCGCGCGCAATGGGAAAAGCGCCCTGACGTGACCCGCGTCGTCCTGCTCGCCGCCAACGCCGGCCAGCACATGGCGATCATGGCCGGCTTCGAGCACTGCCGCGGCGACATCGTCGTCACGCTCGACGCCGACCTGCAAAACCCGCCCGAAGAGATCGGCAAGCTGGTCGCCAAGGCCCGGGAGGGCTACGACTGCGTCGGCAGCATCCGCTTGAACCGCCAGGACACGCCATTTCGCCGCTGGGCCTCGAAGGCCATGAACGGCCTGCGCGAACGCATCACCCGCATCAAGATGACCGACCAGGGCTGCATGCTGCGCGCCTACTCGCGCTCGGTGGTCGGCGGCCATCAATAGCTGCCAGGAGGTCAATACCTTCATCCCGGCGCTGGCCTACTCGTTCGCGCAGAAGCCCACCGAAGTGGAGGTCGCGCACGAGGAGCGCCACGCCGGCGAATCGAAGTATTCGCTCTACAGCCTGATCCGGCTCAATTTCGACCTGATGACCGGCTTCTCGGTGGTGCCGCTGCAGTGGTTCTCGATGGTCGGCATCGCCATCTCCCTGCTTTCGGCGCTGTTCGTCGTCTGTCCTGGCGGTACGGCGACTGATCGTCGGCCCGGAAGCCGAGGGCCTGTTCACCCTGTTCGGCATCGCCTTTTTCCTCATCGGCCTGACGCTGTTCGGCGTCGGCATGCTCGGCGAATACGTCGGCCGCATCTACCAGCAGGTGCGCCACCGGCCACGCTACCTGATCGGCGCCATCCTGGAACGCAAAGAGTGACACGCGCGGTCGTTTTTG
Organism: uncultured beta proteobacterium; assembly: GCA_963736865.1. Classification (GTDB taxonomy): domain Bacteria; phylum Pseudomonadota; class Gammaproteobacteria; order Burkholderiales; family Rhodocyclaceae; genus Fen-999. Next base: position 44,074 of record CAVTQQ010000002.1, on the reverse strand, counting down.
CGTACCACAACGTCGGCGTACGTTGCCTGAAGGTGTTGCTGGCTCAGGGAATCGATATCGCCCTGGTGGTGACGCACCAGGACAACCCAAACGAGACGATCTGGTTCGACAGCGTCGCCCGCACCGCGGCCGACTACGGCATTCCCGTCGCCACGCCGGAGAACCCGAACACCCCCGCCTTCCTGGCGCGACTGGAAGACCTGCGCGCCGACTTCCTGTTCTCCTTCTACTACCGCCACATGCTCAAGCCGGCGCTGCTCGGCACGGCCTCGCGCGGTGCCTACAACATGCACGGCTCGCTGCTGCCCAAGTATCGCGGCCGGGTGCCAATCAACTGGGCGGTACTGCGCGGCGAGACCGAAACCGGCGCCACCCTGCATCGCATGGTCGAGAAGCCCGACGCCGGCGAGATCGTCGCCCAGCAGGCCGTACCCATCCTGCCCGACGACACGGCCCGGGAGGTCTTCGACAAGGTGGTCGTCGCGGCGGAAATCTGCCTGGCGGGCGTGCTGCCAAGGCTGCTGCAAGGCGACGCGCCGCATCTGCCGATGGACCTCAAGGCCGGCGGTTACTTTGGCGGCCGCAAGGCTGAAGACGGCCGCATCGACTGGACCAAGCCGGCGCGGGAAATCCACAACCTGGTGCGCGCCGTCGCGCCGCCCTACCCCGGCGCCTTCTTCGACCTGCCCGACGGTCGCCGTCTGCGCGTGCTGCGAAGCCTGCCCGCCCCCACCCGCGCGCCACGCCACGCCACGCCAACGCTCTATCGTGACGGCGCCGACGTCCTTGTCGATTGCGCCGATGGCCGCGTGCTGCGCCTGCTGGCATGGGACGGCACTTGGGATGGCTCGACCATCAACCTGGCGGCGACCCTGGCGGCGACCCTTGCCGGCACCGCCAGGAGCCTGTAATATCGCCGTATTACATCCAACCGGAGGCCGCCGTCATGACCCTGACAGTCCGTCTCGAACCCGAACTGGAAAACCAGCTCGAAGACTATTGCCAAGCCGAGGGCACCACCAAGTCGGCGGTGGTCACCCAGGCGCTGCGCGACTTTCTGAATACCTTGCGACAACAGCGCACGCCTTACGAGATCTACCGGGAGGTAGTCGGTGAAATGGGCGCGGACAAACGCCCCCCGGTTGACGAAAACGACAACTCGATGCACTACAAGAAGCGGCTCAAGGACATCCTGCGTGCCAAGTACGGTCGGTAAGCCTGTCGCCGCCCTGGTCGACGCCGGACCGCTGATCGCGCTGTTCGACCCCTCGGACAAGCTTCACGGCCTGACGGAGAACTTCTTTCGCGCCTTCGTCGGCCGGATGCACACCACCTGGCCAGTCGTCACCGAGGTATGTCATTTTCTCGATGTGCGTCAGCAACGCACCTTCATCGCCTGGCTGCGGCGCGGCGGCGCGCAGTTGGCGGACATCGCGCCCGACGCGCTGGACGCGCTCGATTCCCTGATCGGCAAGTACGCCGACCGGCCGATGGACATCGCCGACGCGTCGCTGGTCTGGCTAGGCACGAAACTGAAGCTCACCGACATCATCACCATCGACCGCGACGACTTTTCCGTCTATCGTGCCGGCAACGGCAAACCCTTCCGCAACCTGCTCAAGCTCTCCTGAACATCGTGAAAAAAGATCCTCATCCTCGGCGTCAACGGCTTCATCGGCCACCACCTGTCCCAGCGCATCCTCGACACCACCGACTGGGAGGTGTACGGCATGGACATGAACTCCGAACGCGTCACCGACCTGATGGCCAACCCTCGCTTCCATTTCTTCGAGGGCGACATCACGATCAACAAGGAGTGGATCGAATACCACGTCAAGAAGTGCGACGTGATCCTGCCGCTGGTCGCCATCGCCACGCCGGCCACCTACGTCAAGGAGCCGCTGCGCGTCTTCGAGCTCGACTTCGAAGCCAACCTGCCGATCGTCCGCCAGGCGGTGAAGTACAAGAAGCGCGTCATCTTCCCCTCGACCTCCGAGGTCTACGGCATGTGCCGCGACCCGGAATTCGACCCGGAGAATTCCGAACTGATCCTCGGCCCGATCAACAAGCCGCGCTGGATCTACTCTTGCGCCAAGCAGATGATGGACCGCGTGATCCACGCCTACGGCCAGCAGGAAGGCCTGCAATACACGCTGTTCCGGCCGTTCAACTGGATCGGGCCGGGCCTCGATTCGATCCACACGCCGAAGGAAGGCAGCTCGCGCGTCATCACCCAGTTCCTCGGCCACATCGTGCGCGGCGAGCCGATCAAGCTGGTCGACGGCGGCGCCCAGAAGCGCTCCTTCACCTACGTCACCGACGGCATCGACGCGCTGATGAAGATCATCGACAACAAGGACGGCGTCGCCAACGGCAAGATCTACAACATCGGCAACCCGAAGAACAACTACTCGATCCGCGAGCTCGCCACATTGATGCTCGACCTGGCCAGGCAGTACCCGGAATACGCCGAGAGCGTCGCCAAGGTGAAGGTGCTGGAAACGACCTCGGGCGAGTACTACGGCCAGGGCTATCAGGACACGCAGCATCGCGTGCCCAAGATCGCCAACACCATGGCCGACCTCGGCTGGGCGCCGAAGGTGACGTTCGAGGACGCGTTGCGCGGCATCTTCGAGGCCTATCGCGGCGACGTCGCCGAAGCGCGCAAGCTGATGGATTGATGGCCACCGCATGCCCCGGCTCGCTCTCAAGATCGACGTAGACACCTACCGCGGCACCCTGGTCGGCGTGCCGCATCTGGTCGAGATCCTGCGCCGACACCAGGCCGGCGCCACCTTCCTGTTTTCGCTCGGCCCCGACCACACCGGCCGCGCCATCAAGCGCGTGTTCCGGCCCGGTTTCTTCGGCAAGGTCTCGCGTACTTCCGTCGTCGGCCACTACGGCTTCAAGACCCTGATGTACGGCACCCTGCTGCCGGGGCCCGACATCGGCCGCCGCTGCAAGGACATTCTGCTCGGCACGCCGCGACGCCGGCTACGAGGTCGGCATCCATTGCTGGGATCACATCCGCTGGCAGGACGGTGTCGAAATGGCCAGTGCCGCCTGGACGGAGCAGGAAATGACCCGCGCCGTCCGAGCGCTTTACTGAAATCTTCGGCGTCGCTCCGCATGCCCACGGCGCCGCCGGCTGGCAGATGAATGCCCATGCGCTGCGGCTCACCCAGCGGCTCGGCTTCGCCTATGCCTCCGATTGTCGGGGTACGCATCCCTTCGTCCCGGTCTGGAATGGTGAACTCGTCGCTGTGCCCGCAACTGCCGACCACCCTGCCGACGCTCGACGAATTGATCGGCCTGGACGGCATCACCGACGACAACGTCCATGAGCGCCTGCTTGCCCTGACCGGCCAAGCCGCGCGATCACGTTTTCACGCTGCACGCCGAACTGGAAGGCATGAAGCTGGTGCCGGTGCTCGAACGCCTGCTGACCGGCTGGCGTGAACAAGGCTACGAGCTCGTCGCCTTGAACGACATCGCCAGCCGTCTCAACGTGGCCGCGCTGCCCCGTCATGAAATGGTGCGCGGCGAGGTGGCGGGACGAACCGGCACCCTGATGCGCCAAGGTGAACAATTTCTCTCCACCTGGAAAGAGGCCGCATGAACGACTCCACTTCCGCCGTCGGCCTGATGGTGCCCGACTTTTCCCTGCCGGCCACCGGCGACGCGATCTTCAGCCTTGCCGCCCATCGCGGCCGGCCGCTGGTGATCTACTTCTACCCGAAGGACAACACGCCGGGCTGCACCACCGAGGCCGGCCAGTTCCGCGACCTCCACGGCGAGTTCGCGCGCCTCGGCTGCCCGATCTACGGCGTTTCGCGGGACAGCATCAAGTCCCATGAAGGCTTCAAGGCCAAGCTTGACCTGCCCTTCGAACTGCTCGGCGACGGCGACGAGACCGCCTGCCGGCTCTTCGGCGTCATCAAGATGAAGAAGCTCTACGGCAAGGATGTGCGCGGCATCGAGCGCAGCACGTTCCTGATCGACGCCGCCGGCCGGCTGGCCCGCGAATGGCGCGGCATCAAGGCCGACGGTCACGCGACCGACGTTCTGAAAGCTGTCGCGGAACTGTAATTCGACCGAATTGGCGCGAAAAGCACCGCCTCATTGCCGCGCTCCGGGCGCGGCCCGGTCGCTATCGTGAAGCGGTCCCTTTCCGCGAGACCGCCATGAACGCCAAGCCCGCCAAACGATCGGCCAAAGCGACCAAGCTGTTCGTCCTCGACACCAACGTGCTGATGCACGATCCGACCTGCTTCTACCGTTTCGAGGAGCACGACATCTTCGTGCCGATGATGACGCTCGAAGAGCTGGACGCCAACAAGAAGGGCATGTCGGAAGTCGCCCGCAACGCGCGCCAGGCCAGCCGCCTGCTCGACGAAATCGTCTCGGGCTGCGAGCACGCCATCAAGCAGGGCATCGAGCTGGGCGCGGCCTTCGCGCGAGCTCGCCTCCGGCCGGCTCTATCTCCAGACCGAGGCGATGAACGGCGACCTGCCCGCGTCGCTGCCGACCTCGCGCGGCGACAACCAGATCCTGGCCGTGCTGATGCACCTGTGCAAGGCGCAGCCGAAGCGCCAGGTCATCCTGGTGTCGAAGGACATCAACATGCGCATCAAGGCCCGCGCCCTGGGCCTGGAAGCGCAGGACTACTTCAACGACAAGGTGCTGGAGGACACGGACCTCCTCTACACCGGCACCATGGAACTGCCGCCCGATTTCTGGGACACCCACGGCAAGGACATGAAATCCTGGAAGCAGGACGGCCGCACCCTCTACCAGGTGTCAACGGCCCGCTCTGCCCGGACCTGCTGGTCAATGAGTTTCGTCTATCTCGACACCGACCAGGAAAAGCCCTTCGAGGCCATCGTCCGCGAAGGCACCGGCAAGAGCGCCGTGCTGAACACCCTGACCGACTACGGCCATCAGAAGAATGCCGTCTGGGGCATCACCGCGCGCAACCGCGAACAGAACTTCGCGCTCAACCTGCTGATGGACCCCGAGATCGATTTTGTCACCCTGCTCGGCCAGGCCGGCACCGGCAAGACGCTGCTGACGCTGGCCGCCGGCCTGACGCAGACGCTCGAAACCAAGCGCTACTCGGAGATCATCATCACCCGCGTCACCGTGCCGGTCGGCGAGGACATCGGCTTCCTGCCCGGCACCGAGGAAGAGAAGATGACGCCCTGGATGGGCGCCCTCGAGGACAACCTCGACGTGCTCAACAAGCCGACCGAGACCAGTGACAAGGGCGGCCCCGGGGGTTCGGGCGCCTATGGCGGCGACTGGGGCCGTGCCGCGACCATGGACCTGATCCGCAGCCGCATCAAGATCAAGTCGCTCAACTTCATGCGCGGCCGCACCTTCATCAACAAATTCCTGATCATCGACGAAGCGCAGAACCTGACGCCCAAGCAGATGAAGACGCTGATCACCCGCGCCGGCCCCGGCACCAAGGTGGTCTGCCTGGGCAACATCGCCCAGATCGACACGCCCTACCTGACCGAAGGCAGTTCGGGCCTCACCTACGTCGTGGATCGCTTCAAGGGCTGGCCGCACTCCGGCCACATCACCCTGCAGCGCGGCGAACGCTCGCGGCTGGCCGATCACGCGGCGGAGGTGCTGTAGCCAGCGAAGGAGCGATGGCCGTATCATTACGCCCACCATGAGGCTCAGTAACGATACCGCCGCCATCATCCGCAGCACCGCCACCGAGCTGTTCGGCGCGCCCGTGCGTTTGTTCGGCTCGCGCCTTGACGACTCAGCTCGCGGTGGCGACATTGACCTCTATCTGGAAACCGAACTCCCGGCGGATGAAGCCGAACGTCGCCGCCTGCGCATGCTGGCGCGGCTCGCCCGCAGTCTCGGCGAGCGCAAGATCGACCTCGTCGTCAAGACGCCGGACGGTGACTTGCCGATCCACGCCATCGCCCGCCGCGAGGGCATCGTCCTTTGACTGCGCAAGCGCGCCCAGCCATCGCCGACACGCTCGACGAGTGCCACCGCCACCTGCGTTATCTCCGTGACGCCGAAAGCCGCGTCGGATGGCCGCTTACGGCGCGGCAAATGGAAACGCCCGCCGACGAACTTGTTGCCGCACTGGATCAGTTCGCATTTCGCTTTTCCCGCTTGCAGGATACGCTGGGCCAAAAGGCCTTCCGAACCATTCTGATCGGCGGTTTGCGTGAGCCGTTCGAGGACCGACCGTTGCGCGACGTGCTGGATCGTCTGGAGCAACTACGCTTGCTCCCGTCCGCCGAACGCTGGGAAGAGATCCGTGCCGCCCGCAACTCGCTCGCTCACGACTACCCCGACACGCCGGTGCAACGAGCGGCGCGTCTGAATCTGGCTCGGCCGATGGTCGGTGAAATGGCTGCCATTCTCGACAGTCTGACGGCCGTCATCAGGCCGAACGGTCGCCAATAGTGGTCCCGGCGGCGGTGCTGTAGCCTTCGACCAGGCGCGTCGACGCACGCCGACGGAGCGGATACTTATCGTCAGGGAGCCTAACCGGGCCGACCGGTCAGACTGCGAACGCCCTGAGCCCGGCTAGATCGGGCACCGAGATCCGATCGCCGCGCACCACGATCAGGCCCGCGTTGACAAGATCGCGCAGGTTGCGGGAAAACGTTTCCGGCGTCATGCCAAGGCGTGAGGCGATCACCAGTTTGGAGGCCGGCAGCAGGATGCTCGCTCCGGGCGCGAGCGTGTCGCCACATCGGCTGATCAGGTAGCAGGCAACGCGCTGGACATGCCTCTGTGTGGCATAGGATTCCACATCCCGCACCAGGGTCAGCACCCGTCCGGAAAGCATCCGTAGCAGTCGCTGGACCAGCTTCGGCTGACTGAAAGCAAGTTCCAGAAAGATCGCCCGATCGACGTGCAGCAGCCGCGTGTCGGTCAGCGTCGCCGCATAGTAGGGAAACGGCATGTCCAGAAAGAGCGCCGACTCGCCAAAAGTCTGCTGGGCGTTGACCAGTTCCAGAATCTTTTCCTTGCCGTCCGGAGACATGCACGCCTCCTTGATCAGGCCCGTCATCACCACGAAGAGTCCGGTTGACCTCTCCCCAACACGAAACACGACCTCGCCCCGCGCATAGCGTCGTTCCCGAGCGGCGCTCGCGAGACGTTCCAACAGTTCGCCTTGAAGGTCCTCGAACAAAGGCAACTGCGCCAGAACGGCCGGGATGTGCGCCTGGGGATGCCGCATTTCAACGGGTCAGTAGCTTCCGGGCGCGGCGAAGTTCTGGAACTTGGTGTATTCGCCGAGGAAGGTAAGCTTCACCGTTCCCGTCGGGCCGTTGCGGTGCTTGCCGATGATGACTTCGGCGATGCCTTTTTCGGTGGTGTCCTGCTTGTAGTATTCCTCGCGGTACATCATCAGGATGATGTCGGCGTCCTGCTCGATGGCGCCCGATTCGCGCAGGTCGCTCATCAGCGGCCGCTTGTCGTTGCGCTCCTCGACCTTGCGCGACAACTGGGACAGCGCGATCACCGGCACCTGCAACTCCTTGGCCAGTGCCTTGATGGAGCGGGAGATCTCGGAGATTTCGGTGGCGCGGTTCTCTGAGGCGCCGGCGCTACCGGTCATCAGCTGGATATAGTCGATGACGATCAGGCCGAGCTTGCCGCACTGGCGATGCAGGCGCCGGGCGCGGGCGCGCAGATCGGTGGCGTTGATGGCGCCGGTTTCGTCGATATGGATCGGCGCGTCGTGCAATTTACCCAGCGCGACGGTCATCTTGTCCCAGTCTTCGTCGGTAAGCCGGCCGCTGCGCGTCTTTTCTGGTCGAGGCGTCCGATGGACGACAGCATCCGCGTGGCGATCTGCGGGCCGGACATTTCCAGGCTGAAGATGGCCACCGGCAACTGCATTTCGACGCCGACGTACTCGGCGATGTTGAGCGCGAAAGCGGTCTTGCCCATCGACGGGCGGCCGGCCACGACGATCATGTCGCCCGGTTGCAGACCGGAGGTCATCTTGTCCAGATCGTGGAAACCGGTCGGCACGCCGGTGATGTCGGAGGGATTTTCCCGGTCGTAAAGTTGCTGGATGCGGTCGACGACATCGCCCAGCAGCGGCGTGATGGCCCGGAAGCCCTGCACCGATTTGGCGCCGGCCTCGGCGATCTCGAACACCCTTTGCTCGGCCTCGTCGAGCAGTTGCTTGGCGTCGCGACCGGCGGGGTTGAGGGCGCTGGCGGCGATATCGTCGCCGACGGTGACCAGCTTTCTGAGCACGGCTCGCTCGTGGACGATTTCGGCATAGCGGCGGATATTGGCCGCCGACGGCGTGGCGTTGGCGATTTCGCCCAGATAGGCCATGCCGCCCGTCTGCTCGACCTGGTTGCTCTTTTCGATGGACTCGTAGACCGTCACCACGTCGGCCGGCTTGCCCATCGTGATCAGCTTGCCGATGTGGGTGAAGATGCGCCGGTGGTCGTCGCGGTAGAAATCGCCCTGGGCGACGATATCGGCGATGCGGTCCCAGGCCGCGTTGTCGAGCAGCAGCCCGCCGATCAGCGACTGCTCCGCCTCGATCGAATGCGGCGGCAGCTTGAGCGCCGCCACCTGCGGGTCGGCAATTTGGTTGGCGTTGGTCAGGCGGGCCTGGGCCATGGTTCGGTCTCCTCTGGATGGAAGAGTTTACCGGCCGAATGGCTTTCTGGCGATAGGACAACTTGTGGAACGTCGGTGGACAACATGTGGGTAAACTGTCAGCAATGACGCCCGCCAAGATCAGGAAGCTTTTCGCCCGCCTTGCCGCGGCCAACCCGGCGCCGGCAACGGAACTGCGCTACGCCACGCCGTATCAGTTGCTGGTCGCCGTGATCCTGTCCGCCCAAGCCACCGACAAGGGCGTCAACCGCGCCACAGGGCCGCTCTTCCACGATGCGCCGACCCCGCGGGCGATCGTCGCCCTCGGCGAGGAACGGCTGGCTGGCTACATCCAGACCGTCGGCCTGTACAAGACCAAGGCGAAGAACGTCGTCGCCGCCACCCGCCTCCTGCTCGACCGGCATGGCGGTGAAGTTCCCCACGATCGTGCCGCGCTGGAGGCTCTGCCGGGAGTGGGCCGCAAGACAGCCAACGTCGTCCTGAACATCGTCTTCGACGAACCGACCATCGCCGTCGATACGCACATCTTCCGCCTCGCCAACCGCACTGGCCTGGCACCCGGCAAGGACGTCCGCGCCGTCGAAGACCGGTTGCTCAAGGTGGTGCCGGACGAATTTCGGCAACACGCCCACCACTGGCTGATCCTGCACGGCCGCTACGTGTGCAAGGCGCGCAAGCCCGAGTGCTATCGCTGTACCATCCAGGACTTGTGCGCCTACCCGGACAAGACGCCCGCGCCGTGAGCATCGCAAGGAGCCCGCATGTTCTCCCCTAGCCGCGACCAGGCCCGGCGTTTTCTCGCCGACGCCTGGCGCAAACGTTGCGCCAGGCTGCCGGCCACGCCGATGGAAGTGCTGGCGGCGGACATCGTCACCCTGCATCCCGAATACCATGAGTTGCTGGCGGGTGACGATGCGGCGCTGAGCCGCGAATGGACACCCGAGCAGGGCGACACGAATCCCTTCCTGCATCTGTCCCTGCATCTGGCCATCGAGGAACAGCTCTCGATCGACCAGCCACCCGGCATCCGGGCCGCCTTCGAGCAGTTGCTGAAGAATCACCACGGCGATCGTCATGCCGCGCTGCACGCGGTGCTGGACTGCCTGGGCGAAACGGTCTGGCGAGCCAGCCGCGACCAGGCGCCGCCCGATGGCGCCGCCTATCTGGACTGCCTGCGCCGGGCGGCCGGAAGGTGACGCCGGGCGGTCGCTAGCCCTGGACGGGCGGCGCGACCTTCAGTACTTCCTCGATGGTGGTCAGGCCGGCGGCGACCTTCTTGGCGCCGGAGATGCGCAGCGGCTTCATGCCTTCGCGCGTGGCCTGCTCGCGCAGGTGGGCCAGGTCGGCATGGGCCGTGATCAACTTGCGGATCTCGGGCGACATCACCATGATCTCGTAGAGCCCGATCCGCCCCAGGTAGCCGGTCATGCGGCACTCCAGGCAGCCACCGGCATGGTAGAGGGTCTGCGGCTTGCCCGCCTTCCAGGGCGACACCAGAGCGTTCCAGGCCTCCTCGTCCTCGGCGCGCATGCCGCCCGCCTTCTTGCACTTGGGGCACAGCGTGCGCACCAGTCGTTGCGCCATGACACCGAGCAGCGTCGATTGCAGCAGGTAGGGCGGCACGCCGAGGTCGAGCAGGCGCGTCATCGCCGTCGGCGCATCGTTGGTATGCAGCGTGGTCAGCACCAGGTGGCCGGTCAGCGCCGCCTGGATGGCCATGTCGGCGGTTTCGAGGTCGCGGATTTCGCCGACCATGATGATGTCCGGGTCCTGGCGCATCAGCGCCCGGATGCCTTCGGCGAAGCCCATGCCGATGTCGGACACGACCTGCACCTGGTTGAAGCTCGGCTCGATCATTTCGATCGGATCCTCCAGCGTGCAGACATTGACCTCGCGGCGTCGCCAGCTGCTTGAGCGTCGAATACAGCGTCGTGGTCTTGCCCGAACCGGTCGGGCCGGTGACCAGGATGATGCCGTTCGGCTGCGTGGTCATCTGCTGCCAGCGGCGCCAGGTCTTCGTCGCCAAAGCCGAGGTCGGCGAAGTCGCGCACCAGCACCTCCGGGTCGAAGATGCGCATCACCAGCTTTTCGCCGAACGCGGTCGGCAGGGTTGACAACCGCAGCTCGACTTCCTGGCCGGTCGGGCGTGCGCGTCTTGATCCGGCCATCCTGCGGCCGGCGCTTCTCGACCACGTCCATGCGGCCGAGAATCTTGATGCGGCTGGTCATGGCGTTCAGCACCGGCATCGGAATCTGATACACCTGATGCAGCACGCCGTCGATGCGAAAGCGGACGATGCCGATGTCGCGGCGCGGCTCGACATGGATGTCCGACGCGCGCTGGTCGAAGGCGTACTGCCAGAGCCAGTCGACGATCAGCACGACGTGCTGGTCGTTGGCGTCGAGCGAGCCCTTGGCCTTGCCCATCTCGACCAGTTGTTCGAAGTTCGAGATGCCGACGCCGGAAACGTCGCCCCGCGCCAGGGCCTTCTTCACCGACTTGGCCAGGTTGTAGAACTCGACCTGATAGCGGCGCGATGTCGTCCGGATTGGCGATCACCCGCCGGATGCTCTTGCGCAGGATCGGCTCCAGCTCCGCCTCCCAACTGCGCTGGAAGGGCTCGGCGGTGGCGATCACCACCTCGTGCGGCCGCACTTCCACCGGCAGGATGCGGAAACGCGTCGCATAGGCGCTCGACATCACCTCGGTGACGGCCGCGACGTTGATCTTCAGCGGATCGATATGCCGGTAGTCGAGGCCGCTCCACTTCGCCAGCCACTGGGTCAGGGCATCCGAGGTCCAGGGTGCGGTGCGGCGGCTGGGGTGTCTTCCAGCGCTGTTCGGCGATCACCACCAGCGGATGGATGTCGCCCCGAAAGTAACGACGCTCCTGCTTGAACTTGTCGGCGATGTCGGTCGCCACCAGGCCGTCGGCCACCAGCGCATCGACCACTTCCGCCAATGCCAGACGGCGATCTTGCTGTTCAACGGGATCCGCGGATTTCTTCATCGTCTCTGCTCCTGGGTGCGCCGGCGATTCTACCCCCGGCGCCCATGCCGGAACGGTGCCTGGACTATCATTGGCAGCAGGACAAGCCATTCGGGAGTATGACATGCACAAGCCAGACACACCGTTGCGCGGCATCGTCGCCGCAACCCTGATTTCCCTGTTGGCCGGTCAGGTCGCCCTGGCCCAGCCCACCTTGCCGCAGGCGGTCGACTGCGCCAAAGCCCGCAATCCGGAACGCTGCGAAGCGCGCCAGAAGGCGCGGGCGCTTTGCGGTGACAAGCGCGGCGCCGAGCGCCGGCAATGCGTCAAGCAACAAACGCCACCGCCCGACTGCGGCAAGGCGCCCGATCCGGCACGCTGCGTCGCCACGCAGGCGGCGCAGGAAGCCTGCATGGCCAAGGTCGGCCCCGCGCATCGGCAGTGCCTGCGCGACACCACGGCGGGTGCCAAGCGCTGAGGAGTGCCGCGGCGAACGCTGCGAACGAAATGGTCGCCACGCCGGTCGAACTTGATTGTGGCCACGCGGCGCCACCGCCAACCGCCCACCCATGGGCCTCATGAAAGGAACGACCATGCGCCATCTTCTCCTCACCCTCTCGCTGCTAACCCTGGCCGCCTCGGCAAGCGCCGCCGGCGACCCCAAGGTCGGCAAGCCCCTGCACGATCAGCAGTGCGTTGCCTGCCATGTCCAGCGCTTCGGTGGCGACGGCAACAAGGTCTACACGCGCTCGCCCCGGCTGATCAACAACCTGTCGGCGCTCGGACAGCGGGTCGCCGTCTGCGCCAGCCAGACCAATGCCAAGTGGTTCCCGGAAGACGAGGAAAACGTCGCCGCCTACCTCAACGCCCAGTTCTACAAGTTCAAGTAGCGGAACGCCAGGGCCTCGTTTTCGGCGTCGATCACAGATCGACGGATTCGCCCTGCCTCGCAACGCTCACTTCCGGCCAGCCGTAGCGGCCGACGATGGCTTCGGCGAAGGCGTTCGCCGAGCTCGGCTCGCCGTGCACCACGTAGGTCCGCGGCGGTTTGCGGAAATGGCCCAGCCAGCCGAGCAGCGCATCCCGGTCGGCATGGGCGGAAAGGCCGCCCACGGTGTGGATGGTTGCCCGCACCGGCACCGGCTGGCCGAAGATGCGCACCAGCCGCGCGCCATCGACCAGCCGCCGGCCGAGGGTTCGCGCCGCCTGGAAGCCGGTGATCAGCACGCCACATTCCGGCCGCGACAGGTTTTCGCGCAGGTGGTACTTGATCCGCCCCGCCTCGCACATGCCGCTGGCCGAGATGATCACGGCGCCATGGCGAACGTCGTTCAGGGCCTTGGAGGCCTCGACGTCGGCGACGAACTCGATCTTCATCTTCTCCGGATGCGCCGTTTGCCAGTCCAGCAGGGCGCGGGTTTCGCCGTCGAGCAGCGCTTTGTGGCTCAGGGTGATGCGCGTGGCAGCGTTGGCCATCGGCGAATCGACGTAGACCTTCAGCGGTGCCAACCGGCCGCGCCGGACCAGATCGGCCAATACGTAGAGGATCTCCTGGGTGCGGCCGACGGCAAAGGCGGGAATGATCAGGTTGCCCCGATCCCGCCGCGTGCGCCGGAAGGCTTCGACGATTTCCTCTTCGGTCTCCCGCATCGTCCGGTGCAGGCGATCGCCGTAAGTGGATTCGACCAGCAGCACGTCGGCCTCGGCGATGGCCGTCGGGTCTTTCAGAACCGGCCGGTCGGGCATGCCGAGGTCGCCGGAGAAGACCACCTTGCGCCCGCCGCCATCCTTGCCCAGCCAGACCTCGACAATCGCCGAGCCGAGGATGTGGCCGGCATCGCTGAAGCGGCACTTGACGCCCTCGGCCACCTCGATCGTTTCACCGTAGGCCGCCGGCCGCAACAGACGCAGGCAGGCCTGGGCCTGGGCAACTGTGTATAGCGGCGGGACGATGCCGCCCGGCCCCTTGCCCCGACGCTGGCGATGGCGCAACTGCCATTCCGATTCCTTCTCCTGGATGTGGGCGCTGTCGGGCAGCAGCACCGCCAGCAGGTCGATGGTCGCGGCCGTGGCGTGGATCGGCCCCCGGAAGCCGAGCATGGCCAGCCGGGGCAGCAGGCCGGAGTGGTCGATGTGGGCATGGGTGAGCAGGACGAAGTCGATATCACGCAGGTCGAACGGCAGGTTGAGCGCCTTGACGTTCTTGCCGTAAGCCTCGGGCCCGCCCTGGAACATGCCGCAATCGACCAGGAACCGGCAGTCGCCCGTTTCCACCAGATAGCAGGAGCCGGTCACTTCGCCGGCCGCCCCGAGAAACGTCATCCGCATGCGTGGTGTCCTCCTTGCCGCCGATAGCATGAGCCTCGGGCAGGCGGGATGCAAGACGGACCGGGGTGGTCATGAAGAGGCATCGACCGACGCGTGAGCCAACGACCTTGCATGACACTTGAAAAATGCATAGGCTTCCTCTTGTTCGGCCGCCCCGTCGGCCCGCAATGCCTGGACGACAGGAGTCATCGTGCCCAGCCGATCTCGTGCCCTAAAGTTCGTGTTCCGCTCCGCATGGGCGATCGCTCTTGCCGTGATGGGCGTTCTCGCCACCAGCGCCTGCCAGCAGACCCGACCGGGCGACGAGGTGGCCGTGAATGTCGGTCGGCCGCCGGCCAAGGAGAAACCACCCGGGTCGCCACCAAGCCACGCCGTCAGGAATCGGGACCCCGGCATGCCCATGGAGATTCCCCGCTTCGACTGGCCGCCGCCCAACGCCTCCGCGCAGGAGACGATCCCGGACAAGTGGCTCCGGAAAGGAAGTCCGACCACGCTCGCCGACGTCGCCAACCTGTTGCAGAAGGCGCTGGAATTGGCCGAATACAGCCAACTGAGCTACTACGCGGTGCCGCGCGGCTTCGCGCTGGCAACCCACCTGGAGCAGATCGCGGCCGACGGTACCCCGCTGCCGGGGGCGGATCGGTGGAAGGTCGGCACGCCGTCCGTGGGCAATCTCTCGCTGCTCGACTTCATCACGGCGCTGGCCCATGCCCCGGCCGGGCACTACCGCGCCATCGTGTTCATCGTCACCGACGCCGCGTGGACACAATCGGCCGCCGCGCCAAGCGAGGCGCAAATCGAGCGGTGGGCCACCGGCGGAGTTACCGCGCTGCCCGAAGCGATCGGCGCCATGGCATTCTCCGAGGGCCATCGCGCCACGGCGATGATCTATCAGTTCCGCAAGCGGGGCCAGGAGGAGGCGAAATTCGTCGCGCCGAGCCCCTTGTCGGCCTACTCGCACCTCGAGAGAGGGCGGCTCTGGAAGTTTCTCAGCAGTTTGTGAGCTTGTTCCAGCGAGGAGCAGCCATGGCCAAGAACTCCGTATTCGTCAGCTACCGGCGCGGCGACACACGGGGCGAGGCCGGGCGGCTCACCGATTCGCTGGAAAACCTGCTCGACGCCGCCTGCGTCTTTCGCGATACCGACGACATCCCCGCCGGCGAGGAATTCGATGCTGTCCTGAACGGGGAATTGGCTGACACGCAAGCTGTCGTCGTGCTGATCGGCAAGCAATGGCTCACTGAACTCACCGCCCGCCTGGCCAGGCCGGAGCCCGACTATGTCCGAATGGAAGTGGCCACCGCGCTCCGCTCGGGCAAGCAGGTCATTCCTGTCCTGCTGCAGGGCGCCGAACTGCCCTCGGCCGAGCAACTGCCCGAGGATCTGCGCGGATTGGTCGGCCACCAGACGCTCAGCGTGCGCGACGAGGCATGGAATCAGGACATGGGCCGGCTCGTCAACGCCATCGGTCGGCCCTATCCCTGGCGCAGGGTCCTGTTGCGCGCCGCGCTCGGCGTACCGGCCATCGTGATCGCCACCAAGTACGGCATCGACGCGCTGGCGCCGGAACGGACGATCCAGATCGGCCTGGCCCGGGGCATCGTGCTGGGCTTGCTCGGGCTCTATGGGGTCATCGAAGCGGCGCTTTGGCTGAGGACCGTCAATCGGCGGCGCGCAAGGCCGTGAGCAGGCGAACGATGGCCCCATGCCGCCATTCGCACCCGAGCCGCGTACCCGCTATGCCAGCAGGGCCGCGCTCCAGGCCGCGAGCTTGCGCTCGAAGCTCCAGCCAGCGTTCGCCGGGCTGGTCGATGGCAGGATCGCGGTCTCGTAGCCGAGCAGCTGCCAGCGTGCTTTTCGAACCGGCCGGCCGCCTGGCCGTTGAAGCAGACCCGGACCAAGTCCGCGGCGCCATGACTCTTGAGCGCCGCGAAGTCGTTTGCCACGGCCATTGCGGATCGCCGTGTCGAGGCTGCCCGCGCGCTCGCAACGGCGCATACACGTCCCAGATCGCGATGCCGGCGGCCTGACGGCCGCCTGTCGGGCGGCGTAGTCCATCTCGACGAGCGGCTGACCGAGACACCGCGCCGAGGATGCGCCAGAACTGGTTCTGCCGGTGGGCGTAGTACTGCTGCGCGGCGAGCGAGGCCGTGGACGGAAACGAGCCCAGGATCAGCACCCGGGCTCGTTGCGTCGATGATCGGGCGGCAGGCCCGTCAGCAGGCTCAAGCTCAGTTGCCGCCGAGCGACATGGTCAGCATCAGGTCGTTGATGCGCTTGACGAAGGTGGCCGGATCGTCGAGCTGGCCGCCTTCGGCGAGCAGGGCCTGGTCGAACAGCACCGCCGCCCAGTCGTCGAACTTGCTTCTCCTCGTACTTGAGGCGCAGCACCACCGGATGCTGCGGGATTGATTTCCAGGATCGGCTTCGATGTCCGGCGCCTTCTGGCCGGCGGCCTTGAGGATGCGCGCCAGGTTGCCGGACACGTCGTGCTCGTCGGCCACCAGGCAGGCCGGGCTGTCGGTCAGGCGATGCGTGACGCGCACTTCCTTGACCCGCTCGCCCAGCGCCTTGCCGATCTTGTCGGTCAGTTCCTTGAACTCGCCGGCCGCCGATTCCTGCTCCTTCTTTTCGGCTTCGTCTTCCAGCTTGCCCAGATCGAGGCCGCCCTTGGCCACCGAAACCAGCGGCTTGCCTTCGAACTCGGTCAGGTGCGACTGACCACCCATTCGTCGACGCGGTCGGACAGCAGCAGCACCTCGATGCCCTTCTTGCGGAAGACTTCCAGGTGCGGGCTGTTCTTCGCGGCGTTGAAGGTCTCGGCGGTGACGTAGTAGATCTTGTCCTGGCCTTCGCTTCATGCGCGCCGATGTAGTCGGCCAGCGACACGGTTTCGTCGGTGGTGTCGGCCTGCGTCGAGGCGAAGCGCAGCAGGCCGGCGATCTTGTCCTTGTTGGCGAAGTCTTCGCCGACGCCTTCCTTGAGCACCTGGCCGAACTCGCCCCAGAACTTGGCGTACTTCTCCTTTTCCTTCTCGGCCAGATCGGCCAGCAGGCCGAGCACCTTGTTGGTGCAGCCCTTGCGGATGGCCTCGATGTCCTTCGATTCCTGCAGGATCTCGCGCGAGACGTTGAGCGGCAGGTCGGCGGAATCGACCACGCCGCGCACGAAGCGCAGGTAGAGCGGCATCAGCTGCTCGGCGTCGTCCATGATGAAGACGCGGCGCACGTAGAGCTTGATGCCGTGGCGGGCGTTGCGGTCCCACAGGTCGAACGGCGCGCGGGCCGGGATGTAGAGCAGCTGGGTGTATTCGCTCTTGCCCTCGACGCGGGCGTGCGTCCAGGCCAGCGGGTCGTCGATAGTCGTGGCCGACGTGCTTGTAGAACGCCTTGTAGTCTGTCTTCGGTGATCTCGCTCTTGGGCTTGGCCCACAGCGCGGAGGCCTGATTGACGGTCTCGTCCTCGTCGGTCTCGACCTGTGCCTTCTTCTCCTCGTCCCACTTCTCGCCCTTCATCACGATGGGCTGGACGATGTGGTCGGAATACTTGCGGATGATCGACTTGAGCTTCCAGGCGGACAGCAGGTCGTCCTGGCCGTCGCGCAGGTGCAGGGTGATCTCGGTGCCGCGCTCGGGGCGCTCGATCATCTCGATGGTGAACTCGCCGCCGCCGTCGGAGATCCAGTCGCACGCCCTGGTCGGCGTCCTCGCCGGCGCGGCGGGTCCGCACCGTCACCTGGTCGGCGACGATGAACGACGAATAGAAGCCGACGCCGAACTGGCCGATCAGGTGGGCGTCCTTCTGCTGGTCGCCGGTGAGCTGGCGAGAAGAACTCGCGGGTGCCCGACTTGGCGATGGTGCCGAGGTTGGCGATCACCTCGTCGCGGTTCATGCCGATGCCGTTGTCGGCGATGGTCAGCGTCCGCGCTGCCTTGTCGTAGCCGATGCGAATCTTGAAATCGGCATCGCCTTCCAACAGCGCCGGCGTTGTGCAGCGCCTCGAAGCGCAGCTTGTCGCAGGCGTCGGAGGCATTGGAAATCAGCTCGCGCAGGAAGATCTCGCGGTTGCTGTACAGGGAATGGATCATGAGGTGCAGCAGTTGCTTCACCTCGGTCTGGAAGCCCAGGGTTTCCTGGCGGGAGTCGGTTGTGGTGGTCATGGAATTTCCTCCGAACGAGCGAACTGGAGAAATAGGGTCGGCAATGGGGTTTTCAAGTCCCCGATCACGGTCGGTGCGCGGCAATTTCCTCGAGCAGACGCTGATTGGTCTCCGCCAGTTCGCGGTTCTGTTCGGCCAGCAGGCCATAGAGGGTCTTCATGGCCTGCAACAAGGCGGCTGAACTGTTGTCCTTGGGCTGCGCTTCCAGCTCATAGGCGATTTCCGCCGATTCGCCGGCCTCCATGCGGGCGATCTGGCGCGCCATGGCCTGATCCTCGCCCAGGATGTGAAAGGCCAGCCAGGCCGAGAGAAAGCCGTGCAGTGTCTCGGTCGGATGCTTCATCGCGGCGCGGGTACGCCACATCGAGGTCAGTTGTTCGACGAAGTGGTGATGATGGCTGACATGCGGTTCGAGATGACGCGCATCCAGTCCGACGTGGCGCATCAGCGCTTCCTCGTCGCGAAAGTGTTCGCGGGCGTAGTCCGAGAGTTGCTTGAAGAGAATCTGCATGCGGCCTTCGGACATTTCGTCGCCGGTCAGCGCCAGGTCGCCGAGCTCGTTGGTGATGTTGACCAGGCCGCGATGCTGCGCATCGACCGAGTCGATACCGGTGAAAAAAGCCTGATTCCAGGCAAAGGCATGCGTACCCATGGTCACTCGTAACGGATATCGACTACTTCGACCTCGCGCCAGCCCGACGGGATCGGGAAGCGCACCAGATCACCATCCCTGGCCTTCATCAGCGCCCGCGCCAGCGGTGAGACCCAACTGATGCGCCCCGCGCCGGCGTCAGCCTCGTCGACACCGACGATCTGGTAGGTCGTCTCGTCGCCACCCTGGTCGCACAGGGTGACCGTGGCGCCGAAGAACACCTGCCCGACGTTCTCCTGCTCGACCGGATCGACCACCACCGCGGTTTCGAGGCGCTTGCTCAGATAGCGGATGCGCCGGTCGATTTCGCGCAGGCGCTTCTTGCCGTAGATGTAGTCACCGTTTTCGGACCGGTCGCCGTTGCCGGCCGCCCAGGACACCACCTGAACCAGGTTGGGCCGTTCCACCTTGACGAGGTGCGCCAGCTCGTCAAGCAGTCGGCGATGGCCGATGACGGTCATATAGTTGCGGGTTCCTGGCGGCAGGGCCGCGACCTCGGGCGGATCCTCGTCCTCGTCGCCGCCCTCCTTGACGAAGGCCTTGCTCATGGGTGGTCCGCCGGTCAGTGGTTGGCGCAATACGCCTCGAAAAGCTTGCCGACGATTTCCTCGCTCTTCTCTTCCCAGACATCGCGCACGGCGCGCTTCGTATTGCGGTCGGAATAGGCGCCGCCGGACACGGACGCCGTGGACACCGTCTTGCCCGAGGCCAGGCGCAGCGAGAAGTCGGCATCCAGCTCGACTTCATCGATGCGCAGCGTGCGATTGACACCCGCCGAGGTTTCGATGACGCCCTTGACGATCAGGTCGGCGGCGCCCCCGGCGGCAGCCATGCGCACTCCGATGGATTGCAGCTTCTGGCCCAAGGCCTGCTTGAAGGGCGCGCCACTACCGCCCCTTTCGGTGACTTCCAGCCGCACCCGCTTGTTGCGGATCGCATCGCGACAGGTGATGGACAGGAACTCGGCCGCCTTCACCGTGCCGTCACCGTCGGAAAAACTGAACCCGCCGCTGCTGAATACGCCGCCGCTGGGCTTGGCCATCGCCATCTTGGCCGGCGGCGGTGGCGGTGGTGGTGCGTACGAGGAACCGGCCGCGGGGGCATAGGAGCCCGACGACTCATCCACCGCCCGGGAGTCACCACGCCCGGTGGAGCCGCTCTTCGCCACCTTCAGCTTGTTCTGGGCCAGCGAGGCGAACTTGCCGCCCGGATACTGCGCCAGGTAGGACTCGAAGTCGGCAGGATTGTTGCTGTTGGCGATCGAGTTCCAGTAGGCGAGTTCCACCTCGGCGGAAGTTGCGCCGCCCTCCTTCTTGACCACCGGCGCGACAAAATACATGTCGCCGCCCTTGAGGCTGCTTTCCTCGCGCGGCGACTGCTTGCGGCCGATCTCGCGCTCCGATTCCGATTCGACGCCTTCGCGGGTGCGCTTGAAGACCTGTTCGACGGTCAGGCCCGGCACCTTGACGTTGGCCATCAGGTGCTTGGTGTACAAGCCATTGCGGCCGGAACCGTCGGAAGCCTCGGTGCCCGGAGCAGTGGAAAAGGCGACCAGCGAACCCGACGGCGCGTCCATCGGCGCCAGGCCCCGCGTCTTCAACGAGCGGGTCTTGATGAACGGGTTATTGCGGCAGGCATCGAGCACCACGACGTTCACGCGGTTCTTCGAATCCTCCATGTAACGCAGGATCATGTTCGCCTGCACGGCGTTCTTCTCCACCTCCTGCTCGTTCTTGAACGGGAAGCCCACCGGCAGCATGTAGTTCTCGCCATTGACCTGCACGCCATGGCCGGCGAAAAAGAAGAAGCCGATGCCATCGTTGTTCTTCAGCTTCTCGCCGAAATCGCGAATCACACTCTTCATGCCGTTGGCGTCGACGTTGACCTTGACCGTGGTTTCGAAGCCGATGGCGCGCAAGGTGTTGGCCAGGTCGCTGGCATCATTGGCCGGGTTGTCGAGCTCGCCGATCGAATAGTGCGAGTTGCCGATCAGCAGGGCGTAGTTCTTGGCCCAGGCGGGCACGGTGGCAAATAGCGCCGAGGCGAGCAGGGAAATCAGAAGCCAGCGTTTCACGGTCTTCTCCGACAAAAACGAATGGGTAAATGCTACTGCAAAAGCCGGCTCAAATCGACTGCTTGATCGCCAATACCGCCTGGTTGCGCAGCGTCTTGAGCAGCGCCAGTTCCTTTTCCGGAATGGCGATGGAGCCGGCCTTGTCCTTGTCGCAATAGATCATCGCGACCGGGTTGCCCTTGATGTTGAGCGGGAACAGGACGAAGGTGCGCGCCGTGGTCAGTTGCCGGTACCAGGCCGGCACCCGTTCGGCGATTTTCGGATCGTCGATGTCGGTGATGATGATATCCACCGCCTTCGAGGTGGCCAGGTGAAAGACATCCGCCGTGTAGGTCAGTGGAAAGCGGAACCGCCGGGCCATCTCGTTGGTGTCCGGGCCGAAGCCGAAGCGCCCCGCCATCTGGCCGGTCTTGGCGTCCTTCAGGCAGAGCAGCACACGCTTGAAACCCATGGCCCGGTACATGGTCTCCAGGGTGATGCGCAGGACGTCGTTGAGCTGGAATTCATCGACCAGGGAATTGCTGATGTCCTGGATGCCGGCGGTGAGGATCGCCTGGGCGTCTTCCGGAACCTCGGCCACCTCGGCGGCGTCCCCGGCCGCCCCGGCATCCTCGTCCAATGCCATGTCGCCGACGCCCAGGATCGCCGTGCCGCCCAGGGCGGTGGCGATCAGCGTCGCCTCCTCGTCGGCGCTGGTGGCCCGGGCGGTTACCGTGGCCGGCCCGGCGGCAAAGGCCCGCACCTGGCGGGCAAACGGGCTCTGCGTGAGATTGACGCGCAGGATCGCCGCCACCTGGGCCAGCTCGGTCGACGATGCCTCGATGGCCGTCTCCAGTTGCTTGGCGCTCATCCGCATGCTGGCGCCGAAACGATCGGTGACGGCCCGGACCGCCTTGTCCCGGTCGGCGGGCGCGCTGCCGGCGATCAGGTCGCACAGCTCGTTGGAAAACCCGGCCATCAGGCGCAAGGTCTCGTCGCGGGTCGCCGGCCCGCGAATCGGCCCGGCCGGCAGCCGGCGCATGCTGTTCACGATGGACGGCGGGAAGCTCCAGCTACGGGCGATGCCGATACCCAGCTCTTCGAAGGAAAGCCCCAGTACCCGTGCCGCCGCGGCTTCTTCGCCGATGCGCTTGGCCTGCATCAGCTTGCGAATCTCGTCCACCTCCTCGGGGAAATAGTACTGGGCGAGCAATTGCCCCAGGCCGTGGAACAGCGAGCAGATGAAGGCCTCCTCGCCTTCGCGCGGCAGCAAGCCGCCGCTGGCGTCGCGGGCCAGCAGGCCGGCCAGGTTGGCGCGCAGGAACGCCTCCTTCAGCTCGCGGGCATTGGCCTTGTCCTGCAAGTGCTCGAAGAGCAGCACGGTGATGGCGATGTTGCGGATGGCGTCGAAGCCAAGCACGATCGCCGCGCGCGACACGGTGCTGATGCGTGCCACCGCCGGCCTGGCGGTAGTAGGCGGAGTTGACCAGGCGCAGGATCTTGTTGGTCAGCGCGTAGTCCTTGAGGATGGTGTTGGAGAGCTTGTTGATGCTCTCGCGGTCGGAGTTGGTCAGCTTGTTGATCGCCGATACCGAATCGGACAGTGCGGGAAAGTCGGTCCGGTGGCGCATGCGCCGCAGCAGGAACTCCAGGGTGCTCTGCTGGTTCGCCTCGCCGTCCGCCGCCGCGCCGCCACCTTCGCCACCGCTATTCAAGTACGCCTCCAACGCCTGGCGCATCTCGGCGGCGGTCCGAAAGCGCTTGGCGGGGTCCAGCGCGCAGGCGCGCAGGATGATGTCGCCCAACCGCTCGTCGATGCCCGCCTCCTTCGGCAGCGTCACCGGTTCGCTGACGATGCGCCGGATCAGCGACTCGGCGCCGCCGCCCCGGAACACCCGTTCGCCGGTCAGCATTTCCAGCAGTACCAGGCCGGCGGCGAACACATCGGTCGCCTCGCTGATCTCGCCCCGGGTAATGTATTCCGGAGCCAGGTAGGCCGGAGTACCGACCAGGCCCTGGCCGCCGCCGGTCCCGGCGGTGCCGACCTCCGAGGTCCGCGTGGCGATGCCGAAGTCCATCACCCGCGCCAGCCCCTGGGCGTCGAGCAGAATGTTCGACGGTTTCAGGTCACGATGAATGATGCCCAGCGCGTGCGCCTGGGCCAGGGCATCGGTCACCTGGCGCATCAACTCGACGGCGCGCACCGGCGGCACTGGTCCGTCGGCCTGCAAGGCTTCCAGCAAGCTGCCACCGTCGACGTATTCGAAAACCAGATAGAGGTCGCCGTCCTGCTCGCCGGCATCGTGGATGGGCACCACGTTGGGATGATGAAGCTTGCCGACCGTGCGCGCCTCGTCGAGCAGCACGGCGTTGAACTCGGGGTCGGCATCGGAAAAATGCAGGGTCTTGATCGCCACCTCGCGCTGCAACTGCGGGTCCCAGGCGAGATAAACCACGCTCTGGCTGCCCCGTCCCAGCTCGCGACGAATCTCGAAACGCCCGATCATGCTCGCCATCGATTCAGTCGCTTTCCACCGGTGTCGTCACGCCGTTGATCATGGCGGCCGATATTACAACGAACCCCAGTTCGTCAAAGCAGGAAACCAGAGCCAACCTCAATCAGCTTCGGACGAACCATCATGGCATCGGGAATCGTGTGTGTTTTCATCGATGGGATCACCAAGGTTTGCCGTGACGATATACAATTTGAAGATGTATATCTTCATGAGAGGGTAACTCGATGCAAGTCGCAAAGTGGGGCAATAGCCTGGCGGTCCGGCTGCCGGCCGTGGTCATCGAGGCCTTGCAACTGAAGGCCGGGGATGACATCGAAATTCACGTGGTCGACGAACGTACCCTCGACGTGCGGCGCCCCGCGCCGCCGCGCGAGCTGCTGGCGCGCCTGCGCCAGTATCGCGGGCGGCTGCCGGCCGACTTCAAATTCGACCGACTCGAAGCAAATGAGCGTTCCTGACGGTTTCTTCGATACCAACATCCTGCTTTACCTCCTGTCGGGGGATGACGCCAAAGCCGACGCCGCCGAGGCGCTGCTGAGCCAAGGCGGCCATATCAGCGTGCAGGTACTGAACGAATTTGCCTCGATCGCCACGCGCAAACTGGGCATGACGCATGCCGAAGTGCGCGACGCGCTGGAACCGATCCGGGCCATCTGCCCGACCCATGCGCTGACCGAGGCCACGCACGATCTTGGCGTGCAGCTCGCAGAGCGTTACAAACTGTCCATTTACGATGCCATGATCGCCGCCGCCGCGCTGACGGCCGGCTGCACCGCGTTGTTTTCCGAAGACATGCAACACGGTCTTCTGATCGAGCGCACGTTGCGGATACAAAATCCCTTCCATCAAGCCTAGACGGAATGGCCGTCCGGGTGCGCCTGGCCGCGGTCGACTACGATATTCTTCGACAAGGCACTTCCGGCGCGACGTGAGCGTCACGTCAGCACGCGCACATTCAAGCCGGCCACACGCTTGAATGCGCTGTCGCCGGTAAAGAACAGATGCGCCGGCCCCAGTTGCAGGCAGCTCGCCGCCTGAATGGCATCCGGCGTCTTCAACCCGGCGGTGACGCGGATCACTGCTGCCAGTTCCACCACGTCTTTGCTGAGTTCCACCCAGACCAGATCAGGCCGGGCGAAAAAGTCGTCGTATTGGGCCAACACGAGGTGGTCGTCTGCCTTCATCGGGCCGACCCGACATTCCAGCCACGTCAGTCGGCTAACCGCGACCCCTAGATCGGGATACTTTCTGGCCGCCGCCGCCAGTTCCGAGCGTACCTTGCCTGCGAACGGCTCCTTGCCCTCGATCAGGTAGATAAGGGCGCTGGCATCGAAGCAGGCGATCACCAATCGCGCTCGTCTTTGAGTGCGGCGTCGATCTGCGCCTTGCTGCGCTTGCCGGCTACCGGCTGGGACAGTAGCCACTGCATGGCGGTCAGGCCGTTGGCGGCAGCCGCCTTGCCGAAAGCAAGGCGCTGATACTCATCTTCCGAGATCACAACAGCAGCGGGCTTGTTGCGCTTGACGATATGGACTGGACCGCCACGACGCAGTCCATCCTCGATGGCGGCCATGCCGCGACGCTTGAGTTCGGCAACGGTCAGCGTGTTCATATCCGGCCCCCATATCGGTACTAATAGTTCTTATATAGTACCGAACACGGTACTTAAGAGCAATAAGACTGTTGTTGCCGCGCGTATCCCGTTGCGCATGTGGCGAGCCTCCACTCTGAGGAAGGCGAAAATGGCCATGCATGGTCTCCCCGCGGCTGACCGGGGCGATTCGGCCGAACCAGAAACGAAAGCGGCCCTCCGCGTGGAGAGCCGCTTAAATACTGGTGCCGACACCCGGACTCGAACTGGGGACCTACCGCTTACAAGGCGGTTGCTCTACCAACTGAGCTATGCCGGCACGGGCGAAATTGTAAGGCTTTCCCGAGGGGCTTGTCGGGCGATTCACGCGGCATTTCTCGTCGCGCGCCCGACCCTGGCGCCAAGCCCCTGAATCGACTGGACTTTCCCAATTTCCCACCCACTACCGGTAGTGGCATGGCGCTTGCTCAACCACTAGAAAATCACGTAAGCCATTGTTTTTATTAATGGCAAAAAAATGACACTTCCCAACTGGAAAAGACAGGAATATCCTTGCCGGCCAGTCGCTTCCGCACCATTTCGCACCGCCCGCCGCACTCTCTCACCACATCTAATCGGACAAAAAATATGGCCACAGACACGCCGATCTCCGGAGACATTGTTCCAATCCAGCAAATGGGTTTGCCCCTGGCCCAGGAAATATCGGGCGAGGTATTGATTGAAAAGTACGCCAAGGGCAACGAGCGCAGCGTGCATGATGTGCGCGATCGCGTCGCGCGCGCGCTGGCGGCAGTGGAAGGCGAGGACAAGCGCGCCTTCTGGCAGGAACGATTTCTCGATGCCCAGGAGAACGGCTTCGTGCCCGCCGGCCGCATCAATTCGGCCGCCGGCACCGATCTGTGCGCGACGCTGATCAACTGCTTCGTTCAGCCGGTCGGCGACTCGATCTCCGAGATCGTCGATGGCCGGCCCGGCATCTACACGGCCCTGTTGCAGGCCGCCGAGACCATGCGCCGCGGGGGCGGCGTCGGTTACGACTTCTCGACCATCCGAGAAATCAGCGAGCCAGCCTGTGTATACGGCGTTCTGCACCTGAATTTAGCACTACTCCCCCATGAAAAGAGGTGAAAAGACAACACGAGCATGTCAACTACTCGAACAGTGCCTGCCATCAAATCCCTTTGATTGTCGGGAGTTATTTTAGCATCGAACTGGATCATGCAATAGCCGATTCCACCCCTGATCAGAAGCCAGAAATGGGTGTGCAAGCGCCGTTGCAGAGCCGCTCTGGAAACTCATTGTCCGAGAAGCCGTCATATCAATGCGCAGCGTAAAAACGCAAGAGCGGCCCGTTCTGAGCCGCTCCCCTCTTTTTGTTGGACAAGTGGTCGATGCGGCGCTCATAGGCGCGTGTCCTCAACCAGCATGGCATCGACTTCGGCTTGCAGTTCCTGCACCTTCACGAACGTCCAGGCAGCGGCTTCATCGCCGACCACGCCGTGAAACTGCCGGTAGCTGACCAGCGCTTCCTCGTAGCGGCCCGCACCTTCCAACGCCTCGCCCAGCGTCCAGTACATGTCGGCATAGGCCGGTTCGACCTGGAATGCCCACTCCGGCATCAGCGCGACGGCTTCGGAAAGCTTCTCGACCGCGCGATCATAATCCCCTTTGTTCAGGAAATAGATGCCCACACTGTAGGCCAGCCGGGCATCATGGAAAGGTTCGCCGCCGCCGGGGGTAACCTCATCCTGGGCGTGGACACGCTGCAATCCGGCGAAGAGCGTCACCCCCGCTAACACGATGACGATCCCGATCATGATCCACTTTCTGCTGTTGAACGTCGATCGCCTCTGGTTCCTCATCCGCGGCCTGGGCCAGCCGGGCCCGGTCGGCAAACTCACGCATCTCGGTTTGATAGTGGCGGTTGACTTCGTAATCTTTGTGGCTTCCGGTAAACATGGTCCTCCTCCTTCTGGGCTGCGCTTGGGTGCGCCGTCGTTATGCTTTCACGATACGGCACACAGGTGGGCTTGTGACCCACCGGAGAGGAGGGAATCAGGGAGGGAAAAAGGAGGGGTTGGGCGTGTAAGCCGATAGCGAAAAAGGCGCAGAGTGTCGATTATGAAAAACCCTATATAATGAAATAGAACCACGCCACCATATGTCCACAATCAATGGTCATACATCACTGTCGCCCAGCGGCGAATCAGGAGGCAGTACGATGGACGACCTCAGCGGGCAGACGATCAAGGGGTACGAGATCCACGAAAGATCGGCCGGGGGCTTCGGAGCGGTCTACCGTGCCTACCAGCCGATCGTCGACCGCGAAGTCGCCATCAAGGTCATCCTGCCTCAGTATGCCAACCATCCCGACTTCATCCGCCGCTTCGAGATCGAAGCGCAGCTCATTGCGCGGCTGGAACACCTGCACATCGTGCCGCTGTACGACTACTGGCGCGAACCGGACGGCGCGTACCTGGTCATGCGCTATCTGCGCGGCGGCAGTCTGCACGACGGGATCGCCCAGGGTGCGCTTGACCCGGCGGAGGCCGCTGCGGCTGGTCGAGCAGATCGCGGGGGCGCTGACGGTCGCGCACCGGCACGGCGTCATGCACCGCGACCTCAAACCCGCAACATCCTGCTGGACGAGGACGGCAACGCCTACCTGACCGACTTCGGCATCGCCAAGGTGCTGGGCGGTGAGCAGAGCGTGGACGGGCTGCGCGGCACGCTGGACTACATCTCCCCGGAGCAGATTCGCAGCCAGCCGGTCACCGCTCAGACCGACGTCTACTGCCCTGGGCATCGTCTTGTACGAAATGCTGACCGGCACACAGCCGTTTTCACCCGTCAGCACGCCCGCTGAACTGCTGCACAAACACCTCGAAACCCCCGTGCCAGATGTCAGAGCACCACGCGCGGAACTGCCGGAGGCCGTCAACGACGTGATCCAGACCGCGACCGCCTGATACACCCGCTGATACGAAATGCCGAACTGCCGCGCAAGTTCCGCCTGCGACTCGCCCTATGCATGTCGGACGCGAATGAGAGCATCGCGCTCTGGGATAGTGAGGGCTTTCTTACTGTGAACATCACCCACGAAAGTTTTACCATCCGACCGGTGAGAGAGGATGATCGGGCGGACATCTTGAGCGTGTACCGCCAGTGTGAAGATTTTCTGGCGTTGGGACCGATCCCGCAGGCGTCGATGGCTATGGTCCAGGCGGATCTGGATTATTCGGCGCAGCACGGCGGTATCTTCTGTGGGATCTACGATCCGAGGGGCGACGCTGATGGGCGTGATCGACGTGATCCCCGAAGGATACGAAGGCGAGCCCAAAACTGCCTTCCTGACGCTGCTCATGATTGCGCAGCCCTACCGTGCCCACGGGCTCGGGGCGGCGGTCGTGCAGGCAGCGGAGCAGTATCTGGTCGCTCAGCACATGGTCGATACGATCCGGGCGGGGGTGGCAGTGAACAATCCCGCAGCGATCCGCTTCTGGGCGCGCCAGGGTTATGTGACGGTGAGCGGTCCGATCGATTTTCCCGGATGGGCCGCAGGGTTTGACTTGTGCAAGTCGCTGCGTTAGGCGCGCGCTGGAACAACCATGATAGAAACAGGGATAGCGTTGATGGACGAGCAGCCTGCCGATACCCATGTCGAAGCGTTCACCAGACGTGCGCTGGATGTCCTGACCCTGCTGGCCTGGGTACCGTCTACCCAGGAGATTGCCCACTCCCTGGGAATGGAGGTCGGCACGGGTCACTTCCGCCTCCCATGCACAATCTGGTACACTCGCTGGTACGAGACGCCGTATTGCCGCGCCAGTTCCGCCTGCGAGATCCAATGGCATACCAGGTGCGAATGAGGGTATCGCGTTCTTTTATGCTCCATGTACCAAACCACGTCGTCGCGCGACTGGATGTCATTGGCCTCGAACCCCACGATCACGATTCCGGGCGCTGTCGGCACCGTCGCCCCGAAGAAGCGCCCCTTGGCCAGGATGGCCGGCGGGAAGAACTTGCGGATCTCCGTGACCTTCCCCTGGACCGCTTCGCGGCTTTCGACATAGGACAGCTCGATGCGCAATTGTGCCCGCATCGCCGCGCTGTTGGGATCCGGGGCCGGGGCGAGGTCGAAAATACCCTTGTCCCGATAGGATGCGGTACTGACGGGTTGGCTGTCGCCATAGTAGTTGCCCATGGACCCTGCCACACCCTGCTGCGGTCCGGTGTTGCCGGACCAGCCCTGCCCCTGGCTTGTGCTGGCGGGAAGCGGGGCCTGGTACCGATCCACTTCTGGCTGGGCCGGCACCATCTGCACCGGGACGCGGGCCGGTTCCTGTCGGCCGAAGGGTTCGAGCGGCACACCACCGGAACCAGCGATCTCGCCCAGGGCGTCGAGAGCTGCGGCGCGGTCGCGTTGTGCGTCGAACGACGTCGGATCGAAGTCCTCTGCGACATCCGTTTCCAGCAGACCATCGGGACGGATGTCGGCGATCGTCGGAGATGCGCTCATTGCCGCGTCCGGATCGATGCTGTCGTATTCCATCGGGGCGATATCGACCAGGCCGTCCGCCGCCGTCTCCACCGCGGGCGCCGCGATGTCCGCAGCGGGCAGGTCCGCGGGCGCATGACCAGACAGGCGCTGCATCAGCCGCAAGGCAGGCTCGGACTCGTCGACCCCGGGTTCCGGCTCCGGGTCCGGGGTGTCGATCTCGGGGGGCACCTCATCCGTCGCGGGCTCCGGCGGCATCTGTGCGACGCTGGCGATGCTCTGGTCGGCAAATTCCTCCAGCAGGGGTTCGGCCCCGGATTTCGAGGCAAGGATGACCGTGTCCGGCGACCCGATCCCGTCAGGACGCAGGCGCGGCAGCTTTTGCAGGCGCGGATCTCCGGTGCCGTCAATGTCGAAGGGCCGGGCGTAGGTATCGTCGAGCACGACGGCGCTGATGGCGATGCCGACCGGACCCTTCACGACAGGCGGGACCTCTGGCACGGGGCGGTCCGTCGCCGCGGTGACGAGGGTGTCCGGATCCGCGGGTGCCGCGCCGGTGTCGGCGGCTGTCCCGACGACGGTTTCCGCGCCAGCGAGCTTGAGCGAAAAGGCTTGCGGCAACGGGCTGCTGCCCGTTGCCCGAAAGATCTTGATGTCCAGGGCAAGGCGCTCGGCAGGAATTGGAGACGCCGGATCGGCCACGGCCCCGGGTGCCTGGACCGGACCTGGGTCGCGCAACCCCGCGACGGCCGCCGGCATCAGGCCATCAGGGCGTCGTTCGGGCAGCACATGCCAGATACGGGGCGGCTCTGTTCCGGCAAGCTCTTCCGGCTCCATGGTAATTGCCGGCGTCGGGACCGGTTCAACCTTCGTCACCTCGATCACGGGAATAGGAACAGGCATTTCCCTGGTCGCATCACGGGCCGCGATCGACGCCTCCCGAAGTCCGGCGGGGCGCGTCAGCGGCAGGACCTGCCGCGCGGTGTCGCTCGAAGCCGGGATCGTCGTACTCGCGGGCGTCCTGTCTGGCCTGACGACCGGTCTGACCTGAGACGACGGAACCTGTGCATTCGCGACGGGCGAGAGTGCCTCAGCCTGCGTCATGGAGTCTGGTGTCTGCGCCGGGAGCAGAATTTGCGCTTCTGCAACCTCCGGGACACGGACATCATCTCGCAAGCCTTGTGGGCGAAGAATTGGAAGGACGGGCTCCGCGGCAGACGGTGCCGTCGCGGCGGACATTGGGTTCGGCGGCGGCGGCAGCTCCGACGCGAGGGCAACGCCTGCGCCCGGAACACCTGCACCGGACGCCGGAGCGTCGGAAGCCGGTCCGGACGGCCCGGACGCTACCGGCTCGAAGTCGATGACAACCTGGGAGAGACCCGGGAAATCCGGGAACTCCGCCCGGTCAGGCTCGATGAACTGGACGCCCTCGTTGGGAATGTCGGACGTGATCCGAACCAGCCCCAGGCCAGGTACCTCGATGGTAGGAGTTCCGTCATCCTGCGGGGCAGGGTCGGCAACCGTCTGCGATGCCCACCCGTAGGGCGACAGCCCGAACAGGGTGCTGTCACTGACCAGGGACCGGACCGTCACCGCGAATGAACTTCGTATGACCGGCGGACAGGATCTCGAAGACCAGCGAAGTGCCCTTCTCGAACCCTCCCGGACCGGTGGCATCAGGTTGCCGTGGAGCTTCCTCGGAACCGGTATCGGGACCGGCGTCAGAACCGGCATCGGATCCGACCGGTGCCCCGGCGGGTTCGCGGCCAACGCCGGGCGTTTCAAGCGGAATCCCGGACGGCATCCATCCCTCGATGATCGGAGTGACATCCCCGGGAGCTTGCGAGACAATTTCCTGCGCGCTCGCCGCATCCAATGCAGGGTCATCGTCGAATACCTGGATATCCGCCGGATCTCCCTGCAAGAGGGGAACAGCGGCCAGTTCGGGGTCGCGTACCATATCCGACGTCTCGATCGGCGCGTCAGGCTGTGCATCAGCCCCGTTCCTTGCGCCATTCGCCAGTTCGAAGAGACCCAGCGCGGTGTCGATCACGCTCTGCGGCATCGGCAGTCCTTCCGGCACCAGGCCCGCCTTCGGGATCTGTGGCGGATCAGGCAGCGCTTGCTCCGGATCCACACCCCCAACCGCGAGCGCCGGAGATGCCGCGCCGCGGTCCGCAGCGGATGACAGGTCCGGAGTGGTACTTTCGACGACGTCGGTCGAACTCCCGCGATCTTCGGGGCGCGCCGGAGCGGACCAGTAGGCCGTCCTTGCGGAGTTGTCGGGGCGCGGAAGCGGCAGGACATGTCCGGCGGTAGCGCCAGGCCCGGGAATGGCCGGACTCGGGCATCCGGCAGGAGACGGATCGACCGCATCACGGCCGCTTGCCACCTTGTCCGGCACGAAGGCCACCACACCGTTGCTCGGCAGCTGATCGACCGTCACCTCTCCGGATGGGCGGGCTTCCGGCGGCCGGGCAATCGCGCCGATCCCGTCCGGAGCGAATGCGTCGTAGTTCATGCCGTCGAAGACCATCAACCCGTCCTGGTCAAGCACCACTCCGGTCAGTCGCGCATTGCCCAAGGCGTCCGTCATGAAGCACTCGTCGAGTTCGAGCACCTGGCAGATGCCCTCGGCCCGCACCGCGGACTTCAGGTTCAGGAAATCCATCCGGTAGACGATGGTGTCGAAGTCCTCGATCCGGGTGAAGACGATCTCGGCTCCGTCCAGCAGTTCGCCATACTTCCTGCGAAGGCCGGCCCCGAGGGCTACCAGGATCTCCCGATCCCGGGCATGCAGGGTTTCGAGCCGTGCAACCGGTGCACCTTTGGTTGCCAGTATCTGCGAAAGCCTTGCCATGCTGAGTGGCTCTGCGATCAGGGCCCCGGGAGCAATGATCACGGAGAGGGCCAGGACGTGTGCAAATCCAGGTTTCATTCAGAGGACTTTCTGCAATGGCGAGTTCGTCACAGCGGAATCTATGAACGATCCGAATAAAGCGGAAATAACTCGGACCGGGCCCTGACCCGGAGCCTGGTCTCAATCCCGGACGTCTTCGGTCCGCTTTGCCTTCCGGGAAACGCCGGTGACGGTTTCTTCCCGACCACGCACCTTTTCGAGCTCCTGCTCGGCCACGGCGAAGGAGAGCCCGATTGCCGTCCGGGTGACCTCGCAGGCAGGTTCTCCCTTGCGGTCATAGTCGAAGGCCAGTCGCTCGAGTCCAACCGCCGCGTCGAGCGGTGTCATTTTCCGCATGGCGGCCAGTCTTCCCGGAGCGGGTGTGTTGCGGATGTCGCTTGTGCGCACGCTGTCCTGCACCCGCCCGATGCCCGCCGCGAGATCCGGCACCGGACGGTCCCGGGCGACATGGAAATCGGACGTCGCGAGCCTTGCAGCCCGGTTGCGGAAGTCGTCCTGATCCATGTTGCCGCTGGTCACCAGCAGGCTGGCCGCGTCGGCCAATGTCGTGCCGCGCTCCTTGGCAAACCGGATGAGCGACCCGCCCCCCTCACGAAACGAGGCGTCGATCCGGTTGATCTCGTCGAGCGGCATGTCGCGCCGCGACCCATAGAGCGCCCCGGCAATTTTGCCGACCTGACGGAAACTTTCAATCTTCGGATCCTGGAGTTCCTTGGGTGCTGTGGACAGGTTCATTCTGATCTTCCCGCAATGATGGCAGCACGACCCGCCTGAAAGAGATTTGGGTCCCGGTTTTACGGGCTGCGACGCAGCTGTCTCAAAAAACCGGTTGGCAGCACCGGGATCCAAACCATTTCCGGCAATCCTGATTTATGCCCATTTTCTTGTCGGCTGAGCGATCGAGCCGGCAAGAAAAGAGCAAAAACAAGTGAAACGATACTTCGCACTCTGCGGACTCCCCGGCGCGGGAAAGAGTGAGGTCCAGAAGATCCTTTGGCACGACCACCAGGTCATTCCGGTCGACGACGCCCGTCCCCTCAGGGACGCGGCGAAGGTCCTCTACAACTTGACCGAAGAGGATGTGACCACTCAACATGGAAAGGCGCGCGTCATCCAGGTGGGTGAACGCCACATCACCGTTCGCGAGGTCCTTGGAGAACTCGGCAACTATGTCGAGGCAACCGACATGCTGCATCTGCCGAAGCTTGCACGACTGAAGGCCGACGAAATGCACCCCGGATGCCGGGTTTCCTTCGGATCGGTCCGCAGGAACCAGGGCGAAGTGTTCCGCGGCGCCGAGGGACTGGTCATCGAGGTGGTCCGCGACGGAATTGACCTGATCAACGAGTTCGACGCCTACGACACCTCCCTTGTCGATATCCGGATCCACAACAAATTCGATAGCCGCGATGTTCCGGGGTCACTGGAGCGGCTGCGGATGGAAATTGCGCAGAATATCGGGCCGTTCCTGAAACGGCCGGCTTTGTCGCAATGACGCCCCGTCCCTAATTCCTTCCGGACGACCAATCGAGCCTAAAACCAGCTTGAAACCGGGGCGAACCGATGGCAGACGGAAGAACGCAGGGTCCAATGGCCCAGACGACGATCGACATGCTGCAGGTGATCAGCGCCAATGCAAATGTCGATCCTGTCCGCTTCATGGACGGGATGCTGGCATTCGAGCGTGAACTCGTGGCGGCCATTGCCCAGGCGAAGTCCGACCTGACAGCCAAGTCGCCGCCGAAGGATTTCGTGCCGGTGCTCCATCGCCTGGCCCCCCACGGCATGCGGTACGGCGCCGTTGACCTGCTCGGGATCGGTGATCGTTGCATCACAAGCCATTTCGATCTGAACGGACACACCGACGCGTCGCGGGCCGACATCATGGTCTGGATTGCCATCGCTCAGCAGACACGGATCGCACTCGGCGTGCTCTTCCAGTGCTGCCTGCTTTTTGGCGCGTCGGTGAACGGCAAACCCCTGCCGGAGGTGCGGCGATGACAGGTCTCGCGGCGGCCGCTCCCACGGTACTTCCTGGCACCAGACGTGATCAGCAAAAGGCCCTGGTGGTCAATATCTTCGGCGGGCCCGGCCTCGGAAAGACGACCATGGCCGCCCGCATCTTTGCGGAGCTGAAATCGGCGGACATCGAAGCGGCAAATCCCGAGGAGTACGCCAAGACCGCAATCTGGGAAGGCCGCCCGGACCTGCTGGATGACCAGGTGCTGCTCGCCGGGCGGACCTGGAAGACGCTCCATACCCTCACGCGATCGGTTGATGTCGTGGTGATGGACAGCCCGCTCCTCTTGGGGTCGGTGTATGCCGGGGATCGCGAGGCCCTGCATTTTCATCAGCTGGTGGTGGATCTGCATCGGCGATCCGACCGGATGAACATCCTGATCGAACGTGATCCCCTGTCGGCCTACGCCACGCGCGGGCGGCGCGAAAACGAGGCGGCGGCCCGCGATATTGATGACCGGATCCGCCTTTGTCTGGATGCTCAGGGCGAGGAATACTTCCTGACACCGGCATTCCGCGAGAACGCGGAGGCTATCGCCGCGCGGATCACCGAGTTCGTCCGAAACCGAACCTGACGCCGGGCAGGTCCCCCATGAATCCCACGATTGCTGCGCTCTGCCTGATGTTCCTTCTTCTGGCCGAAAGGCCCGCAATGGCGCAGGAGCCCTCCGTTGCGGTTGCGGATGTCGAAACCGGACTCGTGCTCTCTGCCAACGATATTGACGTGAAGCGCCCGCCCGAACTCTCCGGTGTGATCGCCCTGACCTTCCTGGTGATCAACGACATGCTGACCGGTTTGCTCGATCCGGATGAAATCCTTCGCGGCGACCCCATCGATGGCACCCGCGCCTATGCCGATCTGGCGGCAATGGCGACCCGGTCGGACACGGCGGAAGTCAGTGCGCGTGCCTCGCTCGCCCATCGCATTGCCCGCAATCCGCGGCTTCTCGACGAGCGCATCTCGGGCCTCATGCGCCGGATCGGCATGCGCGCCACGGTGATGAACAGTCTGCACGACACCCAGGGTGCTCCAGCCTGGGAAGGTCACACGACCGCGCGCGACGTCCTGCGGATGACAAGCGCGCTCGTGAAGACTCATCCCGATATCACGCGCTCATTGTTTCAACGATCGGGCTTCCGCTCCCGCCTCAGGGAAGATCTCTGGCTCCCGCGCAAGGATGGCTGCGTCCTGGTGGCCATGACGCCACGATCGCGCCGCAACCTGGCAGCGGTGATCTACGGCGCCGCAACGCAAGGTGATTGCCTTGCCGCGGCGGAGGCTGCGATCGTGCTCAACGACCAGCGCATCGAGAACGCCCGCTCCCCGGATCCGCAAGAGTGACCCCGATCGACATCACCCCGGTGGCGTCAGCCGGGGACAGTCTCGGAGACAGGCATCGTCGAAACCCGGCCCGATCCGCATGCCGGGCAGGGCTGACGCACCTCCTTCAGAGGCGTCTCGGGAGCAAGAAGGTCGAGTAGATCATCCGGTGACCGGTCCCAGGCATGACGGCAGGTTCCGCACGTGAACACCAGTTTCATGCCGGCGGATTTCAGCCCGCCAACAGTGTTTGTCCGTGACGCAGGGGATTCCTTGCGGTCGCCGATGAGGGACTGAATCAGAAACGATGATTTGCTGCCACGTTTGATGCGACTGAAGACGTGTCCACTCGACGACATGATTACTCCTGGTTGCCTTGGATCAACGCCCGGAACGTCGATACAAACAGGCCTCCACAGAAGAAAATAACCGACAATTGAATCCGGTGTGCCAATTGCGCACTCCGGCCAAATTCCTGCGGCCAAGCCCCTATTCCCCATGGATCAAACCGCCTGAATTCCTGTCGGGGATTCAAACCCCCTCCCGATACGGGTTGTCGGTCCAACATTCCAGTTATCGAGCAGTGATCCCGGACTGTTTCAAGTCATCTCGATGAGACTTGAAACAGTCCGTGATTTTAAGAAAAAGGAACGATCATGTCAGTCAATGCTATGCAGGTCAGCGCCGGCCAGGCCCTCGAGGTTCTTCGTGCAGGTTGGGACGTCCAGTCGAAATTCGGCGTGTTCGCATCCTACATGCTTCATGGTCAGCCGGGCATCGGCAAGACCCAGATCGCCGAAGAGCTTGCACGCCATATCGGCGGGAAGCTCTACGATGTTCGCCTCACCACCATCGAAACCTCGGACCTTCGCGGGCTGCCCTACTATGACCATGAGAAAAAGCAGACCATGTACTACCGTCCCGAGGATCTTCCGAACTCGTCGGAGCCGGCCGTTCTCTTTCTCGACGAGCTGACCTCGGCGTCACCCTACCTGCAACCGACCGTCTATGGCCTGCTCCAGGAGCGTCGCATCGGGCAGCACCAGATTCCCGCCAACACCTTCATTGTGGCGGCCGGCAACGGGGTGGAGGACGGCGCGGTGGCCTACGAGATGGGGACGGCGATCGCCGACCGCCTGATCCACATGAACGTGATCGCCGATCCGACGGACTGGGTCGAGAACTACGCAATTCCCAACGACCTGCACCCCGCGGTCGTTGCCTTCATCAAGATCCGGCCGGACCTGCTGCAGACCATCACCGACTGCATGAAGAACGACAAGATGATCGCGGCAACGCCGCGCAGCTGGACGCGCGTGTCCGACATGATCAAGGTCATTCCCGACCGCAAGATCCGCCGGATCATGGTGGCTGGAATCGTCGGCGACGCCGTTGCCAACGAGTTCTTCATCATCGCTGACGACATCGAGGCCACGGTCCAGGTGACGGAGATGGTGAAGCGGCCACGGTCGGAACGGCTGTCGATGTATCCCAAGACCATGCACGGGCTGAATGCCATGGTGCTCGGTCTGTTGGGGCAGATTTCGAAGGAAACGATCGGCGCCTCGGTCGAGATCATCGTCGACATGAAGCGCCTCTCGAAGCTCCGTGTCGACCCGGAATTCAAGCTGCACCCGCTGGCAGAACTCGCCACCTTCGGGATGGAATTCCTGATCAAGAAGGCGATGGATGCAAAGCTCACCATGGAAATCCTGGCCTGCCCTGCCTACCAGGACTACGAGCGCGAGCGCAAGGAAACCGGTCTCGTGTCGGTGTGACGCAAGACCCCCGGCGGCTCGAAAGGGCCGCCATCCGGCAACATCCGCCTTTTCACCCCGGGCCATCCCATGTGGCCCCGGCCGAAAACCCGCTATGACACAGGAGACGGTCTTGAACCAGCAACACACCACCCGCGGGACGCTTGCCCTTCAGAAGATCTCCGAACTGGACGTCGCCTTCTCGTCGATGTCAATCTGGTGTCAGCATCGGGATAGCGACGCACGCACAAACCTGGCCTGGACCAATGGGAAGACTGTCTACTACGGCCCGGGATTCTCCGAACTCATCCTCGACGAGCAGCGCGGGGTCGCGGTCCACGAGATCTTCCATATCGCGTTGCGGCACATCTCGCGCGGCAAGGCGCTTCACGCCCGGTTCGGCGCTGACTACCGACACAAGATCTTCAACATCGCGACCGATGCCATCATCAATGAAACGCTGACGGCCGCCGGCTACAAGTTGCCCAAGCCGAACATCATGCTCGTCGAACTGTTCAAGGACGTGTTCAATGAGGAAATCAAGCCCGAGGAGGCTATCTCGGAATGGGATGCCGAAAAGCTCTACTTGCGGCTGATGAGTCTCAAGACCCCGCCGCAGAAGGGCGGCGGCGCTGGCAAGGGCAACCCTGGGAAGACCTCAGGCCCGAAAGGCAAGAGCCAGCCCGCACCCGGACAGGATCAGACGGCGCCGGGCGGGAAGGCCGAACCGGACCAGCCGCGCCTCGATGCCGACGCCATTCGCCGGATCATCGAAGACTGGGCCGATGAGCGCGGGTTCATCGGGGACTTCGAGATCGATGGCGAAGTCGGTCCGGACGAGGCCAGCGAAGATGGCGAATGGCAGCAGCGCCTTGCGCGCGCGATCGATATGGCCCGTCTGGCAGGCAAGGGTATTGGAAAGCTGGGTCACCGGATCGGCGACATTCCCGTTTCCCGCACCCCCTGGGAGGTGATCCTGCGGACCACCGTGACAAAGGCCGTGACGCGGTCACCCCGTCCCAGCATGGAAAGACCGACACGGCGCTGGCTTGCCATGGAGTTCGGAGGCTCGACTCCGTGATGGTCCCCAACCCGGATATGAGCAGGGGTTCGTCAAGAGGCTCGACATCCCGAAAGTCGTGGTTGGCGTGGACATGTCCGGATCCATTTCGGACGTGCTGTTGCAGAAGTTCGCCGGCGAGATCGCCGGCATCGGCAATCGCACCGGTGCCGAAATCCACGTCCTGCTTTTCGATACGAAGGTGCTCAATCGAACCAAGCTGAAGGGCCATCACCTGAAGTCCGAGATCGCCAAGATCGACTTCGCTCGGGGTGGCGGCACCTGTTTTGTCGATGTGGTCAATGAGGCCAAGGCGCTCGATCCCTCGATCATCGTGATCCTGACCGATCTCGAGGGGCCGTTTGGCGAGACTCCGGGGACCATCCCGGTCATCTGGTCGATTCCGTTCGACACGCCACCGCACCAGCCACCGTTCGGCAAGGTCATCAGCATGGCGCGGTAGCCAATCCGCCGTCTCAGGGC
This sequence comes from uncultured beta proteobacterium, assembly GCA_963736865.1. Classification (GTDB taxonomy): domain Bacteria; phylum Pseudomonadota; class Gammaproteobacteria; order Burkholderiales; family Rhodocyclaceae; genus Fen-999. The sequence continues at coordinate 5,092 of CAVTQQ010000002.1, read as the reverse complement.
TCCCCGAGTGATCGGGGGGCCATTGCCGTCAGGAAATCACGTCTCCGTCCTCGCCGAGGACGGACATCGGGCAACTCCGGAACAAGTGCGAAATGACATACAGATCCATAGCGATCGACTTCCTGCCGCAGGACTTCGATGCCTTTCATGTGCGTGACGGCGCCTGGACAAATTACGACGCGGTGCAGGCCGCAGGTCTGCGAAGCTTGCGCGGTACAATCCGGATCGAGTGCTCGAAACGGACCGATGACCTTGTCATCGTCGACGTGAACGTATTCTTCGATCCTGATGCCTTTCCGTCGGATACGTTCGGCCTGGTCTATCTCGATGGGACCTTCGGTCAAGCCGTGCAGACTTACCTGGCAAGGATTTTCCCGCCCGTTCAGTTCGGAGAGCCCGGCTACACGGAACAGGGCATGCAGGGGGTGGACTATGTTTCCATGGAATATGGACGCGCATTCATGGAACAGATCGACAGCGCGCACGCTCTCCTTGCGCTTCACCAGCATCCGCTTGTGGCCTCGGTAGATGTCTGCTGAACACCGACCGGGCGCGCGCAACGCACTGCGGTTCGCCCGCACAGCGCCTGCCCGAAGACCCTGGCAGGACCGGGTCGCAGGTCGTTTCCCGTCCGCCGGTCCGCCTTAGACGCACGGACCGACAGACGGGAAACTGCGAATAAAGAATGACGGACAACTGGGGTGGGGGCTTCAGCTTGTGAATGATCACGACAGACCAGCGACAAGAACGCGGCAAGGACAACAATGCACGACAATAAAACCCCGGCTTCGGGACTAACACGCGAAGCGATCAACCACCTGCAGGACTTCCTCGTTCCGGGCGGGCCCACCGAAATCATCGTTGCAAAAGGAAGTGCCGGAGCACTTGTGGCAGAATGCGACCCGGACGGACTTCCTCTACAGGTCGTCGAGCATCCCGGGCATCCGGACATCCTGGACCTCATCACCAATCCGTTGCATGACCATTTCCTTGTCTGGGAGAGGTGCGTCATTCTCAACCAACCGGGACCCGAAGAAAATCCGCGTCACGTCGCCATTGGCATTGTCGGATTGCAGGGGATCGACCTGTTCGTCCCACCATCCGTCTTCGCGGACTGGTTTCGCGAATCCATGAGACTCGATGGAGCGGGAAATGCCGCCTCAGGCCGACTGTGTCGCCGTCACCGTTCTCGACGGGGACCAGACTCTTGCCGGAACCTGCGAAGGTATCCTGGAATCGGACAGTTTGGCTGCCGAGGGTCTCAGTGCCACCCGTTACCGGTTCGAACAACACACAGGTGTCCTGATCTGTTCGGAAGACGAGGAGAACGGCGTCAAGAGCCGGGAAATCCTCGGATTCCATTTCGACTGATCCAGGCAAGCCGCACGGCCGAAGACCGTCCGATTGCAGGGGCCAGTCCTGCAGAGTGCCCGGTGCAAGTCTGCTTTCGGGCCATGCTGCCCGATGGTCCACTACTCGCGAGAGTGGTGGACCCTCAATACCGCTTTCCATTTCCTTTGTTGCGACGCGCCGCACTGGCGGAAATCCATCGCGCAAGACCAGGGCCAGGCCGGTTTCCGGCAATCATTGTACCAGTATCGTTTCACCACCGATGCCGCTTCACCAGGATTTCCCGGAGCACGGTCTGAAATGGATGCCACGCAGATAGCGGGTCAACATGATCAAAGACATAGACAAGACCAGTCCCCTGAAAAGAGGGGCCGTCGTATCGTGCCGGTTTCCAACGGATCAGGAGCCATCGGCTCCTGGCCCGATAGCGCGGCCCTGCCTCGTCATCTCGATCTTCTTTCATTCCGTCGAGGCGCGCTGGAAAGCCGTCATTGCCTGTGGAACGAGCCAGATGCTGCGCACCGGGTCCGGGTTGAATTTGAAGGTCGTCACGGACGAAGAAACCCTCTGCGCCGGTCTGCATCGGCCGACACGGTTCTCGCTCAACCGCATGCGCATCCTGCCGATTGACGAACACTATTTCGAGTTCAATTCCGAAGGCACGCCGGTCCTGGGATACCTCGATGCCCTGCTCCACGGTCGGCTCGACAGAATTCTCAACGCCCTGGCGGCAACCCATCACAATCTGGACTTCCTGCTGCACCGCAAGGACAAATACCTTCGTCCCTTCGAATACCGCCGGAAACCATCGGAGCGAACCGGGGTTCACGCCATCATCGGCAACGAGATCGATGACCACCTGCGAACCGCGATCACCCTCGCACAGATGATCCGCAATTTCAGTGACACCGCGACGAACCAGGAGAAGGCGGCATTCCGCATCGGCTTGAACGGGTGAACGCAGGTCCGCCGGAGCAGACCGGCCGGCTTGTAACGGAGAGCAGCGGCCAAGCCGCATCCGCACCGATACTTGTCTCCACCTGCCCATGCCGACCTCGCCGGCTGTCGCCGGACTGGCATCGGACGGGCATCTGCGTCGGTTGCGGAGAGAAAATCTTCCGCAACCCGCTTCGCGAATTCCAGAACTGGCCAATCTTCTTGTCAGATGCCGATGAGGCCGCATCCTGTTGTCTCGCTCCATCTGACCCTTTCTGCTGCTGAACTTGCGGGACCTTCGGGTCCCGCATCTTTCTGGCACTAGCGTTCGGCCGATGCGCGCTTGCGGCTTCGCGATGCCTCGGCGATGCTTTCCAGCGCGACCGCGCCCAGTTCGCCAAACAAGGTTGCCGCTCCAGGCTCGCCAATCTGCATCGATAGTGATTTCATCGTGGCGGCGACGGACCGACCCTCGCGCCCGAGTTCGACGCCAGACAATTCCGACACGGGGTTTCCTGTATTGCGAGCAGCGCGTTCGACACCAGATCACCGTCTCCAAGGGCAAAGATGCCGCTGCGTCGTCCGACATCGAGGGCAGTTCCGGCCGCCGAAATCGTCTCCTTCAGTCGGACGTCCGGTTCGATGGATGGCGCGAAGTATCGTCAAAGCCGCGATTTGGTCAGGCTCCCCAGCGGCGGACCCGTCCTCGAGACCTCTGGTCAGGTGCTTGTCAACAAGGCGCCCGTTGGACGACCTTTGTGTCGGTGACTGCACTCCATGAGTGCGCATCATCGCCAGGGACGACTTCCAGTGATCGAACTGCCTTCGCGCTTCCCCGGCAAGTGCCTCCGACTTCAGGCCACCGGATCGGGCAAGGAAAGACGCTTCGCTGCGCAGGTGCTGGCTGAGCAACCGGCAAACTCGCTGACAGAGAAGAATGGCTTGCCGGACGGGCTGATCTCGGCCGGCGGAAGTCGACACGGACTCTTTCAGGGATTTGGCGCGGACGCCCTCCGCCTTCCGAAGGTCATGAACGAGCGAGAAGACCCTGATCTGTCGGGGCACCGACGTATCGACGAACAACGTGCGGTCTTCGCCCGGATAGACCCTGAACTTCGTCCTCCGCGAAGGCGGCGGACTGGATGATGGCACGACTTCGCTCGATGGCAACCGGACTGGTGGCCAGAGCCTCGACGTTCTGGACGCCATGCTGGTGTTCGACCCTGCCATGGATCGCGGACGTCAGCCCGTAGTCGATCAGCTGCGCCCTTGTCTTGGTTGGGTGCATCCGGACTGCGCGACCCGCGAACTGGTTCTGTTCGTTCCGGCTGAGTGTCACTGCGGCAAGGATGACGTGGTCAGTTTCAGGGACATCGAAGCCCTCGCCCAGCATCTGGCACAGGATCAGGATCCTCGAATCGCCGGCCGCATACCGGGCGATGGCTTTTCGATTTGCCTCCCTGGTCCGGGCGCCGGACACGGTTTCGGCGAGCTCGCTGCCGTGAACGCCATCGAACGCCGCCTTCATCCGGCCAATATCATCGACGCTGTCGACGAAGATGCAGGTCTTGCCATTGTCGGCAGTGCGAGCGCCGATCCCGTGTAGCCACGCCTTCAAAGAGGCCTGTCCCCTGGCTGCGCGCATCAGGGAACCCGGGGGATGCGCCACCGGTCCGACCGGGAATGCTGCCTCGAAACCTACGCATCGCCGACTGGCCGCCCTCGAGGACGACCTCGCCATGATCGTCGTGATCGGCATTGTCCGGCCTTCCTTCCCATGTTCTCGATCGGAACGGATACCGCGCGCCATCCTCGAGCCGGGGATTGAGGCGCTCATCGCCGGCACGGAAGCTGTCGCCGGTGAAGCCGACAAGGCGCGCTCCGGGATCGTCGTTCAGCACCTTCACATACGAGCGCCGCCTGGTCGGAGCCGGCTGCCACCTCCGACATGTGATGCCGTTCTCGTCGACCAGTATGTGGGTGAAACCGGACGCACCCCGGTTTGAAGACGGTTTCGACCATGCCGACCACGACGCGGGCGTCTTCCCCCGCACGGAGCCGCACCGCTGAGCGCAGATGCGCGACGAACAATTCCGGTCCAGTAGGTCATTTCGCCTGTCCGCTTCTTGGACTTCGAAGCGTCGTCGTCCCCCGACATCTGATCGAACAGGATCGATCGGTGCATCAGCACCAGGACACGGTACGCTTCGTTGATCGCCGTGATGATCTTTGCGGCATCGGCGATGATCGCCGATTTGCCGCACTGTCGGCGCCTCGATCAGCGCATCCGACGGCTTCGGTTTCCCGGCGGCGAAGACCGACCCCGACTTCTGATAGGCCGTCATGCGGGCCGCAGGGCCTTGGGACGAACCAGAACGCCTCATTCGTAAATCCGGATGGTTTGAGTTCCATGACGCCCTCTCAGGATACCGGGCTTGATATGGTTCCCGTGGAACGCCTGGGGTCATCGTAGAAGGGGCGCCCATTGCGTCCCAGAGATACGGCCATGCGCAATTAGCATGCCCCGTTCATTTCGCGAATTGAAGAACCGGCACAATACTCGGCCAACACCCTCTGACAGGCAGACCCGAATGCGCTTTGACATCTTCAGGACACTTCATCTCTTCGTCATGAGACGCAGGCTGGAAAGAGCTGTGCGGCATGAGCGATCATACGCTGCGCGAACATCGGACTTTCGCGCGGAATATTCCCGACGTCGTGGCCAGTCTGCGCTGATCAGGCCACCGCCTGATCAGGCCGCACAGCGATCGACAAGGTCAGAGCCCAGAAGATCCTTCCCCCACGG
>CAVTQQ010000001.1:0-539918 GCA_963736865.1 uncultured beta proteobacterium | reverse complement strand
CCAGGTGCTCGACCTGTTCGGTCAGCGGCGTTTCAGTGAGCTGGAAAGCTATGCGCAAGGCTATCTGGCGCGCCATCCGGGTGAAGGTTTCGTCTGGAAGGTGCTGGGTGTGACGTGCAAGAACCTGGGCAAGGACGCCGAGGCGCTGGTGGCACTGCAACAGGCTGCGCGGCTGTTGCCTGATGACTTCGAAGCTCATTACAACCTTGGCAACGCGTACTACGAGGCCGAGCGGTTCGACGACGCCGAGGGCTGCTTCAGAAGGGCGCTGGCCCTCAATTCCACTCATGCGGAATCGCGCAACAACCTGGGGCAGACACTGGTCGAACTGGGGCGTTACGACGAAGTACCCGACCTGTTCCGCTCCGCGCTGGAACTCAAGCCGGATCTGTTGGCGGCACGCAACAACTTCGGCAATCTGCTGCTCGCCCGGCGCGAATATGGCGAGGCGGAGGCCCACTACCGGCAGGCCGTGGCGCTAGACCCCAACAGCGCCGAGGCGCAGTGCAACCTCGGCGTCGCCCTGTATGAACAGAGCCGCTTCGACGAGGCGGAGACGCACATGCGGCAGGCGCTGCAACTGAAGGGCGACTATGCCAAGGCGCACCTGAATCTCGGCAATCTGCTGCAATGCCGTGGCGAGCTGCGCGAGGCGGAAGACTGCTTTCGCCGCGCCATTGCCTGCGCTCCGCGCTATCCGGGCAACTACGACAGTCTGCTGTTCACTCTGAACTATGATCCGGACCGAAGCGGGGAGGAGATTTTTGCGGCCTACCGCGAGTTCGACGAGCGCTTCGGCGTGCCGCCGCGGACGAGTTGGCGGGCGCATGGCAACGACCGGAATCCCGCCCGGCGGCTGCGGATCGGCTATGTCTCGGCCGACTTCTGCCGCCACGTGGTGCGCCACTTTCTCGAGCCCCTGCTCGCCCATCACGACAAGGGGGCCGTGGAGGTCTTCGCCTATGCCGAGGTACGCCGCGAGGACGATGTCACCGCCCGCTTCCGGACCTACGCCGATCATTGGCTGTCGACCCTCGGCCTGTCCGACGAGGCGCTTGCCGAGCGCATCCGCGCCGACGGGATCGACGTGCTGGTCGATCTGGCCGGCCATACGGCGGGCAACCGGCTGCTGGTGTTCGCCCGCAAGCCGGCGCCGGTGTCCGTCTCCTGGCTGGGCTACGGCTATACCACCGGGCTGTCGGCCATCGACTATCTGCTCACCGACGAGGCCAGTTGCCCGCCGGGGAGCGAGCACCTGTTCGCCGAGACGCCCTGGCGGCTGGCGACACCCGGTTATGCCTATCGGGCCCCCGAGGGCATGGGCGAGGTGTCGCCGCTTGCCGGCACTCCAGCGTGGCCAGGTCACCTTCGGCACGCTGACCCGCGGGGTGCGCATCAATCATCGGACGATCCGGGTCTGGGCCGAGATACTGAAGCGGCTGCCGACGGCTCGGCTGGTGATCGACAGCGGTCATTTCAAGGAGGCCACCGCCCAGGCGGCGCTGGCCGCCCGCTTCGCGGCCCACGGCATCGGCGCGGAGCGCCTGGCCATCGGCTGCCACAGCCCGCCCTGGGATGTCTTGCGCGGCATGGACATCGGCCTGGACTGCTTTCCGCACAATTCGGGGACGACGCTGTTCGAGTCCCTGTACATGGGCGTGCCCTTCGTCACCCTGGCGGGGCGGCCGAGCGTGGGACGGCTGGGCAGTTCGATCCTGCATGGGGTGGGACATCCGGAATGGATCGCCCGGTCCGAGGAGGACTACATCGAGAAGGCGGTGGCGCTGGCCACCGACCTGCCGAAACTGGCCGGCATCCGGGCCAGCTTGCGGGCGGAGATGCAAGCCAGCCCCCTGATGGACGAGACCGGCTTCGCCCGCCGCGTCGAAGACGCCTTTCGCCAGATGTTCGGGCAGTGGGCGACTACTGAGCGTTAGAGTAAAGCGGCGGGTAGGGATCTTCCCTGTTCCCGCCGCGAGCAGTCACCGCTCAGCGATGACGGGCGACAATGGCTTCGACGACCTTCTCGTCGATCACGACATCCCGCTCGAGGGGATCGAGGTGCCCGGCGCGGCGCTTGTCCACCACGTTCCGGCCGACGGCCCGGATCAGGTCGGCCTTGACCTCCTCGAACGGCTTGCGGCCGGCGGGCTGCTTTTCGGTCAGCTTGAGGATGTGCCAGCCCAACTCGGTGGCGATGACCTCGCTGACATCGCCGACCTTGGCCAAGCCGAATGCCGCACGTTCGAGTTCCGGGCGCAGCCGGCCTTTTTCGAAGAAGCCCATGTCGCCGCGTTTGGCCTTGGTACCCGCATCGTCGGAATACATGATGGCCAGGGTGCCGAAGTCGGCCCCTTTCGACTTGATCTGGCTCAGCAGATCGTCAGCCAGTTCACGGCCGTCTTTCCGGTAGCGGCCGATCAGGATATGGCTGAGCGCAAGAGCCTCGGCGGTGACATGCTTTTCGGGAAAGGCGTTGTATTCGGCCAGAGCCAGCTTTTCCAGCGTCTTGGCATCCGGCGGATTGCCGTCGAACTGCTGCACCCGGGCATCGGAAAGCACTCGTTCCCGAGCCAGTTGCAGGCGAGCCACCATGGCCGGTTTCTTGTCCAGTTGTTCCGCCTCGGCTTCCTTGGCCAGGGCGCGCCGCAGTAACAGGTTGTGGGCGATCTGCCGGACACCTTCCGGCTTGCCGTAGGTGCTTTTCACGGTTTCTGGTGGATAGCGGTCGGCTTCCAGCTCCAGGTCGGCCACGGTGATCGAAATACCCTTGCTGTTCTTCGCCACCACGGCCTGCTCGTCGGCGGCGTGCCCGGGGCCGGCGGCGAGTTGCAGGCAGGCGGCGATCGTCGCGAAGGCAAACATTCTCATACACGCTCTCCAATACCAATTTCGATAAAACGCAAACTACAAAAGGAAAGGGCGGGTCGCCCCGCCCTTCCCTGCACAACAGTTGCTAAGAACCAGCCAAACTTAGATCCGGCCGTTCCAGCGATGCGCCCAGGCGCCACCGAAGTTGCCGGAGACACCAGCGGAGACCGCCGGGTTGACCGCCTTGACGAAGGCCTGGCCGATGACCGGCAGACCACCGGTGTGACCCGTGGCGTTCAGGTTCACCGACGCCCAGCCGCTCTGGTACGGAACGTTCAGGCCAGCGACCACCAGGTTGGCGCCGATGGCACCGGTGTTGCTGGTCAGGTTGTTCAGCGACAGGATGTTGACTTCGCCGCACAGCGCAACCGAGGTCACGACGTTCGGGGAAACAACGACGTTGGAGGTCACGTTCGACACTTCTTCGCGGTTCGTCATCGAGTAGTTGCCGATGCTGACGCAGGAAGAACGGCCGTCAGCCGCGTAAGCCGTCACGCCGCGGAAGAAGCCCTGGGCGCCTTCCTTGGCCGTGGTGCCGTCGCCGCCGAAAGTACAGGAACCATAAGCAGCCGTGGTCTCGTTCGCGCAGACGTCGGTGGCCGCCAGCGTGTTCGCCGAGGCGGTGGTGAAACCAACCGTGGTGGCGTACGTGCCGGTGGCGGCAACGGTCACGCCGTTGGCGGCGTTACCACGACCAGCAACCAGGTAACGACGGGTCGGCATGCTGACCAGCCAGTCGGTCTTGGCGCTGATACCGGTTTCCAGCAGGAACTCGTTGATGATGCTGGTGTGGGCGAGCGGCGCGGACAGCGCGTAGGCCTGGGCACCGGCGGAAGCGGTCGCGATCTCGTACGGCGTCGACAGATCCGGGAAGTCGTACTCGGCGGTCGCGAAACCGGTGGTCAGCAGCACGCCGTCGAACGTCGAAGCGATGTTCGGGTAGGCGGTGGAGGGAACCACGCCGGCAACGGCGGTGGAAGTCTGCTGCGAGTAGACGATACGCGTCGGCGTCGTGGCTTCGATCGCCGTGGCGGCGCCGGTGAACACCGTGGTCTGCGGCACGTTGATGATGGTGTAGTTCGCCATCAGACCGCTGCTCGGCGACGTCAGGGCGGTAGCCGTGGCGTTTTCAGCGCGCTGGATCGGGCCACCCGGAACAGCCAGGGTCGTGTAGGTGGTCTCGATGGTCTCGAGAATGGCCGAGGAGCAAGTCGGCGCGCCGCCGGTGGCGGTGTGCTTGGTCGTCGCGTAGACCGGGTTGGTCGTGGTCGTGCCCGACGGGATGTCGGCCATGTTGAAGATTTCGATATAACCTTCACGGGTACCGACGCCACCAGCCTGATCGGCGGTCAACAGACGGCCAGTCACGAACGGGGTGGAGTTCAGGACGGAGGCGGCCGGCAGCGTGCAGGACAGGTCCGACGTGTTCAACTGGCTCGCGCCACCGGAACTCTGGGAGATGTTGGCGGTCCAGACGTCACCGGGGGACAGGAAGAGCTGGAAGTCAAAGATATCGTCCGAGTCACGGCCGCCGCGGAAGCGGATCTTGACGGCCTTGCCGTTGACGGTGTCGGTATTGACGATATTCAACAGAGTGGAGTTGCCATTCTGCGTCGTGAAGTACGGAACGAGCAGGATTTGCCCGATGCCGTCGTCCTGCAGTTCCAGAGTTGCGTTGGCGGTACCCGCCGCAACAAATGCACCTGCGACAGCAAGCGACAAGATTGATTTTTTCATCATATAAAAAGCTCCTTAAATTACGTACGCTCAAATAGGCCTATATCAGCGTGTCTGTGACACCTTTGCAGACTAACACGCCCCGAAAAACCTTTGCAACAAGTAACCCGTTATTGCCGATCCGTTGTTGTATTGATACAACATCCATAATTGGTTGGCACACCTCCTTAGCGAAGAGATCAACCATCGCCGTCTGAAATCCCCATCCGGGAGTCGCTAGCGTTTGAAAAGCCACCAAGCGCCGTCCTCTTTGATCCAGGGCTCATCGTAGTGATTCTGGATTATAGCGGGCTTCGGCTTCTTGATATTGACCGGTTCGTAATATTCGATGCGGATCTTCGCCGCGCAGTTCGTCTCGCTGTCGCACTTGACGCCAATGACCTTGGCCGACACCAGCGACTGGCTGCCGGACGTTTCGTTGCGATACAGCTTGATATCGGTGACCGCGCGATAGGACGGCGACGTAAATGAGAAGGACTTTTCGAACTCGCCCGCCCGCGCCGCATCCCAGCGGGCCTGCGCCCGCTCCATAACCTGCTGCTCGGCCGTCGCGGCCGACCGTGGCCGGCGCTGCCATCGCTCCCTGCGTCGCCTCGGGGACCGCCTGGGAAGCACACCCGGCCAGCAGCACCGCCGCCAACCCCGCGACGCCGAAGGTTTTGTTATTCATTCAGATTGCACTCCTTGAAGTTTCACGATTTCCGCGATCGACCCGGCGCCGATATTGGTGTTGGGGCCTGTTGGGGCCGAGCGGTCGCGATTTTAGCGCAAAGGCTTGCGAGCCCGTCGCCAGAACTGGCCTCGCTCCCCGATCAGTTTCGCTTAGGGTATAAAATGACCTGATTGGTTCCGTGCCTTTGGCAATCTGATCGCCGGCTCGGCCCTGGGCCGGCTGAATATTCTCGCAGCATGGATTCCCGAAATTGCCGTGTCCGTCGTCAACAGCACGGAAATCAATCGCAATCGGACAATCGGAGTACCCCTTGAGGCCACAATTCGGAAAGATCCTTCTGGAACGAGGCCGCATCGATACCGACAGCCTGCAGCGGGCTTTGCGTCAGCAGGATGCCGAGCCGCGCACCCGGCTTGGCGAACTGCTGTTGCGCGGCGGTCTGATCAGCACGTTCGACATCGCACAAACCCTGGCCAGCCAATTTGGCCTGCCCATGGTTGCCAGTACCGACTACCCGGAATTTCCCGTCCTCGAGGAACAGGTTTCGGCGCGCTTTCTGCGCGAGACGCGCGACCCTGCCGCTGGCCGAAGATGCGGAGACCGTGACGGTGGCGATGGCCGACCCGACCGACACCTACAGCATCGAGGCCTTTCGGGTGCTCGCCGGGCGCCGGATCGTGGTCCGGGTGGCTGCGGGCGACGAACTGGAGGCAGCACTGGAGCGGCTCTACGGCGCCGGGCGTACCGCCATGGGACAGATCGTCGACGACATCGAAGCAGTCGATGTCCACGACTTCGACAACGACGATGTGCAGCACCTGAAGGATCAGGCCAGCGAGGCGCCGGTGATCCGCCTCGTCGGCCTGATCATCCGCAAGGCGCTCGATACGCGGGCGTCCGACATCCACATCGAACCCTTCGAGAACCGGCTGATCGTGCGCTATCGCATCGACGGCGTGATGCACGAGGTGGAATCGCCGCCGCGCCGATTGTCGGCCGCGGTGATTTCCCGCGTGAAGATCATGGCCAATCTCGATATCGCCGAGCGACGCCTGCCGCAGGACGGCCGCATCAAGCTGCGCTTGCAGGGCAAGGAAATCGACTTGCGCGTCTCGACCGTGCCGACCATGCACGGCGAGAGCGTGGTGATGCGGATTCTCGACAAGGGCGGCGTGCCGCTCAATTTCGAGTCGCTCGGCTTCGAGCCCGACCTGCTGGCGAAATTCAGCGAGGTGCTGCTGCGGCCGCACGGCATTCTGCTGGTGACCGGCCCGACCGGCAGCGGCAAGACCACCACGCTCTATACCGCGCTGTCCCAGCTCAACAAGCCGGACGTGAAGATCCTCACCGTCGAGGACCCGGTCGAATACCAGATGGACGGCATCAACCAGATCCAGGTCAAGCCGCAGATCGACCTCACCTTCGCCAACGCGCTGCGTTCCATCGTCCGCCAGGACCCGGATGTCATCATGATCGGCGAAATCCGCGACCTGGAAACGGCGCAGATCGCCGTGCAGTCGGCCTTGACGGGCCACATGGTGCTGTCGACCCTGCACACCAACGATGCCGCCAGCACCATCAACCGCCTGCTCGACATGGGCATGGAGGACTACCTGCTGACCTCGACCGTGGTCGGCATCCAGGCGCAGCGGCTGGTGCGCACGCTCTGCAAGGACTGCCGCAAGACCTACGTGGCGCTGCCGGAGATCGTCGCGGAAACGGGCTTGAATCGTTTTGCCAAGGGGGACGGCCCGATCACCCTGTACGAACCGGTGGGCTGCGAGGTCTGCGCCCAGACCGGCTTCATCGGCCGCGTGGCGATCATGGAAGTGATGCCGATGACCGACGGCATCCGCAGCCTGGTGATGCGCCACGCCACTTCGGGAGAAATCCAGAAACAGGCAGTCGCGGAGGGCATGCTGACCATGTACGAACACGGCCTGCGCAAGGTGCTGGCGGGAACGACGACGCTGGACGAAGTCTTGCGCGTCACCCGCGAGGCATAGGTCCATGCCCCATTTCCGCTACAAGGCGGCCAGCCCCGCCGGCGACGTCAGCGAAGGCGATCTGGAAGCGCGCGACGAAGCCGCCGCCCTCGAGCGCTTGCAAGCGCTGGGGCTGATCCCGATCCGCATCGCGCCGGCGGCGGTCGCCGGCGCGAACTCGGCGGGAGGCCGCTTTTCCCGCCAGCGCATCAGCCAGGATCAGGTCGGCACGCTGACCGGGGAACTGGCGACGCTGCTGCGCTCGGGCCTGCCGCTGGATCGGGCGCTGGAACTGCTGATCGGCCTCTCGCCAAACCCGCGCATGCAGGCGCTGATGACCCAGGTACGCGACGAGGTGCGCGGTGGGGCGGCGTTGTCGAAGGCGCTGGAAGCGCATCCGGCGGTCTTCAGCCGTTTTTACGTCGGCATGATCCGCGCCGGCGAGGCTGGCGGGGCCTTGGGGACCGTGCTGACGCGCATTGCGGAGTTCATGGAGCGGTCCAAGGAATTGCGCGAGACGGTGGCCTCGGCGTTGATCTATCCGACCATCCTGGTGCTGGCTTCGGTGACGTCGGTGATGCTGCTGCTCATCTTCGTCGTGCCGCAGTTTTCGCAAATGTTCGAGCAATCGGGCAAGGCGCTGCCCCTGGCCACGCAGATCGTGATCGCCGCCGGCGACCTGCTGCGCAAGTACTGGTGGGCGATTCCGCTCGGCATATTCCTGCTCTGGCGCTACTTCGCCTGGCAAATGGGCAATGTCGCGAGCAAGACCGCCTGGGATGGTCGCTTCCTGCGCCTGCCGCTGGTGGGCGACCTGCTGACCAAGATCGAGGTGGCGCGCTTCGCCCGCACCCTCGGCACACTGCTCAGCAATGGCATCCCCCTGCTGGCTGCACTTGGCGTGGTCAAGGACACGGTGGGCAACCGGGTCATCGCCAACGGCCTGGGCGCGGCCCGGGAACAATTGCAGGCGGGCCAGGGTCTGAGTAAACCTCTCATGACGCAGGGGGTATTTCCGCCGCTGGCGGTGCACATGGTCGCCGTCGGCGAGGAAACCGGCCGACTCGACGAGATGCTGACCCGCGTGGCCGACGTCTATGACCGCGAAGTGTCGCTGGCGGTGAAGCGCATGCTGGCACTGCTGGAACCGGTGATGATCCTCGGCCTGGGCCTGATCATCGGCGGCATCATCATTTCGATCCTGCTGGCGATTCTCAAGGTCAACAGTCTGGTCGGCTGAACCATTTTTCTTTTGTAGGAGACCGTTCTCATGAAACGTCGCAACCGCCCCGCACGGGGTTTCACACTGATCGAACTGCTGGTCGTGCTGCTGATATCTGGGCATGATCGCCGGCATTGCCGGGCCGCAGATCATGAACTATCTGGGCGATTCCAAGGCCAAGGCGGCCAAACTGCAGATCAGCGAATTCGAGGGCACGCTTGACCTCTACAAGCTGGATGTCGGCCGCTATCCGGACGGCCAGGAAGGCTTGCAGGCACTGGTCCAGGCGCCATCCACAGCCGGCGACCGCTGGCGCGGGCCGTACCTGAAGAAGAAGGCGCTGCCCAAGGACCCGTGGGGCAACGACTACCTCTACGCGGCGCCCGGCAAGCATGGCCCCTTCGATATCGTCTCGCTCGGCGCGGACGGCAAGGAAGGCGGCGACGGCGAGAACAAGGACGTGGCGAACTGGGAGTGATGCGCCCGCCGCACCCTGGCCACGGATTCTCGCTGATCGAGTTACTCGTGGTGCTGTTGCTGCTGGGAATCGTCTATGCGCTGGCGGGGCCGATGCTCGACCCGGGCGGCTCGGGCGTCGACCTCAAGGCGGCCTCCCGACAGTTGGCGGCGGGGCTGCGCAAAGCCCGCAGCACAGCCATCGCCGAAGGCCGCGACGCCGTCCTGACCGTGCAGGTCGAAGGCAGGCAGTTCTCGTTGACCGGCGACCCGAAAGTTTATGCGTTGCCCAGGAAGGTCGATCTGTCGCTATTTACCGCCCAATCGGAACTGCTGGCGAATGACGTCGGCAGCATTCGCTTCTATCCCGACGGGTCTTCCACCGGCGGCCGAATCACGGTCTCGGCCGGCCAGGCCAAGCAATCCGTCGATGTCGACTGGATAACCGGCCGGGTGAAGATTCTTTAGCTGCCAATGCGCCAGCAAGGTTTTTCCCTGCTCGAGATCCTGGTCGCCTTCTCCATCCTGGCGTTGTCGCTGGGCGTCCTCATGCAGATCTTTTCGGGCGCCACCCGCAACGCCGACCTGGCGCGCGACCAGACCCGCGCCACCGCGCTGGCTCAATCGCTGCTCGCCAGCACCCACGTCGAACCCGTCCTGACCGCAAGTGAAAACGGCGGTACCACCGACGATGGGCTGCGCTGGCGGATCGAGGTGACTCCGTTCGAAGACGCCAGCGAGCCGGGCGCGCCCCCCGCCGTGCCGATGCCAACGTCTCTGGATCTGTGGCTGATCAAGGCACGGGTCGCTTGGGGCGGCGGCTTCGGTTCTCCGGAGCGCTCGGTCGATCTGACCACCCTGCGAACCCGCCCGAGGCAGGCACCATGAACGGTTCGCGCGGCTTTACGCTGCTCGAGTTGTTGATCGGCATGACCTTGCTTGGCTTCATTCTGGCCCTGCTGTTCGGTGGATTTCGTCTGGCCGCGAACAGCTGGAACGCCGTCGAAGACCGCGCCGAACGAGCCGCCGACGAGCAAGCCGGACGGTCGCTGGTACGGCGGCTGGTAACCCAGGCCCAGCCGTTGCACTGGAAGCTGCCCACCGGGCAGCCGCTGGCGTTCGAGGGCCAGCGCGAGGCGCTTCGCCTGATCACCCCCCTGGCCGGACCGATCGGCTTGCGCGTGGTGGAGCTGGCGATAGAGCCGGACGATCGACCGGAACCCCCGGGCGCGGCTGTTCGGCTGGTCCTGCGCCATGGCTCGGTGCGCTACGACATCGAGCAGTTCGCCGAAACCGTGCGCGGCCAGCAGGGCCACACGCTGCTCGGCGGCCTGCGCGAAGCCACCTTCAGCTATTTCGGCTCCGAAAAACGCGGCGATACGCCGCAGTGGCTGGAGCAGTGGTCGAACCCGGAGCAGTTCCCGACCTTGGTACGGCTGCATCTGGCGCCGAAGAATGCCGCCCCCGTCGATCTGGACATGGTGCCGATGGCCAACGGCGACCGCAGCGCGACCAGCCGCATCACCGCCGGACCACGATGAGTATCGCCAAAGACCATGCGTCGCGTCGTCAGGCGCCGTGGCCGTCCCAGCGCGGCATCGCGCTGGTCATCGTGCTGTGGATGCTTGCCCTGCTGACCGTGATCGCCAACAGCATGGTCTTCTCCCTGCGCTCGGAAGTGCAGGTGGCCGGCAATCACGCAGCTTCGGCGCGGGCTGAGGCAGCGGCCGACGCCGGAGTCTTCAAGGCAATCCGGGAATTGACCCGCCCCGCAACCGATGTGCAGCGCTGGCAGGGCAACGGGCTCTCCCACGACTGGATCTTCGACGGTGTGGCCCTGCGGGTCACCATCATGGACGAGGCTGGCAAGATCGACATCAATGCCGCGCCGGAAACGCTGCTCGGCAGTCTGTTTCGGTCGCTCGGCCTGGACGAGGCGGTCGCCATTGGTCTGGCCGATGCGATCATCGATTGGCGCGACCCGGATGATCTGCGACGGGTCAGTGGCGCAGAGAAGGAAGACTACATCGCCGCCGGCAAGGACTACGGGCCGAGAAACGCCAACTTCGAGACCATCGAGGAATTACGGCTGGTCCTGGGTATGAGCGATGATATCTTCCGACGCGCGGCACCGCTGATCACCGCCTATTCGGGGCGGCCGGGCGTCAGCAGTGCGGTTGCGCCACGCGCGGTGTTGATGGCCTTGCCCGGCGTCGCGCCGGAACAAGCGGATGCCTATCTCGCCGAGCGGCAAACGCTGCTGCTACAGGGCCTGCCAGCACCGGAAGCGACGTTCGCGCGGGCGTCGGCGGCCAGACCGGTAGGCGACACCTTCAGTATTCAAGTCCATGCGGTTTTGGGGGACAATACGGCCTTTTTCCGTGAAGCGGTCGCGCAGGTGACAAGCAATCCCAAAGCGCCCGTCGTCATCCTCGCCTGGCGTGCGCCAGCCGGTGGCCAAGACATCCGCAACGTACCAGCGCCCAACATGGCAAATCAATAACGCTTCCACGATGGTCGATCGCTCCAGATTCTCATCACCCGCCTTGATCGCGCTTCGACGCGGTGGACAGCGGTTCTTCGCCTGGTGGCTGGGCGAACTGGCGACCGTGGTGCCCGCCAAGGTGCGGCGCTGGTGGCGGGGAACCAGCGGCATCGCGCTGCTGTCGCTCGACGGCGCGCGAGCCGTATTCAGCCGACCCACCGACAAGGGGCTCGAGGAGACGTTTTCGGTGGAGATGGGCGACCATGGCTTGTCATTGCCCGCCGCCGCCATTCGGCAACGTCTGGCCAAGGTGGTCGGCCAGGGTTATCGCCTCCTCTTCGCACTTCCAGCCAGCCAGGCATTGGAACGAACCCTGACCTTGCCGGCGGCCCTGGCGGAAAACCTGCGCCAGACGCTGAGCTTCGAACTCGACCGCTACACCCCGTTTCGCCCCGAGCAGGCCTATTTCGATTACCGCCTGGGGGAGCCATCGTCAGGCGCGGGAACGCTGCGGGTGGAGCTGGCCGTGGTGCCGAAGGCCGTGGTGGAACAACACCTCGCCCGGGTTGCGGCCCTGGGTCTTGAGGTCGGTGGCGTGGTGTTGCCGGAGGACTTCAAGAATCCGCATAGCCGCTATCGCAACTTTCTGCCGGCGGCATCGATCCCGTATGTGCCTTCCGCGCGCTTCAGGCAGCGCCTAGCCTTCGGCATGCTCGCCGTAGTCCTGCTGGTGGCCGTACTGGCCGTTCCGATCTGGCAGAAACGCACCGCGGCGATTGACTTGCTCGCACCGGTCGCACAGGCGAAAGCCGCCGCGCAGGAGGCCGACGCCCTGCGCGACAAACTCGCCAAGCTCGTTGACGAGCATGACTTGTTGCCCAACAAGAAATGGGACAGCCATTCGGCGACCCGGACCCTGGAGGAGTTTACCAAGCTGCTGCCGGACGATACTTTCGTCATGCAACTCGACTTCGATGGCAAGACGGTACAAGTGCTTGGCGAAACCGCGTCATCGTCCAGCATGGTCGAGACGATCGAAGGTTCGCCGCTGTTCAAGGATGTCGCCTTCAAGTCGCCGCTGACCAAGATCCAGGGCTCGCCCTTCGATCGCTTCCAGATCGGCGCCGCGCTGGATGGCGCGATAAGGCCCAAGC
This sequence comes from uncultured beta proteobacterium, assembly GCA_963736865.1. Taxonomy (GTDB): domain Bacteria; phylum Pseudomonadota; class Gammaproteobacteria; order Burkholderiales; family Rhodocyclaceae; genus Fen-999. The sequence goes on along the minus strand of CAVTQQ010000001.1, from coordinate 527,335 downwards.
CCGAGCCGGCGAAGGGCGAATCGGCATCGCCACCCGCGGTGCCCGTCGCCACGCAGAAGCCAGGGACGCCATGAAGAGTCAACTGCTGACCCGCACGCAGAGTCGATTGGCGGCACTGGGCCTGCTGCTGCTGCTGATTGTCCTGTTGGTGGCTGCCCTGGCCTGGCCTACCTGGTTGTTGCACAAGCACTACGACAGCGCCATCGAGGAGTCGGTCGACCGCCTGGGCCGCTACCGCAGGGTGGCCGCCATGAGGCCGGGCATCGAACAAGCACTCGCGGCGGTCAATGCGCGCGAGGCGCGCAAGTATTACTGGAAGGGCAATACACCGGCCTTGGTCGCGGCCGAGATTCAAGGCACGGTGACCAAGATCATCGAGACCAACAACGCGCGGATCTTCAGCAGTCAGACCCTGTCGTCGCCGGACGACGGGAAGACGCCCGGCCCCGCAAAGGCGACCATCTCGGTCCAGATGACCGCGGCCATCGTTCCCCTGCAATTGATCCTGCATGCGATCGAATCGAACGAGCCCTACCTGTTCATCGACCAACTGTCCGTCCGGGCCAATCAGGGACAGAGCTTACAAGGCGACGCCGGGGATGCAGCCGGAATTCGTCGTCCAGTTCGACGGTGCGCGGCTATAGCCACCCCGGGGAGTCCAAGAAATGAGTTCGCCGCTCACCCCGTTGCGCGTCGAAACCGGCCTCTGGCTGCTGCTTTGCGGTGGCCTTGCGGGCGGCATTGGCGTGGAAACCGATTGGGGTCGCCAACTGCAACCGCCCGCCATCGCCCAACCGGCATTGCGCGGCGACTTCGCCATACCCACCCTGGCGGAACCCTTCCATCTGGCGCCGGCCGATTCGTTTCTCGAGACGGCGATGCGCCCGCTGTTCGTGGTGTCCCGGCGCCCCGCGCCACCGCCACCGCCGCCCGAGCCACCCAAACCGGCAATGCAGAAGGATCAGTTCCGGCTGACCGGCATCACGATTGTGCCGGGTGGGAATTTCGCGTTTCTGGTCGAAAAGGCCGGCAATCGGAACCGGGTCGTATCGGCGGGCAAGGAGATCAATGGCATCCTGGTCAAGGAAGTATCGGTGAACCAGGTGGTACTGACCCAGTTCGACGACACGGAGGTCCTGACCCTCAAGACAGCCAAGGGACCGCTGACAACCGCTCCGGCCGCGCCGCCGACGCCACCGCCCGCCACGCCAGGCGCGCCGGCGCCCCGTCTGCGCTCACTACCGCCCCAGACGGCCATGCCGGTCCCCATGCCGTGATTCGCATATCTACCCGACGCAAAGATACGCATCGACCGGACCATCGAGTCCTTTCGTTCTGGATATAGACATGAACAAACTTATTGTCGTTGACCGCTTCCATCTGCTGCCGTTGCTTCTTGCGGTAGCCGCCTTGACTGGCTGCGCCGGATTGCCCGACGGCAAGTCCGTTGAAGCCGCCACACCGGAAGCAACGAAATCCACCGGGGCGGCACCCGTGTCGGCCGTCGCCACCCCGCCCGGGAAACCGGCCGTCATTGGCGGCGGCGCCGTGCCGGACGCCCAGGGGGACAAGGGCGCCAAGAAGCCGGAGAGCGCAAGGATCTACAAGGGCACCGGAGTGCTGGTCAACGCCAGCCAACCCGTCAAGCCATCGGCCGGTGGCTCAGTCTCGCTCAACTTCGAAGCGGCCGACATCCGGGATATCGCCAAGACGGTGCTGGCGGAGATTCTCAAGGAAAGCTACATCGTCGATCCCAAGGTGGGCGGAACCATCAGCTTCCGCACCACCAGCCCGCTGCCGAACGACGCCCTGCTACCAACCCTGGAAACGATCCTGCGCATGAACGGCGTGGTCATGATCAAGGAAAACGGCATATTCAAGATCATGCCGGCCGGAGCGGCCAAGGGTTCCCTGTCGCCCCGCATGGGCGGTGCGCTGGCGGGTTATTCGACACAAGTGGTGCCTTTGAAATTTGTCGGCGCGGCGGAAATGACCAAGCTGCTCGAACCGTTCTCGCCCGACCCGACAGCGGTCAAGGCCGACGAGATGCGCAATCTGCTGATTCTGTCCGGCACCCAGAATGAGATTCAGCATATGCTCGACACCATCGCTCTGTTCGACGTGGATTGGTTGAGCGGCATGTCGATCGGCCTGTTTACCCTGCAGAGCACCGACGTCAAGGCGATCAGCGCCGAGGTCGGCAAGATTTTCGGCGACAAGACGCTCAATCCGCTGGCGGGCGTGGTGCGCATCATTCCCATCGAGCGGCTCAACGGTTTCGTCATCATCACGCCGCAAGCACAGTACCTGGAACAGGCGAAGATCTGGCTCGAACGGCTGGACAAGGCCGGCGGCACGAGCGGGTCGCGCCTCTACGTCTATCACGTCCAGAACGGCAAGGCCGAGTATCTGGCCGACCTGCTGAACCAGACCTTTGCCGCCAAGGGCCAGGCCGCGACGCCCCGCATGCCCAGCGCCACCGTGGCTCCGGGACTCGCTGCCACCGAGATCAGGTCGCCCACCTCCAGTTTTGGCTCGACCGCAACCCCGCCTCGGCCCGCGGTCTCTACGCCCGCCGTAGGCGCCACCCTGTCGATCACCGACGAGAGCGGCTCGGCCTCGGAGGTGCGCGTGGTTGCCGACAAGGAAAACAACGCCTTGTTGATCCTGGCCAACGCCGCCGGTTACGACAAGATCGAATCGGCGCTGAAGAAGCTGGATTCAGCGCCGCGCCAGGTGCTGATCGAGGTCATGGTCGCGGAAGTGACCCTGACCGACGAGCTCTCCTACGGCATCGAATGGGCCTTCACCAGCGGCAGCCGCAAGTCCGGTCAACTGGACATGGGCGCCGCCGGCCTCAACAAACTCGTGCCCGGCTTCTCTTATGCGCTGACCAACGTCGCCGGCGATGCCATCAAGGCCGTGCTCAACACCCTGGCCATCGACAACAAGCTCAACATCCTGTCGTCGCCGCACATCATGGTGGCCGACAACCAGACCGCAAAGATCCAGGTCGGCGACAGCGTGCCGACGCAAACCAGCTCGACCACGGCGCTGGGAAGCGTCACCACGGGCACGGTGACGAGCACCGTCCAATACCTGGATACGGGCGTGATGCTGTCGGTCACGCCCCACATCAACGCGGGCGGTCTGGTCAATCTCGACATCACCCAGGAAGTGAGCACGGCGACGCAGACAGACACATCGACGATCAATTCACCGACCATCAGCAAGCGTTCGGCCAAGACCATCGTCACCGTCCAGTCGGGCGAAACGATGGTCATGGGCGGGCTGATATCGGAAAGGAGCAGCAACGGCAGCAGGGGCGTGCCGTTCTTGTCGCAGATTCCCATCTTTGGCGCGGCGTTCGGCAATCAGTCGCGCAACAGCACCAAGACCGAGCTGATCCTGCTGATCACGCCGCGCGTCGCCAACAACCTGGGCCAGGGCAAGCAGATATCCGACGAGCTGCGCCGCAAGATGGGTGAAACCAGGGAACTGCTCGATTGCGGCACCAGCAACCTGTTCGGCTACACCTCGCGCGGCGGCCCCTGGTGCCTGCAAGCCCGGCGCTTCGACGGCCGCGTTGACAAGATGATGGAAGTCGACGACAAGGGCGAACCGATCTACCTGAAGGAAGAGCGCAAGCGGGCTCAGGAAGACCTGGAGCGCGCCCAGGAGGCGCTCCGGGCATTGGATGTACCGCGAAGCGCGCCGCCGGCTCAGCAGCCGAAGTAATCGCGATACCAGGTGACGAAACGGCCGATGCCGTCGGCGAGCGGCGTGGCCGGCACGAAGCCGACCGCCGCCTGCAGCCGGGTGGTGTCGGCGTAGGTCAGGGGCACGTCGCCGTCCTGCATGGGCAGGAAATTGCGCGCGGTTTTCTTGCCCAAGGCGGCTTCGAGAATGTCGATGAATTCCATCAGTTCGACGGGCTGGTGGTTGCCGATGTTGAAGACGGTATGCGGCGGCTGGCCGGTCGCCGGCTGGTCCAGCACCCGGATCACGCCTTCGGCGATGTCGTCGATGTAAGTGAAATCCCGCCGCATCTTGCCGTGGTTGAAGACGTCGATGGGCCGGCCGGCGAGGATCGCCTGCGTGAAGCTGAAATAGGCCATGTCGGGCCGGCCCCAGGGCCCATAGACCGTGAAGAAGCGCAGGCCGGTGCTCGGTATGCCGTAGAGATGGCTGTAGCTGTAGGCCATCAGCTCGTTGGCCTTCTTGGTGGCGGCGTAGAGGCTGACCGGATGATCGACGTTGTCGTCCTCGGCGAACGGCACCTTGGTATTGCCGCCATAGACGCTCGAACTCGACGCATAGACCAGGTGCTTGACGCCGTTGTGGCGACAGCCTTCCAGGACATTGACGAAACCGAGCAGGTTGCTGTCGGCGTAGGCCAGCGGATTCTTCAGCGAGTAGCGCACGCCGGCCTGAGCAGCGAGGTTGATGACGGCATCGGGCCGCTCCTTCTCGAACAGCGCGGCCATGCCGGCGCGGTCGGCGATGTCGAGGCGGATGTCGCGAAAGCCCGGATGCGGGCGCAGCCGGGCCAGTCGGGCCTCCTTGAGCGAGACATCGTAGTAGGCGTTGAGGTTGTCGATGCCGACCACCTCGTCGCCCCGCACCAGCAGGCGCTCCGCGACGTACATGCCGATGAAGCCCGCACAGCCGGTGATTAGTACCTTCATGGTCGCTCCGCAAGAATGGCGCGCATTTTCTCATACTTCATATAGCTGTTCCGGCAGCCGATCAGGATGTGCGCCAGTCCCGGCCAGCCGTCCAGAAAGCCCTGCCGAACGATGTAGAACTTGACGAAGCGAATCAGCGGCGAGAGCAGCAGATGGGCGACGGTCGCCCGCTTGCCGTGCGCCAGGGCCGCCTCGGCGGCCAGCGTCGTATAGCGGTCCTGCTTGGCGAGATAAGTCTCGATGGTTTCGGCCGAGTCGTGCAGCAAGTCGCCGGCGAGATCGCCGACGGTGGCGTCGGTGAGCACCTTTTCGTGCACGACGTCGTCGGACCACCGGGCATGGCGACGATCGAACAGGCGCAGGCTCCAGTCCGGATAGCCCTCGCCATGGCGCAGGTAGCGGCCCATGAAGCGGTTGCAGCGGGGAAAGCGGTAGGCGTGGCGGGTCGGTACCGCGAGCGCCGCCTCGATACTGGCGCGCAGCTCATCGGTAACCCGTTCGTCCGCATCGACACAGAGCACCCAGTCATGGCTGGCCCGCTCGACGGCAAACTGCTTCTGCGGACCGAAGCCCAGCCAGTCCTGGTGAAGAACACGCGCACCGCGGGCCTGGGCGATCGCCACCGAGTCGTCGTCGCTGCCCGAATCGACCACGACGACCTCGTCGCAAAAGGCCAGCGACGCCAGGCAGGCCGGAAGTTGCGCTGCCGCGTTGCGGGTGATGAGTACGGCGGAGAGGGGCGAACGGGCCGGGGGCATCGCTATAATCGGGCTGTTCTTTCGATTCTACCGGTACGCGCTCGTGCGCATTCTCCTCGTCAAGACCTCCTCGCTCGGCGACGTCGTCCACAACCTGCCGGTCGTCAGCGACCTTGCCGGTCATTTCCCGGACGTCGAAATCGACTGGGTCGTCGAGGAGCCGTTTGCGGAAATTCCTCGGCTGCATCCGGCCGTGCGGAACGTGATTCCCGTGGCCGTGCGGCGCTGGCGCAAGTCCCCGTTTTCGCCGGCCACCTGGCGCGAGATGATCGCCTTCCGGCAACGCTTGCGCGCTGACCGTTACGACGCGGTCCTCGACAGCCAAGGCCTGCTGAAGAGCGGCCTGATCGCCGTCCAGGCGATAGGCAAACACATTGGCTACGACCGCGCCAGCGCCCGCGAGCCCGTTGCGGCACACTGCTACGAACAAACCGTGGCGGTGGCCCGGACGATGCACGCCGTCGAGCGCAATCGGTTGCTGGCCGCCGGCGCTTTCAACTACGAAGTGGCCACCCCCCCCAACTATGGTATTGACGCGCCGCCACTGACCGCCGACTGGTTGCCGGCCGGCGACTACGCGGTGCTGCTCACCGCCACCAGTCGCGCCGACAAGGAATGGCGGCATGACGACTGGCTGGCGCTTGGCATGGCACTGATCGCCACCGGCCTGCGCTGCGTGCTGCCCAGCGGCAACGCCGCCGAACGCGGCCGCGCCGCCGGCCTGGCCAACGCATTGGGGCGGGCCATCGCCGCCCCGTCGATGAACCTCGCCGAACTGGCCGGGCTGCTGGCTGGCGCCGCGCTGGTAGTCGGCGTGGATACGGGCCTGGTGCATCTTGCCGCGGCGCTCAACCGGCCGACGCTGGCGCTCTACTGCGCCTCCGATCCCGAGTTGACCGGCGTCCTGGCCGGGGCCGGCGCGACGACAGGCGCCCTCAATCTCGGCCATCGTGGCGCACCACCGACGGCGGGCGAAGTGATCGGCGCCGCCCTGCGACTGCTGGGCTGATCGCCGGTGGCGCGCTTCCTGTACACCCTCGCCGTGTTCGCCCTGCTGCCCTGGGCGCTGCTGCATCTGCTTTGGCGCGGTCGCCGTCAGCCCGAATACCTCGAGCATTGGGGCGAGCGCCTCGGCCGTTTCCCGGCGCGCGCCGAAGGACACGTCATCTGGATTCACGCCGTCTCGGTCGGCGAAACACGCGCCGCCCAGCCGCTGATCGCCGCGTTGCGGGCCCGCTATCCCAACCATCGTCTGCTCATCAGCCACATGACGCCGACCGGGCGCGCGACCTCCGGCACCCTGTTCGGCGACACGGTCGAGCGCATCTACCTCCCCTACGACACACCCGGTGCCGTGGCTCGCTTTCTCGATCGCTTTCGGCCGGCGCTCGGCCTGATCATGGAAACGGAGCTGTGGCCAAACCTGGTCGCCGCCTGCCGGCGGCGCCACGTGCCGCTGCTGCTGGTCAATGCCCGGCTGTCCGAGCGGTCGGCGCGACGCTACGCCCGCTGGCCCACGCTGACGCGACACGCGCTGAACAATCTGGCCGCCATCGCCGCGCAGGGCGAAGACGATGCGCGGCGCCTGCGCGAGCTGGGCGCCAACGATGTCGCCGTGCTCGGCAATCTGAAATTCGACATCGAGCCACCGATGGCGCAACTGGCGCTCGGCCGCGAACTGCGCGCCGCCATCGGCGAACGACACCTGTTGCTGTGCGCGAGCACCCGCGAGGGAGAGGAAGCCCTGATTCTCGATGCCTGGCGGCGGCTGGGCGGCACCGAGGTCTTGTTGGCACTGGTACCGCGTCACCCGCAACGCTTCGACGAAGTGGCGGCCCTGGTTGCCAGCCGCGGTCTGACGCTCTGCCGGCGCTCGGCCAACGCCATTCCGACGGCGGCAACGGAGGTGTGGCTGGGCGACAGCATGGGCGAACTGTTCGCCTGGTATGCGGCGGCGGATGTGGCCTTCGTCGGCGGCAGCCTGCTCGACTACGGCAGCCAGAACCTTATCGAAGCCTGTGCGGTGGGCACACCGGTGCTGATCGGCCCTTCGACCTACAACTTCGCAGATGCCGCGCGGGAGGCAGTCGCTGCGCAAGCCGCCGTGCCGGTGGCCGGCGCCGAGGCGCTGGTCGGAACAGCGCGGGACCTGATCGGCGACGCGCAGCGCCGCGCCGCCATGGCCGAAGCCGGCCGCGCCTTCGCCGCCCGCCATCGCGGTGCGACGGCCCGGACCATGACGCTGATCGGACGATTCATTCCAGAATCGCGTTAATCGCCGCCAAATCGTCCTCGGTCAGGTTGCCGGCGGCCGATTTGAGCTTGAGCTGCGCCACCAGGGTATCGAGGCGGGCCTTCATCAGCTTCTGACGGGTGTCGAAGAGCTGGCTTTGGGCGTTGAGGACGTCGATGTTGATGCGCACGCCGACGTCGTAGCCGAGCTTGTTGGATTCCAGGGCCGACTGCGAAGACGCCAGCGCCGCCTCGTAGGCCCTGACCTGCGACAGGCCGGAAGTGACACCCAGATAGGCCTGGCGCGCCCCGAGCGCCGCCTGCCGGCGGGCATTATCGAGATCGGCGAGCGCCTTGTCGCGCAGCGCAACCGCCTCGCGGTCCTTCGATGCCACCGCGCCGCCGGCAAAGATGGGCACCGCGAGTTGGAGGCCGATGGCGGCGCTCTTGCTGTCCACGCCGACCGCCGTCTGCGAGCTGTAGCCCGAGCCGCTCTTGCCGTAGCTGGCCACCAGATCGAGGGTCGGGTAATGCCCGCCACGCTGCTTGCTCACCTCCTGGCCGGCGATCTCCAACGCACCCTGAGCCTGGGCCACCGTCAGGTTGCCGGCTTCCGCCGTCTCCGCCCATTTGGCGATATCGTCGGGCTGCGGCCGACCGATGAGCACCCCGGACTTCAGCGTCTTCAGGCTATCCGCTTCCTTGCCCATGACCACGCGCAAGGCCTCGCGCTTGACGGTCAGATCGTTCTGCGCGGCCAGCTCGGTCGCCACGGCCAGGTCATAGCGAGCCTGCGCCTCATGGGTATCGGTGATGGTCGATGTGCCGACTTCGAAGTTGCGCTTGGCCGACTCCAGTTGCTCGGTGATGGCGGTCTTCTGTGCCGCGGAGGTGGCAACAACGTCCTGTGCCAGCAGCACATCGAAATAGGCCTGGGCCACACGCACCATCAAGTCCTGCCTGGCGGCGGCGAATTGAGCCTCGGCGACCGCGACGGACAGTTCGCCCTGCTTGTAGGCCGCCCAGTTCTGCCAGCGGAACAGGGGTTGGGTCAGGCTGGCGGTCCAGCCATTGCTGTTGTACTCGGCCGAGCGCGTCACCGGCGGGCTGGTGCGGCTGGTCGATTCCGTATCGTTCCAGGTGGTGTTGGCCGACAGGCCGATGCTGGGCAGCAGTCCCGAGCGGCCTTGCGGCAGCTTTTCCCGGCCGGCTTCGAGGCTGGCCCGGGCGGCGGCGTACGACGCATCGAAGCCGAGCGCATCGCGGTACACGGAAAGGAGGTCCGCCGCTCCCGCCGAGGCAGCCAGTGCCATGCCCGATAGCAGGAGGGAAAGCGTCTTTTTCATTAGCGACTCCAATGATGATTCAATAAGTGGGCGTGGTCGGGTCGACATCCCGGGCCCAGGCCGCCATGCCGCCATAGAGGTTGAACAGTTTCGAGAAACCCTGCTGTTCCAGGAACATGCAGACCTGATAGCTGCGCGCACCGTGGTGACAGATCACCACGGTTTCCACGTCGCGCTTGAGTTCCATATGGCGAGCGGGAATGGCGCGCATCGGTATCGGCTTGGCGCCGCCGATGCGGCAGACATCGAATTCCCACGGTTCGCGCACGTCGATCAGCAAGGGCTTCTCCCGGGCGGGATCGTCCAGCCATTCCTTCAATTGGGCGGCAGTCAGTTGTTGCATAGGCGAGAAATAGTGGTCGGCCCTTAGATCGAGGCGAGCCCGTCGGTTTCAATCGGATCGTCAATTCTACGCTGCCTGCACTTTGCCCGGCTCGGTGCCGGCCGGCTCCTTGACCCGGTACCAGGCGGCATAAAGCGCCGGCAGGAACAACAGCGTCAGGACGGTGGCGACGATCAGGCCACCCATGATGGCCACGGCCATCGGCCCCCAGAAGATCTGCCGGCTCAGGGGAATCATGGCCAGCACCGCCGCGGCCGCCGTCAGCATGATCGGCCGGAAGCGGCGCACCGCCGAGCCGATGATCGCCTCCCAGGTGCTCTTGCCGGCCTTCTCGTCCTGATCGATCTGATCGACCAGAATCACCGAATTGCGCAGGATCATGCCCATCAGCGCGATCACGCCCAGATTGGCGACGAAGCCGAAGGGCTTGCCGAAGGCGAGCAGCGCCATCGCCACGCCGATCAGGCCGAGCGGCGCAGTCAGCAGCACCATGAGAGTACGGCGCATGCTCTGCAACTGCATCATCAGCAGGGTGACGACGCCGACGATCATCAGCGGAAAGATGGCCATCAGCGCCTTCTCGTTCTTCCCGGACTCCTCGATGGTGCCGCCGACATCGATCCGATAGCCGGGCGGCAACTTGGCGCGCAGCTCGTTCAGCTTGGGATTGATCTGCGCCGAGGCGGTCGGCCCGGTGACGTTCGGGGTCGCCAGGTCGGCGCGCACCTGGATGGTCGGCAGCCGATCGCGGCGCCAGATCAGGCCTTCTTCGAGCACGGGTTTCAGCCTGGCCACCTGGGCCAGCGGCACCCAGCGCGTGCCGCCGGCGGCGGGCACCGGCAGGTCCGAGATTCGATCCAGCCTGCCCCGGTCCGCCCCTTCGCCGCCCGGCGCGCGCCAGACCACGTCGATCAACTGGTCGCCTTCCCGGAACTGCGTCAGGGTCGCGCCGACCTCGTGCGCCTGCAAGGCCTGGGCGACGTCCTGGCTGGAAACGCCCAACTGCCGGGCGCGATCCTGGTCGATCTCGACCCGCAGGCTCTTGGCCTTCTCGTTCCAGTCGAGGTGCACGTCGCGCACGTTCGGGTTGTCACGCATCACCTCGGCCACCTCGCCGGCGAGGCTGCGCAAGGTGGCCAGATCCTCGCCCATGACGCGAAACACCACCGGAAAGCCGACTGGCGGCCCGTTCTCCAGCCGCTGGACCCGGGCCCGCAGATGGCTCCAGGAACCGTCCGCCGCGTTGAACGCGGCCATCAGCCGGCTGCGCACGGCTTCGCGCTCGTCGAAGCCCTTGGTCACCACCACCAACTGGCCGAAGTTGTCGTTGAACAGTTGCTGGTCGAGCGGCAGATAGAAGCGCGGCGCGCCGTTGCCGATGTAGGCGGAAAAATTGGCGATCTTGTCGCTGATCTGGTCGTCCTTGAGCAACGCCTCGACCCGCTTCACTGCTGCCTCGGTGGCCTTCAGTGAGGCGCCCTGCGGCAGCCACAGATCAACCAGCAACTCGGGACGATTCGACGGCGGAAAGAACTGTTTCTGGACACCCAGGTTGAAGGCGACGATGCCGAGCACGAAGGTCAGTACGGTGATGGCGATGGTCACACCACGGCGCCGCACGCACCAGGTCACCAGTGCCCGGACGCGGCGGTAGAAAGGCGTGTCATAGACGTCGCCATGGTGCTCTTCGCCGTACTTGCGCAGCTTCTCGACGTCGAGCAGCTTGAAGCCGAGGTAGGGCGTAAACACGACGGCCACCAGCCAGGAGGTAAGCAACGCGATGGTGGTGACCGAGAAGATGGCGCCCGCGTACTCACCGGCGCCCGACTTGGCGAACCCGACCGGCGTGAAGGCGGCCGCCGTGATCAGGGTGCCGGTGAGCATCGGGAAGGCAGTCGAGGTGTAGGCAAAGGTGGCGGCACGGAACTTGTCCCAGCCCTGCTCGACCTTCACCACCATCATCTCGACTGCGATGATGGCGTCGTCAACCAGCAGGCCGAGCGCGATGATCAGGGCGCCGAGCGAGATCCGGTGCAGATCGATGCCGAACGCCTTCATGAGCAGGAAGGTCATCGCCAACACCAGTGGAATCGACAGCGCCACCACCATCCCGGTGCGCACGCCGAGGCTCAGGAAGCTGACCGCCAGCACGATGATCAAGGCCTCGGACAGAGATTGCAGGAAGAGCTTGAGGGACACCTGGACGATGGTCGGCTGGTCCGCGGCGGTACGCACTTCCATGCCCACCGGCAGGTCCTTGGCCCGGCGCGCCACCTCGCGCGCCAGATTTTCGCCGAGCTCGATGACATTGCCGCCCCGATTCATCACGACGGCGATGCCGATAGCGTCTTCGCCGCCGATCCGCAGGCGCGGATTGGGCGGGTCGGCCAGGCTGCGCTTGACGGCGGCAATGTCACCCAGGCGGAAATGGCGTCCACCGACGGCGAGATCGGCATTGCGGATCAATTCCACCGAGTCGAACCCGCCCGTGACGCGCAGGCGCACCCGATCCGACGCCGTCTCGACAAAGCCTGCCGGCGCAACGGCGTTCTGGCGCGCCAGGGCGTCGGCCACCTGACCCGGCGTCAGACCCAGGGCGGCCAGGCGGGCGGGCGCCACTTCGACGTAGATCTTCTCGTCCTGCACGCCGAGCAGATCGACCTTCTTGACATCGGCAACGGTGCGCAACTCGCGAGCCAGCCGATCCGCTTCGCGGCGCAGGGCGCCCATGTCATAGCCTTGGCCGGTCAGGGCGTAGATATTCACATACACGTCGCCGAACTCGTCGTTGGGAAAGGGGCCCTGCACGCCCGCCGGTAGTTGGTTGCGAATGTCGTCGAGTTTCTTGCGCACCTGGCGCCAGGCCTCGGGCACCTCGGACTTGGGTGTGTAGTCCTTGAGGACAATGAACACCAGGGACTCGCCGGCTCGCGAAGCGGACCTCAGCACGTCCACCCAAGGGGTTTCCTGAAGCTTCTTCTCGATGCGCTCGCTCACCTCCGACATGACCTCGGTGGCGGTGGCACCCGGCCATTGGGTTCGGACCACCATGACCTTGAAAGTGAAGTCCGGATCCTCGGCACGGCCCAGGTTCAGGAACGACAGCACGCCACCGACCGTCAACACGATGATCAGGTAGAGCACCATCGACGGGTGCTCCAGCGCCCAGGCGGAAAGGTTGATGTTTTTCATCGGCGCGGCTCGTCGGCCGGCCGGACCTTTTCGCCGGGCGCGAGTTTGAAGGCGCCGGCGGCGACGATGCGCTCGCCCGCGGTCAGACCACTCTTCAAGATCACGCCGGCGTCGCCGTAGCGCTCAATCTCGACTGGCCTTAGAACGACCTCGTTGTCCTTGCCGAGCACCCACACCGCCGGGCGCTCGCCTTGCTGGAAGATGGCCGCCAGCGGCACGACGATGCGCTGGCCGCCTTCTCGGGGGAAGCTCACCGTGGCGGTCAGCCCCAAGGGCAGTTCGGCGGCGGCGCCGACAATGCTCACACGCGCCGCGAAAGTCCGGGTCGCGGCATCGGCGGCCGGCGCGATTTCACGAATTCTTCCCGGGTAGGCCCGGCTGTCCGCCCAGAGGGTGACGGTGGCCGGACTGCCGGGCTTCAGGGCGGCCAGGGCCGATTCGGGCAAGGCGATGGCCGCCTCGCGCTCGCCGTCGCGGGCCAGACGCACGACTCCCTGCCCCGCGCCGACTACCTGGCCGGGCTCCGCCAGAACCGCGGCAACAACGCCCGTGGCATCGGCAAACAGAGTTGTGTAGGCAGCCTGATTCCTGGCCAACTGCGCCTGCGTGTCGGCCGCCTGGGCGGTGGTGGCTTTGACGTCAAGGGCCGCCTGGCTGACGAAATTCCTGTCCCTAAGATCCTGGGTGCGCTTGAGGTCGGCGGCGGCCAGGGCCCGGTTGGCGTCCGCCTGGCTGGCCGCCAACCGCGCATCGGCGGGGTCGAGGCGCGCCAACGCCTGGCCGGGCCTGACGCGGGCGCCGGCATCGACCAGGCGCTCGATCATCTTGCCGCCGACACGAAATCCCAGCGTCGATTCGTGGCGTGCGCGTACCTCGCCGCTGTAGCGCTGGTCTTCCTGGAGGCTGTCGGAGCCAATGACCAGGGTACGGACCAGCCGGGGGCCGGACTCCGCAATCGAGGCCTGCGGCGACCGCTCGCCGCAGGCGGCAAGCAGAGCCATGATGGGCAACAGGGCAAGGGCGGACTTCATCGGGCGAGCTCCTGGGGTTCGTTCAGGCCATTGGTCAGCATATCCACGGCGACTGAAAAATAGGTTTCCGGATCCGGCAGATCGGCCATACAGCCGCTGAAGGCGCGCTGCCAGAGCAGATAGGAAAACATCGGGCCGAAGACGATGCGCGCCGCCAGCAGGGGCGCCACGGGCCGAAAGTCGCGCCGCGCCACGCCCAGTTCGACGATGCTGGCCAGAGCGCGCTGGGCGCGGCTGATCATGTTGTCGTGGAACCAGCGGGCCAGCTCGGGAAAGTTGCCGGCCTCGGCGACCAGCAGCTTGGGCAGGCCGCCCAGCGCGGTGGCACCAACCATGTGCCACCAGCCGAATACGAAGCAGCGCAGCAGTTCCGCCGAAGGCTTGGTGGCATCGGCCGCCAATGCCTCGGCAGCCTCGAGCGCCGGCGTCATCGCCGCCTCGACCGCCGCCTTGAACAGCGCTTCCTTGCTCTCGAAATAGAGATAAACCGTGCCCTTCGAGACGCCCGCCCGCTGGGCGACCTCGTCCAGCCGGGTGGCGGCGAAACCCCGCTCGACAAAGACGTCGAGGGCGGCTCGCATCAGCTCGCCTGGGCGGGCGTCTTTCCGGCGTTTACGTGGATTTGGTTTGGCGGAGGTCATCGAACCAGCACTTAATTACTGACTGGTCGGTAATTTAATTCATGCAGGGGTCCGCCGTCAACACGCCAAGGCGGTGGAGGATGGGTTTACTCGGCTGGCTCCGCGCCCCAGGGTCGCATCAGCACATGGGGGATGGCAAGCTGATCCAGAATGCGCGCCACGACGAAATCGACCAGATCCGCCACGCTGGCGGGATGGTGGTAGAAGCCGGGGCTGGGCGGCAGGATGACCGCACCGGCGCGCGACAGCTGCAGCATGTTCGTCAGGTGGATGGCCGAGAAGGGAGTTTCGCGCGGCACCAGCACCAGCTTGCGACCTTCCTTGAGCACGACATCGGCGGCGCGTGCGATCAGGTCGTCAGCCATGCCCGCGGCCACCTTGGCCAGGGTGCCCATGCTGCACGGACAAATGACGTAAGCATCAGGTGGATTGGAGCCGGACGCGGGGGGCGCATTCCAGTCCTGGGCGCCAAAGACGGTCAGTTGTCCTTCCCTTGCGCCGAAGCGCGCCGCGAACAGCCGCTGCGCCTCGCGCGGCCGCGTCGGGAGCACCATGTCGAGTTCCTGCTTGGCGACCAGTTGCGCGGCCTGTGAATAGAGCAGCCAGACTTGCACATCGGCCTTGAGCAGGCAGTCCAGGAGGCGCAGGCCATAAGGCAGGCCGGAGGCGCCGGTGAAGGCAAGGGCGACGGTTTTCACATTTCCTCCTCGGCAAGCAGGCGCGCGGCAATCAAACCATTCACAATGCCGAAGATCAGTGCAAAAAAGGCAAAAACCGGCACCAGATAGAAGACGCCATCGTGCGGTACCAGCCAGAGCCGCGCCAACAGAACCTGGCCACCGATATGGGCAAAGGCGGCGAGGATACTCTGGCTCACCGGCCCGAACCAGCGGCGGGGCAAGAGGTTGGCCACCGCCAGCACCGCGAGGCTAAGGAGTGCGCCGGTCAGGCCGAGAAAAAAACCCGGCGCCAGGAACTGGCCGACCAGCAGGCTGCCCGCCACCACACGCAACAATGACACCCATGCCGCTTCCCGCCAGCCGTGGCGGGCCATCACCACCAAAACGACAATATTGGCCAGCCCCGGCTTGATGCCGGGCAAGGGGGTCGGAATCGCCGCCTCGGCAACGGTCAGGGCGATGGCCGCCGCCGCGTAGCGCGCCACACGGCGGTCGGCGGCGCTCACCTGAAGTCCGGTCACTGATGGGGTCATGGACGCCACACATGTTTGCAATAGTTGTGCCTGCGAAAACTGCCATGCCCTATAATCGCCGGCTGAATTTTGGCTAGATTGCCCATTCCGAGGCGTTTTCGGGCTTGCAGCGACAAAGCAGCAAGGATTATGAAACTTTTTCAGCAGCGCGTGACACTCGCTCCCTTCGCCCATCGGGTTCGTCAAATTCGACCCTGGGCGGTCGCCATGGCGGCGCTCATGGCGGTACCCGCCACCAGCCATGCACTGGGCCTGGGCCGGGCGCTTGGCGAACCAGTGCTCGGCGAATCGCTGCAACTGGAAGTGCCCTTGACGGGCACCATCGACCGCCCGCTGGACAACGACTGCGTCACCATCCGCCGCCCGCCTGATTCGATCGACGCCGATTACTTTCCCCGCGACCTGACCGCCCGCGTCGAGCGCCAGGGTAGTGCCTCGCGCCTGTTGCTGAGCACACGGTCCGCCCTGCGCCAGCCACTGGTAGAGTTCCGCGTTTCCGTCACCTGCGGCTACAACCTGTCGCACGACTACCTGCTGATGGCCTCGCCACGCAGCGAGCGTCCGCAGACTGTCGCCACCACCCCGGCGGCTGTCGGCGCGGCTCCGGCAAGCGGGACCGTTCCACCGGCCGGCCGGGCACGGCCCGCGCCGGAGCTGCCGGCACCGCCGATTGCCGCACCGACCGTCGCCAATACCGCCAGCAGCCCTTTGCCGGACGGCGTTCCCGGAAAGAGCTTCACCCCGGACCGCGACATGACCCTCGAGCAAGTGGCTCGGCAGTTCTTCCCGGGGCCCTTGCGCCAGGAACGCTTCATGCGCTGGGTAGCTGAGGCAAATCCGCAGGCCTTTGCCGGTGTGACCAACCTGCGCCAGCACCGACTGCAGACCGGCCAGACGCTGACGATTCCCGATGGCGTGCCGCCGCGCCGGCCCGGCGACTACAAGAACGGCATCTCGCCGCTCGGCGAGCCGATGGCGACGACTCAGGCGGACATTGCGGCCGCCGCGCCGCCCCGCAAGGAGAAGCCGCCGGCAGCCGCGGCTGAACCGCAACCGAGCAAGGTGGCCGCCGATGGCCGCAAGGATCTGCTGGTGGTAGGCAGCGGCGGCGGCACCGCGCGCGACCTCAAGGAAGCGGTGGCGCTGGTCGACCAATTGACCGGCATGATGCAGCAGCAGTTGTCCACACAGACCGCCAACGACGAAAAGATCCAGAAACTCGAGGCGGCGATGACCGAGCTCGGCAAGCACCTCGCCAAACTGGAAAGCGATGTTCAACGGCGGGAAGCGGCAGTCGAGGCCGAACTCCAGGCGGTCAAGAGCGCGCGCGAAGCCGAAACCGAGCGCGGCTGGTGGCAACTGCTGTTGGCCGTGGCCATCGGCGGCCTGGCCGGGGTCGGCGCACTCAAGGCGTACAGCCTGTTCGCGGCCCGGCACCACGATGCCGACGATGCCCTGAGCGTCTTTCCGCCCGACCAGCCAACACCGGAAGCCGCGGCCGCGGCCGAACCCGGTCCGCTGACCGAGTTGGGCCGGGGCGCCGAGCCCCGCAACGACGCCCGGCACCAAGCGCGCACGGCGCCGACGACCCCTCCCGCCCCACCAGCATCCCCGGCCAATGCGGGCGGCACGCCGGCGGCGGCCCTCGCGGCGCTGTCGGAACAGGTGTCGGCGATGGAGAAGCGCGTCGAATCGACAACGCCGGTCATGCCGATCGACTTCGAGCCGCCCGGCTTCGAGAAGCCCGGGCACGACCCCAGCCCGGCACCGGGACCGCTGGCGAAGGCGCCCAGCCATGAGCCCAGCGATCCGGCGACGGCGGCCATCGAACTGGCGAACATCATGACCTCGATGGGCCTGGCCGAGTCGGCCGCGCAGACCCTGGTGGAACACATTCGCGGCAATCCCCGCCAGTCCTTGCAACACTGGCTCAAGCTATTGGAGTTACATCGTCTCAACGGCAATCGCGCGGAATTCGAACGCTCGGCCAACGAGATGCGCGAATACTTCAATGTCCAGGCCGACGAGTGGGCGCAGAGCATCAGTCTCGCCGGTCGAGGCTCGCTGGACACCTACCCGCATATCCGTTCCGAGGTGGTCAGGCTATGGCGCAAGCCGGACTGTCTGCCATTCCTGCAAACCCTGCTGGTCGACAACCGGGAAGGCACCCGGGTCGGCTTCCCGTTGCCGGTAGCGGAAGAAATCCTCCTGCTGGTCGCAATCCTGAGCAGCGGCGAATAGACATGCTCCACCACGCCCGTGTCTTGCCGGCCCCCTTGGTGGGCCGCCCCGAGGCCGCATGAATCCGGCGGTCTTCGAGTTGGCCGTCTCCGCCGACGGGCACGCCGAACCCGGCTTTGGCGTGCTGGCGGCCTACATCCCGGCCAATGCCGCCGGAGTCGCGCCGCTCGTCATGGCCGGTTGCGACCCCAGGCACGACCCGGGCAAACCCATCGAAGGCCTGGCCGGACCAGCCTTTGCCTATATCAACAAAGCGCTCGGCAAGCCGGCCGATTTGCGCTGGGTCGTGGTGGACAACTGGGGCCGCTTCTTTGAAGCCGTCCCCTCCTGGCCCGCCGACGATACCGACCCGCCCGTACTCGAATTCAAACGATTCCCCGATGGGGTCGGCATCGATGCCTTCACCAAGGAAATGGGCGCCACCGGCGAAGCAGGACTTGAGCTGTTGTCATCGGTCATCGAGGGCCAGGTGCTGGACGCCGTGCCGGCCACCGCCAGGCAGTTCCTCGATGCCATCGAATCCCACGGCAATCTGCCCTCGCCGGGAGCTCTGTTCCAGGCCGTCAGCACGGCGGCGATAACGGGTGACGTCAATGCCGCCATCAAGGCGATCCAGACCGACCCGGTCATCTCGGCCACGCTGATCAACTATGCCAACGCCGCGGCCTTCGCCAACGCCGGCAAGACCGCGTCGATCGGCGAGGCGGTGCAGCGGCTGGGCATGAACAAGGTGCGGCGGGTGGTTTTCATCGCCGAAATGATGGTCCGCTACAAGCAGGGTGCCTGCGCCGACTTCGACTATCGGGCGTACTGGCACAATGCCGTCGCCACGGGCGCGGCCATGCGCGGACTGATGGAAAAATTCGAAATACCGGCGCGGATGGCCGACGAATGCTTCACGGCCGGCCTGCTCTCGGGAATCGGTTGGCTGGCCATCGCGGAAACCTACCCGGGGCTCATGTCGGACTACATCGGCAAGGCTCGGGGGCTCGATCCGCTGACCAAGGTCCGCCTGCAGAAGGCGATCTTTCCCGCCTCCGTCACGCAAGTCACCGAAACCTATCTGGCCCGTTTCGACTTTCCCGAAACCGTCCATTCGGCGATCACTGGCGCTCCCACCCAGGACGGCTGGGCCTGGTTTGACTGCCTGGCCGCCGCAATACGGGTGGCCCAGACGCTGGCGCCGCTCGAGTACCTCGCCATCCCCACCAACATTCCCGTCCCGGACGGTTGCCGCGAGGAATGGCGGCACTGGCAAGCGCTGCTGGCGATCAATAGTTGAGGGTATCGTAGCCGGGCTGCTGGCCAGCGAGCGCCAGGCTGACGTGGTTGGGCGCGCAAATGGCGATGGCATTGGCCTGGGTCAACCAGCCCTGCCGAACACAATACTGACGCGGCCCCGGATCGGCCAGTACCCGCGCGCGTCCCGGCTGTATCTCGACCACCGTGGTGCCGAGTGGGCCGGCGACCTCGATGCGCTTCGCCGCATTGAGCGGGTATTCCGCCACCACGCGGCCATCTAGCCGCACCACCGCCCGGTCGGCCGGGCCGCCGCGCCAGAGCAGGGGAAACGACGCCGCCACCAATGCCGCGCCGATGCCCGCCACCAGCCAGTCGCCGGGACGAACCGGCGCCAGCCAGGACTTCATGAAGACAACAGGCCGCGGTGCCGCACCAGCACCCTGACCGCCCTCCGGAATCGCTCGGCGAGACGCTCGACAAAGTACACCGAGCGGTGCTGGCCGCCCGTGCAGCCGATCGCCACGGTCAGGTAGGAGCGATTGTCGCGGACATAGGCCGGCAGCCAATCCTCGACGAAACCACCGATGTCGCCAAGCATCCGCGCCACCTCCGGCTTGCGCGTCGAGAAAGTCGATCACCGGGCCGTCCAGCCCGGTCAGGGGGCGCAACGCCGGGTCGTAGTACGGGTTCGGCAGACAGCGCACATCGAAGACCAGATCGGCATCCATGGGCAGGCCGTGCTTGAAGCCGAACGATTCGAACATCAGCGTCAGCCCGGCGCCATCGTCCAGTTGCACGAAATCCTTGACGAAGGCGCGCAGCGCGTTGGGCCGCAGATTGCTGGTATCGATGCGGTGGCCCAGGCTCGCCAGCGTGTGCAGCGCCTCCCGCTCGCGGCCGATGGCTTCCGCCAGTGTGATATCGCCCACAGCCAGCGGATGGCGACGGCGGGTTTCGGAAAAACGCTGGATCAGCACCTCATCGCGGGCATCGAGGAAGATGAAACGCAGATCGATCGCCTCCTTGCCGAGTTCCCGCAATTGTCCGGGCAGGCCGGCGATGCCGGTGCCGCTGCGCATGTCCGCCGCCACCGCCACCCGGTCGTAGCCGCTACCCGCCAGCGACTCCACCAGACGCGGCAGGAGCGCCACCGGCAGGTTGTCCACGCAGTAAAACGCCGCGTCTTCGAGCACGTTGAGGGCGATGGATTTGCCGGAGCCGGACAGACCGCTGATGAGGATGAGTTGCATCAGGCTAAGGATAGCCGAGCTTGGTCTAGGCCGCCATCGTCGGCACGATGTCGTCGCCGTCCAGGGCGATTGCGCCGGTGCGCAGCAGTTCGGCGCGCAGCCAGTCCGCCAGTTCGGGCGTGCTCATGCCGAGATGGTCGCGACCGACGTCGCGGAAGAGCGGCACACTCGCCAGGAAATCCGCGAGCTTGGCCTGCGGCAGGCGGCCGAGGTCGAGCAGCGAGAAGGTGAAGCAGGCCTTCACCGCATTGCGGGCCACGCGCTTCGGGTCGCGCTCGAAGGCTTCGAGGCGACCGAAAGCGCGGTGGAGCGCGGCGCGGTAGTCGCCGAAGGGCGCGCCGTGGCCGGGGATCACGGTATCGACGTCGAGGCGCGCGAGCATCTCCAGCGTCTCGCGTGTCGCGGCGAGCGCGCCGGGCCGGCCGAGCAGTTCGCCGAAGACGATGCCGAAGCCGTCCTGCCAGAGCGCGTCGCCGGAGATCAGCAGGCGTTCCCGCGGGCAATGGAAAACCAGCGCTTCCATGTCGTGGCCGGGTGCGGCGATGCGCCTGCCAGACGAGGCCACCCATCTCGAATTCCTCACCCGGTGCGATCACGCCGTCGTGGCGGAAGCGGTCGCCGCGCTGCGCGGCCGGGCCGAGCAGCAGCGCCTCCTCGTCCCAGTTGGCAATGTGCGCCTCGATGCCGGCGGGGATGAGGATCTCGCAGCCGAAGGCGCGCTGCACGGCCGCGTTGCCGCCGATGTGGTCGGAGTGCGAATGGGTGTTGATCAGACGCGTCCAGGTGGCGTTCCGCCACGGCTGACTTTACGAGTTCGACGGTCTGCGCCGCATGGCCGACATAGCCGCTGTCGACCAGCGTCGCCGCTTCGCCTTCGAAGCAGACGATGTTGTTCGAGGACAGCCAGCCGCGCTCGATGACGCGGATCCGCGCGGGCAGGCTCAGCTGCTTCGCCAGCAGGGCGCGCGCCGCCTTCGATCCCGTCTCGCGGCCAAGCTGGCGCGCGATCCACACGCCGGTCTCGGCCAGCGCGGCGAGGTCGATGCCGGTCTCGATGCCGAGTCCGTTCAGCAGATACGACAACGTCCTCGGTGGCGACGTTGCCCGAGGCACCCGTCGCGTAGGGACAGCCGCCCGAGGCCGGCGACCGACGAGCATCGAACACCGCCACGCCCATCTCCAGCGAGGCGTAGATGTTGGCGATGGCCATGCCGTAGGTGTCGTGGAAATGGCCGGCAAGTTTCTTGCCAGCGGCACGCGCCGCGCCACGGCTTCGATCATCGTCGCGCGTCGTCCCGGGCGTGCCGACGCCGATGGTGTCGCCGAGCGAGATCTCATAGCAGCCCATGTCGAACAGCGCCGCCGCCACCGTCGGCCACGGCCGCGGGCTGTCACCTCGCCCTGGTAGGGGCAGCCGAGCACGCAGGAAACGTAGCCGCGCACCTTGCACATTCGCCGCCTGCGCCGCTGCGACGACGGGCCGGAAGCGGTCGAGCGATTCGGCGATCGAGCAGTTGATGTTCTTCTGCGAAAAGGCTTCCGACGCGGCGCCGAACACGGCGATCTCCCGTCGCGCCCGCCGCGAGCGCGGCCTCGAAGCCCTTCATGTTCGGCACCAGCACCGGATAGCTGACACGCCGTCGCGGCGTTTGAGTGCCGCGCATCACCTCGGCGGCTGTCGGCCATCTGCGGCACCCACTTGGGCGAAACGAAGGCGGTCGCTTCGATCGTCGGTCAGGCCACAATCGCCGCAAGGCGATCGATCAGTTCGATCTTGGTGGCGGTCGGGACGATCTGCTTCTCGTTCTGCAGGCCGTCGCGCGGGCCGACTTCGACGATGCGGACTTTCTTCGGCAAGGGCATGGGAGCTTAGCTGGAGGCGTTCGAACTCGACCAGCTCTGCCCCATCGGCGACCTGCTCGCCGACCGCATAGCGGAAGGCCTTGACCGTGCCGGCGGCCGGCGCGCAAATCGTGTGCTCCATCTTCATCGCTTCGAGGATCAGCAAGGGCGATCCTTTCTCGACCTGCGCGCCGGCTCGGGCGAGCAGGGCGATCACCTTGCCGGGCATCGGCGCGGTCAGGCCACCCTCGGCACCGCCGCCTTCGCCCGCATGGAAGAGCGGATCGATCGGCGGCCAGCACATGAAGCACACGCCATCAAGGAAGACATGGCGCTTCTCGCCGGCCACCACGACCGTGACGTCAACCGGCGGTTGCCATCGAAATCGGCGCGCAATGGCTGCCGGCCTGCTCAGCTCGCCGCTGGCCGAGGCTGGCTTGCCCATCGACGTTCGAGCAGGAAGCCACGACCAGTCGGCATAGGCGACCGTCACCGTCTTGTCGCCATCACCATCGCCGTGGCGAAAGACCAGCTCGCGCCTGGCCGCGCTGTTCAAGCGCCAGCCATCGCGGCGATGCCAGGGCGAATACGGGTCGGCGTCGAATCGCGCCGCCTATCGGCCGCCGCCCGGTCGCGCAGCAATTCGGCCAGGGCGGCGGCAGCAAGACTTCCCTGGGCGGCTCGTCGCCGCCGGAAACAGGAACGCCGCCTGCCGCTCGATCAGGCCGGTATCGAGATCGGCCTGGGCGAACGCCGGACAGGCCACCAGGCGCGAGAGAAAGCCCACGTTGTTGGCCACGCCGACCACGCGATACTGGCCAGCGCCTGGAGCATGCGGGCCAGCGCCCGCTCGCGGGTTTCGTCCCAGACGATCAGCTTGGCGATCATCGGATCGTAATGCGGCGAGATTTCATCGCCCTGCTCGACGCCGGTATCGACCCGCACATGGAGCGACTCGGCCGGGCGGCGCCAGATGTGCCAGGCGGCCCGGTCGAGGGCAGGAAGCCCTTGTCCGGATCTTCGGCATAGACGCGCGCTTCCAGCGCATGGCCACGAATGGCCAATTGCTCCTGCGTCAGCGGCAGCGGCTCGCCGGCGGCGACGCGCAACTGCCACTCGACCAGATCGAGGCCGGTGATCATTTCGGTCACCGGATGCTCGACCTGCAGCCGCGTGTTCATCTCCATGAAGTAGAACGTGCCCTTGGGCGTCGACGATGAATTCCACCGTGCCGGCGCCGACATAGCCGACCGCCTGCGCCGCGTCGACGGCGGCCTTGCCCATGACGACGCGCCGTTCGGCCGTCATGCCCGGCGCGGGCGCTTCTTCGAGCACCTTCTGGTGGCGCCGCTGCACCGAGCAGTCGCGCTCGAAGAGATGCACGACCTGGCCGTGGCTGTCGCCGAACACCTGCATTTCGATGTGACGCGGTCGCTGGAGATACTTCTCGATCAGCACGTGGTCATCGCCGAAGACTGGCCCGCGCCTCGCGCTTGGCATGAGGCCAGGGCATCGAGAAATTCCTCCGCCCGATGCACGGCGCGCATGCCCTTGCCACCGCCACCGGCCGCCGCCTTGATCAGTACCGGATAGCCGATCCGGTCGGCCTGTTCGCTTCAGGAAGTCCGGCGTCCTGCTCGTCGCCGTGATAGCCCGGCGTGAGCGGCACGCCGGCCCTTTCCATCAGCTTCTTGGCCTCGGACTTCGAGCCCATGGCGCGGATCGCCGCGACCGGCGGGCCGATGAAGACAATGCCGTTGGCCGCGCAGGCCTCGGCGAAAGCCTCGTTCTCGGAAAGAAAGCCATAGCCGGGATGAACCGCCTGGACGCCGGTCTGCTTGGCAGGCGGCGATGATGCGCTCCGCCGACCAGGTAGGACTCGCGCGGCGCGGCCGGGCCGATCAGTACCGCCTCGTCGGCCAGGCGCACGTGGCGCGCGCCGGCGTCGGCCTCGGAATACACGGCGACGGTGCGAATGCCCAGGCGTCGCGCCGTCTTGATGACCCGGCAGGCGATCTCGCCGCGGTTGGCAATCAGTATCTTGTCGAACACGGCGCGCCTACTCGGGTAGCCAGGTGGGACGGCGCTTTTCGAGGAACGCGGCCAGGCCTTCGCGTCCTTCCTCGGAAGCGCGGACGCTGGCGATGCGGCGCGCGGTATCGTCCATCAGGTCGGCATCCAGGGGCCGATGGACGACGGCGCGAATCAGGTCCTTGCATTCCGCCAGGGCGCGCGGGCCGTTCAGCAGCAAGGCATCGACGATCTGGCCGACGGCCAGATCGAGCGCGGCGTCGTCGGCCACCATTTCGTGGATCAAGCCGATGCGATAGGCCTCGGCGGCGGAAAATCGCTCGCCGGTCAGCATGTAGCGGCGAGCGTGGCGGTCACCGATGGCGGCGATCACGTAGGGGCTGATGACCGCCGGGATGATGCCGAGCCTCACTTCGGAGAACCGGAACTGGACGTCGAAGGTGGCGATGGCGATGTCGCAGGCGGCGACCAGGCCGACACCCCCGCCATAGGCCGCCCCCTGGACGCGGGCGATGGTCGGCTTGGGCATGGTGGCCAGACGCTTCAGCATTTCCGCCATCACCCGCGCGTCGCGCTGGTTCTCGTCGGTGCTCAGTCCGGCCGACTCCCGCATCCAGTTGAGGTCGGCGCCGGCGCAGAAGGTCCTGCCGGCGGCGGACAACACCACCACGCGCACGCTGTCGTCGCGGCTCATGCTACCCAAGGCGCGCACCAGTTCCTGGAGCAGCACGTCGTCGAAGGCGTTGTGCCGATCGGCCCGATCAAGGGTGATGATGCCGACGCCGTGGTCGATCTCGGTGGCGATGGTCTTGTACATGGCGTTCCCTTACATCCTGAAGATGCCAAAGGTGGTCCGGTCGATCGGCGCGTTGAGCGCCGCCGAGATGCCCAGTCCGAGCACCCGGCGCGTCTGCGACGGGTCGACGATGCCGTCGTCCCAGAGGCGCGCGGTGGCGTAGTAGGGGTGGCCCTGGGTCTCGTACTGCGCGCGGATCGGCGCCTTGAAGGCTTCCTCCTCCGCCGCGCCCCAGGCCTTGCCGGCCGCCTCGATGCCGTCGCGCTTGACGGTGGCCAGCACGCTGGCAGCCTGCTCGCCGCCCATCACCGAGATGCGCGTGTTCGGCCAGGTCCACAACAGGCGCGGCGAGTAGGCGCGGCCGCACATGCCGTAGTTGCCGGCGCCGAAGGAGCCGCCGATCAGCACGGTGAACTTCGGCACCGCCGCCGTCGCCACCGCCGTGACCATCTTGGCGCCATCGCGGGCGATGCCGCCGTTCTCGTACTTGCGGCCGACCATGAAGCCGGTGATGTTCTGCAGGAACACCAGCGGAATGCCGCGCTGCGCGCACAGCTCGATGAAGTGCGCACCCTTCAGCGCCGACTCGGAGAACAGGATGCCGTTGTTGGCGACGATGCCGACCGGGTAGCCGTGCAGGCGCGCGAAGCCGGTGACCAGCGTGGTGCCGTAGCGCGCCTTGAACTCGTCGAAGCGCGAACCGTCGACCAGGCGGGCGATCACCTCGCGCACATCGTAGGGCTTGCGGGTGTCGGCGGGAATCACGCCGTACAGTTCTTCGGTGGCGTAGAGCGGCTCTTCGGGCGTCGCGCGATCCAGGGTCACCGGCTTGGTCCGATTCAGGTTGGCGACGATGCGCCGGGCAATCGACAAGGCGTGATGGTCGTTCTCGGCCAGATGGTCGGCCACGCCGGAGACGCGCGTGTGCACGTCGCCGCCGCCGAGATCCTCGGCCGTCACCACTTCGCCGGTGGCCGCCTTCACCAGCGGCGGACCGCCAAGAAAGATGGTGCCCTGGTTGCGGACGATGACCGTCTCGTCGCTCATCGCCGGCACATAGGCGCCGCCGGCCGTGCAGGACCCCATAACCACGGCGATCTGCGGAATGCCTCGCGCGCTCATTTGGGCCTGGTTGAAGAAGATGCGACCGAAGTGGTCGCGGTCGGGGAAGACCTCGTCCTGCATGGGCAGGAAGGCGCCGCCGGAATCGACCAGATACAGGCAGGGCAGGTGGTTCTCCAGGGCGATCTCCTGTGCCCGCAGATGCTTCTTCACCGTCATCGGGTAGTACGTGCCGCCCTTGACCGTGGCGTCATTGGCGACGATGATGCACTCGACGCCGGAAACACGGCCGATGCCCGTCACCACCCCCGCCGCCGCGATGTCGCCGCCATACATGCCCCAGGCCGCCATGGCCGACAGTTCGAGGAAGGGCGCGCCCGGATCGAGCAGACTGGTCGATGCGATCCCGCGCCAGCAGCTTGCCGCGCGCCAGATGCTTCTGGCGGGCATCCTCCGATCCACCCCGGGCAATGCCTGCCGCCCGTTCCCTCAGATCCGCCACCAAGGCGCGCATCGCCGCGTCATTGGCGCGGAAGTCGTCGGCGCGTACGCTCAGTTTCGAGGCAATGACAGACACTCAGAATCCCCCGCGTTCCAGCTACCGCTCGACTTGCGGCAGGCGATCCGCGCCCCAGAACGGCTCGCCGTCGACGACGATCCAGGGCGCGCCGAACATGCCGAGAGCGATGGCGGCGTCGGTTTCCTTGCGCAGGCGTTCCTTGATCGCCGGCTCCTCGAGCGCGGAGGACAAGGGAGCGGGCTCGACGCCGAGCAGCGCGGCCATGTGCAGCACGGAGGACGGCTCGGAGATGTCGTGGCCTTCGGCGAAATAGGCGCGGAACACCGCGTGGGCGAACTGGCGGGCCAGGGCCCCATCGCGGTCGTGCAACCAGTAGTAGGCGCGCGCCGCCGCCACGGTGGCGACGGGAAAGCGCATCGGCATGCGAAAGGGCACGTCGAGAAAGCGGGCCGAACGGACGAAATCGCGCAGGCTGTAGTCGTGCATGCCGGGCTGGCGCACCAGCGGCAGCGTGCCGAGGCCCTTGAAGATCACCCCGAGCAGGATGGGATGCCAGCGCACCTCGCGGTCGAAGCGCCCGGCGAGGGCATCGATTTTCTCGCTGGCCAGATACGAATACGGCGAGGAGAAATCGAAATAGAAGTCTATCGGTTCGGCCATGCGCTCACTCCTCCGCCAGGGCTCGGCCGATCACCAGTCGCTGGATGTCGGAAGCACCCTCGTAGATCTGACAGACCCGGACATCCCGATAGATGCGCTCCACCGGAAAGTCGGCCACGACCCCGTAGCCGCCATGAATCTGAATGGCATCGGAGCATACCCGTTCGGCCATCTCCGAGGCGAACAGTTTGGCCATCGAAGCCTCTTTCAGGCAGGGTCGATCGGCATCGCGCAGGCTGGCGGCATGCCAGACCAGTTGCCGCGCCGCCTCGATGCGCGTCGCCATGTCGGCCAGGCGAAAACTGACGGCCTGGTGCTCGATGATCGGCTTGCCGAACGCCACCCGCTCCCGGGCGTAGCGCAGCGCGGCTTCCAGCGCCGCGCGGGCCATGCCGACCGACTGGGCGGCAATGCCGATACGGCCGGCCTCGAGATTCGACAGGGCGATGCGGTAGCCGTCCCCTTCCTTGCCGAGCAAGTGATCGGCGCCAATCCGGCAGTCCTCGAAGAGGATCTGCGCCGTGTCGGAGGCATGCTGGCCGAGCTTGTCCTCCAGCCGGGCGACGACGTAGCCCGGTGTGTCGGTGGGCACCACGAAGCACGAGATCCCCCGCTTGCCGGCGGCCGGATCGGTGACGGCGAAAACGATGGCAATCTGCGCACTGCGGCCCGAGGTGATGAACTGCTTGACGCCGTTGAGCACCCACGCGTTGCCATCCCGAACCGCTTTGGTCTTGATCGCGGACGCATCGGAGCCGACATGCGGCTCGGTCAGGCAGAAGCAACCGAGCAATGCGCCGGAGGCCGCGCCGGTCAGCCAGCGTTCCTTCTGCGCCTCGCCGCCATAGCGATTGAGAATGCCGCAGACCAGCGAGTTCTGCACCGACAGGATGGTCGACGTGGCGCCATCGCCGGCGGCGATCTCTTCCAGTGCGACGGCAAGCGAGACGTAGTCGAGGGCCGCGCCGCCCCAGTGTTCCGGCACCACCATGCCCCAGACGCCCAGGGCGGCCAGTTCCGCCAGCGGTTCGCGCGGAAACACCGAACCCTTGTCCCAGGAGGCCGCAAAGGGCGCCAAGCGCTCGCGGGCGAAGTCCCGCAAGGTATCGCGGATCAGTCCCTGCTCCTCGGTAAGCATCATGGCGTCAGACCATCTCGACGGCGACGGCGACCGCTTCGCCGCCCCCGATACACAAACTGGCAATGCCGCGCTTGCCGCCGTACTTGCGCAGCGCGCCGAGCAGGGTGACGAGAATGCGGCAGCCCGATGCGCCGATGGGATGACCGAGCGCGCAGGCGCCACCGTGGATATTCACCTTCTCCGCCGGGAGCTCCAGATCGCGCATTGCCGCCATGGTGACGACGGCGAAGGCCTCGTTGATTTCGTAGAGGTTGACGCTCTCCGCCGTCCACCCAATCTTGGCGAAGAGTTTTTGCATGGCAAAGACCGGCGCGGTGGTGAAGAGATTGGGCTCCTGGGCGTGCGTGGCGTGGCCGACGATGCGGGCCAGCGGCGCGAGGCCCAGCGCCCTGGCCTTCGATTCGCGCATCAGCACGACGGCGGCGGCGCCATCGGAGATCGACGACGAGTTGGCAGCGGTCACCGTACCGTCTTTCCTGAACGCCGGCTTGAGACCCGGAATCTTGTCCAGTTGGGCCTTCCCGGGCTGCTCGTCCTTGTCGACGACCACATCACCCTTGCGGCCGGCGATCGTCACCGGAGCGACTTCCCAGGCGAACGAGCCGTCCTTGATCGCCTGCTGGGCGCGCGTGGTCGAACGAATGGCGAATTCGTCCTGGGCCTCACGGGTGAAGCCGTACTGCTCGGCGCACTCCTCGGCGAAGGTGCCCATCAGGCGGCCTTTCTGGTAGGCGTCCTCGAGACCGTCGAAGAACATGTGGTCGAGCAGTTGGCCGTGACCGAGCCGGTAACCGCCGCGGGCCTTGGGCAGCAGATAGGGCGCACTGCTCATCGACTCCATGCCGCCGGCGACGCCGATGTCGTAGCCGCCGGCGAGCAGGCTGTCGTGCATCAGCATCACTGCCTTCAAGGCCGAGCCGCAAACCTTGTGCACCGTGGTGCAGCCGGCCGACAGCGGCAGCCCGGCGCCGAGCGCCGCCTGGCGCGCCGGCGCCTGGCCGATGCCCGCTTGCAGGACGTTGCCAAATACGACCTCCTCAACCTGTTCAGGCTGGATGCCGGCGCGCTCGACGGCGGCGCGGATCGCGACGCTACCCAACTGCGGCGCGGTCACCGTGTTGAAGTCGCCCTGGAAAGCGCCCATTGGCGTGCGGGCGGCGGAGACGATGACGGTCGAATCATGTGACATGGCGTTGTTCCTTTGACGATTTCAGCGCCCGGCGGTAATCGCGCGGATCGCTTCCTGGTAGCGCGCGGGCCAGGCGTCCGGAGCCTCGACGGAGACGCGCAGATCACGCAGCAGTCCATCCTTTAGACCGTACACCCAACCATGAACCGCAATCTCCTGTCCGGCGCGCCAGGCGTCCTGTAACACGGTGGTACGACAGACATTGACAACCTGTTCGACGACGTTCAATTCGCACAAACGGTCGAGTTGATCTTCGGGTGCCAGGCGACCCAGTAGGTCGGCGTGACGCAGGCGGACGTTGTCAATTTGGCGCAACCAGTTGTCGGCCAAACCAACGCGGCGACCGGTCATGGCCGCGTGGACGCCGCTGCATCCGTAGTGACCGACGACCATGATGTGCTTGACGTGGAGCAGATCCACCGCGAACTCGATGACCGACAGGCAGTTGAGATCGGTCTGAACCACGACATTGCCGATGTTGCGATGAACGAACACTTCGCCAGGCGCCAGCCCGGTAATCTGGTTGGCCGGCACGCGGCTGTCGGAACAGCCTATCCAGAGGTATTCAGGCGACTGCTGGCGCGCCAGCTTGCCGAAGAAGTCGGCATCGTGCTCGCGCATCCGCGCCGACCAGGCGCGATTGGCGGCAAACAGGTGATCAAGCGACTCGGCCACGGGTTCAGGCCGTCTCCGCGAACAGTTCGCGGCCGATCAGCATGCGACGGATTTCGGAGGTGCCGGCGCCAATTTCGTAGAGCTTGGCGTCGCGCCAAAGGCGACCGGTCGGATATTCGTTGATGTAGCCGTTGCCGCCGAGCACCTGGATCGCTTCGCCGGCCATCCAGGTGGCCTTCTCGGCGCTGTAGAGAATGGCGCCGGCGGCGTCCTTGCGCAGCGTGCGCGCGTGATCGGCGGCGTCGCAGGCCCGGCCGACCGCATAGACGTAGGCGCGGCTGGCCTGCCAGGTCGTATACATGTCCGCGACCTTGCCCTGCATGAGCTGGAATTCGCCGATCGCCTGGCCGAACTGCTTGCGGTCGTGCAGGTAGGGCACGACGACATCCATGCACGCGGCCATGATGCCGAGCGGGCCGCCTGACAGAACCGCGCGTTCGTAGTCGAGGCCGGACATCAACACCTTGACGCCATTGCCCTCGCCGCCGAGCACGTTTTCCGCCGGCACCTCGCAATCCTCGAAAAAGAGCGGATGGGTGTTCGAGCCGCGCATGCCCAGCTTGTCGAGGTGGCTTCCGTGACTGAAGCCTTTCATCCCTTTCTCGACGATGAAGGCGGTCATACCTTTTGCGCCCGCCGCCGGATCGGTCTTCGCGTAGACCACGAGGGTGTCGGCGTCGCCACCGTTGGTGATCCACATTTTGCTACCGTTGAGGATGTAGCGGTCGCCCTTCCTGTCGGCCTTCAGCTTCATGGAGACGACATCCGAGCCGGCATTCGGCTCCGACATCGCCAGCGCGCCGACGTGCTCGCCCGAGATCAGCCGGGGCAGGTACCGCTGCCGCTGCGCGTCGCTGCCGTTGCGATTGATCTGGTTCACGCACAGGTTGGAATGTGCGCCGTACGAGAGGCCAACCGAGGCCGAGGCGCGCGAGATTTCCTCCATGGCGATGATGTGAGCGAGGTAGCCCATGCCGGTGCCGCCGTATTCCTCGGCGACGGTCATGCCCAGAAGGCCCATGGTCGCCGAACTTGCGCCACAGGTCGGCGGGGAATTCGTTGTCGCGATCGACCTCGGCGGCGCGCGGCGCGATCTCGCCCCGGGCGAAGTCGCGCACGGCGTCGCGCAGGGTGTCGAGGTCTTCGCCGAGATGGAAGTTGAGGCCGTTCATGTCTCCGCCTTTCCGTGCATGGTCATCAGGGTCTGCTGCATGGTGGCGCAGTGGGTCGAGCTTGTCGCCCTTGACCACATAGGCCTCGCCGCGCGTGATCACCAGCGTCTTGCCGGGCTTGATCACTTCGCCGGTGGCGATCAGCAGTTCGCCGTCGCCCGGGGCGAGCAGGTTGAGCTTGAATTCCACCGACAGCACCGAGCTATCTTCAGGCATGAGGGTGAAGCCGGCGTAGCCAGCGGCGCTGTCGACCACCGTCGAGATGATGCCGGCGTGGAAATAGCCGTGCTGCTGGGTGAGCTCCGACCGCCAGGGCAGACGGATCTCGCACCAGCCCGGGCGCAGTTCCGCCAACTCGGCCCCGATGAAGTCCATGACCCCCTGCCGGGCGAAGCTGGCCCTGACCTTGGCCTCCCAGTCGACATCCTTCGGCTCGAACGAACGCGTTTTGTGCATAGATTCTCCTGTGTGCGATTCTAGGTTGACGTTTACGTTAACGTCAATATATCGTTGCCACCGAGATCGGTTGGTGAGTCGGGTTTTCAGGCGGCCCGGCGGCCATTCGGCGAAGAGGAGGCGGGTTCGGTGAGCAACTCCTGGCATTGCCGTTCGAAGCGGATGATCTCGGCCAGCACGGCCTCGATGTCTTCCCGCTGCTGTTCGAGCGCGGCCTTGCGCCGGGAGAGTACCGTGAGAAACTTGAGCAGTTGCGGGCTGCCGTCCGTCGCGGTGTCGTACATGTCGATGAGTTCCCGAATCTCGGCCAGCGACAGGCCCAAGCGCTTGCCCCGCAGCGCAAGTTTGAGGCGGGTACGGTCGCGCTTGGAGTACACGCGTTGCATGCCTTCCCGCTGCGGCGACAAGAGGCCCTTGTCTTCGTAGTAGCGAATGGCGCGCGGTGTCAGGTCGAATTCGCGGGCCAGGTCGGCGATGGAGAAGGTAGGATCGCTCATGGATAAGACGTCATGAATAATGAAATTTGTTGCACCGCACCATCGGACCGCCATTCATGTAGAATGTTGTCTTATCTCGACTTTTCTCGGCCAGTTAAGCAGATTTCTCCGGGCAAATCAATTCAACGGCCATGACGACTTCTCCCATCGCCTATCCCCACCAGACGCCGCCGGTCGCGGGGCGGGCAATGGCCGTGGCTCCGGGCATTCTTTGGCTGCGCATGCCCTTGCCCTTTGCGCTCGATCACATCAATCTGTGGCTGATCGAGGACGGCGAGGCCTGGACCGCCGTCGATACCGGCATCGCCCTCGAGCCGGTCAAGGCGGCTTGGCAGGAGGTTCTCGCCGACCGGAAACTCGCCCGCCTGCTGGTCACCCACTTTCACCCTGATCATCTCGGCCTGGCGGCCTGGTTGCAGGAACGAACCGGCGCGCCGCTCTGGATCAGCCAGAGCGAATACCTGACGGCGCACATGATCCGCGCCGAACTGGCCGGCTATTCGGTGGCGGCGATGCTCGACTTCTTCCGCCGCCATGGCCTCGACGACACCCGCATCGAGGGCTTGCGCGCCCGTGGCAATGCCTATGCGCGCGTCGTACCCGCCGTCCCGTCGACCTTCCATCCCCTCTGGGAAGGCGAGGACGTCACCATCGGCGGCACGGCTTGGCGCGTCATCGTCGGCCATGGCCACGCGCCCGAACACGCCAGCCTGTACTGCGCGGAACTCGGCGTGCTGATTTCGGGCGACATGCTGCTGCCGCGCATTTCCACCAATATCAGCGTCTTCGCCGGCGTCCCCGAAGCCAATTCCCTGGCCTGGTTCCTGGCCTCGATCGATCGGTTGCGCGAACTGCCCGAAGACACCCTGGTGCTGCCCTCCCACGGCTTGCCCTTCCGCGGCCTGCACGCCCGGGTGGAGCAACTGGTCGCCCACCATGCCGCCCGCTGCGACGATCTGCTGCAAGCCTGCTCGGCGCCGAAGAGCGCCGCCGAACTGCTGCCCGTGCTTTTCCCGCGCGAGATCACCGATCCGCATCAGACCATGTTCGCCATGGGCGAGGCGATCGCCCACCTGAACTACCTAGAACAGGCGTGCCAACTAGAGCGCGCCATCGAGAACGGCACCATCCGCTACGTCCAGAACCGAAAAGGAGTGAGAAATGGCCAACGCCCCGCATGAACACGCCCCGCTGCCCGACCCACAGGAAATTGCCAAGACCTATGCCGAGGTTGCCCAGCGCGCTTCCAAGCTGCTTTCCGACCACATCCAGCGCCAGGTAAAGAAGGGCGTCAGCGCGCCGGCCGACGAACTGGGCATCGCCCAGGCCTTCATGGACATGATGGCCAAGATGCTGGCCAACCCCTACAAGCTGGCCCAGGCGCAGATGAACCTCGTCTGGGACTACTTTTCGCTCTGGCAGCACTCCAGCCTTCGCCTCATGGGCATGGAGACCGCCGCCGATCGCCCAGCCGGCCAAGGACGACAAGCGCTTCAAGGACGAACAGTGGGAAGAGCACTTCCTGTTCGACTTCATCAAGCAGTCCTACCTGATCACCGCGCGCCACATCCACGACTCGGTGCGCAATGTCGAGGGCATGGACGAGAACACGCGAGAAGAAGGTCAACTTCTTCACCCGCCAGTTCATCGACGCGCTGTCGCCCTCGAACTTTGCCATGACCAATCCGGAGGTGTTCCGCGAGACGGTGAAGTCGCACGGCCAGAATCTGGTCAAGGGTTTCAACAACCTGCTGCGCGACATCGAGGACGGCGACGGCAACCTGCGCATCAAGATGACCGACACCACCGCCTTCGAGCTGGGCAAGAACGTCGCCACCACGCCGGGCAAGGTGATCTTCCAGAACGAGCTGATCCAGCTGCTGCAGTTCAACCCGACCACCAAGGAACACTACAAGCGCCCGCTTGCTGATCTTCCCGCCCTGGATCAACAAGTACTACATCCTCGACCTGCGCGAGAAGAACTCCTACATCAAGTGGGCGACCGACCAGGGCCACAGCGTCTTCGTCATGTCCTGGGTCAATCCGGATGAGAAGCTGGCCAAGAAGAGCTTCGAGGACTATCTGCTCGACGGCGCCGCTGGTCGCCGTCGACAAGGTCTGCGAACAGACCGGCGAGAAGGAGATCAACGCCGTCGGCTACTGCCTGGGCGGCACCCTGCTGGCGTCCACGCTCGCCTACATGACGGCCAAGAAGGACAAGCGCATCGCCTCGGCGACCTTCTTCACCACCATGCTCGACTTCTCGATCCCCGGCGAACTGGGCGTCTTCATCGACGAGAAGCAGGTCGCCAGCCTCGAAAAGAAGATGGCGGAACGCGGCTTCCTCGAAGGCACGCGAGATGGCCGGCACCTTCAACATGCTGCGCTCCAACGACCTGATCTGGTCGTTCGTGGTGAACAACTACCTGATGGGCAAGGACCCCTTCCCCTTCGACCTGCTGTTCTGGAACTCCGACTCGACGCGCATGCCGTACGCGATGCACAGCTTCTACCTGCGCAACATGTACATGAACAACCTGCTCAAGGAGCCGGGCGGCATCACCCTCGCCGGCGTGCCGATCGACCTCGCGCAAGATCAAGACGCCGGCCTACTTCATCTCCACCATCGAAGACCACATCGCGCCGTGGAAGAGCACCTACCTCGGCGCGCAGCTGCTTCGCCGGTCCGGTGCGCTTCGTGCTCGGCGGCTCCGGCCACATCGCCGGCATCGTCAATCCGCCGGCGGCCAACAAGTACGGCTACTGGCTGAACGACGACCTGGCGGAGACAGCCGACGAATGGCTGGAGGGCGCGACCCAGCAGCCCGGTTCCTGGTGGACCGACTGGCAGCAATGGGTGACGGCCATGGACGACCGCAAGGTCCCGGCCCGCGACCCGGCCAAGGGCAAGTTCAAGGTACTGGAAGACGCCCCGGGCTCGTTCGTCAAGTTCCGCCTGGACACGCAGAAGAAGTCGTAATGACGGCGGCGGTACGGGTGGTCTTCGACACCAACGTACTGCTTTCCCTTTTCGTCTTTGCCGACAGCCGCTTCGCGCCCCTGCGCGAACGGCTGGTCACGGGTCGCTATCTGGCCCTCAGCAACGCGCGTTGCCTGAACGAATTCCGCCACGTGCTGGCCTACCCGATGTTTTCCCTCGAACCGGCGGCCCAGTCGGCGGCGTTCGAAGCCTATGTACGGCTCGCCAACCTGGTCCCGCCCGCCGCCGGCGAACTGGCCACCCTGCCCGAATGCAGGGATCCCGACGACCAGAAATTCCTCGAAGTGGCCCGTGACGGCCGTGCCGACTGGCTGGTTACCTCGGATAAGGCGCTGCTGAAACTGGCCCGGCGGAAACAGCTCGCTCACTTGTTTCGCATTGTCACACCCGAGCAGGCAATGGCAACATTGGCGGCGTGAAGACCGCCATTCTCGCCGACATCCACGCCAACCGCGAGGCTCTCGAGGCCTGCCTGGCCCACGCCCGCCGCCACGGTGCGGAGCGCTTTGCCCTGCTCGGCGACTTCGTCAACTACGGCGCCGATCCGATCGCCTGCCTGGACATCGTCCGCGAACTGGCAGCGGGAGGCGCCGCGGTACGGGGCAATCACGACGAGGCGGCGCTGGGTGGTCTGGCCGAGGAGATGAATCCGGTGGCGCGCGAGGCACTCTACTGGACGCGGCGACAACTCGGCGCCGGGGAGCGCGATTTCCTGGCCGCGCTGCCCCACGGCGCGATACTCGGTGACGCGCTGCTCGTCCATGCCAGTGCCGACAAGCCGGCCACGTGGCCGTACATCATTGGCGCGCCGCAGGCCACCCGCTGCCTGATGGCCGCGGAGCAGACCGTGGTCTTCGCCGGCCATGTCCATCAGCCGCTGCTCTATCACCTGCCCATGGAGAGCGCCGGCACCGGTGCGCGGACCTTCGCGCCGACACCGGGCGTGTCGATCCCGCTCTCGGCGCGGCGGCGCTGGCTGATCATGGCCGGCTCGGTCGGCCAGCCGCGCGACGGCAACTGTGCGGCAGCCTATTCGCTCTATGACGACCGGCCCGGCGCACGCGCGGTCACCTTCTTCCGGGTACCCTACGATCATCCCGGCGCGGCGCGCAAGATCGTCGCCGCCGGCCTGCCGGGCACGCTGGCCTGGCGTCTGTCGCGGGGGTATTGATGGCGGGAATGTCTGCTTACCAGCTTGGCGAGAAGTTCCGCGAGGGCAGCATGGCGGTGCTGCATCGCGCGCTGACCGCCGATGGCACCGCGCTGCTGGTCAAACGGCCACGGCTCGGCATCGGCAGTCATCCCGCCTGCTTCGCCGGCTTCGAGGTCGAGCAGACCATCCTCTCTCGCCTCTCCGGCCCTCACGTGCCGCGACTCGCGGACCAAGGCGAGAACGAAGACGGGCCCTGGATCGTCTTCGAGGAAATCGCCGGGCCATCGCTCGCCGCGGCCGCTGCGCGCGCGCCGCTACCTGCCGATGAGGTGGCGCGACTCGGCAGCGCCGTGGCCACGGCGCTGCACGCCCTGCACCGGCAGAATGTCGTGCATCACGACCTTACACCCGCTCACATCCTGTTTCGCTCGACCGGGGAGGCGGTGCTGATCGACTTCGGCCTCGCGTGTCACGGCCAGTTGCCCGATCTGGTGGACGACACCGACGATCGCCCGCTCGGCACCCCGGCCTACCTCTCACCCGAGCAACTCGCCGGCCGGCGTGGCGATCCGCGCAGCGACCTGTTCGCGCTGGGTGTCGTGCTCTATCAACTCGCCACCGGCCGACTGCCCTTTGGCACTCCGCGGACACTCACCGGCATGCGCCGTCGGCTCTATGTCGATCCGGTGGCGCCCTGCCGCCTCAATCCCGCGCTGCCCGACTGGCTCCAGGAAATCATCCTGCGCTGTCTTGCGGTACGTGCCGAGAATCGCTACGCCACCGCTGGGCAGGTGGCGCATGATCTTGCTCATTCCGAGCAGGTAACGATCACCGAGCGCGGTCGCCGGCGCGCCGGCACGCCCTGGCGTACGTTGCTGAGCCGCGCCTGGCGGGTCTATTTTGCCCCGCCGCCACTAGCCATGACGCCGGCCCAGCACCTGGCGCGCGCCCCTCATGTTCTGGTCGCCATCGATACCGAGCCCGGCCACGAAGCGCTCGGCGAGGCGCTGCGCGAGGCCACCCAGCGGCTCGCCGGTTCCGCCACGAACTGGCGCGTGACGTGTCTATCGGTCATGGAATCTTCGCTGGCCACCGATCAGGACGAGGCGGCGGAGCTGGCGCGCACCGCCCACACCCAGCGACTCGTGACGCTGCACCACTGGGCTCAGCCCCTCGAGCTGGCGCCGGAACGGCTGCGCTTTCTGGTGCTGCGGGCCGGTGACGCGGCGTCGGGCATCATCGACTACGCGCAAGCGCACCACATCGACCACATCCTGATCGGCGCACGCGGCAACTCCACCTTGCGCCGTCTTCTCGGCAGCGTCTCGTCACGCGTGGCCACCGAAGCGCCGTGCAGCGTCACGGTGGTACGCACGTCCGGCGCTTGACACGGCGTCGATCTTTGGCGTTAGCATAGCCGCCACGCCGGCGCCACGACCGGCGGCGCAAACATAGGCACCCACCGCCGCCGGCCAATTGCCACGCGGCATTCATCCGCAAAAAAGGAGACCTCATGAATTCGCTGAAGCATCTGTTTCTCGCCATGGCCTGGGGCCTGATCGCCGGTTCCGTCCAGGCCCAGGAAACCCCCACGGCGGCACCGGCCGGCATCAAACTGGTCGAGGCCAAGGACGTACAGGCGTTGCAGGCCAATGGCGCGATCGTCGTCGATACGCGGCGCGCCAACGAATACGCCGACGGCACCATCAAGGGAGCGATCTCGGTGCCCTACGACCCCGAGAAGAGTGCCAAGGACGCCAGCTTCGACCCGGCGCAGGACAAGTTCGACCTGGCCAAGTTTCCCGACAAGAACGCGGCCATCGTGACCTTCTGCAACGCCGGCAGTTGCTGGAAGTCCTTTAAGTCGGCCGTAGTGCTGGCCAAGGCCGGCTACAAGAATGTCCATTGGTACCGCAACGGCTTCCCCGACTGGAAGGCCCGCAAGCTGCCGACGGAATAAATCACCGCTGCCGAACGTCCAAGGAACCAGGGCCGGGCCGGAAAGGGCGGCGCCGGTTTATTCATCGCACGGCAAGGGGAGGAGACACCCATGATCTACACGAAGAAGTCGCCGGCACTGCTGATCATCGGCGTGCTGATGCTGATGTGGGGCTGGCTCAACGCCAGCGGCGGCATGGACGGCATGCAGAAGTGGCTACAGAAGAGCGCCTATTCCGACCACATCAAGGTGAAGGAGAAGTTCGAGGCCGAGTTGCGCGTGGCGACCGAAATGGCCCAGACCGACGGCAAGCCGGCGCCGGAGATGAAGATGCCGAAGTCGAAATTCGACGAGGTCAAGGCCCAGCAAGGGCAACTCTGCTACATCTTCGGCGGCATCGCCACCGTGCTCGGTCTGCTGATCATGGCACGGACGGCGCGGGAAGGCAGTCTCGACTATTACCTGTCGATCTTCCCCGGCATGGCCTTCATTCTGCTTATCGCCTTCATCGTCCGCTGGGGGCTCGATCCGGCCTTCGCCAACTGGGGCAAGGACGCCAAGGACACGCTCGGTTTCGACTTCGCCCACATCTTCAACCTCAACTACGTCGTGCTGGGGATCGTCATCGGCATCGTCATCGTCAACGTCTTCAAGATCCCGGCCTGGGCGGCGAACGGCGTGCGCACCGCCCGCTTCTTCCTCAAGACCGGTGTGATCCTGCTCGGCACGCTCTATAGCGCGACCGAACTGGCGCAGCTTGGCGGGCTGTCGGTGGTCATGATCGGCATCTTCGTGCTCGGCTCGGTGGGCGTCGTGCTCTTCATGGGCAAGCGCATGGGCGCCGGCAACTCGATGACGGCGGTGCTCTCCGCCGGCATGGGCGTCTGCGGCGTGTCCGCCACGGTCGCGGCATCACCGGTGGTCAATGCCAAGGCCGGCGAGATCGCCTACACCATCGGCACCATCCTTGTCTGGGGCGTGGGCTGCATGTTCCTCTTCCCGACCGTTGGCCACATGCTGAACATGGGCCCGGTGCAGTTCGGCGCCTGGGCCGGCACCGGCATCCTCAACTCGGCGCAGGTGGCCGGCGCCGCGCTGGCCTTCGATCCGAACGGCATAGAGACGCTGAAGGTGGCCGAGATCTTCAACATCACCCGCGTGCTCTTCCTGCCCATCATCGTGCTCTGGCTCGCCGCCTGGTACGTCAAGCACGAGGTGGGCGCCGCGAAGGTGGATCTCGGCAAGGTGCTGATCGCCAAGTTTCCGGTGTTCGTGCTTGGCTTCATCCTGCTGTTCGTGCTGTCGACCCTGGGCGCCTTCACGCCGGCCGGCCACTACCAGGGCAAGTACTTCAGCGCCGACAAGGTGAAGGAGGAGGCACTCCTCAAAGGCAAGGAGGCCCGCGCCCTCGAAGGCGAGCTGGCGCGCCTGAAAGAGACCGCCGGGGCCAAGGCGCTGCAGGACCACTTCACCGCCAAGGCCATCAACATCGGCCACCGCCACGCCGCCGCCGAGGACGCCTACAAGGCCATGCAAGACCTGATCGCGAACAAGAAGATGACCAGCCGCGAGCAGGACGAACTGCTCAAGGCGGTGTCGAAGCTGGGCGGGTTGGATGCGCTGGCCAAGAGCGCGATCGAAAAGGCCGACAAGGCCGCCTGGCACAGCTCGAAGGCGATCGCCGCCTTCCGTGACTGGCTGGCCTGGCTGTTCGCCTTCGGCCTCATCGGTCTGGGCATGCAGATCACCATGGCGGCGCTCAAACAGGCCGGTGGCAAGCCGCTGATCATCGGCGGCGTGGTGGGCACGGCCAAGGCGGTCGGCTCGCTGATCGTCGTGCTGCTGTTCGTCAAAGAATTCATCTAAGGAGTCCGGTCATGTCCGAACAACCGAAATTCGAACGCGGCACCAGCCTGTCGATCTTCGTCAGCGACCGCCGGGAAGACATCGGCGCCCTGATCTTCGCGCTGATCATCGCCATCGGCGTCGTCCTGGTCGTCGGCAGGTAAGCGGCCAGAACCACTCGTCTCGTCCCGCCCCCTGGGGCGGGACTTTTCATTTCCGCCATGAGAACACCCCGCAAACTGCTCCTCTGCGACCATGGAACGGCCGGGGCGCAAGCCGCCGAATCCTTCGCCTACGAAGTTGCCGCTCCCGGCGTCACCACCATCATCCAGTGCCTCGTGGTACCGCAACTCTGGGCCGGCATGCAGGGCGACGACTGGCTGAATAACGCCTCGACGCGCGACGCCTTCGGCCGCTATGTCGAGAACATGCTGGAAGACGACGCGCGGCGCGAGCTGGCCGGCGTCGAAGCCCGCTGTCGGCAACGCGGAATCGCCTATGAGGCGGTGATGCGGCTGGGCGAGCCGGCGGAAACCGCCCTGGCAGTCACCGCCGAGGTCGGAGCCGATCTGGTGATCATCGGTCCGCCGCGCCGCAAGGGCGAGGAGGGCCTGCGCTCGCGCATGGATATCGAGAAGCTGGTGCGAGGGCTCAAGTGCCCATTGTTGATCGCGCCGCGACAGTGAACGACAGCGCGCGGGCCGAAACCCTGCTGCCGCTCCCGCCCAACGCACTTGCCGAGTTCCTTGCCGACAGCGAGCGGCTGTTCCGTCTCAACCCGCATCTCGAGATCGAGGCATGGCAGCCGGTGCCAGGCGGCTTTCGATGCGTTGGCACGAACGAGACCAATGGCCGCCCCATCGACACGATCGTGCGCGTGCGGACCGGCTCCGACAGCGGCCCGCTGGTTCTGACCTACGACGGCGGGCTGAAGCAGTCGAGCACCTTTGCCGTGGAGAGCAGCCCCGAAGGCGCGCGCCTGGTAGTTACCGAGTATTACCCGCGCATCGAGGACCCGACGGATCCACGCCTGATCGATGTGGATCGCAGCCTGATACCCTGGGTGGCCGCGTTGCGCCGCTACCTGATCGGCCGCCGGCGCTGGGGCTGGCTGCCGGGCTGGCACTGGTGGCACGAGCGTTTCATGCCCTCGATGCCGCCACGGCAGCGGCGTATCGTCCGGCTGATCGTCTGGATGACCGGGCTGGAATTCGTGGTGTTCATTGCCGGAATCGCCCTCTGGCGCCTGGCCTCATAGCTGAGGCGCGCGCGGCTTGCGGCCGGCGCCGGAAAACAGGGCATCGAACACCGGATTCGGCAGCATGCGGAGCAGCTTGGCGACTATCGCCATCTGCCAGGGAACCACCGCATAGCTCCTGCCGGCGTCGATGACGCGGGCGATGCGTCGGGCCGCCTCGTCGACCGGCAGGATGAAGGGCATGGCGTAGGAGTTGATCGCCGTCATCGGCGTCTCGACGTAGCCGGGCGCGACGGTGACCACCTTCACGCCGCTGCCACGCAACTCGCCGCGCAGGCTCTCCAGATAAGCGATGGTCGCGGCTTTCGAGGCGCTGTAGGCGCCGGAACCCGGCAAACCCCGTATCCCGGCCACCGAGGCAATGCCCGCCAGCGTTCCGCTGCCGGCGGCGCGCATCGGTTCGATGAAGGGGTGGAAGGTATTGACCATGCCGACCACGTTGACCGCCAGTACCCTCTGGAAGACCGGCAGGTCGCTGGCCTCTTGCGTCAGCGTGCCGACCGAAATGCCGGCATTGGCGATGACCAGATCCGGCACGCCGGCGCGGGCGATGAAGTCGGCACCGGCCTCGCTGACGGCGGCGGCGTCGGTGACGTCGACGGGATAGAGAAAATTGGGGACACGAAGGGCATCGGCCAGCTGGCGCAGTTCCCGATCACGCCGGGCCAGCAGTGCCAATGTCGCGCCCCGGCGGGCATAGTGCCGGGCCAGGGCGGCGCCCAGGCCCGACGAGGCGCCGGTGACGACGACACGCACTACTTCTTGACCGAACGTTCCTTGCGGGCCTTGTCGATCAGTTGATCGAGGATGACGGTCATTTCCGCGTGGCTACCCGCCTCGCCGCTGGCCACGCCGTAGCGGCCGTTGATGAAGATCGCCGGCACGCCGTCGAAACCGTACTGGCCGGAAAGCTGCTGGGCGCGGGTGACCTTGCTCTGCACCGAGAACGAATTCATCGCGTCGGAAAACTTCTGGCGGTCGACGCCCTTGGCGGCCAGCCAGTCGGCCAGCACCTTCGGATCATTCAGGTTCACGCGGTCGATGTGGATGGCGTCGAAGACCTCGCCATGCAGTTTTTCCAACTGGCCCATCGATTCGAGCGCGTAGTAGACACCGGCGAGCGGCGCCCAGCCACCGGGCCGACCGTCCTTGCCGGGAAACACCGCCGGAATGCGCCGGAACGTGACATCCTTCGGCAGGGTCTTCAGCCACTTGTTGAGGATCGGCTCGAGGTTGAAGCAATGGCCACAGCCATACCAGAAAAACTCGGTTATCTCGATCTTGTCCTTGGCATCGACCGGCCGTTCGGGGTTCAGCACCTTGTAGTGCTTGCCTTCCTTGATATCGAGAGCGCTAGCCAGGTTGGCCGTCGCGAGAAAGGCAATACCCACCAGCAACGTCAGCAATTTGCGCATTTATTCTTCCTTTTCGTCTATTTGCCCTTGGTCGGGGCGGTCTGAATGCCGTTCTGAGACAACTGGCCGCGCGCGCGGTTCAATTCCTCAACGCTCGAAAACGGTCCGGTGCGGACACGATACATTCTGCCCTTTTCGGGAACATCGACTTCCTGAACGCTGGCATCCAGCCCGATCAGGGCGAGCCGGGCCTTGAGATTATCGGCGTCGGTCGGCTTCTGGAAAGCGCCCACCTGGAGATAGAGCGGCTCACCACTGGCCGACTTGGCGTCGCCCGCCTTGGCTTCCGGCGCCTTGGCTTCGGTGGACTTCGCTTCCGCCGGCTTGGGCGCCGCTGGAGCCGGCGCCGCTTCCTGGCTGCCCGGCAGAATCTTGTAGAACTCGAAGCGCGGCCTGTCGCCATCCTTGCCGCCGACCTTG
Source organism: uncultured beta proteobacterium (assembly GCA_963736865.1). Classification (GTDB taxonomy): domain Bacteria; phylum Pseudomonadota; class Gammaproteobacteria; order Burkholderiales; family Rhodocyclaceae; genus Fen-999. The sequence goes on along the minus strand of CAVTQQ010000001.1, from coordinate 484,086 downwards.
TCACCGGGCTTGCCCGGCAGCGTCTTCGGAGCGCCATTGTGGTCCGCGTCACCATTGCCGGTCCGATCGGCGCGTGGCGCCTTGTCGCGGAACGGCAGGGGCATCTTGTTCATGTACCAGACGACGCCCAGCGACATCAGCACGCCCAGTATCAAGCCAAGAAAGATGCCCAGCAGGGTATTGCCGCGACTCCGCCGACCCGACGCCGGCTTCTGGTGGGGCTTGCGCACCGAGTTCCCCTTCATCACATCGCCTCCGGGGCCGAGACGCCCAGAATCCGCAGGCCGTTCCTCAGCACCTGGCGCACCGCCACCGCCAGGGCAAGCCGTGCTCGCTTGAGCTCATCGTCGTCGACCAGCAAGCGCTCGGCGTTGTACCAGCCATGGAACTCGCCGGCCAGTTCGCGCAGGTAGAAAGCCAGCGAATGGGGCGCGGAATCCGCCGCCGCCTGGGCGATGAGGTCGGGAAACGATTGGAGCTTGCCGCACAGCGCCAGTTCGCGCTCGCTGGCCAGTGGCGACAAGTCGGCGCTGGCCAGCTCCGCCTCCCGTCCACCCCATTGGTTCAGCACCGAACAGATGCGGGCATGAGCGTACTGCACGTAGTAGACCGGATTGTCATTCGATTCGGACTTCGCCAGTGTCAGGTCGAAATCGAGCGCCTGATCCTGCTTGCGCAGCAGGTAGAAGAAGCGGCAGGCATCGTTGCCGACCTCTTCGCGCAGCTCGCGCAGGGTGACGTAGCTGCCCGCGCGGGTGGACATCGAGACCTTGGCACCGTCACGGAACAGGCTGACGAACTGCACCAGCGCCACGTCCAGTCGGTCGGCATCGATTTCCAGCGCCGCCAGCGCGCCCCGACGCGCGGGATGTAGCCATGATGATCGGCACCCCAGATGTCGATCACCCGATCGAAGCCGCGCTCGAACTTGTTGACGTGGTAGGCGATGTCCGAGGCGAAGTAGGTATACAGGCCGTTATCGCGCTGGACCACGCGGTCCTTCTCGTCGCCGAAGGCCGTCGAGCGGAACCACTTGGCGCCATCCTGAATATAGATGTGGCCGCGCTCGTCCAGTTCGGCGACCGCCCGCTCGACCATGCCCGTGTCGTAGAGCGAACGCTCCGAGAACCAGCAATCGAAATGGACGCCGTAGGCTTCGAGGTCCTCGCGGCAATCGGCCAGTTGCTCGGTCAGCACGTGCTGGTGGATGTAGGCCCACTCCTCGCCGAGCAGATCCTTGGCGGCGGCGATCAGGCCGTCGAGATGCGCTTCGAGCTGCTCCTTCTCGGCCGCCGAGTAGCTGCCGTCGTCCGGCCGGGCCGGCGCCTCCGTGACCGAACCGAGAACGGCGGCGGCGGGATGCACATAGCGATCGCCATGCGCCTCGCGAATCTGGTCGGCCATTTCGCCGACGTAGCCGCCCTGGTAGGCGTTGGGCGGGAAGGGCACCGCCTCGCCGAAGAATTCGAGGTAGCGCAGCCAGGTGGATACCGCCAGGATGTCCATCTGCCGGCCGGCATCGTTCACGTAGTACTCGCGGCACACCTCGTCGCCGGCGAAGGCCAGCAGGCAGGCCAGGCTGGCGCCATAGGCCGCGCCGCGGCCGTGGCCGACATGCAGCGGGCCGGTGGGATTGGCGGAAACGAACTCGACCTGCACCTTGCGACCGGACGGACGGCCCCTGCCGTAGTCGTCACCGCGTGTCAGCACCGCCAGGACGACGCCGCTCCGGGCCGCCGCCGCCAGCCGGAAGTTGATGAAGCCGGCGCCGGCGACCTCCGCCTTCGCCAGCCAGGGCGACACGGGCAGCTCGTGCACCAGCCGCTCGGCGATCTTGCGCGGATTGTCCTTGAGCGCGCGCGCCAACTGCAGTGCCAGGTTGCTGGCGAAAGTCGCCATGGGCGGGATCGCGCGGCCGTTCCAACTGGATATCGGCGCTCGCGCCCGGTGCCACGCTCTCCAGCGCGCTGCGCAGCAGTTCGGCCAGATGGGCCTTCGGATCCAATGACATTGGCGTTCCCGGGGGGAAAAGTGGGCATTATACCGGCCCCGGATGGCGTCGCCGCCCCCGTTCACACATTGCCATGAACCCGGCCAAATGGTCCGGAACCCTTCCGAGCGCGGGCGAAACCGGGCACAATCCCCCGTTTTCGGCACCCCCCTCAAGTCATCCACCTTGCGTCTATTGCGACTCGCCAAGATCGTCCGCGTCGGCCTTGGTCACGGCCTCGACCAGCTGATCCTCGATCACGACCCGGAAAACCGGCTGGCCCGGCTGATCGGTGTCGCTTGTTCTTCTGGCGCGATCTCTCGGCGCCACCGCGCCGTACGTCTGCGCCTGGCGCTGGAGGCGCTCGGGCCGATCTTCGTCAAGTTCGGCCAGGTGCTGTCCACCCGCCGCGACCTGCTGCCGCACGACATCGCCGACGAACTGGCCAAGCTGCAGGACCAGGTGCCGCCGTTCCCGTCGGACGCAGGCGCTGGCCGAGCTGGAGAAGCGCCTATGGCAGGCCGGTGACGCAGGTGTTCGAGACATTCGAAGCGCGACCCGGTGGCCTCGGCCTCGGTGGCGCAGGTGCATTTCGCCACCCTGCCGCGACTGGCGGCCGCGAGGTCGCGGTGAAGATCCTGCGCCCGGGCATCGCGCCGGTCATCGACCACGACATCGCCCTGCTCGACGCCCTCGCCGGGCTGCTGGAACGCCTGTGGGCCGACGGCAAGCGCCTGAAGCCGCGCGAAGTGGTCGCCGAATTCGCCAAGCACCTGCACGACGAACTCGACCTGATGCGCGAAGCGGCCAACTGCTCGCAGTTGCGGCGCAACTTCGCCGACTCGCCGCTGCTGCTGGTGCCGGAAGTGTACTGGGACTGGTGCACGTCAGTCGGTGATGGTGATGGAGCGCATGCACGGCATCGCCGATCTGCGCAGATCGACCGCCTGCGCGCGAGCGGCGTCGACCTCAAGAAGCTGGCGCGCGCCGGCGTCGAAATCTTCTTCACCCAGGTGTTCCGCGACGGCTTCTTCCACGCCGACATGCACCCGGGCAACATCCTGGTCGCCATCGACGGCCCGAATTTCGGCAAGTACATCGCGCTCGACTTCGGCATCATGGGCACGCTGAACGAGGTCGACAAGAAGTACCTCGCCATCAACTTCCTCGCCTTCTTCCGCCGCGACTACCACCGCGTCGCCGAGGCGCACATCGAATCCGGCTGGGCGCCGCCGGAAACCCGCGTCGACGAACTCGAGGCCGCGGTGCGCGCCGTCTGCGAGCCGATCTTCGACCGTCCGCTGAAGGAAATCTCCTTCGGCCACGTGCTGCTGCGCCTGTTCCAGACCTCGCGCCGCTTCAATGTCGAGATCCAGCCGCAACTGGTGCTGCTGCAGAAGACCCTGCTCAACATCGAGGGCCTGGGCCGCCAGCTCGATCCCGAACTCGACCTCTGGCAGACCGCCAAGCCCTTCCTGGAACGCTGGATGGCACGAGCAGATCGGCTGGCGCGGCCTGGTCAACCACCTCAAGCACGAAGCGCCGCAATGGGCGGCGCTGCTGCCGCAACTGCCGCGCCTGGTGCATCAGGCCCTGAGCAAGCCACCGCGCGCAGGTCGACCTGGCCGAGGCGAACTGGCGGCGCTGCGCGAGGAAGCAGCGCCAAGCAGCGCCGCCGCCTGACCTGGCTGGTGGTACTGGTGGCGGCGCAACTGGCTGCTCGCCGTCGTCCTATTCTACTGCTCCTGAGTACCCAGAGGTTCCGTCATGCTGTCTGGTTCGTCATCCTCTACCTGATGTTCTCCGTCGGCATCGGCCTGTTCGCCGCCACCCGCGTACACAGCGCCAAGGACTTCGCGGTCGCCGGCCGCAGCCTGCCGTTGCCGGTGGTGATGGCGACGGTGTTCGCCACCTGGTTCGGCGCCGAGGCGGTGTTCGGCGTTTCCGCCACCTTCGTCAAGGACGGCCTCGACCGGCGTGGTCGCCGACCCCTTCGGCTCGTCGATGTGCCTGATCATCGCCGGCATCCTGTTCTCGCGCTACCTCTACAAGCTCAACATCCTGACCCTCGGCGACTTCTACCGCATGCGCTACAACCGCACCGTCGAAGTCATCACGACGCTCTGCATCGTCGCTTCCTACCTCGGCTGGGTCGCCGCGCAGATCAAGGCGCTGGGCCTGATTTTCTTCGTCGTCACCGACGGCGCCGTCAGCCAGAGCGCCGGCATGATCCTCGGCGCCGCCATCGTGCTGACCTACACCACCTTCGGCGGCATGTTCTCGGTGGCCATCCTCGATTTCGTGCAGATGGCGGTCAGCATGGGCGGCCTGCTGTTCATCGCCTGGATCGTCAGCGGCAAGATCGACGGCGGCGGCGGCGCGGTGATCCATCACGCCGCTGGATGCCGGCAAGCTCGATTTCTTCCCCGCGCCCGAGCCGCTGAAATGGGTCACGTTCCTCGGTGCCTGGATCACCATGATGCTCGGCTCGATTCCGCAGCAGGACGTCTTCCAGCGTGTCACCTCGGCGAAGACGCGCGAAGATCGCGCTGTGGCGGCTCCCTGCTGGGCGCTTCGATCTACTTCTGCTTCACCTTCGTGCCCATGTTCATCGCCTATTCCGCGACGATGATCGACCCGGCGCGGTTCGCCGAGCTGCTGGAAAAGGACTCCCAGTTGGTGCTACCCACCCTGGTGCTCCAGCACACGCCGCTGTTCGCCCAGGTGCTGTTCTTCGGCGCGGTGCTCTCGGCGATCATGAGCTGTTCGTCGGCGACGCTGCTGGCGCCCTCGGTGACCTTCGCCGAGAACGTCATCCGCGGCTTCTACCCGAAGATGGGCGACCACCGCTTCCTCTGGGTGATGCGCGGCTGCGTCGTCGCCTTCGCCTGTCTGGTGCTCGCCTTCGCGCTCAACTCGGAGTCATCGATCTTCAAGATGGTCGAGAACGCCTACAAGGTGACACTGGCCGGCGCGTTCGTGCCACTGGTGGCCGGCATCCTCTGGCAGCGGGCGACCACCCAGGGCGCGCTGGCCGCCACCTTCGGCGGCCTGCTGTCCTGGCTGATGATCGAAGTCCTGGTGGCCCATGGCGGCCAAGCCGGCGGCGACTACGCCTACGCCCTGGTCGGCGGCGAGGGCATACCGCCGCAACTGGTCGGCCTGGCCGTTTCCGCGCTCGGCATGGTGGCGGGTTCCCTGCTGCCGCAATGGATCGGCCACAGAACTCCGGGGCGGCCGCTGCACGAGTTGCAACACCACGTTGCCGCCGAAACCCACCATGTGGCCGAGCCTCGTTTCGAACATGGCCATCACGGTACCGGACGATAGGAGAACAAGAATGCGCAAGTCCTCGCTGTTGCTGGCTATTGCCTTGTTGATCACCGGCTGCCAAACCATCCGCTACGAATTGCGGCCGCCCGCCAGCGATACCGGCCGGCTGTGCGTCACCCAATGTTCGGGTATCAAGGAGACCTGTCGTGGCAATGAGCTCCGGCGCGCCAGGATGGAGCGCGAGAGCTGCGAACGCGACAGCGAACATGGCTTACGGGCCTGCCTGGCCGGCGCCAACAGTCCGGAAACGCGCCGCAACTGCCATAACAAGAAACGGAGTTGCTCCACAGCCGAGAACACCGAGCGCTGCGAAGGCGACTACCGCCAGTGCTTTGCCGGCTGCGGCGGCACGGTCACCAAGATCGTCGAGGAAAACTAGCCGGCGAAGCAGCCGGCCATCCGGCCGACTGCGGCCGCCGGACTGCTCCGAACCCATGGCCCTGCTCGAAATCCGCAACATCACGCGTCGCTTCGGCAATCTGGAAGCGGTAAAGAACGTGTCCCTGTCCATCGAGGCCGGGGAGTTCTTCACCCTGCTCGGCCCGTCCGGCTGCGGCAAGACCACCATCCTGCGCATGGTCGCCGGCTTCGACGCGCCGGACGAAGGCGACATCCTGCTCGACGGCGCTTCCCTGGCCGGCGTACCGCCCGAGCGGCGACCGCTGCACACGGTGTTCCAGAGCTATGCGCTCTTTCCGCACATGACGGTTGCCGGCAACGTCGCCTTCCCGCTCGAAATGGCCGACAAGTCGCGGGACGAGATCCGCCGGCGGGTCGCCGAGACTCTGGCCCTGGTCCATCTGGAGGACAAGGCCAACAGCTTCCCGCATGAACTGTCCGGTGGCCAGAAACAGCGGGTGGCGCTGGCGCGCGGCCTGGTGGCCAAGCCGCGCCTGCTGCTGCTCGACGAACCGCTCGGGGCGCTGGACGCCAAGCTGCGCCAGGAGATGCAGGTGGAACTGATCGCCCTGCAACGCGAGGTCGGTATCACCTTTGTTTTCGTCACCCACGCCCAGCAGGAAGCACTGGCGCTGTCGCACCGCATCGCCGTGATGCGCCAGGGTCGCGTCGAGCAGCTGGATGAACCCGATAGACTCTACACGCAGCCGGCCAACCGCTTCGTCGCCGACTTCATCGGCAAGATCAACCTCATCGACGTGGAAGTGGTGGCGGCCAGCAAGCTCCTGTTGACCCTGAAAGCGGCCGGCCTGGGCGAGATTGCCGCCATCGACCCCCGCCCGATCCAGCCGGGCGAACGCGGCGCCTTGGCGCTGCGCCCGGAACTGATCCGGATTTTCGGCAAACGGGAGGCGGCCGACCTGAAGAACCGCTTCGAGGGCCGGGTGAAGGAGCTGCTCTATGTCGGCGACGTAACCCTCTACAAGATCGAGCTGGCCAACGGCTTCGTCCTCGAGGCGCTGATGGCCAACGCCGCGCCGGGACGCGCCAAGTTCCACGAGGTAGGCGATCCGGTCGCCGTCGGCTGGCGGCACGACGCGGGAGTGCTCCTCCGTGACTAGCTCCGAGAAACTCACCCGCTGGATCGTCACGGCGCCACCGACCGTCTTCCTGCTGGTCTTCTTCCTCGCACCGGCATTGATCGTCGTTGCCGCGGCGTTTCGCGAGCCAGGCGAGTTCGGCGGTCTGGCCCCGTGGTCCGGGCTATCGTTGGAGGCCTACCGCTTCCTGGCCACCGATGTCATCTACGTCGAGATTCTGCTCCGCTCGTTCGCCATCGCGCTGCTGACTACGCTGGCCTGCATCGTCATCGCGTATCCGCTCGCCTGGCTGATCGCCCGGAGCCCCAAGAAGCGGCGCGACCTCCTGGTGCTGCTGGTGATCCTGCCCTTCGCCAGCAACTTCCTGGTCCGCATATATGCCTGGATCATGCTGCTCGGGCCACTGGGCCTGCTGTACACGCCGACTGCCGTCATCGCCGGCATGGTCTATGTGCATCTGCCCTTCATGGTGCTGCCCCTGTACACCAACCTGGAAAAGCACGACCCGGCCTTGCTGGAAGCGGCTCAGGATCTCGGCGCCACGGCCTGGACACGCTTCTGGCGCATCACCTTCCCGCTGTCGCTGCCGGGCCTCTTTTCCGGTTCGGCGCTGGTGTTCATCCCGGTGCTCGGCATGTTCGCCGTGCCCGAACTGCTCGGCGGCACCGGCGACATCCTGATCGGCAACCTGATCAAGGAGCAGTTCCTCGACAACCGCGACTGGCCGCTGGGCTCCGCGCTGTCGATCGTCCTCACCATCGCCGTGCTGCTGCTGGCCGGCCTCGCCAGCTGGGGCGCCCGGCGGGGACTGCACGGTACCGAGGCGGTATCGTGAGGAAGCCCGGCTTCGCGATCTGGGCGGCCTCGCTCGCCGCCTATGCTTTCCTCTATGTGCCGCTGGCCGTCGTCGTGCTGTTCTCCTTCAACGACTCCGTGCTCAACGCCCAGTGGGTTGGCTTCACCACGTCCTGGTACCGCAAGCTCATGAGCGACGGCGACATGCTGCGCGCGGCGGCCAACTCGATCGGCATCGCCCTGCTGTCGGCGGCCATCGCCACCGCGCTGGGCACCATGGCTGGCCTGGCCATGCACCGCCACAAGTTCCGCTGGCTGCCTTTCCTCGTCCTCACCCCCGTGGCCATGCCCGAGATCCTGCTCGGCGTCTCGCTGCTGCTGTTCTTCCGCCAGGTGCTCGACCTGACGCTCGGTTTCGCCTCCATCCTGATCGCGCACATCACCTTCTCCATCGGCTTCGTGGCCATCATCGTCAGGGCGCGGCTGGCCGGCATGGACGAAAGCATCTTCGAGGCGGCGCGCGACCTCGGCGCCTCGCCGTGGCGGACCTTCCGCCGCATCACCCTGCCGCTGATCCTGCCGGCGCTGGTGGCCGGTTTCCTGATGAGCTTCACGCTCAGCATCGACGACTTCGTCATCACCTTCTTCGTCGCCGGCGTCGGCGTCACCACGCTGCCGCTGCAGATCTACTCGATGATCAAGGTGGCCGTGACTCCCGAGGTCAACGCGATCTCCACGCTGCTGATGGCGCTGACCCTGACGCTGATCGTCATCGCCAGCCGCTTCGCGCCGGACGTGCTGAAGGCGAAGGCATGAAGCTGTTCTTTGCCCTGCTGCTGCTTGTCGGCACCGCCCGCGCCGAAGACGTGCTCCACCTCTACAACTGGAACAACTACCTCGCCGAGGAAACGCTCCGGCGCTTCGAGCAGCGCTGCCAGTGCCGTGTCAAGCAGGACTACTACTCGGACAACGAAGAGATGCTGGCCAAGCTGGAGGCGGGCGCGGTCGGCTACGACCTGCTGGTGCCGACCGGCAACGCGGTCGAGTCGCTGATCCGGCGCGACGCCCTGCGTCCGCTGGACAAGACGAAGCTGCCGCACCTTGCCAATGTCAAGCCGGAGTTCCGCAACCCGTGGTTCGACCCCGACAATCGCTATTCCGTGCCCTACGCCAGCACGGTGACGCTGATCGGCTACAACGTCGAAAAGCTGCGGGCGCTCGACCTGCCCACCGACACCTGGGCGCTGATCTTCGAGCCCCGGCACCTCGAAAAGATCCGGGGCAAGGTGACGGTCCTGAACAGCCAGCGGGAACTGATGGCGGCGGCCATGAAGTACCTCGGATACTCCGTCCAGGAAGCCGACCCGGCCCGCTGGGACGAGGCCAAGCGCCTGATCCTGCGCGCCAAGCCTTACTGGGCGACCTTTTCCAACAGTACCTACATCAAGGACCTGGCGATCGGCAACATCTGGGTCGCCCACGGCTACTCCAACGACATGTTCCGCGCCCGCGAGGATGCCAAAGCCGCCGGCCGGCCCTTCACCATCGGCTTCACGACCCCGAAGGAAGGCGCCGTGCTCGCCGTGGACAGTTACGTGCTCCACCAGTCGGGCCGGCGGCCCGACCTGGCGCACCGGTTCATCGACTTCATGCTCGAGGGCGAGAATGCCGCCGACGTGTCGAACCTCATCGGCGCCGGCAATACCAACGCCGCCGCCACGCCGCACATCCGGCCGGAAATTGCCCGGGAACCCGCCATTTTTCCGCCACCCACGACCATGGCCAGGCTCGAAATGCTGCGCGACTTCGACCCGAAGATGCGCCGGACGCTGTCCCGACTGTGGACGGAAATCAAAGTACGCTGAAACGTACAGGCATTTCCGCCGGCCTGACATAGAATTGATCGACCATGAATAGCCGCCGGATCTTCGATCACCGCCGCCTCATCCTGTTGTTGTGGGTGCTGCTGACGATCGGCTTCCTGGCAACCTCGATGATCGGCTATCAGGTGTCGCGGCAGGCCATCCACGACGCCATCGTCGGTCAGGATCTGCCGCTCACTTCCAGCAACATCTACTCGGAAATCCAGAAGGATCTGGTGCGGCCGGTATTGATCTCGTCGACCATGGCGCACGACACCTTCCTGCGCGAGTGGGTACTGAAAGGCGAGGGCGAGGTCGCCGACATCGCCCGTTACCTTCAGGAGGTAAAGGAACGCTACGGGGCCTTCAGCAGCTTCTTCGTCTCCGAGAAGAGCGGCATCTATTACACCGGCGAGGGAATCCTCAAGCGCGTGTCGCCGACGGAACGGCGCGATGCCTGGTACTACCGGGTCCGCAATATGAAGGAGGACTACGAGATCAATGTCGATCCCGATCTTGCCAACCAGGATGCCCTGACGATCTTCGTCAACTACCGTGTTTTCGACTTTGCCGGCAACTACATCGGCGCCACGGGAATCGGCCTCACCGTCGAAGCGGTGCGCCGGCTGATCGTCGAATACCAGCAGCGCTATCAGCGCACCATCTACTTTGTCGACAGCCAGGGCAAGGTCGTGGTGTTCGGCAATCCGAACGGTCAGACCACCGATCTGCGCGCGGCCCCGGGCCTCGGTCCGCTGGTCGACCGCATCCTGAGCGAAAAGCACGGCTCCTACCAGTACGAGGTCAGGGGTGACAACCACATCCTGCACGTCAACTACGTCCCGGAACTCAAGTGGCTGCTGTTCGTCGAACAGAACGAGTCGTTCGCGCTGGCCGGTGTTCGCCAGTCGCTCTACGTCAACATGGCGATCAGCCTGGCGGTCACGCTCATCGTTGTCTTCCTTACCCACCTCGCCCTGATTCGCGACCAGCGGCACCTCGAGGAAATGGCTTCGACCGACAAGCTGACCGGCCTGCTGAATCGCCACGCATTCACCATCCTGATCGGCAAGCTGATGGCCGAATACCGCCGCGAGCCACGGCCGATCTGCGTACTGCTTGCCGACATCGACCACTTCAAGGACATCAACGACCGCCACGGCCACGCGGCCGGCGACGCCGTGCTCGCCGGCGTGGCGCGCCTGTTGCGGGATGCCTTGCGCGAAGCGGATATCGCCGTCCGCTGGGGCGGCGAGGAGTTCCTGCTGGTGCTGAAGGGCTGTGATCTCGCCGAGGCGGAACGGATTGCCGAAATCCTGCGCCGGCGCGTCGCTGCGTCGCCGGTCACGGCGGACGGTTTGCGGATTCCCGTGACCATCAGCATCGGGGTCACCCAGTACGATGGCGTCGAGCCCCCCGACCAGACCGTGAACCGTGCCGATGCCGCGATGTACCGGGCCAAACAGGAAGGACGCAACCGGGTCGCGGTGGCGGCAAAAAACGAGCTTGACCCAGGTCAAGCGTCGTCGCCCGCGTCAAGTCTATAGTCCCGCATCTTTTTTCGGCATCCGGATCATGAGCGCATCGACAACCATGGAGCTCGTCTGCCCCGCCGGCGGTCTGCCGGCGCTCAAGGCCGCCGTCGACAACGGCGCCAACTGCGTTTATGCCGGCTTCAAGGACGACACCAACGCGCGCAACTTCACCGGCCTCAACTTCGACGAGGCCAGCGCTGCGCGAGGGCATTCGCTACGCCCACGACCGCGGCGTCAAGGTGCTGATCGCCCTCAACACCTATCCCCAGTCCGGCAACTGGTCGCGCTGGACGGCGGCGGTGGATCGCGCCGCCGACCATCGGCGTCGACGCCATCATCCTCGCCGACCTCGGGCTGATGGACTACGCCCACCGGACCCATCCGCACCTGCGCCTGCATCTGTCGGTGCAGGGTTCGGCCACCAACTACGAGGCGATCAACTTCTACCGCGAACGCTTCGGCATCCAGCGCGCCGTGCTGCCGCGCGTGCTGTCGCTGGCCCAGGTGGAGCAGGTGGTCGAAGAACACGCCGGTGGAGATCGAGGTGTTCGGCTTCGGCGGCCTGTGCGTGATGGTCGAAGGCCGCTGCGCGCTTTCCGCCTACGCCACCGGCACCTCGCCCAACTGCCAGGGCGCCTGCTCGCCGGGCAAGGCGGTGCGCTGGGAGCAGACGCCGCAGGGCATGGAGACGCGCCTCAACGGCATCCTGATCGACCGCTTCGGCGACGGCGAGCGCGCCGGCTACCCGACCCTGTGCAAGGGCCGCTTCGAAGTCGATGACGAAACCTACTACGCCATCGAGGAACCGGCCAGCCTCAACACCCTGGAACTGCTGCCCGAGCTGACTGGGCATGGGCGTCCGCGCGATCAAGATCGAGGGCCGCCAGCGCAGTCCCGCCTACGTGGCGCAGGTGACCAAGGTCTGGCGCGAGGCGATCGACAACTGCCGGCGCGACCGCGGCGCACTTCGCGCCCAAGGCGGCCTGGATGGCCGAATTGAACAAGGTGTCCGAGGGCCAGTCCCACACCCTCGGCGCCTACAACAGGCCGTGGAAATGAAGCTCTCGCTCGGCCCCCTCCTGTACTACTGGCCGCGCCAGGACACGCTCGACTTCTACGACGCGGTCGGCCGGCATGCCCGTCGATATCGTCTATCTCGGCGAAACCGTCTGCTCGCGCCGCCACGAGCTGCGCCTCGACGACTACCTCGAGATTGCCGACCGACTGGCCGACGCCGGCAAGGAAGTCGTGCTGTCGACGCTGACGCTGATCGAATCCGAATCCGACCTCAAGGCGTTGCGCCGCATGGTCGAGAACGGCCGCTGTACCGTCGAGGCCAACGAAATGGGCGCGGTGCGTCTGCTGGCGGAGCGGCAGCGTGCCTTCGTCGCCGGCCCGACGCTCAACGTCTTCAATGCCGAAACGCTGAAGACTCCTCGCCGGCCTGGGTGCGACGCGCTGGGTGATGCCGCCGGAGGCGAGCCGCGACATGCTGGCCGGCATCCAGCCGGCCATACCCGACGGCGTTGAAACCGAGGTCTTCGCCCACGGTCGCGTGCCGCTCGCCTACTCGGCGCGCTGCTTCACCGCCCGGCGCTTCAACCTGCAAAAGGACAACTGCGAGTTCAAGTGCATCGACTTTCCCGACGGCATGGACCTGAAGACCCGCGAAGGCGAGCCTTTCCTGACCCTCAACGGCATTCAGACGCAGTCGGCGAAGGTCTATAATCTGCTGCTGGAGTTGCCCGAACTGGCTCGCCGCCGGCGTGGACATCCTGCGCATCAGCCCGCAGCGGCGGGGTTCAACCGAAGTGCTTGCCGCCTTCCGGCAGCCGTGAACGGCGAGCTCTCGCCACGGGCCGCGTGGCGGACGGTACAGGCACAGATGCCGGCTGGCGCCTGCAACGGTTTCTGGCATGGCCGGCCGGGGCTCGAACTGATAGAGGAAGCCGCATGATGAAGACCTTCAAGCTGCCCGCCCGCCTGCCCGACTTCACCCTGCCGGCACCACTGACCCGCCTGGCGACAACGCCTGCCGCAACTGCCGCCGACGCTGGCGCTGGTGGCCGGCCTCAACCTGGCGCTGGGCCGCATGATCCCGCGCGAACCGCTGGAACCGCTGATCGGCAAGCGCTTTTCCATCCGCGTCCTCGACGCCGGCCTGACGCTGCGCTTCGCCTACGGCAGTCGCGGCTTCCGGCCGATCTTCGATGCCGCGCCGGCCGACCTGACCATCTCCGCCAAGAGCCGCGATTTCATCGCCCTGCTGGCGCGCGAAGAAGACCCGGACACGCTGTTCTTCAGCCGCCGCCTGCTGACGGAAGGCGACACCGACCTCGGCCTGCTGGTCAAGAACACCCTCGACGGCATCGAGCTGCCGCGCTTCGATCCGGCCAGGCTGGCACCGGCCGAGTTGCTGCACCGCCTGCGCGAACGTCTGGCCGCGCCGCGGGCCATCTGAACCGATTGGCGAAAGCGATTTCGCCGCTTTCCGCTCTATCTCGCCGGCGCCTATACGCTGCTGGCGATCTACGGCAGCCTGTACCCGTTCGACGGCTGGCACGACTCCGGCGCGCCGCTCAGCGCCTTCCTGACCGCCGGCTGGCCGCGCTACACCACGGGCTTCGACCTGGCGAGCAATGTCGCGGCCTATCTGCCGCTCGGCTTTCTCTGGGTCGCCGCCCTGCGGCCGCGCCTGGCCACCATCGTCGCGGTCGTCGTAGCCGTGCTCATCGGTGCCGGCGTCGGTCTGGCGCTCGAATCGCTTCAGACCTTTCTGCCCAGCCGGGTGCCGTCGAATCTCGACCTGGCCTGCAATATCGCCGGAACGGTGGTCGGCGCCCTGGCCGGCGCCCGCTGGGGCGGCACCATGCTCGACGGCGGCCGGCTGCATATCCTGCGCTACCAGTTGTTCCGGCCCGGCACCATGGCCGATGCCGGGCCTGCTGCTCCTCTGGCTCTGGCTGTTGACCCAGCTCAATCCGGACACGGTGCTGTTCGGCAACGGCGGCCTGCGCGGCCTCTTCGACCTGCCGGCGCTGTTACCCTATTCGGCGGCGAGCTTCGCCCGCGTCGAAGCCGCCATCGTCGCCAGCCACACCCTGGCCATCGGCCTCATCGTCACCCTGTTGGCCTATCGCGATCGGTACCCTCTGACGCTGATCGTCATCGCCACCGCGCTGCTGGCGAAGAGCTTCACGTTCCTGCTGATGATGAGCGGCGCCGCCGGTGGCGCCTGGGCCACGCCCGGCAGCCTGGCCGGCCTGACCGGCGGCCTGGTGCTGTGGCTGATCGCCAGTCCTCTGCAACAACGCTGGCAACAGGCGGTGGCGGCGCTATCGCTGCTGGTGGCCACCACGCTCGTCAATGTGGCGCCGGAAAATCCCTACCTGGCCAATACCTTCCAGACCTGGAATCCCGGCCAGTTCCTCAACTTCCACGGCCTGACCCGACTGGCCTCGAACCTGTGGCCGTTCCTCGCCCTGCCCTGGCTGATCCTGATGAGAGCCAACGATGAATGAGATTCGCGACCTGACCGACCTGCGCGATGCCCTGCGTGGATTTCGCCGCCGCCCGCGCCTGGCAACCTTTTCACACGCCCAAGAACCTGGCCATGGCGATGATCGTCGAGGCGGCGGAACTCGTCGAGCACTTCCAGTGGCTAACGCCCGAGCAGAGCCTTGCGCTGGCGCCGGAGAAACTCGCCGAGGTGCGCGACGAGGCGGCCGACACCCTGATCTACCTGGTGGAACTGGCCGATGTCGCTGAACATCGACCTCATCGCCGCCGCGCGCGACAAGATCGCGAAGAACGCGGTCAAGTACCCCGCGCCGGAAGCATAGATCGCGGAATCAGCCGGGGATGACGTAACCGTCGGCCCGCCGGTCGGACGCGCGGCGGCCGACTGGACTGGCGGAGCGCCGGGCGTCCTGATCGCGCTGTTCCGGCACCACGAGTACATACCGGCGATTGTAGGAAGGCGTGAAGACCAGGGCGACGAGCTTGATGAAAAAGAAAGCCGCTATTGCCGCCAGCACCATGAGCGCGGTCGACATCGGCACGGGCATCGAAAGAATCGCATCCATTTTGGGTACCTCCTGTTATCACTTGGACCTTACGGCGCCAAGACTAATAAAGTTGATAGAATTAGTCAAGTACTCCCTTTGGAGTACGCGGTGGTCGCACCGCAATGGGCGGAACCGGGTCGGTGAGATAATTCGCCCCGCCACCGGAGGAACAGCCATGAGCCATTTCAAGCACCACGTCTTCTTCTGCACCAACCAGCGCGCGGCCGGCGAAATGTGCTGCAACAACCACAACGCCGGCAACATGCGCGACTACGCCAAGCAGCGCGTCAAGGCCCTCGGCGAGCAGATTCCCGGCAAGGTCCGCATCAACTCGGCCGGTTGCCTGGACCGTTGCGACCAGGGACCGGTGATCGTCATCTATCCGGAGGCCACCTGGTATACCTACGTCGACCAGGAAGATATCGACGAGATCGTCGATCGCCATCTCGTGCGCGGCGAAATCGTCGACCGCCTGCTGATCGACAAATCGTGAGCCGCCACGAGCACATCCTGCTCGACGGACCGGCCGGCAAGCTGGAGGTATTCGTCGAGCCGCACGAGTTGGCCAGCGGCATTGCCCTGATCGCCCACCCGCATCCGCTGTTCGGCGGCACGGCGGACAACAAGGTCGTCACCACCCTGGCCAAGGCCTTCCGCGAACTGGGTTGTGCGACGCTGCGACCAAGCTTTCGCGGCGTCGGCGGCAGCGAGGGCGACCACGATCGCGGCATCGCCGAGACCGACGACCTGCTGGCCGTCCATGCCTATGCCCAGGAGCGCTTCGGCCGGTTGCCGGTCTATCTGGCCGGCTTCTCCTTCGGCGCCTACGTCACCACCCGGCTCGCCAAGCGCCTGGCCAATGCCGGCGCGCCGGCCGCGCGGCTGGTGCTGGTCGGCACGGCGGCCGGCTTCATCGAGGGCGACCGTCGGTATGAAACGGAAGCGGTGGCGCCCGATACCATCGTCATCCACGGCTCCGCCGACGAAACCGTGCCGCTCGCCAACGTCCTCAAGTGGGCCGAGCCGCTCGACCTGCCGGTGACGGTGATCCCGGGGGCCGACCATTTCTTCCACCGTCGGCTGCACATCATCCGGCGCATCATCGAGCAGGCATGGCACCACTGATAGTTGATGGCCTGCACAAGCGCTACGGCGACCGGGAAGTGGTGGCCGGCATTTCCTTTGCGCTCGTCAAGGGCCAGTGTTTCGGCCTGCTCGGCCCGAATGGCGCCGGCAAGACGACGACGCTGCGCTGCTGCCTGGGCCTGACCGCCCCCGATGCCGGCGGCATCACCCTGGTCGGCGAACCGGTGCCGGCGCGGGCGCGCGAGGCGCGGGCGCGGATCGGCGTGGTGCCGCAATTCGACAACCTCGATCCCGATTTTTCCGCCGCCGAGAACCTGCTGGTGTTCGGCCGCTATTTCGGCCTGTCCGACGCGGTGATCCGCGCGCGCATCCCGCGCCTGCTGGAGTTCGCCGGCCTGTCGAGCAAGGCCGACGACCAACATCAAGACGCTGTCCGGCGGCATGAAGCGGCGCCTGACGCTGGCCCGCGCCCTGGTCAACGACCCCGACCTGCTGGTGCTCGACGAGCCGACCACCGGCCTCGACCCGCAGGCCCGCCACCTGATCTGGGAGCGGCTGCAAGGCCTGCTCGCCGAGGGCAAGACCATCCTGCTGACCACCCACTTCATGGAGGAGGCCGAGCGCCTTTGCCAGCAGCTGGCGATCATGGACGAGGGTCGGATCATTGCCGCGGCACGCCGCACGAGCTGATCGCAGAACATATCCCGGTCTCGCCGTCGCCGCTGCGGCCGGCCAATCTGGAAGATGTCTTCCTCAAACTCACCGGCCACGAGTTGCGCGACTGATGAACCACTTTTCGCCCCCCCAACTCTCCTGGCGCGCCATCAGCGTCTGGCGGCGCAATTTCATGGTCTGGAAGAAGCTGGCCATCCCCTCGGTGCTGGGCAATCTCGCCGACCCGATGATCTACATGTTCGGCCTTGGCTACGGCCTGGGCGGCCTGCTGCCCGCCGCCCTGCCGCAGTTCGGCGGCGGTTCCTACATCGCCTTCCTGGCGGCCGGTACGGTCTGCGCCTCGACCATGAACGCCGCCTCGTTCGAGGCCCTTTACTCGGCCTTCTCGCGCATGCACGTGCAGAAGAGCTGGGAGGCGATCATGAACGCGCCGGTGGCGCTCGACGACGTGGTGCTGGCCGAACTGCTCTGGGCGGCGGCCAAGGCCACGCTCTCGGGCGTCGCCATCCTGGTCGTGGTGGCGGCGCTGGGACTGACCAGCTCCCCGCTGGCGCTCTGGGCGCATTCCGGTGATCTTCCTCACCGGTCTGGCCTTCGCGGCGCCAGGGCTGATCATCACCGCGGTGGCGCCGTCCTACGATTTCTTCATGTACTACTTCACGCTGTTCATCACCCCAATGACGCTGCTCTCGCGGTGTGTTTTTCCCGCTCGAACAGTTGCCGGCCGGCTTCCAGGCCGCCGCCCAGGTCCTGCCGCTGACCCACGCCGTCGCCCTGATCCGGCCGCTGCTGTTCGGTCAGGTACCGGCCATGGCCTGGCTGCACGTACTGGTGCTGGCGACCATCACCGTGGTCGCCTTCTGGATCGCCCTCGGGCTGACCCGGCGCCGGCTGCTTTCCTGAGCCGGTAATATCCCGCCATGGAAGCCCTGCTCGTCCTCACCAACCTGCCCGACACCATTTCGGCGCGCGCCCTCGCCGACGCACCTGGTCGACCACGCGCCTGGCGGCCTGCGTGAACATCCTCGCCCCCTGCCGATCAGTCTATCGCTGGCAAGGCGCGATCGAAGACGCCGAGGAAGTGCCGCTGCTGATCAAGACCACGACGGCCCGCTATGCCGAGCTGGAAGCGGCCATCCGGGCCCGCCATCCCTATGAACTTCCCGAAATCGTCGCGGTCCCATTGAGCCGCGGCCTGCCGGCCTACCTGGCGTGGGTCGCCACCGAAACCATCGCCGAGCCTAGCCCATGACCCTGATCCGACTCCTGCCGCTGCTGCTTGGCCTCGCCGCCGCTTCCCCGTTCGCCGCCGAGGAGCCCCTGGAGCCCGAACAGGCCTACCAGTTCTCGGCCCGCGCGATCGACGCCAAGACGGTCGAAGCGCGCTGGCAAATCGCCGACTGGCTACTACATGTACCGCGAGAAGATCCGCTTCGCCACCGACGCGGCGACGGTGAAGCTCGGCGAACCGAAGTTCCCCGCCGGCAAGGTGAAGGACGACGAGTTCTTCGGCAAGGTCGAAACCTATCGCCAGGAAGTGAAGATCCTGATTCCCGTCGAAGCCGGGGGCGCCCAGACCCTGACCCTCAAGGCGACCTCGCAGGGTTGCTGGGATCAGGGCATCTGCTACCCGCCGACACCGCAGACCGCGACGATCAAGCTCATCGCGGCATCGTCTGCCGCCTTGCCCACCACTCCCGCGCCCAGCGCCGCGCCGGCGTCCCTGATCGAACCGTCACCGCCGGCCTCGACCCCAGCCACGGCATCGCCACCGGCGCCGCGAGTCACCGGCGTCGGCGCCGCCGCTGGCGCCACCGACGACTCGTCCAAAATCGCCAAGCTGCTGCGCCATGGCGGTTTCTGGCTGATCATCGTCAGCTTCTTCGGCTTCGGCCTGCTGCTGTCGCCTCACGCCCTGCGTCTTCCCGATGATGCCCATCCTGTCCGGCATCATCGTCAGCCACGGCCACGCCGTTACCCACGGCCGCGCCTTCGT
This sequence comes from uncultured beta proteobacterium, assembly GCA_963736865.1. Taxonomy (GTDB): domain Bacteria; phylum Pseudomonadota; class Gammaproteobacteria; order Burkholderiales; family Rhodocyclaceae; genus Fen-999. The sequence continues at coordinate 465,248 of CAVTQQ010000001.1, read as the reverse complement.
CGCTGTCGCTCGCCTACGTGCTGGGCATGGCGATCACCTATGCCGCCGTCGGCGTCGCGGCCGGCTTCTCCGGCACGCTGCTGTCCGCCGCCCTGCAGAACGCCTGGGTGCTGGGCGGCTTCGCGCTGGTCTTCGTGCGTGCTGTCGCTGTCGATGTTCGGCTTCTACGAACTGCAACTGCCCACCGCCCTGCAAAGCCGGCTGTCGGACACGGCCAACCAGCAGGGCGGCTCGCTGCGGCGCCATCGCCCTGATGGGCGCGCTCTCGGCCCTGATCGTCGGCCCCTGCGTCGCCGCGCCGCTGGCCGGCGCCCTGCTCTACATCGCCCAGACCGGCGACGCCGTGCTCGGCGGCGCGGCGCTGTTCGCCATGGCGCTGGGCATGGGCGCGCCGCTGCTGCTGGTCGGCGTCTTCTCGCGCTCGCTGCTGCCCAAGGCCGGCCCGTGGATGGAGGCGGTGAAGAAGTTCTTCGGCGTGCTGCTGCTGGCCATCGCGCTTTGGCTGGTCTCGCCGGTGATCCCGGTCTGGGCGCAGATGCTCGGCTGGGCGGCGCTGCTGATCGTGCCGGCGATCTTCCTGCACGCGCTCGACCCGCTGCCGCCCACGCCACGCACTGGCAGCGGTTCTGGAAAGGCGTCGGCGTGCTGATGCTGCTGGGCGGCGCGGCGATGCTGGTCGGCATGCTGGGCGGCGCCCGCGACCCGCTGCAGCCGCTCGGCTTCCTGCGCGGCGCGCGCCGCAACGGCCGAGAACGCCAGCGCCTGACTTTCGAGACGCGTCAAGTCGGTCGCCGAACTCGATGCCCGCCTGCGGCAAGCCGCCGCCGGCAACCAGAGTCATGCTCGACTTCTATGCCGACTGGTGCGTCACCTGCAAGGAGATGGAGAAGTTCACCTTCACCGATCCCAGGGTCGCGGCGAAGACTGGCCGGCACGCTCTTGCTGCAGGCCGACGTCACCGCCAACAGCGACGACGACAAGGCGCTGCTCAAGCGCTTCGGCCTGTTCGGCCCGCCCGGCATCATCTTCTTCGACGGCGCGGGCAAGGAAAATGGCTCTGCGCGTGGTCGGCTACCAGCCGGCCGAACAGTTCCTCGACGTGCTCGACAGGACTCTGTCATCATCGTAAGCGCATGAGCCGCGCCGCGGCGGTGGTTTGACCCGGCGCCGCCGCGCTCCTATAGTGGCGCCTTGTACGGTTTGCGGGGATACTCCGACCGTGTCCGCTTCCGCTCCACCCGACCCACCGCCTTCCGCCACGCCGCCCGCGCCGTCTACCGGAGTATTGACGGTCGTCCTGCTCTACGCGGTCTTGTCCGGCATCTGGATACTCTTTTCGGACAAGGCGGTGCAGTGGCTTTTCGACGATCCCGCTGCCATGACCATCGCCAGCACGCTCAAGGGCTGGCTGTTTGTGGCTGTCACCACTGCGCTGCTCTATTTTCTGATACGGCGTCTGATCGGCGGTCGCCAGGTGGTTGACGCGGCTGTTCCGGCTATCCGCCCCTGGTCGTTCGTGCCGTTCCTCGTGGTGGCGTTCGTCGTCGTCATGCTGACCGGCGGCGCCGTCGTTCATACCACGACGCAGCAACGCGACCGGGAGGTGGCACGACTGCAAGCCATCGCCGATCTCAAGGCGCGCCAGATCGCCGACTGGCTCGAAGAACGCGCCTGGGACGCGGAGTTCATCGGCTCCAGCAACCACTATGCCGAGCTCTACCGCCGCTGGCGCGAGGCTGACGACAGCGTCGCGGGCGAAATGCTGCAAGAGCGCCTGATGCGGTTTCAATCCAGAAGAAGCTTCCGCATGTTTCAGGTGCTCGACCCCACCGGGCAACCGGTCTGGAGCAGCGCGCCGGAGGAGACGCCCCAAGAGCTCGCCCCGGAATTGCGCACAGCGGTGGCGGCGGCAATCGCGGATCATCAGGTGCACCGGGCGGGCCCCTATCGTGATGCGGCGGGTGTCTGGCATCTCGATCTTGTCGTCTCCCTCGCCGCCGAACCGGCCCCGCTCATCGTCCTGCACATCGATCCGGCCGGCTGGCTCTATCCGACGCTGCAAACCTGGCCCGTGCCCAGCACCACCGGAGAAACCCTGCTGTTCCGGCGCGACGGGAACGACGTGCTGTTTCTCAACGAACTGCGCCATCGCCAGGATACGGCAGCCAAGTTACGAATGCCGCTGACCAGTCCGGACCTGCTGGCCGCGCAGTTGCTGCGTGGCCAGGCGCATGACGGCAGCGTGATCGAGGGACGCGACTACCGCGACGTGCCGGTGCTGGGCGTGGCGCGCGGCATCGCCGGCACCAACTGGTCGATGATTGCCAAAGTGGACCTAGCCGACCTGAACGCCGAAGCGGCCAAGGATGCGACCGGGATCGCTCTGGCCGGCCTGCTCGCGCTATTTCTGGCCGGGGCGGGCATCTACCTGCTGCGCCAGCGTGCCCAACTGGCGATCTCCGCGAACACCAGCCAAGCGCAGGCCGAACGCCTGCGTACCCTGGAACTGCTGAGTGAAAGCGAGGGCCGCTTTCGCGCCCTGGTCGAGCAATCCGCGGCCGGCATCTACATCGTCCAGGACAACCGCTTTCGTTATGTCAATCCGTACTTCGCCAAGCTGGCCGGCTATGCGTCGGCGCAGGAAGTCATGGACAACGTACGGTTCATCGATCTGGTCGCCCCGGAGCACCGAGCCTTGATCGGGGAGAAGATGCAGCGGCGCCTGGCCGGAGATACCAGCGCCAATCACTACAGCATCACCGGGCTGCGGCGCGACGGCAGCCGCATCGAAGTCGAAATCCATGGCAACGTCGTGCAATTCGAGAATCGACCGGCGGTCATCGGCCTGTTCATCGACATCTCCGACCGCAAGGCCGCCGAGGAGGAGTTGCGTGCCCGCAACGAAGAACTGGAGGCGACCCACGATGCCTTGATGGAGTCCGAGGCGATCTACCGTCTGCTGGCGGAGAATGCCACCGACTGGATCTTCTGGCTGAGGGAGGACGGCAGCTACAAGTATGTGTCACCGGCCTGCCAGCCGATTTCCGGTCATCCGCCGGAAGACTTTCTGGCCGACCCGAACCTGATGACGAGCCTGGTACATCCGGATGACCGGACCGAATACCTCGTCCATCTGGCCAAGGGCGTCGACGCCGATATCTTCGACCTGCAATTCCGCCTCGTGCGCGGGGATGGCGACGTGCGCTGGATAGAGCACCACTGCCAGCCCATCCGCGGCGACAATGGCGAGAATCTGGGGCGACGCGGCACCAACCGCGACATCACCGCCCGCAAGGCGGCCGAACTGCAATTGCGCAAACTGGCCCAGGCCGTCGAGCAGAGTCCGGAAAGCATTTTGATCACCGATGTCCACGGCAACCTGGAGTACGTGAACGAGGCCTTCGTCCGGACCACCGGTTATGGCCGCGACGAGGTGCTCGGCCGCAACCCACGCATCCTGCAATCCGGGCGGACGCCGCCGGAGACCTACGTCGCATTGTGGGGTGCATTGACCAACGGCCAATCCTGGAAGGGCGAGCTCTACAACCGCGGGAAGGATGGCCGCGAATACGTCGAGTTCGCCATCATCACGCCCATCCGGCAGGCGGACGGACGATTCAGCCACTATGTAGCGGTGCAAGAGGACATCACCGAGAAGAAGCGCATCGGCCAGGAACTCGACCACCATCGCCATCACCTCGAAGAGCTGGTGGCCAGTCGCACCGCCCAGTTGACCGAGGCGCAGGCGCGCGCCGACGCGGCCAACCTGGCCAAGAGCGCACTTTCTGGCCAACATGAGCCACGAGATTCGCACGCCGATGAACGCCATCCTCGGCCTGGCCCATCTGCTGCGGCGCGCCGACGCCGACGCCGGCGCAAGCCGAGCGGCTGGCCAAGATCGAGGGCGCCGCCGGGCATCTGCTGTCGATCATCAACGACATCCTCGACCTGTCGAAGATCGAGGCCGGCCGGCTGGAACTCGAGCAGGCGAATTTCGCCCTCGAGGCGGTGCTGGATCACGCCCGGTCCCTGATCGCCGAACCGGCGGCCGCCAAGGGCTTGGCGGTACATATGGACGTCGGCGCCGTCCCCGCCTGGCTGCGCGGCGATCCGACGCGCTTGCGCCAGGCACTGCTCAACTATGCCGGCAATGCCGTCAAGTTCACCGAGCGGGGTTCGATCACGCTGCGCGCCCGGTTGCTGGAGGATCTTGGCGACGAATTGCGGGTGCGCTTCGAGGTACAGGACACCGGCATCGGTGTTGAGCCGGAAAGCCTGCCGAAACTCTTCCAGGCCTTCGAGCAGGCCGACGCCTCGACCACGCGCCGGTATGGCGGCACCGGCCTGGGACTGGCCATCACCCGCCGGCTGGCGCATCTGATGGGCGGCGAAGCCGGCGTGGAAAGTGAACCGGGCAAGGGCAGCACGTTCTGGTTCACGGTCCGACTGCAACGCGGCCAGGGCGTCATGCCAACCCCGGTGGCAATGGTCAGCCTGGATGCCGAAGGCGAGTTGCGCCAGACGCCGGGCCGGTGCCCGACTGCTGCTGGCCGAGGACAATGCCATCAATCGGGAAGTGGCGCTGGAACTGCTGCACGCCGTCGGCGCTGGCCGTCGATACCGCCGACGATGGTCTGCGTGGCGGTGGACATGGCGCGGGACAACCGCCTACGACCTGATCCTGATGGATGTGCAGATGCCGGTGATGGACGGTCTCGCACGCCACCCGCGCCATCCGCCGCCTGCCGGACCGGGCGGCCGTGCCCATCCTGGCCATGACCGCCAATGTCTTCGACGACGACCGCCGTGCCTGCCAGGAGGCAGGCATGAACGACTTCGTGGCCAAGCCGGTGAACCCGGAGTCGCTCTACGCGGCCCTGCTGAAATGGTTGCCCGTTCCACCGGATGCCACCGTCGCTCCCGTGGCCAGCACAGCGCCACCGCCCGATGCGAAGCCGGGGGCGGCGGAGCCCGACGGCGACTTGTTCCGCCGACTTGCCGCGTTGCCCGGACTGGACGTGCAGCTCGGGCTCCAAAACATTCCGAAGCGGCCAAGCTACCTGCGGCTGCTGCGCCTGCTGGTGGACACGCATGACAACGACGTGGTCGCCATTCGCGCCAGCCTCGCCGCCGGCGATGCCCGCGAAGCCATGCGCCTCGCCCACAGCCTCAAGGGCGCCGCCGGCACCCTGGGCGCAAGCGGGATCCAGCTCCTGGCGGGAGAACTTGAGCGGGCCATCAGGAACGAAGGGCCGCCCGCCGATATCGAAGCCCGGCTGGTCGAGCTGGCGAACGATCTGGAACCTCTTTTCGGCGCCGTGCGCGTTGCGCTCGGCTAAGGGCGGCCCGGTCAGGCCCGCCGGCTGAAAACCGCGCCCCGGTCCGCTGGTCCGACCGGCGGCTGGCTGAATACCCGGCGACTTATAATGGCCCGACTTCACTCCGCCTACAGGATTCCCCATGTTTACCGGCATCGTCGCCGCCACCGGCAAGATCACCCACCTGCAGACCCTGGAAAAGGGTCTGCGCCTCACCGTCGAGGCCCCTGATCTGGATCTCTCCGACGTGGCCGTCGGCGACTCGATCGCCCATGGCGGCGTCTGCCTGACCGTCATCGAAAGGACCGGCGACACCTACCGGATCGACGTTTCCCGCGAAACGCTGGATTGCACGGTCGGCCTCGACGCGCCGGGCGAGGTGAATCTCGAAAAGGCCATGCGGCTTTCCGACCGGCTCGGCGGCCACCTGGTCTCCGGCCATGTCGACGGCGTCGGCGAGGTGGTCCGGTTCGACAAGATCGGCGAGTCGCACGAACTGGTGATCCGCGCGCCCAAGGAACTGGCCAGGTACATCGCCCGCAAGGGCTCGATCACCGTCGACGGCGTCTCCCTCACCACCAATCGCGTCGACGGGGCCGAGTTCTCCATCAACCTGATTCCCCACACCGTCGAAGTGACCACGCTCAAGCGCTGCGCGCCGGGCGGCAAGGTCAATCTGGAAGTCGACCTGATCGCCCGCTACGTGGAGCGGATGTTGAATCCGGAAGCTCAGGCGTAGAATCGTCGCCCCCAACCGAAGAAGCTTACTCAAATGAGCATTAGCCCCGTCCAGGAAATCGTCGCCGACATGCGCGCCGGCAAGATGGTCATCCTCGTCGACGAGGAGGACCGCGAGAACGAGGGCGATCTGGTGCTCGCCGCCGAGCACGTGACGCCGGAGACGATCAACTTCATGGTCACGCACGCCCGCGGCCTGATCTGCCTGACGCTGACCGAAGCGCGCTGCCGGCAGCTCGACCTGCCGCTGATGGTGCGCGACAACAAGACGCCGCACGGCACCGCCTTCACCATGTCCATCGAAGCGGCCGAGGGCGTGACCACCGGCATTTCGGCCCATGACCGGGCGCGCACGGTGCAGGCGGCGGTGGCGAAGCACGCCAAGCCGGCCGACATCGTCCAGCCCGGCCACATCTTCCCGCTGATGGCCCAGAAGGGCGGCGTGCTGGTGCGCGCCGGCCACACCGAGGCGGGTTGCGACCTGGCCCAGATGGCGGGCCTGGAACCGGCGGCGGTGATCTGCGAGATCATGAACGACGACGGCTCGATGGCGCGCCTGCCGGAACTCCTCGAGTTTGCCGCCAAGCACCAACTGAAGATCGGCACCATCCGCGACCTGATCCACTACCGCTCCGAAAACGAGAAGCTGATCGAGTGCGTCGCCGACCGCGAAGTGGCCTGTGCCGCACGGCACGTTCCGCTTGCGCGCCTACGCCGACCAGACCACCGGCGAAGTGCATCTGGCCCTGTCCCAGGGCGAGATCGTCGCCGACCGAGGAAACGCTGGTGCGCGTGCATGAGCCGATTTCGGTGCTCGATTTTCTCGATTGCGCCAGCCGGCGCCATTCCTTCAGCGTCGATCAGGCGCTGCGCACCATCGGCCGGCAGGGCAAGGGGCGTCGTGGTGCTGTTGCATCGCAAGGAATCCGGCAACGACCTGCTGGCGGCACTGAACGACGATGGGCAAAAGCCGGCCGCCAAGTGGGACCCGCGCATCTACGGCATCGGCGCGCAGATCCTGCGCGAACTCGGCGTCGGCAAGATGCGGCTGCTCGCCAGCCCGCGCAAGATGCCGAGCATGGCTGGCTTCGGCCTTGAAGTGTGCGGCTATCTTTCTCCCGAGGAGGCCCAACAATGAGCTTCACCCCCCATTCCACCGCACCGGCCGCCAATCCGGGCGGTCGCTGCGCCAACCTCCACGAAATCGAACCCAATCTGGCCGGTACCGGCCTGCGCGTCGGCATCGTCATGGCGCGCTTCAATCGCGACATCGGCGAGGGCCTGCTCTCGGCTGCTGCCAGGAACTGGGGCGACTCGGCGTCGCGCCGGGTGACGTGACGCTCGCCACCGTGCCGGGCGCGCTGGAAATTCCCGCTGACCCTGCAGACCATGGCGCAGAGCGGCCGATTCGATGCGCTGGTCGCGCTGGGTTGCGTGATTCGCGGCGAAACCTACCATTTCGAAATCGTCTCCAACGAATCGGCGCGCGGCGTGACCGACGTGCAACTGACGACCGGCATCCCCATCGCCAACGCCGTGCTGACCACCGAAAACGACGACCAGGCGCTGGTGCGCATGCATCAGAAGGGTATGGAGGCGGCGCAGTGCGCCGTCGAGATGGCCAACCTGCTCAAGGCGGTGAAGTGACCGCGGCGGAGAAAAGCGCCCGCAGCGCACCGCGGAAGTCTTCCCGGCGCCGGGCCCGGGAGTTCGTCGTCCAGGGCCTCTACCAGCACCTGGTCGGTGGCCAGGATGAAGCGGCCATCCGTGTCCAGGCTGAATCGGTGGCCGGCTTCGACAAGGCGGATACCGCGCTGTACACCGCCTTGCTGAGGGAAACGCTGGGCGCATCTGCCGGTCCTGCGCGACCTGATCGCCCCGCACGTCGATCGGCCGTGGGATGAGGTTTCGCCGATCGAGCGCGGCATCCTGCTGCTGGGGGCGTGCGAACTGCGACTCAACCCGGAAACACCCTACCGCGTGGTCATCAACGAAGCCATCGAACTGGCCAAGACCTTCGGTGGCACCGACGGCCACAAGTTCGTCAATGGCGTCCTCGACAAGCTGGCCCCCTTGCTGCGCCCCGACGAAGCGACCGGGCGCTAGTCCAGCGCGGCGATGCCGTCCGAATTTGCCCTGATCGACCGCTATTTCCGCCGACCGACGCGCCAGACGGTGCTCGGCGTGGGCGACGATGGTGCCATCGTTCGCCCCTCGCCCGGCATGGATCTGGTGATTTCCACCGACATGCTGGTGGCCGGCACCCACTTCCTGCCCGATACCGATCCCGAGGATCTTGGCTGGAAGACCCTGGCCGTCAATGTCTCGGACATGGCGGCGATGGGCGCCGCCCCGCGCTGGGCCTTGCTGGCGGCGGCGCTGCCGGCGGCGACAGAATCCTGGATCGAAAGATTCGCCCGGGGCTTTTTCGCCTGTGCCGACGCATTCGGCGATCGACATCATCGGCGGCGACACCACCAAGGGGCCGCGCAATTTCTGCGTCACCATCTTCGGCGAGGTGCCGATCGGGTCCGCCCTGCTGCGCTCGGGGGCAAAGCCCGGCGACGAAATCTGGGTCTCCGGCCAACCCGGCCGGGCTGCCCTGGGACTTGCCCACCTGCAAGGTCGCCATGTCCTGGCCGAATCGGTACGGGCCGACTGTCTGGCCGCCCTGCAGCGGCCGCAACCGCGCGTGGCGCTGGGCCTGGCCCTGCGCGGTCTGGCGACGGCGGCCATCGATGTTTCCGACGGCCTGCTGGCCGACCTGGGGCACATCCTCGACGCATCGATGGTCGGCGCCACATTGCGTATCCCGGCGCTGCCGGCGGCGGGTCTGGAGCGGGATTGCTGGCTGGCCGGCGGCGACGACTACGAACTGGTGTTCACTGCTCCCGCTGCCCGGCACGCTGAAATAGGCACCCTCGCAACCAGCCTTTCGTTAGCGCTCACTCGCATCGGAATAATTGAAAGTACTGGGCATGTCACGTTAAGCGTGATGGATGCCGACGGCCAGCCGATCGATACGGCGCGGCGTGGCTACGACCATTTCGGCTGAGTAAGCCCTGAGCACCCCATGGCCAAAGCACCGCCCCCCTCCTTCAGCTTCCTGTTCGCCCATCCGGCCCATTTGATCGCCTGCGGCTTCGGCAGCGGCTTGTCGCCCATCGCCCCCGGCACCGTCGGCACCCTCTTCGCCTGGCTGAGCTACCCGCTACTGCGCAACTACTTTCCGGACGAACTCTGGTTCGGCGGCTTCCTGGTGCTGACCTTCGCGCTGGGCGTACCGGCCTGCCACCTGACCGGGCACAAGCTGGGCGTGGTCGATCACGGCTCCATCGTCTGGGACGAGATCGTGCCCTTCTGGTTCGTGCTGTTGCTGACCCCGGCCAGCCTGTTCTGGCAGGCGGCGGCTTTCTTCTGGTTCCGCTTCTACGACATCATCAAGCCGGCACCGGCGAGCTACTTCGACCGGCAAGTGAAGAACGGCTTCGGGGTAATGATGGACGACGTTGTCGCGGCCGGCTACACCGTGCTGACGCTCGCCTTGTTCAAGGTGATGGTCGAACACGTGTTCTGATGGATGCCGAACTGGAAAGGCTCTCGCTGGACGTCGGGCTTGCGCTGCGCGAGCGCTCACTGACCCTGGCAACCGCCGAGTCCTGCACCGGCGGCTGGGTCGCCCAAGTGGTGACGCATACCGCCGGCAGTTCCGCCTGGTTCGAGCGTGGCTTCGTCACCTACGCCAATGACGCGAAGATCGAGATGCTCGGCGTGCGGCCAGCAACCGTTGCCGAACATGGCGCCGTGAGCCTGGAAACCGCCGCGGAAATGGCAGCAGGTGCGCTTGATAACTCCAAGGCACTGATTTCATTGGCTATAACCGGGATCGCCGGGCCGACCGGTGGCTCACCTGGTAAGCCAGTGGGCACCGTATGCTTCGCGTGGTGCTTGCGTGGCCGGACACCCGACACCGACCGCCGCCAGTTCGCCGGGAGCCGCGAAACCATCCGGCGGTTGGCGGTCATCCATGCCCTGAAAGGGCTGGTTGCCCACGCAAAATAGGCGGCGCAAAAACTGTGCCATAATCCTTTCAGCTTTTGGAGAAACCCCTATGGACGACAACAAAGCAAAGGCCCTGCAGGCCGCCCTGGCCCAGATCGAGAAGCAGTTCGGCAAGGGCTCCATCATGAAGATGGGCGAGGGCCTCGCCATCGACGACATCCAGACCGTTTCCACCGGCTCACTGGGCCTCGATATCGCCCTGGGCATCGGTGGCCTGCCGCGCGGCCGGGTGGTTGAGATCTACGGACCGGAGTCTTCGGGCAAGACCACGCTGTGCCTGCATGTCGTGGCCGAAATTCAGAAAGCGGGCGGCGTCGCCGCCTACATCGATGCCGAAAACGCGCTCGATCCGGCCTATGCCGGCAAGTTGGGCGTCAATGTCCCCGACCTGCTGATTTCCCAACCCGACACCGGCGAGCAGGGCCTGGAAATCACCGACATGCTGGTTCGCTCGGGCGGCGTCGATTGCATCGTGATCGACTCGGTCGCCGCGCTGACGCCCGCGCGCCGAAATCGAAGGCGAAATGGGCGACCAGTTGCCCGGCCTGCAGGCGCGGCTGATGTCGCAGGCCCTGCGCAAGCTCACCGCCAACATCAAGCGCACCAATACGCTGGTGATCTTCATCAACCAGATCCGCATGAAGATCGGTGTGATGTTCGGCAACCCGGAAACCACGACCGGCGGCAACGCGCTGAAGTTCTATGCCTCGGTGCGCATGGACATCCGCCGCACCGGCGCCATCAAGAAGGGCGACGAGGTGATCGGCAACGAAACCAAGGTCAAGGTCGTCAAGAACAAGGTGGCGCCACCCTTCCGCGAGGCCCACTTCGACATCCTCTACGGCGAGGGCATTTCGCGCGAGGGCGAAATCATCGAACTCGGCGTGGAGCACAAGATCGTCGAGAAGTCCGGCGCCTGGTATGCCTACAAGGGCGAGAAGATCGGCCAGGGCAAGGACAACGCCCGCGAATTCCTCCGCGAGCACCCGGACCTGGCGGTGGAAATCGAGAACAAGGTGCGCGCGGCGGTCGGTGTGACCGCGGTCGGCGTGGCCGCCGGCGGCGAGTGAATGAACCGGCGCCGCGCGCCGAAGTAAGGGAGCTGCGCATGCGCGCGGTCGCCCTGCTGGCCCGACGCGAGCACAGCCGCGCCGAGCTGGCCAGAAAGCTCGCCGCCCACGGTACCCAGGAAGACATCGACAACGTGCTTTGCCGAATGGAAAACGAGGGACTGCTCTCGAATGCCCGCGCCGCCGCCGCCTATGTGCGCGCGCATGGTGATCGTTTCGGCGCCGCCCGACTGCGGCAGAATCTGCACCAACGCGGTTTGGACCTGGCAATGGCGGCGGAAGCGGTGGACGATCTGGCCAGCGAGCTGGAGCGTGCCCGCATGGTCTGGGCGAAGAAATTCGCCGCCGCCCCCGTCGACGCCCGCGAATGGGCACGGCAAGCACGCTTTCTGCAAGGGCGGGGCTTTGCCGTCGATGTGATCCGCAAGCTGTTGAAGAATCCCGGCGGGCCGGCGGGGGAGGACGCGGGCGAATGACCACGCTGGCCGTCTACAACCTGCGCAAGCACTACAAGTCACGCATCGTGGTCAAGGACGTCTCCTTCGACGTGCAGGGTGGCGAAGTGGTCGGCCTGCTCGGCCCCAACGGCGCGGGCAAGACCACCTGTTTCTACATGATCGTCGGCCTGGTCGCTTCGGATGGCGGCGAGATCCGCCTCAAGAGCGGCGAAGCAGGCGCGGACAACGACGCCAACCTGACCCACATGCCGATCCACAAGCGAGCACGCCTGGGCGTCTCCTATCTGCCGCAGGAAAACTCGGTATTCCGCAAGCTGACCGTCGCCGAGAATGTCCGCGCCGTGCTGGAACTGCAGGACGGCCTGGACGAGGACGCCATCGAAAAGCGGCTGGACGAATTGCTCGAGGAACTGCACGTCTCGCCACCTGCGCGACAACAGCGCCATTTCGCTGTCGGGTGGCGAGCGCCGCCGCGTCGAAATCGCCCGCGCGCTGGCCACCAACCCGCGCTTCATCCTGCTCGACGAACCGTTTGCCGGCGTCGATCCGATCGCCGTGCATCGACATCCAGAAGATCATCCGTTTCCTGAAGGAGCGCGACATCGGCGTGCTGATCACCGACCACAACGTGCGCGAAACCCTGGGCATCTGCGACCGGGCCACCATCATCAACGCCGGGGAAGTGCTGGCCGCTGGACATCCGGCCGAGATCGTCGATAATGAAAATGTGCGGAAGGTGTATCTGGGCGAGCATTTCCGGATGTAACGCGGCTCCCGCCGGTATATGAAACAAAGTCTCCAACTCAGGCTCTCCCAGCATCTTGCGCTGACGCCGCAATTGCAGCAGTCGATCCGACTGCTGCAACTGTCGACGCTCGAGCTCAATCAGGAGATCGAGCAGGCCCTGCAGGAAAATCCGTTGCTGGAGCGCGAAGATATCGGCGAGGCGGGCGCCTATACGCCCGTCCGGCGATGCCCTGTCGCGCGGTTCAGGAGACCCGGCGGCGACCGAGAGCAGCCCGCGCGCGAAGCCGATGAACGCTGCCGAGCTGGGCTGGGGCAGCGAAATGCCGCTCCGGCGCAAGGTTCCCGCGATCCCGAGATGACGATGCCGACTGCGGTGAGATTCAAGCAGCGGCGACGGGACTTGCGTGAGCACCTCAATGCCCAACTGGCGCTGACCCAGCTTGCCGAGACGCGAGCGGCGTATCGTCGCCTTCCTCGTCGAAGCGCTCGACGACGACGGCTACCTGACCCAGACGCTGGAAGAACTTGGCCGAATCCATTGCCGGCGACGCCGACGTGGACGGGAAGAGCTGGACGAGGAACTTGCCGATCGCGCTTGCGCCACCTGCAGCACCTCGATCCGCCCGGCATCGGTGCCCGAAGCCCGCAGGAATGCCTGGACCTACAGCTTGCAGAGCCTGCCCGCCTCGTCCGGGCCGCGAACTCGCCCGCATCATCGTCCGCGACCATCTCGAACAGTTCGCGGCGCGAGACTTTCGTCACGCATCAAGAAGGCGCTTGGCTGCGACGACGACGCGTTGCGCGATGCCCAGGCGCTGATCCGTTCGCTCAATCCGCGGCCGGGTGCCCAGTTCGCGCCGCTCGACACGCGCTACGTGATTCCCGACGTGATGGTGCGCAAGGTGCGCGGCGCCTGGATTGTCAGCCTCAACAGCGAGGCGATGCCGCGGCTGCGCATCAACCGCCTCTACGCCGATATCCTGCAGAGTCAGCGCGGCGGGCGCGGCGGCGGCCGAGCGGCAGCCTGGCCGGCCAGTTGCAGGAAGCCAAATGGCTGATCAAGAACGTGCAGCAGCGCTTCGACACCATCCAGCGGGTGGCGCAGGCCATCGTCGAACGGCAGCGCGCCTTCTTCGACCACGGCGAAGTCGCCATGCGGCCGCTGACGCTGCGCGAGATCGCCGACACGGTCAGCCTGCACGAATCGACCATCTCGCGCGTGACCACGCAGAAGTATCTGGCCAGCCCGCGCGGCATTTTCGAACTGAAATATTTTTTTGGCAGCCACGTCGCCACCGACACGCGGCGGCGCTGCTTCTTCCACCGCGATCCGCGCGCTGATCAAGCAGCTGGTCGGCGCCGAAGACGGCCACAAGCCGCTCTCCGACGCCAGGATCGCGGAAATCCTCGGCGAGCAGGGCATCGTGGTGGCGCGACGAACCGTCGCCAAGTACCGCGAGTCCCTCAACATTCCGCCGGTCAACCTCAGAAAAGCACTCTAAGGAGACAACATGAACATCAACATCACCGGTCATCACGTCGAAGTCACCCCGGCATTGCACGATTACGTCACGGGCAAGGTCGATCGGGTCATTCGCCATTTCGACCATGTCACCAGCGTCCATGTGATCCTGTCGGTGGAAAAGCTCAAGCAGAAGGCCGAAATCACCGCTGCACGTCAAGGGCAAGGACATCTACGCCGATGCCGACGATACCGATCTCTACGCCGCCATCGACCTGCTGACCGACAAGCTCGACCGCCAGGTCCTGAAGTACAAGGAAAAGGTCAGCAACCACAACCGCGACAAAGCCGGCCGCCGACGGAATAAGCATTTCATCCGGCCGGGGCTGGGGGTATACTCCGCCGCGCTTCTGCCGTTGGGCCACCCCCGGCCGCGAGTTCCAGAAAAGGTTGCCGATGAACCCGATCGCGATGAGCCAGATCGCCAAACTCTTGCCCCCGGAAAACGTCGTTGTCGGCCTCGAAGCCAGCAGCAAGAAGCGCGTCTTCGAACAGGCCGGACTGCTCTTCGAGAACCACCACGGCATCGCCCGCAGCCAGGTCTACGACGCGCTGTTCGCCCGCGAAAAGCTGGGCTCAACCGGTCTTGGGCAGGGCATTGCCATTCCCCACGGACGCATCAAGGGCCTCAAGGAAGCGCGCGGCGCCTTCATGCGCCTTGCCGCCCCCGTGCAGTTCGATGCCCCTGACGGCAAGCCGGTCAACCATGTCTTCGTCCTGCTCGTGCCCGAAGCAGCGACGCGAACATCACCTTCAGTTGCTTTCCGAACTGGCGCAGATGTTCTCCGACAAGGCTTTTCGCGAGCGGCTGAGCGCCACGCCGGATGCGGCCGCCACCCATGCATTTGTTTGCGCATTGGCCGTGCGCCAGCTGATCGTCGCACAGCTCTTCGAGCGCAATCGCACGCGCCTACAACTCAGCTGGGTCTGCGGCACACTCAATCGCGCCATCACCATCAGCCGCGACGACATCTCGCCGGCCGACCTGGTCGGCCACCTCAACCTGATCCACCCCGACCGGGTCCAGGTACTCGGCTCGCCGAAATCTACTGGGCACGAAGCAGCCGCCCGTGCGAGTGGCCCGACCACATCCGCGAGATCGTCACGGCCAAACCACCGGCCTTGATCATCGCCGACGGTTGCGAGATTCCTCCGGTCATCCTCGCGGAGCTGCGAAGCATCGGATACGCCGCTGTTCACCACCGCGCAGCAATCCGCCGCTGTCATCGATTCCCTGCGGCTCTACGTGTCCCGGCAACTCGCCGAAACCATCACCCTGCACGGCGTGTTCATGGACGTGCTCGGCATGGGCGTGCTGATCACCGGCGACTCCGGTGTCGGCAAGAGCGAACTGGCGCTCGAGCTGATCTCGCGCGGTCACGGACTGGTGGCCGACGACGTGGTCGAAGTCTCGCGTGTCTCGCTCGACATACTGGAAGGACGCTGCCCGGAACTGCTCAGGGATTTCATCGAAGTGCGCGGTCTGGGTCTGCTCAACATTCGCGCCGTGTTCGGCGAAACGGCCTGCCGGCGCAAGATGCGCATGAAGCTGATCGTGCACCTGCAGCGGCCGCAAGCGAGCCCCGGAGACGCAGCGCCTGCCGCTCGATGCGCAGACCGAAACGATACTGGGCGTACCCATCCGCAAGGTCATCCTGCCGGTTGCGGCTGGCCGCAACCTCGCGGTACTGCTCGAAGCGGCCGTGCGCTCGGCCATCCTGTCCCTGCGCGGGATCGACAGCATGCAGGAATTCCTCGACCGGCAACAGCGCGCGCTGGAATGTGATGACGGCGTCAACTAAGGCCCCTCGAAACCGTTATCCTGTCGGAGGCAATTCCCGCCTTCGAAGCTTTCTTCGCATCTTCCGCAAAAAATGTAGCCGATTGATGTTTGATCGGCAATTTGGCTGATTCATCCGCTTTTCCGCACAGGAGGTTGTCATATGAATCGAAACATCGCGCTTGTTGCCGCTTCGCTGTTCGCTCTCGCCGCCGCTCCCGTGGCAATGGCCAGTCCGCAAACGGACAAAATGAAGTCCTGTAATGCCGAAGCCAAGGAAAAGAAAGGTGACGAACGCAAAGCCTTCATGAAGACATGTCTGTCCGGCAAGGCCGCGGATGCGAGCCCGGCCGCCGCTGCCTGCGCAACAAAGGCGGTCAGCAAGGAAGGCAAGCCGCTGGCCGGCGCGGCGAAGTCGGCTTTCATGAAGAAGTGCGAGAAAGACGCCGCTGGCGGCTGATATTCGCCGATTATTCGATGCCGGCCGATTGTGGGCCGGCATTTTTTTTGCCAGAATGAGCCGCTTCCGATAGTTACTAAGCAAGGGAATTCATCATGACTCGCCCGTTGACCATCCTCTGGCTTGCCATAGCCGGAAGTCTGGCGTTTTCCGCATTCGCCCAACCGACGTTTGAAAGCGCCTCGCCCACCGCCGGCGGCAGCACGTCGGAGCGCGCCAATCAGATGGCCGACAAGGGCATGTACAAGGACGTTGACTATCGCAATGCCGCGAAGAAAGGGCCGATGCTGATCATCATCCCCGGCGACGTCAAGAGCAACAATGCCACCTTTACGCAGAAGTTCGGCCCCAACAACATCGCCGACTTCGCGGAACTCGAACTTGGCCGGGCCAATTTCGGCATCCTCGAGCGCAACGACCTCGGGCCGCTGCTGGGCGAGTTCCAGCTTGCCTACACGATGGGTGATCCCGAGTCGGCGCGCAAGATGCTGCAAAAGGGCAAGTTCAAGACCACCAAGTGGGTGGTCAAGTTCGACATCCTGAAAGCCGAACAGGTCGCTCAGGCGCAGAAAGGCTTCGACGGCCAGGCGCTCGGCTCCCTGATCGGCATCTTTGCCGGCGGTCGCGGCGGCGCGGCGGCTCAAACTGTTGGCGGCTCGGTACAGACCGGCGAAAGCACGGGCGTCTGGGTGATCGGCATGCGTTTCAAGATTCTCGACGCCAACACCACCGAGCAGGTTGCCACCGGCTATTCGGAGGAGAAGATGGAAGTCGGCGCCACGTCGCAGTCGGTGCTCGGCATTTCCGAGGGGGCAAAGGGCGGTGTCTCGCTCGATACCATGGTGCAGCGCCTGGTCCAGAAGCTGGTCTGGGAAATCGATGCAAAATACAAGTAACCACAGGCAGGAAAATCTCATGACTCGTCTCATCGTCGCGCTGTTTGCCGCCGGAGTCCTCGCCGGCTGCGTTTCCAATCCCATGCAACCGACCGCGAGCGCACCCGCCGCGCCGTCCGATGGTCGCCCGAGCTTTGAAAGCGCGTCGCCCACCGCCGGTGGAGCCACCTCGCAGCGCACCAGTCAAATGGCCGACAAGGCCATGTACAAGGATGTC
Organism: uncultured beta proteobacterium; assembly: GCA_963736865.1. Classification (GTDB taxonomy): domain Bacteria; phylum Pseudomonadota; class Gammaproteobacteria; order Burkholderiales; family Rhodocyclaceae; genus Fen-999. Next base: position 447,980 of record CAVTQQ010000001.1, on the reverse strand, counting down.
GACTACAAGAACGCCGCCAAGAAGGGGCCGCAGATCGTCGTCATTCCCGGGCGATATCAAGAGCAACAACGCCACCTTCACGCAGAAGTTCGGCCCCAACAACATCGCCGACTTCGCCGAACTGGAGCTGGGTCGGGCCAATTTCGGCGTGCTCGAGCGGAGCGACCTGGGCGCTTCCATGCGCGAGTTCCAGCTCGCCTACACCATGGGCGACCCCAAGGCCGCCCGCAAGGTGCTACAGAAAGGCAAGTACAAGACCACCAAATGGATCGTCAAGTTCGACGTCCTGAAGGCCGAACAAGTTGCCCAGGCGCAGAAGAGCTTCGACGGCCAGGCTCTGGGACGGCTGGCCGCGATCGGACTGCGGGGCCGCGAGGGTGCGGCCGTCGAAACGGTGGCCGGCTCCGTCAAGACCGGGGAAACGACCGGAGTATGGGTAATCGGCATGCGCTTCAAGATTCTCGACGCCAACACGACCGAGCAGAAGGCCACCGGCTATACCGAGGAAAAGATGGAAGTCGGCTCGACGGGCATGTCGGTGTTGGGCTTCTCCGAGGGCGCCAAGGGCGGTGTCTCGCTCGACACCATGGTCCAGCGCCTGGTGCAGAAGCTGGTCTGGGAAATCGATTCCAAGTACAAGTAACCGCCCCTGCTGGCCGGCCCCTTCCGGGGGGCTAAGCCAGGATCTCGAATTCGAGCCTCTCGGCAGGCAATTCGCTCAACGAATGGCCGAAGCAGACAATACCGCGGCCGCGCAGGATGGCTTCCTCCCGCTTCAGAACAAGTTCCGGCTCGCCGGTGAATGTCACGTAAGTGCCATTCGTACTCTTGTCGATCAGCACGAACTTGTCGCGCCGATACTCGATGCGGCCATGCGCACGCGAGGCCCGCGTATCCATGGTGACGATATCGGCGTGGGCGTCGCGGCCCAGCGTGGCCGTCGGCCGTTGATGTCCGAGGATCAGTTCCTGATCGTCCAGCCGCAGCCTTAGCCGCTTTTCGACAGGCACCTGCGGCACGGCCGGCCCCGGCATGAAGGGCCGCGTCGTTGGAGCGTCATCGCCGGCATGGCTCCAAACCACGTCACGCACAGCAACGGTCTCGTCCTGGCCCGGCACGGTCAGGTCGATGGCGCGCGCCTGGTCGCGCAGCGCCTTTGGCAGCGCCGACACGGTTTCGGCGGTGGTCAGTGTCTGGCCCACGTCGGCAAGCCTGACCAGGCGCAACGCCGAGTTGACCGCATCGCCGGACAGTTGGCCGTCTTGCTCCACCACCGGGCCGGCAAAAAAGCCGACACGAATGGCCAAGGCGACACCCGATACCGGCGGCAGCGCCGCGATTCGCTGTTGCATCTCGTTGGCGGCCAGGCAGGCCGCTTCGGCGGAATCAAATACAGCCGAAAGGCTGTCGCCCCGCGCCTGGATCACCCGGCCCTTGAAGGCCACCGCCGCGCGTTCCATGCGCCGCAAGCCGCGTTCGACGGCACGATGCCCCTCGGCCTCGCCCAGCTTGTCGGTCAGCTTCGAGCCGCCCGCAATTTCGCCGAACAGCACGCAAGTTCCGCTGAGCCCAGTGCTCATGAGGAGATGGAACTGCCCGCATAGACTTGCTGCGCCGCGGCCAGGACGGCATCCTTGTTCGCTGCGAGGCCCATGCCCGCCAGCACCTGCGCCAGCGCACCGAGGCAAAGCATGACGTTGTCGCGACGGGCCGAATAGCCCATCAGACCAAAACGCCAGACCTTGCCGGCCAGCGGTCCGAGGCCGGCGCCGATCTCGAGATTGAACTGTTCGAGCAACTGCTTGCGGACGGCAGCCTCATCGACACCCGTCGGCACATGGACAGCGTTGAGCTGCGGCAGGCGCGCCGCTTCGGGAACCAGAAACTTCAGCCCGAGTGACCTCGAAACCGGCCTTGAGCGCTTCATGATGCAGGCGGTGGCGCGCCCAGGCTTGCTCCAGTCCTTCCTCCTTCAGCATCACCAGGGACTCGTGCAGCGCGAACAGGCTGTTCACCGGCGCCGTATGGTGATAGGTGCGCTTGCCGCCCGGCGCATTCCAGTATTCGAGCACCAGATTCAGATCCATGAACCAACTGGGCACCTTCTGCCGACGCGCCTTGACGCGCTCGATGGCGCGCTCGCCAAACGTCACCGGCGCCAGGCCCGGCGCGCAGGACAGGCACTTCTGGCTGCCCGAGTAGATCGCATCGGCGCCCCAGGCGTCGGCCAGCACCGGCGTGCCGCCCAGCGAAGTGACGGCATCGACGATGGTCAGGCAACCCTGCGCGCGCGCCAGGCCGATCAGCGTCGCCGCGTCCGACTGGGCGCCGGTGGAGGTTTCGGCATGCACGAAGGACACCGCCTTGGCGTCCGGGTTGGCCTTCAGCGCATCGGCCAGCTTTCTGCGGATCGACCGGTTCGCCCCAGGCATCCTCCACCACCACCGCCGTGCCGCCGAAGCGCTGCACGTTTTCGATCATGCGGCCGCCGAACACGCCGTTGCGGCAGACGATGACCTTGTCGCCGGGTTCGACCAGATTGACGAAGCAGGTTTCCATGCCCACCGAACCGGGGCCGGAGACGGCGAAGGTCAGCGCGTTGTCGGTCTGGAAGGCGTAGCGGAGCAGCACCTTGATCTCTTCCATCATCTGCACGAAGGCGGGATCGAGGTGGCCGATGGCCGGTTGCCCCAGTGCCTTGACAACGCGCGGCGCCATATCGGATGGGCCGGGGCCCATGAGCGTACGAGTGGGGACGGTGGAGCTGGCGATATCGGGAGCGGGAAATCGGATCGTCATGGCGTCAGTCGTTGGGGCGCAGGAATATGCAAAAAAGGACCGCGCGATCATAGCATTTGCACAGGCCAGGAGACCATCGAAGCTGGTGGCAACTCATCGCCGTCGAATGCCTTGTCGCCATCGGGATCCGGCGTGCCGGTCGCCACCAGGTGGGCGAAATCATGCAGCCGGGTATCCATCAGGTGCGAGGGAACCACATTGGCCAGACTGCGGAACAGCGTCTCGATGCGGCCGGGAAAACGCTTCTGCCAGTCGCGCAGCATCTGTTTCACCTGCGTCCGTTGCAGGTTGGGCTGGCTGCCGCACAAATTGCAGGGAATGATCGGAAAGCGGCGCACCTCGGCCCAGGCCGCCAGATCATGCTCCGGAACATAGGCCAGCGGCCGGATCACCACGTGACGGCCATCGTCGGTGACCAGCTTGGGCGACATCGCCTTCATCTTGCCGCCGAAGAACATGTTGAGGAAAAGCGTTTCCAGAATGTCGTCGCGGTGATGGCCGAGCGCGATCTTGGTCGCCCCCAGCTCCGCGGCCACACGATAGAGGACACCCCGGCGCAAGCGCGAGCACAACGAACAAGTGGTCTTGCCCTCGGGAATCAGCCGCTTGACAATGGAATAAGTGTCCTGCTCCTCGATGCGAAAGGGAATGCCCAGGCCAGCCAGGTAGTTCGGCAGCACCTCGGCGGGAAAGCCCGGCTGCTTCTGGTCGAGATTGACGGCGACGATGTCGAAACGGATCGGCGCGTGTTCGCGCAAGTGGAGCAGCACATCGAGCAGACCGAAGGAATCCTTGCCTCCCGACAGACAGACCATCACCTTGTCGCCGTCCTCGATCATGTTGAAATCGGCAATCGCCTGGCCGGTGGCGCGGCGCAGCCACTTGGCCAGCTTGTTGGCCTCGAAGGCGGCCTTGCTGGCCTGGCGGGCGGTCGGGGCGGTACTCATGGCGCGCGGCTATCCATTTCGATGGTCTTTGCCACCAGCGCGCCCTGGGCAATGGCGCTGACGACACTGGGAAAGGTCGGATTGCAGACATCGCCGGCGGCATAGAGGCCGGGCGCACCGGTGCGCCCGGCGGCGTCGACCAGCAAGTACCCAAGGGCATCGCGGCCCACGGCCGTCGCCAGCGCCGTGTCGAACACCGCGCCGATGAAGGCGGTATTCGGCTCGTAGCCGGCCAGCACATGAATCCGATCGACGGTCAGGCGTTCCGTCGTTCCGGCCACTGTCAGGGTCGCCGCCAAACCATCCCTGCCCTCATGCGCGCTCAGGAGGCTTGCCGGACCAAGCAGGCGGCAACGCCCCGCCGCCACTTCCGCCGCCACAGCCGCCGCCAGGCCTTGTTGCGCTCTTGGTCGCCCCCGCACGGCCAGATGGACCATGGCGGCGCGCGGCGCCAGCAAACGCGCATTTTCGAAGGCGTTGTCGCCACCACCGACAATCAGCACCCGCTTGCCGGCCAGATTGTCGAGGTCGGCAAATGCGTAGGGACCATAGGCAACGCGTCCTGGCGCAACGTCGGCAATACCGTCGACGCCGGCGAGCACCTCCTGGGCACGATAGCGGGTACCGGTGGCCACGAGCACCGCCCGGCAGGCAATCTCCTCGTCGTTGTCAAACCGGACCAGGAATCCACCGGCTTCGCGAGTCACCTTGAGCGGTCGAACACCCATCGACATCGGCACCCCGGCGGCCCTCGCGTGGTCGACAAAGCGCCGGGCCAGCACCGGGCCGGTCTGGCCCGGCTGGCCAAGCACCCAGTCATTGGCAAGGAAATTGAGGTTCTGCAAACCGCCGGCGCGCTCGGCAATATCCGCCACGCGTGGCGCCAGACCGAGATTGCGTAGCCACAGCGCGGCCGACAGCCCCGCCGGCCCGGCGCCGAGAATGACGATGCACTGGCTGTTCGACATGCCGCGAAGTATACCGGCTAGCCCTTGGCAAGCAGCACCAATACCCGGCTTGCGGCGGCGAATCCGAACCCGGCCGTGACACAGACCGAGGAACCGTAGCCGGCGCAGCTCAGGCCGTGCAACCCCGGCTCATCGACATCGCAGGCCGGCGCCTCGGGCCTCTGGATCGGCTCCAGCGAATAGACGCAATCGATGCCGAACATTTTCCTCGGGTCGCGCGGGAAACCGAAGTCCCGGCGCAGGGTCGAGCGCAGCTTGGCCGCCAGCGGGTCCTGGCTGGTGCGGGCAAGGTCGTCGACGCGGATCAGCGCCGGGTCGGCCTTGCCGCCCGCGCCGCCCGTGGTCACGACCGGCACCGCGGAAGCGCGGCAATGGGCGATCAGCGCCGCCTTCGCCCGCACCTGGTCGATGGCGTCGATGATCGCGGCACAGCGCGGCAGGAGCGCGCCGACATTCTCCGGCGTAACGAATTCCTCGATGGTGGTCACGGCGCAGGCCGGATTGATCTGGGCAATCCGTTCGCGCATGGCCAGCACCTTGGCCTGGCCGACCGTGGCGTCCAGGGCATGTACCTGCCGATTGAGGTTGGACTCCGCGACATGATCGAGGTCGATCAGCGTCAGCCGGCCGATGCCCGAGCGCGCCAGCGCCTCCACCGCCCAGGAACCGACACCACCAATACCCACCACGCAAACGTGGGCCGCCGCCAGGCGCTCCAGCGCGGTGTCGCCATAGAGGCGGGCTATGCCGCCGAAACGGCGGGAAGAATCGGTGCTCATGGAACGCTTTGGCTGGCCGTGCCTGACGCATCGCGTCAAACGGGGAAAGTGAGTAGGCCAATGTTAGCCGACAAGCCAAGGCTGATGGACTCGAATCAGCGGCGAGAATAAATGATGCGCTTCACTTGCAAATGCGAATCACTCTCGATTATGATGCGAACCGTTCTTATTTGGAGGTCGCCATGACGTCTCGTTTCGCAAGCTTTCGTCGCACCTGTTTCGCCCTGCTGGCCGGCTTCGCACTGGAAGCCGGCGCGCTCGAATACCCGATCGGCAGCCCGCAGAACCTTGCCGGCATGGAAATCGCCGCGGTCTATCTCCAGGCCGTCGAAATGGAACCGGAAGGCCACATGCGCAAGGCGGCCGAGTCCGACATCCACCTGGAAGCCGACATTCACGCCCTGGCCAACAACCCGAACGGCTTCGCCGAAGGCATGTGGATGCCCTACCTGCTGGTCAAGTACGAATTGACCAAGCTGCCGGGCGGCGAGGTCATCAAGGGCGACATGATGCCCATGGTGGCCAGCGACGGCCCGCACTACGGCGACAACGTCAAGCTGAAAGGCCCCGGCAAGTACAAGGTCAAGTTCACCGTCTATCCGCCCAGCGCCAGGGAGAACACCACCGGCAACCAGTTCGGTCGCCACACCGACCGCGCCACCGGTGTGCGGCCGTGGTTCAAGCCCGTGGAAGCCGAGTGGGAATTCACCTACGCCGGCATCGGCAAGAAGGGCGGCTACTGAGATGCGGATCAGAACCCTCGCGCTGGCGCTGGCGATCGGCCTGTCGTCAGTTCCGCCCGCCCTGGCGGCCGACGACCTGACGGCGCTGAAGGCCGAACTCACCCGCCTGGCCGAGCGCATCGCCGCGCTCGAAGGCCACAACAAGGAACTGGAAAAGGCGCTGGCTACCGATCGTCTCAGCGAGCGGGAACCGGAGGTGGTCACCCGACTCAAGGCGGTCGAGTTCCAGACCCTGTCGATGCAGAAGCAGGCCCGCCAGATCGAGGCGCTGGAAGGCATCAGTGTCGGCGCCAGCCTCACCGGCGTCGTGCAGAAGGTCAATCGCGCCGGCGCCGCCGGCAGCGAACGGGAATCGCGCGCCAACTATCGCGGCGACCTGTCCGTTAGCCTGCCGGGTGGCGAGATGGGCGACATCGAGGGCAGGATCTTCACCCATGTCCGCTTCGGCCAGGGCAACGGAGTCGGCCTCAGGCCAACCTACACCAGCACGCCGAACACCACGGCCTTCCAGACCAACGCCGGCGCCGACGACTCCTTCGCCATCCTGGCCCAGGCCTGGTACCAGATCAAGGTGCCGCTGCCGCGCGACGGCGTCAAGGCCAACTCGCGCGAGCACCTGCATCTGACCTTCGGCAAGATCGACCCCTTCGTCTTCTTCGACCAGAACGCGGCGGCCGACGACGAATCGGCCAAGTTCATGAACAACGCCTTCGTGCATAACCCGCTGCTCGACTCGGGTGGCGACGTCGGCGCCGATGCCTACGGCTTCACCCCCGGCGCCATCGTCCAGTACGTCAACGAGCGGCAAAAGGGCTCGGAATGGATGCTCTCGCTGGGCGCCTTCGGCTCCGGCCCCGGCGCCAACTTCAGCGGTTCGCTGGCCAGCCCGCTGGTCATCGCCCAAGCGGAAACACAGGCCCGCTTCAATTATCTGCCTGGCAGTTACCGCGCCTATCTGTGGAGCAACGGTCGTGGCGTCGGCTACGACACTGTCGAGCGGCGCCATGTCGGCATCGGCGCCTCGGCGGATCAGAAGGTGGCGGACAACCTGACGCTGTTCGCCCGCTATGGCCATCAGCTCAAGGGCAAGGTGAAGTTCGATCGCGCCCGCACCGTCGGCACCGAACTGGCCGGCGGCGCCTGGGGCCGCGCCGCCGACGGTCTCGGCATGGCGGTCGGCGCGCTGCGCACCAGCGGCGACTTCCGGACCGACTCGGCGAGCATCGACGCCGACGGCGACGGCAACGCCGATTTCGGCTACCAGGCCACCGGCTGGGAGAAGCAGGCCGAGCTCTACTACCGCTACAAGGTCAATGGCAAGTTCGAGCTGACGCCCGACCTCCAGTTGATCCAGCGGCCGGCCGGCGAAGGCACCGCGCGGTCGATCAAGGTGATCGGCCTGCGCGCCAAGATCGGCATCTGACCATGCACACGGCTGTACTGGCCTTCCATCTGCGCCGCCCTCGCCTCGCCCGGCTTGGCGACTGGATGGCCGCGCACCGGCGCGAGATCATCGGCATCCAGTGGGTGATCGTGGCCTTCTACACCCTGCTGGTCGTGCTGCCGGCCTTCCTGCCGCAGCCCAATCCCGAGGCGCGCCTGTTTTCCAGCGACTTTGGCGCCGCCTCCTTCGTCGACCCCGAATACTGCGCCACACCCGGCCAGATGGCGGTGCGGGACAAGACGCCCGATGTCGCCACCTGGCACGAACGGCTGGTGCTGCTGGCGCAGTATCTGTTCTGGGGCGTCTGGTGGCCCTTCGTCATCCTGTCGACGCTCCTGATGGGCCGCGTCTGGTGCGGCGTGCTGTGCCCCGAAGGCGCGCTGACCGAATTCGCCAGCCGCCACGGCCTCGGCCTGGCCATTCCGCGCTGGCTGCGCTGGGGCGGCTGGCCGGTGGTCGCCTTCATCCTGACCACGGTCTACGGCCAACTGATCAGCGTCTACGAATACCCGCAGGCGGCGCTGCTGATCCTCGGCGGCTCCACCGTCGCGGCGCTGGTGGTCGGCTGGCTATACGGCAAGGGGAAGCGGGTCTGGTGTCGCTACCTCTGTCCGGTGTCCGGTGTGTTCGCCCTGCTGGCGCGGCTCGCACCCATCCATTTCCGCGTCGACCGCGAGGCATGGCACGATCATCCGGTGCGTAGCCACGCGGTCGACTGCGCGCCGCTGCTCAATGTCCGCAAGCTCGGCGGCATGGCCGAATGCCACGCCTGCGGCCGCTGCAGCGGCCACCGCGACGCGGTGCGACTGGCCGCCCGCTCGCCCAATGGCGAGATCCTGCATGGCGAGACGCCACGCACCAGCGAGGCCGTGCTGCTGTTGTTCGGCCTGCTCGGCACGGCCATCGCCGCCTTCCAGTGGACCGTCAGCCCCTGGTTCGTCAGGTTCAAGCAGGCGGCGGCCGAATGGCTGGTGGCGCGGGAGATCTTCTGGCCGCTGGAAACCAATGCGCCCTGGTGGCTGCTGACCCACCAGGAAGCCGCCAACGACCTGTTCGCCTGGCTCGATGGCGCCCTCATCCTCGCCTACATAGGCGGCGTGGCGCTGGCCCTGGGCGGCATCGGCTACGTCGCCATGCGCGGCGCGGCCCGCCTTGCCGGCACCGATTGGCGACGGCTGACATTGGCGCTCACCCCGCTCGCCGGCATCGGCCTGTTCCTCGGCCTGACGATGATGACGGCGAACCATCTGCGCGCCGAGGGCGTGCCCCTGGGCTGGCTGCCCGGCCTGCGCGCCGCGCTGCTCGCGGTTGGCGTCGCGTGGTCGGCCTGGCTGGGCCTGAACATCCTCAAGGTCGGTCGCGGTGGCGCGCCGCGCCAAGGCGCTGGCCGGCATCGCTCTGGCTGCTGCCGGTCGCCGCCGTGACCGCCACCTGGATACACGTCTTCTATATCTGGTAAGGAGAAACGCTCATGGACAACCCGCTGATGTCGGAAAGCCAATCGCCCGCCCGCATGGTCGCCGGCGCCCTCGCCCACCTGGCACGACACATGGAAACCGGCTGCCCGCGCGCCGCCTATCTCGCCGCCCTGCTGCTCGAACAGGTGGCGAACGACGGCGAGGCGGACGCGCACTTGCGCGCCCATGCCCGCGAACTGGTCGAAATCCTCGAGCGCGACGAACAGCGCGGCAAGGAACACCACACAGCGGAAGAAGCGACCCGCTTCACGCCGCCAGCCACGGCGACCACCCGCCGACCGGCCAACTGATCGACAACGCGATGACGGCATTGGCTGAAGCGCCAAGGCTGGCGCCATTTTCCCTGGCCCTGGTCGTCGTGGCGCACCTGGGCGTGCTGGCGTTGCTGGTCTCGCTGCGCATCGTGCCGACGCCCCTGCCCACCGCCACCTTGACGATCGACCTGATCGCGCCCAAGCGCGAGACTCCGCCGACGCCGGACGCCACCCCGCCGAAGCCCCGGCCGGTGACCCGGCAACCGCGTCCACAACCCGTCGCCGAAGTGCCCGTCCTGGCCGCGGCGGCGACGGTGCCCGCGCCGGCCGCGGAGGTTCCCCGCGTCGCCGAGCCGGCACCGTTGCCACCCATTCAGCCGGCCGTGCCCGCGCCGCCGGCGCCACAAAGCGCGCCGCGCTTCGACGCCGACTATCTCGACAACCCGAAGCCGGTCTATCCGCCGCTCTCCCGGCGCATGGGCGAGGAAGGCAAGGTGGTGCTGCGGGTCTTGTCGAACCGTCGGGGCTACCCGGCCAGATCGAGGTGCGCGACCAGTTCCGGATCGGAGCGGCTCGACAGGTCGGCGCACGCCGCGGTCGGCCGCTGGAAGTTCGTCCCCGCCCGACGCGGCGCCGACGCCGTTGGTCTCCGCCTCGGTCCTGGTGCCCATCGTTTTCAGTCTGAAGGAACTGACATGAACGAATCGCTCGGCTTTGCCCACTTTCTGAGCCACGCGCGACGGCATCGCCCGCTTCGTGCTCGGCCTGCTGCTGGCGCGGCTCCATCGCCACCTGGTACCTGATCGTCACCAAGGGCGTGCGCACTGCTCGCGCATGAAACGCGCAGAGCCAGCGTTTCTCGACGCCTTCTGGGAAGCGCCGCAACCTCGAAGCCGTGGCCGCGCACATCCGCGCACGGCGAACGCCGGAGCCTTCTCGCATCTGCTGCATCATGGCTTCAGCGCCGTCGAACAGCTCGAGCCGCCGCGCAGAGCCGCGTCCAGCCTCATCGACGCCGGCGCGCCCGACGAGATGCTGACCCGCGCGCTGCAAGCGCGCCATCGAAGAGGACAAGGCGCGCCTCGAATTCGGCCAGACCTTCCTCGCCACGGTGGCCTCCATCGCGCCTTTCGTCGGCCTGTTCGGCACCGTGTGGGGCATCTACCATGCGCTGATGGCCATCGGCCTGTCCGGCCAGGGCACGCTGGACAAGGTGGCCGGCCCGGTGGGCGAAGCCCTCATCATGACCGGCATCGGCCTGGCGGTGGCGATTCCCGCGGCGCATCGCCTACAACGGCTTCGCCCGCGCCAACCGCAACACGCTGGCCAAGCTGCAACTCCTTCGCCTACGACGTTTCACACTTCCTCGCCACCGGCCTCAAGGCATCGCCGCGCGCCGACGCCCGCGACCAGCGACAAGGTGATCGCCCTCCCGGCTCGGTGCGGACGCCGCCTGATCGGCGCCGGCCTGCAGGCCGCCAGTGCGCTCGGCACGCAGCCGATCGACGGCAACGCTCGCCGAGATCAACATGGTGCCGCTGATCGACGTGATGCTGGTGCTGCTGGTGATCTTCATCGTCACCGCGCCGCTGCTCACCCACGCCGTCAAGGTGGACCTGCCCAAGGCATCGTCTGCGCCCAACCTGACCAAGCCCGACAACGTGCAGCTGGGCATCGACGCCGCCAGTCGCCTTGCGAGAACTACCCATTCGGGGTAACCGTCCACCCACCACTGTCGTCCGCCCTTGGGGAATTTGACCCGGCCACAGAGGGGGGGAAGTTCAAGTGGCCACCGGAATTCAAGAAGAGAGCCATTCGGTCCGGCGGCGTGGAACCACCGCTCCACCGTCACATTTCGGTTACATCCGGCATGTACGATGTCCGTGCAGTTCAACAAGTGATGAGAAAGGAGTCGCAGCAAGCAATGGAATGTGAAGATTTTTTGGTACCGGAACCGGATCACGAATACGACGACGATCACCTCTGGCAGTAGCCAGACAATAAGGAAGTCAAGACCGAAGCCGCCTGGTGCGGCTTTTTGCTTTTCTGGTTGCCGGTGGCATCATTCCACTTCCAGAATCCTTCGCCCCGTTCCCGACATGACCACCAGGCAATCCAGACTCGATGTCCGCACCCCGGGGCGTCAATTGCTCGATGTGACGCCCGATGTGGACAAGCTCGTTCGCGATTCCGGCATCAAGACCGGGCTTGCTCATGTTTTCGTTCAGCACACCAGTTGTTCCTTGCTGATTACCGAGAATGCCGACCCCGCCGTGCGGACGGACCTGGAAACACTGGCGCGACGCTGGGCGCCCGACGGGGACTCGGCCTATCGCCACGCCACGGAAGGTGACGACGACATGGCGGCCCACGCGCGTACCGTGCTCACCGGATGTTCCGTATCCGTCCCCATCGGGAACGGCCGATTGCTGCTGGGCACCTGGCAGGGCATCTTTCTCTGGGAGCATCGTGCCGGTCCGCATCACCGCGCCCTGGTCGTCACCATCCTCGGGGATTAGGCACCGCTGCCTTCGATGGCAATCATGGCGATCGCCGCGCGGCCCGACCACCGGCGCTAGAGTCCGGCCGGCAGCTTGGCGGCCATCATCTTCCTGCGGTCCAGCGTCTCCCCAGCGACGATGAAGGTGCCGTCGCCGACGGCATGCACCGTGCGCTTCTCCTTGCGCGCACGGTCCAGGTAGGCGGCAACCCCCTCCAGCACGACGATGTTGTGCTTCCTGACGATGTCGACGACCTTGCACTCGATATTGGCCAGGCACTCCCTGATCAGGGGCGCCTTGACGACCCGGCCCGGCACGGGCGTGAGATTGAACCTGGCGAACTTGTCCGTGTCGGCACCGGAACATGTACCTATCCCGACCACCTGATCGAGCATGTCGACGGTGGGAATGGCGATGACGCACTCCCGGGTCTTGCGCAGCGCCGCGAAGGAGTGATTCCACGCGCCCGGTGGTGATGGCGAATAGCGGCGTGAAGTCCAGCACCATGGTCCATGAGATGGTCATGATGTTGTTCCTCGTCCCGTCACAAGTCGTCACCAGGACGACCGGCCCAGATTCCACCAGCGTAAAGGCCCTGCCGAGTTTCAACTGACGCATGAGCGCACCTCCACCATGATCTTTCCCGGACAGCCCTGCCAACGCTGCTGCTTGCCCGTCCGGTTGCCCTGCATCAGGGTATCAGGCGGCCACCGGATTACCTCTGGAAACCTTTTCCTGGCCTGGACGGCACGCTTTCCAGTTTCCTGGTCGATGGTTGCCGATAGTGTGCCGAGTTGTGAGCAAGGGCGTCTTCAGTTGAAAGGCGCAGGTGATCATCAAGTTCGACAGCGGCACCGGCCGGCCCAGCTTCTTCAACCCCCTGCCCGGCGCCGTCGTCGAAGTGGCCGACAACACGCTCGCCAAGCGCCGCGTCGAAGTGAAGAGCGCCAATCCGGCAAGCGCTACTGCATCAACGGCAACGTCCTGAAGTTCGTGCCCGATACCGCCGCGAAGTAGGCGTCAGCAACCCGGCGCCTGTGCCCGCTCAGCGCGGGATGATCGGCACCACGTCACCCGCGTGCTTCCTGGCCAGCTTGGCTGCCTTCTTTTCCCTGGGGTTCAGGACCGGTGTCTTCTTCGTTTCCTTGTTGCCTTGCCTCAATTTGCCCATGATCTTCTCCTCGTCGGTCCGCCGGATGGCGCGGACGGGTTCGCTCAGAATGTCGCTTTCGGGTCGTTCGCTTCCCGGATGATTCCGGTTGCCTTGTAGTAGGCCGCCTCGCCATTGGCCCGGATGAATATCGCCCGGGCCGCGGCCTCGTAGGGCATCAGGCCCCCGGGGGCCGGAACAGCGCGCCGCCAATTGGCGGCAACTGGCTTGCTGTTGGAGGACACGATGCGAATCTTGCGGAAACGCGACGGCGTCGGGGTGTTCATGACGTTCTCCTTTTCTTATCGAATAGCCGACTAGATTCGTCGGTCTTTGCACATGATGCGCCGTCGGGTGGGGAAGGCCATCAATATAATTAAATAGTTGCCTTGACTTCCGCGATAAGCTGCCCGGCCCGGTGGCTCGGGGATATCGCACGGTGGCAGTCGCCTTTCAGGCCAGCTCGTACCAAACACCCCGGCCGGCACCACGCTGTACCAAGTGGCCCTGTTCCACCAGTGCGCGGAAGTGCTGCTTGAGCGTGTTGCGGTTGCTGCCCGTGAGCCGGATCGCATTCGCCATCGTCACGCGTCCGTGCTCCCGTGCAAACTCGACGACCTTCAGCGAAAGGTCGGGCAGCGGCGCCAGCACGATCCTTTCGCGCTCCACCTTGCGGTTCAGTCGCTGCTTCTGTTCGGCCAGCGCGCGCAGGAAGAAAACCAGCCAGGGCTGCCAGTTCGGGGCTTCGGATCGGATCGTTCCTTGCGTCTGGCGCAGCGCGAGGTAGTAGGCCTCCTTGCCCTGTTCGATCACGCTTTCCAGCGAGCTGTAGGGCACATAGGCGTAGCCGGCCTGGAGCAGCAGCAGCGTGGTCAGTACGCGGCTCAGGCGGCCGTTGCCGTCCTGGAAGGGGTGGATCGCCAGGAACACCACGACCCAGATGCCGATGAGCAGCAGCGGATGCAGCCGCCCGGCGGTACGCTCGTCGTTGAACCACGTGACCAGTTCGGTCATCAGGCGCGGCGTGTCGAAGGGCGTCGCGGTTTCGAACACCACGCCCAACTGCTTGCCATTCTCGTCGAAGGCGACCACGCTGTTCGTGGCGGTCTTGTAGTTGCCCCGCTGCCGGGCATCCTTCTCGCTGTAGGTGAGCAGATCGCGGTGGAGCTGCTTGATGTGGTTCTCCGTCAGTGCGATGTCCTGCCAGGAGGAGAACACCAGTTCCATCACCGCGGCGTAGCCCGCCACCTCCTGTTCGTCCCGGGTGGCGAAGGAGTTGATCTGCAGGTTGGACAGCAGCCGCTCGACCTCCCGGTCCGACAGGCGGCTGCCCTCGATGCGGGTGGAAGAACCGATGCTCTCGATGGTGGCCACCCGGCGCAGAGCCGAAAGCCGGTCCGGCGCCAATGTGCCGAGCGCGCGCCAGGCGCCCTTGAACTCATCGAGGCCGGCGATGAGGCTCAGGAGTTCGGGAGTGATCTGGACGGTGTCGGCTCGGATCATGGCACCCAATACGACAACCATTTACACCCAATTCGCCGGAGCCACCTGAATGGGCGATTGGCGCGCTTTCCGACCCATTTACACCCGTTCGACACGCGCGCGGCGATGATCTGGTTCCCCGTCCCGAGTCGGGCGCCGTCTCGCCACGGCTGACTTTGTCGCGCGCGGCCCCTACCCCAACCGAGCGATCCGCTCGCCCGCCGTCTCGATGCGCCGCTCCAGCGCCGCAATGCACGGCTCGAAGCGGCGGCTGAAGTCGCCGCTCGTCACCACCCGCGCAAGGTAAGCGCGCGCCAGCGCTTCCGCCTGCCGCCACGTCTCGTTGGCCACGCCGGCGTCGATGGCCCTCGCATCGCCCAGCGCATCGGGCAGGCCGCCGCCGCTGCGCGGCGCGAAGCCCATCGGCGACATGTCGTAGGCCGGCGCGATTTCGCAGGGCGGCCCCTGTTCGGAAAGGAAGGACAGGTTGCCGCCGTGCATGTCGGTGTTGCCGATCAGCGTGCCGAAGGCCCACAGCAGCGCGGCCGACTCCGCCGCCTGCGGCACGATCACCTTTGCCTCTGCCAGCCGGCGGGCGATGGCCGGCCAGTTGCTACCGCCCGCGCCGACGAATTCCGCATCCAGCGCCGAAAGCGAAAACACCGCGCGCCGGCCCAGCGCACCCGCGCGGTCGAAGCGCTCCACTTCCAGGAAGCGCTGGTCGGGGGTGTCGATCAGCCGCGTCGTCGCGGCGGGAACGCCCGCCTCGCGCAAAGTCTCCAGCGCCAGATGCTCGGCCAGCAGCAGGTCGCGCCAGCGCTCGCCCACCGGGCCGGCTTCCGCCTCGCTGAACTTCACCAGCACATGGCGCGGGCCGTCCGGCGTCTCGGCGTAGGCGACGAACTTCGGCTGCTCGCCGCCCGCCGAAGAGCCCGGCTGTTCGCCGCTGGCCGCCCCGCGCGCCAGCGCCGCGTAGCGCTCCGCCTTCTGCGCCTCGGCAATCGGCGCCGGCAGCGTCGCCGCGAGGAAGCGGTCGCGCGCGACATCGCCCAGCAGCAGGTTGCCCACCATGTCCTCGCCGTTGGCGAGCAGCGCGCGCAAGGCGTGCGTGTCCGTCCAGTCGGTCAGCCGCGCCGGCAGCCCGAGCGCGCCGCCATGGCGCGCGGCATAGGCCCGGCCCAGGTAGCCCGCCGGCCGCATGTCGAACAACCACCACGGCAGCCCGTCGCTGTACCGGGTTTCGCCATCCTCCTGCCGCATCACGAAGCCATCCGGCCGCACCGGCACCAGCGTCCCCAGCGACCGGATCTTCCCCTCCACATCGACCCGATAGACCGGCATGTCCGGCAAGCCGCGCAGCCCGTCGCGCAGCGCGTACTGAATGGATCGCGCCGCCCCCAGCCGCACGATCTCGCCGCCCAGCTCCGCCAGCGCCCGCGACAGCGTCGGCTGGCTGATGCCCAGCGAATCAAGCAATTGCCGCGCAGCCAGCGGCCCGCTGGCAAGCTGGAGTCGAATCGCATCGGCGTGGCGGGACATGGCGATGAATGGCAGTGTGAATAGAAACGTGAATATAGTAGCCGAAATCCAAAGCCCCGGGCAGAGGGCGCGTTTCCTGGCCTATTGGCGCCTATCCTGAAGGCAGTGACTATATCAAGAGCGTACAACACTCTACCAATAGATCGTTACTGCGCTTACACTATAGCCATGAAGCCCCAAGGTCTAAGCGCAGATTCGCGCGATCAACTCGGCCGCTTGCTACGCGAGAGCCCGCCGATCGTCACTTCGAGCGAAGCGGCGGCGGCGCTCGGCGTGACGCCGATCCATCGCTGCCCGAAAGCTCGCGGCTTGGGCGCGAGCGGGATGGTTGGCGCGCGTTCGCCGAGGCGCCTACGTTCCCGTCCCCATCGAGGCCGAGTCGGCCGACATCGCCCTCGACGATCCCTGGGCTGCCGCTGCCGCCATGTATTCGCCCTGCTACATCGGCGGCTGGTCGGCGGCGGAACATTGGGGTCTCACGGAGCAGATTTTCAGCTCGCTCTGCGTGATGACCACGAAGCGCCCGCGCAACCGGCAACCCCTGCTGCGCAAGGCGCGCTTCGAACTCCACACCGTACCGACCGCGCGGTTCATTGGCCTCAAGAATGTCTGGCGCGGCAGCACGCGCGTACAAGTTTCCGATCCCGCCCGCACTGTCATCGACATGCTGGCCGATCCCGCGCTGGGGGGCGGCATCCGCCATGTGACCGAAATGCTGGCGACGCTGCTGCGCGAGCAGCCCAAGGAGGCGCCCAAACTGGCCGACTACGCGGCGAAGCTTGGTGTTGGCGCAATCTACAAGCGCCTGGGCTTCCTGCTGCAGCGGGATCATTCCGACCAGACTGCATTGATCGAGGCTTGCCGCGAGAATCTCTCAACCGGCTACGCCAAGCTCGACCCGGCCTTGCCGGCCGACAGATTGGTCACCGTGTGGCGGGTCTGGGTACCGGCCGGCGAATGGCGCGAGGCCAAGCCATGATCACCAAGCAGGAGATCATGGCACTCGCCGCCGAGCTGCAGTTGCAGGCGCATGTCGTCGAGAAGGACTACGCGCTGGGCTGGTTGCTCGCCGGCATCGCCGCCCACCCGTCGATCGGGAACCGATGGGTCTTCAAGGGCGGCACCTGCCTCAAGAAATGCTACTTCGAGACCTACCGCTTCTCCGAAGACCTCGACTTCACGCTGCAAGATGCCGATCACCTCGACGAAGCATTTCTTGCCGGAGTGTTCGAGGAAATCGGCGAGTGGGTCTACGACGCCTGTGGCCTGGAGCTGCCGCCCGAAACGCGCAAGTTCGAAGTCTTCACCAATCCGCGCGGCAGCCAGTCGGCACAAGGGCGGGTCGGCTATCGCGGGCCGTTGGCGCGGGCCGGCGATCCGCCGCGCATCAAGCTGGACCTGGCCGCCGACGAAGTGCTTGTCCTCGACCCGACGCTACGCCCCGTGCATCACCCCTACAGCGACAAGCCGGAAGACGGCATCCACGTCCTGAGCTACGCGCTTCGAGGAAGTCTTCGCCGAGAAGATGCGCGCACTGGCAGAGCGCCAGCGCCCGCGCGACCTCTACGACGTGGTTCACCTCTATCGCCGGCAAGACTTGCAGCCGGATCGCGCACGTGGTTCGCAGCACGCTGGCCCGCAAATGCGAATTCAAGGGCATTCCGGTTCCCACCTACGCCGCCCTCAACGACCGGCCGGAGCGCGCAGCCATCGAGGTCGAGTGGGAGCAAATGCTCGCCCATCAGCTGCCGATCTGCCCGCCATTCAACGAGTTCTGGCAGGAACTGCCGGCAGTCTTCGACTGGCTGAACGAGCAGGCCGTAGCGCCAGCCCTGGCCGCCATCCCGGCCGGGCCGCGCGCCGCTGGATGCCAGCTGGCGACTTCCCGCCGATGGTCCAAGCCTGGGGCGCCGAGGCCGGCTCGCTGGAAGTCATCCGCTTCGCCGCAGCCAACCGTCTGTGCGTGCAACTCGACTACACCAAGGAAAACGGCGAGCACACCACGCCGACCATCGAACCCTATTCGGTGCGACGAAGCAGCGTCGGCGACCTGCTGCTCTTCGGCGTTAAGGTCCACACCGGCGAACCGAGGAGCTATCGCCTCGACCGCATACGGTCGGCCACCGTGACCCGGCAAGCGTTCCAGCCGCGCTACGTCGTCGAGCTGACGGCATCGGGCCCGTTGTCGGCGCCGACGCTCGGTAACACACGGCCCCGCAGTCCGCGTTAGGTGGCGTGTCACCACGGCTGACTTTTCCGAGTACTACGGGGCTGAGCAGTTGTCCAGAAAGACTTCAGCGCGGTGGCGCTGAAGAAAGGCTGGGTCAGGGACGAAGCGTTCAGGAAGCTCGATTGCACGTCCTTCAAGAGGCTTAAACACGGACTGAACGAAGGCCTCATCTTGATTGCTCAGCTCCCTCGACAAAATAATCTTCCAATCATCGGTCAGTGTGATCAGCCCTTTGTCGAAAGCTCGGTCATGAATTGCGGAGAGGCAAAGTCCATTGCTTGGGTTAAGCCGGTTCGATTTGTCCTTACTCCAAGGCACGATATGGCTAGCGATGAGCAACCGAGAATCGGAAAGGCCGCACATACAACATTTGCCTCGATAGCTAGCCAGAACGGCACGACGGAAGAAGTCTTGTTTGATCCGCTGCTCGACTAGAACGCGGCGCGCTTCCCCAGAGAAGTCATCAGGAATCGGGAAGTCCTCCATCCTCGATTCGCCTGCACGGTCAACCGTAGGCGCCAAGCCAAATTTCTCTCGGAGCTTGTCGCACTCAATCGCCAAGCCTTCCCAATCAGAGTGGAAATCGGCCCAAATTTCGCGGTCAAGATTTGATGCGCCCTCGAGGCCTTTGCGGCCAGTGTTGGTAATCGCTGGGTCAAGACTGGCGAAATTGACCAGTTTCATTGCGACGGCGGAAGGAGTACGCCCTATTAGTTCGGCGAGTTGAACAACTTCAGGGTTCCCTCGATGTAGTTTTCCGAAGGGAAGTTGGCAATACAGATGAAAGGCGAGCTTGAGTTGATCCCTCGTCCAGCGGTCAGAACTCATAGTGTATTTGTCAGCAGAACCAAGGCGGTTACTGCCAACTTCCTCATCGCTAGTTGCGGAGCCGTGAGTTTAGCCGCTGGTGCGATTGTCCGCACGACACCGGCATTTGCGGGCAGGTGAGAACCCCGCGTGTTCGCCCCCAGCAATAGCCATCGGCTATTCCTCTCTTCGTAACACTCAATTGGCTTAATGGCGGCGATGCGCCTAGCATGACTCGTGTCGCAACGAATCACGAGGAGAACGCCATGAGCCGCAGGACTGTCAATCGCATCCGCTTCTTTGCCGGGGTCGGCATCGCCACTTCGGGGGCGGCGGTGCTGGCGGGGCATCTCGTCGGTTTGGTCGCAATCTGACAAGGAGACAAACATGAGCAATTCAGGCAAGTGCCCCGTCATGCACGGGGGCGTTACGTCGGCGTCGATGTCGGCACAGGACTGGTGGCCGAAGGCGCTGAACCTCGACATCCTGCACCAGCACGACACCAAGACCAATCCGCTGGGCGCGGGCTTCAACTATCGCGAAGCGCTGAAGAAGCTGGACATCGAAGCGCTGAAGAAGGACGTCAAGGCGCTGATGACGGATTCGCAGGACTGGTGGCCGGCCGACTGGGGCCACTACGGCGGCCTGATGATCCGCATGGCCTGGCACTCGGCGGGCACCTACCGCATCGCCGACGGCCGCGGCGGCGGCGGCACGGGCAACCAGCGCTTCGCGCCGATCAACTCCTGGCCGGACAACGCCAACCTCGACAAGGCGCGCCGCCTGCTCTGGCCGATCAAGCGCAAGTACGGCAACAAGGTCTCGTGGGCCGACCTGATCATCCTCGCCGGCACCATGGCCTACGAGTCGATGGGCCTGAAGACCTTCGGCTTCGGCTTCGGCCGCGAGGACATCTGGCATCCGGAGAAGGACACCTACTGGGGCGCCGAGAAGCAATGGCTGGCGCCCACCGGCAGCGAGGGCAGCCGCTACTCCGGCGAGCGCGACCTGGAGAACCCGCTGGCCGCCGTGATGATGGGCCTGATCTACGTGAACCCGGAAGGCGTCGACGGCAAGCCCGACCCGCTCAAGACGGCCCGCGACGTGCGCGTCACCTTCGCCCGCATGGCGATGAACGACGAGGAAACCGTGGCGCTCACCGCCGGCGGCCACACCGTCGGCAAGGCGCACGGCAACGGCAGCGCCGCCAACCTCGGCCCGGCGCCCGAAGGCGCCGGACTCGAGGAGCAGGGCCTCGGCTGGAACAACCACACGACGCGCGGCATCGGCGGCGACACCGTGACCAGCGGCCTCGAAGGCGCCTGGACCACGCACCCGATGAAGTGGAACACGGGCAAGGGCGGCTACTTCGACCTGCTGCTCGGCCACGAGTGGGCGCTGCAGAAGAGCCCGGCCGGCGCGTGGCAGTGGGAGCCGGTCGACATCAAGGAAGAAGACAAGCCGATCGATGCCGAGAACCCGGCGATCCGCCGCAACCCGATCATGACCGACGCCGACATGGCGATGAAGATGGACCCGGCGTACCGCAAGATCTCGGAGCGCTTCCAGAAGGACCCGCAGGCCTTCGAGGATGCCTTCGCCCGCGCCTGGTTCAAGCTGACCCACCGCGACATGGGCCCGAAGGCGCGCTACATCGGCCCGGACGTGCCGAAGGAAGACCTGATCTGGCAGGACCCGGTGCCCGCCGGCCGCAAGGACTACGACGTGGCCGCCGTGAAAGCGAAGATCGCGGCCAGCGGCCTAGCATCAGCGAGATGGTGGCGACGGCCTGGGACTCCGCGCGCACTTTCCGCGGCTCGGATAAACGGGGTGGAGCGAATGGCGCGCGCATCCGCCTCGCCCCGCAGAAGGACTGGGCCGGCAACGAGCCGGCGCGCCTGGCCAGGGCGCTGGCGGTCTATGAAAAGATCGCCGCCGAGACGGGGGCGAGCGTGGCCGACGTGATCGTGCTGGCCGGCGGCGTCGGCGTCGAGAAGGCCGCGAAGGCTGCGGGCTTCGACGTGACCGTGCCCTTCGCGCCGGGTCGCGGCGATGCCACGGCGGCGATGACCGACGTCGAGTCCTTCGAGGTGCTGGAACCGCTGGCCGATGGCTTCCGCAACTGGCTGAAGAAGGACTACGTCGTCACGGCCGAGGAACTGCTGCTCGACCGCGCCCAGTTGATGCGCCTCACGGCCGCCGAGATGACGGCGCTGGTCGGCGGCATGCGCGTCATCGGGACCAACTTCGGCGGCACGCAAGCACGGCGTATTTACCGATCGCGTCGGGGCGCTGACCAACGACTTCTTCGTCAACCTGACCGACATGGCCTACACGTGGAAGCCGGCCGGCAGCAACCTCTACGAGATCCGGGAGCGCAAGAGCGGCGCCGTGAAATGGACCGCCACCCGCGTCGACCTGGTGTTCGGCTCGAACTCGATCCTGCGTTCGTATGCCGAGGTCTATGCCCAGGACGACAACCAGCGGAAGTTCGTCGATGACTTCGTCGCCGCCTGGACGAAGGTGATGAACGCCGATCGCTACGACCTGAAGTGAGCGGGTGATCGCGGCGGGGCGCCGGCAGTATGATGCGGCGTCCCGCCATGACTGACCGGCCTTCATGTCCGAGCTCCACGCATCCGACCGCCTCCACTCGTCGCCGACCGTCCGCACGCTGCTCTGGCTGGGCGGCGCGCTCGCCCTGATCCTGGCGCTGATCGGCGTCGTCGTGCCGGGCCTGCCGACCACGCCCTTCGTGCTGGTGGCGGGCGCGTGCTTCGTGCGCGCATCCCCGCGCGCGCATGCCTGGCTGCTGCGCAATCAAACTTTCGGCGCCATGCTGCGCGAATGGGAAGAGCACCGCAGCGTTCCACGCCGGATCAAGCGCATCGGCCTGACCGCGATGGCGCTGACCGCCGGCGTCTCCATCTGGTTCCTGTCCGGCCGGCCGTGGCTGCAAGGCCTGGTGGCGGTCGGTGTTCTGGTCGGCGCGGTCGTACTCGTCCGCTTGCCTTCGCGCCACTGACTGGCCGGTGCCAATCCTCGAAGGCCGGGCGATGCGGTGTGGCGCCAGCGGACGGATCATCCGGCGCTGATCCATCCTTCTCACGCCGTGAGACGGATGGCGCCAGACGCCAGGATCGCGGCGACGGCCGGGTGTTGCACCCGGCGATGGCTGGCAATCGCATACCAGCTCTCGGTCACGCCCTCCAGGATGCCCAGGGACACCGCGCCAAACTGGGCCTGGATGTCCGTGTGCATCCCCGCCGGCGCGGGAAACAAGCCGAGGCCGGCCCGCCCGAAGGTCTTGAGCAATGCACTATCGGTGAACTCGCCGATGACCAGCGGCCGCAATTCATGGGCTTCGAGCCAGGCATCGACGACTTCGCGCAGCGGATCGCCGCGGGCGGGCAGCAGCATGGGCGCGCCATCGAGGCTGTGCGGGAAGCTCGCGGCGTAACCGCGACACAGGTCTTCGGTGCCGTACAGAGCGATGGCGACATTGCCCAGCAGTCGCGAGTGGAGCCGCTGGTTGGCCCGTTGCGGCGCGGAACGATCCGCAACCACCAGATCGAGCCTGTTCAGTGCCAGTTCCGCCAGCAGCGTATCCAGATCGCCCTCGATGCACTCAAGCCGCACCGACAGCGGCGGGCGCAGCACCCCTTCAAGCAGATGAAAGGCGATCAGCTTGGGCACGGCATCGGTAACGCCAACGGCGAACCGGGGGCGGCTGGCGACCGGTTCGGCGAGCGCGTGACGCAGCCTGTCGCCCGTCTGAAAGATCTGGTCCGCGTAGATGAGAGCGGTTCGCCCGGCCTCGGTGAGCGTCAGGGAACGCCCCTGCGGCGCCAGCAGGGCCTGGCCGAGTTGGCGCTCCAACTGGCCGAGCTGGGTGCTGATGGCCTGCGCCGAAAGGCCCAGGCGCTCGGCGGCACGGGTGATGCCGCCTTCCTTGGCCACAGCCCAGAAGTAGAGCAGGTGGCGGAAATTGAGGTCGTCCGGTTTCATTTTATATTTCCAGCAAACGGAAGTATCGTATCCACTATTATCCATTTATTGGAATTGATGTTGGTCGTAGATTGCCGCCATGCGCCACGGATTCCCCGTAGCGCGGTAGCCGAGGAGTCGACCATGATGACGATGCAAACCCGCGAAACGTTTCCGCCCCGCATCGACAAGGTGTACCCGTTACGTAGCTATCCCGCCAACAGCCCGCGCGCCATGGCGCGACTGGTGGTCCTGGCCCTGTTGGCGGACGGCCAGCTCGACGAAAGCGAACTCGACGTACTCAACCGTCGTGGCGCCTTCGCCGCGCTGGGCATCAGCCGCGAGGACTTCGTGCGGGTGCTCTACGACTTCTGTGCCGACGCGGCGAAGCTTTCCGAAGGTTTCGGCGGCTACCGGCTCTCACCGGTCTTGCTGGCCGGTGTCTTTGCCGAAGTTCGACGACCCGCGGGCGCGGGAGCGTGTGCTGGGCCTGATCGTCGCTGTGGTGAGCAGCGACGGCCGCTTCACCGATGGCGAGGAGAAACTGCTCCTGAGCGCCATGGCGGCCTGGGATGCGGACAGGGGGCCAGTCCGCGCTGGATTTGCCCACCGCCGCCATGCCTTGCCGCCCGAGGCGTTTTACGGCTGAACGGGGACGATAGGAAGACGGCATGGAAACCATCGGCAACGTCTGGCTCTGGACAGCTTTCTCCGGCATCGTGCTGGTGATGCTGGCCATCGACCTCTTCGTGGTCGGCGGCGGCAAGCGGCACCGCGTGAGCATGCGCGAGGCCGCCACGTGGTCGGGGGTCTGGGTTTCCGTGTCCTTCCTGTTCGCCGCCGGGCTGTGGTGGTACCTCGACGGCAGCGCCGGCCGCGAACTGGCCAACGAAAAGACGCTGGAGTTCGTCACCGGCTACCTGATCGAGAAATCGCTGGCGGTCGACAACGTCTTCATCTGGCTGATGTTGTTCGCCTTCTTCGGCATCCCGCTGGAGCTGCAGAAGCGGGTGCTGGTGTTCGGCGTGCTCGGCGCGATCATCATGCGTACGGCGATGATCTTCGCCGGCGCGTGGCTGATCGCCCAGTTCCACTGGATCCTCTACCTGTTCGGCGCCTTCCTGCTGTTTACCGGCATCAAGATGTGGTGGTTCGCCAACGAACAGCCGGATCTGGCCAACAACCCGTTGCTCAAGTGGCTGCGCGGCCACATGAAGATCACCGACGGCCTGCACGGCGAGCGCTTCTTCGTCACACAAGGCGGGCTGCGCTACGCCACGCCGCTCTTTCTGGCGTTGGTGCTGGTGGAGATCTCCGACCTCATCTTCGCGGTCGATTCGATCCCGGCCATTTTCGCCATCACCGGCGACCCGTTCATCGTGCTGACTTCGAACGTCTTCGCCATCCTCGGCCTGCGCGCGATGTACTTCCTGCTCGCCGACATGGCCGGCCGCTTCTCGCTGCTCAAGTACGGCCTGGCGGCGGTGCTGGTCTTCATCGGCGTGAAGATGCTGTTGATCGATTTGTACAAGATTCCGATTGGCTTCTCGCTCGGCGTGGTCGCCACCTTCATCGGCATCTCGGTCGCGCTGTCGCTGCGCAAGGAGAAGTTGATGGCCGGCCAATCGCGCGCCAAGGTCGAATGAGGACCCCATGGACAGCGCCTGGCTGAGCCTGATGCACGAATGGCAGCACCCGCTGCTGACCGCCACCATGGGCACATTGACCTGGCTCGGCTCGCTGTTCGTGCTGCTGCCGCTGGCGCTGGTCGCCGGCTGGTACCTGGCCGGCGGGCGCGACTGGCGCAAGTACGCCTTTCTGCCCAGCGCAGTGATCGGTGCCGCGGGGATCGCGCAGCTTCTGAAGTGGCTGGTCGATCGCGCCCGACCCGATGCCTTCCCCAGTCTCGCCGCGATGCCGGCCGACGCAAGTTTTCCCAGCGCCCACGCCATGCAGGTCGCCGCCTTCGTCACGGCCTGGCTCCTGTGGACCGGCGGCGGGCGGCGTGCCGGTCATGTCGCGCTTGGCCTGGCGCTGGTACTCGCCACGGGCCTGTCGCGAACCTATCTGCAAGTCCATTTCCTCACGGACGTGCTGGCCGGCATCGCCGCCGGCACGCTCTGGGCTGCGCTGCTGCACGCGCTGCCGATCTGGCGGCGGAGCGGCTGATGCGCCACAAGTTCCTCGGCATAGGCGAACCCGGCTACCACCCGCTGCGCAAGATCGCCACCGTCGCCTCGGGTCTGCGCTATGCGGTGCTGTACGACTGGTCGGTCACGTACAAGCTGATCCTGTCGGCCATCGTCCTGGCGGGTGCCTTCGCGATGCGGGCCTGGGTGGACGCCCTGTTGATCATGGTGGTGACGGCTTTTGTCGTCTTCGCGGAGCTCGTCAACAGCGCCATCGAGGCCCTGTGCGATTTCGTCGAGGAGCGCCACAACGAAAAGATCAAGGTGATCAAGGACATCGCTGCCGCTGCGGTGGGTATCGCCATAGCGACCTGGTTCGCGGTGATTGCAGTCGAAACCGGCCGCTACCTGGGCGACTGAACGGCCACGCAACCAGCGAGACGAAAGGCCGCGGCCGACGCCGCTGGGTGTTGCGGCTATGATGCGGCGTCCCGCCCCAACCGACTTGCAGACGATGAACGCAAACTTGTTCCTGGTGATCGGCGCCCTGAGCGCCGCCTTTTCGGTGGCGCTCGGCGCGGCCGCCGCCCATGCCCTCGGCGACATGCCCGTTGGCGCACGGGCATGGTTCCACACGGCGCTGCAATACCAGCAGTTCCATGCCCTGGGCCTGCTCGCCGTCGGCCTGCTCGCCGCCCGGGGCACCTCGCTCTGGCTCACGGCGGCAGGCTGGCTGATGGTGGCCGGCACGCTGCTGTTCAGCGGCAACCTCTACCTGCGCAGCCTGGCCGACTTCCACGCTCTGCACGCCGCCACGCCGTTCGGCGGCGGCGCCTTCATCCTCGCCTGGCTGGCCGTGGCCGTCGGCTCCGTGGTCGCATTGCGCTTGCCCTCGCGCGACTGATGTGCGGCGGTCGAGCGGTATGATTCGGCGTATCGCCACGACTCGCTTTCACGCCATGCGCAGATTCTCTCTTTTCGTCATCGGCGCACTCGGGGCCACCGCGTCGCTTGCATTGGCGGGAGATGCCAGTGAGGCCGCCGCGGAGAAAGCCGCCCTCGGCCGTTTGCTGTTCTTCGACGCCACGCTGTCCGAACCGGCTGGCCAGTCGTGCGCGAGCTGCCACGATCCTGGCGCCGCCTTCACCGACCCCGACCGCGCCCAGCCGACGTCCAAGGGGGTGCAGCGCAATCGTTTCGGCAATCGCAACGCGCCATCGGCGATGTACATGGCCTTCTCGCCCGCCTTCCATTTCGACAAGGCGGAAGGCCACTACGTCGGCGGCCAGTTCTGGGATGGCCGGGCGGCAACGCTGGAGGAGCAGGCGAAGGGACCATTCCTCAATCCTGTCGAGATGGCCAACCGGGGCCGGCGCGCGGTGGTGGAAAAGGTCCGGCGCGCGGCCTACGCCCCGGAGTTCGCAGCGGCCTTCGGCAAGGGGGCGCTCGACGACATCGACCGCGCCTACGACCGCATCGCCGCCGCCATTGCCGCCTACGAGCGGACCACTGAGCTGGCGCCATTCACCACCAGGCACGACGCTTGGTTACAGGGCAAAGCGACGCTCACGGCACAGGAGTTGCGCGGCTTGCGGCTGTTCAACGACGAAAGGAAGGGCAACTGCGCGGCCTGCCATCCCAGCCAGCGGCGGCCCGACGGCGGCCTGCCGCTGTTCACCGACTTCACCTACGACAACCTCGGCGTGCCCCGCAATCCGGAGAATCCCTTCTACGACCTGCCGAAGGGCTACAACCCGCAAGGCAAGCGGTTCCTGGACCGGGGCCTGGGTGCGACAGTGAGACGGCGCGCCGAGGACGGCAAGTTCAAGGTGCCGACGTTGCGCAACATCGCGCTGACCGCGCCCTATATGCACAACGGCTATTTCAACACCCTGCGCGGTGTCGTGGCTTTCTACAACGACCGCGATGTGCGTCCCGCCTGCAAGCGCGACGCGACCGAGGCGGAGGCGCTGCGCCTGGGCTGCTGGCCGAAGCCGGAAGTGGCGCGGAACGTGAACCAGGAGGAAATGGGCGGACTCGGCCTCACCGACGACGACATCGACGATATCGTCGCCTTCATGCTGACGCTCACCGATGGCTATCAGCCGCCGGATGTGCGGGCCGGAAAACCATGAGGACCCCGGCATGCGACCCTGGATAGGGAACTGAAGCCGGCGCGGTAGTTCCGGACAGCCGTTCGTGGTTCGCCTTGTCCCACGCGATGGAGGCCGAATAATACTTGACTATTCTACTAGGCCATCCCATATTGGTCTTGTGCCTGTCTTCCCTTCCGGACGGAGTTTGCCATGACCAGCGACATCGCCGCCGCCACCGATCGCCTCGCCACCATCGCCTGACAGCGTGCCGACTGGATCATGGAAGCACCCGTCCACCGCATGAGTCACTTGTTCGCCCAGCTCGGCCTGCCCGCCGACGCGGCCGCCATCGACGGCTTCATCGCGGCGCACAGCCCGCTGCCAGCCGCCGTGCGCTTGCACGAAGCACCGTTCTGGACCGCGGGACAAGCGGACTTCCTGCGGGAGGGCATGCTGGTCGATGCCGACTGGGCAGAAGTGATCGATGCGCTGAACGGCGAGTTGCGCGGGCGGGACGGGCGGGATCATGGACGCGACGCGCTGTGAAACGGATTCCTTCGGCGTCATCGAGGTGCCGGCGGAACGGCTCTGGGGAGCGCAAACCCAGCGCTCGCTGAAGCACTTCGCCATTTCCGGCGAACGCATGCCCGCCGAGCTGATCCTGGCGCTGGCCGTGGTCAAACGCGCCGGCGCCTTGGTCAACCGCGACCTCGGCCTGTTGCCCCCCGACCAGGCGGACGCCATCATGGCCGCCGCCGAGGAAGTGGCCGAAGGCCGCCATGACGGCGAGTTCCCGCTTTCCGTCTGGCAGACGGGTTCGGGCACCCAGACGCACATGAACATGAACGAGGTGCTGGCCAATCGCGCCTCGCAATTGCTCGGCGGCGCCGTGGGAACCGCCCGGCTCGTGCATGCCAACGACGATGTCAATCTCGGCCAGTCGTCGAACGATGTCTTTCCGACGGCCATGCATCTGGCGGCGACCCTGGGCATTGTCCGCACCGTGCGGCCGGCGCTGGATCGTCTGCGCGCATCCCTGCAAGTGAAGGCGAACAGCTTCGCGGACATCCTGAAGATCGGTCGAACCCACTTGCAGGACGCCATCCCCATGACCCTGGGGCAGGAGTTCTCCGGTTATGTGGCGCAGCTCGATCACGCCCGGTCCGTGATCGATGCCAGCCTGCTGCTCGCTCTATCCGCTGGCGATCGGCGGTACGGCGGTGGGCACCGGATTGAACACCCATCCGGAATTCGGCGACCGCGTCGCCGCCGAGATCGCGCGCCACACCGGCCTGCCGTTTTTCAGCGCCGCCAACAAGTTCGCCGCCCTGGCCAGCCATGACGGCATGGTGGCGGCTCACGGCGGCCTGAAGGTCCTGGCCGTCGCCCTGATGAAGATCGCCAACGACGTCCGCTGGCTGGCTTCCGGGCCACGTTCCGGCCTGGGCGAGATCACCATCCCGGAAAACGAGCCGGGCAGTTCGATCATGCCGGGCAAGGTCAACCCGACCCAGTGCGAGGCGCTGACCATGGCCTGCTGCCAGGTGCTCGCCAACGACGTCGCCATCGGCATCGGCGGCGCCTCGGGCAACCTTGAACTCAATGTCTACAAGCCGCTCATCGCCCACAACTTCCTGCACAGCGTTCGCCTCCTTGCCGACGGCATGACCTGTTTCGAGGCGCACTGCGCGCGCGGCATCGAAGCCAACCGCGACCGTCTGGCCGAACTGATGGATCGCTCGCTGATGCTGGTGACGGCCCTCGTTCCGCACATCGGCCACGACAAGGCGGCAGCGATTGCCCGGCATGCGGAACGGGAGGGCTCGACGTTGAAACAGGCGGCCCTGACACTCGGCTACACCACGGCCGAGGAATTCGAACGGTGGGTGGTTCCATCGGCGATGGCCGGCATTTCGTGACTGTCGCGGCGGCAGTTACATCAGTGCCGGCAGCGCCGGCATTCAACGCGGGGCAACGTGCTCCACGGCCACCGGCGCGGCCTTTGGCGGCCATACGGCCTTCTCGCTGACCCGCGCCCCATCGAAGACCAGCCAGCTCTGCTTGCCGTAGTGCGGCAGGCCGCGTTCCAGTGCCTTGAGGGATGCGGCATCGCGGGCGGCGACGACCACGAAGGGGCGTCCGTTGTCGTCCCGCCCCGCCCACACCTGGGCACTGCCGCGCGCCTTCACCCCATCCGGCCTCGGCGGCAAGCCGTATCGGGCCAGCCAGGCGTCCACTTCATGGGTGAGTCCCACGACCAGCACGGGACCGTTTGCCGGCAAGGCGGTGGCGACAGACGCCGGCTGGCCATCGAGCAGCCTTGCGGACAGGGCCAGCGCCGCCGAACGGACTTCGTCGCCAGCGCCGACCACCGCCAAACCGACCTTGGGGGCGACGAAGACTTCGCGCAGGATGGGCGGAAAAACAGCCGGATCGACGCGCCGCCAGACGCGGAAATCCGGATCGGCGCCGGCGAAGGCAGGCGCACCCGGCCGCCGCACCCATTGCTGGAAAAAGGCGCCCAGCGGCTTGCCCGACGCTTCGGCAAAAGCGGCTTCGAGATCTGCCCAGCTCGCGGTCTTGAAGCGGTGGCGCTGCCAGAAGAGGCGCAGGCCGCGCTCGAAGGCGGCGTTGCCTATCGTGTCGCGCAGCATGAGGAAGACCATCGCCGCCTTGTTGTAACCGATGATGGAGGCGATGCCGTGATGGCGGGACGTGAAATCCTTCAGCGCGAAATCCTCGCCGGGCGGCACGGCGGCGTAGTCACGCAGCCAGCCGAGGCGCATTTCGCGGGCGGCCTGCGTCGCCTTCATCCTCCTTGTAGGCGTAGTCGGCCAGGAAGGTGGTCAGCCCTTCCGACCAGTTGCCGCGTTCCCAGTCGGGATAGACGCCGTTGCCCCACCAGTTGTGCAGCACCTCGTGGCCGAGCGAGGTGGCGCGGATGAAGGGCAATTTGATGACGTCACGGCCAAGGTAGGTCAGGCTGGGCATGCCGAAGCCGGTCGGGGTCGGGCTGGAGACGACACTGAACATGGCGAAGGGATAGTCGCCGATCAGCCGGCTGTAGCGCTCGATGTAGCGCGCCGCGTCGTCCAGGTAGCCCGGCGACAGGCCGGCGATGTCGGCATGGAACCAGGTACGGACGCGAATGGCGCGGCCCCCTGGCAAGGTCATTGTTCGCTCGCCGACCGTGTAGGGCCCGGCCATCAGGTCGATGCCTTCGGCCGGTTGCGCAAACTCGAATTCGGCGCGATAGCCATCGGCGGTATCGGATTCCTTGACCAGATCGCCCGCCACCAGGCCCTTCTGTCCGGCGGGCAAGCCAAGCGCCAGACGATAGCCGAAGGTCTTGCCAGGCGCCGGATACCAGCCGGACCCGGCAGGCAGGAAGCTGCCCTCGGGCGAGGCGGTGGCCGAGCGATCGCCGAGCACCTGACGATGGTCGAGGGCCGCCAGCGGCTTCAAGGTCGCGCGATAGACGAGCTCCACCCGCCTGCTGCCGGCCGGCAGCGCGTAGCCGGATTGGCCGAACCGCTTCTCCGGTTTCATCGGCCGGCCGTCCACCGACAGGGCGGTGATCTCGAATTCGGGCGCGAGCTGGAAGCCGCCGACGCCGCGCTCGTCGGCAATGCGGGCGGTGGCGGTGAACTGGCGACTGGCCGGGTCCAGGCGCACGTCGAGATCCAACTGCGGCATGGCCGGCGCGACCAGGGGCCACAAGAAGCCAAGGCCGACAGACAAACCCGGCAGCCGCCTCATGGGTCAACCGGGAAGCGCGCGACGATCTCCAGGTCCTCGGCGCCGCGCCGGACCTTGAGCGGCAGCCAGGTGCCGGGCGTCTGGCGTTGCACGGCGTTGCGCAACATCTGTATTCCCTTGGCCGGCTGGCCGGCGATGTCGACGATGACGTCCCCGGCCTTGAGTCCGGCCTTCTCGGCGATGCTGCCGGGCGTGATGGCGCTGATCCGCAAGCCTCCGTTCTTTTCCGCTTCCGTGGCGACGCCCAGCCGGGGCGGACTGCCTTTCGGTTGCTGGACGACATAGACGGCGTCGGCGAGGCCGGCGTCGATGTCCGAGCAACTGTCGGCCTGGCTCCAGGTGAGCAGTTGCCCGACCCGGCCGATGCCGAGATCCTTCAACTGATGCGCGACGCCGTGACCGTAGCGAACGTGGCCGGCACCGAGGATGCCGACCACCAGCGCTTGCGGATGCTTCTTCAGGTAGTCCGCCATGCCCTGCGCCATGGCGCGGTCCCATAGCGTCTGCGCCTCGACGAAGCGCGGAAAGGCCGCTTCGCCCCTGGCTTTGGCCGGATGGTGCTCGAACACCATGCGCAAGTCCTTGATGTAATCCGGGTCGGGCTTGGCCGGGCGGCTGACGCCTTCCTTCCGCGCCTCGGGCACCGCCTCCCACCCCTCCTTGCCGACGGCATCCGGCAGGCTGCGCTCGACGTTCATGGCGAGCATGGGAATGCGGTTCATGCGGGCGAAATGGAACAGCGGCAAATAGTCGCGCGCATCGTAGGCCCAGACCTTGTCCCACTCGGCGCGCTTCAGGAATTCTTCTTCCGCGAGCGTGCCGGCGACCCATTGGTCGAGCACCGGCTGCAGGCGGCGGGGAAACATCTCGAAGCCGATGGCCAAGTCCGGTTGCCGCGAGTGCAACTGAGTCAGGGTATGCAATTGCCAGCGGTGATCCTCGGCGCTGTCGTGCGCCTCGCCGAGCAGGACCACCTGCTGGCCGGCCTGTCGGTCGATCAGTGCGGCCGCGGCCAGGGGTGCCGGATTCGGGCTCGCCGGCACCAGCCACTGGCCCGGCTTGCCGCACGACGCGGACACGTCCTGCGAGCCGGAACACGAAGCCGAGAGTACCGCCAGTGCGGCGATCAGGGTCGCGGAAAGTCGAACGGAGAGGTGCTTCATGACCCATAGCCTAGCGCCTTGCCGCTCGGCGCGGCAACTTGATATTGATTATCGGGCCGAGGGTCTCGGCCTATCGTACGATGCGAACATACCGTTGTCGCCAATCCGGAACCCGAAAATGAAAATGGCTGTCATGCGCGCCTTGCGGGTCACCGCGCTTGCCATCGCATTTTCCCCGGCGTTCTCCGCCCGGGGCGCGGACATCCCGACCAGCACCGTGGTGCGCTTCAACACGGTTTGCGCGCGTTGCCACGAAGGCGAATGCAGCGGACGCCTGAGCTTCGATGCGGATCATATGGTGGCGGCCAATCACATCCGCCGCCACGCCGGCGAGGTTGTCATCGATGAGCAGAAGGACCTGCACACCCTGCTGACCTACATGAAGCAGCGTTGCGGCTACTATCCGATGCGCATTGCCGCGCCGACGACGGGTAACTGGAATCAATCGACGCTGGCCCAGTTGCGCGGCCCGGCGGGCGATACATATTTCATCCCGCTCGGCACCCTGTCAGCCGGGCGCTACCGCGCCCGATTACGCTTCGACAATGCCGCCGAGGCCTGCGCTCAAGTCATCTCGGCAGGCTTCGACATCGGCGAACACCCCGGACTGAGGACACAAGGCGGGGCCATGGAGTTCGAGTTCATGGTGACCGAACGCCTGGCCTACCACCTGCGCCTGCAAACAGCCAGGCCGGCGGTACTGGAAAGGCTGGAAATCGAGACGGTCCGCTAGGACGCCAGCGGGAAATGCCCCGGCAAGCCGGGGCATTGGTGGCTGGAAGGGCCGCTGATCACTTGGCGAACGGCGTTGGACGCGGCGTCGTGTCGGTGGAACGGCGGCAGGATCGGCAGTCGTGAAGCTCGGCTGGTCGCCGGTCAGCGTCTTCAGAAAGGCGACGATCTTGGCATTCTCGTCCTTGGTGAACTTCTTGCCCAATTGCAGGCGCCCCATGATGTCGACCGCTTCGGTCAGGGTGTTGGCGGCGCCGTCGTGGAAGTAGGGGTAGGTCATTTCCACGTTGCGCAGAGTCGGCACCTTGAAGTTGAAGCGGTCGGCGTCCTTGCCGGTCACGGCGGCGCGGCCGTCGGCCGCCGCTCTTGGCCTTGTACGGCTCGACCACGCCCATCTTCTGGAAGGAGTTGCCGCCCACGGCCGGGCCGTTGTGGCAGGCGACGCAGCCGCTGTCCTTGAACAGCTTGTAGCCGGCCAGTTCGTCGGCGGTCAGGGCGTCCTTCTTGCCCAGCAGCCACTGGTCGAAGCGGGAATTCGGCGTGACCAGCGTCTTTTCGAATTCGGCGATCGCCAGGGTCACTTGGTCGATGTCGATCTTGTCCTTGCCGAACACCTGCTTGAATTCGCGGACGTAGCCGGGGATGGACTCCAGCACGCCGATCGCCAGCGTGTGGGTAGAAGGCCATCTCGCCCGGGTTGGCGATCGGGCCGCCGGCCTGGGCCTTGAGGTCGGCCGCGCGGCCGTCCCAGAACTGGGCGACGTTCAGGCTGGAGTTGAGCACGGTCGGCGCGTTGATCGGGCCCTGCTGCCACTTGTCGCCGATCGAGGTCGGGATGTTGTCCGTGCCGCCCATCGACAGGTTGTGGCAGGAGTTGCAGGAGATGAAGCCGGACTTGGACAGGCGCGGGTCGAAGTAAAGCTTCTTGCCCAGTTCGACCATGCCGAGGTTGATCTGCTTGGCGGGAGTGATCGGCTGGATGGGTTCGTCAACCGCGGCCCAAGCCAGAGGCAGGCCGACGGCAAACAGGGAAGCAGCGACGATGCGAATTTTCATGGAAGGCTCCTTGTGATGAAAAAAACTGACGCAATGCACAATTTACCCCTACAATCCGTAGGCCTGTTGATGTAAGTCAATGATTTATAATAGTTTTTTGCTATGTTGCGTATAGTTGTTGCCTATAGGACCTCCCCATGAAACTGTCTGCCCTGCGCTATCTGGTCGCCTTTGCCGACGAAAATTCCTTCAGCAGGGCGGCCGAGCGCTGCCATGTCAGCCAGCCGACCCTGAGCGTCGCCCTGCAAAACCTCGAAGCGGAATTGGGGGTGGCGCTGATCGAGCGCACCAAGGGGCATGCGACCTTGACCGAACTCGGCTATCAGGTGGTTGCCCAGGCACGGCGCGCCCTCGACGAAGCCCAGCGGGTCGAAATGGTGGCCCAGTTGGGCAAGGATCCGCTCCATGGCGAGTTCCGCCTCGGTGTGATCCACACCATCGGCCCCTACCTGCTTCCCGAACTGATCGGCTCGATGCGCCGGATCGCGCCCGAGATGTCGCTATTCATCGAGGAAAGCATGACCGCGCTGCTGGCCGACTACCTGAAGTACGGCAACGTGGACGCGGCCATCGTCGCCCTGCCCTTCGAGGTACCGGGAATACAGACCAGAGCACTCTACGACGAGCCTTTCGAGGTCGTCGTGCCCCGGGGCCACCCGTGGTGCGAACGGACCAGCCTCAGCGCCGAAGAGGTCCGCGGCGACCATGTGCTGGTGCTGAAGGCGGGCAACTGCTTCCGGGAACAGGTGCTGGACGCCTGCCCGGACATCAGCCATGCCGAGGGTTCGTTGCTCGAAGGCCACTCCATCGAGACGGTACGTTGCATGGTGGCCTCCGGCTACGGCATCTCGGTCCTGCCGGCGGGTGCGCTGTCCGGTCCCTATCGTTCCGACATGGTGACGGCCATTCCCTTCCTGCCGCCGGCGCCGACCCGCCGGGTCGCCCTGGCCTGGCGGCGCGGTTTCTCCCGTCCCCAGGCGATCGAGGCCATCATTGCGGCGGTCGCCGCCATGAAGAATCCGGCCTATCGGGTGGTGCCTGACTAAGGGTAAGGGATGGTCGGGCTACCCGCTTCAAGTCGGGACGCGCTGATCTGCCAGGGAACCATCCATGCGTCGAACGTCTCAAACAAGGGCATTGCGGCCTGACGCGCCTCGGCAGTACGTCCAACCCTCAAGAGGGACGCCATGAATTCAAGACTCGCCATTCTCCTGCCCGTTGTCGGCCTGATCCTGCTCGGCTGCGCCAGCTTCGACGGCCGCGGCCTGATAGCCGGCGAAGCCGGGCTGGACGACGTGACCCGCGTCATGGGACCGCCGAAAATGGACTGGACGCTGCCTGACGGCTCGCGGCAACTGGCCTATCCGCGCGGCCCGATGGGCGTGAAGACTTTCATGGCGCGGCTCGGCCCCGACGGCCGCCTCCAGAAGATCGAGAACGTGCTGGCCCCGGAATTCTTCGCCAGCATCAAGCCCACCATGACTACCGACGAGGTACTGCGCGCACTGGGGCCGCCGGAACCCTCGTGGACACGCTACTTCGGCGCGCGGGACGAACTGGTCTGGGAATGGCGTTACTGCGACGTCTGGAATCAATTGGCGCGCTTCGATGTCTTGTTCGACAACGCGCGGAAGACCGTGCGCTCGACCATGAGCCTGCGGGAGAGTCAGGTCGGCGGTTGCGGCGGCGACGACGGCGCCTCCTGCTGGTGCTCGCACTGAACCCTCATTTCAGCTCACGCAGCTTGCGGAACAGGGTTCGTTCGCTCAAGCCGAGACGCCGGGCCAGCGAGGGGCGGTCGCCCTGGTGATTCTTCACCGCCCAGGCGAGGTATTCGCGCTCGTTGTCGTCGAGTGTCAGCCAGTGCCGCTGCGCTTGCGCGATTGGCGCGGAAACCGCTGTCTCGCGAGTCGGCAGGGGCGGTGCCGCGGCATCGATATCGACCAGGTGCGCGGGTTCGATCTCGTCGCCGTCCGCAAGCAGGCTGGCACGTTCCAGCAGGTTGCGCAACTCGCGGATATTGCCCTCGAAGGGCATCGCGGCCAGGGCGGCCAGAGCCGCCGGCGATAGCCGCAATCTTCGCTGCGCGGCGACTCGCGCCAGCAGCGATTCGGCCAGCAGAGGCAGATCTTCCGGCCGCTCGCGCAGCGCGGGCATGCGGACGGGGAAGGTATTGATGCGAAAGTAGAGATCGCGCCGGAAGCTGTCCGCCTTGACCATGGCGGCCAGGTCGCGGTGCGTGGCGGAAATGAGACGAAAGTCGGCACGCAGGGTTTCCACGCCACCGACGCGCCGATAGGTGCCAGTTTCCAGAAGGCGCAGCAGCTTCACTTGCAGTGAAGGCGGCAGTTCGCCGATTTCGTCGAGAAACAGCGTGCCGCCGGAAGCCGCCTCCACCAATCCCTGCTTGCGGTGCGTAGCGCCGGTGAACGCGCCTTTTTCGTAGCCGAAGAGTTCGCTTTCGAAGAGTGTTTCGGTCAATCCGGAACAGTCGACGGCGACGAAGGGCCCTTGGCGCGCGGGGACTGGCCTCGTGGATGACGCGCGCCACCACCTCCTTGCCGGTACCGGTTTCGCCCAGCAGCATGACGGCGGCCTCGGCGGGCGCGACGCGCAACACCAGGGACAGCATGCGCGTAAACGCCGGGGCGCGGCCGACCAGGCCCTGGGCGGCAGGACGACTGCTGGCGTGCCGCACCACGCGCATGGTCTCGACGAAATAGGCGATGCGGCCGGATTCGTCGCGTACCGGCGTGGTCTCGACATCCACGTGTTCCTCGCCGCGTGGCGTCTGGTGCAGATGCAGGACGCGCCGACTCTGGCCATCGTGGCGGCTGCCTTGCAGCGGACAGGACTCGCCGGCCTGATCGCAGGGTACCGTGAAGTTGTGCGACACCTCATAGCAGAGACGGCCGACCACGGGCCGGCCGGCCCCGAACTCCCGACTGTAGGCAGCATTGGCGGCGACGATGCGGTAGTTGGCATCCATGACGATCCGTGGCTCGTCCAGACCATCGAGAAAGGAAACCAGTTCGTGCAGATTGCGCGCGGAATGCATCGAGTCACCTTAATTCGTTCGGACAAAATGCCAGAAACGGCACCGACCCGAGAACCATTGCTGCCGCCATTATTGGCGCATCTGTTGCCCGATACAAGGCGACGCAGCGGATGATCTACTTAAGTCGCTGAAAATAAATCTATTGCCACCTCCACCGAAGCGGGCATGGATCTTGTGTCCGGCCTACGTTGAACACCCCCAACCCCCATGATTCACACAGAGAAGAAATGATCGTTCTCGCCGCCGTCGCACCGCTGGATCCAAGACGGCGGCAACTGCCCATCGCCGCCGGCGCCGTCCACGTCACCTAGTTTGATAGAACATGGCTTACTTCCGGCAGTTTGGGGATCCGCCCTCAGGGACTTTCTCCTATCTGCTGGCCTGCGATCGAACCGCCACGG
This sequence comes from uncultured beta proteobacterium, assembly GCA_963736865.1. Lineage (GTDB taxonomy): Bacteria > Pseudomonadota > Gammaproteobacteria > Burkholderiales > Rhodocyclaceae > Fen-999. The sequence goes on along the minus strand of CAVTQQ010000001.1, from coordinate 410,478 downwards.
CGGCGATCGTCGATCCGGTGGCCGGTCATGAACCGCTCTACCTTGGCGTACTGGGCGAGCTGTCGCTGCACTTGGCCTGGGTGCTGGACACCCATCTCCATGCGGACCACATCTCGGCCGCCGACGCATTGCGCCAACAGACCGGCGCGCGTGTTGCCGTGGGCCGTCAGACCGGTATCGAAGAGGCGGACCGCTGGCTCGCCGATGGCGACAGCCTGGCGGTGGGCGACTTGAGCATCGCGGCGCTGGCGACACCGGGACATACCCCGGGCTGCCTCACCTATCGATGGGAAGACCGGCTGTTCACCGGCGACAGCCTGCTGATCGGCGGCTCGGGCGGCATCGACGAGCCGGGCGGCAACGGCGTCGTGCTGTTCGACAGCGTCACCCGGCGCTTGTTGTCCCTGGCCGACGAGACACTGGTCTATCCGGGTCATGGACGGGACCACCACTGGGTCAGTTGCATCGGCCAGGAACGCCAGAGCAACCCCTGCTTCCACGGCGTTTGCCGCGACCGCTTCGTGGCCATCAAGGCCGCCCATCGCGAACCCATGCCAGCCATCGCGGCCACCGCGCTGGCCGCCAACCGCCGCTGCGGACGCCTGCCCGCGACCGAACCGGCCACCAAGGATTTCACGGGGACCAACCGAACGGCGCCATCCGGCGCATCGGGTGACTATTCATCATGGAGGGGGGAATGATGTTGAAGATGATACTCAAGACGGTACTGAGACTCGCACTGGGAATCGCGATCGGTGTAGCGCTGACCTTGCTGGTCGTCTGGAACACGGCCGGGAGAATGATGTTCTCCGAACGCGAGAGCCCGTTCCCTATGGAAGAAACGGTGGCGCGCATCCAGCAAAACATTCAGGCGGCGGGCAACGGCTGGTCGCTGACCGGCCTGCGCTACCCGGCACGGCCCGTCGAGGCCGAGGGTGGCAACGTCCTGCCGGTGATGCTGATCGAGGCGTGCAGCACCAAGTATTCCGGTCCCATCCTCAAGGACGACAAGGTGCGCTTCCTGTCTCTGTTGATGCCCTGCAAGATCGGCGTTTACAAGAAGAGCGACGGCAAGGTCTATATCGGCATCCTCAATGTCGGGACGATGAGCCGCCTGTTCGGCGCCTCGGTCGGCGAGATCATGGGCCAGGTGGTAACGGATCAGGAAAGCTTCCTGGTCATGGACCCGACCAGGCCGGCGCCGCCGCTGGTCATCCCGAAAGTGGGCGAAGGCGGTGGTGGTGGCGCGGGCGGCTCGGCCGCGGGTTGCTGATCAAAGGATCCGCCATGAGATCACTACGCCATTTATTCGCGGCGGGCATGCTTTGCGCCGTCGCGCTTGTCCCGCCCGCACAGGCGGTCCCGTCGCTCGCCGACAAATTGCCACCGGCGAAGAGCACCGCCGACCACAGCAAGTTCAAGGAACTCCAGCAAGTCTTCAAGTCCGGCCCCGAGGTGACCAAGGCCTGTCTGGCCTGCCACAACGACGCCGCCAGGCAGGTGCAGCACACCAAGCACTGGACCTGGGAGGTCATTGATCCCAAGTCCGGACAGAAGCTGGGCAAGAAGAACATCATCAACAACTTCTGCACCAGCACGGTTTCCAACGAAAAGGACTGCATGGCTTGCCATGCCGGTTATGGCTGGCAGGACAAGAGCTTCGACTTCACCAAGGAAGAGCACGTCGATTGCCTGATCTGCCATGACAGCACCGGCACCTACCGGAAGCTGCCCGGCGATGCCGGTCACCCGATCTACGAACGCAAGGAGTTCCCGCACGGCTCCGGCAAGTTCGTCGATCCCGTCGATCTGCAGAAGGTGGCCCAGACGGTGGCCCTGCCCAGCCGAGGCAATTGTGGCTCCTGCCACTTCTTCGGCGCCGGCGGCGACGGTACCAAGCACGGCGACCTGGACAGCTCGCTGCGCAATCCGCCCAGGTATCTCGATGTGCACATGGATGCCAAGGGCCTGAACTTTTCCTGCGTGAATTGCCACAAGACCAGCCAGCACCAGGTCGCCGGCAGCCGCTATGAGTTCGCCGCGTCGCGCACCGGCAAACCGCAGCCGCAAGGCAAGTTCGATGACAACCCGGCGTCCTGCCAGTCCTGTCATGGCGACAAGCCGCACAAGGAAAGCCTGCTGCATGCCGAGCGTCTGAACACGCACACCGACAAGCTGGCCTGCCCGACTTGCCATATCCCGGAATACTCGCGCGGGTCGGTCGGCACCGAGAAAAGCTGGGACTGGTCGACGGCAACGAAGATGGGGCCCGATGGCAAGCCGCGGTTCGTCAAGGACAGTGCCGGCCGGCGCGCCTTCGACTCGAAGAAGGGCAACTTCGCCTGGGACTCCTATCTGAAGCCCGAGTATCGCTGGTTCAACGGCAAGGTCACCTTCAAGACCATCGGCGAAAAGATCGATCCGGGCAAGACGGTCGAGATCAACCGGCCCGAGGGTTCCGCCAAGGACCCCGGCGCGCGCATCTGGCCGTTCAAGGTGCATCGCGGCAAGCAGGCCTACGACCCGGAAAACAGGAACCTGCTGGTCGTCCATACCGCCGGCGAGGACGACACCGCGCTGTGGCACAACTTCGACTGGCCGAAGGCGATCACGACCGGCATGCAAACCGCCGGCCTGCCCTGGAGCGGCAAGTACGACTTCGTCAGCACCGAAATGAGCTGGCCGATCGCCCACATGGTGGCGCCCAAGGGAGACGCCGTGCCCTGCGTCCAGTGCCATCAGGACGAGGGGCGACTCAAGGGTATCGACGGCATCTACCTGCCCGGCCGCGACCGCAACCAGTTGCTCGACATGGCCGGCTGGACGGTCACCTTGCTCACGCTGCTCGGTGTGCTGATTCACGGCGTCATACGCATCTGCGTTCTGTGCCAGCCCAAGAAAGGATGATGGACCATGAGCACGACTAACCGGATTTACCTCTACAAGCGTTACGAGCGGTTCTGGCACTGGTCGCAGGCGGCGCTGATCGTCTTCATGCTGATCACCGGTTTCGAGATTCACGGCACGTACGAGAATTTCGGCTTCCGGCGCGCGGTGGAGCTGCACACGCTCACCGCCTGGACCCTGCTGGTGCTCTGGGCATTCACCATCTTCTGGCAGTTCACCACCGGCGAGTGGCGGCAGTACATCCCGACCTTCAAGAAGGTCGGCGCGATGGTGCATTACTACAGCATCGGCATCTTCACGAACGCCCCCCACCCGTTCCACAAGACCGTGTCCAAGAAGCACAACCCCTTGCAGCGCCTGGCCTACCTGGCATTGCTGTCGATGGTTTCGCCCATCATCTGGGGTTCGGGCCTGTTCTATCTCTTCTTCGCCTACTGGCAGGGCTTCGGCATCGACCGCTGGCTAAGCCTGGAAGCCGTGGCACTCGTCCATACTGCCGGCGCCTTCATGATGCTGACGTTCTTCTTCGTGCACGTCTATCTCACCACCACGGGGCATACGCCCTTCGCCCACATCAAGACCATGATCACGGGCTGGGAAGACGAAGAGCACGGCAACTGATCCTTGCGCGCGAACCCGCGAGCCCTGGAAGCATGAACCGGGGCTTGCGTAACAGGGACCGAGACCCATATAGCCCGATCCACCAGCCGCTTGCCGAGGCGCGACCATGAGCGAACCATCCCCCCGTCTGAAGAACTTTCCGATGTCGTGGTTCGCCATGATCATGGGCATGTCGGGCTTCACGATCGCCTGGAGCCGGGCGGAGCATGTCTTCGGTCTGAACTTCGCGCTCAGCCCGATTCTGCTGCCCCTCACCGCCGCGTTGTTCGTGGTGTTGACGTTGACCTACGCGGCCAAGGCCCTGACCTATCCGGCGGACGTCCTGGGGGAGCTGAAACACCCGGTGAAACTGGCCTTCGCGCCGACCTTCTCCATCAGTCTCATCCTGTTGTCCATCGCCTTCCTGCACGACAGTCCGGGCGCCTCGTTCTGGCTCTGGACCGTCGGCACGGTGCTGCACCTGCTGGCGACGCTGTACGTGCTGTCGTCCTGGATCCATCACACCAAATACGAGATCGCCCACCTCAATCCGGCCTGGTTCATTCCCGTGGTCGGCAACATTCTGGTGCCGGTAGCGGGCATTCACCATGCGTCGGTGGAGATATCCTGGTTTTTCTTCAGCCTGGGCCTGTTCTTCTGGCCGGTGCTGACCGCCATCATCTTCTACCGGCTGATCTTCCACGGCAGCCTGCCGGAACGCCTGATGCCGACGCTGTTCATCTTTATCGCACCGCCGGCGGTGGGTTTCATTTCCTATTACAACCTGGTCGGTGGCATCGACGCCTTCGCCCATGTCCTCTACGGCGTCGCCCTGTTCTTCACGCTGCTGCTGTTCGGCCAGATCGCGCTGTTTGCGCGGCTGAAGTTCTTTCTGTCCTGGTGGGCCTACTCCTTCCCGCTGGCGGCGATCACCATCGCCACCATCATCATGGCCAAGGAAACCGGTCTGGCGCTCTACGTCTGGATTGCCACCGGCCTGCTGGTGGTGCTGACGCTGGTCATCGCCATGCTGCTGACCCGCACCGCCCTGGCGGTGGCGCGGCGCGAAATCTGCATCGAGGGACACTGAGCCAAGGCTTGGGCCGGTACCGGCCAGAGGCGGGAATGATGGCAAGCGGTGGACGGCGGCGTCACAAAATTTGACGAGAAACCGGCAACATGTCGGCAGATAATAGCCGCGGCTGCTGTCCCTGTCGCCCCAACCCGCACTGGAGAATCACGATGTCTTTCCGCTCCCCGCTGTCAGCCTCGCTCGCCGCCCTTGGCCTCGCCCTCGCCTTTTCGACTCACGCGCAATCGCCCGCGCCCGAGGCGGCGCCCGCCGCCGCCGCCGTGGCGTCGACCCACCGCATGGAAGGTCTGGCCGCCTACTACACGAATCGCCTCGAGGGCCGCAGGACGGCAAACGGTCAGATATTCGCCCAAGGGAAACTGACCGCCGCGCACCCGACCCTGCCGTTCGGCACCCTGGTCAAGGTGACCAACACCCGGAACAACCGCAGCGTCGTCGTGCGCATCAACGATCGGGGCCCAACCCAGGCCGCGCGCGTCATCGACCTGTCGCGCTCGGCCGCGGCGAAACTGGTGATGATCCGTTCGGGCCTTGTTCCCGTGACCCTAGAAGTCGTCAAGGACGCGCCGGCCAGAAAGCCGAAGAAGTAGCCACCCTGCCGGCTGACGGGCAGCGCCGTCAGCCGCCGCGCGCCGACAGGAATCGGCCGAGATCGACGGCCTCGGAATCGCTTGCCGCCGCCACAGCTGTGGTCGCGGATGCCTGGGCGATGCCGTCCTCGGCGGTGAGCGACCGAACGTCGCCGGACAGTTCGCCGCCCTCATGGACGACGATGCGGCCATAGCGGATCTTGCCGCTGACCTTGCCGGTGGCGTGGATGATGATCTGCTCGCGGGCCGTCATTTCGCCCCGGAAACGGCCGTGGATTTCGGCAACGTCGATATTGACCTTGCCGTCGAACGAACCCTGGTCGGCGATCTGGATCAGCCGGCTGTCCATGGTGGCCTCGACACGGCCTTCGACCACCAGCGCGTCGCAGTCCTGGATTTCCGCACCCTTCAACTTGACGCCCGGGCCGACCACCAGCTTGGCGCTTTGAACACCGGCTATCGACACTGGCGCGCGAGGCGTGGTCGCCACGGTTTCCTCGGCAATGATCTCCTTGGCTGGCGGTGTGGCGGTGTCTGGCGTCTGAACTGGCGGCGAGACGCTCGTCGTGGCGGCGCCGATGGGTCGAAGACCGTTCTGCTTGGCTGCGGGATCGGCCCGCTTGCCGGAAAAAAGGTTTCCCGTATTGAGCATGGTTTGATCGCTTCCGGTGATGTCAGGAGCCCCAGCCTAACGCCACCGACTGGCAGCCGGATACTGTCGCCCTTGCCAGACAGGGCTATCGGGGCACGCCAGTGAAACGCCGCCTGCTCAGCCCGAGGCCTTGGCGGCCTTGCGGGTGGCGGGCTTCTTGGTCGCTTTGTTCGCCGTTGCCTTGGTTGCCACTTTTGCCGGCGCGGCGGCCTTCCTGGCCTTTGCTGTTGTCGGCCGCGCCGCCGTCGGCTCGGCCTTGGGCGCCGCCTTGGCGGCCTTCGGCGCCCGGGGCACCCTGGCTTCGAACTCGAAGCCGACCTTGCCGGAAGCGGCATCGCGGATGAGATAGGCGGAGAACTTCTTGCGCGTACGGTTCGAGACGAAGCCCTTGAGCAGGCTGGTCTTGCCTGTCTCCAGCAGCTTCTGCATCTCGGCGCGCGCGACTTCCTGCTGCAGGATGACCTTGCCGGAGCGGAAATCGCAGGACTTGGCGGCGCCGACGGACTTCTCGCAGACATAGGCCATGCCGTGTTCGAACACGCGCGCGCCTGGCACTTCGGACAAGCGCCGAGCGGCTCCTGGCCGGAGAAGTCGACTTCCTCGCGCGTCACCCTCGCTCGCTCTGGCCGAAGTCGAACTCCGGCATCTGCTCGGCGTTGAGCTTGATCATGGCCGCGAAGGCGCGCCCCATCTTGCTGCGGAAGCCCTGTAGCGGGCCGATCGACGCGCTCGGTAAGCAGCGTCTCGATCTCTTCCGGCTCCCACTGGCGGCTGGCGACAACCTTCCACAGCTTGTAGTCGCACTTGGTCGCACTCGAAGTGCTTGTAGGTTTCGCGGATCTCGCCGCCGCAGCGTGGGCAGGGTGTCTTCAGCTGCCGAAGGTACGCCTCGGGCAGCTCGCCGTTCTTGATGCGATCGACCATCACCTGCGTCTGCTCGGTGATGTGGCTTCATGAACTCGTCGCGCGCCGAGCCGACCGTGCTCCATTTCCTTCAGCTTCCACTCCCACAGCGCCGGTCAGTTCGGGCGAGCGGATTTCGTCGATGCCTGAGTTTGTCCAGCGCGAACAGCAGCGAGAAGGCCTTGGCCGTCGGTTGCAGTTCGCGGCCGTTGCGATGCAGGTATTCCTCGGCGATCAGGCCCTCGATGGTGGCGGCGCGGGTGGCCGGGGTACCCAGGCCGCGCTCGGACATGGCCTCGCGCAGTTCCTCGTCCTCGACCAGCTTGCCGGCGCCTTCCATGGCCGAAAGCAGCGTCGCTTCGTTGAAGCGCGGCGGCGGCTGGGTGGCCTTGGCTCTTGACCTCGACATCGTTGGCCCAGACCCGTTCGTTGGGCTGCGAGCAGCGGCAGGTTGGGGTTCTCCTCGTCCGACTGCGATTCCTTGCCATACACGGCCAGCCAGCCGGGGTCGACCAGCACCTTGCCTTCGGTCTTGAACGCCTCCTTCTCGACCCGGGTGATGCGCGTGGTGACGTTGTATTCGGCGGCCGGATAGAAGATGGCGAGGAAACGCCGGGTCACCAGGTCGTAGATCTTCTGTTCCGGTTCCGACAGGCTGCTTCGGCCTCGGCACCGGTGGGGATGATGGCGAAGTGGTCGGAGACCTTGGCGTTGTTGAAGATGCGCTTGTTCGGATGCACCCAGCCGCTCTTGCCGATTTCGGCGGCGAAGGCGGGCGTAAGGCGTGCCCGCCAGGCTGTGCAGGGTGTCCTTGACCGTGGCGAGGTAATCCTCGGGCAGGTAGCGGGAATCGGTCCGCGGATAGGTGAGCGCCTTGTGCTTTTCGTAGAGGGCCTGGGCGAGGCCCAGGGTCGTCTTGGCGGAAAAACCGAAGCGGCCGTTGGCTTCGCGCTGCAGGCTGGTCAGGTCGAACAGCAGCGGCGACAGCTTCGGTCTTGGGCTTGCTCTCCTCCTCCACCGCGCCGTGCTTGCCCAGGCACTTGGCGCGAATGGCATCGGCCTTGGCCTTGTCCCACAGGCGTTCGGCCTTGGCATGCTCATCGTCGGCCTTCTTGAATTTCTCGTCGAACCAGCGGCCGCGATAGGTGCCGGCCACAGCCTGGAACTCGCCCTCGACTTCCCAGTAGTCGCGCGGCTGCGAAGGCGCGGATGCGGCTCTCGCGTTCGACCAGGATGGCCAGGGTCGGCGTCTGCACGCGGCCGACGGTGGTCTTGTAGAAGCCGCCTTCCTGAGAGTTGAAGGCGGTCATGGCGCGGGTGCCGTTGATGCCGATCAGCCAGTCGGCCTCGGAACGGCAGCGCGCGGCATCGGCCAGCGGCAGCATTTCCTGGTCGGAGCGCAGCCTGGGCAAAGCCGTCCCGGATTGCGTTGGCCGTCATCGACTGCAGCCACAGGCGGCGCACCGGCTTGGCCGCCGCCTTGTCGCCCAGGGCATGCTGAACGACGTAGCGGAAGATCAGTTCGCCCTCGCGGCCCGCGTCGCAGGCATTGACCAGGCCGGTGACGTCCTTGCGCTTGATCAGGCGCGTCAGCAGCCGGAGCCGGTCGCCGGTCTTCTCGATCGGATTGAGCGTGAAGCGCGGCGGAATCACCGGCAGATGGGTAAAGGTCCACTTGCCGCGCTTGACCTCGTATTCCTCGGGCACCGCCAGTTCCAGCAGGTGGCCGATGGCCGAAGACAGCACGTAGTGCTCGCTCTCGAAGTAATCGCCCTCGCGCGCAAATTTTTCGCCATCGGCCCCCAAGGCCTTGGCGATGTCCTGGGCGACGGAAGGTTTCTCGGCAATGATCAGTTGTTTAGTCATGGCGGCGCGACGGAAATGAGCGCGGCATCATAAGCGGCTGCCGTGGCCGCTGGCAAGTCGAAGCGGAAGTCAATGCATGAGCGGCCGGGCGTCGTCCTCGTCCTCGGCGAGCAAATCCTCGAAGACCAGATTGTCCAGCGAAAGCTGGCGCCGCCACATCACCATGAGAACGATCACCTTGAATTTTGCCAGCGACAGGGTGCCATTCTCGTCGCTGTCCACAGCCATGGCCCGCTCGACGATCAACTCGCGGATCGTGGCGTCGATGGCCTCGGCCTGCTCGAGGAAGCACAGGAAGCCACGGCACTGCGCCGACAGCCGGATCATTTCCTCGTCATCGTAAAGCCTGTGGGTGCCGGCTTCGGGCAGCCGGTGGAAACCGGCCTCGTCGTGAGCCTGTTCGAGCCCGGCCAGCCACTGCAAGGCTTCCGAGATATCGTCTTCCTCGAAGCCCACGGCCGAAAGCTTGCGCGCGAGCGCCCCCGGTTCCGGGCAGGCCTCGGGCAGGTAGTTTTCAAACACGTAAACCAGGATGTCGAACATAAACAGTATCTTTGAAGCCTCAAGGGATGCGCTGGTATCGGCCGCCGGGCAGTTGGGCGACATGGCCGTCCAGCTCCAACGGTAGCAGCATCGCAAGCAGTTGCTCCGCCGTCAAGTCGGACCGCGCCGCCAGGGTATCCAGATCGCAGGGCTGATAGCCCAATACTTCCAGCAATTGCGCGGCGTTCGGATCGGCCGGGAGAGCCGCCGCAGAGGGTGCCGCGGCGACCACCGCTTCCCAGCGCAGCTCTTCAAGGATGTCTTGCGCCGACTCGACCAGCTTGGCGCCCTGCTTGATGAGCTTGTGGCAGCCCTTGGACAGCGGCGAGTGGATGGAACCGGGAATGGCGAAAACCTCCAGGCCCGCTTCGGCGGCCAGCCGCGCCGTGATCAGCGAGCCGCTGCGCTCGGCGGCCTCCACCACCAGGCAGCCCCGCGCCAGACCGGCGATCAGGCGGTTGCGGCGCGGAAAGTTGGCCGCCAGGGCCGGCGTGCCGAGGGGAATTCGCTGACGACGACCCCTGCTCGGCGATTTCTCGGGCCAGTCCCTCGTTGCGCGAGGGATAGATGCGGTCGGCGCCGGTGCCGATCACGGCGATGGTCGAACCGCGCGCGGTCAATGCGCCCTGATGCGCGGCGGCATCGATACCGAGGGCGAGGCCGCTGACAATCGTCAGGCCGGCTCCCGACAGGGCCGCTGCAAAGGCCGCGGCGGTCGCTTCGCCCTGCTTGGTGGCATTGCGGCTGCCGACGATGGCCAAGCCGGGCCGGTTCAGCAGTTCGACCCGACCCTTGGCATAGAACAGCACCGGCGGATCAGCGGCGGTCAGCAGCGCTTGCGGATAATCGCCATCGCCCAGGGTGACGATGCGGTTGCCCGGCCCGGCCGCCCATTCAAGAGCGGCATCGATGTCCCGTTGGCAATCGTGGCTGAACAGGCGCTCGGCCAAGGCGGTGCCGACCACGCTGGCGACTGCACCCACCCCGGCCGAGAAAATGGCATCGGGAAGGCCGAAAGCCTTGAGCAGTTGGCGCCGGCTTTCACCGCCAACGCCGGGCACCAGCGTCAGGCGCAGCCAGTTGCGCGACGTGGCGTCGACCAAACTGGATACCCCTAGGGGGTCTGGACGGTATCGCCCGGCTGGACCGGCCGCGAGCTTTCCATGATCAGCGCGTAGGAAACGCGGTCGAAGACGCGGAAGATGAACAGCAGGCCGAACCGCTCGTCGGGCAGCTTGACCGACTCCGGCTTGGTGTCCTCGAAGCGATTGGTTACCGTCGGACCAGTCCGGTAAATGGCCAGCACGTGGCCTTGTTCCAGCCCGTCACTCTTGCCGCGCGAGAGCGAGACGATGGAATGCCTTCCCGCTTCGCCAACGCCACCGTAGATGGAAATGATGCGGCCCTTGACCAACGCGGTCGGCGCATGGGGCACATAGCTCAGGATCTCCGGTCGCGCGGCCGGCATCACGCTGTCGCCGCGGCCGATTTCCTGCTTGGCGCTGATCACCTCCAGCGTCGCCGGTTCGCCCTCGGCGCCTTCCTTGACGAGTCGCGCACTGCCCAGGAAGAAAGCTTCATGGCCCAGTACTTTGCCGTTGTCCGGATCCTTGAGGACCAGACCGGGGCGGTAGACCTGCCACAGCTTGGCGGCCGGCTTGCCGACCCCCTTGACATAGATACTGCCGCCAGCGCCGACATTGACCCGGCTCTCCTGCGTGGCGACCACGCGCGGCGCAATGGCCAGCGCGCCGTCCTCGACGATCAGGGGCTGGGTCAGGAAAGGCTCGATAACCTGCTGCGGAATGGCCGGAATCTCCTCTTTCTCGGCATCCGAATAGATCTTCGGCTCGGCCTTGAACAGCTTGCCCAGCTTGAGCTGGGGATCGGCACCGCTGCGATCGAGAACGACGACCTGCCCCGGATAGATGCGATGCGGATTTCTGATCTCCTCCGGGTTGAGGCGCCAGATTTCCGGCCAGCGATACGGGTCCTTGAGGAACTTGCCGGATATGCCCCACAGCGTGTCGCCAGGTACGACGATGTGCCGGTCCGGAGCGTCGGGTACCAGCTCCAGCGGCTTGGTGCTTTGGGCAACCGCCCAGGTGGTTGAAAAGCAAAGCAGGAGGGCAGATATAATGCGTCGCATGGCCTGGATCCTTCAGTGGCGCCGGCAGATTGGCGATAATGCCGACGATTCTGCCGGCAAATTCTTCTGGCATCAATATTATCACCGACCTTTTTATGGCCTTATTACCCATTTTGCGCTATCCGGACCCTCGGCTGCACAAGAAGGCGGCCCCGGTGCTCCACGTCGACCACCGCATCCGCAAGCTGGCCGCCGACATGGCCGAAACCATGTATGCGGCCCCGGGCATCGGCCTGGCCGCCACGCAGGTGGATGTGCACCAACGGTTGATCGTCATCGACGCTTCCGAGGACAAGTCAGGCCTTCTGACCCTGATCAATCCCGAAATCCTCTCCCGCGAGGGCGAATGCGAGGGTGAGGAAGGTTGTCTTTCCGTGCCCGGCATCTATGAAACCGTCAAGCGCGCCCAAAAGGTGAAAGTGCGGGCCCTCGGTCTGGACGGCCAGCCCTTTGAGCTCGAAGCCGAGGATCTTTTGTCGGTCTGCATCCAGCACGAGATGGATCACCTCGAGGGCAAGGTGTTCGTCGAATACCTCTCGCAACTCAAGCAGACGCGCATCAAGTCGAAGCTGGCCAAGCAAGCCAGAATAACCGCGTGAGGGTCGCCTTCGCCGGGACGCCTGAATTCGCCCGCGTGGCGCTCGCCGCGCTGCTGGAAGCCGGTTTCGCGGTGCCAGTGGTGCTCACCCGGCCGGACCGCCCGGCCGGGCGCGGCCAGAAGCTGCAAATGAGCCCGGTAAAGCAGCTGGCGCTCGCCCACGGCCTTGCCGTGCATCAGCCCGAACGACTCAAGGATGCCGCCAGCCACCAAGCGCTGCGCGCCGCGTCGGCCGACATCCTGGTGGTGGCCGCCTACGGCCTGATACTGCCACAGGCCGTGCTCGATATCCCGCGGCTCGGTTGCGTCAACATCCACGCCTCGCTGCTGCCACGCTGGCGAGGGGCGGCGCCCATCCAGCGCGCCATCGAGGCGGGCGACGGCGAAACCGGCGTGACCCTGATGCGCATGGAAGCCGGCCTCGACACCGGCCCGATGTTGCTCAAACAGGCCGTGCCGATCACCGCCTGGGACAACGCCGCCAGCCTGCACGACAAACTCGCGGCGCTTGGCGCCCGCCTGGTGGTCGACGGACTGCGCCGCTTCGATCAGTTGGTGCCCGTCGCCCAACCCATTGAGGGTGTGACCTATGCCGCCAAGATCGACAAGGCCGAAGCCCTGCTCGACTTCCGGAAGCCGGCCGATGAGCTTGCCCTCCGCATTCGCGCCTTCGACCCCTTTCCTGGCGCCGCGGCGGTCCTGGATGGCGGCACCTTCAAGCTATGGCGCGCCGAGGCGATCGAGATGATCGAGGCAGCCGGCGCACCGGGTACCGTGCTGGCGGCCAACGACCGGGGCATCGTGGTGGCCTGCGGCAAAGGCGCCCTGCGGGTCACCGAACTACAAAAGCCGGGTGGCAAACGGCTACCCGCCGCAGATATGTTGCGAGGCTTCACCATCACCCCGGGCCAGCGCTTCGACCGCGATCACTGAGTGCGCCTGGCGGGGTTGCTCTATTGGTAGGCCACGGTGATGGTCGGCACGACCGTGACGCCCGGTTGCCTGGCCAGGAAGTTGTGCAGGAAGGACGTCAGCTTCTTTTCGCACAGGGCAACCACGGGCGCTTCCGACGCCATGGCCAGGCCCTGCTCCTTCGCCCGCTTTGCCGCCGCTTCGTAGAGGCGGATCACGGCGCCCTTCTCGTCTGTGAACAGCCCGCCCGAGAGGATTTGGTATTTGAGATTGGCGACCGCCGGTGACGCAACCAGACTGGGCCTTTTGACGCGGATCTCGATGCCGGTGGCGGCGGGGCGAACATCGTAGCTGTCCGGCCGCAGATCGAAGCCGAACGAGTACTCGACCGAATACCAGATGGCGACAGTGCCCTTCGACGACAGGCCAAGCACCGACCTCTCGATCACCTCGGTCACGCCTTCCTCGCGCACCACCGTCGCGGTCAGCAGCTTCATTTGCTCGGCAAGCGACTGTTTGCCCACCGTGATGTAGGTGGTGTACTTCGTATGGCCGAGCAGCTCGGATTCGACCCGCGAGACCACCGTCTTCAGCTCCGAGATCTCCGCGTTCGCGACCGCCAGGCGGTCGCTCACCACGTAGTACGTGTATCCGGCGGCAACGCCGCAGCCGAGCAGGAAAGTGATGGGAGAAATGCGCATGCGTGGATCTTGTCTCGTATTGGCTGGGTTACGACAGACTGGCCAGCACGACGTCAACGGCAACCCCCGCCACGCGCACGCGCTTGCTCCGCGATGCCGTGCCGGCCTCCAGCGTAACCCGCGATTTCGGCACCGCCAGACGCTCGGCGAGGAACGCGATCAACGATTCGTTGGCCTTGCCATCGACTGGCGGCGCGGCGAGACGGATCTTCATGGCCTCGCCGTGCGGGCCGGCGACCTCGGTCCTTTTCGCCCCCGGCTGAATGTGCAAGGTCAGCAGGACGTCGTCGCCCACGGCACGCAACCAGGTCGTACTCACGGCACGACGAAGGGCAACAGGGCGGCACGGCCGAAACCCAGCCCCGCCTGCACTACTTGCAGAAGCAGCAGCACCGCCAGCGGAGACAGATCGACGCCGCCGATGGTCGGGATGATGCGCTGCACGGGCCGCAACATGGGCTGGGCCAGTTGGTTGAAGAGCGGCGCCAGGGGCGCATAGGGGTTGATCCAGGACAGTAGCGCGGCAACGATGACCACGCCCATGGCGATATAGACACCCAGCCGCAACGTCTCGATCAAACCCGAGAGGACAGCCACGCCCAGCGCGGTGCCCGTGGTGCCGCCATATATCCCGGCGGCGCCGATGATCACGCTGACAAAAATCGTCTGCACCAGCCAGGCCAGAATGAAACTGGCCATGTCCAGTCCGAACAGGCCCGGAATCATCTTGCGCATCGGCAGCACTGCCCAGTCGGTGATGGCGACGACAAAGGTGCCGAGCGGGTTGCGGAAAGACACCCGGGCCCATTGCATGGCAAAGCGGGCCAGGAAAGCAAACGCCAGCAGGTCGGCAAGCGTGCCGACAATGAGCGTGAAGAGTGATAGCAGCATCGATCAGTCCTTGCCCATCAAATCACCGAGCTCCCGCCCGCGCGCCGCCGCCGCCAGCACGCCGCGCTCGATGGCCTGGCGCAGCTGATCGGCGTCGAAGGATTTCAAGGCGGCCTCCGTGGTACCGCCCTTCGAAGTCACCCGCTCGCGCAGCAGCGCCACCGGGTCGACGCTGCTCTCGGCCAGCCGGGCGGCGCCCAGAAAGGTCTCGACAGCCAGCAGGCGGGCCGCCGGATCGTCGAAGCCCAGTTGGCGCGCCGCCGCCTCGATGGCCTCGATGAAGTAGAAGACGTAGGCCGGGCCGCTGCCCGAGATGGCGGTAACCGCATCCATTTGCGCTTCGTCGTCGATCCAGACGGTTCGCCCGACGGCGGCGAGAATCTTTTCCGCCTTGTCGCGGCCTTCCTGATCGACGCTGGGGTCGGCGAAGAGGCCGGTAATGCCGGCGCCGATCAGGGCCGGCGTATTGGGCATGGTGCGCACCATCCTGCGATGGCCGCCGAGCCAGCGGCTCATGTCGCCGAGCCGCAGGCCGGCGGCAATGCTGATCACCAGCTGCGCACCGAGCTTGCCGGCCATCGGCGCCACCGCCTCGCGCATCTGCTGCGGTTTCACGGCCAGGATCACGACTTCGCAATTGAGCGCGGCGGCATCCAGAGCGGCCGTACAGCGAACGCCAAAGGTGGCGGTCAACCGCTCGCGTCCTTCCGGGACCGGCTCCACCACCTGGATGCCGGCGGCCGAGAAGCCCTTCTTCTTCATGCCGCCAATCAGCGCCACGGCCATGTTGCCACCGCCGATGAAAGTGATCTTCATGTTCTTGCTCTTTCGCCAAAAATCGCCGTGCCGACGCGAACGATGGTCGCCCCTTCGAGAATCGCCGCTTCCAGGTCGTGGGACATGCCCATCGACAAGGTGTCGAGCGCCAACCCTTCGCCATTGAGGCTCTCAAGCAACTGGCGCACCGAGGCAAACCGGCTGCGCAGCCGCATCATATCTTCGGTGGGCTCCGGAATGGCCATCAAGCCACGCAGTTTCAGATTGGGCAGGGATGCCACGGCGCGGCAGAGCGCCGGCACCTCGGCAGGCGCGACGCCGCTCTTGCTCGTCTCGCCGCTGACATTGACCTGGACGCAAACCTGTAGTGGCGGCAGGCCGGCTGGCCGCTGGGCCGACAGGCGCTCGGCCATCTTCAGGCGGTCGATACCGTGCACCCAGGAGAAGACTTCGGCAACCGGGCGGGTCTTGTTGCTTTGCAAGGGGCCGATGAAGTGCCACTCCAGCCCGAGCCGCGCCAGTGCCGCCACCTTGGCCACCGCTTCCTGCACATAGCTCTCGCCGAAGGCCCGCTGGCCGCAGACGGCCGCCTCGCGCACCGCCGCCGCCGGCCAGGTCTTGGAGACCGCCAGCAGCGCGACCCCGTCGGTCCCGCGTCGGGCCTGGGCACAGGCCGCGGCGATGCGATGCCCTGACTGCTTGCAAGTTGGCGGCGATTGATGTCATATAGCGGCCGCAAGTATACCGCTGCGGCGCTGGCCGCCATCCAAACGGAAAACTCTCATGGACATTACCGAACTGCTCGCCTTCGGCGTCAAGAACAAGGCCTCCGACCTGCACCTGTCCTCCGGCCTGCCGCCGATGATCCGCGTTCATGGCGACATGCGCCGCATCAACCTGCCGCCGATGGAACACAAGGACGTGCATGCCATGGTGTACGACATCATGAACGACAGCCAGCGCAAGCACTACGAGGAGAACCTCGAGTGCGACTTCTCCTTCGAAGTCCCCAACCTGGCGCGCTTCCGCGTCAATGCCTTCGTCCAGAACCGCGGCGCTGGCGCCGTGTTGCGGACCATTCCGAGCAAGGTGCTGACGCTTGAGCAACTCGGCGCGCCGAAGATCTTCAAGGAGATCGCCAACCAGCCGCGCGGCATCGTCCTGGTCACCGGCCCGACCGGTTCGGGCAAGTCCACCACGCTGGCGGCGATGGTGGATGACAATCAACGAGAGCGAGTACGCGCACATCCTCACCGTCGAGGACCCGATCGAATTCGTGCATGAGTCGAAGAAGTGCCTGATCAACCAGCGCGAGGTCGGCCCGCACACCCTGTCGTTCAACAACGCCCTGCGCTCGGCGCTGCGCGAAGACCCGGACGTGATCCTGGTCGGCGAAATGCGCGACCTGGAAACCATCCGCCTGGCGCTGACCGCCGCCGAAACCGGCCACCTGGTGTTCGGCACCCTGCACACCTCGTCGGCGGCAAAGACCATCGACCGGATCGTCGACGTGTTTCCCGCCGCGGAAAAGGAAATGGTGCGCTCGATGCTGTCCGAATCGCTGCGCGCGGTGATCTCGCAAACGCTGCTGAAGACCAAGGACGGCCAGGGCCGCGTCGCCGCGCACGAGATCATGATCGGCACGCCGGCCATCCGCAACCTGATTCGCGAAAACAAGGTTGCCCAGATGTATTCGGCGATCCAGACCGGCCAGAACATCGGCATGCAGACGCTCGACCAGAACCTGCAGGATCTGGTGCGACGGAATGTCGTGGCATCCGCCGAGGCGCGCAACAAGGCGGCGAACAAAGACATCTTTCCAGGGTGAGGTAAATCATGGAACGCGATGAAGGTTTGAAATTCATGTACCAACTTCTCACCATGATGGTGCAGAAGAAGGGTTCCGACCTGTTCATCACCGCCGGCTTCCCGCCGGCGATCAAGGTCGACGGCGAGGTGACGCCGGTCACCACGCAAACCCTGACGCCGCAGCACACCCTGGAGTTGGTGCGCGCCATCATGAACGACAAGCAGGCGGCGGAGTTCGAGGCGAAGAAGGAATGCAACTTCGCCATCAGCCCGTCGGGCATCGGCCGCTTCCGCGTCAACGCCTTCGTCCAGCAGGGCCGCGTCGGCCTGGTGTTGCGCACCATCAACGTCAAGATTCCGACCTTCGAGGAACTGAAGCTGCCGCCGGTGCTCAAGGACATCGCCATGACCAAGCGCGGCCTGGTGATGTTCGTCGGCGGCACCGGCTCCGGCAAATCGACCTCGCTGGCGGCGATGATCGGCTATCGCAACGAGAACAGCTACGGCCACATCATCACCATCGAAGACCCGGTCGAATATCGTGCATGAGCACAGGAACTGCATCATCACCCAGCGCGAAGTCGGCGTCGATACCGACTCCTGGGAAACGGCGCTGAAGAACACCCTGCGTCAGGCGCCGGACGTCATCCTGATCGGCGAAATCCGCGACCGCGAAACCATGGAACACGCCATCGCCTTCGCCGAAACCGGCCACCTGTGCATGGGCACGCTGCACGCCAACAACGCCAACCAGGCGCATGGACCGCATCATCAACTTCTTCCCCGAGGAGACGCGCGACCAGTTGCTGATGGACCTGTCGCTCAACCTCGAGGCTTTCGTCTCGCAACGCCTGATCCCGCAAGCGCGACGGCAAGGGACGCGATCGCCGCCGTGGAAATCCTGCTCAACTCGCCGCTGATCTCCGACCTGATCTTCAAGGGCGAGGTCGGCGAGATCAAGGAGATCATGAAGAAGTCGCGCGAACTGGGCATGCAGACCTTCGACCAGGCGCTGTTCGATCTCTACGAGGGCGGCGAGATCAGCTACGAGGACGCGCTGCGCAACGCCGATTCGGTCAACGACCTGCGCCTGCAGATCAAGCTGCACGGCAAGGAGTCGAAGGACCGCGACCTCACCGCCGGCATCAAGCACCTCGACATCGTCTAGCGATTGCTCCCGGCGACCATGCGGAAGCCGTAGAGGCGGCATTCCAGCGCGCCGTTGAAGAGCGGAATCTTGCGCATCGGCTTCAGGCCGATCAGCTTGGGCAGGCGCGTGTCGGCCGACAGCAACCAGCAGTCCCAGCCGGCGAAATTGCTGCTTCAGCGCATCGCCCAGAGTCGGATAGAAGGCGGCCAGTTCGTCCGCGTCGCCCAGGCGCTCGCCGTACGGTGGATTGGCGACCAGCATGCCGCTCGGTGCCGGCGCCGCCCGGTCGAGCAGATCGGCGCGCTCGCACGGTCACCAGATCGTCGAGACCGGCATGGGCCAGGTTCTGCGCGGCGCGGGCGACGGCATCGGCGGATGAGTCGGAACCCCAGATCGGCAGCGTCTCCGCCGGCGCGCCGCCGGTCGGCCGCCTCGGTCTGCAGGCGGTGCCAGAGCGCGCGGCATCGAAGTCGCTCAGGCGTTCGAAACCGAACTCGCCGGGCTCGCGGCCGAGACCCGGCGCGTCGTCCAGGCGATCTGCGCCGCTTCGAGCAGAAAGGTGCCGCTGCCGCACATCGGATCGAGCAGGGCATGCCCGGCTGCCAGCCGGCCAGGCGCAGGATGCCGGCGGCCAGGTTTTCCTTGAGCGGCGCGCCGACCTTGGCGATCTTGTGGCCGCGCTGCCAGAGCGGTTCGCCCGACGTATCGAGGTAAAGCGTCGCCCGCTGTGTCGGTGAGAAAGAGATGGATGCGGACATCGGGGGACTTGGTATTCACGCTCGGCCGCGCGCCGGTTGCGTCGCGAAAGCGGTCGCAGACGGCATCCTTGACCCGCAGGGTGATGAACTCCAGGCTCTTGAGCGGCGAGCGCTGCGCGGTGACGTAGATGCGGATCGTCTGGTCGACGTCGAAAAGGCCGCGGCCAGTCATGTGCGCAGCGCCAGTCGATAGATGTCGTCTTCCTTGGCGTAGGCGCCCTCGCCAAGACGCCACAGCACGCGCGTGGCAATGCGCGATTCCAGATTCAGCCGATAGCAGACTTGCCAGTCGCCGGCGAATTCGACGCCACCCGGGACCGTGCTTGATGTCGCGTGCCGCCGGCCGCCAGGACGTCGTCAGCCAGCAGGGCTCCAGCCCGCGCGGGCAGGGGCGAAAAGAAGTTCGTGATGTGGCGCTCAAAACGGCTTCACCACCGCCAGAATGCAGATGGCCAGCAGTGAGCAGCACAGCACCGGCACCTCGTTGAAGAAGCGGAACCAGACATGCGAGTGCCGCTCGCTGCCGGCGAGGAAATCGCGGTAGCAGCTTGCCGCAATAGAAGTGATAGCCGAGCAGGCCGACCACCAGGGCGGTCTTGACGTGCAGCCAGCCGCCGGCGAAGCCGTAGCCGAACCAGAGCCAGAGGCCGAAGATCACCGCCAGCACGCCGATCGGCGTGACGAACTTGTAGAGCTTGCGCGGCCATGAGCAACAGGCGCTCGCGCTCGGCGGGCTGTCCGCCGGCACCATGGCCAGATTGACGAAGATGCGCGGCAGGTAGAACAGGCCGGCGAACCAGCTGACGACGAAGAAGATGTGGAAGGACTTTACCCAGAGCATCATATGTTTCTCCTGTGCGTCGGCAATGCCGGCGTCGACGGTCGGGTAGCGCAGACGCAGCCGCAGTTCGCGCTTCATGCGCCCGTTGTCGAGCCGGCGCGATTCGTTCATGAACGAGAGCATGCGTCGGCGACAGCCGCGCGCTGCGCTGCCGCGCGCGACAGGCGCGGCGGACGCGGCAGACCGAAGGCGTCGGCCAGCTTGTCGAACCACTCGCCCATCGGCAGGTCCGAATCGTCGCTGACGTTGTAGATCCGATTGGCCCGCCCGCGACCGAGCGCCGCGATGCAGGCGCGACCGAGATCCTCGGCGTGAATGTGGTTGGTGTAGGAATCCTCGTCGGCGGCGAACACCGGCGTGCCCCGGCGCAGGCGCTCCAGCGGCAGGCGGTCGGCGGCGTAGATGCCCGGTGCGCGCAGGATGCTGACTCGGCAGCTCGATGCCGCGCCGAAGCGGCGCAACTCGCGCTTCGGCCGCCACCCGGCGCGCCGCGCGCGCCGGTACGCGGCTCGACGGGCCGCGTCTCGGAAACCCGCGCGCCACCGACAATCGCCATAGACGCCGCTGGTGCTGATGTACACAAGGCGGCGTGGTAGACTTCCGCCGGCGCAACGCGGCAATCAGCCGCCGGGTGCGCGGGTCGTCATCGCCATTGTCCGGCGGCGGGGCACTGTGCAGCACGGCGTCGGCCAGCCCCGCCAGACGACGCAAGCTCGCCGGCGGTCGAGGTCGCCGACGATCTGGGTGACGCCCAGGGCGCGCAAGGTCGGCATCGCGACGCGCGCACCAGGGCATAGACGCGCCAGCGGCGGGTCAGCTCCGGCAGAGCACGGCGCACCACGTCGCCACAACCGACTATCAGCAATCTTCGCACCGGACGATTATCGCATGGCCTACACCGTCACCCTCCAGCCCAGTGGCCACACCTACCCGGTCCGCCGCCGATACAACGCTCCTGCAAGCCGCGCTCGATGCCGGGCTGACACTGCCCTACGGTTGCCGCGACGGCGCCTGCGGCGCCTGCAAGGCCACGCTCGTGGCCGGCCAGGTCGATCATGGCAAGGCACAGGAACACGCGCTGCCACTGACGGAACGCGCCAGCGGCATCGTGCTGACCTGCTGTGCCCGGCCGCTGTCCGATGTCATTCTCGAAGTGCGCGAGGTGCGCAGCCAAACCGACATTCCGGTCAAGACCATGCCCTGCCGGGTGCATGAAGCTGCGCAAGGTCGCCGCCGACGTCATGGTGCTGCGCCTCAAGCTGCCCAGCCAACGAGCGCCTGCAATTCCTCGCCGGCCAGTACGTCGAGTTTCTGCTTCCCGACGGCAAGCGGCGCGCCTTCTCGCTGGCCAACGCGCCGCACGAGGACGAGCTGCTCGAGCTGCACGTCCGCCTCATTCCGGGTGGCACCTTTACCGAGCAGGTCTTCTCGACCATGAAGGTCAAGGACATCCTGCGCTTCGAAGGACCGCTGCGGCACCTTCCGCCTGCGCGAGGAGTCGACCAAGCCGATGATCATGGTCGCCGGCGGCACCGGCTTCGCGCCGATCAAGGCCCTGGTCGAACACGCCATCCACAACCACAGCGCCCGGCCGATCGCCATCTACTGGGGCGCCAAGAATCGCGCCGGTCTCTACCTGCCGGAACTGCCCATGAATTGGGCCGCCGTGCACTCGAACATCAGCTACGTGCCGGTGCTCTCGGAACCCGCCGAGTCCGATGCCTGGACGGGGCGCACCGGCCTGGTTCACGAGGCCGTGCTGGCCGATTTCGCCGACCTTTCCGGTCATCAGGCGTACGTCTGCGGAGCGCCGGTGATGGTCGAAGCCGCGCAGCGCGACTTCGCCGGCCGCGGGCTGCCCGCCGACGAGTTCTTCGCCGACATCTTCTCCTACGCCGCCAAGGCGGAAAAAAATGAACCCTGCCCTGATCCGCCGCGAGCCCGTGCTCAACCGCCAGCAGGCGATGACGGCCTCGCGCCTCGTCGTCCATGCCAATTCGTCGGCCGAGGCCGCCGCGCTGCTCAATGATTTGCAGGACGTCTGGCCCGGTACGCGCAGCGTCTTCGTCGGACTGGTCGGCTGCCTGCCGGACAAGGACCTGCTGGCCTGGCAGCCCCCCGAGAACGCGATGCTGGAAATACCGGCGGCCGGTCTGGCCGCGCCGGCCACGCTGGAACTGGTCGCCGCGCTGGCCGCCGGCAACGTGCCGCTCTGCCTGGACGGCTACACGGCCGGCATGGCCCTGCCGAGCGAACCGCCCTTCCGCTTCCTGCTGGCCGATGCGCGCAGCCAGCCCAGGCTGGCCAATACGCCCGGCGTCACCCTGGCCAAGGGGCTGGCCGACCTGCGCGCCTTCACCGAGGCCATCGCCAACGGCTACGACGGGGCCGCCGGCTGGTTCTTCCTGCATGGCCGGCCGCTGGTCGACAAGCTCAACCCCGGCCATGCCCAGATCGTCCGCGTGCTCAACCTGGTCCGCCGCAACGCCGAGGTGAAGGAGATCGAAGTCGCCCTCAAGCAGGACGTGGCCCTGTCCTACAAGCTGCTGCGCTACATCAATTCGGCGGGATTCGGCCTTTCCTGCGAGATCGAGTCCTTCCGCCATGCCGTCGCCATTCTGGGTTACGACAAGCTCAACAAGTGGCTGTCCCTGCTGCTGGTCACCGCCAGCCACGACCCGGCGGCGCCGGCGCTGATGCAGACCGCCATCGCCCGCGGCCGCTTCATGGAGATTCTCGGCAAGGACTTCTTCGAGCGCGGCATGCTCGACAACCTGTTCATCACCGGCGCCTTTTCGCTGCTCGGCATCCTGCTGGGCGCCCGCATCGAGACCGTGCTGGAGGAAATGCATCTGCCGGAGGCGATCACCGACGCGCTGCTGCGCCGCGAAGGCGTCTACGCCGGGCTGCTCGATCTGGCGCTCGCCTGCGAAGAGGAAGGCTCCGCGGTGCTGGCCGAAAAGGCCGCCCTGCTGGGCATCTCGACCGCGAAGCTCAACCACGCCCAGATCGAAGCCCTGGCCTTCGCCGATACGCTTCAGTTCAACTAGCGGCCGGACGGGCGGCCGTCAGTCGCCCAGATAGGCGGTCCGCACCCGCGGATCGGCGGCCAGCGCCTCGGCCGTATCGGCCAGGGTGATGTGGCCGCTTTCCATGACGTAGCCGCGCTGGCAGACCTCCAGCGCCAGCCGGGCGTTCTGCTCGACCAGCAGAATGGTGACGCCCTGGGCGGCGACCGTGCGAATCACCTCGAACACCTTCTGCACCATCAGCGGCGCCAGGCCCATGGAGGGCTCGTCGAGCAGCAGCAGCGTCGGCCGGCCCATCAGCGCCCGGCCGATGGCCAGCATCTGCTGCTCGCCGCCGGACAGGGTGCCGGCCAGTTGCCGCTCGCGCTCCTTCAGCCGCGGCAACAGGTCGTAGACGCGATCCAGGTCGGCGGCGATTGCGCCACTCTCGTGCCGCGGGCGATGATAGGCGCCCATTGCCAGATTCTCGGCCACGGTCAGCCGCGCGAAGACGCCGCGCCCCTCGGGCACCAGCGCCATGCCCTTGGCGATCAGGGCGTGGCTAGGCAAGCGGTCGAGCCGCTCGCCGCGATAGTGCATTTCGCCCTTGGCCGGCAGCATCCGCGCCAGCGCCTTGAGCGTCGTGGTCTTGCCGGCGCCGTTGGCGCCGATCAGGCAAACCATTTCGCCCGCTTCGACGGCGAACGAGATGCCCTTCACGGCGGCGATGCCGCCGTAGCGCACGTCGAGATTCAGGACGTCAAGCAGCGCCGCCAAGATAGGCCTCGATCACTTGTGGATTGTTTCGCACGCTGGCCGGCACGTCCTCGGCGATCTTCTCGCCGTAGTCGAGCACCGCCACGCGGTCGCACAGGCCCATCACCAGCTTGACGTCGTGCTCGATCAGCAGCACCGTCAGGCCGTCGGCGCGCATGCCCTCGATCAGGGTCTTCAGCGCCCGCGGTCTCGGTGGCGTTCATGCCGGCCGCCGGTTCGTCGAGCGCCAGCAGCTTGGGCTCGGTGGCCAGCGCGCGGGCGATTTCCAGCCGGCGCTGGTCGCCGTAGGAGAGATGGCGCGCCAGTGTCGTCGGCGCGGTGGGCGATGCCGACGTAGTGCAGCAGTTCGTCGGCGCGCCGGCGGATGCGCCGCCTCCTCGGCGCGCGTGGCCGCGTGGCGCAGGACGGCGCCGAGCACGCCGGCGCCGCGTGCGCACGTGGCGGCCGACCATGACGTTCTCCAGCGCCGTCATGTTGGCGAACAGGCGGATGTTCTGGAAGGTGCGGGCGATGCCGGCCCTGGCCACCTCGTGCGGCTGGCACAGGCGCAGCGGCCTGCCGGCGAAGAGCGATCTCGCCGCCATCGCGCGGATAGAGGCCGGTCAGCACGTTGAAGAAGGTGGTCTTGCCGGCGCCGTTGGGGCCGATCAGGCCGTAGATCTCGCCGTGCGGATGGTCAGCGAAACATCCTTCAGCGCCTGGACGCCGCCGAAGTGCTTGCCGATGCCTGCGGGCGTCGAGCAGCACGTCGGTCATCTCCGCCAGTTCCTCGCGCGATGGCGCGGCTCGGGCCACAGGCCGGCCGGGCGGTACAGCATGACCGCGATCAGCGCCAGGCCGAACAGCAGCATGCGCAGAGCTTCGGGGTCGAGCAGCACCTTGCCGAACAGGGCCTGCTGGATCGGCCCGGCGCCGTGGCGCAACGCCTCCGGCAGCACCGTCAGCAGCAGTGCCGCCGAGGATCACGCCGGGGATGTTGCCCATGCCGCCGAGCACCACCATGCACAGCACCATGATCGATTCCATGCAGGCTGAAGCTTTCCGGGCTGAACGAAGCCCTGGAAACCGGCGAACAGCCCGCCGGCGACGCCGCCGAAAGTGGCGCCCATGGCGAAGGCCAGCAGCTTGACGTTGCGCGTGTTGATGCCGCAGGCCTTGGCGGCGATTTCGTCCTCGCGGATCGCCACCCAGGCGCGGCCGATGCGCGAATCCTGCAGGCGAACGCCGACGAAGACCACCAGCAGCGCCAGGGCCAGGAACAGGTAGTAATAGAGCGTCACGCCGGACAACGTGAAGCCGAGCGATCTCGATCGGGCGCGACAGAGGATGGCCGAACAGCGTCACCGGGTCGATGCGGGCAATGCCCTTGCGGGCCGTTGGTGATGTTGACCGGCGCGTTGAGGTTGTTGAGGAAGATGCGGATGATCTCGCCGAAGCCGAGCGTGACGATGGCCAGATAGTCGCCGCGCAGGCGCAGCGTCGGCGCGCCGAGCAGCACGCCGAAGAGCCCGGCCACCAGCGCCCCCAGCGGCAGGACGGCCCAGAACGGCCAGTGCAGGCCGAAATGGGGCGAGGCGAGCAGGCGTAGAGGTAGGCGCCGACGGCGTAGAAGGCGATGTAGCCGAGGTCGAGCAGGCCGGCGAAGCCGACCACGATGTTGAGGCCCAGCGCCAGCATGATGTAGAGCAGCGCGAAATCGAGGACGCGCACCCAGGCGTTGCCCAGGCTGGCGCCGACCACGAAGCGGCAGCGATGGCCAGCGGCGATGGCGATCAGCAGCGATGCCCAGCCAGGCGTTCTGCGTCGTTGGCCATCAGGCGCGCTCCGCCACTTTCTCGCCCAGCAGGCCGGAGGGGCGGAACACCAGCACGACGATCAGCACGAAGAAGGCGAACACGTCCTGGTAGTGGCTGCCGAGCACGCCGCCGGTCAGGTCGCCGATATAGCCGGCGCCGAGGCCTCGATCACGCCCAGCAGCACGCCGCCGAGCATGGCGCCGGCGAGATTGCCGATGCCGCCGAGCACCGCCGCGGTGAAGGCCTTCAGGCCGAGCATGAAGCCCATGTAGTAGTGGGCGATGCCGTAGTTGGCGACTACCATCACGCCGGCCAGCGCCGCCAGCGCCGAGCCGATCACGAAGGTGATGGAGATGATCCGGTTGATGTTCACGCCCATCAGGCCGGCGATGGCCGGGTTCTCCGCCGTGGCGCGCATGGCGCGGCCGAGCCGGGTGCGATTGACCAGCAGCATCAGCCCGGCCATGATGATGCCGGCGACGGCGACGATGATCAATCTGCAGATCGGTGATCGAGGCGCCGAGGATTTCATGGCGCCCCGCTCGGCAGCAGCGGCGGGAAGGCGAATGGTAGTTGCGGCCCCAGATCAGCATCGCCAGTTGCTGCAGCACGATGGACACGCCGATGGCGGTGATCAGCGGCGCCAGGCGCGGCGCGTTGCGCAGCGGACGGTAGGCGATGCGCTCGATGGTGAAGCCCAGCGCCATGCAGACCGGCGCCGCCACCAGCAGACCGATCAGCACCACGACGGGCCCCGGCAGGCCGCTGGCGGCGAGCAGCTTGATCACGGTCAGGGCCGTCAGCGCGCCGATCATCACCACTTCGCCGTGGGCGAAGTTGATCAGGCCGAGGATGCCGTAGACCATCGTGTAGCCGAGCGCGACCAGGGCGTAGATGCTGCCCAGGATCAGGCCGTTGATGAGCTGCTGGAGGAAGATGTCCATTGCCGGGCGGCATGAAGAAACGGCACCCGAGGGTGCCGTTTCATGGTCGGATCATGCCACCTACTTCTTCTCGCCGGCCGGTGCGGCGGGAGCCGCCTCGCCCGCCATGCCGGACATGCCGCTCATGCCAGCCATACCGCTCATGCCTGCTCATGCCGCCCATACCGCTCATGCCGCCCATGCCTTCCGCCTGGGCCGCCGGTGCGGGAGCCGCCGCGCCGCCGATGGTGTCCAGGGCCTCCCACTTGCCGCCCTTGGCGACGTACAGGCTGATGGCGCCGTCCTTGAGGTCGCCGTTGTCGTCGAAGTTGATCTGGGTCGTGACGCCCTGGTAATCGGTCTTCGGCAGCTCGGCGAGGATCTTGGCCGGTTCGGCCGAGTGGGCGCGCTTCATGGCCTCGACCACCACCATCACGGCATCGTAGGCATAGGGCGCATAGAGCTGGATGTCGCCGTACTTGGCCTTGAAGCGCTCGATGAACTTCGGACCGCCCGGCATCTTCTCGAGGGGACGCCGGGCAGCGAGCAGTAGTGGCCTTCCGCGGCCTCGCCGGCGTTCTTGAGGAACTCGGTCGTGCAGCCGCCATCGCCCATCAGCAGCTTGGCCTTGAGGCCGAGCTTCTTCATCTGCTTGGCCATCGGCGCGGCCTGCGGATCCATGCCGCCGTAGAAAACGAGGTCGGGCTTCTTGCCCTTGATCTTGGTGAGAATCGCCGCGAAGTCGACCGCCTTGTCGTCGGTGTGCTCTTCGCGCGACGACCTTGACGCCGGCCGCCACGGCCGCCTTCTTGAACTCGTCGGCCAGACCCTCGCCGTAGGCGGTCTTGTCGTCGATGATCGCGACCGTCTTGGCCTTGAGCTGGTTGCCGGCGTACTCGCCGAGCACCCTGCCCTGCTGCTCGTCGTTGGCCATGACGCGGAAGGCGGTCTTGAAACCCTGCTGGGTGTAGGTCGGGTTGGTGGCCGACGGCGAAACCTGCGGGATGCCGCCATCGGAATAGATCTTCGAGGCCGGGATGGTGGTGCCGGAATTGAGGTGGCCGATGACGGCATTGACCTTGGCATCGACGAATTTCTGCGCCACGAGGGTGCCCTGCTTGGGATCGGCCTGGTCGTCCTCGCCCAGCAGTTCGAAGGTGACATTGCGGTCGCCGATCTTGATCTTGGCGGCGTTGGCATCCTCGACCGCCAAGCGGGCGCCGTTTTCGTTGTCCTTGCCGATATGCGCCTGCGGGCCGGTCAGGGGCGCGGAATGGCCGAGTCTTGACGACCAGCGGCGGCACCGGCGCGGGAGCGGGCGCCTGGGCGACGGGCTTCGGCTCCTCCTTCTTGCCGCAGCCAACGGCCAGCAGGGCGGCGGCGACGGCGATGCAGAGCGTCTTGACGGGCAGGTTCATCGTGGTTCTCCGAGAAAGGTTCAGGCAAAAGTGCGCCGATTCTGCGCGGGGCCCCGTGCCTTGTCAATGCGAGTCGAGCGGGGAAAATGGCCAACAAAAAACCCGCCGGAGCGGGTTCTTTGCCGTGGTCGGACCGGAGTTACTTGGCGCCGGCGAGGACCCACTTGACCAGGGTCTTGATGTCCTCGTCCTTGACGTTGGCGTTCGGCGGCATCGGCACTTTGCCCCAGGTACCGGTACCGCCCTTCTTGACCTTCTCGACCAGCATGGCTTCGGCGCCCTTGTCGCCGGCGTACTTCTTGGCGACTTCCTGGTAGGCGGGGCCGACCAGCTTCTTGTCGACGGCGTGGCAGGCCATGCAGTTGCTCTTCTTCGCCAGATCGGCATTGGCCATGGCGTTGGTGGCGACCAGCGCGGTCGCGGCGAACAGGGTGGCGGCAATCAGTTTCATTGAGGAGTCCTTGATGATGTTGTTAAGAATTGGCGCGGAAAAGCAAAAGTCTAGCGGAAATCAGGCCGCTTGCAAAACGCCGTTCAGTTCGGCGCTCAGCGCGGCAAAATCCGCAATTGGCGCCTGACAACTAACGCCGGAGCATATCCAGGCGTTGACGCCATCGCTGCTCGGCTTGTTCAGCGCTTCCGGCAGCACTTTCAGGTCATTGCCGAGCGGCAAGACCAGCCGGCCCGGAGCGGGTGAGCGCGCCAGGCGTGCCGCCCAGTCCGCCACCCGGTCGGCCGGGCCCCGCAGGATCACCGTTGGCGGCGGCGCCAGCGCTTCGTCCAGCGCCGTCAGCAAGGTCGACACGCCGCCGGACGGACGGGCAATTTGCGGCAGGAACAGCCTCAGGGTGCGCTCGGCGGCTTCCAGGTAGCGGACCTCGCCCAGCAGGCGGCCCAGCCGGAGCAGCCCCAGCGCGGCGGCGGCGTTGCCGCCCGGCAGCGAGTTGTCGTGGCCGGGCTTGGGGCGGTGAATCAGGGCCTCGTGGTCATCGGCCGTGAAGTGGAAGCCACCATCCCGTTTGTCTTCGAAGCGGTCCAGCAGCGCCTCGGCCAACTCGGTGGCAAAGTCCAGGTCCGCCACGGCGAACTCCGCCTGCATCAATTCGAGCAGTGCCAGCAGGAGAAAGGCGTGGTCGTCGAGATAGGCATTCAGATGCGCACGGCCATCCCTGGCCGTCGCCAGCAGCTTGCCATCCCGCCACAGCGTGCCGCGCAGAAATGCCAGCGCGCGTCGCGCCGAGGTCAGCCAGTCGGGGCGATCGAAAACGCGCGCCGCCCGTGCCAGGCCTTCGATCATCAGCGCGTTCCAGGCCGTCAATACCTTGTCGTCGCGACCGGGCCGGACACGCGTGGCCCGGTGCGCCAGCAGCTTGGCGCGCGCCGACGGCGAGCGTTGCCGCGTCGGCCGGCGACAGCGGCGCGACAACCCGCAGATGCCAATGCGCCCGCTCGAAGTTCGGCCGGACCATCCAGCCCCCAATGGCGGCGCGCCACCCGCCATTCGTCGTCGTCCAGCAGGCGCCGGACCTCGTCGCGATGCCAGACATAGAACTTGCCTTCCTCGCCCTCCGAGTCGGCGTCCAGGGACGAGGCAAATCCGCCGTCGGGCAACTGCATTTCCCGTTGCACCCAGTCCACCGTCTCCTCGACGACGCGGGCGAACATGGGTTCGCCGCTGATCGCCCAGGCATCGGCGTAGAGCGCCAGCAGCGGCCCGTTGTCGTAGAGCATCTTTTCGAAATGGGGAATCTCCCAGCGCTCATCGACGCTGTAGCGGCAGAAACCGCCACCCAACTGGTCGTAGATGCCGCCCTCGGCCATGCGCACCAGCGTCGTCAAGGCGGCGTCGCGCGCCCGGCCGTCGCCCCTGGCGGCATGCCGCAGCAGGAAGGCGAGATCGGTGGCATGGGGAAACTTGGGGGCGTCGCCGAAGCCACCATGGCGGGAATCGAAATTGCGCAGCAGCACCTCGCGCCCGGTGGCAATCGGCGCGCTCGTCGAGTTCCGCACGCTTCGGTCGGCCGCGGCAGCGTCCTGGCCAGCATGTCGAGCAAGGCGCGATTCTGCTCGGCCATGTCGTCGCGGCCGTTGCCGATAGGCGTCGGAGATTTGCCGGCAAATGTCGGTGAATGCCGGCAGGCCGAAACGCTGGACCTTCGGAAAATAGGTGCCGCCGAAAAATGGCGTGCCGTCGGGGGTCAGGAACATGGTCAGCGGCCAGCCGCCGGCGCGGCCGGTGAGCATCTGATGGGCGCTCTGGTAGATCTGATCGAGGTCGGGCCGCTCCTCGCGATCGACCTTGATATTGACGAACAGCGTGTTCATCACCTCGGCAACGTCGGCGTCCTCGAAGGATTCGTGGGCCATCACGTGGCACCAGTGGCACGCCGAGTAACCGATCGACAGCAGTATCGGCTTGTTGCCCTGCCGCGCCAGTGTGAGCGCCTGCTCACCCCACGGCTGCCATTCCACTGGATTTTCAGCATGCTGTAACAGGTACGGCGACGTTTCCCCGGCAAGTTGGTTGGCCATCGGATTCTCACTGACTATAATTGTTGAGCAATTTACTAGGCTTTCAGCCCTGTCCGCAACCGGGGCTTTCTTGACGAGGTGACCCATGCCCACCAGCCGAACCATCGAAAGCATCGTTACCGGCCAGCGGGTCACGGACGGCGCGGGTGTCCGCATCCTCCGCATCCTGACCCAGGCCCAGCAACACCGGCTCGATCCGTTTCTGATGCTGGACATCTTCCGCAGCAGCGATCCGGACGACTACCTGGCCGGCTTTCCGAATCATCCCCACCGGGGTTTCGAGACCGTGACCTACATGATCACCGGCCGGATGCGCCATCGCGACAGCGCCGGCCACGAGGGATTGCTCGAGAGCGGCGGCATCCAATGGATGACCGCCGGACGGGGCGTCATCCATTCGGAGATGCCTGAGCAGGAGAACGGCACCATGGAGGGCTTCCAGCTCTGGCTCAACCTGCCGTCGGGCAACAAGATGACGGCGCCCTGGTACCGCGACTTCCAGTCCGGCGACATTCCCGAATTCGTCACGCCCGCCGGCGTGACCGTCCGGGTGATCGCCGGCCAGAGTCATGGCGTCGCCGGCGCCGTCACGCGGCCGGACACCGAGCCCCTCTACCTCGACCTACACCTGCCGGCGGGCACCCACTTCGACCAACCCCTGCCAACGACGCACAATGCTTTCGTGGTGGTCTACCGTGGCCAGATCCTGGTGGCGGGCGACACGGTCGGTGAAGGACAAATGGCCATCCTGACCAATGCCGCCACGGCCGATGGTGTGGTCATCGAGGCCGCCGCGCCGGCACGGGCGCTCCTGATCGCCGGCCGCCCGCTCGACGAACACATCGTCCAGCACGGGCCGTTCGTCATGAACAGCCACGAGGAAATAGTCACGGCGATCCGCGACTATCAATCGGGGCAGTTCTTCGGCTAGGAGTTGAACAGCGCCCGCCACCAGCGGCGGCGGCCTTCGGGCGCCTTGCGTTCCGGCTGGAGATCTTCCGGCGGCACCTGGCTCATGATCCAGCCTGGCAGCGGTGGATTGGTCGAAAAGCCGCACGAGACGCCCAGATTGTTCGGGTCGTAGATCTTGACGAAGGACGGCCGCTCGATATCGTCCGCATAGACGATGCCGCAATAGTCGTGGCGATGGTCGTCGCGCAGCAAGGCGTCGATCCGGCGGACAAACTCTTCCGTTTGCTCGGCCGGGGCCGGCGCCGCCGGCAACTCCTCGCCAACGGCGTACAGATACCAGCCCGCACCGCCGATGCGTCCCCAGAAAGCCGACGAACTGGTCCCAGGACATGATGGACCAGAGGCGGCCGGCGTAGAGCGCATGGAAGTCGCTCATGACGCCACTACCCGAGCTTGGCGAGGTCGCGTACGGCACCCATGTCGGCGGATGTCGCCATCGCAGCGTAGACCTTGAGCGCGGCGGATACCGCGCGCTGGCGACCCATGGGCTTCCAGGCGTCCGCGCCCTTCGCCTCCATGGCCGCGCGCCGTGCCGCCAGCACCGAGTTGTCCACGGCAAGGTGGATGCGCCGGTTGGGAATGTCGATCTCGATGGTGTCGCCTTCCTCCACGAGGCCGATGGCGCCGCCGGACGCCGCTTCGGGCGAGGCGTGGCCGATGCTCAGACCCGAGGTGCCGCCGGAGAAGCGGCCGTCGGTGAGCAACGCGCATTCCTTGCCCAGACCCATCGACTTGAGGTACGAGGTCGGGTAGAGCATCTCCTGCATGCCCGGCCCGCCCTTCGGGCCTTCGTAGCGAATCACGACGATATCGCCGGCGACGATCTGGTCCGCCGAGAATCCTTTCGACGGCTTCTTCCTGCGATTCGCAGACCCGTGCCCGGCCGGTGAATTTCCAGATGCTTTCATCGACGCCGGCCGTCTTGACGATGCAGCCCTTCTCGGCGATGTTGCCGTGGAGCACCGCCAGGCCGCCGTCCTGCGAATAGGCGTTGGCCGCGATCGCGGATGCAGCCGTGTGCCGCGGTCGAGGTCGAGCGTGCGGATAGCGGCGGTCCTGCGAGAAGGCTTCCTGGGTCGGCACGCCGCCGGGCGCGGCGCGGTAGAAGTCATGTACCGCCTTGCTGTCGTTGCGCTTCACGTCGCAGCAGTCGAGCGCCTCGCCCAGCGTCGGATAGAGCACCGTCGGACAGTCGCGGTTGATCAGGCCGGCGCGGTCCAGCTCGCCGAGGATGGCCATGATGCCGCCGGCGCGATGCACGTCTTCCATGTGGTACTTCTGCGTTGCCGGCGCCACCTTGGCCAGGCACGGCACCTTGCGCGACATGCGGTCGATGTCGGCCATCGTGAAATCGACGCCGCCTTCCTGCGCGGCGGCCAGCAGGTGCAGCACCGTGTTGGTCGAGCCGCCCATCGCGATGTCGAGCGCGATGGCGTTCTCGAAGGCGGCGAAGATGGCGATGCTGCGCGGCAGGACGGACGCATCGTCCTGTTCGTACCAGCGCTTGGCATAGCGCGACGATCTGCCGGCCGGCCTTGACGAAGAGCATCTCGCGGTCGGCATGCGTCGCCAGCAGCGAGCCGTTGCCCGGCAGCGAGAGGCCCAGCGCCTCGGTCAGGCAGTTCATCGAGTTGGCGGTGAACATGCCCGAGCAGGAGCCGCAGGTCGGGCAGGCCGAACGTTCCATGCGCATTCACTTCCGCGTCGCTGTTCTTGCTGTCGGCCGCTTCGACCATCGCATCGACAAGGTCGACCATGCGGTATTCGCCATGCCACTTCACCTTGCCGGCTTCCATCGGCCCGCCGGAGACGAACACCGCCGGGATGTTGAGACGCAGCGCGGCCATCAGCATGCCGGGGGTGATCTTGTCGCAGTTGGAAATGCAGACCATGGCGTCGGCCGTGTGCGCGTTGCACATGTACTCGACCGAGTCGGCGATCAGGTCGCGGCTGGGCAGCGAATAGAGCATGCCGCCGTGGCCCATGGCGATGCCGTCGTCGATGGCGATGGTGTTGAATTCCTTGGCCACGCCGCCCGCCGCCTCGATCTCGCGCGCGACCAGCTGGCCCATGTCCTTCAGATGAACATGGCCGGGCACGAACTGGGTGAAGGAATTGACGACGGCGATGATCGGCTTGCCGAAGTCGCCATCCTTCATGCCGGTGGCGCGCCACAGCGAGCGGGCACCGGCCATGTTGCGGCCGTGGGTCGAGGTGCGGGAACGGTATTGGGGCATGGCAAATTCTCCTGCTGAGGACGCATTGAACGCCCAAGATAGAATGTTGATTCTAGCCGAAAGCCTCACTCGCCAAATGCTCATCCACCCCCAGTTCGACCCTGTCGCCATCAGCGTCGGCCCCTTGGCCGTGCGCTGGTACGGGCTGATGTACCTGGCCGGCTTCATCGCCTTCCTGCTGCTCGGCCGGCGCCGCGCCGCCCGCCAGCCCTGGCATGGCATCGCGCCGGCAGCGCTCGACGACCTGCTGTTCTACGGCGTGCTCGGTGTCATCGTCGGCGGTCGGCTCGGCCAGGTGCTGTTCTACGAACCGGGTTACTACCTGAGCCATCCGCTGGAGATCGTGGCGGTCTGGAAAGGCGGCATGAGCTTCCATGGCGGCTTTCTCGGCGTGCTGGTCGCGATGGCGCTGTGGGGACGCAAGACCGGCAAGACCTTCTTTCAGGTCACCGATTTCATCGCGCCGCTGGTGCCGCTGGGGCTGATGGCCGGCCGCATCGGCAACTTCATCAACGGCGAGCTGTGGGGCCGGGTGGCCGATGCCACACTGCCCTGGGCGATGGTGTTCCCGCAGGTGGACAACCTGCCGCGCCACCCCTCGCCGCTCTACCAGGCGGCCGGCGAAGGACTGCTGCTGTTCTTCATCCTGTGGTGGTTTTCGGCCCGCCAGCGCCCGCGCGGCGCCGTGTCGGGCCTGTTCCTGATCGGCTACGGCGCGCTGCGCTTCCTGGCCGAGTTCTTCCGCGAACCGGATGCACGGCATCTTCGGCCAGTCGTACCAGATCAGCATGGGACAATGGCTGAGCCTGCCGATGGTCGTCGTCGGGCTTTGGCTAGTCATGAGGAGCAAGAAAAATGGATAGACCGTTCAAGGTGCTGGGCATCCAGCAGATCGCCATCGGCGGCCCTTCCAAGGACCGCCTGAAGACGCTGTGGGTCGACAAGCTCGGCCTCGCGATCACCGGCAACTTCGTTTCCGAGCGCGAGAACGTCGATGAAGACATCTGCGCCATGGGCGCCGGGCCGTTCAAGGTCGAGGTCAACCTGATGCAGCCGATCGACCCCGACAAGAAACCGGCGGTGCATGCGACGCCGCTCAACCACGTCGGCCTGTGGCTCGACGACCTGCCCAGGGCCGTCGAATGGCTGACGGCGCAAGGCGTGCGCTTCGCGCCCGGCGGCATCCGCAAGGGCGCGGCCGGCTACGACATCACCTTCCTGCACCCCAAGGCCAGCGACGAGTTCCCGATCGCCGGCGAGGGCGTCCTGATCGAACTGGTGCAGGCGCCGCCGGAGGTCATCGCCGCCTTCGCCAAGCTGGCCGCCTGACCGGCGCGGGTTCGCCCGCCTAGTCGTGATCGTCGCCGTCCAGCGGCCACAATTCGTGGGCGTCGAGTAGCAGCCGGTAGCGCGCCTCGCTGGCTTCGAGCCGGGCCTGGGTAGCGGCCAACCGCGCCTCGCTGGCCTGGCGCCGCGCCGTCTGCAACTCGGCGAACTGCCCTTCGCCCAAGCGCCAGGCCTTGTCGAGCAGACGCACGTTCTCTTCCATGCGCGCAGCCACATCGGCCAGCCGCTGCCATTGGCCGTAGGCGCCCTGGGCGAGGCTGACGGTGCGGCGCGCCTCGGTCTCCACCCTGGCCAGCACCAGCGACTCGCGGGCGCTGGCGGCGTCGGCCTCGGCCAGACCGGCACGGGCGGTCGCCGCGCGGGCCGCGCCGGGCAAGGGAATGGTCAATTGCAGCCCGACGATGCGCTCCTGGCCATCGCGTTCGCTGCCCAGACGCAAGCCCAGCGTCGGATCGGGCAGCCGTTCGGCATCGAGCCGCTGCGCGCTCAGGCGGCCGCGCAGCGCCGCCGCGCGGGCGACCGCCA
Source organism: uncultured beta proteobacterium (assembly GCA_963736865.1). Lineage (GTDB taxonomy): Bacteria > Pseudomonadota > Gammaproteobacteria > Burkholderiales > Rhodocyclaceae > Fen-999. The sequence continues at coordinate 375,203 of CAVTQQ010000001.1, read as the reverse complement.
GTTCGTGATTGTGGGTCAGGATACGTTCGCGCCAGGACTCGGGCGGTCCGGCAACGGGTGACGGTTCGCCGATGGCCACGTCGGCCGGCAGGGTGATCGCCGGAAACTGCTGGGCGAGTTCGATCGCGGCACGCTCGCGCCGGTCCCGCGTCTGGCTCAGTTGTGCCATGGCCTGCGCCAGTTGGGCGCCGGACAACAATTCCTCCAGCCTGGCGGCATCGCCGGCGGCGACCCGTTTGCCGACCACCTCGTGCTGGCGTTGCAGCACCGCCACTTGCGCCAGCCACTCCTGGACCGCCGCCGCCTCGCGGCGCCACTCGAACCAGCGGCCGAGCAACAGCCGGCCAGCCTCATGCAGCGCGTCGCCGAGTGCAACACGGGCCTGCTCGATACCGACGGCGCCCAGGGCGGCATCCTTGGCGCCCTTGCCCGGCAGGCGAATGGCGCGCTCCAGGGCCACTTCGTGCTCTCGGTAGTGGGTCTCCAGCGGCCGCTCGCGCCGCTGTTGGCCGGACAGCTTGAGCGTGAATTCGTGCGGGCCGGCCTGCAACTTGTCGCGATTGGCTTCCTCGACACGAACACCGGCCTCGGCCGCGCTCACCGACGGGTGAGAACGTAGAGCCTTTTCCACCTGCCCGGTCGGCGGCAGGTCCGCGTATTCGGCGGCACCCGCCAGCGCCGGGAATAGCAACAGCCACATCAGGCGCCTCATGCGAAGGTCCCCGACTCGACCACGGGGCTCAGCCACCAGACGATCTCGCGGCTGGGCAGGTGCGCGCGGAAGTGATCGACGAGATCGTGGGCGTGGCTGGCATCGAGCAGGATCTCGATCTGTACGCGCTCGGCCCGGCCGCGCACCTGCTCGGCGACGCTGGCGATGCTGTCCGGATCGCCATGGCCTTCCACCCGATGGGTGATGAAGGGGCCGACCCACTCCGGATGCTTCAACAGCTCCTCGATCACCTGCGCTTCCAGCGACTTGGGCAGGATCAACTTGATGCACGCATCGAGGCGTTTACTCATGATTTGACTCCCCAGCGTCGATAGAGAATGGGCAGCATCACCAGCGTCAGCAGCGTCGAGGTGACCAGGCCGCCGATGACGACGATGGCCAGCGGCTTCTGGATCTCGGAACCCGGCCCACTGGCGAACAGCAAGGGCACGAGGCCGAAGGCGGCGATCGAGGCCGTCATCAACACCGGGCGCAGCCGTCGCCTGGAACCCTCGACGACGACGCGGTCGATCGGCAGACCCTGCGCATGCAGTTGGTTGAAATAGGAGATCAGCACCAGGCCGTTCAGCACGGCGATGCCGAGCAGGGCGATGAAGCCGACCGACGCGGGTACCGACAGGTATTCGCCGGCCAGGAGCAGCGCGAAGACGCCACCGATCAGCGCGAACGGAATATTGACGAACACCATCGCGGCCTGGCGCACGGAACCGAAGGTGGTGAACAGGATGTGAAAGATCAACGCCAGCGCCACGGGGACCACCAGCATCAGGCGCTTGGCGGCCCGTTGCTGATTCTCGAACTGGCCACCCCAGGCCAGCCGGTAACCGGCCGGCAGCTTGATCTCGGCCGCCACCCGGGTTTTCGCCTCCTCGACGAAGCCGACCAGGTCGCGGCCGGTGACGTTGGCCTGGATGACCACCAGGCGCGCGGCGTCCTGATGATCGACCTTGACCGGACCGGCGACGCGCGCCAGATTCGCCACCGCCGCCAGCGGCACGCTCTCCCCATTGGCCAGCGCCAGGTGGATGTTGGCGAACAGGGCCGGCGACATGCGTACCTCTTCGCCGCCCCGGATCACCAGCGGCGTGCGCCGGCCGCCCTCCAGCACCAGCCCCAGCGGCTGTCCTTCGACCTGCGTGCGCAGCGCCGCGGCGATGTCATCGACGCTCAGGCCGAAGCGGCCCGCCATCAGGCGGTCGACCGCCACCGTGTAGTACTGCACGCCCTCGTTCTTGACCGTCAGCACGTCCTGCGCGCCGGGCACCGTCTTCAGCAAGGCGGCAATCCGCTCGGCCAGTGTGTTCAGCTCCGCGAGATCGGTACCGAACACCTTGATGGCGAGATCGCCACGGGTACCGGTGAGCATTTCGGAGACGCGCATTTCGATCGGTTGCGTAAAGGCGATGTCCATGCCGGCGAAGTCGGCCATGACCTTGCGGATTTCACCGGTCAGCCATTCCTTGTCCGGCTGGCGCCATTCCGAACGCGGGGCCAGCACCAGAAAGCTGTCGGTCTCGTTGAGGCCCATCGGGTCGAGGCCGAGTTCGTCCGAGCCGGTACGGGCGACGATGTCCTTGATCTCCGGTACGCGTTCCAGCAGGGCTTTCTGCACCGCCAGATCGGTCCGCGCGCTCTGTTCCAGGCCGATCGACGGCAGTTTGGCCAGTTGCATCAGGATGTCGCCCTCGTCCATGGTCGGCATGAAGGCCTTGCCGAGCAGGAAGAAGGCGGCCAGCGTGGCAACCAGCAGGCCCACCGCCGCAACGATGACCTTGCGCGCATTGGCCAGGCTCCAGGCCAGCATGGGCTCGTAAAGCCGCATGGCCTGGCGCGGCAGCCAGGGCTCGTGGTGGCCGGCGTGCCCGGCCGGCTTGAGCAGGTAGGAGGTCAGGACCGGGATCACCGTCAGCGACAGCAGCAGGGACCCGGACAGGGCAAAAATAATGGTCAGCGCCACCGGGATGAACAACTTGCCTTCCAGACCCTGCAAGGTCAGCAACGGCAGGAAGACGATGACGATGATGACCATGCCGGAAAACACCGGCTCGGTGACCTCGCGCACGGCCCGATAGATGCGATGCAGGAAGGGCAGCTTGGCGCCGTCCGGATCGGCCAGTTGGCTCTCGACGTTCTCCACCACCACCACGGCCGCGTCGACCAGCATGCCGATGGCGATGGCCAGGCCGCCGAGGCTCATCAGGTTGGCCGACATGCCGAACAGGTGCATGAGGATGAAAGTCACCAGCGCCGCCAGCGGCAGCACGCAGGCAACGGCGATCGCCGCGCGCAGATTGCCGAGGAAGGCCAGCAGCAGGATGAGCACCAGCACGATGGCCTCGCCCAGCGCCTTCGACACCGTGCCGATGGCCCGATCGACCAGAGAACCCCGGTCGTAAAAAATCCTGGTCGTCACGCCGGCCGGCAGCGACGGGGCGATTTCCGCCAGCTTGGCACGCACGCCCTCGACCACCGTGCGCGCATTGGCGCCGCGCAGGCCGAGCACCAGGCCCTCGACGGCCTCTTCGCTGCCGCCGCGGGTGACGAAGCCGTAGCGGGTCAGACTGCCGACACGCACCGTCGCCACATCGCCGACGCGGGTGACATGCGGCGGATGCGCGGCATGCGGATCCGGCACCAGAATGGCGCGCAGGTCGTCGAGGGTCTTGACGCTGCCCTCGACGCGCACCAGCAGCGATTCCTCGCCGTCGTTGAGGCGGCCGGCACCGTCGTTGCGGTTGTTGGTTTCCAGGGCGTGGCGCAGATCGGCCAGCGCCAGGCCGCGCGCCTTGAGGGCGAGCAGATTCGGCACCACCTCGAAACTGCGCACGTGGCCGCCGAGCGCATTGACATCGGCGACGCCCGGCAAGGTGCGCAGTTGCGGGCGGATCACCCAGTCGAGCAGGCCGCGCTTCTCGGCCAGCGGCAGATCACCTTCGACGGTAAACATCAACATTTCACCGAGTGGCGTGGTGATCGGCGCCAGGCCGCCGACCACCTCGCCCGGCAGGTCTTTCATCACGCCGGCCAGCCGTTCGCTGACCTGTTGCCGCGCCCAGTAGATGTCCGTGCCGTCCTCGAAATCGAGCGTGATGTCGGCGATGGCGTACTTGGCCACGGCGCGCATCACCCGCTTGTTCTGGATGCCCAGCATTTCCAGCTCGATGGGCGTGACGATGCGGGCCTCGACTTCCTCGGGCGTCATGCCCGGCGCCTTGACGATGATCTTGACCTGCGTCGATGAGACGTCCGGAAAGGCGTCGATCGGCAACTCCCCGAAGGCGTAGACGCCCGCACCGATCAGGAAGACCGTGGCGATGATCACCAGCAGGCGCTGGGTCAGCGCGAATTGGACGAGTCTTTGCAGCACGGCTATTGCCCGTCGCCCGCGCCGAGACCCAGCCAGACGGCCTTCAACGCGGACGTGCCCCGGATCACGAGCTTGGCGTCACCGGACAGATCGGTGGCCACCAGCACCGAATCCGGCGATTCGGCGATCACCTTGACCGCGACCGGCTTGAAACCGTCCGGCATCGCCACGAATACCCAGCTCTGGCCCTGATGCCGGGTCAGCGCGCCCGGCGGCAGGCGCCAACCGCCGGCACCGGACCGGCTCGCCGAAACGATGGTCGCCTGGACGTACTGGAAAGGCATGATGCAAGCGCGCGGACTGGCCAGCTCGGCGCGGATCAGCAAGGACTGACTGGCGGACTGCATGGCGGGCGCCACCAGCGTGACACGGCCGGACTGGGCGCAACCGGCCACAGTCACCGCGTCACCCGGCGCGACACCCGCCGCCTGTGTCGGCGCGGCCTGGATTTCCAGCCACAGGGGCGAAATCCGACCCAGCTTGAACAGCGGCACCATCGGGTCGACCCGCTGCCCGGCCTGGACGGACGCCTCGAGAACGACGGCGTCGAAGGGCGCATGAATATCGGCGGTGCCCGATAGGCTGGCCGTCCGGGCGTCCGGCTCGGCGGCGCCGGTCAGGCGCAGCGCCTGGCGCCGTTCGGCCAACTGCAGCGCGGCCTGGCGTTCGCTGGCGCGCGTCGCCGACAGCCGGCTGCCGGCGATGATGCCGTCGGCAAAAAGGCTTTCGTCGCGCCGCCGGTTCTCGGCGGCCAGCTCCGCCTGGGCACGGGCGCTGGCAAAGTCACGCTGAAGTTCCAGCAACTGGGCCCCCTGAAGCCGGGCCAGGACCTGGCCTTTCGTCACCGTTTCGCCGTAAGCGACGCGCACCGCGGTCACCATGCCCGCCACCGGCGCGGCGACGACCTCGACCTGCGTCGGCGGCACCACCACCTGGGCCGGCAGGCGCAGTTCCGCCGCCGCTTTCATCTCGGCCAGCACGGCGGTCGCCACCCCCGCCTTCCTGGCTCGTTCTGGAGTAATGGTGATCAGGTCGTCCGCCGCGCCGGCCACCAAGGACGGCAGGAGCAGGAGAATTGGAAGAAGGCGGGGCATGGTCAACACCGGCTGACGGGGAACGGCCACAGTATCCGCACCCCAGATTAACGGGACCTTAACGACGATTCGACGCTACGACGCGATGGCAGAGGCCGGCAGGCCATGCCGACCGCCCGCGCGGGGAGGCAAATGCTCCCCGGTGCGGTCAGGCGGGCATCAGAGCGACGCCGCCTGGAAAGTGTTGCACTGGTTCATGTCGCCGCTGTCGATGCCGCGCTTGAACCAGCGCACCCGCTGCTCCGAGCTGCCGTGGGTAAAGCCGTCCGGCACCACATAGCCGCGCGACTGTTTCTGCAGGCGGTCGTCGCCGATGGCGGTGGCCGCCGCCAGCGCTTCCTCGACATCGCCCGACTCGAGAATTTGGCGCGCCTCGTTGGCCCGTGCCGCCCAGACGCCGGCCAGACAGTCGGCCTGCAATTCGAGCCGCACCGACAGGGCGTTGGCCTTCGCCTCGCTGCCGGCGCTTTGCTGCGCCTGATGAACCTTGTCCGAAATGCCCAGCAAGTGCTGGACGTGGTGGCCGACCTCGTGGGCGATGACGTAGGCCTGGGCAAAATCGCCCGGCGCCCGGAAGCGGCTCTTCAGCTCATTGAAGAAGGCCAGGTCGATATAGACCTTGCTGTCGAGCGGACAGTAGAAGGGACCCATGGCCGTCTGGCCGGTGCCGCAGGCGGTCGGCGTGGCGCCATCGAACATCACCAGCCTGGGGTCGCGATACTGCCGACCGGCGCGCTGGAATTGCTCCTGCCAGGTGCGCTCGGTCGAGCCGAGCACCTTGCTGACGAAACGCGCCGTCTCGTCGTCGGCGGGCGGCTTGCGGCCCTGCACTTCCGGCGCCGGCGCGGCGCCCTGGAACTGCGTGGCGACATTGATCACCGTGCCCGGGTCGACGCCGAAGAAGTAGCTGGCCACCAGGGCCAGCACGATCGTGCCGATGCCGACGCCACCGGCCCCCCCGGGCATGCGCATGCCGCGCCGGTCCTCCACGTTGCTGCTTTCCTGCTCGTTGTCCAATCGCATGGCGACACCCCGCTGGTGAAAGAACCGCGATGATACCGCCGCTCCGGGCGGCTAGCCGCCCGGACTGATCCGGCGCAACTGGTCCTCAGTTCTTTTCACGCAAAACGGATGGCTTTGCCATTCCGGCCGGCCGCAAGCCCGCCCTTCGCAGAGGCCGCGACTGAAGAAGTTCGACTCCTCGGCGCAGAGCTCCTGGGGCGATGCCGGCCCGCGCGGCGCGGGGGCCGGCGCGGGAACTTTGGCGCGGGCCTCGGCGGCTTCCCGCTCGGCGCGCTGCCGCGCTTCCTCCTCCTGCCGGCGACGCTCCTGCAGTTGCTGCTGCTGTTGCTCCTGTTCCAGCCTGGCTTGCTCCGCCTCGCGCGCCTTGCGCTGCTTCTCGGCCTTGCGCAGGGCATTCTCCTCAGCCTTGCTGACCGCCTGGGCGAACTTGGCGGCACGCAGTCGCTCCTCGGCCTCCACCGCCGCGACGCGGTCCGCGTCGTCGGCGCCGCTGGCGCCGGGCGAAACGTCGGCCCCGGCGACAACCGACGTCGCCACCAGCGCCAACTGATTCGAATTGCCGGCCGGGCGCGGGCTCTCGCCGGCCACCAGGACCTGATACAGCACCAAGCCTCCGGCCAGCAGCAAGGCCGCGGCGCCGATCAGGACGGCCGGCAGCCGGGACCGGGGCGGGGTTGTCGACGTGCCGGCGTCGGTCGTTTCGGCCGGCGGAACCGTCGCCGGCAACATCGGGTCGTCCCAGTCCAGGGCATCGATCTTGGCCAGCAGCTCGTCGGTTGCCAGACCACGGGGCACGACCTTGGGTTGGCCGTCGGATGCCCGCCGCCGCTTCTTCGACGCGCGCGGCGCGCACCCTCGCGCGTCGTCAGCGGGGTCGGTGTCGCCAATGGTGGATTTCGCCGCGTCTATGATGAATGGTCTCCGGGACAAACGCCCGGATTATCCTCCCCATTCGTTCAGCATGGGTACTAAGCGTTCATCCGCCCTGCCCGACCGGTCTTACCGAAAGGCGACGATCGCCTGATCGACCGCCAGGCTTTCGCCCGGCTTGGCCAGCAGCTTGTCCACCACGCAGTCGCGCTCGGCCTTGAGCACGTTTTCCATCTTCATCGCCTCGATCTTGGCCAGGATTTCGCCGGCCTTGACCTCCTGACCGACCGCGACGGCGATCTGCGTCAGCAGGCCCGGCATCGGCGAGAGCAGGAACTTCGACATGTCCGGCGGCGCCTTGTGCGGCATCAGCGCCTGCAAGTGGGCAGCCCGCGCGGTCATCACCATGCAGGTCGACCTGCGTGCCCCAGTGGAACAGGCGGTACTTCAGGCCGCGCCGCTCGACCTGCATGCAGAACGGCTCGTTGTTCAGCGTGCCCTGATAGAGCGAGTGCCCGAACTGCCAGTCGCTGCGGATTTCGTAGAGATCGCCGGCAAAGGTGACATCCCAGCCGCCCTCCGCTTCCAGCACTTGTCACCTCGTGGTCGGTGCCGTCCTCCAGGCGCACGACGAACTCGGCGCCGGGCTTGTATTCGTGGCCGGGCATCTGGCCGCTGATGGTGGCATTGCGCGCCAGGTACTGACGATGCATCGCGGCGGCGACGGCGATCAGCATCGCCGGATCGTCGTGCGGCACGTCGACGGCATTGAAGCCCTTGGGGTACTCCTCGGCGATCAGGCCGGTGTTGAAGTTGCCCGACACGAAGCGCGGATGCTGCATCAGCGCCGCCTGGAAGGCGATGTTGCTCGCCACGCCGCGGATGACGAAGGCGTTCAGCGCATCGCGCATGCGGGCGATGGCCTGGTCGCGGGTCGAGCCATGCACGATCAGCTTGGCGATCATCGAATCGTAGAACATCGAAATCTCGCCGCCCTCGTAGACGCCGGTGTCGACGCGCACGGCCATGCCACTTCGGCCGGCGGCGATGTACTTCACCAGGCGGCCGGTCGAAGGCAGGAAGCCGCGGAAGGGATCTTCGGCGTTGATCCGGCATTCCATGGCCCAACCGTCGATGCTTGCACGTCGTCCTGCGTGAAGGGCAGCTTCTCGCCGGCGGCGACGCGGATCATCAGCTCGACCAGATCGAGCCCGGTGATCAGTTCGGTGACCGGATGCTCGACCTGCAGGCGGGTGTTCATCTCCAGGAAGTAGAAGCTCTTGTCCTTGGCGCCGACGACGAACTCCACCGTGCCGGCGGACTGGTAGTTCACGGCCTTGGCCAGCGCCACCGCCTGCTCGCCCATCGCCTTGCGCGTCGCCGGATCGAGGAAGGGCGACGGCGCTTCCTCGATGACCTTCTGGTGGCGGCGCTGGATCGAGCACTCGCGCTCGTGCAGATAGACGTAGTTGCCGTGCGCATCGCCGAGCACCTGGATCTCGATGTGGCGCGGTTCCTCGACGAACTTCTCGATGAAGACGCGATCGTCGCCGAAGGCGTTCTTGGCCTCGGTCTTGCAGGAGGAGAAGCCCTCGAAGGCCTCCTGGTCGTTGAAGGCGACGCGCAGGCCCTTGCCGCCGCCGCCGGCGGAGGCCTTGATCATCACCGGATAGCCGATGCCCTGGGCGATCTCCACCGCCTGCTCGGGCGTGTCGATCGCCTCGTTGTAGCCGGGGATGGTGTTGACCTTGGCGGCCAGCGCCAGCTTCTTCGACTCGATCTTGTCGCCCATCGCGCGCGACCGAGTAGTGCTTGGGGCCGATGAAGATGATGCCCTCCTCTTCCAGGCGGCGCGAGAACTCCTGCGTTCTCCGACAGGAAACCGTAGCCGGGATGCACCGCCTCGGCGCCGGTCTGCTTGCAGGCGGCGATGATCTTGTCCATCACCAGATAGGATTCCTTCGAGGGCGGCGGGCCGATGCAGACCGCCTCGTCGGCCAGCGCGACGTGCATGGCGTCCTTGTCGGCCTCGGAATAGACGGCGACGGTCGCGATGCCCATCTTGCGGGCGGTCTTGATGACGCGGCAGGCGATCTCGCCCCGGTTGGCAATCAGTATCTTCTTGAACATGTGCTATTCCTCCCCGGCCATCACAGCGGAATGTTGCCGTGCTTGCGCCACGGATTTTCGATCTTCTTGTTGCGCAGCATCACCAGCGAACGGCAGATGCGCTTGCGGGTCTCGTGCGGCTGGATGACGTCGTCGATGAAGCCGCGCGCGCCGGCGACGAAGGGGTTGGCGAACTTGGCCTTGTACTCGGCCTCGCGTTCGCCGCGATCTTGGCCGGGTCGCTCTTCTCCTCGCGGAAGATGATCTCCACCGCGCCCTTCGGGCCCATCACCGCGATTTCGGCGGAGGGCCAGGCGAAGTTGACGTCGCCGCGCAGGTGCTTGGAGGCCATCACGTCGTAGGCGCCGCCGTAGGCCTTGCGCGTGATCACGGTCACCTTCGGCACCGTGCATTCGGCGTAGGCGTAGAGCAGCTTGGCGCCGTGCTTGATGATGCCGCCGTATTCCTGCGCCGTGCCGGGCATGAAGCCGGGCACGTCGACGAAGGTGACGATCGGGATGTTGAAGGCATCGCAGAAGCGCACGAAGCGGCCGGCCTTGATCGACGACTTGATGTCGAGGCAGCCGGCCAGCACCATCGGCTGGTTGGCGACGATGCCGACGGTCTGGCCTTCCATGCGGGCGAAGCCGACGACGATGTTCTTGGCGTGGTCGGGCTGGATCTCGAAGAAGTCGCAGTCATCGACCATCTTGATGATCAGTTCCTTGATGTCGTAGGGCTTGTTGGCGTTGTCCGGCACCAGCGTATCGAGCGATGTAGTCGAGGCGTTCGGCCGGATCGTGCGGTCGGCCGGATCGGCGGCTTCTCCCTGTTGTTGAGCGGCAGGTAGTTGAAGAAGCGGCGCAGCATGAGCAGCGCATCGACGTCGTTCTCGAAGGCCAGGTCGGCGACGCCGCGACTTCGCTGGTGTGGGTCACCGCGCCGCCGAGTTCCTCGGCCGTCACTTCCTCGTGGGTCACGGTCTTCACCACCTCCGGGCCGGTGACGAACATGTAGGAGCGTGTCCTTGACCATGAAGATGAAGTCGGTCATCGCCGGCGAATACACCGCGCCGCCGGCGCAGGGGCCCATGATCATGCGAAATCTGCGGAATCACGCCGCTGGCCATCACGTTGCGCTGGAAGACGTCGGCATAGCCGCCGAGCGAGGCGACGCCTTCCTGGATGCGCGCGCCGCCGGAGTCGTTGAGGCCGATCACCGGCGCGCCGACCTTCATCGCCGTGTCCATGATCTTGCAGATCTTCTCGGCATGGGCCTCGGACAGCGCGCCGCCGAAGACCGTGAAGTCCTGCGAGAAGACGAACACCATGCGGCCGTTGATGGTGCCGTAGCCGGTCACCACGCCGTCGCCCGGCACCTTGTTGTCGGCCATGCCGAAGTCGACGCAGCGGTGCTCCTTGAACATGTCCCACTCTTCGAAGGTGCCGTCGTCGAGCAAGCAGCTCGATGCGCTCGCGGGCGGTCAGCTTGCCCTTCTTGTGCTGGGCGTCGATGCGCTTCTGGCCGCCGCCGAGGCAGGCCTGCCGCGCGTTTGTCGTCCAGTTGCTGGATGATGTCGTGCATGGATGTTTCTCCGAGTCAGGAATGCCGATTCATGCAGGTTCAGCAAGCTGTGTGCGGCGGCGGTCGGCGTCGTCGCGCCGGTCTCGACGGCCAGTGACAGGTCCGGCAGCGCGCCCTTGACCGCCGGGTGTTCCCGGAAGCGCTGGCGCAGCCCGGAGTCGATCAATCGCCACATCCAGGCCAGTGCCTGATGGCGACGCCGGGCGGCGAACTCGCCGCTGTCGGTGAGGATGCGCCGATACTCCTCGACAGTGCTGCCAGAACTCGGCGATACCCTCGCCGCGCGCGGCGCTGATGCGCAGCACCGGCGGTCGCCAGTGCGGGCGAGGTGGCGCGCAGCAGGCCCAGGGCCGAGCGCATCTGCATCGCCGCGCGCTCGGCGGCCAGAGGGTCGATGTCGGCCTTGTTGAAGACGACGATGTCGGCCAGTTCCATGATGCCCTTCTTGATCGCCTGCAGGTCGTCGCCGGCGTTGGGCAACTGCAGCAGTACGAAAGCGTCGGTCATGCCGGCCACCGCCGTTTCCGACTGGCCGACGCCGACGGTCTCGACGATGATGACATCGTAGCCGGCGGCCTCGCAGAGCAGCAGCGCCTCGCGGGTCTTCTCCGCCACGCCGCCGAGCGAGCCCGAGGCGGGCGATGGACGGATGAAGGCTTCGTGCCGTTGCGCGAGCTTTTCCATGCGCGTCTTGTCGCCGAGGATGGAACCGCCGGAAACCGAGGAAGACGGGTCGACCGCCAGCACCGCGACGCGATGACCCTGCCCGATCAGGTGCAGGCCGAGCGCCTCGATGAAGGTCGACTTGCCGACGCCGGGCACGCCGGTAATGCCGACGCGGATCGACTGGCCGGTGTGCGGCAGCAGGCGTTCGAGCAGATGCTCGGCGCGCGCCTGATGCTCGGGCTTGACCGACTCGATCAGCGTGATGGCCTTGGCCAGGGAGCGGCGCGCGCCCGCCAGCAGGCTGTCGGCGAGCGCGCTGTCTTCGGCGGAAAGGCCGGTGGCGACCGTCACGATGGCGCTTAGACGGTGGGCGGGGCGTGCTTGCAGCAGATGGCGCGCAACACCTTGTGGGCGGCTTCGGGGATCGGCGTGCCGGGGCCGAAGATGCCGGCCGCGCCGGCCTTGCGCAGGAAGTCGTAGTCCTGCGCCGGCATCACGCCGCCGACGAAGACGACGATCTCGCCGGCGCCTTGCTTCTTCAGCGCGGCGATCAGTTGCGGCACCAGCGTCTTGTGGCCGGCCGCCAGCGTCGACACGCCGATGGCGTGCACGTCGTTCTCCATGGCCTGGCGCGCGGCCTCTTCCGGCGTCTGGAACAGCGGGCCGACATCGACGTCGAAGCCGAGGTCGGCGAAGGCCGTGGCCACCACCTTGGCGCCGCGGTCGTGGCCGTCCTGGCCGAGCTTGGCGATCATGATGCGCGGTCGGCGGCCTTCGTGGGCGATGAAGGTCTCGATCTGGTCGCAGCAGCGTCTTCATGGTCTCCGCCCTCGCCGAAGGCCGCGCGATAGACGCCGGACACCGTCTGGTGGTCGGCGCGATGGCGGCCATAGACCGTCTCCAGCGCGTCGGAAATCTCGCCGCACCGTGGCGCGCAGGCGGGTGGCCTTGATGGCCAGGTCGAGCAGGTTGCCGCCGCCGTCCTTCGCCGCCGCGGTCAGCGCGTCCAGCGCCGCCTGGACGGCGGCGCGATCGCGATTGGCGCGAATGTTCTTCAGGCGCGCGATCTGTGACTCGCGCACGGCGTGGTTGTCGACGTCGAGGATATCGACCGCGTCCTGCTTCTCGAGCTTGTACTTGTTCACGCCGACGATGACGTCCTTGCCCGAATCGATGCGCGCCTGCTTCTCGGCGGCGCACTTCTCGATCTGCAGCTTGGCCCAGCCGGTCTCGACGGCCTGGGTCATGCCGCCCATCTTTTCGACTTCCTCGATGATGGTCCAGGCCTTGTCGGCCATGTCCTGGGTCAGCTTCTCCATCATGTAGGAGCCGGCCCACGGGTCGATGACATTGGTGATGTGCGTCTCCTCCTGGATGAGGATCTGCGTGTTGCGGGCGATGCGCGCCGAAAACTCGGTCGGCAGCGCGATCGCTTCGTCGAAGGCGTTGGTGTGCAGCGACTGCGTGCCGCCGAACACGGCGGCCATCGCCTCGATGGTGGTGCGCACGACGTTGTTGTAGGGGTCCTGCTCGGTCAGCGACCAGCCGGAGGTCTGGCAGTGGGTGCGCAGCATCAGCGACTTCGGATTCTTGGCGCCGAACTGCCTTCATGATCCGCCACCACAGCAGGCGCGCCGCGCGCAGCTTGGCGACCTCGAGGTAGAAGTTCATGCCGATGCCGAAGAAGAACGACAGGCGGCCGGCGAAGGCATCGACATCCAGGCCGCTCTTCATGGCGGTGCGCACGTACTCCATGCCGTCGGCCAGCGTGAAGGCCAGTTCCAGCGCCTGCGTCGCGCCGGCTTCCTGGATGTGATAGCCGGAGATCGAGATCGAGTTGAACTTCGGCATGTTGCTGCGCCGTGTAGCCGATGATGTCGGCGACGATGCGCATCGACGGCTCGGGCGGGTAGATGTAGGTGTTGCGGACCATGAACTCCTTGAGGATGTCGTTCTGGATGGTCCCGGACAGCTTGTCCTGGCTGACGCCCTGCTCCTCGGCGGCGACCACGTAGCCGGCCAGCACCGGCAGCACGGCGCCGTTCATGGTCATCGACACCGACACCTTGTCGAGCGGGATGCCGTCGAACAGGATCTTCATGTCCTCGACCGAATCGATCGCCACGCCGGCCTTGCCGACATCGCCGACCACGCGCGGATGGTCGGAGTCGTAGCCGCGGTGGGTGGCGAGGTCGAAGGCCACCGACACGCCCTGCGCGCCGGCGGCCAGCGCCTTGCGATAGAAGGCGTTGGACTCCTCGGCGGTGGAGAAGCCGGCGTACTGGCGGATGGTCCACGGCCGCGCGGCGTACATCGTCGGCCTGCGGGCCGCGCAGGAAAGGCTCGAAGCCCGGCAGCGTATCGGCGTAGGGCAGGTTCTCCGTGTCGGCCTGGGTGTAGAGCGGCTTGACCGTCAGGCCCTCCGGGGTCACCCAGGTCGAGGCTCGCAACATCGCCATCGGGCGCCGACTTGGCCGCCGCCTTGGTCCAGGTTTCCAGCGGGGGAACCGTTACGTCGGGGTACTTGCTCATCTCTCCACTCCCTCCGGTCATTGCCGAACGTTGCTATGCACTTGACAACACGCTGGCGAACATAATACTGTATCCATAATTATGAATGCAAGACATGAGGCGAGTCTGGCTGCCCCGGCACTTTATCAACAAGTGGCGGAACGGCTGCGCAATCGGATTTTCGCCCACGAACTGGCGCCTGGCGCCTGGGTCGACGAGCAGACGCTGGCCGAGGAATTCGGCATCTCCCGCACCCCCTTGCGCGAAGCATTGAAGGTACTGGCCGCCGAAGGCCTGGTCCAACTGAAGCCACGGCGCGGCTGTTACGTCACCGAAGTTTCCGAACAGGATCTCGACGAGATCTTTCCGGTGATGGCGCTGCTGGAGGGTCGCTGCGCCCGGGAAGCGACCGTCAAGGCAACGGCAGCCGACTGCCAGCGGCTGGCCGTCATTCACGCGGAGCTGGAGCGCCACGCCGCCGCCAACGACGCCGACCGTTTCTTCGAGACCAACCAGGAATTCCACCAGGCGCTACAGGAGCTGGCGGGCAACCGCTGGCTGACGCAGTTGATCGAGGAAACCCGCAAGTTCATCAAGCTGACGCGGCGCGATTCGCTCAATCTCGACGGCCGGCTCAAACAGTCGCTGGCCGAGCACCGAAACATCCTGGCGGCCGTGCGGCGCCATGACGCCGACGAAGCCGGCCGCCTGATGCACGACCACCTGCTCTCCGGCCGGGCGGCGCTGGCTCGCCTGCATACGACCAGCTAGCACGGCGGACCGGGCATGTCCGGCATCCCGTCAAGCTTGTGTCAATGACAAGACGTCCGACTCCTGACACAATTGATTTTTCGTTCACTTGGAGGAGGGGCCATGAGCAAGAAGACCAATGACTGGCAGTTGCAGCGCGGCATCAAAATGAGCGACGACACGGCCGCCGAAGTGGCCAAGATCGCCTGCGCGTTGAAGGCCTTGTCGATGTTCACCACCCTGATGATCGACCGGGAGGATTGCCCGCCGGATCTACAGCAGACCGTAGACGAAGGTGTGGCGGCAATTGACAAGTTGTTCGTCTAGTCGCCGATTCATTCGATAAGAACAGAGGAGACAAGCATGGCTCACGTCGTGGTACTTGGAGCGGGCATCGGCGGCCTTACGGCGGCCTACGATATGAAGGAGCAGTTGCGTTCGGGGGACACCCTGACCGTGGTTACCGACAATCCCTATTGGCAGTTCACGCCGTCCAATCCCTGGGTGGCGGTCAACTGGCGCAGCCGCGAGGACATCACCTTCGACCTGGCGCCCTATCTGGCCAAGAAGGACATCAAGCTGATCGCCACCGCCGCCAAGCGCGTGCACCCGGAAAAGAACCAGGTCGAACTGATTGACGGCAAGACGGTCGGCTACGACTTCCTGATCATCGCCACCGGTCCGAAGCTGGCCTTCGAGGAAGTCCCCGGCACCGGCCCCAATGGCGGACACACCCACTCGGTCTGCACCGTCAACCACGCCGTCGAATCGGCCGGCACCTGGGAAAAGTTCGTCAAGGACCCCGGCCACATCGTCGTCGGCGCGGTGCAGGGCGCCTCCTGCTACGGCCCGGCCTACGAGTACGCCATGATCATGGATACCGACCTGCGCCGGCGCAAGATTCGCAGCAAGGTGCCGATGACCTTCGTCACCGCCGAACCCTACATCGGCCACCTGGGCCTGGGCGGCGTCGGCGATTCCAAAGGCATGCTGGAATCGGCGATGCGCGACAAGCACATCAAGTGGATCTGCAACGCCAAGGTCACCAAGGTCGAAGAAGGCAAGATGTTCGTCACCGAGATCAACGACGACGGCTCGGTGAAGAAGGAACACGAACTGGCTTTCAAGTACTCGATGATGTTGCCCGCCTTCAAGGGCATCGACGCCGTCTTCGGCATCGAGGGCCTGACCAACCCGCGCGGCTTCATTCTCATCGACGAGTTCCAGCGCAACCAGAAGTACCAGAACATCTATTCGGTGGGTGTCTGCGTCGCCATTCCGCCCGTCGAGGTCACCCCGGTGCCGACCGGCACGCCGAAGACCGGCTACATGATCGAATCGATGGTCACCGCCACGGTGCATAACATCCGCAACGTGCTCGATGGCAAGGAACCCGACCAGAAGGCGACCTGGAACGCCGTCTGCCTTGCCGACTTCGGCGATAGCGGCGCGGCCTTCGTCGCCATTCCACAGATTCCGCCCCGCAACGTCAGTTGGTTCAAGAAGGGCAAGTGGGTGCATCTGGCCAAGGTTGGCTACGAGAAGTACCTCATCCGCAAGATGAAGAACGGCAACACCGAGCCGGTCTATGAGAAGTACATCCTGAAGCTGATGGGCGTCACGCGCCTGACCAAGTAAGCTTGGCCGGCGACATCCTGCTCGAACGTGACGGTGGCCTGGCCACCGTCACGCTTTTCAATCCCGGCAAACTCAACGCCATCGATGCCGCCATGTGGCGGCGTCTCGCCCTGGTCATGGCGGAACTCGATGCCGACGACGACCTGCGCGCCATCGTCGTGCGCGGCGAAGGCGCCGCTTTCGCCGCCGGCGGCGATCTCGACGAGTTCCGCATGCAGCGCGCCGATGCCGACAAGGCGATCGCCTACCACGAGACCGTCGGCCGGGCGCTGGCGGCCGTGGAGACCTGCCGGCACCCGACCGTCGCATCGATTCGCGGCCCCTGTGTCGGTGGCGGCCTGGAGATTGCCTGCGCCTGCGACCTGCGCCTTGGCGGCGAATCCGCCCGCCTGGGTGCGCCGATCAACAAGCTCGGGTTCTCCATGTACCCCGGCGAACTGGCCGGCCTGTTGCGCATTGCCGGCCCGGCGGTCACCAGGGAGATCCTGCTGGAAGGTCGTCTGCTGACGGCCCACGAGGCCTATGCCAAGGGCCTGCTGACGCGAGTCGCTGCCCGACGGCGCGGTCGAAGGCGAAGCCCTTGCCACGGCACGGCGAATCGCCGATGGCGCCCCATTGGCGGCGCGCGCCCACAAGCACTGGATCGCCCGCCTTCTCGATGGCAAGCCGCTGTCGGAACAGGAAAAGCGCGCGTCGTTCGACTTTCTCGACAGCGAGGACTACCGGGAAGGCCTGGCGGCCTTCGCCGAAAAGCGCCGCCCCGTGTTCAAGGGCCGATAAGTCGGCTATGCTTGCCGCAACCGCGCGTCAGACGCGGCCCATTTACCCAACGAGGAGATTTTCATGTCGATTCACACCACGCTGCGCGGCGTCTTCCTGGGCCTCCTGTTCATGGCCGGCAACGCACTCGCCGACGGTCCGATCAAGGTCGTCTACCACTTCACAGAAGGGCTCGAACAAGCCAGCCGCGGCCTGCGCAATATCCAGAATCACCTCAATACCGAGCCGACCGCGAAGATCGTTGCTGTCGGCCACGGTGCCGGCATCGACTTCATGCTCAACGGCGCCAAGGACAAGAACGGCGCCGCCTACGAAGTCGCCATGTCCGACCTGGCCATGAAGGGCGTCGAGTTCCGCGTCTGCAACAACACGCTGGTATCGCGCAAGATCGATCCGGCCACGGTCGGCGCGGACGCCAAGGTGGTGCCCTCCGGGGTCGCCGAAGTCGCCCGCCTGCAGGCAAGGGAAGGGTTCGCCTATCTCAAGCCCTGAACTGGATTGGTCGAGCATCGACACCGTCCTGCTCGACATGGACGGTACGCTGCTCGACCTTCATTTCGACAACCATTTCTGGCAAACCCACGTGCCGCTGCGCTACG
The DNA here is from genome assembly GCA_963736865.1 of uncultured beta proteobacterium. Lineage (GTDB taxonomy): Bacteria > Pseudomonadota > Gammaproteobacteria > Burkholderiales > Rhodocyclaceae > Fen-999. The sequence goes on along the minus strand of CAVTQQ010000001.1, from coordinate 357,479 downwards.
CCGAGGCCAAGCAGCTCGGCACGGACGCGGCCCGCGAGGAATTGATGGGCCGCTACCACGCCCGCGCCGGCACGCTGGAATGGTACTCGGTGGATTTCTGGCAAACCGAGCTGGAGATGGACATCATGCGCCTCAAGGAAGAAGTGGCGCACCTGATCGCCGTCCATCCCAGCGTCACCGATTTCCTCGACCGCGATCCGCGCCGCCGGCAAGCGCGTGGTCCTGGTCACCAACGCCCACCACAAGAGCGTCACCCTGAAGATGGCGAAGACCGGCCTGCGCCCCCATTTCGACGCCATCATCACCTCCCACGAACTGGGCCACGCCAAGGAGGACACGACCTTCTGGCACCGGCTGCAGGAGTGCGAGCCCTTCGATCCGCAACGCAGCGTGCTGGTCGACGACAGCCTGCCGGTGCTCGATTCCGCGCGCCGCTACGGCATCGCCCATCTCGTCGCCATCCGCCAGCCGGACACCAGGCAACCCGAGAAGGACACCGCCGACTACCCGGCCATCGGCAGCTTCGCGGAGTTGATGCCCGAGCTCGCCTGACTGTCGCCGGTCCCCGCTTGACCAGGCCTACCCGTGCTCAGCCCGGCATGATCTCGATGTGGTCCTCGCCCTTGGGGACCAGGCACAGGAAGCTGTAGGCTTCGTCGCCGAGGGTCACGTAGCTGTGCGGCACGCCGGCCGGGATGAGCAGGACGTCGCCCGCCGCGGCTTCGATGGTCTGGTCGCCCAATTGCACCCTGGCTCGACCGCTGAGCACGAATTGTTCGTGCTCGATCGCATTGGTGTGCAGGGGCATGTGGCCACCGGCCGCGATGGTGAAGTTGCGCATCGCGAAGTTGGGCGACTCGTCGGGGGATAGCAGCATCTTCATGCTCACGCCCGCGCCGGCCTTTTGCGCGGCGGCGGCTATGGAGTCGATGTTCCTGTGTATGGCCATGTCATTCTCCTTTCGCGCTTCGCTTCACTTGCGGGGTTGACTACACGCCCCAGGTAACCGGCTTTTCGTCCTTCAGAGAATACTCGAGTAGCTCGACCAGCGGCACCGCCCGCTGCGCGAAGCCGACGTAGGCGCGCTTGCCGCCGCCCGGGATTGGTTCGGTTTCGGGGCGGTCTTCCTCCTGCTCGCCGGCGTGCAGCGCCTTGTCCCTGGCGATGGCCGCCTTCAGGCGGGCGATGGCGTCGGGCAGTTGCTCGACGGTGACGACGCCGCGCGCCGACTCTTCCTTGCCCATCACCGCCATCATGCGCTTCGCAACATCGTCGAACATCATCACGTCGCCGGCCGCCTGGGAACGAAAGATGATCATGTCAGCGCCTCCAGCCATTGCAGCAGGCGATCCGCCACCAGCCGCCAGTCACGTTCGAGCATCAGGCCATGGCCCATGCCGGGGAAGATTTCCGCCTCGACGCCATAGCGGTCGGCGGTCATCCGCACGGTCGACTCGGGCATCAGGTGGTCCAGCTCGGCGCCCAGCACCAGCAGCGGCAGGTCGCCGATCAACGAAGGGCGCGGCAGGTCGAACAGGCTCATGTCCCAGATGGCGCGGTGCGACTCGGGTTGCGAGAAGCGATAGAAACGGGCCAGGTCGTCGGTGTCGATCGGCTGGGCGAACAAGGCCTCGCGCAGACTCTCGAGCGCCACGCGGCCGCCGGACATCAGGCTGTTGAGATCCTGCAACAGGCCGGGGCGCGAGAACATCATGCCCATGGCCGCCGACATCAGGCCCTGCGGCGGCACCGAGCACATCAGCACCGCGCCAGGTGCAGGGTGCTTTTCGAGATACTTCTGGACGACGAAACCACCCATCGAATGGCCGATCAGCACCGGCGGCACCGGCAGGCGCCCGGCCACCTCGGCGAGGTCCGCCACGTAGTCGGCGATGGAGAGGCTGTCGAGCCGGTCGCGGCCACGACTGGCGCCATGGCCGGACAGGCTGATGGCATACGAAGCATAGCCGGCCTCGGCAAAGAACGGCAGGAAGTGCTCTTGCCAGCACCAGGCGGCGGTGAAGGCGCCATGGACGAACAGCAGCGGTGTCGCCTTCACGTTGCCGGCCGGCACGCGGGCCAGCACCTCAAGGTCTTCGAATCGGGCGTGGCTCATGGCGGCGATGGTTGCTGGCTGATGATTGCCGGCTGATGATTGCCGGCTGGCGCGGGGCTTATGATGACAGCCCGCATTCTACCGCTCCGCCTCTTGCCGCCATGCTGAAATGGGCCTTGTCCCTGTTCCTCGTCGTCCTGCTGATCGGCCTCTTTCAACCGAAGCTGGCGGCGCGGCTGCGCCTGGGCCGGCTGCCCGGTGATGTGCACTTCCGCCTGCGCGGCCGCGACTACACCTTTCCCTTCACCACCACCCTGCTGTTCTCGCTGCTGGCGACCCTATTGTTCCGGCTGTTTTAGGGCCGCCGCCACCGCCGCCACCCTGGCCTCGTGGACGCGAACCGGTATCCTTGCGGGCTCGGCGCAGGCCCGCGCCACGGCGCCGGCATCCACCGCCAGCGCGGCTGCCGCGATGCGGCGCCAGAGCCGGCCTTGCGGGTAGTCACGGTCGGCATGGCCGAGGCGACCGCGATGGTCCGCCTCGCAGGCGGCCAATACGTCTTCGAAGCGCTCGGGGCGACGGAACAGGTCGCAGCGTTCGAGCAGCCTGACCATGGTCGCCGGGCGCAGCTCGGCGCCGCGATGGATGTCGCCGTGAAAGGTCGCCACCAGCAAGGCGAGGTCCCGGCAATCGGCGGGCACCCGCAAGCGCTCGCAGAGCGGCCCCAGCAGCGCGACGCTGCCCGCCTCGTGACCATGGTGGCGGGGCAGGATGTCGGCTGGCGTCAGCCCCTTGCCCAAGTCGTGGGTCAGCGCAGCGAAGCGCCCCGGCAGCGCCAGTTTCATGGTCGCCGCCATGTCGATGACCATCATCACATGGACACCGGTATCGATCTCGGGATGGTAGTCGGCGCGCTGCGGCACACCCCAGAGGCGGTCCACTTCCGGAAGGATTCGCGCCAGGGCGCCGCAGGCGCGCAGCACCTCGAACAGACGCGAGGGCCGCGCCTCCATCAGGCCGCGCGCCAGCTCCTGCCAGACGCGCTCCGGCACCAGGTGGTCCACCTCGCCGGCATCGACCATGGCTTGCATCAGCGCCAGCGTTTCGTCGGCCAGGGCGAAATCGGCGAAGCGGGCGGCAAAACGGGCCACGCGCAGAACCCGCACCGGATCTTCGGCGAAGGCCGGCGAGACATGGCGCAGCACCCTGGCGGCAAGATCGGCGCGACCGCCATGGGGGTCGACGAGGCCACCGTCCTCGCCCCGGGCGATGGCGTTGATGGTCAGATCGCGCCGCGCCAGGTCTTCTTCCAGCGTGACGCCGGCATCGGCATGGAAGACGAAGCCCTTGTAGCCGGGCGCGGTCTTGCGCTCGGTGCGGGCCAGGGCATATTCCTCGTGGCTATCGGGATGCAGGAAGACCGGAAAGTCCTTGCCGACCGCCCGGAAGCCGCGCGCCAGCATCGCCGCCGGCGTCGCGCCGACCACCACCCAGTCCCGGTCCTGTACCGGCAGGCCGAGCAGCTCGTCGCGAACGGCGCCGCCGACCGCGTAGATCTTCAATTCACCAGCTCGTAGGGCGTGGTCTGGAAGGTCGCGTTGTCGCCGCGCATCAGGCAATCGTACTTGCCGCTTTCAGCCCAATAACCGGCCGGGTCGCGAAAGGCCACCGTGATGTTGAACATGCGGCGGGCGCCGACGTCGCGCACGGACACCCATTTGACGCGGTAGCTCTCCAGGCGGGTATTGTCGGTGGTGCCGTAGCCGGACTGTTGGCGGTGGTGCGCCAGGCAACGCTGGGCGATCGCTTCGTCGTCGCCCTGGGTGCCGATGGTATGGGCGGCGCCACCGGGCGCGCCGCGCATCTTTTCACCATTCGGACAGCCCCGGTCACTGAAGAAGGTCTTGCCGGCGGCGTCCTTGCACTTTTGCACTTCCGCCTGGGCGGAGAGGCCGAGGCTCAACAGCACCAGGCCAATCAGGGTTCTCGTCAATGTTGTCAGTGTCATTGCCCGCTCCGCCTAGAACAACTCGACATCGCCGCCGCCGGCCTCGACTTCATGCATGCGCGCGGCCATGTAGTCGTCGAGCGCGTCCTTCACCGGTACGCCACGCATCACGGCGTCGAACATGGCGCGCTCTTCGACCATGGTGTATCGGGAGGCAATCAGTTCCTGGAGCATCGCCCATTCCCGGGGGTTGTAACGCTTCTCGGGACTGCTCACCAGTTCGCCCAGCGAACCCAGGCTCTGGCAGACATGGTCCACCCGCTGTACCAGGCGGTCGTAGAACTGGAAGGCGATGATCGACCGGTGCGCCTGCTGCGCCACCTGGCGCGCACTGTCGCGGATTTCCGCCACTTCGGGCGAATCGCCGGAGGTTTCGGCCAGCCGCGCCATCCGCACGTCGATGGCATCGAGCAGGCTGGCCATGGAAGTGAACGATTCCGTCAGCACATCGACCGAGGCGTTGGAGTCGCGCATGGCGGCGTCGACCTGGCCCGCCGCCAGTTCCAGCATCAGGACGGTCTCACGCACCTGGCTCCAGTCGAGGTCGGGCGTGCGGACCTGGGTACCGCGGATTTCCTGGCTTGTTGGCTCGGGCATATTCTTCTCCGGTGTGCGAAGTCGCCATGTTAGCCTCCCCGCGGCCCGCCCGACAGCCCAATCGGGCCCGGAAAATCCGGACAGAAGCGATCTTCCTACTGGATGCGTTCTGGATCGACACCGACGAAGGAAATCGGAAACACCGCATCCGGGCCGGCGCCAAAGCTGGGTGTGTTGGCGTAGTCCGGCATCTCGGCCGGCATGGAACCGGAAGCCTGCATGAGCTTCTGGATCAGCACCTGCACCTGCCCGACCAGCCAGTCTTCCTCCACCTTGGTCGGCAGATAGCGCAGTTCCTTGACGCGTTCGGGGATCTCGTCCGGCGTCATGGTCTCGTTGGCGGCGAAGGCGTTCGAGAAGAACGGCCCGGCAACGAAACGTACCCGGTAGCCGCCAGCGTCGTCGCCTTCGATGATGAAGACGCGGGCACCCTCGGCGCGCTGCTCCTCGTCGCCGCTGGGCTCGCCGAACACCGGCATGGCGGAAAAGGCCGCCTTGCCGGGCTGCTGCTGCACCATTTGGACCGCCTGGTCGAAACTGAGGCGGCCGTCGTTTTCGTTGCTCTGGCTCATGGGGATCTCCGGGTTTGGTCTGGGGTCAAAGGAGCGGTGCAAGCCATCTGCGGGCTTGTTTTTCCTCCACATGGTTCCTCGCGGCCCAATCTTCAAGCTGGTCGGCGCCGATTTTCGTGATGGCGAAGTAGCGGGCTTGCGGATGAGCGAGGTAGAAACCCGCCACCGAGGCCGCCGGCGTCATGGCGTAGCTCTCGGTCAGGCCCATGTCGGCGTTCCCGGGGGCGTCGAGCAGGCGGAACAAGTCCCCTTTCACCATGTGGTCCGGGCAGGCCGGGTAGCCGGGCGCCGGGCGGATGCCCCGGTATTTCTCGGCGACCAGTTCATCGGTGCCCAGCTTCTCGTCGGCGGCGTAAGCCCCAGTATTCCTTGCGCACGCGCTCGTGCAACCATTCGGCGGCGGCCTCGGCGAGGCGGTCGGCCAGCGACTTCAGCATGATGGCGCGGTAGTCGTCGTGCTGCGCCTCGAACTCGGCCAGCTTCCTTTCGATGCCGAGACCGGCGGTGACGGCGAAGGCGCCGACGTAGTCGGCGCCTTCGGAGGCGCACAAAGTCGGTCAGGCACTGGTTCGGCTTGCCGTCGGGCCGCTCCTGCTGCTGGCGCAGGTTGTGCCAGGTCATCAGCAGCCGGCCGTCCTCGCCCAGAAAGTCGATGTCGTCGCCGTTGGCCCGTGGCCGGGAAGAGGCCGAACACGGCGTTGGCCGTCAGCCACTTCTCCTCGACGATTTGCGCCAGCATGGCCTGGCCGTCCTGGAAGACATTGCGCGCCGCTTCGCCGACCTTGGCATCGTCGAGAATCTTCGGATAGCTGCCGGCCAGATCCCAGGTCTGGAAGAAGGGGCCCCAGTCGATGTAGCGGGCCAGCGTCGCCAGATCGAGGTCGCGCAGCACGGTCACGCCGAGCCGCCGCGGCTTCACCGGCGCATAGTCGAATGTCGGCCGGTTGGCCCGCGCGGCAGCCAGTGATAGCAGCGGTACGCCCTTCTTGCCGGCGTGCTGGACACGCAGCTTTTCGTAGTCCGCGGCGATCTCCTGCACGAAACTGGCGCGGAACTCGGCCGTCAGCAGCCGGGTGACGACGCCGACGGCGCGCGAGGCGTCGGGCACGTAGACCACCGGCTGGCCGTAGTGCGGCGCGATCTTGATCGCCGTGTGGGCGCGACTGGTGGTGGCGCCGCCGATCAGCAGCGGCACCTGGAAGCCCTGGCGCTGCATCTCGGCCGCGACATGGCTCATCTCTTCGAGCGACGGCGTGATCAGGCCGGACAGGCCGATGGCCTGGGCGCCATGCTCCTTCGCGGCATGCAGGATCTTGTCGGCCGGCACCATGACGCCGAGATCGACCACCTCGTAGCCGTTGCAGCCGAGCACCACGCCGACGATGTTCTTGCCGATGTCGTGCACGTCGCCCTTGACGGTGGCGATGACGATCTTGCCCTTGCCGACGGCGCCGGTGCGCGCCTTTTCCTCCTCGATGTACGGAACCAGGTGGGCGACAGCCTGCTTCATCACCCGCGCCGATTTCACCACCTGCGGCAGGAACATCTTGCCGGCGCCGAACAGGTCGCCGACGGCGTTCATGCCGGCCATCAGCGGCCCTTCGATCACCGCCAGCGGCGGCTTGCCGTCCGCCGCCAGCGCGGCGCGACATTCCTCGGTATCGGCCACCACGTATTCGGTGATGCCGCGCACCATGGCGTGCTCCAGACGCTTTGCGACCGGCCAGTCGCGCCAGGCGAGATCCTGCACCTGCTCCCTGGCCTGACCCTTGACGGTCTGTGGCGAACTCGACCAGGGCGTCACCGGCGCCGGGATGCCGATTGAGCACCACGTCCTCGACCTTCTGCCGCAGCACGGGATCGAGCTGGTCGTAGACGCCCAACTGGCCGGCATTGACGATGCCCATGGTCAGGCCGGCCTGGATGGCGTGGTAGAGGAAGACGGTGTGGATCGCCTCGCGCACCGGCTCGTTGCCGCGGAAGGAGAAAGAGACATTCGAGATGCCGCCCGAAATGTGCGCGTGCGGCAGGTTCCGCTTGATCCAGCGGCGTCGCCTCGATGAAGTCGACCGCGTAGTTGTCGTGCTCGGGGATGCCAGTGGCGATGGCGAACACGTTGGGATCGAAGACGATGTCCTCGGCCGGAAAACCGTTCGCCACCAGCAGATCGTAGGCGCGCTTGCAGATCTCGGTCTTGCGCGCGTAGGTGTCCGCCTGGCCCTGTTCGTCGAAGGCCATGACGATCACGGCGGCGCCGTAGCGGCGCGCGAGCCGCGCCTGCTGCAGGAACTTTGCCTCGCCTTCCTTCATGGAAATGGAATTGACGATGCCCTTGCCCTGGATGCACTTCAGGCCGGCCTCGATCACTTCCCACTTCGAGGAATCGAGCATCAGCGGCACTTTGGAGATGTCGGGTTCGGAGCCGACCAGATTGAGGAAGCGCACCATCGCCGCCTGCGAGTCGAGCATGGCTTCGTCCATGTTCACGTCGACCACCTGGGCGCCGTTCTCGACCTGCTGGCGGGCGACGCGCAGCGCGTCGTCGTAACGCTCCTCGAGGATCATCTTGGCGAAGGCGCGCGAACCGGTGACATTGGTGCGCTCGCCGACGTTCACGAACAGGCTGTCCGGGCCGACTGTTGCAGGGCTCCAGGCCGGACAAACGCAGGCGCGGCTCGATGACGGGAACCGCGCGCGGCGCGACGCCGGCCACCGCCGCCGGCGATGGCGCGTATGTGCTCCGGCGAAGTGCCGCAACAACCGCCGACGATGTTGATGATGCCCTGCCGCGCCCAGTCGGCGAGTTCGTCGGCGAGCATGGCCGGTGTCTCGTCGTAGCCGCCGAAGGCATTGGGCAGGCCGGCATTGGGATGCGCCGAGACGAAGCAGTCGCCGACGCGCGACAGCTCCTCGACGTACTGCCGCAACTCTTTCGCGCCCAGTGCGCAATTGAGGCCGAAGGACAACGGCCGAACATGGCGCAGCGAATTCCAGAAGGCCTCGGCCGTCTGGCCCGATAGCGTGCGGCCGGAGGCGTCGGTGATGGTGCCGGAAATCATCACCGGCCAGCGTCGCCCGAGCCGCTCGAAGGTACTGTCGATGGCAAACAGCGCCGCCTTGGCGTTCAGGTATCGAAGATGGTCTCGACCATCAGGATGTCGGCGCCGCCCTCGAGCAGGCCCTGGATGGCTTCGGTGTAATTGGCGACCAGAATGTCGAAATCGACGTTGCGGTAACCGGGGTCATTGACGTCCGGCGAAATCGACGCGGTGCGTGAAGTGGGGCCGAGCACGCCGGCGACGAAGCGCGGCTTGGCGGGCGTCTTCGCCGTCCATTCGTCGCACAACCGGCGCGCCAGCTTCGCCCCTTCGCAGTTCAGTTCATGGACCAGTTCGGTCAGGTCGTAGTCGGCCTGGGAAACGGCGGTCGAATTGAAGGTGCAGGTTTCGACGATGTCGGCGCCGGCTTCGAGGTAGGCGGCGTGGATGCCGCCGATGACATCCGGCCGGGTCAGCACCAGCAGGTCGTTGTTGCCCTTCAGGTCGTGCCCATGGTCGCGGAACCGTTCGCCGCGATAGTCGGCCTCGGCAAGGTTGTGGCGCTGGACCATGGTGCCCATGGCGCCGTCGAGAATGAGAAGCCGCTGCGCGAGGAGTTCGCGCAGCTCTGCGCTGCGGTCTGGTTGCATGGCGGGAATGACCGGAAGGTATTGAATTGGCGCCGATTTTAGCATGTGGCTATAATCGACCAGCGCACTCAACAACTAGAACGGGAGTGAAAACATGGAACACCTGACCCCCAAGGAAACCGCCCAGTTTCTGCACGAGAACCCCAAGGCCCTGTTCATCGACTGCCGCAGCGAAATGGAATTCCTCTTCGTCGGCCACCCGGCCGGCTGCCTGCATGTCTCCTGGAACGACGGCCCGGACTGGGACGTCAACCCGCACTTCGTCGGTGAAGTGAAGAAGCTGGCCGGCCATGTGCATGACCGCCCCGTGGTGCTGATCTGCCGCAGCGGCAACCGCTCGGTGGATGCCGGCAACTCGCTCGAAGCGGCCGGCTTCACCCGCGTCTACAACGTGCTGTACGGCTTCGAGGGCGAACTCGACGACACCCACCATCGGGGCGCCACCAACGGTTGGCGCTTCGAAGGGTTGCCGTGGGAACAGTGCTGAAGAACTGGCGGCGCTGGTTGCTCGAAGCGCTGGCCATCGTCGGCATCATTCTCGCCGTTCAGCTCTGGCAGGCGCGCGGCCTGCCCGAGGGCCCGGCGCCCGAACTCGCCGGCAACAGTCTGGACGGCCAGCCGCTCGACCTTGCCGTAACCGTCGCCGCCGCCGGCGGCAAACCGGTGCTGGTGGCTTTCTGGGCGACCTGGTGCGCGGTCTGCAAGGCCGAGGGCGGCAACCTCGCGTCGATTGCCGGCGACACACCCTTCCTGAGCGTGGCGATGCAGTCAGGCGAGGCGCCGGCGGTCGCCGCCTACCTGGCCGAGCGCGGCCGGCGCCTGCCGACCATCAACGACCCGGAGGGCACCCTGGCCAGTGCCTGGCGGGTGCGTGGCGTACCGAGCCATTTCATCGTCGACGGCCAGGGTAACGTCCGCTTCCGCGTGGTCGGCTACGCCACCGAATGGGGCCTGCGCGCCCGCCTCTGGTGGGCCGAGCGGTTCCCGGCTTGAACCATCCGCCGCTGCGCGTCGCCTGGTCGGTATGGGGCCTGGGCGCCCTGCTCTACCTGATCGCCTTCTACCAGCGCGTCGCGCCGGCGGTGTTCACCGACCGTCTGATGACCGAGTTCAACCTCGGCGGCGCGGCGCTCGGCAATCTGTCGGCGTTCTACTTCTACGCCTACGTGGCGATGCAGATTCCCACCGGGCTGCTGGCCGACCGCTGGGGGCCGCGCCGCCTGCTGACGGCCGGCACGGCCATCGCCGCGCTGGGCACGGTACTGTTCGCGCTGGCGCCGAGCGCGGCCTGGGCGAGTGCCGGCCGGCTGCTGATCGGCGCCTCGGTCGCCGTCGGCTTCGTCTCCATGCTCAAGGTCGCCGGCCATTGGTTCGCGCCCCGCCATTACGCGCTGGTCTCGGGCATGGCCCTGCTCACCGGCGTGGTCGGCGGCGTCATCGCCGGCGTGCCGCTGCGCATGCTCGTCGAAGCCTACGACTGGCGGCCGGTGATGCTGGTCTCGGCGGCCGTCACCGCCGTGCTGGCGCTGGCCATCTGGTGGCGCGTACGCGACGATCCGACCGAAGCCGGCTACGCCAGCCACTTCACCGGCGGCGCGCGCCATGCCGGCGCGCCGATCCTGAAGAGCCTCGCCGAGGTGCTGTCGTATCGCAACAGTTGGCTGCTGGCGCTCGGGCCCATCGGCTTCTCCGGTGCCGTACTGACCTTTGCCGGCCTGTGGGGCGTGCCGTGGCTGCGGCAGGTGCACGGCCTCGACGCCCGAACGGCGGCCGCCATCACCTCCACGCTGCTGGTGGCCTGGGCGCTGGGTGGCCCGCTGCTCGGCACCTGGTCACAGCGGCTCGGCCGGCGCAAGCCGCTCTACCTCGCTTCCGGCATCGTGGCGCTGGCCGGCTGGAGCCTGGTGGTCTTCGGCGAGCTGCCGCTGGCCGTGCTGGTGCCGCTGCTGGCCGTCACCGGCTTCGCTTCGGGCAACATCATCATCGGCTTCGCCTGGGCCAAGGAATCGGTGCCGATGCGCCTGATGGGCACCGCCTCGGGCATCTGCAACATGGGCCCGCTGATGGGCGGCATGTTCCTGCAACCGGGCATCGGCTGGATGCTCGACCGCCAGTGGGCTGGCGCGCTGACCGACGGCGTGCGCCTCTACGACGCGGCGGCCTGGCAAGCCGGCTTCGCCCTGCTGGTGGCCACGGTGGCCGGCAGCCTCGTCCTCGTCGCCTTCGCCCGGGAAAGCCACTGCAAGCAGACGTAGCGGCGCTCTCCTCCGTTGACAGTTGTGGCCCGCCAAAGTGGCAGCGAGAGTAAGTAGGGGACACGGTTTGTCACAGTACGTTGTCCTGTCGGTTGCCACGGTCATCTTTCCGCTTCCCCGGCCTATCCGTCTGCCGCGCACTGCATCCCACCACGCAACCATGGTTCGGCAGGCTGGCCGATAGCATGAGACACCCCGTTACCCAACCAGATCCAAATAGGCGGCCAGCGCGGCCGCGACGTTGACGTCGGCTACGTCCAGGCTGGCCGGCTGGAGCAGGCGGTAGGGCACGCCCCAGGGGTGCCAGCGGTCGGCGCCGGAGTTGCCGAAGAAGCAGACGATGGGTTTGCCCAGGGCGGCGGCGATGTGCATGGCGCCGCCGTCGCTGCAGATGACCTGGTCGCACAGCGACAGGCCCGCCACGAGTTCGCCAAGCTGGTGGGTGGGCATGGCGGTCACGGGCAGGCCGGCCAGTCGCGCCAGGAGGTCGGCGGCCTTGCCGTCGTCGCCGGGATGGCGCGGGTCGTCCGCCGGGCCCGGTGCCCAGAACAGCAGGAAGCGCGCGGCGCGGGCGGCGTGGAGCTGCCGCGCCAGTTCGGCATAGCGCTCGATGGGCCAGCGTTGCGCCGGCTTGCGGGCGCTGATGTGCAGGCCGATCAAGGGCCCGGCGCCCGGCGGCGGCCGGTCGCGCAGGGCGGCGCGCGCGGCCGGGTCGGCGACCAGCGTCATGGCGGCGGGCGGCGCGTCGATGCCGAGCGGGGCGGCGCAGCGGATAGGCCATCTCCACCTCGTGCGGGCCGGCGGCCGCCTGGTCATCGGCACGCACGATGCGGCGCGCGCCGGAGAGGCGGGCGAAGCGTTCCGCGCTGCGCTGATTGCCCGCCGCCGGCAGCAGGGCCACGTCGATGCGTTGCCGGCGCAGGCGGGCGATCAGGGCGACGCGCTGGCCGAGCGCCGCCACGCGACCAGCCAGCGAATCGGCATGCTTGCCCTTCTCATAGACGAACACCTCGTTCGACATCGGGGTTGCCGGCCAGCACCGGCGCGGTGTAGGAATTGACCAGGGCGCCGATCCAGGCCTCGGGAAAGCGGCGGCGCAACGCCGAAAGCAGCGGCGTGGTACACAGGAGATCGCCGATGTTGTCGCGGCGGATGACGAGAATGCGCCGGGGCGGCACGGGCCGGCTCATCGGTCGAGCTCCTTGGCCGCCCAGGCCACCACCGGTTCGAGCCGGGCCGTGAAGGCGTCGAGGGAAAAGCGGGCCAGGTGGGCCGTGGCCAGGCGCGGATCCAGGCCGGTTCGGCAGGGCCCGCAGGCGTGCCAGCAGCGGCGCGAAATCCGCCCCGCCGTCCTCGCGCGGGTCGCGATAGAGGAAGCCGGTCACGCCGTCCAGCACGGTTTCGGTAAAGGGCGGCGCGGCCGGCGCCAGCACCGGCGTGCCGCAGGCCTGCGCCTCGATGATATTGAGGCCCAGCGCCTCCTTTTCCGGCAGACCGGTCAGCAGATAGTCGATGCCGGCATAGACGGCGGCCACATCGCCCTGATGCCCCCAGAAACGTACCCGGTCGCCCAGTGGCGCCAGCGCCCGCGACAGGTCGCGCACCGAGGCGTAGCCGCCGCTGCCGAAGATCTCCAGATTGACGTCCGGCGGGCGCGCCAGTACGGGCGCCAGGCATTCGAAGAGCCTGGGAAACTGCTTGATCGGCGTCAGGCGCGAGACGATGCCGAGCGTCAGGCCGGGCCGCTTGCGGTAAAGCGGCCGTGGCCGCCAGGGCACGGCGAGTGGCTCCAGCCAGGACAACAGCCGGTCGCGGAACTTGCGCCGGTCCCAGTCGTAGCGGCTGGCGCGGCGTATGGCGCCACCGCTGGCCCGCTTAAGATGGGCGACGCCGTAGAGCGGCTCCTGCCAGGCCGGCAGTCCGGCCGCCAGCAGGCCGTCGAGCACCCAGCCGGAGACGGCGAAGACGCGGTCGTGGCCGGCGAAGGCGGCCGGGTCGCGGCCCTGGACCGGCATGTGGGCGACAGCGGTGACCAGCCAGCCCTTGCCCTTGGCGGCGGCGATCGCCGCTTGCGGCAGCGGGCCATGGCTCAGCAGCCATCCGGGAGATCTTGGCAACAAGCCGATGGCCTCGGCGGTATCGGCGGCGCGCACAATTTCCGTATCAGCGGGCAGGTCCAGTCCTGGCCAGAAGTCGGCGCGCGGATGGGCGATGAGCCGGGTCGGCACGCCGAGCTTCGCGAGCGCGCGACAAAGGAAGGCGGTGTAGACCTCGCCGCCGCCGAAGTAGGGTTGCAGGTTAAGCTGGTACAGGACCATGGCGCGAACCAGACGACGTCGACAATCCCCACAGGACACCGGCCATGATGGCGAAGCCGGTCAGGCGCGAACCGCTCAGGTAGCCATCCATGGCGCAGCGCCCCACATAGTTGAGCGTGGCGAGGCTCAACGCCAGGCCGACGGCGTTGCCGCCCCGGAAGGCCAGCCAGCCGCGCCACATCAGGGCCCCGGCCAGGGCAAGCAACAGCAGCAGCGCGGGAATGCCGTTGGCCAGCGTGAAATCGATCCAGCCGTTGTGGCTGCTGACAAAACCCGTTACGCCGTATTGCGCGGCCAGATAGCGGCCGAAGGCGTCGGCGCCATAACCGATGCCGAGCGGATGCCGGGTGATGCCCTGCACGCCCATGCTGGCCCAGGAGCTGCGGAAATAGAAGGACGGATCCTTGCCGTCGATGCGCTGAATGGGCGACTGGATGGTCGGGATCGGCGCCGTGGCCAGAGCGGGCGATGCGGGGGTTTCCGCCGTCGCCACGCCCGAGGCGATCGCGCCGACCGCGCCCGCCCAGCGGTTTTCCACCAGCACGCTGGCCAGGGTGGCCAGGCCCAGGCCGACGATCACCACCAGCACGACGGCCAACCGGTGGCGCGTGCCCTGGCGCAACACGGCGGCGCAGGAACGCCCAGGCCAGCAGGTGCGTCATGATCAGGCCGGCCTTGGAGGTCAGCAACGCGGTGGCCGCCAGCGTGGCGGCAATCGCCAGCGCCGTGCCGCAGTTCGACCAGGGCAGCAACCGGCCAACCTGATTGTCTCGGCCGAAACGGCAAGCGGCGTCGGCCAGCAGGAAAGCCAGGGCGGCATTGACCAGCAGCGACACGTAGCCATAGTTGCCCAGCAGGCTTTCGCCCACGGGCAACTGACCGGTTCGCCACCACTGCCAGCCGTGGTAAGCGAGCGTCAGCGGGACGTGGACAAAAAAGCCGAGGAACAGGCCGGTCGCCAATCGGCCTTCGTCGCGACCTTGCGGCCGCCCGCCAGCGGTGAAGGCCGCCAAGCAAATGCCGACCGCCGCCATGCCCAACAGCTTGCCCCACTCGCGCCCCAGGTCGGCCAGGGCGACGATGGCCGGACCACGGGCAAACAACGCCGCCTGGACGATCAACCAGCCGGTCAGCAGCACCACCAAGCCACCCTCGATGCCCGGCTTCGGCAACGCGGGTATGGGCCGGCGCCAAAACAGCACGCCGAGATGGACGAGGGCAATCAGGATCAGCAGGCTGCGCAGGGCCCCGGTATGGGGCAGGGGATGGATGGCCATCAGGCCCGCCAGCCAGAAGGCACCAAGCAGGGCGCTCCAATCGGCCTGGCGCCCGACGTTCATCGCAGCGCGCTCTTGAACCAGTTGCGGACGATGCGCCGAATCTGGCGCGCGCCGCTGGCGTTGCGCCAGAGCAGGCCGAAGTAGCCGACGTCGCGCAGGGCGGCATGGTGCCGGCGACGCTCCGGCGCCGCCAGTTGCTCGATCTTGTGAAACACCGAGAAGCCCTTGTCCACCAGGTCGTAGCGCATCAGCCGGCGCAGCTCGCGATCCTCGACCGTGGTGGCCAGCGCATCGAGCGCGCGGGTGTTGTAGATGCTGCTGGCGATGATGGCGGCCAGGCGCTTCGCCTTCTGTTCGGGCGAGAAGTGGCGCACCGGAATCCGGTAGCGGTAGCCGGGCCGCGGGTCGTAGCGCATGCGTCCGGCCGCCAGCAGCGCCTCGGTCGTCCAGACCACATCCTCGTGGATCAACCCGGGGATGAAACGGAAGTTGTGCGCCTCGATGAAGTCCCGGCGATAGAGGTGCATCCAGACCATGTGCAGGAAGCGGCCCGCGCCGAGCCGCTCCTTGAGCCAATCCGCGCCGGTCATGACCGGCGACGCCGGCACGTCGCGGTAGATCGGGTAGTCGGCTTCGCGACCCTCGAAATGGTAGTCGGCGTTCATCGCCGCCATGTCCAGGTCGTCGGCTTCGGCCATGGCCAGCACGCGTCCGTGGGCCTCTGGGAAGACCATGTCGTCCGAGTCGACGAAAGGCCAGCCACTTGCCGGTGGCGTGGCGCAGGCCGGTATTGCGCGCCGCCGAGAGGCCGCCGTTTTCCTGCCGGATGATCCGCATTTGCGGCAGGCGGGACTGCCAGTCGGTCAGGATGGCCGGGCACTCGTCGGTCGAACCGTCGTCGACGGCGACGATTTGATCGGCCGCCGGCGTCATGGCCGCCAGGCTCGCCAGGCAGGCCGGCAGATAGGCGGCGACGTTGTAGACCGGCATGACGATACTGAGCGTGCTCACGCCGCCACCCCCCGGCGCAGGCGGCGATGGACGCGCTTCTTGACGCCTTCCAGCAGGCGGATGAAGGGCAGGCTCAGCCAGCCCGGCAGCCAGAACCCGGCCGCCAGCACGTGGCCACCCGCCTGGGTGCGCAGCGGCCCGAAGGCGGGAAAGCGCCTCTTGATCTCACCGTATTCTTTCTGCGCGTCGATGCCCTGGGCGAGCAGCTTGCGGTAGAAGGCGCCGCCGCCCATGTCCACCGGCTTGGTGTGGGCGACGCGCACCGCATCGACCACCGCGATGCGCCCCTGCCCGCGCAACTGCGAAGCCCAGGCGTAGTCGATGCCCCAGGTGCTGCGCGCCAGCCGAAAAGTGGACCGCAGTTCCTCCACCGCTGCGCGGGCGAAGCAGGGCGCCATGACCTCGATGAAACTGGTCCGGCGGATGCGGCAAAGCGGGTTCCAGAGCGTCACGTCGTGATTGGCGTTGGTGCCCCAGCGCAAGGCCGGCTGGGCGAGAAAGCAGTCGTGGGCCGCGCACAGCGCCAGGAAACGCGAGACATCGCCGGCGGCGAACTCGATGTCATCGTCAACCACCAGGTAGTAGCGGTAAGGATACGAGTCGCGTGTCCGTTCGAAGAAGAGGTCGAAGGCCTCGAACTTGTTGTCGCCCTCGGCGACGTAGAACTCGGCGCCGCTCTCTTCGGGCGGCGGGCAGTACCAACTGACGCAGCAGTCCCAGTTGCGTTGCGGGTCTTCGGCCAGCAGGCGCCGGTGCAGCGAGTTCGGCCCGGCGCGGACGAACACCAGGAAGTCCCTCATGTTTGTTCGGTCGCCCGCCGCCTGAGCACGAAGCCGCCGCTGTCGCCGTCGTCCTGGCGGTTCAGCTCGTCGGCCAGGCTCCGCAGGCGGGCCATCTCCGCCTCGCCGCGCGCCGGCGGCGGGGCGCGCATCTGCTCGATCAGCGGTATGCCCCGCTGGTAGGCCTCGCTGGCGAGGAACTGGCCGGTGTCGGAGTCGAAGAAATGGCGCTCCACTTCCAGGCCGGCGGTCGCCGCCAGCAGGCCCATGGCGCGCAGGCTGGGGATGACCAGGTGGCGCGGCGCGTCGAGCGCATACCAGTTTTCGCGGTAGGTGCGCCAGGCATGGCCGCCGGCGACCGGCAGGCGAATCAGGGCGCGGCCGGCTGGCGCCAGGTGGCGGGCGATCTCGGCCATGGTCGCCACCGGGTCGGGCATGTGCTCGAAGGAGTGGTGCAGCATGATCAGGTCGTAGCGGCCGGTATCCTCGGCGAGGCCGCGCTTGTGCACCGTCACGCCACCCGGGAGCCGGATGGTCGCGGTGACGAACGGATCGAGACCGGACAGGTTCCGGAAGCCGTCGCGGCGCATCTTCAGCAGCAGTTCGCCGCCACCGCAACCGACGTCGACGATGCGCGAGCCGGTCGTCAGACCCATGCCCGCCAGCCAGCCGAAATAGGCCGGCCGCTTCTTCGACAACCGCGCCAGCAGCCGGCCGAACGCGCCGCCGGCGCCCAGCCAGGCGTCGCTGCGCCGGCGGCGCAAGGCGATTTCGAGCGCCGAGGCCGGCTTGCCGGCGCCACCGGCGAACGAGTAGTAATCCGGCGGATAGTGCCGGCCCAGGTCGGCCGGAATGGCGCGGATCTGGACGGTACCGCAGTGGCCGCACTCGAAATAGTCGAACTGCTCGCGGCTGCCGAAATACATTTCGCGGGCGACGAAATGCTGGTGGCCACCTTCGGCGCCGCAGATGCGACAGCGGGCGGGCGGCGCGGCGTGTTCGGTCATTGCCTCGTCCTCAGGATGCGCGCCGGCACGCCGCCGACGATGGCGTTCGCCGCCACGTCGTGGGTGACCACCGCGCCGGCGCCGACCACCGCGCCGTCGCCGACGCGGATGCCGGCCAGGATCACCGCATTGGCGCCGATCCAGACGTCGCTACCGATATGGATGGGCGCGGCCACCGTCGGCTGCGAGCGGATGGTCGCGCCGGCAGCATGCCGGTGCTGGTAGGAAATGATGCGCACGCCGGGGCCGATCAGGGTGTCGTCACCGATATCGACGCCGCCGGTGCCGTTCACGATGGAGAAGTTGTTGATCTCGACCCGGTTGCCGAGCCGGATGCCGCCCTTGTCGCCCTGCAGATAGGCGTAGCGGTTGATGGTCACCTGCTCGCCCAGCTCGATGCCCGGACCGCGCGCGGCGTCGAGCGACGCGGCGTCGTGGATCTTGCACCGGGCGCCGAGGCGGATGTTGTCGTGGCCCTTGAGGTAGGCGCCCGCCGACACCCGGCTGCCATTGGCCAGGCGGGCGCGCAGGGAAAAGATCAGGGTCTTGAGGAAGCGCATGGGTTGTCAGTTCGCCAGGAAGGCAGCCAGTTCCGGCACGCGGTGCGCGGGCCAGACGGTTACCCGGTTCTCGATGGGATAGGACTCCTCGCCGGGATAGACGATGATCGCCCGCTCGATGTCGAGGTCGTCCAGCGCATGCCAGAAACCCTTGGTTGGCTTGGGCGCCGAAGCATACTTCACCTCCACCGCGACCAGGCGGGCCCGGCCCGGCAGTTTCAACACCAGATCGAGTTCCGCGCCGGCGGCGGTGCGAAAGAAGGTGAATTCGGCTGGCGCCAGGGCGGCCAGCACCTGTTCGATCATGAAGCCCTCCCAGGAGGCGCCGAGGGCCGGGTTGCCTTCGAGTCCGTCGAAGTCGGCGATGTTGAGCAACGCATGCAGGATGCCGCTGTCGCGCAGGTAGACCCTCGGCGCCTTGACCAGCCGCTTGCCGAGATTGGCGACGTGGGGCGTCAGGCGTCGGGCGATGAAGGAATCGCAGAGGATATCGAGATAGCGATGACTGGTTTGCGTCGAGACGCCGAGGCTCTGCGCCAGCGCGCTGCCGTTCCAGAGCTGGCCGTGCCAATGGGCCAGCATCTGCCAGAAGCGCCGCAGTGCCTGCGGGGGCAGGCGGAAGCCGAGACCGGGAATGTCGCGTTCCAGATAGGTACGGATGAAAGCTTGCCGCCACTCGAAGGAAACCGCCTCGTCCGGCGCCAGAAAGCTGTCGGGGAAACCGCCGCGCAGCCAGAGCCGGCGCACTGTCGCCGGTGTCGCGGCCACTTCGCCGATGGTCAGCGGCGTCATTTCCAGATAGCGGATGCGGCCGGCCAGCGATTCCGCCGATCGGTTGATCAGCGTCGGCGAGGCCGATCCCAGCAACAGAAAGCGGCCGGGACGGCGCTGCTCGTCGACCAGGGAGCGCAGCAGAGGGAAGAGGTTCTCCGCCAACTGAACCTCATCGAGGATCACCAACTGGTCGCTGCGCTGGGCCAGGTAAAGTTCGGCGTCGGCGATGCGGGCGAAATCCGACGGGCGTTCGAGATCCAGATAGGTGGCGCCCGGCCGAGCGGCGGCGATCTTCTTCGCCAGGGTCGTCTTGCCCACTTGGCGCGGTCCGGTCAGGGCGACGACGGGAAACCGATCCAGGGCGGCAACCAACTCCGACTCGATATGGCGCTCAATTCGCTCAACCATCCATGCAATTTAACCAATTAGTGGAATATTTACAAGGACTAAAAGGTGAGCTGGTGGTGCTCCAGCCACAGCAACAGGACGATGAAGGTATAGGCCAGGCGCCGCGAAGCCCGCCCGGCCTGTGCCTCGCGCCACAGGCCGGTCACGGCGGCCGCATCGAGGAAAGGCGCCCGGGTGGCGACCGCCGCCACCGCCTGGTCACAAACCGCCCGCCAGGGCCCGGCGAAATAGCTGGCCAGCGGGGTCGAGAAGCCATGCTTTTCGCGGTTCCAGACCGTTTCCGGCAGACTGGCGCGGGCGATCTCGGTGAGCAGCGACTTGCCGCCGCCCTCGGTATGAACGGCCGCCGGCAGGCCGAGCACGGCCTCCAGCACCGGCTGGCCGAGCATCGGCACGCGCACCTCCAGGCTGTGCGCCATGCTGGCCCGGTCGGTCTTGACCAGGCAGTTTTCGGAAAGGTAGGTCCATAGGTCGGCGCGCATCAGGGTGGCGGTATCCATGGTGCCGCCGAGTGCCGCGACCTGATCGAGCCAGAGCGCCAGCGTGTCTTGCGGCCGCGCGGCGGCGGCCGCCGCCGGGACGAGGTAATGGGCCAGGTTCTTGCGGCCCGGCCAGGGGCCGAGTTCGACGCGCCGGTAACGCAGCAGCTCCTTGCCTGACAGGCTGCGCCGCAGCAGCGCGGACGGCGCCAGGCCGGCTTCGACCAGCCGGCGCAGCACGGGCTGCCAGACGCGGGGCGGGTGCCGGTCCTCGGTGTCGAGGAAACGCGGGTAGCCGCAGAACAGTTCGTCGCCGCCGTCGCCGCTGATGGCGACGGTGACGTGCTCGCGGGTCAGCTTCGCCAGCGCGTGGGTCATCACGTAAGCCGGGTCGGCCAGTGGCTGGTCGAGGTCGCCGATGGCGGCGGCGAAGACGCTACCTGTGATATCCGGCGCCCGCAGTTCGTGGTGCTCGCAGCCGAAGCGCTCCGCCACGGCGCGGGCATGCGCCGACTCGTCGAAGCCGGCGTCGGCGAAGCGCAGGTTGAAGGTCTTCAGCGGCCGGGCACCCGTCTCGGCCATGTAACGCACCATCAGGCTGGAGTCGATGCCGCCGGAGAGGAAGGCGCCGAGCGGCACGTCGGCCACCAACTGGCGGCGCACGCTTTCCTTGAGGGCCGCATCGACGCGCGCGACCAGCGTCGGGCGATCTTCGCGCACGGGCGCCGGCCGGGGAATCGACCAGTAGCGGCGGGTTTCCAGCTGCGCCGTCGCCGCGTCGAAACGCAGCAGATGGGCGGGCGGCAGTTGGCGCACGGCGCTGACGAAGGTGTGCGGCGCCAGCGGTGTCTGGAAGGCCAGGTAGTCGCGCAGGGCTTCGGCGTCGAGGCGGCGCGGAAAACCGGGCAGCGCCAGGAAGGCCGCCAGCGTCGAGGCGAACACCAGCCCGCCGTCGAGGGCGGCGAACATGAACGGCTTGATGCCGAGCGGATCGCGGGCGGCGAACAGCCTGCGCTCATGGGCGTCCCAGACGGCGAAGGCGAACATGCCGTCCAGCCGGTCGAGCAGCGCCTCGCCCCAGGCGGCGTAGCCGTGCAGCAGCACCTCGGTGTCGGAGCGGGTGGCGAACACGTAGCCACGCGCTTCGAGCTCCCGCCGCAGCTCGGCGAAGTTGTAGATCTCGCCGTTGAAGACCATGGTGTAGCGGCCGTCCGGCGACCGCATCGGCTGGTGGCCGCCGGCCAGGTCGATCACCGCCAGCCGGGCATGGCCGAACACCGCCTCGCCCACATTCAGCACCGACTGCTCGTCCGGTCCGCGCAGGCGCAAGGCGGCGAGTGCCGTCTCGGCATGGTCGCGCCAGCGGGTACCGATGAAGCCGAGGATGCCGCACATGGTCAGCGTTCTCCCGCCAGCCGCTCGTACGCTTCGGCAACCCGATCCAGGCCATAGGCGCTCAGATCCGCTCGCGCCGGGTCGGGTGGCGTGGCCAGGCAACGGTCAATGGTTGCCGCCAGGGCGGCCGCATCGCCGCAGGGCACCAGACATTCCGGAAAGGCGGCCAGGATCTGGCGCGGGCCGGAGGGGCAATCGGTGCTGACCGCCGGCGTGCCGCAGGCCAGCGCCTCGATCAGCACATTGGGCAGGCCTTCGTGGTCGGAGCAGAGCACCAGGAGGTCGGCGCCGGCCAGCCACGGGTAGGGATTGGGGCGAAAGCCGGCGACGCGCACGCGCTGGCCCAGCCCACGGGCATCGATCAGCGCCTGGAGTTTCGCATCGGGCTCCGTGAGCAGCACCAACTGGCGGTCGGTCGCGAGCCGCGCCCAGGCGTCGAGCAGCAGGTCGTGGCGCTTCTGCGGCGCGAAGCGGCCGACGTGCAGAACATAGGGTCCGCTCGGCGGGTCGGCCACCGGCTCGGCGGCGGCCTGGCGCATGGCGGCGAAATCGAAGGCGTTCGGGATGGTTTCGATGCGCGACGCCAAAGCGAGGCTCTGCCGCAAGTCGGCCGCGACGCCCGCCGAAACGGCGATCAGCGGCCGGCTGCCATACAGGCGGCGATAGCGCGCCAGGCGTCGGCGCGCCTTGGCCGGGCTGGCGGCGGCGAGCTTGTCGATTTCGCTGCCCAGGGTATTGGCGATGCGGCACCAGTGGTGGGGCAGGTCCGCCAGCACCACCACCTCGTCGGCAAAGGGCAGGGTGGACACCACCAGGTCGGGCCGGTCGATCAGGTGCCGGCGCAGTCGCCGCGCCAACAGGCGCTTGCCCAGCCAGCCGTGCGCGGCGCGCCCGCCCAGGGGGAAAACGGTCACCCCCGCCGGCACGGCATGCTCGACACGATCTTCCAGCAGCACCACTTCGGCGCGGTGGCCGCGCCCGGTCAGGGCGGCGGCCAGCTTGAGGATGGCCTTCTCGGCGCCGCCGCCGGCGAGGTTGGTGAGGACGAAGGCAAAGTTCATCGCGGCCGCGGCGGGTGTTCGGCCAGGGCCCGTTCGACCTGCGCGAACACCGCATCGACGGAGATGTCGGCCATGGCGGCCATTTCGCCGCATCCCTCGCGCCCGGCCGGATGGTCGAGCAGGTAGGCGCACGGATGTTCCAGCGGCCCGGTCAGCGTCGACGGCGAGATGCAATGGAAGAGGCCGACCAGGGGAATGTCGAAGGCGCTCATGATGTGCGTCGGGCCCGTGTCGACGCCAATGTAGAGGTCGGTGAGTTCCATCAGCGCGGCCGTTTCCCTGAGGCTGAGGCGGCCGGCGTAGAGCGCGGCGCGCGCGCCCAATTGCGCCTTCAGCCATTCGGTGCGGCCGCGCTCCTCGGCGCCACCGTAGATGAGAAAACCGGCTTGCGGCCAGCGTTGCGCGATGCGCTCGCAGAGCGCGGCGAAGTGTTCGATGGGCCAGTCGCGATAAGCCTTGGTCGGAAAGCTGGCCACTTGCAGGCCGATCAGCGGCCGCGCATCGACGATCCCGTCCTCGGCGAGACGACGGCGGGCATCGGCGGTCTCGGCGGGTATCGTCCGGTAGGCGATGCGCAGCCCCGCCGGCGCGACGCCGACGGCGGCCGGCAGCCGCAGCAGTTGCCGCACCGCGTGCTCGCTCTGGAAGGGCGGCTTGGCCACGGCGGCGAACAGGCGGCGATTGAGGCGCGGACAGTCCTGCTGGAAGGCCACCACTTTCTTCGCCACGCGCTGCGCGTAGGCCACCAGCGGCTCGTCGAAGCCGAAGACGAAGGCCAGATCGAAACGCTCGCCCCCCAATCGACCGAGCCAGGGTGCCCACCGCTTGCTGATGGTACCGACCCGATGCGTCCAGGGCAGGTGCGCCAGCACTTCGGCGCGCTTGGGATGGCCGAGCACGGTGATGCGGGCGTCGGGCCAGGCCTTGGCCACCGCGCGCATGGCCGGCGTGGCGAACAGTGTGTCGCCGATGCGCGATACGGCGATGAAGAGCACGGAGCTGGGCGGCTCGAGCATGATGCTTGCGCTACGCCACCGGCGGGGCAAACTCGAAGAGGTAGTCGGGGAAGGAATATTCGACCGGCGAGATCCCCAGGCGCCAGGCCAGCCGCTTCAGCGCCAGATTGAGGCCGCCGATCGGCTTGACCAGGTGGTAGGCGGTCAGCTCCAGGCCGATCCGGCGGGCGATTTCCAGGGCCTGGGTCGGCGTGAACCAGGCCAGGTGATCGAGGTTCACCACCATCACGCCCTGCTTGAAGAACTGGCGGACGAACTTGCGGCTGAAGGGATTGGGCGTCGCCGCCAGGATGCGGCCCCCCGGTGCGACATGGCGCCGGGCGAAGCGCAGCAGGGCAGAGGGATTGTCCACGTGTTCCATCACATCGCCGATGAAGACGACGTCGAAACGCTCGCCCAGATCGGCGTCGGAAGTGGCATCGACGCACCGGACGTTGAAGCCGCGCGTATTCAACTCATTCACCAGCGGTTCGAGGATGTCGAGGCCCACACAGTAACCCGCCGCCTTGTGGATGCGGCCGTGCCGCCAGCCCGGCTCGTCGAAGTAGCGGGCACTGTGCGAGACGACACCGATGTCGAGCACGCGCTTGCCGGCCACCGCGCGCTCGACGAAGCCGGTCAGGTCGGTATCGGTATGCACCTGCCGCAACCGGGGCAGCAGCGCCCGCACCTCGGCCTTGGCCCGGCTGTTGTTGGGATCGTCGGAAATGCGGGTCCAGTCGAAGCTCATGCGGATCGGCCCAGTGCGGTGGCGAAGACGGTTTCCATGCGGTCGAGCATGGCCGCGCGCGAGAAGCGGGCCAGCGCCCTTTCCCGCGCCGCCAGGCCCAGCGCGGCGCCCAGTTGCGGTTCGGCGATCAGCCGGCGCACAGCAGCGGCCAGCGCCGGCGCGTCGCGCGGCGGCACCACCAGCGCGGTCTCGCCGTCGCCGACCGCTTCGAGAATGGCGCCGACCGGCGTGGTGACGATGGGCAGGGCGGTCAGCATGGCCTGGAGGATGGCCTGCGGCACGCCTTCGTTGGCATAGGAGGGCAGGCAGAAGATATCCAGCGCCCGCAGCCAGTCTTCCGGCCGGTCCTGCTGGCCGACCAGGCGGACCCGGTCCGCCAGGCCGAGTTCGGCGATCTTCGCTGCGATCGGCTCGCGCATCGGTCCTTCGCCGACGATCAGCAAGGTCCAGTCAGGCAGGGCCAGGCTGGCGAACGCCTCCAGCAGATAGAGGTGGCCCTTCCAGCTACGCAGGGTGGCGACGATGCCGAGGTAGTGGCGTGACTCGTCCAGACCCAGCTTCCGGCGCGCCGCGATCCGGTCGGCCGGCGAAAAGCGGATGGTGTCGATACCCGTCGGTACCGAGGTGACCCGCACGGCGGGCACGCCGTTGTCGGCGATCAGGGTTTGCCGCAGCGCTTCGCCGGTGGTGACGACATGGGCGACCGCGCCGTTGTAGAGCCAGCGGCTGGCGGCATTCTTCGGGATGGGCGCCGAGATGTGGCGGGTCCGCACGATGGCGGGCGGGCGGGACAGGGTCTTGCAGGCCAGCGCCGCCAGCCAGGAATCGGTCGAGCTGTGGGTGTTGACCACGTCGCGGGATGCGCCTTCAGCCAGTTGCGCAAGGCCAGCATGCCGGGCAGGCGCTTGCGGCCGATGGGCAATGCCACCACGGGTACGCCGCGCCGCTTCGCCTCGTCGTGAATGCGCGCCTCGGGCGGGCAGAGCAGCGTCACCTGGTGACCGCGTTCGATCATGCCGCTCGATTCTTCGAGGATGCGGATTTCCTGCCCGCCCCAGCCGCAAGAGGCTTCCGTATGAACGATTTTCACGACGCGGTCTCCGCGAATTGCAGCCGGTAGAGCTGGGCGTAGGCGCCGTTCCTGGCCAGCAGTTCGGCATGGCCGCCGATTTCGACGATGCGGCCGTTCTGCAACACGACGATGCGGTCGGCCCGCTCGATGGTGGACAGGCGATGGGCGATGACCAGTGTGCTGCGGCCCTTCATCAGTTCGTCGAGCGCCGCCTGGACCTGGCGTTCCGATTCGCTGTCGAGCGCCGAGGTCGCCTCGTCGAGGATCAGGATCGGCGCGTCCTTGAGGATGGCGCGGGCGATGGCCAGGCGCTGGCGTTGGCCGCCCGACAGACGGGAGCCATGCTCGCCGATCATGGTCTCGAAGCCCTGCGGCAGGGCGCGGATGAAGTCGAGGGCATGCGCCGCCCGGGCTGCCGCCTCGAGAGCGGCCGGCGAGGCATTGGCCATGGTGCCGTAGGCGATGTTGGCGGCCACGGTGTCGTCGAAGAGCAGCACTTCCTGACTGACCAGGGCGATGTTCTGGCGCAGGCTGGCGATCTTCAGCGTCGTGATGTCGTGGCCGTCGACGAGGATGCGCCCCGCGTCGACCGCGAAGAAGCGCGGCAGCAGGGCGGCGATGGTGGTCTTGCCACCACCCGACTGACCGACCAGGGCCACGGTCTCGCCGGGCCGAATGACGAGATCGATGCCCGTCAACGCCCGGCGCTCGGCACCCGGGTAACTGAAGCCGACCCCTTCGAAGACCACGTCGCCGCGCGCGCGGCCGAGGGTGACGGTTCCCTCGTCCAGTTCCGGCGCTTCGTCGAGCAGTTGGAACACGCTTTCCGCCGCCGCCAGACCTCGTTGCAGCGGCGCGTTCACATCGGCCAGATGCTTGAGCGGCGCGATCAGCATCAGCATGGCGGTGATGAAGGACACGAAGCTGCCGACCGTAGTCGTGGCGGCCTGCGACTGGAACAGCGCGATCCAGACCACCACGGCGAGCGCGATGGCGGCAAGGATCTGCACGATCGGCACCGTGGCGGCGGCGGCGATCGCCTGGCGCATCGCGTAACCGCGCAGCGCGTTGTTCTGCTTGTCGAAACGGGCCAGTTCCTGCGCCTCGCCGCCGAACACCTTCACGACCTTCTGGCAGTGGATGCTTTCCATCAAAGTCTGGTTCATGGTGGCCATGCCGACCTGGGCGGCGCGGCTCAGGCTGCGCAGGCGGTTGCTGAAGGAGCGCATCACCAGGCCGGCGAGCGGAATGATGGCGAGGCTGACCAGCGTCAATTGCCAGTTGAGATAGAGCAGCCAACTGGTGAGGCCGATGACCACCAGGGAATCGCGCACTGCCACCGTGAGCACCGTGGTGGCCATCGAGGCGACCCCGGCGACGTCGTAGGCGATCTTGGTCACGGGCGTGCTGGAAGCATGGGCAAGGTGGTATTCGGCGGGCAGGCGGATCAGGCGCGCGAACATCTCCCGGCGCAGGTCGGCGATCACCCGGTTCGAGACCCAGGCGAAGGCATAGGACGCAAAGTAGCCAAGCACGCCGCGCACGACGAAGATGCCGATGATCGCCAGCGGCGCCAGATAGATGTCGTCGCGCGCCGCACCCGAAAAGCCCTTGTCGAGCAGCGGCTTCATCAGGGCCGGGAACAGCGGCTCGGTCGCGGCCATGCCGATCATGGCGACCAGCGCGAGAACGAACAGCTTCCAGTAGGGCCGCACATGGCCCAGCAGGCGAAGGTAGACTTCCTTACTGGTTGGCGCGGGGGCTGCCTCCGGCGGCATGAGCAAGACCCGTTTGGAAACGCGCGATTATAACGGAGCGGCCGGCGCGAGCCGACCGTAGAGATCGGCGAGACGGGCGGCCATGGCGTCGATGCCAAAGCCGCTGACGGTGGCGCGCACGGCGAGCGGGTCGATGCGCTCCAGGCCGATCAGGGCATCCAGATGGTTCGCCAGCACCGCAACGTCGGTGGCGGGACAGACGTGGCCATTGACCCCGTGCCGGATCAATTCGGCCGCGCCGCTGGTGGTCGATGTCACCACCGGCAGGCCGCAGGCGAGCGCTTCCAGCGCCGCGTTGGGCATGGGGTCGTAGAGCGTGGGCAGGGCGAAGCAGTCGGCCGCGCCATAGTAGGGGCGCACATCCTGCTGGCCGCCGAGGAAGCGCACCCGTCCGGCGACGCCCAGCCGCCCGGCCAGCGCGGCCATGTCGCGCTGATGGCTGTCCCGGCCGACCACCAGCAGCAGGGCATCGCGCCGTGTCATGCGCGCCAGCGCCCGCAGCAGCGCCGGGATGCCCTTGCGCTCGAAGCCGGAACCGACGAACAGGATGACCGGCGTCGCCTCGCCAATGCCCAGCGCAGCCCGGACCGTACCGCGATGTTCCTGGCGCAGGCCCGGATGAAAATGGTCGAGATCGACGCCGTTGTAGATCACGTACAGCCTTTCATCGGCGACGCCGAAGCGCCGGGCGATGTCGTCCCGCACCAGCCGCGAATTGCAGATCACCGCGCGCAGGTTCGGGTGGCGGAACATGGCCGCCTCGGCGGCCAGCGTGTAGCGATGCCAAGGGGACAGCGCCGTGGCCAGGCGGGCGGCGCCGCCGCGGGCCTGATCGCGCAAGGCCAGCCAGGTGGCATGGACCCCGTCGCCGGCGCGAAAGATGTGGCAGCCGGGAATTCGTTCGTGGCTTTGCACCAGGTCGAAGCGTTTCGCAGCGATGATGCGGCGGACGCAGCGGGCAAACCCGGCATCGCGCCAGGTGCGGCCGATGAAGAAGGGATCGCAGCGCAGGAAGCCGCCGCCCGGCTCGCCCTGCCAGTCGCGGGCGATGATGGTGACGTCGGCGCCCTGGCCGCGCAAGGCCGCCAGGGCGCGCTCGACGAAACGCTCGGCGCCGCCGAAGGGCGTGTATTTCTGCCTGACCAGCGCCAGCTTCACAGCAGCTCGTCGCAAGCCGCCAGCACGCGTTCCACCGGCAGCGTGGTCAGGCACTCGCTGATCTTGCCGCCGCCGCAGCCGTCCAGTCCGCAGGGTCGGCAGGGGTGGGCGTCGCTGGCGACCACGCGGTGTGGCACGCCCCACGGCCCCCATTCAATGTCGCCGGAGGGGCCGAAGATCGCCACGGTGGGCGTGCCCATCGCGGCGGCGATGTGCATCGGCGCCGAGTCGACGCCGACGAACAGGCGCGCCCGGGCGGTCAGGGCGGCCAGTTCCTTCAGGTCGAGCTGGCCGGACAGATCGACCAGCGGACCGTGCGCCGCGGCGCGGATGTCGGCGATCAGCTCGCGCTCGTTCGGGTCCGGCGCCGAGGTCAGCACCACGGCGAGGTTGCGCGCGGCAAGGGCGTCCACCAGCCGCGCCACCTTGCTCGCCGGCCAGCATTTGAACTGCCAGCGCGAGGCTGGATGGCAATGGACAAAGCCGCCGCCGGCAAGCTGGTGGCGCGTCAGCAAGTCCTCGACGCGGGCTTCGGCGGCCGGGCCGGGGACCAGCGTCAGGCGCTTGTCGTCGCCGGTCGGCTGGAGGCCCAGTCGGCGCAGGGCATCGAGGTTCGACTCGACGGTATGGCGCAGGGGATGGTTGGAGCGCGGATAGAAATGGCTGAAGCTCTTCTTCCAGAAGGCGCCGTCCTGCCGCGGCGCCACCGACCAGCGGGCGCCGATCAGCCGCGCCAGCCAGGCGCCACGCCGGTGCTCGGTGAGGTGGATGACCAGATCGTAGTCTCGGCTGCGCAGGGTCGACAGCAGGCCCAGTTCGGCCTGCGCCTGGGCCAGCCACCCTTGTCGTTTCCAGTCGCGGTCGATGCAATGAACCCGCGTGATGGCCGGGTGCCCGAGCAGCATCGGCGCGGTGTCGGCATAGACCAGCGCATCGACTTCCAGATTGGGCGCATGACGCCTGAGCGTCGAAAAGACCGGCGAGGTCAGCAGCACATCGCCGTGATGGCGCAGCTTGATCACCAGGACACGGCGCAGGCTGGCGAAGGGGATGGCGTCGGGAACCATGGATGAGCCGGATTTTAGCCCCTGTTGCCGCTCGCGGTGTCCCGGAAGAAGCTCTGCCAATATTGAAATTTGCGCCAGAATTGGCATGTCACTTATGGCATGACCTGACCACGACCAGTATTCTTGATTTCAGGAAAAACAAGGTGTTAGCCTCGAATACCCGACTGGCACGGAGCTTGTATATAGGGAAGCAGAAACCGCCGTTGGCCGGAAGAAAATCCCCCCAGATTTCCTCTGTTGCCGGCCGTCGGCGATGCGTGTCGGAGTCCCCAAGGCGTGGGCGGATGTAATCGCCAAGGGCTCGGCGCAGCGCGGGAGTTGTTCCTTCCTCCGCAATCCCGCGGCTGATAGATGGTTACCATCGGCGGCGGTTTCTTTTTTCCTTCAGTGGTTTCTACTCGGCGCGCAAGGCCTCGACGGCATCGAGTCCGGCCGCCCGCCGTGCCGGCAGCACGCCGGCCAGCAGGCCGATGGCCACGGCCACCACCTCGGCCAGGACGACGAAGGACCAGGGCGTGTGCACGGGCAGCGCCGGGAAGACCAGGTGCAGCAACTGGGCGAAGCCGATGCCCAGCACCAACCCGCCGACGCCGCCGACCGCCGCCAGCGCCACCGCCTCGCCGAGGAAGATGCCGAGGATGGTGCGCTCGGGGGCGCCGATGGCCTTGAGCAGGCCGATCTCGTTGGTCCGTTCCGTCACGGCGATGGTCATGATGGTGACGATGCCAACGCCGCCGACCAGCAGCGAGATGCCGCCCAGCGCGCCGACGGCGGCGGTCAGGATGCCGAGGATCTTCGACAGCGTACGCAGCATGTCCTCCTGCGTGGTCAGGGTGAAATCCTCGCGGCCGTGCCGAGCCATCAGGACCGACTTCACGGCGTCGGCCACCTTGCGCGTGTCGGCGCCCTCGCGGTAGGAAAGGTTGATGCGCATCAGGCCGTCTCGGTTGTACAGCTCCAGCGCGCGGGCGACGGGAATGAAGGCGGTGTCGTCGAGGTCGATGCCGAGAAACTGCCCTTTCGGTTCCATGACACCGATGATGCGAAACTGCATGCCGCCGATGCGCAGCCGCTGGCCCTGGGCCGATTCGGTACCGAACAGCTCGTTCTTCAACTTGGGTCCCAGTACCACCAGTGGTCGCGCGCTTTCCAGGTCTTCGGGCGGCAGGAAGTTGCCGGTGCCCACGCTCATGCGCGACACCGAGCGCATCGCCGGACCGACGCCATAGACGGTGGTGCGGCGCAGCCGGCCATTGGCCGAGACTTCCGAATTGCCCCAGACGATGGGCGACACCGCCACCACGTCCGGCACCTTCTCCAGGGCGCGGACATCGTCGAGGGTCAGCAGGCGCACCGTCGTCTGCAAACCGCCCGGGCCGCCGCTGGCCGCCGTCTTGCCCGGCGCGATCTCGATGACGTTGGTGCCGAACTGGGTGAATTCGGCGAGCACGAAGCGATGCACGCCCTCGCCGATGCTGGTCAGCAGAATCACCGCCGCGATGCCGACGGCGATGCCGAGCAGGGTGAGGAAGCTCCTCAGCCGGTGGGCGGTGAGGGCGCGAAGGGCGAGATGGATGGCGTCGGCCCAGGTCATCATCAGCGCTTTGACAGGGCCTGCACGGCATCCAGCCGCGCCGCGCGTCGTGCCGGCATGACGCCGAACAGCAGGCCGGTACCGAGTGCGGTGGCCAGCGCGGCGATCACCGCCCAGGCCGGCGGATAGGCCGGCAAGGTCGGGAACAGCAGGCGCAACGCGAAAGCGCCGCCCTGACCGATCAGATAGCCAAGCATGGCCCCGGTCGCCGACAGCAGCGCCGCCTCGGTGAGAAAGGCGTTGCGGATCGTGTGGCCGGGCGCCCCGAGCGCCTTGAGCAGGCCGATCTCGCCGGTGCGCTGGGTTACCGAAACCAGCATCACGTTCATCACCAGGATGCCGGCGACGGCCAGGCTGATGCCGGCGATTCCCGCCACGCCGTAGGTGAGCACGCCGAGAATGCGGTCGAAGGTGGCCAGCACGGCATCCTGGGTGATCACCGTCACGTCCTCCTCGTTATCGTGGCGGGCCTTGACGATCTCCAGGGTCTCGGCGAGCGCCGCCGGAATCGCCTCGCGGCTCTTCGCCTCGACCAGGATGCGGAACAACGTATTGGTGTTGAACATCGCCTGGGCGGCCGTCACCGGCAACACTACCGTCTCATCGGCGTTCATGCCCAGGCCCTGGCCCGATTGGCCCATGACGCCGATGACCCGGTAGCGTCGGTCGCCGACGCGCAGCATGCGGCCCAGGGCCGGCTCGGCGCCGAACAACTCCTCGCGGATCTTGGCGCCGAGCACCACCACCGACGAGGACATGCCCGTGTCGCCGGCCGGCAGGAAGCGGCCCTGGGCGACCTTCAGGTGCCGGATTTCCAGGTACTCGGCAGTGGTGCCGACCACGGTGACGTCCTTCAGCTTGCCGCCATAGGAAGCCTCGGAGGTGCCGACGGTGATCGGCGCGGTGCGCAACACCGAGGGCGCGCGCTGGATGGCCCGCGCGTCGCCGACCGTCAGATCGCGCGGCGTGCCGGTGATGGCGTTGGCTGGATTGAAGCCGCCAGTCTGGGAGCGTCCGGGCAGGACGATGACCAGGTTGCTGCCCAGCGACGAAAATTCGTTTATCACATAGCGCCGCGCACCGTCGCCCAGCGCCGTCAACATCACCACCGCCGCGACACCGATGCTCATCGCCAGCACCATCAGGAACGTGCGTAGCGGTGAACCGGTGGCGGAACCGGCGGCGAAGCGCAGAACATCACCCGCTCGCATCAGGCACTCCCCGTGTCTTTCACCTTGCCGCCATCCTCCATCATCACCTGCCGGCGGGCGCGGCCGCCGAGCACGGGGTCGTGAGTGACGACGATCAGCGTCACGCCGCCGGCGTTGAGGCCCTCGAGCAGGGCCATGACGTCCTCGCCGGTGGCGCGGTCGAGGTTGCCGGTCGGCTCGTCGGCCAGGATCATGGCCGGGCGCATGATGGTGGCGCGGGCGATGGCGACACGCTGGCGCTGGCCGCCGGAGAGCTGGTCGGGACGATGGTCGGCACGGCTGGCCAGACCGTAGTCCTTGAGCGCCTGGCCGACCCGGGCGTTACGCTCGGCGGCGGGAATGCCGGCCAGCATCATCGGCAGGGCGACGTTCTCGGCGGCGGTCAGGCGCGGCACGAGGTGAAAGCTCTGGAAGACGAAGCCGATCCGCTCGCGACGCACCTGCGCCTGTTCCTCGGCGGAAAGCGTGGTCACGTCGCGGCCTTCGAGGCGATAGGTGCCGGTGTTGGGCCGGTCGAGCAGACCGAGCAGGTTGAGCAGCGTCGACTTGCCGGAACCCGACGGCCCCATGACTGCAACGTATTCGCCCGCTTCGATGGCCAGATCGAGGGAGCGCAACGCATGTACCTCGCTGTCGCCGAGGGTGAAGACGCGCTCGATGCCCGTCAGTTCGACTTGGGGCATGGCTACTTCTTGGTCGCCTTGTCGTCGATCACCGCCCGCACGCCCGCCTTGACCCCTTCCTTCTCCAGCGAGGTGACGATCTTCTCGCCCGCCTGGAGCCCTTCCAGCACTTCGGTGTACTCCCAGTTGGCGATACCGGTCTTGACCCGGCGTTCTTCCAGCACGCCATTGTCCGGGCCCAGCACCAGCATGCGGCCGCCTTCCTGGATGGCGGCGGTCGGCACGCGCAGTACGTCGTCCTTCACGGCCAGGACAATCTCGACATCGGCGCTGTAACCGACC
Organism: uncultured beta proteobacterium; assembly: GCA_963736865.1. Lineage (GTDB taxonomy): Bacteria > Pseudomonadota > Gammaproteobacteria > Burkholderiales > Rhodocyclaceae > Fen-999. Next base: position 324,640 of record CAVTQQ010000001.1, on the reverse strand, counting down.
AGCAGTCCGCCCACAGCATCCGGCTGGTCGAAATCGACTTCGACGTTGACCGTGCGCGCCTGCTTCTCGACGGCGGTGACATACGGCGCCACGCGCCGCACCTTGCCCGGGAAGTCGCGCTTGGGGAAGGCATCCATCTTGATGCGCACCGGCAGGTCCGCCTTGATCTTCGGCGCATCCACCTCGTCCATCGGCGCCTTGACGTACAGGCAGGATTCGTCGATCAGGTCGATGGCCGGCGGTGTCGGCACGCCGGGCGGCGAAGGCGTCGAATACTCGCCCAGTTCGCCGACGATCTTGGCCACCGTGCCGTCGAAAGGCGCCACCAGCGCCACGCGGCGCTGCTCGACGCGCGTCGCCGCCAGTTTCGCTTCCGCCTGACGCACGTCGGCCTTGGCGGTCTGGCAGGCGGCGCCCTTCGCGTCGGCCTCGGAGCGCGCCTGATCCTCCTTCGATTCGGAGACGAAGCCCTGCTTGCGCAGCCGCGTGGTGCGATCGGCCTCCCGCAGCGCGTTCGCCGCCACGGTGCAGGCCTCGGTGACGCGCCGGCGGGCCAGCTCCACCTGGGTGCCGGCAAGTTCCTGCTGGGCTTTCTGGTCATCGTTCCAGAGCTTGAGCAGCAACTGCCCCTTCTTGACGTGGTCGCCTTCCTTGACGCCGAGATACTCGATGCGGCCGCCGAGGATGGTGGACAGCTTGGTGCGCTGGCAGGCCTCCACCGAGCCGGCGCGGGTGTTGGCGATCGACGCCTCGACACGGCCGCGGTCGACTTCCTTGACCGCCACGGCGATGGGCTTTGGCCGGGTCAGCCACCAGAATGCGGCGCCGAGGGCAATGGCGATGACAGAAACAATCAGCAGGCGGAAGGGAAATGGCTTCATGGCCGGAGGCGGCACCGGAAGGGCGATGGCAATGCCGTAAATTCTACGCCGCGCCGCTCCCTTACAATGGCGGCCGCACCGATTCGTTTTCTTGTCCCTTTCTCATTTCCGGAATACCCATGCGCCACTTTCTCTCCATCCTGTTCGTGCTGCTCGCCACCGCCGCGCACGCCGAAGTCGGTCATATCGACAACGAGGAGTTTGCCCGCCTGCTGACGAGCCGAGTGCCGGTCATCGACATTCGCACCGAAGGCGAATGGAAGGAGACCGGTATCGTCAAGGACAGCCGCCTGATGACTTTCTTCGACGAGAAGGGCCGTGTCGACGCACCGGCCTGGCTGGAAAAACTCAAGGCGATCGCCCGGCCCGAGGAGCCGGTGGTGGTGATCTGCCGCACCGGCAACCGGACGCGTGTCGTCGCCCAGTTCCTCGACCAGCAGGGTTACAAGAAGGTGTACAACGTGAAGAACGGCATTGTCGGCTGGATGAAGGACAGCCGGCCGGTGGCGCCCGCCGCGCCGGTGCTGACCGCCTGCGCCGCCGGCGGCAAGTGCTGAGCGGACACCGGGGTCACACGCCGCCCAGCCAGAACGCCACGTCCATCTTGAGGAACTCGTCGTAGGGAATGTAGTGCGACCCGTCGCACGAGAACGTCAGGCCGACGATGCCGTTGAAGATGTTCAGCGTTCCGGTGCGCAGATAGAAGGTTTCGTTCGACGAATCTCAACGCCCTCAGGGCATCGAGCAGCGCGCGGATGCGCTCCTTGGGCACCACGGCGTTGGCCGGATAGGGTTGCTTGCGGAATGCCAGGCAGATGTCCGGACTGGTCAGTGACTTGATGTCGAGCAGGTGGTAGCGGAACGGGTCGTCCACCGTCCAATAGACCGCCCGGCTGCTGGAGAAGTGCAACATGATGTGGTGCATGCCGTGGTCGATCATCAGCTCCTCGACCACGCCGAGCACGGTGTCGAGGTTACGGTCCATCTCGCTCTCGGCGCGCGTCTGATGGAACACGGCGCCGCGTATGGCCGGGTCGCCGCGCAACTGCCGCCACTGGCCCTGGTCGTCGATGCTCTGCCGCGTCAGCGGCAGGTCGTGGAGGATGAAATCGGCGCCGACGAAACCAAGCGCCTTGCCCGACGCGTCGCGCACCAGTTGTATCGCCGTCAGCCCGGGGCGGCGTTCGCGCAGGGTGATGTAGGCGCGCGACAGCAGGAAGCCGGACGCCGGCTGCGCCTCGCGCATGTAGGGACGGTGCGAGCGATCGCGGCCGAAGTCCGCCTCGACGATACCGCGCCGGCCGACGTTGTCGGAGATCTGCACGCCATTGGTGTCGACCGCGTAGAGGTAGCGGCAATAAAGCACCGTCGCGAACATGCGGTTAAGCGCCTCGTCGAGTTTCGCCCGTCGGTCCGGGTCGCCCCACACCTCGGCGCAGGCCCGCGCCGCGCGGCGTAGCGGCTCCTCGAGCAGGCTCTTGAGTTCGGCGCGCTGGCGGGCGACGACTTCCTGTAGGGTATTGTTTGACATGATGCGCCAGCTTAATGGAAATCGAACCGGATGATGTCGCGCCCTAGCCTGATTGCATTTGTCCTGCTCCTCGGCGCCACCCTGGCGCGCGCCGAGATCGTGGTCCGCGACGATGCCGGCCAAGACGTGCGGCTGCCCGCGCCGGCCCGCCGCGTCGTCAGCCTGGCGCCCCACCTGACCGAGTTGCTCTTCGCCGTCGGCGCCGGCGAGCGGGTGGTGGGCGTGGTCGACTACAGCGATTTCCCGCCATCGGCCAAAGCGATCTCTCATGTCGGCAGTGCCGCGCGGGTCGATCTCGAAGCAGTGGCGGCGCTGCAGCCGGATCTCGTGGTCGGCTGGCGCAGCGGCAATTCGGCCGCCACCCTGGAAGCGCTGCGGCGGCTCGGCCTGCCGGTCCATGTGGACGAACCGGAGCACATCGAGGATGTGGCCCGCGGCCTCGAGCGGCTCGGTCGCCTGACCGGCATGGAGCAGACCGCGGACGCCGCGGCCAACGCCTTTCGGACGCGCCTCGCCAACCTGCGCGGCCGCTACGGCAGCCGGCCGACCGTGCGCGTCTTCTACGAAGTCTGGAACCGGCCGCTGATGACCGTCGGCGGCCGGCAGATCATTTCTGACCTGATCCACCTCTGCGGCGGGGAAAACGTTTTCGCCCAATTGCGCGGACTGGCACCCACCGTCGCCGAGGAAGCCGTCGTCGCCGCCAATCCCGAAGCCATCGTCGCCAGCGGCATGGACGAAGCGCGGCCGGAATGGCTGGACGACTGGCGTCGCTGGCGGCAACTGACCGCCGTCGCCCGCGGCAACCTGTTCTTCGTCCCGCCCGATCTCATGCAGCGGCACACGCCGCGCCTGCTCGACGGCGCCGAGCAGCTTTGCCGGCATCTGGAAACGGCGCGGGGGCGGCGGCCTTAGGTCTTCCGCACCATTGCCAGCAACTGTTCCCGCGCGTCGCGCCCCGCTTCGTCGCGCGCCACCACCATCAGGAACAAATCGCCCGTTGCGCGCGCCCAGAACTCGCCCACCAGCTTCTTTTCGCGCGAGTCGTCATTGGTCTTGTAGGCCTCACCCTTGTACTCGACCACCAACAGGCGGCCATCATGCAGTTCGGCCACGAAGTCCGGGTAGAAACGGTCGTCCGCCGTCGGAAGCCAGAAGGAATATTCAGGAAAGCGCGGCAGATTGCGCACCCAGTGTCTTACTTCGGGTAGTTCATCGATGGCGACGGCGCAGTCGTATTCCTCGCCCTTGTCCTTGAGATCGCCGATGATGCCGTAGTAATGCCTGAGGAAGCGATACCGCCCCTGGTAGTAGGGCGGTCGGGCCGGATACATGGCGCGACCGAACTGGAATCGATAGTCCGTGCCGATACAGCCGCACGGGTCGGGGCCGAGCAAGGCAAGTTGGAAACCACGCTTGCATGCGTCGAGCCGAAGATCCTTAAGCCGCTCGGCGAGCGCATCGGCCAGTTGATTGCGATGGCGCACCAGGGCCGTCTTCGTATAGCCGCGCTCACGGTGCAGCCAGGTGAGCACCCTGGAGAGCCATGCCAGCATCTGGGATTGCGGCGTGTCGGGCTGGCGCAGCCGGCTGTCCAGCCAGCGCACCAGATCGGCCTCGGTCACGTCGGTGGGCACGAGATCGAGATTCACCGCGTAAACGGCCCGATCCTGCTCGACCCGCAGATGCCCCGCCTCGATGTCGAGCAGGTAGAGCTTGCGATCCGTTTCCGGCGCGAAGCCCGACAGTTCCGGCGACTGATCGGCGAGCGAGAAACCCGCCAGGTCGAGCAGGGATTCGCGCTCGGCAAGATCGAGACCACCCTGCGCATCGCGCAGACAGAATAGCGAAATCGGCCGGAACGGCACCCCGCGCATCGAAGGCGCCAGCAATGCCTGGTGGCGCATCTCGAAGCGGTCCAGCGCGCTTTCCAGCGCCAGCCTGTCCTTCTTGTCCATGATCGTCGCCACCAGCGCGGCGCGTACCTCCGGTGTCGGCGGCGCGGCGAGGTTGAGCATCACGCCGCCGTCGGCTTGCCGCGCGAAGGAAACGGTAGCGTCGGCACGCTCGCCGAGATCGGGTGCGGTGGGCAAAGCCCACTCGAACGGCTCGACGCTTAAGCCAAAAGCGCCGTCGCCGGCCTCGTCGAACAGCGGCGCCGTGGTTGGGAACACCGCCTGGGCCGCCTCCAGTTCATCGAAACCCATCGCCACCAGCTTGTCCGCCAGCGCGTTGGCCACTTCCGCTGTGCGTGGCGACGCGACATGCGCGTAAGCGCGGTTGAGCAGATCGCTCTTGCGCCGCCGCGCGTAGGGCATGCGCAGCACACGGCCAAGCAACTGTTCCATGTCGCGGCTGGAACCAACCTTCTGCAAGCCGCAGAAGACGTAGGCGAAGGAGCAGTCCCAGCCTTCCTTGAGCGCCTCGACGGTGATCACGATCTCGACGGGGCAGGCCGGGTCGAACAGGTTGACACCCTCCAGCTCGCGCTGGTTGCCGGTCGCCACGGCGATGCGCTCCGGCGCCACATGCTCCTGTTCGAGCAAATGGGCGCGCAGCTTGTCCACCGTCGCCTCGCCGGCCCTGTCCTCCGCTTGCAGCAGCAGGATGGGCCGCAAGTAGTCCGGCTCGTTCAGCGCCTCGGCGGCAAGACGCTTGCGGGTCAGCAGCGCGTCGCGCACCGCCTCCTGCCAGTTCGGGTGGGCCTGGAGCACGATGGGCAGCTTGATCATCTGCTCCGCTTTCAACTCCTCGGCCGAGACGTGATAAAGCACGTTGCTGCGATGCTCGCCGCGCCGCTGCGGTGTGGCCGTCATCTCGATCAGCGCGGCGGGGCGAAGACGGGCGAAGGTGTCGTAGGTAAGCGGCGTGCGTGCGTTGTGCGCCTCGTCGATGATGACCACCGGCCGGTGCCAGTAGAGCAGATTGGCGAAGCTGCGCTTGATTTTGCCGACATCGCCGGAGGTCAGGTAAGGCTGCGCCGCCAGGTCTTTCTCTTCGACCCGCTCGAAGCCCGGTAGATCGGGAGCGCGCGCAAAGTGCGGCTCGAAGGCTTCCTTGTAGGCATAGACGTCGCGACCCGAAGTGTCGTCCACGCGCAGCGTCTGCAAGGTGCCGACGACCACGATCGTCTTGGCACCAAAATCCTGCGGGCGAAGTTGCTCGCATTCGGCGATGTCGATCACGCGAAGACCATCGACGCCGAAATGCTGCTCCAGCGCCTCGCGATACGGATGGCCCGGGGTGCGCAGCGCCGCCAGCGTTTGTTGGCGGATGATGTTGGTCGGCGTCAGCCACAAGGCCAGCGGCTTGTCCTCGCCGGTGAAATGCCGCGCCGCCACGGCCACGGCATGGGCACCCAGCAGCGTCTTGCCGCCGCCGGTGGGAATACGAATACAGGCGTAGGGCGTGGTGCCGAAGCCTTGCGATAGATAAGGCGGAATCGAGTCCGACGACACTTGCTGGTCGAGTAGCGCGCGCCGGAACGCGGCGTCGAGCGCCGCTTCATCCGCCGCGCCCACCGCACCCCTGGCTAGATCGAAGAAACGGGCCAGGGCGTCGAGCGCTTCCTGCTGGTAGGTCTTGAGTTTCAGCGACATTGCGAAATCAGCGGGCGATGGCGGCCAATGACTTGAGTTGCAGCAGATTCTCCAGCAGCGGTGGCACGTCGTCGCGGATGATGCTCCAAAGCGTGTCGTTGTCGATGCCGAGGTAGCCGTGGATCAATCGGTTACGTGTCGCCACGACTTGGCGCCAAGGTATTGCGGGCGCGAGTTTCCGACCATCTTCGGGCACGTGGCTGGCGGCTTCGCCGATCAGTTCCAGATTGCGCAGCGTCGCGTCGTAATTGAGGCGGCTCTGTACGAAGCTATCCTGGTCGAGACCATCCGTATAGGCGAGCACCGTCTCGGCAAAACCGATCATGTCGTTGACATAGAATCGCCATTCGCGTTCGACGACGGCGTCAGACACGAACCGCCTCCTTCTCCACATAGGGGCGCAATTCGGCGCGCAGTGCCTTCTCGGTGACCAGGTTCACGGGGCGGCCCAATACATCTTCGAGGAAGAACTGCACGCCAAAATAGCGCTGCGAAGTGGCCGGACCGTCGAAGCTCACCAGCACATCCACATCGCTGTCTTCACGCGCCTCGTTGCGCGCGCTGGAGCCGAACAACGCCAACCGAACAACGCCGAAGCGGCGGGCCAATTCGGGTTTGTGCAGCGTCAGCAGTTGAATGGCTTGAGAACGGTTCATAGCCGCAGACTACCTCATCCGAATATCGTAGGGAATCTGCCGGAAACCGAAATTCTCCGCCGCCAGCCGTTGCTTCGACAACCGGCACGACTCGCCGAACACCCGCCACGGCCCGGCATGGTCGGGCAGCAGCGCCTTCAGCGCGGCCAGCACCGCCGAGGTCAGCACGTTGCCGCCGGCCGGGCGGCGGTCGCCGAGGATGCCGTTGAAAAGAAGGACATAGGCGATGCCGTCGTGCTCGCCGAGCAGCGGCGAAGGTTCGAGTCCCTTCCTTGGCACCCATGGCGTGCGCGTCTCCTGGTACCAGAGCCAGGCGGCCAACGTGTCGAACTTGATTTCAGGGTTGATGCCGCCCTCGGCCAGGAACGCCGGCTCGCCCAGCGTGAAGAACCGGAACCCCCCGCCGCCCTGCCAGCCCACCGCCTGCGAAATACCGCCCTGCTCGCCCGCCACCACTTTTTGCAAACGCGGCAAACAGTGGGTCTTGGCATGCTCGCCCATCTCGATCCCAATCCAGCGCCGCCCCATCTTATGCGCCACGGCGGCTGTCGTGCCGGAACCGAGGAAGCTGTCGAGAACGAGGTCACCGGGGTTGGTGGCGATACGAACAACGCGCTCGATTAGGCGTTCTGGCTTAGGTGTTCCAAACGAGACTTCTTCGGGAAACAAGGCGCGCATCTCATTCTTCGAGGTGCGGTTGCTCCCAACATCGTCCTTCTTCCATAGGGTTCTGGGTACGAGATCGGAGACTTCATCAAGATAGCGTTTGATGCTCGGACGTGCATCTCCAGTTGGTCCCCACCAAATGCGACCGTCTGCATCAAGCTCACGAAGCTTCTGCTCAGAAATTCGCCAGAATCGACCTGGCGGGGGAGAAAAGACCCGCCCGGTAGGCCCCGCAATCGAGAAGAGGCCCTTGGAGTAAGGTTTGTTGGCATAGGGGTCGCCAGGCAACCACGGTCCCCGCTCATCGTCGTCTGGATTGCTGTAGATCGAGTTGGCCTCGTCAGTGCGCGGTAGCTTCTGCGGTTGCCAGTCAGGCGTCTTGGAGTAAACGAATATGTGGTCGTGGTCGGAGGAAAACTGCCGTGCTGAATTGCGAGGGGAATCGGCCTTTTCCCAAATCAAATTTGTCACGAAGTTCGCCCGCCCGAACACCTCGTCCATCACCACCTTCAGGTAGTGCGCCTCGTTGTCGTCGATGGATACCCAGATGCTGCCGTCTTCGGCGAGCAACTCGCGCAGGAGTTCGAGGCGCGGGTACATCATCGACAGCCACTGGCTGTGCTCCAGGTTGTCGTCGTAGTGCTCGAAGGCGGAGCGGGTGTTGTACGGCGGATCGATGTAGATGCACTTCACGCGACCGGCGAAGAAGGGCAGCAGGGCCTTGAGCGCTTCGAGGTTGTCGCCCTGGATCAGCCAATTGTCGGCCGTCGGGTCGCCATGCGCGCTTTCGGCGTTGAGCAGACGATAGGGCACCTGTGTAGCGGTCTTGACGGCGTGGGCTTTGTGCAGCCAGTCGAGAATAGGCACGACGACGTGATCAGGTGGAAAGCACGAACTCTGCCTTGAGCGTCAGCAGCAGGTCGAAAGTATTCACATAACGCACATTGAAGTGCTCGCAGACATTCGGAATCAGAATCTTCTTCTTCACTTGCGGGTTAAGCGCCTCATGGGTGACTACGGCCGCGTCGCTGGCCCATGCCTTGGCGATCAGCCAGGGATCGGCGCCACCAAGAAACTCCTCCAGCGCACCAGGTTTCAACTGGGTGGCAAGCTGCGCGGCATGGGCCGCGATCTCGGCGAAAGCATCCTGCGTCCTCTCGTCGGACACGGGCAGGAAAATCTCCTTGTGGTCGGCGGCCCAGGTTTTCAGTTCGTCGTTGCCCAGCAGCAGTTCATCGCCGACGCCCTCCACACTGGCAACTTCGCCCGCCGAAAACTTCCGTTCGATCCAGTCCCAGTAACCGGGACAAATGCTCATGTGGTAGTAGGTATTCTTGGCCTGGATGAAGGTGTTGGAGTCCAGCAGGTAGTTCATTCCGCGAACCTTTCCGCATAGGTCCCGATCTTGGCGGGCTGGACACCGAGCAGGCGCCCGGCATCGCGGATCAGCAGCCGGCCGCTGTGGGCCTCGCGGATGACGGCCATGGAAAACCGCATGCCGTTCTTGGCCTTCTGCGTGCTGAACCAGCCACCACCACTACTCTTCTTGTTGCGGAAGGCCGCCAGTTCGGCCAGGTAGAAGTCGTTGTGCGTCTGGTCGTCGATCATGCCCAGGTCGCGCGCGCGGCGGGCGATGACGAGGTTGCTGACATGGAACACGCCGGTGAGGCGCGAGACGTTCTCGCGCCAATCAACGGTGGTGTTCCAGATGGCACGGAATTCGTTTTCCGGAACCAGAAATTCTCCCGCGACGGTGTTGCAGAATCTCTCCTCTCGACGGGAGGCGGTGCCCGCCACGCTGGATATGCCGCTGCTGCCGATCCAGAGATGGGCCAACTCGTGCACGAAGGTAAAAAGCCTGGCCGCCGGCGCATCGGAGCTGTTGATGAAGACCAACGGCGCCAGCGGGTCGGCGACGGCGAAGCCACGGAACTCCGCCACGTCGAGCTTGCGATGGGTGTTGTTTCCGACCATGCCGCTGCGCATGACCAGAATTCCCGCCGCGTCGGCGGCATCCATGAGCGTACGGTGGTATTCCTCCCAGTTGCCGCGCCGGTCGCCTTTGCCCAAGTTCAGCACGCGGCGCATGTCCTCGACGACTGTATTGGTCGCCGCATCCGCCTTGTAGGCGCCCACGAAACGCAAGGGATCATGGCCTTGGTCTTTCAGGTAGTCCGCATACCACGCCTGCTTCTGCAGGACATTACGAACGGTATCGAGCAAATCGACGCTGGGCCGACCAACAGGCTGACCACCCACGGTACGCAGATCCGGCAGGGGCAGTTTCTCTTCCGGTGGCTTGGGCAGAAACAGAAAGCCAAAGGGAATGCGGGTGGCGCTCGCCAGGGCCTGGGCTTGTCGAAAGGTGGGGAAGGTTCCTTCCTCCTCCCATGCCGACACCTGCTCCGGCTTTACATGTGCGCTGTGGGCCAACTGATCGACCGTCAGCCGGGCGCGCTCACGCGCCCAGTGCAGCACATCATGGTTGATCTTGGCTTGTGCGGTCATGGCAAGGAAGGATACCCAGGGGAAATACGGTTGTCATTCCCAGGAAGGGTCACATTATCCCGCAATCCCCCGTTTCAGGGATGGCGCGGCCAACTAGCGGGCGGTGATCAGCCGCAGCCCCAGCAGCACGAATATCCCGCCCGCCGCCCGATCCAGCCACGCGCCAATCGCCGGGTTCCTCGCCAGCCGTTCGCCGACATGGCCGGCGAACCAGCCGATGGCGGCGAAGATGACCGCGGTCTGCAAGGTAAAGACGAGGCCGAGCTGGGCGATCTGCCAGCCGGCGTGGCCGCGCGCGGTGTCCACGAACTGCGGCAGGAAAGCGAGGAAGAACAGGATGACCTTGGGGTTGATGGCGTTCGCGACCAGCCCTTTGGCGAACAGACGGCTGGCGCTTTCGTTGGCCGGCATGCCGGCCCGCGGCGCGCCCTTGGGCCGGGCATTGCGGAGGGCCTGGCCGCCAAGCCAGACGAGATAAACGCCTCCAGCGATCTTCAGCATCGTAAATGCGACGGGCGAGGCGGCGATCAGGGCGCTGACGCCCAACGCGGCGAGCGCCGTGTGATTGAGGCAGCCGAGCGCGCAGCCGAGGCCGAAGGCGACGCCCGGTCGGCGACCGCGCGCCATGCCGAGACTCAGCACCATCAGGTTGTCGGGGCCGGGTGCGAGCGTGACGAGCACCGCCGCGGCGAGAAAGGCGGCCAATTGCGGCAGGGAAAGGAGGGCATCCACGCGATCATTCTGGCACGAAGTAGCGCCGCATCGGGTCGTCGATTTGCCGCAGCGGATGGCCGTAGAGCGCCGACAGATGCTCGGCGGTGAGCATCTCCGCCGTCGCGCCGGCGCGCCAGTCGCCGTTGCCGGAAAGCAGCAGGACGCGGTCGGCAAAGCGCTGCGCCAGGTTGATGTCGTGCAGCACCATGACCACGCCGGCCTGCTCGCAACGGGCCATCCGGCTGAACAGCTCCAGCACCGCCATCTGGTGATTGAGGTCGAGATGGGCCAGCGGTTCGTCGAGCAAGTAAAGGCGCGGCTGCTGGGCCAGCAGCGTGGCCAGGCCGACGCGCTGCCGTTCGCCGCCCGAGAGGCTGCGCACGTCCCGGTCGGCGAGGTCCGCCAGGCCCAGCGCGGCCAGGGCCTCGCGGGTGATGCGCTCGTCGCGGGCGCCTTCCCAGTCCCAGCGCGTCAGGTGCGGGTGCCGGCCGACCAGCGCAGTTTCCAGCACGGTGGCGGGGAAGGCATCGACCTGATGCTGGGCCAGCAGGCCGCGCAGTTGGGCGATCTCGCGGCCGTCGAGCGCATCGATGGGCGTGCCGTCGAGCGCCACGCCGCCGGCGGCGGGCGGGCGCAAGCCGGCCAGGGTGTGCAGCAGCGTGGTCTTGCCGACACCGTTCCTGCCCAGGATGGCCAGGCGCTCTCCGGCGGCGATGACGAGATCCAGCGCCTCCACCACGCTGGCGCCGCCGATGCGCACCGAAAGCCGTCGCGCGGCCAGCAGTGGCGCGGTCATGACAGGCCCCCGCGCCGCGTCAACATGAACAGGAACAGCGGGACGCCGATCAGGGCGGTAAGCGCGCCCACCGGCAACTGGATGGGCGCCGCGATGCTGCGCGCCAGCGTATCCGCGACCGTCAACAACGCCCCGCCGGCCAGCGTTGCCGCCGGCAGCAGCAGGCGCTGGTCGTTGCCGATCGCCAGCCGTGTCAAATGGGGGACCACCAAGCCGACGAAGCCGACGCTACCGGCTGTGGTGACGGCGGCGGCGGTCAGCAGCGAAGCGGCGACCTGGACGCCCGTACGCAGGCGCGCCACCGGCACGCCGAGGCTCAGGGCGGCGAGCTCGCCGCGCGCCAGTACGTTGAGGTCGCGGGCATAGGGCAGGGCGGCGACCAGGCCAAGGGTGAGCACGGCGAGAGCCGGCCAGGGTGTGCCGGCTTGCCCCAGGTCACCCAGCAGCCAGAAGAGCATGCCGCGCAACTGGGCCTCCGGCGCCAAGGTCAACACCAGGGCGACGACGGCGCCGCAGCCCGAAGCGACAATGACTCCGGTAAGCAGCAGCCGTGTGGACGTCCAGGCGCCCTCGCCATGGCCAAGGCCGAACACCAGCAGGGTCGCCGCCAGTGCTCCGGCAAAGGCACCGCCATTGACTATGGCGAGCGGCAGGCCGACCGCCATGGCGAGCAGCGCGCCGACCGAGGCGCCGCCGGACACCCCCAGTACGTAAGGATCGGCGAGCGGATTTCTCAACAGCACCTGCATCAGCGCTCCAGCGAGCGCCAGCAGGCCGCCACAGGCGAAGGCGGCGAGGGCACGCGGCAGGCGCAGGTCGAACAGCACCTGGTTGGCCAGGCTGCGTTCATGGCCCCCCACGGTGGCCAGCAAGTCGGCCGGCGACAGCGCCACGCTGCCGACCGCCAACGCCAGGACCAGACTCGCAGCCGCCAGCAGCGCCAAAATGAGAAGGACCAGAAAAGCGCGCCGGCGGGAGGGCATGGCGAGGCGGGGTGCGACGACTAACGGAAGTCGTAGCGGGCACCGAGCTGGAAGCGGCGCCCGTCGGCCGGGTAGTAGTAATAGTCCGAGATGAAGGGTGAGTAGCTGGCGAACGGCGCGTAGCGCTTGTCGAAGGCGTTGAGCAGCTTGGCCGTGAGTGTCCAGGGCTTGAAGGTCCAGGCGGCTTGCAGGTCGAGCGTGGTGTAGCCGGCCAGGGTGCCGAGGGTGTTGGGGAAGTCGCCACTGTAGTAGCGGCCGCCGACGCGGTTGGTGAGTACCGAATAGCGGCCGGCCGCGCCGCCATCCCAGCCGACCGTCAGCGTCGTCTTGTCGCGCGCCACGAGCGGAATCCGCCTGCCGGCGTAGGCGCCGTCGCGGAACCTGGCGTCGGTGTAGGTGTGGGCCAAGCGCATGTCGATGCCGGCGCCGAGCTGCCAGTCGAGCTCCGCTTCCACGCCCTGGCGGCGCGTGTGGTCCAGATTGACATTGGCGCCCCGGCTACCGTCGTAGCCGATCTCATCGGTGAGATTCATTCGATAGGCGGCGGCGCGGCCGCTGACCGCGCCGAGGACGGCGCTGCCGCCGATCTCGCCGATACGGCCATGTTGCGGCCGCAGGTCGCCGGCGAACACGGGCGCGAAACTGACTGGATCGTAGCCGAACAACTCGTCGGTATTGGCGAAGCGGAAGGTGCTGCCGAGCTTGCCATAGGCGCGCCAGCCCTCGCCGCGATAGCTGGCGCCGACATCGTAAGCCTGGCGGCTGCGAACGGCGCCACCGTCCATGGCCGGACTGAACCAGGCCGCATAGGGATCCTGATGGGCCCGCTGGTCCATGCGCTGGTGGCGCAGACCTGCCGTCAGCGCCCAGTCGGCCAGCGAGGTCGTGTTCTGCGCGTAAATGGCCTCGCTGGTCTGCCGGGCGTTCTGGCCGGGCGCCGTCGAGTAACGGGCATCGACCTTGCCATCGTAGTAGTCCAGGCCGACGACGGTTTCGCTGGCCAGGCCGCCGAGCCCATGCCGCCAGCGCAGGCGCGGCGTGAAGGCCAAAGTGTCCTTGCGACGGTCCATGAGGCTGCCGAAGGACAGGTAACTGGCGTGTCGATTCTGGTGTTCGCTGGCAATCTCCGCTTCCAGGGTCAAGCTATCGCCGAGGTTGAGCCGGGCGCCGGGACGCAGCCGGTAGCCGTCGCCGCGTTCGGTATCGTACGGGGTGCGCGCCTGGCGCGGGTCGGCCTGGTAGTCGGCGCTGCGCAGGTAGCCGGCCTGGCCGGAGGAATCGGCAAATGCGGCGTAGTCGACGAATACCTCGCCGGCGGCGAAGCGCAGGCCAGCCCGCCCGGAAATCGCTCGCTGGTCCTGCTGGCTGTTGCGCCGCCACCCGTCGTCGGCGGCAAAATGGGCGAGGATATTGCCGTAGCCCCTCTCGCCGCCGCCGGCCGCCTGTGCGTCGATGACACCGTGGCCCTGGCTGCCGACATCGATGGCCAGCGAGGCGCGCGGCCGGCCGGACTTGTCGGAAATGATGTTGATTACGCCGCCGCTGGCGCGGTCGCCGTACAACACCGTGCCGGCGCCGCGAATGATCTCGATGCGCTGCACGCTTTCCAGGGGAATCGCCGACCAGTTGATCGGGCCCATGTCGATGGGATTGAGGCGATTGCCGTCGAGCAGGATCAGGGTGTTGCTGCCGCCGGTGTCGCCGAAGCCGCGAATATCGACCGTCGCGCTGATGCCCAGGCTGCCCTGTAGCGAGCGCACATCGACGCCGGCGCGGGTCTTGAGGATATCGGGCAGGCCGGTGGCGGGCGTGTTGCGAATGTCCTCGCGGCTGATGACGCTGATGTTGGCCGGCACGCGCGGATCGGCGTCGGCAAAGCGCGTGGCGGTGACGACGACGACCGCTTCGTCGTTGGCGGCCGGGCTGGCATGGACAGAAGAACCGGGAACAAGGGTAGCCGCGAGCGCGGCGCGAACGATGGTGCGATACATGCAGAAACTCCCCATGACCGGCAAGCAATCCCGCGAGCCGGCACATTGTTGAACGGAAACGTGGGGGGAGCGAGTCCTGGTATGCCGGACGCCGCCTCCCGCGACATTTCCACCGTTGTCCGTGGCCGGTCTCCGGGCTCGGAAGTCTTAGCGGGTCGCCTTCCCGGGAGGGTTCCCAGTGGCATCGTGACACGCTCGCACTTCCTTACCGTTGCGGGGGCAGCACAGGCATTGCCGAACAAGATTGGCTCACCTGTTTCCCGTTTCACCCAAACGCCGAAAAGGCGCGGGCACCGCGGACAATGGCCATTCTAGCATCGGGGCCTGTTTGGCCCGATGGCGACGTTCACCACACCACGTGCGGAGTAACATTCAATGTCGGCCGTTATTGCTTGACTTAACAGGTTTTTTCAAAGAGACTTGCCAGCGATGGACATCGATATTTCTTCCCTCGAAGCCAAGATCGGGCAGGTCGTCGCCTTCTGTCAGGAGTTGCGGGCGGAAAACAGCGCCCTGCGTGAACGCGTTGCCAGCCTGGAACAAGACAAGCAGACGCTCGCCGAGCGGATGACGACAGCACGCGAGCGGCTCGAATCGGTCATGGAAAGGTTGCCCGACGAATGAGCGCCGTCAACTCTCTGGACATCAAGCTGCATGGCAAGGAATTCAGGGTGGCCTGCACCCCGGCCGACAAGGACGATCTGCTCGCCGTGGCCGCTTTCCTCGACTGGAAGATGGGCGAAATCGCCAAGCAAACCAAGAGCACCGGCGAGCGACTGGCCGTCATGACGGCCCTCAATCTTGCCCACGAGTTGATCAATCTCAAAGAACCCACCGGTTCAATTGACGCGAAGGACATCCGGCGTAGAATCACCGACATGGAAGCGCGCTTGGACGCTGCCCTGGCTGCTCAGGAACAGTTGTTCTAAGGCTCGCTCGCAAGTTTCCCTGCGGTGCTCGCCAAGGTCGTAAGCTCCTTGAACCAATGTCTTTTGACACGGTCACCGACCAAAGACGCCGCTGTTGTGAGCGTTCTTCACTGAACGCACCTGATGTGGCAGGAACGTGGCCCCCCTGAACCCAGGTTCAGGAAACCGGCCTAGCGGCATGCGCGGGGATCCTTATCAAGAGCACGGAATGCGAATGTTCCGTGCTCTTTTTCTTGGGTGACGAGGTCATGCGTTACTGGCTGATGAAAACCGTCAGTCGGCATGCAGTCGCTGGAATGCAGCATAAATAGAGGCTTTCCAGCTTGCCCCACCCAACCGCCCATGAAGCGGTCGGGCCATTTGGGTGGGAATCTGGGTGGGACTTTTGGCCGGCTGACAATGGACGCTACTGCACCATCCGGCTTTTGTCTCTTTGGCAGCAATAACACGAACTGGGAGTCTTTAGGACGCCTATTGGTCTTGATCTGCGACCTGGGCGGCCCTATACTTCTCTCAACAACACCCGCCACGCCTCTGCATGCAAGCGCACCCCGGCGGGTTTTTTATTGCCTATGAAATTCGACAAGCCCGCCATCGACGCCGATGTACAGGTTGCGCTCCTGCGTAGCCGGGGGCTGCTTATTGCCGACGAGGCCCGCGCGAAACATTACCTGCGTTTCATCGGCTATTACCGCCTCGCCGGCTACTCGCTGCCGCTCCAGATCAACTACAACGCCGATGGCTCGCACCGGTTTCTCGACGGCGTGAGCTTCGACGACGTTCTCGATCTCTACGTCTTCGACCGCGAGTTGCGGCTGGCGGTCATGGATGCCCTAGAGCGGATCGAAGTCGCGTTCCGCACCGTGCTGTCCCAATCTATGAGTGAGCGCCATGGCCCGCACTGGTACACGGATGCTGGCCTGTTCGTGCCGACATATCGCCACGACAAGTTTCTGGAGGTACTCAAGAAGGACATCGGCGACGATCCCGCCAAGGCGGCTGTGCGCCAAACTTTCATCCAGCACTACTACGACAAGTACGGCGATCCTCCGCTGCCGCCTTCCTGGATGGTCTTCGAAGTGCTGTCCTTCGGCACCGTCTCGCAGGTGTTCAAGAACCTGCTACGCGACCACCAGAAGCCCATTGCCAAGACCTTCGGCCTTGACGGCTCGGTCCTCGCTTCATGGCTGCACGCCATCACCTATCTGCGCAATCTCGCCGCGCATCATCAGCGCCTCTGGAATCGCGCCTACACGATCAAGCCGATTGTCGCCAAGCAGTACGCCACCGACCTGACCGACCCTCGGCGCTTCTACGCGCAGGCCGTGATGATCGAAGTGCTGTTGAGAGTGGTATCGCCGGATACCCAGTGGGGCGAACGACTCGCCGCGCTACTGGCCGAGCATCCGAAGGTGCGTGCCGAGCGGCTTGGATTTCCTGCCCATTGGCAGCATCGCCTCCTTTGGCGTCGCCGCTAAATCACGGTGAAAATACGTCATTGGACGTGGAGAGAGTAGATGCGTTACTGGCTGATGAAAAGCGAACCTCGGTGGTCGGCATCGACCACGTGCTGGCGATGCCGAACCAGACGGTGGATTGGTGGGGCGTGCGCAACTACCAGGCGCGCAACTTCATGCGCGACCAGATGAAGGTTGGCGACGGCGTGTTCTTCTACCATTCCAGTTGCCCGGAACCGGGCATCGCCGGGCTGGCCGAGGTGGCCAAGCGGGCCTATCCGGACCGTACCCAGTTCGACCCTGATAGTCCCTATTTCGATCCGAAGTCGACACCGGAGAATCCGCGCTGGGTCAATGTCGATGTCCGTATCGTGCGGAAAACCCGACTGATCGGGCTGGACGAACTGCGCAGCCACCCGGAGCTCGCCCACATGCGCGTGCTTCAGCGCGGCAATCGACTGTCGATCACGCCGGTCGATCCGGCCGAGTGGGAGTTCATCGTCACGAGGCTGCTGAAGTGAACGAGTGGTTCCTCGGCTACCTGCTGCTTGGCGCGGTGGCCGGCTTCTTCGCCGGCCTGCTTGGCGTCGGCGGCGGCGCGATCATGGTGCCGGTGCTGGCGCTGATGTTCGCCGCGCAGGGCTTTCCCGAGGCGCACCTGATGCACCTGGCGCTCGGCACCTCGATGGCGACCATCGTCTTCACCTCGATTTCCAGCCTGCGCGCGCATCACCAGCATGGCGCGGTGCATCTGGCCCATCGTGCGCGGCATCGCGCCCGGCATCGTCGTCGGCACGCTGGCCGGCGGCGCAGGTGGCAGCGCGGGTGCCGACCCGGCCGCTGGCGATCTTCTTCGCTCTCTTCATCGCCTATGTGGCCGTGCAGATGATTCTCAACATCAAGCCCAAACCGTCGCGCCAACTGCCCGGTCCGGCCGGCATGTTCGGCGTCGGCGCCGTCATCGGCGGCGTCTCGGCGCTGGTCGCCATCGGCGGCGGCTCGCTGTCGGTGCCCTTCATGACCTGGTGCAACGTCAAGGTGCATCAAGCCATCGGCACCTCGGCCGCCATCGGTTTTCCGATCGCGCTGGCCGGCACCGTCGGCTACATGATTTCCGGCTACGGCGCCACCAACCTGCCGGAGGGCAGCCTTCGGCTTCATCTATCTGCCGGCGCTGGCGGCCACCGTGGTCGTCTCGATGCTGGTGGCGCCGTTGGGCGCCAAGCTCGCCCATAGCCTGCCGGTACCGACGGTGAAGAAGATCTTCGCCGGCCTGCTGATCCTGCTGCTGGCCAAGATGCTGCACGGGCTATTGCTCTGATGCCGGGCCCGGGCTGGCGGGAGGCGCTGTTCAATCGGCGGATGCTGATCTGCGTCGCCACCGGCTTTTCCTCCGGCCTGCCGCTCTATCTGCTGCTCAATCTCCTGCCAGCCTGGCTGCGCACCGAGGGCATCGGCCTCAAGGCGATCGGTCTGTTTGCCCTGATTCAATTGCCCTACACCTGGAAATTCCTCTGGGCGCCGTTGCTGGACCGCTATGCGCTGCCCGCATTTGGCCGCCGGCGCGGCTGGATGGGGCTGAGCCAGGTGCTGCTACTAATCCTGATCGCCGCCCTCGGCGGGTTGTCGCCGACGATCGACCTGCGGGCAATCATCATCGTCGCCGCGTTGCTGGCCTTCGTTTCCGCCACCCAGGACATCGCCCTCGACGCCTACCGGCGCGAATTGCTGCCCGACCATGAGTTGGGCCTGGGCAACTCGGTGCACGTCAACGCCTACCGGATCGCCGGACTGGTACCCGGCTCGCTGTCCCTGATCCTGGCCGATCACCTTCCCTGGCAGCAGGTCTTCGCCATCACCGCCCTCTTCATGCTGCCCGGGCTGGCCATGACCTGGCTGGTCGCGGAACCCACGGTCGCGGCGGGCCCGCCGAAGACGCTGCGCCAAGCGGTGCTCGAACCCTTCCACGAGTTCGTCACCCGCGCCGGCTGGCGTGAGGCGGCGCTCGTGCTCACCTTCATCTTCTTTTACAAGCTCGGCGATTCGCTATGCACCGCGCTGGCCACTCCCTTCTACCTCGACATGGGCTACGCCAAGTCGGACATCGGCCTGGTCGCCAAGCATGCGGGGCTGTGGCCAGCGGTGATCGGCGGCCTGCTGGGCGGTCTCTGGATGGTCAAGCTGGGCATCAATCGGGCGCTATGGCTATTCGGCGTCGTGCAACTGGTGTCCATCTTCGGCTTTGCCTGGCTGGCCTGGCTGGGCCACAGCGAGACCATCGGCGCAAGCCAGCTCCTGCAACTGGCGCTGGTGATCGGCTTCGAGGCGCTGGGGGTCGGGCTGGGCACCACGGCCTTCGTCGCCTTCATCGCCCGCGCCACCAACCCGCTGTACACCGCCACCCAGTTCGCGCTGTTCACCAGCCTGGCGGCGGTGCCGCGAACCCTCATCAACGCCGGTGCCGGTGCGCTGGTCGAGCAACTGGGCTGGATTGTCTTCTTCCTGCTCTGCGCTATCCTGGCCGTTCCCGGCATGTTGTTGCTCTTCAAGGTCGCGCCATGGCAGCGACCCGATACTTGAAATCTTTTCCGTCGCCGCCATTCAACCTTTAGGGAATGTCGTCGTTATACTCAATACGACGGCTCACTTTTCCCAACGGAGGCCGCACATGTTAGTGGTGATGGATATGAGTACCGGAAATATAGAAGAACGTGCGGAACCCGAGTTCGGGTCCTTCGAGGATGAAGTGCTGAACGCCGAGTGGCAGCGGCCGGAGTTGCAATTGGGTTTGCAGCCGGTGGTGGTTCACCACGACCCCGCGCCGGCGGAAGCCGAGGTCGACTCCTTCCTGAAGAACATTTATCTCAGCCAGGAATAGTTGTTGGCCGGGGTGTTTGGAGCTGCCTCCCGACTGGGTTCCCGAATTACAGCGCGTGTGTGCGGTCGCCGCGGGTAAAACCGCGCAGCGGCTGTTCGATGCCTCGGCCGAGGGCAATCACCTTGAACAGCTCTCCCATTTCATTGGGCGATATCAGGGTCTGTACCGCCCCGGCGGCCCGCAGGGCCGACGTTTCGTCCCGCGCCCGACGCAATGCCAGGCGCTCCCCCAGCCCGCAATTGATCAGGAAATTCGCCTGACTCGTATAGCCGAGCACGTCCAGCCCCGCCCCATAGCCGGCTTCGGCGACGGCGGTAAAGTCGACATGGGCCGTGATGTCGGACAGGCCCGGCCACCAGAATAGGTTGTCATGGCTGCGGTGCCGGTAGTGGCAGCGCAGGGTGCCGCGGTCCCGGTCGGGGTGATAGTACTCGTGGCGCGGCAGACCGTAGTCGATCAACAGCAGCGCGCCCACCTCCAGACGTCGGCCCCATTCGGCCACCCAGCTCGCGGCCACCAAGCCGATTTCGCTCTCGAACGGCGCCGTTGCGGGCAAGGCTGCGGCGGCGGCGCATAGAGCGGTCGACGCCGGCCGCTCGGCCCAGACGAATCGATTTTCATGCAGCTCGACGCCTCGTTCCATGAGGCCGCCGGCTCGCCAGGTCACCGCATGAACCGGCATGGCATCGAGCAGTTCATTGGCCAGCACGCAACCCGAGAACCGTTCCGGCAGATCGTCCAGCCACGCGACGCGTTCCAGCAGATTCGGCACGGCTTGGGCGAGCGTCTCGGTGCTGGCGGGCACGCAACTCGCCGGAGAGTTCGAGGATCAGGTAGCGATCCGGCAACTGGCCCTGATCCGCGAGCGCGAGGCAGAAGATCCGCCGCCAGCCGGCCGCTGCCGGCGCCGACCTCCAGCACCATCGGCCGCGACGCCGCCATGATCTCGCCCACCTGCGTCGCCAGCGTCTGGCCGAAGAGCGGCGTCAGCTCGGGAGCCGTGACGAAATCGCCACCCGCGTCGTGGCCACCGAACTTGCGGGCGCCGCCGCCGTAGTAGCCCAGACCCGGACAATGCAGCACCAAGTCCATATAGCGAACGAAGGGCAGCCAACCACCGGCGGCGATCTCGGCGGCGATGCGGCGGGACAGGGCACGACTGCTTTGCTGGGCTTCGGCGCCTGGTTCGGGAAGGGAGCGATCCATCAGGGCCGGGATTGTGCCATGGCCATTGCCGATGTCTGTACACTTGACCCCAGGCCGGACACCGGCCAAGACACTTGGGAATTTGCCATGCGAACTTCATTCAATGCCACGATGGCCTGCTGCGCCGGCGTGGCCATAGGTGCCTCGTCCGCCTGGGCCGCCGACAGCCTGACCGCTTGTACCGCCATGGAGCCGGACAGCGCCCGCCTCGCCTGTTACGACCAACTGGCCGGCCGCAATACGACACGCGAGATGATTGCCAGGCCGTCGGCCAATACCACCGCGGATGGCGGCACAACGAAGCCATCCCTGCTCGAAACCAGTTGGGAGTTCGAACGGAATCCCAGCATCTTTCGTATCCGCCCCTACAAGCCGGTCTACTTGCTGCCGATCTTCCATGCCAACCATGTCAATCAGGAGCCGCACAGCCCGACACTCGGCAGCGTCAGCCATCCGCTAATCCTGGACAACGACGAAGCCAAGTTCCAGATCAGCTTCAAGAGCAAGCTGGCCAACGACCTGCTGGGCGACAACGGCGACCTCTGGGCGGGCTATACGCAATCGTCGCGCTGGCAGGTATACAACAAACAGGATTCCCGCCCGTTCCGCGAAACCAATTACGAGCCCGAACTCATGTTCGTCTGGCGCACCAATCTCGACCTGCCCGGCATGAAGGCGCGCCACGCCACCCTGGGCATCAATCACCAATCGAACGGCCGCTCTGGCCCCCTGTCGCGTAGCTGGAACCGGGTGATGGGCGCCGTCGGCCTTGAGCGGGGCGACTGGACCCTCACGTTGCGCCCCTGGTGGCGCATACCGGAACGAAACAAACAGGACGACAACCCGGATGTTGCCGACTACGCGGGCCGGGGCGAGGTACTGCTGACGCGCGTATTCCGCGAGCATGTCTTCTCCGCGCTGGCGCGGCATTCCCTGCGCGGCGGCGATCGCTCCCATGGTTCGGTACAACTCGACTGGGCCTTCCCGATCACCGGCCGGCTCAAGGGACACATCCAATGGCACAGTGGTTACGCCGAAAGCATGATCGACTACAACCACCGCGCCAATTACCTCGGGCTAGGCGTGTCGCTGGTCGAGTGGCACTAGGTCGGCATCAGCCGTCGAAGTAACCGCCGCCGCCCTTGCCGGAGAGTAGCGGCTTGACGGTCGCCCCGTATCTGTATTGGCGAATCGCCTGGAGCTCGGCGTGGCTCATGACCCGCAGCCCGGCTTGTTGGTCTTCCCACAGCACCTGGATCAGGCGCTCGTATTCGGCTCGGTTGTACCAGCGACCGCCGAACTTCCGATATCCGGCCAGACGCCGCAACACCCGGTACGAAACCCATGTCCACGCAACCAGGCCAATAGCCCCTGCCGTCAGCCAGACGTACTCCTGGCCGACCAAGCCCAATGACCGCCACCAATTGACGGCCAGAAATTGCCACTGCACAAGCCAAGACATTGCATCCATGGTCGATGTCGCCGGGTTGCCTGAACCAGTGGTCGATGATACCGGATTGTCATGGCACTGGCAGTCCGGCGGCGACCATCGAACCGGCGCTACTCCTCCAGGAGGCTGCGCAGCATCCAGGCGGTCTTCTCATGGACCTCGAGCCGCTGGGTCAGCAGGTCCATGGTCGGCTGATCGTTCGCCTTGTCGACCACCGGGAACAGGCCGCGCGCCGTGCGCGCGGTGGCTTCCTGGGCCGCCACCAGATGGCGGATCATGTCGGTGGCCTTGGGCACGCCGTCGACTTCCTTGATCGAGGCGAGCTTGACGAACGCCTTGTAGGTGCCCGGTGTCGGATGGCCGAGGGCGCGAATGCGCTCGGCGATCAGGTCGAGCGCATTCCACTGCTCGGTGTACTGGCCCATGAACATCAGGTGCAGGGTGTTGAACATCGGCCCGGTGACGTTCCAGTGGAAGTTGTGTGTCATCAGGTAGAGCGTATAGCTGTCGGCCAGCAGGCGCGACAAGCCTTCGACGATGTTCGCCCGGTCCTTGTCATTGATGCCGATATCGATCATTGGGGCCTTCTTCGTTTTCATGGTCTTCTCCTTCGTGGTTGATTACGTGACTATAGCCACGCCGGCATGGTCGCGGCCAATACCTGCTTGTCGGCGCAGGCCGCGCCGACGAGAGCGAAACCGAGCGGCCGATGCGCCGCGTCCTCGAACACGGCCCGGACACCTTCGGCCGAGGCTTCTTCCCGCCATTCTCTCCGCGCACCGGCCGGCGGCGGGCACACCACGGTCGGACAGGCCGGCGTCTTCACCACCACCGGCATGGCCGGGTAGCTGACCTCCGTGGCGGTTCCGGCCAGGGTCTTCGCCAGCGCCCGCGCTTGCTGCATGATGGGCATCACGAAGGGCAGCGTCAGGCCGCCGACTTCGGCACAGTCGCCGACCGCGAAAATGTCGGCATTCGACGTGGCCAGGCGGCCATCGACGACGATGCCCCGATTGACTGTCAGCCCGGCCGCCCGGGCCAGCGCGGTTTCCGGCTTGAGGCCGACCGCGGAGAGGACCAGATCGGCCGGATATTCCTCGCCAAGCTGATCGAATAGACGATAGCCCGCGCCGGACTTTTCCACCCGCCCGATATTGGTTTCCAGCCCGAACAACACCCCGGCGGCTTCCAGCTTCTCCCGGAAGAACGCCGCCGTCCGCGCGGGCAGCAGGCGTCCCAGCGGCTGGGGCGCCACATCGAACACCCGCACCTCGATGCCGGCGGCGCGCAAGTCGTTAGCGAACTCGCAGCCGATCAGGCCGGCACCAAGAATGGCCACGCTGCGACACCCTTCGAGTTGCTGGCGGAACACGGCGTAGTCCGAAAGGCTGTTGACCGACAACACCCCGGCGGCACCGCTGCCCGCCAGCGGCAGGCGGATTGGCTGGGCGCCGACCGCCAGTACCAGCCGCGCGTAGCCGATTGGTCCGGCGTCGGTCTCGATCACCTTGTCGGCCGGTCGAATCGCCGACACCCGCGCATGGGCGCGGATGTCGGCCCTCAGTTGCGCCGCCAGGACATCGCGCGGCGTCATCGCCAATTGGGTCGGGGTCTTGCCGGCGGCCAGTGCATTGGACAGCATCGGCTTGGAGTAGAAGGCGCCGTCGTCGGCCGTGACGAGGATGATCGGCACCTCGCCGTCGAGCTTGCGCAGCTCCCGGATGACGGTGATGCCGGCAAGTCCCGCACCGAGGACGACGATCGGCGCTGCCATGGCCTACACCGCCACCATCTCGAAATCGGCCTTGGCCACGCCGCAATCCGGGCAGGACCAGCTTTCGGGCACGTCCTCCCAGCGGGTGCCGGCGGCGATGCCATGTTCCGGATCACCGGCCGCTTCATCGTAGACCCAGCCGCAAACAACGCATTGATATTTCTTCATGTTCAGACCCTCCAGTCGGGATTGGGGTTAGTTATTTACTTTGTCGAGTTGCGCCTGATAGTGGCCGGCGTGGCGCTGTTCCACGTTGGCCAGCGCGGCGAAGCGCTTGGCGGCCTTGGCGAGCGTTGCGGCGAAACGGGCGGCGTGCTCTTTGGATTCCCCGATCTGCTCGTCGAGCTCCCGAACCGCGTCGCCACGGCCCTCGGCTTCGGCCTCGTGGCGGAACCTCGGATACATCTCGGTGTATTCGTAGGTCTCGCCGTCGATGGCGTATTGCAGACACTTGGCCGGTGTCATCTCGCCGGCAGGGAAGAGCAGGTCGAGGTGGCCGAAGGCGTGCTGTACTTCCTGGTCGGCGGTTTCCTCGAAGGTACGGGCACTGGCTTCGTCGCCGACGGCGCGGCAGATCTTGGCGAAGTAGCGGTACTTGATGTGTGCCATCGACTCGCCGGCAAAGGCGGCTTCGAGATTCCTGATGGTCACGGATTCGGGTTTGACGGCCATGTTGCGTCTCCTTGAACGTTGATAAGTCGGTTGACGCTTCACATGGTAGGGATAGTCGATAGCTTGTTCCAATGAATATTAGGAATTTGATAGATAGCCAAACACTATTGACAATTCTTACGCCAAATCGGCTACCAATGATGCACGCACCGGGTCGGCCGGGGTCACTTCAACCCGGTACTCCGGATGGTCGATGCCCATGGTCAGCCCCGCACCGGACGTGAGCGCGGCGATCATCGCCGGCGTCAACTCGAAGCGCATGAAGTGTACCGACGCGGTCTTGTCCTCGGTCTGCCGCTCGAGATCCTCGTTGGCAATGGGGTGCACGCGCTCGAAGCCGGCCACGCGGACCCAGACCGCCTTCTCGATGCCGATCAGTTTCGCGAGCGCTCGCCTGCGTTCAGCTTCATCCGAGTATTCGACCATGAAGGTCGCCTTCCAGTTGGTCCCGTCCGGAATCAGCGGGTTGTAGACGTCGAGTTCCTCCTGGATCGGTTCGGGCTCGAACATGCGCTCCAGGCGCAGCATCTCCTGCACCTGATACTGCATGGTCAGCGCGTCCTCGAAATAGAGGGCGGCGTTGTCGCCGAGCGCGACGCGCCGGTTCTTCTTGTGCGCCATCACCTTGGCGCGAAACTCGGGCCGGATGCGGGCGTACTGTTCGAGGCTATAGAGGTCTTCATGAGTCAGCATGGTCAGATTCCGTAGGCTTGCCTCAGCAGGGTGATGGGGTGTTCCGGCGCCGTACCATCGGCGCGGGCATGGGCGATGTGGTGGCCGGCCATGGCGCAGTCGCTGCCGTAGTGATCGGGCTTGGCCTGATTGACGCGGGTCACCACCGGCTTGACGATCTTCATCGCGTACTGCGTGGAACTCCTTCTTCACCGCGTAGGTGCCATCGTGGCCGGAGCAGCGCTCGATGATATCCACCTCGGTACCCGGCACCAGCGACAGCGCCTCCCGGGTCTTCGGCCCGATGTTCTGCACGCGCTGATGGCAGGCGGCGTGGTAGGCAACCTTGCCCAGACCCTGCTTGAAGTCGGTCTTCAACTTGCCTTCCTTGTGGCGCAGCATCAGGTATTCGAAGGGATCGAAGAAGGCCGTTCTTCACCTTCTGCACGTCCGGATCGTCGGGGAACATCAGCGGCAGTTCCTGCTTGAACATCAGCACGCAGGAAGGGATCAGCGCCGTGAGATCCCAGCCTTCATCGACCAGTTTGGCCAGCACCGGAATATTCGCTTCCTTGGCCGCCTTGCACCGATTCGAGGTCGCCCAGTTCCAGCTTGGGCATGCCGCAGCAGCGCTCCTTCGGCGGCGATCGTCACCGGGATGCCGTTGTGTTCGAACACGGCCACCAGGTCTTCGCCTGGGCCGGGTTCGTTGCGGTTCATGTAGCAGGTGGCGAACAGGGCCACCTTCCCGGTGGTCCGGCCGGCCGGCTCGCCCGGGGTTTCCGGTCCGAGCACCTGAAAGCGGCTGCGCGAGCGACTTGCTGGAGAACTCGGGCAGCCAGGCATCGGCGTGAATGCCGGCCACCGCTTCCAGCGCCTTGCGCGTCGGGCCGATCTTGTTCGCCGCGTTGATCAGCCTGGGCGACGACGGGAATGCCGGCGAGGCGGCCGACCAGGTCGGTGCTGGTCAGCACCTCGTCGCGCAGTTTCGCGATTCCTTCTGGTAATGCACCGCCTTGGCGCGCAACATCAGATGCGGGAAATCGAGGTTCCACTCGTGCGGCGGCACGTAGGGACACTTGGTCATGTAGCAGAGGTCGCACAGATAGCAGTGATCGACCACCTTCCAGTAATCGCTCTTCTTGACGCCATCGACCTCCATGGACTCGGAACTCATCCACCAGGTCGAACAGGGTCGGAAACGACTGGCACAGGCTGACGCAGCGCCGGCAGCCGTGGCAGATGTCGAAGACGCGCTCCATCTCGTGGAACAACGCCTCTTCGCTGTAGAAATCCGGGTTCACGCCAAGCCAGCGGATGACGCGTCGGCGCTGTCAGGTTGCCTTCTCGGCTCGGTGCGGCCATGGGTATCTCCTCTCGTTGTATTTCTTGGAGAACGCCAGCCGCCGCGCCAGGATGCGGCGACTGGTGTCTCTGTCAGCCGCAAGGCTCAGCCCAATTCAGTCAGGGCCTTCTGGTAGCGGTTGGCGTGCGAGCGCTCGGCCTTGGCCAGAGTCTCGAACCAGTCGGCGATCTCGTCGAAGCCTTCGGCACGGGCATCCTTGGCCATGCCGGGGTACATGTCGGTGTACTCGTGGGTCTCGCCGGCGACCGCCGTCTTCAGGTTGTTCGAGGTGGAGCCGAACGGCAGGCCGGTGGCCGGATCGCCGCACTGCTCCAGGTATTCCAGATGGCCGTGGGCGTGGCCGGTCTCGCCTTCCGCGGTCGAGCGGAACAGCGCGGCGACATCGTCGTAGCCTTCGACGTCGGCCTTGTTGGCGAAGTACAGATAGCGGCGGTTGGCCTGGGATTCGCCGGCGAAGGCGTCCTTCAGATGCTTTTCGGTCTTGCTGCCCTTGAGTTGCATGGTCGATCTCCTCTCGTGCTTCGGTTGGGAACGTTCAGGGCCGCCAGTGCAAAGACGAACCCTGACTTCGTCCACACTAGGCCGCTGACG
Source organism: uncultured beta proteobacterium (assembly GCA_963736865.1). Taxonomy (GTDB): domain Bacteria; phylum Pseudomonadota; class Gammaproteobacteria; order Burkholderiales; family Rhodocyclaceae; genus Fen-999. Next base: position 297,320 of record CAVTQQ010000001.1, on the reverse strand, counting down.
CGGCAAGGGCAAATTGCATTTCTTTACCGACTCGATAGCCGACTGCTATCGAGTCGCCGCCGGCTTGGTACCAGGCAGCTTGCAGTCGAACAGGGCGCGGCGCAGCAGATCGATGGCTTGATGGCGCGGGAAACTGGCACGCCAGACGATGGCGATGCGACGAGTCGGCGTCGGCTCGATGAACGGCCGGACACGCAGCAGGGGGTCGTTCCTGGCTATGCCATCGACAGCCGTGGCCGGCATCACGGTGATGCCGACACCCGAGGCCACCATGTGCCGGATCGTTTCCAGAGAACTACCCTCCAGCACCTGCGGCCCCCCTTGGCCAGCGCGCGTGCAGAGGTCCAGCACCTGGTCGCGGAAGCAGTTGCCCCGGCCGAGCATCAGCAGCGGCTGATCCAGCAGGTCCGCCGGGGTCGACCGCCTTCAGCTTCGCCCAGGGATGGCTCGCCGGCACCAGGGCACAGAAGTTCTCGTCGTATACCGCCTGTGCCACCAGGCCTGGCTCGTCGACCGGCAGCGCCAGGATGGCGACATCCAGTTCGGCTGCCTTGAGCTTTTCCAGCAACCGATGGGTGTAGTTCTCTTCCAGCAGCAAAGGCATTTCCGGCGCCCGCTCATGGAGGATGGGCACCAGTCGCGGCAGCAGCCACGGTCCGATGGTATAGATGACGCCGAGGCGCAGCGGCCCGGCCAGCGGGTTCTTGCCGGCGGCGGCGATCTCGGTGAGCTGGGACGCTTCCGCCAGAACCTTTGCCGCCTGGGCGACGATGCGCTCGCCGGTCGGCGTGACCCGTACTTCCTGTGGCGAGCGCTCGAACAGAATCACGCCCAGTTCATCTTCCAGCTTCTTCACCGCCACCGACAAGGTCGGCTGGGAGACAAAGCACTTCTCGGCGGCGCGGCCGAAATGCCTTTCGCGAGCCAAGGTAACGATGTACTTGAGATCGGTCAGCGTCATAACGAGCCTCGAATGATGTCCCGGCGCACCGTGTCGCCCGGCCGGAAGGCCTCTTGCAGCTTGAGGAAAGCGGCTTCGGCGGCGGCGCGGTTGTCCTGGCTGAAGTTGCAGACGTAGATATCGACGGTGACGCCGGCGAGTTCCGGCCAGGTATGTACGGCCAGATGGGATTCGGCGAGGACCACCGCGCCGGTTGCCCCGGCGGGCGCGTCGGCCGTGCCAAAGCCATGGAATGCCTCCGCCACCACCGTCAGCCCCGGATCACCGCAGGCGGACAAACATAGCGCCCGCAAGGCCGCCGCTTCGCGCAGCAACGCCGCGTCACAGGCGCAGCGGTGAAACTCGGCGATGATGTGCAGGCCGTTCATGCGTCCTCTCTCTCCCGCCACGGCGCTCGGCAAGTTGCCGCGCCGATGGCTTCAATCCGTATCGGACTCATAGCGGCTCCGTCCCTTCGTTGAGCATGGCGAGATAGCGGTCGTAGGCAAACACTCGGTTGCGTCTGCCGCCGGTGAGTTCGCGGGCTATGCCGGCACCGATCAAGAGGTCAACAGCGCGGGCGGCGGTCGGAAAGGACACACTCGCGCGGGCGGCGATATCGTTGATGCTGGCCACCGGCCGCGCCCGCAACACGCCGTAAACCTTGAGCAGATTGGCGGTATTGCGCCCCAGGGCGCCGATCAGCCGCTCATCGTCGCGAAATAGAGCAAGCAGCCGGTGCGCCGTGGCTACCGCGCCGTTGGCGGTTTGCACCACCCCTTCCAGGAAAAAGTCCAGCCAGGATTCCCAGTCACCTTCGCGGCGAACGGCGTCGAGGTGGCGGTAGTACTCGTCCCGATGCTGCTTGAAATACAAGCTCAAGTAGAGCAATGGCTGGCGCAGGATGCCGGTCTGATGCAGCATCAAGGCGATCAGCAGGCGCCCCACCCGGCCGTTGCCATCGAGGAAGGGGTGGATGGTCTCGAACTGAACGTGGGCCGCGGCAGCCTTGACCAAGTCTGGCAACGAGTCCGTCTCGTCGTGGATGAAACGTTCCAGAGCGGCCATGCAGTCCTCGACCAGCCCGGGCGGCGCGGGCACAAAGCGGGCGTTGCCCGGTCGGGTGCCGCCGATCCAGTTCTGGGAGCGGCGAAATTCGCCAGGCAGCTTGTCCGCGCCACGACCTCGCGCGAGGAGCTTTTGGTGAATCTCGCGCAGCAGACGGTTCGACAGAGGAAAGCCTTCACGCAGCCGCGCCATGCCATGATCCATTGCCGCCACGTAATTGGAGACTTCGACGGCATCGTCGAAAGGCACTCCGGGCGCGTCATCGAGCTCGAACAGCAGCAGGTCGGAAAGGGAGGATTGAGTACCCTCGATCTGCGAAGAAAGGACAGCCTCCCGACGCACATAGCCATAGAGAAAGAGGTCCGGGTCCGGCAACAAGGCGGAAACGCCGTCCAGACGCCCACAAGCGAGAAGTGCCTGTTCCAGCCGCCGCTGGCGAGGACCGGACAGGTCGAGAGGAGGCTGAGGCGGCAACGGATCCGGTACAAAGGCACGCACCGCTTCGCCGACGACGGTCGTCGCGATTTCATAGCGGCCGGTTGCCCCTCGGTTCATTCGATGCGCTCCTTGTTCAAACAACCTTTAATTGGCACGAAGCTTATCAAAGAAAAATATCAATTACTTGAATAACATCCCAATAGAGGTGCCGGCCGTTCATTCACGTCAGAAAAGAAGAATGGCGGAATCCCAGCCGCGACATGACCGCCTCCGCCGCCCGCACGCCATGGTAGTTCGCCTCCTCGAACAGCGACATGCCCGACAGATCGGCGTGGGCGAACTGGACGCGGCCCCAGCCGGTGGCCAGCGCCTGGCGCGCCTCGTCGTGGATCACCCCGGGTAGCGGCCGGATCATGGCGTGACCGTGGCGGAAGACGTCGAGTTGCAGGGTCAGCGAACGCAGGTCGCCGTGAGCACGCGACAGTTCATTGAGGATCGCCGTCGCCCAGGCCTCGCGGGAGGTGGCCAACAGCAGTTCGCGCGCCTGTGCCGGCGGCACTTCGGATAGGGCATGGTAGTAGGTCAGCACGGTCGGCCCCGGTGCCGCGCGGATGTTCTGGTGCGTGGCGACCACGTAGCCGAGGCCCGGGCTGTCGTAGAGCACATTGTCCCAGGCGAGCGGCGCGCCGGCGCCGTGACTGGGTGGTTCGCGGAGCGTCAGGTTGGCCACCAGCCACGGCGCGTAAGTACCCACTCTGGCGATGGCATCCATACTGATAGGCAATCCTTCGGCAACATGCGGCAGCAGGAACAGCGGCGCCGCCCAGATGGCATGCTCGGCGAAGAAGCGAACGGCGCGTGCTTCTTTGGCCAGCCACACATCCACCGCGACGCTCCGGCCGTCTTGTGCAATACGCCAGGTCGGCGCGCCAGTAAGCAGTCGATCGCGAAAGCGCTCATGGAGGCGTTTGACGATCCAGCCGTTGCCCTCCGGCGCGGTAAGCACGCACTCCGGCGCCGCGTTGGCAGCCCGGCCGTCTCGGCAGGCGAAGTAGTGGATGCCGGCCCAGGCCGAGGTCTTGCCGGTAGTCGGTGCCATAGTCGTCGCGGCAGGCGTAGTTCACATACCAGTGCAGGCGCACCGAATCGAAGCCCTCGGCCGCCAGCCACTCGGCCATGGTGATCCGCTCCAGGCCCAGCCAGCGGGCATCCTGCGACGCATGGGCGACCGGCAGGGCAAAGGCGCGCCGGCCGAGGAAGTCGCGCGCCTCCTTGAATTCGGCCATGCGCTCATGGAAGCGGACGAACTGGTCGCGCTCGGCTTGATCGGCGCCCAGGCGTGGCAACAACCCTTCCTCCCAGACGCCCTCCGCGATAGACCCGCTCCTGCGGCGCATGGCAAAGGTAGCGTTCGTCGTAAATTGGCGCCGGTGCCAGCGCATCGCCTTGCAAGATGCCCAAGTCGGCCAACAGGGCTTTCACCGCCACCGCCTCGCTGCTGGGCAACGGCAGGTAGTGCGCACCCAGCGGATGAGGCGAGACGACGTTCTCGCCATACCGCGAATTGCCGCCGGGCTGCTCTTCCAGCTCCACGATCAGGAAGTCGCGAAAACCGGCGCGCTCCAGCCGCCAGGCGGCGGACAGGCCGGCGATGCCCGCGCCGATGATCAGCAGCGGCGTCCGGCGCGTTTCGGTCGGCGCCGCGAAACCCCGCTCACGCAGGCGATGACCGACTTCGATACCGCTGCCGGCGAGGGTGCCCGGCGGCACCGAAGGTGCGGTCTTGCGGCTACAGGCGATCAGCGGCGCACAGGACGCGGCGGCAAGGAAGTCGCGGCGCCTCATCGGACGACATGCCGCCACTCGGCTTCGAAGATGCGCACCAGCGGCTGGTCGTTGAGGCGGTTGGGTTCCATTTCGATGCGCGCCATGTCGGCGGGGAAATGGAAGAGGGCGGCCGTACCTTCCGCAGTCAGGAAACGCAACGGCACGTCGTAGCGTTGTGGCGGCACGTAGGGCTCGCGGCCGGCGGCGATGAAGCCCCATTCGCCGAAGCTGGGCACCAGGGCATGGTAGGGCGCGGTCTGGAGGCCAATGGCCTCCAAGGTCGCCACCACGGTCCAGAAGGAGCGCCGGGCATAGAAGGGCGAGGTGGCCTGCACCACCAGCCGGCCGCGAGCCGACAGGCGCTTTTCCAGCAACCGATAGAAACCGGTCGTATAGAGCTTGCCGACCGAGTGGCTGGTCGGGTCGGGAAAATCCACGGTCACGAAGTCGAACACCTCGTCGGTCTCTTCCAGCCAGCGAGCGGCGTCGGCATTGATGACCTTCACCTTCGGCGAGTTGAGGGCATCGCCATTCAGTTGCCTTAGCAGGGCCGCGGTCGAAAACAGGCGCGTCATGACCGGGTCGAGGTCGACCAGCGTGACCGATTCGACATTCGGATACTTGAGGATTTCCCGTACCGCCAAGCCATCGCCGCCGCCTAGCACCAGCACCCGCTTGGCGCCAGGCAGCGTTGCCAGTACCGGATGCACCAGCGCCTCGTGGTAGCGGTATTCGTCCTTCGACGAGAACTGGAGATTCTGGTTGAGGAACAGGCGGATGTCGTCGTGCCAGCGGGTGACGACCAGGCGCTGGTAGGGCGTGGTCTCGGCGTGGATGATGTCGTCGGCGTAGATCCAGCCCTCGGCCAGCGTAGTGATCTGGCCGGCGGCCAGGAGGCCCGCCGTCAGCAGGCCGACGCTGCCGACCCCGGCGATGGTCAGCCCCCGTCGCCGTGCCAATTGCGCACGAAACAGCCACAGCGCCCAGAGCGCCACCAGCGCGTTGACCAGCCCGAACAGCAAGCCCGTGCGCACCAGGCCCAGATGGGGCGCCAGCAGCAGCGGAAAGATCAGCGACACCGCCAGCGCGCCGAGGTAGTCGAAAGAGAGCACCCGCGCCACGAGTTCGTTGAACTCCACTTCGCGCTTGAGGATGCGCATCACCAGCGGGATCTCCAGGCCGACCAGGATGCCCACCGCCAGCACCACGCCGTAAAGCAGCACCCGGAACGGTCCCGCGCTCGCCGCAAAGGCCAGGAACAACCCGGCCGCCGCGAAGCCGCCCAGCAGTCCGACGGCGATTTCGATCTTGACGAAAGTGCCGACCAGGTCGCGTACCACGTATTTCGACAACCAAGAGCCGATGCCCATGGCGAACAGGTAGGTGCCGATGACGGTGGAGAACTGGGTGACCGAGTCGCCGAGCAGGTAGGATGCCAGCGAGCCGGCGATCAGCTCATAGGCCAGCCCGCAGGCGGCGACGAGGAAGACCGAGGCGAGCAGCGGCAATTGCAGGGGTCGGTCGGCGTCTGAATCTCGGCTGTCCATGGTTGGTACCTGGAAGCTATTGTTTGTGCTCTACGACCCCGCCCGTCACGGGTGGCGTCTATCCGCAGTTATTGGCTCGGGCGCGAACCCAAACGCCGAGAGTTTCCTTCCTGGCGGAGGAAATTGGCAACATCTCGACACGCTCCTGGAGTGTGGCGCCGTCCACAATGCCCTGTCGAAGCATTTCCTCGACAAAAGGCCAATCCTTTTCACGACCCGCCGCCAGCTTCGACGCCGCAAGGTCGTGCGGCTCGAGACACAGGCCAATCTTGAGATCGGTATTCTGATTCTGGATGCGGACAACACGCCCTTGCCAGCCCTCCGGGAGTACCGCCGTTTCGGGTCCCACCCCTTGCGCGTAGTAGCCGAATCGCTCGTGGAATGGCGAGCTTTCGCCAATCGCACCATCGATGAGGTCGGCAAGGTCCGGGCGATGCAGGGGGTAGATATCGGCTTCCATGGACTCCAGCAGCGATGCCGGTGGTGCCGCGATGGCGCCGAGAATGGATTGACTGCCGACGATGACTATCTCGTACTGGTCGGTAATTGCCGATGCGGCGCGAATGAGATGTTCCAGCTCACCGCGGCGCATGGTCGTGATTCCGATTCCATTCCTTCAGAAACCGGAAGCGCTCTTGATTGGTAAGAAGGCAAGACAATGGGGAAGACTGGCGCAAGGCCGCCGCGTGCTCCGATTCCTCGACGGCAACCGCCAAGCAGGCATCCGGGCCCTGCTCCATCAGAGCGCCGCCATTCTTCCAGGTAGGGCTGCGTATTCACGCAAACCGTTTCGCGCCAACGGCGCAAGATTTCCCTGGCCTTGTCCAACAGGGCCGGATCGCTGCGTATCTTGGTCGCCACCAAGCGATGTAACGCAAGGCTGCGTTGATCGATCTCCTGATGCGTGCGCATGGGCGGATCACTTCCTGGGAAAAGTGTGCTCGGCCGATTCTACGTCAAGGCTCACCTGAGGATTGCCATCGATGGACCTGACAATGGGTACGTCCCAGTGGCCGGGTCAAATCGGTCGTGCGCTGAACGGATCGAGCACCGGAATGCCGCAACCGGCGAAATCGGCAACGTTGCGGGTCACCAGGGTCGCGGCATGCACCTGCGCAGTGGCGGCGATCAGCATGTCGGGTTGGCTGCGGACGATGCCCCGAGCGGCGAACGCGCCGCGCAACTGGCCGGCGCGGCGGGCAACCTCGACCGTCACCGGTAAGACAGGATGCCGCTGCAGGAAGCCTTCAAACCACGACTCGATGCGGCTATTGGGACGATGCGCGAGACCGTAGGTGATTTCATCGACGGTTACCGCTGAAATGGCCTGACCGGAAGTCGTTGCGGCCCAGGCGAGCACGCCGGCATCCGGCTGGCGGCGGCACAGTTCGCTGACCACGTTGGTATCAAGCAGCACGGTCTTCCTCTTCCAACATCTCCAGGAAAGCGTTTGGTCGGTCGGGGCCTCGGGGTGGTACCTCGAATTCGTAGTTCTCCTCGGCGGCAATCCGGCGCAGTTCGGCAAACTCCTCCCCGAGAGTCCTTGGCACGCACTGTTGGCGCCATGCCTCGAAGGCGGCGTATTCCTTGGCATCCACCAGCACGGCGACCGGCTGATCGCGGTTGTAGATGACCTGCGGCTCCTCGGCAGTCAGGCGCACCACTTCGGAAAACTTCTGTTTGGCTTGGGCGATGTTCCAGCTCATGGCGCACCTCCATTCATGTCTATCTTGATGGTCATTATAGACACAATATGTAGGCACTACTAACCATGGATCGCCGCCGCGACGATGATGGCGATGCCCAGACACATCGCCGCGACGACGATGGCCAGCGGCTGGTTCTTGCGTTCGACGATTTCCCGCCATAGCTCGTAGGGGGTGAGCTTGTCCACGATGACGAAGGACACCCAGAAGACGACCACGCCGAGTATGGAATAGACGAGGGAGTTGAACAGGATCCTGGGGTCGAAGAAGTTCATCTGGGCGCTCCTTTACTTGTGGAAGGTGCTACGGCCCGCGAGGCCGCGCGAGTGGCTGGTGCCGGTGTCATCGAACAGACCGGTGCCACGGTACTGGTGGTAGCTGAAGAAACTGAGGGCCAGCGCGGCGACAACGAAATAAAGACGGGGAAACATTAGTCATCATCTCCGCTGCTGACGGTCACGATGGGATGGTCGCTTTCCGCCCAGCGCTTGACTTCGAACCCGCCCTTGCGGATGCGGGTGTAGATCGGGAAGGCCACCAGAAAAAGGATGACCAGAACCAGCGACGACCAGCGCGGCCCGGCCCGGGCGATCGTCAGACGATCGTTGACCGGCGGGCTGCCGTCGTCCATGTCCGACTCGATGGCCAGCAGGTAGTGACCGGGCGGCAGGTCGGCGAATACCACTTCGTGATTACGCGACCCTTCCGACCAAGAGTCGCCACCGTCGACACCGCTGTAGTAACTCACCTCGCGGGCAGCCTGCCAGTTTTCGCCGGTGTCCTTGTTGACCAGTGTGGCGCTCAGCCCCACCCAGTTGTTATCCACCGACGTGTCGTGAATCAGCTCCAGCCGGTTGGTCTTGCCATCAAGGACGAACTCCGAGGTCAGGCGCGGTTCGTCGTCATCGGGCGTGAAGGTCATCGGCTGGGTCAGCACCTTGCCGCCGGGGCCGAAGATCACCAGCAGGAGATGGATGGCCAGGGCGAGGCCGGCGAACTGCCAGAAACGCCGGCAGACTCGCCGATGGCGATCCTCGTAGGGGTTGGGCTGGTTGGCGTAAACGCCCAACGGCCGGCGCAGCGGTATCGTGGGCTTGAAGGCTTCCTGCACTTCGTCGGTATCGATGTATTCGCCCAGCGTCCAGGTGACTTCCTTGGCGCTACGCTCCTTGGAGAGCATGAAGGGCGGCGCCACATAGTCTTCCACCTGGGCCACCTCGTCGAAGGTCACCCGCCAGGGAAACTCGCCGATCACATAGTCAACGTGGGCTGGGTAGCTCTGGAAGTGCTTGTACTGGCGGCCGTCCTCGTAAATCATCCCTCCGACGGCCTTCACCGCCCGGGGCAATACCCGCGCCAGATTCCAATGACCGTCGGACTCGGTGAGCCAGCGTTGCCGGTTCTCCGGCCCCAGCAGCAGGTACTCGCTCCAGAAGTAGTCAACACCGTCGGCCTGCATGCGCCGGCGCATGAAGCCGATCACTTCCAGCAGCTCGCCGCGCAGGCCGCCCTTGCTGCCCAGCGCCAGCAGGGGCGCCACCTTTTGCTTGCTCTTGGCGGTGGCGAGTATCTTGATCCGCTCGTCAGCGGGATCGAGCAACGCGCCGCAACTGCCGCAACCGACTGTCTCGATACTCTCGTGGGCCACCTTCAGCGGCGCACCGCAGGACGGGCAGTTGAAGGCCCGCGTCTTGACCGTCACCACCGGCAGCGGCACGCCTTGGCGCAGGTTGGCCCAGGCCAGGCTCTTGAAGTCCACGCTCTCGCCGACGAACAGCAGCGGCTTGGCCGGATCGTCGCTGTAGTCCAACGTGGCGAAGCGGCCCTGCTCGTCGCGCAGGTCGGCCACCGGCGCCGGATAGCCGGCGCCCACCTTGAAGGGCAACTCGCCCTCGCCGGCCACGCACTCGGCGGTCTCGACGTTGCTTACCGTGTAGGCACGGCCGTCGATCAAATGTCGCGTGTCCGGGTTGCAGATCCTCGAAGCGGGGTAGGCTTTCGGCCAGCCATTGCGGCTCGGAGATCACATACTCGCCGCCGGCTTCCGACAGCCAGCCGCTCTTGCCGTCGTCGAACAGCAGGTGCCACTCGTTCCACAGCCCCTGCCCGTACTTGAGCTGGATGCGGCCGATCAGTCCGAAATGCCGGCCGCGCCAGCGCCCCTCGGCGCCGCGTTGCAAGGGGCTCCGGTCCTCGATCAGGGCCGCCATCTTGCCAAGGTTTTCCAGATCCTCGCCGTGGCGGATCAGTGTGCTCTGGCAATAGTCGCAGACCGCCAGAATCGAGGCGGCCGACTTGAACTCGACCGGCGCGCCGCAGGACGGGCAACGGGCGGTCTGCGCCATGTTCGCCGCCAGCCCCGTTTAGACCAGCTTCTTGAGCAGTTCGGCCTTCTTGGCCTCGAACTCGGCCTGGCTCAGGATGCCCTTGCCGACCAGGCCATGCAGCTTCTCGATGGTCGCCACCACCTCGTCGGGCGAAACCGGCGCGGCGGGCGTTGCCGCCGGCATACCGGCTGGCTGAGCCGGCTGGCCGAGCGACTGCGCCATGCTGCCGGCGATCTGCTGGCCGATGCCGAAGCCGACACCGACGCCGGCGCCGATGCCGGCCAGCCCGCCCTCGTTCTGCGCCGCCAGCGGAATCGCCTCGGCGGTCTGGAATTGCGTGTAGGCCTGCATGCCGCCCATCATGTTCACGCCGATGCGCTTGTCGAGCATGGCCTGTAGCTCTTCCGGCAGCGAGATGTTCTGCACCACCAGACTATCCAGCGCCAGACCATATTCGCGGAAGAACGGGTCCATCAGCTTCTTCAGCTCGTTGCCGAATTCGAGCTGGTTGCCGGCCATGTCGATGAAGGGCGTGCCCGACTCGCCAAAGATGTCCGAGATGTGGCCGACGATCAGATTGCGCAACTGGCTTTCGAGCTGCTCGGTGGTGTAGCGCTCGAAGGTGCCGGAGACCGCCATGTGGAAGAGCTTGGGATCGACCAGATGGTAGGCATAAATGCCGAAGGCACGCAGCCGGACGATGCCGAAGTCCGTATCACGGATGGTGATCGGGTTCGACGTGCCCCACTTGCGATCAAGACGTTGCCGGGTGCTGAAGAAATAGACATCGGACTTGAAGGGCGACTCGAACAGCTTGTCCCAGTTCTTCAGGTAGGTGAGTACCGGCAGGGTCTGGGTGGTGAGCTTGTACATGCCCGGCGCGAACACGTCGGCCACCTTGCCTTCATTGATGAACAGCGCCATCTGCGATTCGCGCACGGTGAGCGAGGCGCCGTACTGGATTTCGAAGTCCGCCATCGGGAAGCGCCAGGCCATGGTCTCGCCCTCGGCCGCGTCTTCCGTCCAGGTGATGATGTCGATGAACTGCTTCTTGATGAAATCCATCAGGGCCATGACGATCTCCCGGCAGGTTTAGGGTGGCGTCATGATAGCAGCGCCCCACAGACATCGGCGGTGCCAGGCGCGCGGACAGCCATCCCGTCACTAAAGCACAGTGTTTTTGTCGGACATATTGGCGTAGCATTGCCTCTCCACCCAACGCGGCCCTTGCCGCTGCCGCGTGATTCGATCACTTGTCGAAAGAAGAAGGAGACATCATGGACCGCAGAGACTTTCTCGCTTTGACGGCCGGCGCCACGGCCGCAACGGCGCTGCCGTGGCGCACCGCGCTGGCGGCCGCGCCGTGGCGCAGCTTCGAAGTGACTACCCGCGTCGAGGTTCTGAATCCCAAGGCGGTTTCGCGCGCCTGGGTGCCCTTGCCGCTGGCCTTCGAGACCGACTGGTTCCGCCCGCTCGGTAGTACCTGGTCAGGGAATACCAAGACCTCGCTGGCGCTGGCCGATAGCCTCTACGGTGCGACCATGCTCTATGCCGATTGGCGCGAGGGCGAGGCCGCACCCGTGGTGGAGGTCACCAGCCGCTTCATGACCCGCGACCGGGCCACCGATTTCTCGGCGCCGGACCCCCGGGCCGCGAAACTCGGTACCGCCGAACGGGCGCTCTACACTTCGGCCACCGAATTGATCCCGACCGACGGACTCGTCAGGGCGACGGCCCTTGAAGTGACCCGGGGCGCGCGGACGGATGTCGACAAGGCACGGGCAATTTACGAGTGGGTGGTCGCCAACACCTTCCGCGATCCGAAAACACGCGGCTGTGGCTGGGGGGACATCAAGAGCATGCTCGAAACGGGCAACCTGGGCGGCAAGTGCGGCGACCTGAACGCCATCTTCGTTGGCCTGGCCCGCTCGGTCGGGATTCCGGCCCGCGACGTGTATGGCGTGCGCGTGGCGCCCTCCCAGCTCGGCTACAAGAGCCTCGGTGCCGGCACGGCCAACGTCAGCAAGGCTCAGCACTGTCGAGCCGAGTTCTTTGCCGATGGCTTTGGCTGGGTGCCGGTCGATCCGGCCGATGTGCGCAAGGTCGTGCTGGAAGAGCCGCCGGGCAAGCTGGCGCTGGACGACGCCAAGGTGGAAGCGGCGCGCAAGCGGCTGTTCGGCGGCTGGGAAATGAACTGGCTGGCCTACAACGTCGGCCACGACATCAAGCTGCCGCATGCCAGCGGGCCGAAGCTGCCGTACCTCATGTACGTCAACGCCGAATCCGGGGGCGAAATGCGCGATCAGCTCGATCCCGACAGCATTCGCTACACCATCATGGCGCGCGAACTGACGGCCTGATGCCACAGGCGGTACCAGGATTCAGGCTGGCGGCGGTAGTGGCGGCGCTGACATGGGCGACCACTGTCCGCGCCGCCGATTTCAAACCCTGGTCCGGGGACGCGACCCCGGCACTCGAACTGCAGGACTTGCAGGGCCGCACGCACCGCCTGGCGGACTATCGCGGCCGGGTGGTGCTGGTCGAACTTCTGGGCAACCTGGTGCGAGCCCTGTCGCGAGGAGATGCCGTCGATGGATCGGTTGCGGGGCTCGCTGGCCGGGCAGCCTTTCGAGATTCTTGCGGTGAACCTCGCCGAGCCGCTCTCGCGCGTGGAACGGTTTCTCGAAAAAATGCCGCTCGGCTTTCCGGTGCTGCGCGACAGTGACGAAGCCGCCGCCAAGGCCTGGCGGGCGCGGGTACTGCCGGCCAGCTACCTGGTCGGCAAGGACGGCAAGGTCCGCTGGGTGGTGGTCGGCGAACTGGACTGGACGAGCGCCGCGGCACGCGCCCGGATCACCGAACTGCTCGACTGACGGCCGGCGCGCCGGTTACCCCCACCGTAGTCGGCACGGAAATGTGGAAAAAGTCGCACGACGGGAGCCGAACGGGCCATAGGCGGCCCGGCCGCCGACCCGTATCTTGGACACCAACGGCGGCGGCGACTGCAATACCCGATACCGCGCTGTCCGTATCCGATATGTTTTCAGGAGTTGACCATGGTACTTACCGGACTGATCGTTCATTTCACGGCCGCCGTGTTTCTTTCCCTGCACGTCCTGCATAGCCGTCGCAGCCTCTACTGGCTGCCGGCGCTGTTCCTGCTCCCCCTGCTCGCCAATCTCTATTACCTGCTGGCCGTCTACCTGCCGGAAGCGCGCTTCGAGGAGCGCGTGCGTCGGCTGGCCGCGGCCACCCGGCGCCCGCCGCCCAAGTCGGTTCGCCAGGAACAAGCGTCACTCGACTACGCCGAGGTACCCAGCCTGCACAACCGCCTGCGGCTCGCCGAGGCACTCCTTGCCGACGGCGCCATCAGCGAGGCGCTGCGGCATTACGACGACTGCCTGTCCGGACCTTTCGGCGACGATGCGGCAGTCCGGGCGGGGGCGGCCCGTGCCTCGGCGATCATCGGCCGGCCGCTGCGCGTGCGCGACAGGAGGGTGGCCGGCAACCGGCCGGCTGGCTTCCTCGCCCAGGCGTAACGCGCGGCCTTGCTCCGGCGACGGGTGGCGGGAGATAATCGCCGCCCTCCGCGCTTGTCGCCTCAGAGCATCGCCATGTCCCAGCCCGCCACCATTGCCGACGAAGTCGCACGCCGGCGCACCTTCGCCATCATTTCCCACCCGGACGCGGGCAAGACCACGCTGACCGAAAAGCTGCTGCTGTTCGCCGGCGCGATCCAGATCGCCGGCAGCGTCAAGGCGCGCAAGGCTTCGCGCCACGCCACTTCGGACTGGATGGAGATCGAGAAGCAGCGCGGCATTTCGGTGGCCAGCTCGGTGATGCAGATGGAGTACCGCGACTGCGTCATCAACCTGCTCGACACGCCCGGCCACCAGGACTTCTCCGAGGATACCTACCGCGTGCTGACGGCCGTTGACGCCGCGTTGATGGTGATCGACGCGGCCAACGGCGTCGAGGCGCAGACACTGCGGCTGATCGAGGTCTGCCGCGCGCGCAACACGCCCATCCTGACCTTCATCAACAAGCTGGACCGCGAAGTGCGCGATCCGCTGGACCTCCTGGACGAGATCGAACGCACCCTGGGCATGCCCTGCGCCCCGCTGACCTGGCCGATCGGCCAGGGCAAGAACTTCCATGGCATCTACGATCTGCGCACCGACCGCATGCGCGTGTTCCGGCCCGGCGCCGACCGGATCGGCGAAGAAGACGAGGTCGTCACCGATCCGCGGGTGCTGGCCTCGCGCTTCGGCGCCGAATACGAGACGGCCCACCACGAGATCGATCTGGTGCGGCACGCCGCTCACCCCTTCGAACGCGCCGCCTTCCTCGCCGCTCATCAGACGCCGGTGTTCTTCGGCTCGGCCATCAACAACTTCGGCGTACAGGAAGTGCTCGACGCGCTGGTCGACCTGGCCCCTTCGCCGTCGCCACGCCAGGCGGTGTCGCGTGAGGTGCATCCCGAGGAAGAACAATTCTCCGGCGTCGTCTTCAAGATCCAGGCCAATATGGACCCCTCCCACCGCGACCGCATCGCCTTCCTGCGCGTCTGCTCCGGCAAGTTCGAGCGCGGCATGCGCCTCAAGGTGCGCCGTACCGCCAAGGAACTGCGCCCGACCGGTGTGGTCACCTTCCTTTCCCAGCGGCGCGACCGGGTCGAGGAAGCCTATGCGGGAGACATCATCGGCATCATCACCCACGGCGGCTTGCAGCTCGGTGACACAGTCACCGGCGGCGAGGCGCTGCAATACACCGGCCTTCCTTTCTTCGCCCCGGAGATGTTCCGCACCGTCGAGCTGGCCGACCCGATGCGCGGCAAGCAGCTCGCCAAGGGCTTGCAGGAACTGGGCGAAGAGGGCGCCATCCAGGTGTTCCGGCCGGTGGTCGGCAGCCTGATGCTGCTCGGCGCAGTCGGCCAACTGCAATTCGAAGTGGTGGCGCACCGCCTGAAGACCGAATACGGCGTCGACGTGCGCATGGCGCCGGCCAACTATGCCGGCGCCCGCTGGGTGAGCTGCGACGACGAAATCGAGTTGCGCCGCTTTCTGGCCGCCAACGGCTCGCGGCTGGCGCTCGACGCCGCCGACACCAGCGCCTACCTGATGTCCTCCCGTTACGACCTGGAACTGACCCAGGAGCGCTGGCCGAAGATCGAGTTCCACCCGATGCGCGAACACGCCGGGCTGGTACTGCAAGGCGGCTGACCGCCCACTCGTCGTGACCACCACCCTGGACCCATCGACGACCTACACCACGCCACGCGACCCCGTGGCCAACGGCGGCGCCACGGCCAGCAATGCCTTGCGTTGGTCCCTGACGGCACAAGCGCTGGCGGGCGGCGGCGCCCTGCTGCTACTGTTGCTGGCCGCTGCGTGGGCGCTGTGCCGGGCGCTGGGGTGGGTCGGCGGCGCCTGGACCGACGGCCCGGCCTGGCTGGCGCTGCGCACGGCGGTTGCACTGGCGGCGGTGGTGACCGGCGGCAAGATCGCGCGTTGGCTTTGGGTGCCTCTACCTGTCCCCCAGGGCATTCCCCTGGCGCGGCCGGATGCCCCCGCGCTGTACACCCTCCTCGACAACTTGCGGGCGCATTTGGGCATCAGGCAGGAGCTGGCGGTCAACGTCACCGGCGAGATGAACGCTTCGATCGCCCCGCGACCGCGCGGCCTGACGCTACAGATCGGCCTGCCGCTGCTGCTGGGCGTCACGCCACGACAATGCGACGCGATCCTGTCTCACGAGATCGGTCATCTGGTGCTGCAGCGGGCCGGCCCCGGTGGTTGGGCCAGCCATTTGCGCGCCTGGTGGTTCCGGGTGCTCGACCGCATCGACCTGGACCACACCCCAATGGGGCGGGCCATGGCCTGCGCGCTGAGCGCCGCCGACCGCCGCTACCTGACCGATGGCCTGCGCCTGTCGCGAGCCGAGGAGTTCGAAGCCGACGCCCTGGCGGCCGGTACCGTGGGTGGCAAGCCGCTCGCCGAGGCCTTGTCGGCGATGGCCCTGAAGGAACACTTCCTGGCCCGTGACTTCCTGCCGAAGATTCACGCCCAGGTCTATCATCGACAGCGGCCCAGCATGCTGCCCTATCGGCACATGGCATCCGCCTTCCTGGTTGGCTATGACCCTGGCAAATCTCTGGCGGCCCTCGCCGAGGCCGCCGACGATGAGAGTGCGCCCACCCATCCCTCCATCCGCTCCCGGATGGCCAGGCTCACCACGGAGCACTGGCCCGTGCCTGGCGACAGCACATCCGCCGCCGAGGCCTACCTGGAAAGCGTCGTGCCCAGGCTCGCCGCCGCCCTCGACCAGGCCTGGTGGAACGAGCATGGCCACGACTGGCAGCGCCACCACCGGGAAGTTCAGTGGGCACGGCGCCGCATCGCCAAACTGGCGGAACGGGGCCGGGATCAACACCCGTTGCGCCGGCTGGAACTGGCCAGCCTGGTGGAAGCCTACTGCCCGGACTGGAATCCGCTCGATCTCTACCTGGATCTATTGGCCGAGGAGACGGTCTATCCGCGGGCGATGCTGGCACTGGGCCGCCTGCTGATGGAACAGGGCAGTATCGAAGGCGCAGGTTACCTGTTGGCGATCCTCGACCAGGACAACGAGTCTGGCCTGGCTGCGGCCTCACTCCTGCTGGATTTCGCCACCGAAACAGGCCAGGACGAAATCGCGCACCGCGCGACGGCCCGGGCCGCCAGCCTGCGGCAGGCGGCCCGGGCTATCGAGCAGGAAGCCGAACGCGATCCGGAGGGCGATGGCTGGACCAGCCCGGGACTGGATCCCATCGCCAGGTACAAGCTGGCCAAGCTGGTCGCCAGGCACACCGGTGTGCGGCGCGCCTACCTGGTCCGGCGGGTCTCGGCACGGTCGCCCGGCTGGCAATCCTTTCTGCTGCTGATCCGTACCGACTCGACAGATCCGGCCCTGCACCTCGACCTCGCCCAGGACGCGCGCGGGCTGCTGCAAGACTGCGGGCTGCTCAGCGTCCTGGCACTGCCAGCCGGCTCCGCGCGGGAGCGGGCCGCCGCCGCCATCGGCCGGGCCCGTCTGCATCTGCGCCGTGGGCTGGCGCCCGTTTAGCGTCGCATCCGCCCTGCCCACCGAGGCAAGGGTGGCGCGAAACCTCGCCTTGCAAGAACATTTCGTTTGCAATTCATGTCGATACCGTGCATAGTCGCGGGCTGCGATCTTCAAGAAGTGCTGTTGTTGTCTGGTTCGGTACCCGCGGTTCCGCGGTATTTCTCCCTTCATCACCCCGCCGTCTTGACCTTCGCCCCACCGGGGGCTATCCCCTTTTTTGGTTATTTCAGGATATTCAAGACATGGCAACAGGTACTGTGAAGTGGTTCAACGATTCCAAGGGTTTTGGCTTCATCACGCCGGAGAACGGCGGCGATGATCTCTTCGCCCATTTCTCCGCGATTCAAGGCCAGGGTTTCAAGACCCTCAAGGAAGGTCAACGCGTCAGCTTCGACATCACCGCCGGCCCCAAGGGCCAGCAGGCGTCGAACATTCGCGGCGCCGACTGACCGGTCTCGGCTCTGCCGGAACAGCCCGGTGTTTACCGGGCTTTTTCTTTCCGACTTTCCCCAGGAGACGTGGCCATGGCCAAGGAAGCACTACTCGAAATGAACGGCGTGGTCATGGAGGTCTTGCCTGACTCGCGCTTTCGCGTCACCCTCGAAAACGGCCATGACCTGATCGCCTACACGGCGGGCAAGATGCGCAAGCACCATATCCGCATCCTGGCCGGTGACAAAGTATCGCTCGAACTTTCGCCCTACGACTTGAGCAAGGGTCGCATCACGTTCCGTCATATCGAAGGCCGCGCGCCCACCATGCCAACACAGCGTCGCAAGCACTGAGCCGGCCCAGGCCCTGGAACGAACCTTGCCCGGCTATGAGGTGAAGTTCCAGCAGGTCGCCGTCGCCAAGGGTGGCGACCTGGAAATTCGCGCCCTGCTCGACCGCCAGCAATACGCCGACCCGCTCGGCGAGGCAGAAGCCGCCGGCATATCCCCGGCCTGCTGGCCGCTATTCGGCCAGGTCTGGCCCTCGGCGCAAAAACTCGCCGACCTGATGCAAACCTGGGAACTGGGCGACCGCCGCGTGCTGGAGATCGGCTGCGGTCTGGCCCTCGCCAGCATGGTGATCCATCGCCGGCTCGGTGACATCACGGCCAGCGACTGCCACCCGCTCGCCGAATCCTTCCTGCGCGCCAACCTGCTGCTCAACGGGCTGGCCGACCTGAAATATCGCTGCGGCAACTGGGGACGCGACAATCCGCTGCTCGGCGAATTCGACCTGATCGTCGGCAGCGACGTGCTCTACGAACGCGGCCAACCCGCCCAACTGGCGGCGTTTCTCGAACTGCATGCCGCACCCCGCGCCGAAGTGCTCATCATCGATCCGAACCGCGGCAACCGCGGCGCCTTCCATCGCCAAATGGCGCTGCTGGGTTTTGCGCTCACCGAGACGGCGATCGACGCGCCGCTCCACGACGGCAGCCCCTACCGGGGACGCCTGCTGCACTACCGAAGATCACACCGGACCGCGCAGTAAGCGGCGTCCTGTCGGCGGCCATGCCAAGGCGGGCGTTCGATTAGAATCCATCTGTCCTTTTCTTGCCACCGCGACCATGAGCGGCCCCACCGCTGCCACCTTTGGACTGGATGCCGGTCTCCTCGTTGCCTATGAAGCGATGCGAGGGGCCGCCGCCATTGCCGAAGGCTATGCCGCCGAGGATGCCCGCCAGGCGGAATTGCGCGATCAACGCGCAACCGAACGTCAGCAACGGCGCGCCGCCACGTTGGCGGCGCGGCATGCCCTGGACGAAGAAATCGCCTGCGAAGAAGCCCGGCTACGGCGCCTGGTCGCCGCTCGACAAGCCATGGCCGACCAGCTCGGCGAGGTCATCCCGGTTGATGCGACGCTGACTGTGCGTCCGGCCGCAGCGGATGGTGCGGCATTGATCGCCTATCTCGAAGCGCTGCGTAGCGAAGCCGACGTACTGGCCGGAATGGTGAGCCGGTTGTCGTCGCGTGTAGCCTCCTTGCCCGCCGCCGATCTGGCCGCCATCGTCGCCACGGCGCCGAGCATTGCCGAACAACTGACAGCCTTCGCCGCGCAAGCGCGACTGGCCCGCCAGGTGCCGCCGACCGTGGCGACCGCGCGACGGACCGACGTGGAACGCATCCTGGCTCGCGCGGCACTGGCGGAAACCACCACGCTGCCTGAAGAGATCGAAACCCTGGTCGCCGAGCTGATGCGCACCTTGTCCGACGAGAGGGCGGCCGCCCTGGCCACCGAACTGCGCCTGCGTGTCGCCCGCCACAACGAAGCCATCACCGCCGACGCGGCCGCCCGCGTGCTGGAGGAGTCGTTGCTCGATCTCGGCTACGAGGTGGACGGCATCGGTGAAACACTGTTCGTCGAGGGCGGGCTCGTTCATTTCCAGAAAGCCGGCTGGAACGACTACTTCGTCCGCCTGCGGGTCGATGCCACACGTGGCGCGCTCAATTTCAACGTCGTGCGCGCCGGCCGAGCCGGCGAAGATCGCGGACGCGAGGACATGCTCGCCGAGGAACGCTGGTGCGCGGAATTCCCGCGCCTCAAGGAAACCCTGGCGACACGTGGCATCGCCATCGATGTAACGCGCATGCTCGGCGCCGGCCAGGTGCCGGTACAGGTGGTCGATGCCGATGGCCTGCCGCGCCGCGCCGACGACCAACAAGAGCGGGAGCGCGGCGCCACCGCGCCGAGGACAATGCGACAGATCATGACCGACACCACGCCGCGCTGGCTGAAAGACCTGGATCGGCTGCTGCCGATCCGTTCGCAGTACATCGTCGCCGGCAACATTCGCGACAGTGTCCTGCTGCCACTGGCCGACGGTGGCGCAACCCTGGTGCCACTGTTGCGCAGCCTGTGGGAAAACCTCAAGCGCCAGGGCTATCGCTTCCTGTTGGTCCACGACCCGGCCGATGGCCTGCGCGTCTATCCCAACGAGCCGGCCGCCGTCGAACTGGCGACGCGCTTGTTCGAGCTCAAGCTCCAGGAGGGCGTCATGCCCGTCGGACTGGAATCGCTGGCCACGCTGATGAAGCGCCTGGCCGGCTGCCGAGAGGCGCGCTGCGCGCTGCTGCTCGATTTCGCCTCGCGCCTCGCCCGCGCCGCCGACCACCTGGATGGCGGCGAGCACCGTTTCTTCGTCGCCGCCGAGAAGCTCTCCCTGGCCGCCAACCCGGTGGTGCCAAAGGACGAGGGCGCCGGCTCGAACTCGGCGAACCCCGCGCCACTGTTCAATCCCGTTCTCTGGCTGGTCAATCGGCCGCAAGACCTGCCCTCCTGGTTCGCCCTCGATTCCGAACGCATCGCCACGCTGACCATCGGCCGGCCGGACTATGAAACGCGCGCCGCCGCGGCGCGGCAATTGGCGCTGCTCTTTCCCGGCCACGCCGAGGCCGCCGAGGCGGCCCGCGCGGAATTCGCCCGCCGATTCGCCGACAGCACCGACGGCCTGACGTTGGCGGGCATGGCCGACGTGGCGCAATTGGCCCGCCGACAGAACATCACGCTCGCCGCGGTCGAAGACGCGGTGCGTTGCTACAAGGTCGGCGCGCTCGACAACCCCTGGCGGCGCGACTACCTGCGCGACAAGATCCGCCAGGCGCGCGCCGCTCTGGAAGAGCGCGTCAAGGGCCAGCACCAGGCCACCACCAAGGCGGTCGACATCCTGATGCGCTCGGTGATGGGCCTCACCGGCGCCCAGGCCCGGGCCGGCGGTGGCCGACCGCGCGGCGTGCTGTTCTTTGCCGGCCCCACTGGTGTCGGCAAGACCGAACTGGCCAAGACGCTGACCCAACTGATCTTCGGCGACGAGCGCGCCTACATCCGCTTCGACATGAGCGAGTTCGCCGAGGAACACACGGGGGCAAGGCTGCTCGGCGCACCGCCCGGCTACATCGGCTTCGACGCCGGCGGCGAACTGACCGACGCGGTGAGAGAAAAGCCCTTCTCGCTGATCCTGTTCGACGAAGTCGAGAAGGCCCACCCGCGTATCCTCGACAAGTTCCTGCAGATCCTCGAAGACGGCCGACTCACCGACGGCCGCGGCGACACCGCCTATTTCTCCGAAGCCATCATCGTCTTCACTTCGAACCTCGGCATCTACGTCGAGGACGCCCGCGGCCAGCGGGTGCAGAACGTGCGGCCGGGCGATCCCTACGAGGTCGTCGAAGCGCGCGTGCGCGGCGCCATCGGCGACCACTTCAAGTACCGCCTGTCGCGACCGGAAATCCTCAACCGCATCGGCGACAACATCGTCGTCTTCAACTTCATCGGCCCCGAAGTCGCCGGGCAAATCTTCACCGGCATGCTCGAGAACGTGATGCGGCGCGTGCGGGAAGAACATCGCGTGACACTGGAAATCCCCGCCACCGTGCGCGAACGCCTGCTCGCCCTCTGCACATGTGACCTTTCAAACGGCGGTCGCGGCATCGGCAACGCCCTCGAATCGGTGTTCATCAACCCGCTGGCGCGGGCGCTGTTCGAGACCGGGCTGGAGGGTCGCGACAGCATCGCCGTCGCCGATATCGTCGAGCGGGACAAGGTGTTCAGCATCGCGCTGGCATGAGAATCGCCATCAACAAGGCCCACTACCCGGTCACCGTGCTGGGTCCCGGCAAGCGTATCGGCATCTGGTTGCAAGGCTGTTCCATCCGTTGTCCGGCATGCGTTTCCCAGGACACCTGGGCCAGCGACACCGGTCGTGAAATGGAGGTGGCCGCGCTGCTCGCCTGGTGTCGACGGGTCGCGGCGGACGGCGTGGACGGCATCACCCTCAGCGGCGGCGAACCCTTCGACCAGGCCGGGGCGTTGACCGGGCTGCTCAAGGCGCTGCACCACTGGCGCGCGCGGTCGGGCCGGGGCTTCGACATCCTCTGCTACAGCGGCTATCCGCTGGACAGGCTGCGACGGAAGCACGCCGGCATCCTGGCGTTGCTCGACGCCATCATCCCCGAACCCTATGTCGATGGCCTGCCGCTTGCCCATGTCTGGCGCGGTTCGGCCAACCAGCCGCTGGTGCCGCTCTCGCCCCGTGGGGCGGCGCGCTATGCCGAGTATCTGGCGGCGCCGGCCGAAGATGGGCGACGCATGCAGGTGGCGGCGGACGGCGGACGGCTCTGGTTCATCGGCATTCCGCAGCGGGGAGACATGGCGGCGCTCGAAGACCTCTGCCGACAGCGTGGCCTGACCATGGACGCCGTGTCCTGGCGATGAGCGAAGCCGACGAGTACGTTCGCGTCTGCCCCGTTTGTGGCACGGAGCATTCGCCCGCCGCCAGCCAATGCGGCTGCGGCACACTGCTGATCGGAGTCGACCTGACCCTGCGCGTACCGACCTCGACGGCATCGGCCACGCCCCCGACCGAAGCGCCGCTGGCGGTGTTCGCCACCGCCGGCATCAGGTGCCCGCATGCCGATTGCGGCGCGGCCAATCCACCCGGGCATGGCGACTGTCTCTATTGCGGCCGGCCGCTGGGTGGCGCAACCCAGTCCGCAGCGGCCGTGCCGGCGGTCGGCCTCTACAACCTGCCCGCCGCCCTGGCCGCCAATTTTGCCATCGAGCGCGTGCTGCCAGCCGGCGGCGCCGAGGCCGAACTGATGTTGCTCAAGGGTCTAAAGACCGGAGTACGGGTGATGGCCAAGCTCTACCGGCCGGGCATCGCCCCCAAGGGTCAGGTGCTGGAGCGGGTGGCGGGCGTCGCCCATGCCCATGTCGTGCGCCTGCTCGCCCACGGCGTTTCCGATGGCACGGCCTACGAGGTGATGGAATACTGCGCCGGCGGCTCGCTGCGTGACCTGATGAGCGCGGGCACCCCGACCCCGGAACAACTGAACGCCATCCTGAGCGAGATCGCCGAGGCCGTGGCCGCGCTGCACGACTGCCAGGTGATCCACCGCGACCTGAAGCCGGAGAACGTCCTGGTGCGGCGCTTTGCACCGCTCGATCTGGTGCTTACCGATTTTGGCATCGCCTCGTTGCAGGATGCGACCCAACTCTTCACCGGCACCGCCCGCACGGCGCGCTACGCGGCACCCGAGGCGATGACCGGCGTGCTCGACGCCGCCGCCGACTACTGGTCGCTGGGCATGATCCTGGTCGAACTCCTGACCGGCGCGCACCCCTTCGCCGGCCTGTCGGACGCGGTGGTCGCGCACCGCCTCGCCACCGGCACCATCGACACCGACACCTTGGTCGATCCCGCCTGGCGGCGCCTGTGCCGGGGCCTCCTGCAGCGCGATCCCCGCCAGCGCTGGGGCATCGCCGAAATTCGCCGCTGGCTGGCCAAGGATCCGACCCTGCCGGAGCCGGCCGCCTCGGCCGCCCCATTGGCGCACGCCTATCGCATCCAGGGCGAAGAATGCCGCACCCTGCCCGAGCTGGCCGCCGCCTTTTCGAGGCACTGGGAGGCTGGCCGAAAAGATCTTCAGCGCGGCCATTTCGAAACGTGGGTGCGGCAGGATCTGAAGGATCACGATCTGAACCGCTTTCTCCACGACCTGAAAGACCGTGGCGGCAGCGCCGACCTGCACCTGTTCCGGCTCATCCGGCACCTCGCGCCAACCATTCCCCCCAGTTGGCGGGGTGCCGACCTGGGCGTCGACGGCCTGCTGGCCATGGCCGCCAAAGCGGCGCAAGGCGATGCCGACGCCGGCGCTTGGCTGGCATCGGTGTTCGACGAACGGGTCCTGGAACTGTTGCCCACGGAACCCTTTTCAGCCGAAACCGTTCTGGCCGGGCGCTGGCAGGCGGCCTGGCGGGATTTCCGTGACGCCTGGCGCAGCGCCGACCAGGCGCTGACCGACTGGCGCAACGGCCTGGTGGCACGCGGCGAAGCGATCGCCGATATCGACGCCCTGATGTTCGGGCAGGGCGGCGGCCTGGATCGGCCGGCCGACGGCTCCGTGCATGGTCTGTTGCTGCTTGCCCTGTTGCGCCCCGAATACCTGGCGACCATGAAGCCCAAGGTGCTGGCCGAAGCCTCCGGCCACCTGGAACACAGTCCCTGGCTCGCCGAGCTAAGCCGGCAATCGGCAGCCGACGATGCTCAAGGCATCGCCGCCCTGATCGCCGTCATCCATCTGCTGCCCCAGGCGCGCCAGGCCAGCGAGGAGGGGCAACAACTGCTCGTCAGTCGGCGGGACAAGCAGGCCGAGGAGTTGGGTCGCCTCGGCCAGCAGGTCAATGAGAGCCTGGCCGGCTTGCGCGGCTGTGCCGAGGAGCTGGGCCTGATGTTTGGCGAACAGAGTCGCGAACGGCTGGCCGTGCATCTGGACAGGTTCTTCACCTTGACCTTGCGGGCACGCGGCCTGATCGCCGCCGGCGATGTCGCCGGCAACCCCGTACTGCGCGTGCTGGCCCGTGCCGAGCCGCTGGTGCAGCGCATGCGCGACCGTCTGGAAGAATGGGAGAGCACCCGCCGCATCAACGCAGTCTGGCGCAACGAGCACGTCAGGAACACGCTGGTCGGTGCGACGATCCTGCTCCTGCTGTTCGCTCCCCGGTGGTTACCCCTGGCCCTGGCGGCACCGGTTTTGTTCGTGGCCTGGCGCTTATGGATCGTGGCGCGCCTGCGCGGCGCGATTCGTCAGTTGGCCGCCGGCTTGCCGCCGCGCGTGACCGGTGCGACGCCATGAGCCTGCCGCCGTCACTCCAGTCCCTGCTCGATCCGCGCCGTTATCCGCATCCGGTGTCAAACGTCGAACTGGTGGAAACCCACATCTCGTGGCTGCTGTTGGCCGGCGCATTCGCCTACAAGATCAAGAAGCCGGTGACGCTGCCCTTTCTCGACTACGGCACGGTGGAGCGGCGGCGCGCCTGCTGCGCGGCCGAGCTGCGTTTGAACCGTCGCTACGCGCCGGACCTTTACCTCGACATCGTCGAGTTCGACGGCGAACCGGCCGTGAAGATGCGCCGCTTCGACGAGGCCGGCCGGCTCGATCATGTGTCGGCACGCGGTGATCTGACGCCGGCGCACTTGTCCGATCTGGCCCGTACGGTGGTCGCCTTCCACGAGAACGCCGCCGTGGCGCCCGCCGGTTCACGTTTCGGCCAGCCGGCGCAGATCCAGGCGGCGGCACTGGAAAATTTTGCCGAACTCGACGCCCTGCTGCCCGCCGCGGCGCCGCGGCTCCAGGCCCTGCGGCTCTGGACCGAGCGGGAGTTCGCATCGCGCCACGAGCGGTTTGTCGAGCGCGAGCGCGCCGGCAGGGTACGCGAATGCCACGGCGACCTCCATCTGGGCAACCTGGTGCTGGAGGGTGGCAAAGTGACGCCGTTCGACTGCATCGAGTTCAATGACGACTTCCGCTGGATCGACGTCGCCAGCGAGATTGCCTTCACCTACATCGACCTGCTCGATCACGGCAAGCCGGGCCTGGCCTGCTGGCTGCTCAACGAGTGGCTGGTCTGGAGCGGCGACTTTGCCGCTTTGAGGGTGTTCCGCTTCTATGCCGTCTATCGGGCCATGGTGCGCGCCAAGGTCGCGGCCATTCGCGGCAACACGGCGGAAGCGGCCGGCTATCTGGCCATGGCCGAACTGCTGGCCGCGCCGCCGCCACCCGCCCTGTCCATCACCCACGGCCTCTCGGGTTCCGGCAAGACCACGGCGTCGACGGCACGGCTGCTCGGCGACCAGGCAGCCGCGACGATCCGCCTGCGCTCCGACGTGGAAAGAAAGCGCCTGTTCGGCCTGACGCCGGACGCCGACTCGGGCGGCACCATCTACGGCGCCGACGCCACCGCGCGCACCTATGCGCGGCTGGCGGAGCTCGCCGGGCGGATCCTGGCCGACGGCTGGTCGGTGATCGTCGATGCCGCCTTCCTGAAACGCACCGAGCGGGACGGATTTCGCCGAATGGCGGCGGACCGGGCCGTTCCCTTTGCCATCCTGACCTGCGCGGCGCCCGTCGATGAACTGCGTCGGCGCCTGGCCGGGCGCCACGGCGACGCCTCCGAAGCCACCCAGGAGGTTCTGCGCCAGCAGCTCGAGTGGCTGGAGCCGCTAGCCGAAGAGGAACTCCCCTCCCGCTAGCCGGTCGGTGGCGCGCGGTCAGGCTCTCCCAGGCTCAGCAGTCGCCGGCGTACCCGCTCCAGCGCGGGTTCCGGGAGAAGGCCGGCGAAACAAGTGCCACTGGCATGCCGCAGATCGACGGAGCCCGGGCGGCCCAGGAACGCTGGGATGTCGCCCCGCCTGAGGTCGGCCTGCTCGGCGGCCACGAGGGGGTCAAAGCCGGGCGTGTTCTCCACCGCCAGCCAGAGCCGGTCGAACAACCGGTCCCGGTCGAGCGCGTCGCGCTGGGCGTCGGGATGACAGGCTTCCCGCAACAGGTGTTCGTAGGTGGAGGCGGGGCGCGCCATGACGCGCATGTCGTCGTCGGCAAAGCGCGCCAACGGCCCGTCGTCGGCCAGCAGTTCGTCGCGGTGCTCGGCCAGCAGCCGGACCATGGCCTTAAAGCCGACATCGACGGCGTCGAAATGCTCGAGATTTTCGAGTTTGCCAAGATGGTCGCGCGGGCTGGCGGACTCGTCGGCGACCAGCTGGCCAATAGGCGGAGACGACTGGAACAGCACCTCCGGCTCCAGCAGCATCGGCTGCTCGCCGGCGGCCATCAGGTCTTCGTCGTGGAAGTTGGTCGCGTCGAAGGCGTGGCGCAGCGCCAGATAGCCGCCCTCGCGCCAGTGGCGGCGCTCGAGCGCCGCCGCCGAGGCGCAGGGCGAGGCGGCAACGTGCTCCAGCCAACCATGGTCGCCGCGATCCAGCACCAGCAGGGTCCGATAGTCGAAGCCCGCGCCGCGCCGGTTGATCCACGCCAGCAACGACTGGAAATGAACGTCCAGCGCGACCGGGCGGGGCTTGTAGGCCAGTTGCAGGCCGGATGCGAAGCGGGCGATCAGCGTGGCGCGCCCGCCGCGCCGCTGGGCGCCGACAGCGACTTCCGCCGCCACCAGCCGGCCCGGTTCGCCGCCGCCATTGAATAGGCCGCGTAGTTCCGTCCAGTCCTCGCACAGATGGCGGAGAAATTCGAGGCCGGCCGCCGCCCAGTGTTCGATGCAGTCCGACAGTTGCCGCGCCAGCAGCGGGTACTCGCGAAAGAACGCCAGGGCCGCCTCGCGCTGGCAAAGGCCATCGATGAAACTGCGCCGGCGCTCGGCCGGTCTTGCCCCCCTCAGGTCGCCGCGCAGATCGGCGACCTGTA
Source organism: uncultured beta proteobacterium (assembly GCA_963736865.1). Classification (GTDB taxonomy): domain Bacteria; phylum Pseudomonadota; class Gammaproteobacteria; order Burkholderiales; family Rhodocyclaceae; genus Fen-999. The sequence continues at coordinate 270,179 of CAVTQQ010000001.1, read as the reverse complement.
ACTCCAGGTTCAGCGTTCGCGTGGCGATGTGCGCCAGTCGCGCCGGCAGGTCCAAGAGCAACAGGCCTTCGGCGGTAGCTGGATCGAAGGGACAGTCGTCATGGGAGCCGGCCAGTTGCTTGATGCCCGCCGCCAGACGGGCCCGGGCGTCACTGAGCACCGGTTCGATGACATCGACGATATTCACGACATCGACAATGTCACTCGCGGCGCCCGTGGGCTCGCCGGTCCAAACGGGCACGGCGCCGGGGACCGGATCGCGGGCATAGGCCGCCAGCCAGCGAGCCAGCCAGGGCGGCGCCTGATCGCCGCGCCCCCCACCCGGAGCGGCGGCGCCGCCCAGAATGGCGCGAAACTCCTGTTCGCTGACGCCATCGACGGCCAGGCGCCGGGCGAACAGTCGCTGGCACGAAAAGGGCACCAGCGACAGCCAGCGCTGCTCCGGCCGGGCACCCCTGGCCAGCGCACCGGCAAACAAGCCGGGCAGCGAGCCGCGCTCGCGGTGTCCCTCGACACGTTCGACGAAGGACGCCGCACGAGCCCATTCCTCCCGCTCCAGCTCGCGAACCGCGGGTCGTACCAGCCAGCGGTCCGGCAAGGGCCGATGCGCATTGGTCGCCGGCGCCAAAGTGGTCGTCGTCATTTCCATCGTCCTGTCCGGAATTGCCGGTAGCGGGGAAGACAGCTCAGCAGCCCAGACAACCGGGCTTCCAGATCGCACCCGCCGGCATGCCCGGGCTGGGCAAATCGGGGCGGGTTTCGGGCTGTGCCTTGGTCACCGAGGGAGGGTCGAAGACCACCACCTGATCTTCCATATTGCGGGGGTCTACAAAGATGATGGTCTGCTTGGGGTCCTCGGGTGGTGCGCCTTCGGAGCTCGGGACGGACCAGCCGTCGATGGTGCGAATCACTGCGCCACGCAGACGCAGGACGTTCTTTTCCTGCTCCGGAGTCGGCACTGTCGACCCGGTGTCGGCATCAGGGTTGGTGTATTTCATGATTGTCCCGGCGTAGATGGTCGTGCCATTTTTGTCTTTCTCGATGAAACTGCCATCGGAAAACTCGCCGCGCAGGTAGCCGTCCGCGTAAGTGATGAACCGATCGCCATCGATCGTCTCGTCCTTGACGATGCCGCCGTGTGGAAGCGGCGTAATGGGCGCCAGGTCGTCATCCTCGCCCGCCGATATCAGGCTCATGTCGATCCCGCCCACCTTCTTTTCCGGTCCCTTGCCCTTGGCGCCGACGTCCATGCCGATCGTCAGTCCCTGCTTGTTGGCATCGATGCCGTGCTCCTTGAGCAGCTCGGAGGAAATTCCCAGGCGGGTGAGGCCGTCGGGCTGGCCGGCCGTCAGTGGGAAGGCAGCGAACAAGCCGGTGACGCCCTTGCTCTTCTCGATGGCCGCCTGCAACTCCGGCGGGAAGACGAAGAAGGCGCCCAGGCCGGCTTCGAACGAAGACACGAGGTTCTTTTCCATCAGCTCGACGATACGTGACAGCGTGGGCCGGCTGAGGGGATCGAAGGGATTGGTGCCGGCCATCACCTCGTCGGCGTCCGCAACACCATCCTGGTCCGAGTCGACCACCCGCCACGCCACGTAGCAGCCAGAGGTATCGCACAGCCGGGCCTGCCGCAGCTTGTATCCCGGATCATCGGCCGCGGCCGCCGGGCCGCCGGCGACGGCCAGCGTCAGCACACCGATCGCGGCGGCCAGACTGTTGCGCAAGAAGCGGCCCGTGCCGCGTACTGTCGATTGGTTGGTCATGATGGATTCCTCGCAGGTAGTTTTTCGAAGTGTCTCGGGTTGGTGGCGGCGCCCGGGCGGACATCGATCGCGACCGCTGCACCGAACCACGCAGTCACTCTATCGATGGGTGCCGTTGGTCTCGACGGCCTATTCGGCGCCAGCGCGGCGGAATATTCGACAAAACCGGCCCACCCCCCCCGCGTACCATCCGGGCCTCGCCGGGTTAGTATTCCGATGGCAACAAACCCCCAGCAAGGAGAATCGTTTGAACGCACCCAGCCCAGCCCAGCTCGGCGCTCTGCCCGAAGGCGCGGTACGCCAGCTCGCCGCGCACGGCCAGATCCGCTCATTTCGCAAGAACGCCGTGGTCATCAACGAGGGGGAGGCCGGTGATTCGCTCTACGTGATCCTTTCCGGTCGGGTGAAGATCTTCGTCGCTGATGGCGAGGGTCGCGAGATGATTCTCGACACCCTCGGTCCCGGCGACGTGGTCGGGGAAATGACGCTGGACGGCGGGCCGCGCTCGGCCTCGGTGATCTGCACCGAGGCAGCCACGTTCTCGATGCTGACCCGGGCCGTGCTGCGCGAAGCCATCGTCGCCAGCCCCGACTTCGCCCTGCAACTGATTTCGACCCTGATCTGTCGCATGCGCCAGGCCACCGACCTGGTGAAGGGGCTGGCGCTACTGGATGTCTATGGGCGCGTCGCCGGCCTGTTGCTGAAGTTGGCGGTGGAGCAGGATGGCCGGCTGGTGATCCCCGAACGGCTGACCCAGCAGGATATCGCGGACCGGGTCGGCGCCTCGCGCGACATGGTGAATCGGATATTCAAGGAACTGACGGCCGGCGGCTACCTCACCGTCGAGAACCGCCAGATCGTCCTCAACCGCAAGCCGCCGGCCCGCTGGTAGCCAAGGCGGCTCAGGCCTTGGCCAGGCAGCCGTGGTAGAGCGCCGCCACCAGGTCGGATTGCGTGACGATGCCGAGCAGACGATTCTCCGCATCCACGACCGGCACCTGGTGCAGTCCGCGCGTCATGGCCGGCACCAGGTCAACAATATGGGTATCGGGTGTCACCCGCAGCGAAGCCCTGGTCATGATCGACGAAACCCCCGCATCCCGGCCCAGCGGGAAGCGCAGCAATTCGTAAAGCCGGCGGCGCAGCTTGCCTGGCGTGCTCGCCTTGGCGCCGTGGATGAAACTCTCCAGCGCCACGACTCCTTCGATGCGGTTCAGGGTGTCGACCACCGGCAGCACGGTCAGCCGATGGCGGCGCATCAGGCGCCAAGCCGCCAACAAAGTGGCGTTGCTCCGTATCGACACCACGTCGCGGCTCATGATGTCGGCGCAAACCGGGTTGTCCGGTCCCCGGTGGCGGCGGCGCTCGGCAATCTGCATGATCTCGTCCAGTTCCTCGCCGCTGATGTAGAGCGGTCGGCCGTATTCCTCGATGACCGCGCGGAATTCCTCGTGCTGGAGACCGAAGCGACTGAGCGGCTCGGGGTCCCTGACCTGGTGCGGATTGATCTCCGGATGCGGACGGGGATAGCGCCGGCCCGGCACCAGATTGTTGATCGCCAGCCCCAGGGCCACCAGCAGCAGGGCGTTCGCCGCCACCGGCGAAAGCACGTAGTGGAAGCCGAGGCCGCGCACCGCCTCGCCGCCGATGACCGCGAATAGCGCCACCGCACCCGCCGGCGGATGCAGGCAGCGCAGGCTCAACATCGCCAGGATGGCGCCACCCACCGCCAAGCCGGCGGCGAGCGGCATGGTGGGCACGAAGCGCGCCGCCAGGACGCCGATCGCGGCGCTGATCAGGTAGCTGCCGAACACCGACCAGGGCTGCGCCAGGGGGCTGGCCGGCAAGGCGAAGATCAGCACCGACGACGCACCGACGGCCGCGACGACGAAAGGCGGCGCAGCCAGGAGCCAATAGGACAACCCGACGGTGGCGGCAATGGCCAGCGCCGCGGTCAGGGCGGAGCGCCAACGCTCGGCCCACGGCAGGCTGCCGGATTCCGGCCGAAAGCTGAACAGAAAATCGCGCCAGTCCATGAAATCCCTCGAAGTTTGCGAGCCACGACGGATGCTAACCCCACTTTGGCTTCAAGCCGGGCACCGGAAAATGGGCGAAGAGGGAAAAACAACCCCGATTTCCGCGCACTGGCCGCCGCTGGCCTTGCTACATTGGTGGCGCTGATCTTGTAACGGCCGGCGAACCGCCGCGACCTGGACAGATCGTTGGTCCGACACTTTTTGAGGGGAGATGGCGGATGTTCTGCAAGAAGAAGGATCAGGAGATTTCCAGGCTGCGCGGTGAGCTCGAAGCACTTGGCGAACAGGAGCGGGCGCAGCGCGATCGCGCGGACGCCCTGGCCGCCGAGAACGCGGCCCTGCGGGCCGAGAGCGCCGGCCTGGCCAGTCGGGCCCAGTTGCTGGATGGCTTGTCCGGACCGCTGAACCAGTTCGCCGATTCCGCCAAGGCGTTGCAGGGCAGCCTCGCCGCGATGGCCCAGGCCATGAAGAACGAGACCCGGCAGGCCGTCCAGGCGTCGGGGGAGACCGCGCAAAGCAAGCAGATCATTCAGAAGCTGACCGAACGGATCAATGAACTGATCGAGCGCGCGCACCAGAGCGCCGATGCCATCGTGAAACTCCACGAGGGCACCGGCAAGATCAACGGCATCGTGCAACTGATCAAGGAAGTCGCCGATCAGACCAACCTGTTGGCCCTCAACGCCGCCATCGAGGCGGCCCGGGCGGGCGAGCAGGGACGCGGCTTCGCCGTGGTCGCCGACGAGGTGCGCAAGCTGGCCGAACGAACCACGGCGTCCACCGCCGAGATATCCGATCTGGTGGCCCGGGTGCAGGCCGAGGCCATCAACCTGAAGACCGTCGCCGAGGTCAATCCGGATGAGATGTCGGCGATCCAGCAGGAAGGGCAGGCGGCCTTCACCAACATCGACGAACTTCTGAAGAACAGCGAGCACCTGACCAGCACGCTGGCGGCCACGGCGCTGCGCAGCTTCGTCGAGACCGCCAAGACCGATCACCTGGTGTTCAAGCAGGAGATCTATCGGGTATTCCTGGGCGTATCGGACAAGGGACCGGACGACTTCGCCAGCCACACCGCCTGCCGCCTGGGCAAGTGGTACTACTCGGGCGACGGCAAGGACTGCTTCTCCCGGCTGCCCGGTTATGTCGATGTGGAACCGCCGCACAAACGGGTACATGAGCATGGCCGCGCCGCCGTCGCCGCCTATCGTTCCGGCGATACCGACAGCGGAATTCGCGGCCTCGCGGAAATGGAAAAGGCCAGCATGGACGTTCTGGCCCAGCTTGAGCGCATGGCGAGTTCCGGCGAAAGCGACCCAAGCATCCTGTGCGTCGGTGGCCACTGAGAAGGCCAGGGCGGCGTCCACTGGCAAACTCGCCGGGGTGACCCGGGCATCGATCGACGAAGCCCGAGGGGCCGCGCATGTTTCCAGTTGATCGCGAGTCCAGGGCACTGATCGGATGGGGGCTGCTGGCATTGCTGGCGTGGACAGCTCTGGTCGGGCTGTCGCTCCACCAGGGTGTCGCTTCGCTCGGTGAGGGCGCGTTGACGCAGGCGCGGCAAAGCGCTCTGCTCCATGGCGGCATCTGGCTGGCTGGCTTGATGGGCGGCGGGTTCTTCTTCCGGGGACAACACCGGAGGCTGCGGGAACTGGTCCACGCGGAGGCCACCCTGCGCCTCAGCGAGGAGCATCATCGCGAGGCGCAAGTCACCGCCGCCCTCGGGCACTGGTCCTACGACGCGATTGGCAGGAAGTTTACCTGGTGGTCCGAGGAGACATTCCGTCTGCTTGGCCTCGACCCATCGGCCGGAAACCCCGACTTCGACACTTTCATCGCGCGCGTTCATGCCGAAGACCGGCCCGCCATTCTGGATGCCGTCGAGAGTTCGCTGAACGACGGCCTGCCGTTCGTCGTCCACTATCGCGTCCCCTTGCCGGAAGGGGGCGTACGTCATGTCGAGGGGCGCAGCCGGGCTCATGTTGACCAACAGGGGCGCGTCGTGCGCATGAGCGGCACCGCCATGGACGTCACCGAGCGCCACCTCGCCGAAGAGGGCTTGCTGACCTTTGAGGCCCTGGCCGCGGCCTCGGTCGACGCCATGGTCATCGCCGACCCCGCCACCACCCGGCTGGTCTACGCCAACCGCGCGGCCCACGAGCTGTTCGGTTGCGACTTCGAGCGCAGGGAAATGATCGGCCTGCCGGGCAGCGGCTTCTGGCCCGGCCAGGACCAGGAACGGATGGCCCACGTCATCGGCGAGGGTCTGAAGCCGGGCGGTTGGCGGGGCGACGTGCGGCAACAGCGCCGCGATGGCTCGGTATTCGAGGCCAACGCAACGGTTTTCGCCATCGGCGGTGCCGCCGGCCATCCGCTGCGCATCGTCGCCATCATCCGTGACATCACGGAGAAGAAGAACTTCGAGCAGGCCTTGCGGACCGCCAACAGCAAGCTTGAATCGATCATCGATTTCCTGCCGGACGCCACGCTCGTGGTCGATGGCGCGGGGTGTGTCATCGCCTGGAACCGCGCCATGGAGCGGATCACCGGTGTCGCCAAGGCGGATATCGTGGGCCGTGGCGATCGCGCCTACGCGGAGGCGCTCTACGGCAAGCGCCGGCCCATGCTCATCGACTTCGTGCTCGATGAAACCGGGCTGGATACCGCCATCTACGAGAATTTCAGCCGCGCCGACCAGACGCTGTTCGCCGAAGGGGAAACGCCGGAAGCCTACGGCGGGCGCGGCGCCTACATGTGGGCAACGGCGCTGCCACTGAAGGATGCCGCAGGGAATACCACCGGCGCCATCGAATGCCTGCGCGACATCACGGAGACCAGGCGCGCCGAGGAAGCGCTGAAGATCAGCGAGGAGCGCCTGCGTCTGGCGCTCGAGGGTGCTACCGACGCCATCTGGACCTGGAACTTCAAGACCGGTACGACCTATTTCAGTCCACGCTACTACGCGATGCTGGGCTACCGCCCGGACGAGTTCCCCGCCACGCTGGAAAGCTGGCGCGGCATGGTGCATTCCGACGACCTGAAGATGGCGGAAGCCGCTGTCCAGGAGCACCTCGACGGCAAGACCGCCAGCTTCGCGATGGAGTTCCGCTGCCGCACGAAGGACGGGGACTGGCGCTGGATTCTCGGGCGGGGCAAGGTCGTCGAACGCGACGCGCAGGGCCACCCCGTGCTGCTCGCCGGCTCGCACACCGACATCAGTCGACGCAAGGAAGCGGAAGGCCGTCTGCGGTTGACGCAATTCACCGTCGACCAGGCCTCGGACGGCGTCTTCTGGTTCGACCACGACGGGCATTTCAGCTATGTGAACGAGCAGGCCAGCCGGATGCTCGGCTACTCGCGGGACGACCTGACGCGCATGAGCATTCCCGATGTTGACGTCCGGTTGAACGCCGAACAGGTTCGGCCGCTGGTTGACCGGTTGGCCGCCGAGGGTTCTTTGCGCCTGGAAACGATATTGCGTCGCCAGGACGGCAGTCAATTCCCGGTCGAGATTTCGGCAAAGCACATCACCTTCGGCGGCGAAGAGCTTCTCCTTGCGCATGTGCGCGACGTTTCCGAGCGCCATCGCGTCGAGGCCATGCTGCGCCTCACCGAACAGGTGGTCGAAGCGTCCTCGATCGCCTTTCAGTGGCTGACACCGGATGGCCGCATCGTCGGCTGCAATCGCCGCGCCTTCGAGAGCCTGGGCATGACGCGGAATGAACTGATCGGCATGCACATATGGGACTACGACCCGGATTTCTCGCCGGAAGATCTGGCCGAGGTATGGAAGGAGATGAGAACCGGACGCCAGCTTACCTTCGAGAGCCACCACCGCCGCAAGGACGGGTCGCTCTTTCCGGTGGAAGTGGCCACCAACCGGGTTGAGTTCGAAGGCAAGGAATACTCGTTCGCCTACGTGCTGGACATCACCCAGCGCAAGGCGGCCGAGCAGGCGCTGCGGGACCTGAACGCGACACTGGAGGCCCGAGTGCGGGAAGAAGTCGGCATGAACCGGGAAAAGGATCACCTGCTGATTCAGCAATCGCGACTGGCGGCGCTGGGCGAGATGATCGGCAACATTGCCCACCAGTGGCGTCAGCCGATCAATGCCCTGTCGCTGCTGCTGGCCAACCTCGAGGACGCCTTCGAGTTCGGCGAGCTCGACCGCGCTTACCTGAGCAGTCAGATGACGCGCGGCAATCAACTCATCCACAAGATGAGCACAACGATCGACGACTTCCGCAACTTCTTTCGTCCCGACCGCACGCGCCTGCCGTTCTCGATCGGCAAGGCGGTGCGCGACGCCGCCATGATCATCGAATCAAGTTACGCCAACGCCCGGATCGGCCTGATTCTGGAGGTCGACGACGACACCGTCTGCCTTGGTTTCCCCAACGAGTACGCGCAGGTCGTGCTGAACCTGCTGGCCAACGCCAAGGAAGCGATCCAGGAAGGCCATGTGCCCGATGGCCGGGTAGTCGTACGTATCGAGAGGGACGACCGGGACGCGCGCCTGACGATCACCGACAACGGCGGCGGCATTCCCGCAGAGGCGCTCCCCAAGGTGTTCGACCCCTACTTCACCACCCGCGATCAGGGGACCGGCATCGGCTTGTACATGTCGCGCATGATCATTGAGAACATGGCTGGCCACATCGAAGTGGCGAATGCCAACGGCGGCGTCCGCGCCACCCTGACGATCCCGAAGGCGCCCCCGGGTGGCGGAGGGACGTCCGACGAACGAAGCGGAACCAAGGAACGATCATGACCGGCCTGGCGCCCAGCCTGAACAACAACCTCAAAGACCTCAGCATCCTGTATGTGGAAGACGACGAGGAGATTCGCGACCAGCTCAGCCAGTTCCTGCGCAGGCGCGTCGGCACACTGCATACGGCCGTGAATGGCCGCGAGGGACTGGCGGCGTTTCGCGCGCACCGGCCGGACATCGTCATCAGCGACATCCGCATGCCGATCATGGATGGGCTCGACATGGTCGCCGCCATCAAGCGGGAGCGGCCGACGACGCCTGTGATCATGACCACGGCGTTCAACGAGACCGACTACTTCCTGCGCGCCATCGACATCGGAGTGGACAAGTACGTCATGAAGCCGGTGCGCGTAGAACACCCTGGTCGATGCCATCGCCCGCAGCGCCTCCGGCCTCCATGCCGAACACCAGTTGCGTCTGGCCGCCACCGTCTTCGCAACGGCCGCCGAGGCCATTCTCATCGTCGATCGACTTCAGCGCATCGTCGCCGCCAACCCGGCCTGCGGCGAGATTCTCGGCTATGCACCCGAAGCCCTGCCGGGTCTCGCGCTGGATACGCTGGGCGCGGACGGCCGCCCCGGCCCGACGGGCGCGCCGTGGGCGGACATCCGCGCGGACGAAGGCTGGCGCGGCGAGGTCTGGCTGAAGCGCCGCGACGGGCAGCCCTTTCCCGCCTGGCTGTCGGCGGCCCGCGCGAAAGAAGCGGATTCGGATTCGAAAACTGCGCTGCTCGTCCTGGTATTCCTGGACATCTCGGAGCAAAAGCGTCGCGAATTGGAAATCCTTACGTTGAACACCCAGTTGTACGCCGCCCACAATGAACTGGAACAGCGGGTGGAGGAGCGCACCCGGGAGCTGGTCGCGGCGCGCAACGCGGCCGAGCTTGCCAGCCAGGCCAAATCCCGGTTCCTGTCGCAGATGAGCCACGAGCTGCGGACGCCGATGAATGCGATTCTTGGTCTCACCGAGCTGCTCCACACCGACACCCAGCACCCGCTACAGAAGGGCCAAAAGGCATTCACCGGCGAGATTCTGCGCGCTGGCTGGCATCTGCTCGATCTGATCAATGACGTCCTCGACATGGCCCGGGTCGAGGCGGGAAAGATGGTTCTCAATGTCGAGCCGACCGCGCTGGGCGAGGTCTTCCGCGAATGCCAGGAACTCATCCGTCCCGTGGCCGAGCGACGCCAGGTCCGCATCAGCCCGGCGCCGGATGCCCTCAATCATCTGGCCGTGCGCGCTGACCGGGTTCGACTCAAACAGGTGTTCATCAACCTGCTATCCAATGCCGTCAAATACAACCGCGATGGCGGCCACGTGGACATCAAGTATCGCGTTGCCGACGGCCGGTTGTCGCTGGGTGTGTCCGATACCGGCCTGGGCATCAAGCCCGAGGACATGAAACACCTTTTCAAACCATTCGAGCGCTTTGGTGAGGCGGTGATCACGCAGGAGGGCACGGGGATCGGCCTGGCCCTGTCGCAGCGACTGGCCGAGATGATGAACGCACGCATCACCGTGGACAGCGAGTTGGGGGTCGGCAGCACATTCTGGGTCGAACTCGAGCTGGTTGCCCGCGTGGCACCGATCGCCGCCGGCACCGGCGGCACCGCGCCGGCGAAGCGGCCCCTGGCTGCGCTGCTGGATCGCGCCGACTGCCTGAAGGGTCGATCGGTTCTTTACATCGAGGACAACGGCGTCAACCTGTTCTACATGAAGGCACTCTTCGCCAGCCTGCCGGGCACCCGCTTACTCACCGCCGAGCGTTTTGAGGAAGGCTTGGCGATGGCGATCGACCAGCACCCGGATGCCATACTCCTCGGCATTCACCAGCCGGGCATGGGCGGCAATCAATTGCTCGCCCGCTTGCGCCTGGAGGCAAGCCTGTCCGGCGTGCCGGTCGTTGCGCTTAGCGCCGACGCCCTGCCGGACGACATGCAGCGCGGCGTGGCGGCGGGTTTCGACGATTACCTGACCAAACCGGTGCAGGCCGAGAAGTTATTCGAGTGTCTGTTGCGCCTTGTCGGGCGGCAGTAACCCGGTTCGTCATCGACAACGGCGGGGCGATTCGGCGCGGCCGCATACCAGGCCGCGCGGCGGGCATCCTAGCCGACCGTCACCGCGGGCATGTGAGTCACCAGACCCTAGTGGCTGGTCAATAGCCGGCTCAATTCGGGCAGGCAGGCCCCACAGCCGGTGCCGCAGCCGGTGCGTTCCTGCACGGCCTCGCGGGTGGTCGCACCGGCCTTGATGGCGGCGACGATGTCGGTTTCGGCGACATTCTGGCAGTTGCAGACGATGCGGCCCCGCTGGCGGACCAGATTGGCGGGCGGCGCGGCCGCCGGCAGGAACAGCCAGTGGCGCAAGGGGTTGACCGCCTGTCCGGCCAGCATGACTTCCTTGAGCCAGCCGCCGGCAGCCGTTTCGCCGAACAGGGCCAGCCCGGCCAGAACCTTGTCGTCGATCAGGGCGCGCTTGGCGATGCCGCGCCGGAGGTCGGCGTAGGCCAGCGCTCGCTCGTCGTCCAGCCCGACCAGGGCGACGATGCGCGCCAGCAGGGCCGCATCGGGTGGCGCGGCGGCGGCCAGTTGCAGCGACAGCACCGGCGTTTCGCGACCAGCCAGGGACACGACGGCGAAACCGAACTCTGCCAATAGCGGCGCCAGCGCCTGGCTCCAGCGCAGCACTTGCTCGGCGTCGGTGGCGCGGCGCAGCACCAGGCCGCGCCAGGGCAGGTCGGCGCGCTCGATGCGGATGGCGGCATGCTTGAATTCCGGCTGCTTCGAATGCGGGTCGAGCGCCGGCAGGGTCAGCTCGTTGGCGCCGGCCGAATTGAGCCGCCGCCGGCCCCAGTGCATCGGCACGAAGACGTGACCGGGCTTCTGGCCGGCATCGGCCGCCGCCGGCAGGATGATTTCGCCGCGCCGACTGGTCAGGCGCAGCAGGTCGCCGGGAGCGATGCCGCGCCGGTGCAGGTCGTCCGGATGGCAACTGGCCACCGGCAGTTCGACATGGTTGTAGAGGCGGGCGGCGAGGCCGGTGCGGCTCATGCCGTGCCACTGGTCGCGCAGCCGGCCGGTATTCAGATGCAGCGGGTGGCGGGCATCGGTCGCTTCGGCCACCGTGACATGCCTGATGGCAACAAAGCGGGCGCGACCGTCGGCGGTCGCGTAGCGGCCATCCTCGTAGAGCCGCGCCGTGCCTGTCTTGGCACCGGCCGGGTAGGGCCATTGCTGGGGGCCGTCACGCTCCAGGACTGCGTACTCGAGACCGGTGATGTCCAGATCGCGGCCGGCGGTAAGCGCGGCGTGCTCGGCGAAGATGGCGGCCGGCTCGTCTTGGGCGAACAAGCGCGGCGCATCGGCTCGGCCCAGTTTGTCGCCCAGCCGCAAGGCGAAGTCGCGGGCGATTTGCCAGTCGGGACGCGCCTCGCCGGGCGCGGCGGTCGCCGCGCGCACCCGTGAAATCCGCCGCTCGGAATTGGTCACGCTGCCCTCCTTTTCGCCCCAGGTCGCGGCGGGCAGCAGCAGGTCGGCGTAGGCCGCCGTCTCGGTGTCGACGAAGGCCTCCTGGACAACCACGAACTCGGCCTTGGCCAGCGCCGCGCGCACCGCGGCTTGAGCCGGCAGGGATTGGGCCGGGTTGGTGCAGGCGATCCAGACTGCCTTGATCTCGCCGCTGGCGAGGGCGCCGAAGAGTTCGACCGCCGTCTTGCCGGGCCGCTCCGGCAAGGATGCCACATCCCAGAAGCGCGCAACCTCGGCGCGATCGGCCACGCTGGCCGGATCGCGGTGGCCGGGCAGCAGAGTGGCCATGGTGCCGGTTTCGCGACCGCCCATGGCGTTGGGCTGGCCGGTCAGCGAAAAGGGCCCGGCGCCGGGCTTGCCGATCTGGCCGGTGGCGAGATGCAGGTGGATCAGCGCCGCGCCGTTGTCGGTGCCGTGCTGGGACTGGTTGAGTCCCTGGCACCATAGCGACAGCGCGGCCCGGGACTGGCCGAACCAGCGGGCGGCGGTGACGATGTCTTCTGCACGCACGCCGCAAGCCCGTGCCGCCGCCTCCGGGCGTCAGCTCGCGGACGGCATCGCGCGCCGCCTCGAAGCCGGCCGTGTGCGCGTCGATGAAGCCGCGGTCTACATAGCCATCCCAGATCAGCACGTGGAGCATGGCGCCGAGCAGGATGGTGTCCGTGCCCGGCTCGATGGCCAGATGCAGATCGGCAGCGGCGGCCGTGTCGGTGAGCCGCGGATCGATGACGACCAGCTTCAGGTCCGGGTTGGCGGCCTTGGCATCCATCACCCGGCGGAAGACGATGGGGTGCGCGTACGCCGGGTTGGCGCCGGCGATCAGGACGCAGTCGGCGAGATCGATGTCGTCGTAGCAGCAGGGCGGCGCGTCGGCGCCGAGCGTGCGCTTGTAGGCGGCCACCGCCGAGGACATGCACAGCCGCGAGTTGGAATCGATGTTGTTGGTGCCGACCAGGGCGCGGGCCAGCTTGTTGAAGACGAAGTAATCCTCGGTCAGCAATTGCCCGGACACGTAGAAGGCCACGGCATCCGGGCCATGCTCGCGGATGATGGCGGCGAAGCGATCCGCCGCGTGATCGAGCGCTTCGTCCCAGGCGGCGCGCCGCCGCGGCCGGCTCCTGTCGGTGCGCAGTTCCGGGTGCAACACCCGCGTCGTTTGCAGGGTCGTCAGGTCGAGCGTCGCGCCCTTGCTGCACAAGCGGCCACGATTGGCCGGATGCCCTTCATCGCCGGCCACCTTGACGACGCGCCCGCCCTCGACCGTCGCGGTCACTCCGCAGCCGGTGCCGCAGTACGGGCAAATGGTCGGAACGGTGCGCGTCACCATGGCCATTCAAAGCCCGAGCAGGACCCGGCCCGCTTCGACCCTCGCCTCGATGGTGCGCGCGCATCCTTTGTCCGGCGCCACCGCCTCGCCGGTTGCCAGGTCGATCTTCCACGAATGCATCGGACAGGTGACCACCTGGCCGGCGACGATGCCCTGCGACAGCGGCCCGCCCTTGTGCGGGCACTTGTCGTGCACCGCGAAGATCCCGTCGTCCGCCGTGCGGAATACCGCGATGTCGCCCTTGGCGTGGGCCACCACGCGGCTGCCCAGGCGCGGTATGTCGTCCAGGGAACAGATGTTCTTCCACTCAGGCATTTGCAATCTCCAGTTTTTCGTATTCACGCTTGCACTGCCGGCTTGCTTGCGGCGGCGGCCCACGGATCTTCGTACCCCTGGAGCGCATAGAGCAGACGCTCGTACAGACGCTTGCGATTTTCGAGGTTGTCGACCACCTGCTTCTTCACGAAGTCCAGGCCGACGCGGGCGACGTAGTGGCAGGTGCGTTCCAGGTAGTACGCCTCCTCACGATAGAGCTGGAGGAAGGCGCCGGACACTTCCTGGACTTCGTCGTCGTCCTTCACCTTGCACAGGAACTGCGCGACCTCGGTCTTGATGCCGCCATTGCCGGCGACATACAACTCGTAGCCGGAATCGACACCGATCACGCCGACATCCTTGATGCCGGCCTCGGCGCAATTGCGCGGGCAGCCCGACACGGCGAGCTTGACCTTGTGTGGCGCCCACATGCCGAACAGCATCTTCTCCAGCTTGACGCCCATCGCCATCGAGCGCTGCGTGCCGAAGCGGCAATGCTCGGCGCCGACGCAGGTCTTCACCGTGCGGATGCTCTTGCCGTAGGCGTGGCCGGAGACCAGACCGGCGGCGCCCAGATCGGCCCAGACGCCGGGCAGATTCTCCTTCGGAATGCCGAGCAGGTCGATGCGCGCACCGCCCGTCATCTTGACCGTCGGCACCCGGTACTTCTCGGCGACATCGGCGATGACCGCGCAACTCCGCCGGCGTGGTCAGGCCGCCCCACATGCGCGGCACCACGCTATAGGTGCCGTCCCTCTGGATGTTGGCATGCGCCCGCTCGTTGATGAAGCGCGACTGTGGATCGTCCTCCGCCTCGTGCGGCCAGGTTGAGATCAGGTAGTAGTTGAGCGCCGGCCGGCAGGTGGCGCAGCCGTCGGGCGTCTTCCACTCGAGCGCCTTCATCACTTCGGGAATGGTGAGCAGCTTGCGTTCCCGGATGGCGGCGCGAACTTCCCCGTGCGAATACTCGGTGCAGCCGCAGACCGGCTTGTCCCGGGTATCCACCGGCTGATAGGCGCCGCCGATGGTGGAGGCCAGGATCTGCTCGACCAGACCGGTGCACGAACCGCAGGAACTCGACGCCTTGGTGTGCTTGCGCACGTCTTCAAGGGTGAACAGACCGTGGGTCTTGATCGCCTTGACGATGTCGCCCTTGCAGACACCGTTGCAACCGCACACCTCGGCCGTGTCGGGCATGGCCGCCGCCTTGCTCTGGCCGGCATGGCCGACGTCGCCGACGTGCCCGCCGCCGCCGACGGCACCGAACATCAGATGGTCGCGGATCTCGCGCACGCTCTGCTTGTCCTTGAGCAACTGGAAGTACCAGCCGCCATCCGCCGTGTCGCCGTAGAGCACCGCGCCGATCAGCTTGTCGTCCTTCACCACCAGCTTCTTGTACACCCCGCCGGACGGGTCGTGCAGCACGATTTCGTCGGCGTCCTTGCCGCCCATGAAATCGCCGGCCGAGAAGACGTCGATGCCGGTGACCTTGAGCTTGGTCGAGGTGACCGAGCCCTGATAGCGGCCGATGCCGAAGTGGGCAAGGTGGTTGGCGCAGACCTTGGCCTGCTCGAACAGCGGCGCCACCAGGCCGTAAGCGACGCCGCGATGAGCGACACATTCGCCGACTGCGTAGATCTTCGGATCGAAGGTCTGCAGGGTGTCGTTGACCACGATGCCGCGCTCGCAGTGGATGCCGGCCTTCTCGGCCAGCGCGGTATTCGGCCGTATGCCGATGGCCATCACGACGAGGTCGGCGGGAATCGTCCCGCCGTCCTTGAATTGCACGGCGGCGACACGACCGCTTTCACCCTGTGCCAGTTCCGCCGTCTGTTTGCCGAGCAGGAACTTGAGCCCCTTTGCTTCGAGCGACTTCTGCAACAGGTCGGCAGCGGTCTTGTCGAGCTGGCGTTCCATGATCCAGTCGGCCAGATGCACCACCGTCACCTCCATGCCGCGCAGCTTGAGACCGTTGGCCGCTTCCAGGCCGAGCAGGCCGGCGCCGATCACCACGGCGTGCTTGTGATGGCGCGCCGCCTCGATCATCGCCTCGGTGTCGGCGATATCGCGATAGGCGATCACGCCCGGCAGGTCCTTGCCCGGCACCGGCAACATGAAAGGCATCGAGCCGGTGGCCAGCAGCAGGCGGTCGTACTCGGCCTCGGTGCCGTCCTCGGCGATCACCGTGCGCTTGACGCGGTCGATGGTTGCCACCTTCTTGCCGGCGTGCAGGGTGATGTGGTTGTCCTGGTACCAGGCCAGATCGTTGAGGACGATGTCGGGCAGGGTCATCTCGCCCGCCAGAACCGGTGAAAGCAGGATCCGGTTGTAGTTGGGGTGCGGTTCGGCGCCGAACACGGTGATGTCGTACAGGTCCGGCGCGAGCTTGAGCAGCTCTTCGAGCGTGCGGCAGCCGGCCATGCCGTTGCCCACCATTACCAGCTTGGCTTTGCCCATGGTCATGCCGCCTTCTTCAGTTGCTTGCGATAGAGAAAGTCGAGCACCGCCGCCCGGTATTCGGCGAACTGGGGCTCGTGCGACAGCGCCAGGCGTTCGCGCGGCCAGGGCAGTTTGACCTCGAGGATTTCGCCGATGGTCGCCGCCGGGCCGTTGGTCATCATCACGATGCGATCGGAGAGCAGCACCGCCTCGTCGACGTCGTGGGTCACCATGACCACGGTGGCGCCGGTCTTCCTCCATCACCTTCATCAGCTCGTCCTGCAAGCTGGCGCGGGTGAGGGCGTCGAGCGCGCCGAAGGGCTCGTCCATCAGCAGGATCTTCGGCTCCATGGCGAAGGCGCGGGCGATGCCGACGCGCTGCTTCATGCCGCCCGACACCTCGTGCGGATACTTGTCCATGGCGTGAGCCATGTGCACCAGATCGAGCGCGGCGGCGACCCGCTGTTTGAGCTTGTCCTTCGTCTTCCTGGCCGCCGAAGACGCGCTCGACGGCCAGCATGACGTTCTCGAAACAGGTCATCCAGGGCAGCAGGGAGTGGTTCTGGAACACCACGCCCCGATCGGGACCCGGCCCGGCGATCTCGCGATCGTCGCAAAGCAGCACGCCGCTGGTGGGCAGGGTCAGGCCGGCAATCAGGTTGAGCAGCGTGGACTTGCCGCAGCCGGAATGGCCGATCAGCGAGACCACCTCGTGTTCGCGGATGGTGAGGTTGATGTCGCGCAGCGCCGTGTAGCGGCCCTGCTTGGTGTCGAAGGTCTGACCGACGTTCTCGATCTGAACCAATGGTTTGGGCATGATGGCCTCCTCAGCGCGTCTCGTAGGAAAACCGCTTCGCCAGCACCAGCAGCATCTGTTCGAGCAGCAGGCCGATGATGCCGATGACGAAGATGGCGATGATGATGTGTTCGACTTTCAGGTTGTTCCACTCGTCCCAGACCCAGAAGCCGATCCCGACGCCGCCGGTGAGCATTTCGGCGGCGACGATGACCAGCCAGGCGGTGCCGATGGACAGCCGGATGCCGGTCAGCATGTAAGGCAGCACCGCCGGGAACAGGATGCGCGTGATCACCTTGGCCTCGGACAGGGCCAGCACGCGCGCCACGTTCAGGTAGTCCTGCGGCACGCGGCGCACACCCTCGGCGGTGTTGAGAATCATGGGCCAGATTGAACAGATGAAGATGGTCCAGGTGGCCGCCGGGTCGGCCCGCTTGAACACCAGCAGGCCGATCGGCAGCCAGGCCAGCGGCGACACCGGCCGCAGCAGGCTGATGATCGGATCGAGCATGCGGCTCATGAAGGTGAAGCGGCCGAGCAGGAATCCCATGGGGATGCCGACCGCCGCCGCGAAGCCAAAGCCGATGCCGACGCGCTGGAGCGACGAGAGGACGTTCCAGCCGATCCCCTGGTCGTTCGGGCCGTTCCGGTAGAACGGGTCGGAGAACAGCGCCACGGCGGCGTCCCAGGTCTTGAGTGGCCCGGGAATGCCGCCGCCCTTCATGGTGGCGACGTACCAGACGCCGACCAGGAACAGGAAGCCCATGATCGGCGGCAGCGCCAGGCGCGCCATCGCGTTGAAGCGTTCGCCCGGCGCCACGCGCGGCGTTTCGGTTGCTGTGGTTGTCATTGCTCTTCTCCCGCGGGTTCGCCCGTGTCGCGCGTCAGGCCTTGATCTTGAAGCCGTCGGCATACCTGGCCGGATCCTTGCCGTCCCAGACCATGCCGTCGATCAGCTTGTGGCTGCGCAGATCGCTCTTCGGCAGGACGACACCGGCGGCGGCGGCTCCCTGCTTGTAGATGTCGATGCGGTTCACCTGTTTGGCCACCTCCAGATACTTCGGGTGCTCCTTGAGCAGGCCCCAGCGCTTGTGCTGGGTCAGGAACCACATGCCGTCGGACAGATACGGGTAGTTGACCGCGCCGTCGTTGAAGAACTTCATGTGGTTCTTGTCGTCCCAGGTCTTGCCCAGGCCGTTTTCGTAACGGCCGAGCATGCGGGCGACGATGACGTCGGTGTCGGTGTTCACGTAGGCCTTCTGGGCAATGGTTTCGGCGGTCTTCTGCTTGTTGGCCAGCGAGGCGTCGATCCACTTGCCGGCGTCGAGGATCGCCGCCGTCATGGCGCGCGCCGTGTTCGGATTCTTCTGCACGAACTCGGCCGTGGTGCCGAGCACCTTCTCGGGATGGTCGGTCCAGATGTCCTGGCGTGGTGACGGCCGTGAAGCCGATCTTGTCCATGATGGCGCGGTTGTTCCACGGCTCGCCGACACAGAAGCCGTCCATGTTGCCGACGCGCATGTTGGCCACCATCTGCGGCGGCGGCACCGTGATGGTCTTGACGTCCTTCATCGGATTGATGCCGTTGGCCGCCAGCCAGTAGTAGAGCCACATGGCGTGGGTGCCGGTGGGGAAGGTCTGGGCGAAAGTGTATTCGCGCTCCTTCTTGGCCACCAGCGCGGCGAGCTTGGCGCCGTCGGTCGCGCCCTTGTCCTTGAGCTGGTTGGAAAGCGTGATGGCCTGGCCGTTGTGGTTGAGAGTCATCAGCACGTTCATGTCCTTCTTCGGCCCGCCGATGCCCAGTTGCACGCCATAGACCAGGCCGTACAGCACGTGGGCCGCGTCCAGCTCGCCGTTGACCAGCTTGTCGCGCACGCTGGCCCAGGAGGCCTCCTTGGTCGGGATGATCTTGATGCCGTACTTCTCGTCGAACTTGTTGACCGCCGCCATGACCACCGAGGCGCAGTCGGTCAGCGGGATGAAGCCGATGCGCACTTCCTTCTTTTCCGGCGCATCCGAACCCGCGGCCCACGCCCCGGCCCGTACTCCCGGCGGCACCATGGCCATCAGCCCCGCGCCCAGGCCGAGGCCCGCGGCACCGCGAAGAAATTCCCGACGCGACGCGTCGGCATCCAGCAAAGGTTTCCTGTCCATTTCACGCTCCCGAACTCCAAAAAGAAAAGGCGCCGCACGGGACCGACCGGGGGGTCGATGCCGTGGACGCCGTTGTCCGCCGCCGAGCCGCCGTTGGCCCAGCCATGTCTGCTCCGTTGCAACTGCCGTGCCAATGCTGAGGGAAAGACCGCAAGTTATTGTATTTACGTATATTCCACCCGTCGCGGGCCACGCCGCACCACAACCCCGGAAAGGGCTGCCACCGCACTACCGCGGTGCAGCACGAGCAGCCATGCACCAACAAGTGCCGCGCCGCGCGGAGGGACTCAGAGCAGCAGACGGGCCATCTCGACCACGTCCCCGGCCACCCTGGCGAGGGGCTGGGACTTGTCCATGGCCAGTTTGCGCAGCGCCTTGTAGGCCGCATCCTCGTCCAGACCACGGGCCTTCATGAGAATGCCCTTGGCCTTGTCGACCAGCTTGCGGTCGGAGAGCTTGCGGGTTGCGTCGGCCAGTTCCGTCTTCAAGGACTGATGTTCTTGGAACCGGACCACGGCGACCTCGATGATCGGTTTGAGGCGCGCCGCATCGAGGCCATCGACCACATAGGCGGAAACCCCGGCCCGAATGGCCTTGCGAATGGTTTCGCCGTCGCCTTCCCGGGCGAAAACCACCACCGGGCGCGGCGTGGACTGCTCCATGGCCGCCAGATGCTCCAGGGTGTCGCGCGAGGGAGCGTCGGTGTCGATGAGGATCACATCCGGCTTCACCGCCGCCACCTGCTCGGCGAGATCGTGGGCCGAAGCCAGCACCGCCGCCACCTGATAGCCGGCCAGCGCCAGGCCGGCGCAGACGTCGGCGGCGCGATTGCGTGATTCGTCGATGACCAGAACTTTCAGCATGATCGATACGCCATGCAAGCATCGGGCCATGATGCGGCCCGCAACCAGCGGGCGCAGCCAAGGCCGTCCGGCGCGCAAGTCGGGCACAGCGGGGATGGGCAAACGTCGACGGTTGCCTGGAATCCGATCGGGCTATTGAGTCATTCGCGCGGCAAGGCGGCCAAATCGCGCTGCAGCATGCGGCAAAGCACGCCCTTCAAGCGCGCCGGGTTGAGCGGTTTATGCATCAATTCATAGTGGCTGATCGCGGCTTCCTTGAGACTGTCCGACGCGGTGTCACCGGTGATCAAGGCGGCCGGTATCGCACCAAACTCACGAGTGATCGACCGAATGGCCTCGATTCCCGACTGGCCGGCGCGCAAACGGTAGTCGGAGAGGATGACATCCGGCAACAGATCCTGCGTGCGCAGCAATTCCAGCGCAAGATGGCTGGAATCCACCGCCAGAACGCGACAGCCCCATTGCTTGAGCAGCGCCTCGATGGCTTCGAGTATCTCGGGCTCGTCATCGATAACGAGAACGCAGGCGCCGATCAATACGTTCTCATCCCAAGGCGAAAGCGGATCAATCGGCTTGCCCTGCGCCTCCTCGGTCCGGGCCAACGGCACTTCGATGGAAAATTTTGAGCCGCGTCCCACCTTCGACACGACCGTGATCGGATGTCCCAGCAATTGAGCGATACGCCGTACGATCGCCAGCCCGAGCCCCAGACCGTTGGCGCGATTGCGCTCGGGATTGCCGAGTTGGTAGAACTCCTTGTACACGTCATCCAGTTTGTCGTTGGGGATGCCTTGCCCGGTATCCCAGAGTTCTATGCTCAACGCGTTTCCGCGCCGGCGGCAGCCCAACAACATGCCTCCACGGCGCGTATAGCGAATCGCGTTGCCAAGGTAGTTGCGAATCACGCGCTCAAGCAACGTGGGGTCACTCATCACGGTAAGCCGGGAAGAACGCAAGCGCAGTGACAAGCCCTTGCCCTGTGCGCGCGGCGCGTACTCATCGACCAGTCGTTCCAGTAACGAGGCCACCGCGAAGGGCTTGATGTCGGGCTCGAGGATTCCGGCGTCCAACCGGGACACATCGAGCAAGGCGTTGAACAGAACCTCGGTCGAACCGACCGACGAGATTATCTTGTCGACAATTCGCAACCCCTCCTCCCCAGCCACATGGGACCGTACCGCGGAAGCGAATAGCCCAAGCGCATGAATCGGCTGGCGCAGGTCGTGACTGGCGGCCGCCAGGAAGCGCGACTTGGCCCGGTTGGCTTCAACCGCCTCCAGTCGTGCCGCCTCGGCCCGGGCGCCTGCTTCGTCCGAAGAAACCCGTGCGCGATCCGCTTCATCCCGCGACTGCTCGGCAAGCTGTTTTTGTATCTGTAGTTGCGCAACCAGTTCCTGGTTCTTGAACCGCATCAACAGCGACTCATGGATCATCTTGCCGAGATTTCGCGCGGTCAGCAGCACGAAAACCAACGCGGCCGTCGCAAGAATCGCGAGGATGCCGGCGGTATTACTGTCCTCAAGCGAGGCGCGCAGGATGAACGGTGCCAGGAGCGCGGGCAGGCTGCTCGTGTATATCCAGGGATGCTGCGCGGTTTCAGCGGTCAGCGTCGACGACAGGGCCACCAGGTAACAGAACAGCATCATCTGACCGGTTGCCGAATCGGCGACGAACAAAGCGGCGCCGGCCGACCCAAACGCGGCGCTGATGACGAAGTACCTCAACACCGCCAGGCGCAGCCAATGCCGGGCATCGTCGGGCAAACGGTTATTGCGTTGAAAATGGGCAAGCAAACCCAGGCTCGCCGGGCAAATGGCGATGGCGGAGGAGATGGCCCAGACAAGAATTTTCCAATGGTCGACCGTTTGCCAGAAGAGCAGGGCAAGAACCGCCACCCCGATGGGTCCCGTAATCGCGGCGGTCTTGATGCCGGAGTAGAGGACGCGAGTCCTTTCGGCGGCAACCAGCTGATCAATCATGGTGGTCGATTGCAGCGGCGCACCGGTCATCTGAAAGTGAACCCCAGCCGGCCCACGGACAGAACTGCCTGCGTGCGGTTGCTGACGTTCAACGCCCGCAGGCAGGCTGCGACATGGGTCTTTACGGTCGGTTCGGCAAGCCCCAAGGTGCGCGCAATGACCTTGTTCGGCATGCCCTGTACCAGCAGGCCCAATACCTCGATCTGACGACCGGTCAGGCCCAATCCACGCAAAGATTCACCCTTGTGCCTCATCGCCGTGGCCGGCGCTTGCTCGCAGGCATTGAGGGGATTGGTCAGCACCGATGGCGGGACGTAGACGCCGCCGGCCAATACCAGCCGCAAGGCGTTGATGAGCAGCTTGCTGTCCGAGGATTTCGGGATGAATCCCATGGCCCCGCGGTTGATCGCTTCGAGCACGGACGGCCGGTCTTCCGATGCGGACAGTACGACGACGGGGACGCTGGGGTAGCGCTCGCGCAGGAGGCTGAGCGCCTCGAAACCGGGCATGTCGGGCAGGGCCAGGTCAAGCAGCACGAGGGCAAGATCCGGATGGCGCCTGGCGACCTCGAAGGCGCCGGCGCAGTCGGCCGCCTCGAGAATCGCGAAGGAGTCGCCAAGCCGCTCCAGCACCAGACGCAGCCCTTCGCGAAACAGGGCGTGATCGTCGACCAGGAGTACTTTCATATCATCCATGACTGCCTTGGAAACAACCCCGTGGAGCGGCAGATTCTGATCCACGGCGGGGCCAATTGCACGCGCTTTGTCTTCCGGTGTCATCCGAAAGGATCAGTCGCACCCAAGAGGCAGACTGCATGAATGGGCAAGTGCGCACAAGGGCGGGAAGTTGGCCTTAGTCGGCAAAGGGCAGCCAGTGCCGACAGAGCAGGAGATAGAACTCGCCCGGTTACAGAGAAAAGTCGCGGAAACCAAGCAAGTGCATGATCCGCCGAAGAAAGTGGGCGGCCAATTTCCCCATGGAGTGGCGGTTAAATACGGTCATGTTAGTACCTCGTAACACGTCCGTCCGGGCGGCCGTCCTGTGCCATGGATTGCAGCGATTGCGCCTTCAATTCAACCGAACAGCATTGATAGGTGCATTTGGCTTGCGACGCAGCCTGCGCGACGCCATCAACCCCATCAAACCCGCGCCGAGCAATAGGGAACCGGCCGGCTCTGGCACCGCACCGGCTGGCGGCTCGGGCACTTGGGGGGCATAGGCATATCCGCTTGCGCTCACGAATGAGCCGGGATCGAGCGACTCGATGGTGGTGTGCAAGGTGCGATCGTATGTGGCCCAGGACTCCTGGGTGCCACTTGCCGCCGCCTCAACCGCCAGGAGGACGAAGAAGCTCAACGGGGTATGGGTTGGCACAACCAGGGTGACCGAGCCGTCGCAGTCAACGAAGAAGCCGCCCGGCGCAAGGCATTCGAAGCGTCTTTGGCGAGCCGCTCCGCCGCCGACAACTGGCCCGTCAATGAAATGAATCAGTGCATCGCCCTGGAGCGTCAAGATCCCCTCGGCAACCGCGGCTTGGCTGGTGAATCCGTCGATGTCCAGACTGAATCTTGTGCGCGCCGTTAAGAAGGTGATCTCATCTTCAAAGAATGCCTCTGCCGTCCCGGAGACATTGTTGCCGCCAAATCGGCCGGTGCTTGAAAAGGCTTTCGCCTCGGCAGCGACCCCCAGGGCTCCTATGGTGGCCCATGCACTGGCTACGGAGCCGTCCCTGAATGCATAACCTGATGGTGTGGTGGCGTCAAGCAACTGATCGAAGAAGACAGCACTTGCGGACGAAGGGCTATTGTTGTCGTGTCGATCCCGATCCGCCACGACCCCGCCCGTAAACCCCGACGTAATACCGCCCGAATTGAGCGGTGCGCAACACACAAAGCCAGCACCAGCAAACGCCTGTGCGCTGGTCACCACCGAAGCGCCTGCCTGCATGGATGCGCAGGCCAAGCCAAGCATGACAAGCGAACTGCGGAGCCTGGCGGAAGTTGATGATGTCATGGCACACCTCCCTTTGGATCGACGCGGATGGACCGGAATACAGACCGATGATTGAACTTAGGCCGAACGCCGCACGCTGACAATCATCCTGAAGCCTGATACAAAGGGATGAGCCACCATGGGGCATCCCGAGGATTGGACATCCCCCTGACGAGCGGCGGCTCATCTTCTCTTGACCTACCAGGCGCTGCACCTGGATCTCTTCTTCGGAGTCGCAGGGGGCAACTTGCTGACAATTCTTGCTTTCTTGTAGTCACTGCGACCCCACGCATACCGGCTGCGCAAGGGGGCGGCCGCGACTCACGGAAATCGCGCGGCTCCCGTGGGGATGGTTGATTGACTACAGGTACAGAAATCTGTACTTTGTTATCCATGAAGACCACCCTCGATATCAACGATGCCCTGCTGGCCAACGCCAAGGCATTGGCCGCGCGGCAGCGAACCAGCTTGACGCGGCTGATCGAGGAAGGCTTGCAACTTCGCCTGCGATCCTCGCCTCGCGCAACCAAGGCGGCCAAGCATCGGATTCCGGTCTTCACGGGGCGCGGCGGTCTGGTCCCCGGGCTTGATCCGACCAGCAACAAGGCAATGCTGGACGCGGCCGACAGTGACGCCTGATGTCAATGTGCTGATCGCGGCGTCGCGTGGCGATCACCCCCATCACAAGACCGCGTTTGCCGTGCTGGACAAGGCCGTTGCGGCTTGCGCCGACGGCGCCAGCCTGAAGCTGATGCCGATGGTGGCCGCCAGCTTCCTGCGGCTGGTCACCAATTCGCGGATATTCGTCCAGCCGACACCGACCGAGGACGCCATGGCCTTCCTCGATGCGCTGCTGGCCGTGCCAGGCGTCGAGATGCCCTCGCTCGGCGCCGAGTGGCCGATCCTGCGCCAGCTCTGCCGGGAGGGAAAGCTGACCGCCAACACCATCCCCGACGCCTGGCTGGCCGCCGCGGTGATTCAACTCGGCGAGCACCTTGTCACCTTCGACAGGGATTTCAAGAAGCTGTTGAAGCGAACACAATTCACCGTCCTGGCCGCCAGCTAACTATTTGCCAACCGGCCAACTCCTCACCGCGACCCCGATCGGAGCAACCAATTGAACGACGAAACGCTATCGAAGGAACAACGCATCCTGCGCGTGCTGCGCAAGGTATTGGCCAACATCGTCAAGGACGCGACGCCGGCGCCGGGCATGCCCCATCCCTTCAAGGAAAGCACCATCCACGACATCCGCGACCTGTTCGGGCTGATCGCCGAGCGCGAGCGGGAACTGGCGCAGGCCGCGGGCCTGACCGACAACGAGAAGCCCTACTACACGGACGAGCCGCCCAGCGCCAAGGTGGTAGCCATGCCCAAGCCGACCCGGAAGCCGAACTAAGCCGGACTCGCACCGGCAATGATCCACCTTCCCGACTCGCTGCGCGCCTGGCGATCCGCCGACTTCAAGGCGGTTCTCAAGCATGAAATCGAGCAACTGGGCGCGGCCCGGCTCCCCTTGCAGCGGGCCCTGACCACGAGCAGCCATGTCCTGGACGACCCGCTCGAGGCGATGATCATCGGCGTGACCGACGAACCCGGTTTCATTGGCGTCAAGGTGGGCATCTTCTTTGCCGGCGTCGTCGCCGGCTGCAATTGCGCCGACGATCCGACACCGGTCGAAGCGCAAAACGAGTATTGCGAACTGCGCCTGGCGATCGACAAAGTTACGGGGGCGACCTCGGTCACCCTGGAAGCGGACTGAGCCGCCTCAGGCGGATGCCGTCGCGGCGGCGCCGGCCGGAGGGTCGCCCCAGGCCGGCACGGCGAATTCGACGGTGAACCAGAACGACGAGCCCTTGCCTTCCTGGCTTTCGACGCCGATTTCGCCGCCCATCAGTTCGACCAGGCGTTTGGAGATCGACAGGCCAAGCCCCGTACCGCCGAACTGCCGGGTCGTCGAGCCGTCCAACTGGGTGAAGGACGAGAACAGGCTGGCCAGCTTGTCGCTCGGTATCCCCAGGCCGGTATCCCTGACTTCGAAACGTATCAGCGCGCGCGAATCGGCGCTGCACAGCGGTCCGACCTTGACGGACACTTCGCCCGCCGCCGTGAACTTGATGGCATTGTCGATCAGGTTCACCAGCACCTGCCGCAGGCGGCCAGGGTCGCCGCGCAACAAGTGCGGCGCGGCCGGATCGAGCACACATGAAAAAGCCAGGTTCTTTTGCCGGGCGCGCATTTCCATCTTTGTCGTAACCTGATCCAGCGCGTCGGCAAGGATGAAGTCGGTACTGTCCAGGTCGATCTTGCCGGCCTCGATCTTGGAAAAGTCGAGGATGTCGTTGATGATCGTCATCAGGCCTTCCGCACTGTGCTTGACGATGCCGGCGAATTGACGTTGCTCGTCGTCGAGGTCGGTGGCCAGCAGCAGGTCGGTCATGCCGATCACGCCATTCATCGGCGTGCGGATTTCGTGGCTCATGTTGGCGAGAAACTGGCTCTTCAGGCGCGAGGCCGCCTCGGCCGCCAGCCGGGCCTGCTCCAGATCGGCGACCAGGCGGGTCTTCTCGAAAGCGAGGCGCAAAGACGAATCGAGGTTGCCGTGCATGGCGCGCGCGCTCTGCATGACAGCCGCGAGGAAGACGATCGCCATGATGGCGAACGCCCAGTCGAGCGGCGCATGGGCACCCCAGAGCACGACGCCGATGACCGGCAGCACGACCGGCAGGGCGAAGACGTAGAAAGCGGAAAAGACCGGCGACAACACCGACACGGCCCCGGCGACCATGCCGACCAGGACAAAGGCGGCAAAGAGCTGCTCCTGCGTCGGCGCGCCGAGCATGAACAGCAGCACGCCGCTACCCCAGGTCACGCCGGCGACGGCGGCGCCGACAATGAAACGCCGGCACCAGAGCGCCGCCGTCGGCGCGTCCGGCCGGGCGACCCGATAGGCGCGCAGCAACGCCAGCCGCCCCATGGCGACCAGAACGATGGCCAGCCACCAACCGAGCACGGCCGGCCGCTGGGCGCTGATCGACAAGACCCAGGCCAGCAGGGTCGCATTGACGATATTGACGGCCTGGCCGAGCGCGGCGTTGCCATACAACAGGCTCGTCTTGCCGGCCAGGACTTCCTGCTCGATGGCATCTTGGTGGACTAGGCTCATGCTTCGATTCTATACGGGGGCATGGTGGCTCTGAAACGGCGCGGGGACGATATATCATGGCATTTCATACCGCCGCGCCAGGCCAGCCACCCACCGAATGAAGATCACGCTCGTTCATCCCGCCGGCTTCAACTTCGTGCCCGGTCAGCCGGATTTTTCCGTGCTGGCCAACCGCATGCCGCCGATCGGCATTCTCCAGCTGGCTTCGTGGCTGGAACAGCATGGCCATGCGACGGCGGTGCATGACTGTCTGGGGCCCTACGCGCCGCCCGGCATCGAGGCCAACGCCGAAATCGTGCTGGCCGGCAACCCCGAGCTGGTCGGCTTTTCCGCCACCACCGCCGGCTTCATGGACGCCTTCGAGCTGGCCGCCCATATCAAGCGGCGGCGGCCCGAGGTGCGCATCGTTTTCGGCGGCGTCCATGTCTCGTCGATCGGTGGCCCGATCCTCGAGCACTTTCCGGAAATCGACTGCCTGTGCATCGGCGAGGGCGAGGGCGCCATGCTCGACCTGGCCGATGGCAAGCCGCCCCGCGAGATCGCCAACCTCGTCTTTCGCGATGGCGGTCCCGAAGGCAAGGTTGTCGCCAATCCGCGCCGCGACCGAATCCGCGATCTCGACGAGCTGCCCTTCCCGGCTTACGAGAAGCTGGCCGGCTTTCCGCACGCCTATCACCTGCCCCTGTTCGCCTACGACCGGCGCCATGGCGCCACCATGATCACATCGCGCGGCTGCCCCTACACCTGTTCGTTCTGCGACCGCACGGTGTTCGAGCGCCTCTACAAGACCAACTCGGCGCGCTACGTTTACGACCACATGAAGTACCTGCGCGACCGCTACGGCGTCTACCACATCAACTTCTACGACGACCTGTTCACGGCGCACAAGAAGCGCGTCACCGAACTCTGCCAACTGCTTATCGACCAGCCGCTGGGCATGCATTTCAACTGCGCCATCCGCACCGGCCACACCTCGGACGAGATGCTGCGCCTGCTCAAGCAGGCCGGCGCGCTGATGGTGTCGATGGGCATCGAATCGGCCGATCCGGGCATGATGGAACGCCACAAGGCGGGCGTCAGCCTGGAAGCCGTCAAGAAGACGGTCGAGCAGATCCACGCCGCCGGCCTGCGCGCCAAGGGCCTGTTCATCTTCGGCCTGCCGGGCGAGACGCCGGAAACCATCAAGGCCACCAGCGACTTCGTCCTGTCGCTCGACCTCGACGAAATGAACATGACCAAGTTCAGCCCCATGTACGGCGCACCGCTCTGGCGTGAGTGCGTGAGCGGCGAGAGCGGCGAGTTCGACGAGGACTGGCGGCTGATGAACTGCCTCAACTTCATCTACAAGCCGCATGACTTCGAATCCCGAGAACAGATGGACGAGCTCTACAACTGGCACGTGCGCCGCTACTACGACAGCAAGGGCTACCGGCGCCGCTTCGCCAAACGACTCTGGCAGCACCGCTGGAGCCTGTGGCATGTGGTGAAGAACCTGCCGACCATCGTCCAGGCGGCGCGCTACTTCAGCGCCAACCGGGAGGAACTGAAACGCCTCGGCCGCGCCTTTCCGGCCCATCCGCGCCAGCCCAGGGGCCTGGAGCCGTTCCTCAGCCCGGAACTGCAAGCCGACGCCATCGCCGCGATGTCGCCGGTCAAGGTATCGCGGCGCGTTCCGACCAAGAGCAACGATATAATTTCAGCCTTTTCCTGACCGGGAGCGGCAAGCATGGGCGATCCACAAACGGCGGCCACGGGTGGCGAATCCTCCTGCGACGTCCTGGTCATCGGCGGCGGGCCGGCCGGCTGCTCGGTGGCCCCGCTGCTGGCCGAGCGGGGCTATCAGGTCGTTCTGCTGGAAAAGGCACACCATCCGCGCTTTCATGTCGGCGAGTCGCTGTTGCCGGCGAATCTGCCGCTGTTCGAAAAGCTGGGCGTGGCCGAGGAGATCAAGGCCATCGGCATGGAGAAGTGGGGCGCGGAGTTCGTCGCGCCCCGCCAGGAGGGGCGCCAGGTGTTCCAGTTCGCCGAGGCCTGGAACAAGTCCATGCCCTATGCCTACCAGGTGCTGCGCTCGAAGTTCGACGAGATCCTGATCCGCAACGCCGGCAAGAAGGGTGTCGAAGTCCATGAGGGCTGCCGGGCCCGCGCCGTCGACTTCCTGCCCGGCGATGCCGGCGCGGCGGTCCGCGCCGAGCATGACGACGGCCGCACAGCGCAATGGCGCGCCCGCTTCGTGGTCGATGCCTCGGGCCGCGACACCTTCCTGGCCAACCGCTTCCAGATCAAGCACCGCAATCCCAAGCACAACAGCTCCTCCGTCTATGGCCATTTCGCCGGCGCGCGCCGCCACGAGGGCCCGGCCGAGGGCAACATCACCATCTTCTGGTTCGACCAAGGCTGGTTCTGGTTCATCCCCTTGATGGACGGCGCCACCAGCGTCGGCATGGTCACCTGGCCGCATTTCATGAAGACCAAGGGCCAGCGCAGCCTCGCCCAGTTCCTGCTGGACGGCATCGCCCTGTGCCCGGCGCTGGCCGAGCGCCTCCAGGACGCCAAGCTGATCAACGAGGTCGAGGCAACCGGCAACTTCTCCTACGTTTCCGAGCGCAATCACGGCCCCAACTACGTGCTGCTCGGCGATGCCTATGCCTTCATTGATCCGGTGTTCTCCTCCGGCGTGCTGCTGGCCATGAATAGCGGCTTCCTGGCCGCCGATGCCATCGACACCTGCCTGAGGAATCCCGCGGCGGCGCCGGCGGCCCTGCGCGAATTCGACCGGCTGATGAAGCACGGTCCCAAGGAGTTTTCCTGGTTCATCTACCGCGTCACCAACCCGACCATGCGCGAGCTCTTCCTGCATCCGAAGAACGTGCTGCGGGTCAAGGAGGCGTTGCTGTCGATGCTGGCCGGCGACATCTTCGGCAAGACGCCGATCTGGCGCTCGCTGAAGGTCCTCAAGGCGATCTACTACGTTGTCACGCTGACCAACCCGCGCCGCTCCTGGATGGCCTGGAAGAAGCGCCAGTTCAACATCCGGCCGGTCGAGGACGCCGAAATGGGCGGCAGCGCATGACCGACGCAACCCCGGTGGCACATTCGCAACTGTCGCCGCCACAACTGGCCCGACTTTCGACCGACGCGCTGGGCGAAGTCTGGCATGGCGTCGAGTCGTGCCGCGCGGGTGAGTTCGACGGCATTTGCTTCCGCGTGGACGACAACGCGCTGTACGGCATGGTCGATGTCGAGGAGAGCGATTTCGGTCGCCCGATGCCACTGCAACACGCTACCGAAAGCGCCTATCGGCGCATCTTTGCCCTGCTCGACCGGCACGGCTATCCTCATTTGTGGCGAGCCTGGAATTATCTTGCCGACATCAATGCGGTACGCGACGGCCTCGAACGTTACCGCCAGTTCAACATCGGCCGCCACGACGCCTTCGTCGCCAGTGGCCGGCTGGCGCGCGGCAACGTACCGGCGGCCTGCGCGCTGGGCACCACCAGCGGCCCCCTGACCATCGCCTTCATGGCCGGCCGCGCGGCGCCGACGCCGATCGAGAATCCGCGGCAGGTCAGCGCCTACAACTACCCGACCAGTTACGGGCCGCGCAGCCCGACCTTCTCGCGCGCGGCCTTCGCCCACCTGCCCGGCCAGGAACTGCTGTTCGTCTCCGGCACGGCCAGCATCGTCGGCCACCGGACCTTGCATGTCGGCGATATCGACGGCCAGACGCGCGAGACCGTCGCCAACATCGCCGCGCTGCTGGAGTCGGCGAACCGACAGGCCTTGGCCGCGCCCTATACCTTGGCCGGGTTGCGCTACCGGACGTATCTGCGCCGGGCCGACGACCATCCGCGCGTGCAAGGTATTCTTGAGCAGTTGCTCGGCGCGGGCGCGTCGGTGGTCTATGTCCAGGCGGATGTCTGTCGCGCCGACCTGCTGGTCGAAATCGAGGCCATGGCCTCGCATGCGATGGGAAATTGCTGACATGACGATCCGAAAACACGTCGCCGCCGCCGTCGCGGTGCTGCTGCCCGCCCTGGCCATGGCCGGCGAGGAAAAGCCCCTGTGGGAGGTCGGCGCCGGCGTCGCGGCGTTCAGCTTCCCGGCCTATCGCGGCTCCGACAAGGTGCACAATTTTCTGCTGCCGGTGCCGTACTTCACCTACCACGGCGAATTCCTGAAGGCCGACCGCCACGGCCTGCGCGGCAGCCTGTTCGACTCCGACCGGGTGGACCTGACACTGAGCCTGTCCGCCTCGCCGCCGACCAAGAGCGACGATGTCGCCGTCCGCGCCGGCATGGCGGACCTGAAGCCAACCGCCGAATTCGGCCCGCAGGTGGATGTCACCCTGTGGCGCAGCGACGATCGCGCCCGCTTCCTCAAGCTGCGCCTGCCGGTGCGCGCCGCCTTCAGCATCGAACGCGCGCCGAAAGACATCGGCTGGGTCTTCTCGCCCAACCTCAATGCCGACATCACCGACCTGCCGGGCTTGCCGGGCTGGAACCTCGGCCTGGTGGCCGGACCGATCTACGCAACCAGGAAGCAGCACGACTACTTCTACAGCGTCGCGCCCGAACAAGCCAGCGCCACTCGGCCGGCGTACGCGGCCAGCGGCGGCTACAGCGGCAGCCAGTTCCTCGCTTCGCTGTCCAGGCGTTTCGACAAGACCTGGGTCGGCGCGTTCGTGCGCTACGACTCGCTGCGGAGTGCCGCGTTCATCGATAGCCCGCTGGTGGCGCGGCGCAATTTCGCCGCCGCCGGCATCGCCGTTTCCTGGGTCATCGACGAGTCAAAGACGCGCGTGCCGGTCAATGACTGATCCACTGCCGCGCCGCGTTGGCCGCGGCGTGTGGCGGGCCTACGAAAGTCTCGCCATGGTGCTTGGCCTGGGCTTTCTCGGGCTGCTCTGCCTGATCTGGCTGCCTTTCGCCGCCCTCCTGCATCCGCTGTTGCCGCGCCGCTGGGGACAGCCACTCGGCCGCGCCGTCATCATGGGTTCGTTCCGTGTCTATCTGTACTTTCTTGGCTTGTTCTGCGCCTGTCGTTTCGACTTGGCGGCGCTCGATGCGTTGCGCGCCGACCGCCCTTTGGTGCTGGTGGCCAACCATCCTTCGCTGCTCGACGTGGTGATCATCGCCTCGCGCTTTCCCAATGCGGTCTGCATCATGAAGGCGGCCTTGATGGACAACATCCTGCTCGGCTCGGCGGCACGGCTGGCCCGGTACATACCCAACGACGCGCCCCTGGAGATGGTCCGGCGCGCCCGCCAGGAACTGGGCGAGGGCGCCCATCTGCTGATCTTTCCCGAAGGCACCCGCACCCGGACATTTCCCATTGACGCCTGCACCCCTGGCGCCGGCCTGATCGCCGGCCGCGCCAAGGTGCCCGTGCAGACATTGCTGATCGACTTCAGCTCGCCCTACCTGGGCAAGGCCTGGCCGCTGTTCCGCCGACCCGAACTGCCGCTGCGCGTTGCCGTCCGGGTTGGCCGCCGTTTTGCGCCGCCGGCCGACGCGGCGGCGTTCACCCGCGAACTGGAGAACTACTTCCGCGGCGAACTGGCCGCGGCCACACCCACCGCCCAGGCGGCCCTGTCCTGAGCCACGGCCACTGACCATGCCCGCCGAGTCCGCCACGCATCTGGTCCTCATCCCCAGTTTCAACCCCGGCGCAAAGGTCTATGACGCCGTCCGCGCCGCGCGCGGCCAATGGACGCCCGTCTGGGTGGTGGTCGATGGCAGCAACGACGGCAGCGCCGACGGCCTGCGAGCCATGGCTGCGGACGACCGGGGCCTGCGCGTCATCGTCCTGCCGGAAAATCGCGGCAAGGGCGCGGCGGTGCTCGAAGGCATCACGCAGGCCGCTGCCCTCGGCTACACGCATGCCCTGACGATGGACTCCGATGGCCAGCATCCGGCCGGGCTGATTCCCGAATTCATGAGCGCGTCGCAGGCCCAACCCGACGCCATGGTGCTCGGCGT
Source organism: uncultured beta proteobacterium (assembly GCA_963736865.1). Classification (GTDB taxonomy): domain Bacteria; phylum Pseudomonadota; class Gammaproteobacteria; order Burkholderiales; family Rhodocyclaceae; genus Fen-999. The sequence continues at coordinate 237,070 of CAVTQQ010000001.1, read as the reverse complement.
ACCGGTTTTCGCCGCCGATGCGCCGCGTCTGCGCGTCAATGGCCGCAAAGTCTCAAACGGCTGGGCCAACCTGGAAACGCTGTGGGCGGGCATCGGCGACTCGCTGTACGGCTTCCGCGTCTACCCGATCGCGCCGCTGAGGCACGTCATGGCCGGGCAGAAGTGGATGCGCCGTTTCGATTTCGACCCCGAGGCCGTGGTCCGCCTGTGCTGGGCGGGCGTGCCACCGATCAACCGGCCGGCGCCGGTGCGCTATTTCCGCGCCGACGAAGGCGGTGTTTCGCACTTCAACTACCTGCGCGACAACCTGCTGCTGACCTGGATGCATACCCGGCTGTTTTTTGGCTTCCTGGGGCGCCTGCCGCTGCTGATCGGCCGGCGCCTCGCGGCGGTAATACAAGGATGAACGACATGCCCGATCCCGTGCGCGCCCCCCACCGGCCGCTGACCGACTACTACGCCAGCGAGCAGGAACGGCACGGCTTCGTGCGCGCCATCTTCGACAGCACGGCGCCAGACTACGACCGCATCGAGAAGCTGCTGGCGCTGGGCAGCGGCCCCTGGTACCGGCATCAGGCGCTGCTGCGCGCCGGCCTGCAACCGGACATGCGGGTACTGGATGTCGGTGTCGGCACCGGCCTGACCGCCCGCGAAGCCGTGGCCATCGCCGGCGACGCGGCCCTGGTGACCGGCGTCGATCCCAGCGCCGGCATGATGGCGGCGGCCCGCCTGCCGGCGGCCGTGACGCTCATCGAAGGCCGGGCGGAGGCGATTCCCCTGCCGGACGCCAGCTTCGATTTTCTCAGCATGGGCTATGCACTGCGCCACATCGGCAACTTTTCCAGCGCCTGCGCCGAATTCCATCGCGTGCTGAAGCCGGGCGGCCGGCTCTGCCTGCTGGAGATCACCCGACCGGAGAGCGCTCTGGGGCGACTGTTGCTGAAGGCCTACATGAAAGGCGTCGTCCCGCTCCTGGCCAGCATGGTTGCCAAGCACCGGGAAACGGCGCAACTCTGGCGTTACTATTGGGATACCATCGAGACTTGCGCGCCGCCGGCGCGCATTCTTGCCACCTTGGAAGACGCGGGGTTTTCCGCCGTTCGCCACCATCGGGAAACCCGCTTGCTCAGCATCCTGGCCGAGTACCAAGCGGTCAAGGCGGAGTAGCTGTCGCATCCAGGTGGCGCGCCGATGCCACCAACAGGAAGGGGGGGTCCATGACGATATCGGCCCAGGCCATCGAGGAACTACGCCGGCGACGGGGCACCGTTGCCGCCGGGGGTGGCGAGGACAAGCTGAAGGAACGTCGCGAAAAGGGTCTGCTGTCGGCGCGCGAACGCCTGGCTGCGCTCTTCCAGCCGGACACCTTTCAGGAAGTCGGTATGCATGTCAGACACGGCGGCTGCGGGTTCGGTCTGGAAAATAAGGAACTGCCCGCCGACGGCGTGATCACCGGCACCGGCTATGTCAATGGCCAACTGGTGGCCGCCTTCAGCCAGGACTTCACCGTGGCCGCCGGCACCCTGGGCAAGATGCACGCCCACAAGATCGTCGAGTTGATGAAATTCGCCACCCGGACGGGAATTCCGCTCGTCGCTTTCCAGGACTCAGGCGGCGCCCGCATCCAGGAATCGGTGGATGCGCTGTCCGGCTATGGCCAGGTCTTCTACCAGAACGTGCTGATGTCGGGCGTCGTGCCGCAGATCGCGGTGATCTGCGGTCCCTGCGCCGGTGGCGCCGCCTACTCGCCGGCGCTGATGGATTTTGTCGTCATGACCCGGCACAACGCGCAGATGTTCATCACCGGCCCCGAAGTGATCAAGGCGGTGACCGGCCGCGTCACCACCATGGACGAGGTCGGCGGCGCCGAGATGCACGCCAGCGTCAGCGGCAACGTGCATTTCATCGCCGAGGACGAGCGGCATGCCATGAGCATCGTGCAGAAACTGCTCTCCTATCTGCCGTCGAACAACACCGAGGATCCCCCGCACGAATTGCGCGCCGATATCGCCCTGACGCGCGACGAGGGCATGAACGAGCTGATTCCCGACGATCTCGCCGAGCCCATGGACGTGCGCCGGATCATCGACCATCTGGTCGATGCCAACGAATTCCTGGAGATTCACGCCGGCTTTGCCCGCAACCTGATCATCGGCTTCGCCCGTGTCGAGGGCATCGTCGTCGGGCTGCTGGCCAACCAGCCGACCGAGATGGCGGGAGCCCTCGACATCAATGCCGCCGACAAGGGAGCCCGCTTCATACGCCTGTGCAACGTCTTCAACATCCCCCTCGTCACCCTGGTGGACGTGCCGGGTTTTCTGCCCGGCGTCGAGCAGGAACGAAGCGGCATCATCCGCCACGGCGCCAAGTTGTTGTTCGCCTACGCCTCCTGCACCACGCCGAAAGTGACCATCATCCTGCGCAAGGCCTACGGCGGCTCCTACCTGGCCATGTGCAGCCAGGAGATGGGCGCCGATTTCGTCTATGCCTGGCCCAATGCGGAGATTGCCGTGATGGGGGCCGAAGGGGCGGTGAACATCCTCTACCGCAAGGAACTGGCCGAGGCGGAGGATCGCGCCGGCAAGAAGGCCGAGCTGGTGGCGCGTTACCGGGCCGAATTCGCCTCGCCCTATCTGTCCGCCGGGCACGGCTACATCACGGACGTCATCGAACCGGCTGAAACGCGCGGCGTGCTGGCGCTCTCCCTGCGCAAGACGCTCAACAAGCGCGAACTGCGGCCGACCAAGAAGCACGGCAACATCCCCCTCTGATCCGCCTGGAGAACGCCATGGCCGACATCTGGAGCAAGACCCTGTGGATTTACGCCCTCGCCGTGGTGGTTGCCATGGTGATCGCAGTGGCTATCAAGCTGATCGTTCTGGTACTGGACCGTATCGAAGGCAAGACCGTGCCACGGCCGGCGCCGGTCCCCCAGGCGCCGGGGTTCGACCTGGCGGCGGATCATGTGGTGGCCATCGCGGCGGCGGTTCATGCGCTGATCGGCGCCCACCGCGTGGTGCATATCGAGCCGACCCGCCGCCAGGCCGGCTGGCTCGCCGAGGGCCGCCAAGCCCACCACGCGTCGCATGGCCAGGAGCGCCATCCGAAGCACTGACGCACCGGCCGGCGGACACCGGCAACCGGGAGGGAGAACCATGGAAAAGCATTTCCGCATCACCGTCGATGGCAGGCAGTACGACGTCACCGTCGAGGATCTGACCGAAGGCGCTGGCCTGCTCTACCCGCAGCCGGGCAGCATGAGCATTCCCACCGCCGCGGTGCCGGCGGCCGCGCCGATGGCCGCCACGACGGCGCCGGCGATGCGCGGTCCGACGCGAGCTGGCGACGTGACCAGCACGCTCGGCGGGATGGTTGAATCGATCCTGGTCACCGTTGGCCAGCCGGTCAAGCAGGGTGACAAGATGGTAGTCATCGAGGCCATGAAGATGAAGACGCCAATGATCGCGCACCGCAACGGCACGGTGACGGAAGTCGTCGTCAAGGTCGGCGAGGCGGTGGATGCCGGGCAGATCCTGGTCACTCTTGCCTGAGGCCGCACCATCATGGAAGGTATTGGCTTTCTCGATCTGTTCCAGGGCGTCGGCACGCTGTTTTCCCAGGAGCCGAAGATCGCCATCGGCCGCGTCGTCCTGATGTTGCTGGGCTTCCTGCTCGTCTATCTGGGCAAGAAGGGGGTGCTGGAGCCACTGCTGATGATCCCGATGGGCCTGGGCATGTCGGCGGTCAACGCCGGGGTTCTGGTGTTCGAGGGCGGCCGGACCGGCACCCTGTTCGTCGACCCGCTGGTCACGACGCCGGACGAGGTGGTGAACATCCTCCAGATCGACTGGTTGCAACCCATCTACACGCTGATGTTCAGCAACGGCCTGATCGCCTGTCTGGTCTTCATGGGCATCGGCGTGCTGCTGGACGTCGGCTTCGTCATGGCGCGGCCGTTCCAGAGCATGATCCTGGCCCTGTTCGCCGAACTGGGCACCGTGCTGGTCTTTCCCATCGGCGTCGCCATCGGCATGACCGAACGGGAGGCCGCCTCGGTGGCCATGATCGGCGGCGCCGACGGGCCCATGGTGCTGTTCACCTCCCTGGTGCTGGCCAAGCACCTGTTCGTGCCGATCACCGTGGTCGGCTATCTCTACCTGGGGCTCACCTACGGCGGCTATCCGTACCTCATCAAGTTGCTGATCCCCAAGCGACTGCGCGCGATCCCGATGCCGGTGGACGATGTCAGGAAGATCACCTCGGCGCAGAAGCTGGTCTTTGCCGTCGTCATTTGCACCTTGCTCTGCCTCCTGTTCCCCGTCGCGGCACCCCTCTTCCTGTCGCTGTTCGTCGGCGTCGCGGTGCGAGAGAGCGGCCTGGTCAATTTTCAGAATCTGCTCGGCGAAACCTTCCTCTACGGCGCGACCTTCTTCCTCGGCCTGACGCTCGGCATACTCTGCGAAGCGAGCACCCTGCTCGACCCGGTGGTTCTCAAGTTGCTGCTGCTCGGCTGCCTGGCACTGCTGCTCTCGGGCATCGGCGGCATCATCGGCGGCTATGCGCTGTATTTCTGGTACCAGGGCAAGTTCAATCCCATGATCGGCATCGCCGGCGTCAGTTGCGTACCGACCACGGCCAAGGTGGTGCAGAAGCTCGCCACGGAGGCCAATCCCGGCGTGATGATCATGCCCCATGCCCTCGGCGCCAACATCAGCGGCGTCATCACTTCCGCGATCCTGGCGGGGATTTTCGTGGCGATATTGAGGTAGGGCGAATGGACTTCAGGATCGCGAACGCCGCGCCACCGGGCAGCCTGACCGGCCCGTGACGACGTCGATGACGATGAACACGACGGAGATCTTCCTGATCGCCATGGCGATCATATTCACCGCACCCTACCTGATCTGGCGGCTGGGGCGCACCGACTACTACGCGCCGCTGGTGGTGGTACAGATCGTTACCGGCATCCTGCTCGGGCCGGGCATCCTCGGCCGGGCTTTTCCCGACTACTACCAGTTCGTCTTCACGCCCGCCGTGGTGCAGTCGCTGAACGGCATCGCCTGGTGGGCGGTGATGCTGTTCGTCATGATCGCCGGGGTCGAGCTCGACCTGCGCAAGGCCTGGGTACACCGCCGCGAAGGCGGCATCACCGCCGGGCTGGCACTGGGCATGCCGCTGATCTTCGGCTGCCTGGCCGCCGCCGTGTTGCTCCTGCAGGAAGGCTGGATGGGGCCGCGCGCCCTGACCTGGCAGTTCGTGGTCGGCGTCGGCATGGCCTGCGCGGTGACGGCGCTGCCCATTCTCATCCTGCTGATGGAGAAGCTGGAGATCCTGCGCCAGCCGATCGGCCAGCGCATCCTGCGCTACGCCAGCCTGGACGACATCGCCATCTGGGGCGTGCTGGCGCTGATCCTGATGGATTGGCAGCGGGTCGGCAAGCAGGCGGGCTTTCTGGCCGCCTTCGCGGTACTCGGCTATCTCTTCCACCACCTGATGGGCCGGCTGGCGGAACGCGACCGCTGGTACGTGGCGCTGATCTGGCTGGCCGCGTGCGCCTTCGGCGCCGACTGGTCGGGCCTGCATTTCATGGTCGGCGCCTTCCTGGCCGGCGCCATCATGGAGGCGGATTGGTTCGATCAGGAGAAGATGGACTTGCTGCGCCACCATGTGCTGCTGGTGGTCATGCCGGTCTTCTTCCTCAGCACCGGCCTGCGCACCACCTGGACGCTGGGCGGCGAGACGGTATTCGTCGCCGCCGCGCTGTTGCTGGTCGCATCAGTAGCCGGCAAGCTGCTCGGCGTGCGCGTCGCCGGCCGCATCCTGCGCTGGCCCGCCGGCGAAGCCGGCATCATCGGCTGGCTCCTGCAGACCAAGGCGCTGATCATGATCATCTTCGCCAACATCCTGCTCGACAAGCAGATCATCACCAGCGAGACCTTCACCGCCCTGCTGTTGATGGCGGTGGCCAGCACCATGCTTACCGTGCCTGTAGTGGCGCCGAGGCTGGCGCGGGCCAGGGAAGCCGTCTCACGAGCCGGCTGACGCGGCCGCGCCCGGCCGAGTCGAAAGCCCGTCAGTCCGCCGGCGACAATGGCCGGTCGATGCCGTCCACATGAAGGATGCCGCCGCGGCCATGAACCAGCTTGCTGTGGTACATGGCCTTGTCCACCGCCGAGACCACCGATGCAAGATCGGCGCCGTGATTCGGGTAGTTGCCCATCCCGATCGAGACGCTGAAGTCCATGCCGTTGTCGCGCGCGCAGTCTTCGATCACCCGGCGCAGGCGCTGGGCCACCAGTTCGCCGCCCTCGCGGGTGGTCGCCGGCAGGATCAGGATGAACTCGTCGCCGCCGTAGCGGGCCACCAGATCCACGTCGCGGACAATCTCCGCTATCCGGCCGGCCACGGCCGCCAGCACGCGGTCGCCGACATGGTGGCCGTGGGTGTCGTTCACCGCCTTGAAGCCATCCAGGTCGGCGAACAGCACGACGATGCCGCCATCCCGGTTCTCCGGCAACTGGAAAAGCTGATCGGCGCATTCCATCAGCGCGCGTCGATTGAGCAAGCCGGTCAGCGCGTCCACATTGCGTTCATGCGCCAGTTTCGCCCGGGCGCGCTCGATCTTGGCGGTCAGGGAATAAGAGTAGAGGACGATGATGGCGAAGAACACCAGAAAGAAGACGGCGCTCACCGAGAAGATGTTCATGTAGTCGAACAGCCGCAGGCTCACGATCAGCACCACCGCGCCCAGGCTGCCGATCACCGCCTCGCCGAACAGGCGCAGGCCATAGCGCATGCCGTTGCCGAGAATCACCATCAGATAGACAAGGAAGCCAGGCGAACTCACCGTGGCGTCGGCCAGCACGGCGAAGGACGCGACCACGATGTCCACCCACATCGTCAGCCGCTGGCGCCACGGCGCGTGGGGTACGCGCGCGGCATGCCACATGAACGACAGGAGCTCCAGGCCGTAAAGCCAGATCACGGCGTTGACAACGGCAAGGCTGGTCCACGGCCTAACCTGCGCCTCGCCGCCGAAGTTGAAGTAGAGCAGCGCCAGGCCGCAGAAAAGCAGCCGGGTCCAGTACTGGGCACGCTGATCCTCCCAGGTTAGCCGGTGCCGCGCTCCGATGCCTGCCAGCGGCCGCGACCCGGAGTCACGATCCATGCTCCTGCGACTCGGGCACGCCTGCCCGCCTTTGTCCGTTGCTTCCCACATAGCTTGCTCCTGCCGACGCGGCCCAGCGTCGATAGCGTCGCTTGCCCTGGTCCTTGCCGCGTGCCCGGCGCCCGCGCAACAGCGCAAGCCAACCGGCCAACGAGGCGCAATCGAATTCCGATCGCATCGATGCGGAGTATCGTCACTTCCCATCGCGTAGTCAAAGCCCGTGTCGTTTTCGTCGCCAGTTGACCCCGCCACGGATTGTCCGGTGTCATGTCGGGCGAGTCGCTACAATGGCGTCGCCATCGCCGGGTATCCCCATGTAAACGGCCCTGGTCCCCCACCCGACCGACTGGAATTCCCGTGACCGAACCCCTGACCGAACTGCTGGCCGCCGCCTTCGCCGCCCGCACCGAGCTGCTGGCCCGCCTGCATGCCGAGCACACCGACGCCTACCGGCTGTTCCATGGCAGCGTCGAGGGCCGGCCGGGGTTGACGGTCGACCGGTATGGCGACCTGCTGCTGGTCCAAAGCTTTCACCAGCCATTGGTCCCCGACCAACTGGCCGAACTGACGGGCTACTACGCCGGGGTGCTGCCCGGCCTGACGCCGATCTACAACGACCGCAGCCAGGCCGGCTCCCGCATCCTCAACGAACTGCCACCGGACCGGATGGAGGCCGCACTGCTGCCGCGCGAGGCCCATGAACTTGGCGTCGCCTACCGCATCCAGGCCCGCCATGAGGGCCAGGACCCGTGGCTGTTCCTCGACCTGCGCGCCGGCCGGCGGCGTGTCATGCGCGACGCCGCCGGCAAATCGGTGCTCAACCTGTTCGCCTACACCTGCGGTGTCGGCATCGCCGCCGCCAAGGCCGGCGCGCGTTTCGTGATGAACGTCGATTTCGCCGAGAGCAGCCTCCAGATCGGCCGCGAGAACGCCCGCCTGAACGACCTGCCGGTCCGGCCGCGTTTCATCAAGAGCGACGCCTTCGCCGCCTTGCGCCAGTTGTCCGGAATCGGTCAGGCCGAGCGGGTGCGCGGCAAGCGCATGCCGTCCTTTCCCAAGCTGGAAGCGCAACAGTTCGACCTCGTCTTCCTCGATCCGCCGCGCTACGCGAAAAGCCCGTTCGGCGTTGTCGACCTCATCAACGACTATGCGGCGCTGTTCAAGCCGGCGCTACTCTGCACGGCCCCGGGCGGCACGCTGATCTGCTGCAACAACGTGGCGGAAGTCGATCGCGACGCCTGGCTCGACCAGCTCCAGCGCAGCGCCCGCAAGGCCGGCCGGCCGATTCGCGACTTCGAATGGATCGCCCCGGAAGCCGACTTCCCCAGCCCCGACGGCAAACCGCCGCTGAAGATGGTGGCGCTGGCGGTGTAGCTCGGGGCGCCAAGCCCCGAGACTACGGGTCGATCAAGATCACAGTGGCCGTGCTCATGCCGCCCCGGCCGTCGCTGGCGGTGTAGGTAAAGGTGGTTCGCGGGAAGGGTCCGGTGCTCTCGAACAGCAGGCTGTTGCCAACCCGCGTGACGATTCCGGTCGAACGGCTGGTGAACGACGCGATCGACAGGGCATCGCCATCCGGATCGGTGTCGTTCTCCAACACGTTCAAGGCCTTCGTCCCGACGCTGCTGACGAAATAGATGTCGTCCTTTGCCAGCGGCGCCTCGTTGGGAATCTGCACGGTCACCGTCACCAGTGCGGACGCCTGGCCGCCGGCACCATCATCGACCGTGTAGTTGAAGCTATCCACGCCGAAGAAGCCACCGGCCGATGTGTAGATGATCGTGTCACCCGACACCACAGCCGAGCCATGGGCCGGTGTGCCGACCGAAACGATGCGCAAGGCATTGCCGTCGGGATCCGAGTCGTTCGCCAGCGCGTTGATCGGCGTGGCAACTCCGGAGCGCAGCGTAACGGCATCCACCTGCGCCACTGGACTACGGTTCGCGTAGACACGCGACGACGTGGTGGTCCGGGTGACTTCGGCGCCCCGATAGGTGTCCACGGTCTGCTTGTGCGGCACCGTGTTGCGCAACGCCCGCCTTACCCAGGCGGGTTCCTGCTCGATGACTTCGGTCCGCCACTGGACGGCGGCCGGGGCGCTGGCCGCCTTGGTCGGTCGGCGCCCGGCTGCCGGCTCGACCGGCACCAGCACCTCCTCGGTCTTGTCCTGGTACTGGACGAACTCGAGGTTGAACGCGGCGATTCCTGGCGCGCGATTCGGCGGTGTTCGGGTACTTGGGCTGGCTCTTGCCCAGCCCTTCGACGACGAACATGTCGGGCGAGAGCTTGCCGCGGGCCACCAGATAGTCGCGCACCGCCATCGCACGCCGCAGTGACAGCTTCAGGTTGTAGGCGTCCGGCCCGATGTCGCAGGAATGGCCGGCGATCCGTATATTGCCGGCCCGTTCCGCACTCCGCAGCGTCTCGGCGACGCGATCCAGTTCGCCCTTGGCCGCCGCCGACAGATCGGCCCGGTTGAAGGCGAAGAAGGCGTCGCTGGTCATGCTGGCGGTGGTCTTGACGATGCGGAGCTCCTTGCGGGTCTCCGCTTTCGGCGGCGGTGCCTGAGCCACCTCGGTCGCCGGCTCGGCGGCGGCTGAACCGGCACCTGCCTGAGGCGCTGGCTGTCGCGCCAGCCGGCGCCGGCGGCCGTGGCGGGCCCGCCGAAGCTGAAGCGGTACATCAACTGGATGCGCGAGCCGCTGCCCCGGGTTTCGAATTCACCCGATCGGTTGAATTGTTCATACGAGACGGCCAGGCTGTGGGGAGAGCCGGCAAAGAACTTCTCCGCACCCACCGAAACGGTGTTCTGCCGGGCGGAAAATCCGCCCCATTCGCGGTCCAGACCCAAGCTGACCCTGACCAGAGCATCGGAATAGAAATGGCCGGCGCGCACCCCGACGCCATGGTCATACGCCCGCTCGAAGATTCGGGTGGCGGTGCTGGTGGTCAGGGTATCGACATACGGACGTCCCGCGTCGGTGCCGCTCTGCTGCGCCGTCGCGGTCGTGACGACGGCCGGCCCGAGCCAGCGCCGATCGCTCAGGCCATGGCTGTAGCTGACGCTGCCGAACCAGTTTTCCTTTTCCAGCCCGAAGCCGATGGTCAGCTTGCGGTCCGCCTCCTGGTTCCGGTCGAGCGCGGCAAATACCTTGCGCACCACGCTGTCGGCGGCAGGCTTTTCGTCCTGCCCGGCGACCCCGGCAACCCAGTTGTAGTCGAGTCGCACGCCACCGCTGCCGCGGCTGAGCCAGCCCTGGGCAATCCAGGCCGACACCGCGTCCTCGGTCAAGACCCGACTCAACTGACCATGGACATGGCTGTCCCGATCCAGGCCGACACCGATTTGCGACAGGGCGCCAACGTAGTTCGGTCCACCCGCGCCGGTAACCAGCGGCACGTCCGCACCGACGACGCCGGCCGATGCCATCTGCGCCTGAACGGCGGCGGGCGCCGCATAAGCCGCGATCACACCAGCCGCGATGGCTGCGTGGCGAAATTTATGGGGAAGGGCGGCACGGGTTCCGATGCGGGGCAATGTATTCATTCGGGATGGGTTCCACTGGGGCCGGACCGGCGCCACGGAAGGCGCCCTGCCGGCATGGCTATCTACAGAGCCCGCGATTTTAGCTTGCCGACCACTCGGATCAAGACTCGGCGCGATAATATCCACGCGCCCGCCCACGGATACCCTCGCATGTTGCGTCTCACCGAACTCAAGCTGCCGCTCGACCACTCCGATGCGGACCTCAAGGCGGCGATCCTGCGGCGGCTGGGCGTCGAGTCGGGCGCGCTGCTCGGTTACACCATCTTCCGGCGCGGTTACGACGCGCGCAAGCGTTCGGCCATCGTCTTCATCTACAGCGTCGATGTCGAGTTGCGCGACGAGGCGGCCGTCGCCAGGCGCTTGCGCGGCGACCGCCAGGTCGCGCCGACTCCGGACATGCGCTATCGCTTCGTCGCCCGCGCACCCGCTGGTTTTGCCAACCGGCCGGTGGTGATCGGCGCCGGGCCCTGCGGTCTGTTTGCCACCCTGATCCTGGCCCGGATGGGTTTCCGGCCGATCCTTCTCGAGCGTGGCAAGGAAGTGCGCGAACGAACCAGGGACACCTGGGGCCTGTGGCGCCAGGGCAAGCTCGATCCGGAATCGAACGTCCAGTTCGGCGAGGGCGGCGCCGGCACTTTTTCGGACGGCAAGCTGCACAGCCAGATCAAGGATCCCGGCTATCGCGGCTCGCAAGGTGCTGACCGAATTCGTCGCCGCCGACGCGCCGCCCGAGATCATGTACGTCAGCAAGCCGCACATCGGCACCTTCCGGCTGGTACGGGTGGTGGAGAACATGCGCGCCACCATCCAGTCCCTGGGCGGCGAGATCCGTTTCCAGAGCCGCGTCGCGGATTTCGACATCGAGAGAACCGCCGCTGGCATTGGCCAGATGCGCGGCGTGGTGCTGGCCGACGGCGAGCGCATCGCCGCCGATCATGTGGTGCTGGCGATCGGCCACAGCGCGCGCGACACCTTCCGGCTGCTGTTCGAGCGCGGCGTCCATCTCGAAGCCAAGCCGTTCTCGATCGGCCTGCGCATCGAGCATCCGCAGGCCCTGATCGACCGTGCCCGGCTCGGCGACAGCGCCGGCCATCCGCTGCTCGGCGCCGCCGATTACAAGCTGGTGCACCACTGCGGCAACGGCCGCTCCACGTACAGCTTCTGCATGTGCCCGGGCGGCCAGGTGGTGGCGGCGGCGTCGGAGGCCGGCGGTGTGGTCACCAACGGCATGAGCCAGTACTCGCGCGCCGACCGCAACGCCAACGCCGCCCTGGTGGTCGGCATCGAGACCGAGGATTTTCCCGGCGATGCGCGCAGCAATCCGCTGGCCGGCATCGAGTTCCAGCGCCACTGGGAAGAGCAGGCCTTCAAGGCGGGCGGCGGCAGCTACGCGGCGCCGGCGCAGAAGGTCGGCGACTTCCTGGCCGGTCGCCCCTCGACCGAACTGGGTGTCGTGCAGCCCTCCTACACGCCCGGCATCCACCTCACGGATCTGGCCGCCTGCCTGCCCGACTACGCGGTCGAGGCGATCCGCGAGGCGCTGCGCGCCTTCGACAAGCAGATTCCGGGCTTCGCCATGGCCGACGCGCTGCTCACCGGCGTCGAGACGCGCACCTCGTCGCCCGTGCGCGTTACCCGTGACGAGCGGTTCGAGAGCCTGAACACGCGCGGCCTGTACCCGGCCGGCGAAGGGGCCGGCTACGCGGGGGGGATCCTCTCCGCCGCCGTCGACGGCATCCGGGCGGCCGAAAAGGTGGCGCTGGATCTGGTCGGCGCCCATGCGGCAAGCCGCGCCGGGGACTGAACGAGATGTCAGTAGCCGGGCGCGTCCGTCACCAGGTTCTCGGCTGGCTGCTGGCCGGTCTGGCGGCGCTGCCTCTGGCCTGCCCGGCGGAATCGCTCCAAGCGCTGCCGGCGCTCAACATCGCCATCGACGAAACGTCCGTTTCGGGGCTGTCGTCCGGGGCCTTCATGGCGGCGCAGTTCCAGGTGGCCCATTCGTCAATCGTCAAGGGAGCCGGCATCGTTGCCGGCGGGCCCTACTACTGCGCCCGGAACAGCGTCGTCACCGCCACCACTCGTTGTTCCTGCACCCTGGATGCCTGGCACAAGGCCTGCGCGGTGAGCCCGGCCAGCACCGATGTGGCGGATCTGGTGGCGGCGACCAAACGCTTCGCCCGCGCTGGCCTGATCGACGATCCCGCCAATGTTGCGCGCCAACGTGCCTTCATCCTGGCCGGCGGCAAGGACCAAACCGTGCCGGCGACCGTGGTCGGCCAGGCGCGCGACTACTTCGCCGCGCTCGGCATGCCGGCGGATAACCTGGCGAGCGCCACGCTCGACAACGCCGGCCATGGGCTGCCGACCCCGGCCTACGGCGGCGCCTGCGCCCTGACCGCCGAGCCTTACCTGATCGACTGCGATTTCGACACCGCCGGCAAGATCCTCGCCTGGATCCACGGCCCGCTCAAACCGGCACGTACCGGAGCGCGCCGCGGGCGCTTCATCCGCTTCGACCAGACGCCGTACTTCCCGAAGCACTTCAGTTTCTTCCGGAGCACCGGACTGGACAGCAGCGGCTGGCTCTATGTGCCCGACACCTGCAACCGCGGCGAAAGATGCGGCCTCCACGTCGCGCTGCACGGCTGCCGGCAGGGCCAGAGCCATCTGCCGCTCCGGCCGCCGCCGGGTGGTGGCTTGTACTACGGCACCACCTTCGTCGAACACGCCGGCTACGACGCCTGGGCCGACACCAACCACCTGGTCATCCTCTACCCGCAGGCCGTTTCCGTGCCGTTCCGCAATCCCAACGGCTGCTGGGACTGGTGGGGCTATACCGACCGGCACTACGCCGACAAGCAAGGCGTGCAGATCCGCGCCCTGCGCGCCATGATCGATCGGCTGGCCTCGGGAGCACGCTGAAGCCGGATGCTTCGGTAGTCATGTTGGTGTCGGCGCGCGTCAACCGGCTATTCCAACAGATCCCGATAGGCGTGCCATGTCGCGTGGCCCGGGAGTGGCCCGACAACGAAGATGCCGACGAGAAAGGTCACCAGGCTGGTGCCGCCGCGCTTACCGTTCTGGTCGAGCGGCAGGTGGAACGGGACATGGGTGCTGCTCCCCGTCTGCCAGTTGATCGCTGCGCGCCTCGCGATCATCCGGCTTTCGGGTGGCAAGCACCTTGTCAATGCGCTTGCCGTCAATATCGACGACCTCGAAAAGCCAATCTTCCCACTCGCAATGATCCGCGGTCTTGGGCAATCGGCCGAGCAGCAGCATGATCATGCCACTCAGCGTGTTGTAGCGCCCCCTGTCTTCCTCAGGAACGGTCCGCAGGGCGAGCCGATGTTTCAACTCGGCGACGGGAATCAATCCATCGAGCAGCCAGGTGCCGTCCTCGCGCTGCACGGCCCAGGCGTCCTCCGGGGAACTTGGTTTGAATTCGCCGGTAATCGCCTCCATCACATCCTTCAGGGTAACAATGCCGCGCACTGCTCCGTACTCGTCGATGACAAAGGCCAGTTGTGTGCCAGAAGTCTTCAAGTTCTCCAGGAGTTCCATGCCGGTCAGCGATTCCGGCACGAATACCGCCGGTGTCAGATGCTCTGTCAGGCTGGGCGTTTCACCACGCAAGGTCTGGGTCAGCAACTGACGTGCGCTGACGACGCCGAGCACGTCCTCCCATCCCCCGCGTACTACCGGAAATCGGGAGCGCGCACTGCACTCGATACGCTTCAAGTTGTCTGTCACCGAACAATCCGTATCCAGATAGTCGACATCGCTCCGCGGCACCATCAACGAGGCAATCTGGCGATCATCCAGCCGAAATACATTGCGGACCATCTGGTGCTCGCTGTCTTCGATCACCCCGGCATCCGACCCTTCAGCCAGCATCTGGTTGATGTCTTCCTGCGTTACCGTGGAACCTGCTTGTTCCCGCACTCCGGCAGCGCGCAGGATCAACTGCGTCGAGGCGGCGAGAAATCCGACAAACGGACTCGTGATTGACGCGAGCCACAACATCGGGCGCGCGAGCAACAAAGCCACCTGCTCCGCATGAACCTGGCCGAGACGTTTGGGGACAAGCTCGCCAAGCACGATCGTGCAATAAGTAATAACAACCACAACCAGGGCGGTAGCAAGGTAATCCGCCAGCGGACCATGCGCCCCAAGCGCCTGCATCCAGAGGGAAAAAGGCTGCGCCAGTGCGGCTTCGCCGACAATTCCGTTCAGGACGCCAATCGAAGTAATGCCGATTTGAATGGTCGAGAGGAACCGGGTGGGCTCCTCGCCTAGCTTGACGGCGACGGCTGCGCCGACATGCCCCTCCTGCGCCAGAACCTGAAGCCTTGCCCGACGTGCCGTCACGAGCGCAATCTCGGCCATGGCGAACACGCCGTTGAGAAGAATCAGTCCAAGGATGACCGCTATTTCCATGATGCTTTCGTAACCCGGCTGATAGACCTTCGATCTACATGAAACGACAGGATCATGGCATTCACTCCGCTGGTTCTGCTTCGTCCAGATGCCCGGCCCATTCGCGCCACACGGCCCAGCCCATCGCCAGGACGATGGGCCCGATGAACAGACCTACCATGCCAAAGGCCAACAGACCACCCAGGACGCCGAGCAATACCAGCAGAAACGGAATCGCTCCGGCACTGCTGATGAAGATCGGGCGCAGCACATTGTCCAATTGACTGACCACCGCCGCGCCCCAAAGCCAGATGCCGAAGGCCGCGCCCACTTCGCCCTGGAACAACAGCCAGGCTCCGGCGCCGCCCCAGGCCAGGGGTGTGGCGAAAGGGATCAGCGCCACCAGCGCGGTCAGTACGCCCATGGTCACCGGCGAGCCGAGTCCCGCCACCCAGTAACCCAGCCCGGCAACGAAACCCTGCACCAGCGCGGTGAGCAGAATGCCGTAGACCACGGCGCGCGTTGTGGCGCCGGCTGCGGCCAGATACCCGTGTACTCGCGGGCCGATGAAACTGACCAGTACGTGACGCAACTCGCCCACAATGCGCACGCCATCTCGGTAGAAAAAGAACACGATGGTCAGCGTCAGGATCAGCTTGAGCAGATTCCTGCTCACGCCACCAGCCACGGCGGCCGCAGCGCCGGCATGCTCCCCGAGCCATGCCTGGAACGTGCTGGCTACGCCTTGCGGATCGGAACGCAGCCAGGCTCGTTGATCTGCCAGCCACGTGCCCATCCAAGGCAGGTCCCGCAGCCATTCGGGCAGCGCCGGTGGCGCGGCGGCGAAGGCCAGCACGGCCAGGTAGAGCCGGCCCACCTCCTGCTGCGCGAGCCAGGCCAGCCACAGCAGGGGTGCGCACAGGGTTATTGCCGCCAGGACCGTGGCCAGGCTGGCGGCCAGTGTGTCGCGCCCGCCGCACCTCTTCCGCAGCCACTGGGCCAGCGGCCAGGAGGCGTAGGCCAGCACGCCAGCCCAGGCAAGCGGCGCAAGGAAGGGCGCCAGGATCAGCGAGACTAGTATGCCGAGGCTGGCCAGGGCCAGCCAGGGTGCCAGACGGCGGCTGAAGGGTGAAGCGGTACTCAAGGGGTCAGGGCCCGCCGATGATGGAGTAGCGGTTTCGTCCGCAGGACCGCTGGATAGTTCAGCATTGCTGAATCCCGGCAATGGCCCAGCCGCGGCTGACGCCGGAGGTTTTGCCTTCGCCCATGCGTTTGGCCTCGGCATCCTGAATCGTCACACCGACACCGATGACGAGGGCAAGCCGGGCAATTGCAATTCGTTTCATGGCTTTCTTCCTTGGCAGTAGGTCGGGTCAAGCCTGACGTGGTGACGCGCGTGACAGCAGAGTTTTCATTTCGCGAATTTCGTCGCGCAGGCCGCCCATCTCGGCATGCAGGTCGGCCTCGATGTGCTTGCGCACCGCTTCCACGGTCTGTGTGGCGTCGTGTTGCTCCGCCTCGTTGTAGCTTTGCATGGCGTTGACGATGATGGCGATGAACAGGTTGAGCATGGTGAAGGTCGCCACCAGGATGAAGGGGACGAAGAAAACCCAGGCGTAGGGAAAGTTCTCCATCACCGGGCGGGCGATGCCCATCGACCAGCTTTCCAGGGTCATGATCTGGAACAGGGTATAGAGCGAGCGGCCGATGCGCGTGCGGCTCATCCGTGAGGAGCCGTTGACGTCTTGGATGTAGGTCATGGACGTCCCCTATTTTTCGGGGACGCCTTGCCACAGCATGTCGAAGCCCACCTCGAAAGTGTCAGTGCTCATCTCGGCCAAGGCATGGAATTTATCCCTGAACGCCTTGTCCGCATGGGACTTTTCATGCTGTTCGAAGGATGCCCAGTAAGTGACGATGGCAATGTCGTAATCGGGTTCCTTGACCGGGTTTACAGAACCTTCCGAACTAATGAAGCCGGAAAACGCGAATACCTGACCGGCAATGAAGCCGCCAGAGTCGTTGCCATAGGTCTCCTTCACGGTATGACACATCTCGCCGAGCGCCAGCTCGATGTCGGCCACGGTGACGCCGGGTTTCAGCTTGACTCCGTTAAACAGCATCTTGCTGCCGAACGGGATGGTAATGGGGTTGAACATTGGCTTCTCCTTCAGTGACTATTGGCAGCAAATGCCTTGGTGCCAACTCACTCGTTGCTGCCCGCAAAACCCAGCAATTGCAGCAGGCTGGTGAAGAGGTTGAAGATGGAGACGAACAGGGTCACGGTGGCCAGCACGTAGTTGGTTTCGCCGCCGTGGATGATGTTCGAGGTCTCGTAGAGAATCAGGCCCGACATCAGCAGCACGAAGGCGGCCGACACGGTCAGCGACAGCGCCGGTATCTCGAAGAAGATCGCGGCCAGGCCGGCCAGGAAGGCAAGCAGGATGCCGACCATGAGGAAGCCGCCCATGAAGCTGAAGTCCCTGCGTGTCGTCAGCGCGTAGCCGGAAAGCCCGAGGAAGATCGCGGCGGTACCGCCCATGGCCATCATGACCGTCTGGCCGCCGTTGGGCAGGCCGAGATAGTGGCTAATGATCGGGCCGAGCGTGTAGCCCATGAAGCCAGTCAGCGCGAACACGGAGACCAGGCCCCAGCCGCTGTTCTTGAGTTTGTGGTGGCGAAGAGCAGGCCGAAGTAGCCGACCAGGGTGATGATCAGCCCGGGATGCGGCAATCTCAGCGCCACTGACGCCGGCCGCCGTGACGGCGGCGAACAGCAGTGTCATCGACAGCAGCATGTAGGTGTTGCGGATCACCCTGTTGGTGGCAAGGATGGATTCGGTGGCGCTGTGCGGCAGGGTGATGGCATGGGGTCTTGGGTAGTTCATTTTCAGTCTCCTGTGGTTTAACAAACGGGTTTTCAACAGTCAGCGCCTGCGAGGCGGCGACAAAACCGGATTTGCTCGTGCCAATTCCCTCGGCGGATCTTTGATCCCGATGGCTGCGCGGGCCGCCATGGCCGCGGCTCGTACGGGGCCGCCAAGACAATTCTCCACAACCGGCCGAGGTGAGAATTTCCGACGCTCTTGCGGCTGGAGACGCTCTTCGCACAACTCCAGGCCCCAGCACGACATGGCCTGACCGATTACCACCCCCTCTCCACCGGTCAGATGGCCATTGGCATGGACGACCTCAAGCATTGCCCGCAAGAGGTTCGCCTGCAGTGCCGGGTTGCGAATCTCACCAAGCAAATAGTCGATCGTCGCCGGATCCAGGCCCACCCGTCCGGGTCGGGCGTAAACGCCGTAGGCGTCCAAATCCTCGCAGAATTCCTGAGTCACATTGGTCAGGCAATCGTGATCAAACCCCATTCGGGCGATGATTTCGGGGCGCTCCAGCAAATGGAGTTCGACCGGATCAATGCCACCGTCGGCCAGCATCGCCAGTACGATGACACGTGCCATGGATTCTTTGCTGTCGAACCGGATAGCTTCTCATCACGACTCTCCATTTCGATTGGTGCTGACTGTTTGCGGGTGGCCGAAACCACCGGATTCTCGCGTCGCCGCGCCAGGTGGCGGTCGAGCGTGCGGCCGATGCGTTCGCTGGCGCGATCGATGGCGAGATACAGATCGGCCTGGACATCCTCGACGACCAGGGCGGGCGCCCCCTTGAGGCGCACTTCGATGCCGCAGCACTTGTCCTCGCCACCGCGCGGGCCGTTGATATCGGACAGGCGTACGACGATGCGCCGGATGAGGTCGCGGCCATGATTCAAGGCATAGGCGAGGCGCGTGGCCACGTGCTGGCGCAGGCCGTCGGTCAGGGTGAAGTCTCGCGTCTGGATTTGCAGGTTCATGGCGTTCCTTGGTCAAAGTTGAAAGAAGGCAGCTAGATTATGGGTGCTCCACTTGTTCGATAAAATCAGGAATAGATGTACGATATGATCGAAAAACGCGAATAGTGGGGCGGCGGTGTGATTAACTACAAGCATCTGCATTACTTTGTCAGTGTCGCCCGCTCGGGCGGCGTCATTCGCGCAGCGGAGCGCCTGCATCTCACGCCCCAGACGCTCTCCGGTCAGATCACCCAGTTCGAGGAGCGGCTGGGCGTGGCGCTGTTCCGGCGGGTCGGGCGACGGCTGGAACTGACCGAAACCGGCAAGCTCGCGCTCTCCTACGCCGAGGAAATCTTCCAGACCGGGGCTGAGTTGGAAGACCTGCTGAAGAACGGTGCCGAGGAGCGCTTCATCACCTTCCGCGTCGGTATCGCCGACGTCGTGCCGAAGTTCATCGCCCATCGCCTGCTCGCGCCGGTGCTGGAACTGCCGGAAGCCGTGCGGCTCGTATGTCAGGAGGACCGACTGGAACGCCTGCTGGCGGATCTGGCGATCCACCGTCTCGACATGGTGCTGGCCGACCGCCCCATGCCGCCTGGCACGGAGATCAAGGGCTACAGCCATCCGCTCGGTGAATCGGGGGTGGCTTTCATGGCCGCGCCCGCTTTGGCTGCACGACTGACGGGCGACTTCCCCGATTGCCTGGATGGCGCGCCCCTGCTGCTGCCCGGGCGCGATAGCGCCCTGCACGGCACCCTGCCGCGCTGGCTGGAGCGACTTGGGAAGCGTGTGCGCATCGTCGGAGAATTCGACGACAGCGCCTTGATGAAGGTTTTCGGCGAAGCCGGCGCCGGAGTGTTTCCCGCGCCGGCGGCCAGCGTGCCGGACGTGACGGCACACTACCAAGTCGTCAAGCTGGGCGAAACGGAGGAGATTCGCGAGCGGTTCTTCCTCATTTCAGCCGAGCGGCGGCTGACCCATCCTGCTGCACGGGCGGTCAGCGAGAACGCGCGGGGCGGTGTCTTCCCTCCCCTGTCACTGGCAAGAGTCGGCGCTGGCGGGACGGCACCCGTCATTGCATGACTGGCCGCTCGCGCTTCTCCTTGCGTAGCGAGAGCCAGATCGAGACGCCGATGAAGGTGGCGACCACAGCCAGCGAGAAGCGGTCAGCCATGTAGGCGAGAGCAGGAAGTACATCGCCCGCAGGCCAAGGATGGCGAAGACGTTGGACGTCACAGGGCACCCTGAGTCCGACAACTAGCGGCCGCCCTTCCTCACCAGGGTTCCTGCTGACACATCACGGACCATGTTGTCGCTGGCTGACTTGACGAATATAGCGCGGCAAATATACTTGGAAATATAATTGCCCGTGCCAGTTGCAAGGAGCTGCCGCCATGTCACAAATCACGCTGTATCTGGACGATGCCACGCAGGCATTGGTAGAACAGGCCGCGCAGGCCAATGGCCTGTCGAAAAGCCGTTGGGTGGCGGAAATCATCCGCAAGTACGCCGCCCATGAGTGGCCTCAGGATTGCCTGGCTCTGGCGGGACGCTTTGCCGACTTTCCCTTGCGCGACGAAGACTCGGCCTCGCAGCCGGCCGATGTGCCGCGTTTGGGTTTTTGACGGCCTGCCATGCTGATTCTCGACAGCAACACCATCAGCTACTACTTTCGCGGCGATCCGCTGGTGGTGCCGCGTCTGCAAGTCCTTTCCCCCGCCGATATCGGCGTGCCCGCCATAGTGGAATACGAACTTCGCTACGGCCTTTTGCGTTTGCCGCCGGAGGCAGCCAATCCCCGTCTGGTGGCATTGGCCGCTTTGCTGCGACCGATGAAGGTCTTGCCGTTCGATAGCGAATGCGCGGCCCATGCCGCCCGTATTCGCGCCGAGCTTGAGGCCGCGGGCACGCCCATCGGCCCGCACGATACCTTGATAGCCGCCACGGTATTGCGCCATCAGGCCACGCTGGTTACGCGCAATGCGCGCGAATTCTCCCGTGTTCAGGGTTTGCAATTGGCTGAACTGGCACGAAGCCATTTGACGCGTCATCCGCTTCGGCCGCAGCTTGGACCCTCCAAGGCTATCTTGTACGTCGAGACTTCGCTCCGGCCATCGTCCAACTCAGCAAACCCAGAGCAATTCCGAACAGCGACAAGCTGAAAGGTTCGGGAATTGGCTGCTCTCCCGGAAGATACTGATTGAGCCGAAAATCGTTGAGGCCAGGGACCAGCCAGTTGGACTGTTCGTTGGTCGGAATGGTGCCGTCCTGTAGGACGTTGGTGATGTGGTAAGTGTGCTGGTTCCAGACATCGCGTGTATCGACCCAGTTAGCGTCATCGCCCCACAGATAAACGCCTTGCTGGCTACCAAACCCGCAGTTTGTGTTGGCGACACCAAGAATCTCGGCATGGCCATCCGCATCGACATCCGCCACCAGCGGATATTCGTACCAGGTGCAGGAACTCTTGGGGGCACTGAACAAGACGCTGCCATCGCTGCCGTTCAGCACACGCAGGAAAAGCTCGTCGGCGTAAACGACTTCTGACGAACCGTCATGCTGGAAGTCGAATACCGAAGACCCGGTCCGATTGGAAGAACCGTCCTGCGACTACGGCCGACCATTTGACCGCACCATCGGTTTCGAACACGACGTATCTGCTTGCCCCCGCCACACCAATTTCCGGTTGGCCATCGCCATCAAAATCGGCAATGGTCGGCGCGCCACCATAACCGCCGCCGGGAATTGGCTTCGGACCCCACTTGACAGTCATGTCGTCCTCGAGCAGCCACACCTGGCCGTTGGCGACGAGGACGATCTCCGCTTTCGAATCACCGTCGAAGTTACCAACGGCGTTGTATCCGTCCGGGAGTTGGGCATTCTGATGCTGGACCGCACCCGCTGCGTCGTACACCGTGTTGCCGGCGACCACGTCCGGCTTGCCATCGCCGTTGACGTCCGAAACCAGTGACAGCGGTCCGACGTTTCCGCCTGATGCGCTGCCGCCGGTGCCGGTCCAGAGAAGCGTGCCCGCATTGCTGAGAACCTGCCGGCCGATGATGATTTCCGGAGTGCCATCCTTGTTCAGGTCCGCGATCGAAGGCGCGCCCCAGTTGATAGCCGAGAGGTTACCGCTGCGCCACTTGAAGGTGCCATCGTGATTGAAGGCAATCAGTCGTTGCCCCGTGTTGTCCACGGCGATGATCTCCGGTCGTCCATCACCGTCGATGTCGCCGGTGGCGACCGAGGAAGCTGCGTTGATCTTCAGGCTGGGATCGCTGACGGTAAATAGCACCGTACCGTTGGTGCCGTTCAAGGCCCGCAACTCACCCGTCTCGACAAGACCTCCGCCCGTGGAGGCCGTGGAGCCAAACACGACATCCGGCTTGCCGTCTCCGTTCAGGTCCATGACCGACGGCGTTCCCATCACGTTGGCCGAGCCTGGAAACGGATCACCGGCGATCGGCGTCCAGTGCCACTCCAGTGAGGGTGTCAAAGGCAAGGCCCCGACCGGCAATCCAAATGATGCAATCGAGACCGCCAGCAGGGATTTGTACAGGGAATGCCGGTGGTACGAAGGAAGAGATCTGTCTCATGGCGCGTCTCCTATCAACGATCCGCTTGTGCCGGGTTGCTTGCCCATCCAGCACTCGTCAAGATGCAAGCAACTTAGGTGCCGATTTATCGTTTGTACATATAATTCAGTGGCTTCCATTGCCTCATTCAGGCCACCCGATGTGTAGGTGCCGCTGGTTGTAAAGTAATCCGACGCTCCAAGAATGGGTATTGGGGGAGCATCGGAGCACTCTGTCGTAACCACCGCGCCCATCTTGCGGTCCGGCTGGCCGAACTGAGGTAAATTGACCGGGCGGCGGTCCAATTGGCGAAGAAGGATATGGAAGCAGGCAAAATTGCTCACCCCTGGACGGGCGACCTGTGGGGCGGTCTGGCGGCCATGCTGGTGGCGCTGCCGGCGGCGATCGCCTTTGGTGTCACCATCTTCGCACCGCTCGGCGGCGGCTACGCCGCTCAGGGGGCGGTGGCCGGAATACTCGGTACCATGGCGCTCGGCCTCATCGCCTCCGCCTTCGGTGGCACCGACCGGCTGATCACCGCGCCCTGCGCGCCCGCGGCGGCGCTGCTGGCGGCGCTGACCATCAACCTGGCACAGCGCGGCACGGCACCGGAAGCGATCATCATGATGTTGATGCTCATCAGCCTGGCGGCCGGTGCCGTGCAGATCGGCATCGGCCTCTCCGGCATCGGCCGGCTGATCAAGTACATCCCCTATCCCGTGGTGAGCGGTTATCTCTCCGCCGTCGGGCTGACCATCATCGGCGGCCAGTTGCCGCGCGTACTCGGCGCGGACAAGGGCCTGGGCTTCTGGCAGGTTCTGTCGCATCCCGGTACGTGGCACTGGCAGAGCCTGGTGGTCGGCGTGGTGGTGATCGCGGCGATGATCGGCGTGCCGCGCCTGACCCGCGCCGCGCCGCCGGCGATCATCGCGCTGCTGGCGGGCATCCTGGTCTATTTCGGCCTCGGCTTCGCCGATCCGGCCCTGTGGCGGCTCCAGGACAATCCCTTCATCGTCGGCCCGCTCAGCCTGACTGACAGTCATCTGCTCGACGCCGTCGGCCATAACCTGCTGGCGCTGCGCGCCTGGGACCCGACGCTGCTCGCCGAGATCCTCCTGCCCGCGCTGTCCCTCGCGGCGCTCCTGTCCATCGATACGCTGAAGACCTGCGTCGTGCTCGACGCGCTGACCAATTCCCACCACAACCCCAACCGGGAGATGGTCGGCCAGGGCCTGGGCAATATCGGCGCCGCGCTGCTCGGCGGCATCCCGGGCGCCGGCACCATGGGCGCCTCGCTGGTCAACGTCACCAGCGGCGCCCAGACGCGCCGCTCCGGCATGATCGAGGGCGGCTTCGCGCTGCTCGCCTTCCTGCTGATTTCCTCGCTGGTGGCCTGGCTGCCGATTGCCACCCTGGGGGCGATCCTGCTGGTGGTCGGCTACCGGATGATCGACTGGCGCAGCCTGGACTTCTTCCGCACCGCATCGACCCGCTTCGACTTCCTGGTGATCCTCACCGTTGTCGGCGTGGCCCTCACCGTGAACCTGATCGCCGCCTCGGGGGCCGGCATCGTGCTCGCCGTCGTGCTCTACTTGCGCGAGCAGGCGCGCAGCACGGTGCTGCGCCGGAAGATCGATGGCGGCGAGATGTTCTCGCGCGTCGTCCGCCACGCGCACGAGCTGGAAATCCTGGTCCGCAACGGCAGCAAGACCGTGATCGTCGAGCTGCAGGGCAGTCTGTTCTTCGGCACCGCCAACCAGCTCTACCAGGCGCTCGAACCCGAGATCGGGCCGCGTACCTATGTCATCCTGAACATGCGCCGGGTACAGTCGCTCGACCTGACCGCCACCCATGTCCTGGAACAGATCAAGGACCGCCTGGACGCGGTGGGCGCCTATCTGATCTTCGCCGAAATACCGCATGGCCTGCCGAGCGGTCTGAAGATGAAGCGCTACCTGCGCGAGGTGGGCCTGGTGCGCGACACCGAGAAGGCCCTGACGTTCCGCCAGCTCGACGAGGCGCTGGAATGGATCGAAGCCCGGTTGCTGGGCGCCGAGCTCGACCGCGCCGAGGACAATCAGCCGCCCCTGGAGCTCGATGGCCTGGAACATCTGCTCGGCTGGAAGCCGGGCACGCTGACCAACCTCGCCGCCATCATCGAAACGCGACGTTTCCGGGCCGGCAAGAAGGTGCTCAAGGTCGGCGCGCCGGGCGACGAGCTGCTGTTCATCCGCAGCGGCACGGTCCGGGTCACGTTGCCACTGCGCAAGAAGGAGGCGTGGCACCTGGGCACCTTCGGGCGCGGCGACTTCATCGGCGAAATGGGCTTTCTGGATAGCGAACGCCGCTCCGGCGACGCGCTCGCCCTCAGCGATGTCGAATGCTTCGTACTCTCCCGCCAGCGCTTCAACGAATTCGCCGGGGCGCACAGCCAGGCCGCCGCCTACATCTTCGAAGGCATCGCCAGCCTGTTGGCGATGCGCCTGCGCTTCATGAACAAGGAACTGCGCGCGCTGCGCACCTGAGCGCCCGAGCATCCGGCCACCGTTCCCCGCGCCGCGGGCCTACAATGGTCTGGTAGGAAATGATGGGAGGAAGCGAAGGTCCCGGTTCTCGGCCGCGATAGTGTTCAGGCAGGTCGGTTTCGAGATGGCGATGATCGCTGGCAGACGCATGGGTGGGTCCAACAGGAAGCCTCACGGCTTTGTCCGGCTGCTGTGGTTTGGTACGGTGCTGATCGACCTGTTCATCATCGGCATGGTCGCCTCGGTGGTGGAAACGAACCGGCAGCGCGCGGCCACCGAGGCGAGCGCCCTGACGTCGAACTACGCCAAGATCCTCGAAGAAAACCTCGCCGGATTCATCAGCAAGATCGACATCACCCTGCTTTCCGTCGGCGAGGAAGTGGCCCGGCAGATGGCCGGCGGCGGGCTCGACCCGGCGACGCTGGAGGGCTTTCTGACACGGCAGGACCGGCATATTCCCGAGGCCCTCGGTCTGCGCGTCGTCGATGCGCAGGGCATCATCCGCTATGCGGTGAATGACGTGAAGGTGCGCAACGCCAGCATCGCCGACCGCCCGCAGTTCATTCGCCTGCGCGACGACGCCAATGCCGGGCTGGTTTTTTCCAAGCCCATCATGGGCCGTGCGGCGCTGAAATGGATGATCACATTGGGCCGTCGGATCGACAATCCGGACGGTTCCTTTGGCGGTGACGTCCACGTCGCGGTAACGGTGGACCACTTCGTCAACATGTTCGCCAAGCTAGACCTGGGGCCGAAAGGCAACATCGGGCTGTGGGACAAGACCAGCCTGGTCGCCCGCTACACGCGGGCCGACCCGCAAGCTGCCAATACGGGCGCCACGACGCCATCCCCGCAGTTGCGCCGACTGCTCGACTCCACCGAAAAAGTCGCCGTCTACCATGCCGCATCGGGCATCGATGGCATTCCGCGCATCTTCGCTTTCCGACAAGTCGGAGACTATCCCCTCTACCTGGTGGTCGGTCTTGCCGACCAGGACTATCTGGCCGAATGGCGCAAGGACTCGCTGCGCATGGCCGGGCTGGCGGCCCTGTTCGTGCTGGCCACGCTGATCTTCTCGGCACTGGCCCATCAGGGCTGGAAGCGGCGCGAGGCCGACCATGAGACTCTGCGCCGCCAGGAGGCCGAATACACCACGCGGCTGGAGCGCTCCAACCAGGAAACCGAAGCGGCCAGGCAGGACAGCGAACTGATACTAAGCTCGGTCGGCGAAGGCATCTGCGGGGTCGATCCGGCGGGCAAGGTGGTGTTCGTGAACCCGGCGGCGCGCCGGATGTTCGGCTGGGCCGAGGACGAAGGCGTGGGTATCGACCTCCATGCCCGCACCCACCACCATCGCCTGGATGGCAGCCCCTATCCCCCCACCGACTGCGCCGTCTCCAAAACCCTTCGCGACGGCGAGGTGCGGCGGGTCGACGAAGATTACTACTGGCGCAAGGATGGGTCGGCCTTCCCCGTCGAGTACACCGTGACCGCCTTGAAGCGCGATGGCCGGATCAACGGCGCCGTCAACGTCTTTCGCGACATCGCCCAGCGCAAGCGTGTCGAGACGGAGCTGCTCGGCGCCAAGGAAGCCGCCGAGATCGCCAACCAGGCGAAGAGCCAGTTCCTCGCCACCATGAGCCACGAAATCCGCACGCCCATGAACGGCATTTTCGGCATGGCGCAACTGCTGCTGATGCCAGAGCTCAGCGAGGCCGAGCGTCACGAGTACGCGCGCACCATCCTCAACTCAGGCCATACCCTGCTGACGTTGCTCAATGACATCCTGGACCTTTCCAAGGTCGAAGCCGGCAAACTCAAGCTGGCGCACGCGGTCGTCGATCCCCGGCAGGTCGTCGAGGAAACCGCGGCACTGTTCGCCGAAGCTGCCCATGCCAAAGGCGTCGGCCTCGAAACGGACTGTCGCTGTGCCGCGGGGCAACGTTACTGGGTCGATCCGATTCGCCTGCGCCAAATGCTGACCAACCTGGTCAGCAATGCCGTCAAGTTCACGGCCAGCGGATCAATTCGCGTGAACGTCGCCGAACTGGAACGCGAAGGCCATCAGGCCTTGCTGGAATTTTCCGTGACCGACACCGGCATCGGCATTGCCGCCGACAAGCAGTCGCTGCTGTTCTTGCCCTTCTCGCAGGTGGATGGTTCGACCACCCGTGAATACGGAGGAACCGGATTGGGCCTCTCCATCGTCCGCAGCCTGGCCAAGCTCATGGCGGGCGAAGTCGGCGTCGTGAGCCGCGAAGGCAAAGGCTCGCGTTTCTGGTTCCGCATCCGGGCCGATGTCCTGCGCGAAGGTGAGGAGAGCCGCCATGGCGACCGCACCCTGGACCAGCCGGCGCGTGAAGCCACGGAAGCCGACGAACACGTGCTGGTCGTCGAGGACAATGCCGACAATCGAAGCGTGATCGAGGCGCTGCTCGGCAAGCTGCATTTCCGCGCCCACAGCGTCGAAAACGGCCAGGAGGCGGTGGACGCCATCACGCGGGGAATGCAGCCCGCCCTGGTGCTGATGGACGTGCAGATGCCAGTCCTGGACGGCCTGAAGGCAACCAGACGCATTCGGGAGTGGGAGCGGGAATTCGATCGGCCACGGCTGCCCATCGTCGCCCTGACGGCCGGCGTGTTCGAGGAAGACCGCCAGCACTGCGTTGCCGCCGGCATGGACGACTTCCTGGCCAAGCCGATCGATGTCCATGACCTGGCCTTGACCATCAACAAATGGGTAGCCGAACGAAAGCGGAGGGTGGTGTGATCCACATGACCTACGAAGAACACCTCGATGAAGTGACCACGCTCATCACCGAGATCTACAGCATGGGCGACGAGGCGGCCATTCAGATGGTCATGCGCGCCCAGGCGGACGATTTCTTTAGCGGCCACGATGACGATCCGTCGATCTGCACTCTCGAACGCGCGCAGCGGGACGCGAGAATCGTCTTCAAGAAATACCAGCAGGCGGCGGACGGTCGGCGCTAGATCAACCGAATCGGCGCGGCCAGTTCCGGTTTGCGCCCCCGGCGGTCCTGGTAGCAGGCGGCAATGCGCGCCATGTCGGCGGCTTCGTCGCCGCTGAGGTCGATGCTGGCCAGCAGGCCTATCTCCCGGTGCGAATAGTCGATCATGCCGACCAGTACCGGCACCTCGGCGGCCCGGGCGATGCGGTAGAACCCTGATTTCCAGCCCGGCGTCAGGCGACGCGTACCTTCCGGCGCGATGGCCAGCATGAAGCGGCGCTGCCGCCGCATCTCGGCGGCCAGCCGCTCGACGAAGCCGGCGGGCTGGCGTCGATTGACGGGAATGCCGCCCAGCCAGCGCATCACCGGGCCCAAGGGGCCGCGAAACAGCGTGTCCTTGCCGACCCAGCGGGCATCGAGCCCCAGCGCGGCCATGGCCAGCAGGCCGATCGGAAAGTCCCAGTTCGAGGTATGCGGGTAGCCGATCACGACGGCGCGCTCGGGACGGGTCGCCAGGTTGTCGATGCAGGTCCAGCCAAGCAGGCGGAGGGCACGACGGGCGACACGTTGGGCGAGGGGCATGACCGGGCGTTGGGCGCTGGCGTACGGCGATGCTATCCGCGTCGCGTCCGTGGCGCGATCAGTCTTACCTTCGGAAAATACGTCCGGTAACGACTCGCGTCCCGGGTCAACAAGGGCAGTCCCGCCGACTGGGCATGGGCACCGATGTAGAAATCGGGCAAGGGTGATGTCCTGGCCCCGCCGCTTCGGCGGTATTTCAAGAAGGCCTGGCCGGCGAGATGTGCGGCATGCCACGGGAGATCGGCGCGCTGAATCTTCAATCGGGACAGCACGGCATCGAGTTCGGCCAACTGCTTGTAAGCGACCGACACTTCCGCATACACCAGTTGGTTGATCGCCACCGGACCATCCAGCAAGGCTTCGGCCAACGCCGACTGCGACCAGGACAGCCAATCCGGATCAGCGGTGAATATGTCCAGCAGCACATTGCTGTCAACGAGAAGCAATGCTCAATCCTCGCCGCGCGTCATGCGCAGGACGTCGTCAGTGCGCAATTCCCGGTTGGCCGTGGCACTACCCGCGACTTCGCGCAACGTGGCCAGAACGCGCTCCCGTCGCTGGCTCTCGTCGGACGCCACTTTCTCCAGCAAGACCTGGCCATTCTTGAATTGAAACTCGACTTCGCTTCCCGGGACCAGTCCGGCCAGCTCACGGATTCCCTGCGGAATCGTCACCTGGCATTTGCTCGTCAGTCGCATGTCGCGCTCCTCATCGTGGTATTACCGCTTCGGTAAGAATTATAGCCGCAAACCATGTTTCCGACATCCCGTTCTGCGCGGGCAAAACCGGTTCCGCCATCGGCTGTCGGCGCGACGACGCTAGACCATCGCGCCATTGATCGAGATCACCTGGCCGGAAATGTAGGCCGCCTGCTCGGAGGCAAGAAACGCGACCAGGTCCGCGACCTCTTCCGGCTTGCCGGCCCGCCGCATTGGCACCAGCGCCTTGATCGTTTCGGCGTCGAAGGCGCCTTCGATCATGCCGGTGTCGATGATGCCCGGCGCGACGGCGTTGACCGTGATGCCGCGGCTGGCCAGCTCCAGCGCCAGCGACTTGCTCGCCGCGTGCAGGGCGCCCTTGGCGGCAGCGTAGTTCACCTGGCCGCGGTTGCCGACCAGACCGGCGACCGACGTGATGTTGATGATGCGCCCCCAGCGCGTGCGGATCATCGGCAGCGTCAGCGGCTGGGTGACGTTGAAGAAGCCGTTGAGCGAGACGGCGATGACCGAGGACCACTGCCGGGCCGACATGCCGGGGAACACCGCGTCGGCATGGATGCCGGCGTTGTTGACCACGATCTGGATGGGCCCGGTCCGCAACTCCGCCTCCAGCGCCGCCAGCGTTGCTGCCGCGTCGGTGACGTCGAAGGCCAAGGCCCGCGCCTGGCCGCCCGCGGCACGGATAGTCGCCGCGACGGCCTCGGCCCGGTCGGGATGCGCATTGGCGTGCACCAGCACCGCGCAGCCGTCCGCCGCCAGCCGTCGGGCGATGGCCGCGCCGATGCCGCCGCTGCCGCCGGTGACCAGGGCGCGTTTCATGTCAGCGCCGCCGCATCCAGTATGACCGCGGCGCGACCATCCAGCAGCAGGCGGCCATCGGCACGAACTTCAAAACGGTAGAGGACATTGTTGTCGTCGCCGGACAGGCGCTCGGCTTCGATGTCGAGATCCGCGGTGACATCGTCGAGCCGATCCACCCGGAGCTCGACGCCGCGCACGCTGGCGAGATAGCCCTGGCGCGGTTGGCCGTTCTCGGTCGCCAGCAGTGCGCCGTGAATGGCCATTGCCTGGGCGGCGTATTCGATGCCGCAAGCGGCGCCGAGCCGACCGTCCTCTCGCAGCGGATTGGCGGTATGTCGGTGGCTGCTCGTCACGCAGCGGATGCCTTGCGGGGACCACTCGGCGACGGCATCGAGCAGGCACATGCCAGCCTGATGTGGAATGTGCGCGGCGATCCAGGTCCGGTCTAGCAAGGCGTCACCTCAGCGCGCAGTTGCAGCGGCGCCAGGTACTCGAGGACGACGTCGCCGGCCGCCGACCGGGCCAGCAGATCGAGCAAGGGCAAACCGCGCATGGCCGGGATGTCGGTGCGCAGGCTCTCCAGGACCGGCAGGCGCATGGGGGTGGCGGGTGTCTCGTCGAGCCGGACGGCCAGCCGCGCCAGCGAGCGCGGCCCCGCTTGCGGCGACAGCAGCAAGGCGATGCCGGCGGCATCCGGCACCGGCCGGGCGGGATGGATGGGCTCGGGGTATTCGGCGTCGTAGGAAACCAGCAGGATCGGCATGGCCGCCACGCTCGCCTGCGCCAGCGCCTCCAGCAGGCCGGCGGCAAAACTGGCGTCGAAGGCACACAGCACCTGGCTCGCCGCCATGGCGCCGGTGGCGATGCCCCAGTAGCCGGCGGCGGCGTTGTGCACCGAGTTATGGAAGCGGGTCGGCGAGACCTGACGGTCCTCCGAGGCCAGCGTTTCGCACAAGGCATGGCAGTTATGGCCGTCGCCGGAGGACGAGGTGAACACGGTGGCCAGCGTCGCGGCAGCGGCGCCGGCGCCTGTGACCGCCTCCAGGCCGACGCTCAGCGCCGCCTTGACCAGCCGGCTGGCACGGCGCCGCTCTGCCGGTGGCAGTACCGCCGGCGCGGACAGCATGGTGGGCGCCGGCTGGTACGGCCGTCGGCCGGCCAGTATCTCAATGCCGGAAGGCCAGTCGGCGATGCCCGGCGCCAGCAGGCCGACGCCGTCGATCCAGGCGACCAGATCGCTGTTCATTCGGCCCGCCCCAGGACGAGGCTGCAATTGCTGCCGCCGAAGCCGAAGGAGTTGGACAGAACACGGTGGACTCGGCCCACTCGTGTCGCCAGCAGGTAGTCGAGCGGAATGGCCGGGTCGAGCTCCGCGGTGTTGGCGCTGGCCGGCATGAAGCCATGGCGCAGGGCCAGCGCGCCGATGACCGCCTCGACGGCGCCAGCCGCGCCCAGCGTATGGCCGGTGGCGCCCTTGGTCGAGCTGCACGGCACACGATCACCGAACAGCGCCGCCACGGCACGGCCCTCGGCCGCGTCGTTGCTGGGCGTCGCCGTGCCGTGCAGATTGATGTAGTCGATGTCGCCGGCGTCGAGACCCGCCCCGCGCAATGCCGCTTCAATCGCCAACCGGGCGCCCAGGCCCTCCGGATGCGGCGATGACATGTGGTAGGCATCGCTCGATTCACCGGCGCCAAGCAGCAGCACGGCGTCGGTATCGAGCGAGCCAGGCGTCGGTTGCAGCAGCGCGAAGGCGGCCCCTTCGCCGACCGAGATGCCGTGGCGCGCGACATCGTAGGGCCGGCAAGGCTGTGGCGCGGTGAGTTCGAGCGAGCTGAAGCCGTAGAGCGTGGTGAGGCAAAGCGAATCGACGCCGCCGACCAGCGCGGCGTCAATGAGACCACAGGCGATCATGCGCGCGGCGGCGGCGAAGACCTTGGCCGACGAGGAGCAGGCGGTGGATACCACCACGGCCGGCCCCTCCAGCCCGAAGTAGTCGCGCACGAAGCCGGCCACGGAATAGGTGTTGTGCGTCGTCCGGTAGCGGTAATCCGCCGGCAGCGCGCCCGTTTGCGGGTCGCGGCGACGGTAGGCCAGCTCGGTCTCCAGCATGCCGGCGGTGCTGGTGCCGAGGATGACGCCGATACGGCGCCTGCCGAGACCGCCGATGCGCTCGCGCACGGCATCGGCAAAGCCGTCGGTTTCCAGCCCGATCCGGGCCAGCCGGTTGTTGCGACAGTCATGTTGCGCCAGGGGGGTCGGCAGCGGAGCTGCGTTGAACGCCAGGCACCTCCCCGATCCAGGTGTCCAACGCCACCGTCTCGAAGTCGCAGGGCTTGAGGCCGCTCGCACCGATTTTCAGGGCCGAGCGCATCGGTGCCAGACCACGGCCGAGGCACGTGGTGGCGGTGAAATGGGCAAGGTGGAGGGGCGTCACAATCTGGCCAGCGCTGGGGATGGGCCAGTTTATCAGACGGTGGCAGGCGATCGGCCGCTTCGGAAGGGGCGTGCCAACGGCCTAATCAAAATCCGGCACAGCCGATTGGGTCGGGCCACCCAGCCAGTTGCGACTACCAGTGCGTGGAATGTCGGCTGTAGCGGCCGTAGGCCCGGCCTTCGTTGTCGATGTACTGACCGCTATGGTCCGGGCCGGGGTGGGAGCGATAGGCCGCCGGACGGTAAGGACCCGGGCCATAAGCTACGGGCCCGCCATTGGCGGTGGCCATCGCGGGGGTTTGCGCGGGAGTTTGCGCGGCAAACGGCGCCTGCGCATCGTCGTCCGGCGCGTCCAATTGCGTGATAACCAAGCCCGCCAGGGCAATTGCCAGCAGGGCCAGACCCGGCATCAGCCAGCGGCGCGGCTGTTGCGGGCGGGGCGGCGCGGCGGCCAGAATCGGGGGCGGCATGACCTCCGGCGGGACAGCCAGACGGATTTCCAGCGCGGGATCCGGCATGGTGATCGGCGGCACCGAGAGGACCACCTCGGGCACGGGCACTTCCTGCGCCTCCTCGACGAAGGGCGTGGGGTTGGCATTCGCCAGGCCAGCCAGGCTCGACGCCAGCCGGATGCCCTTGATCGGTCTCTTGGTTCCAGCCGCAACATCCGCGCCCATCCCCGCCTGTGCCACCTTGGCCACCTTGGCCGCCTTAACCGATTTGGCCGATTTGACCGGCTTGGCGGTCTTGCTCACTTTGGCTAGCTTGGCCACTCTGGCGGCGGGCTCGGCTGATTTGGCGGCCGGGGCGACCTTGCCGACTTTGGCAGGTCGGACCTTGTTGGCGACCGGCGATTCTTCCGCCGCCGGAACAGCGGCCGTGCCCATGGCCAAAGCGGCCAGCGAAATCCGGGGGGGGTCCGACCGCTTGGCGGGCTTGGCGGTCGGGCTTGGAGCAGCCGCCTTGGTCACCTTCGTCGCCTTGACGCGGAGAGACTTGGCGGGCGCACTGGTCTTCATCGGTTCGGCGGTGGCGACGGCATCGATCGCTTGCTCGGCATTTCCGGCGGCTTTCTTGCGCATATTCGGCGTCCTCTTGAAATAGTCAGTCAATACCGGCCCAAACGACGTCGCGACGTGGCGTCCGGATGAATGGCCTTCCGGCATGGCGATTTCAGGATCCTGAAGCAGCCACTGCTGAAATCGGAAATTGATTATTAGCCATGGCTAATATACAGAATCAGTCGGCACTTATATTTCAATGCTCGAATGTCCTAATTCATTGAGCTTATGTATGAATTTGCCCTTCGCCGCCGCTGTTGCCACTCACCTCTCGGCCTGCCTTAGAAGGCGCCCCAGGTCAAGGCCAGTAGGGACGCGTACAT
Organism: uncultured beta proteobacterium; assembly: GCA_963736865.1. Classification (GTDB taxonomy): domain Bacteria; phylum Pseudomonadota; class Gammaproteobacteria; order Burkholderiales; family Rhodocyclaceae; genus Fen-999. Next base: position 203,108 of record CAVTQQ010000001.1, on the reverse strand, counting down.
CGGATGGCGGATATGCGCGAAGATCCCGGTAGTTACCAGAACCGTGGTCTTCTCCCATTCGTAGAGCGCGCCGCCAGCGCGCTCACTCGCCGGTCTGCCTTGTCTGGTTAGCCCGACGATGCCCAACACGACGAGTGCGACGCTGCCACCGAGCAATGGCCAGGAAACCAGTTGGTGAACCGAGTAGGGATCCATCCCCCATGAGTTTCGGTTCATCACGACCAGCGCCAGGATGCCCTCCCAAACGAAGAAGCGGTAGAAGCCGTGGCTTCCCGGGTGGCGCAGGGGCTTGCGGGAGAGCCAGGCGATGATCGCCGAGCCGGCGACAAACAGCAGGAGGTCGTCGCTCAGCCCGCTCATCGAGTCAATTCCGACCGGGAACCCGCGCAATCAACATCACGTTGGCGAACGGCTTGCCCTCGCTCATCGGCATCGTTGTCACGGTGAAACCCAGTTCCTGAAGCAGGCCGAGCCAATCAGCGAGGCGGCGGCAGTAAAGCGTCGGCAGGCGATGGCCGCGCACGAAGGTGACGGCCCGGTCCACCCAGTTGCAGAAGTGGTAGGGGAGGCCGCCGTCGGCGTCGCCGACCCGCGTCACCAGCAGGCCGCCCGGTACGAGCGCGGCGCTCACGCGGCGCAGGATGTCTTCCTGGCTGGCGTAATCGATGTAATGAAGCACGTCGAGGATGGCGACCACGTCGGCCTGACCGAAGTCGGTCGCGCAGATATCACCCTGGCGGATGACGATTTGTGGCTGCCGGTCACCGAGGGCGGCGTTGGCACGGGCCACATCGCTGGCCATCAGTTCAAGGCCGCGCAATTCCAGCACCTGTGGTGGTTGCGGCCATTCGGCCGGCCAGTCGTTCCGCTCGTAAAGGCGGCGCGCCGCCAGCAGCCACGAGGCGAACACGGCCTGACCGCAGCCAAGGTCGAGGAAACGGGCAGCGGGCGGGAAGACGCCCTGCCGCAGCAGTTCGCGGAAGATACAGTCGCCGCCGAGCTTGCCGCGCGAGAAGTGGTAGGCAAAGTGGCCGGCGGCGCGGAAAGGTCGGCTGGCCTCGTCGAGCAGCCTGGCGAGGAATCGGTCGGTCACGGCGATGCGCTGTCGATGGCGCGGGAAAGCGTAACGGAATGGAGGCCGGCTTGCCGCAGCGTCGCCAGCACCCGGGGCAGGGCTTCGAGTATCACCGGCACGCCGGCCGCCGTTGGCGCGGCATGGCCATCATGCATCAGCAGGATGTCGCCGGCGGCGAGATCGCGCACCAAGCGGGCGTGCACGGTGGCGGCATCGCCGCAGCGGGTATCGAAGGGCCGGCGCGTCCAGGTGGCGAGTCGCAGCTCGAGGCGGGCCAGGATCGGATCGAGAAAAGGATTGCGCAGACCGGCGGTAGGGCGGAAGAAGCTCGGCGCACGGCCAACGGCGGCGGCGATGTTCTCCTGCGCGGCGGCGATTTCGTGCGTCATGCGCCGGGGACCGAGCGCCGCGAACAGCTTGAGGTGATGCTGGCTGTGGTTCTCGACGGCATGTCCGCGCGCCACCATGTCTCGAGCCAGGGCGGGATACCGCGCCACCTGCGCGCCGATGCAGAAGAAACTCGCCTTGGCGCCTGCCGCGTCGAGCAGGTCGAGCACGCGCGGCGTGATCTCGGCATCGGGGCCGTCGTCGATGGTCAGGGCGATTTCGTTTCTGGCCGCGGCGGACGGCGGCAGACGGGTAAGGTTGGCGCCGAGCAGTTGGCTCCTCGGCCACAGCCCGGCGGCGGTGAGCAAACCATGATTGGCGACGATGGCGGCCAGTGCCTGCGGCCACAAGCCGGGCGCAAACAGCACGGTGGCGCCGGCCAGCGCATGCAGCGCGAAGCTGGCCCGCAGGGTCGGGGACGGATGCCAGTGATCGCTCACGCTCGTCCCTCCCCGCCGGCAAGCAGTGCGGAGAACAACAACGCCAGCACGGCGCCGGGGCCGACGGTGACGCCGATGGCGTGCAGCACCGGCAATTGCGAGAAGGCCAGCACGCCGAAGCCGAGCACCGTGGTGGCATTGGCGATCACAAGGGAAGCCAGCGTTTGCGGTTCGATGCGCTGACCGGCGCGGTCGAAGAACAGCGCGTAGTTGGAGCCGACGGCGACGATCAGGAGCAGGCCGACCAGATGCAACAGCGTCAGCCGCTCGCCGGCCAGCGCCAGGCCGGCGATGACCAGCAGCACGGCCGCCAGCAGCGGCGCCAGCACCCGCCCAAGCCGCGCGGCCGACCGCAGCGTGACGGCGAGCAGGACAACGATCGCCAGCAAACCGGCCAGCGAGTACCGGATGGCCTCGTCGAGATAGTCAGCGTAGAGGCGATTGGATTCGCCCACCAGATCGACGAACAGGGCGCCGGGTTGGCCCGCGTCCGCCAGCAGCCGTTGCAGGGCCGCCGGCTCGATGCGGTAGGCGTTGGGACCGGTGGTCGGCGCGTGCAGCGGCAGCAGTGCCGCCCAGCCGGTTTGTCGCTGGAGCAGCATGGCCTCGACCGCCAGGCCGAGGGTGCTGCCGGCCAAGCTCTCCGGGGTCAGCAAGGGCAACCGCGCCGCCGCCGCGATGTCGTCCAGGAAGGGCTCCAGTTTGTCCGGCCGCAATGGCAATTCCGCCAGTGCCGGTGGCAGGCGCGCCGCCAGCTCGCTAGGGCCGGGCAGCGCCGCCTGGCGCGCCCGCTGGGTCGCCTCGCTGGGCAGAAAGCGCGTCGGGGTTTCGAAGCCGGCGATGACACCCTGGTCAACCAGCACCGGCAGGCGGCTGGCGACCTGCTCGGCGGCTCGCAGTGTCCCTTCGCGCTCCCCGGCGGCGACCACGACCAGATAGCGCTGGTCGGGTGCGCCCAGGTCGTTGCGCAAGGATTCGTTGAGGGCCAGCGCACCCGGCGGCATGGGGCTGAGGTCGGCCAGACCGGCGGTCCACAGCCGATCGCGCTGCGCGACCAGGACGACGATGGCGATGGCCGTGAGCGCCCACACCGTCCAGCGCAGCCGTCCTGCCTTGGCCAGCCAGTGCGCCAGGCGATGGCCGAGGGCGCTGGTGTCGTGAATGCATAGCTGCGCCGGACCCAGGTGCGGCAACACGAAGCGCGTCACCATGGCGGCGGCGAGCAGGCCGGCGATTGAGTACAGACCGAGTTGTGCCAGGCCGGGGAAACCCGAGAACAACAGCGAGGCGAAGCCACATAGGGAGGTCAGCAGGCCGAGTCGGATGGTTGGCCAGAAGGCCGTCAGCCAACCCTGATCTGAACGCTGGCGGGATCGCGACTGGACGAAGTAGTAGATGCTGTAGTCGACCGCCTCGCCGATCAGCGTGGTGCCGAATCCGATGGTCAGGCCATGGACGCTGCCGAAGCCAAGGCTGACGGCGGCGATGCCGGCCAGCGCGCCCGAGAGGACCGGCAGCAGGCCAAGTGCCAGCGCCGTGACGGAGCGATAGACCAGCAGGAGCAGGACGACGATGGCGGCCGCGCCGATGATGGCCAGCCGCTCGACCTCGGACCGGATGGTGGCGCGGGTATCGACTGAAAAGACCGGCGTGCCGGAAACCAGCAGGCGGGCATCGCGCAAGCCACTCGCCGCCTCGGCCACCGCAAAAGCGCCCCGCAGGCTGGCCAGCGCCTTTTCCTGGCCATCGGTATCCGAACCGGAGGCGGCGATCTGCGCCATCAACAGGGCGCGCCGGCCGTCGCGCGAAACCCAGACGCCATGCTCACCATCGGTATTCGGACTACCGACGGCATCGAGCGTACCGAGCAGTTCCATCATTTCGCCGGTCGGATCGCGCGCCAGCAAACCCTTGATCATCAGCCCGGCCGGCGAGGCGAGCAGGTCGATGCTGTCGCCGATCGCCTGCCGCAGGCCGGCCTCGGTAAATCGCTCGGGCATTGACGGCCGGGCTGAGCAGATAGCGGTAGCCGAAGAGGATCTCGCGGTCACGGGCCAACGCCGCCGCGTCACCGTTGCGTACCGAGGCGAAATCGCCGTTGGCCGCCAGGTGCGCGGCCAGCTCCTTCGACAACCGTGCCCGACCGGCGCTGTTGGCACCTTCGATGCCGATCAGGAGCAGACGCGACAGACTGCCGTCCTTGAGCTGCTCGACCAGCAGTTGCTGCTCGGCGCTGGGATGCTTCGGCAGGAAGGCCGACATGTCGGCGGTGAAGTGACTGCGTCCAACAACGGCCGCACAGGCCACCAGTGCCAGCAGCCACACAAGTACCGCACGGCCACCGGTGCGGCTCATTTGTTTTCCAGTGGCTCGATGGTCATCACCGAACGATCGCCATCGGCCTGGAGGTACTGGATCCACTCGACCTGGTTGCGCGAACCGCCGATGGTGATGCGCACGACAAAGCTTGCGATGCGCTGGTCGTCGGGCAGCAGGTCGAGCGTCCAGCGCTGCTCGGTGCCGGACAGGCGCAGCTTGTAACTCCTTTCGAGCGCCGCCTTGTCGCCGTTCAGGGTGCCGCGCAGGCTGTCGACGAAGGCCAGCGCCTCGGGTTGCTGCGCGAGGCGGACGGTGAACTTCCGCTTGCCGCGCTCGAGCGTCAGGGTGTCGCCGTCGAGCAGCAGCAACTCCGGCTTGGGCAGCAGGGTGCGCTTCTCCAGCCGGGCCGGCGGCGCGTAGAGCAACTCGCCGGACGAGGCGACCGGCTTGTCGAGCAGGGCGATGGTCTTCTTTTCGACGAAGCGGGCATGGCCGCCCCGATGGCGGGCCAGGTCGCGCATCAGCGTGTCGATGTCCCAGGCGGCGGCGGGCAGGGCAATGGCCAGCAGCAGCAACGCGAGGCCCTGTTTCACTCTTGCGCGCCCCGCCAGAAATCGAAGAAGTTGAACCAGTTGTAGGGCGCCAGGCGGCAGTAGTGCGTCAGCCGCGCGGCGTAGGCTTCCTGGGCGGCGGCAATGGCCGCGTCGCGGTTGCCGCGCTCGACGGCGGAAAAGTCGGCGAAGGGCTCGAAATGGATGCGGTAGCGATTGCCGCCCAGGTACAGACCGGTCATGAACAGCACCGGCCGGCGCAGCATGGCGGCGACGCGGAAGGGGCCGGTCGGGATGGGTGCCGGCACACCGAGGAAATCGCAATCCCGCGCCGGATCCTTGCCCAGGCCACGGTCGGCAAGCATGCCGACCAGATGGCCGGCCTCGATCTTCTCCTTGGCCAGCAGCATCGACTCGCATGCGCCCGAGGGGAATGATGTCCTGGGTTGCGGCGGGGTTGATGGCGGCCAGGGTGGCGTTGATCTTGCGCGCGTTTTCTTCGTACATGAGCATGCTGATGGCTTGACTCGGTGTGCCGCCGACCCAGGGCGCGCATCACCTCGAAGCTGCCCAGGTGGGCGCCGATCAGCAGCACACCCTGGCCACCGGTCATGGCGGCGCGGATCAGCGTCCTCGCCAACGATTTCGATGTCGAACAGATCGAAACGCTCGTTGAGGAGGTAGACGCGGTCATGGACGGTGCTGGCGAAGCTGAATACATGGCGGTAGAGGTCCGCCACGGTCGGCGCGCGGCCGAGCGCCCGGCGCAGGTAGGCTCCGCTGGCCCGCCGTGCCGCCGGCGCGAAAGCCAGGAAGTAGGCGGCGATACCGTACAGCACCAGGCGGCCGATCGGCCGGCCCAGGCGCAGCGAGATCCAGACCATCAGCCGCAGAATGGCGAGATTGCTGCGCTCCGGCCGCTTGGTCCAGGCGGCGTCGCCGGTCGAGGTCATGTTGCGGCCGGCGCCGCCAGCAGGCCGGAAGCGACCGGCCGGCCGGCGCTGGCAATGACGAACTCGACGGCGCCGCTGGGCCGGGGCTGCCAGGTGAAGATCAGCGTTTCGCCCGGGCCGACGGGACTCAGGAACTTGGCGTTGGCGATGCTCCAGCCGGCGCTCTCCCGGTCCAGCGCCGCCGCGATGAAGCCAAGCACCCGGTCGAGCAGGACCACGCCGGGAACGATGGGGCGACCCGGAAAGTGGCCGGTGAACGCCGGATGATCGACCGGCACGGTCCACGTCACCTGGGCCACGCCGGTCACGGCCGCACCTTGCGGCGGCTGTCGAGCAGAGCCTGGAGCTCACCACGCGGCAGCTTGCCGGTGGCGTTGCGCGGCAACCGTCCGACCATCAGCAGCGGCCGGGGCAGAAAGACGGCATCGATGCGGTCGCGCAAGGCCGCCAGCACCTGATCCGGCGTCAGCGTCGGCGACACGACGAAGGCGCACAGCCGGGTGGTGCCGCCCGGCGCCGGGTCATCGGGCATGAAGAAGCAACCGTCATCGATACCGGCGATGGCGTTGAGCTGGTGATCGAGGTAGGCGAGCGAGCTGCGCTTGCCGGCGATGTTGATCATGTCGGCGTGTCGGCCGTGCAGGAGGAAACCGCCGTCGGCGTTCAGTTCGAGCCTGTCTGCGAGCGGTACGCGTCCCTCGACGTGGCCGCCCGAAGCGGTGGTCGTCCCGTCCCGCTGCTCAAGCCTTACGCCGGGAAAGAGCGTCCAGCGCGACTCGACGGCGGTGCGCCGGCTGGCCAGTTGGCCGGCTTCAGTGCAGCCGTAGATCTCGTGCAGCGGCGCCCCGAGCCGGGCCTCGGCCTCGCGCGCCAGAGACTCGGCAAGCGGCGCGGTGGCGGAGAGAATCATGTCCAGCGCCGGCACGGGTACCCCCGAATCGAGCAGGGCGCGCAGGTGCAGAGGCGTGGTCACCAGCAGTCGCGGCCGGGGCACGGCGGCCAGGGCGGCGGCGATGTCCGCCGGGTAGAAGGGCCGGCCTGCCCAGGCGGCGCAACGGCCATGCAGGCTGAGCAGGATGGTCGACTCGAAACCGTAGCTGTGCTGGGCCGGCACCGTGCCGACGATGGCATGGCCGCCACCGCCCAGGTTGAAGCCCAGGCGTTCGGCTTCGGCGCGACCGTTGCTGACCAGCGCGCCCCAGGTCTTGCGCTGGGCCAACGGTGCACCAGTCGAACCCGAGGTGAACAGGCAGACCGCAACGCTATCGGTGGCGATCTCCGGGATCTGTTCACCGCCGTCGACCGGTGCCGGCTGCTCGGGAAAGCGCAGCCGGGGCAGGTCGATGGCGTCGCCCTTTCCGTCGTGCAAGCAGAACAGGTCGGCGGCAAACGCCTTGAGCTGGCGCACGGTTTCCGGTGTCTGCGAAGCGGGCAGCAGGCTGACCTTGCCGGTCACCAGCCCCGCGGCCAGACCAACCATGAAGCGGTAGCGGTCCTCGCAAACGTTGAGGATGCTGTCACCGGCCGGCAGCAGCGCGGCAAGCTGACCGACATCGGCGAGGAACCGCGCAACGGTGACCGCGCCGTCGGGCCGGTGGGCGATGATGCCGCCCGGCGAACAATGCGCCGTCAGGGCGATGCCACGGCCCGCGCTCATGACCGCATCGAGGCCCGGAAGGCGCGCACGGCCGCGAGGATGCCGATCTGGTCGCGGGGGGCAGGATGCGCTTGCGCACCTCGTTCTCGACGATGAACATCGCGGCCACCAGAGGCAGGGCGAGTATGTTGGCGAACACCGACCACGCCTTGATCGGGGCAAAGACGAAGAGCAGTACGGACAGCGCGGCCGAGGCCAGAAAGAAGACCGTCCACGCCACAGTCACCTGGCGTGTATAGCGCAGCAGCTCGGGTGTCATTTCCTTGTGCACCAACCGGGCAAGCGCCGTCACCAGCGGCTCGTGGCCGGGCAGCAGCGAACGACCGAAGATCATGCCCAGCACGGCATTGATGCTGACGTGCTGGATAAAGTACAGCCAGCCGACCGGATTGTGCAGCCTCGGCCAGGCCCAGGCCAGCGTACCGACCACCGCGCCGATCAGTAACCAGACAATGCCGCCGCCGCGACTTTCCCGGGCAAAAGTGAGTCCGACGATGGCCAGCGGCGCGCCCGCCAGCAGGACGGCCCAGGGACCGACTTCCGGAGCGGCGCTGGTGTAGTGTGCAAGCACGGCATAGGCAATGCAGAGAACGCCGGCAAGCAGCCCGGTGAGCAGATCGTTGCGGTCCGGGGTCATATGGTACGGTGGGCTGCGATATGACTCGCCAGGCTGCGCAGCGAGGTGAAGATGCGCACGTTGTCCTCGTCATCGGCGCGCAACTGGAAGCCATAGTGCTTCGACACGACCAGCGCAACTTCGAGAATGTCGATGGAATCCAGCCCCAGGCCGTCGCCGTAGAGCCGGTCGTCGGGCGCGATTTCCGCGCCGGACATCTCCAGATTGAGCGCGGCGACGATCATGTCGGCCACCTCGGCCATCAGGGCATCGAGGTTCGTGGCGTTGGGCGGGGTCTGGGTCATGGTCGACTCGTGGCGAAGAAGGATGGGAACGGCTCAGGCACTAGTGTCGTTGCGATCGGTACGAATTGCCAGTACGGCATTGCTGCCGCCGAAGGCAAAGGAGTTCGACAGCGCAATGCGCGCACCGGTGCCGCGCAGGGCGGCGCCGACCACATGATGAACGCCGGCGCAGGCAGGATCGATGACGTCGAGATGCGCCGTTGGGGGCAAAGCATCCTGTTGCAGCGCCAATACCGTGATGACGGCTTCGATCGCCCCCGAGGCGCCCATCATGTGGCCATGCATCGACTTCGTGGCGCTAACAGGGAGGTCGCCGGCATGCTCGCCGAAGACCTGGCGCAGGGCCTCGATTTCGATCGCATCGCCTTCAGGGGTCGCCGTGCCGTGGGCGTTGACGTAGGCGACCTGCCCGGGGCGCAGACCGGCGTCGGCCAGCGCCAGTTCGACGGCGCGCACCTGGCCGCTTGCTTCGGGGCGCACCACGTGGCGGTGATCGCAGCTGGCGCCATAGCCGGCCAGTTCAGCGAGGATGGGTGCCTGGCGCTTTACGGCGTGCTGCCAGTCTTCCAGCACCAGTGCCGCCGCACCCTCGCCGAGCACCAGACCGGCTCGGTCGGCGCTGAAGGGGCGGCAGGCCCGTGCCGCGTTGTTCCCGTCGCCCGGCGCCAACACGCGCAAGGCCTCCCAAGCGCGCACCACGCCGTAGCAAAGCGGCGCATCGGAGCCGCCGGTGAGCATCAGCGTCGCCTCGCCGTCGCGGATGCGCCGGTAACCCTCGCCGATCGCCGCCGCCGCCGAGGCACAAGCTACGGTGTAACTGAGACAGGAATTGCCCAGGCCGAGCTGGATGGCGATATGCGCCGAGGCGGCGTTGTTCATGCCCAGCACCACCGACAAGGGTGCCACCCGCTCGCGGCCGTTTTGCCACAGGTCGCGGTAGCCGCGCTCGTAAGCCAGGGTGCCGCCCAGGGCTGTGCCCCAGGCGACGCCATAGTCGGGCTTGTCGATATGGTCGGCGCAGGAGAACCCGGCGTGGCGCCACGCGTCGAAGGCCGCCGCCAGGCCCAACTGGGCAAAACGGTCGGTACTGCCCGCCAGCGCCTTGCCCAGGATAGCGCCGGCGTCGAAGTCGGCGCAGCGCACGGCGGGCATGGCCAGGGGGCGCGGCTTGTCATCGGTGCAATAGAGCCGCACACAGGATTCGCCACGCAGCAGACGGGCGAAGAAGTCTTCGCCATCGCCGCCAAACGGGCTGACCAGTCCTACTCCGGTAATGGCTACGCGTCGCCTGGCCACCGCTCAACCCGCCGCCGTGGCCCGCCGCAATCCCTTGACGATGTCGACCAGCTCGCCGATGGTCTTCGGCGTGGGAATGTCCTTGGCCAGATTGAGGCCGAACTGTTCCTCGAATTCGAAGAACAGCTCCAGCAGAATCAGGGAGTCGATCTCGAGCTCGGCCAGGGTCGCGCCCGGCGTGATCCTGGCTGGCTCGATGTCGAGCCGGCCCTTCAGGAAGGTGCGCATGATCGCCAGTTCGTCGTTCACGCCAAGAGACTCCGTTACCCGCTCACCGCTTAGACGTCGATATTACGAGCGTAAAGCGCGTTGGATTCGATGAACGCCCGGCGCGGTTCGACATTGTCGCCCATCAGGGTGATGAAGATTTCGTCGGCGGCGATCGCGTCGTCGATCTGCACCTTGAGCAGGCGGCGCACGGTCGGGTCCATGGTGGTTTCCCAGAGCTGCTCGGGGTTCATTTCACCCAGACCTTTGTAGCGCTGCTTGGACAGGCCGCGATCAACTTCGTTGAGCAGCCAGGTGATGGCGTCGGCGAAGCTGGTGACGCTTTGCGACTTCTCGCCGCGGCGGATGCTGGCGCCGGTATCGATGAGGCCAGCCAGCATCTGGGCGGTCTTGCGAATCTGGGCGTAGTCGCCGGAGTGCATGAATTCGTCATCGATGTGACCGATGCGAAGGTTGCCGTGGCGCATCTTCTCGATGCGCAGGCGCCAATTCTCGGTCTTACCGTGATATTCGGCAACGACATTGACGCCCTTGGGCGCGTAGCGCATCAGGCTGGCGGCGCTGGTGCTGGCGGCGGTTTCATCGGCGAGGTCGAGGGCGATATCGTGGGCCAGCATGGCGTGCAGCACGCCCGGCTCGATGAAATCGGCCAGGCGCTTGATGACGGCCTCGGAAAGCAGGTAGGCGCGAGCCAGTTCGCCCAGCGCGGCGCCTTCGATCGGTGTGGCGTCCAGCTTTGGCGTCAGCGCGGCGTTGTCGAGCGCCAGCGTCAGCAGGTGCTGGTTGAGGTCGTGGTCATCCTTGATGTAGCGCTCGCTCTTGCCGTGCTTGATCTTGTACAGCGGCGGCTGGGCGATGTAGATGTAGCCGCGCTCGACCAGTTCGGGCATCTGGCGATAGAAGAAGGTCAGCAACAGGGTGCGGATGTGGGCGCCATCGACGTCCGCGTCGGTCATGATGATGATGCGGTGGTAGCGCAGCTTGTCGATGTTGAAGTCGTCGGCGCCGATGCCGCAGCCGAGCGCGGTGAGCAGGGTGACGATCTGTTCGGAGGAAATCACCTTGTCGAAGCGGGCCTTCTCGACATTGAGCACCTTGCCGCGCAGCGGCAGGATCGCCTGGAACTTGCGGTCGCGGCCCTGTTTGGCGGAGCCGCCGGCGGAATCGCCCTCGACGATGTAGATCTCGCACAGCGCCGGATCTTTCTCCTGGCAGTCGGCGAGCTTGCCGGGCAGGCCGATGCCGTCGAGCACGCCCTTGCGCCGGGTCATCTCGCGGGCCTTGCGCGCGGCTTCGCGGGCGCGGGCGGCTTCGACGATCTTGCCGGTGATGATCTTGGCGTCGATCGGTTTCTCGAGCAGGAACTCGGCCAGTTTCTGGGCGACAACTTCCTCGACCGCCGGCCGCGCCTCGCTGGAGACCAGTTTCATCTTGGTCTGCGAGGCGAACTTCGGATCGGGCATCTTTACCGACAGCACACAGGCGAGACCTTCGCGCATGTCGTCACCGGCGATGTCGACCTTGGCCTTCTTGGCGATCTCGTTTTCTTCGATGTACTTGTTGATGACCCGCGTCATCGCGGCGCGCAGGCCGGTCAGGTGGGTGCCACCGTCGGACTGCGGAATGTTGTTGGTGAAACAGAGCACCTGTTCGGCATAGGAGTCGTTCCACTGCATCGCCACTTCGACATCGATGGTGACACCGGTATCACCGACCTTCGCGCTCGCCGCTCGGAAAAGAACACGTTCGGGTGCAACACGGTCTTGGTGCGGTTGATGTACTCGACGAAGCCCTTGACGCCACCGGAGAAGGCGAAGTCTTCTTCCTTGCCGGTGCGCTGGTCGATCAGCTTGATCTTGACGCCATTGTTGAGGAAGGACAGTTCGCGCAGGCGCTTGGCGAGGATGTCGTAGTGAAATTCGATGGTGCCGAAGATTTCCTCGTCGGCCATGAAGTGCACTTCGGTACCGCGTGGTCTGGGCTTCGCCGATAACTTTCAGCGGCGACACCTCGACGCCGTTCTGCACTTCGATGAGGCGGTCGACGGCATGGCCGCGATTGAACTCCATCGCAGTGTTTCTTGCCATCGCGACGGACGGTCAGGCGCAGCCACTTCGACAGGGCGTTGACGCAGGAGACGCCAACGCCATGCAGACCGCCGGAAACCTTGTAGGAGTTCTGGTTGAACTTGCCGCCGGCATGCAGCACGCACATGACGATCTCGGCGGCGGAACGCTTGGGTTCGTGCTTGTCGTCGAACTTGACGCCGGTGGGAATGCCGCGACCGTTGTCGGTGACCGAGATCGAATTGTCGGTATGGATGGTGATGACGATATCGTCACAGTAGCCGGCCAGGGCTTCGTCGATGGCGTTGTCGACGACTTCGAAAACCATGTGATGCAGGCCGGTGCCATCGGAGGTGTCGCCGATGTACATGCCGGGGCGCTTGCGCACCGCCTCCAGACCTTCCAGTTGCTGGATCGAATCCTCGTTGTAACCACCCTGGTCGCCACCGATTTCAGCGGCCGGCTTGTTGTCCTGCGTCATTGAGTTTCCTAGGTTAGATGCGCATCGGCATCACGACGTACTTGAACCGGTCGTTGTCCGGCAACATGAACAGTGCGCTGGAACTGGCATCGGCCAAGCCGGCATTCGATGTTCTCGGTGGTGACGTTGTTGAGAACATCGAGCAGGTAGGTGACGTTGAAACCGACATCAAGACCATCGCCTTGGTAGTCGCACTTCGATTTCTTCCTGGGCCTCTTCCTGCTCGGCGTTGGTGGAGAGAATTTTCAGGCTGCCGTCGCTCAGCACCAGGCGCACGCCGCGGAATTTTTCGTTGGTGAGAATCGCCGCGCGCAGCAACGAATGCAACAAGACGTCGCGTGACAAGAGCAAGACCTTGGTGTGCTGCTGCGGAATGACGCGCTCGTAGTCGGGGAACTTGCCGTCGATCAGCTTGGAGACCAATTCGATGTTGCCGAACCGGAACTGCGCCTGGGTCGGAGTCAGAATGATTTCCAGCGGCTCGTCATTGTCGGCGAGTTGGCGTGAAAGTTCCAGCACCGTCTTGCGCGGCAGGATCACTTCACTCGCGCGGCAGATTGTTCGGCCAGCACTTCGCTGGCAAAAGCAAGCCGATGTCCGTCGGTGGCCACCACACGCATTTCAGCGCCATTGACGACCAGCAGCAGGCCGTTCAGGTAATAGCGGATGTCCTGCTGCGCCATCGAGTATTGCACCAGCGCGAGCAGGTGCTTGAACTGCTTCTGCGTCATGGTGATCTTCGCCGTCTGGCCGTCGACGTTCGACATGCGCGGAAAATCCTCGGCCGGCAAGGTCTGCAGGTTGAAACGGCTCTTGCCCGCCTTCAACTGCAAGCGCTTGTCGTCCAGCGTCAGGCTGACCTCGGCGGTTTCGGGCAGGGAACGCAGAATGTCCTGAAGTTTCCGTGCCGCCACCGTCAGCGCGGCCTTTTCCGAGCCAACCGCGGCAGTGCTGGTCCTGATCTGAATCTCGATGTCGGTTGCCAGCAAAGTGAGCCGCTCACCGTCCTTTTCCATCAGCACGTTGGAAAGGATGGGCAACGTATGGCGCTTTTCGACAATACCGCAAACCGACTGCAAAGGAGTCAGGATCTGATCGCGCGGTCCTTTGTACAGGAGCATTCTATATATCTCCTAAGATTAACTGATTATGGGTGGCAGTGGCTGTGGATAAGGCGGAATTCTTCTTATGACTCATGAACATGTTCATTTAAATGCCCTGGGGTAAACCCTGTTGTTCATGTGTGGATGAATGTGGGCGAATTATGGCAGGTGTTCGAAAAACTGACTTATCCACAATTACTCCTGTGCTTCCCCAAGGCTTGTTCAGTCATATTGCCGCTCAGCCTTTGATGGACTGTAGAAGGACGTGCAGATCGTTGTTCAACTGGCCGTCCTTGCCACGCAGGTCGATGATCGTGCGGCAGGCGTGCATTACTGTGGTGTGGTCCCGGCCACCGAAGGCATCGCCGATCTCGGGCAGACTGTGCGGCGTCAATTCGCGCGCCAGCCACATCGCCACCTGGCGCGGTCGGGCAATGGCGCGGGTGCGTCGCTGGGAGTACATCTCGGCAACCTTGATCTTGTAGTAGTCGGCGACGTACTTCTGGATCAGTTCCAGCGTGATCTGGCGGTTATGTGCACCGATGACATCCTTTAAGGCTTCCTTGGCGACCTCGATATTCAGATCGCGGCGGTGAAAACCGGCAAAGGCGATCACGCGGTTGAGGGCTCCTTCGAGTTCGCGAACGTTCGAGCGCAGGTTCTTGGCAATCAGGAACGCGACGTCGTCACCCAGGGGAACGGCCATGACCTCAGCCTTCTTCTTGAGAATGGCTACACGCATCTCCAGTTCAGGCGGTTCGACCTGAACGGTGAGACCACAGTCGAAGCGTGAGATCAGACGATTTTCCAGACCCTGGATGTCTTTTGGGTAGGTATCACAGGTGATGACGATTTGCTTGCGTGACTCAATCAATGCATTGAAAGCAAAGAAAAATTCTTCCTGGGTGCGATCCTTGCCATTCAGAAACTGGATATCGTCGATGATCAGCAGATCCAGGGAACAGTAGTAACGCTTGAAACTGTCGAAAGCCTTCTGCTGATAGGCGCGGACCACATCGGCAATGTAGTCGTGGGCGTGAACGTAGCGCACGACGTTGTCGGGATTCTGGCGCCAGACCTCATTGCCGAGGGCATGCACCAAGTGAGTCTTGCCCAAGCCGACGCCACCATAGACAAAGAGCGGATTGTAGGATACGCCGGGGTTCAGGGCGACCTGCTGGGCCGCCGCGCGGGCCAGATCGTTCGATCGGCCGGTCACGAGCGCTTCGAAAGTGAAATCCGGGTTCAGGCGGGTTTTTTCGTAAATCGGATCACTGTTTCTCAGCAATGGCAACAACACGGCGGTCGTTGATTCCTTGGCGACAACGGTCTCGACGGTCGCGGTTGCGTCAGACTCCTTGTCCGACGGGTCTTGGGCGACGGCCGCCTGCTCGTCCAAAGCCAAGGTAACGCTGGCGGAATCGGCGTGAAGCTGATGAAGCAGGCTTTCAATGCGCGGAAAATAGCGCTCGCGCACCCATTGCATGACAAAGCGATTGGGTGCCAGGACACGAAACCGCCCGGGCGCTTCGGCCTCAATGCGCAAGGACTTAATCCAGGCGTTGAATTGTTGGGCCGGCAATTCCTTCTGGAAGCTGGTCAGACAGTGGGCCCAAAAATCGGCCATCACCGAATCCTTGCTGATCGGTACCGCACTAACCATACTATGTTATTGATTAATAGTTGTTTTTTATGATGAATCGGCAACCCGGGAGCCGGGGCGACATTTCTGTGTCAGGCATTCTAGCGAGTTCGGGACGAGTTATCCACAAGCCCCGGCGGAAAATTGATCTTGACAAAACAAGGTGCCAACGCTGTAATCGCGCGTTTCTCTTGAGAAGGACTTTGCCATGAAACGGACCTATCAGCCATCGGTAGTGCGTCGCAAGCGTACGCACGGTTTCTTGGTACGCATGCGTACCCGTGGCGGTCGTGCCGTCATTCGTGCTCGTCGCGCCAAGGGCCGTCACCGTCTAGGTGTTTGAGTAAAGACCGGTGACGGGGAGCAAGGGGGATACGAAGCTTCGCCCCTTCCGGCCCTCGAATCGTCTGCACGTACCCAAGGAATTCGCGGCCGTTATGGCCAGTCCGCTGCGATTGCGCGGCGGTTGCTTCGAGTTGCGTTACCGTCGCAATGAAGAGGCCAAACTCCAGGGCACTGGAGCTCGGCTGGGCTTGGTGATTCCAAAGCGTCTGGCGCGCCGCGCCGTCTTGCGCAATCAGATCAAGCGCTTGGCCCGCGAAGCCTTTCGACAGATCCTGCCAGCACTTTCCGCCATGGACTTGGTGCTGCGCCTGACCAAACCGCCGTTGGCGGGCAAAGCCCTCGTGGATCGCGAACTGCGGCATGTTTGGCGGCGTGACATTGATAGCTTGCTGGCCGGACTGCCGGAATGAACAATAATGGCGCAGCCGGCTGGGCGGCCAGACCCTGGATTCTGCTGATTCGTTTGTACCAGTATGCGATCAGTCCGTTTCTGGGCCGCAGTTGCCGGTTCCACCCCAGTTGTTCCGAGTATGCTGTCGAATCCCTGCAACGCCACGGTGTTATCAAGGGCTTGTGGCTGGCCGTCCGTCGGGTCGGTCGCTGTCACCCCTGGCATCCCGGCGGCTATGATCCCGTACCCTGATCGATTTTCGACCCCCCATGGATAACCAACGTCTGATACTTTTCCTGGTCTTCGGCTTTTCCCTGATCATGCTCTGGGAAGCCTGGCAGAAGCAGGGACATTCCGTGCCAGTCGCTGGCACGCCGGCGACCGTGACCACCCAGACGCCAGCCACTGGCACCGGTGCCAGTGGCGTGCCAAGTCTGTCGTCCCCCTCACCCGGTATTCCTGCTATTCCCGGCAGCACGGGCGAAGCCAAACCCGCCGCCGTCGTGGCCAAGACTGTGGCGACGACAGATCTGTACATAGCGGAGATCTCGTCCCGGGGCGGCGACTTGAACCGTCTGGTGCTGAGGCAACACAAGGCGACCGAAGACAAGAAGCAGGACTTCATCCTGTTCGAGGACAAGCATGCTTATGCCGCGCAAAGCGGATTGATTGGCGCCGGGCTGCCTAACCACAAGAGCCTGTGGACTTTGCCCGCCGATGCCCTGACGCTTAAGGAGGGTGAGAACGAGTTGCGTGTACGCCTGACCGCCGTGGGCGAAGGTGGCGTTCAAGTGGCGAAGACCTATGTCTTCAAGCGCGGCAGCTACCTGATCGACGTTGAGTACGAGATAGCCAACGGTGGTGGAGCAGCAATAGCACCGCATGCGTACTTCCAATTGACCCGTGACGGCAAGGCTCCGGAAGGCGCCAATGCCATGATGTCCACATTTACCGGTCCGGCCTTTTATACCGACGCCGACAAGTTCCAGAAGGCCAGCTTCGAGGAAGTCGCCAGCAAGAAAGCCAAGGTGCCTGGTAAGACCGACAACGGTTGGGTCGCCATGGTGCAGCACTACTTCGTTTCGGCCTGGCTGCCACCCAAGGGCGAACGGGAATACTTTCTGCGTGAGACGGCCAAGGATCTGTTCGCCGCCGGAGTGATTGTGCCGATGGCCGCCGTGGCTCCGGGAGCTTCCGACAAGTTGTCTATGGGGCTCTACGCCGGACCGCAGGAACAGGAGAAGCTGGCCAAGATGGCTCCCGGTTTCGATCTGGTGGTCGACTACGGCTGGCTGACTGTCATTGCCGCGCCGATCTTCTGGGTGTTGCAATGGCTGCATTCCTTCCTTGGCAACTGGGGCTGGGCGATCATCGTGTTGACGGTGATGCTCAAAGCCGCGTTCTTCCCCCTGTCGGCCGCGTCCTACAAGTCGATGGCCAAGATGCGGGTGCTGACGCCAAAGCTGACCAAGCTGAAGGAGACCTACGCGCGACGACAAGCAGCGCATGAACCAGGAAATGATGGAGCTGTACAAGAAGGAGAAGGTCAATCCGCTGGGCGGTTGCTTGCCGATCATGGTGCAGATTCCCGTCTTCATCGCCCTTTACTGGGTTCTGCTGGCGACGGTGGAGATGCGCGGTGCGCCGTGGCTGGGCTGGATAACCGATCTTTCCGACAAGGATCCGTACTTCGTTCTGCCGCTGATCATGGGTGTCACGATGTTCATCCAGACCAAGCTGAATCCGACCCCGCCCGACCCCATGCAGGCCAAGGTGATGATGATCATGCCGATCGTCTTCACCGGCATGTTCCTGTTCTTCCCGGCGGGCTTGGTACTGTACTGGACGGTGAATAACGTGCTGTCGATTGCCCAGCAGTGGCAGGTCAACCGGATGATCGAGGCGATTGGCCTCAAGGCACACTGAGCCGGACAACATCGCCGCCATTGCTACGGCGCCCGGCCGTGGTGGCATCGGTGTCGTACGTGTCTCCGGGGTCGGGCTGGCCGACTTTGCCGAACGGCTGACCGGCACCCGGCCGGCGCCGCGCCTGGCACGCCTGGTCAGCTTCCGCGACGCGGCTGGCGTGGCTATCGATCAGGGCATCCTGCTCTACTTTGCCGCGCCGCATTCCTTCACCGGCGAGGACGTCCTCGAACTTCAGGGCCACGGCGGCCCAGTGGTGATGCAGGAGCTCCTGGTTCGCTGCCGGGAACTCGGTGCGCGGCTGGCGGAGCCGGGCGAGTTCACCCGCCGTGCCTTTCTTAATGAGAAGCTGGACCTGGCCCAAGCCGAGGCGGTTGCCGACCTCATCGAGGCCAGTACGGCGCAGGCGGCCCGCTCGGCGTTGCGCTCGCTGGCCGGCGAGTTTTCCCGCCAGGTCCATGGCCTGGTGGACCAACTGATCGAACTGCGCATGCTGGTCGAGGCGACCCTCGACTTTCCCGACGAAGAGATCGACCCGCTGCGCGATACCGACCTGGTGCCGCGCCTGGAGCGTCTGACCGTGGAACTATCGGCGTTGCGCGGCCGGGCCCGCCAGGGCAGCCTGCTGCGGACCGGCCTGACGGTCGTGCTGGCAGGCTTGCCCAATGTCGGCAAGAGTTCGCTGCTGAATCGCCTGGCCGGCGAAGAGCGGGCGATCGTCACCGAGGTCGCCGGCACGACCCGCGATGCTCTGCGCGAAACCATTCAGGTCGAGGGTATTCCCCTGCACATCATCGATACCGCTGGCCTGCGCGAGACCGACGACCCGGTGGAGCGGATCGGCATCGAGCGGAGCTGGCGGGAGATTGGTCGTGCCGACGTGGTCTTGCAGATCGTCGATGCCCGGGGCGGCGTGACGCCTGCTGATCGCGCCGTGGCCGTTCGCTTGCCCCATGGCGTGGAGCGCATAGTGGTCGAGAACAAGAGCGATCTGGCCCATCACCCCGCCGCGCGCTTCTTCGACCGTGAACACGGCAAGCAGGTTCATCTGCGCCTTTCGGCAAAGACCGGCGAGGGCATGGCGCTGTTGCACGACGAGTTGCTGCGCGTGGCCGGCTGGCAAGGCCATGGCGAGGACGTCATCCTGGCCCGCGAGCGGCATCTGGCGGCGCTGGCCGAAGCAGATCGACGCCTGGCGTTGGCGGCGGGCGAGCTGAACCGCCTGGAGCTGGCCGCCGAGGAACTGCGCCTGGCACAGGAAGCCCTTGCCACGATCACCGGGGAATTCAGTGCCGACGATTTGCTGGGGGTGATCTTCAGCCGCTTCTGCATCGGAAAATGAGTGAGTTGCCACTTCTCGCGCTAGCCGCGCTGCTGGCTGGTTTCATCGATGCCGTGGCGGGTGGCGGTGGCCTGGTGCAGGTGCCCGCGCTGTTCACGGCGCTGCCGGCCGAAGCACCGGCAACCATCTTTGGCACCAACAAGGGCTCCAGTATTTTTGGTACCGCCAATGCGGCTTGGCGCTACGCCCGCCGAATCGCCATGCCTTGGGAGATTGCCCTGCCGGCGGCGGCCGCGGCCTTCGTGTCTTCCTTTCTCGGCGCGGCGACGGTGACGTGGCTACCCAAGGAAGTGGTGCGCCCATTGGTGCTGGTGCTGATGGTGGCGGTGGTCATCTATACGCTGATCAAACCCGATTTCGGCAAGCTGCAAGGCCGCGCCTTGCCGGCTGGGCGGGTGCGGCCGTATGCGGTGGCGGTAGGAGCTGCACTCGGTTTTTATGATGGCTTCTTTGGTCCGGGGGCGGGCAGCTTCATGATCTTCGCCTTTGTCGGACTATTCGGCCTGGATTTTCTGCGGGCTTCCAGCGTCGCCAAGATCGTCAATCTGACGACCAACGCGGCGGCGCTGACTTTCTTCGTGCCGATGGGCCATGTTCTGTGGCTGACGGCGCTGACCATGGCGGTATTCAATATCGTCGGCGCCTTGGTTGGCACGCGGCTGGCGCTCCGCCATGGCAGCGGCTTTGTTCGCTGGGTGTTTCTGGGAGTAACCACGGTGCTGATCGGGAAATTCGGCTACGATACGCTGTTAGGCTTTTTCACATAGGGAGGAGACCCACGATGAATCTGAAACCCCTGACGGCAAGCTTGATTGCCGTGTTTGCCGCGACCGTTGCCAGTGTCGCCCAAGCCGACATCAATGTCGGTGTTACCGTGTCCGCGACCGGCCCGGCCGCCTCGCTGGGCATTCCGGAAAAGAATACCTTTGCCCTGATGCCGACCAGCATCGGTGGCCAGAAGGTCAATTACATTGTGCTTGACGATGCTTCCGATACCACGACGGCGGTGAAGAACGCCCGGAAGTTCATTGCCGAGAACAAGGTCGATGTCATCATCGGCTCGACCATTACACCCAATTCACTGGCCATGATCGATGTCGTCGCCGAGGGCGAGACGCCGATGGTGTCGATGGCCGCTTCGGCCGCCATCGTTGATCCGGCCAATCCGAAGGTCAAGTGGGTTTTCAAGACACCGCAGAACGACATCCAGATGTCCACCGCCATTGTCGAGCACATGCTCGGCAACAAGGTGCGGACGGTGGCGTTCATCGGCTTTGCCGATGCCTACGGGGAAGGTTGGTACAAGGAATTTTCGAAGATCGCCGAGGTGCGCAAGCTACAGATCGTCGCCAGCGAACGCTACAACCGCGGCGATACTTCCGTTACCGGCCAAGTGTTGAAGATCATCGCCGCCAAGCCTGACGCGGTGCTTATCGCCGGGGCCGGCACGCCTGCGGCGCTGCCGCAGAAAGCGCTCAAGGAAAAGGGCTTTGCTGGTCAGTTCTACCAGACCCACGGCGTCGCCAACATGGACTTCCTGCGTGTCTGCGGCAAGGATTGCGAAGGTACGTTCCTGCCCGCCGGTCCGGTGCTGGTGGCCGCGCAGTTGCCGGACAGCAATCCGATCAAGAAGGTGGCCATGGAATACACCGGCAAGTACGAGACCGCCCATGGCAAGGGCAGCGACCTCCACGTTCGGCGCGCACGCCTGGGATGCCGGGCTGCTTCTGCAGAACGCCATCCCGCTCGCTCTGAAGAAGGCCCAGCCGGGCAGCAAGGAATTCCGTGCCGCGCTGCGCGATGCCCTCGAGAGCCTGAAGAATGTCACGGTCTCTCATGGTGTCGTCAACATGTCTGCCCAGGATCACCTCGGTTTCGATCAGCGTGCTCGCGTGATGGTCAAGGTGGAAGGTGGCGCCTGGAAGCTCCAGTAAGTAGGCGTATACTTCCCGCTACGCGGCAGGGGCGCCCCTTGTGCAAGCACGGGCGCCCCTGCTGTTTCTGCCGCCAATAGACAGAACTATCGATGGATCTGCAAATCGCTCTGCTGCTGGGCCAGGACGGTATCGTCAATGGCGCGATCTATGCGCTCCTGGCGCTGGCGCTGGTGCTGGTCTTCGCCGTCACCCGCGTTATCTTCATTCCTCAAGGCGAATTCGTCGCCTTCGGTGCCCTGACGCTGGCCAGCTTTCAGGCCGGCAAGACCCCGGGCACGCTCTGGCTACTGCTGGGACTGGGCGCGGCGGTTGCGGCGATTGAAATCGGCATTGCCATCCGTAGTGGCACCTTGCGCCGGCTCGCATCGGCGCTGGGCTGGAATCTCGCCTATCCGAGCCGTGGCGGCGGCTGTCGTCTTCCTGGGCGAGCCCACGGCTTGGCCGCTGTTGCTGCAAGTGGCGCTGGCCCTGGCCTTGGTGGTGCCGCTGGGGCCGATGGTCTACCGGCTGGCCTACCAGCCGCTCGCCTCGGCGTCGGTTCTTGTCCTGCTGATTGTCTCGGTGGCGGTACATCTGACCCTGGTCGGCCTCGGCCTGCTGTTCTTCGGTGCCGAGGGTTCGCGTACCCCGGCGTTTTCCGACGCCAGTTTCGACTGGGGTGGCGTCACGGTCTCCGGCCAGACACTCTGGGTGGCGGGCGCCAGCATCGTGCTGATCGTTGCGCTGTACCTGTTCTTCGAGCGCAGCCTGTGGGGCAAGGCGCTGCGTGCCACGGCCATCAACCGGGTCGGGGCCCGTTTGATGGGCATCTCGACCACCCAGGCCGGCAGGCTGTCGTTCCTGCTGGCTGCCGCGATTGGCGCGTTCTCGGGCATTCTCATCGCACCGATTACCACGGTCTACTACGACACGGGTTTCCTTATTGGCCTGAAGGGTTTTGTTGCCGCGATCGTCGGCGGTCTGGCCAGCTATCCGGTGGCGGCGGCCGGCGCAATCCTGGTTGGTCTGCTGGAATCGTTCTCCTCGTTCTGGGCGTCGGCTTTCAAGGAGGTGATCGTGTTTACCCTGATCATCCCGGTGCTGGTGTGGCGCTCGCTGACCACGCGCCACGTGGAGGAAGAGGAGTGAGCCAGCGCTTGCTGATTGTCGGTTTCGTGCTGCTGCTGGTGCTCGGTCCCGTGGTTCTGCCGGAGTTTCACATCACTCTGCTCAACTACATCGGGCTCTATGCCCTGGTGGCGCTTGGACTGGTTCTGTTGACCGGCGTGGGAGGGCTCACTTCGTTCGGACAGGCCGCCTTTGTGGGCTTGGGTGCTTATACCACGGCTTATTTGACCACCTCGGAAGGACTCCCGGCGATGCTGGCCTGGTTCGCATCGCCCTGGCTGGCACTGGTGGCAAGCCTGTTGGTGACCACGTCCGTGGCGGCCTTGCTCGGGCTCCTGACTCTCCGCCTGTCAGGCCACTACCTGCCTTTGGGTACCATTGCCTGGGGCATGTCCCTGTACTTCCTGTTTGGCAATGTGTCGTTTCTCGGGGGCCATACCGGCATGTCGGGCATACCGGCGTTGGGCGTGTTCGGCTTCGAACTGAAGGACGGTCGCGATTTCTACTATGTGATCTGGGTGGCGCTGTTGGGCGCAATCTGGCTAACGCAGAACTTGCTGGATTCCCGCGAGGGGCGGGCCATCCGGGCCTTGAAGGGTGGCAGTGTCATGGCCGAGGCCATGGGAGTCAATACGGCCCGCTCCAAGATGACCATCTTCCTGATTGCCGCCGGCTTTGCCGCTGTATCCGGATGGCTTTATGCCCATCTGCAGCGGTTCGTCAATCCGACCCCCTTCGGTTTGCATATCGGCATCGAGTACCTGTTCATGGCGGTGATCGGTGGTGCCGGCCATGTCTGGGGTGCTTTGGTTGGAGCGGGCCTGATTACCGTGCTCAAGCAGTGGTTGCAGGATCTGCTGCCGAAGATCTTCGGCGCTTCCGGGAACTTCGAGATCATTGTCTTCGGTCTGCTCATGATCTTTGTTCTGCATCGCGCCCGCGAAGGGCTTTGGCCGGTGATTTGCCGGCTGGTGCCGATCAAGGCGCGGCGACGCGATGTCCCGCAAGCCGCGCCTTTGGCTCGGCGGGACAAACCGAAAGCGGGCACGGGACTGCTCGAGGTCAAGGACGCGGTCAAGAAATTCGGCGGCCTGACTGCCAACAATCACATGAGCCTCGGTGTCGCCGCCGGGGAGATTCTTGCCCTGATCGGGCCGAACGGGGCTGGCAAGAGCACGCTGTTCAATCTGATCACCGGCGTCGATCCGCCCACCTCCGGCGAAGTGCATTTTCTGGGCGAGCGGGTTGATGGCCGGGCGTCGCGCCAAATTGCCCGCCTCGGCATGAGTCGTACTTTTCAGCATGTGCGTCTGCTGCCGGGCATGTCCGTGCTGGAGAATGTCGCCATTGGCGCGCACTTGCGGGGTCGGCGGGGTGTGGTCGCTGCCGCGACCCATGCGGAGCGTGTCGAGGAGGGACGATTGTTGGCCGAGGCGGCCCGGCAGGTCGAGCGGGTCGGTCTGAGGGAGCATCTGTTCGATGCCGCCGGTAGTCTGGCCCTGGGGCAGCAGCGGATCGTCGAGATCGCGCGCGCCTTGGCGGCGGATCCCTGCCTGCTATTGCTCGATGAACCGGCTGCCGGTTTGCGCTATCTGGAAAAGCAGACGCTGGCTGATCTGCTGCGCCGTTTGCGGGACGAGGGCATGGGTATCTTGCTGGTCGAGCACGACATGGATTTCGTCATGGGGCTTGCCGACCGCGTGGTCGTGATGGAGTTCGGCGAGAAAATCGCCGAGGGTCTGCCGGAGGATATTCAGAACAATCCGGACGTGATCGAGGCTTATCTGGGTGGGGTCGATTGATGGAGCAGCCGGTCGTTCTGGCAGTTGATGACCTGTGCGTGTCGTACGGGAAGGTCGAGGCCCTGCATCACGTTACGCTGAAGGTGCGGGCTGGCGAGATAGTCACTGTGATTGGCCCGAACGGAGCGGGCAAGACCACGCTGCTGGCTTCGATAATGGGGCTGTTGCCGTATGCTTCCGGGGACATCGACTTCCTGGGGTCGCGGCAGAGCGAGGTCGAGGTCGAGCGGATGGTGGCCATGGGCATGACGCTGGTTCCCGAGAAGCGTGAGTTGTTCGGTGAGATGAGCGTGGAAGACAATCTGCGGCTTGGCGCGTTCATGAGGCGACGGTTGGGACATCGCGACGAGGCGCAGACCATGGCCGAGGTGTATCGTATCTTCCCGCGTCTGCAGGAGCGGCGCAACCAGCAGGCTGGGACGTTGTCTGGCGGCGAGCGGCAAATGCTTGCGGTGGGGCGGGCGCTGATGGCCAAACCCAAACTGTTGATGCTGGACGAGCCCAGCCTTGGCTTGGCGCCGCTGATTGTTCGGGAGATCTTTCATATTCTTGCCAGCCTGCGGAAGACCGGCGTGGCGATACTGCTTGTTGAGCAGAATGCCCGGGCGGCGTTGCAGGTGGCGGACTATGGCTATGTGCTGGAAACCGGGGAGGTTGCGCTCTCTGGGCCAAGCGATGAGCTGTCGGGAAACCCCAGGGTGGTGGAGAGTTATCTGGGGCTAGGGGGAAAGCACTAGGTTGTTGTTTCACGTGAAACGGCGCATTGCGTAGTTTCACGTGAAACAGGTTGGTGCGTCGATTTGGTTTTGCAGACCATCGGCGTATCATTGCGCCTCCCTGGCCAGCCCGTCTGGTTGCGACTTTTCGGCCTTCTCCCGCGATGCTTTTCCCAACCCGTTTCGACATCATTGTGATCGGCGGTGGCCATGCCGGCACCGAGGCTGCGCTTGCGGCGGCGCGCGCCGGGCGCCAAGACCCTGCTGCTGACGCACAACATCGAGACACTCGGTGCCATGTCCTGCAATCCGTCGATCGGTGGCATCGGCAAAGGGCATCTGGTCAAGGAGGTTGATGCGCTTGGGGGGGGCGATGGCGGCCGCCACCGACGAGGCGGGCATCCAGTTTCGTATTCTCAATGCCTCGAAGGGGCCGGCCGTGCGGGCAACCCGTGCCCAGGCCGACCGCCATCTGTACAAGGAGGCGATCCGGGGTCGGCTGGAAAATCAGCCCAATCTGACCATCTTTCAGCAGGCGGCGGATGATCTGACGGTGCAGGGTGATCGCGTTACCGGCGTCGTCACCCAGTTGGGTATCCGCTTTGAGGCGCCCAGCGTGGTGCTGACGGCAGGTACCTTTCTCAATGGCCTAGTGCATGTCGGACTGGAAAACTATCGGGCGGGCCGCTTCGGCGACCCGCCGTCCATTTCGCTGGCGCAGCGGCTGCGTGAGTTGCAGTTGCCGGCTGGTCGGCTCAAGACCGGCACACCGCCGCGCCTGGATGGCCGCAGCATCGATTTTTCGGCGCTACAGCGCCAGCCGGGTGACGAGCCGGTGCCGGTGTTTTCCTTCCTTGGCCGGGCCGACCAGCATCCGCGCCAAGTTGCTTGCTGGATTACCCATACCAATGCCCGCAGCCACGACATCATTCGCGCCGGTCTCGATCGGTCGCCGATGTTCACCGGCGTCATCGAGGGCGTGGGGCCGCGCTACTGTCCGTCGATCGAGGACAAGATCCACAAGTTCGCCGGCAAGGACGAGCATCAGGTGTTCCTCGAGCCCGAGGGCCTCACGACCCATGAGATCTATCCGCAGGGCGTGTCCACCAGCTTGCCCTTTGACGTGCAACTGGCGCTGTTGCGTTCAATTCGCGGCCTGGAGAACGTCCATGTCACTCGTCCCGGCTATGCCATCGAGTACGACTATTTCGACCCGCGCAACCTGAAGGCCTCTCTGGAGACCAAGTCCATCGCCGGCCTGTTCTTCGCCGGTCAGATCAATGGCACCACAGGTTACGAGGAGGCGGCCGCCCAGGGCTTGCTGGCGGGCGTCAACGCCGCCCGCCATTCTCGTGGTCGGGAGCCATGGATTGTACGGCGTGACCAGGCCTACCTTGGGGTGATGATCGACGATCTGATTACCCGAGGCGTCTCAGAACCTTACCGGATGTTCACCAGCCGGGCCGAATATCGCCTCAGCCTGCGCGAAGACAATGCCGACTTGCGCCTGACCGAGGACGGCCGCGAACTCGGATTGGTGGATGATGTTCGCTGGGACGCCTTCAATCGTAAGCGGGATGCCATCGCCCGCGAGACCGAGCGCCTGCGCGGTACATGGATCAACCCGCGCCTGGTCGCCGAGACCGATGCCGTGCGGGTGACCGGCCAGCCGCTGGAGCGCGAGTACCGACTGTTTGACCTGCTCTGTCGGCCGGAGGTGAACTACGCCAACTTGGTTACGCTGCCAGGATGCGGACCGGGTCTGACGGCACCTGACGTGGTGGAGCAGGTGGAAATCCAGGCCAAGTACGCCGGCTACATAGAGCGCCAGCGGGAGGAAGTGGCCAAGGCGGCGGCGCACGAATCCTTGGCGCTGCCCGCCGATCTGGACTACCGGCGGGTCCGCGGTCTCTCCATTGAAGTCCAGCAGAAGCTCAATCAGCACAGACCCGCTACGCTTGGTCAGGCCTCCCGTGTCCAGGGGGTCACGCCGGCGGCGATTTCACTTCTGCTGGTGCATCTGAAGAAGAAGGCATCGTGAGGCTCGCTGCCGGTATCGCCACTCTTGGCTTGATTTTGCCTGCCGGTGCCGAGGCCAAGCTGGAGGGCTATCTCGCCATGCTTGGCAAGTGGAACCGGACGTACAACCTGACGGCGATCCGCGATCCGGCGCAGATGGTCACGCATCACCTGCTCGATTCGCTGGCCATCCTGCCGCATATCGCTGGACTGGCGACGTTGGCCGATGTCGGTAGTGGTGGTGGCCTACCGGGGCTGCCACTGGCAATTTGCCGGCCCGACCTGCAACTGACTTCGGTCGAGGCGAACCAGAAGAAGGCGGCCTTTCAGCGGCAGGCCGGAATCGAACTCGCTCTGGGCAATGTAAGCGTCCATTGTGGCCGCGTCGAAGCACTGACGGGACGTTTCGACGCGGTTGTCTCGCGGGCTTTTGCCGACCTGACGGAGTTTGTCGGCCAGGCCGGCCATCTCGCGCCGCGACTGTTGGCCATGAAGGGTATGTACCCGCAAGCGGAAATCGACCATCTGCCGGCCACTTGGCGGGTAGCCGATACCGTGAAACTGATCGTTCCCGGCCTCGCCGCCGAGCGCCACTTGATAGTCCTGGAGAAAAGCTGATGCACATCTTCGCCATTGCCAACCAGAAAGGCGGCGTAGGCAAGACCACCACTTCGGTTAACCTGGCGGCTGCGCTGAGCCTCCAGGGGCGGCGCACGCTGCTGGTCGATCTGGACCCGCAGGGCAACGCCACCATGGGTAGCGGCGTGGACAAGCGCAACCTGACGCGCTCCGTCTATCAATTGCTGGTCGGCCTGGCGACCCTGGCCGAGGCGCGCGTGCCTTCCGCGGCGGGTGGCTACGATGTGCTGCCCGCCAATCGCGACCTGGCCGGCGCGGAAATAGAAATGGTCGAGCTGGAGCGGCGCGAGAACCGGCTGAAGGAAGCGCTCGCGGCACACAGCGCCGACTATGACTTTGTCCTGATCGACTGTCCGCCCTCGCTATCCTTGCTGACGCTTAACGGCCTGTGCGCCGCCCATGGCGTCGTCATACCGATGCAGTGCGAATACTATGCGCTGGAGGGCTTGTCCGACCTGGTGAACACCATCAAGAAGGTACATGCCAACCTGAACCGTGACCTGAAGATCATAGGTCTGTTGCGGGTGATGTTCGACCCGCGCTCCACCCTGTCGAATCAGGTGTCGGCCCAACTGGAGGAGCACTTTGGCGACAAGGTGTTCAAGACCCTGGTGCCGAGGAACGTCCGTCTTGCCGAGGCGCCCAGCTACGGTGTGCCCGGCGTGCTGTTCGACAAATCGTCGAAGGGCGCGCAGGCGTATCTGGCCTTCGCTGCCGAAATGATCGAACGCGTCAAGTCCTGGAAGGAATAGCACTGTGAATCCACCAAAGATGAAAGGCCTCGGCCGCGGCCTCGATGCCCTGCTCGCCGCCAACAATGCGCCGGATGCCAGCCGGCAGGAAATGCTGTCGGTCGGCGTGTTGCAGCCGGGCAAGTACCAGCCGCGCACGCGCATGGATCCAGGCTCGTTGGAGGATCTGGCCGCTTCGATCAAGGCGCAGGGCCTGATCCAGCCGATCTCGGTCCGGCCGGTCGGCGGCAACCGCTATGAGATCATCGCCGGCGAACGGCGCTGGCGCGCGGCCCAGATCGCCGGCCTGACCGAGGTACCGGTGTTGATCCGCGACATTCCCGACGAGGCCGTGCTGGCCATGTCGCTGATCGAAAACATCCAGCGTGAAGATCTCAACCCGCTCGAAGAAGCCGCCGGCCTGCAACGTCTAATCGACGAGTTCGGCATGACCCACCAACAGGCGGCGGATGCGGTGGGCCGTTCCCGCTCCGCGGCCTCCAATTTGCTGCGCTTGCTACAGTTGGCGAAGCCGGCCCAGGACATGCTCATGGCTGGCGACATCGAAATGGGCCACGCTCGCGCCTTGCTGCCCTTGGCCAAGGTCGAGCAGGGCAGGGTGGCCAGCGTTGTGGTGGAGAAGGGCTGGTCGGTGCGCGAGACGGAACGCGCTGTCGCCCGCGAGCTGAATCCGCCTGCAAAGAAGACTCCGGGGGGCCAGGTGCCGAATCGGGACTTGCAGCGGCTTGAGGAAGATCTGGCCGATAGCTTGGGCGCCACGGTCAAGATCGCCGCCAATCGAAAAGGCGCCGGTAATCTGAGCATCCGCTTCGCCAGTCTCGATCAGTTGGATGGTTTGCTGCAACGATTGCGCGGAAATGCATAGAATGTCGGTTCCATCGACACCCGTGAGCAGGAGACAACGATGATCAAGGATCGCTACAAACCGCTGCCACAAGTGGCTGTCTGTTCCGGGGGGTGTTACGTCGGTGGTGCGCTCAACCCGACTTTCGTCACGGTAAACTCGCCGGCCATTGAGGTCATGACCGACCTCTTGCGTATTCCGCCTGCCACCGTGACGCCCCAGGAGACTCTCCACCAAGCCAACCAGCACATGTTGCTGCGCGGTGTGCGGCTGCTGCTGGTCGTGGAGAAGAACGGTCGCATCTCCGGCGTCGTCACCGCCCGCGACCTGCTCGGGGAAAAGCCGGTGCGCGTTGCCCAGGCGCGTGGCGCCAAGCGCGAGGAGCTGGAAGTGCGCGACGTGATGACCAATCTCGAAGATATGGAGGCGATCCAGATGAGCGATGTGCAACGCGCCGAGGTTGGCCACATCGTCGCCACCCTCGAGACCTGCGGTCGCCAGCACACCTTGGTCGTCGATCCTGACGTCGAGGCGGGAAAGCAGACCTTGCGGGGCATCTTCTCGGCCTCGCAGATTGCTCGCCAGTTGGGGGTCGATTTGACAACCCATGAAGTCGCCCGCACTTTCGCCGAGATCGAAGCGGCCTTTGCCGGCGTGTGACTGCTTGGAGAGCGAGATATTTCCCTTGCAAAAAACTTGCTGCAATGCAACAATTGACCTGCTCCATAAGATTCCGTTAGAATCTTCAGGTTTTTTTTGATGGCCTTTTGGTTGGCCGGGGTCGGTGGAGCGGCAGCCGGGATTCATCGGGCGTTTCGTCTGACGATGCTGTGGCAGGCGGCTGCAACCGCCGCCCTGGCAATTCTGGCGGGCGTTTTGGCGGGAAGTACGGGTTTCGTTTCGGCGGTCCTGGGAGGCGGCATCGGTGTCGCGGGCGTGTGGGTTTTTGCCCTGGTCTCCAAGCGTCAGGCGGAGGGGTCCGAGAAGGCGGTGAGAATCGCCCTGCGTGCCGAGGCCGCCAAGGTGCTGGTAGTTGTGTTGCTGTTGTGGCTGGTGTTTGCTACCTACCACGACATGGTCGTGGTGGCTTTCTTTGGCGCCTTCATGATTTCGGTCCTGCTGTCTGGGATCGCGTTTGCAGTATCTGGTGATTAACTGAATTCTTCTAGGGCTCGAAATGTCTGCTGCTGAAACCACGCTGACACCTACCTCCTACATCAGCCACCATCTGAGCTTCCTGCAGAAACCAGTCAGCACGGGCGACTTCTGGGTGCTGCACGTCGATACCGTCGTGACGTCCCTGATTCTCGGTGTCTTGGCATTTGGCTTCCTCTGGTGGGTGGTGCGCGGCGCGACCGCTGGCGTCCCGGGCAAGCGTCAGGCCTTCGTTGAACTGGCGATCGAATTCGTCGACGACCAGGTCAAGGGGATCTTTCACGGCGACCGTCATGCCTTCGTGGCGCCAGCCGCCCTGACCGTATTCGTCTGGGTGTTGCTGATGAACGCCATGGACTTCCTTCCGGTCGATATCATGGCCAAGATGCTTGGCGCCGTGGGTTTACACGAGTGGCGCATGGTGCCGACCGCCGATATCAATACCACCTTTGCGCTGGCCTTGGCGGTGTGGTTCCTGATGCTGTTTTACAGCATCAAAGTGAAGGGCCTGGGCGGTTGGATCCACGAACTGTTCTGTTCCCCGTTCGGCAGCCATCCGCTGCTGTGGCCGGCCAACTTCCTGCTCAACATCATCGAGTACGTCTCCAAGCCCTTGTCGCACTCGCTGCGTCTCTACGGCAACATGTACGCCGGGGAAATCATCTTCCTGCTGCTCGGCATGTGGGCCGCCACGGGCCTGGCCGGCACCTTCTTCGGCGCTGTGCTCGGCGCTGGCTGGGCGATCTTTCACATCCTGATTGTCGTCTTGCAGGCCTTCATTTTCATGATGCTCACCGTCGTCTATTTGGCGATGGCGCACGAAAGCCACTAAACCGGTTTCTCTGTATCTTCAATTAACCCCCAATCAGCAATCGAAAGGAAAGCGACAATGGAAAAGCTTCAATTCCTGGCAATGGTTCAAGCCTACACCGGCATCGGCATCGGTCTCATCATCGGCCTCGGCGCCGCCGGCGCCTGTATCGGCATCGGTATCATGGCCAGCCGCTTTCTGGAAGCCGCCGCGCGTCAGCCGGAAATGATGCCCACCCTGCAAGCCAAGGTCTTCCTGCTGCTTGGTCTGATCGACGCTTCCTTCATTATCGGTGTCGGCCTGGCCATGTTGTTTGCCTTCGGCAACCCGCTGCTGGCCGTGATTCAGGCTGCTCACTAATCGAGCAATTACCCTGGTCACCGATTTTCATCCGACCCACGCGGTGGAACCATGAATATTAATCTGACCCTTATTTCCCAAGCGGTCGCCTTCGCCATCTTCATCTGGTTCACGGTGAAGTTTGTCTGGCCGCCACTGCGGACGGCCATCGACAATCGGCAGAAGACCATCGCCGAAGGTCTGGCCGCCGCCGAACGTGGCCGGCATGATCTGGAATTGGCGGCCCGCCGTTCGGCCGACGTACTCCGCGAGACCAAGGAGAAGTCGACCGAAGTGCTGGCCCAGGCCGAGCGTCGCGCCCAGCAGATCATCGAGGATGCCAAGACAGCCGCCCGCGGCGAAGCCGACAAGGTGGTTGCTTCCGCCAAGGCCGAGATCGAGCAGGAGGCCGAGCGTGCCAAGCAACACCTGCGCGAGCGGGTTGCGGAGTTGGCGGTTGTCGGCGCCGAGAAGATCCTGCGCCGGGAGATCAATGCCGCCGCCCATGCGGACATGCTTGTGTCCCTGAAACAGGAACTCTGATCCCATGGCTGAAATCGCCACCATCGCCCGACCCTATGCCGAGGCCGCTTTTCGCCTGGCGAGGGAACGGCAGGCGCTGCTCGCCTGGTCCGACGCGCTGGGCCGCTTGGCCCAGCTTGCCGACGACCCGCAGGCGAGTGCCCTGATCGGCAATCCCAATATTGCCCCAGCCCAGGTAGAGGATCTGTTCCGCGCGGTTGGTGGATCCGATGCCGAGGTCGGCAACTTCATCCAACTGCTGGCCGAGAATGGCCGACTGGCCTGTCTGTCCGAAATCGCCGCGCAGTTCCAGGCCCTGAAGCAAGGTGAAGATGGGGTGAAGGATGGCGTCATCCATTCCGCCTTCCCGATGGACGAGATACAACTTCGCGACCTCAAGACCCTCCTCGAGGGTCGCTTTGGACCCTTGCAGCTGTCGGTGGTGATCGAGCCGGCGCTGATCGGCGGCGTCAAGGTGGTGGTCGGCGACAAAGTTCTCGACACCTCGGTGAGCGGCAAGCTGGCAACCATGCGCACGGCCCTGAATAGTTAGGAGAAATTCAATGCAGTTGAATCCTTCCGAGATCAGCGAACTGATCAAGAGCAAGATCCAGAACCTGCAGGGCGCCACGGAAGTGCGCACGCAGGGCACGGTCGTTTCCGTCACCGACGGCATTTGCCGGGTGCACGGACTCGCCGACGTCATGCAGGGCGAAATGCTGGAGTTTCCCGGCAACACCTTCGGCATGGCCCTGAACCTGGAACGCGACTCCGTCGGCGCCGTGGTGCTGGGTGAGTACGAACACATCACCGAAGGCGACACAGTCAAGACGACCGGCCGCATTCTCGAAGTGCCGGTCGGCCCTGAGTTGATCGGCCGCGTGGTCAACGCGCTCGGTCAGCCCATCGACGGCAAGGGTCCGATCAATGCCAAGGAAACCGACAAGATCGAAAAGGTTGCGCCGGGCGTGATTTGGCGCAAGTCCGTGTCGCAACCGGTGCAGACCGGCCTGAAGTCGATCGACTCGATGGTGCCGATCGGCCGCGGCCAGCGCGAACTGATCATCGGCGACCGCCAGACCGGCAAGACAGCGGTGGCCATCGACGCCATCATCAACCAGAAGGGCAAGGACCTCTTCTGTATCTACGTCGCCATCGGCCAGAAGGCCTCCTCGGTCATGAACGTGGTGCGCAAGCTGGAAGAATACGGCGCGATGGCTTACACCATCGTCGTTGCCGCCACCGCCTCCGAATCGGCGGCGATGCAGTTCATCGCCCCTTACTCCGGCTGCACCATGGGCGAGTACTTCCGCGACCGCGGCCAGGACGCCCTGATCATTTACGACGACCTGACCAAGCAGGCCTGGGCCTATCGCCAGATCTCCTTGCTGCTGCGCCGCCCGCCGGGCCGCGAAGCCTATCCTGGCGACGTGTTCTATCTCCACTCGCGTCTGCTGGAACGTGCCGCGCGCGTTTCCGAGGCCTGGGTCGAAAAGCTCACCAATGGCGCGGTCAAGGGCAAGACCGGCTCGCTGACCGCGCTGCCGGTAATCGAAACGCAGGCCGGCGACGTGTCCGCCTTCGTGCCGACCAACGTCATCTCGATTACCGACGGCCAGATCTTCCTGGAGACCGACCTGTTCAACGCCGGTATCCGCCCAGCCATCAACGCCGGTGTCTCGGTGTCGCGGGTCGGTGGCGCGGCGCAGACCAAGGTCATCAAGAAGCTCGGTGGCGGCGTGCGTCTGGCGCTTGCCCAGTATCGCGAGTTGGCGGCCTTCGCCCAGTTTGCTTCCGATCTCGACGACGCCACCCGCAAGCAGCTGGAGCGTGGTCGCCGCGTTACCGAGTTGATGAAGCAGGCCCAGTACTCGCCGCTGTCGGTCGCCGACATGGCGGTTTCCCTGTACGCCATCAACCAAGGCTATTTCGACGATGTCGAGGTGCCCAAGCTGCTCGCGTTCGAGGCCGATCTCCACAAGTTCATGAAAGCCCAGCACGGCGCGCTGATGGACAAGATCGAGTCGACCAAGGATCTTGACAAGGACGGCGAGGCGCTGATGGCCACCGCCGTTGGCGAGTTCAAGAAGAACTGGGCTTAATACACCATGGCCGGCGGCAAAGAGATTCGGACCAAGATCAAGTCGGTCCAGAACACAAAGAAGATCACCAAGGCCATGGAGATGGTAGCCGCGTCCAAGATGCGCAAGGCGCAAGACCGGATGCGTGCCGCGCGGCCCTATTCCGAGAAGATTCGCCGCCTGGCGGCGAATCTGTCGGCAGCCAGCCTCAGCGACTATCGCCATCCCTTCCTCGCCAAAGGCCATCCTGGTTCCGGCCTTGGCGCCGCCCCGAAACGGGTTGGTCTGATCCTGGTCACGACCGACAAGGGTCTTTGCGGGGGCCTCAATACCAACATCCTGCGCATGGTGGTGGCTGCCATGCGCGAGTGGGAGCAGGCCGGCGCCACCGAGATCCGCGTCACCTGCATCGGCACCAAGGGTCAGGGCTTTATGCAGCGCATGGGCGCCAATGTCGTCTCGCACGTGACGCATCTTGGCGACACGCCGCACCTGGAGAAGCTGATCGGACCGGTCAAAATCATGATCGACGCCGTCCAGGGCGGTGAGCTTGACGCCGTCTACCTCGCCTACACGCGCTTCATCAACACCATGAAGCAGGAACCGGTGGTCGAGCAATTGCTGCCGCTGACCGGAGCGCGACTCGGCACACCCGAAGGCAACTGGGACTATCTCTACGAGCCCGAGGCGCGCGTTGTCATCGACGAGTTGCTGGTCCGCTACGTCGAGGCGCTGATCTATCAGGCAGTCGCGGAGAACATGGCTTCCGAGCAGTCGGCGCGCATGGTGGCGATGAAGTCCGCCACCGACAACGCCGGCGTCGTCATCAAGGAACTCCAGCTCGTCTACAACAAGGCCCGGCAGGCGTCGATCACCAAAGAAATTTCCGAGATTGTCGGCGGTGCCGCCGCCATCTCCGGCTAACAGCATTCAGTGAATTAAGGAAACGACCATGAGTAACGGAAACATCGTTCAGTGCATCGGCGCCGTGGTGGACATCAAGTTCCCCCGTGAAGGGATGCCGAAGGTTTATGACGCCCTTGTTCTCGACGAGTCCGGCGGCGGCATGGCCGAAGACGGCCTGACCTTCGAGGTTCAGCAGCAACTTGGTGACGGTATCGTTCGCACCATCGCCATGGGTTCCTCCGATGGACTGCGCCGTGGCATGAAGGTCAAGAACACCGGCGCCGGCATTTCCGTGCCGGTCGGTCATGGCACCCTGGGCCGAATCATGGACGTGCTCGGCAGGCCCATCGACGAAGCCGGCCCGGTCAAGACCGACCAAAAGCGCGCCATTCACCAGAGCGCGCCAAAATTCGACGAGCTGTCGCCCGCCACGGAATTGCTGGAAACCGGCATCAAGGTTATCGACCTGATCTGTCCGTTCGCCAAGGGTGGCAAGGTCGGCCTGTTCGGCGGCGCCGGCGTCGGCAAGACCGTGAACATGATGGAGCTGATCAACAACATCGCCAAGCAGCACGCCGGCCTGTCGGTGTTTGCCGGCGTCGGTGAGCGGACTCGCGAGGGCAACGACTTCTATCACGAGATGAAGGAGTCCAACGTGCTCGACAAGGTCGGCATGGTGTTCGGCCAGATGAACGAGCCGCCCGGCAACCGCCTGCGCGTGGCGCTGACCGGCCTGACCATGGCCGAAGCCTTCCGCGACGAAGGCCGCGACATCCTGTTCTTCGTCGACAACATCTACCGCTACACGCTGGCCGGTACCGAAGTGTCCGCCCTGCTGGGCCGGATGCCCTCCGCCGTGGGCTACCAGCCGACCCTGGCCGAAGAAATGGGCCGCCTGCAGGAGCGCATCACCTCCACCAAGGTCGGCTCGATCACCTCCATCCAGGCCGTGTATGTGCCCGCCGACGACTTGACCGACCCGTCGCCGGCCACCACCTTCCTGCACCTCGACTCCACCGTTGTGCTGTCGCGCGACATCGCCTCGCTGGGTATTTACCCGGCGGTCGACCCGCTGGACTCCACTTCCCGCCAGCTCGATCCGCTGGTGGTGGGCGAAGACCATTACCAGACCGCCCGCAAGGTGCAGTCCACGCTGCAACGCTACAAGGAACTGCGCGACATCATCGCCATTCTCGGCATGGACGAACTGTCCCCCGACGACAAGCTGGCCGTGTCCCGCGCCCGCAAGATTCAGCGTTTCCTGTCGCAACCCTTCTTCGTTGCCGAAGTGTTCACCGGTTCCGCTGGCAAGTACGTCACCCTCAAGGAAACCATCAAGGGCTTCAAGATGATCGTCGAGGGCGAGTGCGACAGCCTTCCCGAGCAGGCTTTCTACATGGTGGGCGGCATCGAGGAAGCCTTCGAAAAGGCAAAGACGCTGCAATGAGCGTCGCAATACGCGGCACGAACGATTAAGAGGAAG
Source organism: uncultured beta proteobacterium (assembly GCA_963736865.1). GTDB lineage: Bacteria > Pseudomonadota > Gammaproteobacteria > Burkholderiales > Rhodocyclaceae > Fen-999. Next base: position 166,872 of record CAVTQQ010000001.1, on the reverse strand, counting down.
CCACCCTATGCCAATGTCCATTCACGTCGACGTCGTCAGTGCCGAGGAGTCCATCTTCTCCGGTCTGGCGGAGTTTGTCGTCCTGCCTGGCGAAGTGGGCGAACTGGGCATCCTGCCTGGCCACATGCCCCTGATGACCCGGATCAAGGCGGGCGCCGTGCGCCTGAAGGTCCCGGGCCAGACGCAGGAGGAGCTGATCTTCGTTGCCGGCGGCATTCTCGAGGTTCAGCCGGGTCTCGTTACCGTGCTTGCCGATACCGCGATTCGCGGCAAGGATCTCGACGAAGCCAAGGCGCTCGACGCCAAGAAGAAGGCCGAAGAGGCGTTGGTTACTCGGGAGTCTGAACTCGACTATGCCCGCGCCCAGGCGGAACTCGTTGAAGCAGTTGCCCAACTGGCGGCCATTCAGCGGCTGCGCAAGCGCAGGCACTGAACGGGTCCTTGGTTCAAGAAAAGGGCAGCCCAGGCTGCCCTTTTTTCCGTCGGTCGCACAGCCCGCAGATCGGGTGCACCGCAAGCATATGACTAACGTAGTATCCTTTCCGGTGCACCAATAGCCATCGCGAGACCTCCTTGCCGGTTCTCAAGGACCATGACGTCAGCTTCCACCGAACTAGAGCTCGAACAAGAAAAGCGGCGCGAAAGCGAGGAGCGCTTCCGCAGTTTCGCATCGGTCGCGGCCGACTGGTGGTTCTGGGAAATGGATGCCGATCTGCGCTTTTCCTATTTTTCGGAGAACGTCGCCACCGTCACCGGCCGGCCAATCGCCACCATGCTGGGCAAGCAACGGCGCGAGTTGGTGAATGAACTGGCGGCCGATGAGAGGGACAACTGGGCCCGGCATCTGGACGACCTGGACCGGCACCGCCCCTTCAATCAGTTTGAGTATCGCCTCGCCACACCCGGCGGCGATACCCGCTGGATCAGCATCAGCGGCGTGCCGCTCATCGCCGACGACGGCCGATTCCTCGGCTATCGCGGCACTGGCAACAACATCTCCGCGCGCAAGAGTGCCGAAGCGGCTCGACAGCAAGGCGAACGCATCCTGCGCACAGCGATCGATGCCATCGACGAAGGTTTCGTTCTCTACGATGAAGCCGATCGGCTGGTCTTCTGCAATGAAAAGTATCGCCAGATCTACGCCACGTCGGCCGACCTGATCGTGCCGGGGACAACATTCGAGCATATCGCCAGAGTCGGGGCCGAGCGTGGTCAGTATCGGGAGGCTGTCGGTCGAATCGACGCCTGGGTTGCCGAGCGGGTTGCCGCGCACCGCGCTGGAAATGCCTGCACCGAACAGCAACTCGACGATGGCCGCTGGCTGCGCATCATCGAGAGAAAGACTGTGGATGGCCAAATTGTCGGCTTTCGGATCGACATCACCGAGCTGAAGAAGAAGGAACTGGAACTGGAGGCGCATCGGAACCACCTTGAGGAACTGGTGGCCGAACGCACGGCCCAGCTCGAAGCGGCCAACAAGGCGAAGAGCGTCTTCCTGGCCAACATGAGCCATGAAATCCGTACGCCGATGAACGCCATCATCGGCTTGACACACCTCGCGTCTCGTCACAGTCAGGACAGCCATCAGCAGGAGCTGTTGCGCAAAGTTTCGACCGCCGCCGAGCATCTGCAGGTGGTGATCAACGACATCCTGGACATCGCCAAGATCGAATCCGGCAAGGGCAGCATCGCGCAGACCGACTTCTTCCTCGCCCCGATGATTGAGCAAAGCGTGCGCATGGTCGCCGACTGTGCCCGGGACAAGGGCCTCGATCTCGTTCTCGAGATGGCCGCCGATCTGCCCCCCGTGTTGCGCGGCGACCCGGTCCGACTGGGTCAGGTCCTGGTCAACCTGGCGAACAATGCCGTCAAATTCACCGAGCGCGGTTCCGTGACCATCCGGGTTGGGTGGCACGAAGAGAGCGATGCGGGGCTACTTCTGCGCTTCGAGGTTGAAGACACCGGGATCGGCATTGCGCCGGAAGCCCGCCAACGCCTGTTCCGCATCTTCGAGCAGGCCGACCCATCGACCACCCGGCGTTACGGCGGCATGGGCTTGGGACTGGCGATTTCCCGCCATCTTGTCGAACAGATGGGCGGTGAAATCGGCGTTGAAAGCGAGGTGGGTCGTGGCAGCCTCTTCTGGTTTACCGCGCGCTGCCCCCGGGGACAGGCGCTGCAAGCCAGTGTGATAGTCCAGTCCGACGCGGAAGCGGCCGACCTGGAAAGGCGGATCGCCGAGACCTACTCTGGCATGCGTGTACTGCTGGCAGAGGACAACCCGATGAATCAGGACGTGGTAGTCGAACTGCTGCGCGACACCGGCCTGATTGTCGACATGGCCGGCAACGGCGCCGAGGCGGTAGCACTTGCCCAACGCCAGCACTACGACTTGGTGCTGATGGACATCCAGATGCCCGTGATGGATGGACTGGCCGCCACTGAAGCATTGCGGAGACAGCCCGACTGGGCCGGCATACCGATTGTTGCCCTGACCGCCAACGCGTTCGATGACGATCGAGCCCAGTGCACGCGGGCGGGCATGGACGATTTTCTCGCCAAACCGGTTGTGCCCGCTGCCTTGTTCCGCACGTTGCTGAGATGGTTGCCTGGAGCGGCGCGGGGACGCGATCGCGCTGTACCCGGTTCGGTAGCCCCAACCGCCGAGGCACGGGTTGCCTTAAGCGATGCCGAACTGCAACGGAGGTTGGAAGAGATTGCCGACCTCGATGTAACGCAGGGTATGCTCAGCCTGCGCAATCGTCTCTCGACCTATGTCCGCCTGCTGGGCAAGTACGTCGAGAGCCACGACAAAGACATGGCCCAGGTACGTGAACAACTGGCGGCTGGCGATTACGATGATGCGCGCCGACTGGCCCACTCCCTGAAAGGGGTCTCCGCCACCCTGGGCGCCAGCGAGGTGCAGGCCCGTGCACTGGTGCTGGAAACGGCGATCAAGGATCGGCTGGATCGCGGGGAGATAGAAGCGTGCATCGTTGCTGTCGATGAGGCTTGGCTGCCACTGGCCGCCGCACTGCGCAAAGTGCTGCCGTTCTGACTCAACGGGGCTGACCGTCGGCGTCCTATCGTACGGTCGGCACCAACACCACGGCTTCCACCTCGTTGCCGCAGCCCACGTAGCGCACTCGGTCGAAACTTATCATCCGCGACATGGCAATGCCACGACCGTGGGTGTCGAAGGCCCGATCGGGGCTCATTTCGAGATAGTCCTGCCAGTTGAAACCCCGCCCGCAGTCGCGCACGACGAAGCGTAGCTCGTTGGCCGAGCGCTGGAACTCGATTCTTGCACGCTTGTCCGCGTTGTCGGGGTCGGCAAGTCGGCGGGCGATCTCCGCGGCGAGAGGTTCACCTCCGCCCAAGGCGGACTTTTCATCATAGGTGATGGCGAGGTTGCCATGCTCGACCGCGTTCAGCATCAGCTCGGAGAGCCCCAGCACCACGCGGGCCGGATCCGGCGCCACCTGCGCCAGCAGGGTGGCGACATCGTGCGCTTCGTCGGGCGTGCGAAAGGAGAACTCCGCGCTGCTCAGGCAGTTCAGGGTGCGGCTCGCCTGGCGGACTTCGCGCTGCAACTGGAGAAAATCGCGATGGTCGCGGACGGCGGCGGCGACAATCGCCACCAGCGTATCGGCGGCGAAGGGCTTGGTCAGGTAATAGTAGGCACCGGCTTGCAAACCCTCGGCGACGGCGTCATCGCTCGCCATGGAGGTTTGCATAATGACCGGGGTATGGACCATGCCGGCCTCGTTCTTCATGCGGCGCAGAATCTCGATGCCATCCATATCCGGCATCAGGCGGTCGAGCAACACGACATCGAAGCTGCCGGGCGCCGCGGAAAGATGCTCCCACGCCTGACTGCCATTCACCGCGCTGCATACCTCATACCCCTCGTCGCCCAGTATCTCCTCCAGGGCTTCGAGGTTGATCGGTTCATCTTCGACGATGAGTATGCGGCTTGGACTCATGGCTGGGGTCAGACATTACCGGATCATGAAGACTACCATTATTGCCTGTCGGGTGGTTTGGCTCACATGGATCGGCCCTGAGAGCCGATGCCGTCCCTCTATCATGCGGGCCAGTGAGCGCACAGACCACCGAGCGTGCCCGACGATCATATATGCTATGCGGTCCAGACTGGACCGAACCCGCCGCATGTTTGGCGCCGCCCAGCTTCGCACCGACCAGGAACAAAGCCGCGTTGCCCGAATCATCGATAACTTTCTCCGGGCCTATGCCCTGGCCCATTGAGAGGATTTGCCCATGTACAAGCGTACTGCCGTTGCCACACTCCTGTCTTCGATCGTCCTTGTCGCCTGCGGGCCTAGCGGTCAGCCGCCGGCCGCCGGCCAGGGCGGACCGGGCGCCGCCATGCCGCCGGCGGAAGTCGAGGTCGTGACCGTCTCCTCCGGAACGGCGACGCTGACCCAGGACTTGCCCGGTCGCCTGCAAGCCTGGCGCACAGCGCAAGCACGGGCGCGCGTGGAGGGGGTTGTTGAAAAGCGGTTGTTTGCGGAAGGCTCGGACGTGAAGGCGGGCGCGACCCTGTTTCAGATCGACCCGCGTACCTATCAAGCGGCGCGGAACGCGGCCGCCGCCGATGTGGAGGCGGCACGATTGGTCGTCGAGCGCTACCAGCCGCTCCTGGAAATCAAGGCAGTGAGCCAACAGGAAGTGGATACCGCGCAGGCCAGGCTCAAGCAGGCCGAGGCGGCGCTGGCGCGTGCCGATCTCGATCTGGAAAATACCCGGGTGCCCGCCGCGATCTCCGGGCGCATCGGTCGCGCGCTGGTCACCGAAGGAGCGCTGGTCGGTCGTGGCGAAGCGACCCACCTGGCCACCATCGAACAAATCGATCCGATCTACGTCAACTTTACCCAACCGGGTGCCGAACTGCTGCGCCTGCAGGCAGGCCGTGAAGTCCGGCCAGCTGAAGCGCGCCGAATCGGCCAAGGTCGAACTGATGCTTGAAGACGGCAGCGTCTATCCGCTACCGGGTCGCATTCTCTTCTCGGACCTGGCGGTCGATCCCGAGCACCGGCGCGGTCAGCCTGCGCGCCGAATTCCCCAATCCGAAACGCGACCTGCTGCCTGGCATGTTCGTGCGCGTTCGCTTCCCGTCGGCCGTTGCCGAAGGCGCCATTCGCCTGCCGCAGCGGGCTGTGCAGGGCGGACCGCAGGGACAGTCCGTGATGATCGTCACTGCCGACGGCAAGGCCGCGCCGCAACCGGTCAAGACCGGCGGCATGGCGGGCGGCGACTTCATCATCACCGAGGGCCTGAAAGGTGGTGAGCAGGTCATCGTCAATGGCCTGCAGAAGGCGCGGCCAGGCACACCGGTAAAGGCCGTGCCGTGGAATCTCCAGGCGGTGGCGCCCGGACCGGGCACGCCAGCCGCCGCGCCGCCGGCTGCTCCGGCGGCGCCCGCCGGCAAGAAGGAGAGCTGATCGATGTTTGCCAAATTCTTCATCGATCGCCCGGTCTTCGCCTGGGTGATCGCGTTGGTCATCCTGCTCGGCGGGGCGCTGGCGCTGCGCAAATCTGCCGGTCTCGCAGTATCCGTCGGTGGCGCCGCCGGCACTCGACATCTCGGTCGTCTACCCCGGGGCGTCGGCCCAGGTGGTCGAGGAAACGGCGGTCGCCCTGATCGAGCAGGAAATGAACGGCATCGAGAATCTGCTCTACATGGATTCCGCGTCGCAGATCGGCACCGGCACGATCACGCTGACCTTCAAGCCCGGCACCAATCTCGACTATGCCTCGGTGGAAACGCAGAACCGCATCAAGCGCGTCGAGGCGCGTCTGCCGGACGACGTGCGACGGCTGGGCGTAACGGTGACCAAGACGGCGCGCAACTACCTGATGATCGTTTCCCTGTATTCGCCGGACAAGAGCATGAACAACGTCGATCTCGGCAGCTATGCCGCCGCCAACGTGCTCGAACCGGTTCGCCGCGTGCCCGGGGTGGGCGAGGCCTTGCTGTTCGGCACCGAGTACTCGATGCGTCTCTGGCTCAAGCCGGAAAAACTGCAGGCCTACCGCCTGTCCCCGGCCGACGTGTCGCGGGCGGTGCGCGCGCAGAACGTCCAGCTGGCCACCGGCGAACTGGGCCAACTGCCGGCCGCCGCCGGCCAGGAAATGAACGCGGTGATCGTCACCAAGAGCCGCCTGTCCACGCCCGAGGAGTTCGGCAACATCATCGTCCGCACCAATCCCGATGGCTCCACGCGTGCGAGTCAAGGACGTGGCGCGGGTGGAGCTGGGCGCGCAGGACTATGCGATTTCGGCCCGCATCGACGGCCAGCCGACCGCGGCCATCGCCATCCGTCTGTCGCCGGGCGCCAACGCGCTGGAATACGGTCAAGGCGGTCAACGCCCGGATGGCCGAACTGGCCAGAGTTCTTCCCCGAGGGCATTGCCTGGATGGTGCCCTACGACACCTCGAAGTTCGTCGAGATCTCCATCAGCGAAGTGGTCAAGACGCTGGCCGAAGCGATGGTGCTGGTCTTCCTGGTGATGTACCTGTTCCTGGAGAACCTGCGCGCCACGCTGATTCCCACCATCGTCGTGCCGGTCGCGCTGATCGGCGCGCATGCTGGGCCTGTATGTGCTCGGCTACTCGATCAACGTGCTGACCCTGTTCGCCATGGTGCTGGCCATCGGCATCGTGGTGGACGACGCCATCGTGGTGGTCGAGAACGTCGAACGCATCATGAGCGAGGAGGGCCTCTCGCCGCGCGACGCCACGCGCAAGGCGATGGATCAGATCGTCAACGCCATCATCGCCATCACCCTGGTGCTGTCCGCGGTGTTCGTGCCGATGGCCTTCTTCGGCGGCTCGGTCGGCGCGATCTACCGCCAGTTCGCCGTGACGCTGGTGCTGACCATGCTGTTCTCGGCGCTGATGGCGCTGACGCTGACGCCGGCCCTGTGCGCCACCCTGCTCAAGCATGAACCGGGCGAGGAGATGTTGCCCATCGACGGGCTTCTTCGGCTGGTTCAACCGCTTCTTCGCCGCACCACACGCGGCTATACCTCCTGGGTTGCGCCGCGCGCTCGGCAAGACCGGGCGCTACGCTGGTGCTCTACGCGGTCATCCTCGCCGCCACCGGCTGGTTGTTCGCGCGCCTGCCCGGCAGCTTCCTGCCGGAAGAAGACCAGGGCTACTTCATCAGCATGGTGCAGTTGCCGCCGGGGGCCACGCAGCGAACGCACGCTGGAAGTGCTGTCACAGGTCGAGCAGTACTATCTCAAGCAGCCCGAAGTGGAGCATGTCATCGGCGTGGTCGGCTTCTCCTTCTTCGGCCGTGGCCAGAATGCCGCCATCGCCTTCGTCCGCCTCAAGGACTGGGATGAGCGGCCGGGCGAGGAAAGCGGCGCCAACGCCCTGGTGCAGCGCGCCAACATGACCTTCTTCCGCATCAAGCAGGCGATGATCTTCGCCATCAATCGTGCCGCCGATTCCCGAACTGGCGGCGGTCGGCGGCTTCGACTTCCGCCTGCAGGACCGCGGCGGCCTGGGCCGCGAAAAGCTGCTGGAGGCGCGCAACATGGCGCTCGGCATGGCCGGCCAGGATCCAGCGTCTGGTCGGCGTGCGCCCGGAAGGCCAGGAGGCCGGCGCCGCAGCTCTTCCTCGATATCGACCGCGTCAAGGCGCGAGCCCTGGGCGTCGACCATCGCCGACCTCAACGAGACCCTGCAATCGACGCTGGGCGTCGCCTACATCAACGACTTCGTGCGCCAGGGCCGCATCCTGCGCGTGCAGATGCAGGCCGAGGCCGATACGCGCACGCACGCCGAAGACATCCTGCGCGCTGCCGGTCCGGAACAACAAGCGGCGACATGGTGCCGCTGTCCGGAACTGGCCACGGCCGAGCTGGATCGTCGGTTCGCCCAAGCTCGACCGCTACAACGGCCTGCCGTCGATGAAGATCGCCGGCACGCCGGCGCCCGGGCGCAGCACCGGCGAAGCCTTGCAGGCCATGGAGGAGGTGGCGCAAAAGCTGCCGCCGGGCTTCGGCTTCGAATGGTCCGGCACCTCCTACGAGGAACGACTCTCCGGCAGCCAGGCGCCGCTTCCTGTTCGGCATCTCGCTGATCGTGGTGTTCCTCGTGCTGGCGGCGCTGTACGAAAGCTGGTCGATTCCCTTCGCGGTCATGCTGGTGGTGCCGCTCGGCATCTTCGGCGCGGCGGCTGGCGGTGACGTTGCGCGGGCTGCCCAACGATGTCTATTTCAAGGTCGGCCTGATCGCCATCATCGGCCTGTCGTCGAAGAACGCCATCCTGATCATCGAGTTCGCCCGCAAACTGCAGGACGAAGGGCAAGGAGCTGATCGAGGCCACCCTGGAAGCCTGCCGCCTGCGATTCCGGCCGATCCTGATGACCTCCATCGCCTTCATCGCTCGGCGTGCTGCCGCTGGCCATCTCCACCGGCGCCGGCGCCGACAGTCGTCACGCCATCGGCACCGGCGTCATCGGCGGCATGATCGCCGCCACCGTCCTGGCGGTATTCCTGGTGCCGGTGTTCTTCGTGGTGGTCCGGCGTATCTTCCCCGGGCATGCCCGCATTCATCGGGAGAACGATCATGCGTAAGCTCGCACCGGTCGCCTTTGTATTCCTCGCTGGCTGCTCTCAGATGCCGCCACTATCAGCGTCCCGCCACGCCCGTGGCCGCCCAGTGGCCGGAAGTGCTCCCGCCGGCGGCCGGCCAGGCCAGCGCCGGACTCTCCTGGCGGCAACTGCTGCCCGCGCCGCGTCTGCAGACCCTGATCGAGGCGGCCCTCGAACACAACCGCGACTTGCGCGTCGCCGTCGCCCGTGTCGAGGAAGCCCGCGCCCTGTACGGCATTGCCCGCGCCGACCGGCTGCCGGGTATCGACTTGGCCGCGAGCGGGAGCACCATTCGCACACCGGCGGATCTCTCCCCCACCGGCCAGCGCGTCACCGCGCGGCGCTACGACGTGAACCTGGGACTGACCGCGTTCGAACTTGATTTCTGGGGCAGGGTCGCCAGTCTTGCCGAAGCCGCCAAGGCGAGTTATCTCGCCACCGATGAGGCCCAGCGGGCCTTCCGCCTGTCGCTGGTGACCGATGTCGCCACCGCCTACTTCACTCTGTTGGAGCTGGAGGAACGCATGGCGCTGGGGCGTACGAACGTGACGAGCCGCGCGGAGACCCGCAGGCTGATCGACAAGCGCCGGCAAGTGGGCATTGCCGGCGACCTCGATTTTCTGGCCGCCGATGGCGCCTACCAGTCGGCCCTGGCCGATCTCGCCAGCCTTGAGCGACAGGGCGCGGCGGCGGCGAACGCGCTGACCCTGCTGGTCGGCAAACCGCTCACCGCGCCGCTCGCCGAGGGCACTCTGGCCGACCAAGGAATTGTCGTCGACCTGGCGCCCGGCCTGCCGTCGGAGGTACTGGTACGGCGTCCCGACGTGCTGGCGGCGGAACAAAGACTGGTCGCCGCCAACGCCAACATCGGTGCCGCCCGTGCCGCCTTCCTGCCGCGCATCTCGCTGACCGCCGCGTTCGGCACGGCCAGCAAGGCTCTTTCGGGCCTGTTCGACGCCGGTAGCGGCGCCTGGAATTTTCAGCCGGTGTTGCGCCTGCCGCTGTTCGACTTTGGCCGCACCGCCGCCAATGTCGACCTCGCCGAGGCGCGCAAGGTGATTGCCGTGGCGGAGTATGAAAGGGCGATCCAGCAGGCCTTCCGCGAGGTGGCGGATCTGCTGGTTGCCCGCGAAAAGTTGGCGGTACAACTGGCCGCGCAGCAGGCCGGCGAAAAGTCACAGGCCGAGCGGCTGAAGATCGTCGACGCCCGCTATCAAGCCGGCATCAGCAGCTATCTAGAGGTGCTGGACGCCCAGCGCGAACTGTTCGCCGCCCAGCAGGGAACGGTGCAGACCAGGCGCGCCTTGCTCACTACCGCTGCTCAGCTTTACAAAGCGTTGGGCGGTGGGATGGAGTTGGGCACCGGCATATCAGCGAAGGCTACCTGACCGGATCGGCCCAAGTTCTGTCGGCGATCATCGCCAATTTGTCCAAGTAACACCGCGGCGATTAGGCCCGTACACGGGGTACTTCCGGTTGCCGATTCCAGGGGGATCGGCGAGTTCTGGTTGGTCGGGAATATTTTGGCGCGTTCGTGCGTCAACGACAGGTGAGGTGGCTTGCGGCAACACCAGGCGCCAGGAATGCGCATGGTGCAAAGACTGCAAGAAAAACAAAGGCCACAAGATCAAACGGACTCAGTCGTGATCTGGCATCGCCGCCAGGGAGGTTTGCACCATGTTTTCCGACATTCGCATCTCGGTTCGTCTTGCGGTCGGCATAGCGCTGACGTTGCTGGTCGTCATCGTGCTCATGCTTCCGGCCGTCCTCGGACAATTGGCTGTCGTCACCGAACGAGCTGAAACGCGTCAGCTTGAAGACCTGCATCGCACGCTTCAGGCAAGCGTCAGAGACGCGTCGGCGCATGCGCTGCTGACCATAACGTCCATCGTGAACGCCACAGGCGTCACGGAAGCTTTTGCTGTCCATGACCGTGCCAGGCTTCAGGCACTGACCCTGCCCATATTTGAGGCATTGAAGAGAAACCACAACATCAGTCAGTTTCAGTTTCATCTGCCTCCCGCCACCTCATTCCTGCGTCTGCACCAGTTGGAGAAGTACGGTGATGACCTGCAAACGTTTCGAGCGACCGTCGTCAAAGCGAACGAAACACTGCAACCTCAAATCGGTCTGGAAAGTGGGGTGGCCGGCTTGGGCTTGCGTGGCGTCGTACCGGTATTGCTCGATGGCGCCCATGTTGGATCGGCCGAAATAGGCATTTCCTTTGATCAGGACTTTTTCGATACATTCAAGGCGCAATACAACGCGCCGACGGCATTGCATGTTCGCGCCAATTCCGAGTACAGAATCTTCGCCACCACCATTGCCGGCAAGACCACGCTCAAGCCGGCGCAGGTAGCCGAGGTCATGAAAGGACAAACCATCACGTCACAGGTAACAATCGATGGGCGGGACTGGGCAGTGATGGCTAAAGCTGTGCCGGATTATTCCGGGCAGCCTGTCGCCGTTGCGGAAATACTGATTGACCGTACCGACTATGTGGCGAGCCGAGACCGGACGCTTGGGCGCATCCTGCTCATTGGCTTCTTCGCGTTGATCGTTGGATTGCTATTGGCCTGGCTGCTGAGCAGAAGCATAACGAAACCGATTGAGCAACTGACCCAAGCCGCCGGTGACATCAGCCGGGGCAAGTTCGAAGAGAAGATCTTTGGCGCTCAACGAAGAGACGAAATCGGCGATCTGGCGCGCGCCATTGGCCGCATGTCCGCCAGCACCAAGATTGCAATGGAGCGAATCAAGAAGGCTTCGTCGTAGGCATGTTCGCGGCGGTCGCCAATCTTCCGGGCCAATCCTGATGGATCGCAATATTGTCTTGATCAAGACCGTCAAGGGCCGCGACGCGATCAAGACGAATTCGCGCGAGATCTCGCTGAACGAGCGACGCATCCTCATCATGATTGACGGAAGACGTTCGGTCGGTGAGCTGCTTGCAGGCACCACGGTATTTCGCGATGTCGAAGCGACAATCGAAAGCCTATATCGGTCTGGCTATGTGGCGCGTGCCGACGGTGCCGATCCCGACGTCCTGGGTGGCCGATCGGTTGGCGGATCCCCGGCTGGAAGTGTCCTCTCCAAGGATGCGAGAATCGTTATCGAGCAGGAGTTGGTGGAATTGCTCGGGCCGATCGCGGCCCTGCTTTGTGAAGAGGCGCTACCTGCGGCCAGGTCGATCGAGGATGCCTTGTTGGTCCTCTCAAAGCATCTGGATGTCGAGCAGGGCAACCAATATCGGCATAGTGTCCTTGCCCGCCTCGACCCGGGTTGACCTCCGGAGGCCTAGAGAGGCTTCTTGATGGTAATAGCGCCGCGTATCTCGGCGGCCTGATAGCCGGTCGCCTTGTCGTCGGGGTAGAGCTCCTTCAGCTTGGCCTGGGTGGCTGGGGAGACCCGGTCGGTGGTGCCGTGGCATTGCAGGCACAGATCCTGGGTCGGCAGCGCCTTCATGTAGCGATAGACCTGACGGTCGCCTTCGGCGACCAGTTCGCCCTTCTCCAGGCCGGTGGGTTTTTCGCCGGCATTGGCGCGGCGGTCGAAGTCTTCCAGCACGGCCCTTTCCCAGGCATCGGGGACCGCCTTCGGGTTGCGGTTCTTTAGGCTGACACGGCGAATTGCCCAGCCGGTCTTCTCGGAAGCGGCCTTGGCCATGGCCGGCGCCTTCTCGCGGCAGACCGCAATGGCGTTTTCCGGACCACCCTTGCGGATTTCTTCATCGAGCACTTCGAGAAGTTTCGGCGGAATCGATATGGCCACTTTTCGGGCTTCATCCATTAGTTGCGCTTCGTCGGCGAAGGCAGGCAGCGTGGCAACGAGGGCGAGAGTGAGTACTGTCTTGCGCAGCATGGCTTGCTCCTAGAGAGAGTTGTTCAGAGATGTCTTGGCCAGGGCCTCGACGCGGGTTTGGAGGCGGGCCAGCTGATGGCTGAAATCGGCCAGGTCTGTGCGAAGTCCGTCCAGCTCACCGGCCGGCGTCAGCAAACCGGCCTCCTCGCCGAGATACTCGGCGAGGTTCTCGGCCAGATTGCGCGAAGCCTGCCTTTGCCAGCCGGCCAGCGTCGACACACCGCCGACCAGACGATGGGCGGCGATGTCACCTACCAGACGGGAGAGATCTTCCTCGGCATCCCAGCGCAGATTCTTCAGAACGAAGGATAGTGTGGTGGCGAACTCGGCGTTACCGGTGACATGGGCGGTCGCCATCAGGCGGTCAATGCCCTGTAGCGCCAGGAGCGGGCCGTCGGCCGGCAATGACACCGTGACATCCACCTCCGGTTCGGCAATGGCTTCGAACCGGCCCTCGGCATCGACACTGAAAGCCAATTGCCAGGGCGGCATCTCGAAGCGCGCCCGGCGGCCGGCAAAGGGCAGCAATTGGCGGCGCGCCCAATTCGCCTGCGCGAGCAGGTGGTTGAGCGTGCCCAGGACGACGGTCTGAATCACTGGATCTGCTGGATACCGGCCACCAGCCAGCCACCGTTGCCGGTCACCGGTTTGGTCAGGTGCCAGATTTCGGCGAAGGGCTGTGCCGCCGCGGCGTCTTCGCGGATCTGACCGGCGAAGCGAACGCTGGCGATGTGGCGTTCCCCTTCGGTGACCAACTCCAGCAATTCGGCATCGAGATGCTGGACATCGGTTTCCTGTTTGGCGTGGCCGCGTTCTTCGTACTGCATCTGAATTTCGGCAAATACCTCCGGAGCGGTGAATAGCTTCAGGTCGTCCAGATTGCCGGAATCATTGGCCGCCTGCAGGCGGATGAAGTTCAGCTTGGCCTGGCGCAGGAAGCCGTCGGTGTCGAACCCGGCGGGAACCGAGGCGGTACTGGTGGCGGCACCGCCGCCCGTGGCGGGCGCAAGGGGCTCGAAGCGCATGGGCGCCGGCCCGCCAGCCGCACCGCTGGCATAGGCGGGTTGTTGCGGTTGGCTCTTGGCAAACAGCTTGCGGAAGATGAACACCGCCACCATGACCAACAACAGGATCATCAGCATGTTGGCCATGCCTTCGCCCAAGCCGAAATGGGAGAGCAGGGCGGCGATGCCGAGGCCGGCGGCCAGCCCGGCGATGGGTCCGAGCCAGCGGCTCATCCCGGAAGGCTGCGGGGTGGCCGCGGCGGGTGTGGCCGCCGGCTTGGCCGGTACGCCGGGAGTGGTGCTTGGGCTGGGCGCGGGGGCGGCCTGCTTCATGGGGGTGCTATTGCGGTTCATGCCGAATGAGCTGCCGCCACCAAGACGCTTGGCTTCGACTTCCTGAACGAACATGCCGATGCCGACGAACGCGGCAAACAGGGCGATGACGAATTTTTTCATGGGCTTCCTCCGTGGGTAATGCAAACGACAGCTTACAACTTGTAGCCGCGGTGCAGGGCGACGACACCGCCGGTCAGGTTGAAGTAGTCGACCTTTTCCAGTCCTGCTTGTTCCATTATGGCCTTGAGCGTTTGTTGGTCGGGGTGCATACGGATCGACTCGGCGAGATAACGGTAGCTATCCGGGTCGTTGGCGATCTTGCCGCCCAGCCAGGGCAGCACCTTGAATGAATAGAGGTCGTAAATGGGTGCCAGTGGTTCCCAAATTTTGGAGAACTCGAGAACCAGCACGCGGCCGCCAGAGCGCAGCACCCGGCGCATTTCCGCCAGGGCGATGTCCTTGTGAGTCATGTTGCGCAGGCCGAAAGCGACGGCGACGACATCGAAGTAATTGTCCGGGAAGGGCAACTTCTCGGCGTCGCATTGGGCGACGGGGCCGAGTACCCCTTCATCGAGCAGGCGGTCCCGGCCGCGACCCAGCATGGCGTTGTTGATGTCGGTGAGCCACACCTCTCCGCTCGGCCCGACGCGTTTGGCGAAAGCCGAGGACAGGTCGGCGGTACCGCCAGCGACATCCAGTACGCGGTCGCCGGCGCGCACGCCGGAAACCTGGAGGGTGAACGCTTTCCATAGCCGGTGCAGGCCCATCGACATGAGGTCGTTCATGACGTCGTACTTCTGGGCGACCGAGGAAAACACGCCCTCGACGCGCTTGGCCTTCTCGGTCTCCTTGACCGTTTCAAAGCCGAAATGGGTCTCGCTCATAGGATCTTCCGGCCGCTGGCCTCAGTGTCCGCAACTACCTCCGCCGCCACTGCCGCAACCGCCGGCGGCTTTGGGGGGGCGGGTCGATGAATCGATGTCGCGGCTGCCATCGGCACCCGCCAGTCGGGCGAGGTAAGCCTGCCAGTACGATTCGTGATTGATTCCCAGATCGTAAAGCAGATCCCAGGAATAGATACCGGTATCGTGGCCGTCCGAGAAGAATGGCTGCACGGCATAGTTGCCGACAGCGGCGAGGTTGGTGATGTCGACATTGCGCTTGCCCGTTTGCAGGGTCTCCTGACCGGGGCCATGACCGCGCACTTCGGCGGAGGGCGAATAGACACGCAGATATTCGTAGGGCAACTTGAAGTTGGCGCCATCGCTGAAACTGATCTCCATCAGCTTCGATTGCTGGTGCAGTTTTATTTCCGTCGGAATCGGGGTGTGTTTGTCTAGACCGGCCATAATTTGCCTGAAGTTATAGAGGGTTATGCACTCGCAAGACGCTGGGGACGCCTATCATAGCGCAGTGGCCGGCAGCCGATCCGTCGTCGGTGGGGCGGCTGTCACAATGCCGTCATGCGGCGGCAATAAAGTTGCGGGCGATTCCCTCGATTTCAATCTTGCGTTTCGATATCCCATGGCTGCCACGATACTTGTTGTTGAAGACGAACCCGCGATCCAGACGCTGATCGCGATCAATCTCAGGCGCGCCGGCCACGAGGTGGTCACGGCCCTCGACGCCGAAACGGCGCAGCGTCAGGTCAACGAGGCGCTGCCCGACCTGATCCTGCTCGACTGGATGTTGCCCGGCATGAGCGGGCTCGAACTGGCGCGCCGGCTGCGCGCGGACCCGCGCAGCCGGCCGGTGCCGATCATCATGCTGACGGCGCGCGGCGACGAACGCGACAAGGTGCAGGGTCTGGAAACCGGCGCCGACGATTACGTCACCAAACCTTTCAGTCCGCGCGAACTGCTGGCGCGCATCCAGGCCGTGCTGCGGCGCCGAGCCCCCGAGGCGAGCGAGGATGCCGTCGAACTGGGCGGCTTGCGGGTCGATCCCACCAGCCACCGCGTGTCGGCCGCCGGCCGGCCGGTGAGCCTGGGCCCGACCGAGTTCCGCCTGCTCCACTTTCTGATCACCCACCCGGAGCGGGTCCATGCGCGTAGCCAGTTGCTCGACCAGGTGTGGGGCGACCACGTGTTTGTCGAGGAGCGGACGGTGGATGTGCATATCCGCCGCCTGCGCGGCGCCCTGGAACCGACCGGACTGGATAGTCTGATACAGACCGTGCGCGGCAGTGGCTATCGCTTCTCGACGGAGGCCGTCTGATCGCCAACTGGCCCTGGATTGTCCTGGGCGCCTTCCTTGCTGTGTTGGTGGTGGTCACGGTGCGCGACGGCATCCAGTTGCGGCGCTTGGTTCGTTGGGCGGCGCAGCCAATTGGCACGCCGGTGCCGGATGCCAGCGGCAAGTGGGGTGACGCGTTCGCCGCGCTCCACAAGCGGGCCAGGCTGGCCGCCGAACAGCGAGAGCAACTGCATGAGGCCCTCGAGCGCTTCCGTCAGGCCGCCCAGGCCATGCCCGACGGCGTCGCCATCCTGAACGACAAGCTGGCCATTGAATGGCTGAACGGCAAGGCGGAGCAGTTGCTGGGTGTCGACAACCGTCGCGACATCGGCGCGCCCATCGTCAACCTGGTGCGCGAGCCCGAATTTGTCGCCGCCTTGCAGGGACGGCACGATGGTGAGCCGACCCTGCTCAGATCCTTGCGCACGCCGGGCCTGAGCCTGATGATCCGCGCCATTCCCTTCGGTCAGGGGCGTGTCATGCTGCTGGTGCGCGACATCACCCAGATCGAACGGCTGGAGACCATGCGCCGCGACTTCGTTGCCAACGTCTCGCACGAATTGAAAACCCCCCTGACCGTCGTCTCCGGCTTCGTCGAAACTCTGGCCGATGGCTGGCAGGATCTGTCCGTGGCCGAGGCGCAACACCTGTTGAGCCTGGCCGGTGAACAGGCTGCGCGCATGCAACGGCTGATCGAAGACTTACTGACGCTCTCGGCGCTGGAAACCGACGCGCCGCCGCAGGAGGAACGGGTGGACATGGCCGCTCTGCTCGCCGAGGTGCGTGAGGAGGCCGTCGTCCTGTCGGCCGGTCGTCACGACATTACCCTGGTCGACCAGGGGCCGCGGGCCCTGCTTGGCAACCCGCGCCAGCTCCGCAGCGCCTTTGGCAACCTTGCCTCCAATGCCGTCCGCTACACGCCGCCTGGCGGGCGCATCGAACTGCGCTGGGAACGGTTGGCGGGGCAAAGCGATGGCGGTGCGACGTTCGCGGTCGTGGACAACGGCATCGGCATCGAGCCACAGCATATTTCGCGACTGACCGAGCGCTTCTACCGGGTCGATCGCGGCCGCTCGCGCGAGACCGGCGGCACCGGTCTGGGGCTGGCCATCGTCAAGCACGTACTCGAGCGGCATGGCGGTCGCCTCGATATTCGAAGCACGCCTGGCCAGGGTAGTCGGTTTGCCGCCTGGCTGCCCGAGCGACGGGTGGCGTAGCCGAGGGAGACCCCGGGGACTTGCGCGACGCCTAGGTCAGCAGACTGAAGGAGCAGCGCTCGAAGCCGGCGCCCCGGGCCAGCAATTCGCCCAGACGAACGGACACCGAGCGGTCGGTGTAGATCTCGATGACGCGGCCGGGGCTGTACCAACCCGCCGGCACAATCACCGACACCGGTTCCTTGAGCGTCGGCACGGCCGGGAGGAAGAATCCCCGCGTATATTGTTCGGAGACCGACACACCGACGCCGGTTGGCCGAACCGCAACCCCGGTGACGGGGCCGGGCAGTATCTGAATGCCGGCCTGTAGCCGACCATCGTTTTCCATCACCAGCCAACTGATCAGGGCGAGCAGGAACTCATCCGTACCCGGAGATTTGATCGCCAGCAACTGGCCATGTTCGACACGCGCGCCGGCCGCATTGCGAAAGACGCGGAAACCGTTCAGCGATTGATCGGCGATATCCCAGGTATCGAGGGCAGAGCTCAATTGCGACGCATGCATGTTGAGCGGCTGGGTCGGGTCGATCTGATTGCGGAATGTCCAGAGCCTTTCAACTTCAGCCCGCGAATAGGTCCGCACATGCTGCGGCTGAACGAAGTCGCCGCCGGTGATCTGGAAATAGATGGATTCCAGACCATAGGCGACCGGCAGAATGCCGCTGGCCCGGTTGCGCTGGAAACGGCGCGGCATGGCCGCCAGGCACCATGGGCGGTACAGCTGGATCAACAGACGCGACACTTGTGCCACGGGGCAGTCGTCACCCAGGCCGAGACTGGCCGGGTTGTCGCCGTTCTTCAGTTGGGCAATCAGCTTCTGGACCCGCTCGCCCAGTCGGGACGTGTCGAACAGGCGCGCCGAGGGCGTGGCGGTCAGGTGGTCGACCGGCAGCAAGCCCTTGTCCTGCATCAGGTCGATGCCGTATCCGCGGCCGCCAGCCTCCTCGTCGGGGCGCGTGACCACGGTTTCCGTCGCCACCAGGTGTGCCCAGCGGATGATCCAGGAGAGCTCCCTGGGCGTTCGGCTGTAAGGGTTGGCCAGGTCGACCAGCAATACCGCGGCATAGGTCGCCGCGCTGGTGGTCGTGGCGCCGTCGGCACCCACCGAGTCGTCGACCGGTTGATCGGCGAATCCCCAATCCTCCGCGGTGTCGAAGAAACCATGCAGCTCGAACCAGACGCCTTTGGCCAGGGCGCGGTGAGCGCGGTAGTACTCGATAACCGCACGGCCGGCGTAGTGGACACAGCGCTGGCAGATCAGCGCCAGTTGCTTCTGGATGGCCGGATCGCCGCCACCGAGCTGCGCAACCTGGGCATAGCTGTCCGCCACCAACCGCCAGACCGCGACGGTACGGTCGAAGACAGAAGCTTCTTCCAGGGTGGCCGGCAGCGGCTTGGCCGCATAGCGGGCAGCCAGCGAATCCTGCAGGAAAGCGAGCGGCTCGCGCGCCATTTCCAGTAATGCCAGGTATTCGACCGCCGATGGGGGTACCCGACGCATGCCTTTGAGCAGCGCATGGAGCGTGCCGTGTGACGCCGATACGTTGGTGATCGGCAAGGTGCCGATGATCTGGCGACAGCGTGCGGCGTCGCGCGTGTCGACCGTCAGGGTCGGCATTTGAGTCGGTGTGTAGAGATTGCTGTCCATAGGATCGAGTCGGCGTGACACCCGGGGCGAGCGTCAGGGCATCACTTCATAGCCGGCCCGGTCGAAATCGACGCCCCGGTCCACCTGGTGCAGCAGCCGAAGCCGCTGTTGCCGTGTGGCGGTTATGACTTCGACAATGCGCCCGCTCCTGAAGTAGCCGGGTGGGAGAACGATCGTGGTTGCGGAGCGGAGCGGGACAACCCCCGGCAGGAGGAAGCCTGGCCGATAGGACTCCTTGGCACCACCAGGATCGGCGATGCGAACCGCCACAGGCTCGGGCTGGCCGGGGATGACGAGAATTCCCGCATGCAGACGCGAATCCACCGTCACCGTGGCCCAGCGCAGACAACCTAGCAGCAGGTTCTGCGCTTCGGCCGACCGCAATGCCAGGAGTTGGCCCTGGCCAATGCGAATACCGCTCGACGTCACGGCGCGCGTAAGGTGAATGCCGGTCGCCGACTCGTCCGTCATCTGCCATTCTTCGACGATCTGCCACTCTTCGACACGGAAACCTTGCTGTTCGGTGAAACCGTCCAGATGACGGGTAGCGACACGGCCAAAGGTGGCGATCTCCTCGCGGTCGCGCCGCAAGGCCTCATCGTCGGCAAAACCCGGTTGCCGGAAAGGCGTCCGCCCTGACAGGTGGTAATGAATCGCCTCGACTCCAGCGATGAGTTCGCAGGTTCCAGAAACCGCCTGTCTTTCCTTGCCGAGCGAGCGGGCACCCTTGCACCAGCGCCGATAGACCTTCTTCAACAACTGCCCGCAAGCGGGCTGGGTACAGTCCTCGCCCAGTTGCAGCTCCGACGGCGACGCGCCCTTGTCGAGCAGCGACAGGCGCTGTTTCAGACTTTGCCGCAAGCCGGCGGTATCCAGCCAGCGCACCGTCGCCGCTTCCGGTGGCGCGCCGCCGACGTTGGCCGGCTCGGACGAAGCCAGATCCACCCACATGGGTGTGGTCGAACTCTCGGCCGGGGCGGTGGCAAGGACGCTTACCTTGCCCGCCCAGCGTCGCGCCCAGCGGGCGATCCAGAGCAAATGACGCATCGGCAACTCATGCGGACTCGCGGCGTGGAGCAACAAGACCTCCACATAGAGGGCCCGGGGCGTTGTCACACGCTTGCCCAGACGTGCCTTGTCGTCGATCTCGCGCTCGGCGACACCCGCCTCTTCGGCGACATGGAAAAGCTCGTGCAGCGCTCGCCAGTTCTCGGGGGTTGGCTGGTAGCCGGCCCGGCAGAAATCGAACTGGGCGGCGGCCAGGGTATCGAGGGCTCGCTGTATCAGAAGGGCGAGATAGGGCTTCAGGGCGGTGTCACCGGCGACTGTGGCCTCGATGCAACGCAAGTAGCCGGCCAGTTGGCCTCGCCAAACGGCTTGGGTGGCGTCGAAGGCCGCCTGTTCGGGGGGCACCAGCGGCAGAGGCTTGGCGACAAAGCGGCGCGCGCCTTCCTCCTGGACCAGCAGCACGGGCCGGCGCAACAGTTCCAGCAGGACCAGGCGCTCGTTTTCGGCCATCGACTGGCGGTTGAGCAGGTTTAACTGCCGCAGTAACTGTGCTTGGGCCTGAACCGGACTGCCGAGGGGGATGGTTTCAATCCAGGCGCGGCATTCATCGGCATTGCCAAACGCCAGCCGCTGATCGGCTCCGGCTGCGCCCGAACTCATGCGCCGCCCACTTCCTCGGCCATGGCGGCGACGATCGCCACGCGCAAGGCAACGTTGTCTGGACCAGGCCGGGACGCGCCGGCTGCGGCTGCCGGTGCCGATTCGGCGGGCGCCGCCCAGATCGCCGCTGGAAAGTGGCTGTCGTCGCGCCAGCGGGGAATCACGTGCCAATGGAGGTGCGGAACCATGTTGCCGAGCGTGGCGAGATTGATCTTGTCCGGTACCAGCAGTCGGCGCAGCGCCATTTCGACGGCAAACACGACATTCATCAGGTGACGGCGATTGCCGGGGTCAAGGTCGGTCATTTCAGCCACGTGGGCGTGCCAGACAACCCGGCAATAGCCGGAAAAAGCTCTGCCCTCCGCTCCGTCGACACGCACGACGCGGCAGAGGTGGTCTTCCCACACGATTTCACCGCCAATTGGCTGGCAGAGTGGACAATCCGGCATGCTCCAAGGGTATCTCTATCGGCGAACGCGTGGCAGGTTATCACGGAGAATCAGCGAAGGCGAAGAAAACGGGGCCAGTCGCTCGAGAAAGTCGAGCAATTCGAGCACGGGCGAATTGGCGAAGAATTTTGCCTTGGGCGTTTCCATCCAGATGCGGTCGGCATAGAGCCAGAGTTCGTGGGGGGTGTCGCCGGTGCCGTCGCCATCGCGGTCGAAACCTTCATAGTCGCTCCAGGAGTTGCCGCGCCAGACATTGGCGCCGCCCACGCCCGGAGCGCTGATGCCCACCTGGGTCAGGTTGTGCTCGATGCGATTGTTCTCGATCCGGTGGCCGCCTTGCTCGCCGTAGAAGTACATGCCGACGATGTTGTGAGCGAAGCGGTTGTCCTTGACGGTGAGGACCCCGACGGGCTGCGGCGGTGCATCGACCTTGAGGCCCACCGCGCAGTGGACGATCTCGTTGCCTTCCACCAGCGCCTCGTCGCTCTCCTTGAAGACGATGCCCGCCCCCCCGCCCGAGATGGCATGCGTTACATGGTTGCCGCGCAGGGTCAAGCCGGGGGAATAGAGCACGACGATACCGGTGCCGGTGTGACTGAGGCGATTGCCAAGCACCGACGAGCGTGGCGAAAAGACGAACTGCATGCCATAGCGGCCGTCCTCGAGCTCATTGCCGGCGATGGTGTTTTCCGGCGAATTGGCGAACGTCAGGTCGCGGATGCGCCGGAAGCGGTTACCTTCGATGACGTTGTGCAGGCTGTTCCAGAGCCGCAGACCGTCACCTCGTTCGCCGAGCGGCAAGTCCTTGCCGGTGATGCGATTGTTTTTGATCCGGTTGCGATTGCCACCTTTGATGTGGATGCCGAAGAGCACCTCGTCCAGCGTGTTACCCTCGATCAGGTTGTCGTCGCCTTCGACGGTCAGGCCGGCGTCGATGCCATCGTGGGTTTCTCCACTGTGGGCAAGGCGCAGGCCGCGCACGGTGGCGCCATGAGTGCGCACAGTCACCGCCGTGCCGTGGTTGCCACCATCCACAGTGACCCGATCGCCACCTTCGATCGTCATCGGCCGATCGATCACCGCTGGTCCCGCGTAGGTTCCGGCGATTGGCCGCAAGGTGCCGCCGGTGGGTGTCGCATCGATCAGAGGTTGTAACGACGGCGCACCGGCCCAGGCCGGCAAGGCGAAGAAAACCATGAGGCAAAGCGGTCTCATGGTCGCATTGTTCGCGGCGGTCGGGAACTTGGCCTTGGCCTAGATCAATCGCCGCGCAGGCGCTGTAACATTCCGTCGCATGAACGGTTTCGCGCATCCGTGTCCGCCGATGGCTCCCGAGCCGGCCGTGCCGCTCGACCTGACGCGTCCCCAGGACATCGTCGCCTTCCTGCGCGACCTGTTCGCGGCGGCCATCGCCTCGGCCCAGCCGGCGCTTTGCGTCCCGCCGCATCTGCCCCAGCCGCCCAAGGGTCGCTTGATCGTGGTGGGCGCCGGCAAGGCTTCGGCGGCGATGGCGCGCGCCGTCGAGGACCACTGGCCGGGTCCGCTCGAAGGCCTGGTCGTGACCCGCCACGGCTGTGGCGTTCCCTGTCATCGCATCGAGATTGTCGAAGCCGCACACCCGGTTCCCGACGCCGCCGGCGCTGAAGCGGCGCGGCGCATCCAGGCCCTGGTGTCCGGCCTGACGTCGGAAGATATGGTCCTCTGCCTGATCTCCGGCGGCGGCTCGGCGCTGCTGGCGGCGCCGGCCGCCGGGCTGACCCTCGAGGACAAGCAGGCGGTGAACCGGGCCTTGCTCAAAAGCGGCGCCACCATCGGCGAAATCAACTGCGTGCGCCGGCACCTGTCGGCGCTTAAGGGCGGGCGACTGGCCGCCGCCTGTTACCCGGCCCGGGTCGTGACACTGCTGATCTCGGACGTGCCCGGCGACAAGCTGGTCAACATCGCCTCCGGCCCGACCGTCGCCGACCCCACCACCTGCGCCGACGCGCTGGCCATCATCGGCCGCCATGGCATCGACGTGCCGCCGGGCGTGCGCACTCTGCTCGAAAGTGGCGCGGGCGAGAGCATCAAGCCGGGCGATGCGCGCCTGGCCCGCGCCGAGGCACGGATCATCGCAACGCCCCAGATGGCGCTGGCGTTTGCCGCCGACCGTGCCCGCCGGGCCGGCATCGCCGCGCACATCCTCGGTGACAGCATCGAAGGCGAGGCGCGCGATGTCGGCAAGGTCATGGCCGGCATTGCGCAACAGGTGGCCCGGCGCGGTCAGCCGTTCACCGCGCCCTGCGTGCTGCTTTCCGGGGGCGAGACCACGGTCACGGTGCGCGGCCGGGGCCGCGGCGGCCGCAACGTCGAGTTCCTGCTCGCGCTGTCGATTGCCCTGGACCGCGAGCCCGGCGTCTACGCGCTTGCCGGCGATACCGACGGCGTCGACGGATTGGAGGAAATCGCCGGCGCCTGGGTGGGTCCCGACAGCCTGGCGCGCGCTTCGGCTCAGGGCATCAAGGCCGGCGACAGCCTGGCCGACAACGATGGCCACGGCTTCTTTGCCGCGCTGGGCGACTCGGTGGTCACCGGGCCGACCCTCACCAATGTGAACGACTTCCGCGCGGTGCTCATAGTCCGGTCTGGCGACTGACCGGACCAGCCGACCCTATAGGAGCACCCGTTCGATGCCGCCGGCATTCGCGGCGGCGACGTACTTTTCCAGCCAGTCCTGGCCCAGCCGCCGCTTGGCCATTTCCACGACGATGTAGTCGGCTGAGATATGGGCGTCGTCGCGGTAGCGCGACAGGCCTTGCAGGCAGGACGGGCAGGTGGTGAGCATCTTGACCTCGCCGCCGAAGCCATCGCCGCGCAGCTTCGCGGCACCCTCCTCGATCTCCTCCTGCTTCCGGAAGCGCACCTGGGTGGAGATGTCCGGCCGGGTCACGGCCAGGGTGCCGGATTCGCCGCAGCAGCGGTCGGCAAGGTCGACCCGCTGGCCCATCAGGCTGTTGGCCACCTTGATCGGACTGGCGGTCTTCATCGGCGTGTGGCAGGGGTCGTGGTACATGTAGCGCGTGCCCTCGATGCCTTCCAGCTTGACACCCTTTTCCAGCAGGTACTCATGGATGTCGAGCAGCCGGCAGCCGGGGAAGATCTTGTCGAACTGGTACTTCTCCAACTGGTCGAGACAGGTGCCGCAGGAGACCAGCACGGTCTTGATGTCGAGGTAGTTGAGCGTGTTGGCGACGCGGTGGAACAGCACGCGGTTCTGCGTGGTGATCGCCTGGCCGAGGTTCTCGTTGCCGCTCGAGGTCTGCGGATAGCCGCAGCACAGGTAGCCGGGCGGCAGCACGGTGACCGTGCCGAGATCGAAGAGCATGGCCTGCGTCGCCAGGCCGACCTGCGAGAACAGGCGTTCCGAGCCGCAGCCGGGGAAGTAGAACACGGCATCCCGATCGTCGTCGCCAGCCCGGCCATCTTCTTCGGATTGCGGATCACCGGGATCAGGGTGTCGCTCTCGATGTCCAGCAGCGCGCGCGACGTGCGCGCCGGCACGTTGGCCGGCATCGGCTTGTTGAGGAAGTGGATGACCTGCGCCTTCGAGCGCCGGCCGGCCCAGCGTCGCCGGCGGATGCCGGACCGTGTCCTGGATCAGGCCGAAGGACTTGGCCAGCCGGTGGCCGAGCCGCTGCGCCTTGTAGCCGAGACGGATCATGCCGGCGCGCATCAGCTTGATGGTGGCCGGATCCGTGGCGTTGAGGAAGGCCATCGCGGCGGCGGTGCCGGGGTTCCATTTCTTCTTGCCCTGGCTGCGCAGGAAGTTGCGCATGGCGATCGAGACATCGCCGAAGTCGATATCGACCGGGCAGGGCTTCACGCACTTGTGGCAGACCGTGCAGTGGTCGCCGACGTCGGAGAACTCGTCGAAATGCTGGAGGCTGACGCCGCGCCGCGTCTGCTCTTCGTAGAGGAAGGCCTCGACCAGCAGGGAGACGCCGAGGATCTTGTTGCGCGGCGAGTAGAGCAGGTTGGCGCGCGGCACGTGGGTCGAGCAGACCGGCTTGCACTTGCCGCAGCGCAGGCAGTCCTTGATCATGTTCGAAATCGCGCCGATCTCCGACTGCTCCATGATCAGCGACTCGACGCCGAGCAAGCGCGAAGGAGGGCGTGTAGGCGTTGCGCAGGTCGCGCTCGGCCATCAGCTTGCCCTTGTTGAAGCGGCCCTCCGGGTCGATCCGCCGCTTGTAGTCGCGGAACGGGCGGATCTCCTCGTCGTGCAGGAATTCCAGCTTGGTGATGCCGATGCCGTGCTCGCCCGAGATCACGCCGTCGAGCGACCGCGCCAGACGCATGATGCGCTCCACCGCCCGGTAGGCCGTCTGCAGCATCTCGTAGTGATCGGAGTTCACCGGGATGTTGGTATGCACGTTGCCGTCGCCGGCGTGCATGTGCAGGGCGACGAAGACGCGGCCGCGCAGCACCTCCTGGTGGATGGCGTCGATCTTTTCCAGCACCGGCCGATAGACGTTGCCGTCGAAGATGGTCGCCAACTGCGGCTTCAGTTCCTGCTTCCAGGACACGCGCACCGAGTGGTCCTGCAGCTTGTGGAAGACGCTGGCCGCGACCGGATGCCACGCCTTCAGGGGCACCTTCCTGGCCGGCACCGGCAGCGGGTGCCAGTGGCGTGACAGCGGCGCCGGCTCGGGCGGCGGCCACGGCGCATCGAGATAATCGAGCAGCGTCTGCCAGCGGGCGCGGCATTCGGCGACGGCGGCCAGCGCCTGTTCGCGCCGGTCGCCGATCAGCTCTTCCTTGTCGAGCGAGGCGTCGCCCAGATGCAGCGGCCAACCGTTGATGGGGCCGGAGAGAAATTCGCTCAGCGCATCGCACAGCGCCAGCTTGTTGGCGATCGACAGTTCGATGTTGATGCGCTCGATGCCGTCGCAGTAGTCGCCCATGCGCGGCAGCGGAATCACCACGTCCTCGTTCACCTTGAAGGCGTTGGTGTGCTTCGAGATGGCGGCGGTGCGCGCGCGGTCGAGCCAGAACTTCTTGCGCGCCTCGGCGGAGACGGCGATGAAGCCTTCGCCGGCGCGCGAGTTGGCGATGCGCACCACTTCCGAGGCGGCGCGCATCACGGCCGTTTCGTTGTCGCCGACGATGTCGCCGATCAGCACCATCTTCGGCCGGCCGTGCCGCTTCGCCTTGGTCGCGTAGCCAACGGCCTTGACGTAGCGCTCGTCGAGGTGCTCCAGGCCGGCCAGCAATACACCCAACCGAGCGCCGCCCCGGCCCGGCTTGAAGTAGTCGGTGATCTCGACGATGGAGGGCACCGCGTCGCGCACCTGGCCGAAGAATTCCAGGCAGACGGTGCGCGTCACCGGCGGCATCTTGTGCAGGATCCACACCGCCGAGGTGATGATGCCGTCGCAGCCTTCCTTCTGCACGCCGGGCAGGCCGGCGAGGAACTTGTCGGTGACGTCCTTGCCCAGGCCGGTCTTGCGGAAGGTCTGGCCGGGAATGCTCAGGAACTCCTCGCCGAGCATCCGGCCGCCGTCATCGGAGCGCTTGAGGCGGAAAGTGGCGGTTTCCTGATCGTGGATCTTGCCCAGGTTGTGGCCGATGCGTTCCACTTCCAGCCAGTGGCCGTCGGGGGTGACCATTTTCCAGGAGGCGAGATTGTCCAGCGCCGTGCCCCACAGCACCGCCTTCTTGCCGCCGGCGTTCATGGCGATGTTGCCGCCGATGCAGGAGGCGTCGGCCGAGGTCGGGTCGCAGGCGAAGACCAGGCCGGCCTCGTCGGCGCGGTCCATCACCCGGCGGGTGACGACGCCGGCGCCGGTGCGGATGGTGGCGTAGGCGCGGTCGACGCCGGGCAGGATCCGTTCCTCGGCCGGCCCCATGTCGAGCAGCTTTTCGGTATTGATGACCACCGACTTGGGGGTCAGCGGCACGGCGCCACCGGTATAGCCGGTGCCACCGCCGCGCGGGATGATGGTCAGGCCGAGTTCGATGCAGCCGCGCACCAGCGGCGCGACCTCATCTTCGCTATCGGGGGTGAGGACACAGAACGGATATTCCACGCGCCAGTCGGTGGCATCGGTGACGTGCGCAACGCGCGCCAGACCGTCGAAGGCGATGTTGTCGCCGCGGGTATGCCGACTCAGGCGCTTCTTCACCTCCCGGCGCAGGGCCTCGGTTGCGCCGAACCAGCCTTCGAAGGCATGGACGGCCTCACCGGCCGCTTCGAGCAGACGGGCAACCGGCTGGTTGCCGGCGCGGCGCTTCTCGATCTCCGCCAGCCGGTGCCGCAAGGCGCCGATCAGCGCCTCGCGCCGTTGCGGATTGGCGAGCAGGTCGTCTTCCAGATAGGGGTTGCGCCGTACCACCCAGATGTCGCCCAGCACCTCGTAGAGCATGCGCGCCGAGCGGCCGGTGACCCGCTGGCTGCGCAACTCGTCCAGCACCCGCCAGGCATCGTCGCCGAGCAGGCGGATGACGATCTCGCGGTCGGAGAACGACGTGTAGTTGTAGGGAATTTCCCGCAGGCGAGCGGGCATGCGGCTGGGCGGCGGGGCAAAGGTTGGTATTCTAGGCCATTCGTTGCACTGCAAAAACCATGCTGACCATGAGCCGATCCATCCTCCGTCGCCTGGTCCATCTCGCCTGGCCCGTGCTGGTGGCCCAGGTCGCCGTGGTGGCCAACGGCGTCATCGACACGGTGATGGCCGGGCGGCTGTCGGCGCTCGACCTGGCGGCGGTCGGTATCGGCACCGCCATCTACATCACCGTGTTCATGACCTGCATGGGCGTGCTGCTGGCCCTGACCGCGACCGTGGCGCAGCATTCCGGCGCCGGCCGCCGGGCCGAGATCGGCGAGGATGTCCGGCAGTCGGCCTGGCTGGCGCTGCTGCTCTCGCTGCTTGGCATGGTCCTGCTGCGCCATCCAGAGCCGTTTCTGGCGCTGGCAAAGCTCACGCCGGCGGTGGAAACCAAGGTGCGCGCCTATCTCGATGCCGTTTCCTGGGGCATGGCGCCGGCCATGGCCTTTCGCATCTTCTACGGCTTCATGTCCGGCATCGGCCGGCCGCGCGCGATCATGGCCTTCAACCTGATGGGCCTGGCGGCGAAAATCCCGCTCAATGCCCTGTTCATGTTCCACCTGGACATGGGGGCGGCCGGCTGTGCCGCGTCAACGGCGGCGATCTCCTGGGGTACGGCGATCCTGGCCTGGTCGTGGTGCGCCCGGCAAACCGAATATGCCGAATTCGGTATCTTCGCCCGGCTGACGCGGCCAAAGCCGGCCGCGATGTTGGCCTTACTGCGCCTGGGTCTGCCGATCGGCGTCACCCTGCTGGTCGACGTCACGGCATTCACCTTCATGGCCCTGTTCATCGCCAGGCTCGGGCCGACCCTGTCCGCCGCGCACCAGATCGCCGCCAACCTGACCGTACTCACTTTCATGATCCCGCTGTCGATGGGCCATGCGGCGCTGGTCCTGGCCGGCCAGGCCTTGGGGGCGGGCGATCCGGCGACCGCCCGGCGCACCGGCTTGGTCGGACTCGGCCTGGGTCTGGCGGTTTCAGCCATGGTCAGCCTGTGCCTCTGGCTGGGCGCCGAATGGCTGGCGGCCGCCTATACGCCCGATGTTCAGGTGCGGGCGGCGGCGGCTTCCCTGATCGCCATCATTGCCTTCTATCACTTGGCCGATGCCCTGCAGGCGGTGACCGTGAATGTTCTGCGCGGCTACAAGAAGACCACCGTGCCGATGGTGGTCTATGCGATCTCCCTGTGGGGCATGGGTCTGGGCGGCGGCTACGTGCTCGGGCTCACCGATCTGGTTGGGCCGGCGCGTGGCGCTGCCGGCTTCTGGCTCGCCGCCAGCGGTGGTGTGCTGCTGGCCGGAATGATCGTACTGGCCTATTTTCTGCGGATCTCCCTGGCCGGCGTGGCGACCACGGCCTGCGGCGGTCAACCGAGCGATTGATTAGAATGGACTATCGATCCGGGAAGGGAATCCTCATGCTGCGCAATCTGCTATACCTTCTTGCGGCGCTCACTCTTGTATCGCTCGCACCCGTGGCCGCGGCCGCGGAGCCGGGCAAGCCTGAAATGCTGCTCTATTGCGGCATCACCATGGTGCGGCCGATGACCGAAATCGCCCAGACCTTCGAGAAGCGCGAGAACGTCCGCATCGCCATCGCCCAGGGCGGTTCGGAGGATCTGTACCAGTCGGCGAAGAAGAGCGGCGTCGGCGACTGGTATCTGCCCGGCGAGCCCAGTTATCGCGACAAGCGTCAGAGCGAAGGCTTGCTCGGCGAGTACGTCAACGTTGGTTACAACCAGATGGCGCTCCTGGTCCAGAAGGGCAACCCGAAGCAGGTGAAGGCCGATCCGCGCGAAATGCTGCGCAAGGATCTGGTGGCGATTCTTGGCAACGCCGAATCCGGCAGCGTCGGCCAGGAAGCCAAGTCCATTCTAGACCGCCTGGGCTTGTATCCGCAGGTGGTAAAGGCGGCGGCCTTTCTCGCCCCTGATTCGCGCAGTCTGGCGAACGCCATGAAGAAGGGCGAGGCCGACATCACCATGAGCTGGCGCGCCACCGGCTTCTTCGCCGACAACGCCGCCCGGCTCGACGTCATCGATCTCGATGCGAAGATTGCCAAGCCTCAGGCCCTGTTGCTGATCCAGTTGAAAAGCACCAGGAATGCCGACATGGCCAAGCGCTTCATGGCCTTTGTCGCCGGCGACGAAGGCCAGACCATCTTCCGCAAGCACGGCTTCCTCGACAACAAGGCGGCTGTCGTCAAGTAGTCGCTCGCGCCATGAATGCTCCTGGGCGCAAGCCCGCCGCGCTGATCAATTCGTCCATCTACTGGCTGATGGGCATCGCCGTCGTCTGTCTGCTGGCGATTCTGGGCCTGAAAGTGTTCTTCGACGACCTACAGGACGAACTGCGCGAAAAGAGCGACAACGAGCGGGCGCGGCTGTTCGTCGGCGACGACATCGTGCGCAACATCCAGGGCATCGATAAAGACCTCTACCGAATGATGGCCTCCGCCAGCGAAGCCGACGTGGCGCGCGTGCGCCACACTATCGATCGCCACATCGAAAGGACCGAGCGGGATCTCGACGTCCTGAAGCAAGGCGGAACTGTGGAGCGGATTCTGCTGCTCAATCTGGAAGGTCACGAGGAGACAACGCAGTCGGCGACCTACCGCCCCGATGGCCTGGCGCAGGAATACGTCATGGAGTCGATCGAGATCGCTCCCTTGCTCGACAAGATGGGCGAGATGGCCGATACGCTGGAGTTTCTGGTCCTGCGCCGCATCGACTGCCTGGCGAGGCAGGACCCGGCCTGCCTGGAGCGTGTGCAGCCTGAATTCGACATCTTCCTCAAGCAGCTACCGTCGTTTGTCCAGCGGACCAGCGAAAACGCCAATCGCCTGTTCTTCGACAGCAGCGAGCGACTGGCGGCGCTGGAAGTGCAATTGTCCGTGCAGCGCGCCAAGCTCAAGCAGGTCGAAATGGGCCTGATCGCGTTGGTGATGGCCCTCGCCGGGCTGGTCGCCATGGCCTTCGTGCGGCGCATCAACCAGGCCAACCGGCGGCTCGAACGGGCCGTCGACCAGATGCGCGCGGCCAAGGACGAAGCCGAGCGCGCCAGTCGCGCCAAGTCGGAATTCGTCTCGCGCATGAGCCACGAGTTGCGCACGCCGCTCAACGCCATCATCGGCTTTGCCGACCTGCTCGAGGCGGAGCCCTTGTCGCCCTCGCACAAGAGCTACGTCGGCCTGATCAACAGTTCGGGCAGGCACCTGATGGAATTGATCAATGCGGTGCTCGACCACGCCAAGATCGAGGCGGGCAGCCTGACTCTGGAAGAGATCGCCTTCGATTTCCCGGCCACCATCGAGGCCGTCAAGGACATCATCGCCGAACGCGCCACGAGCAAGGGACTGGAGTTCGTCGCCAGCATCGCGCCGGACTTGCCGAAGTTCGTCCGTGGCGACCCGACCCGACTGCGTCAGGTATTGATCAACCTGCTGGTCAACGCGGTCAAGTTCACCGAACAGGGATCGGTCGAGTTGCGCGTGGCGCCCGAGGATGGTCGCATCTTCTTCAGCGTCCGCGATTCCGGCATCGGCATGGACGAGGAGTCGCTCGCCCGGTTGTTCCAGGCCTTCACCCAGGGTGACGATTCGATCACCCGACGGTACGGCGGCACCGGCCTGGGCCTCATCATCTCGAAGGAGTTGATCCAGGCCATGGGTGGCGCCATCGAAGTGGAAAGCGCGCCCGGCGTTGGTACCTGTTTCTGGTTCTGGCTGCCGCTACAGGCGGCGCCGGCTCCGGAGCAGTCGGCGGGCGGCTCAGCCCAAACCGGCATGCCGGCCATCGCCAGCCGGGTCGCCGGACGCGTGCTGCTGGTGGACGACAACCGGGTCAATCAACAACTGGCCGCCGCAATGCTCGATCGGCTGGGGCTGCCCCACGACATGGCCGACAACGGGGCGGAAGCCCTGCTGCGGTTGAATGGCACCCGCTATGCGCTGGTATTGATGGACATGGAAATGCCCGAGATGGACGGCGTTGCCGCCACCCGGCACATTCGCGAGCGCGAAGACCGGGAGGGCACTCCACGTCTACCCATCGTCGCCATGACGGCCAATGCCCTGCGGGAGGACAAGGAGCGATGCCTGGCGGCGGGCATGGACGGCTACATCGCCAAGCCGATCAGCCGCAAGGCCTTGCAGGACGAGCTGTTCAGATTGTTTGCCGGAACCTCGCCGCCTCTACCGGCCGGGGTGGCGGCGGTCGAGCCCGCCAAGGAAGCGGCGGTGGCCGGGCCGAACGAGTCGGTCGACAAACCGGTATTCGATCATGCGGCGGCTTTGGAGAGGATTGGCGACGCAGAGGTGTTACAGAACGTGGCGGCCATGTTTGTCGCCAGCGCGCCGACAGACATTCGGGCGCTGGAAGCGGCACTGGCGACCGGCGACTGGCTGGCCCTCAGGCGCGTCGCCCACACCCTGAAGGGGCTGTTTGCCACATTCGCGGCCAGCGACGGGGAACAGGCCGCCAGAGAGCTGGAGCTGTCCGCCGGGTTCGCCGACGACGCCCATGGCGACACCTGTGCCGAACTGACGGCTCGTGTGCGCGACCATGTGAATGCCCTGTGCGAGGCATTGACACGGCATACCGGCGGCAAGGGGCGGCCGGACTGATCGTAAGACCAAAGGGCCTGCAAGGCGACTGCTCGTTGCGCTGCGGCTTGCCCGTCCATGGACCAGCCTGTTAGGCTTGCGCTCCCCGCTGCCACCTGTTTTCGCCATGCATCCCGACTATCTGGAAAAAGTCCTCAACGCCCGCGTCTACGATGTGGCCATCGAGACGCCCCTGGACCTGGCACCGAATCTCGCGACGCGGATCGGCAATAGGCTTCTCCTCAAGCGCGAGGACATGCAGCCGGTGTTCTCCTTCAAGCTGCGCGGCGCCTACAACAAGATGGCCCATCTCACCGCGGCGCAGCGCAAGCGCGGCGTGATTGCCGCCAGCGCCGGCAATCACGCCCAGGGCGTGGCCCTGTCGGCGCGGAAGCTCGATTGCCGTGCGGTGATCGTCATGCCGGTGACGACACCGCAAATCAAGATCGACGCGGTCCGAAAGCACGGTGGCGCCATGGCGCAGGTGGTGCTGGCCGGTGAATCGTACGATGAGGCCTATGCCCATGCCCTGGAGCTGGAAAAGAAGGAGAAGCTGACCTTCGTCCACCCTTACGACGATCCGGAGGTGATCGCCGGCCAGGGCACCATCGGCATGGAGATCCTGCGCCAGCACCCCGAGCCGATCGACGCGGTGTTCTGCTGCATCGGCGGCGGCGGCCTGATCGCAGGCGTCGCGGCGTACATCAAGCGGCTACGGCCACAAACGAAGATCATCGGCGTCGAGGCCAGCGACGCCGATGCGATGGCCCGGTCGCTCGCCGCCGGCAAGCGCGTGCGGCTCGACACGGTCGGACTGTTCGCCGACGGCGCGGCGGTCAAATACGTCGGCGCCGAGACGTTCCGCCTTTGCCAGCAGTATGTCGATGAGGTCGTTCTGGTTGATACGGATGCCATCTGCGCCGCGATCAAGGATGTCTTCGAGGACACCCGCTCGATTCTAGAACCGGCCGGGGCCTTGGCCGTGGCCGGCGCCAAGGCCTGGGCCAAGGCGACCGGGGCCAGGGACAAGACGCTGGTGGCGGTGGCCAGCGGCGCCAACATGAACTTCGACCGCTTGCGCTTCGTTGCCGAGCGCGCCGAGCTGGGCGAGCAGCGCGAGGCGGTGCTGGCGGTGACGATTCCCGAGAAGCCGGGTAGTTTCAAGCGCTTCTGCGGTCTGATCGGCAAGCGCGCCATCACCGAATTCAACTACCGCTATTCGGATGCCAAGGAGGCGCATGTCTTCGCTGGCGTCCAAGTCGCCAATCGGGCGGAGTCACTCAAGCTGGTTGAGGCGCTGCGCCGCCATGAACTGGCGACGCTC
The DNA here is from genome assembly GCA_963736865.1 of uncultured beta proteobacterium. Classification (GTDB taxonomy): domain Bacteria; phylum Pseudomonadota; class Gammaproteobacteria; order Burkholderiales; family Rhodocyclaceae; genus Fen-999. Next base: position 133,306 of record CAVTQQ010000001.1, on the reverse strand, counting down.
GATCTGACCGACGACGAAATGGCCAAGCTGCACATCCGCCATATGGTCGGCGGCCGCGCGCCGGGGTTGGCCGACGAATTGCTGTACCGCTTCGAGTTTCCCGAGCGGCCGGGCGCGCTGATGAATTTTCTCGACCAGATGAGCAAGGGCTGGAATATTTCGCTCTTCCACTATCGCAACCATGGCGCGGACTACGGGCGGGTGCTGGTTGGCATGCAAGTGCCGGCAAAGGAGATGAAGGCGTTTCGGGCATTCCTGAAGAATCTCGGCTACCGGCACTGGGATGAATCGCGGAATCCGGCCTACCAACTCTTTCTGGGGCAATCATGAAGTTCGCCAGGGACGTCACCGAGCTGATTGGCCATGCGCCTCTGGTCGGATTGAATCGATTGTTCACCACCCGCCATCGGCACCTGAGCGCCTGAGCGGCCGGGACGATTGTCGTGGTGCCACTGAAGCGGCTTACTGCCAAGGCCTGGATGCTGGCCCTGATTTCGGTCATCGCGGCGACCCTGTCCGCCGAGGCGCTGCACCAGGCGGGGTGGGCGATGGGTGCGGAACACTTGTATTCCGATCTGTGGCATCGTCTGGCCGGCAAGCGGCATGTGCCTGAGCATGTGGCGCTGGTGATGGTGGACGACCCGAGTCTGGCCGCCCATCCGGACGACCCGCTGGTGTTCTGGACACCGTATTTCGCCCGGGCTATCGCAACTCTGAAAGCGGCCGGGGCCAGGACGGTGGCGCTCGACTACTCGTTCAGCGTCAGCCCGGAGCGCTGGATCGAGCAGCTCAAGCTGCCTCGGTTCGACAACCCGCTGCGCGACTACGACCGTTCGTTCCGTCAGGAACTCAATAGCAAAGATGTGCTCATGGCGTCGTTCCGGACGCGCGATGGCAAACAGGTCGAGGACTTCCTGCTGCCCAGCCCGGACTATCTGCTGGCCTTGCCGGACTATGACATCCCCGGCCATCTTGGCTTGGCCAACCTGCGTACCGATTCCGATGGCACCGTCCGCCGCTTCGGGCCGACCGAGGCGAACGCCGCCATTGCGCGGCGGGAAGGCCTCCCGGCCTTGTCCTTCGGCATGCTCGCGGCCATCCGGTTTTCCGGTCAGGATCCTCGGGCGGAGGCTTGGCAATTCGGCAATCGGCGCCTGACGGCCGATGACGACCTGAAGATCGCCTATGGCGGTCCCCCGGGGACCGTGATCAAGGTCTCCTTCGAACGACTGCTGGCAGCAGATGCTCTTGCCGATCCGGCGATCCAGGCGCTGGCGGGGAAGGTGGTGATCATCGGTGCCGGCTTCTCCGGCAACAACGACGTTCATTCGACGCCCTATTCGACCAACCTTGCCGGTGCACAGGACTTGATGTCGGGTCCGGAAATTCAGTCAAATGTCGTTGAAACCCTGCTTGCCGGCCGCTTCGTCGACGATGTGGCGACTTTGTGGCGGGTGATCGCCTTCGTCGGCAGTTTCGCCTTTCTGGCCTTCGTTGGCGTGCGCCTGTCGCCGTGGCAGGCGATCGCCCTGATGGCCGTCATTGCCGTCATGGCCGCCTTGGCCGGCTACGCCTTGTTCGGTCTCGACCTGCTCTTCCCGGTTGCTCACCTGCAGATCGGGTTGGCGGTGGTCCTGACCGGCCTGGCGGCCCTGCGACTCAGTCGCGAGCAGCGAGAACGTGCACGCATCGGCAAGATGTTCGGCCGCTATGTTTCCGATCAGGTGATGACCGCCCTGCTGGCGTCGCCCGAGTTGCCGGAACTCGGCGGCAAGACGACCACGGTGACCGTGCTGTTTTCCGACATCCGAAACTTCACCACCTTGTCCGAGCGTCTGTCGGCCCGGGAGGTGGTCGAAATGCTCAATACCTATTTCGAACGCGCTTGCGCCGTATTGCTGAAGGAGGGTGCGACCATCGACAAGTTCATCGGCGACGCGATCATGGCCGAGTTTGGCGCGCCTTTGCCACAGCCTGATCACGCCTTACGGGCGCTTCGCGCCGCCGTGGCACTGCACGCCGTGGCGGTCGAGTTCAGGGAGTGGATGTCCACCCGGTTTGTCGGGCGCGTGTTGCCGGAATTCGACGTCGGCGTTGGCATTCACTCGGGAGAGGCGGTGATCGGCAACATCGGTTCAAGCAGCCGAATGGAGTATACGGCCATCGGCGACACTGTGAATCTGGCGTCTCGCCTCGAGGGCAAGACCAAGGAAACCCACTGTGCCATCCTGGCCAGCAGTCGATACCGTCTCGGCCGTCGGAACTGGAGTCCAGACCGGGGCGCGTCACGTGCTGACAGTGAAGGGACGCAGCGAACCCGTGGAAGCCTTCGAGATTCTTTCGGTGACGCCTTAGCGTCCCGACGTCTTGCCCGCCTTACTTGCCGCCGATAGCACCCAGGTCGTTGCCGGCCTTGTTGCCCTGACCGAGGGCGGTGGCGGTGGTGCCGGTGGCTGCGGCGTTGATGCGGGTATTACCCTGAATTTGGACGCTGCTCTTGCCGGTGGTCGCGGCGGCAGTGGTGCCGGCACTCTCCTTGCCGACAGAATTCGCACCGGTGCTCTTGGCGCCTGCGGAGCCAGCGGGCCCGCTGCCTTGGACCTGGAACCCCTGCGGGCTGCTGGATCGCTGCACGCTGTCTGGCAACTGTGACCAGGCTGTCGGAGTAGCGACGGATAGGGCCGTCAGCAAAACGGTAGCCAGAAATAGCCTGTGCATGGCGATACCTGTTGCGAGATCGGTGATTGCTTCGTGGCTGCTAGCCGAGAAAAACCCCAAGGGTTGCCCCTTGGGGTTCAGGCATGCAGGGAGGCGATTACTTGCCGCCGATGGTGCCGATGTCGTTGGTGGCGGTGTTGCCCTTGCCGATGGCGACGGCATTGGTGTTCACGCCGAGGGCGTTGATGTTGGTGTTGCCCTTGATGGTCGTGCCGCCCTTGATGGCGCCGATGGCGTTCTTGGCGGTGTTGCCCTTGCCGATGGCGACGGCGTTGGTGTTCACGCCGAGGGCGTTGATGTTGGTGTTGCCCTTGATTTCGGTCTTGGGCGTGTCGTCGGCGGCGAAGGCGATGCTGGAAGCGGCAAACAGGGACAGAACGAGAAGAGACTTACGCATGATGTGATACCTCCTGGCTGGTTAGAAAATAATTGGCGTTGCTCACTCTAGGGTTGAACAGACGCTTGTTGCACCGCTTAACCAAGGATGCGGAACTGCACCCTGCGGTTCTTCGGATTGGTTGGCTCGGTACCGCCCAAGGGCTCACTAAAACCCTTGCCGACGGGCACCAGGCGCATGGGATCGACGCGATAGCGGTCGACCAGATAATTCATCACCGAGAATGCGCGCTCTCGTGACAAGGACACATTCCTGGCCGGGTTGCCGGACGAATCGGTGTGCCCTTCGATCAACAGTCTTACGCCAGGATCCTTTTGCAGCAGGCCGGCGATGGACTCGATGAAAGGAGTGGATTCGGGCATGATCTCCGAACTATTTACACGGAAGTTGATCGGGAAGGCAATCGCCCGCTCGCCGACCTGCATCGTGCCCTGGCCGCCGGATGGCGCGGCGGGCGCGGCCGGTTGATACTGCTGTGCCGCCGGTGCCGGCTGATATTGCTGCGGTGCGGCTGGTTGCTGATAGCTGGCCGCCGGGGGCGCCGCCGCAGCCGGCTGCTCCGCCGCCGGAGCCGGGGCGTCACCGAAAACAATTGCCCGTGTCCGAACTTTTCGTTTGGCGTCGCCCGGAGCGCCGCCACTGAGCTGTCGCTGCAACTCCTCCACACTCGGCGCGCGGTCGTACATCTTTACATCATCGGCCCAAACGGCCGAACCCGTAAGGAGCAGAAGAGCCAACAAGGAAGGACGGAAAATTTTCATGGTGGGGCTCACTTACAAATGTTGATGATTTCTTTCGAGGTCACGATGACCTCTTTAGCGTTCTTGTCACCCGGGTTCTGCGTGCCGACGTTCATATTGCAGGTGCCGCCGCGCTTGCTCCCGATATTCACCTGAGTTTGTTTCTGCTGCATTGTCGCCGCGCCACTCTGCAGGTAACCCTTTGCCAGTGCGCTGTTCACCTTGGACTGACCGCCGGTTTGCAGGTGCGTGCCCTTGTTGATCTCCGCATTTGCCCATGCCGGGAGCAGCGCGCACGCCACAACCGCAAGTTTCAACGCTGACAATCCTTTCATTCCAGGTCTCCCATTCTTCGTTTGCTTGGCACTACGCTACCGAGTCGGTTCTACTGGCACTCGGGGTCGGCACCTTTCGTGCCGATATTCACACAACCCTTCTTGCCGTGTCCCGTGACCACATTGGAGACATTCTTTACATCCACGGTAACGTTACCGCCTTTGGCGCCGCCCTTGATGCTGCCGATCGACGTCTTTGCCACGTTATCCGTCCCGACCGCGATTGTGTTGACGTTGGCGGCACGGACGTTGATATTGCTGTTGCCCCGCACAACCCCGCCTGATTCCTGCGCCGCGGCGCTAAACACCACTCCGGCCATCAACAAGGTTGCGTACGCCAAACCAACTATCTTGCGTCTCATTCCATCCTCCTTGATCACCTATCGCACCGCTATTTCTACTTTTATTCTAGGTGATCATTCGATTCTGCGACAAGTGGAACTGAACTAGGCACTTACGTCATCTTCAATGCATAGTAACGCGTTATCAATAGCAGGGATGACATGGACTTGCTAATTTTTTTTGCAGGTCTTGCTCAGCGGTCTTATGATGGACAAAGGGTGCGGATCTCAACTGCGCCGCCATATTTGTAGGAGAGAAAATGTCGACGCTATCTAAATTTCCCCGGCGTGTCGTTGCCGGCATGACGATCGGTACCTTGCTTGCTGGTTGCGTAGCTGATCCACCCAAGCCGGAAACGGCTACCGTTGCCACCTCCATCAAGGTTCCGGCGAGCAAGACCCGAACCAATTTCACCGACGCTTTGCGGTGTATGGATGATCTGCTTCTGGCCTATGGCAAGAAGGACATTGTGATCACCACCGCCGGCATTCCGGATTCCACGGGCAAGGTGACGGCCGGCACGAAGGACATGCTGCATACCGCCGCCTCCAAGATGTCGATCAAGAGCAAGGCGCTCACCTTTATCGACTACGACACCACCAGCAACGATCTTCTGGCGGTATTCCAGGACATGCAGGCCGCGGGGGCATTCCAGCACAAGCTGCCGAATTACTACATCCGCGGGGCGATCACCCAGCTCGACGAGAATGCGATCGATGCTCAGTCGGGGGGCGGAATCGCGTTGCCGTTCATGGATGCCAGCATCAGCAGGGATCAGGTGTCGTCAGTCATTTCGATCGACATGAACATGGGCGAAACGACGACCCGCATGATTCTGCCAGGAGTGAATGCCAGCAACTCGCTGGTGATCACACGAACCGGCAGTTCCAAGGATCTTGGCGGCAAGATCGGCACCAAGTTCGGGTTTTCCTTCAACATGTCGCTCAACCGGTCCGAAGGCTTGAGTTCCGGCGTGCGCGCCTTGGTCGAGCTGGGCATGGTGGAGGTGGTCGGCAAGTTGACCGGCACCCCCTACTGGAAGTGTCTGCAAATCGAAAAGACCAATCCGGTGCTGATCGAACAGGCGCGTGAATGGTACGACGGCATGAAGCCCCAGGATCGTATCAAGCTTGTGCAACGCAAGCTGAACGGCATGGAGATGTATTCCGGCCCGGTCAACGGCAACCTTTCCGGTGAGCTCAATTCGGCCATCGGCAAGTTCCAGGCGGAGAACGGCTTGATTGCCGATGGCCGCATCAACTTCGATCTTTACTACGCGCTACTTGATGCCGACCAGCCGATCGCCGCCGACCCGACGGCCAAGCCAGTGGCTCCGGCGGCGGCCGCGCCGACCGCGCCGCGTGGGCCGATGACGGTGAAGATCGATAGCGACAAGGGCGGTCGCTATCGCGTCAAGGATGCTCTGGGTGCTCGGGTGCAGATGAGCAACGACGGGGTGCTGTACTGCTACTACAAGGACGTTTCAGGCGCCATTGCCCGTATCTATCCGAATCGCTTCAGCCCCGACCCCTTCGTCAAATCAGGCAAGTCCATGTCGTTGCCGCCGGACACCTCGCCGTTCAAGATCAAGTTCGATCAAGCGGGCAAGGAACAGATCAACTGCTACGCCAGCGATCGGGATTTGGTGCTGCCGGCCAACCTCAAGGCCGCTGATCTGACACCCTTGAAGGTTGGCTCGATGGACGAGATCGGCAACGCCTTCCGCAAGTCGAATCCTTCGGTGGCCGAGGCAAAACTGGACATCGTCATTCAGTAAGGGGCGCATCGGCGGGAGGCAACCATGACTTCGCGACTTGCTCAGACGTTCATCTGGTCGGGTTGCCTCATCTATGCAGCAATGGCGGGTGCCGGAGAGATCCTCATTCTTCAACCGGCACCGGGGGATGGCGCGAACCGCAACGCGCGCGAGTCCGAGCGACTCATGGACAAGGCGCGCCAGCATGCGGGCAAGCCGGCAGCGGGGATGACGACGATCATTCTCGGCGATGAACCGGCACAAAAGCGCAATTCGGACAGGACAAGAGAAGCATCGCAGGAAGCGTCGCAGGAAGCACGCGACTACTTGAGACCGAGCCCCGGCGAGGGGGTGGTGGAAGGCACGACCGTCATTCTTCGGCCTGTGCCGGTCAGGGAAAGCGAGCGCTTGCAGCAACGGGCGCGTTCTTATGTGGCGCCGGTCAATTCCCCCCATGCTGTTGCGGGGCGCAAGGAGTGTGCTGGCAACGTCGGCAACCAGATCGGCATGATTGGCGAGGGAGCAGGGGCAACACGCGGCAATGTCCTCGAAAGGGGTAGCTCGAGCGTTGAAGTTCAAGGACCGTGTCGCTAATTCAGGAGAAGCTCATGAAAGCACTATTCCCGTTGGCTATTGCCTTCCTTGTTTCCGGTACCGCGATGGCCCAGATCAGGGTCAACACGGGCGGCACCAGTGTCGTCATCGGTGGTGGCAACGTCGATGTGCGCACCAACGAAGCCGGTTCGGTAACCACGCGCGGTAACAGCACGACGGCCATCGCAACCGGTGGTAACACGGTGCGCAATACTGTTGGCGGTATCGGGTCGAATGTCGATGTTCAGGGAGTCACGGTGATCAACGGCCGCGTGTATATCGACAACAAGGAAATACCGCCGGATGTCACTCGCTACAAGTCGCCCCGGACGGGCGAGGTCTACAACATCAAGCGCAAGGGTGGTTCTGTTGAGGTCACGTCGGAACCGGGAGCAAAGAAATGACATCGCCTCTCGTCGGTGTGTGTCTTGGCGGCCTGATCGCCGGGCTGGCGTTGCCCGCCGCCGCGGAGATCGTATTTCTCGATGGCGGCCAGGTGGCATCGGCCGATGCGGAGTACGCCTTCCAGCACCCGTCGCTGCGGTCGGTGGTGTTTGTGTCGCCGGAGACGCGGCAAATGGCGATACTGCCGCCAGCACCTGTCTTCCTGGCGCAGCCCCCCTTGTTGTGGCGGTCTCCGACCGCCATGCCCCTGTATCCCCCGGCGGGGATCCTGAACGGCTTGAATACCACTGTGCGGCCGAGCAACAGCGATATGGCCAACTACAATCTACAGCGCGCCCATGCCTTCAGTCAGGAGTCGTATTACCGCAATAATTACCTCAATCTCGGTGGTGTTGGCGTGCCCTTGTATGGCTATGGCTACGGTTATGGCAGCCTCGGGCCGGCCTATCCACCGGCGATGACGCCGAGTTTCAATCAGCCGGCGCGACCCAGCAACCAGAGCATGAACATTTACCATCTCGAGCGTGCGCATCGCTTCAGCATGGATGCCTACAAGAAATAAGCGGATGTACGTTCGGCGTCTAGTTCTCGGAATCTGTCTCGTCGCGACCCTCTCGTGGGGCGACGAAGGCTATGTATTGCCACCGGTCGTGCCGGCCGGCTTCGCGGAGCTATTGGCCAACAAGGCTAGCGGTTTGACATTGTTCGAGTACGAGGGCCGGCCGGCGATCGTCGTTTTCGACTTTCCCACGCTGGCGGAACAAGGCCGGATGTTCAATCGCTTGGTGACCTTGATCGAACGCATCGGCGCTCCCCGCGAGCGAGTACTTACCAATGACGAACTGGCCGCCTACATTCGTTCGGTCGGGAAGACGGAAGCAACGCTGGCCTATGGCAACGACTTCCTCGTCGGCGAGATGGTGGTGTTCTTCAATCTGGCGGAAATCGGCGACATCAAGCTGAATCGCGAGGAACTGGCCTTGCGGCAGTTCCTGCTCGACCGCAAGATGATGGTTTTGCGCAACGGCTTCTACCAGGCAGCCACCCCGCGCGCCGTGATCCTGTCGCTGCCGCAGCAGGGCGCGGGCGGTCCGGGTTCGCCGCCGGTATCGGAACTGGCCCGACGTACCATTCTTAGCCACGAAGTCGCCCATGGCGAGTTCTATACCAATCCAGGCTACGCCAACTTCTGTCGCCAGTTCTGGCGGGAGACCATGACGGACAAACAGCGGACCGCTTTCCGCAAGTTCCTCGCCAGCAACAGTTACAACCCGGAAAACGAGGAAATGATGATCAACGAGGGTCAGGCCTACTTGATGTACACGCCGGATCCGCGCGCCTTTAGCCCGAAGCTGGTCGGTCTTGCCGACAACGAGGTAGCCGAGTTGAGAAAGAAGTTCAGGAGTGGCTATTCGATGGCGGCCCAGATTGCGGCGAACTGAACCGGGTGAGCGGATACGCCATGCCGCGCACCATGTTGGCTTGTCGACGATTCGCGGGCGTCACTATCAGTGGAACTGAAAACATCCTTTGGCGGGGGCTTGAGATGAGATGGGTGGTTCGGTGGTTGTTGGCGGGCATCGCGCTGGCGGTAGCGTCGGTGGCGCTTGCTCAGAGTGGCGAGGTGGCGATGGTGACGTTGCTGCAAGGCAGCGTCAGCCGGTCGTCGCCGATGGGCAAGCAGCCGGTTGAATCCTTCACCAAGCTAAGGCATGGCGACCTGCTGGTGCTGGATCGGGAGTCCAGGCTTCAGATCGTCTATTTCGAGAGCGGCCGGCAGGAAACCTGGCTGGGCCGCGGGCGATTGGAGATTACCAAGGCCGAGAGCACCGCTTTCGGTCTGCCACCTGCCGAGGTGAAGATCCTGCCCGCGGTCGTGGTCGGGCAGATCGCCAAGACGCCGGCGCTGGACAGCCAGAGTCGGGGCGGTATGATGCGCCTCCGGTCCGTGGCGTCCGCGACCGATGTCGAACGGATCGAAGAGAACTTCAAGCGGCTGCGCCTGGAAGCCAGTCCCAACGATTTCAATCCGGACCTGTACCTGCTGTCCTCCATGTTCGAGATTCGCGAACTGGACAGGGTCGAACAAGCCCTGGCCGACCTCCAAAAAAGGCATCGGGGCAATCCGGACGTCGGTGTCGTCGTCGCGCTGTACAACAAGGCACTCAAGAATGCCCGGGAAGGAAAGGCGCGTTAGCTAGCACTTTGCCTGGAATCCGGCGTCGCTGATTTCCCGAAGTCCCGCCTCCGTGACGATCATGTCGAGCCGGACGTCGTACGCCGTTGGGTGCACGGTGTCGAGTCTGGCCAGTTCAAAGCCGACCCCGACACTTACTGGTCGCGCCGCCAGGCTGGCCAGTGTGCGGTCGAAGTAACCGCCGCCGTAGCCGAGCCGGTAGCCCTGCTCGTCAAAGGCCACGAGCGGCAACAGGATGACGTCCGGTGTTGCCACCATACCGGTATCCGGGATGGGGATGCCGTGGCGGTCCTTGGTCATCGGTGAATCCGGCCGCCAGGCGCGGAACACCATGGGTGCCCCGGGCGCCACCACCACCGGCTGAGCGGCGCGCCAGCCGGCATCGAGCAGACGCGTCACCAGCGGCCGGCAATCGAACTCCTTGCGAAGCGGCCAGCAGAAAGCGATCCCGCCGGGCGATCGCTCCGCCAGGAGCGCTGTCAGATGGTGCTCGATCGCAGCTGAGGCGTGCCCATGCTCGGGCGCCGTCATGGCCAGTCGGGCGGCGATCTTTTGCTGGCGCATCCGGGCGCGAAAGGCGGTGGCATCGAAGTTCCGATCGCCGAATGGATCGGCCATGGCCTTGTGCTAAGCTGAAATGATGTGGGAAAAGCACTATACGATGAAAGGCGCCGCCGCTGCTCTGCTGTTGCTGGTTGCGGTCTTGCCCGCCGCCGCCAAGTCTGATGGCGTGGAGGGCAGTGCGGAGTCGCGTTTCATGACGGCGCGTGAGGCTTTCCGTGCCGGCGAGCGCGTACGCTTGGCGAAGATCGGCGAGTCGCTGCGGGGTACTGAGTTCTCTCCCTGGGTCGAGCACTGGCGGTTGCGCCTGCGGCTGGAGGAAGACTCCAGCGAAGGCGTCGTCGAATTTCTGGACCGAGAAAGTGGCTCCTACCTTGCTGATAAGTTGCGCGGCGAATGGCTGAAGCGCCTGGGCAAGCAAGGTCAGTGGGAAGCCTTTCAGAAGCAATACCCGTTGCTGGTACAGCCGGATCAGGAGGTTACCTGCTATGACTGGCAGGCGCGCTGGGTGGGCCAGAACGACACGACCGCGCTGGACGAGGCTCGGCCGCTCTGGTTTTCCGCGATGGATCTGCCCGAATCCTGCCTGCCCCTCATGGAGCGCCTGCTGACCGATGGCCGCCTGGGTGCCGACGATGTCTGGCTACGCATCAGGCGTCTCTTGGAGGCCAAGAAGATTGGCGCCGCGAAGGCAGTGGCGCGCCACCTGCCGGCGGGGCAGACGGCCGACGTCCGCAAGCTGGATGCCATTGCCGACAGTCCGGCGCGCTACCTGACCAAGTTGCCGAAGGATTTCGCCGCCACCCGGCCGGGCCGGGAATTCGCGCTGTTCGCCATCCAGCGCATGGCGCGTAGCGACCCGCCGGCCACGGCGACCCTGTGGCGAGGTATCGAAGAACGCTTTGGCGACGCGGACCGTGCCTATGGCTGGGGGCAGATCGCCTGGCAGGCCGCCGTGCGTCACCAGCCCGAAGCGCTTGAGTGGTACTCCCGGAGCACCGCCGAGCAGCTCAACGAGGAGCAATTGGCTTGGCGCGCCCGCGCCGCGCTGCGCGCCCAGGACTGGCCGAAGCTGGCCAAGGCCATTGGCGACATGCCCACCAGATTGGCCGGCCAGCCGGATTGGATCTATTGGCTCGGCCGCGCCCTGGCCGCTCAGGGGAAGCGCGAGGAAGCGCGCGCCTTGTACCAGAAGATCGGCGGCCAGCCGAACTTCTACAGCAATCTGGCCGACGAGGAGCTTGGTCGAACCATCGCCGTGCCACCGAAGGCGTCACCCCCCACCGCTGAGGAACTGGCTATGGCTGAAGCCAACCCCGGACTGCGCCGCGCGCTGGCGGTGCTCGGCACCGACCTGCGCATCGAGGGGGTTCGCGAATGGGTGTGGAACCTGCGCGGCATGAATGACCGCCAACTGTTGGCGGCGGCCGAACTGGCCCGCCGCCACGCGGTCTGGGATCGTGCCATCAACACGTCCGACCGAACCCTGGCCGAGCACGACTATTCACTGCGCTATCTGGCGCCATTCCGCGATCAAGTGGTGCCGAAGGCGCGCGCTTTGGCGCTGGATGATGCCTGGGTGTACGGCCTGATGCGCCAGGAAAGCCGATTCGTGATGGATGCCCGATCCTCGGTGGGGGCTAAGGGCTTGATGCAACTGATGCCGGCCACCGCCCATTGGGTGGCGCGCAAGATCGGCTTGGCGGACTACCAGCCCGCCCGCGTCACGGAGATGAACACCAATGTCACGCTCGGCACCAGCTACCTGAAGATGGTGCTCGATTCGCTCGACAACCATCCCGTGCTCGCATCGGCCGCGTACAACGCCGGGCCCGGACGAGCCCGCAAGTGGCGCGGCGATGGCGCGCTGGAAGGAGCGATCTACGCCGAGAGCATCCCCTTCAACGAAACCCGCGACTACGTGAAGAAGGTGATGAGCAACACCGTCTACTATTCCGCCTTGTTCGAGAACAAGCCACAGTCACTGAAGGCCAGGCTGGGTGTCATCCCCGCGCGCGGCGTGGCTGACGCCGGTGCCACGGAGTTGCCATGATCGAAAGCGTTCTCCTGGTCGGTGGTTCGGGATTTCTCGGTTCGCATGTCGCGCGCCGTCTGGCCGCGCGTGGTTTGCGCGTCAGCGTGCCGACGCGCCGCCGGGAGCGCGCCAAGCACCTGATCCTGTTGCCGACTGTCGAGGTCGTCGAGGCCGACGCGCATGACGAGGGGACCTTGGCGCGGCTATGCGACGGCCAGGATGCGGTGGTCAATCTGGTCGGTGTGCTCAAGGGCGGCAATGGCAATCCCTATGGCGCCGGTTTCGCGCATGCTCACGTTGAACTGCCGGGTCGCGTGGCGCGCGCCGCCTGGTCGGCCGGCATCGCGCGCTTTGTCCATGTCTCGGCGCTGAAGGCGGCGCCGGAGGCTCCCTCGGGCTACCTGCGGTCCAAGGCCGCCGGCGAAGTTGCGGTGCGCACCGCGTTCCCCGATGTGACGATCTTTCGCCCGTCGGTAATTTTTGGTGCCGGCGATTCGTTCCTGACAATGTTCGCCGGTTTGCTGAAGATCGCCCCGTTCGTCCCATTGGCTTCCGCCGAGGCGCTATTCCAGCCGGTCTGGGTCGGCAACGTGGCCGATGCGATCATCGAGGCGCTGCTGCGCGGCGAGGCAGCCGGGCAAGCCTATGATCTGTGTGGCCCCAAGGTCTACACGTTGCGCGAGCTTATCGAATACGTTGGCGAAGTCACCGCTCGCCGCCGACCGGTGCTCGGCTTGCCGCCCGCGCTCTCCTATATCCAGGCGTACGCGATGGAACTCCTGGGTGGTCCGATGACGCGTGACAACCTTCGCTCGATGAGCGTGCCGAACGTCTGTGACCGGGGTTGCGGGTTGCCTTTCGGTCTGGCGCCGGCGGCGCTGGAAAACGTGGTGCCGACCTACCTGGGCCGGCCCAGCCGATAGACGGCGGTGCTGCCGAGGAAGTTATGTTCCTCGGTAATTTCACGGCCACCATCGAACACCTTGCGCTCTCGCACCAGGATACCGTGCTGCACGCAGAAGTCGTCGAAGTCGGCGATGGTGAAGAAGCGCAGGTTGGGCGAGTTGAACCACTGGTGCGGCAGGCTCTCCGAAACCGGCATGTGACCGTTGAGGATCGCCTGGCGGTGCTTCCAGTAACCGAAGTTCGGGAAGCTCACCACCGCTTCGCGCCCCACCCGCAACATTTCGTTGACGATGGTTTCCGTGTGCCGCATCGCCTGAAGCGTCTGTGACAGGATGACGTGATGGAAGGCGCCATCTTCGAAGTCCGCCAGGCCACCCTCCAGATCGCCCTGGATGACATTGACGCCGTTGGCGATGGCGGCCAGTACCTTGGCATCGTCGATTTCGACCCCCCAGCCGAGCACGCCGCGGGTCTCGATCAGGCCGCGCAGCAGCGAACCGTCGCCGCAGCCGAGGTCCAGCACGCGCTCACCCGGCTGCACCCAGCCGGCGATGACGTCGAAGTCGGGGCGTCCCAGCGCCAGGGCGGTTTCGGTCACCGGTTGATGTTTCCCAGATAGGCCCGCACGATGGCGTGGTAGTGCGCGTCCTTCATCAGGAAGGAATCGTGGCCGTGCACGCTCTTGATCTCCGCGTAGGCCACGTCCTGGCCGTTGTGCACCAGGGCATCGACGATTTCCCGCGAGCGCTCCGGCGAGAATCGCCAGTCGGTGGAAAAGGAGATCACCAGGAACTTTGCCTTGGCACGGGCCAGCGCCGCCATCAGGTCGCCACCCATGTCGGCGGCGGGATCGAAATAGTCGAGCGCCTTGGTCATGCGCAGGTAGGTGTCGGCATCGAACCATTCGGCGAACTTGTCGCCCTGATAGTTGAGGTAGGACTCCACCTCGAACTCGACCCCGAAGCCATACGAGGTGGCGCCCGGCCGACGCTTGCGGCCGAACTTCTCTGCCATCTGGTCGTCGGACAGGTAGGTGATGTGGCCGAGCATGCGTGCCAGGCGCAGGCCGACCACTGGTCGTCGGCCCAGTTTGTACTCGGGATCGGTGAGGATGGCCTGCCGGGCCACCTCGTTGAAGGCGATGTTCTCGGCCGTCAGGCTGGGTGCCGCGGCGATGACCAGGGCGTGACGTACGCGTTCGGGAAACTGTAGAGTCCATTGCAGCGCCTGCATGCCGCCCAGACTGCCGCCCGCAACCGCCGCCCATCGCTGGACGCCGAGGTGGTCGGCCAGCAATGCCTGGGCATTCACCCAGTCATGTACGGTCACCACCGGAAAATCCGCGCCCCACGGTTCCCCCGTGGCGGGGTTGATCGAAGCGGGGCCGGTCGAACCGTGGCAGCCGCCAAGGTTGTTCACGCCGACGACAAAGAAACGATCGGTATCGATGGCGCGGCCGGGGCCGATCATGTTGTCCCACCAGCCGATGTTCTTCGGATTGTCGGCAGGGTAGCCGGCCACGTGGTGGTGACCGGACAGCGCGTGACAGATCAGGATGGCATTGTCGCGCGCGGCATTGAGACGGCCGTAGGTCTCGAAGACCAGTTCGAAGCCGGGCAGATCGAAGCCGCTGCTCAGGCGCAGCGGCGTGTCGAAGCGCACGCGCTGGGCCTGAACGACGCCTATGCCCATTGTCTGTCATCGGCGGAATTATACGGATGCCAAGGTCAGGAATTCAGCCGCTCGACCTGCTCGCGCAGGCGCTCGGGCTCCTCGCAGCGCAGCAGGCGGCCGACCTTGGCCGTCAATTGTTCGGCGTCGGCCATCACCACCTGCTGTTTCACTTCGAGGATCAGCGACGGGTGCATGGAGAACTGGCGCAGGCCCATGCCGAGCAGCAGCCGGGTCATGGCCGGATCGCCGGCCATCTCGCCGCAGACGGCGACCGGCACGTCCATGCGCGCACCGGCGCTGATCGTCTGCGAGATCAGGCGCAGGACGGCCGGATGCAGCGGATCGTAGAGATGGGCGACGGCCTCGTCGGTGCGGTCGATGGCCAGGGTGTACTGGATCAGGTCGTTGGTGCCGAGCGACAGGAATTGCAGCCGCTTGACGAACGGCCCCAGCGCCAGGGCGGCGGCGGGAATCTCGATCATGCCGCCGACCTTCATGTTCTCGTCGAACTTGTGCCGGGTTTCGCGCAACTGCGCCTTGGCCTGCTCGATCATGGCCAGCGTCTGGTCGATCTCGGCGACGTGCGCCAGCATGGGCACCAGCAGGCGGACGTTGCCGTAGTGCGAAGCGCGCAGGATCGCCCGCAACTGGGTCAGGAACATCTGCGGCTCGGCCAGGCAGTAGCGGATGGCGCGCAGGCCGAGCGCCGGGTTGGGCGCCTGTCGCTCGGCGCCGACCATGGCCCGCGTGGCCTTGTCGGCGCCGACGTCGAGGGTGCGGATGGTCACCGGCTTGCCGGCCAGGGCCTTGGCGACGGCCTTGTAGGCCTCGAACTGCTCGTCCTCGTCGGGCAGGTCGTCGCGGTTCATGAACAGGAACTCGGTGCGGAACAGGCCGATGCCGTCGGCGCCGACCTCCTTGACCTGCTCGATGTCCTGCGGCAGTTCGATGTTGGCGTAGCAGCGCGACATCGACGCCGTCGAGCGTGGTGGCACGGGCGGTCTTCAGGCGCTTGAGCTTGGAGCGTTCCAGCTCCAGTTCGCTCTTGCGTAGCCGGTATTCCTCCAGTACCCGCGCGTCCGGGTTCGACGATCAGCACGCCGCGGCTGCCGTCGACGATGACCAGGTCGTCCTCGCGCACCAGCGGCCGGGCATGGTGCAGGCCGACCACCGCCGGAATCGCCAGGCTGCGCGCGACGATGGCGGTATGCGAGGTGGCGCCGCCCAGGTCGGTGACGAAACCACCGATCTTCAGGGTCTTGAACTGGATGGTGTCGGCCGGCGAGAGGTCGTGGGCGACGATGATCAGGTCTTCGTCCTTGCCGCGCTTGGCCAGCTTGCTGCGCCTTGCCCATCAGGGCCTTCAGCACCCGCTCGACCACCTGCACGACGTCGTGCTTGCGTTCGCGCAGGTAGCTGTCCTCGATCTCCTCGAACTGCTCGACCAGCAGTTCCATCTGCTGCACCAGGGCCCATTCGGCGTTGCAGCGGCGCTCGCGGATCAGATCCTTGGGCAGCTCCGACAGCAGCGGATCGTCCAGGATCATGGCGTGGATATCGACGAAGGCCGCCACCTCCGAAGGCGTGCCGGGCTGCGACGCTTCGCCGCGCAGGGCGTCCAGTTCCGTTCGAACCGTCGCGACGGCCGTTTCGAAACGCTCCACTTCCGCCGGTATGGCCTTGTCCCGCACCTTGTAGTGCGCCACCTCCAGCGTGGCGTGCGAGACGAGATGCGCCCGGCCGATGGCGATGCCGGAAGAGACGGCGAGGCCGTACAGGGCAAAACTCATTCGCCTTCCCCGAACCGGTCGGCGATCAGGGTCTGCAGGGCCGCCAGGGCCTCGTCGGCGCGCTCGCCGTCGCAATCCACGACCACCTTGGCGCCCTTGCCGGCGGCGAGCATCATCACGCCCATGATGCTCTTGGCGTTGATGCGCCGGTTGTTGCGTTCCATCCAGACCTCGCAGGGAAAGCTGCCGGCCAACTGGGTCAGCTTGGCCGAGGCGCGGGCGTGCAGCCCCAGCTTGTTGACGATTTCGACTTCCACCTTGGGCATCGAGTTTCCGTTTACATGTGCAGCACGCCGTCGCGGCCGCCGGCGACGGCCCTGGTGATCAGTGTTTCCATGTCCTTGTCGCGGTAGGTAAGGGCGCGCAACAGCATGGGCAGATTGACGCCGGCGATACCCTCGATCCGGCCGGGCTTGAGCAGCTTCATGGCGATGTTGGACGGCGTGGCGCCAAAGATGTCGGTCATGATCAGCACGCCCTTGCCGGTATCGACCAGGCCCAGCATCTGTTCGGCCAGGGGCAGCGCATCGAGCGGATCGTCCTGCGCGGCGACGCCGAGCTGCGCGATCTGCGGCGGGCGCTTGTTGAGCACGTGGCAGGCGCACTGGATCAGCGACTCGCCGTAGCTGCTGTGGGTGATGAGGAACAGGCCGATCATGACGCCATTTTACGGCAGTACCACGACAGCCGTCTTGGCGTCGGCGAACTCCAGCCGTTGACGAAACGCCGCGGTCACTTCGATCCGGCCGGTGTCGTCGACGCGCAGCACCTGCCGGGTGCCGAGTTTGTCCGCCAGCCGCGCCAGTCGGGGCCGGCGATGAACAGCGGCTTGCTGGCCACGTCCGACCACATGCCCGCTTGCGGTCCCGGCGGGATCAGCACCGTCACCGCCTCGGTGGCCGCGCTCGGCCGGCCGGTACGCGGGTCGATCAGGTGGCAGTAGCGTTTGCCATCCAGCTCGAAATAGCGCTGGTAGTCGCCCGAGGTGCCAATGGCCTCGCCGTCGCGCAGCGTCCAGGGTCGCCAGGGGCGCGGCCTGGCGGGGGTGCTGGATGCCGACCCGCCAGGGCGTGTCGCCCTTGGCGCCGAGCGCCAGCACATTGCCGCCGATGTTGATCAGCGCGTTGGCGATGCCGCGCGCCTTGAGCATCGCCGCCGCGCGGTCGAGCGCAACGCCTTTCAGGTAGCCGCCGAAGTCGAGGGCGACGGCCTTGTTGCCGCTCGTCACCGTGTTGCCGTCGAGGCTGAGATCGGCGATCGAGGGCTTGGCCGCGATCAGTTCGTCCAGCCTTGCCGCGTCGGGCAACAGCGGCTTGAAGGTGTCGTCGTGGAATCCCCACAGCTCGATCAGCCGGCCGATGCCGGGATCGAACAGGTGCTCGCCCTGCGCCGACGCCGCTTGCGCGTCGCGGATGAAGCCGGCGAACTCCGGTGCTCACCTCGTGCGGCCGGCCGGCGGCGATGGCCTCGTTGAGCGCCGTCATCTCCGAAGGCTGCCAGGCGTGGTAAGTCGCGGTGCAGGCGGTCGAACTCCCGCAGCACTTCGCCGCCACGGCCGCGCGCGCCTTGTCCTCCGGCTCGCCCCAGACCAGCACCTCGACCCGGGTGCCGAAGACATAGGATTCCTGGCCGTGCGGCGCCGGTCGGCCGCAGGCGGCGAGCAGCAGCGCCAGCAAGAGCGGCAAGAACGATCTTCATCAGGCGGGTTCGCTGCGCTCCAGTTCGATGCGCGGCGGCCAGCAGGGCCAGTCGCGCGACCACGCCGTAGGCGTAGAAGCGGTTGGGCGGCGCGTCGGGGCCTTGGGCGGAATCGGGCAGGGTGCAGCCGGTCTCGAAGGCCAGCGGCTCGAAGTGCATGCCGGGGGCGTTGAGGTTCTCGTCGATGCCGCGCTGGGTGTTCACGCGGTAGAAGCCGCCGACCACGTAGCGGTCGATCATGTAGACCACCGGCTCGGCGATGCCGTCGTCGACGGTTTCGAAGGTGGGCACGCCTTCCTGGATCATCACCTCGGTGACTGCCAGGCCTTCCTTGCACCACCGCCATCTTGTTGCGCTGCTTGCGGTTGAGGTCTTGCACTTCGCTGGCGTCCTGCACCGTCATGATGCCCATGCCGTAGGTGCCGGCGTCGGCCTTGACGATGACGAAGGGCTTGGCGTCGATGCCGTATGTCGCGATACTTGGACGCGGATGCGCTCCAGCAGTTCATCGACCTGCGCGGCCAGGCATTCCTCGCCGGAGCGTTCCTGAAAGTTGATGTGGCCGCAGACCTCGAATTCCGGATCGATCAGCCATGGGTCGATGCCGATCTCCTTGGCGAACGCGAGGGCGACCTCCTGGTAGGCGGCGAAATGGCGCGACTTGCGGCGCACATGCCAGCCGGCGTGCAGCGGCGGAATGACGAACTGCTCGTGCAGGTTCTTCAGGATGTCCGGCACGCCGGCCGAGAGGTCGTTGTTGAGCAGGACGGCGCAGGGGTCGAAGTCTTCCAGGCCGAGCCGGCGGCCGCTGGCGCCCAGCCGGCGCAGCGGTTCCAGCGTCAGGGTCTGGCCATCGGGCAGATCGAGCGTGGTCGGCGCCGTGATCTCCGGCAGCAGCGAGCCGATGCGCACATTGAGGCCGGTGTGGCGCAGGATGGCCGCCAGGCGCGCGACGTTCATCAGGTAGAACTGGTTGCGCGTGTGGTTCTCGGGAATCAGCAGCAGGTTCTTGGCCTCGGGGCAGATCTTCTCGATGGCCGTCTGGGCGGCCTGCACGCACAGCGGCAGGAAGGCCGGGTTGAGGTTGTTGAAGCCGCCGGGAAACAGGTTGGTATCGACCGGCGCCAGCTTGAAGCCGGCGTTGCGCAGATCGACCGAGGCGTAGAAGGGCGGCGTGTGTTCCTGCCACTGGCCGCGCAGCCAGTGCTCGATGGTGGTTTCCGCGTCGAGGAAGCGGCGTTCAAGGGCCAGCAGCGGGCCGGAAAGGGCGGTGGTGAGATGGGGAACCATGCCCCGAGTTTACACGAGGCCCTAGACCAGTCCACCCACCTCGTAGGCGGAGAATTCCTCGGGCAGCAGCGTGTTTTCCAGGCTGCGCTGGGCGAACAGGAAACGGCCGTCGCAGACGAAGCCGAGTTCCGCCCAATCGACGTCATTGAGCATTTCGGTCAGGCGGGCCAATTCGCTCGCCGGCAAATGCGGGCGGTGCGGGAAGAGAGCAAGAACGGCGCCGTCGTAGTTCTGGCAGTCGTTGAGGAAGAAGGGTCGCGGCTGGCGGGTCTTCTGGTTCACGTAGATGCGCGGCGCCGTCGAGACGTGGTGGCGGCGCCCCCACTTCCACCAGTTGTGCTCGTCGAAGCTCGTGACGCGCCGCGCCAGCAGGCGCTCCTTGAACTGCTCCAGATAGGGCAACGGTCCTTCCCGATCGAGGAAGATCATGCGCCGCAGTTCGCCGGTCTGGGCGGTCCTGGAGCAGACGAAATCGGCGTTGCCCAGTTCGGCGTTGGTGAAGATCTCGTCCGCGCCGGAGACCGCGCCGACCTTGACCGAGAACACGCTGTTCAGCGGCACGCTGTAGATGCCGCGGGTAAACATGATCTGGCCCGAGGCACAGACGCGAGCGCCGGCCGTCATGGGTGCGCCGCCCGGTGTTGCCTTTCTCGAAGCGCCAGATGGCGCAATTGGGCACCACGCCGGCGAAGACGCGGGCGTCGCCCAGTTCCTCGAAGTCGGTGATGGTGCCCTGGTCGAACAGCCAGGTATTGAGTCGGGCGGCGCCGGTGGCCTTGAGAAAGTCGCGTGGCGTGATGAAGATCAGCTCGCCGCCCGGATTGCAGGTGTCGGACGCACTTCTCGATGAAGTGCAGGTAAAGGTTGGCATGGCCGTCGAGCAGTCGGCTGGCGAAATGCCGCCGCGTCGCCGGGGCGATGTCGCGCGCCTTCACGTAGGGCGGATTGCCGATGATGGTGTCGAACTTCTCGGCCTCGGGGTAGGTGAAGAAGTCCGCGTTCAGCGCCCCCGTCGGGCAATGGGCCGGATCGAGCTCGATGGCCACCACCTCGGGGTAGTGCGGCGGCAGGCGGGCGACGAAGGCGCCGTCGCCGCAGGCCGGTTCGAGGATGCGGCCGCGATTGCGGACCAGCGCCAGCATGCGCTCGACGATCGCCTCGGGCGTGAATACCTGTCCGCGCGTCGCGACATCGAAAGCGACGTTCATTGCCGGGCGTCGGCCGGAGTGTTTGCCTGTTCCAGGCGCTTTGCCTCCCGTTCGGCGAACTCGCGCTTCCGGATGTCCCGCTCGATCTCGCGCGCATCCCGTTCGAGGGCGGAGGCCCGGCTCTTTTCGTCGCGCAGCGACTTCGCCGCATCGGCCAGGCAGGCGCTGACGAGGAACTTGTCCCAGCAGGTCGTTTGCGCCGTGCCGTGCCGGATCTCCGCCGCTTGCCGGATGGCATTGGCCTCCTCGCGCAGGTGGCGGGCCCGCTCCTGGGTCCGCGGCTGGCTGCTTTCGGCCGAGACTGAATCGGACTGAGCCAGGACGGCGCCGGTGAACAGCCATGACGCGCAGACCAGCGGTGACAGCAGGCGGGATTGCTTGATCAAAAATGGACCTTCGGCGGAAATCTTCAGCGCGGATGCCAACGGCGGGGGTCGATCCCCCAGCGCGCATAAGATTCTACGCCGACAATCTCGGGCGGATTGAGCCGCCGACTCAGGTCGAACAGGACCGGCGCCAGATAGCGATTGCGGCGGGTGTCGTACATGATGCGCACCAGCGGCTTGAGCAGATTGTTCCGGTTGACTTCGACCACCACGGCCAGTTGGCCGGTGTCGAGCCGCACCAGCGAACCGGCCGGATAGATGCCGATGGTGCCGATGAAGGCCTGCAGCAGATCTTCGCGGAAGTGGCTGTTGGCCATGCTGTAGAGCTTGCGCAGGGCCTCGGTCGGCTCGATGCGATGCTGGTAGGGGCGATCCGAGGTGATCGCGTCATAGACATCGACGATGGCCGCCAGTTGCGCATGCAGGGGAATTTCCTCGCCGCAGCGCTTGTGCGGGTAGCCGGAACCGTCGACGCGCTCGTGATGGTTGGCGACGATATCGATCATCAGATCGGTGACGCCGGGGGTGTCTTCGAGAATGATCTGGCTCTCGAAGACATGGGTATGGACCACGCGGGTCTCCGAGGCCGTCGAACTGGCCGGGCTTGTCCAGGATGCTTTCCGGAATGCGCGCCTTGCCGATGTCCTGGAGCAGCGTGGCCAGGGCGGTCTGGCGCAGGGTTTCCTCGTCGAGTTCCAGCGTGATGCCGAGGGCGACGGCCATCGCGGCGACGCTGATGGAATGCTGGTAGCTGTAGAGATTGTGATCCTTGAGCAGCAACAACGGGATCAGGGCGTCGCGGTGGCGCAGCACCGAACGCATCATCTTCTCGATCATCGGCTCGGCGCGCTGGACATCGACCTGGCGACCGAGCCGGATGTCGTCCATCAGGCCGTGGACGGTCTGGATCGCCTCCCGTTGCAGAAACTTGACGCGCCAGCGCTCTTCCTCGATCGAGACGGAGTCGCGCACCTTTTCGGTGCGCTGCCGCGCGGCATGCCGAAAGCGTTCGTCGAGGGAAGCGAAATTTTGCTGGCGCTGCTCCTCGGTCGGCACGGGGTAGGGTGTGACATCCAGGCCGAGGGTGAGATCGATGACCACCTCGCGGATCGGCTCCTGGCGGATCCGCTCGACCGTCTGTTCATCCTCGATGACGAAGCGCCGGCGCCAGAAGGGGTGGGCCAGCCAGCCAACTTGCAGGTCGTGGACGAACATGCCCGGCCGCAGCAAGTTGACCGGGACCTTGCGCAGTTGCGGGCCGTCAGAGACGAATAGTGGGCTGTTCATGGCGCGAATGCATAAAATTACGGCAATTCCGCACAGGACTGCATAGTGATTGCACTAAATAATTTGACGTTTGCCCGTGGCGGCGTACCGCTGGTGGAGGCGGCCACGCTGCAAATCCACCCGGGCTGGAAGGTCGGCCTGACCGGCGCCAACGGCTGCGGCAAGTCCTCCTTTTTCGCCATCTGTCGCGGCGAACTGCATGCCGAAGCCGGCGAATTGAGCCTGCCGCCCGGCTGGCGGATCGCCCACGTCAGCCAGGAAACGCCCCCGTTGCCGGATGCCGCGCTCGATTTCGCGCTCGATGGCGACAGCGAACTGCGCGCCGTCGAACGCGAATTGGCCGACGCGGAAGCCGCCCATCAGGGCGAACGGATCGCCTTGCTGCACGGGCGTTTGCAGGACATCGGCGGCTATGCCGCCCGCGCCAGGGCGGCGGAACTGCTGCACGGGCTCGGCTTCAGCGACGCCGACTTCGCCCGGCCGGTGGCCGATTTTTCCGGTGGCTGGCGGGTGCGCCTCAACCTGGCCAAGGCATTGATGGCCCGTTCCGACCTGTTGCTGCTCGACGAGCCGACCAACCACCTGGATCTCGACGCCGTGCTCTGGCTGGAAGGCTGGCTGAAGAGCTATCCCGGCACGCTCCTGATGATCTCCCACGACCGCGACTTTCTCGACAGCGTGGTCGGCCAGATCCTGCACATCGAGAGCCGGCAGATGCGCCTGTACACCGGCAACTACTCGTCGTGCGAGCGGGCGCGGGCCGCCAAGCTCGCCGCCCAGCAGGCCATGTACGTCAAGCAGCAGAGCGAGGTGGCGGCCCTGCACCGCTTCATCGACCGTTTTCGCGCCAAGGCCAGCAAGGCGCGCCAGGCCCAGAGCCGCATGAAGGCCCTGGAACGCATGGAGGATATCGCCGCCGCCCATGTCGATACCCCCTTCGACTTCCGTTTCGCCGAGCCGGCCGGCATGTCCGATCCGCTGTTGCAACTGGAGCTGGCCTCGGTCGGCTATGGCGACCAGGTGATCCTGGAGCGCCTGGCCCTGACCTTGCGGCCGGGCAGCCGGGTCGGCCTGCTCGGTCGCAACGGCGCCGGCAAGTCCACCCTGGTCAAGCTGCTGGCCGGCGAACTGCAACCCCTGGCCGGCGAGCGCCGCGAAGGACGCAACCTGGCGGTCGGCTATTTCGCCCAGCACCAGCTCGAACAACTGCGGCCGGAAGAGTCGCCGCTCTGGCATCTGGCGCGGCAGGAACCGGCCACCCGCGAACAGGACTTGCGCAACTATCTGGGCGGCTTCGATTTCCATGGCGAAATGGTCGGCGCCCCCTGTGGTCGCTTTTCCGGTGGCGAAAAGGCGCGCCTGGCCCTGGCCCTGCTGATCCGGCGACGGCCCAACCTGCTGCTGCTGGACGAGCCGACCAACCACCTCGACCTCGAAATGCGCGAGGCGCTGACCCTGGCGCTCCAGGAAACCGAAGCGGCGGTGGTGGTCGTCTCGCATGACCGGCACCTGTTGCGCACCACCTGCGACGAACTTTGGCTGGTGGCGGATCGACAGTTCGACGCCCTTCGACGGCGATCTCGACGACTACGCGGCATGGCTCGCCCAGCGGCGCAGCGCCGAGCGACCGGCCGATGCCGACAAGGCGACGCGCCGCGAGGCCCGGGAAATGGCGGCGGCCGACCGGCGCATCCTGCTGGAAAAACGCCGACCCCTGGTCAAGGAAGTGGAGCGGCTCGAAAAGCAATTGGCCGGCTGGCAGGGCGAAAAGGCGCCACTCGATGAGCGTCTGGCCGATCCGGCGGCCTACGCCGACGGCAACCGGGAGCTGCTGGCCGGCCTGCTCAAGCGGCAGGCCGAGCTGGCCAGCCTCATCGAGACGGCCGAAACGCGCTGGCTGGAGGTCCATGAGGCGCTGGAGGCACTGCCGGCGATCGCCTGAGACGGAGGGAGCGCGCGTGAGCGCTTCTTGCCAACCACCACCGGTCGGCTCAACATTGCGGCATCGATTCGGCAACATCCCGACAAAACAAAGAACCCGCTTCAATCCAGGAGACAGCTCATGGCCCACCCCCTTGCCGGCCAGCCGGCCCCCCAGTCCAGTCTTACCGATATTCCGGCGCTGCTCGCGGCCTACCGGAATGCGCCGGATGTCAATGATCCGACCCAGCGCGTCGCCTTCGGCACCAGCGGCCATCGCGGCAGCGCCCTGAACGGCAGTTTCAACGAGGCGCACATTCTTGCCATCAGCCAGGCGGTCGCCGAATACCGTCATCGGGAAGGCATCGCCGGCCCGCTGTTCCTGGGTAAGGACACCCACGCGCTCTCGGCTCCCGCGCAGCAGACCGCGCTCGAGGTACTGGCCGCCAATGGTGTGCTTACCCACCTGCAAGCCGATGATGGCTACACACCGACCCCGGTGATCTCGCGCGCAATCCTCGTCCACAACGCCAATCCGGCGGCGGCGCGCGCCGACGGCGTCGTCATCACGCCCTCGCACAACCCGCCGCGCGACGGTGGCATCAAGTACAACCCACCCCATGGCGGCCCGGCCGACACCGATGTCACCGGCTGGATCGAACAGCGCGCCAATGCGCTGATGGCCGACGGCAATCGCGGCGTCAAGCGCCTGCCCTATGGACAGGCGCTGGCGGCGGCGACCACCAGGGCGGTCGACCTGATGACGCCGTACATCGCCGACTCTGGGCGCGGTGATCGACATGGAGGCGATCCGCCGGGCCAATCTCCGCATTGGCGTCGATCCGCTCGGCGGCGCGGCGGTGGCCTACTGGCGACCGATCGCCGAGCACTACGGCCTGAACATCGACGTGGTCAATCCGCGCGTCGACCCCGCCTTCGGCTTCATGACGCTCGATCACGACGGCAAGATCCGCATGGACTGCTCGAGCCCCTACGCCATGGCCAGCCTGGTGGCCCTGAAGGACCGCTTCGACATCGCCTGGGGCAACGACGCCGACGTCGACCGCCATGGCATCGTCACGCCGTCGGTCGGCCTGCTGAACCCCAACCACTATCTGGCCGTCGCCATCCACTACCTGCTCGGCCATCGGCCGCAATGGCCGACCGGCGCCGCCGTGGGCAAGACCCTGGTGTCCTCCGGCCTCATCGACCGGGTGGTGAACGAGCTCGGCCGCCGCTTGCTCGAAGTGCCGGTCGGCTTCAAGTGGTTCGCGCCCGGACTGTTCGACGGCAGTGTCTGCTTCGGCGGCGAGGAAAGCGCCGGCGCCAGCTTCCTGCGCCGCGATGGCTCGGTCTGGACCACCGACAAGGACGGCATCATCCTCGGCCTGCTGGCCGCCGAGATCACCGCCGTCACCGGCAAGGATCCCGGCCGCCACTACCAGGACCTGGCCGCCCGCCACGGCACGCCCTACTACGTCCGCATCGACGCGCCGGCCAGCCCGGCGCAGAAGGCCGCCTTCAAGCAGCTCACCGGCGAGCGCGTCACCGCCGCCGACGCTGGCCGGTGAAGCCATCGTCGCCCGCATGACGCGCGCCCCGGGCAACGACGCGCCGATCGGCGGCCTGAAGGTGGCGACGGCCAACGGCTGGTTCGCCGCCCGCCCCTCGGGTACCGAGGACATCTACAAGCTCTACGCCGAGAGTTTCAAGAGCCCGGAACACCTGCAACTGATCGTTGCCGAGGCGCGGGAGATCGTTACCGCGGCGCTGGCCGGCTAGGCTTGGTCGCTCTGCCGACGCTCAACGGGCCGGCAGCGGGAAGAACAACTGCTCGCCCTGGACGCGGAACGAGGCGATGGCCTGGCGGCCTTCCTCCGAGGTCAGCCAGTCGATGAAGGCCTCGGCGGCGGCGCGCTTGACATGCGGGTGCTTGGCCGGATTGACCAGGATGGCGCCGTAGGGGTTGTAGAGCTTGCTGTCGCCGGCGAACAGGATGGCCAGGTTCTGGCGGTTCTTGAAGGAGGCCCAGGTGCCGCGGTCGGCCAGCGTATGGCCGTCCATGGCGGCGGCCATGTTCAGCGTCGGGCCCATGCCGGTGCCGGCCTCCTTGTACCAGGGCTGACCCTTGGCGACGACGCCGGCGCCTTCCCAGTAGCGCAGTTCGGCGGCGTGGGTGCCGCTGCGGTCGCCGCGCGAAATGAAGGGCGCCTGGCCCTGGCCCATGCGCCGGAAGGCGTCGTTGACGTCGGTCGCCCCCTTCAACCCCGCTGGGTCGGCCTTGGCGCCGACGATGACGAAGTCGTTGACCATCACGTCCTTGCGATAGGCACCCGAACCATCGGCGACAAATTTGTCCTCGGCGGCGCGGTCATGCACCAGCAGCGCGTCGGCGTCGCCACGCCGGCCGATGTCGATGGCCTGGCCGGTACCCACGGCGACCACGCGCACGACGATGCCGGTCTTCTTCTCGAACAGGGGCAGCAAGTGGCCGAACAGGCCGGACTGTTCCGTCGAGGTGGTCGAGGCGACGGTGATCGACTCCGCCGCGCCGGCGCCGCCGGTCAGCAGCAGGGCGGTGGCGGCGGCGAGCAGACGGGACATCAGTCGCGAAAGGCGATGGACCATGGCAGTTCTCCTTTGATGAATTGCCTCGCCTCGGGCGAGGCCGGTGTGGCAAAAAATCGTTGTACCGGCGTGTGTTCGCGCACCCGGCCGGCGGCGAGAAACACCACGTCGTCGGCCAGGCGGTTGGCCTGGGCAAGATTGTGCGTGGTCATCAGCACCTTGGCGCCGTCGGTG
This sequence comes from uncultured beta proteobacterium, assembly GCA_963736865.1. GTDB lineage: Bacteria > Pseudomonadota > Gammaproteobacteria > Burkholderiales > Rhodocyclaceae > Fen-999. The sequence continues at coordinate 106,265 of CAVTQQ010000001.1, read as the reverse complement.
CGAATCTGGCGGACGATGCGCTCCACCGCCTCGACGCCGGAAGGATCGAGGCTGGCGGTGGGCTCGTCGAGCAGCAGCAGGCGCGGTCGCCGCACCCAGGCCCGCGCCAGGGCCAGGCGCTGGCGCTCACCGCCGGACAGCAGCCGGCCGTGGTCGGCGGCGCGGTGGGCCAGGCCAACCCGCTCCAGCACCTCGCGGGCCCGCGCGTCGCGTTCGCCGCGCGGCAGGCCGAGCGGTCGCAGGGCGACTGCCACATTGGCCAGCACCGAGGCGCGCAGCACCATCGGCTGCTGAAAGACCATGGCGATGCCGGTGGCCGCGCCGCCGCCCCAGTCGATGTCGCCCGCGTCGGCTTTCAGCAGGCCCGAGAGGATGCGCAGCAGCACGCTCTTGCCGGCGCCGTTGGGGCCGAGGATGACGGTGATGCCCTCGCCGCCGACTTCCAGGTCCACGCCATCGAGTACGGGCCGGCCCTGGGGACGGAATTGCAGCTCGCGCAGGCGCAGCGGGAACATGTCCGGGCTATCCGAAGCGGCGCATGGCCCAGGCGCGCAGCAGGTAGGCCAGGGCGTTGAGGGTCAGCACGACGCCGATCAGCACCGCGCCCAGGGCGATGGCCAGCGGCAGGTCGCCCTTGCCGGTTTCCAGGGCGATGGCGGTGGTCATGACGCGCGTCGCGCCGTCGATGTTGCCGCCGACGATCATGACCGCGCCGACCTCCGTGATGGCCCGGGCCAGGCCGGCCAGGCCGGCCAGCAGCAGGGAATGGCGGCAGTCGTAGAGCATCACGGCGACGCTCTGCCGCCAGCCGAAGCCGAGCAGGCGCATCTCCTCGGCATAGGGCTGCCAGGCATCCTCGACCACCTGGCGGGCGATGGCGGCCATCAGCGGCACCACCAGAACGATCTGGGCGACGACCATGGCGCCCGGCGAATAGAGCAGGCCATAGTGGCCGAACGGCCCGGAGCGGGACAGGAACAGATAAACGACCACGCCGACCACAACGGAAGGCAGGCCCATCAGGGCGTTGAGCAGCACCACCATGGCCTGTCGCCCGGCAAAGCGGCTTACCGCCAGGCCGGCGCCGAGCGGCAGGCCGAGCAGCGCCCCGACCAGCACCGCGGTGCCGCTCACTTCCACCGAGAGCAGGACGATCCGCGCCACCCGGGCGTCGAAACCCGTCAGCAAGACCATCGCCTGGCCGAAGGCTTCGGTCAGGCCGTTCAAGATGAAAAGTCAGAAATGGCCGGCGGCATGCGCCGGATTATCCACCACCCCGGCGCATCGCCAAATCGAGTTGTTCAAGTAGCCGCTGGGCGGCATCGCGTGGCCCGGCCAGTTCGTATTTCGCGTGTAGACGGGGCAGTGCCAGGCCGGCGATGACGCGTTCCCCGGCGGGACTCAGGCGGACGGTCAATCGAACACCGTCGTGGCTCAACCGCAGTGCGCCATCGGCGAGCACCGTGACGGGTCCGGGCGCCGCCAGGCGCAGTCCGCGCAGGAACTCGGCCTCGGTGATGCTCATGTCCCGGTCCAGGCGCCAGGACTCGGCGTCCGCCCGGGTTAACCGCCCGCCACCGGTGGCCAGATCGCCAGTTCGTCGCCTTCGGCCAGCGCGCGGCTGGCGCGTTCGGCGGGCGGCACGTAGGTGCCGTTGATCAGGACCAGATGGCAGGATTTCTCGGGCAGACGGCGCTCCGCGATGACCTGGCTGACGGTGGTGCCCGGCGCCAGCGCCAGCGGCAGGCTGCTGGTTGACTGGGCCTCGGGCGGCAGGTGGTCGGCGAGCGAAGCGAACAGTTTCAGTTTGATATTCACCGCCGCCCTCATCTTGGTCGCAGGGCGGCCTCGGTTTCATGGTGCGCCTGCTGCTGGCCGGTGGCCAGGTAGGCGGCCATGAATTGCGGCGGGATCGGTCAGCAGCCGCGCTCTTCCATTCGCCCAAGCGGCACGCGCCCCTGGATCAGGCCGCGCAAGGCCCCGATGTGCTCGGTGTGGCCGATGGCGGTGGCACCGATCAGGTGGTCGCCACCGAATTTAAGCGACAGGTAGCGATGGTTGGCCGCGTCGACCAGTTCGACCCCTTCGCCGCCCGCCTCGCCCTCCCATTGACCGAAGGAACACGAAATGAGCCCCATCGTGTCGAGGACATTGATGGCCAGGCTGCCGACGAAGCGGGTGTCGCCGCCGGCCATGTTGATCGCGGCGATACGCGCCTGATCCACGGCATTCGGCTGAATGGCATTGATCTGAAACTTGCCGTAGAGGCAGTCGCGCGACTCGGCCACGTCGCCCGCGGCGTAGATGCCGGGGACATTGGTGCGCATGGTTTCGTCCACGAGGATGCCCTTGCCGATGGCAACGCCGCTGCCATCGAGAAAGTCGATGCCGGGCTTGACGCCGACCACGCTGAGATAGATGTCCGCCGGCAGTGTCTCGCCGGTCGTCAGCGTCACCTTGAGGGCCTTGCCGTCGCGCTCGACCCGCGCCGCCTGGGTCTTGCCCAGGATGCGCACGCCATGGCCCTCGCACCAGCGCGCGATCATCGCGCTGGCCGTGGGCGGCATCATGCGCGACACCATGCGGCCGCTGCGCACCAGGATGGTCAGTCGGGCGCCGCGCGACACCAGGCCCTGGATGATGATGCAGCCGACGAAGCCCGCGCCCATCTGCACGACGCGCGTGCCGGGGCGGATGGCGGCCAGGATGGCGCGCGCATCGGCGAGCGTCCAGCAGCTATGCACGCCGGGCAGGTCGATGCCCTCGATGGCCTCCCGGCTCGGCACCGAGCCGGTCGCGATCAGCAGGCGGTCGTAGGGCAGGACGCGCCCGTCGGCGAGCCGCACCGTGCCGCCCGCGCTGTCCAGGCCGGCGACGCGCGCCGTCGCGATCTCGATGCGCCGCCGGCGATAGTGGTCCGGATCGTGCCGCAGGCGGGTGCCGGCCTCGTCGATCTGTTTCGCCAGCAGGTAGGGGATCGCCATGCGCGCGTAGGGCACCTCGCCTTCGCCGTCGAGCACGGTGATGCTGGACGTCGTATCCAGGGTACGCAGCGTTTCGGCCGCGGTGATGCCGGCCGCGCCGGCACCGATGATGACATGCCGCATCGATCCTTCCTCCGTGTGCGGAACCTTGCTATCCAGGATCAGGCCGTCTTGTGCGTCTGGGCGATATACGCCGCCATGAACTGGGTCGGATCCTGGAGCAGCTTGTCCTTCCATGCGCCCAAGCGCATGCGACCCTGCACCAGTCCGCGCAGCGCGCCGACGTGGTCGGTCCGGCCGATGCTGGTGGCGCCGACCAGAACATCGTCCTTGAACTGCAAGGACAGATAGCGGAAGCTTGCCTCGTTCGCCACCTCCACTCCCTGGCCGCCCTCGACGCCCCACCACTGGCCAAAGGAGGTCGAGATCATGCCCAGCGTATCGAGCACGTTGATCGCCAGCGCCCCCTGGAAAACGGCATCGCCGCCGGCCATGTTGATGGCGGCGACGCGCGCCTGATCGGCGGCGTTGGGCTGGATGGCGTTGAGTTCCCGTTCGCCGGTATGGAAGCCGGAAGCCTCGGTGACGTCGCCGGCCGCGAATATGTTGCGTACGTCGGTACGCATGTGCTGGTCGACATGGACGCCGTGCCCGGTGGCCACGCCGCTGCCGGCGAGAAAAGCCACATTGGGCCGGACGCCGGCGGCACAGATGACGACATCGGCCTCGATGGTGGTACCGTTGTTCAGCGTCGCCAGCAGCGCATCGCCCTGGGCGGCGAGCTGGGTGACGCTGGCATTCACATGCACCGTCACACCCTTCTTCTCGACCCAGTGGCGGATCATGGTCCCGGCGGTGGCGGTCATCATGCGCGGCACCATGCGATCGCCCGTCTCGACCACGGTCAGATTGACGCCGCGGGCGCAGAGCGCCTCCATGATGATGCAGCCGATGAAACCGGCGCCGATCTGGAGCACGCGACTGCCGGGCGCGGCCCGCGCGGCGATGGCGCGCGCGTCGGCGAGAGTCCAGCAGGTATGCACGCCGGGCAGGTCGATGCCCGCCAGCGGCGGCCGTACCGGGTAGCAGCCGCTGGCGATCAACAGACGGTCGTAGCCGAGTTCGCCGTCGTCCTCGAAGACCACGGTCTGGCTTTCCGGCTCGACGCGAATGACGCGTCCCTGGCGCAGGTGGATGCCATGGCGTTCGTAGTGATCGCCGGCCTTGCGCAAATGGGTGCCCTGATCGGGAATGCTGCCGTTCAGGAAATAGGGGATCGCCATGCGCGAATAGGGCGCCTCGGCCTCGTCGCCAATGAGCGTGATATCCGCCTGCGGATCATGGCGCCGCAGTGTTTCGGAGGCAACGACGCCCGCCGGGCCATTACCGATGATGACGTGTTTCATAGCCGAATCCTCAATGAAAAAGCGCCAGGGCAACCGCGAGGTCCGGTCACCCTGGCGCTTCTGTGGCGACTAAAGCCCCAGACGCGACAGCGTCCCTTCCTCCGGTACGCCAGCCGTGTCCCAACCGCGCACCTTGTAGTACTCGGGAATCATCTTGTCGATGCCGCTGACCAGACCCTTGGCCGGACCGGTCTTGGCCGGTTCGGTCTTCAGCCGCGCCGGCAGATCGTCGTCCTTGGCGGTGAAGCCGGCGGCGAGGTTGTACTGGCGTTCGAGGTTCCAGATCCGCTCGCCCAGTTCGCCCAGGCGTTCCACCGTCCAGCCGCCTTCGCAGGCCGCGTCGATCTGCGGCGCCAGGTCGGCCAGGCTCCAGGCGAAAGTGGTGAAGACGCAGGTGCCCGACGAATCGAAGGCGCCCGTCGCGTCCTGGAACGCCTTGACCAGATCGGCCTTGCCTTCGGTGACCAGCGGGTCGGTCTTGACCGGAATGCCCAACACCTCGGAAGCCACGGTGTAGGAGCGCAGATGGCAGGCGCCACGGTTGGAGGTCGCGTAGGTCAGGCCCATGCCCTGGATGCCGCGCGGATCGTAGGCCGGGAACTCCTGGCTTTTCACCGTCATCGACAACTCCGGATGGCCGTAATTCCTGGTCAGGCGCGCCGAGCCCAGACCCACTTCCTTGCCGAAGCCCCGGCCCTCCGCCGTCATGTGCGCGATCTCGATCAGCGCCTGGGCCGAGCCGAAGGGCGAGGCGATGCCGATCTGCTCCTTGGCTCGAGCACACCCATGCCGTAGAGCTCCATCACCGCGCCGACGGTGGCGCCAAAGGTGATCGGATCCATGCCATCTTCATTGCAGATCATGTTGGCGACGGTCAGCGCGTCCAGGTCGTCAACGCCGTCGGCGGCGCCCAGCGACCAGGCCGCTTCGTATTCGAGACCACCGGTGGCACCCCAGTACTTCGGGTTGTTCACCACGCTCCAGTGGTTCTGGTCCACCTGCGAAATGCGGCCGCAGGCGATGGTGCAGCCGAAGCAGGCGGCGTTGGTGACCAGGTTGGCCTTGCCGTCGGAGAGCCGCTTCTCGTGCATCGCTTCGCCGGAAATCTTGCGCGCGCCCTCGAACTGCACGTCCTGCGCGTTGCGCGTCGGCAGCGCGCCCATCTCGTTGATGACGTTCATCAGCACCTGCGTGCCGTACTTGGGCAGGCCCTGGCCGGTCACCGCGTTGTCGGCCAACACCTTCTTCGCCGCCGTGGTCGCGGCCATGAAGGCCTTGAAGTCGCGAATGCCGGAAACGCCCACCGTGCCGCGTATGGCCACGGCCTTGAGGTTCTTCGAACCCATCACGGCGCCGACGCCGGAGCGGCCGGCGGCACGGTGGAGGTCATTGACGACGCAGGCATACAGCACGCCATTTTCGCCGGCGCGGCCGATCGAGGCGACACGGATCTGCGGATCCTGATGGCTGGACTTGATGATTTCCTCGGTGTCCCAGGTGGTCTTGCCCCACAGGTGCGCCGCGTCGCGCAATTCGGCCTTGTCGTCCTGGAGCCACAGGTAGACGGGCTTGGGCGATTTGCCCTCGAGAATGATCATGTCCCAGCCGGCCATCTTCATTTCGGCGCCGAAGAAGCCGCCGGAATTCGAGCAGGCGATGGCGCCGGTGAGCGGCCCCTTGGTGATGATCGAGTAGCGCCCGCCGGTCGATGCCGCGGTGCCGGTGAGCGGCCCGGTGGCCATGATCATCTTGTTGGCCGGCGACAGCGGATCGACCTTCGGGTCGATTTCCTCGACGAGATACTTGGTGGCCAGCCCGCGCTGGCCAAGGTACTGCTGCGCCCATTCCATGTTGAGCGGCTCGGACTTGCACGGTGCCTTGCGTCAGATCGACGCGGAGAATCTTGCGTGTCCATCCCATGATCGGTCTCCTCCTTCAGGCGTTGGCGCGGGCTTGGGTGTCGGTCTTGCCGGCCCAGGCGCGCATCTTGTCGAGGCCGGTCCAGTCGGCGTCGACATAGGTGATGGCGCCGGTCGGGCAGGCCGCGGCGCAGGCCGGGTCGCCGCCGCACAGGTCGCACTTCTGCACCTTGCCGGTGTCGTGCACGTAGTTGATGGTGCCGAACGGACAGGCGATGGTGCATACCTTGCAGCCGACGCACGTGGCTTCCAGCACCACCTTGGCGCCGGTGGCGGCATCGATCTTGATGGCATCCACCGGGCAGGCATGCATGCACCAGGCGTCGGCGCACTGGGTACAGGTGTAGGGCACTTTGCGCCCGGCATGTTCGAAGCTGAAGATCTTGATGCGGGATTTCGCGAGGTTGAAGACGCCGTAGTTCTCGTACGAACAGGCCATCTCGCATTGCAGGCAACCGGTACATTTGTTGGGGTCTATGTGCAGCGACTTCTGCATGGCGCTCCTCCTTTGTTATTGGTCGAAACGATCCCGCCCCGCCGCTTGCAGCCATAACGCAAGTCGTGGCGTTAAGTCCATAGTGACATAACGAAAGGCACAAGGCAAACCGATAAGTACTTGCTTATAAAGGGGGCAAGGCGGTGGTCGGAAGGCTACTTGAGCAAGTCGCCCAGGGCCGCCAGTTCGCTGGCGGAAGTGAGGTTTATGCGTGCCTCCAGGGCCGCGTAGCGCAGCAGGATCTGCTCGCCCAGCAGCGTGACGACCGTGCCGCCGCCGCCCTTGCCGCCGGTGGCCGTTTCGACCACTGGTTGGTGGAAGCCATCGTTGAGGGCGTTGATCAAGGTCCAGGCGCGCTTGTAGGGAATGCCCAAGGCTCGGCCGGCGGCCGAAATCGACCGGGTCTCGGCGATCTGTTGCAGCAGATCGATCTGGCCGGGACCAATGGAGACTCGCCCGCCGAGATAGACGCGCGGTCTGACCATGGTGACTTTTGGCGTTGCTCTCCGGCTCTTCACGGGGCAAAGGATAATCGAAACGGCACGGCTTGCCGGCAGCTGCCGAACTCCCGGCGCGCGTGCCGGTAGAATGGGCCGCGACCGCTTGCCATGGGCCATAGGCGGCCGACCGTGCTCGCCCCGGGGAATTCCAGGAGGACTATTGCGATGACTTCAGAAGCGAAAGGCGGCACGCTGCGGGTCGCCGAAGCACGTCAAACAATACTTGACCAAGTGCGGCCGGTCGCCGGCATCGAGCGGGTGCCGGTGCGCGACGCACTGGGCCGTGTGCTGGCCGAGGACGTGGTGGCACCCTTTGATGTGCCGGCCCACGACAATTCGGCCATGGACGGCTATTGCCTGCGCGCCGCCGATCTGTCGCCGACCGATGAAACGCGTCTGACCGTGGTTGGCACGGCCTTGGCGGGCGCCGGCTTCTCGGGGTTGGTCGATGCTGGCCAGGCGGTGCGCATCATGACCGGCGCGCCGATTCCGGCGGGCGGCGACACGGTGGTGATCCAGGAGGACGTCGGGCGCGAAGGCGACACGGTGATCGTGCCGCCGGGCATGCGGGCCGGCCAGAATCTGCGCCGCGCCGGCGAAGATCTGGCCGCCGGCAAGCCCGCCCTGCGCACCGGCAAGCGCGTCGGCCCGGCGGACCTGGGCTTGATCGCTTCGCTGGGTTTTGCCGAAGTGGCAGTCTATCGCCGGCCCCGTGTCGCCTTCTTCTCGACAGGCGACGAACTCGCCTCCATCGGCCGGCCGCTGGCCGCCGGCGAGGTGTATGACAGCAACCGCTACACCCTGTTCGGGGTGCTGACGCGGATGGGCATGGACATCATCGACATGGGCGTGGTCCGCGACGACCGCGCCAGCCTGGAGGCCGCGCTGCGCGAGGCATCGGCGATGGCCGACGTGGTCATCACCACCGGCGGCGTGTCGGTCGGCGAGGCCGACTATGTCAAGGACCTGGTCAATCAGGTCGGGCAGGTGGATTTCTGGAAGATCGCCATCAAGCCGGGTCGGCCCATGGCATTCGGCCGCATCGGCGACGCCTGGTTCTTCGGCCTGCCGGGCAATCCGGTGGCCGTGCTGGTGAGCTTCTATCAGATCGCCTTGGACCCGCTCTTGAAGCTCATGGGCCTGGCGCCGATCCCGGAACGGCCGACGGTCATGGCCCGGGCGGCGGCGCCGATGCGCAAGGTGGGCAGGCGACGCGAATTTCCGCGCGGCGTACTGTTTCGGGATGCCGGCCAAGGCGGGGACTGGCAAGTCCGCCTGACTGGCAGCCAGGGTTCCGGCATCCTGCACTCGGTGGCGGCGGCGAACTGCTTCGTCGTGCTGCCGGAAGAGGCAGGTGACGTGGCGGCCGGCGACTGGGTCGAAACGCAGCCGTTCGAAGGGCTGGTCTAGCAGATTCGCACGCCGGCGGCCACCGGGCGAAGGCAAACAATTGTGTCAGCGTGGCCGTGAGCGATCGCTACCAAGCTAGAATATTCCATCTTGATGGTTGGCTCCTGCCGTGTCATTCGGGCAGCCGGGAGGTTGATCGACTGACGGTGGATGCCGCGTCGTAGTGGGTGAGGGGCGGTAACTCATGGAAAAGACTGGCCGGATTTTCGGAAACCTGAACCACTTGCCGGGTCGGGCTCTTGGCCGAATGACGACGACGCGGCGTTCTTGCCGTCCCCTTGCAGCCTTGGCGCTTGCCGCAGGCTTGTTGCCGGCGAGTGCCGCCTGGGCCGGACTGACTGCTTCGGTGACATTGCAGACGGCGGCGCCGACCAATATCCGGCCCGGCGAAATCACGACGCTGGAAATCACGCTCGCCAACAACAATTCGTTGGCCGCCATCACCGCCGCCGCATTCAGCAACAGTCTGCCGGGTGTGCTGCCCAACGGCCTGAAGGTGGCCGGCGCGCCAACCTATACCTGTTTCAATCCGGTCACGAGCGTGACCAGCCCCGGCGTTGGCACGCTGACCGCCGCCGTGGGTACTCAGCCACTCCAATTGTCCGGCGGGGTGATTCCCGCCCGAAATTCCGCCACCAGCACGGACGGTTCCTGCACCCTGCTGATTCCCGTCACGGCCGGCAGTTCGGATGGCACCGGCACCGCCTACACCTACACCATCGCCAACGGCGCGGTGACCGGCAACGATGGCGCCGCCGTGGCCAATATCGGCGCCGTCAGCCAGAGCATCAACGTCACGGCGATCAGCCAGCCGACGATCGCCAAGACCTTCGTCGGTGGCAGTTCCATCGTACTCGGCGGCGCGTCACGCGTCCTGCGCATCACGGTCACCAATCCCAATCCGGTATCGATCCCCAACTTCAGCGTCTCGGATACGTTTCCGACGCTTGGCGCCGGCGGCGCGGTCATTCAGGTGGCGAACCCGGTGACGACCAGTTCGTCCTGTACCGGTGGCGGCACGGCGGCGAGTTTCGGCGCGATCGCCGCCGGCGATGTCGCGATCACCGCCAGCGGCGGCACGGTCGCGGCCAACGGCAGTTGCACGCTCGACGTGGCCATCGAAGGCCGGCATACCAATGGCGTCTACTCGACGGGGGCGCAGACCAACACCATCAACGCCGTCAGCAATTTCAGCAACGATCTGGGCATTCGCGCCCAGGCCAACGCCACGGCCCCCATCACGGTGAACTCGCCGCTCGGCGTCACCAAGTCGTTCGCGCCGGCTTCGCTGGCCGATGGGCAGACGGGCATCATGACCATCACGCTGAGCAACGCGGGCAGCACGGCGCTGACCGTGTCGAACTCCCTTCGACGATGCGCCGATCGATGGCATCGGCAACGCGGATGGTTCCAAGGGGCTGCGGGTCACCGGAGTCGGCACCACCTGCGCGGGCGGTACGGCGAGCATCCTGCAAGTCGGTGCCATCGACCGCGGCGTTCGGCTGTCCGGCGGCACCATTCCCGCCGGCGGCTCGTGCACGGTTACCGCCAACTTCACCGCCACCACCCAGGCCGTCAATACGCCCGTCACCTACACCAACAACATCCCCGCCGGCGCAGTGGATGTCGGCAACGCGGCGATCGTCAGCCAGGGTGTCAGCGCGACCATTCTGGTCGCCGACACGCTGCGGGTGCTGAAGACCAACGGCAGCAGCAATCCCCGGCCGGGCAATCCGGCGCGCTACGACATCACGGTGCAGAACTGGACCGCCGCCGACATGAGCAACGTGCGGGTACTGGATCCCCTGGCGCCCGGCATGACTTTTCTCACCGGCACGATCAACGGTGTCAACTACACGCCGAGCATGGCGGGAGCCGGTTGCCTCGGCCTGACGGTGTCCAATGTTACTGGCGATGCCAATGCCAACTTCGTGATCGGCACCGTGCCGCAACGGACCAACGTCAGCACCCCGGGCGCCTGTACGATCACCTTCTATGCCATGACGAGTACCGCGGCGGCCAATGGCAGTTCCACCATCAACACCATTGCCTCCGGAAACGTGTGCACCAACAACGGCGCGGGCATCTGCAACGGCGGCGCGGCCGCATCGGGCGACAGCACGGTCAATACTGCCGTGCTCACCGCGGCCAAGGTGTTCAACCCGGCCGGTCCGCTCAGCGAAGGCACGGTCACGCGCATGACCATCACCTTGAGCAACTTCTCCGTCAATCCGATGACGGCCGTTTCGATCTCCGACACCCTGCCCATTTCGGGCACGGTGCAGATGAAGGTCGCCAACCCTGCCAATGTCGCCACCACCTGCGGCGCCGCCACGGTGACCGCGACGGCCGGCACAACCTCGGTGGCGCTCAATGGCGGCACCATTCCCGCGCGCGCCAACGTCGGAGCCGGCGCGGCCGGCACCTGCGTCCTGCAGGTCGACGTGGTCGGCGCGGCCGGCGTCTATGCCAATACCGCCACCGCCGCCGGCACAGAAACCTATGCCAACGGCACGACCCATGTCGTCGGGCCGGTTTCCGCCAACGCCAACATCACCTACAACTCGATTCTCACCGCGACCAAGAGCTTCAGCCCGGGTACGGTCTCGTCCGGCGGACGCTCCACAGTCACCGTGCGGCTGGCCAATTCAGGTACCGCGGCCTTGACCAATGTTCGAGTCATCGATCCCTTGCCTGCCGGCATGGTGCTCGCATCGCCAACCAACGCGTACACGACCTGTAGCGGCGGGACCGCCATTGCCGGCGCCCCCGGCGCCGGCAGCATCACACTGACCGGCGCCAACGTGGCCGGCGCCAGCAGTTGCGACCTGCTTTTCGATGTCGTTGCCACCGGGGCGGCGAATTGGGTCAATAGCATTCCCGCCGGCAACATTCTGGCGGTCGACAGCGGCGTCACCAATCAGGCACCCGTGGTCGGCACGCTGAATTTCACGGCCGGCAACAATCTCACCGTGGCCAAGGCCACCAGCCCGAGCACCCTGGCGTTCCCCGGCCAGGCGAGTCGCTTCACGATCACCATCACCAACGGCGCAACGGCGGTCACGGGCTTGCGCCTGACCGACTATTTCACCGTCGATGGCCAGGCCGCCTCGGCGGCCAACGGCATGGTCATCGCCGCCAGCCCGCAGCCCGCCACCACCTGCCCCGGTGGAACGGTAAGCGCGGTGTCGGGCGGCTCTTCCGTGGCCGTCACTGGCGTATCCCTGGCCGCCAGCGCCACGTGCACGGTTTCCGTCAACGTCACGTCAACCAAGACCGGCGGCATCACCAACACCATTCCACCCAGCGCGATCCGTACCGATCAGGGCCTGAGCAACGCGCTGCAGGCAACGACCAGCCTGACCGCGCAGACCAACATCGGCGTGGTCAAGCAGTTCACCCCGAGCGTCATGAAGGCTGGCCAACGTTCCCGGCTGCGCCTGACGTTCTACAACGGCAGTCCGCAGCCGGCGAGCAATCTGTCGGTGACCGACACCCTGCCGGCGGGGCTGACCGTGCCTTCGGGACCCAATCCCACGACGACCTGCGTCGGCGCGACGGTGAGTTCGCCGGCTGCCAACAGCGTGCAGGTCAATGGCGGCTCCCTCGGCGCGGCAGCGGGCGGGACGGCGGCTTCGTGTCATGCCGAGATCGACGTCACGGCGGCGGCGGAGGGCGTCTACGTCAATACGATTCCCGCCGGCGCGCTGGCGGCAACCGTGGGCGGTTCGCCGGTAACGAACGTCGATCCCGCGACAGCCACCTTGCGCGTCAAGCAGCCCGTGGTCATCCACAAGGCGATCGGCGGCTTTACGCTCGATACCGGCAATCCGGTTGGCTTCACGACCGGTGAAGCGAGCCGGGCGCCGGGCGCCACGGCGCCCCTGGTGATTCGCCTGGACAACCCCAACTTGGACAACCTGACCGACGCCGCCTTTACCGACAACCTGCCGGCGGGCCTGGTGGTGGCGCCGACTCCGGCCGCGGCGACGACTTGCGTCGGCGGTACGGTAACCGCCCCCGCCTCGGCGACCAGCGTGCGCCTGAGCGGGGCGACCATTCCGGCCGCCGGCTTCTGCACGGTGACGGTCAATGTCCTGAGCAACATCGCCGGCAGCTACACCAACCAGTTGCCATCCGGCGCCGTCACCACCTTCGAGGGCGTAAGCAACGAGGATCCCACCAGCGCGCGAATCATCGTCACCAGCCCGCCGGGCGTCGGCAAACAGTTTGCCCCGCCGGTGATTCCGCCGAGCGGCAGGTCACGCCTGACCGTCGTCGTCGACAACCCGAACCAGGGCAACATGACGCTGACCGCGAACATGACCGATACCCTGCCGACGGCGCCGGGCGCGATGGTGGTCGCCACGCCCAACAATCTGACCACGACCTGCCCGGGCGGGGTTGGCGTCATCCAGGCGGTGGCGGGCAGCCCGACCGTGCGGCTCAACAACGGCGCGATCGTGCCGCCGGGTGGCTGCCGCATCGAGGTCGATGTGACCGCGACGACGGCGGGCACCTACAACAACAACATTGCCGTCGGCGCGCTGCAAAGCAACTTCGGCTTCAATCAGCAGCCGGCCAACGCACCTCTGCTGGTCAGCACGCTGGGCTACATTTCGGGCAAGGTCTTCCGCGACAACACGGTGCCGCTGGACGGTGTCTACGTTGCCGGCACCGATACACCCCTCAACGGCGTCGAGATTCAATTGCGGAGCGGCGCCACCTGTGCCGGCGCCTTGCTGTTCACGACACATACCGATGCGCAGGGCAACTACCTGTTCGCCGGGCTGTCGGCAGGCACCTATTCGGTCTGCGAGCCGACTCAGCCGACCGGAACGCTGAACAGCGTGACCCGTCAGGGTTCCATCGTCGCCATCGGCGCGAGCTCGGGAACGCCCGGCGCGGCGTCGAATCCGAGCGCCACGACCAGCCAGATCGTCGGCATCGTGCTCGGCATGGACGGCGTCAACGCCACGCGCGTCAGCGGCTCGCCGAACAACGACTTTTCCGAGGTCGTGCCGGTCAGCATTTCCGGCACGGTGTTCATGGACATGAACAACAACGGTACGCAACAGGGTGCCGATCCCGCCCTGGCCAATGTCCAGATCGACCTGACCGGCACCGACTGGCAGGGCAATGCGGTCAGCCTCTCGGTCCTGACCGATGCCAGCGGCAACTACAGCTTCACCAACTTGCCGCCACCCAACGCGGGTGGTTACACGGTAACGGAGCCCACGCAGCCGCCGGCCAGCAGCAACGGCATCACCACCGCCGGCCCGGCCGTACCCAATGGCAGCGCCGGCACGGCGACGGCCGTCGGCACCCTGCCGAGCAGAATCGCCAACATCGTGGTGCCGCCGGGTGGGGCTTCGGTGGCGAACAACTTTGCCGAGATCCCGGGCAATCGCAGTGTCTTCGGCCGGGTCTACCGCGACTTCGACGACAACGGAAACTTCAACGGCACGGACACCGGCATCGCCGGGCAATTGATTCAGCTCACCGGCAACGACGCGAACGGCAATGCCGTCAGCCTCACCGCGACCACCCAGGCCGATGGCACGTACAGTTTCACCGGCGTGCCGGAGAGCGATGGCGCGGGCTACACACTTACCCAGCCAGCCCAGCCGCCGAATACCCTGAGCGGTTTCACCACGCCGGGCACAACGGGCGGCGCCGGGACGCCGAAGGCCACCGCGCCGAGCCGCATTACCGGCGTCAACCTGGCGGGTGCCAATACGGTCTCCGCCGACAACCTGTTCGGTGAGATCGATGCGCCCATCGCTCGCGACGTCCATCCCCACCCTTTCCGAATGGGGCCTTGATGCTGCTCTCGGGCCTGATGGCGCTGCTCGGATTCGTCCAGATGCGGCGGCGCATGACTTGTCATCCGTCGTGACTCGCCCCGGAGGCGCCTGAGGGCGCCTCCGGCCGTGTTCGAGGGATAATCCGGCCATGCGTCGCTTCTTCCTGGTCTTCCTGGGCCTGCAAATTCTCCTGTTCTGGATCGAGCTGCTGCAACCGGTGCAGCAGCATGTCGTACTGCCGTGGACTGCCGGGTTGGCGGAGCTCTGCGTTGCCCTGGTGACCCGGTTCGACGCCAATGCCGCGGCAATGGGCAAGGTGCTCTGGAATCCCGCGACCGGGTTCGGTGTGTCGATCGAACCAGGCTGCAATGGTGTCGAGGCCTGCATCATCCTGTTTGCCGCCATGGTCGCCTTTCCCGCCACCTGGAAACACCGGCTCTGGGGGCTGACCCTCGGCTTCGTCGCCGTACAGGGCCTCAACGTCGTCCGGGTGATCAGCCTGTTCTACCTCGGGCAGTGGAACGAAACCGCCTTCGATATCGCGCACGAGTATCTCTGGCAGGGCCTCATCATGCTCGACGTTCTTCTGGTCTGGCTGCTCTGGGTGCGCGCCAGTCCGCAATCCCCGGCCGAGCGACAGGCCGCCGGCGAACCCGCCGCGCCGGTCTGACCCGTCGATAGCATCTGGATGAACCGGCCGGCTTCCCTGTGGTCGTTCTTCGCCGCCGCGACGGTCTGGTTCCTGGGGCTCACCCTGGTCTGGCTGCCGGTGTCGCCCTGGCTTTCCCATCCGGCCGCCGCCATGGCTCACATCGCCCTGGGCAACGGCGCGAAGGATTGGGTGCGCAAGATCGACAAGTCGCCCGGCCGGCTGGAGGTTGAAACCCGCATCTCCGCCGCCAAAGCCGTCAAGCCGGGTCGGAGGGCCGCTACCGAGGTGGTGGTCGAGGCGAAGCCGGCCAGCTATGCCTACGGCCTGCCGCTCTACCTCGCGCTGCTGCTGGCATCCCGTGGTCGGCACCTGCTCGGGAAAGCCTCGGCGGCTATCTCATTCTGCTGTTGCCGCAGGCATTCAGCCTGGTCTTCGCTATGCTGAAGAACATCGTCGTTGTCGCCGCTGGCCCGGCTGCCTTGGGGGTCGCCAACTGGCAGACGCAGGCAATCATTCTCGCCGGCATGTTCGGCACCTTGCTCCTTCCCATCCTGGCGCCGGTAGTGCTCTGGCTTTGGTTCGAGCGAACGTTCCTTTCGCTCGCCGTGCTTGTCGAGGGCTGGCTACGCAAGATAGCGATGGATCAGCGACCGCTCGAATGACGGCGGAACGGCGCTAATAGAGCCGCGCGTGCCGAAAGCTTGCCGGCGCGTGGGAAACGACGGCCGAGATCACCACGATGGCCCAGAACAACCAGGGGGCGGGATCAAGCGCCAGCCAGGCGACCAGGGCAAACTTGGCCAACACCGAAAGGCCGGCCACGGTGCGCAGGTGTTGCCGGTCGGCCATGAGGTCGAGGCCGAACATCACCAGCCCGGTGGCGAGCACGGCGCCCGCCGCCGAGCCCGGCGGCCAGGCCGGATGTGGCGGCGCACCCAGCATCAACGCCCCGAGGGCGATCACCGCCACGAGATGCAGGCCGCGCAACGCGACGATCAGCCAACGCCGGCCGGGGAAGTTGCCGCGCCCGACGGGCGGCACGGGAGTCTTGGACATGGCGGATGGTCGATGGTCGGGCGCGGAATCGTGAGTTGCGTCGATTGTAGTGCGCCGCATGGGCGCGGCGGCGCTTGCGGGTAAAATCGCCGCTTTCCCTTGTCCGGAGCGCGCCGTGCAACTCGTCTGTCTCGACCTCGAAGGCGTACTGGTCCCTGAAATCTGGATCGAGTTTGCCGAGCGTACCGGCATTCCCGAACTGCGCCGCACCACGCGCGACGAGCCGGACTACGACAAGCTGATGAAGTACCGGCTGGCGCTGCTGGAACAGCACAAGCTGGGTCTGCCCGACATCCAGAAGGTGATCGCCGACATGGGGCCGATGGCCGGCGCCAAGGACTTTCTCGACGAGCTGCGGCAGCGACTTCCAGGTCATCATCCTTTCCGACACCTTCTACGAATTCGCCATGCCGCTGATGCGCCAACTGGGCATGCCGACGCTGTTCTGCCACAAGCTGGAAGCGAATGCGGCCGGCTTCCTGGTCAATTACCACCTGCGCATGCCGAACCAGAAGATGGAATCGGTGCAGCGCTTCAAGGAACTCAACTTCCAGGTGATCGCCGCCGGCGATTCCTACAACGACACCGCCATGCTGGCCGAGGCCCATGCCGGCATCCTGTTCCATCGCGCCGGAAAACGTGATCGCGAGTTCCCGCAGTTTCCGGTCACCAAGAGCTACGCCGAGTTGCGCTCGGCCATCGACTCGGCGGCCAAACAGATCTGAACATGCACCGCGAACGCTTCTACACGCTGGCCGCCTCCTGCCCGGACCGCACCGGCATCATCGCCCGCGTCACCGGCTTCATCGCCGAGCACAGCGGCTGGATCCTCGAATCGAGTTTCCACGCCGACGACGCACTCGAGCCGCTATTTCATGCGCATCGAGGTCAAGGCCGACTCGCTGCCCTTCATGCTCGCCGAATTGCGCGAGCGCTTCCGGCCCATTGCCGAAGCGTTGCAAATGGACTGGAAGATCACCGACTCGGCGGTGAAGAAGCGCGTCGTGGTGCTGGTCTCGAAGCAGGAGCACTGCCTGTACGACCTGCTGGCGCGCTGGCAGGCGAAGGAACTCGACATCGAGATCCCGTGCGTCATCTCGAACCACGACACCTTCAAGGGTTTCGTCGAGTGGCACGGCATTCCCTTCCACCACGTGCCGGTACCGCCGGACAACAAGCTTGCCGGCCTATCGCCGAGAGTGCGCGCCTGATCGACGAAGTGCGCGCCGACACCATCGTGCTGGCGCGCTACATGCAGATCCTGTCGCCGGAGCTCTGCGCCGCCTATCCCGGGCGGATCCTCAACATCCATCACTGCTTCCTGCCCAGCTTCGTCGGTGCCAAGCCCTACCACCAGGCCTACACGCGCGGCGTCAAGCTGATCGGCGCCACCTGTCACTACGTCACGGAGGAACTCGACCAGGGGCCGATCATCGAGCAGGACGTGATTCGCATCGACCACTCCGACTCCCCCGACGACATGGTCCGCTACGGCAAGGACATCGAGAAGACCGTGCTCGCCCGCGGTCTGCGCTACCACCTGGAAGACCGGGTGCTGGTGCACGGCAACAAGACGGTGGTGTTCCGCTGAGTCGCCAATAAAAACGGGCACCCCGTGGGGTGCCCGATGAACCGAGGTTGACTCGGAGGGGGAGATTCAGATGCAGCCAGCTCAGTAGTGGTACGCGGATTCGCCGTGGGAGGCGATGTCCAGACCTTCGCGTTCCTCGTCTTCGGTGACGCGCAGTCCGACCAGGATATCGACAATCTTGTAGCAAACTAAAGCGACGACGCCCGACCAGACGACTGTGGTGCCCACGGCCGTGGCCTGGGTGACCACCTGGCCCATGATGTCGTAGTTGTCGGCGACCTTGTTGGCCACGTAGTCGTAGATGCCCGTGCCGCCCAGGCTGGGCGCGGCGAAGACGCCGGTCAGGATGGCGCCGAGGATGCCGCCGACGCCATGGACGCCGAACACGTCGAGCGAGTCATCAGCCTTGAGCATTTTCTTCAGGCCATTGACGCCCCACAGGCAAATCACGCCGGCCGCCAGGCCGATGACCAGCGCGCCCATCACGCCGACGAAGCCTGCCGCCGGGGTGATCGCCACCAGGCCAGCCACGGCACCGGAGGCGGCACCCAGCAGGGAGGGCTTGACCCTTGATCAGCCATTCCGCGATCATCCAGGACAGGGTCGCAGCAGGCGGTGGCCAGCCAGGTATTGACGAAAGCCAGGGTGGCGGTGCCGTTGGCTTCGAGCGCGGAGCCGGCGTTGAAGCCGAACCAGCCGAACCACAGCAGCGAGGCGCCGATCATCGTCATGGTCAGCGAGTGCGGCGCCATGGAGACATTGCCCAGGCCGACGCGACGACCGACCATGTAGGCGCCCATCAGGCCCGCCATCGCGGCGTTGATGTGCACCACCGTGCCGCCGGCGAAGTCGAGTGCGCCCTTCTGGAACAGCCAGCCCGCGGTGGCGTTGAGCTTGTCGGCCGCTTCGGCGCTCGTGTAGCCGTCCGGACCCGCCCAGTACCAGACCATGTGCGCCATGGGCAGGTAGCTGAAGGTGAACCAGAGAGCCGCGAACAGCAGCACGGCCGAGAACTTCACTCGTTCGGCGAAGGCGCCGACGATCAGGCCGACGGTGATCGCCGCGAAGGCGCCCTGGAAGGCCACGAAGATGAACTCGGGAACGACGACGCCCTTGCTGAAGGTCGCCGCCACCGAATCCGGCGTGATGCCCTTCAGGAACAGCTTGTCCAGGCCGCCGAAGAAGGCGTTGCCCTCGCTGAAGGCGACGCTGTAGCCATAGACGGCCCAGAGCACGCTAATCAGCGAAAAGATGACGAACACCTGCATCAGCACCGAGAGCATGTTCTTGGTGCGCACCAGGCCGCCGTAGAACAGCGCCAGACCGGGGATGGACATCAGCATGACGAAGGCCGTGGCAACGATCAGCCAGGCGGTGTCGCCCTTGTTGGGCGTGGGCGCGGGGGTTGCGGCCGGCGCGGCGGCGTCCGCCGGAGCGGCCGTCAGACGCGGGTGCGGCCACCGCGGCTGGCCGCCGGCGCGGCACTTTCGGCGGGCTTGTCGTCCGCCCAGGCCGGACCGCCGAAGCCGACGGCGGCCAGTGGCGACCGTCAGCATGATCGCGAGCAGTTTCTTCATGATGATTCTCCTTAGAGGGCGTCCGTGCCGGTTTCGCCGGTGCGGATGCGAACGACTTGTTCGAGGTCGAAGACGAAGATCTTGCCGTCGCCGATCTTGCCGGTGCTGGCGGCCTTCTCGATCGCCTCGATGGTCTGGTCGAGCAGCTCCGACTTGATGGCGGCCTCGACCTTCACTTTCGGCAGGAAGTCGACCACGTATTCCGCGCCGCGATACAGCTCGGTGTGGCCCTTCTGCCGGCCGAAGCCCTTGACCTCGGTGACCGTGATGCCCTGCACGCCGACGGCGGCGAGGGCCTCGCGCACCTCGTCAAGCTTGAACGGCTTGATGATGGCGGTGACGAGTTTCATGTTGGCTCCTTTGCGCGAGGCGGATTAGAAGGTCTTGACGAAGGACAGCACGGCGGTGCCCTTGGCTACATTCTTGAAACCCGAGGTGGGGCCGGTGCCGGACACGAAGTTGCCATTGCCCCAGCAGTAGGCGGAGGCGCCCGAACTCGGGAACGGGTCGGAACACGAACCCTTGGCGTTGGTGTCGGAATAGGCCAGGCCGACGACGCCGAAGCCGATGTCCTTGGTCGCGCCGAGCTTCCAGTCGGTGTAGTTGGCGTTTTCGATCGCCGCGGTGGTGACCGAGTTCTTCACCTTCTGATGGCCGATATGGCCGGTCAGCGTCCAGCCGTCGCCGAGGTCGTAGTTGGCGTTGACTTCCAGATAGCCGGAACCGCGCGTCTTCTGGTCGTAGCCGGCGCCGCCGTACCAGCCGATGAAGTGGCTGGACGTCGCGTGGGAATACTTGGCGGTGATCCATTTGTAACTGATCGCCGCGTAGAGTTCCTGCGTGTTCGGGTTGGCCAGGATGGTCGGAATGGCGCTGCCATGGCCCGGATAGTTGTAGGTGATGTAGCCGACGTCGTAGCCGATGTCGCCGGCGCTGCCCTTGTAGCCGCCATAGACGTCCACTTCGACGCTGCCCTTGCCCAGGAAGTCATCGACCCAGGTGATGTTGGAGCCCCAGGCACCGATATAGAAGCCACTCGGATGCGCGTAGTCGATGCCGCCTTGCAGGGCGGGCTTGCCATGAGTCTGGCTGACGCCGCGGAACAGGTAGTCGGAAACGACGCCGACGTTGAAAGACAGCGGCGAGGCCGGCGCTGCGTCTTCGGCCAGGGCAAGGGTCGGGATGGAGAGGGCGCCGATGGCGGCGACGAGAAGAGTCTTGCGCATGAGAATGCTCCTATGGGAAATGGTTGCCCAAACCTCAATGCAGGGAGCGTGCCAGCATGAAAATATTATATAAAACATCATATTAGGCAATTCACGCCGCCTCGGTGGCGATGCGATGCACTAACAAGCATCGTCCCTGGGCGGGCTGGCACCAATTCGGTGCGCGGAAGCTGAAATGAGCTCACATGCTAAGATCATCGCGTCTTCATCGGGACTTCCGCCATGCTGAACACCAAACTGTTCGATGACCTCGCCGCCAAGATTTCGGCCCTGATTGCCGCCACGCCCGCCAAGGATGTGGAGAAGAATCTGCGCGCGCTATTGACTGGTGCCCTGGGCCGGCTCGACCTGGTAACGCGCGAGGAATTCGATATCCAGCGCGAAGCGCTGGCGCGGGCCAGGGAGCAACTGGCCGCTCTCGAAGCCAAGGTGGCCGAGCTGGAGGCCCGCGCCGGCCGCTGACGCGGGGCCGCGTCGCCACCATGTCCTTGGCCGTTCTGCGCAGCCGGGCGCTGGCCGGCATGTCGGCGCCGGAAGTGACGGTCGAGGTCCATCTTGCCGCCGGGCTGCCTTCCTTCACCCTGGTCGGCCTGCCGGAAACCGAGGTCAAGGAGGCGCGGGACCGCGTGCGTGCCGCCATCCAGAATTGCCGCTTCGAATTTCCCGCCCGGCGCATCACTGTCAATCTCGCGCCCGCCGATCTGCCCAAGGAGTCGGGCCGCTTCGACCTGGCCATCGCGCTCGGCATTCTCGCCGCCTCCGGGCAGGTCAAGAGCGATGGCATCGACGGGCTCGAATTCGCCGGCGAGCTGTCGCTATCGGGGGAGCTGCGGCCCATCCGGGGCGCGCTGGCCATGTGCGCGTCGGCGGCGGCTTCCGGACGGCGCTTCGTCCTGCCGGCCGCCAATGCGCCGGAAGCCGCGCTGGTGCGCTCGGTCACCGTCCTGCCGGCGACGACCTTGCTTGGGGTCTGCGCACATCTCAACGGTGCCGAACCGCTCGTCCCCTATCGCGGCGAGCCAACCATGGCGGAACGCGGCTATCCCGATCTCGCCGAAGTGAAGGGCCAGGCGCAGGCCAAGCGGGCGCTGGAGTTGGCGGCGGCCGGCGGCCACAGCCTGCTGATGAGCGGCCCGCCCGGTACCGGCAAGTCGATGCTGGCGCAGCGGCTGGCCGGCATTCTGCCGCCGATGACCGAGACCGAGGCACTGGAGAGCGCCGCCGTGCTCTCGGTCGCCGGCCGCTTCGACGCCCAGCGCTACGGCGTGCGGCCTTTCGTCGCCACCCATCATTCGGCCTCGGCGCCGGCCCTGGTCGGCGGCGGCGGCGTGCCCCGGCCGGGCGAGATTTCCATCGCCCATCACGGCGTGCTGTTTCTCGACGAGCTGCCCGAATTCGATCGCCGCGTTCTCGAAGCCCTGCGCGAGCCGCTCGAGACCGGCCACATCCGTGTCGCCCGCGCCGCCCGCCGCGCCGAGTTTCCCGCCCGCTTCCAGATGGTGGCGGCGATGAATCCCTGCCCCTGCGGCTATCTGGGCGAAGCGCGCTGCCGCTGCACGCCGGACCAGATCGCCCGCTACCGGGCCAAGCTGTCCGGCCCCTTCCTGGATCGCATCGACCTGCTGATCGACGTGCCGGCGGTGCCCGAAGCCGAGCTGGCGACGCGCGGCGGCGGCGAGCGCTCCGCCGTGGTGCGCGAACGGACCACGCGCGCCCGTGACGCCCAACTGGCGCGCCAGGGCAAGCCCAACGCCCAACTCGGGCCGGACGAGATCGACCGCCACTGCCTGCCCGACTGCCAGGGCGCGCAATTGCTCAAGCAGGCGATGGCGCGGCTCGACCTCTCGGCGCGCGCCTACCACCGCATCCTCAAAGTGGCGCGCAGCATCGCCGACCTGGCCGGCGCGACCCACATCGGCGGCGCGCATGTCGCCGAGGCGATTCATTACCGGCGCGGTTTCGGGCAATGAAGAAAGCGCCACGCGGCCTGGCGGTCCTGCTGGCCGCCATGACCGCCATCGGCCCGTTCTCCATCGACACCTACCTGCCGGCCTTTCCGGCCATGGCGGTGGGCCTGGGCGCGACGACGATCGAGGTACAGCAGACCCTCACCGCCTATCTGGTGCCGTTCGCCTTCATGATGCTCTGGCACGGCGCGCTGGCCGATGCCCTCGGCCGGCGCCGCGTACTGCTGGTCGCCTTCGCCCTGTTCGCCGCCGCGTCGCTGTTCTGCGTTTTCGCCGTGCGCATCGAGTATCTCTGGCTTGGCCGCGCGCTACAGGGCTTGTCGGCCGGCGCCGGCATGGTCGTCTCGCGCGCCATCATTCGCGACCTGCTCGACGGCCCGGCGGCGCAGCGCCTGATCGCCCACACCGGCATGATGTTCGCCATCGCCCCGGCGGTGGCGCCCGTGCTGGGCGGCTGGATCCACGCCTGGTTCGACTGGCACGCCGTCTTCGTTTTTCTGACCCTCTATGGCGCCGTGCTGTTCGCCGCCATCTATTTTCTGTTGCCGGAAACCCTGCCGCCGGAAGCCCGCCAGAGTCTGCGTCCGGGCCCCCTGGCGCGGGCCTACGGCCAGGTGTTCTCCCATCCGGCCTTCCTGGCGCTGGCGCTGGCGGTGGCCTTCAACTTCAACGGCTTCTTCATCTACGTGCTCTCGGCGCCCAAGTTCCTCATCGGCCACCTCGGCGTCTCGGCGCAGGGTTTTCTCTGGCTGTTCGGCCCGGCCATGGCCGGCATGATCAGCGGCAACTACCTGTCCGCCCGGCTGGCCGGCCAGGTCAGTTCGCGCCGTACCATCGGCCTGGGGTTCGCCATCATGATCGTGGCCGCGCTCGCCAACGTGCTGCTCAACCTGTGGCTGCCGCCGGCGCTGCCCTGGGCCGTGCTGCCCCTGGCCGTCTATGTCTTCGGCATGGCGCTGACCATGCCCAGCCTCAGCCTGCGCATCCTCGATCTCTTCCCCGAGCGGCGTGGCCTGGTGTCCAGTTGCCAGGGCGTCACGCAGACCGGCATCAACGCCGTGACGGCCGCGCTGCTGGCACCGCTGTTCTGGGATTCGACCCTGACTCTGGCGCTGGCGATGGTCGTCTTCCTGGTTCTAGGTGGGCTGGCGTTTGTGCAGCGGAATCGCTGAGAGGCGGCCCGACTACTTCGCTAACCTGCCTTGCGCCCATGCAACTTGCCGTAGGCGGCCAGCAGGCGCTGGTGGGTGTCGCAGCCGACGAGATCGAGGCCGGGCGAGGGCAGGCCGAAGAAGCGCAGTTCGCCGTCGAGCAGCGCATTGGCCCGGGCCAGGGATTCCGCGCCGTAGAGACTTTGCAGCGCCACGTCGTGGCTAGTGGTGGCCTCGGTGGTGTCGCCGCGTGAGCGGAGTTCGAGCAGGCATTCGATGCAGCGATAGACCTTGCGCCGTTCGGCGTTGATCTGCTCGAAATGGCGTATCCAGTGGCAGCCCTCTTCGATGGCTTGCCGGTCGCCGATGGCCAGCGCCAGCAGGGTCTTCAGCTCGCCAAGCCGCAGGTCGGCCCAGGGCGAGTCCTCGTCGGGGGCGAGGCCGATCAGGCCGGCCACCGGGCGCTGGTCGGCGAGGGTGCTGTCATTGAGGGTGTCGAGCAGGTCGGCGCATTCCTCGTCGTCCAGATCGGCGAGGTTCAGGATGGCTTCGCGGAGGGGGTTGGCGACGCTGTTGTTCTCGAATTCCAGCTCGTCGATGGGGTAGATCTCGGACATGCCTGGCACCAGGATCCGGCAGGCGTAGACGCCGAGGTGGTCGAAGTCGGCGACGTAGATGTCGCGGCCCTCGGCGTGGATACTGTCCACCAGCCAGGCGTAGTCCTCCGCCGTCGTGGCGCTGAAGTTCCAGTCGTGGAAGGGGAAGTCGGGCGCGTCGCCGAGGAAGTTCCAGTCGATGATGCCGCTGGAATCGACGAAATGGATCTCCAGGTTCTGCGAGCTGGCGGCTTCCGCGAGATCGAAGCCGGGTTCGGGGAAGCCGGCCAGGGCGTCGAGGGCGCGACCCTGGAGCAGTTCGGTCAGCGCCCGTTCCAGGGCGATCTCGAAGCGCGGATGGGCGCCGAAGCTGGCGAAACAGCCTTGGTCGCCGGGGTGCAGCAGGGTGACGTTCATCACCGGGTAGCGGCCCCCGAGCGAGGCGTCCTTGACCAGGATGCCGAAGCCGGCGGCGCGCAGGCCGGCGATGCCGGCCGCGATGCCCGGGTAACGGGCAATCACGTCCGCCGGGACGTCGGGCAGGCAGAGGCCTTCGCCGATGATGCGGAACTTGACGTGGCGCTCGAAGATTTCCGACAAGGCCTGGGTGCGCGCCTCGTCGGGCGTGTTGCCGGCGGACATGCCGTTGCTGACGTAGAGGTTGGCGATGATGTTGACCGGGAAGTGGACCACGGCCTGGTCGCGCAGGCGGACATAGGGAAGGGCGCAGATGCCGCGCTCGCCGTTGCCGGAGTTGAAGTCCACCAGCGCGTCGGCGGGGATGCCGCCCTCGGGGTTGTAGAAGGCCCGCAACTCGGGCGTCAAGAGGCCGGCCGGCCACGCGCCGTCGGCGCCCGGCGGGAACCATCGCTCGCGCGGGTAATGGACGAAGCCGCCGCCCTCGGCGACCTGCCGGCCGAGGTAATAGTGGTTCCAGAAGTAGTTGCAGGAAAGGCGTTCGAAATACTCGCCCAGCGCGCTGGCCCGCGCCGCCAGCTTCGAGGCGCCCTTGCCGTTGGTGAACATCAGCGGGCAGTCCCGGTCGCTGACATGCACCGACCAGATGCCATCGACGGGATTGAGCCAGGAACGTTCCTCGACGTGAAAGCCGAGCGCCGTCAGCTTGGCCTGCATGGAACCGATCGAGGATTCGAGCGAGGCGTCCTTGCCCGGGATGTAGCTTTCCGTGTTCATGCACTCATCCCCGTCAATGCGCCTCTTCCCAGTTGGCGCCGACGCCCACCTCGACCAGCAGCGGCACGGCCAGCTTGGCCACGCCGCCCATCAGCTTGGGCAAGGCTTCACGAACGGCGGCCAGTTCATCGGTCCGGCACTTCCAGCACCAGTTCGTCGTGCACCTGCAGGATCAGCCGGGTCGCCAGCTCCTGCTCGTCCAGCCAGCCCTGCACGGCGATCATGGCCAGCTTGATGAGGTCGGCCGCCGTGCCCTGCATCGGCGCGTTGATGGCGGCGCGCTCGGCGCCCTGGCGGCGGCCGACGTTGGACGACTTGATCTCCGGCAGCCACAGGCGGCGGCCGAACACGGTTTCGACGTAGCCCTTGTCGCGCGCCTGTTGCGCGGGTCTCTTCCATGTAGCGGGCGACGCCGGGGTAGCGGGCGAAGTAGCGGTCCATGTAGGCCTGGGCGGCGCCGCGCTCGAGGCCGAGCTGCTTGGCCAGGCCGAAGGCGCTCATGCCGTAGATCAGGCCGAAGTTGATCACCTTGGCGGCGCGGCGCTGGTCGCGGGCCGACTTCCAGCGGCGTGATGCCGAAGATCTCGGCGGCCGTGGCGCGGTGTACGTCCTCGCCGCGCGCGAAGGCTTCCAGCAGGCGCGGCGTCGTCGGAGAGGTGCGCCATGATGCGCAGCTCGATCTGCGAGTAGTCGGCCGAGACGAGCACGATGGCCGGGCGGCGCGATGAAGGCCGAGCGGATGCGCCGGCCCTCGGCGGTGCGCACGGGGATGTTCTGCAGGTTCGGGTCGGAACTGGCCAGCCGGCCGGTCACGGCCACCGCCTGCGAGAAGCTGGTGTGCACGCGGCCGGTGGCCGGGATTGACCATGCGCGGCAGCTTGTCGGTGTAGGTGTTCTTGAGCTTGGCCAGGCTGCGGTAGTCGAGGATCTTCCGGGCAGCGGGTAATCCTCGGCCAGCTTTTCCAGCACTTCCTCGTCGGTGGAGGGCGCGCCGCCCGGCGTCTTCTTCACCACCGGCAGGCCGAGCTGGCCGAACAGGATCTCGGCGAGCTGCTTGGGCGAGTTGAGGTTGAAGGGCTGGCCGGCGAGCTGATGCGCTTCCGCTTCCAGCTCCAGCATCTTGCGGCCGAGCTCGTCGCTCTGCTGGGCCAGCGCGACGACGTCGATCAGCACGCCGTTGCGTTCCATGCGGAACAGCACTTCGGCCACCGGCAGTTCGATGTCGCGGTAGAGCCGCTCCAGGCGCGGCTCTTCGAGCGAGGCGCGGCGCCAGCGCCTGGTGCACGCGCAGGGTGAGGTCGGCATCCTCGGCGGCGTAGTCGGCGGCGCGTGTCGATCGGCACCTGCGGCGAAGGAAATGCGTTCGGCGCCCTTGCCGGTGACGTCGTCGTAGCTGATCGATCTTCAGGCCCAGTGGCGCGCGGCCAGGTTGCCGAGATCGTGCGACTTGTCCGACTCCAGCACGTAGGACTCGAGCAGCGTGTCGTCGGCGATGCCGCGCAGTTCGATGCCGTGATTGGCGAAGATGTGGCGGTCGTACTTGAGATGCTGGCCGACCTTGCGTGTGCCGCGCCGATTCCAGCCAGGGCTTGAGCCGGGCCAGGGTCGCGGCGAAGGGCAGCTGCTCGGGCGCGCCGGCATAGCGGTGCGCCAGCGGCAGGTAGGCGGCCTCGCCGGCGGTCGACGCGAGAACGAGATGCCGACCAGCCTGCGCCTGCATGGGTCGAGGTCGGTGGTTTCGGTGTCGAGCGGCCGTCAGTTCGGCGCCGCTTCGAGCTTGTCCAGCCAGTGGGCGAGGCTGGCTTCGGCGAGGATGGTCGTCGTAGTCGCGCTGCGGGTTCGTCGGCCGCCGGAGTCGCACCGGCGCCGGATCATCGCTCGGTCGCGGCGCCGTCGTCCGCGTCGAGTTCGCGCAGCCAGCTCCTGAATTCCAGCCGGGCGAACAGCTCCGTCAGCTGCGTCGGTGTCGGCGGCCGGCGGCGCCAGGTCGGTCGAGCGCGCCGGCAGTTCGAGGTCGCAGGCGACGGTGACGAGCTTGCGGCCGAGCGGCAGGAAGTCGAGGTGCTGGCGCAGGTTCTCGCCGACGGCGCCGCCGATGTCGTCGGCATGGGCGACGATGTCGTCGAGCGAGCCGTACTGCGTCCAGCCATTTGACGGCGGTCTTCGGGCCGACCTTGGCGACGCCGGGCACGTTGTCCACGCGTGTCGCCGACCAGCGTCAGGTAATCGACGATGCGCTCCGGCGGCACGCCGAACTTGGCCAGCACGCCGGCCTCGTCGAGCATTTCGTTGCTCATGGTGTTGACCAGCGTGACGTGCGGGTTGACCAGTTGCGCCAGGTCCTTGTCGCCGGTGGAGATGATGCAGTCGCATGCCGCGCCGCGCTGGCCTGGCGCGCCAGGGTGCCGATCACGTCGTCGGCCTCGACGCCGTCGACCATCAACAGCGGCCAGCCCGAGGCGCGGATGCAATCGTGCAGCGGCTCGATCTGGCGCGACCAGATCGTCCGGCATGGGCGGGCGGTGGGCCTTGTATTCGGGATACCAGTCGTCGCGGAAGGTCTTGCCCTTGGCGTCGAACACCACGCGCGGTAATCTGCCTTATAGTCGGCTTCGAGCCGGCGCAGCATGGTCAGCACGCCCTTGATGGCGCCGGTCGGCTCGCCGCGCGCGGTTGCGCAGATCGGGCAGGGCGTGGAAAGCGCGGTAAAGATAGCGATGAACCGTCAACCAGGAGCAGCAGTGGGCATGAGAAAGGATCACTGAGGCGATGAGCGCGAAGGACAAGCTGCCGAAGATTCGCCGATCCCTGGACGGTCGCGCCGGCGCAGATGGCCCAGGCGGCCGCGCGCGAGGCCTGGCGGGTCTTCGGCATTATGTCAGAGTTCGTCGAGGCGACCGAACGGCTGGCCGACATCCAGCCGGCGGTATCGATCTTCGGCAGCGCCCGCACTGCCGCCGGACTCGCCCTACTACCAACTGACCGAACAGATCGCCCGCCTGCTGTCGGATTCCGGCTTTTCGGTGATCTCCGGCGGCGGCCCCGGCGTCATGGAAGCGGCCAACAAGGGCGCCTTCGACGGCAAGAGCGTCTCGGTCGGCCTCAACATCCAGTTGCCGCATGGAGCAGCAGGCCAACCGCTACCAGGACATCTCGCAGACCTTCCGCCACTTCTTCGCCCGCAAGTACATGTTCGTCAAGATTCGCCACCGCCTACGTGGTCATGCCCGGCGGCTTCGGCACCCTGGACGAACTGCTGGAAGCGCTGACCCTGATCCAGACCGGCAAGATCGCCGCAGATTCCCCTCATCCTGGTCGGCGGTGAATTCTGGGGCGGCCTGATCGACTGGTTCCGCGACCGGCTGGTGGCGGAGAAGATGATCAATCCGGAGGACATCGACCTGATCTCCGTCATCGACGACCCGGAATGCGTGGTCGCCTCCATTTTCGAGTACTACCAGAGCCGGGGTTTCAATCGCCGGCCACTCGAGCACGAACTGCTCCTGAATCTCTGATCCGATGGGCGCGGGCGGGGCCAACTGCTAGAATCGAAACATCATCGAGGATATCGCCATGCCCCGCCTTTCCACCCGGTTCTTTCAGCTTCCCGTCGCCGCCCTGCTGCTTGCCATCGCCCTGCCGGCGCTGGCCCAGAAGCGACCCGCCGAACTGGAGCCGCTGCCGGCCGTGCCCCCGCCGCCGCCCGGCATGGTCGACGCCGCCACCGAGCCGCAGGTCACCATCGTCAAGCGCGGCCAGGACCGGGTCGAGGAATACCGCCTGAACGGCAAGCTCTACATGATGAAGGTGACGCCGCCGCATGGCCGGTCCTACTATTTGATCGACCAGCTTGGCGATGGCAGTTGGGCTCGGCAGGAAGGCGTCGGCTCGCGCCTGCGGGTACCGCAGTGGGTGATCGGCACTTTCTGACCGGTCCGTTTCGGGAGAAATCATGAGCGAGCAGAACCCCTTCCTCGTCCCGTCCACCGGCAACGCCTCGGGCGGCTTCGTCCCCGAGGGCCGCCGTGTCGATGCCAGTCGGGCCATCGAGTGGCTGAAGTCCGGCTGGGGCTACTTCCTCAAGAATCCCGGGATCTGGATCGGCGTGACGGTGGTCATGATGGTGATCGCCGTGGTGCTGAGCATGATTCCGATCATCGGCCAACTGGCCCTGAACTTTCTGATGCCGGTCTTTGCTGCCGGGTTGCTGCTTGGCTGCAAATCGCTGCGCGAGGGCGGCGAGCTGCGCTTCGACCACTTGTTTGCCGGCTTCAAACAGAACACCGGCAATCTGATCCTGGTCAGCGTCTATTACCTGGTCGGCGTGGTCGTGGTCAGCGTGTTGACCTTTCTGGTCGGCGGCGGCGCCGCCCTGACCGGCGCCATGATGGGCGATGGTATCGGCGCCGGCGTCGCCTTGAGCGGCGTCCTGTTCGCCCTGCTGATCCTGCTGGCGCTGATGACGCCGCTGGTCATGGCGGTCTGGTTCGCGCCGGCGCTGGTGGTCTTCCGCGATGTGGCGCCGGTTCCCGCCCTGAAGGCCAGCTTTGCCGCCTGCCTGAAGAACCTGCTGCCGTTCCTCGTCTTCGGCGTCGTCGTCATGGTGCTTGGCTTCCTCGCATCGGTGCCGCTCATGCTGGGTTGGCTGGTGCTGCTGCCCGTGCTGGTGGGCAGCCACTACGCCTCCTACCTCGAACTGTTCGAATAACGTCCCTAGATGCAGGCTCGCCGTCTCCCCGCCCGCCATGGCTTTCTCTGGCTGATCGCGAGCTTCAGGCTGTTTCGGGCCAATCCGCCCCTGCTGACGGCCTTGACCATGGCGTATCTGTTCCTGATCGTCGCGGTCAATCTGTTGCCGCTGGTCGGCCCGTTTCTCGTGCCGCTGGCCCTGCCGGCGCTGATTGTGGTGCTGGCCAACGGCTGCCGGGCCATCGAGCGGGGCGGCGGGGTCGGCACCGTCGCCCTGACCTTCGGCGTGCAGCAGCATCGCGTGCCGCTGGTGCGCCTGGGCGGTTTGCATTTGCTCGGCTCGATGATCATCCTCGCGGCGAGCCTCCTGATGGAAGGAGGTCAGCCATCCCTGGCGGGACCGGACAAGACCCTCGACGAGGAGCAGATGCTCGCCACCATGGCCCGGCTGATGATCGTGGCGTTGCCGGTGGTCACCGCTTTCTGGTTCGCGCCCTTGCTCACCGCCTGGGACGAGGTGTCACCGCTGAAGTCGGTGTTCTTCAGTTTCGTCGCCGCCTGGCGCAACTGGCGTGCCTTCGCGGTCTATGGACTGTCCGTCACCCTGGTCGCCATCGCCCTGCCGGGGGTACTGCTGATCGCCGCCGGCGCCATCTCGGTCGTGTTGGTCAATGTGTTGTCGATCGCGCTCAAGATGGCGCTGATCTTCGTCATGGCGCCCACCCTCATGGCCAGCGTCTATATCAGCTACCAGGATGTCTTTCACGGACCCGCGGGCGATTGACGAGCCTCTCGGCATACTGGGGGGAACCTTCGATCCGGTGCATACCGCCCACCTGCGGCTGGCCGAAGAGGCCATGGGTCAGCTGCGGCTGGGCGGGGTGCTGTGGATTCCCGCCGGGCAGCCGCGCCATCGGGCACCCCCCGTCGCCAGCGCCGAACATCGCCTGGCCATGGTCCGGCTGGCCACGTCCGGCCACCCCGAATACCAGGTCGACGCCACCGAGGCCTGTTCCGTCGCGCCGAGCTATACCGTGCCCACCCTCGAGCGTTTGCGCCAGGTCTACGGGCCGCGGCGACCGCTGGTGTTGTTGATGGGTGCCGACGCCTTCCTGGGCCTTGCCTCATGGTATCGCTGGCGCGACCTGTTCGGCCTGGCCCATGTCGCGGTGGTTTCCCGACCCGCCTTCACCTTGGCGGCCGAGGCCATGAACGATGCGCTTGCCGACGAATTTCGCCGCCGGCGCGCCATGCAAGTGGTGGCCTTGGCGAGTGGCCCGGCCGGCGTGATCTTTACCTACACCATGGAGGCCGGCACGGTTTCCTCGACCGAAGTGCGCGCCCGGCTGAGCGACGGTAGCGCGGTCGAGGAATTGCTGCCGGCAACGGTTCTCGACTATATTCGCCGGCATCGCCTCTACCTTTCCTGACCATGGACACACGCAAGCTGCAAAAGGTCGCCGTCGCCGCCCTCGAGGACATCAAGGGCCGCGACATCGAGGTCATCAACACCACCAAGCTGACATCGCTGTTCGACCGCATCATCATTGCCAGCGCCGACTCGACGCGGCAGGTGAAGGCCCTGGCCCGCAACGTGCGCGAGAAGATCGAGGAGGCCGGCGGCGAGGTGATCGGCGTGGAGGGCGAAGCGTCCGGAGAGTGGGTGCTGATCGATCTCGGCAGCGTCGTCGTCCACGTCATGCAGCCGGCGGCGCGGGGCCATTACAACCTCGAAGAACTCTGGTCCGCCCGGCCGTCACGCGCCAAGAGCTCCGGTGGCGCGGCCGGCAAGGCGGCGCCGGAGACCGAGCCGGCGGCGTGAAGCTGATGATCGCGGCGGTTGGCAATCGCATGCCCGACTGGGTTGACGCCGGCTATGGCGAATACGCCAGGCGGATGCCGCGTGAATCGCCGCTGGAACTGCTGGCCGTCAAGGCGGAGCCGCGTAGTTCCGGCAAACCGGTGGCGGCCCTGATGGCGGCGGAAGCCAGCCGTTTGCGCGCCGTGCTGCCCAGTCATTGCCGCCGTGTCGCCCTGGACGAACATGGCGCGGAGATCACCACCAAGGGACTGGCCGCCAAGCTGGCCGCCTGGGCTCGGGAAGGCGACGACGTGGCCTTCCTGGTCGGCGGGCCGGATGGCCTGGACGCCGAGTTGAAGGCTGAAGCGCGGGAAACCATGCGCCTTTCCGGGCTGACGCTGCCCCATGGCCTGGTGCGGGTGATGCTTGCCGAGGCCCTGTACCGCGCGACCACGGTGCTCCGGGGCCACCCCTACCATCGCGAATGAGCGCCATGGACCCCCGCATCTATTTGGCTTCCGGCAGTCCTCGAAGGCGCGAATTGCTGGCCCAGATCGGCGTGCATTTCGAGCCACTGCTGTTTCGCGGCTCCGCCCGCCAGGACCGCGAGGTGCTCGAAGACGTGTTCCTGAACGAGATGCCCGAGGCCTATGTCGTGCGCGTCGCCCTGGCCAAGGCCGGTCACGGCGTGCGCCTGTGCCAGGCGCGCAGCCTGCCGCGGCGGCTGGTGCTGTCTGCCGACACAACGCTCGATGTGGATGACGAGGTCGTCGGCAAGCCGCGCGACGAGGCCGACGCGGTGGCGATTCTGAAGCGCCTTGCCGGCAGGACGCATCGCGTTCTGACGGCGGTGGCGGTGGCCGACGAAACGCGGCAGGCGCATGTGCTGTCGATCAGCGATGTTCGCTTTCGCGCGCTGGGTGACGAGGAAATACACCGCTACGCGCGCAGCGGCGAACCGCTCGACAAGGCTGGCGCCTATGGCATCCAGGGGCGTGCCGCCATGTTCATCGAGGAGATTCGGGGCTCTCATTCGGGCATCGTCGGTCTGCCCTTGTGCGAGACGGCGCTGCTTCTGCGGCGCTTCAACTACCCGATATGACCACCGGTTCCGGGAGATTGCGGTATGGGAATATTTGATTGGTTCAAGCGCCAGTCGGTCGGCGAGGCCGATGTGCCGGACGTGGAGCCGGCGACGGAGGAAGGCCAGGGCGCCGTGCTCGGCGGCCTGAACTTCATGACCGCCATCGATGCCCATATGAAGTGGAAGACCCGCCTGGAAAGCTACATCCAGGGCAACAGCAAGGAAGACCTCCGGGTCGACGCGATCTGCCGCGACGACGAGTGCAAGTTGGGCCAATGGATCCATGGCACGGGCGGCGAGCAGTTCGCCAGCATGGATATCTTTGGCGAGATGAAGGCCCAGCACGCCCACTTCCATGCCTGCGCCGGCCGGGTCCTGTCGGTGGCCCAGCTTGGCCGCAAGGACGACGCCCTGCGCATGCTGCAGCAGGGCGACTACGTGCGCGCTTCCGAGCGGGTGAAGATGTTGCTTGCCAAACTCTACGTGCAGATCGTGGAAAGACAGTAGCCGAGCCGTGAGCGAAGAATTCCTCATCAACTTCACGCCGCAGGAAACCCGCGTTGCCCTGATGTATCAGGGCATCGTCCAGGAATTGCACATCGAGCGCACCAACGGTCGCGGCATTGTCGGCAATGTCTATCTGGGCCGGGTGGTGCGCGTGCTGCCGGGCATGCAGTCGGCCTTCATCGACATCGGACTCGAACGCACGGCCTTCCTGCATGTCGCCGACATCTGGAGCGAAAAGACCACCAACGGCAACGGTGGCGACGGGCCGAGACCCATCGAGCGGATTCTCGGCGAGGGCCAGCAGTTGATGGTCCAGGTGCTCAAGGATCCGATCGGCACCAAGGGTGCCCGTCTGTCGACCCAGGTTTCGCTGGCCGGTCGGTTGCTGGTCTATCTGCCGCAGGAAAAGCATATCGGCATTTCGCAGCGCATCGAGAGCGAGGCCGCGCGCGAGCAGTTGCGCAGTCGCATTCAGGCGCAGTTGCCGGCCGACGAGGCGGGTGGCTACATCGCCCGCACCATGGCTGAAAACGCCAGCGAGGCCGAACTGGGCGCCGATATCGCCTATCTGCGCCGACTCTGGTCGGAGATTCGCCACCGCGGCCAGCCGGCCAAGGCGCCGGTGATGTTGCATCACGATCTGACCCTCGCCCAGCGCGTGCTGCGCGACCTGGTCAGTCTGGAAACCAGCCGCATCGTCATCGACTCGCGGGAGAATTTCCAGAAACTTACCGCCTTCGCCAACGAATTCATGCCCCAGTTGGAGGGCCTGCTTCGCCATTACAGCGGCGAGCGGCCGCTGTTCGACCTCCAGGGCGTCGAGGACGAAATCCAGCGGGCGCTGGCGCGTCGCGTCGATCTCAAGTCCGGCGGCTACCTGATCATCGACCAGACCGAGGCGATGACCACCATCGACGTCAATACCGGCGGCTTCGTCGGCCTGCGCAATTTCGACGACACCATCTTCAAGACCAATCTGGAGGCGGCCCAGACCATCGCCCGGCAACTGCGCCTGCGCAACCTGGGCGGCATCATCATCGTCGACTTCATCGACATGGAGTCCGCCGAGCATCGCAACGCCGTGCTGGCCGAGTTCGACAAGGCGCTGGCGCGCGACCACACGCGGATCACCGTCAATGGCTTCACCGCGCTCGGCCTGGTCGAGATGACCCGCAAGCGCACCCGCGAGTCGCTCGCCCACGTGCTCTGCGAGCCCTGTCCCACCTGTGGCGGTCGCGGCGAGGTCAAGACCGCGCAAACCATCGCCTACGAAATCCTGCGCGAACTGCTGCGCGAGTCGCGCCAGTTCAATGCCCGTGAATTCCGCGTGCTGGCGGCGCCGGCGGTCATCGACCTGTTCCTCGACGAGGAGTCGCAGTCGGTCGCCATGCTGTCCGACTTCATCGGCAAGCCGATTTCCCTGCATGCCGAAACCGGCTACAACCAGGAGCAGTTCGACATCGTGCTGCTGTGAGGTAATTGCGGTGCAGCATTGAGTTTCCCGGTTGCCCGGGGTAAGTTGGCGGTCCCCAACCGAACCAAGAGGATATCGCCATGAGCCATCCCGAATTCGACAGTCTCGTCCCCGAGATCCGGTTTTCCCGTCGCGGCTTCCTGGTCACGTCGCTGGGTGCCGGTTTCGCGCTCGCCACCCAGCCGATCATGGCCCAGACGGCCATCAAGACCGATGCCGAGGGTCTGACCGTCGGCGAAATCCAGGTGCCCACCGCCGATGGACCGCTGGCCGCCTATCGCGCCATGCCGGCCGGCGGCGCCAGATTGCCGACGGTGCTGGTCGTCCATGAAATATTCGGCGTCCATGAATACATCAAGGACGTGTGCCGGCGGCTGGCCAAGGCCGGCTATCTGGCGATCGCCGCCGAAATGTACGCGCGGCATGGCGATGTGTCGAAGATGAGCAACGTGCAACAAATTCTGGACGGTCCGGTGGCCGCCGCCTCGGACGCCGAGCACATGTCGGACCTCGACGCCTGTGCCGCCTGGGCGGCGAAGAATGGCGGCGATCCCGATCGGTTGGCCATCACCGGCTTTTGCCGGGGCGGACGCACCACCTGGCTCTACGCGGCCCACAATCCGCGCTTGAAGGCGGCCGTCGCCTGGTACGGGCACATGGACGGCCCGCCGACAGCCAAGCAGCCGAAATGGCCGCTCGACCTGGCCGCGGAAATGAAGGCGCCGGTGCTGGGCTTGTACGGTGGCAAGGACCAGGGCATCGACGCCGCGCAGGTCGATGACATGCGGGAGGCGTTGAAGAAGGCCGGCGGCAAGTCGCAGCTGCATGTCTATCCGGATGCTCCGCACGCCTTCCATGCCGACTATCGACCCACTTACCGCAAGGAGCCGGCCGAGGATGGCTGGCGGCGCCTGCTGGCATGGTTCAAGGCCAACGGCGTCTAGCGGAGGGCTAGTCGAAGTAGGTGCGCGCTTCCTCGAAACGGCTGGCGAACCAGGCGTGCCCGAGGCTGTCGATGCGCACCTTGCCCCGGGTGCCGGGCGAATGGACGAAGCGTCCGTCGCCGATGTATATGCCGACATGCGAGCGCGGCCGGTTGAGGGTGTTGAAGAACACCAGATCGCCGGGCCGCAGCTCCTCGGTGCCGATGGCGCGCCCGCGGCGGGCGATGTCGGCGGCCGAGCCGGTCAGTCTTGACGCCAGCCGCCTGGGCGAAGACGTAGCTGACCATGCCGCTGCAATCGACGCCGGCCTCCGGGTTGCGGCCACCGAAACGATAGCCGGTGTCGATGAGTCCGAGCGCGAACACCACCACGTCGGCGGCGCGCGGCGAGGTGGGGGAGGCGGCCGATCCCGGCGGCCGCTCGACCAGACGCGCGCAGCCAGCCAGGAAGGCCAGGCCGGTGGCGAGCAGGTAACGGCGGTCGGGACTCATGGGTCCACTGTAGTCGGTTAGACTTTTCGTTTGCCGCCGGAAAAAAGGAGCAAAGCCGATGCAATTGCGCGCCCCCAGCCTGCTGCGCGACCAGGCCTTCGTCGATGGCGTCTGGCTGACCGCCGCCACCCGCTTCTCCGTCACCGATCCCGCCAGCGGCGAAGTGCTGGCCCATGTCGCCGAGCTCGGTGCCGGTGAAACGCGCCGTGCCATCGAAGCGGCCAACGCCGCCTGGCCGGCCTGGCGCGCCCTGACCGGCAAGCAGCGCGCCGCCGTGCTGCGCCGCTGGTTCGACCTGATCCTGGCCAATGCCGACGACCTGGCGCTGCTGATGACCCGCGAGCAGGGCAAGCCGCTGGCCGAGGCGAAGGGCGAAGTGATCTATGCCGCGAGCTTCGTCGAGTGGTTCGCCGAGGAAGCCAAGCGGGTCTACGGCGACGTCGTTCCCTCGCCGGCGGCTGACAAGCGGCTGGTGGTGCTCAAGCAGCCGATCGGAGTCTGCGCCGCCATCACGCCGTGGAACTTTCCCGCCGCCATGATTACGCGCAAAGTCGCGCCGGCGCTCGCCGCCGGCTGCCCGGTGGTGGTGAAACCGGCCGAGCAAACGCCGCTGACCGCGCTGGCGCTGGCCGAGCTGGCGCACCAGGCGGGCTTCCCGCCCGGCGTCTTCAATGTCGTCACCGGATCGGCGGCGGCGGCACCGATCATCGGGGGCGAGCTGACCGCCAACCCGATCGTGCGCAAGCTCTCCTTTACTGGCTCGACGGAAGTCGGCCGGTTGCTGATGGCCCAGTGCGCGCCGACGGTGAAGAAGGTCTCGCTGGAACTGGGCGGCAACGCCCCCTTCATCGTCTTCGACGATGCCGATGTCGACGCCGCCGTCGAGGGCGCCATGGCCTCGAAGTACCGCAACGCCGGCCAGACCTGCGTTTGCGCCAACCGGCTGCTGATCCAGGATGGCGTCTACGAAGCCTTCGCGGCCAAACTGGCGGAGCAGGTGGGAACCCTCAGGGTTGGCGCCGGCACCGAAGCGGGCGTCACGCAAGGGCCGCTCATCGACACGGCGGCGCTGGCCAAGGTCGAGGCCCATATCGCCGATGCCGTGGCCAAGGGTGCGCGCCTGCTGGTCGGCGGCAAGCGCCATGGTCGCGGCGGCACCTTCTTCGAGCCGACCGTGCTGGCCGATGTCACCGCCGAGATGCGCTGCGCCCGCGAGGAAACCTTCGGCCCGGTGGCGCCCCTGTTCCGCTTCCATGATGAAGCCGAGGCCATTGCCCTGGCCAATGCCACCGAGTTCGGCCTGGCCGGGTACTTCTATGCCCGGGACGTATCCCGGGTCTGGCGTGTCGCCGAAGCGCTGGAATACGGCATCGTCGGCGTCAACACCGGCATTATTTCCAACGAGGTGGCGCCCTTCGGCGGCATCAAGCAATCCGGCATTGGCCGCGAAGGTTCCCGCTACGGCATTGAGGACTATCTGGAGATCAAGTACGTCTGCCTGGCCGTGTAGCGCATGGCAGGAGGATCGCCGGCAGACTTCGGCCCATCACCCCATCTTTACTTGGTTATTCCTTATTGCCCGCGAGTGCTTTGTAGTAGATTTGCCGAGACCGATTCCATTACATTGGACTAGCACGACCATGACATCCCCCGTCGGCCGGCTACTCGTCGCATGCGCGCTGGCTGGCCTGCTGGTTGGCACCGACGCCTGGGCCGACGCCACCCAGCAAGCCAGCACTCCGTCGGAAGCGCCAGCGTTCACCCTGCGCGGCTTTGGCACCCTCGGCGTGGTTCGATCCAGTTCGGATCACGCCGAGTTCATCCGTGATCTGTCGCAACCGGGCGGTTCGGCCGGGCGCTGGACGGCGAAGACCGATTCGCTGGTCGGTTTACAGGGGAATTACCGGTTCTCCGAGCGGTTCGAAGGCGTGGCGCAAGTGGTCAGCCGATACGGCAACGAGGGCAATTTCGATCCCGAAGTGATGTGGGCCTTCGCCAAGTTCGAACCCAATGCCCACCTGAGTCTGCGTGCCGGCAGGCTTGGTACGGATTTCTTCATGCTGGCCGACTCGCGTCTGGTGGGCTACTCGTACCTGCCGGTACGCCCTCCGGGCGATTATTTTGGAACCCTGCCTTTCCAGCACCTCGATGGCATCGACGGCGCGGCAACGGCGGAGTTGGGCACTGGCCTGCTGCGCGGCAAGCTCTTCGACGGAATGCTGGACGGCGAGGTGCCGTCGGTCGGCAAGCAGTGGAACCTGCGCGGCTCGCGCATGAGTGGCGGCAATATCGACTACCAGTCCGGCGACTGGCTGTGGCGGCTGGGCTACGCTCAGATGCGCTTCAAGTAACAATATCCCCATCGACGATTTGCTCGACACCGCTCGAACAGTGGGGCCGTGCTCGGCCTGTCGGGCGCGGCCGCAGTCGCCGATGCGCTGTCGATCAGCGGCAAGCTTGCCAGTTCTACTCGGTTGGCATGGTCTTTGATCGGGGGCCGTTCCAGTTCCAGTTGATGCTGAGCAAGATTCGCCAGCAAGGGGCCGTCTTCGAGGACATGCTCGCCGGCTACGCGATCGCCAGCTATCGCATTGGACACTGGACACCGTTTGTCGGCTACTCCCAGGCCAGATCGAACGCCGAGGCCACTTGCCGGCCACCGGCTTGGGCCTCGTGATGGATGCAACGATCGCCTACTGTCCGGGCAGGGGGGCATACCGACCAATCCACGGTGTTTGTCGGTATCCGCTGGGATTTCGCCGCCAACATGGCGCTGAAGGCCCAGTACGATGCGATTCGCGGCTCGGCGGAATCGGTCTTTCCGTATCAGCGAGCGACGCCCGACTGGAACGGCCGTACCAAGGTCTTGAGCCTCGCGCTGGATTTCGTCTTCTAGCATGAGGAATCATTTCCCCTTGCTTCTCATCGGTCTCCTGGCGCTGCTGTCGGTCGCCGCCAGCCGGGCCGAGATCGTCGTGGTGGTGAATCCGAAAAGTGGTGTCGAGAAACTGAGCCGCGACGAAGTGGTCAACATTTTTTTGGGCCGCTTCCGGCAACTGCCTTCCGGGCTTGCCGCCGTGCCGGTCGATCTACCGGCCGGCCAGCCGGAGAAGTCGGGCTTCTACCGGCAACTGGTCAACAAGGATCTTGCCGAAATCAACGCCTACTGGGCGCGCCTGATGTTTTCCGGGCGGACGACACCGCCGAAACAGGCAGGTAGCGTGGAAGACATGATCGCCTTCGTCGGCGCCACGCCCGGCGCCATCGGCTACCTGGATCGCGGACGAGTCGATGCCCGGGTGCGAGTGGTTCTGGAGTTCGGCCCCTGGCCCTGATGGCGACGCGAACGCGCTGGTATCACAGCCTGCTCTTCCTCTCGACCGTGGCCGTGGTCGGTGTCGCCGCGATCGTTGGTACGCTGTTCATCGGCCGCACCATCCTGGCCACTGACGAACGCACGCAGCTACAGTCGGCCGCCGGCCTGCGGGAGCTGCTCGATACGGTGGAAAGCACGGTCAGTATCGCCTGCTTTGTCGAGGACCCTTCGCTCGCCGCCGAAGTGGTCCATGGCCTGCTGAAGAACAGCGCCGTGCTCGGCGTGGTCATCGAAGTCGACAGTAAGGAACTCTCCCGCGGTTTCCGCGAAACGGCGACACCGGCGGCGACCCAGCAGGCCACCCAGAAGCGCCTGGACCGCACGATCTATTCCCCCTTCGATGCCGCCAAACGGGTGGGCAACATCCAGATCTACCCCAACCTCGAGGGACTCCAGCGGGTGGTCGACCAGGACGTCCGCTTCGTTGCCACCCTGCTGGTGCTGCAACTGATCGCGGTCGTCGCGGCCATCGTCGTCGTCGTGCTCCGCCTGATCGTCCGGCCCATCAAGGGCATGTCCGACCATCTGCACCGCATGGACGCCACGGCCGGGGACCGGCTGCGGCCGCCCGGTGGTCAGGTGCGCACGGAAGTCGGCCGCCTGACCGACGACATCAACGCCCTGGCCGACCGCCTGGTGACTTCGCTCGAAGACGAGCGCCAATTGCGGCTGCGGGGTGAAATGGACGAGAAGAGATACCGGGCAATATTCGACAACGCCGAGACCGGCATCTTCATCGCCAACCGCATCGGTGTGATCGAATCGGCCAATCCGGCCCTGACCCGGCTGCTCGGGCTGCCCGCCGACAGCGTCGATAGCGGCCGACTGATCCGCCTTGGCCATCTCGTCTGGACCGATCCCGAGCGTTTGGCGCAGTTGATCGACCAGGGCATCGAGAACAACCAGACCAGTACCGCCGATCTGGAACTGGCCGGCCGGAACGGCAAGATGCGCTGGCTGAACCTGGTGCTCACGCCGATCGGCGACGACAAGATTCAGGGGCTGGTCAGCGACGTGACGGAACGAAAGTTGTCGGAGGACCTGGCCAGGCGACAGGCGGTGACCGATCCCCTGACCGGCGCGGCCAATCGTCCCGGCTTCGAGCAAAGCTTGCAGCAGGCGGTCCGCCTGGTCGAAGACCCGGCAGAAGGCAAGAGCAGCTTCACGCTGATGCACATCGACCTGGACGGCTTTCGGCGGATCAATGAAGCGCTCGGCCTGCCGATCGGCGACGAGATCCTGAAGATCGCCGTCGAGCGGCTGCGCAACAACCTGAAGCCCACCGATACCGTCGCCCGGCTGGGCGGCGACGAGTTCGCCGTCATTCTGCCTGGCGCCGCCGGCGAGGAAGTGGCCGCTCGGATGGGCGAACGCCTGGTGCGTGCGCTCGGGCAGGACTATGAAGTTGACTCCACGCCGATCAAGCTGGGCGCCAGCATCGGCATCACCATGTTCCCCGATGACGGCCAGGAGCTGCCCACGCTGCTGCGCAATGCCGAACTCGCCCTCGATCGGGCCAGATCCACCGGTGGCCATCGCTTCAGCTTCTTCGACAAGAGCATGGCGGAGGCGGCCGAGCTGCGCCGGGCGATGGAAACCGACATCCAGTTGGCGTTGCGGCGCGACGAGTTCCGGCTCTTCTACCAGCCGATCATCGACATCGTCACCAGCCGCATGGTCGGCGCCGAGGCCTTGATCCGCTGGCGTCACCAGGAAAAGGGACTGGTGCCGCCGGATGCCTTCATTCCGCTGGCGGAGGAGACCGGCCTGATCGTCGACATCGGCCTCTGGGGCCTCGATACGGCCTGCCGGCAGCTCGCCGCCTGGTTCGCGGAGGGCAAGGACTACTATATTTCGCTGAATGTCTCGGGCAGCCAGATTCCCGACGGACTGCCGCCCAAGGCGCTGGCGGACGCCATCCAGCGTCATGGCGTCGAGCCGTCGCGCCTGGTGCTGGAAATCACCGAGGGGGTGCTGATGCGCGATGTCGGCAAGGCGCAGCAGTGGCTGGGCGCCGTGCGCCGCCTCGGTTGCCGCGTCTATCTGGACGACTTCGGTACCGGCTATTCGTCGCTTTCGTACCTGAAGCGCTTTCCGGTCGATACGGTCAAGGTGGACAAGTCCTTCGTCCGCGACATGGGCACCGACACCAGCGACCGGGCGCTGGTCGAGGCCGTGGTCGTCATGGCGCGCAGCCTGGGTATGCAGGTGGTTGCCGAGGGCGTGGAAAGCGCGGCGCAACTGGACCTGCTGCGAGGCATGAATTGTCGCTGCGTGCAGGGCTTCTATTTTTCCCGCCC
Source organism: uncultured beta proteobacterium (assembly GCA_963736865.1). Taxonomy (GTDB): domain Bacteria; phylum Pseudomonadota; class Gammaproteobacteria; order Burkholderiales; family Rhodocyclaceae; genus Fen-999. The sequence goes on along the minus strand of CAVTQQ010000001.1, from coordinate 64,067 downwards.
CGTACCGGTGGAGGACTTCGATGCCATCGTGGCCCGCGTGCAAACCTTGCTGGTGCTGCCCGGAGAACTGAACGAACCAGGTCAGGCAAGGGCGTGAGAGCGCCTTATCCGGGCTGCCGCCGGGCCAGCCAGTTCCGCCCCTTGCGCCAAGCCTGCCAGGCGAAGAAGCTGCGTCTTGCCCAGCGCAACAGCGTGCGCGGCCGGGCCACCAGCAACGCCACACCGGTGGCGACGCCGGTCGTTATCAGTGCTTGAGGATGGCCTTGCAACCAGCGGATGCCCTGGCCGACCCGGTCCACTCCGTTGCACAGCGGCTTCAAGCCACCGGCATGGCCGATCCATTGCGCGCGCAGGGCCGCGGACTTCAGTTGCAGGCGCTGTTGTTTCAGCGCCAGAGTCAGCATGTCGGAATTCATTGCTGGTGGCTTGGCGCGGCGGCCTTGGCCGCCGCGTGGTCTTCGGCCAGTTCCGCCAGGCTGGCGGAAAAAAGTTTGGAGGGAGTCGCGGCATTGCGTCGGGCAACCAGCAACGCGACGATACCGGCGCCCAGGAACAGGGCGGTGAATATGCCCAGTACCAGCAGACGGTTACTGTCCCACAGCAGCACGGTAAGAAATACCGCCAAGAACACCAGCCCGGCGGCAAGGAAAATCAGCGCCGCCGCGCCAAACGCCACAGTGCCCAGCAAGCGCGCCTGTTCCTGCCGGACTTCGGTCGCGAATAACTCCAGCCGCGTGTGCAGGATCGCGACGCCGGTCGCGAACAAGCCACGCAGCGAGGTAAACAGACCGCCCTGGGCCGACTCGCCGGCCATTGCCTACCGGCGGCCGATCAGCAGACCAACCAGCAGTCCGACGCCAGCGGCGATACCGACCGAACGCCAGGGATTGTCCTGCACGTAGTCATCGGTCACGCGGCCGACCTGCCTGGCCTTGTCCACCATCGCGGCCTGCGCGTCGGCGAGGCTGGCGCGCGCCGTGACCAGGTGATCCTGAATCTTGCTGCGCAGCTCGCCGACCTTGTCGCCCGCCTGGTTGGCCGTGGCGCGCAGCAGTTCCTCGGCGTCCGCCACCACGACCTTCATGTCGGCGATCAGTTTGTCTTTGTTTACGGTACTCATTTCGCTCATGATGATTCCTCTTGAAAACATTTGCCTACAACATAAAGGCTACCGGCTTTGCCTGCGACGCGCAATGACGCAGGTCATGAGCTCAGGCTTTGGCGGCAAGCTCGATGTGGTCGGCACGGATTTCGCAAAGGATAGTCAGTGCCGCCGGGAAGTCGAATTGTTCTATGGCGCGAATCAGCGGGTCGGCCCCGCCACCCAGCGCGGTCCGCAACATCGGCGTGGCGCCGGCGAGGACTTCGGAAGCCTGCATGTCATCCGCCGCCAGCAGGGCCTGCAGATGCGCCAGCGCGGCGCGCAGCGCGGGCCAGTCGATCCCCGCCCGTCCTGACCGAGCGTCGGCTGAGTCCGAAGTGGTCTCCGCCACCAGCCTGCCCACGGCCAAGGCAAAGTCGGCCAGCTCGGCTTCGAGTGTCCTGGCCATGGGGCGCAAAAGCGCCAGCCCGGCGGCTTCATCCGCCAGACTGCCTTCCAGGCGTTCCCGGAGCGCGGCTTCCAGTTGCGCGGCATGGTTCTGGATGTGCGAGATTCCCAAGGCGGCGGCGGATCCCTTGAGCGAATGCGCGACACGCCTGGCCTCGGCGACGTTCGCGACGTCAAGGCACTCGAGCACCGTGCTCATGTCCCGCTGGTGGGTGCTGGCGAATTGACCCAGCAGCCGCTGATAGGGCGCGATGCGGCCACGGAAGCTTCTGAGTCCCTGGGCGAGATCGAGCCCGTCGATGGCCGCCAGCCGGCGGGCGAGAAGCTCCGAATCGTCTTTCGGTGGCGTGTCGGCGGCGGGTGGCCGGAACCCCGGATATGGCCTCCGGCGCCAAGTCCGTTGCCGAGCCGTCATGACCGAGGCGGACTGTGAACCAGAACGTACTGCCCCGGCCTGGCTGGCTGTCGACGCCGATTTCGCCTCCCATCAGATGAACCAGTTGGGTGCTGATGGTCAACCCGAGGCCGGTACCACCATAGCGACGGGCCGTGGAATCGTCGGCCTGGGTAAAGGGCTGGAACAGATCGCGCTGGTCATCGGCGCCGATGCCGATGCCCGTATCGGCCACTTCGAAACGCGCCACTAGCCAATCGGCACCGGACTCGAGCAACTGGGCGCGCAATGCCACGCCGCCCCGTTCCGTGAACTTGATGGCATTGGTGAGCAGATTGAGCAGAACCTGGCCCAGGCGCCGGGGATCGCCGCGCAGTCGCCCTCTTAGACCGGGGTCGATGACTGTGGTCATGTCCAGGTCCTTGGCGCCGACCTGGTCGCTGGCCGCAACCCAGGTGCGCTCGATGACTTCATCGAGCGCGAAATCGGCTTGCTCCAGGGCTAGTTTGCCGGCTTCGATACTCGAAACATCGAGGATGTCGTTGATGAGTCGCAGGAGATGCTCGGCGGCTTCCGTAGTCTTTGCGAGGTACCCGACCTGGTCCGGCTCCGTGGCGCCACGCCGGGCCAGGTGGGCGAAGCCAATAATGGCGTTCATCGGCGTGCGCAACTCGTGGCTCATGTTGGCCAGGAAGCTGTTCTTCACGCGGCTGCCCGACGCCGCCTGGATGCGCGCATGCGCCAGATCCGCCGTGCGCGCCAGTACCAGGTCCTCCAGGCGTCGACGGTGCTCTGGCGGATCTTCCGTGACCTTGGGCGGCGCAATGTCCATGATGGTGCCGGCGCTGCGCAAAGGCCGACCCGCCGCATCACTTTCCAGAATGCCGCCGCGCAAGTGAACCCAGCGCCAGTCGCCATCGTCGGTGCGCAGCCGACATTCGACCGCCAGCGGCCGTTCCGCACTCGTGGCGGCGAAGTCAAAGGCCTTCCTTAGCATGGGCAGATCATCCGGGTGGACGGTCAGCAGCCAGTCGGCCAGGGTCAGTGGCCGGAAGTCAGGCTGCTGGCTCGATGGAGCGGCGGGGTGTTTCTGCGTAAAGCAATCGGCCTGGTGCTTGTAGTCCCAGAGGTCGACCCCGGCATTTTGCAGAATCAATGCGAGTTGGCGATCGGTTTCGGTCATGAGGATACGCCTGCACCCTCCGATACGTCGGACAGCATCGTCTGGAATGAGCGGGCAACAGTCATGGCCGTAGAATGGACGCGATGTTCAGGGGCAAGCTTACTCCCAAACCATTTCTCCAGCCTATCGCCGCCGCCGGTCACGGTCGAGCCGTCGCCCTGATGGTGCTGGTCACGTTGCTCTGGAGCCTGGCCGGCGTCGTGACGCGCCACCTGGACGCCGCGCGCAGCTTCGAAGTGACCTTCTGGCGTAGCCTGTTCAACGCCGTGGCGCTGGCCACCTTCTTGACGGCATTGCGTGGCGCATCGTTCTGGGTTGGGCTGCGGCGGGCACGCTGGCCCTTGTGGCTGTCGGGCATCTGCTGGGCGATCATGTTTACCGCCTTCATGGTTGCCATCACACTGACCACGGTTGCCAATGTGCTGGTGACCATGGCGATCGGCCCACTGGTCACGGCGCTGTTCGCTCGTCTCCTGCTGCGCCACGCCCTGCCGGGCCGTACGTGGTTGGCGATTGTCGTCGCCGGATTGGGCATCGCCTGGATGTTCGGCGAAGAGGCGCGCGCTGGCCCGGCGTTGCTGGGTACCGTGGTGGCCCTGGCGGTTCCCGTGGCCGGGGCCGCGAACTGGACCGTCCTGCAATTCGTGGCAAGGACTTCGGATGGTGACAACACGCCGGACATGTTGCCGGCGGTGTTGATCGGGGCGGTCCTCTCGGCGCTGGCAACGCTGCCGTTGGCCTTGCCCCTGCGCGCCTCGGCGCACGATCTCGGCTTGTTGGCCATTCTGGGAGCGGTGCAACTGGCGATACCCTGCCTGTTGGTGGTACGCGTCAGCCGAACCTTGCCGGCGCCGGAAATTGCCCTGCTCGCGCTGCTCGAAGTCATCTTTGGCGTCGCCTGGGTCTGGCTGGGCGCCAACGAGCGACCGCCCTCCGGAGCCGTGGTCGGTGGCCTGTTGGTACTTGGCGCCCTGCTTGCCAATGAGGCACTGGGCTGGCGCGGCGGCGACCAGAGGCCGCCAAAAGGCGGCCCCGCTGCTCCGCGGGCCTTGCCCTAGGCGATGCGCAGCCGCGCGATTGATGCCCGGGCGTCTCCTCCACCGATGTCCGGGACGATTTTAAGTTCCAGAGCCGTTACCGCGACGAGATCGACGGTGTAGTCCTCAAGCTCGCGAGTCATGCCGGGCGGGCTGAAGTTGTATTGCTGGCGGACGATGTCGCGGTAGGACCTTCCGCCATCCGGCGACCACCGCAAGACAAACTCCTGGGTGCGTGCCTGCTGGTCTTCGTCGAACAACAGTTGAACGCGCCGCACCTTCAGTGCCGTGTCAAACAAGAGGCGAACCGTCTGCTCTCCCCCCCGTGCCGCGCGCCAACCCGATCCGGCGCCAGGCGCCAGGGCCGCCTCGATCGGATGAGCATCGTCCTCGGAGGTCAGTTCAACTTGCGCCAGTTGCTGCAAATCCAGCCAGACATCGTCGCTGGGCGAGGCATTTTGTGGATTTTGATCGATGATTCGCTTGCGCATGGGTCTTCCCCTTTCGTTGTTTCAGTCGGTGCAGACTCCGACGTCCGCCGCCAATCCGTGGCGGCCCGAGGCATTATGCGCCGCCGGTGACCCGTCTCGGCCGTTGGCGGGCTCATCAGGTGGGCTTCGCGGAGCGAAGGGCGATCCTCCCTGACCCAATCGGTCCAGTCGGAGTCGACCGTCAATTCACAATTGCTTAACAGTCTTCCACAACAATGGCCTCGACGTACCCGGAAGAAACACCCTCCGGACGCGGCCGAATCCCACCCCCCAGCCCCCACTTGGACAGTATCGGAGGATCGCATGAAAGGCAGTCTGCACCCCGTCAACGACGTGACGCTAAATCCGTCGCACAATGAATCCATCCGCGACGTTATCGACCGCGTCGATACTTCCCGGCGCAGCTTCATCAAGGGCACGGCGAGTGCCGGTGTGCTGGCCGCCGCCGGCGGCTTGACGCTGTCGGGCCTGGTAAATTCCGTGCAAGCCGCGCCAGTTCCCGCCGGCCTCGGCTTCGCGGGTATCGGCTTCGACAGCATTCCCGCCAGCCTGGCCACCAACGGCGCCGTTGCCGACATGGTCGCCGTGCCCGCCGGCTATACCGCCAAGGTGCTGGTGTCCTGGGGCGACCCGATCATGCCCGGCGGCGTCGCTTTCGCCGCCGACGCCGGCAATACCGCCGCCGAGCAGGCCAAGCAGTACGGCATGCACACCGACGGCATGCATTTTTTCCCCTTTGTCAGTCGCGGCCAGGTCACCAATGACCGAGGCATCCTGTGCGCCAACAACGAATATACCCATGAGGCGATCCTGTTCCCCGCTGGCCAGACCGGTACCGACGCGCTGGGTGCCGGCTACACCATCGAGAAGTGCCGCAAGTCGCAATCCGCCCACGGCGTTTCCATTACCGAGATTCGCCGCGTCGCCGGCAAATGGACCGTGGTCGCCAGCTCCCCCTACGGCCGCCGCCTGACCTCCAACACGCCCATGCGCGTCGCCGGCCCGGCCGCCGGCCACGCGCTGATGCAGACCAACGAGTACGGCATCACCGCCACGGGTTCCGTGCCCACCGGTCACACCACGGACGGTCACGTCGCCAACGGCACCATCAACAATTGCGCCCATGGCGTGACCCCGTGGGGCACCTACCTGACCTGCGAAGAAAACTGGAATGGCAACTTTGGATCCACCACCGGTGCTGTCGATACCGGCACCGCCACGGAGGTGAGCAAGCTGAATCGTCGCTATGGCCTGTCCGCCAATGGCAACGGCTACCGCTGGCATCAGGTCGATCCCCGTTTCGATCTGTCGGTCAATCCCAACGAGCCCCACCTGTTCGGCTGGGTGGTGGAAGTCGATCCCTACGATCCCCATCACACGCCCGTCAAGCGCACCGCCCTTGGCCGCATCAAGCACGAAAGCGCCCAGTACGTGGTGGACAGCGCAAATAACGTCGCCTTCTACATGGGCGACGACGAGAAGAATGAATACATCTACAAGTTCGTCTGTGCCGGCAAGTACAACCCCGCCAATCGCGCCGCCAACCGTGACCTGCTCGACAGCGGCACACTCTATGTCGCCCAGTTCGATTCCAACCTGACCGGCCAGTGGATCGCCCTGCAACCGGGCACCATCGGCGTCAACGGCTTCGCCCTGCGCGACAACCCCAACTTCTCGGCGGCGAACGACGCCGAGGTCATGGCCAAGATCCTGATCAAGACACGGATGGCCGCCGACGCGGTCGGCGCCACCATGATGGACCGGCCGGAATGGACCGGTGTCCGCCCGCGCATCGGCGGCTACGACGAAATCGAGGTCTATTGCACGCTGACCAACAACGACCGCCGCGGCACCACCACCGCTTCGGTCAACGCTGCCGACGGCTCCACCGCCGCTGCTTCCGCCCGTCCGCCGGTCGATGCCGCCAATCCCCGCGAAGACAATCGCTACGGCCACATCATTCGCTGGCGGGAAAGCGGCAAGACAGTGCTGGCCACCACCTTCACCTGGGATCTCTTCGTCCAGTGCGGCGATACCCTCACCACCAAGACCGCCAAGCCGACCAACAACTATATGGGCGACATCGTCGACAGCCCCAGTGGTTCCGCCGACTTCGGCGCGCCGGATGGCCTGTGGTTCGACTGGTTCGGCCGCCTGTGGGTGCAGACCGACCAGGTCGGCAATGGCACGGGCGACTGGGTCAATCTGGGCGCCAACAGCCTGTCCTGCGCCGACCCCAACACCAAGGAGTTCCGCCGCTTTCTGACCGGGCCGAACAAGTGCGAAGTCACCGGCATCACCATGACTCCGGACGGCAAGACCCTGTTCGTCGGCATCCAGCATCCCGGTGAAGACGCCACCGCCGCCGACCCCGACCAGTTCTCCAACTGGCCAGCCAGCCAATGGGCGACCCGTGCCGACGGCGTGACACCGCTGCCCGGCGGCCGTCCGCGGGCCGGCGTGGTGGTTGTCACCAAGGATGATGGCGGCATCATCGGTTCGTAATCCCGGTTCGCCTCCGGCCGCGGTTGCGGCCGGAGCGGACGAACAAATCAAGAAAAGGAATCCACCATGAACAAGTTCAACTCTTATCGCCGGCCTGCTGCTGGCCGCCACCACCGCCACCACCCAGGCCGCGGGCATCATCGGCAGTTTGGCCCTGGTACCCTCCGTGGCGCAGACCCTCAACTTCGAAAACGAGAATGGTCTGATCGTCAACGGCGGCAGCTACGCCTTCGGCAGCGGAAGTCTCTCTTCCACCCTCCAATACACCGTTGGCCAGAACAACGCCGACCTGGGCGAGAACGGCCTGTGGGGTGGCAACGGCAACCACTTCCTGTCTTTCGACAATGTCGGCGATATGACCCTGAACGTGATCTTCACTCAGGCCACTTCCGGCTTCGCCTTCGATTTCAGTGCCTGGCAGGAACTCGGCTCGATGACGCCCGCTGAAGTCAGCATCAGCTACTACGACGCCGCCAACAGCCTGATCGGCGCCCATACCGAAGCCATCAACCCCAGCCTGGGCTTGAACTCCTACAACAGTTACCTCACCACCGGTTATCTCAGCGACAGCGCCAACATCGCCCGCGTCAGCATCACCGGTGACGGCGTGGTGCTGGACAACCTGACCTATTCCGTTCCCGAGCCCGGCACACCCGCGCTCATCGGGCTGGCGCTGGGCGTGATGGGCCTGATGAGCCGTCGGCGCCGCACCGTCTAAGCACCGGGGGACTGGCCGATGGGCCAGTCGTAGTCGACGCTCAGCGGGGCATGGTCGGAGAAGCGGCGGTCTTTGAATACGCTCGCCCGCAATGCCCTGCCGGCAATCCCGGCCGTCGCGATCTGGTAGTCGATGCGCCAGCCGACGTTCTTGGCCCAGGCCTGGCCGCGATTCGACCACCAGGTGTAGGCCTCGCCGGTCGCCTCGGGCATGCAGGCGGCGATACACGTCGACCCAGCCCTGTTCGTCGAACAGGCGGCGTCAGCCAGGCGCGCTCTTCGGGCAGGAAGCCGGAGTTCTTCTGGTTCGATTTCCAGTTCTTCAGGTCCTTCTCGGTGTGGGCGATGTTCCAGTCGCCGCAGATCACGACCTCGCGGCCGCTCGCGCGCCAAGGCGGCCAGTTGCGGCCAGAAGTCGCTCCATGAAGCGGAACTTGGCCTGCTGGCGCTCCGCCGAACTGGAGCCGGAGGGCAGGTAGAGCGAGACCACCGAAAGATTCGCCGAAGTCGGCCTGCAGGTAGCGGCCCTCGGCGTCGAATTCCGCGTTGCCGAAGCCTACGACCACGTCGTCGGGCGTCGTTCGCGCGTAGATGCCGACGCCGCTGTAGCCCTTCTTTTCGGCGATAGTGGAAGCAGCCGTGGTAGCCGGCCGGCGCGCGCAGTGACGCGGCTCATGTCCGCCTGCCTGGGCCTTGAGTTCCTGGACGCAGACGATGTCGGCCTGCTGGCTGGCCAGCCAGTCGAAGCAACCCTTGCTCGCCGCCGAGCGAATGCCATTGAGATTCAGGGTGATGATGCGTAGCATGTAGAGTGTCCGAGTGGGGGAGGGAGCATGGATTTTAGTCGGGAGTTCATTGCTTTTGCGTGCGAGCGCGGCGTGCTGCGCTTCGGTGAATTCAAGACCAAGGCCGGCCGGCTGTCGCCCTACTTTTTCAATGCCGGACTGTTCAACGATGGCGAGTCGCTCGGCCGTCCTGGCCGATTTCTACGCCCGCGCGATTCTCGCCTCGGGCCTCGCCTTCGATGTTCTGTTCGGCCCGGCCTACAAGGGCATTCCGCTCGCCGCCACGGTGGCCATGGCGCTGGCCGGCAAGGGGCGCAACATGCCCTTCGCCTACAACCGCAAGGAAGCCAAGGACCATGGCGAAGGCGGCACGCTGGTCGGCGCGCCGCTGGCCGGGCGCGTGCTGATCATCGACGACGTGATCTCCGCCGGCACCTCGGTGCGCGAGTCGGTCGAGCTGATCCGCGCCGCCGGGGCCACCCCGGCCGGCGTGATCATCGCGCTCGATCGGCAGGAGCGCGGCCAGGGCGAACTCTCGGCGGTGCAGGAAGTGGAGAAGAATTTCGGCATACCGGTGGTCGCCGTCGCCAGTCTGGTCGATCTGATCGGCTATCTGGGCGGCCATCCGGAACTGGAGCAGGTCTTGCCGGCGGTGAGCCGTTATCGGGAACAGTATGGTGTCGACTGAACGCTTCATTCACTTCCTGTCGCCCCGGTGTTTGCTGTTGCTGTCGGCACTGGCGGGCTTGTCGCTCCCGGTCGGCGCGCGTGACCTTTTGCTGCAATGAAGACAACGGCCGCCGGCTGTGCGGCGATATTCTGCCGGCGCAGTGCGCCAAGCGCGCCTATCACGAATACAACTCCCAGGGCGTGATGATCCGGCAACATGACGCGCCGATGACCGCGGAACAGCGGGCCCAGCAACGGGCGGAGCTCATTCGCAAGAAGGAGGCGGACCGCCAGGCCGCGGAGGAGGATCGCCGCAACCGCGCGCTGCTGGCCAGTTATCCGAGTGTTGCGGACATCGACACCAAGCGGGCGAGGAACATCGAGGAGGCCGGCAAGGGCCTGCACGAATTGCAGTTGCGGCTGAATGCCGCCTTGGCGCACAAGGAAGATCTGGCGCGTGAGGCGGAATTCTTCTTGAAACGACCCATGCCGGCCGAGCTGAAGACCAGTATCCGCGACAACAATGCCGAAATGGCCGGCTTACAAGCGGATATCGACGTCAAGAAGAAGGAGATTGCCGAGATCCAGGCGCGCTTCGACGAGGAGAAGAAGCGCTATCTGAGCCTGGGCAAGGGCGCCGCCGTGCCCAAGGCCGGGCCTGAAACGGGCGCCGAACCCCGTCGTCCGTAAGGCCGGATCAGCCGGCCAGTTTCCGGCGCAGGAGATCGTTGACCTGCTGCGGGTTGGCCTTGCCCTTGGTGGCCTTCATCACCTGGCCGACCAGGGCGTTGAAGGCCTTTTCCTTGCCGGCGCGGAATTCCTCGACCGACTTCGGATTGGCCGCCAGCACCTCGTCGACCAGCGCCTCGATGGCGCCGGTGTCGGTCATCTGCTTCAAGCCCCGGGCTTCGATGATCTGCGTCGGCGCTGCCGCCCTCGCCCTTCCACAGGGCATCGAAGACCTCCTTGGCGATCTTGTTGGAAATCGTGTTGTCGGCGATGCGCGCGCACCAGACCGGCAAGTTGCGGCGCCGAAACCGGAGCTGCCGTGATGTCCAGCCCTTCCTTGTTCAGCCGCGCCGCCAGCTTCGCCCATCACCCAGTTGGCGCAGGTCTTCGCCTTGGCAGTTGCCGGCGATGGCAACCGCCTCCTCGAAGTAGTGCGCCATGTCGCGCGTGGCGGTCAGCATCGCCGCGTCGTAGGCGGACAGGCCGTAGTCGGCCTGCGAAGCGTGCCTTCATCGCGCTGCGGCAATTCCGGCAGCCCGGCCCTGACCTCGGCGATCCAGGCCGGTGCGATTTCCAGCGGCAGCAGGTCGGGATCGGGGAAGTAGCGGTAGTCGTGCGCGTCTTCCTTGCTGCGCATGGCGCGTGTTTCGCCGCGTATCCGGGATCGAACAGCACGGTGGCCTGCTGGATCTTGCGGCCGTCCTCGATCTCGTTGATCTGCCACTGCACCTCGTAGTCGATGGCCTGCTGCAGGAAGCGGAAGGAGTTGAGGTTCTTGATCTCGCGGCGCGTGCCGAGCGGCGCGCCGGGGCGGCGCACCGAGACGTTGGCGTCGCAGCGGAACGAGCCTTCCTGCATGTTGCCGTCGCAGATGCCGATCCAGCGCACCAGCGTGTGCAGCGCCTTGGCGTAGGCCACCGCTTCGGCGCTGGAGCGCATGTCCGGCTCGGTGACGATTTCCAGCAGCGGCGTGCCGGCGCGGTTGAGGTCGATGCCGGTCATGCCGTGAAAATCCTCGTGCAGCGACTTGCCGGCGTCCTCTTCGAGGTGGGCGCGGGTCAGGTGCACGAGTCTTTTCGTGCCGTCGCCGACGCGAATGGTCAAGTCCGCCGCCCGACACGACCGGCAGCTCGAACTGGCTGATCTGGTAGCCCTTGGGCAGATCGGGGTAGAAGTAGTTCTTGCGCGCGAAGACCGAGCGCGGCGCGATCTCGGCGCCGACCGCCAGGCCGAACTTGATGGCGCGGACCACCGCCTCGCGGTTGAGCACCGGCAGCACGCCGGGCAGCGCGATATCCACCGCGCAGGCCTGCGTGTTCGGCTCGGCGCCGAAGGCGGTCGACGGCGCCGGAAAAGATCTTCGACTGCGTCTGCAGCTGGGCGTGGGTTTCCAGCCCGATGACGACTTCCCACTGGTCATGTCATAGTCCTCCGGCATCCGTGTGTGCCAGTCGGTCGCCTGCTGGTACTGGTGCGCGACATTGAGCATCTTCGCCTCGCCGAAATAGTTGCCGATGATCTGCAGGCCGACCGGCATGCCGGCGCTGCCGAAGCCGCAGGGGATCGACATGCCGGGCAGGCCGGCGAGATTGACGGCGATGGTGTAGATGTCGGACAGATACATCTGCACCGGATCGGCGCTCTTCTCGCCGAAGCGGAAGGCCACCGATGGCGCGGTCGGCCCCATGATCACGTCGCATGTGCTTGAACGCCTCGGCGAAATCCTGCGGCGATCAGGCGGCGGATCTTCTGCGCCTTGCAGGTAATAGGCGTCGTAGTAGCCGTGCGACAGCACATAGGTGCCGATCAGGATGCGGCGCTTCACCTCGGCGCCGAAGCCCTGCGCCGCGGCTCTTGCAGTACATGTCGATCGAGGTCGCCGTACTCCGGGGCGCGATAGCCGTAGCGCACGCCGTCGAAGCGCGACAGGTTGGACTGGCCTCGGCCGGCGCGAGCACGTAATAGGCCGGCATCGACAGGCCCGAATTGGGCAGGCTGATGTCGACCGTGGTCGCGCCGAGCTTCCGGTATTCGGCGAGCGCGGCCTCGACGGCGGCGCGCACGTCGGCGGCCATGCCTTCGCCGAAGAATTCCTTCGGCAGGCCGATGCGCAGGCCGGTCAGCGGCTGGTCCAGGTCGCGGCGTGTAGTCCTCGGCGGGCCGCTCCAGGCTGGTCGAATCGCGTGGGTCGAAGCCGGCCATGACGTTCAGCAGCAGCGCGCAGTCCTCGGCCGACTTGGCCATCGGCCCGGCCTGGTCGAGGCTGGAGGCGAAGGCGATCATGCCGTAGCGCGACACCACGCCATAGGTCGGCTTGAGGCCGGTGAGGCCGCACAGCGCCGCCGGCTGGCGGATCGAGCCGCCGGTATCGGTGCCGGTGGCGGCCGGCGCCAGGCGCGCCGCCACCGCCGCCGCCGAGCCGCCCGAGGAGCCGCCGGGCACGCAGGTCGGTGTCCCAGGGATTCTTCACCGGGCCGAAATACGAGGTCTCGTTGGACGAGCCCATGGCGAACTCGTCCATGTTGGTCTTGCCCAGCGTGACCATGCCGGCCGCCTTGAACTGCTCGACGACATGGGCGTCGTAGGGCGAGACGAAGTTGGCCAGCATCTTCGAGCCGCAGGTGGTGCGCCAGCCTTCGGTGCAGAAAATGTCCTTGTGCGCGAGCGGGATGCCGCAAGAGGCGCGCCGCTTTCCGCCGCTTGGCCCGGCGCTCGTCGGCGGCGCGGGCCTGGCCAGCGTCCGGTCGCGATCGGCGGTGATGAAGGCGTTGAGCGACCGGGTTGAGCCGCTCGATGCGATCGAGGAACAAGCGTCGGCCAGTTCGACGCTGAAATCTCTTTTCCCGCCAGCGCGGCGGCAAGTTGCTTCAGGCTGGCACTGAATCATTCGATGACCTTCGGCACCAGATACAGGCCGGCCTCGGTCTCGGGCGCGATGGCCTGGAAAGCGGCGCGCCGGTCGGTTTCCGTCGACACGGTCGGGGCGCAGGCGCTGGACCACGTCCATGGCGTGGGCCATGGGCGCGACGCCGGCGGTATCGACCGCCTGCATCTGCTCGATGAGGGCGAAGATGCCGTTCAGCTGGTCGCGGGTCTGGCCGGCTTCCTCGGCTGATAGTTCGAGGCGGGCCAGGCGGGCGATGCGACTGACCTCGTCGGGGGTCAGGGACATGGTGAACTCAGGCGAGCGACTTCAGGCTTGGCGAAACGGGATACGGTATCATAAGCCATTTGGCCCATCGGCCGTGCCGGCGCCTGTCCGCGATTGGCCAGACCGCAGCTCACTACTGTTATCGGAATCCTCGATGTTCGGCTTTCTCCGCTCCTATTTTTCCAACGATCTCGCCATCGACCTGGGCACCGCCAACACGCTGATCTACGTGCGCGGCAAGGGCATCGTGCTCGACGAACCCTCGGTCGTTGCGATCCGCACCGAAGGCGGCCCCAACGCCAAGAAGACCATCCAGGCGGTCGGCCTCGAGGCCAAGCAGATGCTCGGCCGGACGCCGGGCAACATCACCGCCATCCGGCCGATGAAGGACGGCGTGATCGCCGACTTCACCGTCACCGAGCAGATGCTCAAGCAGTTCATCAAGAAGGTGCACGACTCGCGCCTGCTTCTCGCCCAGCCCGCGCATCATCATCTGCGTGCCCTGCGGCTCGACCCAGGTCGAGCGCCGCGCCATCCGCGAATCGGCGCTCGGCGCCGGCGCCAGCCAGGTCTATCTGATCGAGGAGCCGATGGCGGCCGCGATCGGCGCCGGCCTGCCGGTCGCGGACGCCACCGGCTCGATGGTGGTCGACATCGGCGGCGGCACCACCGAAGTCGGCGTGATCTCGCTGGGCGGCATGGTCTATGCCGGCTCGGTGCGCGTCGGTGGCGACAAGTTCGACGAGGCGATCATCAACTACATCCGCCGCAACTACGGCATGCTGATCGGCGAAACCACCGCCGAAGCGATCAAGAAGGAAATCGGCTCGGCCTTCCCCGGCTCCGAAGTCCGGGAGATGGAAGTCAAGGGCCGCAACCTGGCCGAAGGCATTCCGCGCAGCTTCACCATCTCCTCCAACGAGATCCTCGAAGCGCTGACCGATCCGCTCAACCAGATCGTCAGCGCGGTGAAGATCGCCCTCGAACAGACCCCGCCGGAACTGGGCGCCGACATCGCCGACAAGGGCATGGTGCTGACCGGCGGCGGCGCGCTGCTGCGCGACCTCGACCGCCTGCTGATGGAAGAAACCGGCCTGCCGGTCATCGTCGCCGACGACCCGCTGACCTGCGTCGTGCGCGGTTCCGGGCATGGCGCTGGAAAAGATGGACAAACTCGGCAGTATCTTTGCCAACGAGTAGCACCTGCCCCGTGTAGTGTGCAGAGTGGCGCGGTCCATGCGTCGCTTGACAGTCATCTCCGGGAGCGCTACTGCAGCCTTGATGTCCGTCGTCGGCCATCACGCCGCCACCCTTCTTCAAACGGGGCCCGGCGCCGCTCGCGCGGCTGTTCTTCTTCGGCTCGCCTGTCGCTTGATCCTGCTGGTCGCCGATCTGCGTTTCCATACCCTGGAGTGCGGCGCGACTCGGCGTCGCCACGCTGCTCTGGCCGCTGCAGCGCATCGCCTATGCTGCCGGTCGAGATGCCGGCATGGATCTGGGCGAGCTACTTTTCCGAGCCTGCGCACGCTGAAGAGCGAAAACGACGAGTCTGCGCAGCCGCCAGCTGGCGCACTGCCAACCTGCTGCTGCGTCAGGAACATCTCGAGGAGGAGAACCGACGCCTGCGCGCGCTGCTCGACATGAGGAGCGCCAGCCGCCGAGGGCAAGGTGGCCGAAATCCTGTACGCCGCGCGTGACCCGTTCTCCCGCCGCGTCATCGTCGACAGAGGCAGCCAGCATGGCGTCGAGGCCGGCCAGGCGGTCATCGACGAACTGGGCGTGATCGGTCAGGTGACCCGCGTGTATCCGCTGACCAGCGAAGTGACGCTGCTGACCGACAAGGATCAGGCGATTCCGGTCGAAGTCCAGCGCAACGGTCTGCGCGCCGTGCTGGCCGGCGCCGGCGCCGGTGCCATGGAACTGCGCTTTCTGGCGACCAATGCCGATGTGCAGCCGGGCGACATTCTGGTGACCTCCGGTCTCGACGGCAGTCTACCTGCCCGGCCTGCCGGTGGCCCGGGTGGCCAAGATCGATCGCGACAACTCCTTCTCGTTTGCCCGCATCGCCTGCGAGCCCGTTGGCCGGCGTCGAGCGCCATGGCCAGGTGCTGATCCTCGGTCGCCGCAATATGCCGCCGCTGCCCGAGGAGCTTGCCGGCACGCCGGAGCAGCCGACCAAGGGCCGGAAGATCCGGAAGAAGCGCTGATGCAACCCACCCAGTCCTCCCGCAGCATCCTGCTGCCGGCCAGAAACTGGTTCATCTTTCTGACCCTGAGTCTGGCGCTGTTCGCTCAACCTGGTGCCGTTGGGCCGCTTCCCGGTCGTTCCCGACTGGGTGGCGCTGGTGCTGACCTTCTGGTGCATCCACCAGCCATTGAAGGTCGGCATGGGCGCCGCGTTCGTGCTTGGCTTGATCGATGGACGTCGCCGACGCCAGCATCATGGGCCAGCACGCCCTGGCCTACGTGCTGCTGGCTTTTGCCGCCAATGGCCTGTCGCGGCGCATCCTCTGGTTCCCGCTCGCTGCAGCAGGCGCTGCAGGTGCTGCCGATGCTGCTCGGGACGCAGGTGGTCATGCTGGCGATCCGCCTGGTCGCGGGTGCCGAATTTCCCGGCGTGCTCTGGTTTGCCGGCAGCCTGTTCGGCGCCCTGTTCTGGTACCCGCTGACCTATCTGCTGCTGCTGCCGCAGTTTCGGCCCGTCGAGCGCGACGACAACCGGCCCATCTGACGCCCCGCCGTGGAATTCAAGAACCCCCAGGAAGACCTCGAACGTTTCAGAAGCCGCCTGACGATCGCCGGCGGCTTCGTGCTGCTCTGTTTTGGCGCGCTGTTCGCCCGTTTTGTCTGGCTACAGGTCGTCCAGCACGACTACTACCAGACGCGCGCCGAGGACAACCGCATCTCGCTGGTGCCGATCGTGCCCAACCGGGGTCTGATCGTCGACCGTAACGGCGTCGTGCTGGCGCGCAACTACTCCGCCTACACGCTGGAAATCACGCCGGCCAAGATTCGCGGCGAACTGGAAACCGCCATCGACGAATTGGCCGGCATCATCGACGTTCAGCCCAAGGATCGCAAGCGCTTCAAGAAGCTGCTCGAGGAGAGCAAGAACTTCGAGTCGCTGCCGATCCGCACGCGCCTGACCGACGATGAGGTGGCGAAGTTCGTCGCCCGCCGCTATCGCTTCCCCGGCGTCGACATCAAGGCACGCCTGTTCCGCCAGTATCCCGCTGGCGCTTTCGCTTCGCACATGCTCGGCTACATCGGCCGCATCAACGATCACGACCTCGGCAAGATCGACGAGGAAGATCAGGAGGCCAACTACCGGGGCACCGATCATTTCGGCAAGACCGGACTCGAACAGCACTACGAGTTCGATCTGCACGGCATCACCGGATTCGAACAGGTCGAGGTCGATGCCGGCGGCCACGCCGTGCGCACGCTGGCGCGTACCGCGCCGGTGGCGGGCAACAATCTGTCCCTGACCATCGATGTCCGGCTACAGGAAATCGCCGAGAAGGCCTTCGGCGATCGCAAGGGTTCGCTGGTGGCCATCGAGCCGGCCACTGGCGGCATCCTGGCACTGGTATCGGTGCCCAATTACGATCCCAACCTGTTCGTCGACGGCATCGCCACCCAGGACTGGGAGGAGCTGAACACCTCGCCCGACAAGCCGATGGTCAACCGGGCGCTCAACGGCGCCTATCCGCCCGGTTCGACCTTCAAGCCCTACATGGCGCTGGCGGCCCTGACGCTTGGCAAGCGGCGGCCGGAGCAGACCATTTTCGATCCGGGTTTCTACAATTTCGGCAACCACACCTTCCGCGACGACAAGAAGGGTGGCCACGGTTCGGTGGATATGTACAAATCCATTGTCGCCTCCTGCGATACCTACTACTACATGCTGGCCAACGACCTCGGCATCGACAACATCGCCAGCTTCATGCGCCAGTTTGGCTTCGGCCAGCGCACCGGCGTCGACATCGACGGCGAATCCGAGGGCGTGTTGCCGTCGCAAGAGTGGAAGAGCAAGCGCTTCAAGAAGCCCGAGCAGCAGAAGTGGTACGCCGGCGAAACCATCTCCATCGGCATCGGCCAGGGCTACAACGCCTACACGCCGATCCAGTTGGCCCAGGCGATGGCGACCCTGGCCAACAACGGTGTGATGTTTCGGCCCGCATCTGGTCAGACATGTGACCGATTCGCGCACCGGCGAAACCACGCCGATCGCCGCGCAGCCGGCGCGGACCATTCCGCTCAAGCAGGAGCACATCGACGTCATCAAGCACGCCATGGTCGGCGTGAACAAGGAGGGCACCGGCGCACGGGCCTTCGCCGGGGCGGGCTACGAATCGGCCGGCAAGACCGGCACGGCCCAGGTGTATTCGTTGAAGGGCGCCCAGTACAAGGAAAGCGGCGTCAAGAAGGAGCTGCGCGATCATGCGCTCTTCATCGCCTTCGCGCCGGCCGACCAACCGAAGATCGCCCTGGCCGTACTGGTCGAAAACGGCGGTTTCGGCGCTCAGGCGGCGGCGCCGATCGCCCGTCAGGTGCTGGACTACTACCTGCTCGGCAAGGTGCCGAATGCCCCGGCGCCGGCTGAAGAAACCGAGCCGGAGGAGGACTAGGCGCGTCATGAACCGATGGCACCCCCGCATTCTCTGGCAACGGTTGATCGGCCCCATCGATGGCCCGCTGTTCCTGCTGGCCGTATTGCTGTTGCTGGCCGCTCTGGGGGTGGTCGGCAGCGCCTCGCCCGAGCGCATCACCAGCCAATTGGTCAACATGTCGGTCGCCCTGGTGATCATGCGGCTGGTGGCGCAAATGCCACCGCAGCGTCTGATGCACCTGGCGCTGCCCGTTTACATCGCCGGTATCGCCCTGCTGATCGCGGTGGCGTTGTTCGGCGATGTTTCCAAAGGCGCGCGGCGCTGGCTCAATCTTGGCTTCATGCGCGCCCAGCCTTCGGAGATCATGAAGATCGCCATGCCGCTGATGCTCGCCTGGTACTTCCAGAAGCACGAGGCGCTGCTGCGCCTGCGCGACTACGCGGTGGCCGCATTGATCCTGCTGGTGCCGACGGCGCTGATCGCCCGGCAGCCGGATCTCGGTACCGCCATTCTGGTCTTTGCCGCCGGCTTCTACGTCATCTTCCTCGCTGGCCTGCCCTGGAAGATCATGCTCGGCCTGGCGTTCGGCGCGGCGGCGGCGGCGCCGCTGGCCTGGGGCTTCCTGCACGACTACCAGCGTGCCCGCGATCCTGACGCTGCTCGACCCCGAGAAGGACCCGCTCGGCAAGGGTTTCCACATCATTCAGTCGACCATCGCCATCGGCTCCGGCGGCTTCTTCGGCAAGGGCTGGGGGCAGGGCACCCAGGCGCAACTGGAGTTCATTCCCGAACGCCATACCGACTTCATCTTCGCCGTGCTCTCCGAAGAGTTCGGCCTGCTCGGCAATGCCGTGCTGCTGCTGCTCTACGCCCTGCTGATCGGGCGCGGACTGATGATCGCCGCCGACGCGCCGACCTTGTTCTCGCGCCTGCTGGCGGGCGCCATCACCCTGATCTTCTTCACCTACGCCTTCGTGAACATGGGCATGGTCAGCGGCATCCTGCCGGTAGTGGGCGTGCCGCTGCCGCTGGTCAGCTATGGCGGCACGGCGCTGGTCACCCTGTTCCTCGGCATCGGCATTCTCATGAGCATTCACCGCCATCGCATGCTGGTTCAGAAATGATCCGTCGCCATGCTCCCCTCCTGGCGGTTCTCCTGGCGGCCTGTGGCACGCAGGCGCCGCGACCGGTGGTCGATCGCGTCGAGTTGCCGCCTGCCGCGACCCGGCCGATGCCGCCCACCCCATCGACCAAACCGCCCACCTACGTGCTGAAGAAGGGTGGCGGCTTCTATCAGGACGACGGCCCGGGCGACAATCCGCCCGACAACATCGACGCCATTCCCGATGCGGTGCCGAAGAGCGAACCGCTGCATCGCTTCGCCAACAACCCCTATTCGGTGCTCGGTCGCGACTACGTGCCGCTGCGCGCCCGCACGCCCTACCGGGCACGCGGAGTGGCCAGCTGGTATGGCCGCAAGTTCCACGGCCAGAAGACTTCCAGCGGCGAGCCCTACGACATGTACGGCATGACCGCCGCTCACCCGACGCTGCCGATTCCGTCCTATGTGCGGGTGAGCAATCCCGGCAACGGCCGCTCGGTGGTAGTGCGGGTCAACGATCGTGGCCCGTTCCTGCATGATCGGGTCATCGATCTCTCCTACAGCGCGGCCTGGAAACTCGGCTACGTCGGCAACGGCAGTACCCTGGTCGAAGTGGAAAGCGTCCTGCCCGGCCAGGAGACGGCGCTGGCCGCGGTGCCGCCACCCGATGACGATCCCCTCGCCCGACTCCTGCTGTCCGAACCGCCGCCGCGGGTACTGCCGGAGGTGAAGGATGCGCGCGGCATCTACCTTCAACTCGGCGCCTTCAGCAACGCCGAGAACGCGGAAGCCTTGCGCGGCCGGCTTGCCCGCGAGCTGGGTGGTTTCTCCGATCGTCTCGTGGTCAAGCCCGGCGGCGGCATGTACCGGCTGCAACTCGGCCCCTGGGCCGACCGCGAGGAAGCCCGTCGCACGGCCGACAAGATCGCCGAGCTGCTCGAGTTCAAGCCGGTCGTCGTGCAGAGGTAGGGCGATATAATCCGCGCTCCTTCCCGCAACACATCAATCCCATGCGCGCTTTTGTATTGCTGCTGTCCCTGTTGGCGACAACCCTGGTCCATGCCCAGAGTGTGACGCCGCCGCCCATGGCCGCCCGTGCCTGGCTGCTGCTCGACCATGCCTCCGGCCAGCCGCTGGTCGAGAACGGCGCCGACGAGCGCGTCGAACCGGCCTCGCTGACCAAGCTGATGACGGCGTATCTGACCTTTGCCGCGCTCAAGCAGGGCAGCCTGAAGCCGGACCAGGTAGTGCCGGTCTCGGAGAAGGCCTGGAAGGCGATCGGTTCGCGCATGTTCATCGAGCCCAAGCGCCCGGTGACGGTCAATGAGCTTGTGCATGGCATGATCATCCAGTCCGGCAACGATGCCTGCATCGCCCTGGCCGAAGCCATTTCCGGTACCGAGGAGGTGTTCGTGCAGCGCATGAACCTGGAAGCCCAGCGGCTGGGGCTGACCAAGACCCACTACGTCAACACCACCGGCCTGCCCGATGCCGCAGCACTATTCGACGGCGCGCGATCTGGCCCGCCTGGCCCAGGCGATCATCCGCGATTTTCCGGAGTACTACCCGATCTACTCCAAGAAGGAATACAGCTACAACCGCATCACCCAGCCCAACCGCAATCGGCTGCTCTGGCTCGATCCGACCGTCGATGGCGTCAAGACCGGCCATACCGAGGCCGCCGGCTATCTGCCTGATCTCATCGAGCAAGCGCGGCCCGCGGCGCCTGATCTCCGTGGTGCTGGGGGCCGATTCCGACGCCCTGCGCGCCCAGGAATCGCAGCGGCTGCTCAACCACGGCTTCCAGAATTTCGACGCCGTGCGTCTCTACGAGAAGGCGCAGGTGCTCTCGCAACTCAAGGTGTTCAAGGGCCGGCAGGGCACGGTCAAGGCCGGCTTTCTCGACGACTTCGTGCTGTCCCTGCCGAAAGGTGTGGCGGACAAGATGAAAGTGCAGTTGGTCAGCATGCAGCCTTTGCTGGCGCCGGTGCGGCAGGGCCAGAAGGTGGGCACCTTGAAGCTGTCGGTTGACCAGGGTGGCGAAACGCGGCCATGGGGCGAGTACCCGGTTGTCGCGCTCGAAGATGTCCCCGTCGCCGGGGTGTTCGGTCGTGCCTGGGATACCCTGATGCTATGGTTCCAGTGATGGTCTACCTCAACGGCGAGTTCGTACCGCGCGATCAGGCCCGGGTGCCGGTCATGGACCGGGGTTTCCTGTTCGGCGACGGCGTCTATGAAGTCATTCCCGTCTATTCCCGTCGCCCCTTCCGCCTCGCCGAGCACCTGAAACGACTGCAAGGCAGCCTGGACGGCATTCGCCTGGCCAATCCGCATACCGAGGCCGAATGGACGGCGCTGATCGGCCGCGTCGTCGAGCTTGGCGAAACCGACGACCAGTCGGTCCTGGTACAGATCAGTCGTGGCCCCATGGCGGTACGTAACCACGCCTTCCCCAAGGTAGTCGCGCCGACGGTATTCATCATGGGTGAGCCGCTGGTGACGCCACCAGACGAACAGCGCGAAAGAGGCATCTGCGCCATCTCGGCCGCCGATTTCCGCTGGCTGCGCTGCGACCTGAAGGTGACTTCGCTGCTGGCCAATTGCCTGCTGCGCCAGATGGCCATCGACGCCGGCTGCATCGAGACGCTGCTGTTCCGCGATGGCTGCCTGACCGAGGGTGCCGCTTCCAACATCTTCGTGGTCAAGGACGGCACCTTGCTGGCGCCGCCCAGGAACCACCTGATGCTGACCGGCATCACCTACGACGTGGTGCTGGAACTGGCCGCGGCGCATGGCCTGCCGCACGAGGTGCGGGACATCCGCGACGAAGAAGTCCGCGCGCGCCGACGAACTCTGGATGACTTCCTCGACCAAGGAGGTGCTGCCCATCGTCGGTCTCGACGGCCGTCCGGTCGGTACGGGTACGCCCGGGCCGGTATTCGCGCGGATGTACGGCTGGTATCAGGAATTCAAACAGAAAGTCATGCGTGGTGGCTGACGAAACCCTGATCGAGTTTCCCTGCGATTTTCCGATCAAGGTGATGGGCGCCAGCCGCGAAGGGTTCGCCCAGGCCATCGTCGAAGTCGTCGCCCGCCATGCACCGGAGTTCGACGCGGCCGCGATGGACATGCGCCCCTCCAGTGCCGGCACCTACCTGTCGTTGACCTGCACGGTGCGCGCCACATCGAAGGCGCAACTCGACGCGCTCTACCGCGACCTGACCGGCCATCCGTGGGTCAAGATCGTCCTTTAGCTGTTCGTAGCCTCGGTCTGGTCGAGTACGAACCGACCTGGCGCGCCATGCGCGACTTTACGGCGGCGCGCACCGGCGAAACCGGCGATGAAATCTGGCTCTGCGAGCACCCACCGGTGTTTACCCAGGGGCTGGCCGGCAAGCCCGAGCATCTGCTGCGCGACATCGGCATCCCGGTGGTGAAGATCGACCGCGGTGGCCAGATCACGTATCACGGCCCCGGCCAACTGGTCGCCTACCTGCTGCTCAACCTCAAGAGAAACGGCCTGACCGTCAAGGGGCTGGTCAGCCTCATGGAACAAGCGGTGATCGATCTGCTGGCCGAATGCGGCGTCGCCGCCGAACGCCGGCCAGGCGCGCCGGGGGTCTATGTGCAGGGAGCCAAGATTGCCGCCCTGGGCCTGAAGATCAAGAACGGTTGCAGCTATCACGGCCTCAGCCTGAACGTGGCCATGGACCTGGCGCCCTTCGCCGCCATCAATCCCTGCGGGTACCCGGGGTTGGCGGTGACGCAGATGATCGATCAGTGCGAAGTTTCCAGTCTGGAGAGCGTCGGCGAACGGTTGGCTCGGTTGCTGCGACGGCGGCTCCGCGAGGCCTGGCTGAACCGTAGCGTGCTGGAGGCCGCCGCCGACCGACGACGGCCTCCGCCTATTCTGGTCTAATCTCCAAGGTCGGTCAGGGGTGCGGCACCACTTGCAGCAAGGCGTCGATCAGCCGGTCAACATCCGCGAGCGAGTGGAACAGGTGCGTGGAAACCCGCAGCGGCGAGGAGTAGGTGCCGGGGGTCGCGTTCTGGCCGGTATTGGCGCCGCGCAGCGTATGGGGCACGGAGTTGTTGCGGATCACGATGTCGTAGTCGGCGCGCAGCGTCGCCACCGCCGCCGACGAGGCCGCGGCCTGACTGCTCGACTGGCTGGCGGTGAGGCTGGCGTTGTAGTCGAAGCCGGGCGAGAACGGGTTGAAGGAAGTCAGGCCGGTCTTGGCCGCCGCCGTGACGCCGGGCGCATAGGGCACCGACAGGGCGTGTGGTCCCCAAATGGTGTTGATGCGGGCGCGCAGGTACTGGGCCAGGGAGACGAGGTAGTCCTCGATGTTCTGCCGCCCCCACTGATCCCACATCTGACAGACTTCGGTCAACGCCTTCTGGGTTGGCCGGCTGCCGTTGCCGATCAACTGGAGGACGGCGGCTATGTTATGGGCAGGATTGCGCACACCGTTGGCGAGTATCCCTGCCGCCCCGTAGATCAGGGTATTGGTGGGGTAGTAGGTGGGCAGCGGATTGGGGTTGCGGTAGCCGGGGATGAGGATGTCCACGGTTGGCGAGGGTGCGCCGAACGGTGCGAAATCGCTGGTCGGGCGCTGCACGGTCCGGTCCTCGGCATGATTGCCGTTGCGGATATACAGGAAACCGGTCTGGCCCGGGCCGCATTGCCACTTGTGACCGGCGCCCGAGAAGAAGTCACAGCCCATCTCGTGCAGGTTGATGGCACACATGCCCGGCAGGTGGGCGCCGTCCACGATGGAGATGACATTGTGCGCCGCCGCCCAGAGGCACAGCTCCTTTTCCGGCAGCCGCGCGCCGGTCAGGTAGATCGGCGAGGAGAACAGGATCGCCTTGGTCTTGTTGGTTAGCTGCGCCTGGAAGCGGGCAAGAATCTCCTGGTCGCCGTAGGCGTCGTTGGTCGGGATGTTGACGGTCTTGATCACCACGCCGAAACGGTCGCGCAGCATGTTCACCGCCGATATGCCGGCATCTTCCTCCATGTTGGTGGTGATCACCTCGTCGCCGGGCTGGAACGGGATGCCCATGACGATGCGCCAGAGACCATCGGTCGTGTTGAAACTCATCACCAGTTCGTAGGGGTCGCAGCCGAAACCCGGCGCGATGGTGTTGCGCATCACCTGCTGGCCGAAGAAGTAGGCGGTCGGGCTGCTGGCGATGTCCTTGTAGTCCTGGTGGAAATTCTTGACCACCTGTTTGGGCGACGCCCCGGTGGTGCCGAGGTTCATGTAAAGCAGATTGCCGGCGAACGAGAACTCCTTCTCGTAGGGGCTCTTGCCGCTGGACTTGGCCAGGGCGCCCGGGATGAACCCCGGCAGGCCATCCTCGCCCGTCGATACTCCGCCCATCGCCAGACCGGCGGCCCCATAACTGAACAGCTTCACGAAATCCCGCCGCGCGTTATGAACCCGCTCCGCCGCCTCGCTCACTACATCCTTCGCCCGGGACACGTCGCTCGATGCGGCTCCTGTTACGATATCTTCGCTGCTCATGTTTTCTTCTCCTTTTAGGTCAAGATAGGCATGGGTCGGGCCGGGTTGGATCGACGTCCGATAGGCCCGATAAGTCGGGCGTCGCCCGGCAGAATAGCCGATATTGTTGATGGATAACCCGTGGTCATACGATGAGCGAAAAACAGAAGGGCGAAGCCAAGACCGCCCGCATTCCGATCAAGGTCGTGCATGACAAGGGCTGGGCACCGCTCAAGAAGCCGGAGTGGATCCGCGTCAAGGCGGGCAACTCGGCGGCGCGCTTCGGCGAGATCAAGCAGATCCTGCGCGAGCACCACCTGCACACGGTCTGCGAGGAGGCCACCTGCCCGAACATCGGCGAGTGCTTCGGCAAGGGCACGGCCACCTTCATGATCCTCGGCGACCTGTGCACGCGCCGCTGCCCCTTCTGCGACGTCGGCCACGGCAAGCCGCTGCCGCCCGACGCCGACGAACCGGAGCAGCTCGCCGCGCACCATCGCGGCGATGAAGCTCAAGTACGTGGTGATCACCAGCGTCGACCGCGACGACCTGCAGGACGGCGGCGCCGGCCACTTCGCCGCCTGCATCGCGAAGATCCGCGAGCTGTCGCCCGGCACGAAGATCGAAGTGCTGGTGCCCGATTTCCGCGGCCGGCTGGAAGTCGCCCTCGAAGCCTTCGAGGGCCATCTGCCCGACGTGATGAACCACAACCTGGAAACCGTGCCGCGCCTCTACAAGCAGGCCCGGCCCGGCGCCGACTACGCGCACTCGCTGAAGCTGCTCAAGGACTTCAAGGCGCGCCACCCCGAGGTGCCGACCAAGTCCGGCCTGATGGTCGGCCTGGGCGAGACCGACGAGGAAATCCTGCAGACCCTGCGCGACCTGCGCGCCCACGACGTCGAGATGCTCACCATCGGCCAGTACCTCGCGCCCTCCGGCGCACCACCTGCCGGTGCTGCGCTACGTGCACCCCGACATCTTCGCCATGTACGCGCGCGAGGCGGATGCGATGGGCTTCACCAACGCCGCCAGCGCCCCGCTGGTGCGGTCCAGCTATCACGCCGACCAGCAGGCCCACGGCGCGGGGGTGGCGTAGGAAAGTCAGTCGTGACGGTAGGCCACGGCGAACTCCTGCGGGCGGGCTAAACTGAGCCCATGTGCACCCGCTACATCACGCCCGACCAGGCGGCCATGGAGCGCTACTGGCAAGTCGGCCGCGACAACAGCAACCCCTGGCGCGGGGCAGGGCAGGCCTTCCCTGGCAGCCGGGCACCGTTCATCCGCGCGGCGGACGCGCGCGGGCGGGAGCTGGTCCTCGGCCAGTGGGGGCTGATTCCCTGGTTCGCGAAAGCCGCCAAACTCACCTACTCGACCCATAACGCCCGCATAGAGGAGATCGCCGGCAAGGCCTCGTTCAAGCAGTCCTGGCAGCACGGCCGGCGCTGCATCATCCCGGCGCTGTCATTCGACGAACCCTGCTGGGAGACCGGCCGCAATGCCTGGTGGCACTTCCGACGCGCCGACGGCGCGCCCTGGGGGCTGGCCGGCCTGTGGAACGCCTGGACCGACCCCGCGACAGGCGAAATCATCCAGAGCTACACCATGCTCACCGTCAACGCCGACGGCCACCCCCTGCTTGCGCGCATGCACAAGCCCGACCCGAAACTGCCCCCCAATCGGCAGGACAAACGCAGCGTCATCCCGATCGAGCTCGCCGACGTTGACGCCTGGCTGCATGGCACCACCGAAGACGTTCAGTCCTTGATCCGCGTGCCACCGGCGGAGGCCTTCGATGCCGCGCCCGACAAGTAAGGGTGCTGTAGTTTCACGTCGCCTGGCGTGCTGCTGCGGCTGACTTTTCCGGAAGACGGCTATCGACCCAGAGCAGAAGTAGCCAGCCACGGAAAGCCGACGTTCAACGTAGAGGTGACCGGCGCTGCGCGGCATCATCGCGCAGCGTCCGTTTGGACTGCCGGGCTGGGCATGAGCCGCTTCAGGTCCGAAGGGCTAGGTGTGCTGCACTGACTATTGCTGAACTGGTTTAGTTATTTTCCGACACTCGCTGGATAGCGAGGAATGCTCACCCTTCCGCATGCGGAAGGGTGAGCGGCCGCCGGGTCTTCTGGCAAATTGGAGTTTCCACACAACCAATTTGATCCAGGAGAAACACCGTGACCGCTCTATCCCAGAGTACCAAACGCAAGCTGTCCTTGCTGCAACTGGCCGACGAACTCGGCAATGTCGCCCGCGCCTGCAAGATCATGGGCTACCACCGCGACACCTTCTACGAAGTCCGCCGGGCCTTCCAGATGGGCGGCGTCGCCGCCCTGGTCGAACAGCGCCGCGGCGCCCGCGGCCCCCACCCGAACCGCATCGCTCCCGAGATCGAGGAACGGGTGCTGGCCCATTGCCTGACCTGGCCCACCCATGGTGCCCAGCGCGTCTCCAACGACCTGCGCCTGGCCGGGGTCGAGGTTTCGCCCTCGGGCGTCCGCGGCGTCTGGCTGCGCCACGACCTGGAGACCCGCTACAAGCGCCTGATGCGCCTGGAACGGGAATCCCGCGAGAACACCACCTTCATCCTCACCGATGCCCAGATCCTGCTGCTCGATCGCCACAGCCCGGACTTCCGCTGCCGGCATGTCGAGTCCTCGGCGCCGGGCGAACTCCTGAACCAGGACACCTTCTACTGGGGCACCTTGAAGGGGGTGGGCAAGGTCTATGTCCAGGTGGTGGTCGATACCTTCTGTTCGCTGGCCTTTGCCAAGTGCTACAGCTCGAAGATGCCGGTGACGGCCTGCGATCTGCTCTACGAACGGGTGCTGCCCTTCTACGACGCGATCGGGGTGCCGGTGCAGGCCATCCTGACCGACAACGGCCGGGAGTTCTGCGGCAAGCCGCAGTCGCATCCCTATGAGCTCTTGCTTGCCATCGAGGACATCGAGCACCGCAATACCAAGGTCAGGAGCCCGCGCACCAATGGCTTCGTCGAGCGGATGAACCGGACCTTGCTCGACGAGTGCTTCCGGGTGAAGGGCCGGGAGAACTTCTATCTGACCATCCAGGAGATTCAGCGCGATCTCGACGAGTTCATGACCTACTACAACCTCGAACGCAGCCATCAGGGCTATCGCCTTGGCGGCAGAACGCCGGCGCTGGCGTTACGTCAGGCGCTCGGCCTCGATGTCTTGCCGAACCTCGACTTCGGCAACCTCGATTCCCTTCCCGACACCACCACACAGGAGGATGCCATCGTCACAGAATCCGCCTAGACTACCGACCTGCCAAGAGACTCGACTGTCGGGTAATTACGCAACCAGAACACACACACAGCATCGAAAAAATCACCGGCATGGATGGCAAGACTAAGCCGATCAACGAATTCGCGATCGCTCAGAAAGCGCAATTCACGCCGACGCTATTGTTCTATGTCAAGGGGCGCAAACAAGCACTGAAACTGGTCGGCTACCACCCCCCCTACAAGATGCGCGCGGCACTTGAGTATGTCGCCGATGGGCACTACAAGACCAAGAGTTTCAGCGAGTACCTGGAACACGCAGCCCCGCCCCCGCTGTTCGCCGATGAAGCGCTGAACCCAGACCCGATATTCAGCTCACCACCGTATGCGCTCGACCGCAGCCGTTTCGCGGCCCGCAAACCACTCCTCGTGATCTTTGAGCAGCCCCGCTGCCACGCCTGCGACGTTCTGCATTCGGAGCCGCTCGAGAACCCCCTCGTACGCAATCGCCTACAGGCCTTCGAAGTGGTGCAGCTCAACGTCTGGGATGACGCGACGCCAGTGCTGACCCCGGACGGCAGACGCATGACTTCGCGCAAGTGGGCACGCCATCTCGGGTTGTTCTATGCGCCGACACTGGTCATGTTCGACGAACACGGCAAGGAAGTCTTTCGCGTCGATTCGGTGGTGCAGTTTTTCCGGCTGGCTAGTGTGCTGCGCTACGTGGCCGACAAGGCGTACCTGAAATACCCGCTATTTCAGTTGTGGAACCGTGACCATGCCAACGAGGAAGTCAGTTTGCAGCGCGCTGCGAAAGTCCCCAAGTGAAGGCGGCTAGCCTGTCAACCTCATCACTCTCATCAATGCTGCGCAAGTGCTCGTGACGTGCAATGTTGGCTCAGGCCGAGTTACTTCCGTAGATCCGCAGGTTTCAGAGCTGAGCAGACCTTTGAGTGACAGCTTCGGAGGATGTCTCACGGGCTGTTTCTGGCCGAACCCGGCCGCCAGCAAAAGGCAGCCATGGCGACACGCCACCCCTGACCGGCCCGACAGTGGCTGGGCATGAAAACTCTTCACCGGTCTGCTGAAATCTATTCGCTTGCTGGCGCTCGGCCGGCGTTCGTAGCATCCGCCTTCACGACAACGAGCAATTCGCTCGAGGAGAAGATGTCCACACCGACGCCGTCCGGCGTGGGGGCTGTGCCGCCCCGCGTAGCCTTCTTCGTCACTTGCCTGATCGACCTGTTCCGGCCCAATTGACGGTGCCGGAGGCGCAGATCTGCTGCGGACAGCGGCCGCGAAAGCGACCAGCGCATAGATGGGCGGAATGCGTTTGATTGGACCGATTGTCGGCGATTTGGCGGCAGGTGTCGTCCCGACACGCCAGCGGGGCCGGCCGCCCAAGTAGAATGGGTATCCCATTCCTGGCATCGGAGACCGCCATGCACAAGCTGCTTTCCCTCATTGCTGCGCTGCTGCTGTCCAATGCGGCCTACGCCCTGTCGCTGGATCAGCTGACCAACAAGGACACCGCCGGCGGCCTCAAGGAAGCCCTGACCCAGGGCGCCGGCAAGGCGGTGGATCTGCTGGGCAAGAGCGACGGCTTTCTCGGCAACCCGAAGGTAAAGATCGGCCTGCCCGGCGGTCTGGACAAGGCGGCGGGCATGATGCGCAGCTTCGGCATGGGCAAGTACGTCGATGAACTGGAGACGGCGATGAATCGCGCGGCCGAGGCGGCGGTGCCGGAAGCCAAGGCGCATGCTGGTCGACGCCATCAAGAAGATGTCGGTCGAAGACGCCAAGGGCGTGCTCACCGGCGGCGACGATGCCGCGACGCAGTACTTCCGCCGCACCACCGCCGAGCCGCTGGGCGAGAAGTTCAAGCCCATCATCCAGAAGGCCATCGCCAAGGTGAAGCTCGCCGAGAAGTACGACCAGTTCGCCGGCAAGGCGGCCAAGTTCGGCCTGGTCAAGGAGAAGGATACCCACCTGGACGGCTACGTCACCGGCAAGGCGCTCGATGGCCTCTACCTGATGATCGCCGAGGAAGAAAAGGCGATCCGCACCAACCCGGTCGGTGCCGCCGGCAACCTGGCCAAGAAGGTGTTCGGCGCCCTCGGCAACTGAGCGCGCCATGGCGGCGGATTCGCTCAATCCGCCACAGCGGGAGGCGATCCGGTATCTCGACGGGCCCTTGCTGGTGCTGGCCGGCGCCGGCAGCGGCAAGACCCGCGTCATCACGCAGAAGATCGCCTACCTGATCGGCGAGTGCGGCGTCAGGGCCGAGAAGATCACCGCCATCACCTTCACCAACAAGGCGGCGACGGAGATGAAGGAGCGGGCGGCCAAGCTGGTGGCCGGCCGCACCGAGGGGTTGACCATCTCCACCTTCCACGCGCTCGGCGTGCGCATCCTGCGCCAGGAGGCGCGCCATGTCGGTCTCAAGCCCGGCTTTTCCATCCTCGACGCCTCCGATACCGGCCAGCTCTTCCAGGAGCTGCTCAAGGACGCCGACAAAGCCCGGGTGCGGCTGATCCAGAACCGCATTTCGCTGTGGAAGAACGGCGTGGTCGGCCCCGAGGAGGCGGCCAGGATCGCGGCAGACGATCTCGAAGCCGGCGCGGCCAAGGTCTATGCCGAATACGAGCGCACGCTGCGCGCCTACCAGGCGGTCGACTTCGACGACCTGATCCGCCTGCCGGTGGTGCTGTTCGAGGGCAACGAGGAGGTTGGTGGCCGCTGGCGCAGCCGCATCTGGCACCTGCTGGTGGACGAATACCAGGACACCAACCGCTGCCAGTACCGGCTGCTGAAACTGCTGACCGGCGCGCGCGCCAGCTTCACGGCAGTGGGCGACGACGACCAGTCGATCTACGGCTGGCGCGGCGCCGACATCGGCAACCTGCGCCTGCTGCGCGACGAATATCCGCAACTGAAGATCATCAAGCTGGAACAGAACTACCGCTCGACGACGCGCATCCTGGCCGCCGCCAACAGCGTCATCGGCCACAACCCGAAACTGTTCGAGAAGCGGCTCTGGTCGGACAAGGGCCACGGCGACGCCATCCAGGTGGTGGCCTGCCGCGACAACGAACACGAGGCGGAATGGGTGGTGTCGCGGCTGCAGGCGCACCGCTTCGAGCATCGCGGCAAGTGGAGCGACTACGCGATCCTGTATCGCGGCAACCACCAGGCGCGCGGTTTCGAGCAGCAGCTGCGCGCCCACAAGATTCCCTACGTGCTCTCCGGCGGCCAGTCCTTCTTCGATCGCGCCGAGATCAAGGACCTCACCTGCTACCTGCGCCTGCTGGCCAACCAGGACGACGATCCGGCCTTCATCCGCGCGGTGACCACGCCCAAGCGCGGCATCGGCGGCACCACGCTGGAAGCGCTCGGCCGGGCTGCCGGCCGCCGGCATCAAAGCCTGTTCGCGGCGGTCTTCGCGCCCGGCATCGAGAGCGACCTGGCCGCCAAGCCGCTGGCCGCCGTGCGCGAGTTCGGCAACTTCATCAACCGCATCGAACATCGCGCCGGCAAGGAACCGGCCGGCCAGGTGCTGAACGACCTGCTCGCAGCCATCGGCTACGAAACCTGGCTGTTCGAGACGCTGGATCCCAAGGAAGCGGAGAACAAGTGGCGCAATGTGCGCGATTTCGTCGACTGGCTGGCGACGAAGGGCGAGGAGGAGGGCAAGACCCTGGTCGAACTGGCGCAGACGCGTGGCGCTGATCGTCGATGCTCGACAAGCAGGAAGGCGAGCAGGACGCCGTGCAACTGGCCACCCTGCACGCCGCCAAGGGCCTGGAGTTTCGCCACGTCTTCCTGGTCGGTGTCGAGGAGGGCATCCTGCCGCACCGCGAGTCGCTCGACGCCGCCAAAGTGGAAGAAGAGCGGCGGCTGATGTACGTCGGCATCACGCGCGCCCAGATGAGCCTGCACGTCACCTGGTGCGAAAAGCGCAAGCAGGGCCGGGAAGTCATGGAGCGGGAGATTTCCCGCTTCGTCGCCGAGATGGGCGACGACCTGAAGCGGGTCGGCCGGAACAGCGAGGCGCCCGAGGACAGGGCGGCTGGCCGCGCCAAATTCGCCCAGTTCAGGGCGCTGCTGGCGGGCCAGAAATAGCGGCTACTTGAAGCTGGCGCCCGACTTGTTGGCCATGAAGGCAATGGCCGCCTTCATTTCGCCGTCGGTGGCATCGGCCGCGCCACCCTTCGGCGGCATGGCGTTCTTGCCGGCGATCGCGCTCTTCAGCAGTCCGTCGAGGCCGACCCCGATGCGCGGTGCCCAGGCGGCCTTGTCGCCGGTCTTTGGCGCGCCGGCGACACCGGTTTCATGGCAGGCGCCACAGACCGCCTTGTACAGTTCCTCGCCGCTGCGACTGGCGCCGCCGGTCTTCGGTGCGAGCGGGGCCAACTCCAGGCGCGCCACCGGCTGGATCCGACTGTTGGCCGCCTCGTCGTCAGCCTTCGGGCTGCCACCCATCGCCAGAGCCACCGGGGCGGCGATCAGGAACACGCTCGCCAGGGCACCAGTACGGAGA
This sequence comes from uncultured beta proteobacterium, assembly GCA_963736865.1. Taxonomy (GTDB): domain Bacteria; phylum Pseudomonadota; class Gammaproteobacteria; order Burkholderiales; family Rhodocyclaceae; genus Fen-999. The sequence goes on along the minus strand of CAVTQQ010000001.1, from coordinate 31,854 downwards.
TTCATGCTGAGCATCGGGTCACCTATATCGAAAAGGGGGGTCTGATACGCACGACGAGACCCACGGGGGTCTCGATAAGCCCATGATTATAGCGATTCACCGGCCGTCACTGTAGAATGCCAGCCGCTGGCTTCCAGTGTTTTCCCGCAGCGCGCCCGTAGCTCAGTTGGATAGAGTACTGCCCTCCGAAGGCAGGGGTCGCACGTTCGAATCGTGTCGGGCGCGCCAAGTTACTCCTTTAGCTAATCGATCTTCCGCTGGCCGAAAACCAGCAGCGGCGTGCCCATCGGTGCTACCGCCTACTTCTCGCCCTGCGGCCCGATCTGCTCGATGGCCGTCGCCAGCCGGGATACGGATTGACGTGCTTCGCCCAGACACGCGACGGGCTATCTTCGCTTGCAGGCCGCCGAGTCGCCGGGCGGCCTCGGCTTCCAGCAGGGCGGGTTTCAGGAACGCGTCCGCCGTCTTGCGGAACTCTTCGCCGACGATGTCCAGTTGGTCGAAATAGGATGAACGGGCGATCGCCAGTTGCTTGCGCAAGGCCTTTTCGAATGCCTTGCGCTTGTGCTGGATCTCGTTGTCCTTGCGTTCGCCGGCATCGGTCAGCCACTTGACCACCGCCGCGATGACCACGGTGCCGCCGACGAAGGGCGCGATCGGCGCAATGACCGGCAGGACGACGGCCGTGCCCAGCAGGTAGGCCGCGGTTCCGGCGCCGGCGAGGGAAAGGGCGCCGGCGCCGAGCGTGAAGCTGGCCGCGTCGTCCACGGAATTGGCAATGCGCGTGCCGATCCGCAAGTGCGGCATCAGGCGCGCGAATTGGGTGTGGTTCTGCCGTTCGAGAATCGAGGCGTGCACGATCTTGAGGTCGGCCTGGAACAGGCGCAGGTCTTCCTTCATGAATCGCAACTGCTGGTTTCGTCGGGTCGCGATGCGATCGACCCGGCGCTCGAGTTCCTTGCCGAAATTGGTGCGACCGATGCTTTCCCATACCTTGGTGAGCTTCCAGTTGTCGGTCTTGAGGCGATCGGCGATTTCCAGCTCGATGGCGTTGCCGGCGTCGTGGATCGCGTCTTCGACATCTTCATCGAAGCTGCTCTTCTCGAATTGCAGGCGCGCCTCCACGGTGGATAGCCGCTGCTGGACCTGTTGAAACAATTCGTCGGCGGTCGTGACGTAGGCCTGGGCCGTCTGCTCGATGACGCCCGAGGCGGACAGTTGCTGCTCGAACTCCGCCAGTTGCCGGGCGATGGCGGCATTGGCGCCGGTGACGCGGGCGTACAGGGCGGGTTGGGCAATTTCGCCGTCCAGGTAGGCGCCGATCATCCGGGTGACTTCCGGCTCGCCGGTGACCTTGAGGCATTCCTGCGCGACGGGAAGCAGCGTGCCGCCTTTCATCAATCTCGTCGAACGGCGGACGACGTCCTTCCAGAGCGTCGGTGCCGAGCCGGTGGGAAATTCCGCCAGATCCGATTCGGTGACCTTGACGCCCAGCGCCTTGGCGAAGCGCTGAGTGATCTTGCGGCTATCTTCCCCCTGAAGCATGAGCAGGGGTTGCGCGGCCTTGAATGCCGCCCGCGTCGTACCGCGATCCACGCCGGTGCTGGCGCGGCCAAGCACCGCAAGCGCGGCCGGCAGATCGCTGGGGTGTTCGAGAAACCACAGCAGCGCATGCGCCGCAAACGCGGACTGCTCGATCTGCCCGGCAATCTGGTTGAGCGCGCCATATTCGGAGAGGCTCACCGTTCCGTCGGTCGTGGCAATCGCGGCCAGACAACGAAGGAAGGCGGTCTGGAAGCCGGTGTCCTCGGAAAGGTGCCGATCGAGATCGGGGCGGTCGGGGACGATCTTTGAACTGCCTGTCATCGGCGGCAAGGACTATCAAGGACTACGCTTGTTCCGCTATTTGTGATGGGGTGCCGCCAGGTCGGCGCCGCTGCGCCCCCATATCTCCAGCGGCGTGCCGACCGAACGGCGCAGTGTGTCGCGGACCTTCGACGCGGTGACGGGGCGTTCGAACGAGATGCTTTGTACGAAGGACTGCCCTGCCAAGCGGTAGAACCAGTTACGGCGCCGTACGATCATGGTGCTCTCCCGGTGGGCTCTGTCAGGCGGGGTTCGCGATTGCCTGACGACGAGCAGCCAAACTCTACCCGATTTCCGGCTGGAGGGCCTCGTGTCGGTCCGCCCCGACCCGTGGTGGCGCCAAGAGGGCGTGAATGGTGCGACGCACAATTTACTTGACTTGCGGCGGATCAGCCCTACAATGCAACTCATGGTGCACTGCACAATAGGAAGCGCAAGGCGTCAAGGCTGCTTCCGGCGGGCGGTGTGAAACCACCTTATCGTTGTCATCTTCAGGAGCCAACCATGTACACCACCCCCGAACAACTGAGCAGCGCCAACAAAGCCAATGTCGAAACGCTGGTGACGATCGCCAATACCGCCTTCGCCAGCGCCGAGCGCCTCGCCGCCCTCAACCTCAACACCGCCCGCATGATGCTGGAAGAGGCGGTCGGCAACGCCAAGGCGCTGATGGCGGCCAAGAACCCGCAGGAACTGATGACGCTGCAAACCTCGCTGGTCCAGCCCACCCTGGAAAAGGCCGTCGCCTACTCGCAGAGCGTGCATGAAATCGCCACCCAGACCAAGGACGCGCTGGGCAAGGTCTTCGAGGGCCAGCTGGCCGAGATCAACAGCAACGTCTCGTCCGCCCTCGACAAGGCCGCCAAGAACGCGCCGGCCGGTTCCGATGTCGCCATCGCCGCCGTCAAGTCCGCGATCGCCGCCGCCAACACCGCCTACGACAATATGACCAAGGCCGCCAAGCAAGTCGGCGAGATGGCCGAAACCAACCTCGCCGCCGCCACCAACGCCACCCTCAAGGCGACGAAGGCGGGCTGATCGCCGGTAGTCAAGCTCAAAGCTCCTCCCCGGCCTCGGCCGGGATTGCCCCGACCGGAACTCCTCGCCGGTCGGGGCTTTTCATTTCCAGGCCCTGGTCAGCCGCTCGTCGTTAAACCTTCGAGCCGTCTCTGTCGTTAAGGGAGTTGTCACAGGACAACATGGCAGAGGCTCACATGACCCGCCCCGCACAAACCAGAACAGACGACACCCCCCAAGGCGCCATGGCGCTGAGCCGGTTGATCGGTGCCGCCGTGACACGAGGCCTCACCGTCGGCCGCCGGGTCAAGATCGGCATGGTGCGGGGCATTGTCATCGGCTACAACATCGCCCGCCGCGGCCGGTTTCCCGGCCTGCGCTACCCGTTGCTGGTGAAAACCGAACTCGGCACCGCCAAGTTCGGCCTGGATGAGGTGATACCCGCCTGATCCGGCCAGGCGGGGCGCCGCTTACGCCAGTGCCTTGAGGGCGGCGGCGTAGTCGGGTTCGTTGGCGATTTCGCCGACCAGTTGCGAGTGGAGGACCTTGTTGTTCTCGTCAAGGACCACGACCGCGCGCGCGGTGACGCCGACCAACGGGCCGCTGGTGATTTCCACGCCGTAATTCTTCATGAACTCGCGGCCGCGCATGGTCGAGAGGTGCGCGACGTTCTTCAGGCCTTCGACGGTGCAGAACCGCCCGGCGGCAAACGGCAGGTCGGCCGAGACGACCAGCACGACGGTGTTGGCCAGCTTGCTGGCCTCTTCGTTGAAGCGGCGGGTGGAGGTCGCGCAGGTGGGCGTATCGAGGCTGGGGACGATGTTCAGCAGCTTGCGCTTGCCGGCGTAGGTGTTCAAGGTGACGTCGGCGAGGTCGCCGGCGACCAGCGAAAAATCGGGCGCGGTGGCGCCGGGCTGGGGCAGGGTACCGGCGACTTCGACCGGGTTGCCGCCAAGGGTTACGGTAGTCATGGGAACTCCTTCTGTTTCGGGTTGAATGCGTCCTGACGGGCGCCGCCGCACTGTGCCACACGTGACCCACCCCCCGCAACCCCCGCCGCGCCCCGACCGAAAATCGGGCAAACTGGCGCACTGCCATGTATTCCGATCTGCCGATCCGCTACATCGAACCGGTCTTCCGTCCGCCCAGCGAGGCCGACTCCCTGATCCTGCCGCTCACCGATGGCTGCTCGTGGAACCGCTGTACCTTCTGCGAAATGTACACGGCGCCACAGAAGCATTTTCGTGCCCGCGACCAAGCGGAGACCCTGGACAGCATCCGCCGTTGCGGTGAGCGCTTTGGCAACCAGGTGAAGCGTGTCTTCCTCGCCGACGGCGACGCGCTAATGCTGCCGACACGCCGGTTGCTGGCCACCCTGGAGACGATACGCCTCCATCTCCCCGGGGTCCGACGGATCTCCAGCTATTGCCTGCCGCGCAACCTGGCCAGGAAGTCGCTGGACGAAGTGCGCGAACTGGCGGCTGCCGGCTTGTCGATGGCCTACGTCGGCGCCGAGTCGGGCGACGACGAGGTCCTGATGCGCGTCGGCAAGGGCGAAACACAGTCATCGACGCTGGCCGCGCTCGACAAACTCGGCCAAGCCGGCATCAGCCGCTCGGTGATGATCCTCAACGGCCTGGGCGGGCAGGCGTTGTCGCCCCGGCACGCCGAGCACTCCGCCGATCTCATCAACGCCGCGCAGCCGGAATATCTGGCCACGCTGGTGGTCAGCTTCCCGAGGGGCGAAGACCGTCTGCGGCACAGCCTTCCCCGGCTGGGAGCCGCTTTCCGTCGTCGAACTGATGGTGGAAATGGAGCGCTTTCTTGCCCGGCTGGAATTGAAGCCGTACCGTATTTCGCAGCGACCACGCCTCCAACTGGCTGGTGCTGAAAGGCACGCTGGGCGCCGACCGGGACAAGCTGCTCGGCCAGTTGCGCGCGGCCATTGCCCGCCCCGATCATGCGCCCCTGCGACCCGCCTGGGCGCGCGGCCTATAGGCGCGGACGGGACCCCCTGTAGAATCCGCCGCCATGGAATACCGAATCATTCCCGTGACCGCCTTCGCCCAGAATTGCAGCCTGCTCTGGTGCGAAGAAACCAAACAGGCCGCCGTGGTCGACCCCGGCGGCGACATCGACCACATTCTCGCCAGCGCCGCGCGCCTCGGCGTGACCATCGTCAAGATCCTCCTGACCCATGGCCACGTCGATCACGCCGGCGGCACCGCCGAAATCGCTTCCCGGCTGGCCGTGCCCATCGAGGGCCCGCAGCGCGAAGACGAATTCTGGATTCGGCAGTTGCCGGAGCAGTGCCGGATGTTCGGCTTCCCCCATTGCGAGGCCTTCACGCCCGACCGCTGGCTGGAGGACGGCGACGCCGTCCGGTTCGGCAACGTGGTACTGGAAGTGCTGCACACACCCGGGCATACGCCTGGTCATGTCTGCTTCTTCCACCGGCCGTCGAAGCTGGCGGTGGTCGGCGACGTCCTGTTCGAAGGGTCGATCGGCCGCACCGACTTCCCGCGCGGCAATCACGCGGCACTGATTCGTTCCATCCGCGAGCGTTTGTGGCCGCTCGGCGACGACGTGGAGTTCCTGCCCGGCCACGGACCGATGTCCACCTTCGGCGAGGAACGGCGCAGTAATCCGTTCGTCGCGGACGGCATATAGTTCTTCTGCCATGATCGGCCGCCGCGATTTTCTCAAGGCCATGGCGGCCGCATCGCTGGTGCAGCGGGTATCGCCGGTCTTCGCCGATAGCGGCCAACGGGTTGCGCTGGCGATCGGCAACAATGCCTATCAGGGCTCGCCGCTACTCAACCCGGCCAACGACGCGCGGGCGGTGGCCGACCTGTTGCGCACGGCCGGGTTCGCCACCGAGGTGCAGACCGATGCCAGCTATCAGGCCATGGCCGGCGCCATCGAGCGCTTTGGCGCGGCGGTCCGGCGCGGCGAGACCAAGCTGGCGGTCTTCTACTATGCCGGCCACGGGGCGCAGGTCGACTGGAAGAACTACCTGCTACCGGTGGATGCTCGCGTGCACAACACCGCCGAACTGAAGAGTCGCTGCCTCGACCTCGGCGTCGTTCTCCAGCATTTCGCCCAGACCCGCGACAAGACCTTCATCGTCATACTCGACGCATGCCGAGACAATCCCTTTGGCGCGGAATATCGGCCGGACAACAAGGGGCTCAGCCAGTTCGACGCGCCCGTCGGCAGCCTGCTGGCCTATGCCACCGCGCCGGGCAGCGTGGCGCTGGATGGCGATGGCGCCAACGGCCTCTACACCGCCAATCTGGTGCGGGAGCTTGCGGTGCCCGGCACCGGCATCGAGGACTGCCTGAAGCGGGTGCGCCTCAACGTGCGTCTGGCCTCGCAGGGTGTACAGATCCCCTGGGAGTCGACCTCGCTGGAAGAGCGGGTCTTCATGTTCCCCCCGGACCGGAAGAAGCTCAGCGAAGAAGAGATCGAACAGCAGTTCAGCGAGGAGCTGGCGACCTGGAACCGGATCAAGGCCTCGCAAAAGGTCGATGACTGGGTCGCCTACCTGACGGCCTATCCGAACGGACGTTTCAGCGAAGTGGCCCAGGCGCGCCTGACGCGCTTGCTGGCGCCGGTCGAGCGCCGTTCCGGCGATGTCGGGAAAGGCGCCACCAAGGCCGTCGAACTCAAGGCGGGTGTGCACGCCGGGCCGTTGTTTCAGCCGTCGGCCAACCCCTACTCGGCCGGCACCCATCCGCTGGGCCGAAACTTCGTGGTCGGCGATCGGGCCGTCTACCGCAGGAGCGACCTCCTGACGGGCAATGAAGAGGGCCCCCATGCTGTGAAGGTGACGCGGGTCGACCCGGACAACGACTGGGTGGAATTCAACGGGGGCAAAGCGGCCACCGATCTGCTCGGCAATCCCATCAAGTCACCGCAGCGGGTCTTCGATGGCCCCTTGCAGTTCTTTCCGGCCGAGCTTCAGATCGGCAAGAAATGGCAGGCGCGCATGACCATGACCGGTCAGCGCGGCGGGCGGGCCGATGTCGAATTCGATGTCAAAGTGGTGGCGCTGGAAAAGGTCAGCGTGCCGGCCGGCGAGTTTCAGACCTTCCACATCGAGGCCAGCGGCTGGAACGTCACGGCCGGCAAGCGCCTGGAGCGGCACTTCTGGGTCGTGCCCGGCCTCAATTTCCACATCAAGACCGAGCGCACCGCCCGCGACCGGCGCGGAGCGCTCGTCGAAACCGAGCGCGACGAACTGATCTCGTTGCGCCAGGCTGGCTGACCGGGCCGGCCTGGCCGCTTCGGACTGAAACCTTACTTCTTCAGCGAATCGCGAATTTCCCGCAGCAGGATGACGTCTTCGGGCGTCGGCGGCGGCGCGACGGGCGCGGCGGCTTCGGCGCGCTTCAGGCGGTTCATCTGCTTGACCATCATGAAGATGATGAAGGCGAGGATGAGGAAGTTGAACAGGATGGTGATGAAACTGCCGTAGGCGAACACCGGCACGCCGGCCTTCTTCACCTCGGCGAGCGTCATGGCGACGCCGGGCGGTATGTCCTTCAGGGCCAGGAAGTAGTTGCTGAAGTCGAGGCCGCCGAAGATGCGCCCGACGATCGGCATGATCAGGTCGCCGACCACCGAATCGACGATCTTGCCGAAGGCGCCGCCGATGATGACGCCGACCGCCAAGTCCATCACGTTACCCTTGATGGCAAATTCCTTGAATTCCTGCACGATTCCGCTCATTGTCAGCTCTCCTTGGTTGTTTCTGCTAGGCTGGACACTCTAGCAAACCTCATGGGGAAATATGTTAGCCATGAAGCCAATAAAGTTAGCTGTCATCATATTCGGCGTGCTTGCGGCGATCCTGGTCGGGCTGATCGTTTTCGTGGCGACGACGTTCGACAGCGCCCGCCTGAAGGCCGAACTGACCAGCTTCGTGCAGGAAAAGAAGCAGCGCACACTGAGGATCGACGGCGATGTCGCGCTGTCCTTCTGGCCCAACGTCGGCATACGCCTGGGCAAGGCCTCGCTGTCCGAGTACCGAAGCGACAAGGAGTTCGCCGCCATCGACGGCGCGCGGGTCTCGGTCGCCGTCATGCCGCTGCTGTCCAAGCGCATCGTGGTCGATACCGTCGAACTCGACGGTGCGCGGGTGACGCTCATCAAGCACAAGGACGGCACGCTCAACATCGCCGACCTGCTGTCCAAGGACAAGAGCGACAGCGCGCCGGTGCAAGTGGACATCAGCGGCATCCAGGTCGGCAACGCACGGCTGACCTGGCTCGACGAGCAAAGCGGCCAGAGCACCGTCGTCTCGGGCCTCGACCTCACCACCGGCGCCATCGCCGCCGATACCGGCAAACAGGTCTTCCAGGCCGCGGCCGTCAAGCTCGCCGCCAAGGGCAAGACCGGTAGCGACGCGTTCGAAGTTCGTCTCGAGCTGCCCAAGCTGGCCGTGAGTGGCGGCCAGGCCAGCGGCGAGCGCCTGCTGCTCACGGCGAACCTGGTGGGCGGCGAGCGCAAGGTGGCGGCGACGCTGACCATCACCGGCATCGAAAGCGGCGCCGAGAGCATCAAGATCGACAAGGTCGAATTGGAAGCCGATGCCACGGTGGGCGATGCCACGGTGAAGGGCAAGCTGGCCACCAGTTTGTCCGCCAAGCCGGCCGAACAGGTGTTCGCCTTCGACAAGATCGAAGGCAACATCGAACTCGCCAGCCCGAAGATGCCGATGAAGTCGGTGAAGCTGCCGCTCTCCGGACACTCTGCGCGCCGAGCTGGCCAAGCAGGCCGCCCAGGGCGCGTTGACCACCCGTTTCGACGATTCGACCATCGCGCTCAAATTCGACGTGGAGAAATTCTCGCCGCTGGCGCTGGGTTTCGATCTCGACATCGACCAGTTGAATGTCGACAAGTACCTGCCGCCGGCCAAGCCCGGCGACGCGGGCAAGGCCGGCAAGGCGGGCGATGGCGGCAAGCTCGACCTGTCGGCCCTGAAGGGACTGAACGTGCATGGCGCGGTGCGCATCGGCCGATTCCAGATCAACCAGGTCAAGGCCAATAACATCAAACTGCAAGTCAAGGCCACCGGCGGCAAGCTCGACATCGCGCCGCATTCGATGAATCTCTACGACGGCACGCTGACCGGCGCGCTATCGGTGAACGCCGATGGCAACTCGGTGGCGGTCAGCGAGACGCTGACCGGCATCAACATCAACCCGCTGATGAAAGATCTCGCCAACCAGGATCTGCTGGAAGGCAACGGCAACGTGCGGTTCGACATCACCACGCGCGGCGAGACGGTCGGTGCCATGAAGAAGGCGCTCGGTGGCACGGCTTCGGTGGTGCTGCGCAACGGCGCGCTCAAGGGTATCAACCTCGCGCAGAGTTTTCGCGAGGCCAAGGCCTTGCTGTCCAGCAGGCAGGATGCCGTGCAGCAGGCCAAGGCGACCGACAAGACCGATTTTTCCGAACTGACCGCCTCGTTTCGCATCGCCAACGGTGTCGCCCACAATCAGGATCTGTCGGCCAAGTCGCCCTTCCTGCGGCTGGGCGGCGCCGGCGACATCGACATCGGCAACGGCCGGCTCGACTACGTGGCCAAGGCCAGTGTGGTGGCGACCTCGGGCGGCCAGGGCGCCAAGGAGCTCGCCCATCTCCAGGGCCTGACGGTGCCGGTGCGCGCCCGGGGCCCGTTCGACCAGCTCTCCTACCAGATCGAATACGCCGCCCTGGCGGAGGGCGCGGTCAAGGCGAAGGTGGAAGAGAAGAAAGAGGAGCTCAAGCAGCGGGCCAAGGACGAAGTCCTCAAGGGCCTGTTCGGCCGGTAGCCAGGCGGTCAGGCCAGGCGCAGCGTCTCGCGGTAGGGTACCGCCGGGTGGTGGAAGGCCACCGGACCATCGGGCCGGGCATTGACGAACTGGAAGACGAAGTCGTCGCGCGATGCCAGCATCTCCTGCGCCGTGCCTTGCGCCACCACCCCGCCGTTGTGGATGAAGTAAGCGTAGTCGGCCACCTTCAGCGACTCGAAGACATCGTAGGTGACGACGATCGACGTGATGCCCAACGCGTCGTTGAGGGTACGGATCAGGTCGGCAATGACGTTGAGCGAGATCGGGTCGAGGCCGGCGAAGGGCTCGTCGTACATGATCAGCGTCGGGTCGAGCGCAATGGCCCGCGCCAGCGCCACCCGCCGCGCCATGCCGCCCGACAGCTCCGTGGGCATCAGGCGCGCGGCGCCGCGCAGGCCGACCGAATTGAGCTTCATCAGCACCAGCCGGTGGATCAGGTCTTCCGGCAGGTCGGTCAGCTCGCGCATCGGAAAGGCGATGTTCTCGTACACGGAAAGGTCGGAGAACAGGCCGCCGGCCTGGAACATCATGCCCATCTCGCGGCGCATCTCGTAGAGGTCGTCGCTGTCCAGTTCGTGGATGACCTTGCCGTTGACCCGCACCGAACCCCGTTGCGGCCGCAACTGGCCGCCGATCAGCTTGAGCAGCGTGCTCTTGCCCGAGCCGGAGACGCCGAGTATCGCCACCACCTTGCCGCGCGGCACACGCAAGTTGATACCGCTCAGCACCGGCTCGGCGCCGTAGGCGAAATGGAGATCGTCGATCTCGATGATGTTTTCCTGTCTTCCCTTCATGGGGCCGGATTTTCTCAGACTTTGCCGCCGGCCGGGTTGCCCGTGCCAGAATTGCGGCCATGACACTCCGCATCGGCATCGACCTCGGCGGCACCAAGATCGAGATCATCGCGCTCGATGCGGACGGGGGCGAACTGCTGCGCCGCCGGGTGGCCACGCCCCGCGGCGACTACCTGGCCACGGTCATGGCGGTGGCGGGGCTGGTCGAGGCGGCCGAGAACGAGCTCGGCCAGCGCGGTTCGGTCGGCATCGGCATTCCCGGCGCCGAATCGCGGCTCACCGGCCTGATCAAGAACGCCAACTCCACCTGGCTGATCGGCCAGCCGCTGCGCCGCGACCTGCAAGCGCTGCTGCAACGGCAAGTGCGCATCGAGAACGACGCCAACTGCTTCGCCCTCTCCGAGGCCACCGACGGCGCCGGCGCCGGAGCCGGAGCCGAAGTGGTCTTCGGCGTCATTCTCGGCACGGGGGTCGGCGGCGGCATCGTCGTCCGCGGCCAGGTCCTCTCGGGAGCGAACGCCATCGCGGGAGAATGGGGCCACAATCCGCTGCCCGACCCGCGCCAGCCGCCCTGCTACTGCGGGCGGCACGGTTGCATCGAGACGCTGCTGTCGGGGCCGGGCCTGCGGCGGGATCATCAGGCGGCCTGCGGCCAGGAGCTCGACGCACCCGCCATCGCAGCCCGCGCCGCGCGGGACGATGCCGACTGCGAGGCGACCTTGCGGCGCTACGAAGCGCGCCTGGCCAAGGCCCTGGCGCAGGTCATCAACATCCTCGACCCCGACGTGATCGTGCTCGGCGGCGGCCTGTCGAACCTCGACCGCCTCTACGACGCGGTGCCGCGCCTGTGGAGTGCGCACGTCTTTTCCGACCACGTGGCCACCCGGCTGGTGAAGCACCGGCATGGCGACTCCTCCGGCGTGCGGGGCGCGGCGTGGCTATGGCGGTGAGGCTGTTTACCGGCGGTGTCCGGCCCTTGCCGCCCGACGGCAAGCCGAGCGCCATCGTCAAGCGCGAGCGCGACGAGCCGGCCTGGCTGGGCTGCGAAGGACTGGCCGGCGACCAGCAGGCCGATCGCCGGGCGCATGGCGGGCCGGACAAGGCCCTGCACCAGTTTCCGCCCGGCCATTACGCACGGCTGGCCGAAGCGTTCGCCGAGGCCCGCGCGGGCCTGGTGCCCGGTTCGCTCGGCGAGAACCTGTCGGTCGCCGGCTGGGACGAAACCAATGTCTGCGTCGGCGACCTCTTCCGCCTCGGCGATGCGCGCATCCAGGTGGCGCAGCCGCGCACGCCTTGCTGGAAGATCGACGCCCGCCACGGCGTGACCGGCATGGCGCGCTGGATCGACGAGCAGGGCCTGACCGGCTGGTACTTCCGGGTCATCGAGGAGGGCCAGGTCGAACCCGGTTGCGGCTTCGAACTGCTGGATCGACCCGCGCCGCGGGCCACCCTGGCCCGGCTCTGGTGGCTGCGCAAGGCCCTTCGGCCGGACCCGCGCGAACTCGCCGAACTGGCCGCCGCGCCGGGGCTCGCCGCCGGCTGGGTCAAGGCGCTGGCCGAACGCCGCGAATGGCTGGCGAGGAATCCATGAATCCCTGGCTGCGCGTTTTCGCCCCCTTCGCGGTTGGCTACTACCTGTCCTACCTGCTGCGCAACGTCAATGCGGTGATCGCGCCGGAGTTGACGCGCGAGCTTTCCGTGTCGGCGACCGAGCTCGGCCTGCTGACCTCGGCCTATCTGCTGGCCTTCGGCGCTTTTCAATTGCCGCTAGGCCTGCTGCTCGATCGCTATGGACCGCGCCGGGTCGAGGCGGGCCTGTTGCTGGTGGCTGCGTTGGGCAGCGCCGCGTTCGCCATGGGGACGACCCTGCCCGAGCTGGCCGGTGCGCGTGCCCTGATCGGTCTGGGCGTTTCGGCCTGCCTGATGGCCAGCTTCAAGGCCTTCTCGCTCTGGTTCCCGCCGGAGCGCCAGGCGTCGCTCAACGCGGCGGTGATGGCCGCCGGCGGACTGGGCGCCCTGACCGCCACCACGCCGATCGGCTGGGCCCTGCCCCCGCTGGGCTGGCGGGGAATCTTCCTCGGCCTGGCGGTGCTGGCGGCAATGGTTGCCGCGGCCATCTCCTCCACGCCGGAAAGGCCTGTCGAAGGTTCCCGCGAAACGCTTGGCGAGCAGTTGCGCGCACTGGGCGACATTCTGAAAAGCCGCGTCTTCTGGCGTTTCGCGCCGCAAACCGCCGCCATCGTCGGCGGTTTCATGGCCCTGCAGGGTCTCTGGGCCGTGCCCTGGCTGATCGAGGTCAATGGCCAGACGCGCGAATCGGCGGCCTTCCACCTGCTGCTGACCAGTGGCGCCATGCTGGCCGGTTTCCTGGCCATCGCCTTCCTGGTCGTGCCCTTGCAGCGACGCGGCATCGAGCCGGAAACCCTCCTCAAGGCGGGCATGGGTGCCGGCGTGCTGGTCAGCCTGGCCATCGTCGCCGACCTCGGGGCCACCCATGCCTTGTGGTTCGCGCTCGGCCTGGTGTTCTCGGTCGGCAATCTGGCCTATGCCCTGTTGAGCAGCCATTTCCCGCCGCACCTGTCAGGCCGCGTGAACACGGCGCTGAACCTTGGCGCCTTCATCGGCGCCTTCGGTTTGCAATGGGGATTCGGCGCGCTGATCGACGTTTTGCAGGCCAACGGCCTGCCGCCGCGCGAGGCCTACCGCTGGACCTACGGCGCGCTAGTGGTCACGCAGGCGCTGGCCTACGGCTGGTTCATGCTCGGCACCGCTCGCACAGCGGGCGGGCGGGCCTGAGCGCCATCGGGCGATCAAAACTCCAGCGGATCGACGTCGAGGTGCCAGCGCAGCTCGCGGGGCGGCTTGAGCTTGTGCAGGGCTTCGTTCCAGCCGCTCAGGAAAACCTGCAAGGCCGGCCGGCTGGTTGATTCGACCAGCAACTGGCCGCGTTCCAGGTTCTTCAGCCGCGCCATGCGCATCGGCACCGGGTCGTAGAGGGCAATTGCTTCGCCGGCCAACGCCAGGGCTGCGTCGCGCGCCTCGGCCAGAAAGGTCAGCGACTGGTCGAGGTCCCTGGCTTCCGCCCTCAATAGCGCCTGAAAGGAGAAGGGCGGAAAGCCGGCCGCCCGCCGCTCGTCGAGCTGCGCCCGGGCAAAGGCGTTGTAGTCGTGTCTGGCCAGCGCGCGGTAGAGCGGGTGTTCCGGATGCTCGGTCTGGATCAGCACCTCGCCCGGCAGCGCCGCCCGGCCGCTGCGGCCGCCGACCTGCATCAGCTGCGAGAACAGGCGCTCCGGCGCGCGGAAGTCGGCCGCGAACAGCGCGGCGTCGGCGCCGACCACGCCGACCAGGGTCAGGCGCGGGAAATCGTGGCCCTTGGCCAGCATCTGGGTGCCGACCAGGATGTCCGCCTCGCCGGCATGGATGGCGGCGAGCATGGCCTGCCATTTCTTCGGCGTGCTGGCCGAATCGCGGTCGATGCGCAGGATGCGCGCCTCAGGGAAGTGCTCACTCAGCGCCGCTTCCAGGCGCTGCGTGCCGCGTCCGAAGGGATGGATGTCCTGGTTGCCGCAGTCCGGGCAGGCCCTGGGGAGGCCGGTTTCCAGGCCGCAGTGGTGGCAGCGCAGGCGCCGGTCGGCCAGATGCACCACCAGATTGGCGGCGCAGCGTCGGCAGCGCGACACCCAGCCGCAGGCCGGGCAGGCCAGCACCGGCGCATAGCCGCGCCGGTTGAGGAAGACCAGGCTCTGCTCGTTCCGCCGCAGTCGTTCCGCCAGCGCGTCGATCAGCGCCGCGCTCATGCCGTCCTGGAGCTTTTCCCGGCGCGTATCGACGGTGCGCACCTCGGGCGGCGCCTCGGCCACCGCCCGGCGCGAGCAGTTCCAGCAACCGGTAGCGGCCGGCAAGCGCATGGTGAAAAGTCTCCAGCGACGGGGTGGCCGAGCCGAGCACGATGGGAATGTCGAGCTGCTTGGCGCGGAACACCGCCACGTCGCGGGCCGAATAGCGCAGCCCCTCCTGCTGCTTGAACGAGGCGTCGTGCTCCTCGTCCACCACGATCAGCCGCAGGCGCGGCAAGGGCATGAACACCGAGAGCCGGGTGCCGAGCACGATGTCGGCCTCGCCGGTCAGGGCGGCCAGGAAGCCGCGCGCCCGCGCGGCGTCGGCCACGCCGCTGTGCGCCGACACCACGTGCGCGTGCGGGAAGCGCTCACTTACGCGCTGTTCCAGTTGCGGCGTGAGAGCGATTTCCGGCACCAGCATCAATGCCTGGCCGCCGCGCAGCCAGCACGGCCTCGATGGCGCGCAGATACACCTCGGTCTTGCCGCTGCCGGTAATGCCGTGGAGCAGGAAAGTCCCGAAGCCACGCGCGGCGGTGATCGCCTCCACTGCCGCCTGCTGCTCCGGCAGCAAGGGCGGAACCTGGACCGCGTCGCCCTCCTTGTCCCTTGCCCCTTGCCCCTTGGCCCTGTTCCTGGGCAGCTTGCCCCGGCGCAGGAGCGGCGGCAAGGCGAAGCCCATCACCTGGCCGAGCGGATGCTGGTAGTAGCGGCTACAGAATTCGCACAGGGCCAGCCAGTCGGCCGGCAGGGGCGGCATGTCGCGCAGGATGGTCTCGACCGGCTTCAGTTTTCCGGCGGGTTGATCGGAGCTTGCGGCGCTGCCGACGATCAGGCCGACCTTGTGGCCGCCGGCACCGCCGCCGAAGGGCACCACCACGAGCCGGCCGACGTCGGTGGCCACGGCGTCGTCCGCCCGATAGTCGAACAAGCGGGACAGCGGCACGTCGAGGGCGACTCTAACAATGGGCATCGCTGATCAAGGGCTTGTTCGTCATAGCTCGATTCAACTTCCGCTTGAGGGCCTAATTCATTGGTCTCGAAAGGGAAAATGATTACTCACAAAAACTGTGGATAAGTTTGTGAACAAAGGTGCCCGGGAGAACGTAACTGGCGGTCGCTTAAGGAAAATTTCACGGTTGCGTAATAATTAAGCGAAAAATAATCGTTTAAAAACAGATGGTTGAAAATACCCGGGCGGAGCCATGGCTATGCGCCGGATTCAGGAGTGAGCAGTTTCCGAATGTGAATAAGTCGATTGTCAACCCCACCCGCCGAACCTTGCTGCGACTGGCTTGCAGGCCGGCTTGTCCGGGGTGCCGCGTCCGGCCTGGGAAATCTGGGTGGCCGGGCTGAGACGCCATTCTGGCCGCCCTCGCCGGCCGGCCCGGCGCCCGGTGGCCTCGGGGTCGGGCTAGCCGGGCTGCCCGCCGTGAAAGCCGCGGCTGTATTGGCGTACCGTCTCGACCAGCACGGCGACATTGTCCGGCGGCGCGAATTGGGAAATGCCGTGGCCGAGGTTGAAGACGTGGCCGCTCTGCCCCGAATGGGCGCCAAAGCTGTCGAGCACCCGGCGCGCCTCCCGCGCCACACCCTCGGGCGAGGCGAACAGGGCGATCGGGTCGAGATTGCCCTGCAGCGCCACCTGGTCGCCGACCCGGCGGCGGGCCGCGCCCAGGTCGGTGGTCCAGTCGAGGCCGACGGCGTCGACAGCCGATGGCGGCGATCGACTCCAGCCACTGGCCGCCGCCCTTGGTGAACACGATGCGAGGGAATGCGCTCGCCGTCATGGACCTTCTTCAGGTCGGCGACGATGCGCTGCATGTAGGCCAGCGAGAATTCGCTGATAGGCCGCGCGGGCAGCGCGCCGCCCCAGGTGTCGAAGATCATCACCGCCTGGGCGCCGGATTCGATCTGGGCGTTCAGGTAGTCGGTCACCGCGCTGGCTGGTCACGTCGAGAATGTGGTGCAGCAGGTCGGGCCGGTCGTAGAGCATGGTCTTGACCGTGCGGAAATCGTCCGAGCCGCCGCCTTCGACCATGTAGCAGGCGAGCGTGAACGGGCTGCCGGAAAAGCCGATCAGCGGCACCGAGTTGTCCAGGGCGCGGCGGATCTCGGCCACCGCGTCCATGACGTAGCGCAGATGCACGTTGGGATCGGGCGCGGTGAGGTCGCGGATCGCCCATTCCTCGCGCAGCGGGCCGCTCGAACTTCGGGCCCCTCGCCGTCGGCGAAATAGAGGCCGAGGCCCATGGCGTCCGGCACGGTCAGGATGTCGGAAAAGAGGATCGCCGCGTCGAGCGGGTAGCGCGCCAGCGGTTGCAGCGTCACCTCGCAGGCCAGGCTGCGGGTTCTTGCACAGGTTGAGGAAACTGCCGGCGCGCTTGCGGGTCTCGCAGTACTCCGGCAGATAGCGGCCGGCCTGGCGCATCAGCCAGATGGGGGTGTAGTCGACGGGCTCGCGCAGCAGTGCGCGCAGGAAGGTGTCGTTCTTGGGTCGGGTCATGGCGGCCGCTCGGAAATTGAGGGCCGGATTATCTCACTTGCGCCAGAAGGCCGGGGAGAGCACCACCAGCAAGGTGAAAATCTCCAGCCGGCCGAGCAGCATGGCGAAGGTGCAGACCCAGGTCTGGAAGTCGGTGAGCACGGCGAAGGTGGTCGCCGGGCCGACCTGGTTGAGGCCAGGCCCGGTGTTGTTGACGCAGGCCACCACCGCCGAAAACGCCGGTGACGATGTCCAGGCCGCTCGCCGCCATCAGCAGGGTCAGCGAAACGAGGCTGACCATGTAGATGAAGCCGAAGGCCAGCACGGCATGGACGATGTTGTGCGGCACCGGCGCGCCGGCCAGCTTGATGGGTCGTACCAGGGTCGGATGCAGCGAGCGCATGATCTCCCGGAACACCTGCTTGTAGAGCATGATGGCCCGCACCATCTTGATGCCGCCGCCGGTGGAGCCGGAGCAGGTGGCGAAGCTGGACAGGAACAGCATCCAGAGCGGCGCGAACATCGGCCAGAGGTTGTAATCGGTATTGGCGAAGCCGGTGGTGGTGGCGATCGACACCACGTTGAAGGCGGCGTAGCGCAGGGCGGTCGGAAAGTCGGCATAGGTGCCCATGTACAACAGGTAGATGGCCACCAGCAGCACGCGCCGAGTACATGGCCAGCAGGTACCAGCCGACTTCCGGGTCGAAGCGGTAGGGCGAGAAACTCCGGTTGCGGATGGCCAGGAAATGGGTGGCGAAGTTCATGCCGCACAGCAGTCATGAAGACGATCGTCACGACTTCGATGGTCACCGAATCGAAATAGCCGAAGCTGGCGTCGTGGCTGGAGAAGCCGCCCAGGCCCATGATGGTGAAGGTGTGCATGACCGCGTCGCCCCAGTCCATGCCGGCCCAGTGCAGGGCAGCAAGGCAGGCCACGCTGATCAGACCGTAGATCACCCAGAGTCCCTTGGCGGTTTCGGCCATGCGCGGGGTCAGTTTCGAGTCCTTCATCGGTCCCGGCGTCTCGGCCTTGAAGATCTGCCGGCCGCCGACGCCGAGCAGCGGCAGGATCGCCACGGCCAGCACGATCAGGCCCATGCCGCCCAGCCAGACCAGTTCATGCCGCGCCAGAAGTTGATGGAGTACGGCAGCTTGTCCAGCCCGTCCAGCACGGTGGCGCCGGTGGTGGTCAGGCCCGACATCGTCTCGAAATAGGCGTCGGTGAAGGAGAGCTTCGGCCAGAAATAGATCAGCAGCGGCAGCGCGGCGAAGGCCGGCAGCACCGTCCACACCAGCACCACCAGCAGGAAGCCGTCGCTTGATCGTGCAGTTCCCGCGTGTGTCGGCGTGTCAGCCACCAGAGCAGCAGGCCGGCGCCGAGCGTCAGCGGCGATGGCCTCGTCATAGGCGCCGAGCGCGCCGTCGCCGAGATGCCAGGAAACCGCCATGGGCGGCGAGCATGGCGCCGCTGAAGATCAGCAGCACCAGGGCCGAGTACCCGCAGGACGGAAAGCAGCCGGCTCACAGGAAACTGGAAGCCGACCTGGAACAGTTTCTCGACCTTCGGCACCTGTCGTTTGCGAAACGCAGAAGACGATGACGTGGTCGTCGGCCTCGATCACGGTGTCGTGGTGGGCGATGACCACCTCGTACAGCTCCTTTTCGACCGGCAGCCCCTCTTCGTAGACCACCATCGTGGTATGCGTCTTGCGCACGATGGCGCCGATGTGGCGCCCTCGGGCAGCTCGATGTCCTCGATGCGCCGGCCGACCACCTTCGAGGTCTTTTCGTCGCCATGGGCCACCAGTTCCAGCGCCTCGGCGGCGCCGCGGCGCAGGCGAATGCACGCGGGCGACGTCGCCGTGGCGCACGTGGGTGAGCAGCGTGCCGATCGACAACTGGGCCGGCGAAATGGCGATGTCGATCTGCGCCGCCCTGCACCAGGTCGACATAGGCCCGGCGGTTGATCAGCGCCAGCACCCGCTTGGCGCCCAGCCGCTTGGCCATCAGCGCCGCCATGATGTTGTCCTCGTCGTCGTTGGTCAGGGCGAGGAACATGTCCATGTCGTCGATGTTCTCCTGCGCCAGCAGCTTTTCGTCGGTGGCGTCGCCGTGCAGCACCAGGGCGTGGTCGAGGCGCGCCGCCAGTTGCTCGGCGCGCGCCTCGTTGCGTTCGATCAGTTTGACCTGGTAGTTCGCTTCGATCGCCTTGGCGAAACGCGTAGCCGATGTTGCCGCCACCGGCGATCATGACGTTGCGGACCGGATTCTCCATGCGCCGCAACTCGACGATCACCTGGCGGATATGCTCGCTGGCGCGCCAGCACGAACACCTCGTCGCCGGCCCGGATGACCGTGTCGCCATCGATGGCGATCGGCTGAAAGTCGCGGAAGATTGCCACGATGCGCGCATCGACGCCGGCCGGCAGATGCTGGCGCATGGCGTTGATCGGCTGGTCCGACCAGCAGGCCGCCTGGTCGCGCCCGCACCGCCACCAGGCTGACGGTGTCGCCGGCGAACTGAAGCACCTGCAAGGCGTCGGGAAAGGCCAGCAGCCGCACCAGGTACTCGGTGACCTCCTGCTCCGGGCAGATGCTGAAGTCCACCGCGAAGTTGTTCTCGTCGAGCAGCTCCGGGTGCTCGGCGTAGTCGAGGGCGCGCAGCCGGGCGATGCGGGTCGGCACGTTGAACACGTCTGTGGCGATGCGGCAGGCGCACAGGTTGGTCTGGTCGGACTGGGTGACGGCGATCAGCAGGTCGGCGTCGCTCGATGCCGGCGTCGCGCAGCACCGAGGGGCTGGCGGCGTTGCCGACCACGGTGCGCAGGTCGAGCCGGTCCTGCGAGCAGGGCAAGGCTGGCTGGTGTCCAGATCCACCACCGTGATGTCGTTGGCTTCCGAGACCAGCGCCTCGGCGACACTGGCGCCGACCTGGCCGGCGCCGAGGATGACGATTTCATGGCCTCATCCGTGGACCTGTTCGGGGCCCGGTTCGTCGCTCTTGACGCCGCGCAGCCCGAGGTCCTTGAGCTTGCGGTAGAGATGGGTGCGTTCCAGGCCGGTCTTCTCGGCCAGGCGCGTCATGTTGCCGCCGTCGACTCGCAGATGGTGCTCGAAATAGATGCGCTCGAACACCTCGCGCGCCTCGCGCAGCGGCAGGTCCATCACCTCCGGCGGCAGGCCGGGCATGGGCTCCGGCGCCGCGCCGGCATCGGGGAAGAGCAGGCGGTCGCACCTCGTCGGCGTCGATCTCGTCGTTCGAGGGCGGCCAGCGCCAGCGACCGGACGGCGCTCTTCAGTTCGCCGTAGCCACCGGGCCAGGCGTGCTGGCGCAGCGCAGTTGAGCGCGCCGCTGGTCAGGCGGCGCAGCGGCGCGTCGCCGGCTTCGACGATCTGGGTCAGCAAGTGGCTGGCGATGTCGGGGATCTCGTCGCGCAGTTCGGCCAGCGTCGGCAGGCCGAGCCAGACTTCCGAACAGGCGGCGCAGGCCGGCCTCGTCCCAGCCGAGCTGCGCCAGTCCGCCCGGTTCCTGGCCGGTGGCGGCGACCAGACGCAGGTTGTGTTTCTCCAGCCGCTCGAGCGGCGAACAGCAGGTTCTTCTGCTGCAGGCGGGTCAGGCGGGCCAGCTCCTCGCAATAGAGCACGCCGCCGTTGGCGGCGCGCCAGCATCTCCAGGCTGAGCGGTTCCGAACTGGTCGCCAGGTCCAGCCAGGGCTTGCCGGGCACCTGCAAGGTGCGCGCGGCCAGTTCGACGATGCCGCCGGTCCGCCGAGCGCAGCAGCATGGCGCGGCTCTTGGCCGCCACCTGCTCCAGCCGCTTCTTCAGGTCCCTGAGCGGCGCCGAGCGCGGGAAGGCGGCCAGCGACAGGCCGGCCGCCACCCGCTTCTGGCCGCGCTCCAGGCCGTGGCTGACGGCGGCGAGCAGCTTCTGCATGCCGATCGGCTTTTCGAGGAAATCGAGGGCGCCGATGCGCGTCGCCTCGACGGCGGTGTCGATGGTGGCGTGGCCGGACATCATGATCACCGGCATGGTCAGCTGGCCGTTGGCCGCCCACTCCTTGAGCAGCGTGATGCCGTCGGTGTCCGGCATCCAGATGTCGAGCAGCACCAGGTCCGGGCGCGCCGCGTCGCGCGCCGCCGCGCGCCGCCGCGGCGTTCTCCGCCGAGCGCACGTCGTGGCCCTCGTCGGTGAGGATTTCCGAGAGCAGCTCGCGGATGCCGACTTCGTCGTCGACGACCAGTATCTGTGCCATGAATATCCTTTCCTATGCCGCCAGCGGCAGCCTGATTGTCACCTCCGCGCCGCCGCCTTCGCGGTTGGCGAGCCGGAGTTCTGCCCTTGTGTTCATCGACGATCTTCTTGACGATGGCCAGGCCGAGGCCGGTGCCCTTGGCCTTGGTGGTCACGTAGGGCTCGAAGGCGCGGGTCAGCAATCTGCGCGCCGAAGCCGGGGCCGTTGTCGCACACCGACAGCGCCACCCGCCGTTCCTCGCGGCGCGTCGCTCACCCGGATGCGCGGCTCGCCCTGTTCGGGCGTCCGCTCGACCAGCGCCTCCCGGGCGTTCTTGATCAGGTTGTGCAGCACCTGGCGCAACTGGCTGCCGTCGGCCAGAACCTGCGGGCAGGTCCGCCGCCAGGTCGGCCTGGATCAGGGCGGCGTCGGCCTCGTACAGCTCGAGCATCTCGCGCACCAGGGCGTTGAGGTCGAGCGGCGCCAGCACCGGCGGCGGCGTGCGCGCGTAGTCGCGGAAGTCGTTGACCATGTGCTTCATGGCCTCGACCTGGTTGACGATGGTGGCGATCGACGCGGTCGCAGCATCTCGCGGCCGTCGTCGTCGAGCCGCGCCGGCAGCTTGCAGTCTGCAGGCGCTCGGCGGAAAGCTGGATCGGCGTCAGCGGATTCTTGATCTCGTGCGCCAGCCGGCGCGCCACCTCGCCCCAGGCGATGGACCGCTGCGCCGAGATCAGTTGGCTGATGTCGTCGAAGACCACCACATAGCCGCCGCCGCCGACCTCGGGCAGGGTCGAGCCGCGCAGCAGCAGGGCCTGCGGTACCCCGTCGGCGCCTTCCAGTTCCAGTTGTCGCTGCCACTCCGGGCCACGCTCGCCGAAGCCCTCGACGATGGCCGCCGCCAGCGCCGCGTGGCGCGACCAGTCGGCCAGCGGCAGGTCGCCCAGCGCGGTCAGGTCGTCGTTGAGGATGGTGGCCGCGCCCCGGTTGGCGGCCTGCAGGCGAAACTCGGCGTCGAAGGCCAGCACGCCCGCCGACAGGTTGGCCAGGACGCTCTCCAGGTAGGCCTGGTGCGCGTTCGGCCTCGTCGCGGCGCCTCGTCGAGCTGGCGCGTCATGGCGGTGAACGACTGGGTCAGCACGCCCAGTTCGTCGCGGGTGGTGAGCGGCGGCGCGCGGCGTGAAATCGCCCGCCGCCACCGCCTGGGTGCCTTCGGCGAGGATCAGCAAGGGCCGCGCCAGCCGCTCGGCCAGGAAGAAGGCCAGCGACACGGCGGCGAACAGCGCCACCAGCAGGGTGAAGGTCAGCGTCAGGGTGTAGATGCGCTTCAGGCCACCCTTGCCCAGTTGCAGCGCCTGGTAGTCGCGATAGGCGGCCTCGACCGAATCGGCGCTCTTGGCGACGGCATCCGGCACCGGCTGCACCAGTTGCAGGATGCGCGGCTCGCTGCCCACCTCGTAGCCGCTCACCGGCACCAGCGCGCGCAGGGTCAGCCCGATGGCGGCGTCGCCATCCACGGCGCCGATGCCCCGGCTCTGCCGCGCCTGGCGCAGTTGCGCCGGCGTCGGCAGCGAGGGCAGCAGGCCGCCGATCTCGCCGCTGCTGTTGGCCAGCACCGTACCGCCGGCGCTCAGCAGCGTGGCCTCGCGCACGCCGGCCTGCTCGCGCAGCCGGTTGAGCAGCGTCGGTCCGGCCGAGGGCGTGTCGGAGAGGTTGAGGGCCATCTCGCGCGCCTTGGCCAGCAGGTCGGCCTCCAGGGCGTCGAGCACCTTGCGGCCCAGGTCGAGGCCGCCCTCCAGGGCGTTGTCGACGCGCACGTCGAACCAGGAATCGATGCTCTTGACGGCGAACTGCATCGACACGCCATAGACCAGCGCGCCCGGCACCACGGCCATGATGGCCAGCATCGCCACCAGCCGCGACTTGAGGCGCGAGCCGAAGATGCGCTGGCGATACTCGCGGCGCAGGCCGCGCAACTGGAACACCACCAGCAGCAGCAGGGCCAGGGCCGCCACGGCATTGACGCCGAGCAGCAGCGGGTAGTGGCTGGCGAACAGTTCCGTGTTGGCGCTGGCCGTCGCCAGCAGGAACAGGAGTATCGCGCCCAGCGCGGCCATCACGGGCAGGGCAATGCTCATGGCCCGCCCCCTCGATCCCCCCTCGCGGGGGGAAGCCCGCAAGCTCGCTGCGCTCGGTTGTCACGGGGCACGCTGTGGAGGCTTCGGTGCCGTTGTTCGCTCCGCGAACGTGGCGTCCCGCCTTGGGGCGGCCCGGCGGCCGAACTGGTGAGCTGTCCTTGGCGATCACTTCGTTTCCGCCGCGGGTACGAACTGCCAGCGCAGGACGCGCGCGTCGACCTGCCATTCCCTGCTGGCGATGGCGTCGACCTGGAAGGGCTTGGGCAACTGGCTCTTGTCCAGGGCCAGGCGCAGGGCGGCGTAGTAGGTTTCGCCGGGCTTGATGGCGGCCTTGTCGACGATCGGCAGGTCGGCGACGCGGCCGAGCGCGCGCAGCGCCTCGTCGAGGCTGGCGAAGCCGCGATGCAGGCCGCCGACCGAGAGGCGGTACTGGCGCGTCAGGGCGTTGTAGGAAAGCCGATAGTTGATCACATGGCCGGCGATGTACTCGTCGGCCCAGTACCAGCGTTTGCGACTGAGCGTGAACTCCATGTTGAAGGTGAGCGCCACGCCGCGCGCCACCGCTTCTTCCAACTGCGTGCCGAGGTCGATGGCGAATTCCGCCGCCAGCACGTAGCCTTCGTCGCCGGCGGTCAACTGGCCGCGCACCGGCTCGATGCCGCCGGCCGCGGCGAGCGCCGACAGCAGCGCCAGCGCCAGCGTCAGGCTAGCGCTTCGCCAGCAGCGCGTAAAAGAAGCCATCTTGATCGGCATCCGGCAGCAGTTGCCATTCGCATTCGTGGTTGTCGTTGGGGTGGCCGTTCGTCGGCAGCCGTTCGGCATCGGCATGGCGGGCGACGAAAGCGGCGACCTGCGCGCCGTTCTCCTCGGCGAACAGCGAGCAGGTCGCATAGAGCATTTTGCCACCCGGGGCCAGCGCCCGCCACAAGGCGTCAAGAATTTCACACTGGCCGGCGGCAAAGCCGGCGATGTCGCCCGGCCGCCGCAGCCACTTGATGTCCGGATGCCGGCGCACCACGCCCGAGGCCGAGCAGGGCACGTCGGCCAGGATGCGCTCGAAGGGCCGTCCGTCCCACCAGCCGGCCAGGTCGCGGCAGTCCGCGGTCTTCACCTCGGCGGCCAGGCGCAGGCGGGCCAGGTTGGTGTCGATGCGCGCCGCCCGGCCGGGGTCGGCGTCGAGCGCCGTCAGCGCCAGGTCGGCGCGCTCGAGCAGATGCGCGGTCTTGCCGCCCGGCGCGGCGCAGGCGTCGAGCACGCGCATGCCGGGTTGCGCGTCGAGCAGCGGCGCGGCCCGCTGGGCGCCCCAATCCTGCACCGAGACCCGTCCCTCGGCAAAGCCGGGCAGCCGATCGACCGCCACCGGCTTGTCGAGCCGGATCGCGGTGCTCTCCGAACCAGCCGAACCATCCGAACCATCCGGCCCATCCGGCCCATCGGCCAGCAGCCGGCCGGCGATGCCCGCCGCGGCGAGTTCGGCAAGATAGGTGGCGGGATCGGTCTGGCGCCGATTGACCCGCAGCGTCATCGGCGGTCGCTGGTTGCCGGCGGCGGCGATCTCGCGCCAGCGGTCCGGATAGGCGGCGCGCAGCTTGTCCAGCCACCAGCGCGGGTGCTGCCAGTGCGCGGCCGGGTCGCCTTCGGCCGCCGTGGCCAGTTCGGCCCGCTGGCGCAGGGCGTTGCGCAGCACGCCATTGACCAGCGCCCGGTACTTGCCGCGCGCCAGGCCGGCGGCGGCCGTTACCGCCTGATCCACCGTGGTGTGGGCATCTTCCGGCCGCTCGTCGAGCCGGTAAAGGGCGGCCAGCAGCAGGCCGCGCAACTCCGGTTCCCTGGGTGCCCTGTCCATCAGCCGGCCAAGCAGGAAATCGCCGCGCCCGTAACGCCGCAGCGCGCCGTAGGCCAGGTCCTGGGTCGCGGCGCGGGTCACGCCGTCCGTCGCGACCGCCGACGCGACATCGGCCAGCGCGCCGTCGAGCGCCCGGCCGCCGAGCACCGCCGCCACCGCGCGGGCAGCGGCGAGCAGGGCGGTGGCCAGGGGGGCGCCGGTGCCGGGCTTCACCGGCTACAGCGCATCGAAAACCTCGTCCGTGGCCAGCTCGCAGCCAATCGACGCCACCGGGAAACGGGCCGTGCCCGTGTAGTCGTGCAGGGTGAACAGGCCGTCCGCGCCCCGGCGATACAGTTCGACCATGCGGTTGTCGGGATCGACCAGCAGATACTCCTTCAGCGAGGCCAGTTGCCGGTACATGGCGAACTTGAGGCCGCGGTCGAAGGCCTGGGTCGATTCGGAGAGCACCTCGACCACCACGGTCGGGGCGCGGAAAATGTAGTCGGTGCGCAGGTCGGCCGGATCGCAGGTGACGAAGACATCGGGGTAGAAGATGGTGTCCTCATTCACCTGAACCTTCAGCGACTCGATGAAGGCCTGGCAGGGCGAGCCCTTGAGCTGGCGCTTGAGCGACGTGAAGATGTTGCCGGCGGCTATGCCATGCACCCGCCGGGCGCCGACCATGGCGAACACCTCGCCACGATGGAACTCGTGGCGCTCGGCTTCCGCCGCCTCCCACACCAGGAATTCGGCCAGCGACAGTCTGCTTTGCGGCAAGCCCATCAACACCCCCTCGAACGAGGAGGCCATTGTGCAGAAGGCGTCAGAGGCTGTCCAGCGGGCTGACCACGCCGCGCCCGCCGCGATTGAGCACGTGGGTGTAGATCATGGTGGTGGACACGTCCGAATGGCCGAGCAGCTCCTGCACGGTGCGGATGTCGTAGCCCGATTCGAGCAGGTGGGTGGCGAAGGAGTGGCGCAGGGTGTGGGGCGACACCGGCTTGACGATGCCCGCCCGCGCAGCCGCCGCCTTGACCGCGCGCTGCACCCGCTTTTCATCGACATGGTGGCGGCGCACCGCCCCCGAGCGCGGGTCGACGGAAAAGCCAGCGGCCGGAAACACGTATTGCCAGCCGAAGGCCCGCGCCGCCTGCGGATACTTCACCGCCAGCGCATGGGGCAGCCACACCTCGCCCCGACCCGCGGCGAGGTCGGCTTCGTGCACGACCCGGCAATGGGTGATCTGCGCGCGCAGGGTCGGCACCAGTTGCGTCGGCACCATGGTGACCCGATCCTTGCCGCCCTTGCCGTCACGCACGACGATCTCGCGGCGCGACAAGTCCACATCCTTGATCCGCAAGCGCAGACATTCCAGCAGGCGCATGCCGGTACCGTAGAGCAGGCGCATGATCAGTTGCGCCTCGCCCTCGCCGACACCGGCCAGCAGCCCCAGGGTTTCCTCGCGCGTCAGCACTGTGGGCAGCCGCGCCGGCTTCTTGGCGCGTGTCACGTCGTCGAGCCAGGGCAGCGCCGCTTCCAGCACCTCGCGATAGAGAAACAGCAGCGCCGCCAGCGCCTGGTTCTGGGTGGCCGCGCTGACATTGCGCGCCACCGCCAGCGAGGTCAGAAAAGCCTCCACTTCCAGCTTGCCCATTTCCAGCGGGTGGCGCTTGCCATGGAACAAAACGAAGCGTCTAATCCACCCCACATATGCCGTTTCGGTACGAAGGCTATAGTGCTTGAGCCGCATGATTTCCCGAACACGATCCAGCAGCCGTGGCGACTCCGACGCAGCGGCGGACAACGAAGGCTTATTGGACACCATAGGATTGCTACCGATGTTGACTGTTTATATATACAGTAACATAGCACAACCCCAAAGATTATTGGACAGTCCAATATTCTGTTTACTGTCCGATTCGTCGTCTACTTTACGTTAGAGCCCACATGCATAAGCCACTGGAGCCCTTACTTGCCTGAATGGAGCAACATCGATTGGAAAGTTTTGCTCGCCCATCCCGGGAACGATGCCGGCCCGTGGCTTGCACTTGGGCTTGCTTTCGCGGTTGTATTCGTAGGCTTCATCGAAATGCGCTTCTCGAAGAGCCGAAAGATTGGGCTATCCACCTGGGGGTTCGCAGCACCTCCATTTCTTGCCGCCCTGTTCTGGGTTGCAACTTGGGAAGAGCTGATTCTTGCACTTCGGGTGCTTCTCATCGCGGGCCTACTTATCGCTGCATGGAAAGGGCTCCACTTTCTTTGGCGCTATGCAGAGCGCTTCGAAACAAAGTCCCAGGAAAGTACATTGCCGTGAACCGTGGGCTCTAACATGGCGCTCAACCTCGCTCCCTTCGGTCGCTGGACGCTGCGCGATAAAGCCGCGCAGCGCCGGTTAGCTCTACGTTGGGCCTCACGACCAATGATCGCCCGTGAAATGCCGGCCACACCTGTCCAATGATCTTCACCGAAAGTCATGATTCCTATCGGCAGTCGGAACAAGAACAACCTGCACCGCCTAGTCTTGGCAACCCCGGTTCTTGCGGTCGGTTGGGCTCTCATGGCTTCGGGCCTCTACCACTTGGCTTCAGTTGCATTCCAACTGGCGTCTGCCCAATACATCTCGGCAGCTGCGGCCTTCTATTTCCTCTTCAGTTTCGATTCACATCCATACGCGGTTGGTTGCCTCTCGGTCCTGTCTTCTCCCGAAGCCCAGAGGACGGAACTTTCTTTTTGCAGATGGTTGCTTCAGGCGTCCTCTTCCTAGGCGCTACAGCGGCTTCCTTGTTCGTTCGGGTAGCGCAACGTGCAATTGACACCATAGGCTCCTCCAGCCGTGAGGCCCAACCCGGCGGTCGACCCCGTTCGCTTCGCTCTCTGGACGCTGCGCGATGAAGCCGCGCAGCGCCGGTCACCTTGAACGTTATGCGTTTGGAGAGTTGCCGTGAAAGCTCGTGAGTGGCTTGAGCGCGGAAAGCAAATGAGCGATCCCATTGACGCCTTCTCAAGTTATTGGCGCGGGTTCAACAACCTGTTCTCCTCTGTCGGCCAGGGTCAGGAGCGAGATCGCATCAAGAGTTACCTCGGCGCAAACATCTCGCCAGAGCAGGCGCAAGAAGTCTTGGGCGGCAATACCGCTCACATTGACTACCTGCTTTCGCAACCGGTCATCGACATGCGGGGCAATGGAAAAGACACCTCGCTAAATATCGAGGCATTCCACGGTGCCGACGACACCAAGGCCAAGTTATCCGAGCTCTCCATGGTCATCTACCAAGTGAGGTGCAATCTTGAGCATGGACAGAAATCTCCAAACAGAGACCGCGATGTTCGGCTTTGCGCCTGCGCGGCACCGATCATTTCCTATGTCCTCGAGCAAAACGCATAACCCTGCGGTCCACCGGACGCTGCGCGATAAAGCCGCGCAGCGCCGGTGACCTCCACGTTGGGCCAACTTCAATCACCTCCGAGGAGATCGCGTCATGCATAGGGTTCTAGTCCGAGCCGCTGCCGTCGCGTTTATGTTTCTGGGATTTTCAGTGGCATACGCCCAGCCCTCGCTCACTCAGCTAAAAACCGAATTGGTTTCGGCATGGCTGGTCACGGTAAACGGTGAAGAGAGAACGCGAACTTTGAAAGTAACCGGGGTGAACCAAAAGGACCCGGGGATATTTCCCCTTGACGCAGTCTACGGTTGGACTGATGGAAGTCAGACCCCAGTAAGGGCAGAAATCAACCAAATCGGTCAAGAACGGACACTGTCGCTCACAACTCAGCCCGGCAGCAAAATTGCAGCTACCCAAAAATCTGACGGAAATTTCGTCGGAACATTTACGAGCACAAGCGGGCAAACAAAGGGAATAAAGATTGAAAAGGTTTCGGAGACAGAATTACTGAGTGCGAAAACTCGGCTCAACGCACCACCGCTCATCGTAAAGCCGGCAGCCAATGTTCCTGCATCTTGCGCACCTTTTATCGGCGGATGGACAGGAGACTGGGGGAATGGACAACGATGGTTGTGGGTGATTGGAATCGATGTTGACTGCAATGCCGATTACTCCTACAGCCCTCGAACAAAGAAGTTCAAACGCGCGGAAATTCGGAACGGTGTCCTTTCATTTCCCTGCGGCACAACCGGTGGAATCTGTTTTCTTGAACACCACGGTGACGAGCTTTGGGGGCGCTACTCCGGGCCAGATGGTACCGCTACGAGCGTCTTCAAGAAGTCCAGTTGACCATGGGTGTTACGGATATTGGCCCAACCCGGCAGTCCACACGGACGCTGCGCGATAAAGCCGCGCAGCGCCGGTGACTTCTACGTTGGGGGGCTCGATGACCGAGCGCGATCCTAACCAAACTGAAGACGCCGCTTTCTCCGAAGGTTTCGTTGGCGTCTCATTGAGCAATCTTGCGCGAATGCCAGACGCTGAGTTGGCCACTGGCAATCCGGGTGGAAACCCGGAACCGATAAACACATCCTCGCCGAGAAGGAATGGCAAAGGCGTATCGCGCTACGCGAACTCCGGGAGCAGTTCAAACTTGAAGAACGCCTCGCAAACGGCAATCGTTGGTGGGCTATGGCAGCGGCAGTAATTGGCGTCATCGGCACTCTCGCTGGTGTTGGTCTTGGGAAGTGGCTCGACTCGCCAACTCAGGGAACATCAGTGATACCCCAAGCCCAATTGCCATCGCAGACAGAAAAAGCAGCACTAAGTAATACCGCCAAGTCGGGGGAGTCTTCCACCACCGCGCAACCCGAGAAGAAAGCAAAGTAATCATGTCCGCCGGCCCCCAACCCAGCGCTCAACCGGACGCTTCGCCGATGAGGCCGGCTCCGCGCCGGTTAGCTCTACGTTGGGCCTCACGAAACCCACATTGTTTCATTCACTTGTCGTGAAAGCATGAGGACACAGCCATGAAACCCACGTACTTCGACTTGACAATCCACGATCTCGATCAGGCACGAAAGTTCTTCCAAGCGGTCTTCGATTGGAAGTTCGAGCGATTCCCGATGCCCTACGAGTATTACCGGATCCAAGCCGGTCCCGAGAGCGAGCCGGGAATTGACGGCGGGATCGGAGCGCTCAAAGACACGCCCATTGCTGGTGGAATGCCAGCGACTCAGCTTACTGTGCCGGTCGCCAATCTTGATGAGGCCGTCGCGAAGGTACTGGCCAGCGGTGGGCATGTCGTCGAGCCAAAGCTACCGATTCCCGGCATTGGGTGGTATGCCACCTGCGCAGAGCCCGGCGGGCTTCGTTTCGGAATAATTCAGGCTGATCCAACGGCCAAGTGAAAGACACGTGATGCCCAACCCATCCATCAACACGGACGCTGCGCGATGAAGCCGCGCAGCGCCGGTTATGTCAGACGTTGGGCCACTGAGATGCCGAGGGACTACGCCGCGCGGTGCCGTTTCACATATGCCCGCAATGCATCATTCATGCGAGTTTGCCAGCCTTCGCCGGTGCCCCTGAAGTACTCCACCACCTCGGGGCTATATCGGACCGTTACTGCAACCTTGGTGGGCTGCTTTTGCGGGCCACGTTGGCCTGGCAAACGAACTTTGCCCTTTGCCCAAAACGCCTTTACTGAGGCAGCGTCGTTGGGGTCGTATGGGCACTCTGCGTCGGTTACCTTGTCAGGCGCAGCCGCAATGGCTGCCGCCATTTGTTCCTTGCTAAACGTCGAGGGCTTCGAAGTAGGCGCGCGCTTCATGTTTGTCACCGTAACGACAGGAAATTACTCGGGCGCTGTCATTGCGCTCCGTCCATACCAGGAAGACCACTCGATTGCGAAACCAGCCCAAACTTTGCAGGCGCTGTTCGCCGTAATGTTCGCGCTCGTCTTCCACCGTGACCATCGGGGCATCGAAAACACAAGCAACCTCAGCCAAATCAATGCCGTGATCCTTGAGGTTCTTTTTCCGCTTGGGTTCGTCCCAGGTAATCATGCGTCAATTGTCGTTACAAAAAGCTATCTGTGTCAAGCTTTTCGTAACTACAGTGGACCAACCCGGCGGTCAACCGCACGCTGCGCGATAAAGCCGCGCAGCGCCGGTGACTTCCACGTTGGGCGTCGTGAAGTCAGCACCTGCGTGGTGTGGTGACAAAAGGCACACAGCAGCGTAAACTGCTCTCATGAAACCATTCCGCTGGAGTCCGGAGAAAAACGAGACCGTCAAAGCAGAGCGGGGTATTTCATTTGAGAATATTGTTGTCTCGATCGAAGCCGGTGGGTTGCTGGATATTTTGGCTCACCCGAACCAGGCGAAATACCCAAGGCAGCGCGTTCTCGTAGTGGCGTGCGACAGCTACGTATATTTGGTGCCGTTTGTCGAAGAGGAAGACTATTTCTTTCTTAAGACCGTAATCCCGAGCCGCAAAGCAACGAGGGACTATTTGAATCAAGGTGAAACAGATGCCGAAAATTGATGCCTACGAACATGAAGTCCTCACCGCCTTTGAGAAAGGCCAACTGAAGTCCGTTGCCACGAAGGCCGAGCTAGCGAAATTCAAGGCAGCCGCGCGCGCTACGGCAATAAAGGATCGCCGGGTCAACATACGCCTGTCCTCTGGCGATTTGAGTGACATTCAAGTTAAGGCACTTGAAGAAGGTGTGCCGTATCAAACACTCATCGCCAGTGTTCTTCACAAGTACGTTACGGGCCGCCTGGCCGAGCCACGCGCTACCAAGCAATCAAGTCGCTCCACGACAAAGCGCCGCGTTACGTCTGGCAGTTGAATGTTCGCTTCGGCGCCGACGCCCAACCCTGCGGTGCAGGGGACGCTGCGCGAAAATGCCGCGCCGCGCCCCTG